>OY776214.1:1370000-4607679 GCA_963675425.1 uncultured Sporobacter sp. | reverse complement strand
GGCCGAACGTTGCGCCGAAGCCAGCCCAGGCGAAGCTGACAACCTTGAATATTACGCTGTTTTCATCGAGCGCAATGAGAACGCCGACCAGTGCCACGGCAAGCAGCGTAATCCGGCTGACCAGCATTATTTGCTTCTCGCTGGCATCTTTTTTGATGATGCCTTTGAAAATGTTTCGGGCAAAGGACGAAGCGGCAATCAGCAGATACGAATCGGAGGAACTCATGGTGGCCGCCAGAATGCCGGCCATCATCACACCGGCTACAAGCGGATTCATCAATGTCATGGATACAACAATAAAGATGCTTTCGGCTGCCGATGAGGACAGAAGCTCTGTAGGATAAAGGACACGGCCGACAATGCCGATGATAACGGCGGATGCCATCGCGATAAGGACCCAGGTAACGGCAATACGGCGCGACTTTTTAAGCTCGCTGGCTTTACGGATGCCCATAAAGCGCAGCAGGACCTGGGGCATGCCGAAATAACCCAGTCCCCAGGCCATCGTGGAGATGATGGTTAAAAAGGCGTAGGGCGCTTTGTCGCCAAAAACAGGCGCGCCTGAAGCGCTCAGCTGCTGCAGGCCGTCCGGGCCAAGCGCGGGCTGGGCCATGCCGAAAAACTCTAAAAAGCCCGGGATGCTTCTGGCGTTGTCTAAAACAGTGCCGACGCCGCCGGCAGCGGAAACACCGGCAATCAGGACAGCCGCCAGAGCGCCGATCATGATTATTCCCTGTATAAAGTCCGTAGTGCTTTCGGCCAGAAAGCCGCCGAGGAAGGTGTATGTCAAAACAAATACGGCGCCGATCAGCATCATCAGCCTGTAATCCAGGCCGAAAAGCTGATTAAAGAGCTTACCGCATGTGACAAAGCAGCTGGCTGTATAAACCGCAAAAAAGACGAGAATAAAAACCGCACCGATTGTTAAGATGACCTTTTTGCGTTCCTTGTAACGGTTGCTGATAAATTCCGGGATTGTTATGGAATTGCCGGCCGCTACGGAATAATTGCGAAGCCGCTTTGATACGAGAAGCCAGTTGAGATAAGTACCGATCGCAAGGCCAATCGCGGTCCAGAAGGCGTCCGCCAGTCCCATCCAGTACGCGACGCCGGGCAGGCCCATCAACAGCCAGCCGCTCATGTCGGAGGCTTCCGCGCTCATTGCCGCTATCCAGGGCCCCAATTTCCGTCCGCCGATAAAAAAGTTCTCGGAATCCTGGTTGGCAAATTTCGCGAAGTAAATGCCGATAACTATAACCATCGCCATGTACAAAACCATTGTAATAAGTGTCTGTATCGAATGATCCATATGCTGCACCCCTTCAAGCAAATTCAGCCGTGTGAAAATTAACCCTTGACATATTAGCACACTCTTACCTATATTCCCAGAAAAATTTTTATGGATCGACAAAGAAAAGTTTTCCTCCGGCGTTCTAATCATACCAATGCGGCCGATTTAGCTTTGCGGCTTAACGGAGGCGGAGACCCTTGGTTTGTTAAATTTGATATATGGCATTTTAAACAGTTTGCTGCACGCCGCTTCACAGCGGCGCGCAGTACGGCATACAATAGCATGTGGGATGAAAGTCTCAACATATAAGAAATATAAAGGTCGATTATACTGCCTAAACGACATTATTATTCCCATCGACATGATTACCCTCCTCATATTCTTTGAACTCCCGTGCTCAGCTTGGCTGAGGCGGGAGCTTTTTTTGACTTTTCCAGGCCATTAAGTTTGTCCGAAATTTCACATATATTTGTCCGGCCAAATGAATATATATATTGCGTGCCGGACAAACAGCCGTGCGGCGAGGCGCTTATTACCTGCTCAACTAGGAGGATTATTTCGTGTATATCTTCATCATCCCGGCGGCCGTGCTGGTCGTCGCCTTCATCTGTTCCGGTTTCAGAATCATGCGCCCGACGCACCGTGGCGTTGTCGAGACTTTTGGACTATACAGCCGTTTTATAAGGCCGGGACTTCACTGGATCATACCCGGCGTGCAGAAAATCCACGCCGTGCGTGTGACCGAGCAGACGATGAATCTTGATCCGCAGCTTGTCACAACGAACGACAATCTGGGAGTTATTGCCGACGCGCATATTTATCTGCGCATAAAGCCGGATGAGATTTGTGTGAAAGCGTCGCTTTATGATGCCGACAGCGCAATCGAGCAGACCGTCAATATGGCGCGCACAACGCTGCGTGATGTTTTCGCGACGATTCCACTCCGGCGTGTCAGTATCGACCGTGAGCAGATCGGCGCGCAGGTATGCCGTGCGCTCGGTCCTGTCGCCGAGGGGTGGGGCGTCGAGGTCCTGCGGTGCGAGATGAAGGAGATCGAGTTACCGAAAGACGTGCAGGAGATCATGCATAAGCTTGCCCGGGCGGAACATGAAAAGCTGGCCGCCGCCGATTTTGCCGCCGCCGCCGAAATCAACGCCGACGGCATTAAACGAGCTGAAATTAAGAAGGCCGAGGGGGCCAAGCAGGCCCGGATCTTAGCGGCTGAGGCTAAGGCAAAGGCAATCCGCGTTATCAGCGAAGCTGCCAAGCAGTATTTTTCGGGTAAAGCACAGCTGTTAAAAATACTGGACACGGCCGAGTCGGCGCTGAAAAACAACACGAAGGTCGTCCTGCAGGACACGGGCAAGCTATTTGACCTGCTGGGTAGGTTTGGGGCTCCCGTCGAAATCGCGGAAAGCGACGATAAGCAGGATCACGCGCCGGAGCAGGACGAATAACGGGGAAATACATAGTCAGCAATGGCAAAAAACCGCCTTAAAGGCGGTTTTTTTCTATGTTCCGTTAAAACCAGGAAGCTTACGCTTCCGGATGCTTCTTATAACGACCGATGATCTCGTCCTTTTTGTTTTTCAGTTGCTTTTGGAATATATACCACAGAATGATCAGCACCTGCATAACGGCGCCGACAGCAAAGACAAGCTGGAGATTATAAAAGGGCAGAAACACATAGACGCAGACGAAAAGAGACCAGGTCAGCCCGCTGACGGATAAAAAGCGGGGGATCAGGCTCCACCACAGTCGCGTTAAAACGACGGTGACGATGAAGCTTGCGGGGATCGCGCCGATGAAGAAGTACCAGGCCCAGGTGATATCCGGGGTGAAAACGCGAAGTGCCGTGTAGGCCACCGTGGCTACCAGCCATACCAGACCCACGGATAAAAGCAGGAGGACGACACGATCTTTCGTGGTGTTGACGGTGGGCGGCAGAAGCGGCGCGTTTTCACTGATCAGGTCGTTGACCGTCACATTAAAAAGCTCGGCCAAGAGCGTCAGCACAAATATATCGGGTACGCCCTCCGCGCGTTCCCATTTGGAGATGGATTTATCAGAATAAGAAATACATGCGGCCAGCTCCGATTGCGTCATATTGTGAAGCTTTCGGTAATGCACCATATTTGCGGCAATCCGTTGCCGAACGACCATTTCGTTGTTATCAGGCTTACTCATGCGTCACCTCAAGGTACTCCACCGGTAGTAGAATGCCGTTTGGGCTCTCTACCGGAAGGCGTTTATACAGTAGATTTGAGAAAATCAAAAATAGGTTGGTTCCAATACCATTTTTGGGTATAATAAAAACAGGTAAAAGCTGATGCATCGCTTTGACTACGGCTGAAAGATCCGTTACATAAATTATCTTCAGCCGGATAAACGTCATATGACTAACTACTAATGTGCTGGAGGACTGAAATTGGCCGATTTTAAATTAACGTGCAGCTCGACGGTGGATTTACCGGCAACCTTCTTTGAGGAAAAGAATATTCCGTATATCTGCTACCATTTTGAAATGGATGGCAGGCAGTATTTCGACGATCTTGGCAAATCGGTCTCCTTTCAGGAGTTTTACGACAGGATCGACGGGGGGGCTATGCCGGTTACATCCCAGATCAATGTTGACGAGTTTATCAGTTTCTTTGAACCGTTTTTAAAAGCGGGGCTGGATATCGTGCACGTTGAAATGTCTTCCAGTATTTCCGGCACTTTCAATTCCGCGCGGATCGCACGGGAAGAGCTGAAGGAGAAATACCCCGAACGCGAGCTTTATCTCGTCGATACGCTGGGTGCCTCCGCCGGCTACGGACTGCTTGTGGACGCGGCCTGGGACAAGAAAAACGCCGGCGCGACGGCCGAGGAGCTTTTCAACTGGCTGGAGGAAAGCAAGCTGAATGTACATCACTGGTTTTTCTCCACCGATCTTAAGCATTACAAACGAGGCGGGAGAATTTCCGCAACGTCGGCCGCGATCGGTTCGCTCCTCAATATCTGCCCCCTTATGAACATGAATAGCAAGGGGGAACTGATTCCGCGCGAGAAGATCAGAGGCAAAAAGCATGTCATACAGGAAATCGTCGGTAAGATGCGCGCGCACGCGCAAAACGGCACGGATTATTCCGGCAAGTGCTTTTTATCCCATTCGGCCCGCCCGGAAGACGCGCGGACCGTGGCGGAGCTTATTGAAGCCGAGTTTAAAAAGCTCGACGGCAAAGTGCGCATCAGCAGTATCGGCACCGTTATCGGTGCGCATACGGGGCCCGGCACCGTGGCGCTGTTTTTCTGGGGCGACAAGCGGACGGATTAAAGCGTGACCCACGCTTGGTTAAATTATAACGGAGGTTACATTTGTTAAAGCAGCATTTGGCTAAGATTATCAGAGTTGTCACGATAGCGCCTATAATGGCTCTCCTGCTGCTCGTTGTATTGTTCTTGGCAAAGCCGGAGATTTTCGGCAATACGCTCAATCTTGTGCTGGCGATCTTTTTTCTTGTGGTTTTACCGATATTGGCCTATCCCGTACAGCCGCTTATCCCGCATTTCAGGGAAAAAGGGCGCGACGGCCAGCGCAGCCTGGCCATGTGGATGGCCAGCGCCGGTTATATACTCGGCGTTTTTACGGCGCTTATACTGCCGGTTTCGGATTACCTGCTCGTCATTTACCTGACCTATTTGCTTTCAGGCGTTTCACTTGTACTTTTAAACAAGGTTTTCAAGATTAAGGCCAGCGGGCATGCCTGCGGTGTGGCCGGTCCGATTTTTTCGCTGATCTATTTCATCGGTCCGTGGCTGCTTTTTGGGATACTGATTCTGGCCGCTGTTTTCTGGGCCAGCCTCACTATGAAAAGACACGATAAGGCCGAGCTTCTCATCGGGATGACTGTGCCGACATATGCACTGCTTCTGGCTTTCCTCATCGTGGTCGGCTATCACTAAAAAGCTTAACGCCCCTTGAGCATATTAAGCATTTTAACACTTAGCCGGACGCGTTGTCGAGCGTTTCGGTACGTCAAATATAAATAAAGTATAAATTTTAACAGCGCGGCCCGCCGGCCTCGGGAGACCGGCGGGCTCTGCGCGGTCAGGCATTTATGGTGATTTAGTAGCGCGATCCGGCATAATTAACAATAATTTAACATTGTTTCAGTTGAATTCGACAACGGATAAGTGTATGATAGACTCATCACAAAAGAAAAGGAGGGATATTATGGTCCATCATAGAATTGAAGACATCGACGATCTGATCTTTAAAGATGAGGAGTATTCCGCAAGCGAGAAGTAAAGAACCGACGAAGCCAGGGTGAGATTCCCTGGAATTTTTTTATCTTTAACGGCGATTCGGCGGCACTGCCGGAAAAAATGCCGTTTATATAAGAGACGTCGCAGGGTACTCAGATGCTGGCGGTTTTAGCCTGGCTGCTGGTCGGGCGGCATATTGCTTTGGAGCCAACTGAGCACATCCTGATAGACGTCAAGGCGGTTCGTCTCATTGAGCACCTCGTGGCGCGCGCCCTCATATAAATTAAACGTTACATCAGTCAGTCCCGACGACTTGAACAGATCATAAACTATTTTTGGGCCCCGGCCGTAATCACCAACGGGATCCTCACTGCCGGAGAGGAGCAGGACAGGCAGGGTCCGGCGCATTTGGGCGATATTGTCCGGTTTGCCGATGAACTTGATACCGCCGAGCAGATCGCAGAACATTCCGGCGCTCGGCACGAAGCCGCAGGCGTCGTCTTGTTCATACAGGTCGACGATGTCACGGCTGCGGGTCAGCCAGTCGTGCGGGGTGCGGTGATGTGGGATGCGGCGGTTATAGGCGCCGAAGGACAGCCGATCAAGCCGGACGCTTGGCTTGTCCGCGCCGAAAAGCGACTTTTCAAGCACGGCGGCGGCCAGCCCGGCGTTAAGGAGTAGACGCGGCTGCTGACCGGTTCCGCTGAGAATACAGCCGTCAAGCAGCTCGGGCCAGCGAATGATAAAGGTCCGGGCCAGAAAACTGCCCATCGAGTGGCCGAGAAGAAAATGAGGCCGGGCGGGATATTCGCGATGTACTCTGTCGTAAAGCGCGTGCATATCGTCCACAGCCAGCCTCCAGCCATTCTTGTCAGAGAAGACGCCACGGCATGCTTCATCAGCGGCCGACTGGCCATGGCCCAGGTGGCTGTTGCCGACGACGGCCAAGCCGTTTTCTGCCAAAAAGCGCGCAAACGCGTCATACCGGGCGATATGTTCGGCGATGCCGTGTGCAATCTGTACGACGGCCCGGACATTCCCGTCGTCCGGGAGCCATTGCAGGACGTGCAGCCGGCTTTTGCCGTCAGATGATGGCATATAAAAAGCTTCTGGTTTGGACATGGAAAACCGTCTCCCTTTGTGGTATAATACCTTTTTGGCGGATGATGGCAAATTTATCCGTTTCATTTCAGCACTTTTGGGAAAATTATAGATAACATATTATACTATGGATGCCCGGCGTTATGGTATAATAATCGGGATTACGGACATTGCGCCATATCATGTGCGATCAGGAAGAAGGGCGGAGACAACGGTAAATTATCAGCGCGAGCTTGACACTGTGCTTGTGCAGTTCACCTGCGCAGGCAAAACGCCGCGCTTGTTGCTGCACAGCTGCTGTGCGCCATGCAGCTCGTACGTGATCGAATATCTGTCGGATTATTTCGAGATCACAATTCTTTATTATAATCCAAATATATATCCGGAAAGCGAGTTTAACAAACGCGTTACGGAACAGCGGGACTTTATTCACAGCTATAAGACGAAACATCCGGTGTCGCTTATGATCGAAGACTACCGGCCTTCGGAGTTTTACGAGGCGGTCAAAGGCCTGGAAGCCATGCCGGAGGGCGGCGAGCGATGCCTTAAATGCTATCGGCTGCGTCTGGAGGAAGCGGCCCGACGCGCTAAGGCGCTCGGCTTTGATTATTTTACGACGACGCTGTCTATCAGTCCTTTGAAGAATGCCGAGACACTCAATGAGCTTGGCAGGGAGCTGGCGGAACAATACGGTATTGCGCATCTTCCGGCTGATTTTAAAAAGAAAAACGGCTATAAACGCTCGGTTGAGCTATCTAGGAAATATGGCCTGTACCGTCAGGATTATTGCGGCTGTGTTTATTCTTTAAACGACCGTCAAAGCCGGGTGACGGGTTGTGAGTCCTGAATATAGCTGTAAACCTCTTTCAGGTTATTTAATACGTGCTGCTATACTATATTAAATAATTATCTTTCAGGAGCTAACGATGACATCTAAGACGATAACACTGAGAAAAATCACCTTTGCAGCTGTTGTCGCCGCCGCTTACGCGGCGCTGACATTCGCCATCGCCCCGATTGCGTATGGGCCCATCCAGTTTCGGGTTACAGAAGTGCTGTGCATCCTGCCATTCTTTTTTCCATTTTCAGTATGGGGACTTTTTGTCGGCTGCATTATAGCAAATTTGGCCAGTATGTATGGCCCGGCGGATGTCGTATTCGGCTCTCTGGCAACGCTTTTAGCCGCTGTTTTAACCATGGCGCTTGGCCGCGGCAGCGCGAAGAGCACACTCGTAAAGGCTTTGGCCTGCCTGCCGCCTGTCATCGTCAACGCCGTTGTTGTCGGCGCATTGATTGCGTTTGCGGAGACTCAGCCGGGCGGGGCGTTCTGGCCGGCATTTATACTCAACGGCCTGTGGGTTGGCTTTGGCGAGCTGGTTGTTCTCTATGCGCTCGGGTTACCGGCGATTATGTTTTTACCCCGGACCGCATTTTTTAAAAGTTTGAATCGTTTATATTTTAATAATTAAATCCAGAACAGGAGGATGTTTATGAAAGTAAAAAAAGCCGTCATACCGGCGGCAGGACTCGGTACGCGCATGCTGCCGGCCACAAAAACAATTCCGAAGGAAATGCTGCCGCTGGTGGACAAGCCCGTCATCCAGTATATTATTGAGGAGGCCGTAGCGGCGGGTATTGAAGATATCCTTGTTGTTACCAACAGAGCCAAGTCCGCCATGGACGACTATTTTGACTATCATCCAGAGCTTGAGCAGCGTCTGACGCAGAACAATAAAATGAAAGAGGTTGAGGCCGTGCGTTATACGGCCGACCTTGCCAATATTTTTTACGTCCGCCAGAAGGAGACGAAGGGACTCGGCCACGCCATCTGGCGCGCTAAGCGCTTTGTCGGTAACGAGCCGTTTGCCGTGCTTTTGGGCGACGATATCATGATGGCGCAAACGCCTGTTACAAAGCAGCTCGTCGACGCGGCTGAGAAGTACGGCGCGAGCGCCGTGGGCACTCAGGCCGTTGCTGACGAGGCCATCTCAAAATACTCTTCTCTTAAGGTATCGCCTCTGGAGGAACGAATTTTTCGCGTCTCCGATATGAACGAAAAGCCGACGGTTGCGGAGAAATTCTCCAACTATGCGATTTTGGGCCGGTACGTGCTGACGAGCGATATCTTTGATATTCTTGAAAATACGCCGCCCGGCTACGGCGGCGAAATCCAGCTGACGGACGGGCTGAAAACGCTGTGTAAAACGTCGCCGATGATCGCCGTCGATTTTGAGGGTCGTCGTTATGACACCGGCAACCTTCAGGGCTTTCTGGAGGCTACGATCGATTTCGCGCTGGCCAGCGACGAGACCGGCGTATGGCTGAAAGAGTTTATTAAAAACAAAGCCGCGAGCCTATAAACACCGGACGAATACATGCATCGCAGCGCCGTTAAAGCGCTGCGATGCATTTTTTTGTGCGCTGTGAACGCTGCCGAACCGTAGTTGGACTGATGTTAATGTCATGTTTACTGCCGATTGTGAATAGTGACAAAATGTTGCGTATCTCTTTTACATTTAGAACAGTGCGCGCGCAGCTAAAGCTGTTGATTTGAAAACGGATAGGGGATATAATTGGGCATATTATGTAAATTTTGAATATGAGCGGAGGTCATAACTGTGGGAAATGTGCTAAAGGCGGATGTTGTCGTTATAGGGTCCGGCAACTGCGGGCTGGCGGCAGCGATTACAGCGGCCGAGGCGGGCGCTAAGGTTATCCTGTTTGAAAAACAGAAATCATTGGGCGGTTCCTCAAATTTCTTTTGCGGTACGTTTGCCGTGGAAAGCGTAATGCAGCGGGCAAACTTTATAATGTACACACGGGACGAGGCGTTTCAAGCCATCATGGAGTACACCCACTGGAAAGCCAACGGCCGGCTTGTGCGCGCGGTCATTGACGAATCGGCCGCCACCATTGAATGGCTTTTAGAGCACGGCGTCGAGTTTGTGGACGTTATCACCAATATGCCGTATACACAGCCGACGTATCATCGCGTCAAGGGCAAAGGCGCTGCGGCTGTCAAGGCATTGTCCGACTATGCCAAGGCCAAGGGGGTTTTGTTTTATACAGACGCGCCGGTTATTGAGCTTTTAAAGGAAAACGGCCGCGTTTGCGGCGTTGTCGCCGAGGTGGACGGCGAAGAGATTGAGGTTCTGGCCAAAGCTGTCGTCGTAGGAAGCGGCGGCTATGCCAACAACAAGGAGTGGATGAAAAAATACCATGGGTTTGACTTGGGTGTCAATCTCATCCCGGAGGGCAACGTAGGCAAAATGGGCGACGGCATCCGGATGGCGTGGGAAGCCGGTGCGGCCGCTGAGGGGATGAACGCACTGGAGATCATATCTTTTGGGCCGGTCGGGCCGGAATTTGACTCAGGGAACGACCTGGAGGTCACCGCGTCCCAGCCTGATTTGTGGGTCGACCATAAAGGGCGGCGCTACACCGACGAGGGTATATGTTTTTACGACACAAGCGGCGGCAATGTGAATGCACGCTATCCGGGCGGGCATACATTCCGGCTTTTCGATGACGCCGTCATCAAGCGGCTGGAAACACACGGCATTGAAAAGGAAGGCTCGATGGAGCGCAAGCCGGGGGCAAAGCTGTTCGATATCCGCAAGGTCATAGACGCTGCTCTAGAACGGCGCAGCACGGAAGTTTTTTGCGGAAACAGCGTTGAGGAGTTGGCTGAGAACATGGGCGTGGACCCCGCCGTTTTAAAAGCAACCGTAGACGAGTATAACAGATTTTGTGAAACGGGACACGACGCGCAGTTCGCGAAAAAACGCATCTATCTCCGCGCATTGACCGGGCCAAAGTTCTATGCCGTCAAGGCCCGCACATTGATACTGGGAACAAAAGGCGGTATCCGTGTCAACGAGAAACTCGAAGCCGTGGACAAAAATGACGATCCAATTCCCGGCCTTTACGCCGGCGGCTTTGACGCGGGCGGCATCCATTCGGACAGCTATCCCATTAATGTTGCCACCGGTCTGTCGTCAAGCTTTGCGTTCAATTCCGGCCGCATTGCCGGGAAAAGCTTGCTGGAGTACATAAAGATCGTTGCCGAGTAAAGAGGCCGCGGGGTTAATAGCATCAGGTAAATAAGACGAAAAGCGGCAAGTACGTGAGGGCGTACTTGCCGTACTGTCGCCGGATGGAGGAGCTATGGACTATAAACAAATCCAGGAACGCGCCGTAAAGGCCTGCGCGCCGCTCCTGAATGACCGAAATATACGAATACGCGTCTCGGCGGGAAGCGGGAACGGGTTTGCGGACGGCTGCTTTAAGGCTTTCGAGGCTTGGACGGAAAATATCGGTTCTGACGCTGTTATACGTACCGGCGGTATGGGCTATGACGATCTGGAGCCTGTCGTGCTCATCGAGAAGCCGGACGCGCCGCCGGTCTTTTACGCGAACGTGACGGCAGAAGCAGCCTCGCGGCTGGCTGGGGCGTATCTGGAAGGTGGGGACCCCCAGGCCGAGCTGGCGCTGGGCGTCTTGTCGGACAATGATTATGCCGGCATACCGCCGCTACATAAGCTGCCGCTTTTCCGGCACCAGCATCGAATCGCTTCGCGCCGCTGCGGCTTTACAGACCCGGAGCGTATGGACCACTATATCGCAGCTTACGGCGGATATTCGGGCTTTAGTCAGGCGCTTAAAGTAACACCGTCCGACGTTGCCGAGCAGCTGCGGCAATCGGGCCTGCGTGAGCGTGATGGAGAAGGCCGCCTGACCGGTGTACTATGGCAGGCTGTCAGCGCGGCGGCGGGTGATAAGGTTGTGATCTGCAATGGTATCGATATGGTGCCGGAGCAGCGCGCGTCCCGGCTGCTGCTAGAGGGAGACCCGTTTTCAGTGCTTGAAGGTATTCTCATCGCCGCTTACGCGACGGGGGCATCCCGGGCAATTTTAACCGTCCCGGAAGAAGACGACGTTATCAAGCAGCGGCTCGGCAGCGCACTGGAACAGCTGAAGGCGTATGGCTTTGCCGGAGAACAGATCCTTGAGTCGGGGTTTGGCTGTGAAATTTTTCTGCGGGAGATCCCAGCGTCGCCGGCGGCGTGGGAGCCGTCCGCGCTCCTGCGCGTTCTGGAAGGCCGCCAGGCGATACCGTATCTGCATACCGCAGACGATATTTTGACACTGGACGGCAGTCCGGCGCTTATTACGAACGCCGAGACCCTTGTGAACGCGGTAGCTGTTTTGCGGGACGGCGTGAACAGCCTTGCGGGAATCGGAACAACCGAGAGCGCGGGGACGAAGCTTGTCACACTTACCGGCGATGTTCAACAGGCGTACACCGTTGAAATCCCCTTTGGTACATCGATTGAGACGCTTGTACGCGAGGTTGGCGGCCTTACCGATATCAAGGCTGTCCAGCCTGGCGGACCGACGGGCTGCTGGCTGCGCGGCGATAAGTTGGATCAGCCGATCAGCTATGAAGCGCTTGGCGAAGGCTGGGGAGGGTTGTGCTTTGAGCTCATCAATATAATGACGGAAGAACGATGCGCTGTGGAAATAACGGCGAAACAGATGCAGCGGCTGCACAGCCTGTCCTGCGGCAAATGTGTGTTTTGCCGGGACGGCACGCGGCATATAGGGAGCACGCTCGACTATCTGATAAAAGGCGAGGGGAGACCGTCGGATTTTGAAGTCATAGAGGAGCTTGGATGGAATATGGCAGACGGCTGCGTGTGCGCCTTCGGGCGTTCGGCCGCTCGGCCGGCGCTCAGCGCGCTGCGGCTGTTTAAGCCGGATTTCGAGCATCACCTGAAGCATAACAAATGCCCGGCCGGGCAGAAGGGAGACGCTTGATATGTCACTTGTCAGCCTGAATATCGACGGCCGCGAGATAGAAGCGGAAGAAGGCCGGAGCGTTTTAGACGTTTGCCTTGACAGGGGTATTTACATACCCCATCTGTGCTACCATAACGAACTGAGCCCCATCGGGGCCTGCCGGCTGTGCGTCGTTGAAATCGACGGCATGGATAGCCTTGTGACATCCTGTACGACGACGGCGGCAGACGGCATGGTTATCCGGACGACGAGCGAGAAGATAACCGCGTCGCGCCGGCTGTCTATGGAGCTGATGCTGTCGGGTCACCAGGCGGACTGCGGGACGTGCATCAAGTATTTAAACTGTGAGCTGCAGTCTCTCAAACAGTATCTCATGGCGGACGAGCTGCGCCTGCGCCGCCGGTCGCGCCTGTTCGGATACACGGATACCAATCCGCTTTTTACGCATGAACCGAATAAGTGCGTACTCTGCTCCCGGTGTGTACGCGCATGCCACGAGCTGCGCGGGGTCGGCGTCTTGTTTTATAAATATGCGCACGGCGAGTCGTATATCGGCGTGGGTCCGGCCCCCGACAAGGATATGACGCTGGCCGAGGCGGGCTGCCGTTTTTGCGGCGCGTGCGCCGAGGTGTGCCCAACGGGCGCCGTTTTGGACCGGGCGGAATTCGGTCAGGGCAAAAGCCGTAAGGCGGCGCTCGTTCCCTGCGCTAACACGTGTCCGGCTGAGATTGACGTTCCGCGGTATCTCCGGTTTATCCGGGAGAAGAAGTATTCAGCCGCCGCGGCGGTGATCCGGGAAAAAGCCCCGTTTCCGCTGTCGCTTGGCTATATCTGCGCCCATCCGTGTGAAAGCGAATGCCGGCGCGGCCAGGTGAACGAGCCGGTCTCCATCTGCAAGCTCAAGCGCTATGCTGCTGAAAACGATACGGAAAAGCTCTGGTCTCAAAATATCAAAAAGAAAGCATCCACCGGCAAAAAGGCCGCTATTGTCGGCGCGGGGCCCGCCGGCCTCACCGCCGCGTATTTTCTCACGCTGGCGGGCCATGACGTCACAGTCTTTGAGGCGATGCCGGAAGCCGGCGGCATGCTTCGCTACGGCGTACCGGCCTACCGCTTGCCGAGGGACATCCTTGCCGATGAGATTGCGGATATCGCAGCTTTGGGCGTTGAGATTAAGACCAATACGCCAATCGAATCGCTCGACGTGCTCTTTGAAAAGGGGTATGAAGCCGTGCTTGTCGCCATCGGCGCGCAAAACGGCGTGAAGCTCCGGATACCGGGCGCCAGGGACGGCGGCGTGCTGACGGGCGCGGAATTTTTACGGTCGGTCAGCAGCGGCGGAGAAGCAGCCCTTGGGGAACGCGTTCTCATGCTTGGCGGCGGAAATGTTGCTGCCGACTGCGCGCGAACAGCGCGCCGCCTGGGCGTTAAGTCGGTGGCGATGGCTTGTCTGGAACCGCGCGAGGCGATGCCGGCCACGCCGGAGGAACTGGCCGAGTGCGAGGCGGAGGGCATCGCGATCTATCCGGCGAGCTCGTTTAACAAGATTTTACGCGAGGATGGACGAATTACCGGCGTGGAATGCCTGAATGTAACGTCCTTTTCCTTTGATGAGGACAAGCGGCTTCAGCTTGAGACGGCCGAAGACTCCGAGCACATTATTGAGGCCGACACAGTTATCTTTGCCATTGGACAAAAACCAGCCATACCCGAGGGATTTGAGATCGACAAGACGGAAAGAGGCCTTGTGGAGACGGACCCCTATACCATGAAGACGAGCCGCGACGGCGTTTTTGCCGCTGCCGACGCCGTCACCGGAACGGACAAGGCCATTTCGGCCATCGCCTCAGGCAAAAAAGCCGCCGCGGCCATCGATAAATATCTGGGCGGTCGCGGCAAGCTTGATATCCGGCTGGCTCCAGATCAGGCTCCGGAGAAATATTTGGGCCGCGCAGAGGGCTTTGCCGCACTAAAAAGAGTATCGGATAACAAGCGGCCGCCGGATGAGCGCGTAACTGATTTTGATGCCGTGGCGCTCAGCTGCGGCGCGGATGAGGCCGGCGCGGAAGCCGAGCGATGCCTCCAGTGTGACCTGCGCCTTAAGATGAAGCCTGAAAAATTCTGGGCAAGCTATTAGGCCTGTCCGCCGTCAAATTTACGTCTAATCGCCGAGATTAAATTTCCACCGGTGACGGCGAGTTGTCTGGTCTCACCGGTGGAAATTGCTTGATTTCAATACTTTGAGGGATTCTTTTCCGAAAAGTATTACTTTGCGAGGCCCGCAGGCCGAGAACCTTAATTTGTTTAGCAAGCCGCTTGAGCGGCTTGTTAAACAGCCTAAAGGCAGACCCGAAGGTCTGCCTTTTCGCTTTTGTCTTCAGCTGTTTTTCACCTGACCTGCTTTGTGATGTATTCTGGATTCTGCCGATATCGCGCGTTATATACTATGCCCCCCCAAAGCCAGCTGTGCTACGCGGACGGCGAAAGTTGAAACATCGAAATTGAGCCGAGATGGAGCCGAGTAAGGCGGAATTTGCCGCCAGTCCGCGAACGAACGGAATATCTGCCGTGCGCTTGAATGACCCGCACCAAAATGCTATAATAAATTAATTACAGCAAATGGATGACTATACTAAAAAATCCGTACGCCGCCAAGTGTACTGACCGTAAGATCAGCTGCCTGGGCGGCTTATCAGCAGACGCAGCCAAACGATCCTGATCTCATGCAATTGAGATATGTTTAGTACGGCAGACGGATGCATTAACGCGTAAATAATAATTTGGAGATATATTTTATGAATCAGGACGTATTAAAAACGGCGCCCGGGGACGGCGCGCCGGATATTCCCATGCAAAAAGTCCTTCGAGGCAAAGGGCTTATCGCATATCTTGTGATGCTTACAACGTTTGTTTCTATGTCGACGGACCTATATCTTCCGGCGCTGCCGTCCATGACATCGTATTTCGGCGTCTCAGAAATGTTAACGAATCTCACAATCATCCTATTTTTTATCTTTTTCAGCGCAGCGTCGCTCGTATGGGGCCCGCTGTCCGACAAGCACGGCCGCCGGCCGATTTTGCTGGTGGGGCTTATCGTCTATACAGCTGCAAGCTTTTTATGTGCGATATCCCAAAGTATTTACATGCTGATTGCCAGCCGTATATTACAGGCTTTCGGAGCGGGTGTCGGGTCCTCAATTTCCATGGCGATTATCAAGGATGTTTATTCAGGCAGAACGCTGGAGAAATCGATCGCTACGATACAATCCATTGCTGTTGTCAGCCCGGTCGCCGCGCCGTTGCTGGGCGGTTTGATTTTAAAGTTTACAGACTGGCGCGGCGCTTTTTATGCCCAGATGATTTTGGGTGCCGTTGTGGTCATCATGACTTTGCTCTATACGGAAACGCTTGTGGAAAAAGTCAGTTTAAGTGTCGTTAAGACAATGGGGCGTTTGTTTGTCGTACTTCGCAATATCCGTTTTACTGTATTGCTGCTTATTTTTTCGTCTGCGAGCATTTGCTTTTTAGCGTTCGTGTCCGCATCGGCGTATATTTACCAAAATGTCTTTGGCCTCTCTGAACAGGCGTACAGCGGATTTTTTGCTTTTAATGCCGCCGTCATGGTTGTCGGTCCGTTTTTATACATCAGACTCTCAACCCGGTTTTCACGGTTTAAGCTTATTAATTTTAGCTTTATCGTTATGTTTGTCGCCGGCATTCTCGTTTGCACAGTGGGCCGCTTGTCCCCGTGGGCCTTTGCGCTCACGCTGCTGCCGTCAACGTTGATGGGTAGTTTTGCAACGCCGCCGGGACGGTTTTTAATGCTTTCTCAGCAAACACGCGATACGGGCTCGGCTTCCGCGCTCATCAACGCTGCTGGGACGATCATGGGCAGTATCGGTATGACGGTGACATCCTTTAATATCGGTAATCTGGTTATCGTTATCGGCGCGCTAAATATTATTTTGGGTCTTCTGTGCGGCCTTGCCTGGCTGTTTTTCACAGGCCGGCCGTTTTTACGGGATGTCCGCTAGTCATTAAACGTGCTTTATACTTCGTACTACCTGACGCTTCATTAATCGTATCACCATACATAATTGACAGGCGGGGATGAATATAATAAGCGAGACGGGGTGAACTGATCACCAGTCTATCAGGAAGGAGCGAAGAATGGGAAAAACAAGCGAGCGTAAAAAAGACCCGTTTTTGATCTGGATGCTTCTGGCTGTGCCAGTTGTTTTTATTGTCTCGGCTCCGCTTCATTTTCTGTATGACTGGTTGGGCCGGTCTGTTGCAGCCGGCCTGTTCGCGCCCGTCAATGAAAGTGTCTGGGAGCATTTAAAGCTGACGTTCTGGCCGCTTTTGATTTGGTGGATCATAGGCTGGCTGCTCTATGGACGAAAAAAAACAGCGCAGCCGGCTAAGATTGCTGTCACGGGCGCCGTTGCGGAAATTGTCAGCATGGTCTTTATCCTGGCTTTTTTCTACACGTATACAGGCGCGTTCGGCATCGAATCACTGGCACTTGATATTCTCTCGCTGCTGTTGGGGCTCGTCGTGGCTGTTGCGGCTGCCAGATGTGTTTACCTTCGGGCAAAGCCCGGTGGTATGGCGGCTTTTCTGGCCGTCGTCGTATTAACGGTGCTGGCCGCGGCGTTTATCTATTTCACGTTTGCGCCGCCGCATCTCCCGCTTTTTCAAGACCCCGAGACAGGACTGTACGGCATAAGCGCATAGGTATGATGTCCTGAAGTTTATTGTTCAACAAAAGCCCAGCTGTTTATCAGCCGGGCTCAGACTGTAGACAAAGTGCGTAAAGCTCAAAAAGCCTCGCAGAGTTTCCGTCGCGCACGACGGAAATAAAGTAATATCCGTCATTTCCGGGGACATGCGCATCGGAAATGACTCTTATCATGACGGTTGCGGCTGAGCAGCCGTCATGCAATCTTCTTGTCGACAAAGCCCGGAGGGCTTTGTCGACAGCTTGAGCCCGGCTGTTATCAGCCGGGCTTAAATTATTCTGTTTTTGGTATGCTGCTTGAGACCGGTTCCTCATCGTCGAGTTTGGCCCCGCAGTAGAAGCACTCTTCGCTGTCTGCCAGATTGACGGCCAGACATTTTTTACACTGCTTGCTCCTGATGATATCGGACAGTTCTGAGCGGTTGCCTTTTTTGCCTAAAGCCGGTTTATCACTCTTTGTCGGAGGCGTGGTGTCCGGATAATAGTAATCCCTGCCGCTTGACAAAATAAAGTAGTTGACGATGCTCCATAGGATAACGCCGATAATGAGATAATAATGTTCGGTAAAGTGACTGTAAACAGCGGCCGCTATGCAGCAGATCGTGCCATAGACCAGCGAAATAATAACGGATGCTTTTTTGGTGACGGGATACCGCCGAATAAAATACCGGTAAACGGCGACCGGCAGCGTCATAACAGCCAGCGTGACAGCCAGGTAAAACAAAATGAGCTTGATATTAAGGTTCGGCCCTTGAGACGACGTGTTGGTGGCTGTGTTCGGGTTGGCCGGTACAGTCGGCTCTGACACACTTGGTGACGAAGAAACAGCCGGCGAAGCCGGGGACGGAGATACAAGGGAGGGTGACGCTGCCGCCTCGGACGGGGAGGGTGACGGCTCTATTGGCGCCGGCGTTTTCGGCAGCTGCGCGCTGTCGACAGTGGCTTTAATAAGGATTTCCTGTTCGGGAGATACCGGCAAGCCGTATGAGTATAGGAAAATATTGATGGCCTTGCCGTCTGTTATGGTATAATAATTAAGGGCATATACCGTTTTATTGTCATCATAATACTCAGAATAGCTCTTAATGTAAGCCTCGTCTGCGTTCCTATAGATTTCGGAGCTGAGATAGGTGCTGTCGCTGCGCTCGTATAAATCAGCATACTGTTCTATAAACGACTGCAGCTCATCGTCTGTAACGGTGCTGAAATCGTTCATTTCCCCGATATCAGGACTTGTTTGCATGGAGACTAAAATTTCATGGTTTACATTTTTAGAGATGGCGTCGAGGTAGATGCCGTGCTCTTTGAAGTAACCGTCTAACCACTCCTGTTTTAAAGCAAAATACTCTAAATTCGGGTCGTCGGGTGCGATGGGGCGCTTAAAAACGATCAGGTCGGAGGGGATGCTGAGAGTCAAGTTCAGCTCATCAATCGTATAGCTGGCCATATCGGCTGCGACGTCAGCCGAGCTGCTGACGTCTAAATCGGAGCCGGTAACGGCTGCCATATCGATAATCGGTGCGATAGCCAGAGCAGAACCAAACGTCAATACGGCCAGAAGGACGACTGTAAGTATTGCTCTGATGATTGATTTCATAGGGGCACCTCACAGATTGCACAACTTAAATTCATGCTTCTAATGTGCAAGACAAAATTTTACAGGCATAATTTACAGGCATAATGGGTGCGAAGAAGGCTATCGAATCAACATTATATTATAATAACCTTGGTTTCACAAGACTTAAATCGACATAAATTCCAATTTATTAACAAATATTTTCTTCCATCGGGCCGATAAGGCATGCTTTACAGTCTGCTTTGTCTGTGGTAGAGTTTTATCAGGTGAAATATTTGGAAAAAACATAACTGATAGACGAGGCGATGCTCATGGCTTATACAGCCCGAACAATTAGGCTTGTTTTCTTCTCGGGGACCGGCGGGACTCAAATGGCCGCGGCCCATCTTGCGAGCGCTTTGCGCAGACACGGTGTGACAGTTTTCGAGCATGAACTGCATGTCCGCCAGCCATTTGATGATGAAAAGGCAGACCTGCTTGTCCTGATGTATCCGGTCTATGCCGGCAGCGCGCCCGCGCCCGTTTATGCGTATCTGAAAAGCCGGGCGGAATTGAATGCGCCGGCTGCCGCCGTCATCTGCGTAACAGGCGGCGGGGATGCCACTGTCAACAGAGCCAGCCGTCAGCGCGCCATACGGCTTCTGGAGGACCGGGACTGCCGCGTCGTCTACGAGGGCATGCTCGTGATGCCGTCCAATGCTATCACGCCGACGCCATATAATATTGCCCTCAGGCTCATTAAAATACTGCCGGAAAAAATCGAGATAATGGCGGGAGAGCTGGTCAGCGGCGTAACGCGACGGATTAAGCCGGGTATACCGGCCAGGGCCGTATCGGCGTTCGGCGAAATAGAAAAAAGAGGAGCGGTACTCTTTGGCAAAAAAATGGAGGTTGACGAGCGGTGCATCGCCTGTGCCGTCTGTGCTGACGCCTGCCCCACCGGCAATATTACGATGGAAAATGGGAAACCTTGTTTCAGTAATAAATGTGCCACATGTATGAGATGCGTTTACGGCTGTCCTGAAAATGCGCTGTCGGCCCGGTTTATGAAATGGCTCGTTATAAAAGAAGGGTTCAACCTCAAAGGCCTTGAAGAAGGTCTTGCCGGGCTGGGTGAAACGGCAGCTCCCGCGTTTAAGGGTGCCTGGCGGGCTTTAAAGCCGTATTTTCAGGTGCCGGCAGCGGATAATAAAGCCATACGTTGAAATTGACAAAACAGTCGATATTATGATATGCTAATAGGAATAAGATAACTGAGGAGTAGGATATGGAACAGGGCAAAAAAATACCCGATATCGTTATTAAGCGGCTTCCGGTGTATTATCGATTTTTAACGAATTTACATCAAATGGGCATCAGTCGTGTTTCCTCAACGGACCTCGGGAAAAAAATGGGCATCACCTCCTCACAGGTTAGACAGGATTTCTTTAACTTTGGCAGCTTCGGCCTTCAGGGATACGGGTATGATGTAGATCAGCTGCGTCAGGAAATCGGCAATATCCTTGGGCTTGATACGCGCCATACCATGATCATTATCGGCGCCGGCCATCTCGGTCAGGCGCTAGCCAGACATTCGGCCTTTGAAAAGGATGGATACAGTGTTGTCGGCATTTTTGATATCAACCCGCATCTCATCGGGCAGGATATCCGGGATGTCGAGGTTATGCACGTCAACCGGATCGCCGAATTTCTCGGCGAAAACGAGGTTGACATCGCCGTCATCACCGTGCCGCGCACATACGCCAAGGAGGTTGCGGACCTCGTTACAGAGCTCGGCATCAAAGGCATCTGGAATTTTACCTCCGTCAAGCTGACGGTGCCGGACGACGTGGCCGTTGAGAGTATTCATTTAAGCGACAGCCTGATGGCGCTTGGCTATTACATGAAGGTCGCAAAAGACAAGTAAAACATCAAACGAAAACACCTGCGCAGTACTTACTGCGCAGGTGTTTTACATTGCCGTGTTATTTGAGGTACAGGCCCGCCACATTGAAGTCCGTATCAAATACAATGGTGTAGGTTCGCGTAGCGTTTTCATATTCGCACTGAACGGCCGAAACGATATATTGTTCCCCGGATTTCTCGGTCTGTCCGGCGGTGCTGATGCCCTTGATTTCAACAAACGCCCCGGCATCCGCCAGATACGGGTCCCACGCGGTCTTAAAGTCGGTGGCCGTGGTCAGGGCCTGGAGGTCTTCCCGGAACAGACCCACAATGGCCTCGTAATCTCCGGTCTTGAGCACGTCGATTACTTCGCGGGTTCGTTTGTCGGCTTGATCCTTGTCGTAATCAAACGACGCGCCGCAGGCGGCTGCGGTGAAGATCAAAGCGGCTGCCAGTGTTAATAAGAACATGCTTGTGATTTTTTTCATTGCAGGGTATCTCCTTTAAAGCTTTTATGCTGAACCATCAGGAAAGCAAGCATGATGAGAGCAAATACGCCGCAGTAAGCCTCAACGAGGAAAGCGGAAGCGCCGTAGACGGTTATGACAAGCCCAGCGTCCAAAATCGTGTGCAGAACAAATGCCAGAAGAAGCCATAGCGGCTTTTTTTGCGTTACGGCCTTGAACACCATGACAGAAAAGGCAATCTGCGCCGTCATGGCAAAAATACGCTCAATGCCGCCGGCGAATATGTCACCCGCCGTAACGCGGTGGTCGTTTGTAAAGAGCACAATGAGCGCGCTCATGCCTGCTAAAATAATGGCCTCGATGCCGCCGTGGCCGATACCGAAAGCGACGCCGTCGTTAAACCGCCGGTGGTCTTTCAGGAACAGGCTCATGACAATCCATCGGCCGCCCTCCTCAAACACGCCCGCTGTCGCGCCGAAAAAAAGATAGTAAGCAATTGGATTTGTCATAGACAGAACCGTCATGGATGGCATTGGGTTGATAACGAGCTCATTGAGCGCCAGCCGTATACCCTGAAAGAAGACAAATGTGAAGACGCCTAGCAGGACGGGCTTCAGATACCCTTCTTTTTTCAATGCGAGCCAGACAGCCGCGGCGACAGGCAGGAGAAACGCGGCGATAAACGTAAACAGGCTGCTGAGTGTGCGCGTAAAAATTCCCCCTTTTTATATGGTCAGATAGTGTTTACGGGAATTTGCCGTTTTGAGAGTACATCAAAGACCTCGAGCGTGGTTTCCTCGTCCGATGCGCCGAGAATAAATGTGCCTGCTGTGGTTGTAACGACGAGAAACGGCGGCACCTGGGGGTTGAGACAAACGCGGCAGGGACCAATCCCGTCGAAGCTGAAGTGCCCCTTGAGCAGTGTGTCCATACCGACGCCGTTTGTCCGGATACCGTCCGGCAGCTCGCTGAGCAGATATGCCGACTGAATATCTGCGAAAGGAATTTCATAGGTGGTGCGCCGGTGTGTGCTGATGATTTCAGTATCCGTAGCTTTCAGCGTGACAGGCGTTGCTTCCGTTTGAATCATTTGCAGGCCTAAAATAGGCAGCGCCAGGATCAGTAAAAATGTGAAGGTGATAAGGATTTTTCCGGCCGGCATCGCCACGTTGATCGTCGTGCCTATGCCAGTGCGGCGATTGACGATAAAATGCCGGTTGTTCGGATTGTTGTACAGCATGCCGAAGAGCCAATGGTCGTCGTCGTCGGTATAGACGGACCGGCCGCTTTCGGATGTGAGCCGCTGCTGGACGTTCCGCGTTTTAAACTCCGCGTTCATAAAAAATGCCAGGAGCACGATCGTGTATACAACGGAAGCAATCGGCATGACGATGCCGTTTAGGCCAAAAAGCCAGATGACAAGGCTGTAAAGGCCGGTCAGCCACGTGACGAAGAGCCAGCATTTACCCCAGTTATACCGGCGTACCTGCGTCAGTGCGGCGTTGACAGGGGTGTTTTCATCCACGACCTCGGCCTTCTGGTGGAAGATAAGGCGGTAAACGAAATAAAAGCCGGTTGTCATGACGGCAAACGTGACGTATACGAGTATCAGCGGCCCAAAATCATCGCTGCCTCTGCGCGTCAGTACGGCATCGGAAATCGGTATGAGGCTCAGAAGAACTGGTGGGATAAAAAGCCAGATGTTCAATGCTTTCTGCGGTGTGAGCGCCAGCTTAACGTCGACAAGCACAAGCCCGGTCGATTCGCCGAACCAGCCATTTTCCCGCTTGAGCGCCTTGAGCGCTTTATTGCTTTGTATAAACAGGATGTTCGGCAGTGTGAGGACAATAATCAGCCAGCAGAAATACCACGTCATCATGACGGCGGTGCTGTTTATAAAAACCATTGGCGACGCCAGCAGCAGGACGGCTATGAGGGCTGCAGTCTGGCACGTGATATATTTCTTGATGACCGCCGCGACGGAGGAATTCTGGCGAGCCTCCAGCGGAAGCGTGACGCCGAGGATGATGTTTTTCTTTGGCCTGGCCTCGTTGCGCAGGACAAAGTAAAGAATAAACGGTATGGGTATAAAACAGACGAATAATATGATATTCAGCAGCATGGCTCAGACCTCTCCTTCTTCATACATCTGCTGGACCTGCTTTATAAAGGTCTCTTTTGAAATCCCGCTCAGCTTCGCTTCGGAGATGATCAGCTTGAGCGCCGATTTCATTTTATCAGAAAACACACTCTCACCGCTTTTTCCTATGACGACGGCGCCGCCGCGCCGCTCGCCGGCAATATAGCCCTCCTGCTTTAAAAGCTGGTAGGCTTTGCTGACGGTCATCATATTGACGCCGGCCTCGTCCGCCAGCGCCCGGACTGTCGGCAGCTTTTCACCCGGCGAGAGCTTCCCGCCGGCAATGCCCAGCAGGATCTGGTTTCTGATTTGCATATAGATTGGTACGTCGCTTGAAAAATCAAGCTGGAGCAGCATGATTCCAGCCTCCTTTTTGTATTATATATATTAATACAAACAATGCAAAATGGCAACCGTTAAAATGGATAAAAACAAGCCGGTGAAAATTGTAATATTTTAGTTGTCATTCAATATTCCGGCGGGTATGATAAGTGAGGGGAACTAATCGAAATATGTCGGAGTGTTGTTATGATACGAAGAATTATTAATACGCTGCTTCTGGCTGCGGCGATGAACTGGCTTGTTTTAGCCATGTATGCGGGCTTGAGGCCGATTTTAACCGTTTTAGCCACGCTTGGGGCCATGCTGATCCAGATTACTATAAACGCCGCGCCGTGCCGGGTTGCTAATTCAGCGCACCGCCTTCGGTCCGTCCGAAGGGGGCATGAGCTGCTCCTTTTGTTTTCAGCAAGCTTTTTGGTCAATACGGCGGTAAATATATTCGTCGGTGTCGCGTTGGTTCCGGGCGTCTTTAGGTGGTGGGTGCTCGTCATCAATATCGCCGTCTGCCTGATTTTTGAGCTGGCGCTTTTACTGAACGGCTTATCCAGAGCGTTTCTAACTTCATTGCAGCTGGGCATCAAGTGGCGGGTTCTTGTTCTCTTTTTCTGGTGGATGCCGGGAGTGAATGTTTTTCTTTTAAGCAAGGTCTGCCGCCTGCTGCGCGACGAATATGAGTTTGAGACAATGAGAAACGAGTTGGACCAACGGCGGGGCGACAGCGAAATCTGCCGGACCCAATATCCCCTCGTCCTTGTTCACGGGGTGTTTTTCCGGGACTTCCGATATTTTAATTACTGGGGCAGAATCCCCAAGGCGCTGATGCGTAACGGCGCTGTAATTCATCTTGGCCGGCAGCAGTCGGCGGCGTCTGTGAAGGATACCGCCGGGGAGCTGGCCGCACGCATAGAGGAGATCGTGCGGGAGACAGGCTGTGAAAAGGTCAATATCATCGCGCATTCCAAGGGCGGGCTGGACGTCCGCTATGCTGTCAGCCGGCTCGGGCTGGATCGGTATACGGCGTCCGTTACGACGATTAACACGCCGCACCGCGGCTGCCATTTTGCCGATACGCTTCTGGAGAAAACGCCGGAAAAGGTTAAGAATACGATCACCCGCCGGTACAACGCCGCGCTGAAAAAGCTGGGCGATACGAACCCGGATTTTATAGCCGCCGTAACGGATTTAACAGCGTCAAGCTGCCAACGCTTCAACGAGGAAACGCCCGATAAAGACGGCGTGTATTATCAAAGCGTCGCTTCTAAAATGATTAAATGGACAAACGGCAAATTCCCCATGAATTTGTCACACATTCTCGTGCGGCCGTTTGACGGAGAAAACGACGGGCTCGTGTCGCTTGAATCGGCCCGGTGGGGAAGCCGCTGCATTATTCTGACACCAGATGGACAGCGCGGCATTTCACACGGCGACGTGATCGACTTAAACCGGGAGAATATCGACGGCTTTGACGTCCGCGAACTGTACGTCGACATCGTGAAGGGCCTAAAGGCGATGGGGTTTTAAAAGCGATCCATAAAGGAGAACTATGCTGAAAGACCAGGGGTCGCTGCCAGCCAAATGCTTGCCCGCTGTGAAAGCGGCTTTGTCTACAGCAAAAAACCACATCCAAACGGATGTGGTTTTTTGCTGGGCATAGGCGCGGGCTCACAATTTACAGCCCTTTCAAAAAAGCCATAGGCTCCCTCGCGCTTTAACGGATCAACAACTGCAAACGTCACATGAAGTCTCGATAAAAGCGATTTATACAGCTTGAAGCGTGATTGACAAAACAAGGAATCAGGGACAAAATGAACTCAAGCTCCCGCGCGCTTAATGATGAAAGGGGACATGAAAATGAAACAACAGACCTTATCTGATGAAATACTTCAAAAAATGGACGCCTATTGGCGTGCTGCCAATTACCTTTCCGTTGGTCAGCTTTATCTTCGGGACAACCCGCTGCTCCGCGAGCCGCTTAAAGCATCTCATGTCAAGTCCATGATCGTCGGCCATTGGGGCACCGTCCCGGGGCAGAATTTCATTTACGTCCACTTAAACCGCGTCATTAAAAAGAATAATCTTAACATGATCTATATTTCAGGTCCCGGCCACGGCGGGCCGGCGCTCGTCAGCAACACCTATCTGGAAGGCAGCTACAGCGAAATATATCCGAATATCACGCAGGACGAGCATGGGCTTAAAAAGTTATTTAAGCAGTTTTCTTTTCCGGGCGGCATTTCCAGCCACGTAGCACCGGAAGTCCCGGGGTCTATCCATGAGGGAGGCGAGCTTGGGTATTCGCTCAGCCACGCCTTCGGTGCCGTTTTTGACAATCCCGACCTGATCGCGGCCTGTGTCGTCGGAGACGGCGAGGCGGAAACAGGCCCTCTGGCGACGGCCTGGCATTCCAATAAGTTTTTAAATCCGATTAAGGATGGGGCTGTCCTGCCAATTTTACACCTGAACGGCTACAAAATAAGCAATCCCACCATATTTGCCCGCATTAGCCGCGAGGAACTGGAATACTTTTTCAAAGGCTGCGGCTGGTCTCCCGTTTTTGTCGAGGGCGACGAGCCGGAGAAGATGCACCGCCTTATGGCTGACGCGCTGGATCAGGCAGTAGGCGAGATCAAAAAGATTCAGGAAACGGCCCGCAGCCGCAATGACTGTACGCGCCCGATGTGGCCGATGATCGTTTTACGCTCGCCCAAGGGCTGGACCGGCCCCAAGGAGGTGGATGGCCTGCCGATCGAAGGCTCCTTCCGGTCTCATCAGGTGCCTGTGGCCGCCGGTGATATCAATCCGGATAATATCGCGTTGCTTGAAAAATGGATGAAAAGCTACAAGCCGGAGGAGCTGTTCGACGCATCCGGGAAGCTGATTGATGAGCTGCGGGCGCTTGCGCCGGAGGGTTTGCGGCGGATGGGCGCCAATCCGCATACAAATGGCGGCCTGCTTTTAAGCGAGCTGCGGATGCCCGATTTCAGACAATACGCGCTCAATGTCACATCGCCGGGCCAACCGGTGGGCTTCGACATGCGCGAGCTCGGCAAGTTCCTGCGCGACGTCATCGGCCTGAATAAAGACCGGCATAATTTCAAGATGTTCAGCCCCGACGAAACGCTGTCAAACCGGTTGAATGCCGTTTTTGAAGCCACCAACCGTCAGTGGAACGCCGAAACGCTCGAAACGGACGAATTCATCGCACCCGACGGATGCGTGCTCGATTCGATGCTCAGCGAGCATCAGTGCCAGGGCTGGCTCGAGGGCTATCTGCTAACGGGGCGGCACGGTATTTTCAGCTGTTACGAGGCCTTTATCCGGATCGTGGATTCCATGGTCAGCCAGCATGCCAAATGGCTCAAGGTAACGTCACAGCTGTCATGGCGCGCCGATATTGCCTCGCTTAACTACCTCATCACCTCCCATGCCTGGCAGCAGGATCATAACGGCTTTACACATCAGGACCCCGGCTTTTTGGATCATGTTGCCAATAAGAAAGCCGATATTGTCCGCCTGTATCTCCCGCCGGACGCCAACTGCCTTTTGTCTGTTGTCGATCACTGCCTGCGCAGCAGAAATTATATCAACGTCGTCGTCGCCTCGAAGCACGCGCGCCCGCAGTGGCTGGATATGGAATCGGCCATCAAGCACTGTACGCAGGGAATCGGTATCTGGCAATGGGCCAGCAACGACCAGGGTGAGGAGCCCGACGTTGTTATGGCTTGCTGCGGCGAAACGCCGACGCTGGAGGTTCTGGCAGCCGTGTCGATTTTGCGCGAGCACTTGCCGGACCTTAAAATCCGGGTGGTCAACGTTGTGGATCTGATGAAACTTCAGCCGTCGGCGGAGCATCCCCACGGGCTGAGCGATACGGACTATAATTCCATTTTCACGGAAGACAAGCCGATCATATTCGCTTTTCACGGCTATGCGTCTCTCGTCCACGAGCTCACCTACAGGCGCAAAAATAAAAAAATACACGTGCGCGGTTATAAGGAAGAAGGGACGATTACGACGGCCTTCGATATGCGCGTTCAAAATGATCTCGACCGGTTTCATCTGGTGGAGGACGTTATCGATCGCCTGCCCCAACTCAAATACAAAGGTTCGCACCTGAAGCAGAAAATGAGAGATAAGCTCGTGGAGCACAAGCAGTATATTTACGAGCATGGTGTGGATCTTCCTGAAGTCCGAAACTGGAAATGGGAGCTTTAGAATTTAAGAGTACGAAAGTCAGCAGCCCAATCGGTCCGCCGGTTTAGCTTGCCGAAAAACCATTGAAGGCCTTGAAGATGGCTTTTGAGATAAACAAGGGGCTGTAGCAAAACGAAAATTGCTACAGCCCCTTGCGGTTGCAACGATTGGCAGCCAAGCTATCCCTTTTCTCTATTTATATGTGTGTAGTGCCATTGTCCTCTTTCTTCATGTATTTTAGGAACAACATTCCACCTGGGACTATTTCGTCACACTTACTTCGTTTTCGTCTATCTCGGAATCCTTCAGGGCTCATTTTGGGTCAACAGGATTTGATGGAGATCATCTCTTTGCTCTAAATTCATCCGCTACATTGTTTTCATTGCAACACAAACGATTGACTTGCTGACACGAACGTAGACAAGGCGTCTGTCTAAATGCCCTTAAAAAGAGCGATGAACCGATCCCAGAAGGTTTCATTGCTTTCGTTAACCGGAGCGGCCGCTGTTTCTTCCGGCTTCACAATACCGTCGCATTTCAAAACAAACTGCACCAGCCCGATATTCATGTTCTGCTCAGAGACAAAGGAGACAGGCTGAAAATCGTCGCCGCTGTACTCCGCCGTCAACTCGTCGATCTTGGACTGTACTTCGTCAGGAAGGTTTTCCGTTTCGTCGCGCAGCTCACACGTGCCGTCATGCAGCTTATGTACGCCGGTGTCAAGATCATCTACACCACTCGCGAACTTTGACAAACCGTTGTGAAACGCCGTGTAGCCGTCGGCCATTTGAACCACGCCGCCCATAAAACCGGCCAACCCGTCATGGAAGCCGGCATACTGGTCGGATAGTGTCGTCAGCCCTGTGGTCAGATTGCCCAATTGGTCGATGCCCGAACCGGAGAGCATTTCACTGATTTGCGTCGACATAGTGTTCAGCGTATCCGCAATGCCGTCTATGGAGCCTGCCAACGTTGCGGATGTCGTCCCAACAGCGTCAAACGCTTTTTTACCGTCGTTGTAGGCGTTTTTGACAGCGCGCCCCGCCGCGTACGCATCCGCCAGCGTATCCAGAACACCATGCTGACTTTCATCGGTGGCTGCATATAATGCGTCCAGCTGTTCCGAAGATACGGTCGTGTCGAGAAGGGCGTTTATCGCGGTTGCCAGAGACGCGTAGGCAGACGCATAGTCCTCGTTCATCTGCGTTAGACCGCTGGATATGCCGCACAAGGCCGTCGCGAGCTGGGAGAGACTGTCCGGCAAAGCCGCCATGTCCACCGGACTAAAACTGCCAGCGCTGTTTAACGACGACGAGATCTGGGACAGTGCGTTCTTGATCTGCTCGGATGCCGCTACCAGTTGGCCGGAATTATCGCTGAGCTGTGTGAGTCCGCCTTGGATATTGGCGGAGCCATCCTTCAGTGAACCCGCTCCGTCATTGAGCTTGGACGTGCCGTCAGACAAATCACTCACGCCGTCGTTGAGCGTGGCGATACCATCGGCCAGCTTCTCAAAATTGCTGATCATATCGTCCGCCTCAGAGAGGTCCATGCTCAGAGAGAGGGGAATGCCCGATATCTGTATGCCGTCCATGGTGAAATCCGTAACCGCAGCATTCACCGTGATATCCGCGTCCTTCTTTGGCATCACCGTAAAGTTGACGGATGTGTTTTTGCCCGCGATGGCGATCGTCGCGTCGGGCGCGCTGATATTATGGCATTTATCACTGTCCAGCTTGAGCGCAATCTGCAGCATGTAGTTCTCGTAAAACACAGCGTTCACGTTCACGTTCTGCCGCGTTGTGATATGGATCTCCACCTGTCCCGACTGTCCCGCGAGAGCGTCCGGCGCGATAGGCTTACCGTCCAGAGTGTACGAGATTCCGATGATCCACGGCAATTCAGTGCTTGCCAGGTCGCCCTGATAGTAAAAATTGCCCTTGCCGGAGGTGAACGTGACGGTGTCTCCCTGTT
Source organism: uncultured Sporobacter sp. (assembly GCA_963675425.1). Lineage (GTDB taxonomy): Bacteria > Bacillota > Clostridia > Oscillospirales > Oscillospiraceae > Sporobacter. Next base: position 4,577,919 of record OY776214.1, on the reverse strand, counting down.
CCGTCACCGGTTCCGTGTTGGTCAGGTTTGTGACAGCGGTGTAGCGGCCATGGTCCGAGACATTACCTGCTTTCATCAGCTCAAACTGGTTGACCACGTATACTGAGTTCACAACTCCAGACGCGCCCAGCGTGGCGTACACCGCTTCGTTTTTGCTCTCCACAGTTGCCGCATCCTCTGATGCCGATACCGCGAGGCCAGGAGCTATGGATAGCAGTATCAACATGACCGCAAGGCCTGCGGAAACGGCGGCTTTAAATAGTCTATTCATGATGTTCCTCCAAAATAGTCTCTTTCTTTTCATTATAAAAATTGCATTTAAGCGTTGTTTTTGCAATGGCGCTGTCCAATAATACCAGCAAGGCAGGCAGGAAACAGACGACCATACCCATGGACAGCAGCGCACCGCGACCTACCAACATCCCCATTTCATAAATCATTTGGGTAGATGATGTGGCGGACAGCGTGAAGCCCGCCGTCGCGAGTATAGATCCCGAAATCAGTATCGGCCGGAAAGACTGTCCAAGAGCCGCGCTTATGGCCTCACGCTTGGGCAGCAGGCGTCTTTGTCGCATGTAGTTGGTAGACAGCAGTATCGCATAGTCCACCGTGGCGCCCAGCTGCACCGAGCTGATGATGAGATATCCCATGAAGAAGATAGAAATGCCGCTGAAGTACGGTATCGCAAGGTTGATCCAGATGCCCGTCTCGATTGTCAGCAGCAGTATCAGCGGCAGCAACGCTGACCGGAACGTGAGCAGCAGCACAATGAATATGGCGAGGACGGCCAGCAGGTTGACGATGCTTTTATCGTGCTCAACGACGCTCTTCATGTCGTTGGTGTTGGCGCTGGCGCCCGCCATATACACCTCGTCCCCGTAGTACGTGCCGGCCTTCTCGCCAATGCTGTCCACCGTGGTAAAAGCTATCTCACCCTCCGACGGCGTATCGGTGTAAATGATGATGCGCGCGTAATTGTCTGAGTAAAACTTGTCCAAGATATCGCTGCCTACAAACTGGGTGGGTATTGCCGTGCCGACGGTAGACGCGTAAGACGTGACGCCTGTCACGTGGTCGAGCGTTTTAAGTTCGGTGCATAGCTCAAGCTCTTTGGCGACATCGCCCCGCGGCACCAGCAGCGCTACAACGGTGGATTTGCCGAATTCCTCCCCAATTGCAACACTGTCCCGCCCGGAGCGGGTAGTGATATCGTCATTGTTGTCGCTGTATGTAAAGTGGGTATGCCCTTGTCCAAAAAAGGCGGGTACGAGGATGAGAACGACCGCCACAACAGCGGGTATGGCTAATTTCGACAGTACCTTGTTCACGTTTTTGAAGCTGGGCAGCAGCGCGCGGTGACTGGTTTTGTCTATCAGCTTGTAGACACTCAGCGTCAATGCAGGCAGGAGCACCATGACGGATATAAAGCTGAGAACAATACCCTTAGCGAGATTGATGCCCAGGTCCGCGCCAATGCCGAAATCCATAAACACCAGCGCGAGGAAACCGAACAATGTCGTCATGGCGCTGGCCGCAACGGTGGGTATTGACTCCTTAACAGAGTGCTTCATTGCTTCCTCTGTATTGAGATATTTCTTGCGGTTTTCAGCAAAGCTGTGCAGCAGGAATATCGCGTAATCCAACGAACAGGCCAGCTGTAGTATCGGCGTCACGGCGTTTGTGATAAACGACACGTTGCCAAGAAAGATGTTGGTGCCCGTATTGATAACGATAGCTACGCCGATGACCCCAAAAAATAACAGCGGCTCAATCCATGATGTGGTGGAAAGTAGCAATATGATAATGATGATAGGCAACAGTATCATCATTGCGTTCACAATCTCGGATTTGCCGGAAGTTTGCTGCTTTACCAGTGCGGGAGCTTCGCCTGTCAGCGCGTTGTCCTCGCCAATCAGGTTTAGTATCGCCTCGCACGCCGGATTCTCCATGCCCTTTTCGATGGTGACAGAAAATAGCGCGCTTCCGTCTTTATAGAAGCTTTCCACAGTATCCGGGTCCGCCATCTCAAGCGGCTGTCTGATGTCGATCATGTCATCCAGCCACATTACTTGCGTGACACCGTCTATCGCAGCCAGATTGGCCTTATAAACCAGCGCTTCGGTGAGGGAGATGTTTTTGACCATGACGCTTGCGTTGGGCATGGCTTGCGAGAACTCTTCTTCCATGATGTCCAGAGCCTTTGTGGACGGCGCACTGGATGGTAGATAATCCACCATATTGTAATTGACGCTGACAAAACGGCTTAAGAAACCAAAGACGGCCGCGAACGCCAGAAAAAGCGCAATGATCAGTTTCTTATGTTTGATGATTCTGCTCGCTAGGTTCTCCATAGACTTCCCCTTGTCCAACAACACATTGAATTTTAAATCGAGTTGCATTATAATAAACACAGTGTTGGATTACAACCGATAAAAAATGAATGAAGTGTTTTAATTCCGACACAACACCTTTTTGATGTTGGATAGTAATAAAAAATTCACAGGAGTTTGACACAATGAACAAAGATAAACTGGATCGTCGCATTAAAAACACCAAGCAAGTGTTGAAAAACGCTCTGGTGAAGTTGATGATGCAGCAACATTTTTCCACTATTTCCGTTAAAGCCCTGTGTGAGTTGGCCGACATTAACCGAAGCACCTTCTATGCACACTACAAAGACCAGACCGACCTGTTGCATCAGGTGGAGGAAGAGGTTATGGACAACCTCCGACGGTATCTCGATAAAGTGCTGCCGGAGAGCTTAGACAACAAGGCGCCTGCGTTTGTGATGACCCGCATTTTTGAATACGCCAAAGAGAATTCAGAGCTGTTTCAAGTGCTGCTGGGCGAAAACAGCGACTATTTGTTTCAAGAGGATATCATCGAATTATCACAGATCGTATCATCACGAAATAACGACAACACGCTGGATGCGCGAACGAAGGATTATATCAAGGAATACCGAACCGCAGGCTGCATCAGCATTTTTCACAAATGGCTAAAGGAAGGCTGCGTCGAGCCTTCCGATGAGATGTCAAATCTGGTCGGACGTTTGCTGTAAGTTAAATCGGAATTTGAAAAATTCATGCCAATTGGAAGTCCCGTAGATTGATGGGACTTCTTTTATATTTCGTGTAGAATTTCGACGTATGTGTGAAATTCGCTGTGAGAGTATTGACATTCAAATAGACCGCTGGCATGTTGGTTTTATTTAGAACTGTTATTTTTGAGTACTAAATAAAGGCGGGTGAATTTATGAACAAGCAAACAACATTATGCGCTACAATCTTGTTGACCGAATTGTTTGAGCTTGATTTTGGGTTCCATTTGATACGCCCTTTCATCAAAAAGTGTTGTGACTATAGTTTTCAAGCCATATTTCAAGGAGAATTTCGAGTTCATCTGAGAACTCCTTTGCCGTTTGGCTTTCCTTCTTTTTTAGTTCTTCGAGAATGGCAAAGGAAAATGATTGTGCCCCGTATTCAGACCATTCCTTACGCATTGCCGGTATCGGGCAGGAACTCGTCGAAATCGCAAACGCAAATCTATTTTTCTGACTCACAATATCTTCTGTGGACTTTATCCATCTGCGGTGATTGCCGCTGCATTGAATGCAGTAGATACCGCCAACAGTGGCCTTATTATTATAGGCGTTTTTCAGTTCTTTTCTTTTCGCAGGATCCATGAGCCGTACCTCTTCTCTTTTTTTGATGTTCTAATAAAAATATAGTTCGACTGCCATAAGAAAACCTCGTTTTACTCGGGCATTTCACATTTTAAACGCGCCGTTAAGCTACTAATCAGATTTAACATGAGCTATATAGGAAACCCCTCTGCGCCATTGTCCCCATCTGTAATATACAAGGCTATTTATTGTGCTAGCGGCAAAACTGATTACGATGGCAATCCAGATGCCATGAATGCCCAGGTTGGTGCCTGACAACATTCCTGCCAGAGGGACCCGAACAACACAAAGAGATATGAAGGAAAGAAGCATAGTTGGCAGCGTTTTACCCGCTCCATTAATAATGCCGTTGGATACATAAAACACAGTGAAGAAAAGGTACCCGCCCCCCACGATCCTCAGATAATCAATACCAACCCGTATGACCTCGGGGTCTTTAACAAAAGCTTTCATGATTCCCTGCGGAAAAGCAACACATAATATGGAAATCATCAAAATAACCGGGATGTTAACTAAGATTCCGGATTTGAGGATAGTTTTTATCCGCTCGGGTTTTCCGGCCCCTATATTCTGTGCGGTCAAAGCAGAAGCGGCCATCATCAAAGCCATTGCAGGCATGGCGGCAATGGCATCAATTTTACTTCCAATGCCAAAAGCAGCGATGGAAGCAGAACTAAAACGGTTAACAAAAACAGTGATAAACGCATAGCCAACAGAAACCAGCATTTGCTGAACAAATGAGGGTAAGCCTATTTTCAAAATTACGGAAATCATATCTTTTTCAAATAAAAGTCTCGTTGGGTTTACAGGTTCGTTTTTATACTTGCCAACCATATAAACCACTCCCAGCGCAATCGTAACAGTAGTGGCGATCAAGTCGGAATAAGCCGAACCGTTCAGCCCTAACTTGGGAAACGGCCCGATACCCAAGATTAATAAGGGGTCCAGCACAGCATTCACGGCAGTGGAAACAATGATGCAGATCATGGGAACAACTGTATCTCCCACGCCGCGCAATATTGAGGAAATTAAATACGACAAATACAACCCGGCGAAATTTATAATCATAATGCGTAAATAACCGCTTGCCATAGACATCATTTCAGGCGGTGTTTTCAGCAGCGTCAATATTTCTTCACAAAACAGCAGACCGCTCACAGAGATGACCAAAATAATGATAATGCCCACAGTCCATGAATTGTTAACGATTCTTTGTATTTGCGCATGATCCTTTGCGCCATACTCCTTTGAAATCAAAACGGATGTGGCCAGCGTTGCACCGGAGCAAAGTGCAACCATACCCAAAAAAACAGGAAAACTGACTGCCACAGCGCCGACCGCATCTTTACCAATCAGATTTCCAACCCACATTGTATTGATAACGCTGTATCCCGTTGACAGGAGGTTCCCGATTAAAATGGGTAATGCAAATTGAATCAGGTTCTTTGAAATACTGCTTGTTGTGAGATCTTTACCAAAATTATCATTCAAAACGCTTTTCTTCTTTCTGATCCATTTCTTCATCTGGCTGCTCCAGCTCTTTCAGAACTTCATCAATATACGCTTTGACTGCTATCTCTTCAAAGGGAATTTTCAGCGCCTGAAGGTTATAAACGCAAAACGCATAGCCATAGTCCGTAAGAGGAATGCCTGCGTCGAATTCCAACCAGTCATTGATAAGATAGTAGTATGAGCCTGCGTAAATAAGAGCGGCAATCCTTGAGTCCGGAATGTTGACCGGATTATGCAGTTTAAACCGTTCAAACCATGACGCCATGGTTTGTGCGGATTCTTTTATGCTGTCTTTTCTAATCTTCTGAAAATCTGGATTGATTACTGCGGCCTCTAAAAGCATTATCTTGGAGATATCACGGTTTTGCTCATACAGCCAAAGATTTGCCATCATTACCCGAGTGAAATTTTTGAGCAGCGGAAAGTTTTCCACATCCAAAACGCGCATAGTTTCGGTATGAAATTTTTCTGTGATGCTCATATAAAGCTCGGTAAACAAATCCTCTTTACTCTTGAAATAAAAATAGAAACTGCCCACTGAAACAGCCGCTTCATCCACAATATCTTTCACTGTCGTATTATGGTAACCCTTAGCGGCGAAAACCTTCACGGCAGTATCCAGAATCAACTGTCTCTTGGCTTCCTTGCGTTTTTGGGTATCCTTTGATGTTTTATACATTATTAAATCACCTTTCAAGCACAAAATGAATGTTCGTTCTATGCTTGGATCATACATTACATGTCGCTCTATGTCAATATCTACCGTTAGTCTTATTTGTTTGGACATAAAATTACTTTGAGCAAAATCCAATCCAGCAGTACCGCTGTATGCTTTGTACAAAGAGCAGATATACAAGAGCATCGAAGCTGGAGTAAAATAGTATCATATCACCATAAAAAACGAGCCCTGTTGATGGAGAACAAATGATCATTTTGCGTGAATTTTTTGAAGGAGATAGCGCTATGTTAATTTTAAAAGCGGAAATGACAGATCTGGTTCTAATACTTGAATTACAATACTTGGCTTATAAGAGCGAAGCTGAATTGCTCAATGATTATACAATACAACCGCTAAAAGAAACTCTTGAGGAACTTGAACAAGAATTTCGGAACGGTATCATTTTAAAAGCAGTCAATAATGAAGGATATATTATCGGTTCAGTCCGAGGTCATATTGAAGGAAACACCCTGCTGGTTGGTAAATTAATGGTGAATCCTGAATATCAGGGAAAAGGTATAGGTACTCAATTACTGACGGAAATCGAAAAGGTATGCCCCCAACCGAGATATGAATTATATACAAGCGATAAAAGCATAAAGAATATAAAACTATATGAGAAGATGGGCTATGTAAAATTTCAGGAAAATGATATTTTTCCTGACTGGAGGTTAGTTTATCTGGAGAAACGTATACCGGTAAAAAGATAATGAAATTCAAATATTTTTTAGTTTATGGAATATATGTATCAAGGCATAGCCGGGCTGAGCCGCTGATGTAATCGACATCGGCGGGCGTACGATAAAGGGGCTATACATACGCCGGGACATTCGCCTGGGCATATAAAGGTGGTAAAATGAAAATACAAACTGAACGCTTGGAACTGGTGCCGCTGACCTCCCGTCAGCTAATATTATGGATGGAAGATATCTCTGCAATAGAAAGAGAACTAAACTGTATTTACAGAGCAGAGCCGGTGGAAGGCTTTTTTCTTGATATTATAAGATGTCAGTACGAAATGACCCTGAAGGATAGCGATAATTACGTCTGGCATAGCTTCTTTTTCTTGATCCGCAAGGAAGATCGAATTGTGGTAGGCTCAGCAGACTTCAAAGATGTTCCAAACGAAAGCGGCGAAGTCGAAATCGGGTATGGTTTAGGGAAAAAGTACGAACATAATGGTTACATGACGGAAGCCGTAAAAGCTATGTGCGAATGGGCATTAGAACAAAATGGCGTTTCAGCAGTAATGGCTGAAACTGATCTCGATGGTTATGCGTCTCAGAAAGTATTGGCGAGTTGTGGATTCAGAAAACACAAGGAAGAAGATACCCTTTGGTGGAGATTACCGAAATAATTACCTGCACATATTGCGTTGCAAGTATCCTATGATTAACAACATTCAGATAGTGAAGGGTGAAACAATATGGATCGTATTGCACCCAGCGCCGCACGTTTGAGCTGCAGGATCTGAAACACAAAGAGTTCCGGTGTGAGCGCATGCCGACGGTAAAACCCGCAAACCGTCATCGGCGTCCGTACTCCGGACCTGCGATAGCTCGCGAAGGAGTACGCCAAAGCGCCGGAGGCCTTGGAGTTGCTCAAAATCCTGCCTCACACATCTGGCTGTGTTCAGTACGGTGAAAATCAAATTAAGTAGAAATTAACCTTATTAAGCTTTGATTTGTCCATATTATACGGGGGTGGTGGTAAAGTGAAACGATGCATTGCAGCTGCTGGAATAGCTGAGTAAAAAAATAAACTTGGGAGGTTATCATGACTATTCCGGCTGATAAAACATATCCGCGAACCAATGACTTCGAAACTGTATACCTGAAAAGCGTCGTTACAAACCCCAATATCATCGTCGGCGACTATACGATGTATAACGATTTTGTTTCCGATCCCACGCAGTTTGAGAAGAACAACGTGCTGTATCACTATCCGGTCAATCATGACCGGCTGATCATCGGCAAGTTCTGTTCCATCGCCTGCGGGGCAAAGTTCCTGTTTACCAGCGCCAATCACACGCAAAAATCACTCTCAAACTATCCGTTCCCCATATTCTTTGAAGATTGGGATCTGGATATTAAGAATGTCGCGTCCGCATGGGACAACAAAGGCGATATCGTTGTCGACAACGACGTTTGGATCGGATATGAAGCTGTGATTTTATCCGGCGTTCACATCGGTGACGGCGCGATTATCGGAGCAAGAGCGGTCGTGACAAAGGACGTTCCACCGTATACGATCGTCGGCGGCACTCCCGCGAAGGCAATCAAAAAACGCTTTGATGAAAAAACCATTCGGAAATTACAGCAGACCCAGTGGTGGAACTGGCCTGTTGAGAATATCCGGCAGTTCTTACCTTGCATCATGAATGGAGAAGTCGATAAGCTGATTCTTTGAAACACGGTATACGGTGACCATTCCGCAGTCGGCAAGGGAAAAAGAAGAATTCAGGACTGAGCGGTAAATGGTTATATCAAGAATTCTGGTTACATTTGGTTATCACGAAACTGCCAAAAGGAGCGAGTAACGGCGGGATTTGTGAGGGAAAATTTTGAGATAACACGATGGGGTAACGGGGAGCGCCGTGGCTGAAGGCCGGAACGCTCCCCGTAAAATCCGAGATAATACGGGAAGCATTGCCGTATTTTCGGTAGTTTTTATCCACGCCGACAACGTGCTAAAACGCGCCGCCGCAGGTCCTTTTCAGACCTGCGGCGGTGCGCTTACTGTACAACATTGCAGTTCTTTCCGCTGCAAACCTACATTTACCAACCAATATTCAGTTGCGGAGAAGAGCAACGCTCGTCTCATATGCCAAAGACACTTTGAAGCAAAAACAAAAGGCATTTTATGGGAAATATTTTTTATTTTCTCCAACCCAGATAAATCAATTATTTCTACCATTCTGAGACCATGCCCTCATATGATGGATACCGCTAAAAAGGTAAAACACATAATGTTTCTAAGAATATACTGTATTAACCAAGAATACATATGTTAGGAGCATTTTGCATGAACGACCGCGAGATATTCATAAATTTGATTAAAAACAACATCAGCGATATGCAGGACACTATCGACAGTTTATATGTAACCTGTAACGTCTGCACAAAGAATATGCTGCTGAACCGACTCCGCAGGAATATGTCCAATCTTACCATGCTGGTTCAGAGCTTCCAAAATGAAAGATATGCGCCTTCTGGCACCGGCACAAACAGCCAACAGCTCAACGCGGCCAGAACATTTTCAATCGCCGAACTGTCGGCGTATAACGGCAGAGACGGGAATCCGGCCTATGTGGCCGTTAACGGAACGGTGTATGATGTGACAAACAATGCGGGGTGGGCGGCCGCCACGCATTTCGGGCTGACCGCTGGCAGGGACCTGACGAGCGAATTTGCGTCCTGTCATGCCGGCCAGCCGATCCTGAGCCGACTAAAAGTTGTTGGGAAGATAGCGGGATGAGCGACATGAATAACAACTGTACAAACATAAAAATGAGGCTGGAAACAGCTTCCGTGCTTGTACATAAGGCGATTGACGCCATCAACCAAAAGAAAATCGAAAAAGGCAATCTGATATGGCTCGAGCTCACCGGATGCTCGGGCAATATTATATCTCTCCTGGACGGGGCTGATCCCAATTTCAAGCAGCTTGCCACACAGATGGTCAACTTTATTTATGATAATAGCCTGATGGCTGCCGAAGGTGAGCTTGCCATGGAAAAGCTTTTCGGGGTGCTTGGCAGTGACTTCGTTTTAGCCGTCGAGGGGGCTGTCTCAACAAAAAACAACGGGCTATATAACATTATTGGCAGATATCAGGGCCAGCCAGTAACAGCTCTTGACGCCATTAAAAAGCTCGGTGAAAAGGCAGCGTATGTCGTCGCGGTAGGAACCTGTGCGTCAAGCGGCGGAATCTCTGCGGCGCGGCCAAATCCGGCGGACTGCGTACCAATTCAAAGTCTGCTTAAGAGAAAGGTTATCCGGCTGCCGGGGTGCCCTTGTCACCCGGACTGGTTTTTGGGAACGCTTGCATACATCCTGCTGTTCGGCGAACCGGCCTTGGATTCAAGTAACAGGCCGCTTATGTTCTACAGCACCTTGATCCATGACATCTGCCCCCGCAGGCCGTTTTTTGATCAAGGGGTATTTGCGTCTCGGCTCGGCGAAAAGACCTGTATGTTCAAGCTGGGGTGCCGGGGGCCTGTAACGAGGGTGGATTGCCCGATTCGGAAGTGGAACGACCGGGTTAACTGGCCCATCGGCGATAACTCGCCGTGCATCGGCTGCGCCATGTTTGGATTCCCGGACAAGATGGAGCCCTTTATCAGCTATGACACGACCCGAAAGGAGTGACTGAAACGAAACGCGTAGTTATTAACCCGGTTACTCGGATCAGCGGATTTCTGGAAATCGACGCTGTTATCGACAACAACCTGGTGATGGATGCCAGAACGGAAGGACTGCTGTTTCGAGGCTTTGAGAAAATGCTGGAGGGGCGAAACCCCTTGGACGCCGTGTATTTCACCCAGCGGATTTGCGGCATCTGTTCAACGGCGCACTCCATTGCGTCCTCCCTTGCCCTTGAGGATGCCCTGGGTATCGTTGTCTCTCCGCAAGGCAGATATCTGCGGGATGTCATCCATGCCTGCGAGTTTTTACAGAATCATATCCGGCATTTTTATCAGTACACGCTGCCGGATTTCATCATGCTCCCTGAGGGCAATACGCTTTTTGAAACGGATCATAACGATTACAGGCTGCCGAAGGAGAAAAATGACCTGCTTGTGCAGCACTACTTCGACTCGCTAGTGTTTAGCCGAAATGCACATGAAATGTTGGCAATTCTGGGGGGTAAAGCGCCCCATAACCATGGGGTATTCATCGGCGGGGCGACGTCACAGGCGACAATCGAAAACGTTACTAACCTTAAAACACTTGCGCAGGGTATCAGACAATTTATCATCAGCAAAATGATCCCCGACGCATACATAATTGCGGAATACTACAAGGATTACTTTGAAAACGGACAGGGCTACGGCAACCTATTAAGCTACGGCTGCTTTGACCGGTATGAAAAACTCGGAACACTGTTTGTCGATCCCTTGGTTTACAGCAACGGTGTATTACGCGCATTTAACCCTGATGAGATTACTGAAAACATCCATTCTTCGTGGTATGCAGCAAAAAAAGAGACCTATACCCCCATGGAAACCGTACCCGAACCTGATATGAACAAAAGCGGCGGTTACTCCTGGGTCAAAGCGCCGAGATACGGTGGGATTCCTTATGAAGTCGGTCCGCTGGCGAGAATGTGGCTTTGCGGCGACTACAGAAATGGCATTTCAACCATGGACCGGACACTGGCGCGGGTACTGGAAGCGAAGAAGCTGACAGATATCATTTTGACACTCTTAAACAATCTCGCTCTGGGTATTGATGTTCAAAGGGAATATGAGGTTCCGCAAAGCGCATACGGCGCGGGGTTAACCGATACAACACGAGGTGCCCTGGGGCACTGGCTGAAGATCGAAAACGGCGTTATTTCACTTTATCAGATCATCACGCCGTCAACGTGGAATCTTTCAACGCGCGGCCAGGATAATCTGCCGGGCCCCTGCGAGCGGGCACTGATCGGCACAGGCATCGATGACGTTGACAGTCCGGTTGAGCTGGGGAGAATCATTCGGTCCTTCGATCCCTGTGTCTCCTGTGCTACGCATGTGTATTCCAAGGGCAATCTCGTCAAATCCATTAAGGTTGTGCCATGAAGAGAATGCTCGTGGTCGGTATCGGTAACTTGATTATGATGGATGATGGTATCGGTGCAAGAGTCGCCAATGCCATAAAAATTGAACTGCAGGAACATGATATTGCCATAATAATTGGAGAGACGGACGTCCAATACTGCCTGGATGAAATACTACCGGACGATTTTCTAGTCATTGTTGATTCTATGATGCAGGAGAAAGAACCGGGAAGTATTGAAATCGTTCCATTGCAGGATGCCAAAAAAAGCCGTAGTAAACTTCATTCGCAGCATGATTTTAGTCTGTTTGATGCTTTGCCGTTGAATTATCCGGACATACACGGCTACTTCATCGGTATTGAAGCATCAGAGATTGGTTTTGGCTTTGATCTGAGCAAAGAACTCCGGGATCTGTTCGATCAGATTTGTAATGATGTGTTTAATGCGATATTGGAAATGAAGGAGGCGGCGACACGTGCATGATACCCACCTGATTGAAAAAATCTACGAATCGATTGCCGAAATCTGCCGTCGAAACTCAATTGTTAAGGTCAACGAGCTACACGTTGAGGTGGATGAAGGCAGTCATATTACCGAATCGCTCCTCATTGAGCATCTAAACGACCGGGACAGCCAATTGTTCGGAATCTGGACGGACGTACATGTTGATTATCAGCCCTTCGAGAAGCTAACGGCGGTAATAACCAGTATTGACGGTGACTCAAGTGATAATCAGGTGTGATTTGCGACAGTGAAAGGCACTTATGAAGCAGATAATAAATACTGACGAAGACAAATGCCGGGGCTGTTTCAAATGCGTCGGCGTATGCCCTGTGGGAGAAGCAAATATTATCTCTGTCGACAACGGTGTACAGAAAATACGTATTGACTCTCAGAAATGCATTGCTTGCGGTGCTTGTCTGAGAGCTTGCCCATATAATGCACGTTACTATAATGATGACACAGAGCTGTTTTTTGATGATCTCGAAAAGGGAGAGCCAATTGCCCTAATTGTAGCACCAGCTTTCATTACCAATTTCTCGAATTGGAAAGGGATTCTGGCCTGGCTCAAAACCCGGGGTGTATCCACCACTGTGAATGTCTCGCTTGGTATTAAGATTTGCACATGGGCCCATTTAAGATTTATTGAGCGAAATAATCAAGCAGCGCTGATAACACAACCCTGCCCGCCCATCGTTAGGTATATTGAAAAATACTGTCCAGAATTGCTCGATAAGCTCTCGCCGGTTTTAAGTCCGATATTATGCACGGCTGTATATTTAAAGAAAACCCTTAAGTTGCCGGAGAAAATCGCCGCGCTAACCCCCTGTCCCGCCAAGGCTGATGAATTCAAGAAATCGAATAGTGTGAGTTACAATGTAACGTTTCAAAGACTGGCAGATTACCTGAAAGCATACGGCATTTCTATTCCGGAGGATGACTTTGAATTTGACGATATTACTGTCGCATCAGGTCAAGCACATATGACATTAGTTGGTCGTCCCGAGACCACTATGCGATTAATGGGCTGCATTGGCTTTATTGATTCACGAATTAAACTTGAAAATACAAAAAGCCAAAGTGACGTATACAACTATCTCGACTTAGTTACGAGAGAAAAAAACATGAGTTTTCCGGTACTGCTTGATGCGCTGAACTGCATTGGCGGTTGCAGCAATGGAGTGGGCGGCCGTTCTAAAAAACCAGATTCTCATTATATGATTGATATACATAATGTAGATGCGGAGATAAGTGATAGCGAACAGATGTATCTTTTTGCAATTTTTGATTATATACTTGAGTTAAATGACTATTTCCCAAGTCACTCTTTTGAAGAGTGTTTTTAGCAATAGAAGATAAATCATATCTATAAATAAGTAATTAACCACAATACTAAAGAAGGTTTTGTGGTTAATTTGCAATGCAAGATCAGGCGCTTGAATAACTTTATTTTGCGGTATTCGATAGAGTACTGCTGATCAAATTAAGCTAGCATTAATAGCTGCCTGGGCTCCAGTTTCATATTTTAGAATCAGCTGATTAACCGATATGTTATATAAAATTCTCTGTTGATTAGGTATCTGTTATTAAACTGGCAATTTTCTTACCATATTCAAACGCCCTCTTTTGCGCGTCAGCTGTTTGGAAAAGCGTGGATGGAAAGCCGCGCTCACCATGCTTAAATCAAAGTTACGCTGGAAAGGCCAGTGGGGATTCTTCCCAAATTCTTCATTTATCACATATTTCTTTGTTTCGTTGCCGAATTTGCTCAAAGCCGCTTTCGGGGCGAACCCGAAAGCGGCTTTGTCTACAGCCTGAAGTGCCGAAAACACATGTTTTCGGCATTTTGGCGGCGTCTTGCAGTACTGCCAAGGCCCGCATGGTACAATAATATTTATAGAATTGAATGTGATTGGGCGGTCTATCTCGTCCAGTTTTCCCCTTGATCCAGCCCCCAAATGTCAAAAAGCTCGTTATAGAAAGGCGGCCGCGTAAAGTCCAGCTGCATCTCTTTGGACAGCTGCGCATATCCCATACCTCGGTCATAAAAAGAGTGAAGGCCTTGCAGTAGCTCTTCTATCTTCTCGCCCGGAACAGACAGTATAATCTCGTTCTCATCTGCTGAGGCGCGTTCGTACTCGCCGACATCGGGGATTGTCACCCGGTATTCTCCTGTCTTTATGGTTGGGATACAGGCGTAAACACAGGAATCAATCGCGTCCATATTGGTATTCACGATCTTCCCGGTCACATTTTTTATCGCCCATAGAAGGCTGCGGAGTTGGGCGTTATTACAGTAAATTAAAACGATATCCGGTTTGTAAGTACAGTTGCTCAGCGGCGCTGTAACAATTCCAATATAGGACCCTTTCGGCAGCGTTGGAAATTCGGCAAAGAATTCCTTCGCCGCTTTTTCATCCGCTATACCGAGGTTTTTGCAGACAACATCAAACGCTTTGGACCCCGGCTGCCCATCAACAAAACCGAAGCCTATAAGCGGATTCCAGCACCATTCCGAGGTTTTGTCCATATAGATTGTCTTTTTGTTCCGCCGGGTCATCGCGAACGCCTGACAAAGCGCCATGTGCTTATTTAAATCGCGCATGGGATGGATGGCGTCTGCCGGGATATCTTTTTCATCACTGATCAGCTTAATGGCAATCGGCTCGTACCGTAGCAGCAGCATTTCGCGTAGCCCTTGGCTGTATGATGAATTATTCTCAACCATATTCATACTGTTGTGTCTTCCTCCTTTTCCAGAATCATCTCAGCGGCGATTCTGGCCGCTACACCGACGACTTCGGCGCATTTGACATTATGTCCTGGCAAAGACAGAAACGCTTCGTGATCAGCCTGCTCATAGAGCTTAAACCGCCGACCAAACACTTTTTCGTGGATATCCGGGCACATGATCGTACCCATCTCCTTGTGAAACCGGTCGCGATATTCCGTGAATTTGGCGGAGCCAATTTTCTTGAGTTCCGGATTAGCGCGTTCCTCCGCCACCGGAGCATTATAATACAGGCCTACAGCCATCAGGCCACAGCAATACGCGCCGCAGGAACCCGAGGCGCTTCCCGTTCCGCCGGCGAGTGACATTGCGGCGGTCACCATCTCCTCGGGTATCTTGTCGAAGACGGTCTTGAGACCAACAAGAACGCTCCTTGCACAAACATCATCATTAATTTGGGCATCTTTAGCAGCTTGTACAGCTTTTTCGATCTTCTCGTTCTTTGTCATTTTCTAACCTCCAAATAAATTAGCGTATTTTAGCAACGCGCTGAAGCTAATTGGCTTCGATAATGAATCTTTCGGACTCTGCTATTGCTTTTTCTGACCATTCGTTGCCAATACCCGGCCGTTCCGGAATATCAAATTGACCATTTTTGGGCTGATAATCGTTTATACAAAGCTCTATATTACTGCGTCTCGTGAAGCAAAAGTGATGCTCGTGGATTATAAAGTTGGGAATCACCGATTCGAGATGCAGCGCCGCGGTAGAACTCATCGGGCTGCCGCACGCGTGAAGCTGAACGGCTATATCATATGTATGCGCCATATCACAGATCTTTTTGCCTTCCGTAACGCCGCCGCATGTCCCGAGATCCGGTTGCGCGATCTGAATCGACATATCTTCGAAATACGGGGCGTACTGCCAACGCGAGTAAATACGCTCGCCGTTTGCTATCGGAATATTTATGTTTTCGGATATGTACTTTAACGTTTTCGGCGAAGGCGTGTTTGGCTCCTCGAAATACAAAATATTGAATTTCTCCGCTGCAAGGGCGTATTGTATTGCGGATAATGCGTCCAAATTAGAATGATTTTCGATAATAATGTCCACAGCCGGCCCAACTGCGTCCCGCACGGCAGCCAGTCGATCCAGAGCCATATTAAGCAGTTCTGATTTCAGTTTACACATGCATTTTTCGTAAGGTATTTTGTTACCGGCGCCATCAAAAGACAAGAAGTCTGCCTTGAGGGCGTCATAGCCTTCTTTAATGCATATTTTTGCAGCCTCGGCATAATCCTGCGGCGTAACCATGGGCCGGGCCAAATCTCCCCAGCCAACCTGGATTTGGCTTGCATAAGTGCGCAGTTTCACATTGCGTTTTCCACCCAGCAGACAATACAGGGGTGCATTGAAATATTTGCCTTTTATATCCCAAAGAGCCATATCAATGGCCGACATGCCTGCGAAAATTACCGGTCCGCCGTTTTGACCCCAAAACGTTGATTTATGCAGCTTGTCCCAGATTATTTCATTGTCCAGCGGGTTCATACCTATAACAAGCTGTGCTAAATCCCGGATCATACCTACGGCTGCCGTTTTGGCGACACCGTAAGACAAGGCGGCCTCTCCATCGCCATACAGGCCTTCGTCCGTGTAAATCCGGCAACCGACCGGCTTGAAATTAATCTTTTCGTCACTGCGGAACTGAAAAACCTCAATTCTTGTTATTTTCATGCTCTAAGATCCTTTCGGCACCGTAATGCTGTATGACAGGTTTGCTTTGCTATTACTATAAAGCTACACATCTGTTGTTGTCAATAGTTATAGGTTGCAATTATGGAAATTTCATTTATTGAAAGTATGTTACGACACACACTCTTCGCTTATAATGAAGCAATATCAGATGAATATCTGTAATACAGATAAGCCTTCTGACATTTAGAAGGGCGTTGAGCACAAGAAGGATTCTGCCGGCCGATATCCCGGCTTACAGAATCCGTGCTTTATATCTCTACTTTTGTGGCGACCATGTTAAATCAGCGCACTAGGTTATGCGGGTTATAAGGAATAATGCTATAACCGGAACTGCGACAGCCATGTGCCGATGTCTGTTCGAGGAGCGGGATAACCTGTTGCGGTTATTCAAGCCGGATCGAGCGGTTAGGTGGGGGGAGCTATAGTTTATCCGTGAGCTGTAAGTTGATTCGTCAGGCGTATGCATTCGTCAATATCTGCATTTTTGAGTGCTTCGATTATTGCGTGGTGTCTCGAAATGCAATTACTATAATAATCATAATCAGGGCCGTGGATATAGCCCGTTTCCTTATTAAACACCCTTGGATCGTAATGCTTCTTGAAGTATTCTATAATGATCATTTTAGACATTTCGTATGAATATATAAAAAGTCCGTTTCCACCCATCTTGCATATCTGGAAATGGAACTCATAATCTTCTTTGGAGAAATTAACAAGATTTTTTTGCTGAGCCGCTTTTTCCATACGGCTGCAGTATTTTTCCAATACGGTAATATCCTGCGTATTAATTTTCTTGCCACGCAGCAAGTTGAAAGATGTGATTTCCACGACGTTCCGAAATGTGCTGATATCCTCATACGTAATGTTATTAGCCATAATTCCTGAGACGTGATCAATCATTTTTGATAAATCAAACTTTTTAATATAAGTACCGCCGCCGTTTTTTGTTTCCACCATACCCAGCGCGCTAAGCTTTTGCAATGCCGTACGCACCGACATGCGGCTCACGCCGAAGCTTTCCGCCAAGTAATTTTCTGACGGCAGGCGGTCGCCGGGGAGCCACTCCATGCTCTCAAGTTTCGTTTTTAGAGCCTTGAAAACCTGGTCGGTGACATAGCTCTGATCGCTCTTTTTTATGGGCGTAATATCATGCATCTGACGTTAACCTCTTTTGTTAGATTATTTAACACCGTGTTAAATACTGATGTGGTTGGGCCGCGGAGCGAAAATTTACTAAAACGGCACGCTGTATAGCCTCAAGGCTTTATCCCGTGTAAGCCTATCGTATTTACTTAATTCTACTATATTCGCGCTAACATATCTAGTTTATGTTTGCCGGCGCTATAAGAGATATAGCGCGGTTTGTGTATAGCCCGGGTTGCAAATATCTGTATAACAGATGATCTACGCCTCGCTGGCCAGTGCTACCTGATAAACGGACGTGAGTGAGAGATTTGGTTCTTGGGTGCTTTTAGAATGATGCACAAAGATATTTACACATTCAGTTACTGCGCCAATTGGTGTTCTTGTGGGGTGTATCACATGGATTGAGTCTTGGCGTCGCCATTGACAATATAGAAAAGTAAAGATATAATTCCGGTAACCTGTAATACAGAAAATAGAGGGATTACGATTAATACAATAAAAGATGAGGTGCTTTTTTCGTGAAAATTACCAGCATAGATGTATACGCTCTAAAGCATCGGGGCGGACAAAAAAGTTCGCGGCCGGTTGTGTGCCGCATCAATACGGATGAGGGAATCTACGGCTACGGCGAGTGCGGCCTTGCGTACGGTGTCGGGGCCGTGGCGGGGTTCCACATGATAAAGGAGTTGGCGCCGCTCATTATCGGGCAGGATCCCATGCGCGGTGAATATTTGTGGGAACGAATGTTTAAAGAAACGTTTTGGGGCCAGGCGGGCGGCGCCATATTTTATGGTGCGATGAGCGCGATCGATACGGCACTTTTTGATATCAAAGGCAAGGCTCTTAACGTGCCGGCTTATCAGCTTTTAGGCGGAAAGCACCGGGATACGCTCCGCGCTTACGCCAGCCAGCTGCAGTTGGGCTGGGTGGACGACAACGCCGAAGAATGGCGTATCGCCGTCACGCCGGAAGACTATGCTGCCGAGGCGCACAAAGCTGTCGATGATGGATACGACGCCATCAAAGTTGACTTTACCTGCGTCCGCAAGGACGGTAAAGGTATGCGCAAAGCTGAGGAGACTACGTCGATTTTAAAACATGAGACATTGGATAACATTATTGACCGTATCCGCGCAACGCGGGAAGCGGTGGGGCCTGATGTGGATATTATCATAGAAAATCATTCCGCTACGGATGGGCTCTCTTCCGTGATGATCGGACAGGCTGCCGAGGCTTACGACATCATGTACTACGAGGAGGTTTGCACGCCCTTATATCCGCCCGTTATGAGCAATGTCGCCCGGAAAATAAACATTCCTATTGCCAACGGCGAGCGGCTGTTCACAAGATGGGGATATCTGCCGTTCCTGCAAAATGATTCTTTGCAGGTGGTTCAGCCGGATATATGCCTGTGCGGCGGGATGACGGAGGCAAAGAAAATCTGCGATCTGGCGCATATATTCGACGCGACTGTCCAACTGCATGTGTGCGGCTCACCTATTTCACTGGCGGCGTCCCTCCAGTTGGAAGCGGCGATTCCCAACTTCTGCATTCACGAACACCATGTTGTCAACAAGGTGAATTGGAATCGCGAACAGGGCAAGTATGACATTGCGGCGGTGAACGGCAAATTCGAGATTCCGGACCGCCCAGGTATCGGGCAGGAGCTTTCGGACTACGCGCTGAAAAACGCGTTCTGCGAAACGGTAAAAGAGTAGGAACTGCTTACTTAAGGACTAAACAGAAAAGAATGGTTGCCTCAGACATGAACCGTTCGTATGGATAACCGCAATCCGGCGGCTATAGATGCTCTGAATGGCATTTGGCATTGCCGGACTGCGGCTGGAACGCCTATGAACGTCTACTCAATGGTTATTTTGTCGGCCTCCTGCATGGCTTTTTCCGTCCATTCATTGCCGATACCCGGGATTTCCGGCACCGTGAACTGGCCGTTAACCGGCTGGTAATCGTAGATGCACAGATCCTTGTTGTATTGATGCAGAAAGCACAGGTGGTGCTCGTGGATAATAAAGTTTGGCAGGACTGTTTCAAGCTGTACCGCGGCG
This sequence comes from uncultured Sporobacter sp., assembly GCA_963675425.1. Taxonomy (GTDB): domain Bacteria; phylum Bacillota; class Clostridia; order Oscillospirales; family Oscillospiraceae; genus Sporobacter. The sequence continues at coordinate 4,558,039 of OY776214.1, read as the reverse complement.
ATGTTGCTCAGGGGTGTTCCGCAGGCGTGTACCTGAACAGCTACGTCATATGCGTGTGCGATGTCGGCGATTTTCTTAGCTTCCGTTACACCACCGCAGGTTCCAATGTCGGGCTGTGCGATTTGCAAAGAGCTGTTTTCAAAGTAGGGGATATACTGCCAGCGCGTGAAAATGCGTTCGCCGTTTGCGAGGGGAATATTAATATTATCCGCAATGTATTTTGCGGTTTTAGGCGACGGGGTATTAGGTTCCTCAAAATAAAAAATGTTATAGGGCTCGGCGGCCTGGGCAAACTGGATTGCGGACAACGCGTCCAGATTGGAGTGGTTTTCAATGATTATATCAACGTCGGGCCCGACGGCTTCGCGAACGGCGGCCAGACGGTCGACAGCCAGACGAAGGGTTTTGGGATCCATTTTGCCGCGTTTGCGGTCCCGGTCCATTAAGCGCCCGTCCTCGTCATATACAAGAAAGTCCGCCTTTAAAGCGTCGTAGCCCTGCATAACACATTCTCTGGCGATTGAAGCATATTCTTCCGGCTTATAAAACGCTTTGTGGACAGGGCCGAACCCCTGCTGAATCTGGCTGGCATAACAGCGCAGCGTCGTATTGCGTTTTCCGCCCAGCAGCTTATAAAGTGGCACGTTGTAAGCTTTTCCGCGTATGTCCCAAAGAGCCATATCTATGGCTGAAAGACCTGCGAATACTGCCGGGCCGCCCGCCTGTCCCCAGAAGGTGCATTTATGCAGCTTGTCCCAGATAACCTCGTTCTCCGTCGGGTCCATGCCAATGACGAGCTTGGCAAGGTCTTGGACCATGCCGGCCGCTGCGTCGGCACCGACACCATAGGAAAGCGCGGCTTCACCGTCGCCATAAATACCTTCGTCGGTATGGATTCGGCATCCGATAGGGCGGAATGGAATCCGCACATTGCAATTGAATAAAAATACTTCAACTTTAGTAATCTTCATGTTTTAAAGTCCTTTCAATTCTTCGGGTGGCATGGTACGGGATCTGGTTTGTAAAGTCGAAATCTATAAAACAGATATTTAATTCGAAACCATAAATAATTATAACCCGCCTTGATTCATTGTCAAGACAAGCGACAAATGTTGCATCAACAAATGCACCGAATAAGCAAGACTTTGGGCTATGATTTATAGAAAACGTACAATTATTGCTCGAAATAGTTGGCGCATAATTGTGTTGACACTACAGATCCATTTTGTTAGACTGTAAAAAAGCTGTAATACAGATAATTGGTATGATGTTGTTTGAATAAAACAATTATCATATAAAATGTTTAGCTCGCGGACGAGCATCCGCAGATAACGGAAAGAGGGAAAGGGATGCTGAGGTACATTATAAAGAGACTGCTGCAAACTCTGGTAGTCATCTTAATCGTGGTAGTTGCAGTCTTTTTCATGACGAGTTTGCTCCCGGGGGATCCGGTGTACATTATCTCCGGAAACGATAGTCTTGAGCAGGATGAGTATGACATTATTTATCATGAGCTGATGTTGGATCAGCCGGTTGTAACGCGTTTTGTTACCTGGATCGGCAACGTCGCTCAGGGCGACTTCGGTAAGTCCTATACATACAGTATGCCTGTTTGGGATTTAATAAGCCCCAGAATTCCGGTGACACTTTATCTGGCTGGACTGGCCCTTCTTATCAGTATGGTGTTCGGTGTGCTGTTCGGGATTATAACGGCTGTCAAACGCGGAAAACTGACCGATACGATCATCACCATGCTGGCGAATATCGCAAGCTGTCTCCCACAGTTTTGGGTTGGTATTATTTGTTTGTTTTTCTTCTCGATTAAAAACCAGTGGCTTCCGTCTCTGGGTTTTAACTGGCCGTCTGAAATTGGCTGGGCGATGCATTTGAAGACGCTGGCAATGCCGCTGTTTTGCCTGTCGCTGGCCGGTATCGCCAGTTATACGAGGCAGACGCGTTCCAGTATGCTGGAAGCCATCCGGCAGGACTATGTCCGGACGGCCCGGTCCAAGGGCCTTTCCGAACGGACCGTCATTTTTAAGCACGTACTTAAAAATGGGCTTATTCCCATTGTAACAGTCTTTGGTAACCGTTTAGCCATGCTTGTGGGCACCTCCATGTTTGTTGAAACCGTGTTCAGTGTCCCCGGTATCGGCATGCTGGTAGTTCGCAGTATAAATGGTCGCGACATACCCACACTGCAGGCATTGGCTTTACTCCTGACTCTGATATCATGCCTGGCATATATTATTACGGACATCCTTTACGTGGTTGTCGATCCGCGCATCAGCCTCGTATCGGAAGATCAGTAGGGGGGGGTAACGATATGAAAAAACAGCAAGCTGCAACAGAAATGAAAACAACCGCGGTTGCAACTGCGGATGCTGCGAACGGCAAAAAAATGCTCAGACGGAAAAACACCAAAAAGTTTTTCAGCCTTTTATTCGGCCGTAAAATCGTTATTGCTGCCATCATTGGGCTTGTGCTCTTTGCACTCATTGCCATATTTGCCAACCTTGTGGCGCCCTACGACCCAAACGCCGCCAGCTTATATGATAGCAATCAGGCGCCGTCATGGGCCCATCTGTTGGGTACGGATAACTTGGGACGCGATACCCTCAGCCGCCTCATGTATGGCTCGAGAGTATCCCTGCTTGTCGGGTTGGTAGCAACAATCGTAGCGGCTATCGTCGGCACGTTCTTCGGAATGACGGCAGCTTTCTTTGGAGGTTGGGTCGACACGGTCATCATGCGGCTGTGTGAGGCATTGATGTCCATTCCCTATGTAATTTTTGCAATGTCGTTGATAACGATATTTGGAAAAGGCACCGTCAATATGGCACTTATTTTGGGCACGGCATCCGTTCCCGTCTTCATTCGAATGATGCGTGCGCAGACCTTGACGATTAAGCAAAGAGATTATATTAAGGCTGGGCAAACGCAGGGGGCTAAAAACTATTATCTGATGGTCCGTCACATCATACCGAATGCGATTTCACCCATTATTGTTCAGATGTCTCAGATGGTGGGCGTCATGATTCTGATGGAATCCGGTTTGAGCTATCTCGGCGTCGGAATTTCGATCCCAGTGGCGTCCTGGGGCACCATGATTGCGGACGGCAAAACATATATGACGACCAATCCGGTAATGGCGTTTGCCCCAGGCGTATGTATTGCGCTGTTGGTTATCTGTCTAAACGTTGTTGGCGACGGTATTCGTGATGCCATGGATCCCCGCCTGCGCGGTGAATTGTAAGGAAAAGGTGCAATTACTATGGAAAAACTGCTAAAAGTAACCGATATACACACGACGTTCCGAACCGAGCGAAAGGTTTGTACGGTAGTGGACGGTGTCTCGTATTATATCAAGCCCGGCGAGATTATCGGACTCGTTGGTGAATCCGGCAGCGGCAAGTCCATTACGATGATGAGCTCCATTCAACTACTGGCGGAAAATGGCAAGGTTGAATCCGGTGTTGTGGAGTTGGATGAAAACGGAAAAAATATTCTTGAATATCCCCGAGGCAGTAAGCGCTTGCAAAAGATTCGCGGCGGGCGCATCGGTATGATCTTTCAGGAACCCATGACGACGCTCAACCCGGTTTTGACAATCGGCCATCAGATACAGGAAACGATTATGCTTCATTTGGGGCTAAGTGCTTCGGACGCCAAAGCGCGCACTATTGAAATGCTTAAGAAAGTCAATATTCCTGATGCCGAGTCGCGCTATGATTATTATCCGCAGCAGTTTTCAGGCGGTATGCGGCAGCGCATCGTGATGGCGATGGTTCTGGCGGCCGAACCCAGCGTTATTATTGCTGACGAAGCTACGACCGCTCTGGACGTTACAACGCAGGCTCAGCTCCTGGAAATGATCCGGGATCAGGCAAAGGAGCAGGGCATCGCGGTGGTGATTGTGACGCATAATCTCGGCGTCGTTGCCCGTTATGCTGAGCGTATCTATGTTATGTATGCCGGCAACGTGGTTGAGACGGCTGATACATTGACTGTTTTTAAAGACCCGCAGCATCCGTATACCAGAGGCTTGCTGAAAGCCATTCCAAGGCTAAACGACCAAAAAGGACGCATTCTTTATCCGATTGACGGACTTCCGCCCTCACCGATGGAACGGCCGAATTATTGTCCATTTTATAATAGATGCAAAAACAGCGACGGAACTTGTGAGCAAAAAGAAAAGCCTGAGCTGAGGGAGATTGAGCCCGGCCATTGGATTGCCTGTTGGTTTTCTAAGGAGAAGCAGGAGGAAAACTTTAAGAAGCAGGTTGTGAATGACGATCGCAAAAGGTCGGTCAAGACCCTGCATGACGAGGTAACGATTAAGGTTGAAGGGCTGCGTAAAAGCTTTGATGTCCGTAAAGGCTTGCTGCAGCGCAAAGTGGGCAGCTTTAACGCATTGGAAGACATCAGTTTTTCTGTCAAGAAAGGCGAAACGCTTGGTATTGTCGGCGAATCGGGCTGCGGCAAAAGCACGCTGGCCCGGTGCATTATGCGCATGACGAAAACGGATGAAGGCGTTATCGAGTTTTTAGGCGAGGATATTACGCGAAAAAAACAGAAAGATCTGATGAGCATCCGGTCGGAAATGTCTATGATATTCCAGGATCCTTTTTCATCGCTGGATCCCAGGCAGAAGGCCGGCTCCATAATCGGCGAATCGCTTAAACTACATCATCTGGTATCCTCACCGGAGGAATGTGATACGCGTGTGAGTGAGCTGATGGAGATGGTTGGCCTGAGCCCCAACATGATTGATAGGCTGCCGCATGAGTTTTCAGGGGGTCAGCGCCAGCGAATCAGCATAGCACGGGCACTGTCTTCAAACCCGAAGGTTATTATCTGCGACGAACCGATTTCGGCGCTCGATGTGTCCATTCAGGCACAGATTATTAATCTGCTGGAGGAGCTGCAGGCAAGCTTGGGTCTGACATACCTGTTCATTGCGCATGACCTTGCCGTGGTTAAACATATCAGCGATCGAATACTAGTGATGTATCTGGGCCGTATCATGGAGATTGCCGACTGCGACGAGCTTTATGAAAATCCGTTGCACCCTTATACGCAGGCCTTACTCTCTGCTGTACCGGTAGCGGATCCGGAGGAAGAACGCAACCGCCCCTATTACGCCATTGAGGGCGAGGTGCCCAGCGTTCTCAATCGGCCTAAGGGATGCCCGTTCAGTGATCGTTGTACCAAGGCTTTTGATCGCTGCCGCCAGGAGGTTCCGGCGCTGAAAAAGGTTAAGGGCAGCCATGAGGCAGCCTGCTTCCTGTTGGAAAATGAATGAAGATATAGTCCATAAAGCGTAGGAGAGAGGCACTGTATTCTTAGTGCTTCATTCCAAATATATAAGATAAGGATGGAAAAAGTATGAAAAAGAGCTTCACACGCATTTTCGCGCTGTTTTGTATGCTTGTGATGGTACTGGGTCTGGCCGCGTGCGGCGGCAGCAAAACAGACGCCGGTGCATCGCCCTCATCGAGCACGCAAGGCGCAACGGCATCCCCGGAAACACAGACAGCTGAGCCCACTGGTGATGCTGGAGAACCCCAATACGGCGGTACGTTTTCTGCTGGTAAAGCAGCGTCCTGCAGAGGACTTACACAGCTCTATGGTCATGCACTGGTTGACCAGTTCGCATTTCCCGCGGTAGAGACACTTGGCCGTTGGGACTATGAGGCACAGGAGTTTAAACCGTTCCTGGCTGAAAGCTGGGAGCATGACTACGATGCCAATACGTTTACAATCAATCTTCGTGAAGGCGTGAACTTCAGCGATGGTACTGTGTTTGATGCAGAGGCTCTGAAATGGAACCTTGATACGTGGGTTGCGCATCGCGGCGCATCGTCACTTGGCAATCCCACGGAGTTTGAAGTCAAAGATGATCTGACGCTGGTTATCCACTTTGATGCACCGTCCTTCAGCTGGGAAAGCATCTATGCATTGGTTATGATTTATTCACCGACTTCTCTTGAGGAAAACGGTGAAGACTGGGGTGCGACAAATTGCGTCGGCACCGGTCCGTTTGTGCTGGATAGCTTCACGCCCGACCAGAGTATTATCTACACCCGGAATGACAACTATTGGCAGGAGGGACTGCCGTACCTTGACACCTACCGTATTATGATTATTACGGACTGGGCCGCTATGGAAGCCGCGTTTATTAACGGCGATGTTGACTACTATAACTGTGCTGACCTTACGACAGCTCAAGAGCTGATTAATATGGGTTACCCGAACGCAGCTGTAGATTATCCTGACAACTACACCACATTCACAGCACTCATCAATAACTCGATTGAGGACGATCCCTTCTACGATATTCGTGTACGTCAGGCTGTTATGTATTATGGCGTTGACTGGGCAGCTGTTGGATATGCCAGCCGCGGTGACTTTGCTGTGCCGTTGGGACAGTTCCTGACGAATGGCAGTTGGGGTTATATAGACGATTATTGGCTTGACCAGAATACTGTTGACGTTGACAAGGCCAAAGAACTGTTGACGGAAGCCGGTTATCCAAATGGCTTTGATACGCAGATCAGTTGCTCCAATGTCTTCCAGACAATGGCAACGGCGATACAGGCAGAACTTCAGAAAATTGGCATTAATGCAGAAGTGAACCTCGTTGACAATGCCATGAGTGCGCTTAAGGATAATACACTGCCTGGAATGCAACTGTATTTCTGGATGAATAAAACAGATGCAACCAACGCACTTCTGACTTCATATTATCCTGGATATTATGATATGATCAACTACAGCGACGAGTATGTTGCTGCAATCGACGCCAGCGCAGCGGCCTTAACCCAGGAGGAGCGTGCTTCGACCCAGCAGGAGGCTTTGAAGATCCTGTATGAAGATATGTGCGTCACAAGAGCCTATTTTACGCAGCCGAGCTATACTGTTTTGACGGAGGGTGCGATGGATACCCTTGCCGAGTACAAAGCATATCTCCCCGAGTTAGTTTGGTGGAATAAATAAGACAATGCGTTAAAACGCGAATAGTGGTCAGCGAAGCGGGGATAATCCCCGCTTCGCTCCGCATTAAACAATTTTATTGCCCTGATGTATGATAAGTAAGCTAAATGTGATGATGCTAGTCAGTAGCACACCGGCCTGTCAATTAAAGCAATGCTATATTTCCGATCGGACAAATGGTATAATAATAGTATGAAGAATCAAAAAGAAAAAACTAAATGTCAGAGCAACGGAGCGCCATCGAGTAAAATTCCGCCAAGCCATGGCTATAAAAGTTCATCCTATAAGAAATACTTTGAGGGATGGGACGAGCAGGTGGTCACCCTGCCTAACGGCAAGAAACGGGTCCGGCGCACCTATACAGGCGACTGGTATGGGCAGGAGCTGCCGAAGGCGCGGCGCTTACTTCTGCGGGCGGCCTATGTTTTGATAACGCTTGGCTCGATGATTTTGTTTGGATTTTTAGCTACACGGATGATTGACAGCAATACAGCCGGATATGTGGCCGCCGCTCAGATGGTCAGCATTATTTGTTTCGGATGGATTATTATTGCATTAATCTCATATCTGACAGTTAAGGCAAAGATGACAGTAGGCGAATATAAAAGCACACCAAAGCAGCTGAAGAGCGCCACGATGGCAACAGCCGTTGCACTGGGCCTATGCGCATTAGGCACAGTGGCGCATAGTTTATTTGTAGACATGCTACCGGTTAAAATGTTATATGCGTTGGGCTATCTTGTATGCGCGGGAATGATTTTTTCTGTTAATCGTATTGAAAATTCGATCACGTATCTTAAGTTGCCGGATGATAGCGGTTTATGTGGTAATGGCGTCGGTACGAAGTACCATCCGTAATGCAAGCGTTTCACGTTAGGTGTAAACATGAGTTTAGTATGCGTGTTTAAAGCTGATGAATATGACATCAGCTCAGTGGAAAACATAGGTTTAATATAGAGCGCAGTCTGAGAGCCGAAAACGTTTGTTTTCGGCTCTCAGACTGTCGAAAAAGCCGCACCCGCGGCTTTTTCGACATATTAAAGCTCTCGACCTGCGGGCCTCGCTGACATCACTAGTAACAATACAAAAGAAATCACATTCGACTTGGTCAGGGGGGGCGATATAGTGGAAGGACCTCCACCTAAAAAGTACTGAAAAATCTAGGTATTCTTTTTGTAATGCTTGAGCGCGAATATAACGCGCATAGGGAGGGGGGGCGTTATTTTAACTCGGTATTTTTAAGAACTTTATTATTTTCAGCCATGCTTGCTTCGTATTTTCGAAATCCCTATTATGGTATTTCACATTCGTATGAAAGTAGTCAAGTTCAGACAAAATATCCTTAAACCCGTCATCTTCAAAATAATCGCATATACTCGGGATTACATTTTCTAGACTCTCTTTTATCTTTATTATCTCATCTTCGTAGTTTTCTCTTCGTGTAATGTAAAGCAAAAGGGGTTTGTATCTGATCCACCCGATAGAAGCTTTCAAAAACCTCTTTGTATTTTCTCCGAAATCAGCTTTCATTGCTTTGAGTTTGTTGGGAAGAACCCCGAGAAGCAAATGCTCATAGGTTGAGAAACCGTCGTGGAATGTGTAACAGGGAACTTTGATTATTGTCGATTCACAAATACAGGTACTTAGGAAAGTATCTTCACCCCGTGCTCCCGGCGGATTATAGAATGGAAACAGTTTATCGAGATTTTTAAGATTAAAGCCCAGATTAGCGCCTGAAATGAACTTCATTCCGTTTTTCGCTTTAACAACTTCGGTAATTCGGCTGTTAATTATGTTTAGCTCGGCATATGTAACTCCGCCATCATTCATCTTTTCCTTAACCGAATTCCAGTTAACAATGTCGTTGCTTATTGACTCGATAAAAATTCTGAAATCATTCTCGGAGAGCCTGTTATTGAAGGCCAACTGCGGAATTGGAGAAATGTAGCCGCAATGGTGACCATGTGTCATATCCGCATGCATGATGTTCTTAATATGCGTTGATAGAACTTCCTGCCCCTTCCACGAAATGCAATTGTTAACTCTTATATTTGCTATCGGATATTCATCATCATCTAAGAAGATGAGATAATCCATTTTAATTTTAAGTGCAAAATACAAAACCGCATTTCGTTTCATCGCATAGCCTTCGCCAAATATCAGCTCGGCCTCTTCCAGGGTAACAACGTTTTGACCAACCAGAGATTGAGCCTCGTTCGTTATTGCAGATGCACCTAAATAATAAGCCGAATCAACCGTTTCCAATATTGCTTCGTCGGTAATCATGTAGTCGCTTAGTGTGGTATCGGTGTACCCCAAGTCATAGGCGACGAGAAGATGGAGTGCAATCTTTTCATTATCAACAAGCCCGGATTCGTTCCAGTTGTTCACATACGTTTTTATGACATTTTTAAAAATTTTACGCCCGGTCACGAAGCCAATGCCTACATTAATCTTTTTTTCCTTGATATTTATTTGATTGCCTCCATTCTTTATCTGCATTATTTTCGAGTTTTAAGTACTTCTCTATTTCCAAGTATGCCAACCAGAAGGATATGACACTTTCCGCTCCCTGATTCGGATTCAGGCTGCCAGATTCGATACCGTCATAACAACCGCCTGTCTCAAAATCCAACAAAGTGTGCCTTATTGAATTTCTGCCAATATACCAGGAAAAGCATACTTTGGCTCTTTCTATATACTCTGCATTATTCGTTGTCAGGTAAGCTTCCACATAAGCCGATGTAGATTCGCAGGCTTCCAAGGACTGTTCATCAAGCTGGACCACATTATCTCCCTGACAACGCAATCCACTATTCCCGATGGGCTTAAAACAGTTTTTGGTAAAAGTCATATCTTCTAGAAACGATAGGCTTTTCAGTCCGATTTTTAGATACCGCAATTCTTTTGTTACTTTAAAAGCCGTAAGCAGCGCACGGGGTAACGCTGCATTGCAGTTCGTTAAGCTGTCTTCGAACCAATGCCAGTCCCCGCTTCTGTAATGTGCATAATGATCTGCAAGTGTGGCGGCCAACTTTGAAATATATCCGTTGGTTTTTTCACAACCAAGATAATTCAGCCCGATTATTACATATGCGGCGGCTCTTGATGAAGTGATTTTCATGCAGTTTGGCAAAGCTTTATCAATCAGATCCTTTGCGGTCTTCTTGATACTATGCGGTATGTTTGATTCCGAAAAGGTATTGCACAATGCCCATAGGCAGCGTCCAAAGCATTCCTCGGAACCGTCCTCCACCAAAAACTCACGATTATATTCCATCGTATTCAGAAACGTCCCGTCTGCATTCTGGGCGTTTGCTAAAAAAGACACATATTTTAAAATCAGGCGCTCGACTCTTTTTGATTGTGTCTGATCATATAGCTTAAGGGCCATAATGAGTGCTCTTGCGTTGTCAACGGTTTTATAACCTTGGGAAAGATCAGGGACACCGTAATTGGAATGATGCAGTATTCCCGTGTCATCAGTCATGCGGAAGATATGATCTGTTTTCAGTTTTCTTGGATGTTTGTTTGTTGTTATCACTGGATAACCCCTATGGTTGTATAAAATTAGCCGATGCCCTCATAGATCTTCCTGAAGTGAAATCCATAAATGGAAAACCTTACGGCCGCGGGAAAGACTTCCGGACGTTTGAAAATAGACCAGGTCAGCAGCTGCCAGTAGTAGCGGCGTTCCTTTCCGATGATACCAAGCCTGAAAACCGATTTTAGGAATGCCATGATATTGACTGCGCTTATTTCTTTCTTTACCGATTCTCCGGGAGTATAAGCTTTCAGAAAATTCTTCACACGTTCATAATAATGCTTTGGGGAGTAAATGGTGGATACGATCGATTCGTAGCCTTTCACAAGCAGATTCTTATCCATTTTCGGAACGAAATTCATCGTGAAATTTGTGTTGTCGCCGGAGAATTCCGTCGTTAGGCGTCCCTCGCGCTGTAAGCGCTGATAAAGGTTTGTTCCCTTGGGCGCGTTCAGCAAACCGACCATCGCCGTGACGATTCCGCTCTCTTGGATAAAGCTGATCATCCGGTTAAATATCGTTGGATTATCGTTGTCGAACCCCACAATAAATCCGCCCTGGACCTCAAGCCCGAATTGCTGAATTTTTTTTATGCTTGAAATCAAGTCGCGGTTTTTGTTCTGGTTTTTTTTACATTCAGTCAGACTTTTTTCGTCAGGGGTTTCAATCCCAATAAAAACATCATAAAATCCGGCGTTTACCATCATTTTCATGAGGGTCTCATCATCGGCGAGATTTATGGAGGCCTCGGTCAGGAATCGAAATGGATTGCGGTGTTTATCCATCCATTCGATAAGGGCGGGCAGGATCTCGTCGACCAGCTTCTTTTTATTGCCAATAAAATTGTCATCAACAAAGAAAACCTCTCCCCGCCATCCCGAGCGATAAATCGCATCGAGCTCCTCAAGCAGCTGATCTTTTCCTTTTGTTCGCGGCACATGCCCAAAAAGCTTTGTGATATCACAGAATTCGCAATTAAAGGGGCAGCCGCGTGAGTACTGTATATTCAGGGAGCCATATTTTTTCACATTAATGAGTCCCCACTTCGGGACAGGCGTCAAGCTCAGGTCCGCCCACTCGGACGAGGTATAAATATGCTTTGGTTTGCCGAGCTCCAAGTCTCTTATGAATTCAGGTATCGTGAGCTCTCCCTCGTTTAAAACGAGGTGATCCACCTCGCCGAAAAGCTCATATTCCGAAGTGAATAATGGCCCGCCCGCAACTGTTTTCACACCAACGCTCTTACAGCGCAGCAGGACATCTCTAACAGAATCCTTTTGGACGACCATGGCACTTATGAAGACATAATCGGCCCATATAATGTCGCTTTCATTTAATATCTCTACATTCATATCAATAAGTCTTTTTTCAAAATGCTCCGGTAACATCGCTGCAATCGTCAGCAGGCCCAGCGGTGGAAAAGCCGCTTTTTTTGAAATGAATTTTAGCGCATGCTGAAATCCCCAATAGGTAATAGGAATTTTCGGATAAACCATTAATATTTTCAAATTATCTCCGTTCACTGATGCTTATTAGTTGGCTTCGGTGCTATTTTTCCCTTATTAGGTTTGCTAGTCACCTTTACTTTCATTTTTTTTAGTTTGTTTGGATTCTTAAAACTCATTTTTTCGCCGCCTTTTGTTGTTTTGGTTGAAAAAATAATACAAAAATGTAAAAATAATGTATATTGTGTCGATAATAAAAAGCCACTTCAATAAAAAGTGACTTTCGTGTTTACATCCATTTTTATTTAAGCGCTCTTACTCAAAAGAGCTTTTTAAGTATAACATCGGATTAACATAAAGTCAAATTTACTTTATAGTTAACGGTGTCAAAGGCTGCAAGATATTACAGGTGGTGGCAGCTGAAAATGCCATAGCTCTTAAAAAAGCGGCTAAAAAATAACCTACAAAGAAAGCTTGACGGAATCTAACTCCATTAGATGTTGACAACACGTTTTGAGGGTGGTAAAATGATGGAAATCAATATGAACGTTTTGATCTCACATGTATGTAAATCATGGTTCCTATCTGCGATTTATGTGCATGTGTTTTTGTTAATGTTGAAATGTAAAAAAATGGGAGAATTAACATGAGTACAGGTACAGTGAAATTTTTTAATGCAGACAAAGGTTTTGGGTTCATTACTAACGAAGAGGGCGGCGATGATGTATTCGTGCATTTTTCTGCAATAACATCGCAGGGGTATAAATCCCTTGATGAAGGGCAAAAGGTAACTTATGATATTGAAAGTGACCCTAAAAACAGGCAGAAAACAAGGGCTGCAAATGTTCACGTTATCTAACGATAATAATGGTAAGTATTTCGAAAAATAGCGGGGGGCATTGTGCCCAACGCTATTTTGCTGCGCAAGACCTCGATGTTTCTCTCAAAAAGGGCGAAAAAATACCAGGGTCGCATACCCTGGAATCCTTCGAGTTTCTACTTTTCGCTAACGGGAAGCTCTGCGTTGCCGAAGATTAAATCATCGATATCTTTGTTATCGTCTTTAAAGATATAGTTATATAATGCTTCGTTTTCTTGCTTTGATATTAACATAATTACTCCTTTCTATAGTATTTTTTTATTATACACCATTATGTCGGCAATTGCAACAAAATTATGTTAACTTACCGTGAATGGCATGGAAACCCTTGGCGACGGCTAAAGTGGAAATTTTCCACATTCATGTTTTTAAGGAATAAGTGATGGCTCATGAATTGGTTTAAAAAAGCGGTATTGAGGATGGTAACGCGCATTTTGACAAATGTAAAAAAATACTACAAAGTCTATCGTAGGCTGCTCCGTGTGGCAAATCCCGGATTCGGGCCGAGGTATGGTGTGCTGGACCGAAAGATGATGGTCGAAGACAGGGAGATACCGGTCCGTGTTTTCCGCCCGAAAACAAACGGCCTGCCCAAGGTGATAATTTTCTATCATGGCGGAGGCTGGGTTACGGGCAATATCGATACTTATACAAAGATATGCGCAAATATGGCAGAGCAGACAAGACATACGGTTGTATCGGTTGACTATCGGCTCGCCCCGGAAAATCCATTTCCCGCCGGGCTGGAAGACTGTTATTATGTAACCAGAGAAATATTTAACGATCCTTGTCTGATAAATTGTGAAACAGAAAATATCACGCTGATAGGCGATAGCGCCGGCGGCAACCTGGCAGCGGTGGTATCGTTAATAGCAAGGGACAAGGGCGAGCTGTGGCCGGATAAGCAGATACTGATTTATCCTGCTACTTATAATGACCATAGCGAAACTGCGCCGTTTCCCTCCATAAAGGATTATGGGACAAGCTATATCCTGACAGCAAAGAAAATTCAAGACTATATGGATTTATATACGCGTAACGAGGAAGATAAATATAACCCGTATGTCGCGCCGCTCATAGCTGACGACCTTTCGAATCAGCCGGATACACTCATAATAACGGCGGAATACGATCCGCTTAGGGATGAAGGCGAGGCCTATGGAGAAAGGCTGAAAGGCTTTCACAATAATGTGCGAATTTTCCGGATTGACGGAGCGCTCCATGGATTTCTTGCGTTCCCGAAAAAGTCGAAGCCGGTTATGAAATGCTATGAAATCATTAACAATTTTTTGGGTAACGACAGAAATTTCTGAAGATTCGTTTCGCGTCATACCAATAAAAGAGGTTGAAATATGTCCCAGAAATATATTGAGTGGTCACGACTTGATAATGTGTCCAAAATATTCGCCGCAACATGGACGCTTCGGGACCCAAAGGTGTTTCGGATTGCCTGTGAGTTGGTGGGGGAGGTAAAACCTGAGTCCCTGCAACAGGCCCTTGATCAAACTATTGATGATATTCCCGTCTATAAGTCGGTTCTGAGAAGGGGAGCGTTTTGGTATTATCTGGAGAAAAGCGATATAAGACCGGAAGTCCATATTGAATCACAAACTGTCTGCGCGCCGATATACGTGGGGCAGAGAGACCATCTGCTGTTTCGGGTCTCTTATTTCAAAAATAGAATAAATCTTGAGGTTTTCCATGCGCTGTCCGATGGCGCCGGGGCGTTGCGTTTTATCCAGACACTCTTGTATCATTATATGAGAATCCTCGATAAAGATAAATTTAAGATCACAAAGGCTTCAATCGACAATGCTTCTATAAGCGGGCTGACGGATGACAGCTTCGGTAAGCACTTTGTCGGCGGCGGGAATAAAAAGAAGAAGAACGGCTTTGAAAACACAAGAGTATATCAAATTCATGGGTCTAAATTTCCCGATAATAGAATGAACCTCATAGAAGGCGCTATGTCGGCAAAAAAAGTGCTCGATGAAGCGCATAAAAATAATGTGACATTAACTGTTTTTCTTGCGTCATTGTTTCTTTACGCAATCGGAAAGGAAATGCGTGCGCAAGTCAGGAAACATCCGGTTGTGCTTACTGTTCCGGTGAATCTGCGCCAATTTTATGAATCGGTGACCGTGCGGAATTTTTTCAGTTTCATTAATATCGGCTATCGCTTTGAGAACGGTAAGGACGATTTATCCACTGTGATTCAAGAGTTGAGTGAACGTTTTAAGAATATGCTGACAGTCGAACAGCTCCAATGCCAATCAAATGAATATATGTCGATTGAGCAGAACCTGTTTGCACGCATCGTCCCGCTGGCCGTTAAAGATTTTGTGGCACGAATGGTCGTCAATAGGTCGGTGAGGCACACGACATCGATAATATCAAATATCGGCAAGATAACAATGCCCGCGGAGTTTGCGCCTAATATCCGTCAGTTCTCTGTTTGTACGAGTGCGCTCAGGCCTCAGATGACACTGTGTTCTTACGGGGACAGATTGGTTGTCAGTATTTCCTCACCGTATCGGGAAACCGATATTCAAAGGAATTTCTTCCGGCTGATTTCGGATTATGGAATTGATATAGAAATATCATCCAGTTTTTAGGAAAGGATCAAATATATGCTATACTGCCCGAAGTGCCGTGTTCATATCCGGGGGGCCCGGGAAAGATGTGTCTTGTGCGGAAATACCTTGACAGGACCTGACTCCGATAACGTTGGCGAAGAAATATTCCCGGTCATTCCGCCCGCTTTTGAGAGTCATTTGGCGATCCGAATATTGGTATTCATATCCTTTGCGACAATTGCCTCCAGCTTCGCTATCCGCATGATCTTCCCGACGAATGTGAATTGGCCCGTCTTCGTGGTTTTTGGTCTTGTAAGCATGTGGCTGAGCCTGATCGCTGTTGTTCGGAAAAGACATAACATCCCAAAGACAATTCTGTGGCAAGTCACGGTTATCACGCTCCTATCGGTTTTGTGGGACTGGCTTATTGGCTGGAGAGGCTGGTCATTAGAGTATTTTATACCTATCATCTATGTTGCTGCTGAGTTGGTGATGTATACGACAGCCAGAATCATGAGGCTTAGTATCAGAGACTACATCACATACGCCTTGCTGGATGGCTTGTTCGGCATACTCCCGATTATATTTATCCTGTTCGGCTGGGTAAAACAGCAGTACCCGTCCATCATCTGCGTTACCGTCAGTGTAATTTTCCTTTTAGCTATATTCATATTTCAGGGCGAAGATATAAAAAATGAATTGGGAAAAAGAATGCATATCTGAGTAGCCGCACCCTTGAAAATAGTACGGGCATAGGAGCGCAAACACGATTTGTTGTGTTTGCGCATCAATCTGCAGACAGCTATTATACTCAGCCAGATGTACGGGTTCGGCGATGCGATGGAGAGAGAACGGCAATTACAAAGGCTCATTTGAGGCGGCAAAAAATGCGGTAACATAGGAACACTTTGCGACAGTTTCGTCTGTGGCGGGGTAGTGCAGAAATAATTGTGTAAACCTCCATTGTCAGGTAAGATAAAAATGACAATGGGGGTTTTAGTTGTGGCGGGTAAAGAAAAAAGTAAGCTACGACAAATGATCGGGGAATAGGGCATCAAGGACATGAACAATGTCCACAATTTGTGAAGATGCTGGCCGCCGAAACGAACAGGCAGCGCTCGAAAAGGCGGCTTACGTTGCCAACGGTACCGACTTGGACGGCAAAAAGGATGTCCTCGGTATCTGGCTCGGTGCCCGCGAAACATAGGAATACTGGCTTTCTGTGCTCAATGGCTTGAAGAGCTGGGGGGTGCAGGATATACTGATTGCGTCTGAAATGCCGTTAAACCGGAGGACAAGAGATACCGGAGGGGAAAGCATGTTAAATAGAATATTAATCATAGACGACGATAAAGAGCTGTGCACTTTGATCAAGCAAAGTGTGGTGGCTGAAAATATAAACGCGGACCACTGTAACTCCGGCACGGACGGGCTGTCTATGCTTGAAAAGAGTGAATACCAGCTTATTCTTCTGGATGTAATGATGCCGGGAATGGACGGCTTTGAAACTATGGAAAAAATACGGCAAAAAAGCAGCATCCCCATTCTGATGCTGACCTCCAAAAACGACAGCATATCAAAGATTCGCGGGCTACGCTCCGGCGCTGACGACTATCTAACAAAACCCTTCGATATGGAGGAACTGATTGCCCGTGTGCTCTCCCTGATCCGCCGGTATACCCGATTCAATCAGAGTGGGGATCATTCGCAGCCATTGGCTTATCAGGGATTAACCATAGACATGGATAGCCGGAGTGTCGTCACACAAAACGGGACATTCGAATTGCCCCCAAAGGAATTTGATCTGCTATTGTTCTGCGCGAAAAATCAGGGGAAGATTTTGACGAAACAGCAGATATACGAGGAAGTCTGGGGGGAGCCTTATGTCTATGATGACAGCAATATTATGGCGATTATCAGCAGACTCCGTAAAAAGATCGAACCCGATTCCGGTTCACCCTATTATATCCAGACGGTAAAGGGAATCGGATACCGATTCAATAAGGAGGTGTAGGCCATGATTCTAGATGTGACATTAGGGATACTCTTCTTCCTTGCCCTTTTGCTCAGCATAATCTGTATTGGAAAACTCCTTGGCGTCAAACGGCAGCTTCAGGACATGACGGATGCTTTGGATGATATTGACGCCGGGAATGGAAACCGCAGAATACTTGCCGTGGGCAATGAACTGACCGCCGATCTTTCCTACAAAATGAATGAAATTGTTACCCGTTACGAGGAACAGCTCTCCGTGCTCAGGGCAGCGGAAGAAACCAATCGTCAGCTCATGACCAGTCTATCCCATGATGTGCGGACGCCGCTCACCACCTTGATCGGCTATCTGGACGCGGCACACAGAGGCGTTGTTTCCGGGCGAGATCGCGAGGATTATCTGGAAACCGCAAGACATAAGGCCCACGACCTGAAGGACTATATTGACGTTCTCTTTGATTGGTTTAAGTTAAATTCCAGCGAATTCTCGTTATCCATAGAACAGGTTGAACTTGCGGAGCTGACAAGAAATGTCCTTAAAGACTGGATACCTATCTTTGAGGAAAATCATCTGGACTATGAAATTGAAATTCCAGATAAACCGCTGTTTGCGAAGGTTGACATGGATGGATATGCCCGAATTATCAATAATCTAGTGCAAAACGTCATCGCCCATAGTCGGGCCACGCAGATTAGAGTGGAAATGGTGCAAAGCGAAAGGGAAAACGAAATCCATATTGAGGACAATGGGATCGGCATTGAGAAAGCAGATTTGCCGCACATCTTTGAAAGACTGTATAAATGCGATAAAGGGCGCTCGGATAAAGGAAGCGGATTGGGGCTGTCCATCGTTGGGCAGATGGCTGAAAAAATGGATGGGAGGATTAACGTCCAAAGCGAACCAAATCAATACACGGTTTTTACCGTCTGCTTTCCGGCATTGAATTGAGCAAATCCCTGTCTGCGGACAGGGATTTTTTCGGCCGAAATTGCAAGGTTAATGCAAGGTCGCGGCAAGGTTAATGCAAGCTTGGCCTGTTATACTCGTATCAGCAAGAAAAGGAGGTTTTGAGATTGAGTGATTTCATCATTGAAACAAAAAATCTGACCAAGCAGTACGGGACGCAAAAAAGCGTTGCCGACCTGAATATTCATGTAAAAAAGGGCCGTATTTACGGCCTGCTCGGGCGTAACGGCGCCGGAAAAACCACTGCGATGAAGATGTTGCTGGGCCTCACGCAGCCGACCTCTGGCGAGGTAAGCGTTTTTGGCAAGAACATTCGGGGGAACGAGAAAAAAATATTGCCACGTATCGGCAATCTGATCGAAGCGCCGGGATTCTATCCTAACCTGACCGGCACGGAAAACCTGAAAATCTTTGCACGGCTCAGGGGAGTTACAAAGCGCCATGCGGTTTCAAGCGCCTTGGAGGTCGTCGGGCTGCCATACGGCGATAAAAAGCTGTTTTCGCAATACTCTCTTGGCATGAAGCAGCGTTTGGCCATCGCCCTTGCCATCATGCACGATCCGGAGCTTTTGATTCTGGATGAACCGATCAACGGGCTTGACCCCATCGGTATTGCGGAAGTCCGTTCCTTCATTCGGGAGCTGTGCGACGCACGAGGAAAAACCATCCTGATCTCCAGCCACATTCTTTCGGAAATTTCCCTGCTGGCTGATGACATTGGTATCATCGATCACGGTGTATTGCTGGAGGAAGAAAGTCTTGCGGAGCTGGAAAGTAAGAACAGTAAATATGTTCATTTCATCGTCTCCGACACGGCGCAGGCTGCCAGAATCATGGAGCAAAGCTTTGGGACGAAATACTTTACCGTAGAAAACGACCGCAGCCTTCGCTTGTACGATGTGGGCCTTCCGGTGACAGCGCTTATCCGCGCGTTCATTGAAAACGGATTGGAGGTCGCGGAAGCCCATACCTGCGAGGATACGCTGGAGGATTACTTCAAACGCGTGACCGGGGGTGAAGGTATTGCTTAACCTTATCCTCTGCGAATTCCAAAAATTCAAGCGTCGGCCGCTGTTTCTGCTGGCAACGCTGGCAGCATTCATTTTTCCTGTCCTGACCGCGCTGATGTACTGGAACACCCCGGGGGGACAAGATTATGACAACCTGTTTTCAGGCGTTGTCGATCCCGGCGATTATCTTCTATTGCTGCCGATCTTGGTCGTTCTTTCGACATCACTGTTTTTTACGGAACAGGACAGCGACACGCTGAAAAACCTGGTGACGATCCCCGTTTCAAAAGGAAGGCTCGTGTTGGCGAAAATCAGCGTTATGGCAATCATCTCAGTGGTGTATTCCCTTGCCGGATTTCTGGCCAGTGCGGTTTGCGCTAAGCTGCTCGGCATGGCGCTTATCGACATGGGAGAAAAACTCGTTATTAGCCTTTTGTTGGGTTTTATGATGCTGGCCGCGGCTTTGCCCTGTGTGGTTTTGGTCGTGTGGTTTAATAAAAACAATCTGATTTCCATTGTGATTACACTGTTTTATACCATTGTAAACTACGTGTTCCATCTTACCGACATGGGAATGAAAGTCCCCGTGGGGTTCAATATCGGCACGATACTGCCAATCCCGCTGATCCAAAAATGGATTCTTCAGTTTTCTGGTTCGGGAAGCGGTGAGTGGATGAAATTTTATGAGAGTGTGCGCCCTTACTTTGTGTCGACCCCGGTCTGCCTTGGAATCCTTGCCGTCATGTCGGTCCTATTTACCGCACTGATGGTACGGATTTACAACCGGCGTGAAATTTAGGAAGGAGGCCGTAACGATGAACTTGATTCTAACGGAATTTCAAAAACTGAAAAGGTACAGCGTAATTCTTGTCGGTATGATCGGCGCGACCTGCTCCCCGGTTATTTCCATTGTCATGCAAAATGTGATGTCGGATGACGCTAAGAGCGTTTTGAACTATACGTTCCCTGATCTGATTAACAGCACCATCTGGAACAATGCGACGATTTTCTTTCCGATGATCCTTGCCCTGATCGGCGGCTATATGATCAGTCGGGAATATACGGATGACACGCTAAAAAATATGCTGACTGTTCCCGTCAGCTTCCCGCGCCTGATGACCGGCAAGCTGACCGCGCTCGGAATGATCGCGCTTGCGCTCGGACTATATTCCGCGCTGGTAACGCTGCTGGTTGGACTGATTTGCTGTCGGGAAAATCTGACGCTGTCCGTCGTTTTATCCGGAAGTATTCAGATGACCGCTATGGCACTGTTTACCGGTATCGGTGAACTTCCGCTGATCGCGTTATGCGGGCGTAGGCAGGGTGCTTTCCGGGGCGGGGCTGTGGCCGCGTTTCTGCTTGGATACGTGGCAATTTTTCTTAAAAAGCCCATGCTCCGCGATCTCTATCCGCTTTCAGCCGGACTCAGTATCGTTCGGTTTAACGGGGAGGGCTTTGCGTCCGATACCGCGGGCGGCTATGCGTCCACACAGAACGCTTTTATCGGTATCTGCACTCTCTTAGCCATGATAGTGCTGACAGGGATCATCATCCATATTCCAAGAAAAGAATCCGTTGCAGCCGCCTCCTTAAAAAAAGGCGGGCGTGGCAGGCAAACCCACTCTATATGAACTGGAAATCAAATAAAAGGAGTACATAACCATGAAAAATAAAACTCTGAGCATCATTGCCCTGATCACTGTTTTTATTCCCTTTACGATCTTTTTCGTGTGGAATTCAGCCAACCCGAACGCTGCCGCCATCGTGATCGGTTATTGTATCTTTATCGCGCTAAGCTTCATCTACTCGCTGTTTCTGTTTGCTAAAAAGCATTTAAGAGATACCTATACTAAAATTGCTTTTGGATTAAACGGTCTGTACCTCGCGGGTATTCTTGCTCTCGTGGTAATCCCGCGTCTGTTCTAGCGTGCCGGAAAAAGCAGCAGGGGCCTTCCGTAACGCAGAACCTATATTGATGCAATTAGTGAATCGGTTGATAGTATAGCATCGTTAAGGAATATGTCCGCGGCAAGAAGATGGATCGATGCGGATACGACTGCAGTATCAAAACAGCACCACCGGACCAGTGTCCGGTGGTGCTGCACAGCTTGTCAAAAAAGCACGCCGCTGGCGTGCTTTTTTCAATGATTTACGCAAATCCTCCGACTTTGGAATGGAGGTGATGATGGCGACCTGGATATTTATCGATATAATCATCGCACATTTTACGCAGATTTGAAAATGTAAACCGGCTTTGGAACATAAAGAAACCCGTCATGTTGTAAAACGCGGACAAAGATCGGTTCCCGCTCGCCACCCGCTTACCAAAGATTAAATTAGAAATAACTGTATTATCGCAAAGCATTTGTGCAATCGTCAAAGTAAACAAACTTATATTTACGCGTATTCTGAGATGCTGAAATTATTACTACAGAAAATCAGGTAAGTTAGCTTGGATAAACAAATCATATCGATCCGTTGTTTCCAAATAATTAAAAAATGAAAATAATGGTCGTTTCAGTTATTAGTCCGCTCAGTTTTCGTTAGTGACTGTAAAATTATCCCTGATGAAATTGACGATAAATAGAGAACAGATAGCACAACGAACCCGCTAATTATTTGTGCTAAATGTGCAAAATGAACAATGCACGATGTGGAATTGACGTTGCGCCGTGAGTAATAATGTGTTTTAATCAAAACTACAATTGGGATTATTTCATTTTGGAAATAAAACAATGAATAAGACACAATTGCGCCGCTGCCGGCTATCTTACATCTGAATAGGTCGAAATATATTCAAAAATACTATCATAAAGGAGACACGACTATGCTTGCTTCTGAAAACAATTTTTTTGGAATTATGAAGAAGTGTTATTTGGTCTCACCCCCCTGGTGGCCTGAAGACAGCAAGACCCGAAAAAACGCGCAAAATGCACGATGTGTTTTACCAGATGATATGGGATGTTCACGGGCAGGCTGTTGCGGAGCACCAATTAATTCCAAGGCCTTCCAAAAGGCAAAGTGGACGGAACGAGTGGGGCTGTAAATGGGAAAATATATTCTAAAGAGGTTATTGCAGACCATTGTGGTTATGGTGATCGTTGCGGTGGCAACCTTTTTTTTAACCAGCATGATGCCCGGAGATCCTGTTATTGCGGTTTCTGGGAAAGAGGATATTACACAAGAGGAATATGATCAGATTTATCATGAACTCAATCTCGATAAATCGGTCATCGAACGATTTGGTATTTGGGTATGGGACGCGGTCCACCTGGATTTCGGAACGTCCTATACATACAATGAGCCTGTTTGGGATGTGATCGCCGCGCGCATACCCGTCACGCTATATTTGGCTATTCTTGCCCTGGTTCTCAGTATGCCCATCGGCATGCTGTTCGGAGTAATAACAGCTGTCAAACGCGGCACAAAGACCGACACGGTTATTACGTTGATTGCTAATATTACGTCTTGTCTGCCCCAATTTTGGATTGCTGTTTGCCTGATGTACATCTTCGGGCTGAAGCTGGGGTGGCTGCCATCGTTCGGCCTTGACTGGGCTTGGGACGTCGGCCTTGGGGAGCATTTGAAGCATCTGATTATGCCGCTGTTTTGTCTGGCGATCGGTGGCGTAGCCGTTTTTACCCGGCAAACACGCTCAAGTATGCTGGAGGTCATCCGTCAGGATTACGTCCGGACGGCGCGCTCCAAGGGCCTTAGTGAGAAAAAAGTCATCTCAAAGCATATCATGCGTAATGGTCTGCTGCCCATAATCACAATTCTGGGCAACCGCTTGGCATTTATGATCGGCGGTTCCATGTTTGTAGAGAACGTCTTTACCATCCCCGGTATGGGTACGCTCGTTGTGCGCAGCGTTCAGGCGCGAGACATTCCCACGATTCAGGCATTAGTACTTGTCACGGCGTTCGTGTGCAGTATGGCGTACATCCTCACCGATCTTCTGTATGTCGCGGCAGATCCGCGTATCAGTCTGACCGCCGACGTAGGCAATTGAAATGGGTGATATGATGAACGAAACAAAAGTTAACATCAAAAAACAAGTACGTCGCGAGAAAAGACGCAAAATGATCAAAGCCATTTTCAGTCGGAAGGTCGTCATAGTTGGGGCCATCGGTGTACTCTTTTTCATCCTGCTTGCGATTTTTGCGAGTGTCATTACAAAGTATGACCCGAACGTTACCGACCCGCACAGCATGTTATTGAATCCGAGCTGGCAGCATTGGCTGGGTACAGATCAGTTCGGGCGCGATACACTAACGCGGCTTATTTTCGGTACGCGCGTATCTCTCGTCATCGGTGTGCTGGCTGTTTCCATCGCCTGTGTCATTGGTGTGATGCTGGGTCTGTGCGCCGGATACTTCGGCGGTTGGGCCGATACGATAATCATGCGCCTGAGCGAATCGCTCATGTCAATCCCGATGATCATGATTGCGCTGGCACTCATCGCGATCATGGGGCAGAGCATCGCCGACCTTGCGATCATACTCGGTATTTCAACAATTCCCGGATATGTACGTATGATGCGCGGACAGGCGCTGAGCGTGAAACAAAGCGACTACGTCAAGGCAGGGCAAGTACAGGGCGGTAAAAGCTTTTACCTGATGCTCCGTCACGTCTTGCCCAACTCCATGTCGCCGATTATCGTTATGATGACGCAGCAGGTTGGTATGACGATCCTGATGGAATCGGGCCTGAGCTTTATTGGTGTCGGCGTGACAATCCCGCTGGCTTCATGGGGCACGATGGTTTCCGATGGCAAGAACTACCTGATGACGGATCCCGTCCTCGCTATCGCGCCGGGTGTTGCCATCGCGTTACTGGTAGTTTGTCTGAACATTTTGGGTGATGGCATCCGGGATGCCATGGATCCTCGTCTGCGCGGTGAAATATGACCCGGAGGATATGTTATGAGTAATTTACTGGAAATCAGAGACCTCCATACCTGCTTCAGGGTGGAGAAAGAACTGATCACCATACTGGACGGCGTGTCCCTGCACATTCAGCCCGGTGAGATCATCGGTCTTGTGGGAGAGTCTGGCAGCGGCAAGTCTGTGACCATGATGAGCACTATCCAGCTGCTGTCTGGTTCTGGCCGGGTCACGGCTGGTCGTGTGGAGCTCAACGACGATGGCAAGAACATCCTTGATTACGACCCGACCAGTGCGGAGATGCAAAAGGTTCGCGGCGGGCGAATCGGCATGATCTTCCAAGAGCCTATGACATCGCTCAATCCCGTCATCACAATTGGTGATCAGATTCAGGAAACGATTATGCTTCATCTCGGGCTGGACAAGCAAGCGGCTAAAAAGAAGGCTATTGAGATGCTTCGGCTTGTCAATATCCCCGATCCGGAAGAGCGGTTTAACCATTATGCGCAGCAATTCTCCGGCGGTATGCGTCAGCGCATTATGATTGCAATGGTGCTGGCGGCCCAGCCGGACATTCTGATCGCCGACGAAGCGACAACGGCGCTTGATGTTACAACGCAGGCTCAGCTACTGGACATGATCCGTGATCTCGCGGTGCAAACGGGTATCGCGGTTATTATCGTCACGCACAACCTCGGTGTCGTGGCCAGATATGCCCATCGAATTTACGTGATGTACGCCGGCAACGTAGTGGAAACCGCCACCGCCGACGGTATCTTTAAAAACCCGCAGCATCCGTATACCCGCGGCCTGCTTAAAGCAATCCCCCGGCTTGATGACCCGAAGGATCGTGTGCTCGTTCCCATCAACGGTCTTCCGCCTATGCCAAAGGACAGGCCGCCGTTTTGTACATTTCAGCACCGCTGCCGCTACCGGATGGATAAATGCCAGACCCTCGATAACCCCAGACTGACGGAACGGTCGCCGGGCCACTTTGCGGCGTGTCATCTGACGCAGGACGAAAAGCAGGCCAAGCAGAACGACATCGACAAGATTGAGCACCGTCATCGCGCACCCAAAGGTGCCGCCGGGGAAGTATGCCTTCAGGTCAGCGGCCTTGGCAAGAGCTTTAACATTTACAAGGGCATGATCCAACGGAAGGTTGGCTCGTTTAACGCGCTCGAGGATATCTCCTTCGACGTCAGGAAGGGTGAGACCCTTGGTGTTGTAGGCGAAAGCGGCTGCGGCAAGACGACACTGGCCCGCTGCCTCCTGCGTATGTATACGCCCAGCGCCGGGTCCATTAATCTGTTTGGCAAGGACATTACCAGCCTGAAAAACAGAGAACTAACCCCGCTCCGCAATAAGATGTCCGTCGTCTTCCAGGATCCGTTTTCGTCTTTAGATCCGCGCATGGATGCCGGTACTATCGTTGGAGAGCCGCTGCGCATTCATCGCATGATGAAGACGAACAGCGACTATGTCAAACGCGTAGACCAGCTGTTTGAGCTCGTCGGCATGGACCCCAACCTAAAAGATCGGTTCCCGCACGAGTTTTCC
The DNA here is from genome assembly GCA_963675425.1 of uncultured Sporobacter sp. Classification (GTDB taxonomy): domain Bacteria; phylum Bacillota; class Clostridia; order Oscillospirales; family Oscillospiraceae; genus Sporobacter. The sequence continues at coordinate 4,532,183 of OY776214.1, read as the reverse complement.
GGCGGCCAGCGGCAGAGGCTGGGTATAGCGCGCGCGCTCGCGCCGAATCCGGACCTGATGATCCTGGATGAGCCGGTATCCGCGCTCGACGTATCGATTCAGGCGCAGGTTATCAACCTGCTTGAAGAGCTGCAGTCTAAGCTTGGGCTTGCCTATATTTTTATCGCGCATGACATTGCCGTTGTCAAGCATATCAGCGACCGTATTCTCGTTATGTATCTTGGCCGCGTGATGGAGATTGCCGGTAGTGAGCAGTTGTGCGGTAATCCGCAGCATCCATATACCAAGGTGTTGCTTTCCGCCGTACCCATCGCCGACCCTGAGGTCGAGCGTACGCGCCAGTTCGTTGGCCTCAAGGGCGAGGTTCCGAGCGTCATGCGCCGACCGGTAGGCTGTCCATTCAGCGACCGCTGTCAGTTCGTTATGGAGCGCTGCCGCAAAGAGGTTCCGCCGCTTCGTGACCTCGGCAATGGACAAAGTATGGCCTGCTTTTTGTAACAAGGTGCCGACGGGAACTCGGCTAGCGCCACGGAGCCTTTGGAATAAAGAAGGGTGGTCCTGATGCGCGTAAACGTTACGGACTGTGCCGGGATTATAGACCGCTTAGATGTTTTGGACACTTGTTAAAGCGCTCGCCAAAACGGGTGCTTCGTTTGATTATTTTCGCTTAGTATTTTTCTGAGAATAAAATGGGAAGGGGAACGCTGTTTTGCCGCCGATTGGTGTATTGATAAAACCGTCTTCAAGCAAGTGTAATATGCGCTGCAACTATTGTTTTTATCATTCGATTGCAGACAACAGAACGACCAAAGATTTTGGATTTATGAGTGAAGAAACGATAGAGCAGATCATTAAAAAAACGCTTGCGTTTGCCGGCGGCAAGGCAACGTTTTCTTTCCAAGGCGGGGAGCCCACTCTTTGTGGCCTTAAATTTTTTAGTAAAGTAATTGAATTTGAAACGAAGTATAACGTTCATTCTGTAGAGATAGAAAACTGTATACAAACAAACGGACTCGTCATTAACGATGACTGGGCGCGATTCCTGCATGAAAACCGTTTCTTAGTAGGACTTTCCCTGGATGGTCCCCGTGACATCCACGATGCCAGCCGTGTGGATGCCGCGGGAAAAGGGACCTTTCAACGCGTGATGAAAACGGTCAGTTTGTTTAGAAAGTATAAAGTTGATTTTAATATTCTTTTTGTCGTATCGGCGGTGAACGCCAGGAACCCTGAAAAAATCTATAATTTTTTCAAGAAGAATGATTTCCGTTTTCTTCAGTTCATTCCCTGCGTTGATCCAAAGGGAGCCGAGCGCGGCAGTCATCCTTACTCGCTGGCGCCGGCTGCGTTTAAAACATTCCTTATTAAGATGTTTGATTGCTGGCGCCGTGATTTCTTATCAGGTTACGAGAGCAGTATCAGACATTTTGACAACTATGTCCGGATGATTATGGGTATGAAGCCGGAATCGTGCAGTTTGACGGGGCAATGTCAGTGTCAGTTTGTGTTTGAAGCGGATGGCAGTTGCTATCCGTGCGATTTTTATGTTACGGATGAATGGCGAATCGGCCATATCGCCACTGACGAGCTGATGGAAATGTATGAAACGCCGGTCTGTAAGGCATTTCTTACTTCAGCCGGTGATGTGAGAAAGCTTTGCCAGGGCTGCAAATGGATTTCACTTTGCAGAGGCGGATGCCGATGTGACAGAGAGAATACTATGTCGGGTGAAATTGAGCGCAACTACTATTGTGAGGCTTTCTACGCTTTTTTTGATTATGCGGTTCCCCGAATGGTCGAAATCGCAAAATATGTAGCTCAGAAAAATGCGCCGAGGATGTAACGTTCCTAAGGTTCAACCACACTTTTAAACAACAAGACTGCGTAAGTACAGTAATATAGCCGATATAGACAGGCCTGTTAAATCACGATGCCTATTCCGGCAGGATCGACTGTGTGGATATCGAGCTGAAACGGCCGGTTGACGACGCGGACTTGACGCTGAGGCTCAAGCAGGAGTTTGATGCGCAGTAATTAGCCAAAGGCTATACAAAGCTCTAAATAGGCTCTACCCAATTTTCCGGGAAACCCATTGTAAACCCATTAAGCAGTTTTATTAGGGGGCCGTCGGAAACGAAGGCACCCTTGGCTTGTTGTGCCTAGACTGGTCAGAGAATAAACCGCCGAACAGTCTGCCAAAGAGGCATATTATAACAGGCCGACTTATAATACAGAGGTTATTTATGTACATACTATTTTTTCTTGTCAGTATCCTTGCGTCTTTAATCGGCGCCGTTTGTGGCGTCGGGGGCGGTATCATTATTAAGCCGAGCTTGGATGCGTTTGGTATATTAGACGTGGCATCAATAAGCTTTTTATCTGGTTGTACGGTATTGTCGATGTCCTGTTATTCTGTAGTGAGCTCAAAAATTAATAAAGAGTCAAAAATCAACTTTAAAGTATGTACGGCGTTAGCGGTAGGCGCCGTTATCGGCGGCATTATTGGTAAAGCGTTATTCCAGATGATTTGGGACCAAGCGCTTAATAAAAATACGGTGGGATTGATACAGGCTGTTTGCCTGATCGTCATAACGGTAGCGACTCTGGTTTATACCTTGTTCATGAAGAAAATCAAGACCCACAATAATAAAAACCTTTTTATAACGATCATAATCGGTATGTTTTTAGGAATAATGTCATCCTTTTTAGGCATAGGCGGCGGACCTGTCAACCTGATCGTACTATTCTTTTTTTTCTCCATGGATATCAAAGAAGCTGCGGAAAATTCGTTGTACATTATACTGTTTTCGCAAATGGCGTCTTTAATAAGTGCCATCATTACGCAAACAATACCCGGTGTTGATCTGCTGCTGTTAGCATTAATGGTTATAGGAGGTATTTGGGGCGGCATTCTGGGGCGCAGCGTCAATAAAAAAATACAGCCGCACACAGTAAGCAAGCTCTTTATTGGTTTAATGGCTGTTGTCATTGTTATTAATATATATAACGCGTTTAAATTTGTGGGTTAAATCACTGCTTTATATAGTTAGCGTAAGAACAGGCGATAAAGCCGGCATAAGAATTGCTTTGTGCAATTCTTATGCCGGCTTCCTGTTTGTAGTCTAAACGTTAACCCCGACTTCCGAACGATATCACTGATTTTTCAGTTCGATATGCATATCAAACATACGATCCATATCATCTTCACAACGATCCAAGTTATACTCGATTTTGTCCAGCTTCCCGCTGTACTTGTAATAACCTTTACCTTTGTGTTCCGGATTGATCGGGCTCTCGCCGTATCGGCCCACTGCAAAATATCCTGCGACAGGGAACAGCGGTTCGGTTGCGATCTCAACAGGAGCGCAAACAGCCCGACCGTCCGTCAGAAGGCGGCCTGCACCACAGTTGTTCCCGGTATTGACAAAATCAAACGTCAATGTATGTTTGCCGGATGTCAGAGGTGTGCTGCTAATAAGGTCATACGCCCGATTTTGAAGATAATTGAAATGAAAGCGCAGGTGCCCGTCCTCTATGAAAAGCGTATAGCCGCCGGAGTTTGTCCCGGCCCCGACCAGGATACCCTCGTCACCAGGCTTCCAGTCGATAAATGCTGAAATGGTAAAGGATTTATTGCCCAGCCTTGGCGCCGTGAAGTGCGGCGTCATCTCCGGATAGTAGGTGTAATGTGTTTTGTATTCTGACGGTGCGAATTTGGCCAGGTGGTTAAAATTAAACCCGTTTATCGTGCGGAAGTGGCTTTCAAACATGGGCAACACGCCATAAGTTCCGGTCTCATGCCACCAGAGATCCTTCAGCTCTTCGACCTTATCTGGGAACTGCGCCGCTAGATCGTTGGATTCTGAGAAATCTTTGTCCGTATTGTACAGTTCCCAGATGTCTTCCTCGAAGGATGGGGAATCGACGTGATTGGCAACGGCTTTCCAGCCGTCATGCCAGATGCCGCGATTGCCAAACATCTCAAAATACTGGACTTTGCGCTGCCGGGGCGCGTCGGCGTCATCAAACGTATACCGCATACTGATGCCGTGTTTTGGTTCCTGCTTCACGCCTTTGATCCTTTCCGGCTGTTCAATGCCGCAGACGTCCAGCACTGTTGAATTAATATCAACAACATGGTGGAACTGATTGCGGATGGCACCCTTGCCCTTGATCATTTTTGGATAGGAAATAATACAGGGCACTTTAATGCCGCCGGCATGCACCCAAGATTTATACCACTTCAGCGGTGTGTTGCCCGCCCAGGCCCAGCCGGGCGGATAGTTGCTGTTAGCGTCCTCGGAGCCGAGCTGCTCCAAACGCTCGTCGTCAAGAAGGTCTTCCCAGTTCATGGACAGTATGTGGAAAAACTCGTTATAACAGCCATTGGGACCGCCTTCGGCGGACGCGCCGTTATCGGTGAGAAAAACGATCATCGTATTGTCGTATTGTCCGATTCTTTTTAGATAATCCAACAGCCGGCCAATTTGCTCGTCTGTATACGTGAGATAACCGGCGAATACCTCCATGTACCGGGCGAACACCTTCTTCTGACGGTCTGTCAGGCTGTCCCAGGGCGGTGACAGCTTATTGCGCTCGGTCAAAACGGTCTCCTGCGGAATCAGACCCAACTCTTTTTGCTTTGCAAAAACTTTTTCGCGGTAGATATCCCAGCCCCCGTCAAATTTGCCTTTGTAATGGTCGATATATTCTCTTGGTGCATGATGCGGACCATGCATCGCGCCGAAAGCCAGGTAGCAGAAAAACGGTTTTTCCGGTGCGCAGGACTTCTGATCGCCGATGTATCCGATGGCCTTGTCGACTAAGTCGGCGCCAAGCTGATATCCCTCTTCGGGAAGCTTAGGCGGATCGATGACTTCGTTGCCCTGCACGAGCGTGGGGCTATACTGATTGGTGCCGAACGGCAGAAAGCCATAAAACTTATCGAAGCCGCGCCCGCACGGCCACTGATCGAACGGACCGGCGCCAGTCATATGGGATTTGCTAAGCAAGTGCCATTTGCCAAGGGCGCAGGTAAAATAGCCGGCGTCATGCAGCGTTTCGCTGATAAAACCAAACTTCGGGTCAACCTCGCCGGCCATATTGGGAAATCCGAGATGGAAATTACAGACGTGGGCAAATCCGACTGTGTGATTATTGCAGCCTGTAAGAAGGCTTGCGCGGGTTGGAGAACACATAGCGTTGACATGGAAATCCCTGTAACGCAGACCGTCGTCAGCCAGTGAATCGATATGTGGCGTTTCGATAGGGGAGCCGTAGCATCCCACCTGTGAGTAGCCTGTATCATCCAATAAGATGTAAAGCACATTGGGGGCATCCTCCGGCGGCCGTTTTTCTTCGGGCCACCAAGGGGTTGAATCCTGATATCTGGTTTTTATTGCGCTTCGAGGATCATTGACTATCATATTTGTGTTTCCTTTCTGCTTGTGCGTTGTCTTTACTGATCCGGCCCAAACCGCTCGACATAACAGCCATAATAAATTCATTATTATTTACTACGTGGATTTCTGCTGTAATCGCTGCCGCCACCGTCGTTAGAATGAACGATAGGCCGCGATAAATTCGGTGCCAGAACTGTTACCACCTTTTTTACCCATGCGGCTAGAGCCTTCCGATACTCCGTGAAACCGCGTAAGCCATACTGGTGGCGTTCATGATGTTTTTCGGGATAATGCAATCGCCGACCGGGTAAAACTCCGGTGCGCAGGCCGCCAGCGCATACGCGTCGTCGCGCAGCGGCCGTTGACCGACGGCATAAATCACCGTGTCGGCATTCAAATGCGTTTTTTCTCCATTGCGCTCGCACCAGACGGCGCCGCTTTCTATGGATAATGCTTTCGTTGACAGCTGCACGTCAACGTTATATTTATCCAGCTCCTCCTGGAGCCCCTTCATATGCTGATAATTTCCACCGTCGTTTACGTGATCCATCATTTCGACAATAGTGACCCGTTTACCCAGCGTGGATAGATACACTGCCAGCTCCATGCCGACAAGCCCGCCGCCTAGGATCACCGAGTGTTCTCCCGCCTGGTCGGGATGGACATAAGCATATTCAGCGGAAAGCACGTTATACCCATCAATCCCGTTGATCTTTGGCACTGCGGGCACCGCGCCCATTGCCGAAATGACTACATCCGGCGAAATTTCGCGTGCCAGTGCCGGTGTCGCCGCCGTATTAAGCCGCACTTCGACGCCGGATTTTTCCACGGCTGCCGTCTGACGCAGCAGATAGGCCTTTAATAACCGCTTGAAAGGTACCGCGTCTTCACACTTGAGCGTACCGCCCAAAGAATCGCTTTTTTCACACAGTATTACTTGATGACCGCGCTGGGCGCAGGTGATCGCTGCTTGCATACCGGCGATACCGCCGCCGGCGACCAGTACCTTCTTTTGCTTTAAGGGAGGCGTCTCAATACGCATCTCAGACTCCCAGCCCAACTCGGGATTGATGGCACAGCGGAAACGTCCGGTATTCATCAAGTTGGAAAAGCACGCCAAGCAACGCATGCATGTGTTTATGTCTTCTTTATGACCTGCGCGAGCCTTCAAGGGCAGGTCGGGGTCGGAAAGCAGGCCTCGGGCAACTGATAAAACATCCGCTTGACCGCTGGCGATAATCTCCTCCATCAACTCGGGGTCCGTCAACGCACCGACAGCGGCGACGGGAGACTTTACGTGCTTCTTGATTTCTGCAGCAAACTTAACATTACAGCCGTCTTCACAAAACATGCTGGGGTGGGTGATGGTGAAAACCTTCTCTACCTCGTGGCTGCCAACAGAGACGTGGATCAGATCCGCCTTGCCGTCAATCTGCTTGGCAATGGCGATACCTTCCTCAATGTCGTAGCCGCCTTCGTAGCATTCAGAACCAGTGATGCGCACCTCAATGGGGAAGGCGGGGCCAACAGCCTTACGTATGGCATCGAGAACCGCGATCGTAAATCGTGCGCGGTTTTCAATATCCGGTCCGCCCCATTTGTCCTTGCGGGTATTGAGCCTGGCTGAAAGAAACTGATGTAATAGCCAGCCGTGTCCGGCATGAACCAGTACCATGCCGAAACCACATTTTTTCAGGAAGGCGGCACCTTCGGCATATTTGCGGATGGTCCTCTCGATGATCTCCTCCGGCATTTCATGGACAACCCGACCGTCAATATCGACACTGTCCGTAGGGCCGTATGCGATTCCCGGCGGGTTCAGCCAACGGTTTCCATACATACCGGCGTGCTGAAGCTCCCCGCAGCAAACGGCGCCATAACGCGAGACCATCTCCGATACCCGGGTAAGGCCGTGAAAAGAATACGGCGCACCGGAGAAGTTGTGATCCAAGCGAATAGTGTATCCTTGCCCCAGACCCAGTTCCGAGTCCACGGCACAACCTCCGACGGTTACTGATGCCGCACCGCCCATGGCTTTCCGGGCGTAATATAGTGCGGCTTCCGGCGGCAGCATGCCATCCTTGTCCTGATCAACAAAGCCGGTTGGCGCGCCGAAGATCCGGTTTTTGAACGGCTGTCCCGCGATTTGGATGGGACTGAACAAATGAGGGTATTTCAATTCGTCGTTCATGTTCTCATCTGTGCGTTTTCTGTAACGCACACTCCTTTCTGATTTTAAAAATGAGCCGTCTGTTAGTGTAATTAATCTGGATCAAGCGATGTGATCCGCGTGCTGATCTCCGCTCAGTCATAGATGCAATATTCTGTCAAAACTATAATTTAAATTTACTAAACAGCAACTGATCCGGATGTGGTGATAAGTCGTGCGATTTCAATTAATCCGGGTTATATTTTTCAAAATGAATAAAATGCATCAATTATTCTTGCAATACTGCAAAAAATTGTATTATAATTTCCGTAATGACAGAGTACGCGGCTGCGTGAAGGAGGAGATTTTTATGTTCCTGGATAAAATCAATGACGATGAAAAAAATGTTTTTCTGAAGCTGCAGAAAGACGGTCCGTTAACAAAAAAACAGCTATTGGATATTACAGGCTTTAAGCCAAGTACGTTGAACAGAATTGTCATATCCCTTGTGGATAAGGGTGCTGTTGTTGAAATTGGGCAGCAGCAATCCGCGGTTGGTCGAAAACCTTCAGTATTTGATGTAAACATAGATGAAAAATATCTGTTGGGAATTGACATATCGAGGACAGCTTTGATTGCAATACTATGTGATATGAAATTGAACATTCTTACATCGATCAAAATGCCTCTGGGTATTCCTTTTGGTGACCAGAGGCCAGTTGTCCTGTTACCGGTGTTTTGTTCTCAGATCCGTCATATGCTTGAAGAGCAACGCTGCAAATCATCTGATTTGTTGGGTGCTGGTGTTGCAATGGTAGGGCCGGTGGACCGGAAAATTGGAAAAACGCAGGATGTAAACACCTTTCTCACACCCGGATGGGATGAGTTGAAGCTGGGTGATATTTTCTCCCGAGAGCTTGAGTGCCCCGTATATGTTGATAACGGCGTATATGCCGCGGTTCTTGTTGAATATCTATATGGTGCCGGCCGTAATCACAAGAGTATTTCTTTTTTTAACTGCGGTATCGGCATTAGATCCGGCTACATTTCATCGGGTGGAATTATTCGCACGGCCGATAACGCAGAAGCCTCTTTCGCGCATACTACAATAGTTCCAATGGGGGAGCGCTGTACGTGCGGTAAACGCGGTTGTATCGGCTGTTACTCCTCGACGGTCGTTATTTCCGAAAATGTCCGCAGAAGGGTCGTTATGGGAGAAGATACGCTGATAGAGACACCGCCAGACAGGATTATTTATTCCGATGTGGTTGATGCGGCGGAACGTGGAGACAAAATGTGCAAACAGGAGCTGCGCCTTGCCGGTGAATACTTTGGTATCGCGCTTGCCAATTATATAACACTCCTTAATCCTGAACTTGTTATTATCGGCGGTGTCATGGCAAACGCAAGCAGCGACTTTTATGAATCTGTTCTTGAATCGGCCACTGCGAATATTTATTATAAGAATAAAACGCATGTCCATTTTCTCAGGGGCGGAACTTATCAGAATAATACGATGGCAATTGGCGGGGCGGCCATGTTTTTTGAGAAGTATATGAAAAACCCAATCATGGACTGAGTATTCCAGCTTTTGTTAATATGTGCGGTTAATCCTGCTGACGGTAATATTACTGACAGCGGGATTAGTCTGTTTGTGAGCAGAAAACGGGTTTATTATATCCTGCTTGTAGTTGTCAAACTAGCCGGCTAAGTCTGCCGTATACGTGTTGCTGAATAAAGTTATATTCAATTTGGTAAAAAAGTGCCGAAGCGAATGGTGATTATCTCTAATAATAATTGTATTATGAGATGGTATTTGTGCAATTGTCAAAGTAAACAAATTTTTATTTTCGCATATTTGATGAAGATGGAATAATTATTGCAGATGATTATGCGAATTTATGCGGTTGGACATCGTATATCAATCTATTAATTTTATATATTTCAATATTGAAAAAAATAGCCGTCTTGCGTAATGTTCCACGCGCTTTTTATAATTGTTCATAAAAAATGCTTGATAAAATGACGAAAAACGACCGTCTATATGCACAAAAAACAACTAATAAAGTTGTTGTAGTTGCAAAAAGTGAACATTGAGCTGTGGACAGCCGTCGTTGCACCGTGAGTGATAATGTGTTTTAATCAAAATTGAGAATGCATTAATTCCTGTGTGAAATAATCGTATGCCGTATGAGGAAAACATGCGCTTATCATGATAGACACCGTTGCTGTAAAAAAACACTTGCTGGGTCATGTTCAGCAATTTCTGTTAGATAACTTTCAAAAAGGAGATATGATTATGCCTGCTTCCGACAGCAATTTTCCCGGCAGAATAAAGACAAGGTATTCGGACTCAACCCCTTGGTGGCCTGAGGAGAACAAACCTCATAAGGACGCGCCAAATGTACTTTATATTTTGCTGGATGATACGGGGTATTCACAGGTTGGATGTTACGGATCGCTAGTGGAGACGCCGCATATCGACTCACTTGCTGCGGACGGCTTACGTTACCGGGATTTTCATGTCAATGCCATGTGTTCACCCACACGTGCGAGTCTGCTTTCCGGATGCAATAACCACACGGTTGGCTTCGGCTATCTGTCCAATAACGACCTTGGTTTTCCCAATCTTCGCGGCGAGGTTGACCCGAAGTTTGGTTTTATCAGCGAGACGCTGCAGGATGCCGGCTATTTTACCTGCGCCCTTGGCAAATGGCACTTGACGAATGAGTCCCACATCTCCGGTGCCGGTCCGTTTGATCAGTGGCCGTGCGGCCGCGGCTTCGATAAATATTATGGGTTCCTAAATGCGATGACGAGCCAGTTTGCCCCCGCGCTGACACAGGGTAACGAGTGTGTCGATGCGCCAAAATCACCCGAAGAGGGATATCAGCTTGGCGCCGACTTAGTTGACAAAGCCATCGGATATATCGGAGATCAGAAGTCCTGCGCACCGGAAAAACCGTTTTTCTGCTACCTGGCTTTCGGCGCGATGCATGGTCCGCATCATGCGCCGAAGGAGTATATCGACCGTTACAAAGGCAAATTTGACGAGGGCTGGGATGTCTACCGCAAAAAAGTTTTTGCAAAGCAAAAAGAGCTGGGCCTGCTTCCGCAGGATACCGTTTTGACCGAGCGCAATAAGCTGTCGCCGCCCTGGGACAGACTGACGGACCGCCAGAAGAAGGTGTTCGCCCGGTACATGGAGGTATTCGCCGGCTATCTGACGTATACAGACGAGCAAATCGGCCGGCTGCTGGATTATCTGAAAGGAATCGGGCAGTACGACAATACGATGATCGTTTTTCTCACCGATAACGGCGCGTCCGCCGAAGGCGGCCCCAATGGCTGCTATAATGAATATTACCATGTTTACTCGATGAACTGGGAAGAACTTCTTGACGACGAGCGTTTACAGCAGCTTGGTTCCGCCGCTGCCGACAGTAATTATCCGCAGGGCTGGGCTTGGGCGGGCAACACCCCGTTGAAGTGGTATAAATCCTGGGTGCACGCCGGTGGTATCAAAGTGCCCTGCATTATTTCGTATCCCGAAATGATCAAGGACAAGGGGGCTATCCGCACACAGTTCCACCATGTAATTGATATTAATTCAACAGTGCTGGATGTCTGCGGTATCCAGCAGCCGGAAATGATCAAGGGCGTGGAGCAGGAAATAAAACACGGCATCAGTATGCGATATACGTTTGATGACCCAGACGCGCCCCGGCAGCGCAGGGTCCAGTATTTTGAGATGCATGGAAACCGCGGTATCTGGAGCGATGGCTGGAAGGCTGTTGCCAACCACGTCGATTCTCCGTCCTTCGAAGAAGACATCTGGGAACTGTATAATACAGACGAGGACTTCTCCGAATCTAATGATCTCGCGGCGGTCTACCCTGATAAGCTCCAGGCATTAAAAAATCTATGGTGGCATGAAGCGGGAAAATATGGTGTATTGCCGCTTATTGAAAGTCATTTTCGAGAAATTAACGGATTCAACTTCAATCACATGTTTAAATTCCCGCCGTCGGATCAAAAAAAGCAATACACCTTCTATCCGCAAATGACACCCAACTATTTAAAACCGAAACTTGGCAACAAATCGTATACGATCACTGCTCATATCGATTTTATGCCGGGAGACGAGGGCGTCCTGATGGGCGGCGGCATTAATTCCGGGGGATTCGCGCTGTATATCGAGCAAGGCAAGCTGAAATACCACTATAATTACCTGCAAAACAAGGCGTTTGAAATAGAATATGATGAGCCACTTGCCCCGGGCAAGCACGATGTCGCTTTTGACTTTGTGAATAGCGCCGACAATCAAGGGGTCGGGCGTCTACTTGTCGATGGCCGTCCGGGCGGTGAAGTGGCGATTTCATCCTTCCCACTGTTCCCGATGCCGGGAACGTTTGCGGTAGGTCGTTATGGAGAATCGCCTATTAACCCGGCGCATCGTGATAGAAACTATTTTAAATATAACGGGACGCTGATCAGTATAGATCTTAACCTTAATCGTCCCGCTGATGACATTGATAAAATGATAGAGTTGGAACAAGCTCTTATCAATCAATAAGTAAACGGACTGTATATTTGGGGGTGTATTGTTGAATTTTGTCTAATTTATTCGTAATGCAGGGCATAATCTGAAAATCGCCGTGGTCTGTTGTCTCAATGATCTTTTCAAAAGGATTCCGTTAGTACGGATTAAATTATAAGAAGGAGATTGTAAAATGAAAAAGACTACTCGAATCCTTGCGATACTGCTCACTCTAGTAATACTTTTTGCGTTAGCGGCATGTTCCGGTCGCGTTACCAACACCGAACCCAGTGATAGCACCGCGTCTCCTGTACTAGACACAAGCTCACCCGCGACACAGACAATAGAGCCAACAGAAGATGGTGAACAACCCCAATATGGCGGTACAGTCACTATCGGGTGGCGAAACGTTCCGGCAGATTTGTTTTTCATCAAAAACCACAGCTTTTCTGTTTATTACTTAGCTCCCTGCTGTGAAACACTCGCACGGTTGGTCAACAGAACGAATGACTGGGAACCGTTCCTGGCAGAATCTTTAACATCGGATTTGGAAAAAAACACCTTCACCATCAAGCTCAAGGAAGGTATTATGTTCCACGATGGGTCTGAGCTGACTGCCGAGGTTGTTGAGTGGAACTTCCAGTTCATGGTGGATAACAATCAAGGCAGTTACCTTGGGGATCCGGTCAGTTTCGAGATTGCGGATAAGTATACCCTCGTTGTAAACTACGCCAGCCCCAGCGTAAACTGGTCTGAGCTGCTGGGTCAGATCCCGATCTATTCAAAACTGGCGTATGATACCTACGGACTTGATTATTGCCTGATGAATCCGGTCGGTACCGGCCCGTTCGTATTTTCTGAATTCGTTGCCGACGATCATATCTCCTATGTACGCAACGACAATTACTGGCAGGAAGGCTTACCGTATCTGGATGGATGGGACATCCAGGCCGTTGCTGATCCGGCTGCTCAGATGACGGCTTTCACAAATGGCGAAATCGACTTCATTGAAGTCAGCGACAACCCCATAATTGAATCGATGCTTGCGATGGGCGTAAAGGATAAACATGAAAGCACTTACGCAAGCTATACTGCGTTCGGAATTTATCCCAACTCTAAAGTTGAAGGCGATCCGTGGTATGACACGACAGTTCGACAGGCTGCTTTACTGTACGGCATCGATTGGGATTCCGTGGCACTGCTGGCCGGTGGTACTCGTGGTGCTGCCCACTTGCAGCAATGCATTGAAAGTGCTCTCTGCTATGTCGACGGTATGGAAGAGGAGTCTTACTACGACCTTGATAAGGCCAAGTCAATGCTTGCCGAGGCCGGATACCCGGACGGCTTTTCAACGAAAATATATACCCCAATGACTACACTTGCGGCGGCAACAGCCGTTCAGGATCAGCTGAAGAGCCTTAATATTGAAGCGGAGATCGTCCAGGTTACGCCGATGGACACTGCCCGTTCCGATGGCAAGACGCCCGGCTTATCCATGCTCATGGTCACAACAGCATATGACCTCATATACAAGAGCTATACAATGTTCTTTAATGAGAACAGCATTAGTTACGGTGCCAACTTGCTGTATTCCGACGCGTTTAACGAAGCTTATGAAAATGCGCTGACCGCCAAGACTTGGGAGGAACGTGCGGAATACGGACAGACCTGCGCGAGGCTTTTAAACGTTGATGAGTGCAAGCTGCGTATGATGTATATGCAATCCAACGCATACTTTATCCAGGACTACTTCCACGATTCAAACTATAATTTTGGCAATGAAATCTACAACGTAACACCTGATGTTGCCTGGTTAGAACAATAAGCATAAACGTCGATGAGATTACTTAAAAATATCAATTAAGTACTTCTTGAAAACGTTCTAACGGTAGGCACAAGAAAAGAATAGCATAATTGGTAATTATGTCGGAAGGCCGTTAAATCCTTTTAAAAAGGGCTTAACGGCCTTGTTTATTGCCTGCTTTCGCATACAATTGCTCAAGGTGAAAATAAACGCCAACTGGAGCAGAAGAGTAACATAGGATAGTTAATTTGTCGTATCTTGGCGTAGTCAGCAATTATTCGGATTATTGTCCATTTCAATTAATTGAAATGAGATTAACAGACACGCAATTTGATCTTGGCGATACTGCCAAGACCAAAAACCCGTACATTTATCAGACATTCTTTAGCATTATAAACTGAAATTTTTTTCTTATAAATAGATATTCTGTGCATAGAATGACCCCTTATATTTAGTGTATAATGATTGACTAAACGAACATCTACGGAAATGGCTGAGGTGTTCGCTGATTGTTGGAGGGGTGACAGTGGTTCGAGTTGCATTATTATCTCGAGAACAAAGTGTTGTGGATATTGTTGATCAGGTCAAGGATCAATTCAATCTAGCCTTTGTTATGATGAAAACACTCGTCACCGATGACACGGAGACGGCACTCGCAGAAGCGGAGGCCGGCGGCGCGGATGTCATTATGTCTTTCGGAATAGCGCTTTCAGACGAGTGGGCATCGGGACAGCTGCTGATGATGCCCGTCAGGCTTACGGCACTGGATATCAGCAATCTCGTCAGCGAATCGATTTTGCGCCTGAACGCCCGGAAGCCGGACATCGCGCTGCTGCTCCGGTCTGACGTGTTCGGCCGCCTGTCCGGTATGCACGGGATAGACCCGGAAATAAAGGTATTCATAATAGACGAATATGAAAGCTGCTACGACGCTGTCGGGGCTGCAAAAGCAGACGGCGCGGGGATCATTATCGGCGCGCGTGAAGCCTGTGCATGCGCCGAGCAGCTTGATATATTATCGTTGGCGCTGTCTCCCAGCCGGGAGACGGTGCTCGGTGCGCTGAGCGGCGTTGAGCTGTTTTCGCAGGTCTTCGCTCTGGCCAGGCGTTTGGCCGCAGAGAATGCGGCAATCCTGGACGGCGCGTTCAATGGGATTATCATTATAGATCATCGCGGGAGTATCATACATATCAATGACAGTGCCAAAAGCCTGATCGACTGTAAGGATAAAACCGTGACCGGGTTGTATCTGCTCAATGTTTTTCCGGTGTTTGAAAAGGAGGAGCTTGACAGCGTTTTGACGAAGGGAGAGCAGCTGTTTTCCTCCGGCATTAAGATCCGCAACGGCACGCTAATTACAAAAGTTGATCCCGTTCTCGATGCGGGGGAGGTCATCGGCGCGGTCATATTCCTGCAGCGCGGACAGACCACCCCAAAGCGGCTGTCGCGCTCGACGGGAGACCCCTGTGCCGCAGGATTTGTAGCTCATCAGCGGTTTGAGGACTTTTCATACAGTTCCATGACGTATGGCCGGTTAATAAAACAAGCCAAAGCCGTGGCCTACACCGATGCGCCGGTCCTGCTTCGCGGAGAAGAGGGTACGGAGCTACTCAGTCTGGCCCAGTGCATACACAACGAAAGCAGCCGGCACGACCGTAGCTTTGTAGAGGTGGAATGCGACGCCTGGGAAACCGAACACCTTAACGAGCTTTTGTTTGGAATAAAGCATCCGTCCGGTGATATGGCGGAACGCAAATGTACGCTAGAGCTGGCGGAGGCGGGAACGCTGTTTTTAAACCACGTTGAGCGGCTGTCCAATGAGCTGCAGTTTCGCGTCAGCAGGCTTATCAAGGGCCAGTACACACTCAACAGTGACAACCGGCAAAGCGCAGCTGATATCCGTGTTATAGCTGCTGCCAGAGAGGACCTGAAGGCGCTGATGGCAGCGGGTTCGTTCAGGAGCGACCTATATTATGCACTCAGTGCGATCTCGCTGGAGGTTCCTTCGTTGCGGGAGAGAAAGGAGGATATCGACGACTGGGTCGAATTCTTCTTCGATTATTACTGTGACGCGTATACTAAACCCGTGCTCTTATCCAAAGGGGCGCGGCGGAGTATTTGTGAATATGACTGGCCCGGTAATATGACGCAGCTTGAAAACTTCTGCCAAAGGGTCGTGCTGATGACGCCGCACCGCAATATCAGTGAAGCCTTCGTGCGCAGCGAGATCAAAAAGACAGAACAGGCACCGCGCGTGGCTGCCCTGTCTCTGGATTTACCGGTGCACGGCGACAAAGAAGCACAGCGAATCGTTGAGGCGCTCAGGCGCCACAACGGCAACAGGATAAAAACTGCCGGTGAGCTGGGTATCAGCAAAACAACACTTTGGCGTCTGATGCAAAAGCACGGGATAACAACAGATTATATCGTTTAAAGTCGATCGCTGCCTGATTTTGGCAGATGCGGCTGAAACGATCGTTTCAAAACCTGAAACATTAGAAGTATCTCACATTATCGTGTGAGGTACTTTTGTTTTCTTCATCAATGGATTTTTAGATACCTGCGGGTTAGACTGTGATCATGCAATTTGCACAATATGTACTGAGGAGTGATGCCTGGATGAGTCAGTATGACGAATACATCTATACCTTGCCGAAGGATTATCATGAATGGGGATCAACGTATGCGTCGCCAAGAGCATACTTCCGCGGAACGGAAAGTATGTGGGGGGCGCGGCTCAGCATGGGCTTTTCTGTCGTTTTGCGTGAGCATGTTGCCCAGTTTCCACATATGCATCATTCGGTCGAGGAGTATTACTGGTTCCTAGGCCCAGATCTAACGAAGGTCTTTGATTTTGATGCTGAAATTGAGATTTGGATTGGCGAAGATCCGGAGGCGCTCGAGAAGTATACGATTACCTCGCCGACGCTTCTGCGTATTCCGCCGGGACTATGGCATGGACCGATCAACTACAAGCGAATCGGTAAGCCGGTTGCCTTTTCCTCAATGTATTTCGACGGCGATGCGTCGAAAATATGCCGCCGCGTCCATCCGGACGGGACGGTTGATTATCCGTACATCTGTTCAAGCCAGAAGCGGTGCCTCAACGACAAGACGAAAACCTGCTCCTACTGTGGCCGCTGTTTTGAGCCTGTCGACGGCAGTACCAAGTTTTTCAACCATCCTAAGATTGCGTTTAATAACGAATGGATCGAAAAGCTGCTTAAGGAACCGCCAAAACCGCCCAGCGGTAAATATGACGCGCTTATATTCACATTTCCGGAGGAATATCACCAGTGGGGTGACACCTTTGCCAACCCGAGGGCAAAGTTCCGCGGCGTAACCCAGATGCCGGGCGCAAATTTCTTTGGCGGGTTCAGCGTGGCGATCAGTCCCAACGTAATGGAGGTGCCGCACTTCCATCATGCCAACGAGGAGTATCTTTGGTTTACGGGGGGGAATTTGGAGAACATTTTCGATTTTGATGCAGATATAGAAATCTCACTTGGCTGGGACCCCGATAACATGCGCACGCTTACCATTACAGAGCCAACGGTTGTTCGCGTTCCGCCCAACATGTGGCACTGCCCGATTAATTTTAAGCGGATTGGAAAACCCGTCGCGTTCCTCCCAATCTATCCCGACGGAGACTGGTCGAAGATTCTTCGCCAAAAAGACGAAAAAGGAGAGGACGAATACGTTTATGAAGCCGCAAGCCTGAAACGCTGTATATATGACCGCTTAAAGCAGTGTGAGTTCTGCGGCAAATGCTTTTCCGACAAATCGCTGAATAAGTGAAAGGCGGTACCATTGTATGGTTGTATAGGCGCGCAACACATATTAGGAAATGGGGTTATGAAAGGTGTTAAAGTACATAATTAAACGATTGCTCTGGATGATACCGGTTATACTGGGCGTCACCTTAATCGTAATGGTCCTTCTTGAGCTGACGCCGGGTGACCCGGCTCGCCAGTTGCTTGGCAACTTTGCAACAGAAGAGGAAATAGCGGTAGCGCGGGAAGAGATGGGACTGAACCGTCCGCTGCTTGTCCGGTATGTCGACTATATCAACGGCGTACTCCACGGCAATATCGGGATTTCTTATTTTACAAAGGGCAGCGTTTGGGACGATATCATGGTCAGATTCCCGTATACGCTGCTGGTCGTTACCATCAGCATGGTGCTGGCCATCGCAACGGGGATACCAATCGGTGTTTATGCAGCGACGCACCAGTATTCCTGGAAGGATAACACGTCCATCGTTTTGTCGCTGTTTTGCGTGTCCATGCCGAATTTTTGGTTTGCCTTGATACTCGTCAATATATTTGCAACAAAGCTTGGGTGGGTGCCGCCATTCGGCATAGAATCCTGGAAAAGCTGGATACTGCCGGCCGTGTCCTTGTCAATCGGCTATTCGGCTACGCTGGCCAGGCAAACACGATCGAGTATGCTTGAGCAGATCCGGCAGGACTATGTCACAACAGCCCGAGCAAAGGGGCAGTCCGAACATAAGGTTATTTATAAACATGCGCTGAAAAATGCGATGATCCCGATCATAACGATCGTCGGTTCCGTTTTCGGTGTATCGCTGGGCGGCGCGGTTATTGCTGAAACGATCTTTTCAATCCCCGGTCTTGGCAGCTACACGATCAGTGCTTTGATATCGCGCGACTATACGATTGTACAGGGCAGCGTGCTATATTTTGCTGTCATGTACAGCGTCATCTTACTGCTTATAGACCTCGTGTATACGATGGTCGATCCTCGTATCCGGTCACAGTTCACCAGCAATAAGAAATGGTTTAAAAAAGTAAAGAAGACTGATGTTGGGGCGGTGCAGTGAAATGAATGCTAATGTGAATGTAAATGTCACTATGAAGATGAAGACAAAAAGAAGTCGCGGCGGCGAGATATGGCATCAGCTGAAAAAGAACAAATTTGCTGTTGTCGGTTTGGTTGTTGTCGTTATTGTCCTTCTGGTTGCAATATTTGGGCCGCTCATCGCTCCCTATTCGTATGATACACAGGATCTGACGAACAGCTACGCAAAACCGAGCGCAGAGCATCTGCTCGGTACGGACAAATTCGGACGAGACACGCTCAGCCGGCTGATCTATGGATCGCGAAATTCAATGATCATGGGCCTCGGTTGCGTTGCGCTGGGTACCATCGTCGGTATTACCATTGGTTCCATTGCCGGTTACTTCGGCGGCCGGGTAGACATTATTATCATGCGTATAATGGACATATTTTCCTGCGTCCCGATGCTTTTGATGTGTGTTGTTATCGCGGCGATTCTAGGGCCAAGTGTGCAAAATGCAATCATAGCTATCGCGGTTGCGACGACACCATCGTGTGCGCGTTTAATCCGCGCCAACATCTTAACGGTTCGCGATAAGGAATTCGTCGAAGCGGCCAAGGCCATCGACGCTAAAAGCCCGCACATTATCGTACGGCACGTTATTCCCAATGCGATCGCACCGACACTCGTTGCTACAACGATGAATATCGGTAACTCGATCATTGCCGGCGCAACGTTGAGCTTCATCGGGCTTGGTGCGCAGCCGCCGCTAGCCGAATGGGGCGCTATGCTCTCCGAAGGGCGCAACTATATGCGCGAGCACATGGAGCTCGTTTTATATCCGGGTATATGTATTATGATTGCGGTTCTGGCGTTTAATCTCTTGGGTGACGGGCTGAGAGACGCTCTTGACCCAAGACTGAAAAACTGACGGAGGCCGGAAATGGAAAAGAACAACGTTTTAGAAATAAAAGACCTGAAAATAGAATTTCGCTCGGATAATGTTATTGTTAACGCCGTCAATGGGATCAATCTTACCATGAAAGAAGGCGAAACGCTGGGACTGGTCGGAGAAACCGGCGCCGGTAAAACAACTGTTGCGCGCGCTATCCTCGGCATCCTTCCCAAGCCGCAGGGCAAGGTTAATGATGGTGAGATCGTTTTTGAAGGCAGAGATATGCTGTGCCTGCCGGAAAAGGAAATGAAGAAGATTCGGGGTAAAAAAATTGCCATGATCTTTCAGGACCCGATGACAGCGCTCAACCCGATCGAGCGTGTCGGCGATCAGATTGCTGAAGCCATCAGCCTGCATAATAAGATTTCGTCCGCTGAAGCCATCCGGCGTTCGATGGAAATGCTGGAGTTGGTCGGTATTCCGAAAGAGCGTTACCCGGAATATCCGCACCAATTCTCAGGAGGTATGAAGCAGCGTGTCGTCATAGCCATGGCGCTGGCGTGTAACCCCAAGCTTCTGCTGGCGGATGAACCCACCACCGCGCTGGACGTTACGATCCAGGCGCAGGTTTTGAATCTTATGCGCGACTTGACCCATCGGCTAAACACGTCGGTGTTACTCATTACACATGACCTTGGCGTTGTCGCCAACATTTGCGAAACCGTGGCGGTCGTTTACGCCGGTGAAATCGTGGAATACGGGACGGTACGGCAAATATTCAACAATCCGCTGCATCCGTATACCAGGGGGCTGTTCAGCTCGCTGCCGGATCTTGAGTCGACAGAAAAGAGACTTAAACCGATCAAGGGTATGATGCCGGATCCGACAAATCTACCGGTCGGCTGCAATTTTTGCGACCGCTGTGATTTTGCTATGGAAGTATGCCGCGAACAGAGCCCCCCTGTATTCGAGCCTGAAGAAGGGCATACGGTACGGTGCTTTCTTGCGCAGAAGGAGGAAGCGTAATGCCGGCTTTACTTGAAGTTAAACATCTTAAAAAATACTTTAGTACAAACAGAGGCATGCTGCATGCCGTTGACGACGTCAACTTTGAGCTGGAAGCAGGCAAAACCCTCGGTGTTGTCGGAGAGTCCGGATGCGGAAAAAGTACGCTTGGCCGAACCATCCTTCATCTGCTGGACACAACGGACGGGCAGATTCTGTTCAACGGCAAGGATATTACAAGCCCCAGCCGTAAGGAACTGAGCGACATGCGTCAGGATATGCAGATCATATTCCAGGACCCGTTCTCATCGCTCAATCCGCGTATGTCCGTCAGTGAGACAATTATGGAGCCGCAAAAGCTGCGGGGCAAAAAGAGCAAAGCGGAGATGATCGAGGACACCAAAAAATTGATGGATACGGTTGGTTTGGCGGAACGCTTTTGGGGTACATATCCGCATGAGCTCGACGGCGGGCGCCGTCAGCGCATCGGGATTGCCAGAGCGCTGGCGCTTGATCCAAAGTTCATCGTTTGCGATGAGCCGGTATCCGCGCTGGATGTCTCGATCCAGGCACAAATCCTGAACCTGATGCTCGATCTGCAGGAGCAGAAAAATCTGACCTATATGTTTGTAACACACGATCTGTCCGTCGTTAAATACATATCTGACGATATTCTGGTTATGTACCTGGGGCAGGTGGTGGAGAAAGCATCGTCCGACGAGCTTTTTCGCAATACACTGCATCCGTACAGCAAAGCATTGCTTTCCGCCATCCCAATTCCAAAAGCCGATGCGCAGAAAACGCTCGTACCGATGAAAGGTGAACTCACATCGCCAATCAACCCGAAGCCGGGGTGCCGGTTTATGGCAAGATGTCCATATGTGAAAGATGAATGTAACAATCCTCAGATCTTGGAAGAAATCCTGCCTAATCATTTTGTTTCCTGCTGTCGATGCAAGGAAATAAATGAAATAATGGAAAATGATGAAAGGAAAGTGAAAAAATGAAAAAGGCAATCGTAATGCTCCTGTGCATCTTCTTTGTTTTGAGCCTGGCCGCGTGTGGCGGCTCGACAACCAATTCCTCGGATGTATCAACCGATCCTTCGGCCTCAGGCACAAGCAGCCCGGCCTCTGCCGCGAGCGGCACGCCGGCTCAAGACACTATTAAAATCGGTGTTGACGGTGATCCCGGAACGCTTGATCCCTACACCGTCTCCGGCGCAGGCTATCTGACTGTTCTGAACTGCTACTCCGAAGCGCTTTGGGCGTATGAAAGCGCAGATGACATCAGATATCTGCTTGCAGAAAGTGTTGAGGAAATCAGCGATACCGAATATCTGGTTCACCTGCGCGAGGGCGTTACGTTCTCCAACGGCAGCCCCTTTACGGCTGACGACGTTATTTTCACGTTTAACCATGTTCATGAGATCGGAAGATCTTACTTGTTGGCCAGCGTTGACGTTGAAAATACAGTCGCCGAAGACGACTACACCCTTCGCCTTGTCCTATCCAAGCCGGATACGACACAATTTCCGATCATGTCCGATATCAAGATTATTGATGGCGAGACGTATGATCCTGATACGTCCGGCACGAATCCCGTCGGTACAGGCGCTTACGTTGTCAAAGATTACGTTGTAAACAGCACCGTTACGCTTGAAGCGCGCGACGATTATTGGGCCGGTCCGCCTGCCATCCGGAATGTTATTTTCAAGAACATTCCCGAATCCGCGCAGAAGGTTACGGCGATTGAAACAGGGGAAGTGGACTATCTTGTCACCTGCCCCAACCAGGATGCGGCTCATGTCGACGCACTCGACGGTATCCATGTCATCTATAAGCCCTCCATCTCGCATCTTTGCCTGACCTACAATGCTAATGCCAACTCGCCGCTGTCGTCCAAGGAAGCACGCTGGGCAGTCTCTTATGCTGTTAACAGTGCGGGCATCCTGAACGTTGCACTCAATGACGCCGGGTCTGTTGCGGTTGCACCTTTCTCAACAGCCAGCTCCGATTACTATCCGGAGCTGGCCAATCTCCATGATACTTACTCAACGGGTTACAATCTTGATCTGGCCAAACAGTACGCTGAAGAGAGCGGCCTTGTTGGTAAGACCGTCCGCCTTGTGACGAACGGCTCTGATATCTACGTTACGACTGCTCAGATCATTGAGCAGGCGCTTAAGGAAATCGGCGTTGACGCACAGGTTGTTAACTACGATCAGGCCACTGTCAGAAACCTTATTGCCGGCGAAGAGGACTGGGAAGTGTATGTCGCCTATATCGCCGGTTCTTCCGGAATGGGTCTTGATCTGATATATGCGCAGGTCACCAAATTCAGTCGTACGCATTTCGACTATGACACGGAGAATTTTGAGTACTTTAAAGATCTGGGCGATACCCTGCTGGGTACAACAGACAAAGAAAAGTATAAAAAACTGCTTCTTGAGTATCTGACGGCATTTGAGGATTACTGTCCCTTGTATGGCATTGCGCAAATGGATAATCTACGCGCGGCCAGAGACAACATTGGCGGCATCTCAATGGCCGGCAATCAGCATGACCGTATCGCAGAGTGGTATTTCACGGACTAATATGATTATTTGTTAGACAATGGATATGGCGGAGGAGATTTTCTCCCCCGCCATATCGTTTGTACGGGTTTTTATACGCATGAACTGAAATTAAAAAGCGAAAGGAGCTTTTATATGGGCCAATTCGATTGGTTGTTTTATAAATTCGATAAGGTTGAGACGCATTCGAACGGGATGCTTCCGCCGCTTGAGGCTTATTTCCGTGGAGACGCCTGCATTAAGGGAGCGCAGATTTATCTGCCGTACCGGGCGTACATGAAGACGGGCGTGATCGACCCTGAGCCGCATTTTCATCGCGATGAGGAATACCTTGCTTTCGTCGGACACGATCTGCGCGATGCATTTGAGTCATTTGATGCGGAAATTGAGATGTGGCTCGGCGAGGATTACGAAAACATGGAAAAAATAGTGATCACAGAGCCCACGATGATTCGCGTGCCGCAATTCTACTGGCACGGTCCCGTCGAGATTAAGCGAATCGGAAAACCGCTGTTTTTCCAGCCGGTGCTGTTTAACAGCCGGTATTACGCGATTCGGCGCCGGGAGGATGTGGCAGGCAAGATGTATTTCGACACCTTGTGCGAAGGGATGCCCGCCAACGGGGAAATCTGCACATTTTCCCCCATACACGTAGAAACGAGGTAAGTACGGATATGTCTAAATACGATCATCTGATTTATACATTTGAAAAGCAGTATAATCAGTGGGGCGATTTCATGCCGCCCTACCAGGCGTACTTCCGCGGACATGACAGTATGCCGGATTCCAGCTTGTACGCAAGCTACCGCTGCTATATGAAAGAAGCATTCGTTGACCGGGCGGCTAACTTCCACTCGGAGGAGGAGTACCTGTGCTTCACCGGCTACGATATGGCCGATCCATGGGGATCATTCGACGCGGAAATAGAGTTCTGGATCGGCCAGTCCCTCGACAAGCTCGAAAAGCATATAATCACGGAACCGACAATTGTCCGTATCCCGCCATACTATTGGCATTGTCCGCTTGAATATAAGCGCGTTTCAAAACCCGTGTATTTGCAGGTGCTTGGCACGCGGGGTAAATTTGGTGCATATTTTCAGCGGGTTGACGAGGCCGGTAAGGCTTATATTGAATATGTCGGCGCCAGCGGTCACAAGCCTTGTCTGTTCGATAAGGAAAAGCAGTGTACCTTCTGCGGCAAGTGTTTTAAGGTCAATCGGCTCTATGATCCGGAAAGCCCACAGACCGCTACCGAAGCGGCCCAAAAGCAAATGGCGTTGCAAAAGACGCTCAAATTGTCTGCGGGAGATTCGTAGATATGAGTGTCCAAGTACGCCCGTTCAGCAAAGATGAACTCAAGAATATCGGCCTGTACCCCGGGATTCCCGGGCCGTACGGAATGCCCGCTGTTCCGTCAAGAAGGTTCAACAATACGCCGATTACTCCAAAGGAAAACTTCCTGCGCGTCTGCCGAAAGGAGCTTCCCGCCTGGGCCGTTATAGAAAGCACGGACATTCAGGTCATTCAACCCGACATCATGCCCGACGCCTATGCCCGCAACCACGGCGGTATTGATTGGTTTGGCATCGACTGGGAATATGAACCGAAATCCGCGGCGGCGATGGTCCGGCCAGGCACGCGCCGGCTCTCCGACATTACTCAGTGGGAGACCGAACTATCATTTCCAGACCTTTCTGCAATTGATTGGCAACGTGATTATGAAACGATTTATAAAGATATCCTTTCCCCTGACCGTCCAGTTTGTTTCGTCATTGTTAATGGCCTCTTTGAACGCACAGCCGATCTTATGAGTTTTGAAGACGCCTTCCTCGCGCTGGCAACCGAGCCAGAGGTCCTTTGTGATTTTTATACCCGTCTTACAAGCTGGCACATTGACCTTATACGAATCGCAAAAGAGATATACGGCGCCGATATGATCAATTTCCACGACGATATGGGTACACAGAAATCTTCATTTATGTCACCCGACATGTTCAGGGACATCATGCTGCCGCACTATAAGCGCATGATTTCCGCGGCCCACGATATGGGCGTCTATATGTGCCATCACTCCTGCGGAAGCGTCGGAAATCTGCTCGAGTATTACTGTGAAGCCGGCTGGGACTTCTGGGAGGGGCAGGTTTCGGCAAATGATATGGATACGCTGACTGCCAAATACGCCGACAAACTGGGGTTTACAAGCGGCTATATCGCAACACCGGATATTCCGGAAGCGGAAATCAAGGCGGAACTCGACCGGCGCATCTACCGATGGGGCAAGGACGGGCGCTATATATTCCGTTTTCGGCATACGGACCCGGAGCAAAACAGACGCTGGCAGGATTACATCTACGAGTGTACGCGACGCCTTTATCAGTCGTAAAGTTGCGGCGGAGCGGCCGTCATGCAAACCTCTTGTCGACAAAGCCCGGAAGGCTTTACTGACAGCAAAAGAAGACCTGTGCGGGTCTTCTTTTGCGTTGTAAAAAGGCAGCCACGTGTTCGGAGCGTGGTTCCGAAAAGGTAGCCAGGCTTTCTTTTGTGCTGTATAATGAGTCAAAATGAAATGGATAGGTGGTATGGGTATGAACTCGACGCAGATTCGATGTTTCCTGATGGCTGCTCAGAACCTCAATTTTACGGAAAGCGCGGCAGAAATGTTTCTATCCCAACCGGCGTTTAGTCATAATATTGCGACCTTGGAGGAAGAATGGGGCATTGAACTGTTCGTCCGCGATAAGAAACGGAAGGATACACTGTTAACCCCGGCCGGCGCCATCATGTACGACGGGTTGAAGGCTTTAAACGATCAGTTAGATAGTCTTCTGCAAAAAGCACAAAGCGTTCATCAGGGAAAATCCGGAACCTTGCGCGTCGGGCTTATTGGTGCCGACCGCATCGACGAGAGGACACTGGTCCTGTTTGACCGTTTCCAGGAGAAATATCCCAGCGTTGACCTTTTGCTCCGCCGCGGCAGCCACAGCGAATTGGTTCAATGGCTATACAATAAGACCATTGACATCTCTTTCTCTTTGGCAATCGATGTGATTGATAAGCAATGGCTGGATTACAAGATTCTTTACAGCGTGGAATCAGTCCTTATTTTAAACGCGAACCACCCTCTGGCAAAGAGAAATGATTTGATACTGGCTGACTTTCGAGATGAAACATTCGTTAATGTGTCCGCCGAAGAATCACCCGTTCTCAACGCGATGCTCAAGCAGGAATGTGAAAGAGCCGGCTTTACGCCAAAGATCGTGGATGCACCCGATGTCAACGCGCAAACTCTATACCTTGAGTCGGGTAAAGGTGTCGCAGTTGGCAGCATTAATAACACAGCGACCTTTAATCCCCGAATGACAACGGTTCGGCTAAGCGACCTGCGTTCGCTGGAACTGGTTGTTGCCTGGAACCTTAAGAATGGCAATCCCTGTATTCCACTTTTTGGCGCTGTTTATGAGCTCATAGAATAAATCGATTTTACAGCAGGACGCTGACAAGTTAATATCAATAAAGGGGCCCCTATCAAGTTGGTAACATGATAGGGGCTCAAATGTTTCGAAAGGACGGTCGTTTTATGACGCAAAAACTGGTGCCCGTAACCGATGAGGATAAGAAGAAATCCTACTATAAATATTACATGGAAGAAATGGTGGACGCTCCGCCTGAGCATTATCAGAAGGTGCTGGCAGGCCCCCTGGATCCGGCGAAAGCTCTGCCGGTGCAGGAGCGGAACAGACTCTTTGAACCTGGGTATTTTGAAGAGGAGATCGGTTACTGTGTTATGCCGGATGGAACAGGATATGTTTCCAATCTCGTTAAAATGCCAGGCGTGACGGGTGAAATGTTCGACTGGTGGTTTGCCTGGCACGGTCTTGACAATCTGCGTTATACCATCTGGGATCATGAAGATCATTACAGTGCCGAATCCATGCAAAAAGAAAAGGGCAGAAACCCATTATTGAGTTATAAGGAACGATACTGGGATACGACCCACCGTGTCAAAGAGGACGTGGGCACCGGCCCGGAGAATATCCTGATCAATTTTAAAAATCCGGGCGACCTGGGGTTTGACGTTTCAAAGATCGGTACCAGTGTCTGCGCCACTATCGTATGCGCCAACGGCGTCGGCCCTGATGCCAGGCCCGGGACAATCATGTGTCACTTTGTCCGGGAAATCGAGGGCGGCGTTGAACTGCGCACCAGGTTCTGGATGGGATATGGCGTCCTGAACGGTAAACTTATTAAGGCCATTCCAGACGGCGTTTCAATCCCAGAGTTTCCAATCCGCGCCCTGAACCTGCATAATATCAAGGAATTCACAAACCTGGCGGCCTTACTGCCGAGAATCTTCCCCGAGGAGCGGGACAATTTTTAAGAGAGGGTAATGAACATGATTGATACAAAGCATCAAATCCGTTTTAACGAAGCGTGCTGCATCGGCTGCAAGCTGTGCTACAAGGCATGCTTTGTCGATGTGATTCGCTGGGATGAAGAAAAAAAGCAGCCGGTATTTAAGTATGTCGAGGATTGCGAGCACTGCTTTTACTGTGCGTCCGTATGCAAAAAGGGCTGCATCGAGGTCATCCCTGATTACAGCAGCGAAAAGCTCCTGCAGACCTTTGACCGTTATCTCTAAAGGAGGATAATTGATAATGGAAACAACATATGGCCGAGAAAATTACAAGGCCGACGTTTTAGTTATAGGCGGCGGCATTGGCGGCCTGGCAGCTGCGGTTTCAATCAAGGAGGCAAACCCGGCGCTGGAAGTTATGATCGTCGAGAAGCAAACAAGCGGTTATTCGGGAAAGGCTAACAAAGGCGGCGGCGTACTGCAGTATTTTGACCTGTCCCGCATAAAGCCGGAGGAATTTGTGGCTTATCACGCCCATGCTATCGGTTGCTTTTTGGGTGATCAGGAGCTGATGGCCACTTATGTCTCCATGAACAATCAAATGCTGGATAAGCTGGTTGAATGGGGGGCGCGGCTGCCCAAGCGCGAGGACGGCAGCTACGCCGTCATTCCAACAGGACCCATGACGGCCATCATTGGCGTGGATCTGGATATTACGCTGAAGGTCCGCCAGACTGCTGAAAAAATGGGCATCAAAATACTCGACAAGATTGCGGTTGCTGACTTGCTTACCGACGATGGCAAAATTGCCGGCGCCGTTGGATTCAGTCTTCTGGATGGTAAATTTTATACTTTTAATGCTAAAGCTGTCGTCCTTGCAACCGGCAGTCAGAACTACCGGGTGGGCCCCATGTGGAGCAGCGGCCGGGGAGACGGTATTGCAGCTGCTTACAGGGCCGGCGCAGAAATGCGCAACACCGAATTTGGTAATTTTGCTCAATTGGTGAAGGTGCGCAGCCATGAGGAGGTCGTGTACGGAGAAAACTTTATGTATAACAAGCAGGATGTACATGTCACTAAAAACTTCCGCTCCGGCCCGGAGCCTGATATCAGCAGCACAGCCATAGAAGAATGGTACCGGCAGATGAGCGCTGATCAGGGCCCCATCACGTTGAAGCAGGACAAGGTCAGCGGAGGCGGATTGTCGGGCCTGTGGGATCGGCCTTATGGCCAGACCTTTTGGCGGCTTAACGAGGAAAGCGCCGCCGCCGTTGATACCGACATGGAAGTATGCCCGATGCTCATCGGTGAGCAATCGCCCGTCAAGACCGATCACCAGATGCAGACGACCATACCCGGCCTCTACGCTGTTGGCGACGTGAGCTACTGTGGCTCTGCAGCCCCCGGCGCTGTCCCCGCCCCGCCGGGACGCAACCGTGGCTCCGGTATCCTCAACGCCGTTTTCGCCGGTATAATATGCGCTGAAAGTGCTGCCGACACTGCAAAGACGGCGGGGATGCCGGCTGTGGATGAAGCTCAGGTCGAAGACTGTATAACGCGCATCTACGCCCCGCTTCAGAGGGAAAATGGCTGCACGGCCAAGGATGTCATCCGGTACGTTCAAAAGGCGGTTGGTCCGATGGAGCAGATGGTCTATATGAGCGCGCACCGCATTGAAACGGCTTTGAAATATGTAGCGAAAGCAAAAGAGCTTGCACTCGAGCTTAAGGCAAGCGATTTCCACGAGCTGTTGTCCTGCCACGAAGCTGAAGCAATGGTTCTGTCAGCAGAAATGCAATTTCGCGCCTCCCGGCTCCGCAAAGAATCCAGGGGCTGGTTTTTACGGGAGGACTATCCCGAGACGGACAATGCCAACTGGCTTAAGTGGATCATTGTCAAAAAACAAGGAAAGGATATGAACTTCTCTACCGAGGATGTGCCATACGAAAAATGGCCCGTCCAGCCGGTTTGAGAACGGGGTGAATTTATGGTCAGCAAGAATTTCATTAATGATCTTTTTTCGATTAAAAACAGGGTCGCGATTGTCACCGGCGCCACAGGAGCGCTCGGCGGCGCGGTTGCGGCCGGTTATGGTTTGGCGGGCGCCAAGGTCATCCTGACAGCCCGAAATGAAAAAAAACTCCAGAACATAGCCAGCGAGATGCGCGCCGCCGGGTGCGACTGCGCCTTTATAGCTGCCGATCCTTCTGATGAGGAGGACGTTCAGAAGATACTCAAGTTCGCTGTTGATACTTATGGAGAGATCAATATTCTTTGCACTTGCCACGGCTTTAACGCGGCAAAGGGTATCCTGGACCAATCGGTTACCGAATGGCAAAAAATCATGGATGCCAATACAAAAAGCGTCTATCTCCTGTCAAAATATATGGCGGAGCAGATGGTTCAGCAGGGAAAGGGCGGCAAAATCGTGATCACCTCCTCGGCCCGCAGCAAATGCGGCATGAAGGGGTATACGGGGTATTCATCCTCGAAGGCCGCGGTGGACCTCATGGTCCAGTCTATGGGCTGCGATCTGGGGCAATACAACATTCAAGTCAACAGCTTTAACCCGACGGTATTCCGCTCCGATCTCACAGAATGGATGTTCCATGACGATAACGTCTATCAGAATTTCTTGAAGAGATTGCCGATCGGGCGGCTTGGTGAACCCTCAGATTTTATCGGTATGGCGATTTTTCTGGCCTCGCCGGCCTCCGATTTCTTCACGTCGTCCAACTATGCCGCTGACGGCGGATATTGGGGCAATTAAAGGCTCTCTATGAAAGACATTAAAAACGTTTTAGTCGTCGGCGCGGGCATGATGGGGAAAAATATCGCCTTTGCGCTGACTGAGAATACCGATCTCAAAGTTGTCGTTACAGATATTGCCGAGCAGGACGTCCGAGGTGGCATCAGGGACAACTGCCGGCAGTTGGTTGAACACGGCGTCCTATCGGAGCAGGCGCTGGAAGGCCGTCTGCAGCGGATTGTTTTCACAACGGACATGAAAAGCGACCTGGTCAAAACTGCTGATTTGGTGATTGAAGCCGTCTTTGAGGATATGGCGGTCAAGCGTAAAACCTTTGCCGTGCTTGAAGCTGTCTGTTCACCCCAGGCCATCCTGTGCACCAACACCTCGGTTATGAGTCCCTCTGAAATCAGTGCCGAAATGACACATCGGACGCGCTTCGCCGGCACCCATTTTTGGAATCCGGCGCACCTGATCCCGCTGGTGGAGGTGGTCAAATCCGACGCCACAAGTGACGAGACGGCGGCGGCTGTCATGAATTTATTACAGTCGATAGGGAAGAAGCCTGTCTTATGTCAAAAAGATGTACCCGGCTTTATCGCCAACAGAATGCAGCACGCTCTGTGGCGGGAAGCCATCTCCATCGTAGAAAACGGCATTGCCGATGCCGAGACCGTTGACAGGGCGGTTAAGTACTCCTTCGGTCTGCGGCTTCCGCAGTTGGGTCCCCTGGAAAATGCCGACATGGTCGGTACCGATCTGACGCTGAGCATACACGAGTACATCTTGCCGCATTTGGAGTCTGCCCAGAGTCCTTCTCCGCTGCTTAAAGAGCTAAATAATGCCGGAAGACTCGGTTTTAAGACAGGTAAGGGTTTTAAGGATTGGACCCCGGATGACATGCAGGACGTTCGTGATGACCTGAACACATATCTTATAAAAATACTTTATAACAAATAAAAACGCATTATCAGGAGGAATAAACTATGAGCAGAAAAATTTTCGTCGATCTTTCGCATCCGTTTAGCGCGGAGATACCGCGCTGGCCATACTTTGACAAGCCGGTTATCGATAACAACCACACCATGGCAAAGGGCGGCGTTTTAACTCAAAAAATCACCTGCACAATGCACACGGGAACCCATTGCGACGCGCCCCGCCATGTTATGGAGACTGAATTCGACGGTAAAAGAGCCCGGTATACACACGAAATGCCGGTGGATGCTTACACCGGCGATGCCGTCTGCCTTCCTATTGAAATTGAGCGTTGGGGCTTGATCGGGCCAAAGCACCTGGAGGCCGCCTGTGAAAAAGTGGGAATCAAGCCCGATGAGCTGGAGGGGATGATCGTTTGCCTGAATACCGGCATGCACCGGAAATTTGACGATTCAAAGGAATATTATCATTATTCCTGCGGAACCGGCGTGGAAGCCGGAAAATGGTTTGTCAAGCACAAGGTCAAGTGCGTGGCTATGGACAGCCAGGCGCTGGACCACCCGCTGCATACGGCGATGGGTAATAACGGGATGACCCGCATGAACCTGCTTGGCGCGTCGGGCAAGCCTATTACAGAGGAATACATCGACCAGTTTGGCATTGAAGCGTATGCGGAGTTTGACAAGTTTGAGTATATCAAGCTGCATGGGCAAAAAGCGTACGACGAGAAGTTCGGCGATCTGGAGGCGATCGGCTGCTGGGGCACATGGGAACCCTGCCACAAGCAAATGCTCGGCCATGGCATTGTCGGCGTTGAAAATCTGGGCGGCGATCTGGACAAGGTTTCCGGTAAAAGGTTCCGCTTCTACTGCTTCCCGCTTCGCTGGTATCTGGGCGACGGTTCTATGGCCCGCTGTGTTGCGGAAATTGATGAAGACGATCTCAACGACGTGCCGACAAGAACGTATACATACGGCGGCAACATTTAAGGTGGAATAATGGCAGATTTAAAAAACAAACGCATTATCACAGTTGCCACGACGGGCGCATGGCCAACAAAAGAAAATACGCCTAACGTTCCCATCGAGCCGCACGAAATTGCCGAGGAAATCTATAACTGCTGGAAAGAGGGGGCGGCAGTAGCACATATCCATTGTCGTGATAACGAGGGAAAGGCCGCCATGGTCTTTGAAAAATTTGAGGAAACGGTACGCCTTATCCGTGCAAAAAAAGACTGTGACATCATTCTTAACATCACGACATCCGGCGGTGTGAACTTGAAGGAGGAGGACAGGCTTCGCCCATTCTACGAGCTGAGACCGGAAATGTGTTCCTACGACTGCGGGACGATGAACTGGCAGCACAGTACTGTTTTTGAGAATAACCCTATGTTTCTGGAAAAGCTGGGCCTCATGAGCCAGGAGGCAAACGTCAAGCCGGAGATTGAGGTTTTTGATCCAGGCATGATATATAACGCCGGCTATTACATAAAAAAGGGATTCTTAAAAACCCCCTGCCATTTTCAGTTCTGTATGGGCGTGGCGGGCGGCATCAAAGCGTCCGTTAAAAACCTTGTTTTCATGAAGGAGACAATGGAAGAGGTCGCACCGGGCTCCACATGGTCGGCCTTTGGCGTCGGTGCCGGTGCGATGGAAATACTCTATGCCGCTGTTGCAATGGGCGGAAATGTCCGGGTAGGGATGGAAGACAACGTGGTCTATAAAAGGGGCATCCTCGCCGATAGCAACATGCAATTTGTTGCCCGTGCCAAACGCATCATTGAGGAGTACGGCTGCGAGGTGGCGGCACCGGCTGAAGCAAGGGAAATCCTTGGTATATCGCCAAGAACGTAACTGTTCGAGATTATGTAGATCCATATCCTCGGATCGTTGCGCAAATGAAGAAGAGGGGAATCAGCTTATGCAAAAGAAAAACATTGGTTTTGGATTTCGCGGTTGGATGTTAATTATCTATCAGTTCATCGCTTTCCTGACATATCTTGCATTTACAAATTGGCCAATGAACGCACTGGCCGATATGTACGGTGGACAACAGACCGTTTCAATGATCTACACGATCGCTCAGGTCCTTGGCATCGCGACGCAGCTCATTCTCTCCCGCAACATCGGTAAAGTCAAGAATATCAAAGTCTTGGGCATCATTCTAGGCGTTGTATCAATGGTTTTTGCCCTGGGCGTTATGCTCATTCCACCTACGATGCTGACGTTATGGCATGTTTCTTACTTCCTTGAGTGCTTTATCGTTACAATCTGGTGCACCTTTACGATCGGCATTCTGGTCGGTCAGTGGTTCCCGCGCAGAAAAGGCACCGTCATGGGTATTGTGACCTTTGCGTTTCCAATCGGAAATGCGCTGGTCTCTGCCTTTGCCGCAAGCGTGTTCTCCACGATGGAAACGCTTGGCAGGCCCAATGTTGCCGGCGGGTATCTGCCGTATTTCATTCTCGGATGTGTTGGGCTCCTCGTCGGCGGCATTTTCGTTAAGGATTATCCCGAGCAGGTGGGCGCCTATCGTGACAACGATAAGAGCATGACACCCGAGATCGCCAAAGCCATGATGGAACAGGAGATCGAGAACAAGAAGACCACCGTTTGGACGTTGGGAAACACCTTCAGGAGCGGTTCGTTCTGGTGTCTGACCATTCCCATGGGTCTGCTGCTCATGACCTCCATTGGCATGATGTCACAGACGGTTTCCATCATCGGCTCCTATGGCTATGCGTCCAATTCCAAGGAGTTCGGCATGATCATGCTCGGCGTCGCTGTTGTAGCCTGTCTCGGCAGTTGGCTTCTCGGCATACTCGACACAAAGCTCGGCACCAGAAGAGCCTTAATCATAGCAACGGTGCTGATGGTTATTTCTGGTGTTTTCGGTATGATCGGCAGCTTCCCCACCATGCTGGTAGCGCTGGCCTGCCTTGCTGTGTTCATGGGGGCGGCATCCAACTTTACGGTTTCCGGAGCCGTGCAGTACTGGCGACTTGAGGATTTCCCAAGTGTCTTTGCCCGCGTCAATCCTGTGGCCAGCCTGCTTTCTGCTTTTGGCCCGATGGTCGTAGCCGTGCTGCTCTTTTCAAAAGGTTTCCCCGATCCCTCCTCGGCCTTTGTCTTTGTGGGGATCAGCGGCGTAATCAGCGTAATTCTGGCCCTGCTCTTCAAGCCAGACAATGTAAAAAATCTGGACAACAAATACCGTGCTGCCGCCGGTAAACCCCTGGACAAGGCACTGGTCGGCAGAAAATAGGTTTAATCGGACGGATTAATGAGCCCAATGGTGCAATGATCACCCGAACCCGGTGCCATAACAACGATACCCCGAAGTGTTAAACTTTAGTTAGTTGATGCTTTGGGGTATTTTTACGTTTTCAAAAAATGAAATTCTTCCTTATCAACGATTGTCTACCGTGTAATAAGTACTTGATACAGCTTGTTCTGAAGGTATCATTGGCTGTACATTTTTATGTGACGCGTATGGGGAAAATGCCGCGCAGTGCGGTATTGACTTCTCCAAAACAGGGTATTACACTATACCTGCGCATCAGCCTAACTTAGTTATCATAACAGGCCGGTTCGGGAGCCGGAGTGACAGTCCTCGAATAAGCGGTTGCTGGAGATTTAAGAGTGTTGCCAATCGCTTTGCAAGCAACAAGCGAGCTGACTAGACTAATTCAAGGGCAATGTAAATTACAGACGATGGGATTGTTTTTCTCTTGTGCTTAGATAATTGCGGTTTATTCCGTTAAATTACGCGCTGAACAACTTCAACAGAAGCGATTCAGCGCGTAAATATTTTACCAGGATATTGTTAGGAAACGGCGGCGTTTATGGCGATGCCGGTGACAATTTCGTTGGTTATGAAATAATAAACCGCATTTTTACTGCCGTTCTCTACATATTTGTAGGCGTAATCATAACTGCCGAAAAGGCCGTTTCCGGTGGGAGTCAGGGCTTCGCTTTTTTGGAGACTTTTGTCGGGGTAATTGTAGGCAAAGGCACTGGTCATCGAGGGTTCGCTGGTGCCTACGGAAACCCCCATGACGCTGTAACCTTCCCGGGTGGTTGCAATGCCGTTTACGTAAAAATATGGCGCGTCCTCATAAGGAGCAAGGTATTGAACGCTAATGCCATCGCCGGTTTTACCGTACATAACGTCGTTTGCCCTTTTCGTCGGCTCATCAGACTTCAAGTTTAAATCCACCGGGAAAACGGTGTAGTAAGCAATGGAGAGAAATGTCCCGTTGGGCGTGTACATGACGAAATCCGTATTCCCGTCATATAGGGTGCTGAGGGAAATCGCGTTAGAAATGGTTTTCTGCTCCGCCTTGGTGAAGGCGCTTGATATATCGTTGTTATTGTTATACAAAACCTCCGTGAAGGTCTGAGGGTCGTACTGAAATTGCCGCAGGGCGGCGGGGATTACCGTTTCGGCGTAGGCCCCGTCGGCGGTGAGCATCAGCTTGAGCATGTAATAATCACGGTTGGCTTGGTCTGCGCCGATGGCGCCGTTTCTTATCGACATAAACAGATACTTCGTCCAGTCCTGCCCCTGATATGTTTGCTCCAGGTCAAGCCAGGTCTGCCTGGTGAAGTTTTCAAAGCAGGGGAAAAGCAGATAGTCCGGCACGCTCGTGGCGGGTGAAATCAAATCCTCCATATAGTCGTAAATGTTGCCGGTGGAACGGTCATAAAGGTCGGCGGTGGAGGTGATATTAAAGTCGAAGCTTTCAAGGGTGGCGTTGTAGTCCTGGAAGTAGGGGCTGGTTTTAACGAATTCCAGCGCCGTCTGCTTCGGGTCAAGCCACTGGGTGTTTTTTCCGTCGTCACAGTCGGCTTGAAGCTGGGCGTAATATTCCGCCGAGGGTACGCCTGTGTCGGGGAATAAGGGATAGACGTTGCCGTTCACGTCTGTCCAGCGCTCCACGCACCAGATGCCGCCGTCGCCCTGCTTTACGGGCTGTGACAGGATCAGAAAATCTATTGGGTCCCGGGAACCGTTTACCGTCATATATCGGGAATAGGCGATCGTTTTGTGAGGGCTGTCGTAAGTGTATTCCCGCTGGAAGAAGGCTGTGTCGTCAACCTTTTTCATTCCCGCTCTGGCCTGAAAGTCGTCAACGATGAAATTCCTCAGCTCAACAGAAAGCGCCGCGTAGTCGTCGTAGTATTCAGGAGGAGCCTGCACGTCCGTGGGCTGATAAAAGCCGTAATAGAATTCCCCGTCGGTGGCGAAGAAGCTGTAGCCGCTGCCGTCCTGCGTAAAAAACTGTTCGTGCTGTGCCGTCGTGTATTTTAGTACACTGAACAAAAAGCCTCCATATTCCGTGTTGTCCGCTACCTTTGTGGCGTAATAGGTGACAATTGCCGTGTTCGGAATATCCTCCGCTAAGTCGCTGGCAGAAAAAATATCACTCGAATAGGATTCCGGTATAGAGACGTATGTATCCAAATTAGAGTATGTCGCCAATGGCCCGGCGTAAGCCTCGCCGCCTGAAGCCTGCGGGGGTAAGGAATCTGGCGTTACGTTTGCCGGAGCCGCGCTTGCAATGGGTGTTTCCGCTGATTCTTCGACCGGCTTTGAATAGGTGCAGCCCACGGCTGCAGCCAGTATGACAATTACCGCAATGGCCGCTGCCGCAAGAGTCTTCGGCTTTTTGGCAATGTTCTTTATTCGCCGGCTGATTGCCCGTCTGTCAGAGGCCATCGTAGTAGCGCAGTATAGTATACGCGTGGGTGAGGGACGTGAAGTGGTCAGCTGGATTAAGGATTTGCCGTACTCAAAGCGGTTTTCCTCACCCAGCCGTTTTATAGCTCCCTCGTCACAAGCCAGCTCGCTGTCGCCCTTGGACAGCACTGCTGCAAGCCACACGAGGGGATTGTACCAGTGCAGGGCAAGGCAAACACCCCGCATAAGCGACCAAATATGGTCGAGATGCCTGTAATGGGTTAGCTCGTGGGTGATGACGTGGCGGAGTACCGTTTTGTTTTCCAGAGATGTGGAAGTGACGTATATGGCCGGACGGATTATCCCGTACAGGCAGGGGGAGGGCAGGTTTTCCGCAAGGTATACTTTTCGGCGTGTTAAGTCCGTTTGGAACGGCGTCCGGGTTCTGCGGAGCTTTATGTAAAAGCTGAGGTTTGTAAAAAGCAGCAGCCCGGCGGCAACGCCGATTCCGCAGAACCAGACGATTTTGATGATTTGACCTAATGTGACGGAGGCTCTGCTTTCTGCGTACTGGGCTATCTGAGACGGAGTGGGCGGCTGGATTTGGGATGCGGGAATATTATGGTCGGCCGCGTAGGCCTTCTTATATTCGTCGGAGGTGAATTCCTGAACGGGCTTTACACGGATTTGAGTGTTTTCTACAGCGGCTTCTGTTTGAGTGATAACGGCTTTGGGGATAAAATTTACCACGCTTATTGCGCTGGTAATTATACCGGCGGGCAGCAGGAGCCTAAGCAGTACGATCCCCCAAAGAGCGTACTGGAACAGCGGATTAATACGACCGCGCAGCAACCGTCGCAGAGCGATTACCACCGCTGTCAGGGTGGTAGAGGATATGACGAACTCAAGCATCGGCGTTTTCCTCCGCGCTTCTAAGGATTTCGTACAGCCGGTCGATTTCCTCCTTGGATAGCTCCTCCCGGCTTGTCATGGCGCTCATCATCATGGAAACGCTGCCTTTATACACACGGTTTAAAAAGTTCTGAGTTTCCCGGGAGGCGGCAAAGCCTCGTTCGACGGCGGGAAAATATTGCTTGGCGTGTCCGTCGTCTTCATAATTAATTAGTCCTTTTTCAGTCATTCGGCGAAGCATGGTCAGGGTGGTGCTTTTTGCCCAGCCTACACTTTTTTTAAGGTGATGCACCGCCTCCATAGCGGTTCTTGGGGCGCGCTCCCACAGGCACTCCATGACGCTCCATTCGGCATTTGTTAAAGCTGGATTTTCATTCATAGCGTCCTCCAAAGGGTTTACAAGTTAAACCTAGTGTAATAGGAAAGGTTTACTTTGTCAACCACTTTGTTGGTTAGGGGAAAACGTTTGCTTTTGTTATTGTGTTTTTGCTTCCTGTTTTGAGGCAAAATTGGCAAATATTCGCCAAAATTAAGCATCAAGTTATGTATATAAATACAGTGGAAACAAACTGCTAGTTCTCGGAAAAACACTACGAAACACAGGGACAGAAAGCCCGCAAATTTCAAAGGGCGATCCGGAACGTCCGCTTTTTTTAAGGAATTGCTTATGTACCAAAGTGTGAGAATTTGAAGATGAGGAAAGATAATGAATAAAATGAACATTTGGCTTGTAATTGTGCCCCTTGTAATGTTTGCTATGCTTACAGTATTTGTGCTGGCGGGAATTACGGTGAGGTTTGAAGGTTGGGCCTACAGCGAGACAGTTGAGCATATATCGCCAATTATGACGTCTGTAGTAAAGGTGATCACGCACATTGGTGACCCTGCTGCTGTTATAACAATTTGTCTTATACTTTTTTTTATTCCGAAATCAAGGATGACCATCGCGTTACCCATTTCTGCGGCGGTTATCATATCGGCGCTACTCAATGTGATCTTGAAAGATATATTTGCGAGGGAGCGCCCTAACATTCTGCGCCTGATAAACGAGACGAGCTACAGTTTCCCAAGCGGTCACGCAATGATTAACAGCACTCTTTACACCATGCTTATTTTGCTTATTATCAGGTTCATTAAAAATAAACCAATGAAAATAGCTTTAGCTATTGCTTGCGTGCTCCTTACTGTTGCAATTGGGTTTAGCCGCGTTTATTTGGGTGTACATTATGCAGGCGATGTATTGGGCGGATGGCTGATTGGCTTCGTTATTGCATTTGTAGTTTACTCTGTATGGCTAGGCAAGCCGAGAAGCCTTAGAAGGTTCACTAAAAATTAACGAAGGAAATATGGCGGATTTTATAAGAGGCCTGTATGACAGCCAATTCGGTACCGAAGACGTTGTGGCCGGCGGGGCTTGATATACTCCTGCGCTTTTGCAGTACTATTATAATTTAAAATGGTTTGCAAGTCTTTTTTAAGCTGTAACTCTTTTGTTCTATCGTGCCGCTATCAGGCTTTTTAATCCGGCCTGCAGTCCGTCAACCGACAGGTGATACATCGGGACTTCTTCTTGTATGAGCTTAATGGTGTATCCCCATTCCCAATCCGGCGGGTCCATCGGGTTCAACCAGATCATTTTTTCATATTTATTACGGAAGCGGCGAATCCATTCGATGCCGGGTTCCTCGTTGCAGTGATAGTAATCGATACAGCCGCCGGGCCTGAGCAGCTCCGAGGGCGCCATGGAGGCGTCCCCTACGATAATGACCCGATAGTCACTTTTCAGATTTTGCAGTACCCAATCCGTTTCAACGCTTGCCGCAGGAGCACAAGCCGGCGTGGTGTAAAGCCGGTCATAAAAACAATTATGAAAATAGTAGATTTTTAAATCCTTAAAATGATTGGATTTACTCGCTGCCTGAAACAGCGAACCGCAAAGCCTGGCGTAGCTCCACATCGATCCGCCCGAATCAAACAATACAACCAGCTTTACGGCGTTTCGCCGGGGGCGCCCGAATACCAGCTCCAATCTTCCGGCGTTTTCAGAGGTTTTGTCGATCGTTTCATCCAGCTTCAGCTCATCTTTTGGGCCTTCCTCATTGGAAGAAAGCTGCCGTAAAGATCGGAAAGCCATCTGAAACTGTCGGTCTTCCAGCACGTCGTCTTCTCTGAAGTCTCGATAATTTCGCTGCCCGGCTACCTGAAGGGCGCTCCGGTGCAGTCCAGCCCCGCCTACACGGATGCCTCCGGGGTAATAGCCGGAATTGCCAAAAGGAGACGTTCCGCCGGTGCCGACCCAATGGCTGCCGCCGTCATGGCGTTCGTTTTGCTCCTTAAGCCGTTCCTCAAATTTTCGGCGCAGCTCGTCCATATCAAGCTTTGAAATACCGCCAAAGGCTTCGTCAAAGGCGTTCCCGTCGATCGGTGTTGACAGCCATTTAAGCAGCTCCTCCGGCAGTTCGTCATAGGCTTTGATTCCTTTGAAAAATTCAACAAAGGCCAGATCAAATTTGTCAAAATCGGCTTCAGTTTTTACAAGCACCGCTCGCGCAAGGTGATAGAAACCTGATAAGCCGGATTCGTGCAGCTCAAGCTCAAGCCCCTCCAGCAGGGTAAACCATTCCTGAAGCGACACCTTGAGCCCTCTGGCCCTGAGCAGGTAGAAAAAAGGCGTAAACATATCTGCTTACCAGGGGCGCTTTGCTTTGCCGCCGCGGGAGAGCACGTCAAAATCTTCGTCTTTCTTTAAAAGAACGCCGACAAAGGGCATTTCGCGCTCAATACGGTCCGGCGCGATGCCGCCGATCTGCAGTGCCTGGATCCAGTCGATCAGCTCCGAGGTGCTTGGCTTTTTTTGAAGACCGCGCAAATCGCGAATGAGATAAAATGTTTTAAGCGCCTGCTGCAGAAGACTATCGTCTAAATGATCAAAATGGACACGAACGATTCTTTCCATCATTTCCTGGTCCGGGAAATCGATATAGTGAAAAATGCAACGCCTGAGAAACGCATCGGGCAATTCCTTCTCGGCGTTGGACGTGATAATGACCACGGGCCGGACTATGGCTTTTATTGTCTCGCCGGTTTCCGGAATATAAAATTCCATTTTATCCAGCTCCCAGAGCAAATCATTCGGGAATTCAAGGTCTGCTTTGTCAATCTCGTCGATCAAAAGGACGACCTGCTTTTCCTTTTTAAATGACTCGCCCAGCTTGCCCAGCTTTATATATTTTGCAATCTGATCCACACCCTCGCCGCCAAATTGGCTGTCGTAAAGGCGCTGCACCGTATCATACACATACAGCCCGTCCTGGGCCTTGGTTGTCGATTTGATATTCCATATAACAAGCTCCATCCCAAGCGTCTCAGCGACAGCTTCGGCCAGCATAGTCTTCCCGGTGCCGGGCTCACCTTTAATGAGAAGGGGTTTTTGCAGGGCGATCGCAATATTCACGCTTCGCATCAAGTCACCCGAAGCAACATAGCCCTGGCTCCCACAGAATTCTTTCATAGTTCAATATCCTTTCGCTGTGCTTCTAAATCAATCTAAATTTTAATTTTATAGGATCTGATACTTTTTTTCAATCCTTAAGCTGCCTTCAACAGGAATTTAACGAAGATGTTTGACCGTTTTGTGCCCGTACGCATAAATTTGTTTGCGGTCTCAAATTCATGAAGCTGCAGCGGCCTTAACCAAAGTGGCATTATGTGTTGTATTATCCGATATATTGGTATAGTATAAGCTCAATAACGAGCAGCTTAACGTTTGCTTATATACCGTTGGACAGCCGTTTAAAACTGAACTGGGAGGAAATGGTCCCTATGGTATTAGAAACCGAAAGGCTCATACTTCGGCCATGGCGCGAAAGTGATGCGGAAAGTCTATATGAATATGCCAAAGACCCTCGTGTGGGGCCCATTGCAGGTTGGCCTGTCCATACAAGTGTAGAAAACAGCCGACAGATTATCAGAGAGTGCTTATCGGCTGATGAAACCTATGCAATTGTTCCAAAAGGCGAGGAAAAGGCGATTGGAAGCATTGGGCTTTTAATCGGAGAAAAAAGCAATCTTGATATCAGATATGATGAAGCGGAAATTGGTTATTGGATTGGCGTGCCATACTGGGGTAAGGGCATGATTCCGGAAGCTGTTAAAATGCTTATTAAGTATGCTTTTGAAAAAGCGGGTATTCAGAAGCTCTGGTGCGGATATTTTGATGGTAATGAAAAATCAAAAAGAGTACAGGAAAAATGCGGCTTTATATACCATCATACTGATTTTGACAAGCTCTGGCCACTGATGCAGGATATCAGGACCGAGCATATTACCTGCTTAACCAAAGAACAATGGCTGTTTTAGGATGTGCTGGTATCAGGTGTCTAATATGCCAAACCAGCAAGCGATTAACTAAATTATTTCTGTAAAAGCTCCAAAATGCTAACGGGTTATTGACAGCTGTCAGCGGGATTTGATATGCTGAATTAAAATTTAATAAAAGCTTCGAGGTCTTCCGGCTAAAGGATATCTAAGCCGGTTGATCCTGAGCATTCGCTCACAGGGTAGCGCTGGAAACGCCGCTGCCTCCCATGACGCAGGATGAACCTGCCAGGAAAGAAGCCTGAAATTACATTACGGTAATCATCGGGCATTTGATATGTTTCAAATGCCCGTTTTTTCTGTAAATCGGCTGCTAAAAGACCGGAAGACGGTTCTTTACGGCACGGTATGATGACGGGTATTCGGCTGTGAGGC
The DNA here is from genome assembly GCA_963675425.1 of uncultured Sporobacter sp. GTDB lineage: Bacteria > Bacillota > Clostridia > Oscillospirales > Oscillospiraceae > Sporobacter. The sequence goes on along the minus strand of OY776214.1, from coordinate 4,489,627 downwards.
CGAATACCCGTTTTTTCTTTAAAATGAAATTATCGTAACGAGCCATACTGTGTCATCAGCCTGTAAAAGGAGAAAAAATATGCCTATAGGAACGGAGTCCCGAAGACAGCAAAAAACGGCGCTTGTCGTCGTGCTTTTAGTGGTGGCGCTGATTTTGTCGTCTGTTATATCGTTTGCCATCGGGCGATATGCTTTGAAAATCCCGGAGATATTCTCCATCATCGCCCACAAGCTCTTCGGTACGGCGGCCAGCTATCCGGAAGCCTCCGAAACGGTGCTGATCAATGTGCGCACACCCCGGCTTTTAGCCGCGATCTTCGTCGGCGGCGCGTTGTCAGCCGCCGGCGCGTCCTATCAGGGACTGTTCCGAAACCCGATGGTATCGCCCGACCTTTTAGGCGCTTCGGCCGGGGCGGGCTTCGGCGCGGCGTTAGCGCTGCTGCATGACCGGAGTATGCTCGAGGTGCAGCTAATCGCGTTTGTCTGCGGCATCGTCGCCGTTATTATTACATATCTCGTCGGCAACAAGGTTAGCCGGGGCGACAACACCACCTTGTCGCTCGTTTTAACAGGGCTCGTTGTATCGGCGCTGTTTCAAGCCTTCATTACGATCATTAAATACGTGGCCGACCCGAACGACAAGCTGCCCCTGATCACCTATTGGCTGATGGGCGGTCTCAACGGGGTGATGCTGGACGATCTGCCGATGCTGATCATCCCCATTGTCATCGGCCTCGTCCCGATGCTGCTGCTGCGGTACAAGCTGAACCTGCTCGCCTTTGGTGACGATGAGGCCCGGGCTATCGGCGTCGACGCTAAAAGGCTGCGGATGATCTTTATCGTCACCGCTACGCTGGTGACATCGGCTTCCGTGGCAGCCAGCGGGATGATCGGCTGGGTGGGGCTTGTGATCCCGCATCTGGCGCGCATGCTTGTGGGGCCCAACTACAAGACGCTGCTGCCGGTATCGCTGCTGATGGGCGGTATCTTTATGCTGATCATCGACAACATTACCCGGTGCCTGTTTCCCGTTGAGTTGCCGCTGAGCGTTTTAACGGCCCTCTTCGGCGCGCCGTTTTTCTTAAGCCTACTCATGAAAGGAAAGAAGGGTTGGGTATGATTTTTGAAGCCAGAAACGCCAGCTGCGGCTATGGAGAAACTGTTATTTTAAGAAATATAGCCATCCGCATTGAATCGGGCAGAATCCTGTGCCTGCTTGGGCCAAACGGCGTGGGGAAAACGACACTTTTTAAGAGTATGCTTGGTTTTCTCAAGCTGAAATCGGGGGAAGTCCTGATTGACGACCAGGATATTGCGCTATGGTCCATCAGGAAGGTTGCTCAAACGGTTGGGTATGTACCGCAGGTCCATACGCCGCCGTTCCCGTTTACCGTTCTGGACGTCGTGGCTATGGGCCGTGTGGCGCACATGGGCCTTTTTGGCTCCCCGAGCGCCGGCGACATGAAGCAGGCCGAGGCCGCGCTTGAACGGCTTGATATTCTGGCTTTTAAAAACAGGATTTACACGGAAATCAGCGGCGGTGAACGGCAGATGGTGCTGATTGCGCGGGCTTTGGCGCAAAACCCCAAAATCCTCATCATGGACGAGCCGACGTCCAATCTGGATTTCGGTAACCAGATCCGCGTGCTCACGCAGATCCGCAGGCTGGCCGACGACGGGATGGCTGTCATCATGACGTCGCATTTTCCCGACCACGCGTTTTTATGCTCAACGGACGTCGGGCTTTTGAAGCGCGATTCGTCTTTGATTGTGGGCAGCGCTGAGGAGGTCGTTACGGAGGAAAATTTGCGGCAGGCTTATGGTGTTGATGTTCGGATCATTCAGGAGAGTGTTGCAGGTTGTCTGCAGCTGAAGAGCTGTGTGCCGGTCATAGCCCAATAGCACACCCCGCCATGCTGAGCGTGGCGTGATGTTATATGCAATATAAAAAGGAGATATGAACATGAAGAAATTATTGGCGCTTGTAATGGCGTGCGCTGTATTGCTGTGCCTCTTTTCCGGCTGCAGCACGCAGAGCGGCGGAGAGCCCTCGCCGTCGCCGAGCGCATCGAACGAGCCGGCGGCCAGCCCGTCGGAGGCCGCGCCGGACGACACGTCCGCCGAGCCTGAGAGCACGACACAGGTTATCACCGACATGGCGGGCCGCGAGGTGACGATTCCGTCGGAGATCAAATCGGTCTACTGCGCCGTTCCGACAGGCGAGGCCATGGTGGCAACGCTCTGCCCGGACAAGCTGATTGGCTGGGTCAATACGCCGTCCGAGGTGTCGCTTGAGTACCTGCCGGAGCGGCTTGCGAACCTGCGCGTCATCGGCGGCTGGATGGGGCAGAAGGTCACGGCGCATATGGAGGATATCATTTCGCTCGCACCAGATGTCGTTATCTACATGGGGGCGGAAGTCACGACGAATTTGAGCGATGTACCCGAGCAGATACATGAGCAGACGGGCATCCCCGTTATTGTCGTGCCCGAGGAGTTCCAGTATACGGCGGAGGTATACCGCTTCCTGGGCGAATGCCTCGACGAACCCGAGCGCGGCGAGAAGCTGGCGACTTATTGCGAGGAGAAGATGGCCGAGATTCAAGAAGCCATGTCGGCTGTCCCGGAGGACGAAAAGGTCAGCGCTTACTATGCCGAGGGAACCGGCGGCCTGGCCACCGATCCGTCCGGCTCCCATCATGTCGAGGTGCTTGACTTTATCGGCGTCAATAACGTGGCCGACGTCGAGATGCTTGCGGGTATGGGTATGACGGAGGTGACGATCGAGCAGATCATCAACTGGAATCCCGACGTTATACTCGTTTCCGGGATGACCTCCGGCAACTATAATGAAATCCTTACCAATCCCATCTGGCAGAATATCAAAGCCGTTCAGGACGGCCGCATTTACTGCACACCGACCGCGCCCTTCAACTGGTTCGACCGTCCGCCCAATATCATGCGTGTGCTCGGTATCCAGTGGTTTGCCAGCGTTATCTATTCCGATTACGTCAGCTACGATATCAATAGCGAGATTAAGGACTTCTACAGCCTGTTTTATAACGTGGATCTGACGGACGACCAGATTGCGGCCCTTTTGGCCACACCGGAGACCGCGTGATGAACAGCCTGCAGGAAAAACCGAAAGCCAATCCCGAGGGGTACGATCGCATCGCGCGCGAGGTCTTCCTCCCGCTTTTTACGGTGATTGCGAAAAAAGCGCTCGATATCTATGGCCGCGAGGAGGGCGTCTGCCTGGATGTCGGATCCGGCGGTGGGATGTTCGGCTACCACGTGGCGCTGCTGTCGAAGATGGACATCAACTTTCTGGATATTCAGGACGGCGCGCTTGACATCTGCCGGCGGCGCGGACAGGAATGGGGCCTCGGTTCCCGCTGCGTCTGCACACTCGGGGACGTGCACGCTATCCCGCTGCCGTCAAACAGCGTTCCGTTGATCGTGAGCCGCGGCTCCATACGGTTCTGGGGCGACACGGAGGAGCTGCGGCAGGCGTTTGGCGAGCTGTACCGCGTGCTGGCCCCGGGCGGGAAAACGCTCATCGGCAATAGCCTTGGGCCGCCCGAGATGGAGAAGGCTATTGTTGAAAAAATGAAGGCCTATAATCCTCAGTGGGTTGAAGACCACCATCAAAACGGCTGCCATTTCAGCTTCGAGGAGAGAAAGACCATTCTTGACGAGCTTGGTATTCCTTATGGGATTGAGGACGACGAGACGGGCACCTGGTTTGTCATGACCAAATGACGTCAGACACAGCCGTATAACAGCCGGGAACGGACGCGTGCGCGTCTGCTCCCGGCACAAAGGGTGATTTTTATGGGTTTGGAAGAAAGACGGCAGGCACAGCTGGAAGAGCTGATGCGCCAGCTGCCGCGCAATACGGAAAAACGCCTGATGGAGATACCGGGCGTCTACTACGGCGGCGGCTGCTCGTATATGGCCTGCCGCGGGCTCATGATGAGTCCCATAGACGACGTGCTGCTCATCACCCACGGGCCGACGGGCTGCGGATTTTTCTCGGGGATTAATGGCCGGCGCAGCGCCAGCGAAGGCGGCGACGAGTTGTTTCGGGGCCGGTGCTTTTCAACGGATATGTGCGAGTCTGATATCATCTTCGGCGGGGAGCAAAAGCTCCTGTCTGCCATCGGCGAGGCGGTGGAGCTGTTTCATCCCAAGGCCGTTGCCGTGTGCGCCACCTGTCCCGTCGGCCTCATCGGCGACGATATCGAGCAGATTGCCAGAGAAGCCGAAGCGCAGTACGGTGTGCGTGTGCTGCCGCTGTCGTGTGAGGGCTTCCGGAAAAACGGCGGGTGGCTTTTGGGCGGAAAGATGCTGGTGGATAACTGGATGGGAGAGGCCACGCGTGAGCACGGCAAATACCCCATTCATTTCATGAGTGAATCCTATAGCGGCGGCAATAAGGAAGTTTTCAACGACCTGTTTGAGCGCATTGGCTACGATGTCGTCTGCTCGCTGATGGGCTCCAATACGTATGAACGCATACGTGCCGGGCACGAGGCCGAACTCATTGTGCTTGACAGCAACAAGGAGATCGACGAGGTGCCGCTGATGATCCAGAAGCGGTACGGCGGCGGATTTTTCCGTGCGTCGTTCACGGGTGTATCAAATATCGTGGCCTCGCTTCGCAAAATGGCGGCGTTCTTCGACACGCCGGAGCTGGCTGAGCGCACGGAACAGGTGATCCGCGAGGAACTGGCCGCCATCGAGCCGGAATGGCTGGCGTACCGACGGCGGTTTGACGGCGTCACGGCGGCGTTGTTCGAGGACATCTTCCGAAGCGACAGCTACAGCGCGCTCTCGTCCGACCTCGGTGTCGAGGTGGTAATGATTTCCCAGGATTACGCCCAGATGGAGCTGACCGACGAAAATTTCACGCTGCATATGTCTTCGGATAAGCTTAAGGCGCTTCGCGCCGACGGGTCTGTCGGTTTTGAGCCGGAGCGCGAGGCGGACGGCCGCGTCTATTTCCGGCTGAGCCGGTCTGAGGTGCGCGCTTTTTTGACGCTTATAAAGCCGGATATCTGCTTTGCGGGCGTGGAAGAACAGTTTTCGTATCCGGACGCGCCGATCAAATCGGAGCTGTTCACCTCGGATGAGCGGGGCGTTCAGTACGGCGGCTTTGCCGGCGTACTGCGGTACGCGCAGGATTTGGACATGGCCTGTTTCATGTCTCACTGGGTTACAAAGCGGCCGATCTGGGCCGGGGAAAGAGGGTGACGCTCATGAGTGAGACCATCGGGACAAGAAGCCTTCAGATCGACGCGCTGAATATGTGCCAGCCCATCGGCGCGATGTACGCCGCCTTCGGCGTCCATGCCTGTTTGCCGCACAGTCACGGCGCGTCCGGCTGCTGTCGCTTCCAGCGGCAGGAGATCAGCAAGCATTTTCAGAAAATTATCCGCGTTACGTCCAGCATGCTTTATGAGTCGGCGGCGGTGTTTGGCGGCCGGGATAATCTGCTTACCGCTATCGAAAACGCGTTCAGAGCCTATGACCCGGAAGTTATCGCCGTGCACACCACATGCCTGAGCGAGACGATCGGGGACGATTTATCCGGTATCCTGTCGCCGATGAGCGTCCCAGATGGCAAGCACGTTGTCTGGGCGACGACGCCGGGCTACTCCGGCTCGCATCTGACGGGCTATTCCGCCATGGCGGAAGCAATGCTCCGTCAGCTGACAGTGCCGTCCGACGCGCGCCGCAATAAAGTGTTTTTGATACCCGGGCTTTTAAATCCGGCCGATGTTGACGAGCTCTCGCGCTACGCATCCCTGTTCTATGACGAGCAGACCGTCTTTCCCGACGTGCGCGGCATCTTCGACGCCAAAACGCCGCGCGATCAAAAAACGTACCTGCCGGGCGGTACGGCCGTATCTGAAATCATCCGTGCCGCCGAATGCCAAGACGCCGTCGCGTTCGGCGCTGAAGCCGCCTTTGCGGCGGGGGACGCGCTGGCTGATCTCGGTGCCGGCGTTACCAAGCTGACGCTGCCGGTCGGCCTTTCGGCCACCGATGAGTACATCGCGGCGCTGACGGCCCGCAGCGGACGTCCCGCGCCCGATGCGCTGGTCAAAGAGCGTGAGCGTACCGTCGACATCATTATGAACCTGCATCCGCGCTTGTATCATAAAAAAGCGGCGATCTTCTGCGACGCGGACCTGGCCGTTTCGCTGACGGGCTTTCTCGGTGAGATCGGCGTGCTGCCCGTCGGCGTTTTCACGGGCTACGGTGAGGAGGCCTTTGAGTCGCACATCAAACAGCTTTTCGAGCGGTATGATATCAACGGCACCGTCAACCGGATGGCTGACCGCTACGATCTGGAAAAGTATCTTGAAAGCAATCCGGTGGATATGTTAATCGGCGGCACGCGCGGAAAAATCCTCGCTCGAAAATTCAATATTCCGCTTATCCGAGTCGGCTTTCCCGTTATCGACCGACCGCTGGAGTATCTCACGCCGATCACCGGGTACAGGGGCTGCCTGCATCTGCTCCAGAAAATTCTTTGCGCGTTGGCTGAGCATTCGGAGCGGGACGCGCGCGCGCAGGACCTCGTTTTCGCAGAGTCTTTTTAAGGAGTGATTTGATTGAGGCAGATTGCCATATACGGAAAGGGCGGTATCGGCAAATCGACGACCGTCCAGAATCTCTCGGCGGCATTGGGGCAAAAAGGACGCCGGCTTATGCTCATCGGCTGCGACCCCAAGGCCGACTGTACGCGGCTTATTTTGGGCGGCCGCGCGAAAAAGACGCTGCTGCAGGAAATGCGCGGTGTGCGCGACCCCGCGTCGCTCCGGCTTTCGGACATTTTGCATGAGGGGTGCTTCGGCATCCAATGCGTGGAAGCCGGCGGGCCGGAGCCCGGGGTCGGCTGCGCGGGGCGCGGTATCATCACAGCAATCAATCTGCTGGAAAAGATGGGAGCGTACGGCGACGTGCTCGAATACGTTTTTTACGATGTGCTGGGCGACGTGGTGTGCGGCGGCTTCGCCATGCCGATCCGTGAAGGCAAGGCCAAGGAAATTTATATTGTGGCCAGCGGCGAGATGATGTCTCTTTACGCGGCGAACAATATTGCCAAGGGCATCGAAAAATTCGCCGTTTCCGGCGGCGTGCGCGTTGGCGGCATTATTTGCAACAGCCGTAATGTCGACGAGGAACACGAGCTCGTGGATACATTTGCCCGTGAGCTCGGCACGCAGCTGATTGAATACATTCCCCGGGACAATATTGTGCAGCACGCGGAGATCAATGGGCAGACGGTTGTGTCGTACGCGCCCGACAGCGCTCAGGCGGCCGTATACGGTCGGCTGGCCGATAAGATCGAGAGCAATACGGTTTTCACCATTCCGACGCCGCTGGACGATGAGCGCCTTGAAGAGCTTTTTAAGGATATTATTAAGAATTCAATTCGCTGATTTAACAACTTTTTCCGAAAAAAGATTGCGGAAGAAACGGGAGATGATTATATTGGTTAAGTAAGACGTAAGACCATTTCAACTCAGTGTCTATGATACGGGGACCGGCTGCGTTTTACAGATCTGAATATCCGGAGTTTAAATATTATGAAACTGATTACATTCGCAGGACCGCCGTCCTCAGGAAAAACATCTGTTATTATACGGCTTCTGGAAACGATGGGGCTGGATCCCCTGGACATCGGCGTCGTTAAATTTGACTGTCTGACCTCGTTTGATTATCTGCGCTATGAGGAGGCCGGCGTCAAAACGGTGACGGGTTATTCGGGCAAAACCTGTCCCGACCACTATTTCGTCGGCAACATCGAGGACGCCGTGCAATGGGGACTGAGGTCCGGCTTCAAGCTGCTCATAACGGAAAGCGCTGGCCTGTGCAACCGATGCTCGCCTTATATCAACGGTATTGCCGCCATCTGCGTAATTGATAATCTCGCGGGCGTGAACACGCCGCGCAAGATTGGCCCGATGATGAAATTTGCCGACATTGTCGTCGTTACGAAGGGGGATGTTGTGTCGCAGGCGGAGCGGGAGGTTTTCGCGTTTAATATCCGACAGGTCAACAGCACGGCGAAAATTATCAACGTCAACGGGATCACCGGGCAGGGGACCTTTATGCTGGCCAAGTATCTGGAGGAGGCCAGAGAAGTAGCAACGCTTCGCGATATGAAGCTGCGCTTTACGACACCGGCGGCCGTGTGCTCCTACTGCACCGGTGAAACGCGCATCGGCGAGGCGTTTCAGCTGGGAAGCCTGAAGAAAATGAGTTTTGACGTATGACAGAAAACGAACTCTATGAAAAAGTAATAAGCGCGACAGTCGGTGAGCTGCTGGAATCGTATCCGCTCGTATCCGATTTTTTCGCCAATCTGCGCATCCCGGCTTTATTGCCGGACGAGACCGTCCCGGAGCTGATAGAGCGGTTTGACGACGTGACAGCCGAGGAGTTCGGCCTTAACAAGCGAGACCTGCCGCTTGAGATCAGCCGGTTCATTCTCGGGTTTCATCGGGAAACGGACGAGGCAGACGTGGTCGAGTCGCTCACGATTTATGGCGGGATCAACAAGTCCGGGGAGATGGAAAACACCGTTATAGACCTGCTGAAGGGAGAGGTTGCGGCCATCGTCGGGCCGACCGGCTCCGGCAAAAGCCGCCTGTTGGCGGATATTGAATGTCTGGCCCAGCGGGACACGCCGACAAAACGGATGATTTTAGTAAACGGGAAAGAGCTTAGTCTCGAAAAGCGCTTTGACATGGACGGCAAGCTTGTGGCGCAGCTGTCTCAGAACATGAATTTTATCATGGACCTGTCCGTGCGCGACTTTCTGGAGATGCACGCGCGCAGCCGGTTTTCCAAAGATATCGAATGGACCGTTAAGCAGTGCCTGGCGTGCGCCAACGAGCTGGCAGGCGAGCCGTTTGAGGACAAGACGAAGGTCACACAGCTCAGCGGGGGACAGTCACGCGCGCTGATGATTGCCGATACGGCGTATATGAGCAGCTCGCCGCTCGTGTTGATCGATGAGATTGAAAATGCCGGGATCGACCGGAAAAAAGCGGTCCGTGTTTTGACGAAAAGCGAGAAGATCGTCCTCATCGCCACCCATGACCCGCTTCTGGCGCTGAGTGCCGATAAACGGCTCGTCATTAAAAACGGCGGCATCGTCAAGGTGATCAAGACGACGCCGGAAGAGCGGACCGTTTTAAGTGAGATTGAGGACATGGACAGCCGGCTTCAGAATCTTCGCAACGCGCTCCGCGCCGGCGAAGTGATTATGACAACCGATGTGAAGGAGTAAAAACATGTGGGAAATTTACGACGCCCTGATTGACGGCATACCGGAAGACCTGACGGCAGACCAGATCATATGTGGCAGCTTCAATACGATTGTCACAACCCGGCTCGGCGCCGGCGTCAGCATTGTGCTCGACGATGCCACGCGCCTGCCGGTCGCGTCCGGAAACCTTCTTGAAAAGCCGCTGCGTGAGATTGCCGGGCTTGTTAAATCGTGGAATCTGCCGGAGGCCTCCGTCGGCCACGCGGCCATCAATTCCTATTACAACAGTCCGAAAATAGCCCGGAGAAACGGCGTAGCCTTTTCCGACCGGATGTTTATCGAGGACCGGCTGAACGATCCGTTTATCACCTCGCAAAACGACGTAAGGGGCAAAAAGGTCGCCGTCGTCGGCCATTTCCCGTATCTGGAGACGTTTTTTGAGCCGGTCTGCGAGCTGAGCATCATCGAGTGGGAGCCCGAGGACTACGGCGATTACCCGCTGGCCGCCTGCGAATACATCCTGCCCGAATGCGACTTTGTCTATATCTCCTGCCGCAGCATCGTGGACAAGTCCTTGCCGAGATTACTGGGCCTGTCGGCAAAAGCCCGGCATGTCGCGATCGTCGGCCCGGCGACAACGCTGGCTCCGAGCCTTCTGTCGGCCGGCGTCAGCGATCTGTCCGGCTTTATTATAAAAGACGTACCAAAGGCGCAGCGCTATGTCTCCGGGGCTGAAAACGCAACGATTTACCAGTGCGGGCAGAAGGTCTCCTTTAAGCAATCAGAGGCTCAAGCCGACCGATAAAGTTTCAAGTTCTCGCCGGTATGACAACGGATATAAACCCTGTGCTTTATAATGACTGGCGCAGAGCGCCTGAGAGGTTACTATGCAATTTGACTGGAATAACGACACAATCCGCTGGTATTTAAACGCCAACAATTACACCGGTTTTTACAAAGACGTTGCCGAGGCCATAAAGCCAAGACTCACCAGGTTTAAAAGCCTGGCTGATTTCGGGTGCGGCTTGGCGCTGTTTGATTTTGAGATCGCCCCATATATGGAAACGGTCGACTGCTATGACTTGAGCGACGCTGCCCTGGCGTCCGTCCGTGAGCGGCTTGGTGCCGCCGGCATCCAAAACGTCACGGCGCATAAGCGGGACGCCAAGCGCCTGAGCGGAAAATGGGATGTAATTTATATGAGCTTTTTCGGCAGCCGGAAGCCGGATGTGTATCTGCCGATGTGCAAGAAGCTTGTCGCCGTCGTCAGCATGGCGGTGCAGGCCGAGATGTTCCCGGCGGCTTATCAGCGGTACAAAAAGAACACCGTCGATGAGACGGTCCGTTATCTGGACAGCAAGAAGCTGCCGTATCGCCTGACGCAGCACGAGCTTGAGTTCGGGCAGCCTTTTGTGTCGGAGGACGACGCGCGCCATTTCGTCCGGGCCTACACATCCGGCATAACGGACGGAGAGGTTGCGGAATTTCTCCGCCGGCGTCTGGTGCGGACAGGCCGGGAGGACTATCCGTTTTACATCCCGCGTACGAAGTCTGTTGGTATTTTTGAACTCGACGGCAAACTGTAACGGCAAAGCTTTGTAACAGATAGATTGAGACGAAAGGTGATTACATTGAGTAATGAGCATGTTCCGACTTTTGAGAATTTACCGTCTAGAGAAGAGGTTATACGGCGTATAACGGAAAAATGGCCGGTTAAAAGGGAAACGGAGGTCATACCCGTTTCTGAGGCGATTGGCAGAATTCCGGCTGCCAGCGTGTTCTCAGTGGTGACGCTTCCTGTGGTACGAGCTTCCGGCGGAGACGGCGTCGCCGTGGCGTCAGCCCGTTTTGTAAACGGTCTGCCCGACACGTCCTCCTGGGTTCTGGGGACGGATTTCGCCCGCGCCGATACGGGGGACGACTTTGACGATGCGTTCGACGCGGTGATCATGATCGAAGACGTGGAGCTGGACGCCGACAACAGGCTGACGATCCATGACGGCGTATGCGTTACGGCGGGAATGAATGTGCGCCCGACAGGCTCTACGATTAAGACGGGAGCCCCCCTTGTAAAAGCGTCTCTTCCCCTGCGGCCCAAGGATCTGGCGGGCCTGCAGATGGGCGGCGTTCAGGAAATTGAGGTCATCAAAAGACCTGTAGTGGCGTTTATCCCAACCGGCAGCGAGCTGATATCGCCCGGCGAGCCGGTCACCCGCGGCAAAAACATTGATATTAACAGTATCTTGGCGCGTGAAACACTTTTGCAGTTCGGCGCGGAGCCCCTGTGCTTTCCAATCGTGCGCGATGAGGACGAGGCTTTGGACCTGGCGCTGACGGCCGCGCTGGCGCAGGCGGATATCGTTGTCATCAACGGCGGCACGTCGAAGGGAGACGAGGACTGCACGGCCACGCTCCTTCACCGGCGGGGCGAGGTGCTGTGCCACGGCGCGCAGGCGGTTCCGGGAAAGCCCTTATGCGCGGCCATTGTGGACAGCAAGCCGGTCATTAACCTGCCGGGGCCGTTTCTGGCGGCTTATCACGGGCTTGAATGGTGTATCAACGCCGTCGTCTCACATTATCTGAATCAGCCAATACAGCGCCGTCAGACGCTTACGGCTACCCTGACGAAGGAACTGAACGGCAGTAATGTTGTCTCAATGTATATGCCCTTTGAGGTCACGCGTAAAAATGACGGAACCGGGTACTTTGCGTCGCCGTGCAATTTCCGGGAAATGCCCATGTGGCGTTGTATTGCCGCAAACGCGCAGTATATGACGAAGCTGGGCGAGCATATACCGGCTGGCGGAGACATAGAAGTGGAGCTGCTGCGCGGCTTGGAATATATACCGGTGTCGGAGCAATAGCTTGTACGGTGCCGGCGTTTAGGCGTTTATTATCTTATAATACAAAATGGGCCTATTGCCGAGTGCAATAGACCCGTTTTGTATTAGGTGTGACTGGTAATGGATGCCGTCCCGGAGTTGAGAAGCATGCCGCTCAGTTCGATTAATCTTTCAATAGGAACTTTCTTACCATCCGCGACCCACTGCCGATACATATCCAGTGAACTTTGCGTTGTGAAGGTATTGACGATATTTTGCTCTTCTTCAGGTAAGTGGGCATAAGGTCGCTTGGAAAAGGCGCGCAGACTCAGGTGATAGCTCAAAGATGAGGGGTGTGCATGCGTTCTTTTAGGGTTAGGGCGTTCCCTACACGCCGTATAATTCCGTTTCACATTTTAAGATTTCTTCTTCGAGAATTTCCATCGGGCGCTGGAAATCCGTCCCGATAACATAGACATATGGAATGTGATGGCCTTCGGGACCAAGGGTTTCCAAGCTATAACGTATCGTTTTACGGATTTCGTCCTCGGGCACGCCGGGCGCGATAATTTTCTGCCCGTCGTAGCCGCCGCGTGTGACGAGCTTCTCTCCGTATAAGTCTTTAACTACTTTGATATCATTTTGCGGATACTGCAGTGTTTGTATAGAGTCGATGCCGATGTCGTTAACGACATCATCGAGCACCTCCATGATGTGGCCGCAGCTGTGCAGCTCAAAATACATCCCCAGACGATGGCATTCATCAACAATACGCCTAAACGGTTCTTTTATATGCTTTCGCCAGTGCTCCGAACTGAAAAACATACTTTTATTGGTGCCCCAGTCATCGTGGTAAACGATGCCGTCGGGGTTGTAGTATTCCTTTATGATGTTAAAACAGCGTATTTTGTATTCCGTGAGTTCGGCAAAGAACGCGTCAAGCTCGTCCGGGTTCAGATAGAAAGCCATTAAGGCTTCTTCAAAACCCATAAGCGAGTGAAGGCGTTCGAAGTGTCCTTCCAGATTGATTATCATACCCATCTGGTTCACGCGGTCCCAATTTGCGGTTTGCCGTTCGGCGTCTGCCGCCCAGTCATATTTTTGCTTGCAGTGTTAAATTTACAAAATGCTAATGAAGTAGGTGGCGATCGGGATGGAGTTTTCCAGAAGTATAATTCTAGATTATCTCAAATTATACCGGGGGACAAATTTTTCTGCAGCAGATTCTAAACGAAAATACAGATGGGTGTCTCTTCTGCCTGAACAAGCATCGCAGATGGAAAAAAATATTTTGTACGTATGCAATCTTACAGATGCGCTTAAACGGGTAGAGCAAACCTCCGGATTTCATTATGTTTGTGTCTGCAACTGCTTCTGGGATGAAGAAGAAAATGTCTGCCCGGAAGGAATTGTCTTAATAAAAGAGAAGTGGGACGTCCCATTTTTATTGAGCATTATACAAAAACGATTAATTTATCTTTCGGACTGGATAGAAAGCCTGCAGCAGGCTTTGCTTAATCAATGTGATTACCAGACTTTGATAGATCTGAGCGAGCCGGTTCTTGATAATTTTATCTCAGTTCTGGACTCTTCCTATAAGCTTCTCTCTATGTTTCAGCGTTGTACATTATGATAAGGACTTATACGTTACAAAAAACTCTTCACAGCCAAGGCTGTGGAGAGTTTTTATTGTAGATGATTATTTGGTTTATCTTAAATCCGTTTTCGTCCGGTAATTAAACAACTGAAATTAATGAATCAACATAGGATCATTCTTCAAATAGCAGTTTAAGTGATATGTTGAGATATAAAGCTTCTTCTGCGTTTTTAAAGTCTATGCCCGTCAATTCCTTAATTCTTTCGAGCCTGTACACGATTGTCGATCTGTGAATAAAAAGCTCGCTGGCTGTTTTGATTGCATTCATTTGATTGTCGATATATTTGCGCAGAGTAGGCAAGAGCTCCGTTTGATTTTCCCGATCATAATTATATAAGGTCAGGATTTCGGGCGCGCACAGATATCGCCCGCCGATATCCTCGGTTAGCTTATATTTCATATAGGACATCGTGATGGCGGAAAACTTGTGGTACCAGATCGACGGCGACTGGGTAAGGCCAATTTTCAAAGCAATTTTTGCCTGGAAATAATACTGTTTTATATCGGCCAAATTATTAAACAGGTTGCTATAGCCGATTCGGAAATAACCGTCCCTGAAGGTTTCAATATTGGTTGCGGTGAATTGCTCCAGTGAATCGTTATAGTCTTTAAGATTAATAAGGCTTACGATAGCGTCCTCGTACTCAAAGAAGCAGCACCCTTTTATATCACGATTGTATATCTGACAAAAGTAAGCGATTGTTCGGTTGTAGTAATCTCGTTCACTGGGTAAAATTTTGGCGCATACAAAAGAGCCCGGGTGATCCCAGCCGCGCTGTAAAAAGGTTTTCTCAAGCCGTTCTTGCTCAATTAATTCGCCGTTTAAAAGGTCAACACATATATCAACCAATTGGTCTCCGGGCAGGATCGTGCTGCCGACTGATGATAAGTCATAAACAAGCTGGATAAACCCGGTGAAAAATTGTAATAGCCCGGATTCGTATCCTCTGAAGGTGTTGCGGTCTTCGGCAATAATCGTGCGACAGACATATTCGCCCTGCCTGAATACATTCATATCGATAGCCCGGCAGACAAAAATGCTGGACTCATAAATGAAGGGTTCTTTTAAGTCCCTGATTTCAGAAAATATCGGATCATTTTTGAAAAAAGTCATAACTTCAGCCGGCAGCGTACCGTCACCGGCCGGTTGGTCTAGGCCGGAAATCTCATTTAAATGTATCGTTTTATTTGAATGGCCTATCATCCTGAAGTCATCGTTACACACAAGCAGCTCGTTGCCGTTTAAATACGGAGCCATTTGATCAACCATATACTGAATGCTGCGCCCTTTGTTGACGGAGTCCTGAAGCTTTTGCTCTAATACATTGTATTCAAAGAAAATCCGTCCCACGTCATTTGCAAGATCGAGCAGTTTTGTTGAATCTTTCAAGACGATCAGATGCATCGAAGATTTTTTGTAAATCTCCGCCGGCATCCCTATGCAAATTAAAGCTGCGCCGTCCTGTACTGAAAATGTTGAGGGCAATTCATCAGCTTGCGCAAGATATAGGACACAAGCGTTAAAATTACTCTCGCCACGGTAAACCGCATAACGTTCCAACACAAAGGGATTATCCTTGTTGATGTAATTTTTATAAAGAATATCTTGCTCAAGTCCATCTTCTATCATACCGATGCACAGGATCATTTAATCACCTCCCTGATCGTACTCATACACATTGTACTAAAGAAGAAGGGAATTATCAATACGACTGTTCTATTTACTACCTTGTAAGTATCGGCTTATAATTAATATACTGCTTTAGTCGGGAGGCCCAATTGTGGAAAAAATTGCCGTAAACACAAAAGAAGCTTTGAAGTTTGAAGAACGCCTCAGACGCATGGAGGATGCAATCGCTCTCAGGGAGCCTGACAGAATACCTATTGCGCCATTTTTCAGTTCTGTCATTCAGCGCCTTTATAACTCAAGTTATAAAGATCGATATTATAATTTTCCGAAAGCCGGCAACGCCTTTTTGCAGTTCTATAAGGATTACCCTTTGTGCGACGCGCATTATTGCACCGGTTTTACAAGCGGACGGTCCAATGAATTAGCCGGCTCGACAATGATTGACTGGCCGGGCAGGCCCGGGACGGTTGTTTCGGATTATAGCTCTCACCAGGTGCTCGAACACGAGTACCTGCTTCCTGGGGAATACCCGGAGCTTCTAAATGATTTTACGGGATTTATGATACGCAAATATATACCCAGAGCCTATTCGAATTTTAAATGCTTTGAAAATATGAAATTTACGCCGACGGTCGTTCTGAACACCGGCCTGTTGTCGCCGCTGTATTCCCCTGAAGTGCTTCAGGCATTTGACGTATTATCACAAATCGGCAAATTGGATGCCGAGGCCACATCGGCGCTGTTGGAGTATTCAGGCAAATTAACGGATATCGGCATGCCGGCAATGATTTGCGGCGTTTCGGAAGTCCCCTATGATATCTTGGGTGATTTCTTCCGGGGAACCGTTGGCATTATGGAGGATCTGCTGGAATACGAGGACTATATCAAAGCCGCTTGCGAAATGTTTGCCGACCAACAGATTGCGGCCCTACAGTATTTGCGCACAGCGCCTATTCCGGTAAAACGAATCATGTTTCCGATGCATAAAGGTATGGATGGCTTTATGAGTCCGACCCAATATGAAAAGCTCTACTGGAATCCGTTCAAGAAGGTCATTGAAGCGCTTATTGATATGGGCGTGACGCCTTATTTATATACGGAAGGCCATTATGACAGCCGGCTTGAGCAGCTTGCGGACGTGCCGAAGGGTAAGGTTCTTTATCACTTCGAGTCTGTAGATATGAAAGAAGCGAAAAGAATCCTCGGCAACACGGCCTGTATAATGGGAAATCTACCGATTGCCATGTTGGAATTTGGGAAAAAGGATCAGGTTGTTGACACCTGCAAGGATTTAATCGATACCTGCGCGCCCGGCGGCGGCTATATTTTCGACCTGAGCGGTTCTCTTGAAAACACGAAGCTGGAAAATCTGGAGGCCATGTTTAAAACGCTTGAGACATATAGATAACTTAATTAAATGTAGAGAAGGTGAAAATTTAGAAAATTGGTCAATCCGCTTATGTTACCGACTGAAAAAGAATGTGGTAACCAATAAATTTAGGAGGTACGAAAATGAAAAAGATACTATCGGTACTTATCGCGCTTCTCATGGTTTTCTCCCTTTTTGCGTGCGGCAATGACTCGGAAAACACAACTTCTCCCGAGGAGAGCAGCACACCACCCAGCACAGCTCCGGAATCAAATCCTCCGGAAGAATCCCAGTCTCCGGAATCGAACGCTCCGGCTGACCCCTCTGAAAACGCTGACGAAATCGGGTTTTTCTACGCGCTCGACCCGGCGTCCAGAGATACCTACAACATCGTGTTTGCCTATCCCAGACCGATGACGCTGATGCAGAACGTTACAAACGTCCTTGAAGAACTGGCGCCTAAACTTAATTACAACATATCCACGACAACCGGCGACAACGACATCGATGTTTATATCCAGAATCTCGAAGTGCTCGCCACCCAGGGCACGGACGGCTTCATTAACGTCATCGACCCCACAGCCTCGGATCGCATTGTCGAAGTCCTTGACGAGATTGGCCTTCCGTACATTGCCTTCCTCAATACTGTTAAGGATGAAGACGGGCACGCAATCGTCCCATGCGTCGCGCTTGACGGATATGCCAGCGGCCAGATGGAGATCCAGTGGCTTTACGACAACTATAAGACTTACTGGGGTGACATTGACACCTCGAAGATCGGCCTTATTGATATCACATGGTCGGCCAACACGGAATTTGAAGACCGTTACAACGGCGCTTTGAATAAATTTAAGGAACTGTTCCCCGACAATGACAAGATATTTACGGCCGACGGAATAACGGGCGGTATGGACGCCGACACCGGCTTCAACATCACATCGCCGATTTTTACCGCCAATGCCGATGTGAAATACTGGTTTGTTGCCTCGTGTCTTGAGATGTACGCGCAGGGGACGGCCCGAGCGGCTGAAAGCATCGGCATCGAAGACAATGTCCTCGTTACAGATGTAGGCAGTGATGTTTTAAGTGCCGAATGGGACAACGGCTATGATGGCTGCTGGGTATCGTGTGTGGCCATATCCGATTATCAGTATACGGTCCCGACGATCTGCGGCCTGATCTCCCTGATTGACGGCCAGTCCACGCCGGAGAGCCTGTGGGCCGGCAAGAGAGCGGACGGCGACAAATATACGATTTACAATGTTGCTGCCGAGGTGGTCACAAAGGATACATATCAAGAATACTTTGACAAGATTGCCGCAGCAATCGAGGCAGATTAAAAAGCATAATCAGCAAGCGGTCAGGCGTATTGCGCCTGGCCGTTAAATCAGGACGGCGTCGCAGTAAACGCGTTAGCCGTTGAATACGGCATATATTCCGGAGGCAAAAAATGCTCACAACAAAACAGAACTTTCTTGCCAAGGCGGGCAGCTAGCAACTGACGATTTCATCGAAAAGAGAGCTGCCGCCACAGTCGATTTGCAAATCGAGTGCGGCGGCAGCTTTAAACATACGCGGCTAAACAGATATAAAATAGCAATCCTGCAGGGGGACAGGGGACTTACCTCTGATTTTGCATCCCGAAAGGGTTATTTTACAAATTTCAGATCCGCGTAGCGGGCAGCCCCTGTACCAAATGTGTATACCAGGGAATCAAGATCAATAGAGGTGGAATACGCGTTGGAATACAGGATGTTGCACAGCGCGAAATGCAGGACATATTTTTCATACCGGCCCAACATGTCATACAAAAGTTCACTGCGCTCCGCGTCATCGAGAATGCTCATACAAAGCGGGGCGAGCTCCAGATACTCCTCAACGTCCGGGAACGCGCCGGGCGCGCTCATGGTCGGTGAGTAACGCACGCCGTTGAGGAGCTGGTCGCCGACCCGTCTGTTCGGAGCAATGCCATTGCCTGCGGCCATGTCATATACGGCGTCCGGGTCGTAGAGCATTTGCCAGACGGTGGCGGCATCATAGTTGTTGATCTCAACGGTTACGTCGATGGCGCTGAGCATATTCTGTACGATTTCGGCGGTTTTTATGGCCTCGGCGGAACCGTCTGTGATCATCTTAACGGTTTGACCGGCGAGACCGGAGCTCTGAGCCAACTCGTTGGCAAGCTCAACATTGTACCCGATTTCATACGTGGAGTCCATTTTGTTAAAGCGATCTTCAAAGTCGAAGCACAGGTCCGGAATAGCCGCATACATGACCTTGCCCTGGCCTAAGTAGACGGCATCAATAATCGCCTGAGGATCAACAGCATGGGCAACCGCTCTTCGGGCGTCAATATTTTGGTAATATTTTGAATTAGGGCCTAAATTGAATCCGATAAATTTGAAATTGCCCGTGTAGCGGCTGTCAACATTGAAGCCGGCCAAGGTCTTGACATATTCAACATCATCTGTTGCGAGCGGCGCTACATCAACGAGACCGGTCTCAAGCGCGTTAACTCGTTGGGAGGTTTCCGCCAGAATTCTGAAGTTGAGGTATTTCGCGTCCGGTAATTCTCCCCAGTAATCCTCGCGTCTTTCCAGGTTGAGGTAGCTGTTCGGTACGTATTCTTTGAGAACATACGGGCCGGTGCCGATGGGATTCTGGCTGCCCGTATCAGGATCATAGGACTCCGCGTCATAGATGACGAGCATTGCTGTTACTGTCCAGTTGGCGATGCTCGGCGCTACCAGATGCATGGAAAGTGTGTAGTCATCCATGACGTGCGTCTTTTCGGCATCAATTGTCTGGACCCTGGCGCTGCCTGAGGCGCCGGACTCTTTATGTTTTTGGATGGAGAAGACAACATCATCAGCGGTGAACGGATTTCCATTTGAAAAGGTAACGCCTTGTCTCAAATGAACGACCCATTCCGTATCGCTGACCATATCAACACTTTCTGCCAGAAGCATAATGACTTCGTTGTCCTCCGTGACATCCCATAGCGTCTCCTGAATACAGTTTACCGCAGCGTAGGTGTCGGTGTTGATGAGAGACGCATCCAGGGAGCCTGCGTCATTGCGCAGCGCAATGGTTAAGGTGTCCTTTTCAGCGGACGCCGGGCCTGACGGGTCTGATGCGTTTGATGCGTCGGATGCGTTACCCTGTGATGGTGACGTAGTGTCTTGACTGGAACCGTCCGAATTCGAATTTTGCGTGTTTCCACAGGCTGCGAGTGGAAGCAGCAGTACCAAGCATAGCAGGATTGCCAAAAGTCTGCTCTTCTTCATTTTATTTCCTCCTTAATAATATCGGTTTTTTCGTTGATTCTGCAACACGCGACAAAGTGATTCGGTGAGGACTCGCTGAGCACCTGAGGGTTGACACATTTGGGGGAGGCATATTGGCACCGGTCCATAAACCGGCATCCGGGCTTTGGATTGATAGGTGAAGTGATCTCACCCTGCATGATGATGCGCCTTTTACGGTTGTGGATGCTTGGGACCGGGATCGCGGAAAGCAGTGCCTGTGTGTATGGGTGCATAGGGTTTTGAAACAATTCGTCCGCCGGCGCCTTTTCAACCATCTGCCCCAGGTACATAACCATAATATCGTCTGATA
This sequence comes from uncultured Sporobacter sp., assembly GCA_963675425.1. Lineage (GTDB taxonomy): Bacteria > Bacillota > Clostridia > Oscillospirales > Oscillospiraceae > Sporobacter. The sequence continues at coordinate 4,469,242 of OY776214.1, read as the reverse complement.
TGTATTTAACGACAGACAGGTCGTGCGTCACGAACATATACGCCAGGCCGCGCTCCTCCTGTAAATCCAGCAGCAGATTGATGATCTGAGCCTGGATGGATACGTCCAGCGCCGATACGGGCTCATCACATACGATAAACTTCGGGTTCAGCGCCAGCGCCCGGGCGACGCCGATACGCTGGCGCCGTCCGCCGTCAAGCTCATGCGGGTACGAGCTACCAAAACGCTCGGCAAGCCCGACGATGTCCATGAGTCTCATGGTTTCTTCTCTGATTTGAGCCTTTGACAGTTTGCCCTGAAGAACAAGCGGTTCCATAATGATTTCACTGACAGACATGCGCGGGTTCAGCGACGAATACGGATCCTGAAAGATTATTTGCATTTCCTCGCGCATCTTGCCAAGTTCTTTTTTTGTCGGGCAGGACCGGTCATTGCCTTCAAACAGTATCTGGCCGTCGGTCGGGTCGAGCAGGTGTAGGATTACGCGCCCAAGGGTGGTTTTGCCGCATCCTGATTCACCGACGACGCCAAGCGTTTTCCCTTCTTCAAGCGTAAAGTTGATGCCATCAACAGCGTGCAGCCACCCTCCGCCGGTCTTGAAATACTTCTTTAAGTCTTTTACCTCAAGCAGTACAGACATCAGTCGCCCCCTCCCCATAAATAGCATTTGACGGTATGCCCTGGAGAGACCTCGACAGTGTTAGGGGGACGCAAAAAGCACACATCCATGACCTCGGGACAGCGATCACAGAATTTGCACCCGGGGGGCAGATTTGTCGGGTCCGGCATAAGACCCTTGATGGGCTTGAGGCGCGGCTCATCCGAATCCAGTCTCGGAAGCGAATTAAAAAGGCCAATCGTATATGGATGCGCTGTATGATCGAAAATGTGCTCTGCCGTACCATATTCTACGATTTCACCCGCGTAGACAACGGCGACAGAATCGCAGGTGTCCGCCACGACGCCCAGGTCATGGGTTATCATGACGACAGACGTACCGAGCCGCTCTTTGAGCTCCTGCATCATTTCAAGCACTTGCGCCTGAATCGTCACGTCAAGCGCTGTCGTCGGCTCGTCGGCCAGTAGTAGTATCGGATTACACGCGAGTGCCATGGCAATGACAACGCGCTGCTTCATGCCGCCGGAAAACTGGTGCGGATACTCCTTGTATCTGCCGGCCGGTATACCGACCATTTCGAGCATTGCGCCCGCTCTCTGCTCAGCTTCGGCGTGTGAGACCTTGTTGTGCAGCCCGATAGCCTCGGCAATTTGGTCGCCGACTTTTTCAATAGGATTCAGCGCCGTCATAGGATCCTGAAAGATCATGGCGATTTTGTCACCGCGTATTTTACGCATCTCTTTCTCAGACAGAGCCATGATATCCTGGCCCTGGAAAACAATCTTTCCACTATGAAATTTCGCCGGCGGCGTCTGCAGAATACGCAGGATTGAGCGGGCGATCGTCGTCTTTCCAGCGCCGGTCTCACCGACCAATCCGATCGTTTCTCCTTGCACGACATTGAGGTCTACGCCATTTACAGCGTGGATAACGGCGTCGTCCGTATGATACGCAATGGCCAGATTAGAAATTTCAAGTATATTATCAGCCACCCTTACACCTCAATTCTTAAGCCGCGGGTCGAGCGCGTCTCGGAGCCCGTCGCCCAGCAGGTTGAAAGATAAAACGATGATCATAATGCATATGCCGGGATACAGCGCGAGCGATCCGTGGTCTCTCATGACATTCCGGGCGTCCGCGACCATCGAACCCCACTCCGGAATGGGGGGCTGCGCGCCAAGTCCTATAAAGCTGAGTGCCGAGCCGGCAAGGATATTCATGCCGATATTCATCGTAATAAACACAATGAGCGGCGCGATGGCGTTAGGGACAATATATTTTCGAATAATGCGGGAGCTGCCGGCGTTAATAGCCTTTGCCGCTTCCACATATTCCATTTCGCGAATCGAGAGGATGGAAGCGCGCATCATACGCGCAGGGGCCGGCACCATGGCGATGCCGATTGCCAGGGTCGCGTTTGTAAGGCTCGGCTCCATCACCGCGGCGAGAGTAATACAAAGCAGAAACATTGGTATACTTTGGTAGATATCAAAAAAACGCATAACCAAGGTGTCGGTCCATCCGCCGTAGTACCCGGCAATGGCCCCGATGACAATGCCAATGACGGAAGCGATGGCCGTTGAAATGACGCCGAGCTGCAGCGATTGGCCGGCCCCGTATATGAGACGGCTTAAAATATCTCGTCCCAACGCATCTGTTCCAAGGAGATGTTCAGCGCTGGGTGATGCATAGGTGTTGGCATAATCCGGCTGGTCATACGGATACGGCGCGATGACAGATGCAAACAGAGCAACCAGGATGATTGCAAGGATAATGAAAAGGCAAACAATCGCCACTTTATTTTTCTTCAGCCGGTGCCAGGTCTCGGCAAATCGCGATTTCTTTTTCCGCGTTACAGTTTCGTTCACTACGCCGCACTCCTTTCAGGTTCTTTCCTTTCAGGCTTTTTTCTTTTTGTGGAGTACTGCGCGCGTATCCTCGGATCGACAATAGCGAAGGCCACGTCGGTCAGCAGCAGCACCACGCAAAATAGCGTTGAAATAAAGAGAACGCTGGTTTGAATAACGGGGTAGTCTCTTCCCATTAAGGCGGTAACCGTGTAACTGCCGATTCCCGGAATACCAAAAATCACCTCGGTTATGAGCGAGCCGCCCAGCGCAAAGCCAAAAATTCCGCCAATCGTCATAATGATCGGTATGACGGCGTTTTTAAGTCCGTGCCTGTACAGCACCTTGTTTTCCGTTTGCCCTTTCGCGCGGGCCGTCGTTATGTAGTCCTGCCGGATGACTTCAAGCAAATTTGACCGCATTTGCCGTGCGATAGAAGCGGCGTAAGCCAGCGCGTTCGAGATACACGGCAAAATCCACGCTGTCCAGCCGTCTATACCGGCCACAGGTAAGATTTTGAGTTTTACGCCGAAAATCTGAATCAGCAGCAACGCAAACCAGAAAGCCGGCATTGAGACGCAGAACAGCGAACCAAAAATCGCGGCGTTATCCTTCCATGTGTATTGATGCGTCGCCGCGTAGATGCCAATTGGTATTCCAATTAAAATAGCCAGCGCCATACTGATGCTAACGAGCAAAAGCGTGTAAGGGAAGCGCTGCAGCATCTCGCCCAAAACGGGGCTTTTTGTCCTGTAGGACGTGCCTAAATCACCTCTCAAGAGGTCCTTCATGTAATCGCTATACCGTACGATAAACGGGTCGTTAAGTCCCATTTCCTCCCTTAGTGCTTCCACCTCCTCTTCCGAGACCTGATTGCCCGCCAATAATCTCGCAGGATCTCCCGGCGTGATAACAATGAATAACTGTACCACGATCGTTATACCCAGCAGGGTGGGAATCACCAGCAAGAGGCGCTTGATGATATACCTGAGCATTTTACTCCTCCCATGCCATTTCATAATGGGCCGCCCGATATGTAGAGCGCCTAATTTGTGAGAATCTAATAATCAGGCGTGTACCGATAATCTTCCGTAATTTAATCCTGACGAACGTGATGTGTTTGTCCGCTCCGCCGGGCTTGTTATCTGGTTCCCGACGGCGGCGTCGTATTCGGCGGCAGGGGATCCTTCATGCCGATGCGGTACTCCTTGCCGGTCTCTTTGCGCATCCATACGGTTGACAGCCGCTGTTTTGCCGGCGCTACCAGCGTCAGCGCGTCGTGCGGGCACTCCTCAACACAGCCCCCGCAGAACCAGCACTCCTCGGCATACACCACGATCGGCTCCTTGCCCTTCTCGGGATTCGGTATCATAACATCGTCCGGGCAGACGTTTACGCAGGCATTGCAGCCGATGCACCGCTCGGGGTCAAACGACAGAACCCGGCATGGCCCGGACTGGCTTGGCATTGAATATGCGTGCATTATGTAGCCTCCTTTATGACTCGATTACGATTCAATCTCAGCGTAACGCTGGTAGTTTTCCTCAAGGTCAGATGCGTACGGCTCCCGAAGATAATAGTCAACCGGCACCTTACGCGACTTTGCGCCGTTTTCGTCCTGGCAGATTGCGACCCACGTGTGCCAGCCCTCCGTGTCCTCCGGGTAATCGTTGCGGAAGAAATTAAGGACCTCGCAGCTCGCCTTACGCGCTTTGGCCGCCTCCATGTAGGCAATTCCAAGATCTCCCAGAGACAGGCTCTCTGCGGCCCGCGCGAGCTCGTGCGGATTCGCCGCGTACATGCGCTGACCTTCCGTTTCGAGCAGGTCGTTCATTCTGCGGATACCCATGTCAAGCGTGTACTCCGTCTTATACGCCCCGCAGTAATCCTGCATAATCCGTGCAACAGCGTAATTGAGCTCCTTCCAGCCAATATCACCGTTGGCTTTTACGGGCGCATAGACGCGCTCCTTCTCGCGGGAGAGCTGGTCGGGGTCCGGCTCGACAAGGCTGTTCTTACCGGCAAAAACGGCAGCCTGCCTTCCGGCATAGCGCCCCGCTGTGTGCGACTCGCCATGGCAGCCCTGGCTCGGCAGCGGGCCGGTTCCGGCCGCGAAAAGGCCTGGCAGCGACGTTTGAAGACGCCAGTCTACCAGATAACCGCCGCCGCCGCTGCGCCAGTTTGGCGGCGTTTTATCCGGACCGCCCCAGGACATATCGAGCGAATACTTGCTGTAATCCTGGACCGGGAACTGGAGCAAATCTTTATCGGGATCAAAACCCCAGGCGGTGAAGTTTTTATAGATCGGCACGCGGCATTTCCCCTCGTGCGCGAGCATCAGCTTAAATACGATATTGCGGGAGCTCTCGCTCATGCCCGGCCAATCAACATAGAACGGCATTTCGTATTCGCCGGCCTGTATCTTCTTCCAAAGATCCGGGTCCGTCCAGCCAATGGAATACTTTTTCTTGCGCCCGTGGTCGAGAGCGATGCCGTGCCCGATGATAAAGGAGCCTTCCTCAGCGGGTTTGAATATGCTTTCCTCATCCATGGCAAGCTCGCCCTTGGCGTTGGCGTAATAAACCTCCTTGCCGTTCTTGTCCACAACCCGTACGCCTTGGTAGGTGTTATTGTCATTGCCGGTGCTGTAGGGTGCGTATCCAAAGCCGGACAGACGGTTTGGTCCGCCCTGCTCCATCATAATAAGCTCTGCGCCGGCGCGCCAGCCAATCGTATGCCCCAGGCCGGACTGGTTGAGATCGCTCATAGCCGAGCTTCCCGTAAGTTCCGGGGCAAAGCCCCAGAGCCTTGAGCCCGTGCCGGTGCTTATGATAACGGCCTTAGACTTGAATATGTAAAACTCGCCGGTTCTGTCGTTAACACCCGTCGCGCCGATGACGCGCGCACCGCGCTTTCCGCCCTCGTTGAGAAGGGAGGTTATACAAATGCGGTCATAGACCACGGCGCCAAGGCGGCGCATTTCACGGTCTACACACGGCTTGATATTATAACCGTAGATGCGCAGACAATGCTTGTTTTCAAGGTCATAGGCAAACATGAGCTTCGTTTCGTCGTCCCGGAATATGCTGCCCTTATACTCATCGTCCTCGTCCCGGATCTGGACGCCCATTTTTTCGACCTCAAGCAGCGTATCATAGCCCTCTTTTCCGATGATATAGCGCGCCAAACCGTTCGTGTATCCGTCGGTGGTATCCATTGCCGCTTCCGAGTACATTCTGGGCGTAACCTTGCTGCAGGGGTTCAATACCGCGCCGTGCCAGTGGTCAACGCCGGCACCGCCGGCGCCGCTCCTCTTCGAGAAGCCGCGGTCCGCCACGACGACGGAAGCGCCGCGCTGTCGTGCCGCAATAGCCGCCCGGCATCCCGCCACACCGCCGCCAATGACAAGCACATCGGATTCCACGACGTTCTCTTTCCCGTAATTAATCTCGTACGGCCATTTGGGAAGCGTCCCGGTCTGCCACGTATACTCATGCCAGTTCATTAAAATCCCTCCTCAAACTTATATAAAAATATTTTGTCATATCCGATCTCAACGATTTGTTTATTTTATACAACAACATTGCCTGATGACTTCCAATTCTTAATAATTATACATATGCTCTATTGTTTTAACACCATGCTGTGAACATGGTTTTTGTTGAAGAAATATATGCTCCAAGTATATTAACCACGCGACTGAATATAGGGCGGCCTCAAAATTGCTTGTTTATAGGGCCTTCGCGCGGCCACCAAAAAAGCATCTCCCGAAAGATCCAGCAGACCTTTCGGGAGATGCTTTTTTGGAATAACAGTTTGAAGCTTCCGGAATAATGGATTACTGAACCACCCCTTGGACAGCTCAAAAAAGCCCTTGTTGATTGCAGGGGATTTTTTTTATTCGGCTAAAAACATATAGCCGTCCCAGAATGGATGATTCTGTTTGATGCTCGGTTCCAGATACTCGTAATTAACGGCCATTTCCAGGTGGTCGCCAAGGGCGTGGGGGACAGGTATGCTGAGTATAATACCCTGGCTGGTCAGATAGTACGAGGCTGCTGGCCCTGAAAAGGCACGGATCAGGTCCTCGGTTGTATACTGCTCATTAATGAGGTCCGGAATGCTTACACGGTCGGCTTCCAGGTTAAGGTCATCGCGGTACGGCGTATACAGTCCCGACATGAAGGAATCCACAAAGGATTCGTCAATGGTGAACAAGTCTTTTAACGCAATGGCCGAGGGGTTCTCCAAGGATATTGAAACCGTGTGGTACAGATTCACGGGGTACGCCAGAGAATCTGAGGAATATGTAATGAGATAATAGATGGATAAAACCTTGGGCAGGGGGTCGTCAAAATTTGCAGGATCGGGGGCCGCGCAGTCATAGACGCCGTCACAGGCGAAAGACGCATCTGCCGCGATGTCAGACAGCCCGCTCAACAGGTCCGATATATCATTCATGATAATATCGTTAATTTTGTCGGCATGATCCTGATTGTTAACGTTGACAAGTATCGGGTACTTGACGGTAATGCCGCTGTCGTTCCAGTTACGGGCCTCCACATCATACGTAAACGTCTCAGGGGTAAAGGCTGCTGACGCGTCCATTGGGCTGTCGGACACCGGCGATGCCAGGCTGGTTTCCGGTTCCCTGCCGGTATTGGCATCAAGCCCGCATCCGCACATGGCCAAACCCAGAATGATGGCGCAGGCTAAAAGCCCTTTCTTCAATTGCATCATCTCCAATCTATTTGGTTGATATCTTCATCTAAAGCCCGGTTTTCGTTGCATTACTGAGACAATTTCGAGCGGGCGGCTTGCCGGGGGAAAGCACGCTTGCACGATGCTTATTCAGCCCAGTACAGGGTGGCAAGACGCCGGCCGATCTCATCGTGATAATCCTGCGCGAAATCCGCCGATACACTGGTGTGCACCCTAAAGTCTGCCGTATCGGTTTGTACATACACGTCTGTACATTGGCGGGCATCCTCGTTTTCGCCTTCGTCATAAACAACAAGCCAGCACGGCCAGTTTAGAAGATTTTTGTGTTCGGGGGATTCGGTCAGCGTTGTTATACTGATTGTATAGGGCTCGAGGCTTTCGATCTGCTCCAGTACGGCGTCCTCACCGTAGGGCACCGGAGAAAGCTCCTCAATGGAAAAATAGATCATGCCGTCATATGAGTATTCATAGTCCGGCGTCAGCACCTCCAGACCGGTTGTGTCAAAGGATAAGACTGGGTAATCTTGTTCCGGTTCCATCTGATAGGCAAGGGGCGGGTCCATCTGATCCATATCGTACGGGTCAAACAGGCAATAGCTGTTGAGCGCCGTCAACTCGCCAAGCTCCGGTGTGTAGCCAAAGAAGGAGTCCCAGGTGTCAGCGCCGGGATATTCAATGTTCACCTGCAGCAGAAGCTGTGTGACGGGGCCTGACGGACCTTGTACGATTAAAAAGCCCGCAATATTGACGTCGTCCACGGTTGTGCCGTCGTCGTAGCCATCCTCCACCAGACTGCGCACGTCCTCGGCAACGCGAGCGCTGTCAAGCTGCAGCGGTTCCAAAACATCGTCCACTGACATAAACCGGTTTTCCTTCAGATCGAAGTTGTAGCTGTATAAATCGCCGTCGGTGCCGTAGGACGGATAGGTGCAGCTGGTTGTCACAATTTGCAGATAATCCTCGCCGGTAAAGGGATAAGAGCGTATCTCAATCCAGGAAACATCATCGGCGGTATCCATGAAATCATTGTAGGTCTGCTGAATGCCAAACTTGATGGCATTATTAAAGGCTTCGATTTCCGGATTTTTTCCGCCGTATTGTTCCAGGCTCGGCTGGTCGCCGTCATAGCTGATCATTAGAATCTCGGCAATATTATCGCCGCTATACTCCTGGGTCATTGCTGTAATTCTGGCACTGCTGTTATCAATCTTTACTTCGGAGGACGCTGAAGCGGACGGCTTGGCCGAATCCGATGCCGTGGGTGAGGCCGGCACGCCGGAGGGGGACGTATTGCCGGTTTGTCCCGAGCAGGCCGTCGCGATGAAAACCAGGCTCAGCGCCAGGATGATGCTTAATATATTCTTGGAAAATTTGATTAACTTCATTATTTGACTCCTCGTTTATTAAATACAAAATTGCAGGTTATGATGCTCGAACTCTTACAGAAAGCCGGATTTGTTTTTAAAGACGCCGCTGCGGTGCAATCGTCCGATTCAACAAGGTCCGCTTCTCTGAAGACTGTATTCAGGCTGGGTTACTGTACCTAAGTGTTACGACGCTGCCTGCATAACGAAAACGCCGTCTTGGCCCTCAATAACAAGGTTTCCATCCCCGTCTATATAGGCCGCGTCGCCGCCGATATTCAGAGTGCCGATATCTGTGACGGACCACACGCTTGCGCCAAAGCCAGATTCGCCGCTTGAGTAGGCGTATCCGCCGCCATCCTGAAGCCAGATGGACTGCCTGGTCTCGTCGTTAAACCACTGGCCGAGATATGGCGCGTAAGCGTTCTCCATTTCACCTGCCCGATAAAAAACGCCGCTGTATCCGTCCATTATTAGTCCGCCGTCATCCTGAATCCTGATCATCGTGCCGTCCGAAAGCTCTAAAGCCCCCTCGTCAGTGACGGTATAGCTGTTGCTGCTGTAGCTGCTTCCCGTATAGATATTAATGCCGCCGCGGTTGATTTCAAGGCTACAGGATGTGGTGTCGTTTTCCCATTCCCCGCGATATTCAGACACCTTTCCCGACGCTCCTTCCGCCGGCGTGCCCTCACACGGAATTCCTCCGGGTATATCGCCGGGAATTACATCCAGCGTCTGTTCCGGCTGAAAAACACCGTCAAAGCCGTCAATTATAACGCTGCCGTCTTCCTGCCAAACGCCATAGCTTTGATCGTTTTGGCCATTAAGAGTTTCCCAGAAGCTGTCATATGTTCCGCAATCAATCAGGAGCCCTTCGCCGTCATAAATGGAGAATAAAAGACCGCCTGAGCAATCAAACCAGTAATCGTTTTCAGCATTTTTCCATATGCCCGCCACAGGCGAGCTGTCTTCATATGGCGGCCGGTCGTATATGGATGCCAGACCGAGTTCGCCCGTAGCACCGTTGAAATCAATACCGATCGCCTGTGCCAGCATTGCCGGATCGCTCTGCTCCGAGGTTAGCGTAACGTGCAGGACGCTTCCATCGGTGAGAAGGCAGACCCAGTCATATGTATAGGTGGTGCTTTCGAAAAACTCCGATTTGGTGAAAACGTTAAGATAGTTACCGGTATATGCCAGCAGCGTAGACTCGTCAAAGTCCGAGCTAAATCCCAGTTTTTCGTAAGCGTCGTCAATTCTATCGGCATAAATTTCATCGACCATAATGTACAGCGAAAAGGTGGGGTATCCGTCTGTGTCCGTAAATAAAACACCCGTGCCGTACTGGCCGTAATTATCAGTCTTGTATTCCAGCATATCCGAAAATGTTATAACTGCGTTGGTCAGCGGTTCCGTATAAACGCCGGGCATTTCATCCTCGTTGTCCACATCGTCAAGGTCATCCGGCAGTGATTCAATCTCGTTAGTATCGAAAGTAGAATCGTAATCAGAACCGTAATCAGAACCGCAGGCTGCGAGCGGAAGGGTGCAAACACACATCAACGCCATTAATACTATTAATTTCTTCATTATTGATATAAATTCCAATCTGCGCCCAATAGGGCATCTGTGTAATAGACTGCATTGCCATCCGGCGGCTGGTTTCGGATACCACCGATCAGCAGCAGCGCGCCGATCATTAAAACAAGACTGGCCGCGAGGACGCACGCGCCTGCTGCGGTGAGGATATGCCAGGCCTTGCGCCGGGAACGCCTGGCCAGAATAATTCCGGCCGTCACTCCGGCAGCACCCGAAAGAATTCCGAGTATCGTCAATACTGTACCCCCTTAATCGGTCCGGCACTGCTCAATTTGAATAGTAATCGTAAAAGTTACCGGAGTACCACTCGTCGCCGGGAATGGCCCAGGCAATAAAATCGCTGAAGTCCAGCCCGTCATCACTGGTATCACTGAAGTAAATGCGCGGGGCATCTAAATTTACCGACAGGGTCTTCCAGGCGGAATCAAGCATGAACTGCATGGTACTGCCCATATCGTCATCATATAAGTCGATATCCAGGTAGGGGTTTAAATAAACGATATCGGCATACGGCATAAATGATGCGTCGTCACTCCAATGAACGCGCAGCTCGTCGCCCACTTGGTCAAAATGCGTGTAGGCGAAATTCAGGCCGGTAAGGTCTGTCAGGCCATCCATGAGCTTATCTGGCGTCAGCTTTCCGGTATATCCCAGCTCGTACTGGTACTCCGCTCCGTCTGCAAGCAGGTAAAGCGTCGCCATATTGTCCGGCTCGTCGGCTTCGGTCCTCAGGCTGCCGCCAAGGTCCATCGTCCTGTAGAGAATGGCGGCCGTGGCCGAACGCGCTACGTCTTGCAGCGGCATTAAATAGCCGTCATCTGTGCCGGTGACGATACCCAGGTAATAAAGATCACTCATGGGTTTGCTTGCCCATTCGTGCACATAGGAAACGTCTTTGAAATTTTCGAGCGTATATTCCCAGTCGGTGGATGCACTCACGCCGAAATAGGGAAGGGCTCGCCACAGAAAGGTGAAGGCCTGCTCACGATTAAGCGCTAAGTCAGGGTCAAACGTGGTTTTGGAAGTGCCGGTAGTGATATTATGACCCACGGCCCATTCAACAGCATCATAGTAAATGTCTGAAGTATACACATCGGAAAAGGCTGTGGAACCGGTGGTAACGGCCGCAGGGCAGCCAGCTGCCCGCCAGAGATAGAGGACAAACTCCCCACGGGTCGTCAGCGTATCTCCGTAAAAATTGCCATCGTCCTCCAGCGGCATTATATTGTTGTCTACCATGTACGACACATACGGATAGGCCCAATCGCTGCTCCGCATATCACCGATGTAGGCTGCCGACGCGGCCCCCGCCGGAATCAAAACGGCCATAAGCAAAGCCAGTGTCAGGGTGATGATTTTCTTTTTTAACATTAAATTATGCCTCCTTAGATTTCTGATACGTCTTGGTCGTTCTGTTGGTTCAGTAAGGTCATGATCTCGCCCAGCAAAAGCCGGGGACCGTCCTCCCAGAAAATGCTCTGCCCGTCGGTGCCCGGGCGCGGAAGAACCTCCAGGCTTCTCCGGCAATCAAAAGTGGGGTCCGCTTCCATGAGACGCCGTGTATCGAACAAAATCACATGCCCGTTGCTGAGCTCGATGTCCAGTGTCCAATCGTCAACAATATCTACCCGTGTTATTCGCAGCAAAGGCTACCCTCTCTTTCCCGCTGTGCACGCTTTAATTTTACAGCAGTTTAAACCTAGCAGAAAAAATATCCCTTGTGTGGATTATCAAGAATTCTTGATTGAAAACGTGTATTTTTTTCAGCGTTTAATTTTAAGGATAAGTATGGTAAACTGAGCGTGAATCAGGGAGGATAGCTTCATGAAACAGGCTACGCTTTTAATGGTAGAGGACGAGGTTGACGTGCTGGCCATCAACAAGGAATACTTTGAGGGTAAGGGCTACGAGGTGGTGGGAGCGGCAACCCTCGCGCAGGCGCGGTTTCAGCTGGAGGAGCACAACCCGGATCTGATATTGCTGGATGTGATGATGCCGGACGGCTCGGGCTTCGCATTTTGCGCAGAGCTTAGGCAAAAAACAAACGCCCCCATCATCTTCCTGACATGCAGGGATGAAAATGAGAGCGTTGTGAAGGGACTTTTACAGGGCGGGGATGATTACGTTACCAAGCCCTATGATTTAGCCGTACTGGCCGCCCGGGTTGGCGCGCAGCTTCGCAGGACCGGGGACATGACCGCCGGGAGAATTGAGCTTTTCCCCTTGTCCATTGATTTCCTGATGGGAGAAGCGTCTTTGGACGGTGTGCGTATTCCTCTGACGCAAAAGGAGCTTCAGCTTTTGGGCTGCTTTGCCATGTTCGCCGGACGGCGGCTCAGCTATAATGAAATCTATCGCCGGGCGTGGGGCGGCAGCTCTTCAGGTGCGGCCCACACCGTGGCTGTGCATGTAGCGAATTTGCGGAAAAAGCTGGGCGCGGACGGCGGAGGCTGGTTTGAGCTGTCCAACTCCGGAAAAGGCGAATACATTTTCAGCAAGGTACGGTACTAACGCTTATAGTATGGGCAAGGTGAAGAAAACCGAGGTTCCCGCTTCAAGCTCGCTTTCGATTCGGATTGTACCCCCGTGCTGCTCCACAATGTGCATGCAAATATAGAGGCCCAGACCGGTGCCGGTATTTTGACCGGCGCCGGTTTTTTCGTTATGACTGTATCGCTGGAACAGGTGCGGCAGCCTGTCCCGGCTGATACCCGAGCCTGTATCGGCAACGCAGACGACAATATCTGTTTGCTCCTGCTTAGCCGACACGGTAATCAGACCGCTTCGGGTAAACCGAACCGCGTTTGAAATCAGGTTGACGATCACCTGCGAAATCCGCGCGGGGTCCGCGCTGATTACCGGAAGCCCCGGATCAATATGGATCTCCAGCCGGTTCGCGTTTTTATTAAGCATGGGATAGTGGGTTTCAACAGCGCTGTGTATAATCTCGTCCACATGACAGGGGCGCTTTTCCATTGCCATGCGCCCTTCTTCGATGCGGGTGACGTCCAGAATCTGCCCCACCATCAGGGACAGCCTCTCCGCCTCTGAAGAAATGAGCTTCATCCGGCGCTTCACCTCGCCGCCGTCCAGCTCGGCAGACCGCTCTGCAAGCTGTTTTGTCGTCTGCGCGTAACCGGACATCACTGTGAGCGGCGTTTTAAGCTCGTGGGAGACGTTGCCTAAAAACTCGGTCTTCAATTGATTGACGCGCTCCAGCATGGCGTTTTCCTCAGAGAGCTTCTGCCTGGCGGCTTCCAGCTCTCGTTGCTGCTCGTTATAAAGCTTTAGGTGCAGGAATATGGCAATACCAACGGCTACACTTGACGAAAAAAAGCAGATCAAAATACCCCAGAATGGATCGGGATTTTCAGTATAGTAATTAATTCTTTCCGGATATATGTAGGCAAAGGCGCATAAAGCGCTATAAACAAGCAATTCAACGCCGGCCAGAAGCAGCGATTTTTTGCCCTCCAGCATAAAAACAGTAAAAGCTACGGCGAAAATGAAAAAAGATGTCATACCGTATTTGTAGCCGCCGACGGAAAAAAACATAGTGGGAAAAAGGATGAGAAAAACCGCTATCACTGTTATTATGTACGCACGCTGATAATTCTTCGTACGGGTCGCGTAAACAAGCAGCGCGCCCGCCAGCGCGGCGCCGGCCAAGCAAAAAGCCACATTTATTGGGCTTTTCGCCACAATGTGAAAGCCGGTAAACACGAGGCTGACTAAAACCCCCGCCATTGCCAGCATGTTGAATAGCCGCACACGCAAATCAAGCCTACTGCTGAAAAATGTGTTGATCATAAACCGAAAGAACTGCTTCATATAACACCTACGCTTATAGTCTGGCTTTGTTATTGTAGGACCATAGTAAACCGCGCCCGTATAAAACACAAGACTGCCGTGAGTCCGCTCAGTTTATATCCTAGGCCGGCACCGGCCTATCACATTTTTAGTTATTTTATTGGAATGTAGAGAAATAGTTGTTTACATATTCCGTGCTTTTGTAATAAAATAACCCAAACAGAAATAAATACCATAGCAATAAAGGAGTACAGCAAATGCCTGTTTCATCCCCTAAAAAGATGAAAGCACAGCCAAAAGATATGATATTTACGCTTGATATCGGCACCCGCAGCATTATTGGCATTGTGGGTACTGTCCAAGGTGAAAAACTACGGATTATTGCCATGGAAAAAGAGGAACATGCGCAAAGATCCATGATCGACGGCCAGATCGAAGATATTGAACAGGTAGCCAAGGTTGCCGGTGTCGTCAAACATCGCCTGGAGGAAAAGCTGGGCTGTAAGCTTAAGCGCGTATGTGTGGCTGCGGCAGGGCGCGCGCTCAGAACCCAGCGCGCCTCTTTCGAGATTGAATTTCCGCAGCTGCAGCGGCTGGATGAGGAAACCGTCTGCCGTCTGGAGGCGGGGGCCATTGGAGAGGCAGAGACAGCTTTCGCCTGTGGCCAGGAAACAGAAAGCCATCAACAATTTTTGCTGGTTGGGCACACGACGGTCCAATATTACGTGGATAACTATCCTATCACCAACTTGTTAGGCCATCAAGCCCGGCAAATAAAAGCGGATGTCATTGCAACCTTTCTTCCCAGCGAGGTCGTAGAAAGCCTGTATACGACCATGCAAAGAATCAATCTCGAGGTCAGCAGCCTGACCCTGGAGCCTATTGCTGCCATCAATGCGGTTATTCCGAAAAACCTGCGTCTCCTCAATCTGGCGCTGGTGGATATCGGCGCGGGAACTTCAGATATTGCCGTAACGAGAGATGGCGGCGTTGTGGGATATACCATGGTTACTGTAGCGGGAGATGAAATTACTGAGGCGCTGATGAAGAAGTATCTTCTGGATTTCAACACCGCGGAATGGATCAAAACGCAGCTTGGTCATCAAAAATCCGTCCTCTTTACCGACATTCTTGGTGTTGAGCAGAATATTACCCAGGAAGATATGCTCGACTGTATTAAGGATTCCGCGGCTAATCTGTGCCAGGAAATATCCAAGAATATTTGTGAGGTCAACGGCGGCCCGGCCTCAGCCGTTTTTCTGGCCGGTGGCGGCAGCAAACTGGAAGGCTTACGCGACGGGATAGCCAAAAGCATGAACATGGATATAAACCGTGTTGCTATCGCGGGTAATAACTTTTATACATATGCCGAATCGGAGGATTATGATCTTAACGATCCGGAGTATGCCACGCCATTAGGTATTGCTATTTCCGCGGGGCTTAATCTTATTACCGAAAGCTTTCACGTTACGCTAAACGGCAGCCGCGCCAAGCTTTTCCGCAGCAACACGATGACGATTTTGGATATTCTGATGATGAATGGCTTTACGTATCAGCAGCTTTTACCCCGTACGGGTCAGAAGCTGGTTGTACAGCTCAACGGAGAACAGACGGTGTTTTATGGCGCTCCCGGTGAACCGGCCGTGCTGCGTTTGAATGGCCGGGAGGCAAAAATTTCTGAGTTTGTCCATACGGGAGACAGTATTGAATTTATCCCGGCAACCCAGGGCCGGCCCGCCGCGCCACGCCTTAAGGATTTGATGGCGGACAACCCGGACCAGCCGGCTACCGTCAACGGTAAAAACGTTTCTGTGAATACCAGGCTGAAACGCGGCGACGTCATTATCATGCAATCGGGTACAACAGCGCCGGGTGAAGACTACCCGTTAAACATCACGGAAACATCCAATGAAGCTCCCCGTAACTCTTCCCCTAAAAAAAAACAAGCTGAGTCAGCTGTAAAAAATACGGCTAAATCTTCGGCGAACACCGAACCGGAGCCGCCGCTGAACCCTCGGGAGTCGGCAGGTGCCGCTGACCAGCCTAAAAACATTGAGTTTATACTGAATAATAAACGCCTTTTACTTTCTGAAAAACCAGACGGTTCTCCGTATTATCTGATGGATTTGGTGGAACAGTCCGGCATTGATACAGAGCATCCGACCGGAAAAATTGCTCTTCTTGTGAACGGCGATGAAAAACCCTTTCTTCACGAATTAACATCTGGTGATCAGGTGGATATTTTCTTTAAAAGCTGATTTGCCATCCTCTCGGACTGATCAGCGCTTTAGCGCACGTAGCAATGCGAGCCCCCCCAGGGCGAGAACTCAATTTTGTTGAAAAAGCCGCGTGAGCGGCTTTTTCAACAGTCTGAGCGGCGATGATCACCGGTATCACCTTGTCCAGCTATACTAAAGAGCCAGGGTTTTGCCGGCTTCATAGGCGCGGACCATGAGGTCCTTGCTGCGTAGGGCGCTCTCGGGGTCGTTGCCGTTCGTGCACACGATATTTCCGGACCACTCAAAGCCCAGCGAGGGATACAGCGCAGCCGTGTATTCGAAATAGGATTCGAAGGCGCGAGGGTCGTCCAGGCCCTGAGAATAGACGGTCAGTATTTTCTTTTGGCCGAACCTCGGGCGGCCTGCCGTATCAATCAGGGGGAACAGCCTGTCATAGAGATTTTTAACCGGCCCTGTCATCTGCATCATATATAGGGGTGAGCCTATGACGACGGCATCGGCCGTTTTAATCTTATCGAGGGCTTCGTGAAGCTCGTCGTTTATGGCACAGTCGTCATGTAGGCGGCAGTAAAAGCAGCTTTGGCAGGCCATAAATTTCATTTTAAATAAGGTGTAGGTCTTGACCTCGGCGCCGTGGTCCCCGGCGCCTTTTGTAACGGCGCCGAGAAGTGTTGCGATGTTTCCGTCCATGCGCGGGCTTCCGTTGAATACGATTACTTCTTTCATTATATCTATTACCTTTCGTTCCGGTCGCTTTTCGCAGGCGATAACGGGTGCAATCCCGGAAGACAGGAAGAGCTTGCGTCTTCAGGCGCAGCTCTTCCTTTTATATTCAGAGAATCGGGAACTCAGGTCATTACAGCTTGATAAAGCCCAGATTGAGGGACTCGCCGGCAACACGGACCTCGCCGGTCGATCTTTTACCGGCGGCGTCGATGTCGAGAGTGTATGCGCCGTCGTCCAGTCCGTCAAACTTAAACTCTCCGAAGAAATTGGTATTCTGCTCTGCGACCACTTTGCCGCCCGACGTCAGGGTGGCCGTGGCGTTTTCGAAGCATTCACCGTCCACCAATATGCCGGCCGTGATGAAGTTCTTATCGTACTTATAAAGATTTTTATAAAGGACATGGGGCTTCGTGCCAAGCTCGGCCCTGTAGGCGCTCAGTCCTTCCGAGGCTATCATCGCATCCATATCGGCGGGCTGTAGAGTGTAAAACTGGAGCGCGCCGGTCGGGCAGTTATGGGCGCAGCGGGGGATACCCGGCGTCCATTCCGTGTCGTCTAAGAGATGCGCGCACAGGGTACATTTCTGCGGGACGCCGGCTTCCTCGTTCCAGTAAATCGCGCCGTAGGGGCAGGCTTTAGCCAAGGCTTCGTTTCCTTTGGCTTTATCCATGTCGATCAGCACGATCCCGTCCTCCCGCCGCGTCACCGCGCCGTTTCCGGCCTCGATGCAGGGCGCGTTTTCGCAGTGCTGGCAGGGCATGGGGAGATAGGCCACGTCGATCCTGGGATACTGGCCGCGCTCCCGGCGCTCGATATTCATCCATTGGTGCCCATGCCGGGGCTGCGCCGCCGTGTAGCCGGGCCAGTCGTTAGCCACATGCTCATCCTTGCACGCCATAAAACAGTTGTTGCAGTCATGACATTTGGCGACGTCTATTACCATATACCGTTGCTTCATACTTAACCCCTCCGAATTTGATCAGTTGGCCATTTCGTAAATGCCGCCGTCCCATTTCTCAATCTCGACCAGCATGCCGTTTGGCGCCATACCGCTGGAATACTTGGACAGGAACTGATCCGGAGAAAGGATGTTGATACAGCCGGCCCGGTCCGCCGATTTGCCGGGTGTTCCGAGCGGGTTATACTCGGCGCACGATTCGTAGGAATGCGCCACCCCGGGCGGAACGCGCTCGCCGACCTGTGCGGCGAGAATAACGCTGCCACGGTCATTATACGCGCGGACAAGATCGCCGTTTTTGATGCCCCGGTCTTCAGCGTCCCTGGAGTTCATACGGATGATCCAATAATAATGGTCGTCAATCAGTACCCGGTGATCCTTAATGTCGTTCATAAAGCTGTCCTTACCGTCGCCCATCGTATGGAAGCTGAATTTGGGATGCGGCGCGATGACGCCGATGGGATATTTTTTGATAAGCGGGCTGTGGTGACTTTCAAACGCCGGGACGTACGTGTGCATGGCCGGGCGGCCCTCGTCGACATAGCCCTGCTCTTCAAAATTCTTAATGCTGGACGCGATGAACTCGACCTTGCCGGTCCGTGTCTGCAGGCCCTTGAGGCCGACGGTGGCTGCCGGATGCGGGCCCCAGTCGGGCGTGTCTTTTTCACGGTCCTCGGCAAACCAGCGCAGCGCGACGGTTTTCTTGAGGTCCGGATTGACGGGCACGATGAAATAACCCTTCTCCCTGAACGCATCGAAGGTCATATATTTGGGCATGTCGGTCGCGTTGTAATACTGCTCAATCCATGCCAGATCGTCCTTGCCTTCGGTATAAATCTCGCCAAAGCCCATTTTCTCGGCGAACAGCTTGAAAATCTCGTAATCCGGCTTACTCTCGCCCAGCGGCTCAATGCATTTCATTTGGAACGTGATAACCCGGTGATTGCACTGGGTAAACGTATGGGGGATATACCCGGAGCAGTTGGTGAACTCGGAGATATCCCAGCGCTCAAAATTGGTGCAGGCGGGGAGGAGAATATCGGCAAACTGCGCCTCGCCCTCAAACCAGATGGACTGGTTGACAACAAACTCCAAATTCTCGGAATTGTACATTCTGGCATAGCGGTTTGTAGCCGTCATCGTTCCGATTTCCGAGCCGCCGTAGCGCCATAGCATCCTGAGTGGCGAATAGCCTGCAGCGGGATACTTATACTGGGTCATCTGATGCGGGATATCACCGCCGCTGAAGCCGGCTCCGGTCCACTCGGCCTTGCCGTCCATAATACATTCCGGAACCTTGAGGCGCATAACATGCGAGCCCTGGGGCATCGCCGTCTTGGAAGCAACGGGGAAAGTAGTCCGTCCGTCGAACATCCGCCAGGCAAATTTGTAGCCCCCCGCGGAGATTCCGATATCGCCACAGATACCGCCCTCGGAATAACCGGGGAAGTAGAAGTCTGTATCCACCGGCGTGCCCTGGGTTGTGGACCAGATGTTCGAGCCGGGCTTGCCCATGCCCTGCATGGTTGCCAGCGCGATCATACCGCGGGCAAATTCATTGCCGTGGGGCGCGCGGCAAGCGCCGCCCCAGCCGCCGAGGCCGCCGGCCGCCAGATAGGTTTTCCTCTTGGCCCATTCACGCGCGAGGGCCCGGATTTCACAGGCGGGAACGCCGGATTCCGCTTCCGCCCACTCGCAGGTCTTGGGCACGCCGTCGGTCTTGCCGAGCACATAGTCGGCCCACTCGTCAAAGCTGTGCGTATGTGTTGCCACATACTCCTTGTCATAGGTGCCTTCGGTCAGCCAGGTGTAGGCGATGGCGAAAGATATGGCGTGATCGGTCCCGATCCGGGGAGCGAGCCACTTGTCGCCATACAGGCCGGCCGTGTGGTTATAGTAGGGATCAATGAACACCATCTTGACGCCAAGCTCCTTGAGCCATTGGCGGCGGACGGTGGATTCAAAAGCACCGTAAATTCCGCCGGTCGCCTCCGGGTCGGACGACCAGAAGACAATCATCTCGGCATGCTTTAAGCCGTCTTCTAATAGGCCGTATTGCTCCGGGCATCCATACCGCCAGCTGAAGCCCCACATATGCACGCCACCCCAATGCCAGCCTTCCCAGCTGTCCGGGTTGTGCGTTCCGTAGGAATATCCCATCAGGTTCATAAAACGGTTCATAGCGCTGAACCGGTAGCCGACGTTGCCCCACATGTGATGGGAGCTGGGCTCGGCCAAAATCGCGGAAGGTCCGTATTCGCGCTTGACCCGGTTGACTTCGTTTGTGACGATGTCAACGGCTTCTTCCCAGCTGATGCGTTCATACCCGGAAATACCCCGGTTTTGTATATTCCGGTCGCCGTTCGGATCAAAATCCACGCGCTTCATGGGATACAAAATGCGCTTATCCGAGTAGATCATGGACTTGAAGCCCGCCGTGTACGGCGATATGGTCGTCCGTCGTGGCGGGGAGAATTTGCGGCCTCTGGCCTCAATTTCCCAGGATGCCGCGTCGGTTTTATCAAGATCCATCGGCGTGATTCGGACGATTTTTCCGTCCTTTACGTAAACGAAAACGGGGCCTCCGGTGGATGAATTCGTCATGCGGACTGTTTTTCCCATCTTCCTTGCTCCCTTCCTATCGCGCTGCAGCGGCTGTTTGAGAAAGGCCTAAAATGGTTCGGGCCTCGTCCGGCGTTGCGGCCTCGCAGCCGAACTCCTCAATAACGCGTTTGGCCCGAGCGACGAACTGCATGTTGCTCTCGGCCAGAACGCCCTTTTGATACAGGACGTTGTCCTCCATGCCGACGCGGATGTTCCCGCCCATCGCCACAGCCGCGTACAATATTTCCATCGCGCCCGCGCCGACGCCGAAGGCCGACCACGTGGACCCGGGGGCAACCTCGTCCATGGTCTCCTTCATGAACACGAGATTCTTTGTCGAGGCTTTGATGCCGCCGGCCACGCCCATGCAGAACTGAAAGTGGCAGGGCGGTTTTAAAATACCTCTTTTAATGTAATACCCCGCGTTATAGATCATGCCCGGGTCAAACACCTCAATCTCCGGCTTCACGCCCGCCTCCCGGCACATGAGGCCCAGCTTTTCGAGAAACGCCGGGTTGTTCTCGAATACGGCGTTGTGCTGCCAGTTCATTGTCCCGCAATCATAGGAGCACATCTCGGGCCGCAGCTCGTAAAATGGCCGCAGCCGGTCCTCTTCCTTGAGATTCACGCCGCCGGAGGTTGTGATGTTGAGAATGATATCGCAGTCTTCTTTTGCCCGGATCAGCCGCACGGTCTCCTCAAATTTCTCGAAGACCATCGCCGCCTTGCCGTTATCGTCCCGGCAGTGGATGTGCGCCACCGCCGCGCCCGCTTTCCAGCAGCTGTAGATTTCCTCGGCGATCTCATGCGGCTCGATGGGGACATTGGGCGTGTTCTCCTTCGTCGGCCATGCGCCGGTGGTGGCAACGGTGATGATCCGTTTGTTTTTAAGGTCGTTCATATATTGAATTTCCTTTCAATATATTTTTTCTTTGGTTTAGATGCAGCCGCCGTAGGTATACGTTCGGTTGGGCACGTCGTTGAGGTCGTCCTCGTCAATCTCGGCCACGCAGCGCGCCATGGACCCGTCGCCCATGTACCAGCGCAGCGGGAAGCAGTAGAACCGGAAGCGCTTGCCCGAGACCTTGTCGAGATTGCCACCGAGATTTTCAACCCCGACGATGCCGTGGCCCAGCATCTGCTTATGGCAGGGCTCCCAGGTACCCCAGCAGCCGATGGCTTCCAGATCGCCGAACTTCTTGTCGTAGGCCTCCTGGCCGTGGAGCTTGATGTATGTAAATTTATCAAATTCGGCGTAGGCCTCCTCGCCGAACTGCTCGATGTATTCCTCTGTGATCGGTTTGCCGGATGCGCCGATCAGATTCATGCGGGTCATGCCGTTGTTGCCCATGGCGGTGTGCAGCGGATGGTCCAGCGCCTGGCTGTCCATAGCAACGCACTTGAGCTTGTGCGCGACAAACCATTTGCCCGCGTCCACGCCGGTGCCGCAGGAGTAGTGGTAATACTCCTTGCTGTCGTCAAACTTGCGGTGCATGCCGGTGTTCAGGCAGAGGATCATGCCCTCCAGCTCGCTCGGCTTGATGCCGGCCTGTTCGCAGCCGGCCTCCAGATGCTTCGGGCCGATGAGCCCCCAGCGCTCAATCTCAATGGGAATACACACAGCGTCGCCCGTATACGCGTCGACGGGCATTTCGTGGGTATAGCGCGCCCGCTTGCCGTCGAACTCGATTTCCATGACGTGGCGCGGCGCGTCGCAGTGGGTGCCCGTGTGCTGGACGCAGGTAATCTTCTGCGTCAGGACGCCGCCCTTGGCCATGGTGTGGTTATTGTCGATCACCGGTTTATCAAAATACGGCCAGCGGGGAATTTCCGCGCTGAACGGATGCGTCAGATCCACAAATATTTTCTTGCCCATGTGTTTTTCCTCCTGTTGTATGTGATTTATTTCATTATTTACCATACAGCGCCCGGATGAGGTAGGTGTTCAAATCGTCCCGGACGGTCTGCATCTGTTCCGGCGTCCAGGTCATAAAACCTTTCCCGGTCTTGAAGCCGAGTTCCCCGCTGTCGCGAAGCTCCCGGAGCAGCGGCGAGGGCTTGCCGGACGCTTCAAGGTCTCCCAGTATGTAGTTGTGGATGCTGAAGGTCAGGTCTGTGCCGACCATGTCCGCGTTCTCCAAAGGGCCCAGCTGGGGCAGGCGCAGGCCGAAGGAATATTTGACGGCCATATCCACTGTCTCCGCGTCGGCAATGCCGTTTTCAACGATGGAGATGGCCTCCCGCCACAGCGCGTGCTGCATCCGGTTGGCGATAAAGCCCGGGACGTCCTTTTGGCAAAGGACCGGCTTTTTTCCCACGGATTGTAAGAGCGCCATCACCGTTTCCGCCGTATCATCGCGCGTCGCGTCGGATTTGACGACCTCCACAAGGGGGATCAAATGCGCCGGATTCCAGAAATGCGTGCCGACGAAGCGTGTGCGGTAACGAAGCCCGGCGCTGATTTCCGTCGGGCTCATGACCGACGTGTTGGTGCAGAAGATCGTCTCCGGGGAGCACAGCGCTTCCAGCTTTTTAAACGTCTTCTGTTTGAGCGCCATGTCTTCAAAGACGGCTTCAATCACGAGATCGGCGTTTTTGACGCCCGCGCTATCCATATCCGCTGTAAACGTAATCTGCTCAAGGCGGGTTTCCAGCGCTTTAGCGGTGATAACGCCATGCTCCACAAGCTGGCGGCAATTCTCGCGGATGCCGCTGTGAACATCTTGTTCGACTATGTCGGTAATCGTTACGGTGAGGCCGGGGTCCGCCGTCAGGATGAAGGCGATGTTTTTACCCATCAGGCCTCCGCCGACAACCAGAATGTTTTTAATTGGTTTCATAGTGCTGTCAGCAGGCCCAATAGCCGCCGGTCGCGTCGTAGTTGCCGCCGGTCAGGAAGTCGGATGCGGGGGAAGCCAGGAAGGTGGCAAGCCCGATGAAATCCTGAACCTCGCCCAACCGGCCGATGGGCAGCCGTTTGAGGAAGTTTTGATAGACGGCCGACTCGGGGTCAAACATCCACTCGGTGAGATCGGAACGGAAGACCGTCGGGTTAATGGTGTTGACGTTAATGCCGTACGGCGCGAGATCGCTGGCCATGGACTGGATCATCAGGTCGCAGCCGCCCTTGGAAGCGCAGTAGCCCGTGTAGCCCTTCATGCCCATTTTGCTGCGGGCCGAGGAGGTGACGACCATCTTGCCGCCCTTTTCCTGCTTCACCATCTGCTCGGCGGCGGCCTTGCAGACGATATAGACGCTTTTAAGATCCGCGTCCATGATCTTCTGCCAGTCCTCCGCGCTCTGTTCCAGAATGCCTTTCGGAGCATTGTACCCATGGCATACGGCAAGAATATTAAGCTCGCCGTAAGTATCAGCCACAAAATCAATGACTTTTTTTACATCGGCCGGAACGGCGGGATCGGCGGGGATACAGGCGCAGTCGATACCCTCGGCTTTGAATTCTGTTTCCAGTGCCGCCAGCTTTTCGGTATTGCGCGCCGTCATAACGACTTTTGCGCCCTGATAGCCGTAGGCCTTGGTCACGGCGCCGCCCAGCGCGCCTGTGGCGCCGGTCACCAGCGCGATTTTGCCGCTGATGCCAAACATGCTCTGTGCGAAATCTTTACTGACTTTTACCATATGTATTCACCCCTCATTCGGATAATTGATGATGACAAGCATCACGGCGGGCCTGTTGGTGGCGTTGACGAACGCACGGCCTTCAAAGGGCTTGAAGGAAATGGACTCGCCGGCATGGACCACTGTGAGGTTTTGGTCCTTGTCGGTTACATTGATCGCGCCCTCCAGGACATAGTAGAATTTCTCCAGCGGATTGTCCTCGTAGCCATACTCCGCGCCGCCGCCCGGGAGAAGCGTGGATAACCCGACCCAGAATTTCTCCGCGCCTGTTTCCTCTTTGCCGTGGATGCGCATGGCTGCCATCTTGAAATGGCCTGGTGCTTCATAGGGTTTCAGTTCTTCCAGCGTACGCTTGACCATAAATCTCAGACCTTTCATTATGTATTTAAATCATTGCTATATGTGTATAAAATTAAAGGTGTTAAACATACCATTCCATTCAAGCATACTGGCAACGCAACCATAATGGAAATAGAATATTGTTTGAATAACTATAACAAAAACTTATAGATTGACTTTTTTGTAAAAAATGTTATGTTAAAAGTGCTGCCGAATTATTACATAAGGGGCGCGTTCATTATGGATACCTTACAACTGCGTCTGTTCGTTTCCATCGCCAGCACGCTCAATTTTTCGCGTACAGCCAAACAGTTTTTTATAACCCAGCCGGCTGTGAGCCGCCATATAAAGATACTGGAGAGCAGCCTGGGCGTGAAGCTTCTCAGCCGGACCAGCCGAAAAATCCAACTGACGGAGGAGGGTGCCGAATTCCTGCAATACGCTAATTTGGCGCTGGAGGTCATTTCCGACGCTGAAAACCGGCTTCATAATATGGCCCAGGGGCGTACGGGCCATATTCGCATCGCGGCCCTGTCGTCAACCGCGCATCAGCTCAGCTCCTGTCTCGTCCGGCTGTCAAGAGAGTATCCGGCCGTCCAGGTGGACGTGGATCTGCTGGAGGGCTCCGAGCTGATCAGTGCGATCCAAAAAGGAGAGTACAATTTTTACTTTGCGATAGCGGACATGGTCGACGGCGTGGATTCACACGAATATCAGATGTTTAGCCAGGACAGGCTGGAGCTGTTTGCCAATACAGATATTGCCGAAGACATCGACATCAACGACTGGTCAACGGTGCAGCGCCATCCCTTTGTATCGATTCAGCGATCCGATGCCTGGCTGACACATAAAATCCGGCTTATTTGTAAGAACAGGGGGATCACCCCCAGTATCATCAATTACTACAACCGTGCCGAAGCCGCCGTTTTGGCGGTGGATGCCGGGATCGGCATCGCGCTGCTGCCGGGAAAGCTGAAACATCTGTACCATCACCCGAATGTGGTCACCGTGTGTATACCGGGCGACGATACAGAGGTGAGCTACGTCTGCGTCTGGAAAAGCGGTGAGAAAAACTGGGTGAGCAAGCCGTTTCGAGATATTATTTTCAACACCTTGCCACAGGAAAGGTAATGTTGTACATAACCTGTGCCGGAAATTCGGCAGCTTTCATAGTAAGGGCCGTGAATTAGGCGTATTGAACAGGCGCACTGGACAAAACCTGGTTACGCCTGTATAATGTGACAAAGGCATGAACAAAAGTAATGGCAAAAAGTGATGACATTTAGCACATGCCATTGTTAAAAAGATTAATATTGAAGCGCAGTCAAGCGAAATATCATGACCAATTTCAGGCTCTGTTGCAGGCAGCTGAAGTCTATGGTCCCGGATTTGATTTCAGCGATGCCACAAGGAACAGGAGTGTCAGCCTGTTCCTTGTTATGTTTCCGGATAAAAAGGCACAGTAAAAGCCCAAACGGTGAGACAGGACTCAGTCGCGGCGTGTTTTAAAGCTTTTTATCTGGACAGTGCCAGAAAGGAAAGGGCTACAAAGACATGAAGAATATGAATTTTGATATTTATTCCATGAGCCTGATGCAGATCCAGCGTTTTTTAACCGTATCGGAGCTGATGAATTTTACCAGCGCCGCGCGGAAGCTGGGCGTTGAACAGCCTGTCATCAGTAAAACGATCGCGTCACTCGAACAGGCGCTGCACCTGATCCTCTTTGTCCGTGAAAAGGGAAAGGTCAAGCTCACGCCCGCCGGGAAATACCTAAGCGACCAGCTGCGGGGCATTTTCCCTGTCATCGAAAAAAGTGTGGAAATGGCGCACGTGCTTCAGCTTGGCGTTATGGGCGAGCTGTCCGTCGGGATCCATAATTTTTATGACCTGAGATACTACTTTTTGCCCATCGTTAATGATTTTCGCCAGTGCTATCAGCAGATTAAGCTCTACACGAAGTGTTTCAGCTTTCCCGGCTTAAGGAGACGGATTTTGTCCGGGTCCCTGGATGTTGCGTTTACGTCACGGTTTGAAAGCGATGATATAAAAACGCACGAAAGCGACGAGTTTTGTGTGAGCGAGCTTGTCCAGTTTCCGCTCTCGGTGGTTATGCTGGACACCAATCCGCTGGCCAAAAAAGATATTATCGACGTCCCAGACCTGAGATTCCAGCAATTCATCATCCATTCGCCGACGAAGGTGCCGGCTTATCACAATCTGATAGAGGACATGTGCATCAAGTATGATTTTGTTCCCTCGGAGTATGAGTACATTGAGGATGCGACCTCCTTTGCGCTGAGCCTCAGCGATAATAATCAGATATACGTCGTAGACAGAGCGGCGCGAATGGAGCCGGGTATGCCCCTGAAATCGTATGAACTGGCCGGCACCGTCAGCGGTGTTTCGCTTATCTGGAAGAAAAACTCCACCAACTCTGCTGTTAAGCTGTTTGTCAGCAAATGCATGGAATATTTTCAGGAGCATCCTGACCCATGGGCGGAAAATAGATAGCTGTGATTTAAAACTTCATAAACGAACATCAATGACCGTTTTACCCCATTCCGAACGGGAATGGGGTTATTATTTATTTATATTTTACAAACTATTGCGTTCATACTAGACTTTCTTTAGACAAATAGGCGCAATAATTCGTTTATGAAAGTGGGGATCTTGATGGCGACGACTCAGGAGCTTTATAACCAGCGGCTCAAACGCATGGAAGCCGCACAGAATCTTGATGAATTTGACCGCGTGCCGATCGTACCAAAGATGAACTTTTTTTATGGCCATGCCTACGGGATTGATCATTACGTTACCATGACGGATCATCGAAATATCATTCCCGGCCTGAAGGCATACCTGAGTGAATTTGAGCCGGATGCCGTTTGGGGGACCGCGCAGTATCCAATCCCCGCGATTGAGGCGCTTCAGAGCAATTTCATCCATTGGCCCGGCTATCAGCATAAAATTGCGCTGGATCAGTCTTTCCAGATCCTCGACGGCGAGTATATGACTGAAGATGAGTATGATGAATTCATTCTCGACCCGACTCATTTCATTTTGACCAAGTGGCTCCCGCGACGGAACAAAAATCTATCGGGCTTAGCCAAGCTCAATTTCCAGGACCCGATAGAGCTCAGCCTCTTTTCAACATTGGCCGCTTTTGCCGATCCGGAGGTGAAAAGCGCGCTGGAGACACTGCAGGTTGCCGGTGCGAGATCGGCGGAATGGCTGCAGGCCAACAGCCTGTTTTTTGATACCTGTATCGAGTCGGGCTTCCCCCTCGGCCCGACACTCGGGCAAACCTGCCCGTTTGATATGCTCGCTGACAATTTCCGGGGAATGATTAATTGCATTACGGATATAAAAGAACGGCCGGAGAAGCTGCACGAGGCTCTGGATGTTATGACCCAGCTGTGCATCAAAAACGCGCTGGCCGGCCTGAAGGCAATGGGACACAGATATCTGTTCATTCCGTTACATATGGGTGTCGACGAATTTATGAGTCCGGAGGACTACGCGGAGTTTTACTGGCCCGGGCTGAAAGCTCTGATGATGGCCGGTGTTGAAAACGGCATTACGCCGTATGTCTTCTGCGAAGGCAATTACAATACAAGACTTGAGCAGCTGTGCGATATGCCGAAGGGCTCCGTTATTTACATGTTTGAAAAAGTGGATATGAAGAAGGCAAAGGATACGGTCGGCAAGATGGCGTGTATCTGCGGGAATCTGGCTACGGCTACGCTGATGTTCAGCTCGAAGGAACGCGTTATCAAAGAAACGCGCGAGCTGCTGGATATCTGCGCCCCCGGCGGTGGATTTATTATGGATACATCCATTGTTATCGATAAATGCCCCAAGGAAAATCTCCACGCGATGTTCGACACAACACTGAAATATGGCGTCTATTAACTGTTGTAGAGGGTCATTGATCTACTAATAATTCAGAGGAGGACAAAATGAAAAAGCATAACAAAATTATCGCGCTCATGTTAGCCATAGTATTCTGTTTCCTGCTTGTTCTTTCCGGTTGCGATACCGGTACGTCCGGCTCCTCGCCCGATGCGTCCGATTTAGCCACGTCGGACACCGGCGCCTCCGACAGTGCCGGAAAACCCGTTGATTCCGACAAGACAAGCTTTAAGATCGGATTTGTCGCCCCGCTCTCCGGCCCTATGGCAAACTTTACCGTGGGCATTAAGCACACGGCCGATCTGGCGCTGGCCGAGATGAACAAGGACGGCGGCATCATGGTCGATGAGCTTGGTAAAAAGCTGCCCGTCGAAATCATCTGGGGCGACAGCGAAAGCAACCCGACAAAAGCCTCCGAGGTCGCCACAAAACTGGCGACAAGCGACAAAGTCGACATTCTTGTCGGCGAATGGACACCGGACACCATCAATCCCGTCTCCATCGTTGGAGAACGCTATCAGATTCCAACGCTTCTTGCGAATTCGCCCGATACAAGCTGGCTGGCAAACGGCCCGTATGACTGGTCTTACGCGCTGCTGTTCAATTACGATTACTTCATTGACGAATATTTCAACGGCTTTGACAGGCTCGATACGAACAAGAAGATCGGCCTGGTGCTTGACAGCAACGTCGACGGCGTCGGCATGGCTGAAATTATGGCGGCAAAGGCCACCGAAAGAGGCTACACGATCGTTGACCCGGGCCGCTTCCCGCAGGGTACCAACGACTATTCCGCGATTATCTCCAAGATTCAGAGCGAAGGGTGCGACATCCTCGTGGCCAGTCTGCTCACGCCGGAGCTTGCAACACTTTGGAATCAAATCCAGCAGCTCGGATATGAGCCGAAGATTGCCATCCTGAGCAAGGGCATGCATTTCTCGGCCGATGTCCAGGCGCTCGGCCCGACGGCTGCGTATAACTGCATTGAGACACAGTGGTCACCGGAATTTCCGTTTACATCCTCCTTGCTCGGCATGACGGCCAAGGAATTGAGCGACGATTTTGCCACAACCGTCAAGCAGGCTCCTGACCTGACCATCGGCTGGGATTACGCGCTGTTTGATGTGATCTACGACGTTCTTAGCCGCGCGCAGTCGACAAATAATGAGACCATTCGCCAGGCCTTTGCGGCGACCGATATCGACTGCATCTACGGCCATGTGGTGTTCGAGGACAACCACGTTGGATATGTGCCCATCGTATTTGGCCAATGGGTCCCGGACGATACCGCTATATCCGGTTACCGCAAGGCGCTGATCGCCGCTGGCCACGTCCCGGAAATCACCATCACAGAGCCGCTGATCGAAAAGGCGTATTAACGGCTGGCTGTCAGACGGCCTAACTTAAGTCACAACGGGCTGCGGCCCGTACGTTGGAGTGTCTTTTTGCTGTACGAGTATGCCGGGCGAAGGCTCGGTATACTCGTACAGTGAATTAAGAGTCGTGGGAGGAGACATGCTTTGGGCGCAATTCTCACCGTAAAGGATCTCGGGATATCCTTTGGCAGCAATCATGTCCTGAAATCCGTTAATTTTGAAGTAAACGAACAAGAGGTGCTTGGCGTAATCGGCCCGAACGGCGCCGGTAAAACCGTCATGCTTGACCTGATATCCGGGATACTCATGCCGTCAAAGGGCAGCATTCGGTTTTTAGACAGAGATATTTCCAACATGAAGGTTACTGAGAGAACCCGAATGGGCCTTGGCCGCACCTTCCAGATTCCGCGCTGTTTTGATAATCTAACCGTTTATGAAAATATTCTGACTACCGGGGTTTTCGGGCGGAATGTGTCGGAACGAAAAGCGTCCGAGGAGGCCGCCGAGATCCTTGATCTTATTCGTCTGATGCCCTATCATCAGACGCCGGCCGGCAAGCTAGGGCTTCTGGCCAGAAAACGGCTTGAAATCGGGATTGCTCTGGCCTCGTCTCCTAAAATGCTGCTGCTTGACGAGGTTGCCGGGGGTCTGACGAATTCTGAGATATCTGAAATCCTGGAAATTGTACGAGCTGTAAAAAGCCGGGGAATCAGTGTCATATGGATTGAGCATGTCATACAGACGATGGTCGAGGGTACCGACCGGGTTATGCTTCTGGCTGAGGGAAGAGACATTCTATGCGCGCCCTGTGTCGAGCTGATGCGATCCAAACAAGTGAACGAGGCGTACCTGGGGGCAGATGATCATGAATAAACAACACGATATCCTACTCGAAGTAAAAAATCTGAACGTCCATTACGGTGATATTCAGGCCGTTCATGATGTGAGCTTAAGCCTTTCAAGAGGTTCGATGGTATCCATTATTGGCGCCAATGGCGCCGGAAAAAGTACGCTGCTCAATTCCATAATGGGCATCAACAAACCGATAAGCGGTCAGATATTCTGGAAAGGCGAGAATATCGCAAGCCTGCCAACCAATAAGATTGTCACCCGGGGGGTATCCATGGCGCCGGAGGGCAGCCGGGTTTTTGAGGATATGACCATCATGGAGAACCTTCTTATGGGCGCCTATCCCAAGCATGCGCGGAAAAACAAGGCGGATAATCTGGAGAAGGTTTATGCGGCATTCCCCGTCCTCAAGGAGAAGTCGGGCCAGCTGGCAACCTTTCTCTCCGGCGGTCAGCGGCAAATGCTTGCCATTGCCCGGGCCATCATGTCCAGTCCCGAGCTGATCATCTGCGATGAGATATCACTTGGCTTGGCTCCGGTCGTTATAAAGGAGATCTATGAAGCTCTCCGGCGGATTAATCAAGAGGGTGTGGCCTTTCTTCTGGTTGAGCAGGAAATGAAGCGCTGCCTTAAAAATACGCAGTATGCGTACGTCATGGTAAAGGGCCAAATTGTAATTGAGGGCGAATGCAGCAACCTGCCGGAGAGCGAAGTCAGCGATGCCTATTTTGGCATAAACCGGTTTGCATGATCATTAATAATCCGAGGTGATAGAGTGGATACGCTTCTCCAATCCATTGTGACAGGTTTACTCCTGGGTGGGCTTTACGCACTGATCGGCATCGGAATGTCACTGATATTCGGCATTATGAAAATTACAAACATCGCACATGGCGACCTGATGATACTTTCGACCTTTGTAACGATGGCGCTGGCCATGAAATTAACGGGAAGTATTATTTTGGCGCTGCTGTTGTCGATCGTGGTGATGATTCTAATCGGCATTCTGATACAAAAATTCTTAATTAACAAGGTCATTGATAAAGGGGCTGAGCCCGCTCTTCTTGTGTGTTTCGGGCTGTCAATCATCATCCAGAATTCATTGCTATTAGGCTTTGGGCCCAACTCGCAATCCATTCCTACAACTCTTGTGAATACAAACATATTACATACGGAATATTTGTCGGTCTCAGGTCAGTATGCGCTTAATTTTCTCGTGGCAGTATTAGTCATCGTAGCGTTGTCTCTGGTGATGAAACAAACATCGCTCGGACGGGCTATTCGGGCTACCTCCAGCGATATCGTCGCGGCTGAGGTTATGGGCGTCAATACGAAGCGGATGTACATCTATGCCATGTGCCTGACTATGGCAGCCACCTGCGTGGCGGGGCTTTTAGTTGGCCAGACGTTTGTATATTACCCCTCAAGCGGTACTCAATATCTCATCATTGCCTTTGGCGTTGTGGTTATCGGCGGGATGGGCAGTATATTCGGTACACTGATCGGCGGCGTCATACTGGGGCTCTCACAGCTGTTGGGGGCAAATTTCTTCGGTACATCGTTTCAGACCGTTACGGGATATATCGTGTTGCTGATTATTTTGGCGCTGCGGCCACAGGGGCTTCTATCCAAAAAAGTGCGCAAGTAGCTAACGCGAAAAATGGAGGATAACTCAATAATGGGTGAAAACATACATGGTGAAAGGCTGGATCGAAAAAAGCCGGTTAAACCTGTTGCTCTGGGGGCCATACTTGCGCTTTTGATCTCGTTGCCCTACTGGGGCGGAGATTATGTGACGAGCGTGACAATACTTATTATGCTTTATATGGCGATGGGGCAAATGTGGAATCTGCTTGGCGGCTATTCCGGCCTCGTATCGCTCGGCCAGCAAAGCTTTATCGGTATAGGCGGCTATTCGCTGGCGATCATCTCCCAGGTTTATAAGCTTCCTCTTGTTTTGGGCTTTGCTGTGGCAGGCGTGCTCTCCATAGTGTTTGCGCTTATAACATCCGTGCCGATTTTCAAAATGAAAAATGTTTATTTTACAATCGGTACGTGGATTGTGTCCGAGTGCCTGCGGCTGCTTTTTCTGATCTGGGCATTTGTAAATTACGGGACGGGCTACAACATATCGGCAACGTACACGATGTCGCCCAGTACGATCTATTTCATTGCGCTGGTTATTGGCGTATCTTCTGTGGCGATGGTTACTTTTCTGCTGAGGTCTAAATTTGGCCTGGCTCTTATGGCTATGCGTGATAATGAGGCTGCTGCCGAGGTACGTGGTGTTGAGCTTTATAAAACAAAGTTGAAGTGTTATCTGATTTCAGCATTTTTTACAGGTATTGCCGGTGCGGCCATGTATCTGAATATTGCGTTTATCCAACCCAATGCCGCGTTTGGCATCGATTGGACGGTATCCATGGTGTTTATCGTCATTATCGGCGGTATCGGAACGATAGAGGGCCCGATTATCGGCGCGGTAATTTTCGTTCTGCTGCGTCAATTTTTGTTTTCCTTCCCGGGCTTCAGCATGCTTATTCTGGGTATTATCGCTATTATTCTCATGCTCGCGGCTCCTCAAGGCATCATGGGTTACTTAACCAAACGTTTCGGCTGGGATATCTTTGCAATCCGGCGCCATATAAAAGCGCCGGCGCCCGCATCAGAAGCCGACTAAGATATTCTTATTGAATGGTTATTACGAAGTTTGCGGCTTATTCCGGTTGTGCCTTTAAAAGACTCGAACCTATTAAGGTGCGGGTCTTTTTGTGCCTATGCCGGCGGACTGATATCATAAATGTTATCCGAGGGCTCAACAATGGTCTGCGCCGGCGTCGCGGACGGCTTGTCGGTTTCCGCAATGTTTGTAATGAGATTGATTTTTCGATTGAATTCGTCTTCTAAAGTCGTTGTAATAGAACCGGCGATGCTGTCAACTTGGGCTTTGTCGCCGGAAATTGTTGCGATAATCGTATAGATCGCGCTTGTTGAGCTGTAGCTGAAAGTAAAATCGATGAGGCCGGCGTCAATTTGCTCACATTTTTCTTCCAGGGTATATTGGATGAACTTGTCGGGGTTTGTTACTGTGGCGGAGGTGTCCGGGGTATCGGCAGCGCTGTTATTATCGGCCCCCGGTTCGGGAGACGGGGGCGGCGAGGTGAGCGCGTTGACCTCGGACGCAAAGATGATCTTCAACGTAATCTCGGCAGGCTTATTCAGGGCACGCTCCAGATCGTTCTCCATTTTCCGGACATCGCTTCCATACAGGTCCTTATCCGATCGTACGACGGCGTTAACTTTATACTTGTTCTCGGAAAGGTCATAGGCATAATTGACGAGGTCAACATTTTCATAACTGCTGATAACGGTATGTAAAGACGTGGCGATGGTTTGATCAACGCGCTCGTTGTCGATGGTATTTATGAGAAAATAAGTCAAAGGTATGGAAATAATAATGAAAGCCGTAACCGACCAGACGAATCGGCTTTTTTTAGGCTTGGCCAGGGCCAGCGTACCGTCGTTAAATGTGATTTCATCCTGGGTCGTAATCCCGACTAATTTGAAGATCACCGCGGCGGCGAGATTGATGGCGATTAAGTTCGATAGAAACGACAGGAACCCGCCGAGCG
The DNA here is from genome assembly GCA_963675425.1 of uncultured Sporobacter sp. GTDB lineage: Bacteria > Bacillota > Clostridia > Oscillospirales > Oscillospiraceae > Sporobacter. Next base: position 4,435,003 of record OY776214.1, on the reverse strand, counting down.
CGACGTTAAAGTTTGTCAGGGCAATACCAATGCCGATAACGCTTACAGGCGGCATCAGAGCCGTAGCGATCGCAACGCCCGGCAGGACGGTTAAATCCTTGTTGTTTTGCATGATAAACGCGCCGGCGGCGCCGGAGGCGAGGGCAACGAAAAGATCGATAATCGTCGGGCGCGTCCGTGATAAGATTTCACTGGTCAGCTCTCTGGCGGGGATCAGCAGCGTTACCATTACGCTGATGGATATCGCAAATAGCGCGCCGAATATTATCGATTCCAAAGAGCGGCTGAAAAGCTTCGAGTCTCCTGTGGTAATTGAAAAGGATACGCTGAGGATGGGTTTCATAATCGGAGAGATCAGCATCGCGCCGATTATGATCGTTGTACTGTTCATTAAAAGCCCGAGGGTTGCCACGATGGCGGCCAGCCCCACCAGAAAAAAGTAGCTGAAATCGCTGGTGGAATCCTTTTTCATCATGGAGTAAAGCGCAAATTTTTGCTTATCGGTGACTTCGGGCACCCGTGTCTTGAGTGACATATAAACAGCTCTCTTTCGTAAAGGTCTATCTAAGCGTACGGTGAAGGATTAATACTGTAAATTCCGTTTGATGATATCAATACACATTAAATGATACAGCATTACGGGTGTTGCTTTTGTCGAAGAATGGAAATGAAAAGCGCCTGGAATAACCGGGTAAGCCGATGCGACGGAATTTTAGACAGCGCACAAAAAAATCAGCCTGAAAAGACAGTTTCAGGCTGAACGGTTCTGGTTATGATTACGGACTACAGCTTCTTCGAGAGTTATTTTTTACGTGAGCTTAATTTCAACAGGTTCATCGAGTCTTATTTCATCTGAGGTTACAAAGCAATCGTAGGCCAGAAGGGTTACGCCGGCTTTTTGAGCGATTTCTAATGCTTCGCCGAAGGCCGGATGCGTCTGCCTGTTAGGTGTGAAGAAAGAGACATTTTTCATCTGGATGACAAAAATCAGATACGCGAGATACCCTTCCGATACCGCGCGGCATAACTCCTGTATATGTTTGATGCCGCGCTGCGTCGGCGCGTCCGGAAAAAGGGTGACGCCATTTTCCTCAAGTGTAACGCCCTTCACTTCAATAAAAGCCTTCCGAAAGCTGTTTTCTATGTAAAAGTCAAACCGGGAGTCGCCCCAGCGCGTTTCCGGTTTTAAAAGTGTGTACGGCGCATCAAAGCGGGGGAGCTGAATACGGCCATTCTCTATGGCCTCGCGGACCGCCTTGTTGGGAGCCAGGGAGTCCATGTTGATCAATCTGCCGGACTTTTCAACACTGACGAGGGTCTGCCGGGTTTTGCGGTTAGGCTGAAAATTTTCTTCCAGGTATACGGTGCTGCCCGGTATCAGCAGTTCCCGGCAGCGCCCGGTATTCCTGACATGGGCTTGTATGACGGTTCCGTCCAGCTCACATTCGGCGATAAACCGGTTCGGCCTGTGAAGAAAGACGGCTTTTTTTATGTGATTGTATCTCATGGCATCAATCCTTTATAGTATACTGATAGGCCTTGATAGGCTCGACTTGGCGAATCTTTTACGCGTCTGCCCCAAAAGCATAAAACGTTGTTCCCTTGCCGTCAAGTTAAAGCGGGAATGTCGGCCTATACCCGCGCTGTTTCATGAGACGTTAAAACGTCATCTGCTGCATGTTAACGCCGCTGAAATTCGACAGCTCGTTTCTGAACTGATCCAATTCGGCGTCGGCACAATCCGTGAAATCCAGCAAGATAATACCGCTTTGTGGATTCGTATGGCAGCTTGCGTCGTGCAGCCCGATCCGCGTTTGTATGATGGTGCCATATTTGGACAGCAGGCTTTGAAAGTCGGGAGCGTCGCTGACTCTGTTTTTCAGCTGTATGCCAATGATGGTTTTTGACATTCTTAATTCCTCCATATCCTTTGTTGCGTATTAAGCAGTATTAGAAAATACAGAGAATTTTATTCAGTTGCATACGTTCGGGTTTGGGATCTGCTGAGATAAAGCGAGGATCGCCCGGCATGCCATACAAATTAAAAACGCCGAGGAGCTTGGCTCCGCGGCGTTTTGCCAATATGAGCAGTGAGAAGGAAAGCACTTTAAAAACAGAAAACAAGTTACACTTATCCGTAACAATATTCAATGCCAAAACCGCCCATAGGGTGGTTCCAGCTTTTTACGACCCGGCCCTTGGACAAAACGCGGCACGTCCCGCACTCAAGGCAGCCCTCGTAATTAAATATCAGCTTGCCGTTTTCATATTGATAAAGACCGGCAGGGCAGGCCATCACTAATTGATGAATCTTTTGCTCGTCGTTATAATCGCTGTTTATCGTGATGTGGGGCGTGCTTTTATCCACAAAAAAGCGGTCGGTCCCCAGCTTGTCGTCCAGGCTCATTTTTGCCATAGAGCATCCTTCCTTTCTTAGCGCGGCCAGGCGCTTATATAGCGCTGACGGCTTTAAGCCCCAGCTTGCCGACCTCGGTAAGGCTGCCGACCTTACTCATCGCGGGTACCACAGACTTGATGAGCCGGACCGGCTTTTTGCCGTCTACAACAAACAGCCCGCTCATAATCTCGTCTACCGCCGCCGGCATTTCATTGAACAGCTGATGTGTGCTTAAAAGGGACGGCATGTTCTGATAATGGCGGAGGTCCCGCATGATAAAGCTGTTTTCGAGTAAGGCCCGATAAACCGACAGTCCGGCGGCTGAAAAATCACCTTTTGCGCTCGCCCGAATAATGGCCTCGGCGGCCAGACGCCCGGATTCGATGGCCAGGTCCATGCCTCGGATCGTATAGCCCAGATTCATAACAAAGCCGGCCGCGTCGCCGGCGATCAAAACGCCGTTCCACACGAGCTCCGGGATCATCTTGTATCCGGCCTCAGGCACGAGATGGGCCGCGTATTCCAGAAGCGTTCCGCCGCGAATAAGCGGGGCGATAACAGGATTGGCTTTAAAGCGCTCCACCATTTCAGGCACGCTGACATTTTTGCCGGAGCCGAGTTCACTGAGGGTTACCACCGTGCCCAGAGACAGGCTGTCCTTGTTGGTGTAAAGAAAACCGCCGCCCACAGCGCCGCCGGTCGGGTCCCCGGCGATCATCCACGCCGCGCCCTCACCCGGCAAAACGCCGAAGCGGTCGGAGATCGTATTCTCGTCGAGACCGATGACTTCCTTGACGCCGACGGCCACCTGATGAGCTGCCAGCTCCTTCTTCATGCCGACCTGCTGGGCCAAAAGGGAATTAACGCCGTCGGCCAGCAGGATGACGTCCGCTTCCAGCTCGTCGCCGGCGGCGAGCACGCCGCAGACCTTTCCGTCCTTTTGCAGCAGCTTATCCACGCGGATGCCCGTAATATACATGGCTCCCTGCTCTTCGGCTTGCTCGGCCAGCCACCGGTCAAATTTAGACCGCAGCACCGAATACGAAGCGCAGGCGGTATCCTTTAATTGTTCCGAGCCGTATTCCACCGTCATCGCGCCCGATTCGGTCATCATAGACAGACGTTCCTTAACGATTTTTCGTTCTATGGGTGCCGTATCGGCAAAGCCGGGTATCAGCTTCTGGAGGCTGTGCCCATACAAACGGCCACCGGTCACGTTTTTCGCGCCGCAATGGTTGCCGCGCTCAATGACGAGGACCTCAAGCCCGGCTTTGGCCAGCACGTACGCCGCCGAAGACCCGGAAAGGCCGCCGCCGACAATGATAACGTCAAATTTCTCTTCACTCATGGGCTCACTTCTTTTCTAATTCGTTATTTAGAGGCTGCTTTCTGTAATAGACGTGTCCATTTAATTAAACGGCAGCAGGAGAAAAACCGTAACATCCCAGACAGCGTGGGATAAAATAACCGGGTACGGGCTCTTTTCCTTGTAATACAAAGCGCCCCAGAAAAGCCCGCAGACGAGCGACGCCATGATCAGCATGAAGTTCAGCGTCACAATGTGGACGGCGGCGTACAGCACCGCGGCCAACACGACGGCTTTGACCCCGTACCGCTCCGTCAGCCTTTTCTGGATAAAGCCGCGCCAGAAAAGCTCCTCGCCCGGGCCGATTACCAGCAGCAGCGCCGCAAAGATAACAAGCGGATTGGTACCGTCCCGGTTCATATAAACGCCGGCGAGCTGTTCGTCCTTCAGCGGGATAATGAGGGCGGACAGAATGTTGCCAACATAAAAAATACCATATAGAATAGCCGCCGACAGGATGCCGATGAGAATATGCCGAGGCTTGAGCTTGCCGATTTGAAACAGCGCCCGGTCCGATATAAGCGCTGTGAGAAGGAGCAGGGCCAGGCCGAGGCACATGGAGGCCCAGAAATTAAGCGGCCTTACAACGAAGATAATAAACCACAGGACCGCCGCGATGACAACGCTGATTATAACACTGTGTTTTCTCATATTTAAAGAACCGCTGAGATGAGCAGCAGCAAACCGAAGAGCATCTGCAGGCCCGCTGTTTTATGATCCAGCGCTCTGAAGTCCGTGCCGGATGACGTATGTATCAGCAGGGCCGCCAGCGGCGCGGATAGAAAAACCAGTAAGCTCCAATAATCCAAAAGCCCCGTAAAGATGAATGCCAGTATGCAGACAAAGGATGCCGCGATTAGAAATAGATAAAACAGACGTGCTTTACGGCGGCCCAGAATCATTGCAAAGGATTTGATCCCGGCTTTTTCGTCATGCTCGATATCGCGAAGGTCGTTGGCATGGAGTATGGCCGCCGTTAAAAAGCCGACGGGGATCGATAAAAGCACCGGCGTCAGGCTGAGCAGGCCGGCGGACAAATAGTAAGAGCCCAGTACCGGCAGCGGACCGAACATCAGAAAAACCAGCGGGATGCCGTAGCCCCTGTATTTAAAGGTAAAGGGCTTGCGTGTATAGAAGTATGCGCTCGCAACACCGAGAAAACCCAGAATAAAAATTACCGGCCCACCGACGACCGACAGGTAAATCCCGATGGCGACGCCTGTGAGCAAAAAGATTTTGGCTGCCGTTAAAACCTGCTTCTGCGTCAGCTCTCCGTCAACAATTACCCGGCTGGAACCGAGCGATTCCTTCGTGTCAACCTTATTGTTAAAGTCGTCAACGTCGTTAATGAGGTTTGAGGTGATTTGAAAAAAGGTCATGGCCACGGCGGCCAACACCGTCCTGAGAAGGTTAAAAGAGTGTGAGTTAGACGCGAGTATGCCGCCGAGCGCCACGGGAATAACGGACGCTGTCAGCGTCGGGACGCGCACAGCCCGCATCCATTTTGATAAATTGTCCATGAGCGGGCCTCCGTTAATAGCTGATTCTCCATGAAGCAGCGGTCTCGTTAACCTATTATAAGTCCTGTTCTGCCATAAAGGAAATCAATTGTTTTTTTCGCGGCTATAAAAATAGTTTATAGTAATGCGTGGGATGATCAACGGAAAAGCCCCTGTGATCTTAAAATCACAGGGGTTTTTGCGGCTGACTAATACTATTGCCCAGGCTCACCTCACTAAGGCTGAGCGGCGGCATCGGGTGCGAAGATTGATAAAACAATGTCCTTGAAGATGTTGCAGGCGATGGTCGTTTTACCGGTCTTCCAGGCGAAAACGGATATCAGCTCGGCGTCGTCCCCGCCAATCGGCAGCGTAACAACGTTGGGCCGCTGATAGAGCTTGCCCAGCTCGCCCGGCAGGATGGCGATGCCGATCCCGGCATTGACCGACAGGACGACAGACTCGGCGCGGTTATAGTAATTTATGATGTGCGGCTTTATGCCGCGGTTTTTACAAATGAGCCGGATCTGGTTTGACAGACGGGCGTCAGACTGGGGCACGGAGACAAAGGGATGTTTTTCAACGCTGGACCAGTCGTCGAGATTAATGGAATCGACAAACTCTTTATTTACAAAGAGTTCGAGCTTATCCCGGCAGATTATGATGTGCTCGTAGGATTTGTCGTCTGTAATCATATGAGCCACTGAAAAATAAAAATCATAGTTGCCGTTTTGAAGGGCGCTGATCATTTCGCTACCTTCCAGAAGATCAACGTCCACCTGGATCGACGGATATTGCTTATACAGCTTGACCAGGCCGTCGCCCAGCTGATTCGAGGTTGACGACAGCGCGGCGATCCGGATATGCCCCCACCGGCCTTCCGCCATATTCTGTATACGGTTGGTGGCGTAGGATGACAATTCGAGAATCCGCTTGACATACGGCAGAAATTCCTCGCCCTCCTCGGTGAGGGAAACCTCATGGCTTGAGCGCCGTATAAGCTTGACCCCCAGCGTGTTTTCCAGCGACTTAATGTGATGGCTGACGGCCGGCTGCGTGATAAAAAACTGTTCGGCGGTACGGGAGAAGTTCTTTGTTCTGGCGATGGATGCGAAAATATCCAGCTGAAGTATGTCCATAGCAAAACCCCCCGAAAATCATAATGTCCATAAAAATGATTTATTGAAGCTAAGATTATTATAAATAGTACGTTGATCTGATGTCAAGATTTAGAATAAAAATTATTTATAGCCACGACAAAATTAATTGATTTCCATTATAACAGGCGAGGCCGTATAATAGACCAAACGTAATTTTTGCAGCTTCCGCCGGACGAATGCGGAAAAACAGGCGGAAAGGAAGAGGCAATAATGGGTAAAACAATCACCGCTACGGCACTGGAGCTTCTGGACAAAACATTTTTAGGCAGCACGCTGTTTATGCTGGATAAGCTTCTCAATACGCTTGCCAAGGCGGCCCCTGATTTTAAAAAGGAGCTTGAAGCGCAGGAATTAGCGGTTCAGATTAAGCTCCGGGACAACAGCAGCGGCCGGCTGCTGTATTTCCGCAACGGCGAAGTAACCGGTAAAAACGGTGTGTTTGATACGGCGGAAGTTGAGATGATTTTTGAAAATGAAAATATTGCCCGCAAGGTCATGTCCGGGCAAATGTTCGGAAAGACGGCCGAATTCGTGGCGGCCGCCAAAAACGGCTCACTGGTATTAAACGGACCGGATGAGCAGGCTATGTGGTTTTCATCCCTGCTGCTGAAGGTTTTTGCGTTTGACGTGTTATACCTTGAAAATTACGGCATCACGATGCCGAGCGGCGAGAAGCGTTACGTGACGGGTACAAATGGCGGGCCCCTGTTCGTTTACGTTAAGGACGGCAAAATCGTCCGCGTGACGCCGATCGATTTTGACGACAGCGATGCCGAGCCATGGACGATTACAGCCCACGGTAAAAAATTCACGCCGCCGAAGCGGACGACGGCCACAGCTTACGCTATGGGCTGGAAGTCGCTCGTCTACTCGCCCGACCGGGTGCTTTATCCGATGAAGCGGGTGGATTTCGATGTAAACGGCGAACGCCATCCGGAAAACCGCGGCGTATCGGGTTACGAACGGATATCGTGGGACGAGGCGCTCGATATCGTTGCCGACGAAATTGTGCGGGTGCGGCGAACCTTTGGGCCCGGCGCGGTGTTTTATTCCCGCGGTTCCCATCATAACTGGGGTACCATCGGTTACTTTACAAGCGCTGCCAACCGCTTTTTCAACTGTATCGGCGCGACCAATATGGCCTTTAATCCCGACAGCTGGGAGGGCTTTGCGTGGGGCGCGGTGCATCACTATGGCAACTCCGTCCGGCGTGGCGGGACCGAGCCGTACTCCACCGTCGAGGACTGCATGAAAAATGCGGAGATGATCGTCTTCTGGTCGTCTGACCCCGAGTCGACTTCGGGCGTTTACGGCGCGCAGGAGGGGACGATCCGCCGGGATTGGGTCCGGCAACTGAAAATCCCCGTCGTCCATATTGACCCGTACCTCAACAGTACGGCATCCTTCATGGGCGGACGCTGGATCGCCCCCCGGCCGGGCACGGATACGGCCATGGCCCTGGCAATTGCCCAAGTGTGGCTGGAAAACGGATCATACGATCAGGACTATGTTGCCAAGCGCACTCAGGGCCTTGAAAAATGGGCCGAATACATACAGGGCGAAACAGACGGTACGCCCAAAACGCCGGAGTGGCAGGAGCCGATCACAGGCGTCCCTGCACGAGTCGTGCGTGCGCTGGCGGAGGAATGGGGAAAACGGAAAACGTACCTGGCCTGCGGCGGCCTTAATTCCTTCGGAAGCGCCTGCCGGACAGCGTATGGGACGGAATGGGCCCGCGCCATGGTGTGCCTGGCGGCTATGCAGGGCGTGGGGAAGGAAGGCGTCAACTTTGGCGGGCTGCAGTACGGTACGCCGCTCGACACGCATTTTTGGTTCCCCGGTTATGCCGAGGGCGGCTTTTCGGGCGATTACATCGGCTCCGGCTCCGGTATCCAGATGTATAACCGCATGCCCCAGTCGCCGTCCGTCAATTCGGAATATCAAAGGATTCCGCGCCTTCGCATTCCGGAGGCGATTTTAGAGGGCCACGCCGAGGCCAACGATATCGATAACTACTGTGTCCACGGACAGTTCCGAAAGGTCAGCTATCCCGCGCCGGGCCATTCCACCGTGAAGATGTATTACAAGTACGGCGGGTCCTATTTCGGCACGCAGCCGGAGTCCAACCGCTTTGCCAAGATGTATCAGAGCGAGAACATCGAGATTGTTGTCAACCAGTCTGTCTGGATGGAGGGCGAGGCGCGCTTTGCCGACGTCATCCTGCCGGCCTGCACACCCTTTGAGCGCTGGGATATCGGTGAGTTTGCCAACTGCGGCGGCTATATAGACAAGTCGTTTCTGCAGAACAACCACCGGGTTGTTTTCATGCAGCACAAATGTATTGAGCCGCTGGGTCAGTCACGGTCTGATTTTGATATATTCCAGGCCATTGCCAATCGCCTCGGCCTCTGGCAGGTTTTCAGCGAGGGCAACACAGAGTTTGACTGGGTCCGCCGCTGCTTTGACTGTACGGATGTGGCCAAACGGGTCGCGTGGCGGGAGTTTTTGAAAAAGGGCTACTACGTTGTTCCGCCGCTGCCGGAGAACCGGCGCGACCCGCTGGCGCTCAACTGGTTCGCGCGCGGCGCGAAAAAAGACACGCCGGAGCTCGCGCCCCTGCCGTCGGAGTTTTACGGCCGGTATAACGAGGGCCTTCAGACGCCGTCCGGTAAGTTTGAATTTGAATCGGAGACGCTTAAACGGTTTGACCCCGATGATAAGGAGCGCCTGCCGATCTGTACATATATCGAGTCCTGGGAGGGCGTTGGCTCCGAGCCGTACGAAAAGTATAAGCTCCAGCTTATTTCACCGCATTCCAAATACAGCTTTCATACCATGGGCGACGGGAAGGATAGTGTTATCAACGACATCGATCAGCACCGGATGCTCATTGACGGTTATTACTACTGGATCATCCGGATGAACCCGAGGGACGCCGCCGCGCGCGGCGTCAAGCACGGCGACATCGTTGAGGTCTACAATGACCGGGGGAGCGTCCTGTGCGGGCTGGAGGCCACGGAGCGTATCCCGGTCGGTATGACGCATTCTTACGAGGCCTGCGCAGACTATCGTCCGATTGGCAAGCCCGGCGAATCCCCCGAGCAAAACGGCTGTATCAATACATTGACGTCCAAGCGTTTTATCACGAAAAACGCGCATGGGCTGTCAGTTAACTCCTGTCTCGTTGAGGTCAGGAAATGGGAAGGGGAGACGAAGTCGTGGAAAAAGTGCATTTAGTCGTCGACCTGAGTAAGTGTGTCGGCTGCTTTAACTGTATGGTAGCCTGTAAGGATGAGCACGTCGGCAACAGCTGGCTGCCGTATACGGATGAGCAGCAGAAGCATGACGAAAAATGGATTAATCCCTCAAAGCACGAGCGGGGCGCGGCGCCCTTTACCGAGGTCTGCTTTGTACCGAAGCTGTGTCAGCACTGTCAGGACGCGCCCTGTGAAAAAGCGTTTCCCGATGCTGTAAAAACGCGCGGTGACGGTGTCGTGCTGCTCGACCCCGAAAAGGCCAAAGGTAACGAGGCGCTTGTGGGAGCTTGCCCGTACGGTATGATTTCGTGGAACGAGGAACTCAAAACGGCGCAGAAATGCACGATGTGCGCCCATCTGCTGGATGCCGGCTGGGCCGAGCCGCGCTGTGTCCAGGCTTGCCCGCTGCGCGCGCTCAGTTTCGTCCGCTGTGAGGACGACGCCTTTGAAAAGCTTGTGGAAGAGCAAAAGCTAAAACCGCTGTATGAAAGCAATGCTCCAAGGGTTTTATACAGAAATCTTTATAAATACAAGACCTGCTTTATAGCCGGCGCGCTGGCTTACCGGCAGGACGGCGTCCAAAAAGCCGCCGTCAACGCCACCGTTCAGCTATGGCTGGACGGCGAATGGCTTACGGAAATTAAGACGGACTTTTTCGGCGAATTTAAAATCGACCGCATTCCGCCAAGCAGCGGGACGTTTGAACTGCGGTGTACGATGCCGGGATACAAGCCGATTGTCCGTGAAGTAACGGTTGATACGGAGAGTATCGGCCTTGACGTCATGGAATTTGAAAAAGCTTAGGAAAGGAACGGCGGATGGAAAGCATACCGATACAGGACAAAGCCCGGGTTGTCGCGCTCCTGGCGGAAGGATATTGCCTGTGGAGCCAAAGTCCGTTGCCGGAGCTGCCCTATTCAGAACGCTATATTTCCGCCGATGAAGCCACGCGGGTTTACCGGGGAAAAAACGCCGCTGAATTGGCTGCAGCCTGTCAAAGTTTTTACCTGTTTCGGAAATTGCACAGTATGGCGGGGGACTATCCTGAGTGGGCAACCCTTCTTGGCGATTATTTTTTCAGCCAATTTTCAAAAAACCTCATTCCGCTCGACAGCGTCCCACTGACCGATTCGTTTGCCGCATATTTGAGTGCCGATACACAATCGGCACTGTGTCTTGAAGAATATCTGGAATTTATAGGCGGCTTGCCGGAAGTGATAAATCAATGAGTATCAATGTAAAGCTTGCTAAAAATCAAATAACACAGGATTCATATATATTTAATCCCTATGGCTGCCCGGAAATCAGCCGCATGGAAACTGCACTTGGCGCTTTGCTGGATGCCGAGCCTGCCATGCGGCAGGACCTGACACGTGTTATTAAAGCCGGCGGAAAAAGGCTTCGGCCGATTTTGGCAATGCTCTGCTACAGGCTGGCAAAAAGCGGCCATACGGATGTAAAAGCAGATATTGTGCCGCTTATGTGTATGCTGGAGCTGATGCATACGGCGTCCCTTGTTCATGACGATGTCGTGGATAACGCGACGGTGAGACGGGGCCGCCCGACGATCAATAAAACAAGCGGCAGCTTGGCCGCTGTTCAAAGCGGGGACTATCTTCTGGCGAAGGCCATGGAAATCCTCGGTATCTACAAAGGTACGGGTATTAACGAAGAGCTGACGGACGTCTCGGAGCAGATGTGTCTGGGCGAGCTGGAGCAGTTGAAGATCCGGTACAAAACAGATGAGCAAAATGAAGCGCTTTATTTTTTGCAGATTTACCGAAAAACGGCAAGCCTGATTGCGGCCAGCTGCTATACGGGCGCGCTGGCGGCCGGCTTGGAGGCGTCTCAGGCACGTGCCTTGAAGAGTTATGGCGAGCGCCTCGGCACGGCGTTTCAGCTGCGGGATGATCTGATGGATTACGACGACGCGGGTGTTACGGGAAAAGCGGCGGGTCAGGATTTAAAAAACGGTATCTATACACTGCCCATACTCCATTTGCTTAAAGGCGGTGTGCCGAATGAAATTGGCAGCTTACTGGAGACGAAAAACAAAAATGAGCGGCAAATTCAAGAGCTGATTCAGTACGTAAAAAGTACGGATGCGCTCGGAGAAACAGAAATATTGATCAAACAGCTCGTTAATGAAGCTGTGGATACGCTGGAAAGCCTCCCGGCCTGTCCGGAAAAAACGGCGCTGACTATGTTGGCGCACGTCCTTACGAAACAATCGGCGCTGAATGCTTATTCCGGCCTTAGTCAACAAACTTAGACATTAAACAGGAGGGTACATATTATGAAAAGTTACAGTCTGGAACTGGTCCAGCGGAAAACGGGTTCGGGTGCGTTCGGGAAGCTGGCAACCGTGGCACTTCTGGGCGCCGGCGCCTACCTTGGATACAAAAAGCTCAAGAGTGACAAAAAGAATCCGGATACATTGGAAAACGGCGGCGAGAGCGTTTATGATGCCGAGGCGCATGAAGGCGAGGACTTCACGGACAGAATATTGAAAGCGGCCAAACGGATTATCAAATAGACGCCGCGGCGGGGTTTTGTCTTACTGGTTGTAAATGAATCCGATGCGGAAGTGCTGCCGGATACGGAATAGTTGATACAAAATCAAAGCATCTTCCTGGCGCGGCGTTTTGCACCCGGGCCGCCGTAGCTTTTTAACTTAAAGCGGGATCGGTAAAACAGCAGAAGGACGGCTGCGCCGGCGGCGACAAACAGGAAGGGATTGATGGTGGATATCATTCGGATTCCCTGAACAACGCCGGCAGAAGGCTCCGTGCCGGAGACATAGCCCACCCGTGCCAGCAGAAACGTGCCCAGCGCGCCGATAAAACCGGCAAATTTATAGACCAGGGTACCCGCTGCCATGACCGCGCCGGGACGTTTCCCGCTCTCTTTACTGACGGTGTCGGCAATGTCGGAATACATGGGAATAATCATACAGCTGGCAATGCCCTGACCCATGATGCCGGCACAGATAATAAGTAGCGTGAGAAATGGCCTTTGCACGGTGAAATACGCTGCGAGGAACATGGCCGCCTGCAGAAGGCTTGCCAGGACGAAAATACGTTTCTTGGACAGCCGGCGTGCGTACCAGATGGCCGTGGTGGAGCCGATGAGCAAAAACAGCTTGGAGGCCCAATTAAAAGCGCCGAGGATTTCAATTTTGCCCAGTACGTAAATAAAAAAGTAGGACGTCAGAAGGTTGTAAATAATTTCGCCGCTGGTGGTGAGCGTGGCGGCCAGTGTCAGCGCCGCCAGCCGTCCGTTGTGAAGCAGCAGCTTCACCGTTTCCAGAAGCGGGATCCGTTCGCAACGGCCTTGGTCGTTTGACGGTAATCCTTTAAGCTCGGCGGCGAAGCTGAAAAAGCACAGGATATAAAAAAGGCTGAAGACAATCCCTAGTACGGTCATGCCCGGCAGGTTAACATTTTTTGTCCCGCCCACCAGAAAAAATACCGGCAGGATGATGCTGCCAAACAGCATCCCGAAAACAGCCTTAAGTTGATTGGTCAGCGTGTTCAGGCCCACCCGCTCCTGCGGATCCTTCGTGAGCAGATTGTTGAGCGTACTGTGGCAGATCATGACGACCGTGCTCGATACGTTCCAGACGAGGTATAAAAAAATGGCGGCGGGCGGCATGAGGCCGGCCGGCAGTCGGCTTAAAAACGGCGAAAAGAATAAAACGCACGATACCCCGGCAATCAGCGGCGCAATATAAAACCAAGAACGGTATTTTCCCCAGCGGAGCCGGCAGTTTTCTATCATGCCGCCAAGCCCCAGCGAAAGGATCAAATCCAATACCTCCCCAATGCTGATAACGGCGGCGGCCGAAGCCGCCGGCATTTTCAGGCAGGTTGTCATAAACACAATGGGATAAATAGCGTACAGTATCAGCGTCACGTGATAGCCGCTTGAGGCCAGGGCATACGTGTATTTGATGTTTTTTGGAAGTTTCATACCGCTCCTTAAAGATGGCTTTAGTCTGCCTACATGGTGATGCCTGTCTATAAAATATATTTCGCCGTGTACAACCCTAGTACGGGAATAGAGCCGTTTAACAAAAGCCGCCGGGGATGATACCGGCGACTTGGTTTGTCGAAAAAGCTGCTCTCGCGTTTTTTTCAACAGTCAGGGGCCCGACCATCTGGTCGGGCCCCACGTTTATGTTGCTGCCGGGGTTAATGGTCACAAAGCTGCCGATGACGGCGTCAGGGCCGGCGGCATAATATATCACGCCCGTCACAAGTCATACCCGGTACATTTATTAAGTCTTATGTATCTGCTTCTGTGAATCCACAGCTCTCGGCCCACTTTTTGAAGGCCAGGTCCGACACGGTATCGACGCCGGGTAAAAACTCCGAATTCTCTCCGACGTATTGCAGCGATACCGGTGCTTTTTGAATGGGTGCGTTTTTTGTATTCAGACGCAGCCGGTCTCGACAGACCGTATAATTGATAGAAGGCTGAATCACGCCGTTTACAAAGAGATTCTGATAAGCGCTGGATTCCGCGCTTAGGATCCGCGTGCCGCCGTATTGCGGCAGCCCGTCTTTGCTTGTGAACACTTTTTTGCCGGCGGAGCGGGCGTTGTACTGATATGTTTTTATTCGGTAAAGGCCGCCGCATGGATTCCGGATGACGAGCGATTCCAGCGTGAGAATCTGGCCCTTCAGTGGAAGGTTCTCCGTATTCAGCGTAAGAAGGCCCCTTCTAACCGTATAATTCGGTAAGGGCTGCAGCACGCCGTTGACATAGAGGTTGGAATAGGAGACGTCAGAGGGCGCGGGGATGCCGCTGTTACTGTATTTTTTCAACACGTCGTCATTTGTATAAATCCTCCGGGTTCCGTCGGACAGGGCGCTGTATTGGCGGCTGTCCACGGTTATGATATCGCCTTTTTTATTTTTAAAGGTCACAAACGTTAAAATAACGGTCTGGCCTTTGGGCGGCACATTTTCTGTTTTCAGTGCCAGCAGGCCCTGCGAAACCTGATAGTTGATTTGGGGCTGAAGCTCACCGTTGATGAATAAGTTATAGTAGGAGACGTCGTCCGGGGATAAAATTCCCCGGGCGCCGTACTTTTTCAGCTCATCGGTATTTGTATAAAACCGCTGTGTTCCGTCGGATACAGCATTGTACTGATAGGTTTCCGCATAGCGCAGGTCATTCGTATGCTCGAGGCAGGTTTTGCTCTTGAAACAGACGCTGTCATAGACTCTGTCGATGCTGATGCAGGCTGTCCCGATAATGCTGTGCGATTCATCCAGCTCCGGGACAACGAGCGAAGCCCGCCCCTCGGCGCTTGCAATGGTGCTGATATGTATGGCGATTTTGATTTGATCGATTTCGTGTGTGTGCCCGGTACGGACCGGCATGGCGCAGCATTTGAATTTTTTCACTTCAAAGCTCAGCGACGTTCTTGGTGGCGCGAAAATAAGGAAGCTTGACAAAATGTTAAACGGGATGGGGACGGATAAAATACCGGAATCCGAGCAGACGGCTACGAACCCTGAAATCGAAACGGTGACAAAGGATTTAGTCACTGCCTGAGCTGAGGGCGGATTTGTCAGTATATCGACGCAATTGCCGGGCGGCGTAATTATCGTATAGCAAATGGAACCTGGCTCGTAAGGATCCAGGATATTTCCGTCTTCATCTGTTAAATGACAAAAGATCAGGGGGAAATTTTTAATGGACATGTGAGGACCCCGGTTCCGGCTGTTTACGGAACGATTGTGTTTCTATGTACGGGCGGTAACGCCTGACATGCTTCTAATACGGCCTTGCCGGAATATATATGGATAGACGGCGGCTGGATCGGAAGGTGGACGGATGAATTTATTAGTTACGGGCGCGGACGGGCTTTATCGGGCCTCATCTGACCGTGCTTTTGTCTGCTATAATTCGTTTATTTTTGGCTCGACGCATCACCCGTTGAAATAAGAAAAGCACTTGATGTATTTTCAGTTGATATCCGGGATCCGTACGGCGTTAAAAAAGCAATGGCGGGCTGTGACGTTGTCTTTCATCTGGCGGCGCTCATGGCGATTCCTTAGTCATATTATTCACCGGAATCGTATGTTGATACTAAAATAAAAGGTACGCTCAACGTCCTAATGGCCGCGCGCGAGCCGACGATGAAAAAAATCATACCGATACCGAGACGGAGGCGACGATATGCGAAAAATCTGCGTGGTGACGGGCTCCCGCGCCGAATACGGCCTTCTGTCGGGCCTTCTGCAGTCCGTTGAAAAGGAACGAAACATGCGTTTACAGCTGGTTGTGACGGGGATGCATCTGTCGCCGGAATTCGGGCTGACCTATAAAGAGATTGAGGACGACGGGTTAATGATAGCCGCCCGGGTGGAAACTTTGCTGTCGAGTGATACGCCGGTGGGAATAGCCAAATCGATGGGGCTGGGGACCATAGGCTTTGCCGACGCCTTTGCGCGGCTCCGGCCGGACCTGCTTGTGCTTTTAGGGGACCGTTACGAGGTGTTTGCCGCGGCGCAGGCGGCGCTGGTGATGCGGCTCCCTGTGGCGCATATCGCCGGGGGTGACGTAACCGAGGGAGCTTTTGACGATGCGCTGCGGCACAGCATTACCAAAATGGCGCATTTGCATTTCGTTACCAACGAGATTTCGCGCCGGCGCGTCCTGCAGCTGGGGGAGGACCCGGACCGTGTTTTTAATGTGGGGCATCTCGGGCTGGATCGCTTGGATGCGCTGCCAAAAATGAGCCGTGCGGCGCTGGAAAAAGAACTGCCGTTTAAGTTCAGAGAAAAGAACCTTTTAATTACGTTTCATCCCGTCACGCTGGACGCGCAGCCGTCCGGCGTACAGTTTGAGGAGCTGACGCGGGCGCTCGAAGAGCTTGGGATTGATGTGGGCCTCATTTTTACACATTCCAACGCCGACACGGAAGGACGGAGCCTCATCCGCCAGCTTGAGGAATTTACGGCCCGCCATCCGAATGCAGCCGCGTTTCCATCGCTGGGGCAGCGCCGATACCTCAGCCTGATGGCACAGGCGGACGCCGTTGTGGGCAACTCCTCCAGCGGCCTGTATGAAGCGCCGTCTTTGCATAAGCCGACAGTCAATATCGGGGACCGGCAAAAGGGCCGGCTGATGGCCGAGTCGGTGATTTGCTGCCCGCCGGATCAGGAAGCGATAAAAAACGCGATACTTCGGGCGTTCAAGACGGACTGCTCAGCTGTTATCAATCCGTATGGCAGCGGCGGCAGCGCCGCGAAAATCATTGAGATACTGCGCGCCGCGCCGAACTTCAAGGCGCTCCTTAAAAAGAAATTCCACGATATCGATTGGACGGACGTTTAACACGCCCGCCTGTCAAAAGGGCTGGCCGTATGAATAAGATCACAATTATAGCTGAGGCGGGCGTCAATCATCACGGCGAGCAGGCGGGCCGGGTTGATGAAACAATGCCGATTATGCTGGCGTAAGAGGTGATCGGCTAAGGCGGGAACGATGAAAGGAAAGTCAACGTGAAATTTCTGGTGATCGGTCTGGGGTCAATGGGAAGGCGGAGAATCCGCCTGCTTTTATGTCATTTTAGCGCCGCCGTCTGCGGCGCGGATAACAGTTCCGACCGGCGGGCTCAGGCACAGGCGCTGTTTGGAATTAATACGTACGACGATATATATACGGCGATTCTACGTGAAAAACCGGACGCTGTGCTTGTTTGCACACCGCCGCTGAGCCATGCGGCAATTATACTGGACTGCCTGGGAAAGGGCTTGCATGTTTTCAGTGAGCTCAACTTGCGGCCGTGCCGATACGACGAGATCATACGTGTGGCGAAAGCGGGTAAGGCGGTTCTGTTTTTGTCCGCTACACAGCTGTACCGCCGGGAGCTCCGGGCGATATCGGACCTCGTATCCAAACAGGACGGGAAGGTGATTTACCGATACCATGTCGGCCAGTACCTGCCCGACTGGCATCCCTGGGACAGCGGCCGTGAATTCTTCGCCTGGGATGCGCAGACAAACGCCTGCCGCGAGATCCTGGCGATTGAGCTGCCCTGGCTTCTCCGCGCGTTTGGCCGGGTCGGGGATGTCGTGGCCGTTAAAGACAAAATCTCCGCACTGGATATCCATTTTCCCGACCATTATCTGCTCATTTTGAAGCACGAAAACGGGAACAAGGGCGTATTCATCGCCGACGCCGTATCGCGCGTGGCGCAACGAGAACTTTTAGTCTATTCCGATAAGCTACATCTGACATGGAACGGCACGCCGGACAGCCTGCGGCGGTTCGATATTGACAAAAAGGTGACCGAAGCCCTTCCAACATACGACGGCGTGGAACGCGACGGCCTGTACGCAGACAGCATTATTGAAAACGCTTATGCCGATGAGCTTGCCGCATTTATTGGCAGGATCGAGGGAAGACCCGAAAGCGAACCATACACCTTCGAGAAGGACCTTTATACGCTTGAACTTATCGACAGGATTGAGGAGGCCGGCGCTTGAAGGTTTGTTTTTGTGGGCTGGGGTCCATCGCCAAAAGGCATCTGAAGAATTTAAGCTGTCTCGCGGAGGCATCTGGACTCAAGCTGGAAATTCATGCCCTGCGGCATGCGGCGAGCGCACCGGAAGCGGTCATAAACGGGCTGACCATCGTGCAAACAGCCGACCCGCAGGAACTGGACCGGGATTACGACGCCGCATTCATCACCAGTCCGGCCAGTCTGCATTATGAGACGATGAAGCAGATGGCCGGCCGAACGCGCCATATGTTTATTGAAAAACCCGTCTTCAATCACGTGAATTATGATCTGGAAGCCCTGGGGCTGAAGGAAGAAGGTGTGTATTACGTGGCCGGGCCGCTTCGTTATACGTCTGTTATACGAACGCTGCGGGAAATCACCCGGCGGGAGAGTATTTTCAGTGCCCGGGGGATCTGCTCGTCGTACCTCCCAGATTGGCGGGAGGGAACAGATTACCGCCAGACGAGCAGCGCTAAAAAAAAACTGGGCGGCGGCGTCGGCCTGGACCTCATACACGAGTGGGACTACCTGATTGATCTGTTCGGATTACCGCAATCCATCTACAAAATCAGCGGCAAGTATTCACCCCTGGAAATAGACAGCGACGACCTTGCTGTCTATATCGCCGCCTACACGGATAAAGCTGTCGAGCTGCACCTGGACTATTTCGGCCGGGAACCCCGCCGGGAGCTTGAGCTGTTCACGGAGCGCGGGATGATTAAGGGCGATCTGATCAAAAACACCGTGTCCTTTACGGACGGAACCGAGCAAATACGGTTTAATGAAGGCCGAAATGATATGTATTTAGCTGAGATGCGCTTTTTTCTGGACTTAATCCGAACGGGAGAAAAGTTTAATAATATGGCGCGCGCGCGTGCTGTGTTGAACATTGCGCTGGGGAGTTTGAACTCATGAAGCTTCTGATAACAATCTGCGGACGCGGCGGCTCGAAGGGAATCAGCGGGAAAAATACACGGCTTTTTCTCGGTCGGCCGCTGATTGATTATACCGTTGCCGCCGCGCTTCTTTTTAAAGCTGAGAATCCGGCACATGAGACGGATATCGTCGTTTCCAGCGACAGCGATGTACTACTGGAGAGAGCTGAAAGGTTTCGTCTGACGTGCCTGAAAAGGCCCGCGGAGCTCTCAGAGGACGAGACGCCAAAGCTCCACGCGGTCCGTCATGCGCTGCTGCTTATGGAGCGCACGCTGGATAAAACCTACGATGCTGTTATCGATCTTGATATCACTTCACCGCTTCGGACATCCGGCAATATGAAAAACGCCCTGGAAAAATTGGCGGAGCGGGATGATACAGACGTCGTGTTCTCCGTCGTGCCGGCCCGGAGAAATCCCTATTTTAATATGGTGGAGCGAAAAGACCGTACTGTCCGGAAGGTTTTAGACAGCGGCTTTACAGCCCGGCAGCAGGCGCCCGAAGTTTTTGACATGAACGCGTCCATATACTGCTATCGCCGATCCAGCCTCGTCGACCGGTTGAAAAATTCCCCGCTGGACGGCACATTTGATATTTTCGTCATGCGGGATACGGCCGTGCTGGATATTGACGACGGATATGATTTTGAGCTGATGGAAATTCTGGCGCGCCATTTTTTTAACGGAGAGTTCAAAGAGCTTTATGCTTATACCCTGGCTCTGGAGTAAGCTGTTCTACTCTCTGCGGATATTAAACCGATTTGCTAAACAGATAAGCTGGAGACGATTGCAGACCGTTTATCCGGTTTTATTTATGCGGAAAGCGCAATCTCCGGGGTTTAACCGGGATTGTGGAGCGGCACGGAACGCCGGGTGGCGGGCCGAATATAATGGAAATAGGCCGGACTGTACCGGCAAAACACGGCTCGAAACGGATTACAACGAGGTGTTCCGTGATGACGTCTAACGGCGTCAAGGAGGATGGTTATGCGTTTGACAGAAAACATATTTGACGCCGAAGCGCTTTACTCAGCCGATATGAAAGCACATGTCGAAGAGGTCTACAGGACGGCTTGTCGCTTGTCCAGACTACGCAGTCTGCTTGATGGCATTAAGGTCGGCGCGTCGTCTTTACGGGAAATCATACTGACGGCAGGGGAGAAAGAGAAAAATAAAAGCTTATCGGACGATTTTGAGCAGAGACTGCAAAAAGCCATGTTCGGCATTATCAAGAACTTAAGCGCCTATCAGCAGCGCAAATGGAAAGAGGTTGTCGGGGATGAATAGAGAATCCGGCCGATATCAGGAAACGCGCCGCCGGTTGTCGCGCGCGCTGCTTTCGTCTGTTGAGCATTTCAGGCACGGTGACGACAGCGCTGGTCTGGATGATTTTATAAGCGCTGTCAACGATCTGGAGGATTTGCTCACTATATATCAGTGTGCCGGTGAATCGGCGATTCGGCTCGACAGCCTGCTGGCAGCGCTGGGCGAGGTGCAGACGTGTATCCTGAATCAGGATATAACGGGATTGACGGACGTTTTGGAATTTTCAGTCTATCCGCATATAGACGAGTGGACGGGAAGGTATGATGACGCATGCTGACGGCAAAGGAAAATGAAACGAGGGAACTGTTTGAGAAAAACTTTCAGCTTTTAAGCCCGTGGCTGAAAGAAATGGTCATGAAAATCAGCAATGAAGAGATGTGGGACAGGATCGAGGTTACATATACCAAAGAAGGACATCCCGTTTGCCGGTACCGTGAGGGGGATAAAAGCTTCGGGATCGTCAGCCGGCAGCCCGTCCGGGAAGCGGAAATATGGTGTGACAGCGCCCTTGATATGAATTCCAGCTCTGTTATCCTGTTCGGGTCCGGCTTCGGCTATCCCATATTCGAGATTTTTAAGCGCAAAATGTCCCACACGCTCGTTATCGTGTTTGAACGGGACATTTTCCTGTTCAAAGCCATGCTTCATTATTTTGACTTTGAGCCGCTTCTGGCGACGAAAAAGCTGATCTTTATGGTCGGCGGCATCAAGGACTTTGAGAAGAACTTCAACCTCGTTTTATTCAGTATAAATTTTTACGCCTGCATGTACCCGTCGGTACTGTTCACACCGGCGGCGCGGCGCCAGTTTAAAGCGCCGTATCTCGATATTTATGAGTATGTCTTCTCACAGCTGTCGCTCATCGCGTTTCTGATCGGAAATGATCATTTAGATAATCTCATAGGCTTTTGCAACCTGATCGGCAATGCCGGCGAGGTGCTTCGCAATCCCTACATCAGTTGCCTGAAGGACCGATACCGGGGCGTACCGGCTTTTATAGTAGCTAACGGGCCGTCGCTGGATAAAAATATCGGGCAGCTTACGAAGATTAAGGGAAAGGGCCTCGTTATCGCTGTGGAATCGGCCATCGTCCCGCTTATTAAAAATAACGTGTCGCCCGACGTCCTGACGGTTATTGAGCGCTCGAAGGCGACATATCAATATCATTTTGAAAGCCGGGAGTTCCCGGAGGATATGGCGCTTTTGTGTCTGGCAATGGTAGACCGGCACGTATTGCCGGCCTTCAAGGGCAAAAAGATCCCGATTTTCCGCACGGGTGAGGCGATGAACCGCTGGATCAGCCGCTATATCGGAGACGGCAGCAGCATCGAGGCTGGCGCTAATGTCTCGCATCTGGCTTTGGGGATCGCCGCGTATCTCGGCGCGGACCCGATTGTTTTTGTGGGGCAGGACTACGCGTACGGCGCTGAGGGTGTCACGCACAGCAAGGACGCCGCGTATTACGAGGAAGTCGGGAAATCGGCCAGAGAATTTATACAGACACAGCCCGTCGTCTATGTTGAAGGCAACGATGGTACGATGATTCCGTCCAATCAGGTCTGGACGGATTTTAAGGGTGGGCTTGAGCTGCAGATTGCCCTCAATGCCGACCGGCATTTTATCAATGCCACGGAGGGCGGCGCGCGCATCAAGGGGACCGACTGCATGAGCTTAAAGCAGGCGATTGAGCAATACTGCGTTAGACCGCTGCCCGCGAAGGTCTCCGACCTGATTGGCGAAAGTGAGGCGGAAATCCAGCTTGCCGAGCGTCGGCAACGCCTGGAAGATTTTATCGGGTATCTCGAAAACTTTGTTGAGACGTTTCGCGGTTACGTTCGGGAAACCATACGGGGTAAGCTGGACTGCAAGACAATGGTCCGCCTGTCGGAGGCGCCGGACAGGGAGATGTATAGAGAGGTGCTTAATGAAACATTTATAAAAAACCTGCGCTCATTTGAGCTTTTTACAAGCGACGATTTGTGCCGCCATTTTACGCAGCAGGAATTTTTTGTTTACTATTACCTGACGAATCGTCTGGGAAGGCTCGACCGGCCGGAAAAGATTACTGAAACATTTAAGACGCAGTATAATCTTTATAGTCTGCTAAACGCCGTGTGCCAAAGCCTGTCCGTTCATTTGGAAGACGCGCTGTTCGAAATGCAGGACGAATTGGCCCATTTTGACGAACCGGAGGAAAGGGCGTGATGCTTTGAATACAGCAGATGAATTAAGCCGGGCCTTGGACCGGATTTTAAGAGACCCGGATAATGCCCGCTTGTATAACGACGCCGCGGTTTGCCTGTATCAGATGGGTGATTTGAAAAACGCCGGGCGCTATGGCCGCCGGGCCTTTAAGCTGTGCCGGACCGACGAGGATATCCTGTACAACTATGCCGTCATATTATCCCGGCTGTGCTGCTGGCGCGACGCCGCGTGTGTTTGCCAGCTGTATCTCGAGCTGGACGAGAAGAATACGGATATGACGGAAAGGCTGGCGGAGCTCTATTATCAGCTGGGTGATTATGAGAAAGCGGCCGGGCTGTATGAAAACCTCCGTCCGGAAGGGGAGGGCAGCGGGAATGCCTGAAAATAAGCTGAGTGTGTGCGTGACGACCTATAATGATGAGGCGTGTATTACCGCCTGCCTGGCGGATTTAAGAGAGGTTGCCGACGAGCTGATCGTAGCGGATGCCGGCTCGTCCGACGGGACACCGGTGCTGGCGGAAGCGGCGGGCGCATGCGTCTATAAAATGGAGCAGCCCTGCAGTATCGGCGCGCTGAAAAATCTCGGTATGGACCGGGCCAGCGGCCGGTGGGTTTTGTTCCTGACGGCGGACGAGACGCTTCCCCCAGCGGAGGCGGAAAAGCTGCGGGCGCTCCTCAAGAATCCGAACGCGGAGGGTTATTTGCTGCGGATCCCGCCGGAATCGGGACGCATCGCGTCTCCAGCGGAGGCGCTGCGGCTGATACGCAACAGAAAGGGTTACAGATTCCAATATCAATCGTTTGAGGTTCTTCCCGATGAGCAGATAGATAATATACTAAACGCGGATATCCGGCTCGCGCTGCGCCGGGACGTGCCAACACGGCAAACAGCGCTGCGTTTGAAGGGGCTGGCGCAGGATACGGCGGCACATCCGGATGACTGCTATGTTAACTACTTAATCGGGATAAAGCATCTGAACGAGGACGACCACGCTGGCAGCATGCCGTATTTCCTGAAGGCTTACGCGTGCGTTAATACCGATTACCTGTTCGCTGCGCATCTCTTCAAGCTTTTTGGCCGGACGCTTGTCCAGCTTGGCCGATATGACGAAGCGCTGGCTGTTCTGGATTCGGGAATTGAAAGCTTCCCGCGTGATACCGACCTGGTCGTTTTACGCGCCGGATTATACAGGCGGCTCGGACGGTTTGCGCAAGCGATAGAGGACATCACGCTTGGCATGAAAATCATGAACCAGACCGCCGATATTTCAGTACCTCGGCCGGAAATAGACGCCGCAGGCGTCTGGGAGGAGCTGGGCGACATTTACGAGGGCCTTTTTGACGCTAAAAGGTCGCTGGGCTGTTATTGTCGGGCTTATCAACTGAACAACGCCAATAGTGAGCTGCTCACGAAAATATGCCGGCTCGCGGAAGAACTCGACGCCGTCGATGTCTTAACATCTTTGTTAAAAAATCTATCGAGATTCCCGGAGCAGGCGGCTGCTGTGACGGAAACGCTCTTTCGTATGGGTGAGAACGTGTCTGACCGGCTGGAACACAGCGACCCGGTGTATCCGCGTATTCTGATGCAGAAAATTGAGATGAGTTGGTATCGGAATGAACCTGAAACAGCCATCGACCTGCTGACGGAACTGGACCGGGTGGATATGGCGGAGCTGCCGGGCCAGGCGCGGGCGCTGTACCGTGACATGCACGAGGCCTTTTATGGCAATGCGCGGGAATACAGGGCGCTGACGCGGCAGGAATACAAGCTGGCTGCGGTGATCCATAACAATCTGATGAGACAAGGATGCCCGGATAAGGCCAAAGCGCTTCTGCCGCTGTTATTAAATGTTCAGCATCCGGAAAATCATGTCGGTCTCACAAAGTGGTGGGCTAAAGAAAACGACCTGCATACGCTTCGGCTGATTCTGGAGCGGACAGGCGACGCCGGGAAGGCGGCAGAGTGCCGGTATAAGACGATTGAGCGGCTGTTGCAGTACGGTTATTGGGAGACGGCGGAAACGCTTCTGACCCCGGACGACGGGCCGATGGAGGATGCCGCGCTCGTCATTTGGTCGACCCGGTTTCTGAGAAGTCTTGAGGGGCTGACGCACCGCGCTCCCGACACAACGGAGGCAGCCGCTATGCCGGGACAGGGAAAGCCGGACGAGGTGCTGCTTCAATTGCACAGCGCCCTGCATTACAGTCTCCCAGAACAAAGCTCTACGATAAGCGCTGCCGGCGTCCACCAGGCGCTCCGGATGTTTTATAAGAAAACGGAACGAAAAGCGCCTATGCTGACGGCCAGCCTGCGCGTACTTCAGCACGATCCGCTCAATGAGACGGTTCAGGATGAAATATATAAAATGTGGCGTGAAGACGGCTGCTATCTCGAGGATATTATGAGGTGTATGGTCCAGCCTGCCGGAGACAGTCCGTTTAAGACGAAAGAGGCGTTTGTCTCATATATACGCGGGCTCATAAGCTTTAAAAGCGAACAGTATGAGAGCGCCGATGCGTTTTTCTCAGGCGCTGAGCCGGGGGAGCCTCAGAGTTTTGCCGCGACGGCGTATAGGATAATAATTTTATGTCTTGGCAACGGGTCAGCAGAGGCTGAAGACCTGCTTGCAGGCCGCGAGGATAGGGTAACGATTGAGAGAAGTATCCGTCGGATCAGCTGCCTTTACGTGCTCAGAAAGCTGGATGAGGGCCTTGAAAAGCATCCGTACAGCGAGCTTCTCCGGCAGGAGAAAGCAGCGCTTCAAAAAGCGGCCGGTCACTGTCTGGGATAGGCTGAGACATCATAAATGGTTATATAAAGCTCCGGGTGGTATAATCCGCCCGGAGCTTCAGCTTGTCGATAAAGTCTTTTGTCCTTCTTTTGTACGTCCAATCGCCGTGCGATTTAATTTTCGGCGATGACGGCGAGTTGTCTGGTCTCATCGGCGAAAATTTTTTGATTTTAATGCTTTGAGGCATTCACTTCCGAAAAGCATTACTTTGCGAGCGCCTCAGCGTGAGAACCCTTTATTTGTCGAAAAAGCCGCGAATGCGGCTTTTTCGACAGTCTAAAGCTCCGGGTGGTATAATCCGCCCGGAGCTTATAGATATATTCTTGAAGAAGAGCTAAAGAAATATTTAGCTTGTAATGGTCGGTTCCGTCACCGAAAGCGTGATCGGAGAACTGGCCGTAATCGTATAGGAAGCCGTCAGGGCGGCATTTCCGAATGTCAGATTGGCAGAGGTTACAGTATACAGATCGGTCTGCTGCAATACGCCGGAAACTTCAACCGTATAGTAACCGTTTGTTGTGGCGGTTGTAAAGGTGGTGACCGCGGAGCCGGCATCATCAAAGAACGATGTCGCCGCTAACGTGACGGATGCCGTACCGCTGAACGTAAGGTCCCCTGATGCCGTATAGAAATACTGTGTTTCAGTTAGCGAACTGGTGACAACCAGTTTAAATAATTGTAGCGCCATATAATTTACTTCCTTTTCACAAAATAATGTCCAATTGTATCGCTACGTTACTATATTATACACGGCAACCGAGAATGTGACACACATTACGGCCGCCGAAGGAGCCTATGGCTCATATGGCCGTTATTGGATTCATATTTCTGAAAAGCGATTGAAAATGTGATAAGGCCACCGGGGATCCCGGTGGCCTTATCATGAGGGAGAAGATATTATAGTCAACTTGCAGCTGTAACATTAATATAAATGCTTTCTTATAAAATTAAAGCACCTTAACTTAATCTTATAATTCTTCATTTACGCTTAAGTCAGCAACAAGCTTGGGGGGGCTAAGAAACAATGGGGATTTATGAAATCCTGCTGTTTGGGCTGACGTCAATATACAAATCAACGGTGATGTCTCCGGAGCCGTCATTAACCAGTCTCGGCTCATCCGCCATGACGTTATAAACCGCTGACGTATCATGGTATTCATGTTCCCGGATATATCGGATGAACTCGTCGCAAATCGCCTGCAGCAATTCGGGTTTTCCCTTATAGCATAAATGCGCCGCATTTAAGAGTTGGAATTTTGATTTAAAAATATAGCCGTATTCCGGCGCGAATAGCCGGTCTACCGGTATCAGGATCTCCATGTCCAGAACGGTTTCGCCGTATTTTTGCTCAGAGGAAAAGGTGGCGGTTATTGTGGGGCCGGCCTTTTTTATAGAATTGGCTTTCAAATAATTGCCCAACTGCCTCACAGCGCGGTTGATTTCAGCCTGTGTGCCCCTTTTTCTCAGTGAGATGAGCTTTTCGTAACAAAATTCTTTACCCGTCTCAATTGTCACTCCATCAACCTCCTGTATGTGCTTGGTATCAACGCATCATAGCGGCTGATTTTAAACGCTTAGGTACTATAAACTGAGTGTAATACATATGAAGTCGGCTGATAAATTGGTCTTTGTTAGATTTTGCGTTGCATTTCGTTACTTTTTGTTGCTTTGTATTAAATGATTATAGTATGATTGCTATATACATCAATTTTGGAGGAATATTCTGTGGAAAGAAGGCTCACGGTCCTGCTTGTTGAGGATGATGAGAAGACCTGCGATGAGTTTGTCCGGAATACGGATGAACTGGACGACGTGGATCTTGTCGGCATTACAGACAATTCCTGCAAAGCGATTGAATATGTAAAGGATTATTTACCCGACGCCGTCATTTTAGACCTGGAGCTGCACCAGGGCGGCGGTAACGGACTGATCTTTTTGCAGGAGCTCAAGGAGATGCATCTGCCTGTTAATCCGTATATTCTGATTACGACCAACAACACCAGCATGATTACATACGAATACGCCCGTCAATCCGGGGCAGATTTTATTATGGCAAAGCACCAGTCGGATTATTCGGCCAAAGGTGCGGTGGAGTTTCTGCGGATGATGAAAAGCGTCATTTTGGGCCGGATGGGCTGCGCGGCGTCCCCGCATGCCACAACGGAGACGCCGGATCAGCGGAATAAGAGAATCGTTCGGAAAATCAGCCTGGAGCTCGATTATGTCGGGATCAGCCCTAAGGCAGTCGGGTACCAATATCTGATTGATGCCGTACAGCTGGTTATTGAGAAACCCGAAAAGAATATTTGCGCCATGATCGGGATGCAGTACGGCAAAACGGATTCCAGCGTCGAGCGGGCTATGCAGAACGCGATCAACAAAGCCTGGCGGACTACCGACATTGATGATTTGGCCAAGCATTATACGGCGCGTATCAGCTCGGACAAGGGCGTGCCCACCATTACGGAGTTTATTTATTATTACGCCAACAAGATCAAAAACGAATATTAAAAACCGCACATAACGTGCGGCTTGCTGATACGCTTTTAAATTTTACCGTTGGTTATAAGTCCTGCTCGCTCTATTTGCATTTTAGTAACTAATAAACATATAATTTTTGCAATAATTAAATGAATTAGTTTCCGTCATTTGTATGCCGTTGAGATGAATTGGATTATGTTATAATAAGTAAAATATATAAATTAAAGGGAAAATTGATTTTGTGTAAAAACAAACCGCACCTGAAGTGCGGCTTGTTCCAGTGTCTTATACACCCGTCATTGAGCGAAAAAATACCCACCAATCCCACAGCATGTACTTTACCCCCTTTTGTTTAGTCTATCTGTTGATAAGAATATTACGTTTCAAGCAAAAAAATGGTTGTAAAAATAAACAAGTCACACTTTGTGTGACTTGTTCAGAGGTTTATTATACTCCCATTAATGCACGAAACCATACCCAGATATCCCACATAACTTCATCCTCCTTTTTGTTTATTACTACTAACAAGGATAAAGTTATTGCTATGGAATTTGTATTAGATACTGACGTGGGTTAGCTGTTGAAATCGATTGGTTTTTGTCGAAAAGAAGGATTAGGATATGCTTGTATCGTACATTAAATATTTCACTATAATAATTTGCAGTCTTTATTTATTTAAAAAAATATTAAATTTGAAATTGCGCACCAAATACGTTTTATTAGATCTGGTTTTTTCTTCATTACTATCCTTTGCTGAATATTATTTAAGGTTGTACCTTGTGCCCGCCAGCATACCAATAATGATAGTCGTTTCTTTATTGTTTATGAAATTGACAACAGGAGTTAAACTTGAATTATCGATAACGACTACCATTCTATCGTTCGGTCTTAGTTATGCATTTTTCGTAGCTTCTGCATTTTTTGCCGCAATAATATTTAAGTTGTTTGGCACTGATGATTTTTCCACTATTTTTATATACATAGCTTTAGTAGCCTCTTTGATACAGTTTTCATTAGTTATCGTTCCTTTTAGATTCAAGCGCTTAAAAAACGGAATGCCTTTTTTAATCAATAAGGGGGCAAGCAATGCTGGCGTCCTTATTAGCGTGATTCTTCTTATCTGCGCTATTGTAACTAGTAATGATGAAATTGATATGATTTATGTAATTCCAATAGTTTTACTTTCATCGTGTGCCGTTTTAATCCTCTTCTGGTGGCGCGGGCGAATTACGAACTTATATCTTGAAAGATTGAAGACTGAGGAAATACGTCGGCTGGAAGATGTGGTACGGGAGAAGGAGGAACAGATTAGTCAGCTCGAACTGCATAATGAAGCACTGGCCAAAATTATACATAAGGACAATAAGCTGATCCCGGCCATGGAACTGGCGGTTGAAGAATATCTGCAGTTTTCCGGGGATGAGGACGATCTTCAGGAAAAGGGCCGATTGTTATTAGAACAGCTTCGGGCGATGTCAGGCGAGCGGTCCGGCATTTTAACGGCATACCAGACCGGCAGCAAAAAACTGCCCGTAACGGATATAGCGGCTGTTGACGCTTTGATGAGCTACATGTTTAATAAAGCCCGGGAAAACGGTATTGATATGGAACTGACACTATCCGGCAGTGTTAAATATATGACGGAAAATATTGTGTCTGTGGCCGATCTGACAACACTTCTGGCTGACCTGACCGAAAACGCGATCATAGCGGCGCAGTACAGCGACAGGAAAAAAATTCTGGTGCTCATCGGCATTACTGAACGCTTTTATATGGTCAGCGTTTTAGACAGCGGTATTCCGTTTGAAGCGGACACGCTTGCCAATATGGGCCTGAGGAAATCAACAACGCATGCGGACAGCGGCGGGAGCGGTATTGGGCTTATGTCAACCTTTGAAATTTTACATCGATATAAAGCTAGCTTGACATTAGAAGAATTTTCCGAAAATGCTGGAATATTCACGAAAAAAATATCAATCCTGTTTGACGAGAAAAACCAATATTTAATTCAAACAGACAGGGAAGAAGAAATTAAAGGCCTGGCGCCCAGAGATAATTTGCTGATTGAAAAAAGCTGCCGCGTGGCAAAATGACGGCGATGTCATCGTATGTGCAGTTTTAAAAACTTGACAAACATGGCCGGATTTGGTTATCCTGAGTATATAAAGATTAGATGTTCTTGTATATGAGTTTTACGACCAGACATATCATACCTATTGAGGAGGTTCACGATGGATACAAAAGCACTATACAAATTATCATACGGACTTTACGTTACCGGTACAAAGATCGACGGAAAATATGCCGGATGTGTTGTTGACGCGTTTGTTCAGTCAACGAGCTCGCCGGTTCCGACGGTTATTCTGTGCAGCATTCAGAAAAACCAGACGAACGAGGCGATCAAGCAGACGGGCGAATTCACCATTTCTGTGCTGAGCACCGATGTCGATCCCTTTATCATCGGCAATTTCGGCTTCCAGTCGGGCCGGGACACGGACAAATGGGCGAACGTTCCGCATAAAATTGTCGACGGCCTCCCCGTACTTGAAAAAGCCGTGGCATTTCTGCGCTGCAAGGTAACCGACTTAAAGGAACTGTCGACGCATACGGCATTTTTCTGCGAAGTTACGGATGCGTGGCAGGGTGAGGGTGAGCCGCTGATCTATGGCGATTATCAAAAGAGCATGAAAACGAAAACCATGGAAGCGTTCAAGGCTTTTAAGGAAACCGGTAAAGCTCCCGGCAAATAAGCCGGTGATCGCTGAGCCGGCATCGCGCAATGAGCAATGTAAAGACCTGAAACAGGCTGTTTCAGGTCTTTCGTTTTCAATTGATATAAAATTCTTTGTTAAAGCTATTTTAAACCGCATTTAATCTAAAAATAAAACCAAGTGATGTTATTATTTGATTTTAATAATATGTATTTAACAGCAATTGTAATTTGCAATTGTTATAATTACACACAGAGGAGCGTCATTATGCAGCCAAAAGCCTACAGCAATCTTTCAGCGAAGCGCGGCTGGTCCTGGGAGACCCCACCGGAAAAGATTCCGGAGGAGCAGATTGCGGAAACGATCGAGGCCGATGTGGCCATTATCGGCGGCGGTATATCCGGAATGGCGGCCGGCGCGAGATGTACGCAGCTGGGCCTTAATGTCGTCATAGCCGACAAAATCCCGGAGCTTATGGGGCGCGCTGCGCATGTGGGTGTGCTGGATTCGGCCGTTATGCGGCGGCTGGGCCTTGCCATTGATAAAAAGAGATTTGCCCGGGACTGGATGATGATATCCGGAAGCCGTGTCAACGAGGAACTGCTTTGGCTGTACATAAACCGCAGCGGCGAGGCGTTTGACTGGTTTATGGAGCAGGGGGGCGAAGCGCTTGATGCCACGATTTATACCGGCTACTACAAGGGGCCCGGCTTCAACGAATACCCCGGTACGCATCTGGTGTTCCAAAAACCGGGATATGATAAATATAAGTATCAGTACGGCGGTATGCTGGTTATCGAAGTGCTGGAAAGAACAGTCCTTGAGGGCGGCAGTAAAATTTATCGCCCGGTCCGCGCTGTGCAGCTGGAAAAGGATTACAGCGGCCGGGTCGTGTCTTTTATTGCAAAGAACGAGGAGGATGGCAAATACCGCCGTTTTGTCGGCAAAAAAGGCGTTATCATTGCCTCCGGCGATATCGAAGGCGACCGTGAAATGCTCGAGGCGTTTTGCCCTGTCGCCTTAAAGGTTTCGCACGCCCGGTATTTTCCAAAGGGCAATAACACCGGTGACGGGCACAAGATGGCCTATTGGGCCGGCGCAGCCTTTGACGATCCCAGCTGGGCTCTGTCCGTACATGGCCGGCGCGACGACGATGCCTCGTATTTTTCATTCTTCTTTTTATTTGTCAATTCCAGAGGCAAGCGCTTTATGAATGAGGACACCTGGCTGCAGGCCAAATCCCTGCGAGTGATGGCGCAGCCCGGCGACGATATGGCCTATACCATCATGGACGCCAAATGGCTGGATGAGTACGGCGAGCGTTTTGATTGTATCGGCGGTCAGTCTGTTACGCCGCTTAATATCGCCAATTACGGCGACAAATGGTCGCCCGACTGCGGGCTTGAAAAGACCGTTGAGGAGATGGTGGAAAAGGGCCAATGTGCCTGGAAAGCCGATACGCTGGATGAGTTGGCGGAAAAGATCGGCGTTCCGGCCGAAAATCTGAAAGCCACGGTGGATCGATACAACGAGCTTGCCCGGCAGGGCGACGACACGGATTTCGGCAAGCGCTCAGAGCTTTTAACGACGATTACGAAGCCGCCTTTTTATGCGCTTAAATGGGGCGCCTCGCTTCTGGATGTTTTCGGCGGCGCGCTCACAGACGTTAACATGCGTGTTTTAGATCCCTATTACGAATCGATCCCCGGCCTTTACGCCGTTGGAAACGCGGCGGGCGGCTTTTATGGCGTGGATTATCCGCTGCTGTTAAATGGAAACAGCTTTGGCCGGGCCCTCACCTGGGGCCTCGCTGTTACGGAAGGCATTTTAGCGGACAACGCCTGAAGGGCGCTTAAGTCTCGTCAAAAAAGACGCCGCATCCGCGGAACACGGATGCGGCACCTCGGCGTTTATAATGGTATAGATCAGCTGTTATAGTCGTTATCTATGGTGGCGTTTCCCAGATTTTCAGCTTCGACTTCTCCGTCGGCAATCATTTTGTTAATGGATTTGTAGCCGGACTTTTTCACGTTCGTGGCGTTGACACCGGTTTCGTAACCCATGACCTCACCGGCGGATTCCATCTTCATGCGGTCGATTGCGCTGCGGGCATTCTGGTCATTTTGCTTATTCTTTTTAGACATAATCGATCTCCTTTTAATTCAGGCACCGATCCGTGCCTGTCGGCTTTATTTTGCGCAACGTTCAATAAAATAAACAACTTATACGGTTAGAACCAAGATAATATCCCAAAATCCCGTCATTCTTATCAGATACGGGATTTTTCATTTTTAGGCGCTGTCGGGTGCGTAGCTGGTTAGCCCGCCTGAGATCTGTAAGCTAAAACAGACACATGATTATTCCCGGTTTCAAGGCCGGGTGGCCCAGCCCGGCACATTGACAGGAATCGTATCAATGTTATGATGAATAATAAGATAAATGAAAGAAGCGAGGAGCTGCCGTGATCAAGAAATTTCTCTTTAGTATGCGTACGAAGCTATACTTTATTCCGGGTCTATACGCGCTGTTTTTTATTGTGATGGCGTGCGCTTTTATCTATTTGGACTATTTTGCCGGATTAGCTGTTACGTCCTCAACGCCGATGTTTTTTTATACCTCCAGAAGTCTGGGCGGCACCATATTATCCACCGTCGTCGGCAGCCTTTTAACGATGCTTACAATAACCTTTTCGATTATGATGGTCGTACTGACGATTTACAGCAGTCAGTTGTCCCCGCGTACGCTGCAGGATTTCCTGGAAAAAAAGACGACCATGCGGATACTGGGCTTTTTTATAGGAGCTCTGATCTTTTCAATTATCTCCTTGTTTGCGGTTAAGTCCGAACGTCTGAACACCTACGTGCTCTCGCCGGCCGCTAGTATTCTGTTGCTTATTCTGGCTGTCATACTCTTTGCGTACTTCATCCACTACATCGCCAAATCGGTACAGGTCTCGCTGTATATACAAAATCTCGTCAAAGAAACGGCCGTGCGTATTGAAAATTATCTGAAGGAGATCGACGACAACCCGGATATCATCAGCGGAAGTTTGACAGAGTATTCGAGTATATTGGAAAGCAAGGCGCGCGAGGTTGCGGCCAACCAGTCCGGTTTTATCCAGTATTACGATGAAAAGAGACTATTTTCGTTTGCGCTGGAGCATAACGTCGTCCTGTCCTGCGTCAACAGCGTCGGCCAGCATGTCCTGGCCGGCGATCCGCTTTTGCAGATTTATCATTATAATCAGATGACGCTGACAGAAAAGACCGCTACGCCGGAGGAGCTGGAGGAGCTGCTTTTGGGTTTTGTCTATATCGGAGACGAGACGAATTTATATGAGGATGTCGGGGCCGGGACGAAAAAGCTGGTTGAGATTGCCGTCCGCGCGCTGTCGCCCGGCATTAATGACCCCTATACAGCCGTTTTTTGTGTGGAACAGCTCGGGTTCCTGCTTCAGAAGGCGGCTAAAGGACTCGAAGCAAAAGTTTATATGGACTCGGAGCAGAATGTCCGGCTGATTGTCCAGGGTATCACCTTTGACCGGGTGTTATTCCAGCATTTCAATCAGATCGCACATTATGGGCTGAAGGACATCACCATTATCGACGCGATTTTGGGCGCGCTCATCATGATCTGTAAAAACAACGGTTCTTTTATCAAGGATCAGGTCTGGCGGTACAGCGGTTATCTTACCAAAAAGCTGAATCTGACCGAGTATCCCGAATATGAGAAGAAGTATATTCGTGAACGGTATTACCAGCTGTCAAAGGCCAGCGGACAGCAGATCAGCTTAAACGAGCTGCTGACTGCTGTCTGATATGCTTTTACGACCCGGAAGGACCAACGGGATTCTATTTGTTCACAATTATTTCATTTTAATAAATTGTCATCTTGCAGTGGAACTGTATTTGTAGTATTCTTTTTATATACTGACAGTATCATTGGACGCTTGGCCGACAGCCGGTCCCTGAAACTGAAATCAACTGCGGGAAGGAGCTTATGGCCGAAACCGGCCATAGGGAGAAACATGTATACGTGTCAATATCCACATCTGTTTTCATCCGTCACCATTGGGAACACGCTGTTTCGCAGCAGACTGTTCGCCTCGCCGACGGGGCTGCAGTACGCCACGAGCAAAAACCGTCCGCTCAACGAGGGAATCTCGTATTATGAGCGTAAGGCTATCGGGGGAGCTGCCTCCGTGTGCATCGGGGACGCAATGGTCGACTCCGAGCTGGCCCTCGCCAACGGCAACCACATCCTGCTCGACGACCCCGGTGTGAAACCGCATCTTACGAAGCTGACTGATGCCATTACGCGGCACGGCGCGGTGGCATCGCTGGAAATGTCTCACGGCGGCAACGCAGCGCGTATCTCCTATGCTCAGGGCCACAAGATCTACGGCCCTGTCGAAAGCGATACGGCCGGCCTCCGGGGTGAGCGGATTCATGCCCATGAGATGACGCCGGACATTATGAAAAGGACAATCCGGAAGCACGCGGACGCGGCGGCGTTCGCCAAGCAATGCGGTTTTGGGATGATCACGCTGCACGGCGGCCACGGCTGGCTGATGCATCAGTTCATGTCGCCGACGATCAACACCCGGACGGACAAATACGGCGGCTGCTTTGAAAACCGGATACGTTTTCCGCTGGAGATTATCGACGCGGTTCGGGAGGCCGTCGGACCCGGCTTCCCGATTGAAATTCGAATCAGCGGCTCAGAGTGCTACGAGGGCGGCTACGGTATCGACTATGGCGTCGAGATTGCCAAGGCGCTTGACGGCAAGGTGGACCTTATCCATGTGTCGGCCGGCAGCCATGAGGACCCGCGCGTATTTACCGTGACGCATCCAAGCATGTTCCTGGAAGACGGCGTCAACGTCAAATATGCCGCCGAGATTAAAAAGCATGTCAAGCACTCAAAGGTCGCTACCGTGGGCGCGCTGTCGGACCCGGCGCTTCTGGAGGAGATCATCAAGACCGGAAAGGCCGACATCGTGGAGCTGGCGCGCGGTCTCATCTGTGACCCGGACCTGCCGACCAAGGCGCGTCTGGGCAAGGACGACGAAATCACCAACTGCATCCGCTGCTTTGCCTGCTTTTCAAACCTGATGACAAAGGGACATATCATCTGCGCGCTTAATCCCGAAATCAGCAATGAGGCCGAGGTTAAATTCGAGCGGCCGCCCGCGAAGAAAAAGACGGTTCTCGTGGCCGGCGGCGGTATCGGCGGGATGCAGGCGGCGCTGTCGGCTGCTGAACGCGGACATAAGGTCATCCTGTGCGAAAAGTCCGGACAGCTCGGCGGCGTTTTGCGCTGTGAGGAACAGGTGCCGTTTAAAAAGCATCTGCACGAATATCTGGAGCGTCAGGCGCGCATGATTTCCCGGTTGCCCATCGATGTCCGCCTGAATACGGAAGTGACGCCGGCGCTGGCGGAAAGCATCGGGCCGGACGCGATTGTCGCCGCGTTGGGTTCCAGGCCGTTTATCCCGGGGATCAAGGGGATTGACGGGCCAAACGTGCTTGGCGCGGAGAAGCTGTACATAAGTCCGAAAAAGGCCGGGAAGCGGATCGTCATTCTAGGTGGCGGCCTTGTTGGCAGCGAGTTGGCCATTTATATGGGCGATAAAGGCCATGAGGTAACGATCATAGAGATGTTCCCCAGCCTCAACGACGGCGGGAATATCCTGCAGGGCCAGTCCATCCGCATTGAGCTGGAGCGGCTGGGTGTTCATTTGGCGTTGGGGACAAAGGCGCTGGAGATCAATAACAAGGGCGTGACCGGCGAAAGCGCGGAAGGGACAAAGCTTATTGAGGCGGACACGGTCGTCTGTGCCGTCGGCATGAGGCCGCTCAGAGACGAGGCCGAGGCGCTGCGCTTTATCGCGCCGGAGTTTTATCAGATCGGGGACTGCGTGACGCCGAAGAATATCACTGAGGCCACGCGCACCGCCCACTTCGCGGCGCTCGATCTGGGGCGGTTTTGATTTATATGAAAGTTTTTTAACATAATAATAAATTTTTATCAATCAGAACGAATGGGCGCAGTGCCGTAGTTGCATAGCCGCGTATGCAGGGCTGCGCCCGTTAGACAGCGGTATAAGGTAATGGGAATCCTGCTATTCCAAAAAGGAAAACCAACGATTTGTAAAATATAACGAATTATTGTAAAATATAATGGGTGTAGATGTTAAAAAATAGACGAAATATGCAAAAACGGTGAAAATTAAGTCTTGACGAATATCTTTCCGTCTTGTTTAATAGTAGAGGTGAATTAGGATGTGTATGAACATGGTGTCTGTAACCTTAAAAATTCATAGACGTGTAATGACAATGTCGTCACGCGGGGCATGTTAAAAGACTTCGCTTATACGAAGCCTTTTGTCTTTTGCGGTAAGTTGTGACTGCGGTAATATCCGTACCGATTTATTCGTATTGAAATTTGCTTTTCTGCTGTTATAATAGGTTGTATTGTTTTTTCCCGGCTCCAGAGAAGGAGAGCTGCTTCCGGCAGGTCTCTTCTTCATGTCCGGTTATAGCATAGATATTTTTTAAAGAGAGGTGCACACATGTCCATATTGGATAGTCTGCTGGTCGGAGTTATTGGCATTTCCGTCGTTTTTGTCGTGCTTGTCGGTCTGATCCTGCTGCTCCGGCTTCAATCGGCGCTGGTTAACCGGTTTACGCCCAAAAAAGCGGCTGCGGTACCGAATGCCGCTGCGGAGATCCCCAGCGCAGAACCCGTTCCCGCTCCGGCAGAAGAAACACTGCCAGACCCTGTCGCTTCCGCGGCGATATCCCCGCCAACCCGCTCCAGCGGTGTAAGAATGCTGGGAAGCGGGCAATTTACGGTCAAGATCGATAACGTCTCGTACGACGTCAAAATGGAAGAGGAAGGCGCTTCGGCGGCATCCGAGCCCGTCCGACCAGTTCCCGTTAAAACGGTGACACAGCCCAAGCCGGCCGCACCTGTATCCGCACCCAAACCGGCCCCGCAGCCTAAAAAGGCTCCTGCCCCGTCCGCTGGCGGCAAAGAGCTTGTTCCCGCGCCTGTGCCCGGGACAGTTCTGGACATCAGGGTTACGACCGGAGCATCCGTAAAGCGTGGTGACATCCTCGTTATACTGGAAGCGATGAAAATGGAAAATGAGATCGTCGCCACGAAAGACGGCACGGTTGCGCAGGTACTGACAACAAAAGGGGCAACCGTCGAAGCGGGCGCACCGCTTGTAGAGATACAGTGACGGGGGGAGTAAATTATGGATATTGTCTCATCGCTCAGTAAATTATGGAACGAGTCGGGATTTGTAGCGTTAACCTGGCAGCATCTCATCATGCTTGCCGTGGCGTGTTTGCTCATTTATCTCGCTATTGTGAAGAAGTTTGAACCACTTTTACTTTTACCGATCGCCTTCGGCATGCTGCTGGCTAATCTGCCGATTTCAGGCCTCATGGCCGAGCCGGTTATGGAAGACGGCCATGTTAAGCAGGTCGGCGGCCTTTTATATTACCTGTATCAGGGTGTCAAGCTGGGCATCTATCCCTCGCTCATCTTCATGGGTGTGGGTGCCATGACAGACTTTGGTCCGCTGATCGCCCGGCCTTCCAGCCTCCTTTTAGGCGCGGCGGCGCAGTTGGGCATCTATTGTGCCTTTACGCTGGCGATGTCTTTGGGCATTTTTACACCAGAGCAGGCTGCGGCTATCGGCATCATCGGCGGCGCTGACGGCCCGACGGCCATCTACTCGGCGTCGAGGCTAGCACCCGAACTGCTATCGGCCATTGCCATTGCCGCGTATTCCTATATGGCCCTTATTCCCATGATCCAGCCGCCTATCATGCGCGCGCTCACAACAAAAAAAGAGCGGGAAATAGAAATGAAGCAGCTGCGTCAGGTTTCAAAGCTTGAAAAGATTCTGTTTCCGATTGTTGTGTCCATCGTTACGATCCTGCTGCTGCCGTCGGTCGCGCCGCTCATCGGCATGCTGATGCTTGGAAATCTCTTTAAAGAAGCGGGCGTCGTCGAACGCATTTCCAAAACTGTTCAGAATGAGCTGATCAATATCGTGACGATTTTCCTGGGAGTCACGGTGGGCGCTACAGCCAGCGCTGAAAATTTCCTCCGGCTGGAGACGCTGCTCATCGTCGTTTTGGGCCTCATTGCCTTCTGCTTTTCCACCATCGGCGGTACGCTGCTGGGCAAGCTCATGTGTGTCATCACACGCGGCAAGGTCAATCCGCTCATCGGAGCGGCCGGCGTGTCCGCTGTCCCCATGGCGGCCCGTGTAGCCCAGAAGGAAGGCCAGAAAGCCAATCCCAGAAACTATCTGCTGATGCACGCCATGGGCCCCAATGTTGCCGGCGTCATTGGCTCAGCCATCGCGGCGGGCTTCCTGCTATCCATGTTCGGCTAAGCCACTGGATATCAATAAAGAAAAGAAGCTTGTCGGCAAAGCCCATAGGGCTTTGCCGACAGCGTGAGAAGACCCGTGTAGGGTCTTCTTTTTGTCGAAAAAAACTTTGTCCTTCGTCTTACGTCCAATCGCTGCGCGATTAGTTTTCCCAGTTGACGGCGAGTCGTCTGGTCTCGGCAGTGAAAATTGTCACATCGTCCCTTTTTGAGGGCTTCATTTCTGTAAGTATTAAAGCCCGCACGAGGGCTAGAACTCTATTTTGTGTAAAAAGCCGCCCGTGATCCATGCTGTATCATTCAACATCAATTCATCCAGCTGAATGATCATGTACTAAAAAAATATGGCCTGCTCGAAAGCAGACCATATTCTTTAACTTGATGACAACGGACTTAATAGGCCTTCGTGTAACCAGAGAAGTAATTGAGCGGATCGACCCGAGAGCCGTTAATGGAAATTTCAAAATGGAGATGCGGCCCGGTTGACGCGCCGGTGGACCCGATCTTTCCGATCACATCTCCCTGTGATACGCTGTTACCTACCTTGACAAGGCGTTTACTCATGTGAGCGTACAGCGTCGTGATGCCGTTTCCGTGACTGATTACGACGTAATTGCCGTAGGAAGAGCTGTAAGTGGAGGTGATAACGGTCCCGCCGTCGGCGGCTACTATGTTAGTGCCGTATTTTGCGCCGATATCTATTCCGGTGTGCATCCTGTAGGTGTGGTAAATTGGGTGATATCGCTGCCCGAAGGGTGAGGTTACTCTATAAGAGGAAGGTGCCGGCCAGATAAATGTTCCCGAGCCTGCGACGGCATTCGCCGCACTTTGCTGACGTTCAAGCTCTGCGACTTTCGCGTTAATTTCCTTTTGGACTTGGTCACTTTCTTCGTCGATTTTGTCATAAAGCTGATTATATGTATCAAGGTTGCCTTCGATCTGGGCCAACAACTCGTCTGACTGGGACTGCTGATCCTGAAGCTCCGTCTGTTTGGACTCAAGCAGCACGACCTGCGACTGCTGCTCGGCTATAGCCGACTCCAGATCCTCCTTGGCCTGAATGGTTTCCTCCTTGGTTTGCACAAGGTGCCGATACAGGGCCTCGTCGCTTTGCATGATCTCGCCGACGTCGGCCACGCGCGTGAGGAGGTCCGCATAGCTGTTGGCGCTTAAAAGGACGGAAACGTACGCGATGGCGCCGTTCTCCTCCATGGCGCGGATTCGAATCTTAAATTTTTCCCACTGCTGCTGCTCGGCTTTCTCCAGCTGTGTCACTTCGATTTCCTTATCGGCAATATACTGCGTATACACTTCAATTTGCTCATTAAGGTTTGTCATCTGCTCCTGCGTCACGTTGATCTGCTGGTCTATCACCGTCTTTTTCGCCAGAACGGAGGCCTGATCATACTTCAGATCATTGATCTGCGACTGCAGATCTTTTTTTTGACGCTCAAGCTCTTTGGCCTGATCCTTCAGGCTGTTGATTTGGTTTTGCGTAACGGCCTCAGCCGTATAATCTTTCATTATGTACTTAAAACAAAAGCTTAATGTAAATACGGCGAGCAGGGCCGCTATGAAACGATTGAGTTTATTGTTTGGCATAGTATTCCTCTTAATCGTATCGATAGGTGTCTGATTCTGTCAATAAAAATTGTTTTTATATTTTACAACAACCATCAGAAATTTTCAACCCTTGGGGATATCTGGCGGAGTTCTGTCTGACAGGCTGCGTAAACGGCAGCCTGTCAATATTGAAAACACATGTGTACATGTCACGTATGGTTTAGATGTTTACCGGCAAAACTTGACAAACGGCGTGCTGCTGGGATAATATTTTATAACGGGCCGCCGCCAGGAACGCCTGAAAAGGCTGAGGCCCGTTTTGTTTTATAAATCTTGATTACAAAAGGAGAGTTGCTTTATGGCCGTGAAAAACGCGATGACCGCCGATTTTCTCCGCTCTGCATACGGAGGCGAGAGCATGGCGCATATGAGATATTTGCTCTGGGGAGAGATGGCAGCCAAAGAAGGATATCCGAACATTGAAAAGCTGTTTCAGGCGATTGCTTACGCTGAGCGCGTGCACGCGGGGAATCATTTCCGTGAGATCGACGGTGATATTGCCGACGCAACCGTCGCGGCCGGTGCCGTTTTTGGCGTTGGAAAAACGGTCGAAAATCTACAGGGTGCTATCAACGGCGAACTGCACGAAGTGGAGCAAATGTACCCCGTGTATTTGAATGCTGCCCGTTTTCAGGAAGAAAATGGCGCTGTCCGTTCGTTTCATTTCGCACTGGAGGCAGAGAAGATCCATGCCGCGCTGTTCCAACAGGCGCAGGATTCGGCTAAAGAGAAAAAGGATCTGCAGTGCCAAAGCGTGTATATCTGCCCGGTCTGCGGCCATACCGTCCTGGACGAAGCGCCCGATAACTGCCCCGTCTGCGGCGCCAAGAAATCCATGTATGTGAAATTTTAAATCCTATCACGGCAACGATTAAGATACCACGGGCCTCCCCTTGCGGGGAGGCCTCAGACTGTCGAAAAAGCCGCGAGAGCGGCTTTGCTGACAGCTTGATATGACATACTGTAACAACCCCTTCCCGGTTTGAATAAAACAGGGAAGGGGTTGCTTGTGTATGCTATTTTTTCTTGCTGGGGTCGATCCAATCAATGTTCTTGGCGGCCTTGGCAAAGCCCGAGTCGTTCATCGGCGCTCTCGGCGTCGGTGCTTTGGAAACGTCATAGCCTTCACGTTCTGCCATGAATTTCAGTTCTTCCTCGTCGGGCGGCTGGTTCGTTTTCTCCTCCAGACGCTTCATGCCCTCGGGGCTGGCATAATCCACAAAGCGTGATACGGCAACCTCGACCATTCTCGGACCGCTCGGATAGGGCACGACGAGGAACTGCTCATTTTCGATGCCCGTCTTAAGCCACTCGGCCAGCACGCGTGGGTCCATCCCGTTGGCGTGGATCGACGCGAGAAACTTCTGCGTGTCCTCCGTGACGTTATAGCCCGTGTTCTTAAATTGTTCCGGACGGCCCTGAATGGCGGCCTCGTATATTTTGGACCGGATGTTTGCCGGACACAGCGCGGAAACACCGATGCCATAGGGCTTGAGTGCGACAAAATAGCTTTCAAGCAGGTTGAGCACAGCCGATTTGGCGGCAGAGTACGGCGCCGTCATCGGGCCTGCGCCGAACGCGCCCCATGAGACAGTGGAGGCAATATAGCCGCCTTTTCCGGCTTTAATCATACGCGGAACAAACGTGACAAGTCCGTTGACAACTCCGCCGAGACAAACGCCCATGACCCAGTCGTAATCATCATAGGTAGATGCTTCCGCCGGGCCGAATACATTGACGCCGGCCGTCAGTACCAGCAGGTCGGGCGCGGCGCCATAAACATTTTCCACCTCGTCGGCCGCCGCGGCATAAGCCGCGCGGTCTGTTACGTCCAGCTTGATGGCATGAACCGGCGCGCCTTTATCCTTAAAATAGGCCATAGCCTCGTCCAGATGGTCCTGCCGGACGTCAGCAATGACAACCTTGCAGCCCGCTTCAGAAAACACCTGTGCCTGGCCGAAGCCTGCTCCCGACGCACCGCCGGTGATAAACGCAATTTTCCCGTTGAAATCTTTCATACATCTGCTCCTTTCACAATGGCAGGTTTAGTATATGCTCTTATTTTACATTAAAAAATAAAATTCGCAATTAAAAATCCTACTTTTCTTTTGAACATCTACATTTTGATTTGCCTTACGGGAGAAGTTCAGATTAGATCGTTTATCAGCCGGATAAGAGCCGGCCTTACCGAAAAAACGCTCGGCGTCCACGCGTTTTATCGCTAAAAGCTACCAGGCAATGGCAATATGTCTGAGGCGCGGCTGAGCGGCTGAAAAGCAACCTGAAGCTTATTCGGGACAAAGCAGGCGACTGAGGGACCGGACCCCAAAAAGTGCGCCGTCAAACGTTAGTTAACGTGAGGCGGCGCGCTTTGTTTACGCTTTTTTAATTTGTGTTTATAAAGTGTTAATGCTATAATACTGCATTGCAGTATTATATTCCCTGTCTCGGTAACGAAACCAAAGACTGCACAGCAATATTTACTATATAAAACTGGCCGGTATGTTTACCCGGCGGAGTAAAGAGGCCTGTATGGAAGAAAACGTCACCCGAGTAGAGTACGGCGATAAAGAAATATTACTCATCGCGACGGCTCACGTTTCAAAAGAAAGCGCCGAACTCGTTAAGCACGTCATCGACGCGGAGCGGCCGGACAGCGTCTGCATCGAGCTTGACGATCAGCGCTACAGCAAGATGCAGGACCCTAAAGCCTGGGAGAACACCGACGTTGTGGACGTCATCAAGTCTAAAAAAGTTGGCTTTATGATCATCAATCTCGCGCTCAGCTCTTACCAGAAGCGGATCGCCAAAAACCTTGGCACCAACGTGGGGCAGGAGATGCTGCAGGGGATTGAAAGCGCGAAGGAAACGGGCGCCGAGCTCGTCTTGGCTGACCGGGATATACAAACAACGTTTCTTCGCATCTGGCGGAAGCTGAATTTCTGGGAGAAGTGCAAGCTCCTGTTCAGCCTGGTTTTTTCCTTTGGCGAGGATACCGATGTTACAACGGAAGACTTAGCGGAGCTGCTGAAAGAGGATATCCTTGAGTCGGTCCTGAAGGACATGCGTAAGCAGTTTCCCAAGATTGGCGATATTCTCATCAGTGAGCGGGACCGCCATCTGGCTAATAAAATTAAAAATGCCCCAGGCAAAAAGGTCGTAGCCGTTCTGGGCGGCGCGCATGTGCCGGGCGTTAAAGAAGAAATATTCAAAGAACAGGACATGGTTGAGATCACAACCGTACCGCGCAAAAGCCCGGTGACGAAAGTTATCGGCTGGATTATACCGGCGATTATTATCGGCCTGATTATTTACGGCTTTGCCACAAGCATTGAAACGGGCCTGCGGCAGCTGACGGTGTGGGTGCTTTGGAATGGGGCGCTGGCGGCCGGCTTTACGGCCCTGTCTCTCGGACATCCCCTGAGTATTCTGACGGCGTTCGCCGTCGCGCCAATCTCGTCGCTCAACCCGCTTTTGGCCTGCGGCTGGTTTGCCGGACTTGTGGAAGCGGCTATCCGAAAGCCAACGGTGGGGGATGTCAACAACGTGCCAGACGATATTTTAAGTTTTAAGGGCTTTTTCAAAAACCGGTTTTTGCGAATACTGCTGATCGTGATTATGGCCAATATCGGCAGCTCCCTCGGGACGTTTATCGCGGGGCTTGACATCATCCGGAGCCTGTTTTAAGAATTTGAATAAGCATAAGAACGGCAGGGTGCCAGAACACCCTGCCGTTTAGTTATCTAAAAATAGGTTTATAAGATTTCGGCGTCGTCGCCTTTTTTAACCGTACCGCCCTTAATCACACGGCAGAATAAGCCCTCGTACGGCAGAAGGCTCACGCCAAAGGCTTTGGTGACGACGCTGGGATGGTCCTCCTTGCCGATTTGCGTGACCTCCAGCACGA
Source organism: uncultured Sporobacter sp. (assembly GCA_963675425.1). GTDB lineage: Bacteria > Bacillota > Clostridia > Oscillospirales > Oscillospiraceae > Sporobacter. Next base: position 4,390,401 of record OY776214.1, on the reverse strand, counting down.
CGTCTGCGCCAAGCCCCAGCCGGCTGCCGGGCTGCATTCCCGACAGGTCCAGCCCGTCGAGCAGGATGTTTTCCGCGAAATCGCCGGGTCCGGCTTTGAGCTGATGCTCCAACACGGTCTTGTCAACGCTTTTCTTATCCAGACAGGTAACCTGACGGCCCCAGCTGCCGACGTGCCCGTCGCCCTCGATGCCGTGACCGGCAACAAACACCGCCTCTGGTACTTCTTTTTTCAGCTGGCCTCTCTCGGGGCTGATCGAAATGGAATAGACAGAACCTTTCGCCATCTTCTTTTCTCCTTTATGTTTCCGGGTTACCATGGTGGTTCCCGTGATGATTGCCATGATGATGACGGCCATGATGGTGGCAGCCGCCGCGGCCGGGCGGTGCGGCGCAGCTTTGGTCGCACTGCGTATTGCCGGAACGGCAGGCGGGGCAGGCAAAGCCGTGGGGCAGCTCTGGGTCTGCAGCCATATTCTCAAGGTTCTCTGTCCATTCGCGCCCGCAGTCCAAGCATCGGACGAGACAGACGTTCTGTGTGAAATGGCCGCCTACAATGTGTACGGCTTTGCCGTTGATGAGACTGTCGGCAAGCTTGACGCGCGCGGACTGGAGGATACGCTGAAAAGTCTGACGGGAGACGCCCATTTTATCCGCGCATTCGCTTTGCTCCAGGCCCTCAAGGTCTTTCAGACGTACAGCCTCCAGTTCCTCCAGCTTCAAAACGTTTTCCGGGCCGTCCGACGGGCCGTCCGACGGGACGAACAGCGTCACGGCGGGCAGCTGCTCGATTCTGCGCCACTTGACAGGTCTGGCCATATCAGCATCTCCGTTAATAAAAACTATTTTTTGAATTTTACTATAGTTTACGGAAATTAACGGCGTGTGTCAACCAATGATGCGAGATGTTGATGAGAGACCTTTTATTATTAAGAACCAGATGCTAACGCGGAAAAAAGAAAATCAAAAATTAGTTATTGACATATGACGATAACTATGGTATTTTTGTTATGGGCATATGCTAATAATAAAAAATCACTACACAAAGAAGGGAGGTGATTGTATGGCAAGAGGAAACGGAAAGGGCCCAATGGAAATGGGCCCCAGGACAGGGCGCGGCATGGGCTATTGCACCGGGCATGCCCAGCCGGGATATCAGATCCCGCACGGATACGGTCAGGGCTGCGGTCAAGGCCATGGCTGCGGCTATGGACATCATAGTGGCCACCGACATATGTTTTATGTTACGGGGCAGCCACGTTGGGCGCGCGGCACTGCGCCGGTGGATGAGGACGGCCAGTCTGCTTTTGACGAAAAGCTTTTTTTGAAAAATCAGGTGGCGGTTCTCAGGGAGCAGCTTGATGAGATCAACGGTCGTCTGTTGCGTCTCGAAAATGAGAATCATGCACAGTAGTACGATTGCACTGCGGGAAGCTTAAAAAAATGCCGGGACCGGGAGCCCTGAAGCTCCCGGTCCCGTTTGGTAATCGGAAATGGTGTTAGGCCGAATCTCCTGATTATTTTTCGTGTCCGCACTGTTTGGCGCCCGGGCAGCCGCAGGAGCAGGAGGACACATGCCTTTTCTTATCCCGAATCAGCTTGACGACGACGAGCGCCAGAATAGCGACGACGACAGCGCCGACGAGGATGGTAGCCAGGTTTGAAGCAATGATATTAAGCATGAGCTTTCACTTTGTCCTTTACAATACAAGCGCCTGTCTCGTCGTACCGGCTGCGGCGAAGCATGAGCCAAAGAATTAAGGCCAGCACCAAAAGCGCCGCGACGGTGCCGATATTGAAGCTTCCGCCGGTAAACAGCGAACCCAGCTGATAAACGATGAGTGACACGGCGTAGGCGAATACGGTCATATACCCGATGGCGGCCCACGTCCATTTGGCGCTGTTCATCTCACGGCGGATCGCGCCCATAGCCGCGAAGCACGGTGCGCACAGAAGGTTAAACAGCATGAAGCTGTACGCGGTGAGGCCAGTGAAGTCGGCGGCGAGGGTTGCCCAGATCTCGGCTCCATCCTCGGCCACTTCCGCAAAACCGTAGAGCACGCCAAAGGTGCCGACGACATTTTCTTTGGCAATGAGCCCGGTAAAGGTGGCGACGGCAGGCTTCCAGTTGCCGAAGCCCAGTGGCGCGAAAATCGGTGCGATGAAGCTGCCGATGGCGGCGAGTAAGCTGGTGTTGTTGTCCTCCACCATCTGGAATATGCCGTCCTGAAAGCCGAATGCCTGCAAAAACCACAGCACAACGGCGGAGGCGAGAATGACGGTGCCCGCGCGGCGGATAAAGCTCCAGCCACGCTCCCAGGTGCTGCGCAGGATATTGCCGGCGGCGGGCACGTGATAGGCCGGCAGCTCCATGACGAACGGAGCGGGCTTGCCGGCAAAGGGTTTTGTTTTCTTAAGTATAATGCCGGAGATAATGACGGCGGCTACGCCGATGAAATAGGCCGAAGTCGCGACCCAGCCGGAGCCGCCGAAGAGCGCGCCGGCAAACAACGCGATGATGGGCATTTTCGCCCCGCAGGGGATAAACGAGGTTGTCATGACGGTCATGCGCCGGTCGCGCTCGTTTTCGATCGTGCGCGAGGCCATGATACCGGGAACGGAGCAGCCCGAGCCGATGAGCATAGGGATAAAGCTTTTGCCTGACAGGCCGAACTTGCGGAAAACCCGGTCCATGATAAACGCAACGCGGGCCATGTACCCGATATCCTCCAGAATGGAGAGCATCAAAAACAAAATGAGCATCTGTGGCACAAAACCGATGACGGCTCCCACGCCGCCGACTATCCCGTTAACGATGAGGCCCGAGAGCCAATCCGCCACGCCGATATTGGCAAACCACGTACCCAGCCCGCCGACAATCCACTCGCCGAATAACGTGTCGTTTGTAAAGCCCGTGACGAGGTCGCCGACGGTCGAGATGGCTATATAGTAGACAACAAACATGACGAGTGCGAAAATAGGCAGCGCCAGGATTCTGTTTGTCGCAATACGGTCGATCTTATCCGATACGGTGCCGCCCTTCCGGTGACTTTTCCGGACTGCCGAGGCTACAAGCTTTGTGATATACGCGTAGCGCTGATTGGTGATGATGCTCTCGGCGGTATCGTCCATTTCGTCTTCACACGCGGCGATATGCTCCTCCAGGTGGTCCCGGAGCTCCTTTTCAAGATTTAATTCCTCCAGGACCTTCTCATCCCGCTCAAAAATCTTAATGGCGTACCAGCGCAGAAAACGCTCCGGGACGACGCCCTCGAGCGATTCCTCAATGTGTGCGATGGCGTGCTCAACACTGCCGTCAAAGACGGCGGGAAGCTGGATTTCCACATTGGGGTCGGCAGCGATGGCCGCGGCCTTTTCCGCCGCTTCACGCGAGCCGTCACCCTTGAGTGCCGAGGTTTCGACAACCTCGCAGCCGAGCGCATCGCCCAGCTTCTTCAGATGGATGACGTCGCCGTTTTTTCGGACGATATCAATCATGTTGACCGCTACGACGGTGGGGATGCCCAGCTCTATGAGCTGTGTCGTGAGATAAAGGTTTCGCTCGATATTTGTGCCGTCCAGAATGTTGATGATGGCGTCCGGCTTGTCGTTTACCAGATAATTGCGGGCAATGACTTCCTCCAGCGTATAGGGCGAGAGGGAATAGACGCCCGGCAGGTCCTGTATGATGATGTCTTTATGACCCTTAAGCCGTCCTTCTTTTTTTTCAACCGTGACCCCCGGCCAGTTCCCGACGTATTGGGTCGACCCGGTCAGGTCGTTAAACATGGTTGTTTTGCCGCAGTTGGGGTTGCCCGCAAGCGCAATTTTAATACTCATGGCGTCTTCTCCTTCCTATTGGACTTCAATCATTTCCGCATCGGCTTTGCGGATGCTCAGCTCGTAGCCGCGGACGGTGACCTCAACGGGGTCGCCCAGCGGCGCAACCTTGCGTATAAATATTTCAGCGCCTTTCGTCACGCCCATATCCATGATCCGGCGCTTCACAGCCCCTTCGCCGTGAAGCTTCACGACGGTTGCCGTCCCGCCGACCCCGATGTCCCTCAATGTCTTCATACGATCTCATCCCTTCAAACATTTTGCGGTTAGGAGAAACTAACTGGTGCGGTTTAAAATAAGTTAGGAACATCTAACTTGAATTAGTGTAGCAAAGGAAAAGTTTTTTGTCAAGGTAAAAAAAGTATATGTTTGCAATATGATATACAATCTGTTAACATGCAGATAAACAAAATAAGGAGGCGCAAGTATGAAAATCCGTCAATCAGCTGAGGATTATCTTGAAATGATGCTGATGCTCAAGGAAAAGCACGGATATATCCGCTCGGTGGATATCGCCGAAGAACTCGGCGTTAAAAAGCCCAGCGTATCGTACGCCACGAAACGCCTGCGCGAAAACGGTTATATTACCATGGACGCCGACAGTCTCATTACACTGACCGAAACAGGCCTGAAGATTGCCGAACGCATGTATGAGCGCCATAAAATACTGACCGAGCTTTTTATGATTCTGGGCGTTGACGAGGAGACGGCCCGTGAGGACGCCTGTAAGATCGAGCATGACCTGAGCGACAAGAGCTTTGACGCTATCTGCCAGCATGTTGGCAGAAGACGGGAAAAATAACAGGCCCCCATTTAAGCGAAACCCAGCCGACTGTTGTTAGAAGAGTATGGAAGCGGCGGGGTTTGCGTTGAGCTCCAAAGTAAGAACAAACAAAAAGCACTTGATATAGTTGTCGTAACTGATATAATCAGAAAACAGCCTATCAGATTGTTTTAGTAAGCTTCTCACGCAGAGCAGGCGCCAAAAGCTGCTTGCAATCTTCGCGAGGCCGGCAAAAACAGTTATGAAAAGCTTGTACTGCCGGATTATCCCGGCATCTGCTAAGGTGTGATAACATGGCGTCAAACAGGAAGGGTACGGTGCTCATTTCCGGCTACGGTAAGCTGCCGGCCAATATCACTTCGGAAGAAGTCTATGGCACGGCGGTCGTTGTTGTGATTGTCGACCTGCAGTTTGGCACCATTGTCAAAGCCGAGTGCTCGGCTGTCACCGAAATCACCAAGGAATTTGTCGCTGGCCTGCTGGTGGGCTATAATTTAAATGACGGACTCAACGAGCTGATCAACAGGTTCAACACGTCGTATTACGGTCAGGCTAAAAAAGCGATGATCACCTCGCTCAAAATGATCTTCGCCAAGTACGAAGAGCTGATGAGCGGGAGCGGCGTTCTGGAAACTTAACACGGGTAACACTGCTGTTTTATCCGGAGGGGAGATTAAAAGTCTTACCGATCCGGATAAAAGCCGGCAAATTGAGGCGCGCTTTGCGCGTTATCTCGGTTTGACCGGCTTTTTGATTATATGGATATCAGTATCAGGATCTGGAAATTGACGGAGGGGTGTCGGTTGAACAAAAAACTTAAAATCATGCTGCCGTTTGTCCACTACAAGCCCGAGCTGCCCGAGCTGCTGCAGGGCGTATTGATGATCGCGGTCGGCTTGTCGGCTGTCCCGATTCTGCAGGAATCGCTTGGCCTGTCGTATGAAGCGGCGCTGACGGCAGTGGCCATCGCTGAAGCGCTGGGGCTTTTGCACGTCCTTTTCGGCGACCCGGTCGTCCCCGGCTGGATTGCGTCGGCGCTGTCGCTGGTGCTGGTTTATCTGGGGGGCTATACGGTCGGCATTGCTTCCATCCACGCGATGATTGCGCTGCAGCTTGTTGTCTCCATTTTGTTTCTTATTCTTGGTATAACGGGCCTCGCGCACAAGCTGATCGCCCTGATTCCGCCGTCTCTGAAGGCCGGGATTCTCTTCGGCGCGGCCATTGCCGCCCTGGCCCGGGTTTTCGGCACCGGCGGTTACTTATCGCACTATCCGCTGTCGATCGGCTCCGGGACCGTTACGGCGCTGTTTGTGCTGTTTTCCGTCAGCTTCAAAAAGATCAAGGACAAACGTCGCGCCTTCCGTGAGATCGGCAAGTACGGCATGCTGCCCAGCCTCATTGTGGCGATGATCGTCGGTTTCATCTCAGGCGAGCTGCCGCTGCCGGTCATCCGGTGGGGCTTCATCCCGTTCAGCTTTAAGGAGCTGTTTGAAACATCCAGCGTCTTTTCGATCGGGCTGCCGTCGTTTGCCGATATCCTGACGGCTATACCCACGGCAATTGCCGTTTACATTATCGCGTTCGGCGAGATTGTAACGGCCGAGAGCGTCCTGGCCGAATGCCGGGAGGCCCGGCCGGACGAGCCGCTTGAGTTCAACGCAAACCGCACGAACATTATCGCCGGCGTGCGCAATCTGCTTCTGGCTGTTTTCGCGCCCTTCACGGCGCTGGCCGGCCCGCTTTGGGCGGCGGTGACTGTCTCCATCGGCGAGCGGTACAAGGAAGGCCGGGACGTTATGAAAAGCTTTTACGGCGGTGTCGGCGCGTTCAAGCTCTCAACGGCCATCTGCGTGCTGCTGCTGCCGGTGGCGAGCTTCTTGGAGCCGGTGCTGCCGATTGCCCTGGCCGTGACGCTCGTGGTGCAGGGCTTTGCCTGCTCGTACATCGCCGTCGAGCAGGTGAGGGACGATAAGACGGCGGCCGGTACGGCCGGCATGACCGGCGCGACGGTTTATCTCGCCAGCCTTAACTGGGCGCTTTTGGTCGGTATACTGTCTTATCTGCTTTTAGAAGGCGGTTTTGTCAAAATCGTAAACGGCATACGCCGCCGAAAAAAGAAGCTCGCCGTCAAGCCGATCGACAAGGTTTAATGTTTTTCTGCCGCGCCAAACAGTAGGGCCCGATGGCCTCGTCGAGCCGTTCCCGTCAGTACGATTTGAACTGAAAACACGCAGCCCGATAAGGGCATCAGGACCGACATTGCAAAAAAAGTCGGCAGATATCTGCCGACTTTTTCTGTATCGTTTTATTAGCCGCGCGCCTTCTCGAGGACCATGTCCTTGACCTTCATCAGGCGGACCTTCGTCGACAGCTCGTTTTCCTCAAGCTTCATCGAGATATAGCGGATGGTGGTCTGCATTTCCGGGATTAAAACATACTCCAGCGCATTGACGCGGCGCCGCGTCTTCTCAATCTCGTCAGACAGAAGCTGCATCGTCTTTTCAATCTGCGCCAGCTCCAGCATGTCGGAGAAGACGTTGGCCATGGCCTCCAGCGCATCGTCCAGCTCGCCGGACGTCTGCGCGAAGCCGTAGGGATAAATCTCGGACGCGTCCGTGTTCTTGGTGACGTAGTGATACACCGGTACATGGACCGACATGATGTTGTTCATCGTCATGTCCAGCTCAACGCTCTGCTTCGGATATAGGAGCGCTTGCTCGAGCATGTCGGGCGACATGATGGATGAGGCGACGGTAAGCGCGTGGTTGGAGGCGCTTAGCCCCTCGTCCACCCGGGCGCGCAGCTCGCGGTTTTTCCGCACAATGTCCAGAAACTGGCGCATGAGCTCATCGCGCTTATCCTTGAGAAGCTTGTGGCCGCGCTTGGCGGTTTTCAGCCGCGCCTTAAGGCGGGTGAGCTCCATCCGGGTTGGTGATATGGTTTTACTGGCCATAAACGCTCACCCCTTAATTGTCGTCTTTGTCAGGCAGATATTTATTGATATATTCCGGCCGGATACGCTTGAGCGCCGATTTGGGCAGGATGCTTAAAAGCTCCCAGCCGATTGTCAGCGTCTCTTCAATGGTCCGGTTTTCATCGAAGCCCTGGGTCACGTAGCGCGCCTCAAACTCTGTGGCAAACTGAGCAAACAGCAGGTCCGTCGGCGTCAGGGCGCTTTCGCCGAGGATGGTCATGAGCTCCTTGGCGTCCTTACCGGAGGAATACGCGGCGAACAGCTGGTTTAAGGTGTCGGCGTGGTCCTCGCGCGTCTTGCCCTTGCCGATGCCCTTATCCTTTAGTCGAGACAGGGACGGCAGTACGTCAACCGGCGGCATGATGCCGCGGCGGTACAGGTCGCGCGAGAGGATGATCTGGCCCTCGGTGATATAGCCCGTGAGGTCGGGGATGGGGTGTGTCTTGTCGTCCTCGGGCATTGTGAGGATCGGGATCATCGTGATGGAGCCGGCCTTGCCGATGCGCCGTCCGGCGCGCTCATACATGGTGGCAAGGTCCGTATACAGATAACCGGGATAGCCGCGCCGTCCGGGGACTTCTTTGCGGGCCGCCGAGATTTCACGCAGCGCCTCGGCGTAGTTGGTGATATCTGTTAAGATGACGAGCACGTGCATGTCTTTTTCAAAGGCGAGATATTCGGCCGCCGTAAGCGCCATGCGCGGCGTGGCGATACGCTCGACGGCGGGGTCGTTGGCGAGATTGGTGAACAGGACCGTCCGGTCGATTGCGCCGGTGCGGTTAAATTCCTGGACGAAATATTCCGATTCCTCAAACGTGATGCCGATGGCGGCGAACACGACGGCAAAGTTGGCGCCCTCATCGCCCAAGACCTTGGCCTGACGGGCGATTTGAGCGGCCAGCTGCGCGTGGGGCAGGCCGGAGCCGGAGAAGATGGGCAGCTTCTGACCGCGAACGAGGGTGTTGAGCCCGTCGATCGTTGAGACGCCCGTCTGGATAAATTCGTTGGGATAGTCGCGGGAGGCGGGATTCATGGGCAGGCCGTTGATGTCTTCCATGGACTCGGCGAGGATTTCCGGGCCGCCGTCGATGGGCTGGCCCATGCCGTTGAAGACGCGCCCGAGCATATCGCCCGAAACGGCCAGCTCCAGGGGGTGCCCGAGAAAGCGGACCTTCGACTGGGCCAGGTTGATGCCTGCCGCGCTTTCAAAGAGCTGGACGACGGCCGTATCCCGGTCGACCTCAAGGACCTTGCAGCGGCGGACCTCGCCGTCCGGCAGCTCGATCTCGGCCAGCTCGTCATATGTGACGCCCTCGACATCCTTAATCATCATAAGCGGGCTGACGATCTCTTGTATCGTGCGGTACTCCCGGATCACTGGCGGTCGCCTCCTTCTATAATGTCATTGATCTGATAGGCCATATCCTCGGCGATCCGCGTATAGACCTCTTCATATTTTTCGGGCTCAATCATCTTCGCGCGGCCGGTCTGCTCGCGCGCCTCGATTTCAAATAGGGCTTCGGTATCAGTTACGCCCTTGTCGAGCGCCTCGCGGCACAGCATGTTGTAGCGCAGGATGAGAGCCAGAAGCTTGCCCTGCTTGTCAAGGGAGGAGTATGAGTCAAGATCGACAAAAGCGTTCTGCTGTAAAAAGTCTTCCCGGATCATCCGGGCCGTTTCCAGCGTCAGCCGGTCGGGCGCGGACAGAGAGTCCTGGCCGACGAGCTTGACGATCTCCTGCAGCTCCGCTTCCTCTTGAAGCAAACTCATCGCGCGCTCGCGGTTTTTCATGAATTCCCGGCCAAACTGCTCGTCATACCACGGCGTGAGTGTGCTCAAGTATAAGGAGTAGCTGGTGAGCCAGTTGATGGCGGGGAAGTGGCGGGCGTAGGCCAGCGAGGCGTCCAGTCCCCAGAAGACCTTGACGATGCGCATCGTGGCCTGGGAAACCGGCTCGGACGTATCGCCGCCCGGCGGCGACACGGCGCCGATGGCTGTGAGCGTACCGCGGCGGGTATCGCCGCCGATGCAGTCCACAACGCCGGCGCGCTCATAAAACTGCGCCAGACGCGAGGCGAGATACGCCGGGTAGCCTTCTTCGCCGGGCATTTCCTCCAGACGTCCGGACATTTCGCGGAGCGCTTCCGCCCAGCGGGAGGTCGAGTCCGCGATGACGGCTACGTCGTAGCCCATGTCACGGAAATATTCGGCGATCGTGATGCCCGTATAGATCGAGGCCTCACGCGCGGCTACAGGCATATCCGACGTATTGGCAATGAGGACGGTGCGCCGCATGAGCGGCTCGCCGGTGCGTGGGTCACTGAGCTCGGGGAACTCCATCAAAACGTCTGTCATCTCGTTGCCGCGTTCGCCGCAGCCGATGTACACAACGATGTCGACGTCCGACCATTTGGCCAGCTGATGCTGGACGACCGTTTTGCCGCTGCCGAACGGGCCGGGAACAGCGGCTGTTCCGCCCTTGGCCAGCGGGAAGAGCGTGTCTATGACGCGCTGACCGGAGGATAACGGCCGCGTCGGCATGGATTTTCTCAGATAGGGGCGACTGACGCGAACAGGCCATTTTTGCATCATCGTCACCTCGCGGACCGCGCCGTCCGCCGTTTTGACCGTGCAAACCACGTCCTCGACGGTGAAGGAGCCCGCTTTGATCGATTCGACCGTTCCGGTAAGACCGGGCGGAATCATGATCTTATGCACGACCGCCGTCGTCTCGTCGACGGTACCGATAATGCTGCCGCCCTGTACGCTGTCTCCGGCTTTGACGACGGGCTTGAAGTCCCACTTTTTGGCCCGATTTAAGGCCGGTATGTCGACGCCACGGGAGATGGTCGACCCGGTCAGCGCGCGCACCTCGGTGAGAGGGCGCTGGATGCCGTCGTATATGTTTTCAAGAAGGCCCGGCCCAAGCTCGACGGACAGCGGGACGCCGGTCGTAATGACCTCCGCGCCCGGCCCGAGGCCGCTGGTCTCCTCATAGACCTGGATGGAAGCGGAGTCTCCGGTCATGGTCAGTATCTCGCCGATGAGCCGCTGCTTGCCGACGCGGACGACGTCCGCCATATTCGCGTCGGAAAGGCCTTCGGCAACGACGAGCGGTCCGGAAACCTTGACGATTTTACCGCTCATAAAAACCTCCCATGTGCATAACGCACAAATAATATTGTCAGTTACCTCCGCATAGGAGGTTTCTTTTTTGCTTATTTCGATTCCCGCCGGCGGCGGGAGGAATACTCATGATTGCCCGAGGATGTCCGCGCCAATGGCGCGCTTAACGGCCTCGTGAAGCGCCGCCATGCTTTGCCCGGTTGAGCCGTCGCGGCCGGGGATCAGGATGATAGCCGGCTTAACGCAGTCTTTATACCGGTCTATATCGGCGGCCAGCTCGTGAGCCAGCGTTTCCTCCAGATAGATGATGGCGTAATCGTCCGGGCTGTCGTCGGAGATCAGATGGCGCAATACGCCGCGCGCCGCATCCGCGTCCGTGACGGGATGGGCCTCGAGGCCCAGCGCCTTGAAGCCCAGAACGGTGTCCAGGCCGCCTATGACCGCGATTTTATACATAGCTTATCCGCAGCCTTTCCCGAATAACCTCCGGCGCGATGCCGCAGAGTTTACCCGTCAGTATCATTCTGGCCGACATAATCTCGGCTTCCAGAGCGGCCAGATGCGCCACGAGTGCCTCAATGCCGAAGCTGACCAGTTTAGCCTTGTCCAGATACCGGATAACAGCGTTGTCGCACGCCTGCTCAAAGCCGGTGAGTGAGCCGCCGCCGACGGCCTCCAAGCCCAGCACAGCCGCTTCTTCCAGGATGCCCGGCCCGAACAGCTCGACGAGGCCCTCGCTGGAGTTTGAGACGGTCATCAGCCGGTCCGGACGGACCGTGCCGCCCTTAAACAGCGCTTTTTGCAGGAAGTCGGGGTCTTTTTTCATCCGCAGCGTTCGCACGACGGTGCGCAGGTTGGCGCTGTCAATGAGAAGCCTCACGTAGCCCGTCACGAATTCGAGATCAATCCGTTTGGCCAGCTCTGTTATTTCCGCGTAATAATGCCGGTCAATGTCAATGTCGGACAGCTGCGGGTCGGATGTGCGCGAGAGGATACCGACCGCGCGGCTGATCGCGTCGCGCATGGGCTCGGGGAGTTCCCGCCGCTCGCCGGTGATAAAAGCCTCGGTGAGCTTCGGGATCGGGACCCGGCCCGAATCCGACAGCAGATGGTCGCCCTCGGAGTTTGCGGCCATGGCCTTGACGAGCACCTTGACGTTGTGGTAGTCGTATTTGACGCGGAAAATATCCAGAAGGTCGCTGCAGATGCAGTTTTTATCAAGCTCCCGGAAAACAGCCGTCCTGTATTCGCCGAGGGCGGCGTCAATTTCCTGAGCCGTCATGCCTGTCATGTCGGGATAGCCAAGCTCGGCGACGAGCTTGGCCGTCTCCTCGTAATCCGATGCCTCGAGGAGCCTGTCAAGACGGTCGGTGCTGAGCATACGTGCTTCGCGGGCGCGGAGCGCGGATGTCAGGTACAGAAAATCCGTATCTTTAATCTTGTGGGACATAGTCTTCCCCCCTCGGATGCGTCAATTGAATAAGACGGCGGCCACCTTCGACGACAGCTCGTTTTTATACTGGCTGATGAGCGCGTCGATACTGCAGTTGACCTCGATATCCCCGCTGACGAGGATGAGGCCGCCGCGCATACTGCGCGTTTGATTAGACAGCTTGAGGCCGGCCGCTTTGCCGCGCTCTTTGAGCGCGTTGTTGGCTTTGTCGCATACGGCAGCGCCGACGCGCTCCCGGTCGTTTTTATTCAGGACGATTTCTTCATTGCCGGTTCGGGAAGCCTCGGCGGCCAGCCGGGTAAGCAGTGCGATATAGTCGGCCTCGGGCAGCGAAACCAGCTGCTCGGCGGCCCGCTCAAATGATTTAGAGACGAGCTCCTGCTTAACGGTGAGCACCTTTTTTTTCGCTTCAAGCGAGGCGACATGGCCGAGGCGCTCAATGTGGAGCGCGGCGTCCTTCTCGCCCTTTTCCGTCAGCTTGCCGTATTCCTCCAAAGCCGCTTTTTCATACTGCTTTTCGATTTCCGCAGACTTTTTTTCGGCCTCTTTAGTGATGGCCCGGCATTCGGCGTCCGATTCGGCTTTGATATGGTCAATGATTTTTTCGATTCCGTTCATAAGATCAGCCCGCTCAGAAGGTCAGACCGTTGAGCATCAGGAACGTCACGAGCAGGGACAAAATGGCGTAAAACTCAACCATGACGCAGAAGAGTATACCCTTTGACCAGTCGTCCGGCTTTTTGGCGAGGATATTAATAGCCGCCGCTGCCACACGTCCCTGGGCAATAGCGGACAGGAGACCGCCGATCGCCATCGGCAGGCACGCAAAGAAAATCTGCCAGCCCTGCTGTAGCGTAACGTCTACAACGCCGCCGCTGAGAAGGCCGAGCTTGTTGACGGCGAGAAACCATGCCACAAGGCCGTAAAGGCCCTGGGTGCCGGGGAGAACCTGAAGGATCATCGATTTACCGAATTTGGTGGGGTCCTCCGAGGTCAGGCCGCTGGCGGCCTCGCCGGTGATGCCGGTACCCTTGGCGCTGCCGATGCAGCTGAGACCCACGGCGAGGCTGGCGCCGGCCAGGGCGATCGCCAGACCGCCGAAAGATTCAAAAAAAGCCATGTTAGTTTTCCTCCTTGATTACGTCATAGTATTTCGTTTTAATTTTCAGGGGGGCGAAAGCGCGCCCGCCGTCTTTATAGAATTTGCCGAAGAATTCCAGATACTGAAGCCTTGCGGAGTGGACAAACGTGCCGATGATGTTGATACCCATGTTAAACGCGTGTCCGATCAGAAATACAACGATAAATACGATGATGGAGCCGCTGAGGCTGCCGAGGACATTGACGACGCTGGCGATAACGCTGCTGGCCAAGAGAAGCGCCATAATACGCGTATAGGACAGTACGTCGCCCAGATAGCCCGTTATATCGTATAAGCTTGCCAGCCCGCCGATAATCTTGCCCGGGATTGATGGCTTGTTTCGTCCTTGCGTCAGCACGAGCGCAGCCGCCCCGGCAATTGCGACCCACCAGGGTCCGCCCAGCGCGCCGACGGCGATGCCCGCGAATAAAAGCCACCACGAGCCGACGTCGAACACGGCGTCCAGCCAGTTCCCGTCGCGAATCAGCATAATGGCCTTGATGGCCATGCCGACTAAAATCTGGACAACGCCGATCGCCAGAGACAGGAGTAACATCTGCATCGGTTCTTTGAGCGGGTCGATGGCGTTCCAGAGTTCGACACGTTCCATGCCGATCATGTTTGTGAACACCGGTATCGCGTCGCCAAAGCAGCTGCCGAACAGGAAACCGAAAATGATTGTCGTGATGCCGCACAGCCGCAGCAGTGCCACGGCGTAGGCCATCGTGCCGCGCGGCTTGAGAAGCAACCGGCCGAGTATACCCAGAATTAAAAGGATGGCCCCGTAGCCCATATCGGCGTACATGATGCCGAAAAAAATCGTAAAAAACGGCGCGATGAGCGGGTTGGGATCAATGCCGTCATAGGTCGGGAGGCTGTACATCTCCGTAACCATCATGAGCGGCTTTGTTAATAGGTTGTTTTTCAGAGCGATAGGCACCTTTTCCGCTTCGTCCGGCGCCGGCGCCATAAGCTCCCACGCACAGTCGTATTTGGACAGGATGGCTTCGAGCTTTTTTTCCTCAGGGGCCGGGACCCAGCCGACAAGCGAAACGGACCGCTCCGTGCCCATTAGCCGCCCGGCAGCCTCGGCACGGGCGATTTTCGTCGCCAGAAGGTCGGCGGCCATTTTCAGCTCTTCCCGGCGGGGCGCCTCCGCGGTAATCTTGTCGCACAGCTCCCGCTTTTCAGAAGCGTACGCCTCCAGGCGCTCCTCGGCGCGCGCGATATTTTCGGCTGCTGTGTCCTCAAGGCCCTTGTTTCCCGCAACGGAGAAATTAAAGGTGCGCAGGGCTTCCAGAGCGTCGGTCAGCTTGTCTTTCAGGCACACGAGCACGAGATGATGCTGGTCCTCGCAGGTCGACACCCGCAGAAGCGAGGCTTCCGGCACGGCGTCCGCCAACGCCTTGTCGGCATGATCCAGGTCGATTGTCGATGGAATGCCGCCGAGCACGATACTCGCATACTGGGTGCCGGTGATCTCAAGCGGCACGTCGTAATCCGTCCAGACCGACAGCGCTTCGATCAGATTTTTCTGCTGTGTCTCCAGAGCGGACAGCCGCCGGATCTGGCCGTCAAGCGTTTCTATGGATTTGGCCAGCTCAAGCCGTTCGTCCAAAAGCGATTCGTCCAGCAGCTTTTTAGCTGAGACGACGGGCCGGACGGCAAACAGGCTGCTTTTTGTCGGCGCGTATTGATCCATAAAATCGAGCGCGCGCTGCAGATCGGTATGCTCCGACCGAAAACGCTCCAGCTCACTGGATTCTTTTTTGACGAGCGAAAAAACCTCCGGCTCCCGGACGAGAGATTCCGGCTCGGAGAACTCCACGCAGCCCAGATGCATCAGCTCGCTTAACAGCGCGTCTTTTTGGGAACGGACCGCGAAAAGCCTGATTTTTTTCATCTTGACAATACTCATCAGCTATTCACGATCCTTTCTGCGATCACCGAAGCGGCTTCATCCAGCCGCCGCCGGGACTCGGCCCGGAGATTCGAGCAAAACTGGGTTGTGTCGGCTTCGAGCTTTCCAGCGTTCTGTACGGCTTTCTGCTCAGCCGCCTGCATGCGCTTCTTATTTTCAGCTTCCGCGCGCACAACAGCCTCAGACACGGCCTCGCGGCCCTTTTTCTCAGCCTCGGCAATTAGAGTCTTCGCTTCGGTCTGCGCATTTTGCCGGGCTTGACGGGCCGCCTCCTCGGCGTCCGTTATGCTTTTAATCACTTCGACATACACTGTACGGTACACCTCCCTTGGCAAATGGGAATCCTGTTTAAAGCTTATGCTTACTGTTTATTATTATCGGCTAACAAGCCGCTAAATCTTAGCAGTAATCTTAGCAGAATTTTCGTATAATATCAACATATGCATGCATTTGCTGCCGCCTTGTAAAAAAATACACATATTAAGAGTACGCGCCCTACATAAAATATTATTGTTCATTCAGGCGCTTCAAGCATTTTCGATAGAAAAATACGCCGAACCGTTTCTCCTGCTGAATGAAATCGGTGATTATGAACAATAAAGGATGATTCGGAACGGATAAAAAAGACTATTTGACAAAATTCTAGAAATAAAGAAAGCCATAGAAGTGATTCAGTTATTTTAAGATGGCGCTGCTAGAATAAAACGTGCTGAGATCGTACTTTTTTGCCTTTTTCAGGAACTTCGGCACACCATTTCCGGCCGTGCCGGTATCGCCCGGGTACATTGACATCCCGGGAAAGATAGAGTATTATTGGTAGCGTGCTACACACACAAATTAAGCGTCATTTCACCGGTCTCCCCATAATTTTTTATGGGCGACAGGCGCTGCGGCGCTTTTTATTTTAGTTGAATCGTGAATCTGGCCGTCAAAAGCTTTCCAATACGAATCACGGCCGGATGTTGTCTTTTCTCCGCATTCGGTGTTAGCCAAAATGGATGGACCGAAACCTCCTGTGCGGAGGAAACTTATAGGACTGTTAGCGCAGAAAGCGCGGGAGGTTACTTTGGAAGAGAAAACACTTATATTTGAAAAAATGCCTGTGCCCAAGGCGGTGGTGAAGCTGGCCATGCCAACTGTTTTGAGCATGCTTGTCACTATATTATATAATATGGTGGATACCTACTTTGTTGGCCAGACGGGCGACGCCAATCAGGTTGCTGCCGTTTCCCTTGCGACTCCGGTGTTTTTTATATTGATGTCGATCGGGAATATGTTCGGCATCGGCGGCGGATCTTATATATCGAGGCTTTTAGGTGAAAAAAGGCCGGAAAAAGCCAAGTATGTTTCCAGCTTTAGCTTTTATGGCGCCTTAGTTGCCGGCGTTATTATGATCGGCGTCTTTTTTCTGGGGATGCCCTTTATCTTGAAGCTGATCGGCTCGGATGAAAGCACCTTTGGATTTACCGGCGACTATCTTCGATGGATATCGGTGGGCGCGCCGTTTGTGATCGTATCTGCCGCGTCGCCTAATATCGTCCGAAGCGAAGGTTCTGCCAAGGCTGCGATGGCCGGTATGATGATCGGTACGGTTACGAATATCATTCTGGACCCGATCATGATCCTGACCCTTAACATGGGCGCCGGCGGCGCCGCCGTGGCAACCACGATCGGCAACCTCTTTTCAGCTGCTTATTACGTCATTTACTTTTCCCGAAGCAAAACAACGCTGTCCATCTCGCCGAAGGATTTTAAAATGTCAGATGGGATTGCAGGCACTGTTTTTGCCATCGGTGTTCCGGCTTCTCTCAATAACCTTTTGATGACGGCGTCCAACATCCTGATGAACAATCTGTTGAAAAATTACGGGCCTGTTCCGATTGCGGGTATGGGTATCGCCTTTAAGGCCGGTTCGCTCATTGCCATGCTGCAAATCGGTATTGCGATGGGTATCCAGCCGCTGATTGGATACAGCTACGGTGCACGTGATTTTGGCCGGATGAAAGCGGTCATACGTTTTGCGCTTATAAGCAATCTGGTAGTGGGTACGGTCTTGTCAGCTGTCTACCTGATATTCACCAGCAGCATCGTCGGGGCATTCATAGCCGACACCGCCGTAATTGAGATCGGCACGAAAATGCTGAGGGCCTTAATGCTTGTGGGTCCGATTCTCGGCGTGCTGTTCGTATCTATGAGTTCATTTCAGGCTATGGGTAAGTCGGTTTCGGCGCTTGTCCTATCGATCAGCCGGCAGGGGCTCGTTTTTGTTCCGGTACTGTTTTTAGGCAATGCGCTGTTTGGCCTTGACGGTGTTATATACGCCTCGCCGATTGCCGACGCGGGTTCGGTTTTTATGGCAATAGCCCTGTTCATACGAATCAATAATAAGATTAAAAAGCAGTACGGAGAGCAGCCGGAGCCGGTTCTGGCGAATTGTCAGCCAGCTGAGATGCCGCCCGAGCAGGATATAATGGAAAGCCCGGTCGACGAGGGGCCGGCAAAGACGGATATGGCGGACGGCTCTGCCGAAGAGACGGCGTCCGCGCCCAGTGTCGAGACGGACAGATAAGAACGCATACTTAATGCTGGCGGTCTCTCCGTTAGCTTTTATAACAGTGGGTGCCGTATTACTCTTAATCCTTAGATAACAGTGCTTGCCGATTTACGAAAACAAGTAATGAATTAAGAAAAGGAGTGTTTATCATGGCTGAGGAAAATACTTTCATTATGCTCAAGCCCGACTGCATGAAAAGAGGTATTGTCGGTGAAATTATTACCCGGATTGAGCGCAAGGGCTACCGGATCATCGACGCGAAGATGACGAAGCTGACAGCGGCTTTCCTGTACGAGCATTACGCGCATCTGGCGGATCAGACGTTTTTTCCACAGATTCTGCGCCACATGTTGTCCGGCCCCGTCATGGGGATGATTGTGCGCGGGGAAGACGCCGTGAGCGGCATGCGTGCCATCGTCGGGGCCACGATGATTGAGGATGCTCTGGCCGGTACGATCCGGGGCGACTACGCACAGAGTACCGTTAACAACCTGATTCACTGCTCGGATACCGCCGAGATCGGCGAGATCGAAATTAAACGTTTTTTTGCCTGATTGGCTGTTATGTAATCGAAGCTAAACCATAGCAGGCTAAAAGCTCCCACCTTCCGGCGGGAGCTTTTATACTGTCGAAAAAGCAGCAGAAGCGGCTTTTTGCTGCAAAGATGGATTGATGCCGCTTTATTTCTCAAGCGGCTGCGTGTCCGGAGAGGAAGCGCTGCGCAAACAGTTGAGAAAATGCAGGATGTTGTACGAATAGATCATGTGCATGCGCGTATCCTGGTCGTCGAGGTTTATATGAATGATTTCAGAGATCTTGTTGAGCCGATATATGAGCGTGCTTCGATGGATATTCAGTAATTTGGATGTTGCTAAAAGGCTGCGTTCGTTCAAAAGGTATGTGTACAGACAATAGAAATAATTATTACCGTTGACCTTATCGTATTCCTGAAGCTTGATGGCCTCCCTGTGACAGAGCATGCTGACATTGAAAACCTGATCGCACAGACTGATCATATGGGGCATGACGTACTTGTCGTATCGAAAGAGCTTCCTTTCCCGGTCTATAAGGCTGCCGATGCGGATGGCCGCATACGCCAGATCATACTGATCGTATAGCCATGAGAAGTCCGAGAATAGCGTGCTGACGCCGCCGGTGAAATTACGGCTGGATAAAAAGTCCTCGAGTTTAAGAAACGATTCGTCCAGCGTATCCTCGCAAAACCGCGTGTTGACGACGAGCGCCAGTTCGCTGTCCATTTCCAGAAGGACACTGCCGGCAAACATGTTCTTGATGAGCTCCCCGCTGTATTTGACGGTGTTGCCCTCAATATCCTTGGGGTCAGGCAGAATCTTGAGGATATAATATTCGTCATCGATTTTCCAGCTCAGCTGCGACAGATTATGAATAATGAAGCTGACCTCGCATGACGCGCCGCCCAGCATGTCAAGCATGAACCGGCTGGCCTGACTGGATTTGACGTACCGGGCGTAATGCACGCGGCTGACAGCGTTTGTTAGCCTTTCAGCAACGTGTTCCAAAAGACTCAGTTGATTTTCCGAGAGCTCGCTTTGCGTCTGGCGTACGCCGATAACGCCGATTTTCCCATCGGCGTCGCTGATGCTGACGCTTAGAAATGGCGGGATCGTTCCGGTTTTGATAAGCTCTGCCTGATGCCCCAATATATCCAGTTGCTTCAGCAGATTAATGACATCCAGGCTTAAATAACCTGTTGCATTCGGATCGGTCCATTCCGGATCGCTGAAGTCTGAGCTGTAGGCAATCATACGGTGCGCGGAATCGATAATATAAACGGGATTACTAAAAAAACGGGTACAGATATCCAGAATGGACTGGAGTTCGTTTTCACACAGGATCGCGTTGATCAGGTCAGCGTCAATATCATTATAGGTATCAAAAATGCGCTGAACCTCGTCATGAATAGCTACCGGACTGTCTTCTGCCACAAACATCATATTACAAGCGCCTTTGCCTGTGAGGGTATCCCGGTCAGCGCTGCCGGCGACGATCAGGTTTTCCGGCAGACCGGTATCCGGCCAGGCCAGAACCTCCTCAGCCTGTCCAATATAGACGGCACTTTTATCAAATGGAGCGGCTGCCGGTGAGAGAAGACGCGCGCTCAAAAGCGTCCTGTCACTATACGACATATACAATTCGGTGATTTTTTTACCGAGCTTATACGCAATGATTTGCAGATTGAATCTCATAACGCCCTCCCTGAGCTCTCGTATAACACAATAGGATGACTTAAATTATCGTAGTATCCAAAGTACTATGATCGTCGTATTTATTTTATCATTAAATAGGATGACTATCAATGCTTTGTTATGGTATTGTTACAATTGACTTAAATATTATCATTTTATTCCGACGATGATAAGAAATGAAAGAAGGATTATAATGAAAAAAATGAAGCGCATTTTATCCGTGCTATTCGCCGTTCTCATGGTGGCAACCTTATTAACGGCTTGCGGCGCCCCCGGTGATGACACAGAGTCCTCGCCCTCCGGTACGACAGATTCAGACACGCCCTCTGGTGAGAGCACGCCGTCTTCTGATGGTGCGGATGCGGACGGCACAGCCGGGTATTTATCGGATGATTTTGATCATTTTTCAAGAGATCGGCTTAAAATCGCCTACATCTGCAATAAGTTGGACTGGATGTGGAATGCAGCGATTTCAGGCTATCTGGAGGACCTTGGCGAAACACTGAATTATGATTACACTGCCTACGCAGCCAACTACGACTATGACGCCTATATGAATCAAATCGAGATTTTGTCCTCGCAGGGGTATACCGGTTTTGTCGCCGGCATTGACGACGCGCTGGCTCTGCGCACGTATGAAGTTTGCACCGAGCTGGGTGTGGCGTTTATTGCGGAATCAACGCCGTTCATTGATGAAAATGGCGCTGATTACTGGACAAGCGTTATTCAGGACCAGTACAATAACGGCGCTGAGTGCGTCAAATGGCTGGCTGAAAATTATAAGACTTATTGGGGTGATATAGACACCTCCAAGCTGGGCCTGCTGGTTCTTGACTTCTCTTCAGTCTCCGGCATCCATGAGCGCGAGCCTGGCTGTAAAGACCAGTTTGAAAGCTATTTCCCCGAAGCTATGGATAACTACATCGTGGGCGATCTTGTCAGCATTGAAGGCGGATTCTCCGCGCAAGGCGGCAACACGCTGACAGGTACCATGCTGGCGACGCATCCTGAGATTGAACACTGGTTTATCGTCGGTCTGGTTGACGACTGGGCGCTGGGCGCCACGAGAGCTGTTGAATCCATGGGTATGGAGGATAACGTGCTTGTAACGAGCGTACAGGCGGATGCATTCCTCGGCGAAATGGAAAACGGCTATACCGGAGACGTGTATGTTTCGGCCTGCGCCGTATCCTCGGCAGAGTTTGCCATTAACATGGCGTCCAATCTTGTGACGATTTTGGAAGGCAGAGCAACAGCTGAAACCATCTGGCCGGAATGGAAGGCTGAAGGCAGCGATTATGCCTGCATGAAGATCAAGGGCACCATGATCACAAAGGATACCTATCAGGAATTTGTTGATACACATCAATTAGACTATATGGTGGCACAGGCGCAAAACGGCTGAGCCGTTACCGGCAAACAGTAAGCTCATTATACAGAAGTCTGCTTTACTTAAAAAGCAGACTTCTGTAATTTCTTGTCCGCGCTTCAGGTTAGCTAAGCGTCAATGGACGGCCGGATGAGAACCCTAAGTATGGGTTTTGCATAGGCTGGCGGGAAAAAACATATACCGAGGTCAAACGGATTTCCTAATTTGCCCGGCAGTTGGGCCGTATATTAGATGGGATAACTGGAAGACTTCGTATAAAAAGCTTTGAATCTTTTGAAAAACCATGGTAGAATGGCATATCTGTGAGCCTGAGGATAATAGGCGTGCCGGATTGCGTCGATTAAAAGGCATCTGCCGGGGAGGAAAAATGAGCAGAAAAATAAAATACCAGCTGATATTTGGTTTCATCATAACGGCTGTGATCATCTATTTTTCATGTATTATTGCCCGAAACCTGAAGATGGCCGTGGTATTCAAGCTGCAGGTCAAATGGGGATTAGTGGCCATCGCCGTCGCCATATATATATTTTCCAACTACATTCGAGGCCTGGCCTACTCAAGGGGCATCGATCCCGAAATGGACGATATGACGGCCCTGCAAGTCATAGGCATTGGTCACGCGCTGAACATGATTCTGCCGCTTCACGCCGGAGAAGGGCTGCGTCTGGCATTTTTTCCGAGCAGCTACTCGGGCGCGCGCCGGGCGAAACTGGCCTTGATCACGATCCTGGCCGACGCCGTTGTCGTGATCATTATATCGGCTCTGACGGTCCCGTTTGCCGGGCTCAAGGACCCGACGATGCTCCGCATCATGTGGATCCTGCTTTTCTCCTGTATCGGGGTGCTTGTCGTTATGGCGCTATTAATCACCTTTGTACGGCCAATTCATCAATATGTCAGCGAGTTTATCAATTGGTCACTTGTTAAAATGCTGATGTGGGTAGCCCTGTCGTGGATTATACTCGTCGCGGCTTTCTGGCTGGGCCTGGCGGCGTTCGGATTCCGGCCATTTGAGGCTGTGCGGATGTCGTTTGCCGTGTTTGTGACGACTAATATTATTAATCTGATTCCGGCGTCGCCAGGCGGGATTGGGCTTTTTGAATACGGGACGGTGATCGGCCTTGCCGGTTTCGGTGTCGACAAGAGCGTAGCAATGTCGGCCAGTTTGCTGCTGCATCTCATCCAGTATCTTGCGCTTCTGCCACTCGGCATTGTCCTTTACGTACGGGCGATGCACGGCAAATACGCCGAGTCGATCCGCAGTATGTGGAAAAAAAGCGGAAAAACGGACAACGCGGAAAAAGAATTGGACTCGGCCGATGAAACGGAAAAGTAAAAAATCCTTTGCCGTGTGGCAAAGGATTTTTTTGTTTACTTCTTCTGAGCTATTCGTTTCCGCGCGTATGGCTAAGCCGGCCCGCCATCGGCTTGAATACCGGCTTTGAGCCGATTGTAATAATGAGCCCGCGTCACACCGATATACGGGGACAGCCAGATTGAAAATAGCGGAAGTATTGCCAGCGCCTCAATGACAAAATCGACGATAAACCAGCCGATAAAAGACACGTCCAGCATAAACAGCTCCGTTTTATGCCCGTTCATCAGGTGTTTGGATTGACGAAGACAGTCCAGCGCACTCAGTTCCGGCTGGTCGAGCAGAATATAAAACGCTTGCCGGTAGCTGTAGTAGGCAACAATACCCGGCACAATGAGCAGTACAGACCACAAAAGTGTAAAAATAACGCGCAGGACCTCAAGCCAGATAACCTTGAGAATAAACGGAAATGCGTCAAACAGGGATTTGATGTCCGCGTTTTCGTCCCGGCTGATTTTCAGGCAATAGCTTAAAAATCCAATGCCGATTAAAAACCGCAGGGCCAGGATAAGAAAGATCAGGAGGCCGGCCTCCGGACGGATAGCAGGAAAGGCCGATAAAAGCTCCTCGGCGCTTAGATTGGGGTTTACCGGAATGGCCTGCATGATGTATTCATAAAATCGGTCATACCCGGAAAGCGCATAAGTAAGGATGGATAGGATGCTGAGGATGGCTATATATAAGGCGGCTACTAAATACGTGCTCGGTTTTTTGCCCGGCAGGCTTAGCCGAGCGGTCTTTTTTAATGCAGTCCGGTCAATCATAGACGTGTTCCTTTATTTCCGTGTGATAGCATAAAATAATCATTTACATATTGTAACACATACCACCGCTCATATGTTAAAAAATACATAACCAATATAAAAAAGCCGTTTCAGCGGCTTTTTGACAGTCTCAAGTGCCGTTCTCCAAGTGAAAACGGCGCTTTTAAAATCCGGGTTTCAGTCGGCGCCGACGTCCCCGGCGGCAGGCGTATGTGTTGCCGAAAGCTGTTCTTGTTCCGGATGATTCTCGTAGTCCTTATGTCCTTCGTGGTGACGCCTTGACGCGATGGGCTGATACAAAAAACCGCAGATGAGCGTTGTTAACGGTGATACGAGCACGAGTCCGATGCAGCCGACAAAGGTGTGCAGGATCTCAGAGGCGATCATTTTTGAATTGAGGATGTTGAGCATAGGGGTGCCCTGTGCCATGAAGACCATCATGACAGATATGTAGCTGCCCATATAGGCCAGAAGCAGCGTTGTCGTCTGGCTGCCCACGACGGAGCGCCCGATGGTAAGGCCTGAACGCATCAGCTGGCCGCGTGTAATATGATGTGAGTTTTTGTTGACCTCGTCCAGCGCGGCGGAGATATCAATGGCGAGATCCAAAACCGCCCCGGAGCAGGCCAGATAGATGCCCGCCTGAAACAACTGTGTGAGATTAAGACTTTCAAAGCCGGCATACAGCAGCGATTCTGACCACTGCAGCACGGCGCCGTTGATTTTGAATACACTCCCGAGCGCGATGGCCATAAAGCAGGTTGCCAGCGAGCAGATGACGGAGCCGAGGATGGCTGCAAGGGCTTTTTTGGTGAAGCCGGCCACCAGCAGGAGCGTGGCGATGGTGATGGTGTTGCCGACGAGAAGCGCGATTACAATAGGGTTATGGCCCCGGAGCGTCAGCGGAATGAGGATTTTCCAAATGGTAAACAGCGCGAACGCGAACGACAGGAGCGTCCGCACACCGGTGAAACCGGAAAAAATGATGATCAGTATCGCAAACAGGCCGATAAGCAGCAGCTCCATGTTGATACGATAGTGCTCCATCATATTGGCATTGAGGATATGACCGTCCGAGCCGTACTCCAGAAGGACCCAGGCCGTATCGCCCGGCTCAAATACCTTATCGAACTCCATCTTGCCGATGTACAGATTGGTTCCCTTGGTCACCTCGCCCTTGTGGCTGCCGGATTCGATCCGGATCTGGCACGACTGGCCGCCCTGCTTAATAAGGCCGTTGCTGTAGGCGGCGGAGTTATCCACGGTTAAAACGGACGCGCGAACGCCCTCGGAATGAAAGTAAATCTGCCGTTCAAAGCCTGTGGGGAGTATGGCTAAAACAGCCAGAATGGCAACGAACAGCAGAACAAAAATGACTTCCTTCTTATCAATCTTGTTTTTAAAAAAAGATTTCACGTTTAGACCTCCAAAGACAGGCCGGATATACCGGCCTGCCTTTCAGATATAGTATTTTTAGTCTAGAACCGTCTTACAGGCCGCAGGCTTCGACCATTCTGTCGAAGATGCCGGTGTTGTCATACGAGCCGCCGAACAGCTCGCTGCCAGCGCCCATGGCGTAAACGGGGACAGGCGTGCCGGTGTGCGCGTACGAGGTCCAACCGATACCGGCCTTGTTGTTGATGATATGTGTGAGTGTGACCGACAGGGGATCATATGAGCCGTACAGGAGGGCCGTCTCGTCATCTTCTGTGCGCTGGTCGCCGGGGAGCATGGACTGCTCAAAGCCGGCCTGGAGCTTGGCGAATTCGAAATCGGTGAGGACCATGGCGGCATTGGCTTCCACGGCGGCGTCCGGGTCGGACGGTGCGATGAGGCCGAAGCAGTCTTTAATAACCGGCAGCACGTCGTCAAGGGTGAGGTCAGGCTTGGCTTCCTTCATGGCGGTGATCATGTTGTCGAACTCGACGTAGGAAACGGTCTGCTTCTCGAGGATGCTGAAGGCTGTGCTGTAGCCCGTCGCGGCGTAGCCGATCGTCATGCCGCCCGTTTCATGGTCGCCGGTGATGAGGATGAGCGTATCGTCGGGATGTGCGTTGGCAAAGTCGATGGCTACCTGAACGCCGTCGGCAAAGTCGATGACTTCTTCGATGGTGGCTTTTGCGTCGTTGGCGTGGCAGGCCCAGTCGATCTTACCGGACTCGGCCATCATGAAAAAGCCGTTTTCGTTATCCAGCACGTTGATGCCGGCCTGAATGTAATCGGCATACGTCAGGTCGCCGTCCTTGGCGTCCATGGCGTATGGCATCGCGCCGGAATCCTGGACAACGGGAGTTTTGGCATAGACCTTGCCGGCGGTGTTGTCAAGGGCAAGAATCTCGTCTTTCGTGTCGGCAATCGTGTAGCCGGCGGCCTCGATGATGCCGTAGGCGTCGGACTGGTTCTTTTCGCTGCCGGTGGGCTTGTTGACCGTGCCGCCGCCGAAGTAATCAAATCCGCTTTCAGCCAGCTGAAGAGCGATTTCATAGTAATCGTTTCTGGAAGCAATGTGCGCGTAGAACGCGGCGGGCGTGGCGTGGTTGATGGTGACGGTGGAAACGACGCCGATCTTCATGCCGGCAGCCGCGAGCATCTCGGTGATGCTTTCCGGGGCCGTCTCTTTATCGACAGCCAGACCCAGAACGCCGCTGTGGGTCTTCACGCCGCAGGACAGGGCTGTGGCCGTGGAAGCGGAGTCAGGACAAAAGGACGTGGAGTCATACGTTGTGACGTTGCCGGAGATGGGGAATTGCGTGAAATTGAGGCTCTTCGTTTCGACCTCGCCGGAGACGTTGTCACCGAGATACACCTGTGCGGCGTTGATCTGTGCGTAAGACATTCCGTCGCCCACAAGCAGGAAGATGTACTTGGGCATTTTGGCTTCGGGCTCTTCCGGGGTCTGTGCTGTCTGCTGTGCCGGAGAGGCTGCCGCCGTCGTTGCGGCGGGGCTGTCTGACGGCGTTGTGTCGGTCCCCGTGTTCGCCGCGCAGCCGGCGAACACTAAAGCCATCAGGACGACGGCCAGTGAAAGCGCTGCGATTTTTTTTGAAAGGTTCTTTTTCATTTCAAATCTCCTATTCATAGTCTGGTAGGTATAGCATGCACGAAAACAGTATAAAGACAGCCCGTAAAAAAATAAGCAAACGCAAGTAAAGCTTGTTTAAAAACATCCGCGTTAAAAAATGATGATAGGCTTTTGGGAAATCGTCCCAAAAGCCTATCGTTTACAGTTATTCAGCTGTCGTTTAGCCCGCAAGCTAACGTGTTTTGTCTAACCCCGAGTAAATACCACGTTAAGGTTCTATAAAGTTCCTGGGATGTAATATGCAGAAAACGGGTCTTAGCGCATTATCAGCTGGTGAAGATCATCGGCGTGTATCGGATGCCGTCGGTTAGCTGCTTACCGTCCATTGGCACAAAGCCCAGCTTTTCATAAATACCGATGGCAAAAAAGCGTTTGCGCCTGGCTCAGGTCGTCTGCGGGCAGGTGCTTTAGTTTCATGGCGAGCCTCCTGATAAGCTAATCCGTCAGGCTGATAAAATTTCCGATAATTGCGCGACTGTCTCGGCGATGCGCCCGGCCCCGGCCCCAATCAGCTCGTCCCGGCTGCCGTAGCCGTATAGTACACCGACGGAATCGATGCCGACCTCGCCGGCCGCCAGCATATCGTGTGAGCGGTCGCCCACCATGACGGCTGCCGCCCGGTCGGTCCCGGGGCAGTTTGACAGAGCATATTCGATAACCGCGCGTTTGGTCCCGCGCGTACCGTCGAGCTCCGGGCCGGAGACCAGCTCGAAATATGTGTTCAAGCCGAAGTGTTCAAGAACTTTGACGGCGAATACCGTCGGCTTGAGCGTTGCCACGAGGAGCGTGCGCCCGTCGTCGCGGAGGGTTTGGAGCAGTTCTCCGGTGCCCTCGTAGACCTTGTTTTCAAAAATTCCGCTCGGGGCGTAGTATTCGCGGTAGTACGCGACGGCTTTCTCTGCGTCGTCTGGGGAAAAGCCGTAAAAACGCTCGAAAGATTCCTTGAGCGGCCCGCCGATAAAGCAGTATAGATCGCTTCGGTCCCCGACGTTGATGCCGAACTTGCCCAGCGCGTACTGGACGGAGTTCGTGATGCCGATGCCGGGATCGGTCAAGGTGCCGTCCAGATCGAATAAAACAGTTTGATAGCGCATGCTTACCTCCTGGGCTGTGGTTGGGATAATGGCTCGTCGGGCACGTCCAGCTCAGTTGGATCGTCCGGCCTCAAATAGGGGGCCCAGATGTCCACCTCGCCGTCAAATTCGGAGATGGCGTCCAGCTTCATCTTGAGATATTTTGCGCTGGCCGTCGCGGCGGTGCTGCCATCGGGCAGGATGAGCCGGCCCTCACCGGAAAAAAGCCGCCGGCTATTTTCAGTGATGCGCCCGATGACGAGCAGCGGCACATCGTACGGAACGGGCTTTTTATACCGCGTTGAGATTTCAACCGTCACACCCCAGGCGTCCGGCTCCAGTATGTTGATGGCCCGGCCGATGGTCTCGTCAAGGAGCGCCGTTGTAACACCACCGTGTACCCGGCCGGGGTAGCTTTGATGCAGAGCGTGAGCCGTGGCCGTCGCCGCGAGAGCGCCGTCCTCCAGCTCGTAAAATTCTGCGCGCAGTCCCTTGTCATTTTGAAGGCCGCAGATAAAGCAGCGTGTTGAATTGTTTTGCTTCCGGATTATTTTCTTTATCATATGGGGCACGGGCCTTTCTGTATATCCATATATTTTATCTCGATTGCCGGGCGTTTGCCAGCAGTGATGTCCTTCAGGAGCGGACGATTTCGTCAGCCGGTTGCTCCGCCAGGCGGCACAGCTCGTCAGTCAGGCTGTTTTTCGCTTCATCCGAATAGTGAAAATGATCAGAATCCTTTGCTGTCATCAGCCGCATGTTTTCCAGTCCCTCAAACCAGCGCAGGGATTGGACGCTGACGGCCTCGTCGCGGTCGGCGTGTACGGCTGTGACAGGCAACGTCAGTCTTCTGACGAGCATCCGCGTTTTCCGGCTTTCGGCAAACAGCTCCAGAAAGCGCGGAAGGGCCCGCGCGCAGGCCAGCAGATTAAGACGACGTTTTTTAGGATTCGAATCATCGGAGATTCCGCCTTTGTCCCGGCTAAGCGCCCGTGTCATGGTCCGCACAACACTCAGCGAGCGGACGCGGATGACAAGCGGCGGGGATAACAGCAGCAGCCCCCGGATCTTTTCCGGGCGTTCCAGCGCCGCGCTGATGGCCAGCAGGCAGCCCATTGAGTGGCCGACGAGTATGATGCTGCGATATGACGCTTCAAGCCGGCGTATGCGGGCTCGCACATCGTCTTTCCAGTCGCGAAGGCTGGAGGCGGCGAAGTCTCTGATGGTGCCGCCGTGGCCCGGCAGCGGCAGATTGTCAACAGCGTACCGGCCGCCGAGCCCGTCAACAAGATCGTTGAACTGTGAGGGGCTTCCCAATATGCCATGAATAAACATAACGACAGCGTCGCCAATGGGGGCGCCGTCCGTCATTTCAGGAAATCCCATACATTAAAGCTCCTTGTGCGGTCTGCGGTGGCCCTTAGGCGTTCACAGTGCATAGTAAAAGATAAGAATGTCCTCAAGGGTGCCGTCCTTCATCTGAAAGCCTTTTGGGATCGTTCCCAACTGGACGAACCCCAGCGACGCGTAGAGCCGCGCCGCCCTCGTATTGGATTTGACAACGGCGTTAAACTGCAGAATGCCAAAACCGAGCGTCCCGGCCTGATGCAGGGAATGCCGAACGATCTTCTCGCCGATTTTCATCCCCCGCGCCGATGAGCGTACGGCATAGCTGGCGTTGGCAATATGCGCACACCGGCCAACATTGTTTGGATGCAGAATATAAAGGCCGAAAAGCCGACCGTCCGCTTCCGCCACGCCGCAGAAGCTTTGATTTTGAAAGAACGGTTTCGCAGTCTCCTCGTTCAGTTTCTCCGTTTGGGGGAATGCGACACCTTCCTCGACGACCTCATTCCAGATTTCTGTCATTTCCAAAAGGTCTTTATCGCAGTATTCTCGCATTAAAATGTCCATACAAACCTCGTACAAGTTTTTGTCTCAATCATAACACCGATTTGCAAATAAATCCATATTGGCAGCCGAATAGATAAAAGCGTCACTGCCCGGATGACACTTTCTGGTTTTACAATCACTAGATGAAGCCGTCGGCAGCACAGCGCGACGTCCTAGCTTTTTTATCTTTGGAAACCCATCAGCTATAGGTTTGCGGCGTGTTTTCCTGTAAGCGCATGAGTCCCCAGCGTCCGTCCGGCGCGGTAGTTGGAGCCTTTGTGATTTTGCCTG
Organism: uncultured Sporobacter sp.; assembly: GCA_963675425.1. Lineage (GTDB taxonomy): Bacteria > Bacillota > Clostridia > Oscillospirales > Oscillospiraceae > Sporobacter. The sequence goes on along the minus strand of OY776214.1, from coordinate 4,360,513 downwards.
TTGATAACGGTGATCTTCATGGTTTTTCCTATGCGCATTTAAAATATCGCAGCATTGACAGACGAGCCCAATCAGACTAACATGATGGTATCATAATATATAAGGATGGTGTCGGACAATGTATACATGCGCATCCTGCGGCAAGCACAGCTGCGAATTCGGAACGCTTGACGAAGCGCCTAAAAACTGCCCCAGCATCGATGACGAGCTGGAGGACATTAAAAAGCTTTACGAGAATGATGAGAATAGCAAGCTGGCTTATTGCTCCGCGCTGACGGAAGCTGAAGGGTACTGCCAGAACACGCGCGTTGAGGAGATCATGGGCTTTGCAGAGCGGTGCGGTTTCAAAAAGCTGGGTGTCGCGTTTTGCGCCGGTTTTAAAAAGGAAGCGGCGATTTTGTGCCGAGTCCTGACGCATAACGGCTTTGAGGTCAATTCGGTCGTGTGTAAAAACGGCAGTATCCCTAAGGAAACGCTTCAGATCCATGACGAACAGAAGGTCCATCCCGGGTCTTACGAGCCGATGTGCAATCCCATCGGCCAGGCAAAGTTCCTGAACAAAGCGGGCACCGAGCTGAATCTGATACTCGGATTATGTGTCGGTCACGACTCTTTGTTTATCAAGTATTCCGACGCGCCCGTCACGGTTATGGCCGTGAAGGACCGGGTGCTTGCGCACAACCCGCTCGGTGCGCTCTATTTAGCGGACAGCTATTATAAGGACAAACTGTTTAACCGGCAGAAACTCCCGCGCGTTGATGCGCCGGGGGAGGGCGTCAGCTAAACAGGATGTTGCTCCAATCCATCAGCCCGTGGAAAATGGTCGGGGCCAGAAGAGAATTAAATCGCCTGTACAGATATGTAAAAACGAGATGCCAGCCGAACAATAAAATGAACCACCACCAGTTCTCCTGGCAGAAGGTGACAAGATCTAAGCCGGCCGCCCCCATTTGATACGGGATATGCATCAGCGTAAACAGGAGGCCTGCCACGATGGTCGCGCCCACGTTGCTTCGGATGAGGCCGAAAAGTCTTGTCTGGATATACCCCCGGAAGACCACCTCTTCGGATAACGCAATGACAATCATATAGAAAAAGAACTTGGGTATGAGCACGGTGAGCGGCCTAAGCGTTCCGCCGCCGGATAGGCTGACGGCCGTATTAACCGCGATGGCGACAATGCCTATAATGAGCCCTGTCAAAACCGCCTTGCCCGCGTTACGTCGCTTGAAACCAAGGCTGATGATGCTATCTTTCCGGAGCAGGACCAACGCCACGCACAAAACGATCAGGAAGAGGTTTAACGGCGTGCCCAGATAGATGCCGCGCGTGCTGTCCAGCACGCCCATCAGATAATACAGGACCATTAATACGACGAAGAGCGCAAGGGCCAGGATGCCGTCGGTCGGCTTGTAGCGTGCAACCTCTTCCTTGAAGGAGGGGTCTGTTTTCAAAAGCTGAATGACCTTGTTCATGATTTCCGCCTTTTCACTTTTTTGAGTGACTTAACGTGTTTGAGCTTTGCGGATACAAATGGCGAAGCCTATAGAAACTGACCCATTCTGGTTATATTTACACCAATAAAACATATCATCAAACTTGGTCAATGTCCATAATTTGCCCGGGAAAACTGCATAAAAAGACGGCGCTGCTCAGCGCCGCTTTTTTATGTAAAAAGCCGTTTTTCATCCAGTCTACTAAAACCGGGATTTTTCATAATTAAAAGGGATACTGGTCCCAACAACGACGTCCTCGATTTTTTCGAGGATCAGCCAGTCGTCCATATTGCCCTGGTGATCAAACATCAGAGGCTCGATGGGATGTATGTCACTGAATTCAACCAGGCACAGGCATTTTTTGTGCCAGCGCTGCTTTTGCTTATCAGACAGCGCGAGCTTTTCCTGTCGGGCTTCCAGCGCCTCATCGATCTCTGCGTCGGTAAGCTTCGTGAAATTGTCGACCTGCGTCACAGTAGCCGAGGCCGTAATCTGTTTGCTGCCTTTTTTTATAAAGTACAGCGTCTCACCCTCAAAGACGCGGCTGTGTGGGATCTTACGGCCGGCCGCGCCGCGAACGACCATCATCTTTTGCCCGCCGAGTATTTTATCCAGCTCTTTTTCCTTGTCGTCGCAGTAGACCAAATGTACCATAATGCCGTCCTTTCGTTATCGCATTGCAGACCCGAAACAACCGGAAAGCGCCGCGAATTAAACAGTGCGCTTGAAAACGAAGATCATCATAGAGCCGTACGCGCCTATGCACTGGAAATTCACAAGCTCCCAGCCGTCCCGGCCGTATTTATTTAAAATTTCGTCGCTCTTACATTTAATGGACTTTTTTGTGTCCCACGTTGATTTAAATGTCTCTGTTTTATATTCCCACATGACCGATCCTCCGTAAATGTATTAATTTTACCCGATTTGCGCCGGAAAGTCTATCGCCTTTGACGTAACAGGACATGAACGTTCAGCATGTGTACAGCTGAGATTTATGCATACACAAAGCGCCGCCGGGACGGCGACGCCTTGTACCTGCTGGAGATAGCCGGTAATCCGACCGGAGGTTAAACGGCTAGCTTAACCGCATTTGGAATAGCCGCAGTTATGGCAGATAACGCAGCCGCCCTCGTGCTCAATCAAGCCGCCGCACTCCGGGCAAAGCTGACCGCCGGCCTCGGACACTGCTGAGATATCGCCGTTCTCTGGAACCGGGAACGAGACCGTGCTGCTGACGCCATTGCCGTTTTGATAGTGCACGACCTTTTGGATCATTCGCGCGATGGCGTCCGGGCAGGAGGTCACCTTCATGCCCGGCTGGCGGATGGTTGAGGGGCAGCGGATACCGCGCAGCTGTTTAATAATCGTGTCAACGTCGAGGCCGGAGCGCAGCGCCACCGATACCAGCCGGCTTGTGGCCTCCGACTGGGACGGGCAGCCGCCGTGACGGCCCGTGTTTGTAAAGACCTCGCAGATGCCGTGCTCGTCGTAATTAACCGTGATATACAGGTTGCCGCAGCCAATTTTAACCCGCTCGGTCAGGCCGTTGGTGATTTCGGGGCGCGGGCGGGGAACGATCCGTGGCGGCTCTCCCTCCGGCGCGCATTTTTTGGCCACCTCGCGTACCTTTTTTTCCTGCGGCGCATCGGCCTGCGGCGCGTTGACCTTGCCGATGTTGAGTACCTGGCTCTCGCGGCTCCCGTCCCGGTAGATCGTGACGCCCTTGCAGCCGAGACGATAGGCCAGCCAGTAGACCTCCTTAACGTCGTCGGGCGTGGCGTCCCTTGGGAAGTTGACGGTTTTGGATACGGCGTTGTCGACGTGGTGCTGGAAGGCGGCCTGCATCTTGATATGCCATTCGGGCGAGATGTCGTGCGCGGACAGGTATACGCGCCGGATGTCCGCCGGCAGCTCGTCGATATGGGCGAGCGTCCCCTCCTGTGATATACGGCGCATCAGCTCATCAGTATACAGGCCGCGTGAAACAAGCTCTTCCTTTAAAATCGGATTGACCTCAATAAGCTCGGTATTGTCCATAACATTGCGGATAAACGCGTAGGCAAAGATCGGCTCGACGCCGCTGGAGACGCCGGCGATGATGGACAGGGTACCCGTCGGCGCGATGGTGGTGACAGTCGCGTTTCGCTGGGGCTTGCCGTCCTTCAGCGTACTTTCCTCAAACAGCGGGAAAGTACCGCGTACTTCGGCCAGCTCCGCGCTTTTTTCACGCGCGCACTCGGATATAAAACCCATGACCTTGTCGGCCAGCGCGACGGCTTCGTCGGAGTTATAGGGAATTTTCAAATGCAGAAGCAAATCCGCCCAACCCATGACGCCCAGACCGATCTTGCGTGTTTCCTTCGTTGTTTTCCCAATGACCTCGAGCGGATATTTGTTGACATCAATGACATTGTCCAGGAAATGCACCGCTTCGCGTACCGTTTCCCGGAGCTTGTCGTAATCGATGTCCGTTGTATCGCCTGTTTTCTTGAGCATATTGACGAGATTGACGGAGCCGAGATTGCACGATTCGTGTGGCAGAAGCGGCTGCTCGCCGCAGGGGTTGGTGGACTCAATCTGTCCCTTTGTTGGTACGACATTGTCGCGGTTGAGCCGGTCAATAAAGACGATGCCGGGCTCGCCGTTGCGCCAGGCGGACAGGACGATTTTTTCAAATACGTCGCGGGCCGGCAAAGTTGACACACAGGCGCCCGTCTGCGGGTTGATGAGCTCGTAATCCTCATTTTTCTCAACGGCTGCCATAAAGTCTTCGGTTATAGCCACAGATAAATTAAAATTTGTAATTTCTTTTCCATCGGTCTTGCAGTCGATAAACTCCAGGATGTCGGGATGGTCGATGCGCAGGATGCCCATATTGGCGCCGCGCCGCGTCCCGCCCTGCTTGACCGATTCCGTGGCGACGTTAAAGACCTTCATAAAGCTGATAGGACCGGAGGCCACGCCGCCGGTGGAACACACGGTGCTGCCCTTCGGGCGCAGGCGCGAAAATGAAAAACCTGTTCCACCGCCGCTTTTATGGATGAGAGCGGCCTGCTTAATCGCTTCAAAAATGGCTTCCATTGAGTCCTCCACCGGCAAAACAAAGCACGCGGACAGCTGCCCGAGCGGCCGGCCGGCGTTCATCAGTGTCGGTGAATTCGGTAAAAAATCAAGGCTCGTCATGAGCGCATAAAAGTTTTTTTGTACGGTATCAATATCGGCGTGCGCATCGTACAGCCGGTCCGCCGCGGCAATCGCCCCTGAAACGCGTGTAAACATGCCTTCCACCGTTTCAACAGGGCGGCCCTTCTCATCTTTTCCCAGATAGCGCTTTTCCAGTATCACCCGCGCGTTTTCGCTGATTCCCATAGCCATGGCCTCCGTATTCTGTATATCCACAGGCATCTGTCTTTAGATGCCGACTGTTGTACTACATATTGTATACACATTTTGTGGTGAAGTCAATATGTTGTACAAAATACACGCCGCTATTTTTATTAAAGCCAAATATTATCTATAATAATGATAAAACGAACGGCGCTTAATAAAGGCGATTCAGTCTCGGGGCATGTTATTAAAACCACTTGAGGCGAAAAATAACAAAATTAGCTTAATTGTATTGCAAAACGACATCAATATGATATAATGGCTGTAACATTTTGTTACAATTTGGTGAATGATTATGTCTTTTATTTCCTCAAAAAGGAATAAGTCCATTTTAGCGGTGTTCCTGACATTGGCGATTGCGCTGAATGTGTTTTTTGCGCTATGGGGCATGCCTCCGGCCGAGGCTGTCAATCAGGCACAGATTGACGCGCTGAAGAAGCAGCAGTCACAACTCGCCGACCAGCGGGCCGACATACAGGCACAGGCTGATGAGCTGAGCGGTCAGGTCGCCTCACAGTCCGCAAGGCTTGCCGTACTTAACGCCAAGCTCAATGTGACCAATTCAGAGCTGGAAAACCTGTCTGAGCAGATCGTGTTTTACACGAATACCATCGCCGAGATGGAAAATGAACTGAACAATGATACCATTAGGGAACAGCAGCTTCTGGAGACTTATAAAAAGCGCATCCGCGTTATGGAGGAATACGGGAGCCTTTCATACATAACAATCATCCTCGGCGCGGCTAGCTTTGACGATCTTTTAACCCGAATCAACGACATGAGTGAAATCATGGAGTTTGATAAGGGCCTCGTCGACGATGTGCGTGAAGCCAAGGTCCAGGTTCAAAGCGCGAAAGCCGACATGGAAGCCGAGATGGCCGAGCAGGAAAACGTGTTTGCTGCTTATCAAGAAAAGCAGGTCGATCTGGCAGACCAGCAGGAGGAAGCCGCGGCCATTTTGGATAGCCTGTCGGCCGATTCGGCGGAATATGAAAGTCAGTTAACCTCTGTCAAAGCGCTTCAGTCGTCCCTAAACAATAAAATCAGTAATATGGAAGCGCAGTTGGCTGAGCAGGAGCGTATCCGGGCCGAGCAGGCCGCGGCGGCAGCCGCCGCAGCAGCGGCTGCCAACAGCTCGTCCGGCGGCGGCAACAGCAGCTGGTATGGAGACTCGGGCGGAACGGCATCCGGACAGGAAATCGTTGATTATGCCAAGCAATTTCTCGGTATTAAATATGTCTATGGCGGCACATCGCCGTCAGGCTTTGACTGCTCCGGCCTTGTCTATTATTGCTACAGGCACTTTGGCTATTCTGTCAACCGTACGGCTACAGCCCAGTCGTACAACGGCGTTACGGTGTCGTCATCGTCGCTTCAGCCGGGAGACCTGATCTTTTTCAGCAGTTCGTCCGGCGGTAAATACATAGGTCACGTCGGGATTTATGTCGGCAGCGGTCAGTTTATCCACGCACCGCATACGGGTGATGTTGTTAAAATATCGAGCCTGTCGTCGTCCTATTATTCGTCGCACTACTGGGGCGCCCGGCGCATCGTCTCCTAGCCGGACGCGAAAACATACATTAATCAGGATAAAAAGGCGGTCATCCATTGGATGGCCGCCTTGCTGTTAAAAAAGCCGCTCCCGGCGCTCTTTTTTTCTGCTGCTGTTATTTAAACATAAGCATTAAATTATCGTCAGCTCGCCGCGATCTCCGCAATTTTGTCGGCAATCATTTTCGCCATGGCGGCCGCGCCGGTTGTTTCACGACACCCCACAAGCCGGATGCTTTTAAAATAAGCCTGGATTTAAACCCGGACAATTTGCCCTGTTATAGTAATGGGCAATGTATTATTTCGTTCTAACTGGAACCCATATTTCCCCAAAGGCATTCTCGTGTTTTGCCAAACCATAGTACATTTCAAACTGTACACCCTCATCCATTTCGTACACAGAGGACGGAAACCACTCCGTCCAGATCCGTACCCATATGTCCTGCATCTCACATTCAGGCACATCAAAGATTGCCCATGTCGATACGGGAACGGTGAGCGTTTGAAACTTCGGGGGTATCGCTAAGCCTTTGGGTAAATAATTGCACAACATGTATTTGAATGAAGTCTCCTTGTAGTCGTACAACGCCGAAATCGTATAGCTGTCATGAAATCGTCCTATAAGCTCGTTCAGTTCATTTGTGGTACCATCCTCATCACATTGCTTAAAAAACTGCGGAACTTGTTCAAAGGCTTCTTCTCGGTCGGTGCTGATTTCTGAGCAAATGCCAAAGACCTCAAAAGCTTCTCTTTGCTCAATGCGGTATTTCATCGCTAAATCCCCTTTGATTGAAATTTGGAAGGTCATATGAGGATAGGCTTTTAGAGAAACGCCAATATTGCGCGCTGATGTTGGCATTATCCCGTGTAGAATTTTAAACGCCCGTGAAAACGCTTCTGGCGAATCATAGCCATACTTTAATGCAATATCTATCACTTTTGTATTCGTGGTTTGCAGTTCATAAGCAGCTAAGGTTAGTCTTCTGCGTCGAATATATTCTGATAAGGATATACCAGTGATGAATGGAAACAACCGCTGAAAATGATATTTTGAACAGCATGCCAAGCGAGCAATCTGATCATACGATATCTTTTCCGCTAAATTTGCTTCAATATAATCCATAGCGTTATTCATTTTATCAAGCCAATCCATCATTTTCCCTCCTCTCGAAAGTATGATACCTTAAATGTTAATTAAGCACCTTGCATTTCATGCACCATATTATCATGGCAACCCGTTTATCCCTTGATTGGTATCCAATTCTTAAATATACGTCCATTATACTAAAAATTTGAAAAAAGGCTACGTGCTTTCACACATAGCCTTTTTTAACACATGGGAGTGCCCGACTAGCCGGCGCTCTTTTTTTCTGCTGCTATTTTAAAACATAAGCATTAAATTATCGTCAGCCCGCCGCGATCTCCGCAATTTTGTCGGCAATCATTTTCGCCATGGCGGCCGCGCCGGCGCTTGTGGGATGTACGCCGTCGTTACAGAAATATACGGCTGTATTGATGCTGGCGCCATACCAGTCGGCGATAACGGCGTTGGGGTATTCTGCTGTTACCCGTGCAAGGACGGCGTTGTCACTTTCGCACCAGGCGCGGGGCACCTGAACGTTGACAAAAATGAGCTTTCGGCTGCTGCCCATCATCTCGATCATTTCGCGTAGCTGAGACTCCCGGATCTCGCCGTTCGCGCCCAGCTCAATGACAACGACCTGGCCCATATTGCCTGCCTGAAGAATATTCCGGGCGACGCCGAGTCCTTCTGAAAACTGCCGGGAGACCTTCGCGTCGGCATTGAGCTTGGGGTAGTAGGATTTAAGATATGGCGCCATCGTGACGCCGATGGAATCGCCGATGAGTGTCACGCTCAGCTCGGAGGCCGAAATTGGCGCCGGCTTGTCCGGCGTATAACCAACCGAGGTATCGATTTCGATGGCGCGGGTGAGGGGCACGTAGGTGACACCGAAGTCGATGGCGGCGGCCAGGTCTCGAAGCTTTACGTAATTGGATCCGTTAATGAAGTATGCCTTTAAAGCCAGCGGCTTTCCGTCGAGGTAAACGTTTGAATCCGTCGTTGCCGCGGAAAGACGCTTGAGATTGGATGCTGCCATTTCAAACCCGATGGTTGTATAGCTCGTATGAGATGTCAGATCAATCTGTTTTGTCCGCTCATTGTAAGCAATCTGGAACTGCTTGCTTGTCCCGCGAAACGCATAGGCGATGTCGCGTATTTTAAGATAGTTATGGCCGTTAATAAAGTAAGCGTCGAGGCGCTGCTGCGTACCGTTAATATATACCGGCGACTGTGACGGCGTAGCCTCCGCCATTTCGGCGGATGACGGCAGAATAATGATGGACCCGAGAAGAACCGCGGCAACCAGAATGTAAATGAGTTGTTTAACGAGTTTCAAGGCTATAACCTCCGTCTATACCGCTTTGTAACGCATACCATCGGCGGTATAGTTATTTATTTGAATTATTGAGTGCCTCAGGGCGGATTATACCAAATATTAGCACTTAAAACAAATAAAATATGGAAAATACTGTCGGAGACTTGGAGATTATAAGCGATTTACCGGCTGAGCGCAAAAAGGGCGCTGCTGTTCAGTCAAGCGATATGTACGGCATATTCAGCTGAATTTCAAAAATCGCATGATGAATCAGCTTGGCCAGAACAGGGGAGCCGACTTCGTTTGGATGGACGTCGTCGCTGTAAAAATAATCGTTTTGATCAATGCTTGCGCTGTACCAGTCGGCGATGATGGTGTTGTCGTAATCGGCGCAGACTGTTTTGAGCATTTCGTTATTGCCCTCACACCAGGTTCTGGGCACCTGAATATTGACAAACACAACCTTTCTTTCCGGGCCCAGTAAATCAAGAAGGGCGCGCATGTGAGATTCGCTGATCATGCCGTTTGTACCGAGTTCAATAACGACGACAGGCCCCAGTTTGCCGGCGGCCATAAGCTCCTGCGCGATGCTTTTTGCCGCGGAAAACTGCCGGGATACTTTCGCGTCGACATAGATATTGGGGAAATATGCCTGCAGGTACGGCGCAATGTCAATCCCGACGGAGTCGCCGATGAGCGTCACGTTCAGGCTGCAGGGCTTTAGCTCATCCGCCGAGCCGTTCTCGGTGCTGTCGGACGGGTCTGCCGTGCCGGACGTGTCTGACGGGTTAATGTTGTTTTCGGTGTCCGATGATACGACGGCAGATGAAACGGCCGGCGGGGTGATATCGGCCGGCTCGGGGCGAGGACTGACTCCCGGCGGCGTTGGTGTTGGGCCGTCCGGTGATGGTCCGACGTCCGATGATTCAGTCGGCGTTACGGGGGCTTCGGACGGATTGATGACCAGCTCCGAAGGCAGCGCCATCAGCCCGGTATCAGCCGAGGCCGAAACAGACTGGGGGCTGAGGAAGCCAACGGTTGAGATGATCATAAAAGTGAAGATCAGGAGCACAGCCGACTTCGTCCGCCACGTCGAGCGCAGGCAGTTCGTGCAGAAGGTTTTGAGATTTTTGTTCCTGAGCGTTGTGATGATTGTGCTGCGGCGGATGGGGTTTTCAATAAAGTAATAAGATGCGGCCGCCAGAAGGATGGAGGCTGTGATCTGCAGGGCGGTTAAACCGACATGGATTCGCGTCCGCGGGACAAGCGCGTTAGACAGCACGATGATGGGAAAATGCCAGAGGTATACGCCATAGGAGATCTGGCCGATAAATCGCAGTGGCCGCCAGCTGAAGACTTTACTGACGAGCGACGAGGGACTGACGGCAGCGGCAATCAGAAGTGCCGATACGGCGGAGAAAACGAACATGCCCCCAAAATAGAGGAAGTTATCGGATTGCGTTATGTAATGCGTCATAAATAAAACAGCCGCCAGAGAGCAAAAGCCGACGGTTTCAGTGATAATTCGATGGGTCCTATTCTGTTTCGGCTGCGCCATTTTGGCGCTTGGATAGATGAATGCTAAAAACGCGCCGAGCAGCAACGAATAAGCGCGCGTATCCGTGCCGTAATAGACGCGGCTGGGGTCGGTTCCCGGCTGGAAGAGGATGGCCATTAGCATAGCCGACAAAACGGCCATCGCGGCTGTTATTGCGGCAAGAATCCACTTCGTTTTAATAAACCGATGGCCGAGGAGTAGCAGTGCGGGCCAGACAACATAAAACTGCACCTCTACGGCCAGCGACCAAAAGTGTGTTAAAAGATTGGGCGTAGCATACGAGCCAAAGTACGGTACGTCGGTGAGGATATACCACCAGTTGCTGAAAAAAAGCGCGGCCGGCAGCAGTTCTGACTTGAAATTTGTCAAAAGCTCTGGATGAAACACCGAAACGTAAGCCGACAGGCATATAAGCAGGAATAAGACGCTCGGCAAGAGCCGTTTGGCCCGCCGGGCGAAGAAGCTCTTGAAATTAATCTTTCCGGTCTGCCGATATTCCGATAAAAGCAGGTCTGTGATGAGATAGCCTGAAAGTACAAAAAACAACGTCACGCCCAGAAAGCCGCCCGGCGCAAATGGCAGATTTAAATGATACGCGATTACCGCGAAGACAGCTAACGCCCGAAGGCCGTCAAGCCCGGGCATATAAGTATGTTTTTGAATGGGTGTATCTGTCATCTCACATCTCTTATTTAAGCGGGCCGCGGCCCGTATTTTTGATAGTTTTATTTTATCGGATTTTTAATTTGATTTAAAGAGAAATACCTCAAAAATATATGTTTTTCGTTTAGCAACTATATTAAATGAGCGCTCGTATGTTAATGAAAGCGTTCCGGAATAAGCAAAATGAGCAAGAAATAGCTGTGCTTGTAAGATATGCAATTAGTATTATAAATGTGTAATAAAATGCATTTTTAATACTAATTGCATATGTAATAATGCAGTTTTGTGCTGAGGCGGCTTGAAGGATAAAGGACGGATGATATACAAGCCGCCTGAGGTAGCGCTGGCAGGCCGTTATGCAATTTATAAAAATTTGTCCGGTTTCTTTGACGATAATTTAGAAATTGTAAAATATTTAACTAAAATTGTAAAATGCGATTATATATAAAAGATGACCATGATATAATCTACTGCAAACCAAAAAATGGTAATGACAATCTCGCTCTCAATGAAAAACCAAGCAGTGTTATTGTTATCTGAAACGAAGCATTCAACATTTAGCCCGGTTGATTCTGATGTTTTGGAGGTATTGATGTGAAGTATGTGGATTTTAAGGGGATCGGTCTATTTCAAATGGAAACGTGCGTGACGGTTGCGAGATACAGAAGCATTACAAAGGCCGCGTCGGCGCTGCATACCTCGCAGCCCGCTCTGTCTAAAAAGATCACACAGATTGAGGATCAGCTTGGTTTTACGCTTTTCGTTCGCGGTAAAAATACAAACCTGAGGACGACCCCGGCCGGCCAATATTTATGCGCCGAATGGGACCGGATTCTGGATGACTTCCGAACTTCATTTGACAATGCCGCAGAAATACAAAAATGTAAAATTGAGCATGTCGTTGTCGCAACAACGCCCTCGGCCCAGATGAGCCTGTTTATTTCACCGGTCGTTTCAGAATTCCGTCAGATCTATCCAAACGTAGAGCTTCGCGTCGATAATTGTTCTATCAAAAATGCGAAGGATCGGCTGCTTAACGCGACGGCAGACGTTGTGCTGGTCAATCCATTTCTCAGCGATTTATTTGAGACGGAGGAGTTATGCTGGCAGATGGTTGCATTTTGTCCTCTATCTGTTGGCATGCTGAAAACAAACCCCCTGGCGCAGCAAGAAGCCGTTACCGTCGAGGATTTAAAAACTCAATACTTTGTGCTCCCACAAAACACAACCTATATTCAGCAGATCAATGACCTGTGCGCGGCACATGGATTTACACCATCCATTTCGTACTACTCCAAATTTTTTCATGGCATATCCATGTGTATCGGCACAAACAATGAGATTTTCTTTACGGATCGATTTCTCCAATCTTATTACAACAACAACTGTTCCTATTTTGACTTACCCGACACCCAAAGCGGCATCATGATGGCCGTCCGAAAGCATGAGGCCAACCTTTATGTCAAGGCATTTACCGATACCGTATTAAAGGTTTTTAGCCGGCCAGTATTTACAACGGTATAATGGAAAGATCATTATTGTACCGCGCCTACGGCGCGGATATATAACGTAAAAAAGAAATGTACGCTGTAAACGGGTGGTACAGGCTATTTGCCTGTGCCACCCGTCTTTTTGGCTCGCTTGAGATATAATTGTGCAATATAAACATTAAAGCAAGCCGTTATACCTTATACTTTATTGTTATTTGACATGCATTTGGCTCGGCGATATAGTGAAACTGATAAGCGGATGATCGCCTGAAAATGTCTGTTTGTCAAAATTATGAAGGGAAGGATTGTCATGAGGGAAAATGAAGGCGCAGCCGTTGTGAATGACGAGTTGGAAGAAAAAACAGGAAAGCGAGATTTACTGATTTATCCATTGGGTGAGCTGGCGGGGGGAATATATAAAGCGTATTTCTCAACCTACATATCATTGTTAATGACCTCGGTGTATATGTTCCCTGTTACCCTGGCGGGAATCCTGGAGTCGCTGCAATCAATAATTCAATGGGTTGCAGCGCCTATATTCGGTGTTTTTGTCGACCATTTTACGTTTAAAAAAAGTAAATTCTGGCCCTGGTATGTGATTGGCGGCGCGGGAGCCGGCCTCGCATATATCTTGATATTCAGCATACCGGTGCTGAGCAGTAATCCTGCCAGACTGGCTGTTCCCGTGGCCTGCCTGATTGCACTGGCGGCTATACTGGTTGCCTCCGTTGAGCAGGCGGGGCTGAACATCTATGTACGTCTTGCTAAGACTCCGAAATACAGGGCTTACATGTCCTCTGCTTCTAAGTTTTCCCGTGATGGCATGAAGGTGATAGTTGGATTTGCCTTCCCACTCATGCTGGCTGCCTTTACAAACATTTTTGGGGAGGAAGTCAAGTCCTGGGCGCTTACCGCGCTGATTCTGGCCGGAACAGCCATGATAGTCTATATTATTAACGCTATTGTGGCCAAAGGATCTCAGCTTGAGAAAAATGTTATGGCCAGCCACTCCACCGCCAAAAAGGCAAAAAAAGCCTCGCTCTCCGCTACGCTGAAATCCATTTTTACCAATCCGGCGCTGTTGGTTGCCTTTGCTGCGATGGTCGGATCAAAAATATTTTTCTTTTTCCACATTGTCGGCGGATCGTACTTCTGGAAGTACTACATCGGTAATTTTACGATGATGTCCGCTTTTTCAACGTCTTTTAGCATTTGCGCAATCGTCGGCGCTGTCGCCGGCGTGCCGCTTTTTCTGAAAATACTGAAGGATACAAAAAGAAGCTTTGTGATGGCGTTTGTCGTACAGGCTGTAGTCTATGTATTCTCCCTGTTCATTATTAACCAGAACGCCGCTGTTATGAGTATTGTTATTTTGTCCATTGCCAGCTTTTTCAACGGTATTTCCGACAGCCTGATTCTATCTTTGTTTGCCGGCGCTACGGATTATGCCAAGTGGAAGCACGGCACATCCGAGGATGGGCTTACAATGGCGTGCTTTTCGTTGTCTGTCCGGGTCGGATTATTCTTATCCATTGCATTTAGAACGGCTCTTTTGGTTGCGGGCGGCTTTGATTCCGCGGCTCTGGCGGGCGGTGCGGCCGTACCGGAAGGCGTCGTCACAGCTCTTTACAGAATGAACACGGTGTATCCGCTGATTATCTGCGTGGCTATTAGTCTTATTGTCACCTTCTTCTATCCGATTAATGATAAAAAGCTAATCGATATTCGTGAGGAGCTGAAAGCAAGAGACAGTGCGCAAGGGGCTTAGGCGCTATGAAGAATAGCGTCGTCCAAAACCGACCGGATACCGCCGTCAAGGATCAAAAAATTGTCTCGCTTATTATAGCTGTCATTTTGCTGTTCGCGGCGATATTTTCGCCCGCGGTCGGTGTCTTGACAAGCGAAATGACACGTGTGCTTCTCGTCATCGTAGCAGCGATCATTTTGTGGGTGAAGCAGCCGGTGCCGTTGGCGATCTCCAGCCTGCTTATCGTGGTGCTGCTGCCGCTGCTTCGTGTGACGGAATCGCTTTCCGCCGCGCTGGCCGGCTTTACAAATGCCAGTACGATCTTTGTTATCGCCTCGTTCGGTGTGGCGGTGGCCATACAGAAAACGAGCCTTCCGGGCAGCCTGCTGGCAAAGCTTTTAAAGCTCTGCAAAGGTGACAGCAGCCTTGTTGTGCTGGCGTTTATGGCGATTACATATATCATCTCTTCAATCATCAGCGATATTGCCGCCGTCGTGATTTTCCTCGCGTTTGCCGACGACCTGCTTTCAGCGATTGACGAGGTGGAGACAAAAAAGAAATTTGGCCGGCTGCTTTTACTGTCGATCCCCTTTGCCTCGATCATCGGCGGGACGGCAACACCGGCCGGCTCGACAATCAATGTTATGGCCATCAGTCTACTGCAGCAGAATGTTGGCGTGGATATTTCGTTTGCACAGTGGATGCTAGCCGCGCTGCCGGTGTCAATCGTGCAGCTTTTCGTTGTCTGGTTTCTCCTGACGCGGCTTTATCCTGTCAAGCTGAAAATGGACGCGGTTCTGGACGTTTTCCAGAGCAGCAGCCGTGAAAAGCCCGGGCTGACAAAAAATAAAGAACGCCTTGTGTTGTTGATCATTGTCCTGATGGTCGTCCTGTGGATAGCCAGCTCCTGGATACCGGTGCTTAATACGACAACGGTAGCGATTATCGGACTTGTGCTCTTTTTCCTGCCGGGTATACAAGCGTTCTCCTGGAAGGAATTTAAAGATAAAATGCCCTGGGAGATTCCGCTCATGGGGGTAGCGGTTATTGCCTGCGCCAACGCCGCGCGCAGCTCCGGCCTCGTCGGATTGTTTGTCGATTCGATTCAGGGCGGGTTGTCCGGCTACCCGTTATTCGGCATTTTAATCATTCTCGGCACTGTGGTGACGCTGGTGCTGCTCATCGTCCCAGTCGGGCCGGCGGCTGTTTCAATGCTGACGATCCCGTTTTACACACTGGCCGCGTCTTTAGGCATGAATCCGCTGGTGACGATTATTCTTCTGGGTATTTTCGCGTCCAACTGCAGCATTTTGCCGCTCAACGCCGTATTTTTGCTGTCGTATACCAAGGGTTACTGGAAAATACCTGAAATCATACGGGTTGGGGCTATCGCGTCCATCATCTGGCTCTTGCTTGCAGCCGCCTGGATGACAGCCGTATCCGGCCTCATCGTATAGAAATATCTTTTATTGGAGGTTTAACATGTCAGACGTAAAAGAGCTGCAGAAGGAGCGCACGCAGTTGTTCCGTGATGTGTGCGATAATAAGATTCCAAAACGTGTGCCCATAAACGTAAACCTTTCGCTGAATGTGGTGGCGGATTACGCGGGAATTCATGGTAAGGAGGCGCTGTGGCATCCGAGTGTAGTGGAACAGGCTGCCGACGAGCTGTGTGCTATGATTCCCAGTGATGTGTGTCTGGTAGCCATGCAAATTTTGCTGCCGTCCAAATACCAGACGCTGGGTGCGAAAATCATGGAGGTCAGCTCTACGGGCTTTATTCAGCATCCAAATCACGTCGGATTTTTTCCGGAGGATTATGACGCGTTTATCGAAGATCCCTACGCTTGTATCATCGAGCGTGTGCTGCCGCGCAATTTCCGGGGATTGGACATGGTTAACAACCCGGGACGCGCGATCATGTCGGTTTATCAGGCCGCCACGGGATCGGCCGCTACGACGGCGGAAATGGTAAAAATGCGGCAAAAGCTGAACGAAAAATACGGTTTTTATCCGGGAGAGCCCGGCGGACGGTCCGGCTGTTATGCGCCGATGGATATCCTGACGGATACGCTCAGGAGCCTGAGCGGTATGGCTATGGATATACGCCGGATGCCCGACAAAGTGAAAGCCGCTGTCGAGGCCATTTACCCGCTCAACTATAAGGTCGGTATCCCGTCTGTCGTCAATAATTACTCGGTGGCGTTCTTTCCGCTGCATCTGGCCACGTTTATGAAGGAAAAAGACTTTGTGCCACTGTGGTGGAAGCCTTGGCTGCGCCAGGTAACAGATTATGCCTCGATGGGACTTCACTCAAGCGCCTTTTGTGAGCACGATTGGATGCGTTATCTTGATCACCTGCTGGAGCTTCCCACCGATACGCAGCTCCAGTTTGAGCAGGGCGACCCGAAGATCATCAAGGAAAAGCTCGGTAAAAAGTTTATCCTGACGGGCCTGTTTCCACTGTCCACGATGCGCACGTGTAATAAGCAGCAATGCATCGATAAGACGAAGGAATTTCTCGATATCATGATGCCGGGCGGCAAGTTCGTTTTCTCCTTTGACAAGAGCGCCCTGACGCTGGAGGACGTCGATCTTGACAAGCTTATTGCCATCTGCGATACGGTACGTACCCACGGCGTTTACGACAACCCTGGGGAGCCGGCCGGGGATGTGTTTAACAAGGACGATTACCAGCATTCCGACGTTCCGGCATTTAAGAGCAAATACTACCGGACGTTCGAGGATTACGTGAAGGAATTCCCCAACACGCCGGAAAGCGCCCGTGAGGACGTTATGGCGCTTGAGGACCTGATGGCTAAATTCATCTACGGAATTTGCATGTAACATAGATTCATAACAGTAGGAGGATCAAAACATGGATTTTAACAAGCTTAGGGAAGCGATGGGGGAACTGGAGGAAGAAATCGTTCTTGAAATGATGAACGATGTTATGAAGGACGGCGGTACTGAGGTCCAGGAAGCCATGAAAGCCTGCCAGGAGGGCATGAACATCGTAGGCGAACGCTTTGCCGCGCAGGAATACTTCGTGTCCGACCTGATTTTTGCCGGTGTGTTGATGAGCAGTGCCATGGATATTATACGGCCCGCGCTTTTGCACGGCTCCGGCGGTGACCTGGGAAAAATGATCTTGTGTACCGTTGAGGGCGACCTTCACGATATCGGTAAAAATATCGTGCGGTCCATGCTGGAGGCCAGCGGCTTTACCGTTGTTGACCTCGGCATTGACGTTAAGCCTGAGGATATTATCAATGCCGCCAGGGAACAGGGCATCAGCATCATCGCCCTCTCCGGCGTTTTAACCCTTGCCATCGACGCCATGAAAAAGACGGTGGAGGCGTTTAAGGCCGCGGGGATGCGGGATGATATCAAGATTATAATCGGCGGCGCACCCGTCAATGCCGACGTGTCCAAGGTCGTCGGCGCCGACGCCTGGGCCATTAACCCCAACGACACCATCAAAACCTGCCGGGCCTGGGCCGGCGGTGCGGCTTAATCATCCGTTGATCGGAGGACACTGATGATCATTATCGGCGAGAAAATTAACGGCGCGATTCCGTCAGTCTCCGTTGCGATTGCCCAGCGGGACGAGGACTTTATCCGAGCGCTCGTACATAAGCAGATCAACGCCGGTGCGAATTACCTGGATGTTTGCGCGGGACGCGCGCCGGAGGATGAGAAAGAGGAAATGCTGTGGCTGCTCGGCATCATCCAGTCAGAAACGGATACGCCGCTTTGTATCGACAGCCCAAATCCGCGCCTTCTAAGGGAGCTGCTGCCGGCTCTTAAAACAAAAGGCATCGTCAACTCAATCTCCGGCGAGGGCGAAAAATGCGACGTCCTGCTGCCGGCCATCCGCGACTGCGGGTGGGAGGTGATCGCCCTCACCTGTGATGACAGCGGCATTCCGGCTCAGGCGGAGAAGAAAACAGAAATCGCTTTTCGGCTCATTGACAAGTGCGCATCGTACGATATACCGCCGGAGCGCATTTATATCGACCCGCTCGTACTGGCGCTTGCCGCCGTAAACGATTCCATGCTCCAGTTTATGCGGGCCATTGAAAGCATCAAAGCCCGGTATCCGACTGTTAATATCACCTCGGGTTTGTCCAATATCTCGTATGGCATGCCGTACCGCAAAATCATCAATCAGCTGTTTTTGGCGCTGGCAATGTCGGCCGGTATGAATTCTGCCATTGTCGACCCGACGAACAGGGATATGACGGCGACAATTTTAGCGGCCGAGGCGCTTTTAGATCAGGATCGGTGCTGCCGGCGCTACAACAAAGCGTACCGAGCGGGGAAAATCGGCCCTCCTAAAAGCTGAGAACAAGACAATGAGCATCCGGGGCCGGAGGACCGGCTGCCGGATGCTCGATATTCCTGATGAAGATGTCAATGCAAAGGGAGCGAGAGATATGAAAGACTGTGTGATTGCCTGCCAGACGCTGCGTGACGAGCTGCTTTTTACGATGGAAGAGGCCGGACTAAAAAAAGACGTCGTCTGGATTGAGTCCGGCCTTCATAATACCCCTAAAAAGCTGCACGCACGGCTCCAGGAAACCCTCGATATGATCAAGGGATACGAGCGAGTATTTTTAGTATTCGGTACCTGCGGCAATTCGGTACTGGGGCTGAAGACAGCCAATTTCGAGCTCGTTATGCCACGCGTGGACGACTGTATCTCGCTGCTCATAGGCAGCCCTCAAAAACGCGAGGAGATCGCCCGGGAGGATGCCGCGTACTTTTTGACGGAAGGGTGGATGCGCGGCGAGCGCAATCTCTGGGTGGAGTATCAGTACAGCGTTAAAAAATACGGCAGGGAACAGGCGGACGAGATCGTCAGGATCATGTATGGACACTACAGGACACTCGGGCTGCTGGATACATCGGCCTCGCCTGTCGAGCCGCTCGTTCGCGCCACAAAGGTGGTCGCCGATACCTTTCGTTTGGAACAAAAGATTATCCCCGCCACAACGTCTTACATACTTGAGCTGCTGACCGGCCCCTGGCCGGAAGACCGTTTTGTTGTCAAGCCGCCGTACAGTGAGCTTTTAACAAACGATTTGATCCTATCATCTGCATTGACTTAATGGTAAGCTTGAAAACTGCGGCATATATTGCATCTGGTGCAAACGAATGGGTAAATATTAAACAAATAACTCTTTACCATATTCCTCAAAGCGTTTAAAAAACAACAAGTTATATTTTTTGTGATTTTCTTTTTTATTTGAATACATTCTACTGTCGGCTCTTTTGATAACCTTAAGGATATCGGAGGACTGCCCTGTGGCCCAGCCGATAGAAATACTAATAGGCGTTTTTGTATTTAACGCATTATGTTGTTTGATTTTTGTCAGAATTGTGTGACAGGCGCTTTGCACTGTTTCGTCATCGCCGAAGGGGATCAGCGCCAGAAATTCATCCCCGCCGATTCTGAAAACCGTATCGTTTTCCCGAAAGCTTGACCTTAAAATGTTTCCCGCTAATTTTATTAGCAGATCTCCGGCATAATGGCCCAGGTTGTCATTGACGAGTTTGAGTCCATCAATATCACAAGAGACAATTCCCACAGGATTATCCTGTTCTGTGCTAAAACGTGAGATTTTCTGTTCATAAAATGAACGGTTATGTAAATCTGTCAAGATATCATAGTAACTCATATGGCGCAGCCGTTCTTCGATTTGCTTGCGTTCCGTCTGGTCGATGAACATAATCACTGTGCCCTTAAATTTGCCGCTGACATCAAGCATCCGATGAAACTTTATATTGATATTTTTTTTGCCCTGCGAAGGTGATTGACAATCCTTTTCAATGGTAGCTTCATGCTCGCCGCTCTGACAAAAAGCAAGGTATTCCTCGTGGAAACAGGGGATTACATTTTCAGCGGTTTGTTTATCACTGCCTGAATAATATGTATAACCGGGCGAATAGAGATTTTCATTTAGAAACTGCTGTGCTGCATAGTTGATATTATCGCAACGGTTTTCGGAATCAAAAAGAATGACGGGTATAGGAATGCTTTCAAAAATAGTTAAATACTTATTTTTTTCATTGGAGAGCTCTCTGTTTGTTTTTTGAAGTTCTGACAATAAGGTTTCTTTTGACTGATTGTTCCATTCCTTACAGAAAGAAATTTCATTTTGGTCAAAAAAACGATTGATCCACAATGTATATAAGCGCTGCTTTTGCAGATTTTTTATTAAGTCCGATATCAAATCTATATAAGACTGGCGGTAATATTTCATTAATCCCAAAAACATTTCAAGGGTAATGCCGCGCCGCCTGTGTTTTATAGCTTCGATACGTCCGAAGTGCGTTATAGGATTATCCGTAAAATCCTGATCGACCTCGATTTCGGGGATGTTTATATTGTGCTGAATGCAACGTATAAGCGCGTCGGATAAACCGGATATGGATCCAATCCAGGCCTCTTCCAGCGTCGATGTGTATTTTACGTAGCCATGAAGCTTTGCGTAATCTAATGTCCTTCTCAACAAGAAATTCTGATTATTCCGAATCAATTCGGGTAGTCTTTCCAAATTATCGCACCGACCTTTGAACAATAGTCTGAGGGGTGATTAATCATTGTACTTCAAAGACTTTCTATTAATATAATCGTAGAATTCTTTGAATAAGATTATAGAAAGAAGCGGAAAATGATCCATTATAAGCTTTATAAGCAGTCATCCACGCTAAAACCCACATTTTGATGTCCTAATTAGCAACACTATGACCGTATCGGATGTTGCTGACCTATAATGAAATTCGATGTGCTTATGTTCCATTTAGGGCTCTCCAGTTCGGTTTTACTAAGATATAATTACATCTGCTAAATTGGGTGTTTCTTATGACCAGTCATGTTTAGAAACTTAAATTCGTCGCGTTGAAATTGACACTTTCAACGATTTCGCCGGTTTGAGATAATCCTGTGATTTCAAAGTTTGGCCCAGCCGATTCGTCAACGAAAACATACCAAATCCGATACTCACCAGTACCTACAATATCTACCGTTTTTGTCTCATCATGCTCCTTGTCAAGGATTTTAATCTGCACGATGTCACTATTTTTAGCCTCTCCAAATATCATAGGGAATGGGGTGCCCTCAATGCTTTGTAAGTATTGGCCGGAACAACCCGAAAATCCTCCGCCATAAACCCACTTCCATCCAAGCAGATTGTGTCTTATAAACTCAGCGTTGATTGTATAGGCATCATCACCATCACCTACAGTGTTTTCATAAAAGACAACGACGCCATTGTCAACGTCTGCCTGATAAATAATGCTGCCGACGTTATTTCCCCTGATTACTTTTATGGCTTCAAGAATTGTCCCTGAGCCTTTTTGTGTTATAAATGACCAGATGCCGGCGACAATCAGCACAGCGACAAGAATAAAAACGATGCTTTTGCTCTTCATGTTGGGACCTTCTTTCTATGAACTTGTCCAAATAATACCATACCTGAAGTGTGAAAGTCTAATATTAAGCTTAAAGTTGATCAATAAAAAGGCCCGACGCCATTGAATAACGTCGAGCCTCTTGTCTATATTTAAGTATTGCTTGATATTGTGCGACTTTGTGCAGGTTATCTCTTGGTTTCGTATCACCTCGGAATTGCTTTGGTATAGGACAAAAATGTCGAATAACTTCTAATATCTTCTACCTGTGCATCAAATATCGT
Source organism: uncultured Sporobacter sp. (assembly GCA_963675425.1). Lineage (GTDB taxonomy): Bacteria > Bacillota > Clostridia > Oscillospirales > Oscillospiraceae > Sporobacter. The sequence continues at coordinate 4,338,519 of OY776214.1, read as the reverse complement.
ACAACAGCCTATGCATTGATCAATATATCTATATCGTGTTGCGTCAGATTTGCGTTAACTATATTAAGAGCATGGTAATTCAATCACGGTAAAACGCTTCTATTGCCTGTGCGAAGAACTCTGATGCACCCTCCCCATACTGTTCATCAATTGCTTGCTGACATTGCTGGTTTCGGTAGGACTGCGCAACCGCCAGCATCAAGTCCTTTTCTTCTTTCATCTGGCAAATCTGTTTCATGACGAAACCATACTCACCGATAATCTCCTTCACTTCAAAAGATTTGAGATCGCAGCCGCGTTTCTCAATCAGCTTTTGGCGGATTGCATTTTCTCGCTTCTTGTAGCTTTCGGCCACTTCTTTGCTGATCGGATTTTCGAGGGTGTCTAAATAGGCGTCTTTCCCGCCATACCACTCAACTACTTTTGCATAGCGTTTTTGCATATCTTCTGACGATACGACTTCCATATAATGCTTTTTCCACTGCTCTATGCTGCCAAATTCACCAATGGCCGTTTGGCGCATTTCCTCAGGCATACTATCGAACATGAGCTGAAACATTTTCTCGATCTCTGTTTTGGTGAAAACTGTAAAATCCATCCTATTGTCTCCTTTCAGAATGTCATCCATGCTGGCAATCAGGCGTTCCATACGTTCTTTCTTTGCCACCAGCATTTCTCTCTGCATTCGCAGAATCCGATTTCTATCAAGAGACGGGCTTTCCATGACGGCTTTGATTTCTTTCAGAGGAATATCAAACTCACGAAAGAACAGTATCTGCTGTAAAGTTACCAAGGCTTTATCGTCATAAAGCCGGTATCCCGCTTCACTCTTGTCCGTGGGAGGAAACAATCCAATTTCATCATAATAGTGAAGCGTGCGCGCGCTGATGCCGGTGAGTTCCGACACTTCCTTTACGGTTTTCATACCATCTGGCCTCCTGCTCTTGATAGGACGACTATACTCTATGACGTTCCGTGAAGGTCAATAGATTTACAAAATATTTTGTAAATTTCAAATAACCTTGTAGCCTTGCCGGTGCATCGAATATCTTCCGATATTTTATGCGTCGTTTAATATCGTCCGCACGCAGTTGCGACAAATCTGCGACAAGTATATGTCTTACTTTACGGATTATTACTTGAGAGCTTTTTGATAAGAATCCTCAGATATATAAATTTTATCTTTGACTTCAGAAGTTTTCAACTCTTTAGCCAGCAATTCAGACAACCTTAACCATTCCGCAATACAGCCTTCTCCTTTTTGCCGATGTCTCATGTAAAATTGTTTTGCCTTTTCCGTAGTATAATACCGGTTATCTGCTACTGAGATATATTCATTTTTTAAAAGCAGATTTAGATTTTTTTGGAGTGTATTTCTATCAAGGACACCTCTATTTAGGTAATCACAACTTGATAGTATTGATTTCAATGTACTACCTCGTTTGCTATATCCGATGCAACTTAAAATCAAACTCTCAATTCTTAGAGTCATTATATAACACCTCCCAATATACAGAATATTACATACATGATAGCATTGTCACATTGTAAAGTCCACAATGGTTTACTGGATAATAAGAGATACCCGAACGTCATTGAATAACGTCGGGTATCTTCTGTATACTTGAATAGCTTTTGATATCGTTGAAAATCTTGCAGACTATCTCTTGGAGAACTGGGGCGCGCGGCGTGCGGCTTTGAGGCCGTATTTTTTACGCTCTTTCATTCTCGGGTCGCGCGTGAGGAAGCCGGCGGCCTTAAGGGCCGGACGGTAGCCCTCGTCGACCTGCAAGAGGGCGCGGGCGATGCCGTGGCGGATTGCGCCGGCCTGGCCGGTAACGCCGCCGCCGACGACCTTGGCGGTGATATCAACCTTGGCGGCCATGTCTGTTGTGGCCAGCGGCTGACGGACGATGAGCTTGAGCGTTTCGAGGCCGAAATAATCATCGATGTCACGGCCGTTGATGGTGATCGTACCTGTTCCGCCGGGGAAGAGGTGGACTCTGGCGACGGAGGACTTTCTTCTGCCGGTGCCGTACATGTAAGGCTTTTTGCTTGTATACATTGACGTTCCTCCTTATTCCTGAGTCCAGACGGTTGGCTTTTGCGCTTCGTGCTTATGCTCGGCGTTTTTGAAGACGCGCAGGCGCTTTAAAGCATTCCGATTGAGGTTGTTTTTGGCCATCATGCCGCGCACGGCCAGCTGCATAGCCAGCTCCGGGCGCTCTTCCATGATTTTTTTGTACTGGATCTCTTTGAGACCGCCGACCCAGCCGCTGTGACGGCGATAGTATTTTTGCTGGAGCTTGTTTCCGGTCAGCACGGCTTCGGCCGCATTGATGATGATGACGAAATCGCCGCAGTCGACATTTGGCGTATACGTCGGCTTATGCTTGCCGCGCAGAATAACGGCCGCTTGCGCTGCCGTACGGCCGAGCGGCTTGCCGGCTGCGTCAAGGATGAACCATTCACGAGTGACGGTTTCCTTTTTAGCCAGAGTAGTTGACATGATCTATCCCCCATAATGACAGTTTAATGTTTGAATATTATTTTGACAAAAAAGGCCGGGACGCGTTACAATACCTGTTGTTTCCCGACTAAATCGTGCTTTACTTTTATAACATAACAACAAATCGAAGTCAATAGTTTTTTAATTTAGCTTATTATCAACTCCGGAATGCTTCAAAATGCTCTGATTAACTACTGAATGCTCAAGTTCAATTTTACTTTTTAATATATACAAAATGGAAGCTGGTATGACTATGAATAAGGTGGCCGGGCTCGTGCGGCGCTGCGTAGAGGACTACGACATGATCTCCGACGGTGAAACAATCGCCGTGTGCGTGTCGGGCGGGAAGGATTCCATCGCTCTGCTGTGCGCGATGAAAAGCCTGAGCGTTTATTATCCCAAGCAGTTTAATCTGCATGCCATAACCTTGTCGATGGGCTTTGAAGGCATGGAATTTACGCCTGTCAAGGAGCTGTGTGACCGGCTGGAGGTGCCGTACACAATCCGTGAAAGCGAGGTTGGCAAGCTCATTTTTGAAGAACGGATGGAAAAAAATCCGTGTGCACTGTGCGCAAAAATGCGCCGAGGCGCGCTCAATGACTTGGCGCTGGAGCTGGGGATCAAAAAGGTCGCCCTGGCGCATCATTATGACGACGCCGTAGAGACATTTTTGATGTCGCTGTTTTTTGAGGGACGGATCGGCTGCTTTGAACCCGTTACATTTATGAGCCGGACAGGCGTCACGCAGATCAGGCCGCTTTTATACGTGGGGGAGGGCACCATACAGGGGCTTGTGAAGCGCCACAATCTCCCGGTTGTTCATAATCCATGCCCGATGAATGGCAAGTCAAAGCGCGAAGAGGTTAAAACACTGATCAAGACCCTCGGCGTGCAGTATCCGGACCTTAAAAACAAGATATTCGGCGCGATGCAGCGCCTGCCGCTTGACGGCTGGCGGCCGAAGGAATACGCTCGCCGACCGCTGCCATAATGAAAAACCATAATTTGTAGAAAAAGCCGCAGAAGCGGCTTTTTCTACAGTCTGAGGAGAAAGGCCCGCTGGTAACGGCGGGCCTTTCTCCTGCTGAGTATTGTGGATTTATGAAGAAGAAAATGAAGAAAGGAAAAATTGATTTTAGCCGGGGTACTGTGTTTCGATGTAGGCATTGCAGGCCGCTTGGTAATCCGCATAAAAGTCTTTTTCAACGACGGTATACGGCAGCTTGATAACGGTATACGTCTGGCCGGCCTCGCGCAGGTTTTCCCACAGCGTCTCAGGTGTCGCTGTGCCGTCGATAATAGCCAGAAGTCCATTGATTGTGGCGTCCGCCCACTGGATCGGCGGTGTGTCGACGCCGCCGACCCACACGCCCTCGTAGCCGGAGGCCCATTGGCTCATCAGCGTTGTAACAGCGCAGGAGGTGACGACGGCGGAGCCCTTCTTGCCGAGCTCTTCCAAAGCGCGCGCCGAACCCGCCGCAAAGTCCTCTATGGAGCCGAAGACCATCCAGCCCTTCATTTCGGGATGAGCCGAGACCGTGGCGGCTACGGGGTCGTAGGCGGCCTGGGCCGTCACCGCGTTGACGCCGGCGTTGACCGTGTCAGTGGCGAAGTAATTCGTTTCGACGAGATCGGGATAAAGCTCGGTGTATCGGGACAGCGCGCCTTCCACGCGGGCGTTGAGGTCTGTAACAGTGGAGAAGGTGATGGTGATAAAGCCGATCTCCTTGAAGTCGATAGAGCCGTCGGCGTATTTGCCGAAGTTGTCCACCATGAACTGCAGCGCGTCGCCGCCGAGGTCATAACTGTCCATGACGACCGAGGACATGACGTAATTATTGTCGCTGTCTACAAAGGGCGACATGCCGGGAATGAAATTGATATCGTTTTCAGCCACGATTTCGAAGATGCGGTCCTGCGTTGTGTAGTCGCCCTGGAGAATCATGCCGTCGTACCCCTGAGCCGCGCAGGTTTCAATATTGGTCATGAAAAGGTCTATATCGGCATTGAAGGCCAACGTGGTAAATTCATAATTGAGCTTTTTGCCCAGCTGCGCATAGCACTCGTCCATAAAAGCGCCGAACGGCGTTTGGGCGATGTTCAGGTTGACAATCTTATATGTATCGCGCGAGAATGGATCGGTCGGTGCTTTGAAATCAACGGTGGGAATAACGAAGCCGCCGGAATCCGACGACGTCGCTGCCGGTTCTTCCGAGGAAGGCGCCTGAGAAACCGGGGCGGATGAGGGTTCCGGGGAAGCCGGGGCGGAGGCGGACGGCGATTCGCTGTCCGCGTCGGCGGTTTGACTGCAAGCGAACAGGGTGAAAACCATCAGTAGTGCCAGAACAATTGCGACTGTCTTTTTCATTTCATTACTCCTTTGTTATTTGTAGTTCTGATTTCTCAGAACGTTTCAACGAGGGCGTAAGGATGCGGTTAGTCTATTCTGATTGACACTTGTATTTTTTTTACATGACTGATATGATTTGTGCTGAGGTGACAAATATGAAGTTGTCCGTCGCTCTGATCGTTTATGAGCTGCTTCAAAACCCCAGGCCGCCTGAAATCGTGCGTAACGATCATTCGGATGAACATGCCGACATTGCCGGTATCCGTTTTCTCCGCGATGAGCCGTACAGGCAGGACGTTTTATATATTGGTTCTCCCGGCACTGTCGGGCGCGCATCCCATTTGCCGGCGCACCTTTTTATCACGGGACTTCCCGGTACGCCGAAGATCAGCGGCGCTATATATGTAAATCTTACGGTCCCTGAGTTGGTCAATGCCATTGAGGAGATTTTTTACCGTTATAATGAGATCGACAGCGAGCTCAATGCCGCGGTCGCCAGAAACGAATCGCTCCGGACGGTTTTAAGCATCGGCGCGCGTTTTTTCAATAATCCTATTACCATCAACGACCTGCGTATGCGGTTTATCGAGACAAGCGATAACGCCGTCCGTGAGCTTATGCCGGATTATTTTAAAGTTGTTCTGGACACGGGATATATTGATATCCGAATCATGACCGCCATGAAAAACAAGGGGTACGACCGGCTGATCAACAGGAGCCGGGAAACGCTGCTGTTTGAGCTGGAGGAAATACCGGTCCGGTATTTTTCAAAAAACATCTATGAGGGTGGACAAATCGCCGCCTGTCTTGTCGTCCATGAGGTTTTTACGCCGGTCGATATGGCGCAGACCATTCTGGTGGAGCAGGTCACACAGGTTGTCGATCATTACGCGTTCAAGAATCCGCGTGGGAAGCCGACGTCGGCGAACAAGGTGGAGCAAATCGTTCGCGCGCTTCTGGAGGGTACAAAATATAACGAGGAAATCCACGCCCAGTACCTGAGTCAGATGAACTGGGGCAAGGACGACGGTTACTATATTATAAAAATTCAGGTTAGCCCGGAAAACGTGACGATGAATACGGCTCAATATACCTTCGCTTCGGCGCAGAGCTTCTTTCCCGGGAGCGTCAGCGTAGAAAACGACGATAATGGCATGATTGTTTTGTGTGCCGCTCAGATCCGGTACGATTTAAAAGTGGCGCTTAAAAACCTTGAGAAATATGTAAAGGAACGTCACGATAAGGCGGCCGTAAGCCGCAAGTTCCAAAGCTTCGGGTCGATTTACGAGCAGAGCCGGGCGCTGTCGGCGGCTATGCAGCTGGGTATGATACTCGATCCGGGCCGCTGCCTGTATGCGTTCGACAATTATTCGCTGCCGCTGCTGCTTAAAATCTGCAGCCGCGAATTTGACTTGAGGGTTTTCTGTCTGTACGAGGCCGTTATGCTATATGAATACGATAAGACAAACGGCAGTGATTTTTTTAGAAGTCTGTATGTTTATCTCCGGCACAGCCGGAGCCTTTCTTCGGCGGCTGATGAACTGAAGATCCACCGAAATACGCTTTTGTACCGGCTCGGACGCATAACGGAAATTTCGGGAATTGATCCGGCCGATAACGATATCCTGCTGCCGATGATTTTATCCTACGAGATCCTACGCTATCGGCTTAAGCTCGAATGAGTGTCGGCACTATCGGCAAAATATCTAATGAGAACCTCCTTGCTGGGGGAGAATGTGATGATTATAACTAATTCTCATTATAAGCTTGCTATAAAATTATGTATTCATACTGACGGTCAGAAATAAAGGCCTTCTGTTTGTGCATCTGGCACAAGCAGAAGGCCTTGTAAGTTGATACGCCTCGCCTGGCAGCGCCGACATGGCGTACCGCGGCTTGATTTTTGAGCAGGGGTTTTAAAATGCCATCATATCCCAGACGTGTCCGCTACGGACAGAGAATTGTTTGCGGTGCTTTTTCAGGCCGATAGATTGTTACCTTGTTCTTTCCGGTGTTTTTTGAGGCATACATTGCCTCGTCTGCGGCTTCCAAGAGGCTTTCCGGGGTCATGTGCTCATCCAGCTGGGCCACGCCGATGCTCAGCGTAACGAGGTGCCGCGAATGGTCAACAGGATAATCGACCAGGTGATCAAACAGTGCCGTTTTCAGGCGAATCCTTTCGGCTACGGCAGCGGCTTGAGCCATATTGGAATTAGACAGTAATACGACGTACTCATCGCCGCCGTAGCGCGCGCACAAATCGCTGTCGTGGGTCTGGGCGCGGATTGTTTCGGATACGGATTTCAATATTTTGTCGCCGGCTACGTGTCCATAGGTGTCATTGATTTTTTTAAAATGATCGATATCAAGCATGATGAGTGACAGCGGCTTGTGAATGTCCTTGGACAGATGGACCAGCATTTTGAGTTTTTTTAAAAAGTAGCTTTTATTGCACAGCTCTGTCAGATAATCCTTTTCATAATACTTCTGACGGCTTTTTAGCAGCAGATAGAAAACGATGGCTGTCAGTAAAATAATAACGCTGAAGCTGAAAATCATAATATTCTGGAGACTGTCGGTGATCATGTGAAAATGATTTAAAGAGTACTCAACGACGACAATTCCGACGACTTTATCGTTCAGCGGGCTCTTAATAGGCGCATAGCCGGCAATATAATCGCCAACCGTTTCGTCGCTTAAAACACTACTCGGAACCGTTATGCCGTTGTTAAATGCAAGCAACTCAGCCTCGGTAAGTCGGCTGGCGGTATACCTGGATTTATTCGGGTCGTCCTCGTTGATGAGATATGCTTTGTTTTCATCCGAAAGCCGTCGTTCGATGTAAATGGCCTGAGCACCGGTCGCCGCCATAAGGTCGGCAAAAACCGCTGTGAGCTTGTCCTGAAACGGCTTTTCGGCTCCGTCGGGCGTGCTTGCACCGATGTCCCACGCGTTTTCCTGAAAAAAAGCAGCGCTATTCGATGAGCCGGCGTCTTGAACCTGCAACCCGGAGGCGTGCGGATGCAGGCTGAGCTCGGCGCTGAAGCTTTCGAAGCTGCTAATCGGTATATTTTGATAGTTGTCAAAATTAAGCTCGGCAAATTCGGAAATCGTTGCGGCAAGATTTATAGCGTTTTTAGCCAGCTCGTTGATGATGATATCCTTAACATTCCGATATATGAAATAAGCTGGGACGGATAGAACCGCTGCGGTGCAGAGCATTATCACGATGAGCTTGAACGTCTTCAACAAAGGCTTTATCATAAAGGATCCTTTACAAGTATTTTGGTTTCAATGTGCATCTTTATTATATATCGGAATTTTAGTGCGCTTATTAACAAGTAAAAGGCACTTTGAACAAACAAAGCGCCTGGATCGAGCCGTACTTCCGGCTATTATATTCGGTTACGTTTAAACACGTACTGAGACAAGGCGGCCTCAAACAGCGTCCGGGGCATCAGGCCCGGTAAACAGGGAAATAGGAGCTGTCCTGCGCCGGACCGCATAAACGCACTTTAGTGTGAACCAGCTTGTCGTATGTTTCCGGGTCGTGAATCCGTCGGGCTGTGTGGCTTGGAAGTACGCCACCCGGAGCGAATGTTTTTTTAAACTGGAGCAATGAGTCATCCGTGCCGCCATAACCGCCGCCCATTAAAAGTGTGCCGCAGCCCATTGACAAGAGGTCTTTGGCGGCTTCGAAATGAAGAAGATTGTTGGCGTTGAGATGCATATATTCGGCGAGGTTGCCGCCGAGATGGCTTTTAGCATTCCCGGATGAATACAAAATGAGCAGGGCTGAAACCACGACGCCGTCATGATGGGCCAGGTATATTTTTGTGTGTCCGGTCAGGTTTGATAAAATGCTTTCGAAAAACGCGTCGTTAAAGAAATAATAGGGCTTGGCTTGGCGTCGCTTCATTGTTTTCTCGTAAACGACACGGAATTCCGTCATTAACCGCGCGTCTAATCCGGATGTGACCGTAATGTCGGAGGCGCAGGCGCTGCGGATTCTGTTGCGGCATGAGCTTTTCATATCATTCCAGATTTGATCCGGCGACTGCAGGCGAATGCAGACTGTCTTGGAGTAATCAGAACAGTCGTATGGCTGGCCGTCATACAGCGAGACATTTCCGATGACGGGATCAAGCCGCGAATATTCGGCTACCACCTTTTGCTGTTTCAGATACACGCTCATTTCATCGAAGAACTGCTTTAAAAGCGCCTCGTTCGGCGGGCCCTTCATCGATGTGCCACCGTACCCGTAAGGCGTCGCAACGTCATAATATCCCGTGAAATCTTCAAACGGTTCGAGCTTCCAAAGCTCCCGCATCATTAAAACGTTATAGATTCTCGTATAGCCGTCGCTCAGATAAAAAAGCGTCGGCATGCCGCTGCCGATCTTATAAAAAGCGTCGGAATAGCCCCAGTGATAATAGACTTCGTCATCCGCGCCGATCAGCTCGTTCCATAAGTCTTTTTGTCCGTGATCGCAGACCGTCATTCGGCTTTAGCCCTCCTGCCGCTGTGCTATGATGGGTGTTCGCATCATGGCCGCCCGAATATGGCATCCGTCTCGGAGCCAGCAGGGAGATTATAACACACCTAACCGATAATTTGACAAAAAACTTATTATTTCGACACATATATACCGAACGGCACCATATGTAACTGCCAGGATCGCATTATCGCCTGTAAATATCTTCTTTCCTAAATCGATATTATCGTCGTCCGCGTTGCTCGAGGCCAGCTTGGCCGTATCGTCCCCGTAGGCGGCAATGGCCCGCACGGCATCGTCGCCGTAGGTTTTGATAAACGTGCGGAGGAAATCGTCGCCGAGGGATTTGGCAACGGCGATAAGTCTCTTGCCCAAGCTCCCAAAGCTGGAAGCGCCGCCGGTGGCTAAGGTCTGAGCCAATTTATTTGCATTACTCAATCATCAAAATCCATTTTTCTGAATTTGATGGTTGAAAGAATAAAGAATAATCCAACAAACAGCACGAAGATAACAACAGGCATTAAATAACTCCCGGCTTTCGGATTACTCACTCTGAAAAAAAAGTTTGAGGGCAGCATCCATGGATAAAAATAGGATTTCCCCAGGTTAATTATCGGGATGCCGACAACCGTTCCTAAAAAAGTTATCACAACAGGGACAACGAAACTTCTAAAAACAAGTGTGAAGTAGATCATCATGGGAACAAGAATCACGGTTGCCATACCAGGTACAATAATTTTTTTAAGACCGTTTACAACGTCCAAAAAAGAAGTTTCCAGACCGATAAGCATGCCGGAAAGAATAACAAGGACGGCCGCCGCAATATACAAAGCAACGACGAATATTGAAATGTAAAGCGTTTTTGAAACGATAATCTGCGTTCGGCTATGAGGAGAGGTAAGAAGATTTTTTATCGTGCCCTCTTTAAATTCATAATAGATCGAGAAAATCGCGATAAAAGACGGAATTAACGCACCGAGAAATATACCATAGAACAAATGCAGGCTGTTGATGTATGCATACCATGTGAATGCGAAACTGTCACTGAAATAATATATGAGAGAAGTAAACAACACGGGGAATAGCATCGCGGCAAAAGCGATGGTATTTATGTATGAATTGCTGTATTTTTTGAATTCATTTTTTACTAATCTGAGCATCACAATACCTCCTATAAGGCTACTGATTCCGGTCTATTATCGACATAAACCGGTCTTCCAGGCTGTTTTTAACCGAACTCATGTTTGATATCCTTATTTCTTTTGAAGACATCAGGGCGTTTATCTTTTCGTTTTCTTCTTTTTTACAGAATACTTTGAGCTCATTGCCCAAAACCGTATAATTTATTTTCCTTTCACATAAAATCTTGGCTACTTCATCGGGCTTATCGACTTCCAGGAGCAAATGATTTTGCCCTGTGATATTAAGCTCATTCATAGATAACTGCTCAACCAGATTGCCTTTATCTATAATTCCGACGTAGTCAGCCAACTGCTGCACCTCAGAGAGTATGTGGCTGGACATTATTACAGTAATGTTTAGCTGAGCTGAAAGCGTCTTGATCAGGCCCCTCAGCTGATTAACACCTTCCGGATCAAGCCCGTTGGTCGGCTCGTCAAGTATCAGTATTTGCGGTGAATGGATAAGTGCGTTGGCAATACCCAGCCTCTGCTTCATGCCGGTGGAAAAACCCTTCACTTTCTTATAGCCGACACCCGAAAGGCCCACCATAGCCACCACTTCATCAATACGTTTTTTGTCGGCACTGTAAAGATCGGCGGTGATTTCAAGGTTCCGCCTGGCGTTAAGATTACGGTACAAGCCGGGGCTTTCAATGATTGCGCCGATATTTCTTAACGCAGATACTCTGTCTTTCGCCGCGTCTTTTCCAAAAACATGTACACTCCCGGCGTTGGGCTTGACCAGCCCCATAATTATCCGGAGCGTTGTTGTTTTGCCGGCCCCGTTCCTGCCGAGCAAACCATATACAACACCCTGCGGTACCGACATGTTCAAGTTATTTAGCGCGAAAGATGTTCTATATTTTTTGCTGATATTATTCAGTTCGATGGCATTACTCATAAATTATACTCCTTAAACACATAAGATTTTCTGAGAAATAATGCGTTCCAACGCCAACTGAAGAGCGCATCCGTCCTCGGCGTCTCAACCGAAAGTATATAAAACTATACACAGTATATATAATACTATACTTGGTGTCAAGCTGCAAATTCGGAATTATTTCTTGACATGAGGGTATAGTATCCTATATTCTGAGTATAGTGTAATATGCATTATCGGGGGGGTTGTCACGGGAGATGCCGTTTCCTTTACGTCACTTAAATAAAAAAATACGGTCATTTCCAAAAAAGGCAATGACGGTATTAGGGGGATAGTCGATATGAAATTGGGAAACAACGTTAGAAAATACCGGTTTGAGCGGGGCGAAATGACCCAACAAGAGCTTGCCAATGAAGTAGGCGTAACTAGGCTCACCATACATTCGATCGAGACAAGCAAGTTTATGCCTTCTACACTGCTGGCACTTAAAATTGCCAGTTTTTTTGGGAAAACCGTGGAAGAAATCTTTTTCATCGTAAAAGATGAAAACTCGGAGGAATAGTAGTATGAAAATGATAAATCGTATTTCAATAATAATGAGCTTAGCGTCGCTCGGCCTTTTGGCAGGTAATATTTTTATGCTTTCGGACATTAAAAGCGCAATTGAGTCTGGTGCTGCCATTCAGGAGCGGATGGGAGCGACGGTTGCTGCTTTTCTGATTATTATCGGGCTTGCTCATATAGTTGGATTATTCACGCTTGTCGCACAGTTCCATCATTTCAAAGAAGACAATTTAGTGAGAGCAATCGCATTTGTCGTGGGTTTTTTGTCGCTGTTTCTATTAGCTGCGGACGTAATGATGTTGAGCGATATAGGCCATGAATACAAGGTTGGCTTTGATACTTCCGGCGAGTGGCAGATTGTATTTGCGGGGCATGCCGTTCACATCCTGTTTACTGTGCTTTTGCTGATTCAGTGTGCTGCATCCAACGCGGCACTTGCAAAAAACACAGGCACAATAATTGCCAAAAAAGATGAAGCGCTTTTCCTCACGGTTAACCAGATCGGCATTATATCGGCAGTCCTGGGATTTGTTTGCTTATTTCTGTTGACTTGGTCGGGCGTATCGCAGTCATATCTGAACGGTTTATTTTTCATGATTTGCATCATTTTCCTTATCCCCTATGGATTGGCCGCCGCTTACTGGTTTTTTACCAAGCGAAAAGAAAAACCCATTGACTGGTATGACGAAAAACAGTTTTCGGATATATCTCGCGGGGCCCTTGCTACGCTTTTACTCACGGTATTTATTACTATTGTTTTTTATTCCTTTTTGTCGTTAAAAATTGTTGTCATCAACACACAGCTATGGTTTCCTTTATACTTATTGTTAACGCTGCTGCTCTTTTCCGGCAGTACCCTATACCTGAGCAAGAGAGCCTGAGCCGGATGGCCCAAGATATAAAACGGCGGCTTGATATTTCTCGAAGCAATCGTTTTAATATCCCGCATCAGAAGTGCCCGCACAGCGTCCTCGCCGTAGGTTTTGATAAATGCGCGGACAAAATCGTCGCCGAGGGCTTGGGCGACGGCGATAAGGCCCTTGCCCAAGCTCCCAAAGCTGGAAGCGCCGCCGGTGGCTAAGTTCTGCGCCACGATATCGGCTGTTGACATGCCTTTTTCGTACAGCTTGGTCAGCAACTCGGAGCCGGTTGCGTCCTCAATCTGGCCGGCGACCGTACCGCGTGTGATGTCGACCCCGTCGGTGTGCAGACAAAGCAACACCCCCGCCGAAGCGGGGGTGTGAGTTTCATGATACTTATTTTCTATACGGCAGGAGCATTTCGGCTATTTCTGTTTGGCCTCGCTCGACAGCAAAGTCATAGGCGTCCATGTTTTGCATATAGTCGCCCGTATATCGTACAGAGGCGTCGATGCCACTGTCTAAAAGGAGCTTTACGATATCTTTATGTCCGCCATATATTGCAGCGAATAAAGGATTTCTATCTGGTTCGGTCATGTCCATTATTGCACCACATGATAATAGATATTTGACAATATCATAGTGTCCACGACTTGCCGCGCGATTTATTGCACAAGCGTTGAATGTGCCGCCGATTGCGTTTACATCAACTCCTAAACGAACAAGTAGTTTTACAATCTTAAGTGCGCCTTCTGATGAAGCAACATGCAACCATGTGCCAAATGGTGTTATTACTTTTAAATAATCAGGGTAGGCATCAAATAAGGTTACTACACGACTTAAATCCTTTTCTTCAATAGCGTCAAAAATGTCCCGAATAATTTGTTTATTATCCATTAAGGTTACCTCCTAGTGGCTGCTTGTTCACCAAGCTCCCTAAGTGCATTAATGAGTTTTTTCTTTAAGTATTCTTGTGTTCCGCCTAATTCTTCAACTAACTTAAGAGTATCCACAACATTTGTTAATGCCTTGATATCATGCTGACCGACTATTCTGTTGGGTGCCCATGTAAGATTTTCGAGGCCGAAAATTGGATCTATACCGTAATTTCTAAGTAAAGCTTGTCCTTCCTGGACAAGCGCTTTTTGCGCAATGCCGTTGCCTTCTTTAAACAGGATGTGATGCGCATGCGGGTCAATCATACTGGAAGGGGGAGCTCCAATTTGATCACGCAGGTACTTGTTAAAATTAAACTTTGAATAATCAATCATCTGCCCCGGGTAAATCTATTCCATTATATCCCGTGTTGGGTTTAGCTGCAAGGGCGTCGTCGGCCACGTCGTCCAATGAGTTGGCCACGTCATCCCAGGAGCTGGCCGCGCCGTCGACGGTGTCGTCGACGAGACCGTACCAGTCGTCAATCATATTGTCGCCGGTGGAGGCGAGAGGCTTGCCAATATCGTCCCCATAGCTCAACGCTGTCTTGCTGAGATCATCACCGGAAGAGAGCAACAGCCTGGTGGCGTCGTCCGCGTTGCTCAAGGCCAGCTTGGCGGCATCGTCTCCATAGGCGGCAATGGCCCGCACGGCGTCGTCGCCGTAAGTTTTAATAAACGTGCGGAGGAAATCGTCGCCGAAATATTTGGCAACGGCGATAAGTCCCGTGCCCAAGCTCCCCAGGCTGGAAGCGCCGCCGGTGGCTAAGGTCTGCGCCACGATATCGGCTGTTGACATGCCTTTTTCGTACAGCTTACTCAGCAGCTCGGAGCCGGTTGATTCTTCAATCTTGCCGGCGACCGTGGCGCGTGTGACGTCGGCCCTGTTCGGTGTGCGAACAAAGCAACACCCCCGCCGACGGCGGGGGTGTGAGTTTCATGATACTTATTTTCTATACGGCAGGAGCATTTCGGCTATTTCTGTTTGGCCTCGCTCGATAGCAAAATCATATGCGTCCATGTTTTGCATATAGTCGCCCGTATATCGTACCGAGGCGTCAATACCACTGTCTAAAAGGAGCTTTACGATATCTTTGTTGCCGCTTAGTATTGCACCAAAAAGGGGGTTTTTCTTCGGCTCACTTATATCTAACTCGGCGCCTTGCGATAAAAGAAATTTTACTACGTTATAATGACCTTCGGACGCTGCTTCTTGAATCGCGGCACTGTTATAAACGCCAGCTTGCTTGTTTATATCCATTCCTTGAACTAATAAGTACTGAACAATATCGAGTTTTCCGTATGATGAAGCAGTGTGTAACCATGTCCCAAAAGGAGTAATATAATGAAAAAGGTTACTTCCAGATGACAAGAGCTCTGAGGTTGCTTTCAAATCTCCGTTTTTAATAGCCGAACGTATTTGCTTTACATATTTCTTTTCATCCATTTTTGTTTAGCCTCCAAGCTGCTTCATTACCGAGTTTTTTTAGCATTTCGACGATATCATCATAATCCCCTAAAGCACTTTCCACTTCCTTTAGTTTGTCCACAACATTTGTTAATGCCTTAATGTCATGCTGACCGACTATTCTGTTGGGTGCCCATGTAAGATTTTCGAAGCCGAAAATCGGATCTATACCATAATTTCTAAGTAAAGCTTGTCCTTCCTGGACGAGCGCTTTTTGCGCCATGCCGTTGCCTTCCTTAAACAGGATGTGATGCGCATGCGGGTCAATCATACTGGAAGGGGGAGCGCCGATTTGATCACGCAGGTACTTGTTAAAATTAAACTTTGAATAATCAATATCTGTCCCGGGTAAATCTATTCCATTATATCCTGTGTTGGGTTTAGCTGCAAGGGCGTCGTCGGCCACATCGTCCAATGAGTTGGCCACGTCGTCCCAGGAGCTGGCCGCGCCGTCGACGGTGTCGTCGACGAGACCGTACCAGTCGTCAATCATTTTGTCGCCGGTGGAGGCGAGAGGCTTGCCGATATCGTCCCCATAGCTCAACGCTGCCTTGCTGAGATCGTCGCCGGAAGAGAGCAAAAGCTTGGTGGCGTCGTCCGCGCTGTTCAAGGCCAGCTTGGCGGCATCGTCTCCATAGGCGGCAATGGCCCGCACGGCGTCGTCGCCGTAGGTTTTGATAAACGTGCGGAGGAAATCGTCGCCGAAGGATTTGGCAACGGTGATAAGTCCCTTGCCCAAGCTCCCCAGGCTGGAAGCGCCGCCGGTGGCTAAGGTCTGCGCCACGATATCGGCTGTAGACATGCCTTTTTCGTACAGCTTACTCAGCAGCTGGTACCGTCAAGAGTTTTGCGCAAATTAGTTTGCAGCCTTGGTAGAACGCTAGTCATCCAGCTATTGAATCCGGCGTGATGCCGGTATTCTCAAGGTGTTTCATATTCATATATTTTTTGTTGCCCCATTGGGTTCCGGCGACATGGCGAAGCCTTGCACAGACGAGCATCAGCGCCGAGTTGCCATCCGGAAAGGTGCCAACAACCCGTGTGCGTCTCCGGATCTCGCGGTTTAGTCGCTCAATGACATTGTTGGTTCGAATTCTTGTCCAGTGCTCGAAAGGGAAGTCGGCATAGGCCAGCGTCTCTTCAACGCCGTTTTCAATCTTGGCTGCAGCTTCCTTAAGTTTCATTTCTCGCAGTGCGGCAACAACCATTTGGGCCTTCTCTCTAGCTGCTGATTTGCTCTCCTGGGCGTGGATGGCCTTAAGCATTTTAGCAACGATCTTTACTTTTGAACGTGGAACAACCGAAAAAACATTGCGGTAAAAATGAACCGTGCAGCGCTGGTATTTAGCTTCTGGGAATACCTCTCCGACGGCTTCAAGCATACCCATGCATTTGTCACCGACGACCAGTCTGACACCCTCTAAGCCACGGCTTTTCAGCCACTTGAAGAATTCCGTCCAGCTAGCCTTGTCTTCTTTCATGCCTTCGGCGGCCCCGAGGACCTCGCGGTAGCCGTCCTCATTAACTGCAATTGCAACAAGGACACTGACGTTCTCATACTCGCCGCCCCAGTTGCGACGTAGATAGATGCCGTCTACATAGACGTATGGGTATTTACCGCCCTGTAGCGGACGATTACGCCAGTCCTCTATATGTACATACGCCTTCTTATTCAGCTCGCTGATTGTTGATGGTGATACCTTTGTACCCCAAAGCGCTTCCGTAATGTCCTCCACGCGCCGGACAGAAACGCCGGCCAGGTACATTTCGATCAGGGCCTCTTCTACCGAGCTTTCACGCCGCCGATATCTCTCAATAATGGCCGTTTCAAATGGTACGCCCTTGAGCTTGGGTACTTTCAGCGTGACTTCTCCGGAGGTCGTTGTCAGGTTCCGATCATAGTGTCCGGCCCGGTATCCCTGGCGAGCCTCTGTGCGCTCATATTTCGCCGCATTTGTCAGTTCATTGGCTTCTTGTTCAAGAAGGTTGTTCAGCGTCTCCTCAACGCTGCTGCGGACGAGTTCCTTTAGTTCACCCTTGATGATTTCCTCGTTTAGCTGTACAATTTTCTCGGACATGTTTGCAGTCTCCTTTCGGTGAGTTTGGTGTGGTAACTTGATTCTACCAAAAAGACTGCAAACTTGTCCTTTTTTATCCAATTTTTAATTTGCGCAACTTATTGTACCTTATCCAGCAGCTCGGAGCCGGTTGCGTCCTCAATCTTGCCGGCGACCGTGTCGCGTGTGACGTCGGCCCCGTCGGAACAAAGCAACACCCCCGCCGACGGCGGGGGTGTTAGAAGCTTTAGAGTTGATTTGGGGAAAATGCTAGGCATAATAACGCCTGCTGAGAAATGACTTAAAAAGTATTCTCGCAGATAATTTCATCAAACCACTCATTTGCAACATTATCTGCAGTTTTTTCGGGATCGGTTGAATAAATTAAATCATATTTGTAGTTGGCAATCAAATTATTCTCCTTTACATTGTAAACAAGTTTCATTTCTGTTGGCATCTTCCGATTATATTTTTCACAAAGTTCAGTGATTTTCTCAATGTCTTCATTAAGGATATTCAAAGTGGCACTTTGTCTATTTGGAGATATATCATATGAAAATCCATTTTCTTTCGGTTTGAGTGCGTCATTCAATTTATGCTTTCTAACTATATTACCATTGATACAATAAAAGAAATTGCTTGATATCATATTTGCTTCACAAGAACAATAGATGTATATCATATCTGCCTTTTTAGAGGCATATTCTAAACATATTGATACCATATCCGCTTGTAGCTCACTAAAATAATCCTCAAATACTTTATCCATAAGTGCCTCCTAATTTATTAAGGTTTGTGAAAAAAGTTCTCCGTCAATAATATAGTCGATGATGAACTTAAATGGTCTTGAATTATTGCCTTGATATCTAACATTCACTTGAGTTTGAACTTTTATTCCTTCTGCGATTGCCTTGGCCCACTGGTTTTCTATTTTCTTATATTGGCTTAAATTAATATCAGATGATTGTGAAACTAAGTTGTCAAGATAAGGAGAGCCACCAAATCTATCTCCCGCTAAATGCCCTGCATGATCACCTGGCAATTTGCCAGGTGTATTTGGATTATAAGTCAATCGGTCTGTTCGTTCGGTAAGTTTTAAATCATCTGCTTGAAATACTTCTATCCGTCCTAAAGAGTCTGTTTCGTAGTTATAATTGAACTCACCTGTTTGATATTTAACATCAGCTTTTAAGTTACCCGCATCATCAAATGGGTTGTTTGCAAATGTTTTCTTTGAATTATTGCCCGCACTTCCATTATATCCCGTGTTGGGTTTAGCTGCAAGGGCGTCGTCGGCCACATCGTCCAAGGCGTTTGCCACGTCGTCCCAGGAGCTGGCCGCGCCGTCGACGGTGTCGTCGACGAGACCGTACCAGTCGTCAATCATTTTGTCGCCGGTGGAGGCGAGAGACTTGCCAATATCGTCCCCATAGCTCAACGCTGTTCTGCTGAGATCATCGCCGGAAGAGAGCAAAAGCTTGGTGGCGTCGTCCGCGTTGTTCAAGGCCAGCTTGGCGGCATCGTCTCCATAGGTGGCAATGGCCCGCACAGCGTCGTCGCCGTAGGTTTTGATAAACGCGCGGAGGAAATCATCGCCGAAGGATTTGGCAACGGCGATAAGGCCCTTGCCCAAGCTCCCCAGGCTGGAAGCGCCGCCGGTGGCTAAGGTCTGCGCCACGATATCGGCTGTAGACATGCCTTTTTCGTACAGCTTACTCAGCAGCTCGGAGCCGGTTGATTCTTCAATCTTGCCGGCGACCGTGGCGCGTGTGACGTCGGCCCTGTTCGGTGTGCGAACAAAGCAACACCCCCGCCGACGGCGGGGGTGTGAGTTTCATGATACTTATTTTCTATACGGCAGGAGCATTTCGGCTATTTCTGTTTGGCCTCGCTCGATAGCAAAATCATATGCGTCCATGTTTTGCATATAGTCGCCCGTATATCGTACCGAGGCGTCAATACCACTGTCTAAAAGGAGCTTTACGATATCTTTGTTGCCGCTTAGTATTGCACCAAAAAGGGGGTTTTTCTTCGGCTCACTTATATCTAACTCGGCGCCTTGCGATAAAAGAAATTTTACTACGTTATAATGACCTTCGGACGCTGCTTCTTGAATCGCGGCACTGTTATAAACGCCAGCTTGCTTGTTTATATCCATTCCTTGAACTAATAAGTACTGAACAATATCGAGTTTTCCGTATGATGAAGCAGTGTGTAACCATGTCCCAAAAGGAGTAATATAATGAAAAAGGTTACTTCCAGATGACAAGAGCTCTGAGGTTGCTTTCAAATCTCCGTTTTTAATAGCCGAACGTATTTGCTTTACATATTTCTTTTCATCCATTTTTGTTTAGCCTCCAAGCTGCTTCATTACCGAGTTTTTTTAGCATTTCGACGATATCATCATAATCCCCTAAAGCACTTTCCACTTCCTTTAGTTTGTCCACAACATTTGTTAATGCCTTAATGTCATGCTGACCGACTATTCTGTTGGGTGCCCATGTAAGATTTTCGAAGCCGAAAATCGGATCTATACCATAATTTCTAAGTAAAGCTTGTCCTTCCTGGACGAGCGCTTTTTGCGCCATGCCGTTGCCTTCCTTAAACAGGATGTGATGCGCATGCGGGTCAATCATACTGGAAGGGGGAGCGCCGATTTGATCACGCAGGTACTTGTTAAAATTAAACTTTGAATAATCAATATCTGTCCCGGGTAAATCTATTCCATTATATCCTGTGTTGGGTTTAGCTGCAAGGGCGTCGTCGGCCACATCGTCCAATGAGTTGGCCACGTCGTCCCAGGAGCTGGCCGCGCCGTTGACGGTGTTATCGACGAGACCGTACCAGTCGTCAATCATTTTGTCGCCGGTGGAGGCGAGAGGCTTGCCGATATCGTCCCCATAGCTCAACGCTGTCCTGCTGAGATCATCGCCGGAAGAGAGCAAAAGCTTGGTGGCGTCGTCCGCGTTGTTCAAGGCCAGCTTGGCGGCATCGTCCCCATAGGCGGCAATGGCCCGCACGGCGTCGTCGCCGTAAGTTTTGATAAACGTGCGGAGGAAATCGTCGCCGAAGGATTTTGCAACGGCGATAAGGCCCTTTCCCAAGCTCCCAAAGCTGGAAGCGCCGCCGGTGGCTAAGGTCTGCGCCACGATATCGGCTGTAGACATGCCTTTTTCGTACAGCTTACTCAGCAGCTCGGAGCCGGTTGATTCTTCAATCTTGCCGGCGACCGTGTCGCGTGTGACGTCGGCCCCGTCGGTGTGCAGACAAAGCATTACCCCCGCCGACGGCGGGGGTAAATAGCTACTTCCCTTAAAATCAAAGGTGAACCATGGGGTCAAAAACCATGCAGGTTAAAGGCATTATGCCGCTTTCGCGGCACAATGCCGGAAAACACCGACCGGCAAGCCGTTCGGGGCTTGCGGAATGACATAACTTTTCATGCGGCAACATGATTTGTTATGCTGGATTTTTAATAGAACAAGGGCTTCAGGATTCAGAATCTTTTATGCTACTTTTACGGAATATTTACCAATTATGTATTTTATACCTATCTTTTATCATTCCGTCTGCATCGGTTTCGCTTATAAAGAAATAAATCAAATCAATAAAAGCTCGTTCATCTTTCTTTAAAACGGTAAAATACATCTCTTCGGGGTGTTTTACGGCATCGCCATGCATTTTCTCATCAATTCCCCATTCTTGGCAATCACTTCCGAATTCCCAAACTTCCATCGCGCATGTAATATTATATCCCTTATAATTTACATGAATTTCACTATCGGTTTGCTTATTATAGATTTTTAGTTGAAGGTCGATTTTTTCATTAACATATAAATCATAATTCCCTTTATCAATTACCTTCCACATTTACTTTTCCCCCGTGTATTGATCACAGTAATCATCGTACAGCCCAGTTGATGCATCCATTCCTGGATTTCCTCTTGTTGCAGATTTTATGATAGCTTCATTTGTCTTGCCTTCTGCTCTTAATTGTTCATACGTTTTGCAATGTGCTAAAGCTTGTGCATACCCTTCTTGGTCGATTACATTACCTTTGGCATCAAGATACGAGCTTAATCTACTTTGATTTCTATATTCTACTACAGCTCTTACAACTTGGTCATCAGTGTACCCTTGATTTCGCATCTTGGATATAAGTTCTAATACGCCTACTTCGTTTCTATTATGATAAGATATTCTGTCTTGCCTTAAACCTTCAACAAAATCAGGATTCGACCAATCTCCGTCTGCAAATGCTTTGAGACTTCCTTCTTTGTTCGGCCTATAGCCATAAATTGCCTTGGGATCTTCAACAGCGTCAGCTAATACTTTTGGATTATTTGAGGGATTATGATTATATGTAAACCTTGTTATATTACCGCCATCAGTAATCTTGCCAAGCTTCCCCGCGCCCTCAGTAGCGCTTCCATTATATCCCGTGTTGGGTTTGCCTGCAAGGGCGTCGTCGGCCACATCGTCCAAGGCGTTTGCCACATCGTCCCAGGAGCTGGCCGCGCCGTCGACGGTGTCGTCGACGAGGCCGTACCAGTCGTCAATCATTTTGTCGCCGGTGGAGGCGAGAGACTTGCCAATATCGTCCCCATAGCTCAACGCTGTCTTGCTGAGATCATCACCGGAAGAGAGCAAAAGTTTCGTGGCGTCGTCCGCGTTGTTCAAGGCCAGCTTGGCGGCATCGTCTCCATAGGCGGCAATGGCCCGCACGGCATCGTCGCCGTAGGTTTTGATAAACGTGCGGAGGAAATCGTCGCCGAAGGATTTGGCAACGGCGATAAGTCCCTTGCCCAAGCTCCCCAGGCTGGAAGCGCCGCCGGTGGCTAAGGTCTGCGCCACGATATCGGCTGTTGACATGCCTTTTTCGTACAGCTTACTCAGCAGCTCGGAGCCGGTTGATTCTTCAATCTTGCCGGCGACCGTGTCGCGTGTGACGTCGGCCCCGTCGGTGTGCTGCTTCACAACGCTGTAATCATTGGTTGGTATGTATTCGCCTCTGATGGCATTTCTCAGCTTTTGCCTGAGTGAATCCACCGGTTCCAGCATACCGAAGAAGTTTTCCAGCACGGAAGCGAGGGAAGCGTCAAGCGGATGTTCCTCGGCGTAGGCCTGCTTTTCCGCCATGACCTTTTCATACGTGTCTTTATCATGCAAAAGCTCGGCGTGAATAATAAAACCGTTGATTTCTTTGTTCGAGTAACCCAGCTCTTTTAAGTCTTTCTTGATGCCGGCGATTTGAAAGTTGATCTGATCGCTCGCCGTATCGGTTTCGGCGTCGCCCATACCGTATCCCAATTCGATTTTTTCATCCATCAGATACGGTATATTCAGTACATCACTCCGCAGTTGTTCCGGGAGTTCGTATAACTCGACGGCCATTTCGGTATAGTATTCCTGTTTTTTCTTTTCGGTAATGATGGCATCTATATCGTCGAGTTTTTGCTCCAATGCCTGCATTTGATTATAGATTTCCATGTTCTCGGCGGACGTGTCATGTTCGTTATACAATTCCGACACGGCGCTGTACTCGTCCTCAGTTTCTTTTTTTAGAATTCGATAATCGTCGGCTGTTGCGATGGACGCCGCCTGGTCTTCCAGCCAGTCGTTTTGTGCCGACGCCGCGTTAACGACGTATGGATCCATTGCGGTTTGGATGGTGGTTTCGTTGTCCTTTACCGTCTGAGAGAGCGCTTGGTAATCACTTTGGCCATGCTGTTCATACATTTTCTCGTCGAACATGGCCGCGCTGTAATCCGCTTCGTTTTCAAACTGAGACCAGTATTTAGCATCTGTGTTTGCCAATTGAACGGCGCTGTTAAGCGCGCTCAGTCTCGCGCGGATCGACGCGATCTGGCTGTCGGCCTCCTCGTCCCCGATAATGTCCCGATGGGCCTTATAATCATTGATCAGATACGCGGCCGTTTCCTGCTGCTGTTTGTAATAATCGGCTAGTTCGGCGGCATAATCGGCGGCGTCCCCGTGATACGTGTGCTGATAATCGTTGGTCAACTTGGCATCGGTACTTACCTGTGGTTGTCAAGGAGGATTTATTAATCTATACCCGCCCACCGCCCGTAAAGGTATAAGGCTTCGCCCTATGACTCGACGAAAAGAAACGATGCTTGTTCCGAACAAAGCATTACCCCCGCCGACGGCGGGGGTAATAACTACTTTCTTCAAAATCAAAGGTAAACCATGGGGTCAAAAACCATGCAGGTTAAAGGCATTATGCCGCTTTCGCGGCACAATGCCTTTAAACACCGAGCGGCAAAGCCGTTCGGGGGTTGCGGAATGACATAACTTTTTGCTTTACTTCGCGGTTTTTTATGCTGGATTTTCAAAAATGTGAGTCATTGCAAAACCAAGCCTGCTAATACACCCATATCATCTGTATCTAATGGATATCTCTTCATCATCCGAATATATTGCTGGAATCCAAATTCCTTTAACCCCATCTTTACTTTTGACGAACCAATTGCTTTCATCGAGAAGTTCTTTACTAAACTTTGTTACATCTGGCCCGTCTTCTGAAACAATTGCATCTAAAAAATCTTTGTACTTGAAATATGAAGCGCATGGAATGAACTTGCCGTGAATCCAATATTCCTCACGATATGTATTTTCAATCTTCCCGATAATTTCATCTTTAAATAGTACCTCCATCTATATCCCTCCATTTGTAGTTATTGTAATGTATTTTTGAGGAATGATTCCTTTAATTAAATGCTCTTTGTCTCGCGTTGCCCATTTCAACGCCAATTCTCTCCAGTATTCACTTTCTTGAACATCAGATTTTATTAGAGTTTGTATTTGTTCCGGTGTCAAAACTTCAACACCACGAACTTTTCCTGCATTAATATCTCGAATGAGTCCGTTCAAATCAACTTTAATGATATTGTTTCCATAAGTAGCTATTATGCCCTTATCATTTGTAAAGCTGGTGTACGGGCTATTCCCTTTAGCTCCCTTACGATAACCACCAAGTATGTGTTCTGTAACTGTAACTGGTCTGTCCTTGTAAATGCCATCAATATTTGCAGGAACAAGATCACCAACTGAGTTTAAGTGAGATTTCGATATCCCGTTTGGCCTTCTCTCCTCATATAAGAGATCGTCTCCACGGAATAAATCATTGTCCCCCGCGCCCTCAGTAGCGCTTCCATTATATCCCGTTTCATCATTACCCGCAAGGGCGTCGCTGATGACATCGTCCCAATTGCCGTCTGCATCGTTGTTTTCGCTGTCTACGCCGTTCCAATTGTCGACCATATCGTCGACGACGGTGTTGCCCACATCATTTACCGCATTGGATATGATGTCGCTTTCGTCCGGGGCAAGGATATCGGCGCTGCCGCCGTCTCTTATGTAGCTTACAAATAAATTGCCGATGTTGATGTCGTTGCTTTGGACGAAACCGGCAGCTATCTGATCGGCCAGCTTGTACGTCTCGCTGCCCGGGTCCAGCATGAAGGCGCTTTGCAGCAGCGTATCGCCCTTTCCGGCCTGTAGGATGCCCGCCCCGGCATCCCGGGCATGGGTATTTGAGAAAGCGGCGTTTCCGCTTTCTATAAACCCTGCGGTCAGCGCGCCGAGCATGTAGGAATAAACTGCGTCAGGGGTCACAAGTCTGAACTCGTTGTCTTCGCCTAAAGCAATGTTCCGGAATACTGGCATAAGAATCTCCTGCAAGTATTCCTCCGTGCCCTCGCTGACCATGTCGAGTCCGACTGTCGCGCCCACACGCAGCAGCAGCTCGGAGCCGGTTGATTCTTCAATCTTGCCGGCGACCGTGGTGCGTGTGATGTCGGCCCCGTCGGAACAATGCAACACCCCCGCCGACGGCGGGGGTGCGAGCGGATTGTGGTTTAATTATATCAATTGCAGATTGACATTTCTATTTTCCTTTAATGTTGGAATACTGATTTGTTCCAGAACACTGCCTTTAAGTACTACATCCTTGGGAATTGTTATAGTCCCGCTTGCACCTTCCGCAAAGCGCTTTTCTAAAATACAATAAATTTCTTTGACCTCCGATTTACTCAAGGAACTTTGCGGGTCAAAAAGATTCTTGGCAGCCATCTCCTGATAGCCCGGAGTGGATTCTATGGAGCCGCTAACAGGTCCAGATTTTGAATCGATGTCAGGCGTAACATTCGCCTCAACCACGTGAATATCTCTTTTCCATGCAATACGCTCCAGAAGAAAGATAATTTCGAGTCGTTCCTGGTCACTGAACACGTTTTGAGCTTCAGTCCAGAGTTGGGCACTGGGAAATATGATAATATCCTTGCCCTGAAACATCGGGACGATCTCAAAAACGACGCTATGCCCACCGTTTATGTATTTCACTTGCTTCCATTGCATTTCAAACTGTGCGCCATCGGGCATTGTTACCATGTTATCACGTCCTCTCCGATTCAACATCGATTATTACTTCTTCAGGTCGCCGCCTTTCCATCAGACATTCTCGGATGTTATTGAGTATCCGAAGTTTTTCCTCGTGCGGTATTTCTAATTCGTCAAATGGTTTTTCCCATTTTGTGATCATTGTTGGTGTCAAGTAGAGAATTCTGTCCCTGAAATCAAGCTCGATTACCATTTTCTTATCGCCTTCAAAGTACTCAAACGAATAAAAATGTGGAACTTTGATATAACAGTCATTTTTCAAATTGCTCACCTCACTTAAATAATTTTGTAAAGATATTTGTTATATACGGATTCTTCTGTAATGCCTGATATTCTACTGTGTTGAATATACTTCCAGGTCTCGATCCTTTGACAAAACCATATACATTCCCCGAAGCCGATTTTGCGTATCGTTCCGATAAAATCTTCCATATTTCAAGAGCCTGATCTTCAGTCACCGGACTGCCTGTGTCAAATAACTTTAAGCTTTCGAAGTACTTGCCACCCGGCGTCATTTCAAGTGTTGTCTTTCCGTTCAATTGCGCAAAGGCTTCTGCCTGAGCTCGGTTTCCTTCTCCAGAATAAAACACTGCCTGATGTGCGCTGGTTGAAACGTCTACATTTCTGGCTTTCTCCGCGAGGCTGGAGTAGTCCACCACGCCCTCAGTAGTAATTCCATTATATCCCGTGTTGGGTTTAGCTGCAAGGGCGTCGTTGGCCACGTCGTCCAATGAGTTGGCCACGTCATCCCAGGAGCTGGCCGCGCCGTCGACGGTGTCGTCGACGAGACCGTACCAGTCGTCAATCATATTGTCGCCGGTGGAGGCGAGAGGCTTGCCAATATCGTCCCCATAGCTCAACGCTGTCCTGCTGAGATCATCGCCGGAAGAGAGCAAAAGCTTGGTGGCGTCGTCCGCGCTGTTCAAGGCCAGCTTGGCGGCATCGTCCCCATAGGCGGCAATGGCCCGCACGGCATCGTCGCCGTAGGTTTTGATAAACGTGCGGAGGAAATCGTCGCCGAAGGATTTGGCAACGGTGATAAGTCCCTTGCCCAAGCTCCCCAGGCTGGAAGCGCCGCCGGTGGCTAAGGTCTGCGCCACGATATCGGCTGTAGACATGCCTTTTTCGTACAGCTTACTCAGCAGCTCAGAGCCGGTTGCGTCCTCAATCTTGCCGGCGACCGTGTCGCGTATGACATCAGCTGAGCCGGTATGCTGTTTAATTTGAGAGTATTCATTTATAGGGATGTATTCGCCTCTTAAGGCGTTTCTGAATTTTTGACTCAGGGAGTCAACCAATTCCATCGGTTCAAAAAAGTTTTCCAGCACGGAGCCGAGAGAAGCGTAGAGCGGATGCGCCTCGGCATAGGCCTGCTTTTCAGCCATGTGCGCTTCGGATTGCTCTTTGTCGTGCACGAGGCCCGCATAGATGATAAAGCCTTCGATTTCCTTATCAGAGTAGCCCAAATCCCGCAGCTGTTGTTTGGTGGCTTCTTTACGGGCGTTGAGCTCTTGCCGTTTATTATCTGAGTCAAAAGACGCCGTGTAATCGCCGATGCCAGCTCCGATCAGCTGGATTTTTTCATCTTCGAGATACGGTATGTTAAGAATGTCTCCCATTAGCTGTTCAGGCAGTTCGTATAACTCGGCGGCCATTTCGGTATAGTATTCCTGTTTTTCCTTTTCGGTAATGATAGCATCTATATTGTCGAGTTTCTGCTCCAATGCCTGCTTTTGATTATAGATTTCCATGTTCTCGGCGGACGTGTCATGATCGTTA
Source organism: uncultured Sporobacter sp. (assembly GCA_963675425.1). Taxonomy (GTDB): domain Bacteria; phylum Bacillota; class Clostridia; order Oscillospirales; family Oscillospiraceae; genus Sporobacter. The sequence continues at coordinate 4,311,020 of OY776214.1, read as the reverse complement.
TACAATTCCGACACGGCGCTGTACTCGTCCTCAGTTTCTTTTTTTAGAATTCTATAATCGTCGGCTGTTGCGATGGACGCCGCCTGGTCTTCCAGCCAGTCGTTTTGTGCCGACGCCGCATTAACGACGTATGGATCCATTGCGGTTTGTATGGTGGCTTCGTTGTCTTTTGCGGTCTGAGAGAGCGCTTGGTAATCACTTTGGCCATGCTGTTCATACATTTTCTCGTCGAACATGGCGGCGCTGTAATCCGCTTCGTTTTCATACCGAGACCAGTATTTAGCATCCGTGTTTGCCAATTGAACGGCGCTGTTAAGCGCGCTCAGTCTCGCACGGATCGACGCGATCTGGCTGTCGGCCTCATCGTCCCCGATGATGTCCCGATAAGCCTTATAATCATTGATCAGATACGCGGCTGTTTCCTGCTGCTGTTTGTAATAATCGGCTAATTCGGCGGCATAATCGGCGGCGTCCCCGTGATACGTGTGCTGATAATCGCCCGTATACCGGTTATTCCTGGATTGATTGATTTGATCGTTAAGCGCGTTAAAAGCATTCAGCTTTTGCTGATGGTCTTCGGGTTCGTCGATGATGTCAGGGTCGTAACCGTTATTGCCGTAGATCGTGGTAAAATCGCCGCTCGGCAGTGCATAGTAGGAGGTTACGTTGGGGATTTGCCGGGGCTTGTCCGGCTCCGGCTCCGGGGCGGGGGACGGAGCGGCCGGTGTTTCCGCCTTGGACGGATGGGCGGCGGCCGCTTTCTTTTTCTCTTCAAATTCCTTGACTTTCTGTTCCGTGTAGTATTGCGCCAGCGCGGGGTCGATCGTTATGTAATAGTTATCCGAGTTTTTTCCCATATAAGTGGTCACGCCTTTCGTGTGATTTTAGGCTGCTGTAGCATTATTGGCGGCCGAGGCGGTCCAGCCGCCGCATCGCCCGCATCCGTGCGGCCGACGCCGCGTCCGGCGTGGCGCAAAAGGGGCAGGGCAGCCGCTCCTTCAGGCAGTAGATATCCGAAAGGGCGTGGCAGGCCGGGTTGCCGGCCTTGTTGATATAAAACGCGAAGCAGTTGACGCGGCTGTTTTCACGTCCCGGTAAAATCGTGAGCTTTTTTTTAGGCATAGTTTGCTTACCGCCTTTCTTTTGTGTTTGTGACAGATGGATATTGATGGGCTGCTTGTCCCTTGGTCAGCACTCGCTGCGGCGTGCGCCTTTTTTCGGGAAGGCGACCGCGCGGTGGTCGCACCCCAATAGCTCGGCGCGCTCAGCGAGGCTCAGCTCCAGGAACTTGTCCTCCAGGCAGTCGCCGCAGAGCGTGGTCCCGTTTTCCCACTCAAAGACCTCGTCGCCCTCGTAGATTTCGTGTCCGCAGCCGGCTGTTATGTAGTTGGCGTCGTCGGCCGGCTCGGTGGGCGGCTCGGGCACATACATGGCAGTCTCCTCCTTGGCGTTGAAGTAAAAGTCCTCCGGGTCAAATGAGACCTTGTTCCACGGGCGGGGGCCTGTCCGCTTTTCATAAGCCGTACAGGCGTCCCTCGGGCAACCGCGTGAGCGGTACATTATGAGCGTGTAGTCGCACGTGTTTGTATAGGTGCTGAAAAAGCGGCAGTCCGGCCGGCATTTTACGGCCTGGGTATCGGCAAGTGCTTTCACATCGTTCATCCTCCTTTGCTTGAACGTATTTGAACGGAATAAATACAAAATACAGTGAATTGCTACAAAATTGTGGTTGACTGCGCGCTCAACATGAAGTATATTAAGTGGGATACATGGGCGGGGAAAAGAGCGCAAAATGCTCTGAATTCAGGGAAAACTATGGATGACGCCGCTTGGCGCGTCCGTCGCGGCTCAAAAAACCGTTCTCTTTTTATGACGGAATGGACACGAATAAGAACAATTTTGTAGGTGTGTCCAATAATACATACAATTTTGTAGTATGTCAATGAAAGGGACTGTTTATATCACACTTTGGCAGAGGTGACAAAAATATGTACGACCGGTTGGAGAAATTGCTGGAAGAACACGGCATCACCCCCTACAGGCTATCCAAGGACCTTGGGATTTCGCAGAGCAGCCTGAGCGAGTGGAAAAGGGGGAACAGCATACCCAAGTATGAGCGGCTCACTAAAATTGCCGGTTATTTCAACGTCCCGGTCGGGTACCTGACGGGCAGGGAAGAAGAAGCAAAAAAGCCCGAGGTAACAAACCCCGAGCTTTTGGATGAGCTGATGACGGCCGTGAAAGAAAAGCTCGACGCTCCGGAATGGAGCGACGAGCAGGCCAGACAAAATCTTATATTATTCAGTTCTCTGACGCCGGAGAAAAGGTTGGAGGCCCTGCGTTATCTTCGCTATCTTGTAAACCGGCAAGAAGAAGAAATACAATAGACGTATCGCCGAGCGAACGCTGCAGCGATAAAAATTCCTGTTCTTCCAAACGTGACCCCCTCCTTCCGCATCAAGCGGCCTGAATGACGAGAGATGGTATAAATATAACATAAAAACCTTAAAATGTAAATAAGAAAGTAGACATAAAATAATTCGACACTCGATGCGCTAAATGAGCGCTTCGGGTGTCTTGTTTACTTAAAAGCCTGTAAACTCGCCTGAGCATGAAGAAAAGAACGGGCAACATGTGATAAATGATGGAAAAATGTCATTCAATATCGACATAAATGAGAAAATATGATATTAACGGGAAAACAGAAGGTATACATAATACTATTATGCAGATTATAGAGAGTGCGCGATATTTATAGAATTAGCTAAAAAAACGGTGTTTGTTTTTGTTGTATATCCTCTATTCCGAAAATAATATATGACATGCGGCATATAACGGCGGTATTGCGCGGCGCACGCTGGTATGATATGCTAATTAAGGAAACCGTAAACCTTATCGACACGTCGCCCTGTCAAATCTACTGCGCGTGACAGAGCCTCACAAAAGCCGGCGCAGCGGCGGAAAGAGAAACATTATGGCTTGTGAAACACGTTTTTTTATCTGTAAGCATTGCGGCAACATACTGGGTATGATCTACTCGTCCGGCGCACCCGTGTCCTGTTGCGGCGAGGAGATGGAGGAGCTTAAACCCAACACGGTTGATGCTTCTCAGGAAAAGCATGTCCCCGTCGTTACCGTCTCCGGCAATAAGGTGACGGTTCAGGTCGGATCGGCTCTGCATCCCATGCTCCCCGAACACTATATTATGTGGGTTTATCTGCAGACGGAAAAGGGCGGCCAGCGCAAATGCTTCAAGCCCGGCGACCAGCCGATTGTGGAGTTCACGCTTATTGACGACAAGCCTCTGGCGGCCTATGAGTATTGCAGCATCCACGGCCTGTGGAAAGCCGATATCTAAATTGATCGAATAAGAAAAAAAGCGGCGGAGCCTTTTGGCTCCGCCGCTCAGACTGTCGAAAAAGCCGCGAATGCGGCTTTTTCGACAAATAAAGGGTTCTCACGCTGAGGCGCTCGCAAAGTAATGCTTTTCGGAACTGAATCCCTCAAAGCATTGAAATTAGACCATTTACGTCGGTGAGACCAGACAACTCGCCGTCACCGACGTAAATTCAATCGCACGGCGATTGGACGCATAAAAGAAGGACAAAAGACTTTTTCGACAAGCTGAGCGGCGGAGCCTTTTGGCTCCGCCGCTTTTTTTCTCAGATCTCAGGCAAATATACCGGCGGCTTCGGTCAGATTACTGTGTTTGAATTGCTGGTATTCTGTTTTAGAGCATGCTTGGGTATAACGGCAGAGCTCTTTAATATCGGTATAATGATCCAGCAGCGCCGCGGAGACCTTGGGGCACAGGTCGCCCTTTTTAACCATGTCCTGAAGTGTAGTGATGCATTGCCGGTCGGTCATGCCGGCTCTGTATGGCCGGTCTTCGGTGATAGCGGTAAAGACGTCCGCCACGGCGGCGATTCTGGAGCCCAGCGGCAGCTCGTGGTCGCCCAGATGGAAGGGATAGCCGGTGCCGTTGGGCCTCTCGTGGTGATACGCGGCCCATTGGCTGATGATTTCAAAGCCGTTGATGACACTGAGGATGCGATGTGTGTAAAAGGGATGGCTTTTAATAATGCAGAATTCCTCCGGGGTCAGCTTGCCGGGTTTTTCAAGAATGGCGTTGGGAATTGCCAGCTTGCCCAAATCGTGAAGATAACCCGCCACGAGCATCATCTTGCACTCGTTGTCGGAATATCCGAAAATCTGCGCCAGCCGTTCCGCGGTTTTTGCAACGCCCGACGAATGGTTGGCCGTAAAGCTGCTGCGATAGTCTATGATTCTGGAAAAAATCTTTGAAAAATCAATGATCTGGTCTAAGTCCATCGGCTCAACGTTGACAAACAGCTCCGGAGACAGCTGTTCCATCGGGTATGAGAAGGTCAGGTCCAGCCATATGTATTCGTAGGCCGTTAATTCCGCCAGGCAGTCTACAAGCTCCGGGTTAAAATAGCTGCCACTTTTGGCTGTGATTGTGTTAAACGCCGGCTTAACCTGAGGGAGAATATTTTGTTCGGTTTTCAGCAGGACGCACATCCGGTCCGCGAGATGAATGATATGGCTGGCCATTGGTATATCCCGGTTGACTTTGCCGTAATCCCATCGATGATGATGGTACTTAATAATTTCGGCTGCTTTTTCAAGGGGCTTGAAGCCGCGGAGCAAAGTGCTTCCGAAATAACCATGATTGAGCGCCATAGATGACTCGTCGTCGATTTTTTCAAGGTTCTCATTCAAAGCCAGCGCACCAATGTCGTGGAGCAGGCCGGCCAACAGAATGTGCTTTTTCTCTTCAAAACCCAGCCCCATACGCTCGGCGAGCCTGAAGGCGAGATAGGCCACCTGTTGGTGATGCCGGGACAGTTCCGTGTTCACCAAATCCTGGGCTCTGGACAGACATCTGAGCAAATCGAGTATACTAACCTTAATATCGTTCATAATCCACCTTTGGGTTGTATTATCTTATATTAATATCGGCAGAAATCCTGCCGGAGATTATCAAAACATAATACGACGAAGCATTTTACACGGCTTTTCTGACGAAGAAATAGGGATCAATTAATGATCCCTATTTCTTCCAAGTCAGCATTCAGTTTTAAACGTGAGAAAACGGTCTGTCTACAACTTCTTGCCCAAGTGTCACTACAGACAATCTATGGGCCGTCCGACGTCATTCAACGCAATCATCTCCCAGAACTAAATCTGCTTGACAGTATTCTTTTTTTATACAGACACCGAAACTTTGAAACCAAAGTACCTGTCGTGTCTGATATTATTATGTTTCAAACCCAGCGCGATTATAAGCTGAAAAAGGTGGATATGCCGGAAACGGTTGGGACAAAACGATTGAAAAACCTGCGCGCGTGTGCTAGAGTTAATTTGGTTTTTTCAATTTGCTTTTACGTTAACGCGGCGGCCATTGATGAAAGGAAGATTAAAATGGCTATTTTTGAAAATATTAGTAAAAAAGTATCGCGAACAAGCCAGGGAGCGATCAAACGGACAAAAGCCATGGCTGAAACCGCTAAAATAAACGCCCAGATATCGGCGGAGAATAAAGTTATCTGGGATAACTACACAGCGCTTGGACAGCGGTACTATGAGCTGTTTGGCGGCGCGCCGGACGAAGACCTGGCCGAATATATCGAAGCCATCAGAGTAGCGACGATGAAAATTGATCAGTACGGCAGCCAGATCAGTAAACTTAAGGGGATCGAACGCTGTCCCGGCTGCGGCGCCGAAATGAAAGACGGCGCAATATATTGTACGGTTTGCGGGACAAAGCTGCCGGAACCGGCTGCGGAAGAAATGCCGGAAAATAAAATTTGCAAAAACTGCGGCCAGCCCCTCGGAGATGACGCGGTGTTCTGCTCCGGCTGCGGTACTCGGGCTGAATAGCACCGTTTGATTGCCGGCATTTGAGTTCATTGAGGTTACCATGACAAAGACAAAAAAGCACAAGGGACGTTTATTCAAAACGCTGCTGGCCGTCGTTACGGCCGTTATCATAACCGGTGCGACAGCGCTCGTTTTTTTAAACAGGATTGTCGTTGAAAAAAGTGCCGATTACGTCCTGACGGAGGCGCAGGCGGCGCAGCTGGAGGACGTCGACTGCATATTAATCCTCGGCGCCGGCGTTTATAACAACAAACATCCCAGCCTGATGCTCCGCGACCGTCTGGCCCGCGGTGTGGATTTGTATGGCCTGGGTGTGTCCGACCGGCTCCTGATGAGCGGAGATAACAGCAGGATCGACTATAACGAAGTCAAGGTTATGAAGGACTACGCCGCTGACGCCGGTATCCCCCGCGAGCACGTCTTTCAGGATCACGCCGGTTTTTCAACGTACGAGAGCATGTACCGGGCGCGGGACGTCTTTGCCGCAAAAAAAATCGTTATCGTTACCCAGCGCTATCACCTGTACCGCGCGCTGTACGACGCCCGGGCGCTCGGGCTTGAAGCCTGGGGCGTCATGGCTGAGGACGTCAGCTACCGCGGTCAGACATTGCGGGATGCTCGCGAGGCCCTCGCACGGGTCAAGGACGTTTTTTATTGTATGTTCAAGCCCCTGCCGACATTCTTGGGCGATATCATCCCGGTAGCCGGCGATGGAAGCGTAACAGACTAAATATGAATAAAGCATCCCGCCGGGAGCGTACCCGGCGGGATGCTTTTTAGATTGTCAAAATGTTACGCCTGCACGTCCAATCGCCGTGCGATTAAATTTTAGCCGGTGACGCGAGTTGTCTGGTCTCACCGGTTAAAATTGTTTAATATCAACGCTTTGAGGAATTCATTTTCGAAAAGTGTTACACTGCGAGCGCCTCAGCGCGAGAACCCTATTTGTCGAAAAAGCCGCTCCTGCAGCTTTTTCGACAGTAAGCATCCCGCCGGGAGCGTACCCGGCGGGATGCTTTTTAGCTGTAGTTGTTATAAGGATTTACGGCAGACGCTTGAGCAGCGATTCCAGGGCCGCGCAGTCTGTGCAGCCATCCTTGGCGCCGCCGTCCTTGCATGTGGACAGGCAGTGGCTGATCGATTTGCGGAGCAGATCGGCTTCTTTTTCGGTAATATTCAGGACCATGGCGCATCCCCCTAAAATAATGTAAGTCAACATTATTATACACCAAAACGCGCCGGTGTGATACGCCTGTCTCACAAGAGTATGTGTCAAGTAAACGTTGGCAAAAGTCGCCTCATAGAAATTTGTGAGGAGAAAGCTTGCAGTTGTAATATATTGTTCAAAGGGAAGGGCATAGCTATCCCTTGGTGTACTGGGTTTTATCGTGATGCTTACGAACCGGCAAGAAAGGGCGTCACGGAAAGCGACTTCATACCCAGCATGTTTTTGGCCCAAGGCATATCGGGAATAGCGGCATGTTTGAAGCCATTGTAACCTTTGCCGACACACTCCGGCACCTCACGAGGCCTTAGACCAACAGGTGTCGGCTCTGAATCCGCCAACGCGATTGGTCCAAGAGCGGACAATACGGCTGCGAGCCTACCGGTATGCTTCAGGCAAAGAATCGCTGCCAAATTATCAGCGCCGCTGACGCTCCAACAGGCCCGGCGTCCTTTCATCCGATTTCCGATCAGTGTAAATATATTGCTCTCCATACTTCCGCAGCGCGCCGGGGCTAAACCTTTGTTAACCGGCGGTATCTTCACACCACGCCGGTAATATGGAACGAGGCCTTCCTTGTTATTGCTGAAATAGGCAAAAAGCCTTTGTCGTTTTTCCTGTTCATCCGGTTCTAGCGTACTGTTAACTGACGCCGCTATTACGGCCAGCAGTTTATCAATATCTTTAGCGTAAAGCAGGTCTATCATCAGGTGCTGAAGCTCCGGATCATCCACATATTCGCGTATTGCTCTATTCCTGTGAAACGGATCCAGTTGATATATGGCAGCCCCATCCTTATGCGCCGATATCCACTTGGCACCGTCACCGTTAAGAATGCGCAGGTCTATCTCATCCACACGATATACTGACGCAATGACGCCTTCCTTGCGCCTGATAAAGTCCTCCACGCCTTCAAACCCGGCACAGGCGACCTTGTCGGCCAGTCTTCGGCGTTTCCCGCTTCCTTATAACGCCGCTGTAGGCTATGGCCGCTTTCATCTCTTTCGACGACCCGTATGCTTTCCTGTCTTTGCCTTGGAGTTTCAGCCATATCCCGTCCGCTTCCTCGTACAAAATCTTGCTTTCCAATTTGCCGGTCCCTTTGTCTTGTCGCGCCTGCGCTGCAACCATTTCTTCCCGTGCCCGGACACGATCTCCAGTCTCCTGCGTTATCGCCCACGCCGTCTGATGGCTAATCGTCTGGCCCGTCAGCTCACTAATCTGCCGCGCTGTTTCCCGGTATGTACTTTCGCAGGCCGCTGTTGCCACAAGTTCCGACAGCATCGGGCTAAATTGACCAGGTGTATCTATCCCAACAGCCTCGTCCAATAGATATACATGGATTTTCTGCCCCGCCTCGTTCTCGGTCTCGTATACTCGTCGGTTGATTTCTACTTCACCCAGCACCGTCTTCAATACCGTCCGCCGCTTCCCTTTATTCCGGTACCTCTTCCGGTCGCGTGTCTCCGCCAGTGCGCCGTCCTGGGCCTCAAGATACTCCGTCATCGCTGACCGCCCCGCGCGCAGCGCCGCTTTGTATACTGTCCTTTCTATCTCTCGTATGTCAATCTTGTTTTTTTCTCTATTCTCAGTTATACTCAACCTGCATACGCCTCCTGTCTGATGTTGTACGCAAACTCATCATAACAAGTTTCGTATGCAGGGGGAATAGTTTTCGCTATTCCTCCTTACTTTTTGCCAATGATTATTTTACACTATGCTCACAAGACTGTCAAAAAAGCCGAGCGGTTATCGCCTTGAGAGCTTAACAGCTGCCAATATATTTTTCCGCCATGATGCCGGATATGGCCCCGTCTGATGCCGCTGTTACGACCTGGCGCACCGCCTTGGTGCGGATATCGCCCGCGGCGAATACGCCGTCGATATTTGTTTTCGTGTCCTCTCCGGCGACGATGTAGCCGCTCTCGTCCAGCTCCAGCTGGCCGACAAAGGGAGCCGACGCCGGTTCCGTCCCGATGTAGACGAACGCACCGTCCGTCTTGATTTCCGACACCTCGCCCGTCTTGACGTTTTCCACAACGACGCTTTCCAGCGCATAGTCGAGTCCGTTGACCTTCGTGACTCTGGCGTCATAGACGACGTCGATTTTATCATGGTCCAGAGCGGAATCCTGTGTGCTCTTGGCGGCGCGCAATGCGCTGCGGTGGATAATTGTTACGTGGCTGGCATACCGCGTTAAAAACAGCGCCTCGTCGATGGCCGCGTTGCCGCCGCCGACGACGATGACCTTGCGGTCCTGGTACATCGAGCCGTCGCACGTGGCGCAGTAGTGTACGCCTCGGCCTTTGTATTCGTCGGCATGCTCGGCGGGGAGCGCCCGGGGGCTCGCGCCGGCGGCAACGATGACCGCCTTGGCGTAATACTCCGTATCCTCGGAGCGTATGTATTTAATCTTGTCGGTCAGCTGAATTTCAAAGATTTCCTTGAGGTCGTCGATCGTCGCCCCGAACGACAGCGCCTGCTCACGCATGTTGGCAATGAGGTCTTTTCCGCGAACCATGCCGGGTGTGCCCGGATAGTTTTCGATGTGGTAGGTGGATGCGGCCTGCCCGCCGGGTACGCTGATGTCCACGACGACGGTGTTCAGCTTGGCGCGTGACGAATAAATAGCAGCCGACAGGCCGGCGGCGCCGGCGCCCAGGATCAAAACGTCGCAGTCGACGCGGCGCATCGGCTCTTTCGGCAGAACGTCGCCGAGGATAGCTTCAATAGCCCGGCGGACCTGCGGCTTGTTCATAAAGCCCGACAGGCGCTCGCCGACTTCCTTGCCGTTCTGGAAAAACAGCACGGTCGGGCTGCCGGTGACGTTGAGGCTTTTGGCAAACTCACGGTTTTCCTGGCGGTGCATTTTGACGAACTTAATATGCCCGTCGTATTTTTCCGCCATTTTCTCAAAGATCGGCGCAAGCACCTCGCACGGGGCGCAGTCATCGGAGAAAAAGTCGATGATGACGGGGATGTCGCTTTCCAGCACGGCTGACTGAAATTCCTCGTCGCTGATATGCATAATATTGTTACTCATTTATAATCATCCTTTCGGGGACCTTTTGATTGGTTTTGTTTGCGGGGAAATAGGGGCACTTAATGCCAATACAGTCCTTATTATCTGGAAACTGCGTGCAGACATACGCCGCTGGATTACTATCGCTGAAAAAGCCGGTGTGCTTAACAAACGATTCGACGGAGCTGATGCTGTCGCGTTTGCAGCAGCGCGGCCCGCCGTGGCGGCTGAGGTCCATGAGCGCCTGGCCGGTGACCGACATGGCCTGGCCGCGGGCCGTATCCGACAGGGGCGTGGCTTTTTCCAGGATGGATACGGCGATGCCTGTTCCGGCCGCCGCGCCGCAGATGCCATGATATCCGCAGCTGCCGCCCTTGATATCGCGGCCTCGCCGGATGGCTTCGTCGATGGCGGCTTCGTCTCGCGTGCCGCTTTGGTTTTGATACGCGGCGACGAGTACGGCCGGGACGATGCTGTGGTATTCCGGCCCATGCATTTTTAGGCCGGGGAGCGAGAAGACCTCCAACATCAATGCCGCCGGGTCGGCGCTTTCCGACGCCATGAGAAGCCGTTTGACCTGACTGAGGATGTCCGTGCTGTGGCATGTATCGCAGATAAAGTGCCCATTCGGGCAGCTGATATTGGTTTTAAACGTGTTCTTGCAGACGAGGCAGGTTTCCGTATGCGGCGTGTCGGCGTATATCAGCTCGGCCCCGCAGACAACGCAGCCCTGCGTTTGGTGGACCGGCGCGCAGCAGCAATCGTCCATATGCGATGCCGGTGTACAGCAGCAGTCGTCCGTGTGGACAGACTCCGGGTGCGGATGGGTTTCTTCAAGTGCATCCGTCATACGGCGAATATCGTCAATGTAATGATTAACGCCGATTTCCAGAAGCTCCTGGATAGGCCGGCAGTCTGGTGTGAGCGGGTCCCCGCTGTTTTGATTGGCGGATATCACGCCGCAGCCGCCGCCGCAGAGGACGTCGTACTGGCAGCTTTGGCATTTGCCGATCGTTTTTGCGCTTCGCTTTTGCCATTTTGCCGCGGCGTCGGCGTCAAGTGTGACGGTCGGATAAAATGTCCCCAGAAGATACTCCCGCCGGCCGCAGCTGGCCGTACAGCCGTAAATTTCTCCGTTTAAATCGAAAACCCATTCGGTCTTGGCGGCGGGACAGGTGTCAAAGCTGGCCATGTAGAGCTCGCCTGTGTCCACCATATGGCGGATACCCTTGAAGTCAGGCCGGTGGAATTTACTGAGGATGGGGTATTCCTTGCTTAAAGTCGAATATTCCGCCCACAGCTCGGCCTGGGTCATTAAATGCTGGGGCTTAAAATAACAGTCAAACAGCTCGTAGTTGCGTCCAAGCTGGGTTTTAAATTTTTCCGGCGGCAGGTCCAGCCAGCCCTGTGCGTCGAGATATTCAGCAAGTTTCACGATATCGCGGATGTTTTCCAGATCGACGACAGTGCGCAGGTTAACCGGAAAGCCGTTTTTCACCGCCGCGCCGATGCCCGCCACGACGTTGTCAAACGTGCCCTTTTGGTTAGCTGTGGCGCGGCGGGCGTTATGGACGTCGCGGCTTCCGTCAAGCGTGAACTGGATTTCCTTGATCGTGGCTTTTTTGAGCAGGTCGGCATATTTTGTAAAGTCGTATCCATTCGTTACGGCGGCCAGCTCGTACCCTTCCTCGGCGCAGCGCGAGACGATATATTCAATAATGGCGCGCTGTCTTGGGGAATCCACAAGAGGCTCGCCGCCGAAAAGCGTAATGAACGGCTTTTTCGGCTTGCCCGAGAAGGTTTTCTTTGCATAATCAAAAAAGGCGTCCACCGTTTCACGGGTAATGACCTCATATTCGGCGTCAATGCCGTGCTGGTAACAGTACGTGCAGGCCAGGTTGCAGCCGTAGGTGGGGATCAGCATAAGCTGGACCTGTGTGTTTTCGATTTCTTTTTTGAATGCTTCGTACGCCGCGTCCACAGCCTTTTTCTCGTCCTCGGATGAAGCGTACGCGTAGCCGCGCTCTGAAATGTATTCGGTAAAGTCCGGGTCAACCTCTTTTCCGGCTGCGATGTCTCTTAAGAGCGCCTTGTCGTTTTCGTCCATCATATCAAAGCTGCCGGACACGGGATTGAGGATGGCGTATTCAGGCTCGGCAGTATTTTTTATCGGAACAATAATGTTGTTCTTTGCTAATATCATGATTTAACCTCCGTATAAATGCAGGGGAGTGGCGCTTTTCTGTATTTTAATATCATAACGACATTATTCTTAACAGTCTGAGGGGGCGGCGAAAGCCGCCCCCTCGTTTAAGTAAACGCTGAGTGCGCCAACGGGCGTTTAATCAGCGTTTACTTTTAGTCGTGGCACCCGGCTACGACCTTTGAGGATTTTGAGCAGCACTGAGCGGTGACAAACGATGTCGAGCAGCATTTTGCGTCAGCTTTGGTGACCTTCTTCATAATGCGCCTCCCTTCATTGAGGTTGTATTTTATAAGCCTGTAGTGTGAGGCTGATAAAATCATACGTATTTTTGATGTACTCACGCCGGTTCTTAATGCTAAGCCGGTCAAAACCGGCGGACAGAATACTATCCAGATATTCCTGCTCCGTTACCGCGCCGCCGAAGCACTGCGCCCAGGCCTCCGGGTCGTTTTTAACCTCGGGGGGCAGGGGCTCTTTCGTAACGGCGTCCGATACGACGAATCGGCCGCCCGGCTTCAAAACACGGTAGATTTCGGCGTACACCTTGCTTTTATCACGCGCGTGGTTAATGACGCAGTTACTGGTGACGGCGTCAAACATCTCGTCCTCGAACGGCAGGCTTTCGATGTCCCCGCAGACGAAGCGCGTGTTGGACAGGCCCTGCGCGGCGGCGTTCTGTGTGGCTTTTTCAACCATGGCCTCCGTCAGGTCCAGACCGACGGCCGTCCCGCCGGGGCCAGCCAGCCGCGCGGCTTCAAGTGTCTCCGTGCCGCGCCCGCAGCCCAGGTCGAGTATTGTTTCGCCCGCTGAGACGCCGAGGATCTCCATATTGCTGCCGCAGCTTAGGTTGCTGCAGGATGAGGCCTCGTCGGTGTACCGGTCCTGTATGTGCTTTTGCATGCGCTTCACCTTCGTGATATTTTTATGCGGCTGGGCCGCCGGATAATCAAATGGATTATGAATCAATAATAGAAGCCGCCGGGCTTTGTTTCTGTGACATGGTTACATAAGGTGTTACGACAGACGAAAAACAAAAAAGCGGCAGCCTGTTTTCATCGGTGCTGGCCGGCATCAAACAAATCGATAAAGTCCTTCGGCGTATCACAGCGAAACGTCATCAGCTCGCCGGATACAGGATGTCGGACCTCGAGCTTTCCCGCGTGGAGCGCCAGCCGCCCGATGGGATTGGTCGTCGCGCCGTACTTTTTATCGCCGGCTACAGGGTGGCCCAGGTCTTTCATGTGCACGCGTATCTGGTTTTTGCGCCCGGTTTCAAGTTGGATGTCCACCAGCGAATAGGCCCGCGATTCGCGCTGCACGCTGTAAGCCGTCACAGCCTCTAGCCCATCGCCGGAAACGGAGCTGGAATACATCCGGTGGGTTTTAGTCTCCTTGAGCCAGGAACGGACCGTGCCGGTTTTTTCTTTCAGAAAGCCTTCAACAACCGCCGTATAACCGCGGGTGACGGCCAGCTCGTTCCAGCTGTCCTGAAGAGCGTACTTGATGCGCTCATCCTTGGCAAAAAGCACGATGCCCGAAGTGTCGCGGTCCAGCCGGTGGACGATAAAGATGCGGTTGTTCGGATTCGTCCGTCGGACATAATCCGTCACGTCGCGGTAGGCCGTCTGCAGATTTTCGCTGTCGGTGGCAACGCTTAAAAGCCCCGCCGGTTTATTGATGGCAATGAGTTCTTCGTCTTCATATACGAATTTGAGCCGTCTGGGCTTTTTATAACGCATTTGCTCCGGTGCGGCGATCCGGACCGCCTGCCCGGGGCGTACCGGATGATCATGACGCGTCGTTTTTTTGCCGTCAACCGACACTGCGCCGCTTGACAGAATGGACTTGACGTTATTTCGTGATTTATTGGTCAGCGTTTTAAGAAGAAAGGCTAAAAGGCCGGTCTGTTCATCGGCGATGAATTCCATGCCGGATGGCTTTGAAGTTGAATCGATATTCAATATAAATTCCAGCTTTCTATTTATTTCAGTATTTCAGCAGGGAAGCCCGCCGACCCTATGCTCACCGGCAATGCAATAACTGAATGGCTATTCAGTATAATGGACAGTACCTGTAACACGGTTTATTTAGCAATATAATCAACCGTGTTTTCTGTTAATCGGCAAAACGATCCACGCAGGCGGGACGACTGAATAGACATTCAGTATAAATACCAGCCTGGTGTTACAGTCGGCGCTTTTAGTATTTACACTTTAAAAAGCTTTTTGCGCTCTTTATAATCAGGCAGTACGGATTCGATCAGCGCATAAAAATCCCGGCCGTGATTTTTATGGCGGATATGCGCCAGCTCGTGGACAATCACGTAATCAACAGCCGCTTCGGGATAGAGCATCAGGCGGTAGGAAAAGCACAGCCGGTTTTTGCCGCTGCAGCTGCCAAAGCGTTTGACGGCGCTTGTGATCTTGATGCCGGCCGGCTCGAGTCCCATGACCCCTGCATAATGCACCACGCGCGGCGGGATGAATTCCGCGGCCTTATTTTTAAGCGACGCAATGTCGTCGGCCGTCAGGGCGGGACGCGCAGCCGCTCGCTCCCGCTGTTTTTCCAGATTCCGTTCAATCCAGTCGGTATTGTTTTCAACGAGTTTTGTAATCTCCCGTGTTGCCGCGCGCATCGGCGCGCGGACGAGGATTTGAAGTTCCGGCGTGATCTCCAGCGCCAGCGTTTTGCGCTTGGACCGGATCACGGTATAGTTATGCGTCATAAATGCGTGTCCGTCGCTTTCTTTTCCTTCGGGGGAAAGCGTTTGTCAAACACTTCGGCCGCCGCCGGGTCTACGTTATAAACGGCGGCGTAGTGATAGATGCCGCCGCCAAGCTCACTCAGGCTGCCGGGTATGAGCTCGAGCGCCATCAGCGCGTCCGGCGCCTGGTCGTCCGACAGGCTCAGTCCGTAATCTGCGCCGCGCTTAAAACCGAGCTTTGGGTAGTAGCCGGGATGCCCGAGAATCACGACTGCCGTGTAACCCATTTGGCGGGCTAAATCAAGCGTATACCGGATGAGCTGCGCGCCGATACCGTTTTTCTGGTATGCGGGCAGGATGCCGATAGGGCCAAAGGTGATGATGTCCAGTGTTGTGCCGCCGCGTGTGGTGATCAAACTTTTCGTATAGACAATATTGCCGATGATTTTATCATCCCATTCAGCCACATAATTAAGCTCCGGGATAAAGGACGAATCGCCGCGCATGATGCGTAGCAGGTAATGCTCGGTACAGCCGGGTCCCATGAGATTCCAAAATGCTTCGCGGGTCAGATTTTCAGTTTCGTTATAATCGCCGGGGTGTTCAGGGCGGATCAAAACAGCGCCCGGTCTTTTTAGTTCTGTCATGGCTCGTCGGGCATTCCGCCCGCCTCCTTATGTTAAATTCAAAATGGATTAATATGTTAAGTTTAGCACGTCGCTTGTTAACAAGTAAAGATACCTAGTGAATTATTAATTTATGAGCAGGTTCTGATGTCCGATTGACCAAGGGCAGCATGAATGGTAATATCAAGAAAGACAACCTTGAAATAAACGGAGCAAAGCATGGAAAAGACAAACGTCCACCGGATTCTCGAACAGAAAAAAATCCCCTATACGCCCCACGCCTACGACCCGTCCGTGACGGACGGCGTCTCGGTCGCGCGCCTGATTGGGCAGAGCGCGGAGCGCGTTTTCAAAACGCTCGTCACCGAAACGGGGAGAGGGGAGCATTTCGTGTTCGTCATCCCGGTATCAAAGAGCCTGGACCTGAAAAAGGCCGCCAAAGCAGCCGGCGTTAAATCGATAGCGATGCTCAAGCAAAAAGAGCTCCTGCCGTTGACCGGTTACGTCCACGGCGGGTGCTCTCCTGTCGGGATGAAAAAGCCGTTCAAGACCGTTATTGACGAGACGGCTATTTTGTATGACGCGATCATTGTCAGCGCCGGTAAGGTCGGTTTTCAGGCTGAATTGGCCCCAAACGCGCTGGCAGGGCTGACCGGGGCCTCGTTTGCCGATCTGACAACCGAAGACTGACGGAGTTTGGAGCGACGGGATTATTCCGGTAGCCCCAATACAAAATCCGCGATCAGCTCATCGCCCAATACGCCGTCGGCGATATGGCGGACTTCCCCGGTCATCAGGATGCCGTAGTCCTCGCTGATATCGATCACCAGCTCGCCGCCGGGCATCTTAATCGTAACGGGACTGGCGGCCAGGCCGAGCTTATAGAGCATGGCGGCCACAGCGCTGGCCGAGCTGCCGGAGGCCAGCGTATAGCCCGCGCCCCGCTCCCAGATAAGCATCTCGGCTTCGCGCTTGTGGACGGGCTTGACAAACTGGACGTTGATCCGGTTGGGGAACATGGGATGATGTTCAATGGCCGCGCCGTATTTTTTAACTGTGGCGATATCAAGCGTGTCCGTTAAAATCATGCAGTGCGGATTGCCGACCGAGACACAGTTTACCTTAAATTCCCGGTCCAGCGCGGCGAGTGTTACATCCACAACCTCGTCCTTATCCAGAGCGACAGGTATATCAGACGCTTTAAAAACGGCCTGTCCCATGTCAACAGCGACATAACTGGCCTTGCCGTTTTTGATCTCAAAGATGTTGGCGCGGGCAACGCCGCCCTTTGTCTCGACGGTAAACTCCCGCGCCCCGGCAAAGCCGTAGTCATACAGATATTTGGAGAAAATGCGCAGGCCGTTGCCGCTTTTTTCGGCTTCGGAGCCGTCCGGGTTAAAGATTCTCAGGCCGAAATCCGCCTGGTCCGACGCCGTCTTGAGCAGGATGCCGTCGGACCCGACGCCGTAATGGACGTCACAGATCCGCCGTATGGCGTTTTCGGTCAGACTGAAGCGGATTGTTTGCTCATCGAGAACGATATAATCGTTGCCGAGGCCGTGGAGCTTGGCAAATGTATTGACCGGCATGTTAACACCTTCCGTTAATAGACTTTATTACTGTTTATTGTACCATCCGGGCCCGTAAAATCAACCATTTCAAGAAATACTGACGAACCTGACATAAGGAGTATACGATGCCAGACGATATCCAGCAGCTTCAAAAACGATTTTCAGACCTCGCGCACCGCGCTTTTTCACAGCGGCGCTATACGTACACGGAATTTTTAACGATAGCCGAGCAGGACGCCCTGCTCCGGACAAGCTTTGACGGCGGCTGCGCCCCGTTTGAGCTGTCCGGCGGATATGACGGCGCGGAGCGGCGTGTAGCCCGCTTCGGCAGTGAAACACTCTGTGGGTACACGGAGAACTGGCCGCTTGTCTGCGTCTGGGTTGAGCCGGTGATGCAAAAATTTGCCGACGCGCTCACGCATCGCGATTTTCTCGGGGCGCTCCTGTCGCTGGGTGTGCGCCGGGGCGTTTTGGGTGATATTATACTCAGCGACAATACAGGCTATGTGTTCTGTCTGGATACGATAGCGTCGCTCATCACCGATGAGCTGAAGCAGGTGCGCCGGACGACGGTGAAATGCAATGTTTTAAATGAAGTGCCGGTACTGGCTACAGCCGAGCCGGAAGAACAAAGTATCAATGTGGCCTCCGAGCGGCTGGACGCCATTGTCGCGGCTGTCTTTAAGCTGTCGCGCAGCCAGGCTCAGGCGCTTTTTAAAGAAGGGAAGATTTTCGTCAACAGCCGTCTGTCAGAAAATACCGGATTTCAGCCGTCGGACGGCGATATCATTTCCGTACGTGGTTTGGGCCGTTTTGCTTTTAGCGGCGTTTCGGGTCAAAGCCGAAAAGGCCGACTGTTTGTAACCGTCCGTGTCTACTGAGAGAATTATGCATATCATATAAAAGGCGCGTTAATATAATGGATAATACGATGGCAAAACGAACCATCCCAGCTTAAAAGATTACGACTACAGCCAAAACGCTACATAAAAAATAACCCTGCAAAATGGCTTGAGGACGAATATTACAGCAAATAATATAACTTGTTTAATTTTGGAGTGGATAGCTTGACACGAGAGCACTATCAGAGTATAGAAAATTATATGAAAACCTGCGCGACCGATTCGGCCCACGACACGGAGCATATTTACCGTGTTTTATACGTTGCGCTTGATATCGCGGAATATGAACATAACGTTGATATGGACATTCTTATCACGGCCTGCCTGCTGCACGATGTCGGGCGGCCGGAGCAGAATGCCGATCCCGCCGTCTGCCACGCGCTTGTCGGCAGCGAAAAAGCGTATGCGTTTTTGCTGACCCTTGGCTGGGACGCGCGCCGCGCCCGGCGCGTAAAAGACTGCGTGTCCACCCACCGGTTCCGGTCTGACCGGCCGCCGGAAAGCATTGAAGCGAAAATCTTATTCGACGCCGACAAGATCGACGCGACCGGAACGCTCGGCATCGCGCGCACCATTCTTTACCGGACGCAGGGCGATGAACCGCTGTATACCTTTTTGCCGGACGGGACCGTCTCAGACGGCAACGCGGATCAGGAGCCATCTTTTTTTAAGGAGTATAAGTTTAAGCTGGAAAAGCTGTATGATAAATTCTACACGAAGCGCGGCAAGGAAATCGCCACGTCCCGTCGCGTCTCGGCCGCTGCTTTCTATGACAGCATGCTCAAAGAGGTCAGAGCGTCCTACGAGCCGGGCGTGAGCCTTTTGAGCGGGTTATTAAAAGCTGACGATGGAAGAGGATAAGATCCTCGAAATGGATTATAAAACGGAAAGACCGAACAAAAGAGGAGTAGTTTATATGGACTACAGTCAGAAAATATCGGAGCGGCACTGGAACATGCCGGACAAGGGTGAGCGGGAGAGCATTCGCGAGACCTTGTACATCGATGATATCGTTCAGAAAAGTCATATCGAAAAATCGCTTTTATCAAATCTCGGCGGCGTTAAGACCGTTTTTGACGGGGGCGGTGGCAGCGGGCGCTTTTCGATTCTGCTGGCAAAACGGGGCCTCAAGGTGACGCATTTTGATATATCGCAGCCCATGCTGGACAAAGCGCGGGAGCTTGCGGAGAGGGAAGGCGTACTAGACAATATTACATTTGTCAAAGGTGCATTGGAAAATTTGTCGGCCTTTGGCGATCAGATGTTTGACCTTGTAATATCGTTTGATGCGCCAATCTCGTATACATATCCCAATCAGGTAGACGTCATACACAATCTCGTGCGGTTGGCGCGCAAAAAGGTCCTGTTCAGCGTTTCGTCCCGTCTTGGCAGCCTGCCGTATTTCGCCGATCCGCTACAAAAAATCAAATTTATCATGGATGAGAATACAGATGATCCCTGGGCGCGCGCCATTCTCGATCATGCCGACGCAGCATTGGCGCGCTTCCGGTTTAATAAAGACTTTTGCATTAACGGGCTGGACTCCGGCGTCTTCGGCGGGGAACAAACGGTTTTGGATGCTTATGACCGGGGAGAAGCGCCGTGGGTCATCACATACGGATTTCTGCCGGACGAGCTGGCTGGAATCCTGGACAAGTGCGGCGTTCGGAATATCCGCCTGTCGGGGCCCGGTGCATTTGCCCGGACGCTGCCGCGCGAAATCCTTCTGAAAATTTTCAGTGACGAGCGGCAGCGCACGGACTTTTTGGAATTTTGCTATGCGTTTGACAGCAATCCGTCTGTATGCGGCATGGGGAAGGACAATTTGCTGGCGGCGGGAGACGTCCTGGCTTAAGTATTTTGTGATGCCTATAAAAAACGACAGGCACCCCGGGTAAAGCTCCCGTGGCGCCTGTCGTTTTATCAAAAGAGGTTACATGGTATAGCTTAGTATTAACCGTTCGGGCGATTATTATTACCGGTATCAGACGGCGGTAGCCTCCGACGTCTTATGCCGGTCGATATAATCCTCAAAGCTAAGCAGCGCTGCTTCGCGCTGGTCTGTACAGGAAAGACGCTGACCGTATTCGTCAAAGCATAGGACCTTTTTAAGTTTGATGCACAGTCGGATCGACGAGCGCTTGTCGCCCCAGGCGTCTGGCTCCTTGACGCGGAAATCGCCGATACCTGTGCGGACGTTGAAAATCGTTTCATAACCCAAGTGCTCCATGGAAATCACCTGGCCCATGAGCGTTACGTGCTCCTCGTCCGTCGCTCCAAGCCCGATGTGCTCGGGGCGAATGGCGTACTGATATGTATCCGTCGGGATAATATTGGCCGGCGGTGAGCCGATAAATCCCGCCACGAAGATATTTGCGGGATTTTCATAAACCTCGCGCGGCGAGCCTTTCTGCTGAATCTCGCCGTTATTCAATATAACAATGCTCGTTCCCATGGACATGGCCTCCACCTGGTCATGCGTGACATAAAGGAAGGTCGTTTGCAGTCGGTTATACAGCTCCGACAGCTCGACGCGCATCTGGTTTCGAAGCTTGGCGTCCAGATTGGACAGCGGCTCATCCATTAAAAACACCTTCGGGCGCTTAACAATGGCCCGGGCCAGCGCGACGCGCTGGCGCTGGCCGCCGGACATCTGCGCCGGCCGTTTTGCCACCTGATCCTCCAGGCACACGAGTTCAACGGCCTGCCGGACAAGCTCCGTGCGCTCGCTTTTTGGAATCTTGCGGGCCTTGAGGCCGTATTCGATATTTTGATACACCGTCAGGTGTGGATACAGCGCGTAATTCTGAAAGACCATCGCCACGTCGCGCTTACTGGGATGCGCTTTCGTGACGGTTTCTCCGCCAATGACGATTTCGCCGTTGTCCGGGTTCTCAAGACCTGAAATGATGCGCAGGAGCGTTGACTTTCCGCAACCGGAGGGACCGAGCAGCACGGTAAACGAGCCGTCCTCAATCTCCAGGCTGATATCCTTAAGAACTTCAACATCTTTAAAATTTTTGGTGATATTCTGTATTGTAATCTCGCTCATAAAAACCTCCGATCATGCTGGACATGCTTCCGAGAGCATCCGGTCCCGGAGCGCATAAAGCTCCTGCTCGGTCAGTCCGAGCTTTAGAAGATAGGCTTCCGTGCCGCCGTAGGTATACTCAATGTGCTGCAGGAACTTTTCCATACTGGACGTTTTGGCGCTGAACATTTCGTCCAGATGCTCCTCTGGAAAACCGCCCATTTTCATCGCACTGTCTTTCATCAGCTGCAGTTTATCCCTTAAAAACTCGGATGTCAGGCAATAATCGTACGCGACGGTTTCGTCGTCGATACCGGCCAGCTTTAAAAGCAGCGCAGCGATGATGCCGGTGCGATCCTTACCGGCGCTGCAGTGAAACAGCAGCTTTCCATCCGCTTGAACCATCTTGCGGAAGATATCGCGCAGCGCGGCTTGCCCGTTGTCGGCCATGGCGTTGTAGAGGTCACCCATAACAAAGCGATAGCCCAGCGTTTCGGTCGGATCTATTTGATCCCGGTCTGAAAGAATCGGAATGTTGACGTATTCAATACCGTCACAGTTGAAAAAAACGCTGGGAACTTTCGTGATCTCGGTCGTGTTTCTCAGGTCGATTACCGTTTTGACGCCGAGCGCCATAACGGTATTTTTATCATTTTCGGACAGCACCTCAAAAGAATCGCCGCGCCAGAAGGTATCTGAGGTGCACTGGCCGTCCGGTGTTACGTAACCGCCCAGATGGCGTATATTTTGAGCTTTTTCAAGCTCCAGACATTTTTTGTCCGTCGGATGCGTCATTTACTTGATTCCCCATTTCACGAAAGAGTTGATAATCTGCTTTTGAAGCACAATATAAAGCACTAATATCGGTAGGCTCGACAGCGTTGCCGCGGCCATCAGCGGGCCCCAAGCGTTGCCCTCGAGGGCCAGGAAGGACTGCAGCCCGATCTGAATCGGGGCCTGGTCCAGGTTGGCGTTGACAAGCAGGGCCCATATGTATTCGTTCCAGCCGTTAATAAACAGCAGGATGCCCAGCGATACAAGCGTGGCTTTAATATTGGGTATGATGATACGAAACAAAATGCCGGGTTCGGAGATGCCGTCGAGTACGGCGGCTTCAATCAGGGCTTTGGGAAAGGACCGGAAGGCCTGATAGATGGATAAAATGGCAAAGGCTGAAGCGGTAAAGGGCAATACCACGCCAACGATGGTGTTGCGCAGATTCATGGCGGCGATTGTCACGTAGTTGGGGATCATGATGGCTTGAAACGGTACGAGCCACGTCAGGCTTAAAATTATCATGATCAGGCCGCGCCCCTTAAATTCCCATCGGGTGAGCGCATAGGAGGCCATAACGGCTGTCAGCAGCTGAAAAACGGCGTGCGATACGGCGATAAGAAGCGTGTTAAGCGTCAGCCTGAGAATTTTTATCGTCGCGGCGGCTTCAATATAATTGCTCAGGGTGGGCTTTGAAACCATCAGGCTGGAATTGAGTATCTCCGAAAGCGGCTTGAACGAGCTGACGACCATCCAATAGATCGGAAATACGGCAAACAGGCACAGAATGATGAGCACGACATGTCTGGGGATATTGGCCGGATTAAGTTTTCTTTGCATACGAATGCTCCCGTCTTAGTTGTCGTAAAAAGACAGTCGTTTGTTGATGGCTGTTAAAATAAGCGCGATAACTCCGAACAGCAGAAAGAACAGAATGGCGGCGGCGGAGCTCATGCCGATGTTGAAGTTTTTCAGGCCGTAGACATACATCAGATAATAGATATTAGTTGTGGCGCCGGCAGGGCCGCCCGACGTGAGTACGTTGATATATGCAAACGTCCACTGTGCCGTAAACAGGATGCTGAGCATCAGCATAAACATGGCCGTTGGAGAGATCAGCGGCAGGGTGATCGTCAGCGTCTGGCGAAGGCGGGAGCTGCCGTCGATATCGGCCGCCTCGTAATAGGATTTATCAATACCCGTCAGGGCCGCGGAGAACATGAGCGTGGAAAAGCCGATCATTTTCCAGCCGGCGATGATGATGATGGACAGCATCGCCGTGCGCTCGCTTGTTAAAAAGTTGATGCCCGAATCGATGATGCCGAGACTTAAAAGCGCGTGATTAATAAATCCGTTGGCCGGATGAAAAAGCCAGCTCCAGACAGTGGACACAGTAACGGGCGGCATGATCATCGGCAGAAAGAACAAAGCGCGGTATATGTTTTTGGCCCTTTTACTCAGCGTTTCGGTGGAGATGGCTAAAAGCATCGGTATGACGACTGAAAAGGGGAGCATGCCCAGTACATACCAGAGCGTGTTAATAAGCGAGTGGCCGAAGTCGGGCAGCGACAGCAGCATCTTGTAATTATTCAGGCCGACGCCCACGGGGGTCGAGGTCGGCAGCATATTCCATTTGATAAAGCTGTAATAGATCGTCTGGATAAACGGCCGGTAGATCCAAAAACCGAGGATCAGAAGCGCCGGGAGCAGATACCACAGAGGGTTAAGAGCTGTGAAAAAGGCTCTTAACCCCTTGATGAAACCCGACCGCGCCCCAGGCTGTGAGATAGTGCTTTTTAAGACGTCCTCGCATGCTGCGTCTGCGGTCACACGGTTCATGGCATTAGTGACTGCGCCTGCGTCTGCGCGTCTTTCATCGTCTGGGCAACATCTGCTTCGGAGAACAGGCATTTGTTAAAGGCATCCATCAGGATCGTCTCGATCTGGAACCAGTTGTCGCCGGGGTACGACTGCCAGGGGCTGACGTATTTAAGCTGCTCCAGATTGGGCTGGACGAGCGGGTTTTCCTCGGCCCAATGCTTCAGGTACTGCTCGTCGTTGACGATATCCGGGCGCAGGGGCGGGTAGCCCATCATGGTTGTGATAACCGTATAGCCGCGTTCGCTGGTAAGGTACTTCATGAATTTCCAGGAAGCCTGCTGCTTGGACGGATCGGTTGAGCAGATGAACAGGCCGCTGCCGGAATTACAGGGGACGGTAGCCTTGTTACCGAAGGACGGCATCTTGGCCGTGCGCATTTCCCAGCCGGCGGCCTCTGAGCCCTTGAGCATACTGGCCTGCAGCGCGGAGGTGGACAAAAGCATACCCAGCTGGCCCTGCGGGAAGGCTTCAAAGGCCTGGTAATCGGTTAGATCGGCGTGGGCGCCGTTTTCATGCATATCCTGAAGCATAGATATAGCTTCAATGGCCGGCTCCTCGCCAAAAGTGATCGTCGATTTATCGTCGCTCATAACGCTGCCGCCGTTGCTTTTTATAAGTCCTTGCAGAAGCCAGTCGTTCATTGTCGTGCCACCGAAAACAAAGCCTTCTGCATCGGTGTTTTGCTTGATCTGGAGTGCGTACTGCGTTACCTCGTCCCACGTCTGGGGGGGTACGTCGGGATCGAGCCCCGCTTGCTCAAACAGCGCGACGTTGTAAAATAAAACGGGTGTGCTGAACGTATAAGGCAGGCCGTACAGCTTGCCGTCAACCTTGGCCACCTCCAGTGCGGCCGGTTCAAATCCGGCCAGATGCCCGGAAAGCTCGGTGGGATCGACAAGAGTGTTCAGATCCTGAACGCCGTAGTTGTGGACGGCATAATCCAGCGAATCGAAAACCACTTGAATCAAGTCCGGGGTGAC
The DNA here is from genome assembly GCA_963675425.1 of uncultured Sporobacter sp. GTDB lineage: Bacteria > Bacillota > Clostridia > Oscillospirales > Oscillospiraceae > Sporobacter. Next base: position 4,286,194 of record OY776214.1, on the reverse strand, counting down.
GCCGGCTGCCAGATCCGCGGGAATCTTGGTGTTGATATCTGTTGATGAGGTATAAACAACCTCCACCGTGATGTTCGGATTGGCTTCCTGAAATTCCGCTATCAGCGTATCCACGCCCTCTTTTTGCTGCGCCATGTAGTTGTACGTATAAAAGGTGATATGCACGGGCTCGTCGCTGCCGGCCGGCGCGGAGGAGGAGGCTGGCGCGGCGTCTGACGGAGCGGAGCCTGAAGCAGCAGGCTCGCCGCTTGTATCTGTGGCGGTTGTACCGGCGCAGGCTGCTAAGCTGACCGCAAGCAGAATGGCAATGAAAAGTGATACGATTTTTTTCATGATATTTTCTCCTTTGCTTTGTAGTCCTCAGGGTCAAATTCCTTCGGCATGGCCGACAGCTGCGCAAACGTAAACGCCGCCAGCTCACCGGCGTCCTCGCACTGATAGCTGCTCACCAGCAGCTTTTTATCAATCACGCAACAGAGATTAAACGCGCAAGTATCCACCATACGCATCGTGTCCGGGCTCATTAAAAGGCCGAAAGCCGTACTGCCCGCCGTTGAATTAAGGATTCCGCCGCCGTAGACGCCTTGATTGGAAAAATGCGTGTGGCCGGTCAGAATTCCGATCACATCGGTGCCCTCGATGGCCGACAGAAGCTCGACGCCATTTGTCAGGCAATGCTCGTCCATGGGCAGTACCGTGTGATCCGGAGGGTGATGAAAAGCGATGACGGTGCCGCGTTCGGCCGGCGTTTTCAGCTCCTCCCTGAGCCACGCCAGCTGAGCCTCGCCAATAGTCCCGCCGACGTCGTGCACGCCCACCTTTGAGTCAAGCACGATCACCCGCAGTCCGCCGATGTCGGCGCTTTTTTTATACGGCTCATCGGATTCGATACCCAGATAGCCCTTGTAAAACGCCTGGCGGTTGTCATGGTTTCCAAGCGTGACGAGGATCGGCACGCCAAGCTTCTGCTGGTATTCGTCCAACAGCTCCCGGATGAAGCGATAATCCTCTTCGTCGCCTTCATGGGCCACGTCGCCCGTGATAACGACAAAATCCATTTTTTGCGGTAAACCCTGCAGGCGGTCAAATGCCTTGCGAAGATTGTCCGTGGTGTTGTTATGGAGAAAGCCTTCTTTGCCGTCGTGATTTAAGTGCGTATCTGACAAATGTGCAAAATTGATTTGTTTCATTGATTCTCTCCTTCCGTCACGGCCGCCGTCCAATGCCGGCGGCTTCAGGCCCAATTTCGCCATTACAGTAACACAATAAAAAGCCGCTGTCTGTTCACTCTACGTAAAATATGGGTTATAATTTGGATTAGGCATACAAAATCGAATGAAGCGTATTAAATACGTATTATAAATCAAAATAGTATTTACATATCACCGGAGTTTTGGTAAATTTAAAAGCTGAGGTGATTTTATGGAGACGACGGGAAAAAGCACGTTCAAATATAAAAGGCATAGTGAAAAACAATATATGCTGATCTTGACGACGGCGCAGGACCTGTTCTTTAAAAAAGGCATTGACAAGGTGACACTGGCCGATATTACACGCGAATGCGGCATTATGCCGTCCACTTTTTACCGCTACTTTGCCAACAAGGACGAGGTCATCTGGAATATTGTGCATTACACCAGTCTTTTATTTGTGCAGCGAATGAACGAGCGGTTTGGCCAAACCGGTGAAACAACATTTAAGCGCTTTGAAACGTATCTTGACATGCTGCATGAGGACTATAAGCAAGACCCCATGCAATACAGGTTTCTGGACCTGATTTTTGACGATTATCAAAGTGTCACCAGTCAGAAAGACAATCCGCTGTACAACAGCATTTTCCAGGAAGGCGAATTTCGCTCGGGCGATACGGTCAAGCTGTTTACGGCTAACTTTCATGACGGCTCGGTGAAGCCGGAGCTCGAGCCGCAGAGTACAACTGTTTCCATTATCTACAGCGCGTGGTGCCTTTTAACCAGCATGTACAGGCAGACAAGGACACTGCCGGCCAAATACGGCGTTAACACGGAGGATGTTATACGCTATAACTTTAATGCGTTGCTCGAAAGCATCCGGGCTTGATTATTTGACGGTAAGAAAACAAAAAGCGCGGCAAGAGCCACGCTTGAAAATATCACGACCACGGTATTTTCGATATAATAAGAAAGGCCGCAGAGAATTCTCCGCGGCCTTTCCATGTCAAAAGAGAGTTATATAAGATTAGCCCAACTCTTCGATGATGGCGGGAATGACTTTATACAGGTCGCCCACGATGCCGTAATCAGCAACTTCGAAGATAGGAGCGTTCTCGTTTTTGTTGATTGCCACGATCGTCTTGGACGTCTGCATGCCGGCCAGATGCTGGATTGCGCCGGAAATGCCGCAGGCGATGTACAGATCGGGCTTGACGGTTGTGCCGGTCTGTCCGACCTGATGGGAGTGGTCGATCCAGCCCGCGTCAACAGCCGCACGGGAGGAGCCGACGACGCCGCCGAGCTTGTCGGCCAGTTGCTTGATGAGCTTGAAGCCTTCGGGATTGCCAAGACCCGCGCCGCCGGAGACGATGATCTTCGCGTCCGTGAGCGAGACCTTTTCGGCCAGGCCCTTGACGACTTCGAGCACCTGCATACGGATGTCTTTGTCCTTGAACGCGACATTCAGGTTGATAAGCTCGCCCTTCGCGCCGGCGACTCGCTTCGGTTTCTCCATGACGCCGGGGCGTACGGTGGACATCTGCGGGCGGTGGTTCGGGCACAGGATCGTCGCCATCAGGTTGCCGCCGAAGGCCGGACGCGTCTGCATAAGCTTTTTGTCCTCGGGGTCGATATCGAGCTTTGTGCAGTCCGCCGTCAGGCCGGTGCCGCACTGGACGGCGAGGCAGGGACCAAGGTCGCGGCCAATGTGCGTTGCGCCCAGCAGTACGACTTCGGGCTTGTATTTTAAAATCGCTTCGTAAATCACCTTTGTGTAAGCGTCGGTGTTATATGTTTTGAGCTCGGGAGCGTTGGCGTAGTAGACCTTGTCCGCGCCGTACTCAAACAGCTCCTGAGCCAGGCCGTCGACGTTATCGCCGCATAAAACGGCACACAGCTTGCAGCCAATTTCGCCGGCCAGCTTTTTGCCTTCGCCCATCAGCTCGACGGAAACGTTCATGAGTGCGCCGTCGCGCTGCTCGGCATAAACCCAAACGTCATGATACAGCGTCGTATCAACGCCTTTTTTGAAATCGTCAACCTTTTCGATCGCGTCGAACGGGCACACGTCGATACAAGCGCCGCAGCTTGTGCACGCCGCGCCGATGACGGCGAGACGGTCCTGCATGGTGATGGCGTCAAACGGACACGCCTGCACGCATTTAGTGCAGCCCTTACATTTTTCAGCAATGATTTTAACAGCCATTTATCTCACGTCCCTTCTCTTAAAGTACATGCTTGTCGGTCAGCTTCTGGATGAGAGCGGACGCCATTTCGGGAATCGTACCCGCCAGCATCTCGCCCTTGCCCTTCGGGGGCGGCGTAAAGCTTCTGAACACCTGTGTGGGGCTGGCCTTCAGGCCGGCGTCTTCCGGCGCGAGACCGACATCATTCTCGTTCCAGATCTTGATTTCTTTCTTATAAGCTTCTTCAATCTGGGCGATGGACATGTAGCGGGGATCGTTGAGCTCTTTAATAGCCGTTAAAAGACAAGGTGTTTTGACCTCGATGACTTCATAGCCGTCTTCCAGATTTCGCTCGACGACGACGGAGCCGTCCTTGATCTCGCGGATCTTCTGAACGTACGTAACGGACGGAATACCCAGGCGCTGCGCCGTCTGCGGGCCAACCTGCGCCGTGTCGCCGTCAATGGCCTGACGGCCGGCGAAGATGATGTCGTAGTTGCCTATCTTCCGAACGCCGGCGGCTATCGTCGTGGATGTCGCGCAGGTGTCCGCACCGCCAAAAGCGCGGCTGGACAGCAGATAAGCGTCGTCGGCGCCCATGGCCAAGCACTCGCGGAGCATGTAAGTGGCCTGAGGGGGACCCATTGAGACAACGGAAACCGTCGTGCCGGGATACCGTTCTTTTAGCTCGAGCGCCGCCTCCAGCGCGTTTGCGTCGTCGGGGTTGAGGATCGAGGGGACGCCCTCGCGGATCAGCGTGCCCTTCACGGGGTCGATTTTAACCTCGTTGGTATCGGGAACCTGTTTTGCACAGACAATAATATTCATCGTTCACAATCTCCTTTCACATTACTTAAGCAAATGGCCCGAAATGACCATCTGTTGGACTTGCGAGGTGCCTTCGAAGATCGTGAAGACGCGGCAGTCGCGGTAGATGCGCTCGACCTTATACTCGCTGATATAACCATAGCCGCCGTGAATCTGGACGGCCTTGCCGGCGATCTCGTTGCACATTTCCGTGGCGTAGTATTTTGCCATGGAGGCGGCCATGCCGGCCTCGCTGCTGTTTGTGTCCTTCAGCTGCGCGGCCCTATAGACAAGCTCCTTAGCGGCCTGAAGCTTTGTGGCCATATCCGCGAGCATGAAGCTGATGGCTTGGAACTTGGCGATGGAACGGCCAAACTGCTTTCTCTCCTTGGCGTATTTGACGGCCTCGTCCAAAGCGCCCTGCGCCACACCGACGGACATGGCGGCCACGCCGATGCGCCCGATATCGAGCGTTTTCATGGCGTTAGAGAAGCCTTTGCCCTCTTCGCCGAGCATGTCGTCTTTATGCACGCGGACATCTTCCATTATGATATCGGACGTCGGACAGCCCTTCAGGCCCATCTTGTGCTCAGCCTTGCCGCAGGAAACGCCGGGCAGCTTCATGTCCATAATAAAAGCGGAGATGCCCTTGGAACCCTTTTGCGTCATGTCCGTCTTGGCATAGATGATGCACCAGTCCGCAACGGGCGCTGTTGTGATGAATGTTTTACGGCCGTTTAAAATCCAGTAGTCGCCATCCTGTACGGCAGTGGTCGTCGTACCGCCGGCGTCGGAGCCGGCATTCGGCTCGGTCAGGCCGAAGGCTAAAATTTTCTCGCCCTTGGCTACCGGCATTAAATATTTCTTAAGCTGCTCGGGTGTGCCGGCTAGCATCAGGGGGCCGCCGCCGAGGGAGTTCGGAGCTGAGGCCCAAATAGTCGTTACGGCCGATGCGCGCGCAAGCTCTTCGATTGTGATGACGTATGACAGGTAATCAGACCCCTGCCCGCCATACTCAACCGGCGTCTTTATGCCGAAGAAGCCGGCCTTCGCCATCTTGTCCAGGAGCTCTTTCGGATAAGTGCTGGTTTCCTCGATCTGGTCCAGAACATCCTTCGTCAGCTCTTTTTCGGCGAAGTCGCGGGCCAGTTTCCGAACAAGCTCATGCTTTTCAGAAAATATCATGTTTCTTCCTCCTGTGCTGATTAAAATTTATAAAACAATGGCCGGCCGTACCGCGTGATTCAAGGTCGAATGGATGCAGCCAGTTTGTGTTTTGACAAATCAGACAAATAATAATCAAGGCCATTATAAATGTTTAATAAAATTATTGAATCATATTGTTTCATACTTTTTCTTGAATATCTTCATGTTTTGTGCTAGATTAATACTATTGGGATACATAAATATGGGTAGGTGGCCGTTGGCATTTTTTTCAGGCGCGTCGTAAGTACGCGTATATGCCCGACTGAAAACGACACTAAAGGATGATGGATATGAGCTCGACGCTGTTTGACTACGAATGGCAATTTCTTTTGCAGATGGTTTCGCGGATTAACTATAGCCAGACGTATAACGAGACGTGCGATACGATTCTGCAGCAGATGCGCACGCTCATCCCGTTTGAGACCGGTATTATTTTTCAGGCAGGCCGCGAAAACGGGCGTGTGGTGTTGGGTCACCCCGTCTCAACTGAGGCCGTGGACGATTCAAGCGACCACGATTTCTTTACGGAGGGCAATTATCCTCACTGGAACGAGTTTATCATGGCGCCGTATAGTATTGTCTTCCGGCAGTCGGATATCATCGCGCCGGCTAAAATGGAAAAAACGCGCGTTTACCGTGAAATCTGGCAAAAGCGTAATGTGTATTGGGGCCTGTTTATTTCCATTGTCTATAAGGATTGCCCACTGGCCGTTATGGGCCTGATGCGGGGTAAGGACGCCGATGATTTCTCGGCCCGCGATATCTATATTATGAATACGTTAAAAGACCCGCTTGAACGGAAATTTTACAGCCTGCTCGAGGGCCGTCAGCTGCACGGCGGGAGCGCGCCGCAGCCGGAACGTGTTACCAAGATGGCATCACGTTATGGATTGACGAAACGGGAAACGGAAATAGTCACGCTGGTGTGTGCCAGTAAAAGCAGCGAGGATATCTGTCAGCAGCTTTATATTACGCACGCCACGCTTTCCAAGCACCTTTCCAACATCTATGCCAAAACAAAGGTACGAAACCGGACGCAGCTGTTCGGCCTGTTCAACAACACCTGATGTCATAAACATATTTGGATACAGACCGGATCAAACGCGGATACACATACCTATATAGAGGCGATGATATTTACTCGGCGCCTCTTTGCGACAGGGTTCGATAAAACCCGTCGATATTTAATTGTACAGCTTATTGATTTGTTTTACAACGTAAAAACATAAACTATCTAACTTTCTTTTTATACAATTTTATGTTTTAAGTAGGCAAAATGAAAAAAGAGTGAAAAATTAAAATATAATTCAAAATACCAAAATATTTTAATAGAATTTGCGATGTGTGAGTGATACGATAAAAAATGCCAGACTCTTAAGAGCCGTTCCGGGGGGCGGCCTTGAGGGCGGAGAAAGGCGTGCGCCGGTCTTAACCGGTGGGCGCGTTCTGAAAGATAAGAATGGAGTTTTAGGAGGAATAAAATGTTTTCACCAAAAGAAGTCGCGCAAAACTACATATCGATCGGTGCGGCCAAAACAAAGCTTCCAATACCCAAGATGCTTGTTTTGGGGATTTTGGCCGGCATTTTCATCGCGCTGGCGGGCGTGGCTTACACGGTTTCATCGGCAACGCTCAGTGGTTCTGTGGGTAAGCTCATCGGTGCAAGCGTCTTCCCGGGTGGACTGGCAATGGTCCTTATTGCGGGCAGCGAGCTGTTTACCGGCAATACCATTATCCTTATGCCGGTCTGCTGTAAAGAGGCCAAGATTAGCGGTATGCTGAAAAACTGGGTTTTCGTCTACATCGGCAACTTTATTGGCAGCATCCTTATCGCCGCGCTCGTCGTTGCCGGCGGCACAACGGGTTTGTTTGGCAATGAGGTGGGCGCCGACATGGTTAGCATTGCGGTCGGCAAAGTCAGCATGACGTTCGGCACGGCTTTTATCCGCGGTATCCTTTGCAACTTCCTCGTTTGCATCGCCGTCTGGATGGCATTTGCGGCCAAGGACGTTACGGGCAAGATCGTCGGTCTGTTCTTCCCGATCATGTTCTTCGTACTCAGCGGCTTTGAGCATAGCGTTGCGAACATGTACTTCATTTCAGCGGGTCTTTTTGCCTCGAACAACGTCGCGTTTATTGGCGATATTGCTGCCTCCAGCCTGCAGAACCTGACTTGGGGCAACTTCTTTGTGGCGAACCTGCTGCCTGTTACGCTTGGTAATATCGTCGGCGGCTCCGTCATGGTTGGTCTTGTCTACTGGTACCTCTATCTTTCCGGTGACAAAGAAAAACTTACGGCCAAAGCTACCAAGAAATAATTTTTTATTTCAAGCACGATTAAAAGCCCGGGTTTTCCGAACAGGAAAACCCGGGCCTTTATTATTTATAGAAACCACCGGCTCAGCCGGTGGTTTCAGACTGTAGACAAGAGTATCCGGTTTACCGTAACGATCGCGGACGGTTTTCGACATCCGTAAACCGGGTTTCTCAAAATAGTATTCCTCCTGCTTTTGCATGGGTTTCGATAACTTTTCGTTTGTCCATATTTTTGTAAATATGCCCTTCGCTTGGTTGACAAAACAACCAACATATAGTATTATAAAGCATAATATAACTATTTTTCTACATTATGTTGTATAAGCATTTAAATTACGTCAAAATACGCAAGGTAAATGCTGAAAATATGACGTAAAACACACTGACAATGCGGATTCCGCAACATGTGGCATTTGAATAATTGCGTCCGGCCGGAACGGTCCTGGAAAAAACGCAAAATGAGCGGGAGTGGGTGACGTCTTTTGAACCTGCCAAGAAGAAAAATGAGACTGGGTGACATATTAAAAGCACAGGGGCTGGTTAACGAGCAGCAGCTTCAGGCCGCGCTGTCGCTTCAGCAAAAGACGAAGCAGCGCATCGGCGATATACTGATTGAAAACGGCGTTACCACGGAAGTGCAGATCACAAACGCGCTCCATTCACAGCTGGGTGTTGAAATGATCGAGCTGCGGGGGATCCGAATTGCCCCGGAGATCATTACGCTTGTGAGCGGCTCTATTTTAAGAAAACATAAAGTTCTTCCGGTTGGGTTTGACGATAAGGACTCCAACACGCTGATTTTGGCCATGGCTGATCCGCTGGATATGGTGGCCATGGATGATATCGCCATCATCACCAACTGCCGCGTAGAGCCGCGCGTAGCGCCTACCAGCGCCATTAACTCCGTGCTGGACCGATACTTTGGCAACGAAGAGGTTATGACTGTTGCCGAGCAGTATACCAAGGAGCGAGAGCAGCAGCTGCAGAGCCTGGAAGAGGCCGCGCAGCAGGCGGAGACGGAGCTGAGCTCGGCACCTATCGTCCAGCTTGTTAAGGCCCTGATTGAACAGGCCGTCCGGCAGAGAGCCAGCGACATACATATTGAGGCTCTGGAGAAAAAAGTACGGGTTCGCTTCCGTATTGACGGTATACTCGTTGAGAAAATGATGTACGACGCGGCGCTGCTGGCCGCTATTGTCACACGTATTAAAATACTGGCGCGCATGGATATATCCGAAAAAAGAAAACCACAGGACGGACGGCTTACGGCTGATGTCGACCGCGCGGAATACGATGTGCGTGTGTCTGTTCTGCCCACCTCTTATGGCGAAAAAGTGGTTATGCGGTTAGCGTCGGCTGCCGGCCTGACGCGAAACAAGTCTGAGCTTGGCCTTCGGGATTGGGAAATGAAGAAATTCAACCGCATGCTCTCCAATCCAAACGGGATGCTGCTCGTCACAGGGCCGACCGGGAGCGGCAAGTCGACAACGCTGTATACGGCGCTCAGCGAGCTTAACCGTGAGGAAGTGAATATCGTTACGGTTGAAGACCCTGTCGAAGCCAACGTCGCCGGTATCAACCAGATCCAGGTTAATCCGAAGGCGGAGCTGACATTTGCCAGCGCCCTTCGGGCTATTTTGCGTCAGGACCCCGATATTATCATGATCGGAGAGATCCGCGACTACGAAACGGCGTCCATTGCCGTGCAGGCTTCTATAACGGGACACCTGGTCGTATCCACGCTCCATACGAACAGCTCGGCGGCGACCGTTACGCGGCTGATCGATATGGGCGTTGAATCCTACCTTCTGTCCGATTCATTGGTCGGCGTTATCGCCCAGCGGCTTGTGCGCCGCCTGTGTACCGCCTGCCGGAAGCAGCGCCCGGCAACCGACGAGGAAAAGCAGCTGCTCGGGGTTGATCCGAAGCTGCCGCTGACCATCTATGCCCCAGGCGGCTGTCAGCTGTGCGGCGATACAGGTTATTTTGGCCGGATCGGCGTTTACGAGATTATGGAGATCACACCGGCGCTCAGGCGTATTATATCCGGAAAGGGTACGACGGAGCAGCTTAAAGAGCAGGCGATGCGGGACGGCATGCATACGCTTCGCCGCGCGGCGTCACATTATGTCATCGACGGAACGACATCCATCTCGGAAATGGTGAAGATAGCCTTCGATTATTAAGCTAGGCGACAAAGATTTATTATTGCATCCGCCATGAACGGGGACGGTTGGTGCGCGTACGGCGATAAACGGGCAACCGAGCGCGGGCGCGGATGGAATGGATGGTGGCTATGGATACTTTTAACGATATCCTCATTAAAGCTGTTGAGCGGGGGGCTTCCGACATTCACTTTACTGTTGGAATGCCGCCCATCTCGCGGATTGACGGCGCGCTTGTCCCACTTGGCGAGGGGAAGCTGCTTCCGGATGACACGAAAACAATCGCTTACGAAATCCTGAACGAAAAGTACCGGGCGCAGCTCGAAAAAAAGGGCGAGGTAGACCTGGCGTATTCGATCCCGACGCTGGGGCGCTTTCGCGTCAACGTTTTTCTCCAAAGGGGCAGTATCGCCGTTGCGGTGCGTATTCTCAACTTTGATATACCGTCTCCTGAGACGCTCGGTATCCCGGGGAGCGTTGTGGACATCGTGAAAAAGCAACGAGGGCTTGTCCTCGTCACAGGGCCGACCGGGAGCGGCAAGTCGACGACGCTGGCCTCGCTCATCAACGTGCTCAACGAGAACTACCCATACCATATCATTACGCTGGAAGACCCGATCGAATATCTCCACCGGCACAAAAAATCCATTGTCAACCAGCGGGAAATCGGATCAGACACGGGGAGCTACGCCAGCGGTCTGCGCGCGGCGCTCCGCGAGGACCCCGATGTCATTCTCGTCGGCGAAATGCGGGACCTTGAGACCATTGCCATTGCCGTTACGGCCGCCGAAACGGGACATCTCGTCTTTTCAACGCTCCATACGGTTGGCTCTGCCAATACGATCGACCGCATCATTGACGTGTTTCCGCCGTACCAGCAGCAGCAGATCCGCACACAGCTGGCCGACGTGCTTGTATGCGTCGTTTCACAGCAGCTCATCATGCGCCGGACCGGCAAGGGCCGCTGCGCGGCGGTTGAGGTCATGCATATCAATAACGCTATCCGCAACCTCATCCGGGAATCCAAGACGTTTCAGATTCCTACCGTTATTCAGACGAATAAAAAGGCCGGCATGCAGACGATGGACGACGCCATCTGTGAGCTTTACGCCCGGCATGCTATCAGCAGCGCGGAAGCCATCCGCCATGCGCAGGATCTCGCCTACGTGACAAAACGCCTGATGTGACATCGGCATAAAAGCATGGCATTGCCATGCTTTAACCCATTTATCCGTAGAAGGCTTTACCCCAAAAGATGCCATGAAGGAGGCGATCAGGTGGCAGCTTACAGCTATATGGCCGTCGACGCGGCCGGCCGTGATAAAAAAGGCTCTATTGAAGCGGAGACGCCGGAGAAGGCCCGCGATTTATTAAAGGCGGACGGACTGCTGGTGCTCTCCGTTGGCGAGCAGAACCTCATGACGCGGGACATCAATATTCAAATCGGCGGTAAACCGAAAGCACGGGACCTGAGCATTTTCTGCCGCCAGTTTGTCAGCATTATTGATGCCGGCGTTACAGTCATCGACGCTTTGGAGATGCTCACGCTGCAAACGGAAAATAAGATACTGAAAAACGCTATTTCTGAAGCGAAGACGGCTGTTGAAAAGGGCGACTCGTTGGCCGAAGCCATGCGCATCAATAAAAAGGTTTTTACGGAAATGTTTATCACCATGGTGGAGGCGGGGGAAGCCTCCGGCAGTCTGGACGTCTCATTTTCACGGATGGCCAGCCAGTTTGAAAAGGACGCCCGGCTCAAGGCGCTCGTCAAGAAGGCGTCGATTTATCCGGCTGTTGTTACGGTTGTGGCGATTATAGTCGTCATGGCGATGCTCACGTTTGTCGTGCCAACCTTCCAGCAGATGTTTGACGAGTTGGACGCGACGCTGCCGGGGATCACGCTGTTTGTCATTACGCTGAGCAAGTTTATGCAGAGCTATTGGTACTTTGTTGGCGCCGGCATTGTTGTGCTGGTCCTGTTTCTTCGTTATTTCAGCCAGACAAACGCCGGCAGGCATGTGTTCGGGAAACTCGCCATGAAGCTGCCGCTTATCGGAAAGCTGACCGTTAAAACAGCGTGCTCTCGGCTTGCGCGCACACTGTCAACGCTTCTGGCCGCCGGCCTGCCGCTCATCGAGGCACTGGAGATTACCTCCAACACCATGTCGAACATCTACTACAAGGAAGCCATCTTAGATGCCCGGGAAAGCGTCTCAATGGGCACTTCTCTGTCAGAACCTTTAGAGCGCGTCGGGCTGTTTCCGGCGCTGGTTTGCCATATGCTGAAAATCGGTGAGGAGTCCGGAAATGTTGAAGACATGCTGGACAAGCTGGCCGACTATTACGACGAGGAAGTGGAAATTTCCACACAGTCGCTCATGGCGGCGCTGGAGCCGGCCATTATCATTTTATTGGCCATTATTATCGGTACGATTATCATTTCCATTATCTCGCCGATGGCCCAAATGTACGGAAGTCTGCAGAATATCTGAGGTTTTCACACTGGGAAAGTATACATAATAGCTAAAATAAAGACATGATTCCCGTTATTTTCACAAAATTCTTACATAAAGCCCCGAAAAATGAGAAAAAGTGGGATAAATGCCTTGACACAGCCAATTTGTTGTGGTACCTTTTTGACTGTCAAAGATAATTATAAAATTTCAATCGATAATAGCAAACCTGCTGAAAGGCAGGGACGCAAAACTAAGGGCCTAAGGCTTTTCGCTAAGGTTGCCAGTTGCCGAAATTGAAGGGTATACGGTTTTTAACCTCCTTTCCGAATTCGGTAAGGAGGTTTTTTGATGTCCATCAAAAAACCTCCCGACGCCAGGCGGGCCGGATCAAAGGCTTTTGTGAGGCGATAAACGCGCGGATGGAAGGGGAGCCTGGCACGTTGCGCTATTATCACGCAAAATCTGACAAGCGGGCGATTAAAATTAATGTGTGATGAAAGAAGGTAGTTATTATTATGATGAAATTCCTGAACAAAAAAAGAAAAATAGGAAACAAAGGTTTCTCCCTGGTCGAGCTCATCATCGTCATTGCGATCATGGCTGTGCTCGTGGCGATCCTCGCTCCCCAGTACATCAAGTACGTTGATAAATCCAGACAGTCTGCCGATAAAGCAAACGCCGACCAGCTTCTGACGGCCGTCCAAGTCGCTATGACCGAAGAGACTGTAGCTGAAGCTGTTTCAAATGGGCCCTCTGATCTGACAATCACCTTTAATGCAAACGGTACCACGGCCGCGGGATTGCCGGGAGCCCTGACGACAGAACTCGTGGAAACGATTGGAGACAACTGGAATATCAGAAAAGTAACGTCAAACGCATACAGTCCCGCAGCTTATACGATAACGATTGATCATACTGACGGTTCCGTAACGGGCGCTTGGTCTGGTTTACCGACGGATGACCCTGACTACGTTGCTTCCCCCGCAGCGGAAGGATAACATATGCAGTAAACGAGTTATCCTATTTAGCACACGAAAGGATGCCGGTTCATGCTTCCAGGTTCAGCGTATTGTTACATAGTTGTCGCGCTAATCGGCCTAATTATCGGCAGCTTTTTAAATGTCCTGATCCTAAGGGTTCCGGTAGGCGAGAGCGTTGTAACGGCGCCTTCCCACTGTACAAAATGCGGCAAGCGGCTCAAAGGGTACGAGCTGATACCGCTTTTCAGCTGGTTTGTTTTGAGGGGACGCTGCTCCGGCTGTAAAAATCCGATCTCCGCTCAATATCCCCTTGTTGAAGCGGCGACCGGCATCGCGTACGTCTTAATCTACATACGATACGGATTATCTGTTGAAACTCTTCTCTATTGCTCTATGACCTCAGCGCTTTTAGCGCTGAGCGTCATAGACTTTAGGACCTATGAAATCCCGCCGGGCTTTAATGTGTTTTTGCTCATTGTCGGCGCCGCGCGCCTGGCGACGGACCTGTCAAATTGGTCTTTATACGTCATCGGCTTTTTTGCCGTGAGCGCTTTGCTGCTCATTATATTTCTGGTCAGCGGAGGCCGGGGCATCGGCGGCGGCGACGTCAAGCTGATGGCCGTGTGCGGCCTGATACTCGGCTGGAAGCTCATTATCGTCGCGTTTATTATTGGCTGTATATTAGGGTCGGTCATTCATCTCATACGAATGGCCGCAAAAGGCGAAGGATCGGTGCTGGCTATGGGGCCGTACCTGTCAGCCGGCGTTTTTACAGCCGTCCTTTGGGGCGGCTACATTATTAATTGGTATCTTGGGATGTTTTTATTTTGCTGATTCAAAAAACTGCCATTCGGCATGTTTTTTTTAAAAATACCGTAACATCAGCGTTTTTTATCAGATAGGAGTGGGGGCTGAGGCGATGGCAACAAAAATACTGGGGATCGAAATCGGCGAAAGTCTGATCAAGGTCTGTGAGACGAATATGGGCGGCGGCGCGCGTAAGGTGACGGGCTGCGCCATGTTCCAGACGCCTCCGGACGCCGTGACCGACGGCGAGATCAACGATCTTGAGGCTGTCGCGGAAACCATCCGGGAAAACCTCCGCAAGGCGGGGCTCAAGAATAAAAAGGTCATCTTTACAATCACATCCTCACGTGTTGCAACACGTGAGGTGATTTTACCGCCTGTCCGGGACAACAAGATAAAAGCGCTTGTGGAAGCCAATGCCTCCGATTATTTCCCGGTCGATATGACCAATTATCAGATCGCCTATACGCTTCAGGACCGGAAGATGGCCGGCCAGGACGCCGGCTGCAAAGTGCTTGTTATGGCCGCGCCCATTACAATTCTCGAAGAGTATTTTTCACTGGCCACGATTCTGGGTTATCAAATCCAGGCGATTGACTATGCCGGCAACAGCCAGTACAGGCTTCTCGGCACGCAGCCGTGTGATGGCGTTACGATGTATGTCGACATTGACAGTATCGCATCCATTACGACGGTCGTACGAAAAAATAAGATGCTTATGCAGCGCATGTTCCCCAGCGGCATCGATGATTATACCTACGCGTACATGAGCGCCGCTGGTAAAGAAGCGGAGGACTATCTGGCCTCCGTCAAGGAGCTCAGCTCGGAATATTTCATGCCGGATTACGGCCAGCTGTCACCCATGAGCGAGCTGACCGAAAACCTGTCCCGCCTTGTTGGAAACATCACCCGCATTGCAGACTATTTCAATTCCGCCAACTGGGAGACGCCTATTGAACAAATCGTTCTGACCGGCGTCGGCGCGCCGGTTGTCGGGTTGAAAAACGCGATTGCCGAATCGACGGGCCTGCCGGTCTCGGTGATGCTGCGGGTGGAAAAGGTATCGGCCTCCAGCGGCCTGGCTGCCCAGCTTCCGCAATACGTATCCTGCCTGGGCTGCGCCATTGAGCCGGTGGATCTCATACCTGAAAAGTATTCAAAAAAGAAAAAAGATAAGCGGAAAAAGCAAGAGTCCATATCGTTGGGCGTGACGCTTTTTGCCGTATGTCTGCTCGGCGCGTTCGGCCTGTCGGCCAACGCCTACCTTAATTATCAGCAAGCGCTCGACGAGCAGAGCACACTGAAAAAAAAGGTAGACGCTATCGCCTACACGGAAAATATCTATAACGCTTTTATTGCGTATAACAAATATCTGGACGATCTCAATGTCATGGATCAGATGACGGGGTCCCCGAACGATGAGCTTCTGGAGTTTATCAGGGAGCTGGAGGAAAACATGCCCGCGGAGGTCAATATCATGGCGGCCAGCTGTACGCCGGAGGGCATCAGCATGAACATTACGGTGACGTCCAAGCTGGCGGCGGCCAAGACGATCCAGCAGCTGCGTGGTTTTGGCTCCATTGAACGCATCGTTGTCGGCGAGCTGACGGATGAGCAGGATGAGGCCGGCATAAAGGTCGTGAGCTTTTCTGTCGATTGTACATATAGTACTGCTGCTTCCAACGAAACGGCCGATACGGCGCCGGGCGCATCCTCTGCCGATAGCGGGGAAGCCAACGCGCCGGCAGAAAACGACGTGGAGGCACTGGAGCAATGAAAAAGAAAACAACCGTAAAATACTCACTGATGCTTCTGGGACTCGTCATTTTTCTGGGCGTTTATTTTCTGTTCTACCTGGATTATACGGATCGAACAGATAAACTGAACGGCGATATTGCGCAGCTTTCAGACAGGCTTGACGAGCTGGAGAGTTATAAAGCCCATACGGAAGAATATGAGGCCGGCATAGAGGGCGATAAAACCAAAATATCTCAGGCGCTTAAAAGCTATTACAGTGCCCAGGTGCCGGAGGATTTTATCATGCTGGCAACGGCGCTGGAGGACGATGTGGATATCAGCATATCAAGCTTGTCCTTTGAGGAGCCGTTTTACATCGCGGATATCAGTGCCATTGAGGATATGACGGATTATCAGGCGCCGGTCCAAACGCGCCAGCTGACGGCGTATGGGCTGACGGCGACGCTTGAGGGCGCGATGACGTACGGCGAGCTGAAGCAGGCTTTAGACTATATTGGCCGTCAGGAAGACGTCACATCTCTCAATTCCATTGAACTCAGCTATGACAATACGACCGGCCTTATTTTAGGCAGCATGGTCGTTAACAAATATTTCATCACCGGCCGGGATATTGAAGAACACCAGCCCTACGTGCCGTATACCGATATCGGAAACGACGCGCCGATGGGCGGCTGACCGGTCGCTTTAAACCGCGCGGTAAGGAGGCGGGGCGATGCGCATCAAGCAAAATCACAAGGGCTTCTCGCTCGTCGAGATTCTCCTCGGCGTGACCATCCTGGCGATTATCACCGTGCCGATCACCCACGCTTTCGTCACGTCGGCCAGAACGTCGACCAAGGCGCAGAACATCAGAAGCCAGACCGTCGCCGCGCAAAATGTGCTGGAGGCCTATGAGGCCACGAATATTGGTGAGATTATCGCTGATATAAAAGGTAATAATACCCTCGATTATTTTGAAAACATTGCCGGGAACGCGGCTCTTTACATAGGAGACTCAGCCGCACCGGTGACTAGCGCCACGGAAGATGTTGGTGACGGGGCCGAATACAGGATCGAGCTTGAAAATGTAAGTAATGGTAAATACGATGCTGCAATCACGGTCAAAGCCGACGGGGATTATCAAGACGTCAATTTGAAGGAAATCGTAAACGCCAAGCCCATGAGCGCCGTTTCCCCGATTACGGAGCCACTTGACAGTCCGGATGTGCAGGTGGCGAAGGACATTACGAGACAAGTTCAGATGGATCTAACAATGATGGCGGCCGCCGAGGCGGACGAAAGCGTCATAGCGGCACTTCAAGCGGAGATCGATAGTCTGTCCTTTCTGGATTTTATCAATACCATGGAACGTAAAATCACCATTACGCTCAATAAAACTATTCTGGACACCGGCAAGATTAAAATTAGTAGCAAGGCGCTGTTTGAGTACGACACGGAGTATAAAGGCAAATCGTATGATGGGGATCGCACTGTGCCAATCTTATGCGATGAATATAATCAGGGCGGCAACTACGGCTTGTTCTTCTTTTATTATCCCAACCTGAACACGGCGGCTGGCTCCGATATCATCGATATTGATAATGAGGCCAATCTCGAACTGAATGTTTACCTGATCCGGCAGAATTACGACAATATCCCGGAAAAGTTCCCGGCTTATCATTCAGAGAAAAACAAACCGGCTATCATCCTGCATGAGAATAACGCGAACTGGAAAGAGCCGGGAGATCGTATCTATGCTTCGCTTTATTCAAATATCAAATACAAATATGCCAACGCTACGTATTTATATAACTTTTTTAGTTCGTGGAACTCGCCGCCCCTTCCGCTTCCGAGCACACTCGGCGGACAGACCAGCCAAAACCGTATTTACAAGGTGACAGTCGACCTGTATGAATCTGGTAAGAGTTGCGCGGAGGATGCGCTGCTGTTACATATGGACGCCTCGTCCGTGGAGTAGAAAGAGAATGGGTCAGACGATATGATCAAACGACACCTGAAAAAATTCACCCGGGACAAACGCGGCTCGGCTATCGTCGTCGTACTGGTCGCCATGACGTTTATCGTCGTGCTGGCGTCAATTCTTTTGTACCTGTCGCTTGTGAACATCCAGATGAAAAACCTGGACCGGTCCGGCAAGAAAAGCTTTTATGATGCTGAAGGCGTCATGAACGAGGTCCGAGCTCAGGTCCAGTATGTTGTATCCGAGGCCATCAATAAGGCGTACACGGACGTACTCGATAACTACTACAGTTATGAGGATAAAAATGAGGACGAAAGTATTGACGATGAACGCGAAGCGGCTTTTAAAGACAAATTCCTGGAGACGCTTTATACTCAGACTATACTAAAATCTGCTGAGGGTTCCGATGAAGAATCTGGCGATACCTACCCGCCGTTGTTTACGGATGCGAGTGGTAGGAGATATTCACCAGGCACGCTGGCCGAAATGATCGGCACGATTGAAGGCGCGACGGTTTCCGGGTCCGACCCGGCTGAGCCGACCGAAATGGTATATCACGCCACCGACGACAAGTATATCAAGCTGACGAACCTTGTCGTTACATACAAGACGTCAAAGGGCTTTTACACGTCGGTGACCGCCGATATCAAAATTACGATCCCCGGCTTTAAGGCGATTTCCGCGTCGGCAACACAGTCGAATCTGCCCGAGTTTACGATCATTGCAAATGAGAAATTGCATTTATCAAATGTCAGTTCCGGTCATGTTACGGTAAAGGGCAATGTTTATACAGGTAGTGTGGAGGTCCTTGAAGATAGCAACTCCCTAGCTATTGCAGAGGCTGGCTATTTTGTTTCCAAGGGCGATATTGCAGTTACTCAAGGTGCACTCACTGTGGACGAGGCATCCTCCGTCTGGGCCAATGGTATCGTGTTGGAAAAAGAAGCGGAGTTTACGCTGGGCGGCGATGCGTATATAGCCAATGACCTGAACCTGCATGGCAGTGAGGCGTCCGCTGTGCTCACAGGTAGTTTTGTCGGCTTTGGAAGCTCAACGACGGACTCAAGCCAAAGCAGCAGTATCATTGTCAACGGCTTGGATACGCTGCTGGATATGTCCGGTATCGACACGCTAATACTTGCCGGCCACAGCTTTGTTAATTATGGCAGCTATAATGAAACTACCGGACAGTATGCGATGATGGGCCAGTCCGTGGCCGTTAAAAGCGATCAGCTGGCATATCTAGTGCCGGAAAGCTGCCTGGGGACGATTAGCGTTGATGGCGTGGAGCATAAGGTTACCAATCCCTTTGAGTACGGTAAGTATGAAGACATTCTGGGGCCAAATCCCGACAATGACAAGCTGGAAGAGCTAGTGCTTATAGGCGAAAACGGCGAGGAAGCGTTGCAGGTTACGGCGGGTAAAACGCTTCATGATTACGGCATTAAAGCCGAAAATCTTTTATACATGCGGGAAGTCGTCGGCGCGCGGGATACGGGAACACGTCTTGTTTACTTTGTGATGAATTTCCCGTCTGTACAAAAAGCCAACGAATATTTTGCTGATTATTTCTCCGAGCACGTCTCGGATATACAAAAATACTTGAACGTCTATTGCAAGACCGGATACATGCTTGACCAATCCGCAAGCGTAGGCCTTTCCGGTAACGCGTACTATCCCAACGGGGAAACGCTCGGACTCATTGATGCCACAGGTGTTACGTCGCTTGACGAGTATGAGAAAACCTATACTAACCTTTGTAAAACTCTTAAGCCAGAGGGCGACAAGGACAGCGGTGCCACTTCGCCCTATACCTATTATGTGACGGATGAATTAAGCGGACTTGGCGGCGGCACGCGGTACTATCCCGAAGGAAGCGGCAGCAGTGAAGCGCAGGCCATTGTCTCGGGCGGCAGTGTAACGATCAATTCTGAAGACGCAGGCCATGTTCATATTGTTATTGCGGCCAAAGATGTGACGGTGAACAGCGATTTTACCGGTCTTATTATTGCGGGCGGCAATGTTGAACTCAATGCCGACGTGAAGGCAGACAGCGGCCTCGTCACCGACGCGCTGGAGGCACTGAAGAACGACGACGATGGCGACGGATGGTATGTATACCGCTATCTCAATCCGGAACAAATCCGCCCGGTCAATCAAACGCCGGGCAGCAGCGGTGAGAATGAAAATGATAACAATACCGGCTGGGATATGAACGCGCTCGTCAGCTACGAAAACTGGACGAAGAACGAGGCATAGACCGGTTCAGACAAACAGGGACGAGAGGATGTGACACGGCAATGAAAAATAAAGGCTTTACGCTCGTTGAGATTATCGTCGTCGTGGCCATCCTGGGCATCGCGGGTACGATCACGTGGATGTCCATCAGTACAACGTTTGGGCTGGAGGCCAAGCAGACGGCCAAGCGCCTGTACGGCGCGCTGGAAAAAACCAAAGTCGAGCAGATGACAAAGGCGGAAGATTCCTGGCTGCATCTGTATAGAAAAGACGGCGCCGTATATCTCGATATATATGAGAGCCAAATGCCGCTTACCAACGAATTTGAAGACGGAAATAAAATCGGCGGCTCCAAGATTTCCGTTATATACAACTGCGCCGGCAATCACAAAGATATAACGCTCGACGATAGAGGCCTAGTGCTGGCCTTTAACCGGAGCGATGGCAGCTTCCGCACAGCCGGCGAAGCCTGGAATTTACAAAATACAGTACAGGACCCCGACTATACGCCGCTGGACCCCGGCGCTTATTTTACGAAGATTACGATTAAAAGCGGGGATTTTTCACGGTCGATTACGCTTTACCCAAATACGGGAAAGTTTGAGTATACGTCATGAAGAAACTGTTTAAAAAGCTTAGAAAGAACAGCAAAGGGTTTACGCTTGTCGAGCTGCTCGTCACACTCGGTATTCTGTCGGTCGTTATGATCATGGTGGGTTCCATTATTAAAATGGGCTCCGGGACATATATGGGTATATCAAACGATCTGAGCCTGCAGTCTGAATCACAGATGACCATGAGCCAAATTCAGGAGTACGTTATTGACTGCAATAACGCCGTCGCTTCAATATCGGGTGCCGTGACGGGTGATGTCCTGTACCTGTTTGACAAGAACGGGGAGGACGGCCCGGTGACCTATGACGGCTATAAGCTGGAGCTATCGGATGACGGAACCCTCTGGTTTTATACAAGCCATGTTGAAGAACCGACGACCGGCGGGTTTGGCAGCGGCGAACCCATGTCAAGAAACGTCACGGCGTTTAACGCGGAGCTTGTAGGTCCATCTGATTCTGTGAGTTCCGTCATCATTACGCTTACGTATGAGCTGGGCGGCGAAACCTACACAGGCGAACAGACGGTCGCTTTTCGAAATCCAGTTCAGAACCTCAGCGAAACAGTGTCCGGATGAATGATGAGACACCCGCAAAGCATAAAAGGAGCGCTCGAAAGTGCGTGTGAAGAAGAAATCCAGGCGCCGGACAAGGCGCATCGTACAATTCAGCGTATTTTTTACCGCGGTCGCGCTGCTCGCGGTGCTTTTGACATCTTTGGATTCCAAGGATATGTCCGTGGACGCCGCATCTCTCAAACATATCGACGAAATTGTGGCCTCAAGCGGCACGTTTAACATTCTGGAGATTGTGCCGGATACGGCCGGCGCGTCCGTCGGGTACTATGTGGATGGACAGGAGCCGATAACCGAGTGGAAACATGAGCTGGCCGCGCTGACGTCGCCGGCGGAGCGGAGCGATTACGTCAATACGCTGTTTGGCCGTCTGGCCAACCGGGGCGTACTGAGCGGCGGGGAAACAACACCGCTGCGTCAAACGTATTATGACACGCAAAACAGCAGCTACTATACGGAAATGTATGAGCCCGCCGTTCTGGAGGACTGGAACACGCTTGAGCTGGCCGTGGCGGAAAGCACCACAAAGACCGGGACGTTTACCGAAGCGGACGAGGGTCCGTTTGAGGCCAATTATACGTATTCGCCCCTGGCGGATGGCGGATATGTCCAGAATATCTCTTATTTCAGCTACACAGACACGCCGGATACCGGCAGCGGCGCGTATTATTACCAGCCGGGTTTTGAAGGTATTAAGCCGGACATGAACCTCTCAAAGATGTTGGACACCGTCGTGTATTCACTGAATGATGTGACCGGCATTTACTTTACCACCGTCGATGATAACGGCCAGCCGCGCACGGTTCAGGATATCATCAATTCGGGCGGTTTTGATATTTCATCACAGTATTTTTACGTCAACCCGGCGCAGACCGGCGCGCCCGGAGACTATCATTACGAGGCTGTTTTGGATACAGATAACGAGACGCCTGAATATATAGAAGCACCGGACGGGGGTCCGTCGTATTTTACGCGGGAGATCGACAGCTTTACATACGTGGGAACGGGCGGCCATTACGTCTATTCGAGCGAAGGCAGCGAGGAATGGACGGTCTATTACAAAGATATCTATTACAAAGCCGGTTTTGCCAATAACAACCTGCTTAAAGAACTGGTATTTGATTTAGGCAACGGCGATCCCGATCGGACGCTGGATACACTGAACGTGACGGTTACGGTGAGGACAGTTGCCGAAGTCGATAAGAACGATGTATCCGCGGCCGATCTCATCTATTTATCGACAGGCACAGATATAACACAAGGCGGCGTCAATACGGTATATGACGCCTCGGCCGGCGACATTGGGGATGAGGCCGCCGCAGCTATTTATAATTTTGCGGCGGAAGAATATCCGGTTATCATTGATTACGACATTATTGACGGTGTTACGCAATACACAGCCGAGACGGACATCAGCGGCATCCAGAAGCTGTGCCTGCTTATTTTACAGCCGGATCTCAAAAAGACGGAGGAAACGAGTCTTTCCGCGCTTAGCTATGATTGGGATGTGCTCCTATACATTTTTAACGATATCGATCGTACATTTGTAAGCAACAATATATACTGCTTTAACGCCTTTAGTACCGACAGTACTAATAATCCGCCGAACATCCCGGCACTCGCAACGGAACAATTTAACACGCCGTTTTCGTCGCAGGTTTATAACGACGGCTTTTCGGACGTTCTGTCGGAGATACAATACGAGAACTTTTTACGGGAAAGAGCCGGTGATATAGAACCGCTGCCCGAGATTGTTTCGGTTTCAACGTCCATACGTCATATCATCAACTATAGGGGCCACCGGGAAGCCGGCGAAAAAAACAGTATCAGGATTTTGGATTTGGAGCCGGCCAAGGTATCCGTCGGTCTGACCGAAGACCAGGTGAAAACCTGGATAGAAAACGATGAAGACAAAACGCCTGAAATCGAAATTATACATATGACAACAGGTGAATTTATCGGTAAGCTGGAGAATCTCAACGAGTCGTACGACATGATCTACATCGGCATGTCAACTGAGTCGCTCAATACGCATAACGGTGAGACGGTATATAATGACGGTAATATGAATAAACTCATTTATTCCAATATCGGCGATACCTATCGGTCATCTATTGAGCTGGCCGGTATCCGTGAGCAGGACTACGTCTGGGCCAACGGCGTCAAGGCCATTGACGGGTCGAGTAAGTCTACGGCCAATCTATTCCGCTTTTCAGGAAACGATATAACGGAAGCGAAAGCTAAGGAAATTACGCAGTTTGCTCAGGCGGGATATCCTATCATATTGGCGGACGGCTTTATTTCAGGTTCGGGCATTGATAAGGAACACGTCGACATCTGCTCGTATATGTATCAGGCTGTCAGCGCCGTATACGGTTCTTATAACAATGTGATGACGGAAAATTTCGCGGGGGTTAACGACGCGACAGTTATACAATACCTCAACATGTCCAAGCCTGAAATTGTTTTTACTGTAAAAACGGATGAAAACAGTAAGCAGACCTTAAATAAGCCGGAAGACTATGAGGATAACCCATACACAGATTTAACGAGCCGTACACTTGAATATGAATTCAAGATCAGCAACATTACAGATGCCACGCCTGTTTCAACGACGTATGACTGCCGCCTGTATGTGGATCTGAATGCCGACGGCCGATATGCCGACAGCGAAGAGCTGGGGATTGAAGTGTACCGGGTACTGGACGGTAGGCCTGTAGCATCGGGACAAAATGGTTACGCACTGGCCGCAGAAATTGAGTACCGCGTTACGCATGTAATGGCGAAAGATTACGTCGGCATTATCCCCTGGAAGCTGGAGATTATAAAAAACGGCGCCGACCAGATCCACGCCTCAGCCGAGGGCTTTACGCGGATCGCCGCGGGCGCTCATAAAGAAACGATCAACGTGCTGCAGATCATGGCGGACAGAACGTCCGGCAGTGAGTTGAATTTAGGCCAGGACAACATTTATAAAAAGTTCTTTGATGAACAAAATGAACATGGAGACTTTAATATCCACGTAACGGTGGAGGAAGCCTATGAGCTGGAGGCTTACGGCACTTCGGAGGAGATATTTAGACATTTAAACGACAACTACAACATGCTGATCATCGGTTTCCACGATATGTACGATGGCATTAAGGGTAATACCGCAGCGGCGATTAAGAGGTACATTGAAGAGACCGGTAAGAGCGTGTTGTTTACGCACGATACGACGTCGCTGTCGCAGGTGCCGTACGGTAATGACATCGACTTTGATAATTGGCATTATTACGATTACCCGATGGCGACGGAAGGAGGAAACGCAAACCCTATTGAATTGAGCGGTACAGATGTTCTCTATAACCAGACGACATCGGAATACGCGAGCATCAATGGGAATATCCACTGGTACGGGAGTGACCCGACAGATTTCCGTCCGCTTCGAGATGGAAGCGGCGACACGTACGTCGTGTTCCTGTCGCAGGCCCCGGATGACTCATGGGATGAAGATGACTATTATGAGCATAAAGCCGTTAACGGAAACCAATATCAGATTTACAAGATTAACAACATTACCGGCGACTATTCGTCTGTGGAGAGCGCGCGGGTGAAAAACGTGAATGATGCGGACACGGTTGTGTATGTCTACTGTGCACCCAGAGATGTAAGCGGCTGGTATTCTTCCTGGTATGGCTATATTTCCTCATATAAGATATCCATGACCTGCGATGCTGTTAAATTTGTAAATGGTAATCAATATGTCTGTACAGATATCAGCTTTGATTATAGAAACAGCAATTATTCGTGGGGAGGCAATACGCTAAACAGCACCAATTACGATTGGCTGGCCTTCTGTCTGGCTAACGACAGCCATCCGGCTAATTACGAGGTTGCCGGCACATATGACGGCACGTATTACTATTATAACGGCTCAAAGTACTGGCCGCCCACCGGCGCGTCCTTTCCTTCCCAGACGCTTTTTGACAGCGACCCGTCTTCCGTCTCGTACTCGCTGACCACAATCCCCAATAAAATAAGCGATTGGGGTTATTACTTTAATACCATTATCCGCGACGCGGTCGGCCTCGACCGCTATGGCGTCACCAGCACGATGAATGTGCGTGATACGACAATGCTCAAAGACATTGTAAACACTGACAAGGGAGATTCCATGTCTCCTGAAGATGTCAATGTTGTGCAAAATACTTGCAACCGGAGCGTGGCCTTTATGCCGAAAAGCGAGTCCGGTGCGACGGTGGACGAATATCAGGGCTACACGAACTATGCGCTTATCCGTTTCCCGGCCAGCGGCAACAGCTATAAATATACAAACAATAATTACTCCAGCCGGACTACATCAAATGTGTCTCAGGTCAACAAGGGGCAGATAACGACGTATCCGTATAACGTCAATACAAAGGACTTCAGCGCCAGCGGCTCGTTTATCGGCAGCGGTGGCAGTTATATGACGATCGGCGAAACCCATGAGCAGTATTTTCAGATCAACATGAACACAGACGACATCGTCGTTTGGTACTGCCTGTCCAGCGGCGGCTATGACAATAATTCTTATTACGACGACGTTCCCAACGACTGTGTCAACGCCTACTATATTTATAACAAGGGCAACGTCACCTATTCAGGTGTGGGGCATACATCCGCTAAACGTTGGTATGACGGTACTCACGAGGAATATGTCAACGAGGCCAAGCTGTTCGTCAACACGATGATTGCGGCCTATCGTGCGGGAAAGGACCAGCCGTCCGTTAAAATTACGGATGCGGAAGGTAAAGAATTGTCCTCTTCTGAGCGTAACAAATCGATGGCGGTCGACGAAGCCAATTCTATCGTCCTGCAGGCAAAGCTGGACGATCTGGATGAAGAACGTGCCGTCTATTATAAAGTTACTGATCCCAATAAGGGTGAGACAGAAAGCATTGCGGTTTCGTACTATGTGGCTGATGAAACAGGGGATGAGCAGGTTGGCGGTGAACCGGTCACATCGTTTAACGCAACGACCTATTATCCCGCCGGCGCGGACGAAGCCACAACCATCACCGGCGGCAACGTGTATAAATTCTATCTCCCGGATGAGTGTCTGAACAAGTTTGCCGCTGAGGACGTCTATGAGCTTACCGTTTATGTTAGGATTAAGGTAACATATAAAAATAATTCAAAGTATTTCTATGACAGCTTAGAGCTTAAAAAACAGCAGTTGTTCGAGCTGAGCTGATAGTCCGACAAAAATCGGCGGCCTTTACAGGCCGCCGGTTTTGTTATATGATTCCAATAAGAATATTATGGAAATATCAATAATCGACGGGAGGCGCTTTGATGGACTTCACGCTCAAGCCGTGGCAGCCGGAGGACGCTGAAAGCGTCGCGGAGCTGGCGGATAACGAAAAGATCGCGTCAAACCTGCGGGACGGCTTTCCGCATCCATACTCCGTGGAGGCGGCGCGTGCTTTTGTCGCTTCACGTATTTTGTCCGACGAGACGAATGAGCTTTCGTACGCTATCGACATCGCTGGGCGTGCGGCCGGCAGTATCGGCATTTTCAGAAAGGCCGACGTGTACCGGAAAAGCGCTGAGCTTGGCTATTGGCTGGGGGAGCCGTACTGGGGCAAGGGCGTTATGACGGCGGCCGTTTATCTGATGTGCCGCATAGCCTTTTCGCGCTTGGACATTGTGCGCATTGCGGCCGAGCCCTTCGCACGGAACCAGGGCTCTTGCCGGGTGCTGGAGAAAGCCGGCTTTGAGCTGGAGGGGGTGCTTAAAAAAAGCGTCTACAAAAATGGCGCGCTGGGTGACTCGTGTGTCTTCGCGCTCATCCGCAACGATCTGGATTGGGAGGTGCTTGGCCGCTTGAGCCTTCCCGAGCTGTGGGAAAGGTTCCCGGTCGTCCTGTCGGCATACCGTGAGGAGTGGGCGCATTTTTATGCGCTTGAAAAAAGCGTGCTCGAGCATTTTGTCGGCGCGGAGAATATATACCGGATCAGCCATATTGGCAGCACGTCGGTACCCGGTTTGCTTGCCAAACCGACGGTAGATATCCTGCTGGAGATCAAGTGGGATACGGATCTGGACGCACTTAAAGACGCCATGCGGCGGGCCGGATACGGCCTTAACCATAGGCCGGACAAGCCGTGGCCACATTTAACTTTTATTCGCGGCTACACGGCTGAGGGGTTTTACGGTCAGGTTTTTCATGTACATATCCGATATCCCGGCGACTGGGACGAGCTGTATTTCCGGGATTATCTGCGCGCGCACCGCGAGGCGGCGGACCTGTACGCCTCAATGAAAAACGAACTGTCAGAAGATTATAAAAACGACCGGGACGGTTACACGGCGGCTAAAACGGGTTTTATTGAGCTGGCAGTCCAGTCGGCCCGGGAGGAATACGGAAAAGTTTATGACACCGTCATCGACGACACGATTAGGTGACGCGGAAGCGGGGGAGGTCAGCAGATTATGCAAATCAGCCGCTTATTTGAAATAACGTACATACTGTTGCAGCGTGAAACCGTTACGGCACGCGAGCTGGCCGAGCGGTTTGAGGTGGCTATGCGCACAATTTACCGGGACGTTGAGTTGCTGTCGGCATCTGGTATTCCCGTTTATATGGAACGAGGACGCGGCGGCGGTCTGCGGCTGATGGATAATTTTATTCTCGATAAAACGGTTTTGACGCGGGAAGAGAAAGCTGAGGTTCTAGCGTCCCTGGCCGCGCTGACGGCAACCGGGCGGGAGGAGGCCGACAGTGCTTTAAAGAAGCTGGCTTCCCTGTTCGGCGACAGCGGTTCGGACTGGATTGAGGTGGATTTCTCCGGATGGAGCTGGAGTACTGACATTAAAGACCGGTTCGCGTTGCTTAAGAACGCGGTTTTAAAACGCCGTGTGATCACGTTTTTCTATCACGGGACGCGCGGCGGGGGCGCGCGTACAGCCGAGCCGTTAAGGCTTGTTTTCAGAGGACAAGCCTGGTATGTGTATGCCTATTGCCGCGCACGTGAGGATTATCGGTTTTTCAAGCTTTCGCGTATGGAAGATGTCGAGATGACGACCGAGAGCTTTATGCGGCAGGTGCCGCCCAGCGCGACGTCAGCCGATGTGCCGCCGGCTGGGGAGACGGTTTTCGTCCGGTTTGTCGCCGACCCGGCGGCCGCATTTTTTGTGTATGACGCGTATGCGGCGGACGCGATTGAAAGACGCTCGGACGGAAGCCTGCTGGTCAGCGCGGCCATGCCCCGCGGTGACTGGCTGCTGCCGTATTTCCTGGCGTATGGCCGACAGGTTGAAATTCTTGAGCCACTGTGGCTGCGGGACGAAATGCGGCAAACGCTTGGCGCTATGGCTGCGCGTTACTGAAAAAATAAATATGACAGGCAGCTGTCATATTAACGGCTGTATGATGGTCATGACTTTGACGAAAGGATGAGCATTATGGATAAGCTGGATTTTAAGAAAGCCTTTAAAGATCTGTATCTGCCGCCGGTTGAGCCAATGATTATCGACATTCCGGATATGACGTTTATTATGACCGACGGTGAGGGGAACCCGAATGAGCCGGACGGCGCATACGCCAAAGCTGTCTCGCTTTTATACGCGCTGGCGTATACGATTAAAATGAGCGGGAAGGGCACGGACGCTATTGCGGGATATGTCGATTACGTCGTTCCGCCGCTGGAAGGCCTGTGGTGGTTTAAAGACGGCGGGCCTTGGCGGGCGGGGGCAAAAAAAGATTTTGTCTGGACGGCTATGATACGGCAGCCAGAATTTGTAACGCCCGATGATTTTGCCTGGGCCATATCGGAGACCGCAAAGAAAAAGCCGGGATTCGACTACAAAAAAACTCGCCTGGAGAGCTTTAATGAAGGGCTGTGCGTCCAGTGTATGCATGTGGGCCCGTACGATACGGAACCGGAAACTGTTAAAAAGATGGACGCATTCACGCGAGAACGGGGCTGCGAAGCCGACTTTGGCGATATGCGTCATCACCACGAAATTTATCTAAGTGACCCGCGCCGGAGCAAACCGGAAAACATCAAAACCGTCATCAGGCATCCTGTTAAAAAGTCTGAATGAATACAAGCGCCCGGAAGCTTCCAGGACATTAACGCTGTCAAAGCGCATCGTGCTGGTTTTGGAAGAAATCATTATAGTCGCACAGAAAATCCGGACCAGAAGTAAAGACTTAGTGTGCAGCCTGAGGTCCAGTTTTTACGGGGCTTCTCCTTTTTATCCTTGAAGGAATGCTGAAAATGAATGAAGTAATACGGGGAGTCCGAAAGCATATTCAGCAGTTTACACAAATTTAAGAAAGATTGAAAAATTTGCAAAATTTTGTGGAACATTTTTCTTTTTTTGTCGTTAAAAATAAATGTGAGTATATGCCCTGGAGGTCGGATATGGATAAAAATACCGAAACCGGTTCGGTGGTATTGGATAAAACGGATACCGAGACCGAAGCGCTGACAGCGGACAATGCAAAAGCCGATACGCAATCGACAGTATTGGCACCGGTAAAAAAGAAACGCCGAAAAAAGAAGAAAACCGCTAAAATAATCATTATTCTCGTTGTGATCGCTACGCTGCTCGGCGTCGGTCTGTATTTTTTACTCAAGCTTTTTAACAATGAGGAAGAGGACAAGACCGTTCTCACCGACGTGGTACAGATCGGCTCCATCCAAAGCATGGTGACCGGCAGCGGCGTAACAAAAGCCAAGGATTCTGCCACGATCACTTTGGCCACCGGCGGGACCGTTCTGGAGGTCTACGTGAAAGACGGTGACACCGTCGCAAAAGGAGACGCGCTGTATCGGATCGACAGCAGCGATGCGCAGGCGGCTGTCGACGCGGCACAGAAGACCGTGGACAATTATAAAAAGCAGCTCAACGCGATCAATAAATCTTACAGCTACCTTACGGTAACGGCGGATTACGGCGGTATTTTGATTGGTTCCGCTGATATTGAGGTTGGAGACACCGTGGGGGTCGGCACCAAGCTCGCGACGCTGGTGGACGACAGTAAACTGAAGCTGACGCTCTATTTCAATTACGCCTATCAAAACGACATCGCGGTGGGACAGGCGGTCAGCGTGTCCGTTCCGTCAACGATGAGCCAGCTTGAGGGTACGATTACGGAGATCAATTACACAAAGAGGATCACGCCGGAGGGCTCGCAGCTTTTCCAGGCCGTTGTCACCATGGACAACCCCGGTGTACTGACGGCTGACATGGGAGCAACGGCTGTGTTAAAAAGTGCGGACGGAGAGCTCATCTACCCATACGAATACGGCAAGCTCGCGTATAACCGGTCTACGGACATCATCACCAAAGCGGGCGGCGTTGTAGAAGCGGTAAATCTGCTTGAGTACGGGCCTGTTTCAGCCGGAGAGTTTTTACTTCAGATGGAGGCGGAGGACAACGACGAGCAGGTGGCCACGCTGGAAAACCAGTTGAAAACAGCCCAGGACACGCTGACGAAGGCGCAGGATAGTCTCGCGGACTTAAACGCCGTCTCCCCGATGGACGGCACAGTTTTGTCCTGCTCACTGCAGACCGGACAGGAGGTTAAGTCCGGCACCACGGTCATTTCGATTGCCGATACCTCGGTGATGACGATTGAAGTGCAGGTCGATGCGATGAACGTCTCATATGTGAAGTCCGGCATGCCCGTTACGATCACCCAGTGGGGCCGGGAAGGCGAGTTGTATTTCATGGGGACTGTCGAATCGGTCAGTATGGAAGGTAAATTTGAAAATGGCTACAGTTATTATCCGGCTGTCGTGACTGTGGATAACCTGGACGGGGGACTGCTGTCGGGTATGGGCGTTGATTACAGCCTGGTGGCGTCACAGTCTGACAATTGCATGATGGTTCCTGTTCAGGCTGTTAAATACACGGAAAGCGGCGCCTGCCTGTATATTCGTACCGACGAAAAGCCGGACAACGCTCTGGACGCAGCGGCGCTCGGACTCGATGTCCCGGAGGGCTTCTACGCCGTGCCGGTAACGGTGGGCCTGTCTGACACCGCGTCCGCCGAGATCATCGAGGGCGTCGAGGTGGGGACGGAGGTCTTCACCCAGTACATGACGGATAACGGCAGTTCCGACATGGGTGGTGGCGTGTACTACGCCATGGGATAGGAGCGGCATGTTGAGTCTGATTGATTTAAAGCAGGTTTATAAGATCTACAACGAGGGATTTGAAAACGAGGTCCGGGCTCTGTGCGACATTTCGCTTCAGGTGACAAAGGGCGAATTTGTGAGTATTATAGGCACTTCCGGTTCCGGCAAGTCAACGCTCATGAATATATTGGGCTGTCTGGACATCCCAACCTATGGGGACTACCTTTTGGACGGACAGGATGTCGGCGAGTTGACGGACCGGGAACTGTCCCGGATCCGAAACAAAGAAGTCGGGTTTGTATTTCAGGGCTTTAATCTGATTGATTCGCTCAATGCCCTTGAAAACGTGGAGCTG
Organism: uncultured Sporobacter sp.; assembly: GCA_963675425.1. Classification (GTDB taxonomy): domain Bacteria; phylum Bacillota; class Clostridia; order Oscillospirales; family Oscillospiraceae; genus Sporobacter. Next base: position 4,254,466 of record OY776214.1, on the reverse strand, counting down.
CCGCTTATATACCGGGGGATCGGCGCAACGGACCGGCATGAGTTGGCGTTGGACGCACTGGAGCGCGTCGGACTGTCCGAGCGCGCACGCCATAAGCCCTCGGAGATGTCGGGCGGTCAACAGCAGCGTGTCGCGATTGCGCGAGCCATCGCCACGCACCCGCCGATTATTCTGGCCGACGAGCCGACGGGCGCGCTTGACACGCGGACCGGCGAGCATGTTCTGGAGATCCTCAGAGAGCTCAATGCAGAGGGGACGACCATCATCCTGATCACGCATAATACCGAGCTGGCGGAAGCCGCCGACAGGATTATCCGGATATCGGATGGCGAAATTGTCGGCGACAGGCTACGGGAAGAAAGGGTCAGCCCATGAATATACAGCAGGGCTTTAAAATGGCGTTCAAATCGATCGTGTCCAACAAGGTCCGGTCGATGTTGACGATGCTGGGCATCATTATCGGCGTGGCCGCCGTCATCATTATGGTGTCAATCGTCCAAGGCTCGAATCAGGTATCAAAAGAGCTGTATGAGAGCATGGGGACCAACAAGATCAATATATCTGCCTATCAGTATAACGGCCGGGATATCACGCAGGAGCTGTACGATTACTGCCTCGAGCTCAAGGACCTTGTCGTCGGCCAAACGCCGAACGGGAATTATTACGGCGCGATCAAGTACATGACGAAGTCTACGGAAAACAATGAAAATGGTATGTCTCCGACGTATTTGGGCAGCGATTACTACTCCGCCTGCAATAATTATAAAATCGAGCAGGGAAGAGATATCAGCTGGCTCGACATACAAAACTATAATCAGGTCATCGTGCTGGGCGCGAAGATGAAGGATTATCTTTTTGATTATAAAAACCCGATCGGTGAGAAGGTCACCCTCAACGGGATGAAATTTGAGGTGATCGGTGTCTACGAGGCCAAGGGAACGGAACAAAACTGGTTTCTGGACTACATGGCCGTCGTCCCGTACACGATGAACCGGCTTTTAAACCATACAGATACGTTCAATCAATATACCGTCAAGGCCAAAAGCAGCGAGGCGACGACAGAGGCTATCACGCGCCTGACAGGCTTCCTTCAGGGCCAAATCGACAGCAACGCAGGTTATTTCAACGTTTATTCGGAAAACACATGGATGGAGCAGTCTGATCAGTATAATAAGACGATGAGCCTTGTACTGGGCGGGATTGCGGGGATATCGCTGCTCGTTGGCGGGATCGGAATTATGAACATCATGCTTGTTACGGTGCGTGAGCGCACCCGGGAAATCGGCATACGCAAGGCAATCGGCGGATCGAGAAAGTCGATCCTGATACAGTTTCTGATCGAATCGGCCGTTGTCTGTGCAACGGGTGGGCTGCTAGGTGTTTTGCTCGGATATCTCGGCACACTTATCGCAGGCAAGCTCATCATGGATTTGACGCTATTTCCAAGCGTCCCAATGACGGTCGGCGGATTTTTATTTTCCGTGGTGATCGGCATCAGCTTTGGGATGTATCCCGCCGTCAAAGCCTCCGGGCTCCAGCCCGTCGAGGCATTGCGCGCCGATTGAGACCGGCGTTTACATTTATTACGATATAGCGCGCAAGGCGCACAGGAGGTTTATATGAAAAAAGTAACCGCCGCAATTCTGGTTGTCGTCCTGCTTTGCGGTCTGACGTTCAATGCGCTGGCCGCATCAACAGGTTTTTCTGATATTTCCGACGCGGGGCTTGAAAGAGATGTCGCTTCTCTGCAAATGCTCGGCGTTATCGATGGCTATGCCGACGGGCGCTTCGACCCGCAGGGCACGCTGACGCGGGCGGCTTTCTGTAAAATGGCTGTTATTATCGAGGGACGGGAGGCTGAGGTGCCGCTTTATAAAAACCGCACCATCTTCCCAGATGTCCGCGCCGGGCATTGGGCCAGAGGTTATATCAATCTGGCTGTCTCCGGCGATAACAGGATCATCGTCGGCAATGGTGACGGTACGTTCTGTCCGGACGATCCGATTACCGTTGCGCAGGCCGTCACCATCATGATGCGGATTTTGGGATATAAAGACAGCGACGCCGGCATGCTGTGGCCCGACGGGTATTTGGATCTGGCAAAGGAAAAAGGACTGACAGCCGGCGTGGGGCTGGGCGCTTCCGGTGCTACACTCACCCGCGAGCAGGCGGCCCGGCTTTTCTACAACCTGTTGGAAACGAACGTCAAAGGCGGAGAGAGCTATATATCAACGCTTGGGACAGTTACGACAAATGTATTCCTGATGCAGCTGGACGTCTCGGCCGCCGATGGAACGAAGGACGCGATTCTGACGTCGGAGGGAACGTTTAAAACGCAAAGAAGCGTGCTGCCGACCTGTCTGGAGGGGACGCGCGGCACGCTCGTCAAGGATAAGGTTTCCGGCAAAATACTGACATTTCTGCCGGATGACTCGATACAAAAAACCATTACACTCGCCTCAGCCGGCGGCGACTGGATTAAAGATACGAACGGCGTGACCTACAGCGTTGTACCAAAGTGCACGGTCTATATGCCCACAGGGAATGCGGTTTTTTCCGAGATGTTCTATAATTTGGCCCCGGGTACCCGGATTACGCTTTATTACGCCGACAACGGCAGTGTCGACACCATATTTGTCAGCACGGCCGCATCCGAATCCGCGATCATCGTCGGAACAGACGACGGACTGAGCCCGGTGACGGCGCTGACGGGCGGCGATAAGGGATATGAGGTCTATAAAAACGGCGTTCCGGCATCTTTGAATGATATGACGCCGTACGATGTCGTTACATACGACAAGTACTCCAAAATTTTACGGATATCGGATTTCAGGCTTTCAGGCTGTTATGAAAAATGCACGCCGAACGCGACCTATCCGACTAAGATCACCGTGATGGGGCACGAATTCAGCGTGTTGCCGTCTGCGATCGACAGCCTGTCCAAGTTCAACGTTGGCGAAGTGATGACCGTCCTGCTGACAAGCGACTATCAGGTTGCTGGGGCCGTTCGCAATGGAACGGTCGGTGCAACGGCTTTCGGAATTGTCGATCCCGATATCACCACCTCAAGCGCCACGGTCAAGCTTCTGAATGGAATGACGTTTACGGGCGACCCCGGGGTGAATGATGACGCGGCCGGCCAGCTTGCCGGGGAGCTTGTCCTCGTCGGGTCCCCGGGTAAAGGGAAGCTTTCGCTGAGCCGGCTTTCGGGCGGGGCGGTCAGCGGCTCGCTGGATGTTACGAAGAAAACGCTGGGTTCGCGCCAGCTCAGCCCGGCCGTCCTTATCTTTGAGCGTGTCGGAAGAAGCGGTGTGGCGCAGATATCCCTGAGCGACCTGACCCAACGGACTATTGCCGCCGACCGGATTGTCTATACGAGCCTCGACAACAGCGGTGATGTGAACCTGCTCGTTTTAAACGACGTGACAGGCGACCTGTATACGTATGGGTTCCTGAAGAAGATAAACGACGACTCAAACTCTGAGACTGACTATGATATGCTCACTGTAAGTGTTGTTAACTCCAAGAATCCAGACGGCACAACACCGATTCCGAGCATGACTGATTTTACTAACGGAGCTGCCGGAGGCGTGGCGGTTTCATGTGACGGAGCGGCGGTGGAGGCCATCATTAGCCTGACGAAGGTGAATAACGTCAACCGGTCGGACTTTTATACGCAGGGCGGCGTTACCTATCTTCGATTAAACGGCATGGTTTACCCGGTCGCCGAGAAGGTCCAGTGCTATAACGCTGTAAACGGGACTTGGTTTGCCTCGCTGGAGGAAATGCGGGCATCGGCTGATTCAATGACCGTTTACTACGAGCGTTCGCCGGGCGAAGGCGGCAAGATCCGGCTGATCGTCACGGAATAAAATACCCGTAAGGGCTGCACATTAAGAGTGTTACCGCAGATGCGTAGGGGTGAATTAAGAATCGCCCCTACAAGGAAATAACTTACATATATGAAGCAGGGGCTGCCGCCCCTGCTTCATACTGTAGAAAAGTGCGTACTGCTCAAAAAGCCTCGCAGAGTTTCCGTCGCGCACGACGGAAATAAAGTAAAATTCGTCATTTCCGGGGACATGCGTATCGGAAATGACTCTCATCATGACGGTTGCGGCAGAGCAACCGCCATGTAAACTTTTGCCGAAAAAGTCTTTTATTCTTCTTTTGTGCGTCCAATCGCCGGGCGATTTAATTTTCGGCGATGACGGCGAGTTGTCTGGTCTCATCGGCGAAAATTGTTTGATTTAAATGCTTTGAGGCATTCACTTCCGAAAAGCATTACTTTGCGAGCGCCTCAGCGTGAGAACCCTTTATTTGTCGAAAAAGCCGCGAATGAGGCTTTTTCGACAGTATAAAGCAGGGGCGGATATCCGCCCCTGCTTCATATATGTTTTATGCCGAAGGAATTATTCGTACCGCAGCGCGTCGATGGGATTAAGCCGCGCGGCCTTACGGGCCGGCAGATAACCAAACAGGATGCCGATGGCGGCCGAGATGCCGACAGCCATGACGATGGCGTTAACCGACGGCGTAACGGCCAGATTCGGGTCGAGCGCCTGTTTTAATATGACCGTCGCCAAAGCCGACAGCAGATAGCCGAATATGATGCCCACGATGCCGCCAAGTGCGCTGAGTGTGGCGGCCTCAATTACAAACTGCTGCAGAATAAACCGCTGCTTGGCGCCCAGCGCCTTGCGGATGCCGATCTCCCGCGTCCGTTCCGAAACGGACACAAGCATGATGTTCATGATCCCGATACCGCCCACGACGAGAGAAATGGCGGCGATGGCGGCCAGTACGGCCACCAGAACGTCCAGCATCGTCGTCATCATGTCCAGAATTTCCGACATGCTGATGATTTGGTAAGCGTCGTCCGTCCCGTAGACCTTATACAACGCGTCGCCGACGGCCTCCTTGGCCTCGGCCACATGATCCTCCGAGACGATCTGGAAATTATAGTTGTTAATCATCCCCGTGGACGTTATCCGTGAGGCCGTAGAATACGGGATGTACACAGCGTCGTCGCTGCCGCCCTCCTCGCTTTCGGATTCTTCGGTTAACGCGCCGATAATCGTAAAGTTGAGCCCGTTGATGCGGATGGTCTTGCCCACGGCATCGCCGCCGAGCCACATGTTTGTAATATAACTGCCAACGACGCAGACATCGCCGCGGCCCATAACGTCGGCGTACTGTAAAAAGCGCCCGTCCTTCAGCTCCAGCTTGCGCATTGAGCCGTAAGATTCGCTAACGCCCGTAATGCCGGTCTGATCCAGCGTCTCGCTGCCGATTTTGACGGTTCCCTGAACGTTTACGACCGGGGAGATGTCCTTCAGATAGTCCTTGTTTTCACTTACCAGCTCGTACATGTCGTCCGGTGTCACCTTTTCGGAAGAGCCGGTGCCGATGATCGTCACGGTCAGAAGGTCCGTCCCAAGGCTTTGAAAGCTGTCCTTCATGTAGTTTTCCATGCCGTTGCCCATGCCGATAATGACCATAACGCCCGAGACGCCGATGATAATACCCAGCATGGTCAGAAAAGCGCGGATCTTACTGGACAGAATATTTTTAAGGGCTAATATAAACGTCTGAACAAGACTCATTGGCCGGCACCTCCCGCTAAAGCGCGTGCGTGGCCGTCGGCGGGGCCGTCGTCAATGATTTTTCCGTCGGAGAGCCGGATGATACGCTCGGCTTCCTGGGCAATCAGCGGGTCATGCGTGATGAGTACGATCGTATTGCCTTCCCGGTGCAGCTGCTGCAGCAGGGTGAGAACCTCCCGGCCCGTTCTGGAATCGAGTGCCCCCGTCGGCTCGTCGGCGAGAATGACCGACGGCTGGCCCGCGAGCGCCCGCGCGATGGAGACGCGCTGCTGCTGACCGCCGGACAGCTGATTGGGCCGGTTATTCAGCTTTTCAGCCAGCCCTACGCGACGCAGCACCGCCAGGGAGCGCTCGCGTCGCTCTTTTTTTGGTATGCCGGCATACAGCATGGAAACCTCGACATTTTCCTGTACGTTCAGCTTCGGCAGCAGATTATACTGCTGAAAAATGAAACCGACCGTTTTGTTTCGGATTTCTGCCAGCTCGTTGTCATTCATCCGGCCGACATTTTTGCCGCCCAGAAAATACTCGCCCGATGTCGGCACGTCGAGACAACCGATGATATTCATGCAGGTCGATTTGCCGGAGCCGGACTGGCCGATAATCGCGACAAACTCACCTTTATAGATTTTCATACTGATGCCGTCGACGGCCCGGACGATTGTGTCGCCCATTTTATAGATCTTGTAGAGGTTTTTGAATTCGATCAGCGGCGTCGTCATCCGGCGTCACCTGCCGGGCCGCCGTCCGGCCCTTCCGGCGCGCTCTCGTCACTCGGACCGTTACCCATCATGAATATGTCCGAATTATAAGATGAGGGCGTTGTGTCCAAAACGGCAATGACGTCGCCCGCGCTCAAACCGTCGGTGATAACAACGGAGGTGTCGTTGGATGGCCCGGGCGTCACCTCGGTATACACAAATCCTTCCGGAACGCCGGGCTCAGCCGTGTCGGGATTGTACGCGTCCGATTTTAAGAGCACGAAATTGCCGCGCAGCAGCGCACCCACCGGGATTGCGACGACATCCTCCAACGAGGAGATGGTGATGGTGGCATCAACGTTCATACCGGGCAGAAGACCCTCGGTGCTTTCAATACGGATCGTGACAGGGTAGGCGGTTACGCCGTTTAAGGTCGTGCCGTTAATATTGATCTTGGTGACAACGCCGGCATATTGCGCGTTTTCTGAGGCGTCGGCCGTGATTGCAACAGGCTGACCTACGGCGACCTTTTTTATATCCAGCTCGTCGACCTTAAGCGTGAGCGTCAGATACGATAGGTCAAAGACGGTGCACATACTCGCCCCGGACTCTAGCGTGTCGCCCTCTTTATAATCTTTTTCAACGATTGTCCCGGAAATGGGGGAGCGGATCGTATAATCGTCCAGCCGTGTCGTTTGATTGGACAGCGCCAGCCTGGCGTCGCGCACGGCACTCGCGGCGTTCTCGATCTGCTGCTCAACGGAGTCGCTGTGGAGCATGGCGATTGTTTGATTCTTATTAACGCTTGTGCCGACCACAACCGGCACATCGTCAACAATGCCGGACAGAGTCGCTGTTACGACGCCTTCGTATTTGTAAGCGAAATTGGTGCTCGAAATATCCGCAGCGCCGTTGTAGGTAGCGCCCGGATGCTGCGTCGTCATGAACGCGCCGGGGTTTTTAACCTCAATGGTAATCTCCCGCGCGACGATGCTCCCGGTCAGCACTGTGTCGAAGGGGCTCACGTCCGTAACAGTGCCGGTGAAGTTTTCAAACGTTTCGCTCAGGTTCACGTCAATACTGTCGCCAACGGCCATTTCTTCGGTAATACTCTTTTGAAACATGGCCGTAAAGGTCATATATTCGCTGTCCCTGACTGTGGCGAGAGTCTGGCCGGTTGTGACGGTATCTCCGATTTTGACGTTCAGGTCGACAACGACCCCGCTGCCGCCCGATTTCATTTTTAAATCCTCGCGGCCTTCAACGGCGTGGCTGTAACTGCGTTGCGCATCTGCCAGTGTATTTTCCGCCTGTTCAATAGAGTTGGCGACGTCTGAACTGTCGACCTTGTACAGAACGGTATCCTTTTGGACGTTATCGCCCTCCTCAAAGGGCGCGGAGAGAATATCGCCGGATACGAGTGGCCGGAGGGTATATTCATCGGCCGGCTCAAGTGTACCGCTCCCGCTGAGTGTGACCGTGATATCGCCGCGCTCAATCGTATACATATCGTACCCGCTGGTATCGGCTGCCGTATGGTGAAAGCCCAGAAGCCGCGGCCCGATCAGAAGCGCCGCTAAAACGAGAACGATAATCAGGACGATCGGCCACCTGCGGCGTTTACGCCGAGGCTCCTCGGGCGCAAAGTACGGCGGCGCCGGCTCTGATTCAGCTGCCTGGTCAGCTTCCGGCGATGGGGCGAATCCAGTCTCTACCGGCGTGCCTGAGTCCGATTCATCCCCGCTGCCGAGTTCACCGGTTTCAACGCTAAATTCCTGCGGTTTCCTGCTTTTTTTCTTTTTCTTTTTTTCTTCTTTATCCCTGGAACCCATTAGCTTAAATCAACCTTTCTGTAAGCATGGCTTATTGTACCATAATATCAAAGTATTATGAATTTATTATGAATGATTTAAAGCAAAAAAGCCAAAATTCAAAGACAATAACAAAAATTCCCGGTAGGCACTGGGAATTTTTGTCTGAGTTCGTCTGAACCGGCTGAAATGGCGCTACGATCGGGATAACAGACGGCTGTTTACAGCCTCTTTTTGCGGAATATAAGGACAGCTGCGGCTAAGAGAAGGGCAATCAGGCCGACGGATACCCAAACGGTGACCGTGAGGTCCGCCGGCGCGGCACCGCCGCTGAGGAGAGCTGTATTTTTGGAAGTCAGTGCCGCGGGGTTAAATGTCTCAACAGCGGGGAAGCTGTTTAAAACAAGAAGGATGACAAGAATCCCGGCTGTCAGAAGCAGGCCGCCGTAGCTGCCGGGGGCAAGTGTGCTGGCGCACAGTAATAGCGCCAGAATGAAAACGCCGAAAAGCCACAGGCAAAACAGGGAAAACAGGAGATTCGGCAGCGCACCGTTGCCAAATAAATACACCGTGTAGCCGTAAGACGTCACGGCAGACAGCGCATATCCCGCCGTCCACAAAGCGAACGCCGTGGTGAATTTTGAGAAAACGACAGCTAGACGCGACAGCCCCTTGGCCAGCAGGACGACCAACGTGCCCCGCGTTACGTCCTGCGACAGCAGGCCGCTGAAAATGAGCAGCAGCACGACAAAGCCGAGCTGGCCGACGTTCTTGAAAAACTGCGTATACGCGTCCAGCGCCGTCGGCTCGGGGATTGTCAGCGTCATTCCGTTTATATCCATGGTGCCGATGATATCCGGCAAGAGCTTTGCCAGAAGCGGACTTATCATGCCGAAAAGAAACAATACGGCCGTTAATATGAGCGCCTTATAGCTGCGCAGATGCTCGGTGAATTCCTTTTTTGTAAACGCGTAGTAGCCCCTCATTTAACTGCCTCCAGGAAAACGTCTTCCAGCGTCGGCTCCAGCACTTCAAATTTTGTAACGGGGATCTTTTCTTTGGCCAAAAATGACAGGACGGCGAAGCTGTCCGCTCTGGCGTCGTCGAGCCGGACGATAACCGAGCCGCCGTCGGGCATAGCCTGACGAACGGGCTCTAGGCGCTTCAGCTTTTCAATGAGCGCCGGCACATCCTGCTTTGCAGTGGGCTCAATGAGAACCCGATCGTTTCGGTAGGTGCTTTTAACGTCCGAGAGTTGTCCGCTCAGAACGAGCCGTCCGCCGTCAAGTATGCCGATCTCGTCACAGATACGCTCGACGTCCGACAGAATATGCGTGGAGAAGACGATGGACGCGCGCGCCTTTGCTATCGACAGAATATCAAGGATCTCTTTTCGGCCGACGGGGTCGAGCGCCGACGTCGGCTCGTCACAGATTAATAGTGCCGGATTACCCAGAAGCGCCTGCGCGATGCCGAGGCGCTGTTTCATACCGCGGGAAAAGCCGCCGATTTTACGGTTGACGCCGCCAAGGCCGACGAGCTCTAAGAGCTCCAACGAGCGTGTTCTTGTCTCCAACGCGTTTAGCCCGGATATTTCCCCGCAAAGCTTCAGGTATTCCTTCGGCCGCATGAAGCCGTAAAATTCCGGTACGTCCGGAAGATATCCGATAAACCGGTTTGTCTTTGAGCTGCCGTAGGCGACTCTTTCGCCGCAGACGGTGATCTCACCGCCGGAAGCCTTAAGAAGACCGAGAATCATCTTCATCGTCGTTGTTTTACCCGCGCCGTTTTTTCCGATAAGTCCAAAGACGGACCTCTCTCCGACAGTAAAGCTCACATCACGGATGACCTCAAGCGTGCCAAAGCTTTTTTTCACATGCTCAAGCCTTAAAATCTCCATGTCATTCATCACCCTTGCCGATTGTAAAGTAGAGAATGGGCCCGATGATATTGATCAGCACAACGATAAGGATCCAAAGTACGCGGTTTCCGGCCTTGTATGTGTCATGGCGCAGGATATGCACGAGCGCGGCAATCAGGAGCCCCAGCTGGATAACGGCGACCGGTATGAGAAACGGGATGTAAGGCATGATGACGGACAGGTCTGTCATGACGGATCATTTCCTTTCTGGTTATGGATGTTTTACGCATCAAGCTGTTCAAGTCTGTCGGCCAGCCGGTGAAAACGGGTGTTGTCATGAAGGGGTGAAAATGCAGGGTTATTTAACACGGTCTGTTTCAAATCCTTAATAATCAGCTTCTCGCTGCGTGGGGTATCCGTCCCCAGATTTTGTGTATCGTAAAATGCCTCCAGCCGGTCAAAGAAGTCACCACCCCGGAGCTTCAGGGGATAGATTGTCCGATCGGTTACGACATCGGCATAAGCCTCCAGCATATCCAGGGCTCTGTCGGGGTTATCTGTAGACATGAAAAGCAACGCGGCAGTCAGATACAGCGAAAAGTAATGATGCGGCTGAATGTGCCGAAGATTGACAGCGGCGCCGGTTTCAAGCGCAAGGCGCAGGCAGACCTCCATCTTTTCCGGGTTATCGGTATAAAGCGACATCAGGTCCGGCACGGCCGTAAACGCCCCGATAATGCTGTGGAATATAAATCGCTGAAGTAGGCCGGCCGAGCGTTCTTTATCGCCCTTGAGCATGTAAGCCTTGGCCAGAAGCTGCTCCGTCTGCATTGGCTGTTCGTCGGCATCCAAAAGATCGATAGTGGCTGTGGGATCACCCAGAGCCAGTGTGCAGCATGCCCGCAGTGACAGCGCGTTTTTCGCCAGCTTGGCATCTCCGCTGTCTTTTTCAACACTTTCCAGAAGCTCGGAAGCTTCCCTGAGGACGGCTGTCATTTTTTCAGGGCTTCCCGCAAGCATCGAGTGGTTGACGTACAGCTGTGCCATATTAAACAAGAGATGCCAGCACGAGCGGTACTTTTTGATGATAGCGCAGCATTCGTCATAGACCTCGTCAAATGGCCCTTCGGCAAATGCTTCCGACAGCCGTTTATACAGGCGGCGCGCATCGTCTTTCGTTATCTGGGCCTCGTAACCCAATAGCTCGTCAACACTTGTGTTAAAAAAAGACGCCAGTACCGGCAGCAGGAGGATATCGGGATAGCTTTGTCCGGATTCCCATTTGGATACCGCCGGCTTTGATACGCCAAGGTACGAAGCCAGTTCTTCCTGCGTGAGTCCTTTTTCCTTCCGCTTGGCGCTGATAAATGTGCCGATATTAATTTTACCCATACGCTCACCTCATGACCTAAGTATAAGCCGCGTAATGCGTTGTTACAATGGAACGCTCGTAAACTTTTGTTAATAAAATTAACCGGACGTTAACTGCGGGGCCGGACACCTAAAAAGGGAGTGCCTCAATTTGTTTTGAGACACTCCCTTTTTAGGTTGTTCAGCTAGTTTCCTAAATATCGAGCGCGGCGTGGTAACCCTCGGATACTGCTTTTGTGATTGTCGCGGGGGCGTTACAGTCACCAATGGTCAGTACGTATGGCGCGGCATCGGCCAGTGCGGCAGCAACGTCGCTTCTCGCGCGCTGGCCGGCGGCCACGATGATGGTGTCAGCCTTGATGGCGTGTTTTCTGCCGTTTTTCCGGCGCACGCTAAGGCCGTCCGCCGTGATTTCCAGGCCCGTCGTTTCCGTATGGACGACGACGCCCTTATCCAACTCGTCAAGCAGCAGCGGGCGGTGACGCAGCGGCGCGTCCGGGGCCAGCTCCGCCTGCATTTCCACAAGCTCAACCTTTTTGCCCTCGCGGTTTAAGTGGACAGCCAGCTCGCAGCCGGCCATCCCGCCGCCCATTATGACGACGTGCTCGCCAATTTCATCTTTTTTCTTATAGTAGTCGGTCACGTTGACGACATTATCCCCGTCAATGCCGGGGATGGGCGGCACGGACGGGACGGAGCCCGCCGCGACAATCAGCACGTCCGGGGCTTCAGCCAGAACCAACTCCGGCGTTACCTCCGTTTCAAGACGGATTTCCGCTCCAGCGTCCTCTGCCAGCTTTTTAAGGGTACCGGCCAGCTTATACATTTCGTATTTAAAGGGGATGGCCTGCTCGCTGATCAGGATGCCGCCGACTTCGGCCTCTTTTTCGCACAATACAACGGTGTGTCCGCGTTTGGCCGCCGTCAGCGCCGCCTCCAGCCCCGCCGGCCCGCCGCCGGCAATCAGGACCTTTTTGGGATGCAGCACCGGGATGATCTCCGTCCCGTCAAACTCGTATCCGAACGTGGGGTTGACGGCGCATTTGCGCGTTTGGTTGACGTACCGTTGGGAAAGGCACGTCAGGCAGCGCAGGCAGTAAACAATGTCCTCCGGTCTGTTTTCAATGACCTTGCGCGGCAGCATCGGGTCGGCAACCAGGGCGCGCGCCATTTCAATGACATCCGCCTTGCCGGACGTGAGGATTTCCTCCATTTGCTCGGGATCATTGAGACCGCCGAGCGTGGCCACGGGCACCTTTACATGCTTTTTAATTTCAGCGGCCAGATAGACGTTTCGTCCGTGCTCTTCAAACATGGACGGATGCGTGATCCCAAAGCCGAATTTCCACGAGCCGGCCGACACATGGAGAAGGTCGACAAGGTCCTCGACGGCCTTGGCGATTTTAATGCCGTAATCCAGGTCATATCCGTTTTCCATAAACTCCGAGCCACTGATGCGGATCTCGATGGGAAAGCCGGGGCCGACGGCCCCGCGCACGGCTTCCAGTACCTCCAGGGTGAGGCGCATCCTGTTTGTGAAGCTGCCGCCGTATTCGTCTGTGCGGGTGTTGAGATATGGCGACATGAACTGGTTTAAAAGCCAGCCGTGGCCGGCGTGGATGAGCACCATCTTAAAGCCGGCCTGCTTGGCCAGTGCGGCTGTCTTGGCAAACGCCTGCGTGATATCGCTCAGCTGTTTTTTTGTCAGCGCGTTGATCGGTTCGCCGTCCGGGCGTGTGCCGTATACGGGGCCGTAAAATTTCTGGCCGGGGTATTTCGTGCGCATATACGCGCGGGCAAACTGGCCGCAGTGTGTCAGCTCAATATTCGGGACAGCGCCATGGCGCGCGATGGCGTTGGCCGTAAGGGCAAAGCTTCGTAAGCTGCCAATGGTTTCGTCATTGAGGCGGAAGATCGGAGAGGCATCCGTCTCGGGATGTACGGCCACTTCGCTGATTGTTACGGATGCGATACCGCCTCTGGCCCGGTTGTTGTAATAGGCGATGGAGCCGGGACCGATGATATGGTCATCGCGCATATCGGTTCCGGCCGTCGGCGCACTGAGCATGCGGTTTTTAAACTGCACATTTCCAATGGTGATCGGGCTTGTCAGGAGCGGGAAATCACGGTTCATAGCTTGTCCTCCTAGTTTGGCCGGGTACGAGCTGTCGTGCCTAGCTTTAGATGCCTATAATTATACAGTAATTTGATTTCCTTTTCCCTTGCATATTCGCCAAAATACGGTAACTATTATTGTTGATAATTCAAATGCAAGGACATAATTTGGATTAAAATCGGCATAATGAATATGTACAGGCGCAGGTATGAAAAGGAGGATCATTATGGCACTTTTAGGTAATCCGTTTGTGGGCAATGTTCCCAAGCAAATGAATATGGGCGAGCTGATTCAGGCCATCCGCGTCGATATAGCGGGGGAACTTGAGGCGATTATCGGCTACGAGGCACACGCCATGGCAACCGATGATATGCGCGTTAAGAAAGTCCTTGCGCACATTGCCGACGAGGAGCGCCAGCATGTGGGCGAGCTGCAGCAGCTTTTATATCTTCTGAGCCCGAACGATATGGAAAAAACGGAAAAGGGCCGACAGGAGGTCATGACCCAGCAGCAGTCCAATTTTCAGGGCATGATGCAATAAACCAAATAACCCGGAGGTAACGTAAGCGTTCCCTCCGGGTTCTGCTATATATATCATTATTCTGACTGGGCGTTTTTAAAATCGCTGAAGCTTTGACGCACGTCTTCCCGGGTTCTAAAGAATTTTAGCAGAACGTTCAGGTCATCGGTTGTCGCGGGGCTGAGTGAGTGTTCAATCAGCTCCGTTTCCTCCAGCGGGTTTTGATTGCCGATCAGCTTCAAAAATTCCTCCACGGCCTCATGACGCCGAAGCAGATATTCGCCTGTTTTTTTGCCAAAGTCCGTGAGCTGTATGATATCATACCGGTCTGTTTTCAGGTATCCTAGATACGACAGCTTTGAGACCATGCGCGAAACAGACGGCGGCTTGACGTTTAAAAGCTCGGACAGCTTCCCGACGCGGGCGTAATTATCCCGCAGGCACAGCCTGTACGTCATTTCCAGGTAATCCTCCAGCGCGGGTGTCAGGCGGCCTTCGCCCTGGTTTTGAAGCTGGTATCCGCGAACCGTTCTGAAATCCGAATCGGGATGCTCTGTCATAGGATCATATCCTTAAATTAAATAGGCTTTTATATTAATATATGCGTAACATATTGACTTTAGTGACCATATATTAGCAACGGGTAACTTTTACACCCGACTCTAACAAACGACATTTTTCAGGAGTGATTGACAATGAACGCCAATCAAATGCCGCTCAACCGGCTGCCTATCGGCAAAAAGGCCAATGTCTCACAGCTGTTGTCCGCCGGTGTGACACGGCGGCGGATGCTGGATCTCGGCCTCGTCGACGGAACCGAGATTGAGCCGTTATATAAAAGCCCGTCCGGCAATCCCGTAGCCTATCTGATCCGGGGGGCGGTTATCGCACTTCGCACCGACGTATCCGACGATATTATCGTATCGGTGCCGTAATGACCAGGGGAGCGGGATGGATACGGTTTGGCTTTACATAGGGTTTAAAGCGCCGGCCGTCCCGCTCTGAACGACAGGAGTATACATATAATGGGGTTAACAAACACATCAACCGGCGCGGGCGTCATAACGGCTGGCCTGCGCATTATAAAAGAAACGCCGCGCGATAAGGTTGTGGCGCTGGCCGGCAATCCCAACGTCGGCAAAAGTACGGTTTTCAACGGCCTGACGGGACTCAATCAGCACACCGGCAACTGGCCCGGCAAAACCGTAACGAACGCGTGTGGCACCTATCACTTAGACGATCAGAACATCATACTGGTGGACCTGCCTGGGACCTATTCTCTGATGGCCAATTCGGCCGAGGAGGAGGCCGCGCGGGATTTCATCTGTTTCGGCGGGCCTGATGCCGTTGTCATTGTGGCCGATGCAACCTGCCTGGAGCGCAATCTCAATCTTGTGCTGCAGGTTATGGAAATGACGCGCGACGTGGTTCTCTGCGTCAATCTGATGGATGAGGCGAAAAAGAAGAGGATATACATTGATCTGGCACGTTTGTCCGAAAAGCTCGGCATTCCCGTCGTCGGGACGAGTGCGCGTGCCGGAAAGGGCCTGAAAGAGCTGATGGAAACGGTGTGGACGCTCACGGAGGCGGATGAGCGGGCCGTGCCGTTTGTTATAGACTATGGCACGGCTATCGAAGGAGCGCTGGCAATTCTCGTACCGGCTGTTGATAGTGAGCTCGGCGACCGGATTAACAGCCGATGGCTGGCGCTGAAGCTGCTGGAGGGGGACCTGAGCCTGATTGAGTCGGTAAAAGACTATCTTAATTATGACGTCCTCGAAAATGAGCGCATCCAGTTTGAGCTGACGCGGGCCAGGGTCCGGCTGGAAATGGCCGGCGTATTGCCGGAGCAGTTCAGGGACCATATCGTAACGCGGATCGTCAAGACGTGCGAAGAAATCGGGCGCGGCGTTCTGACCTACGGCGAGAAAAACTACGCCGCGCGCGACCGGAAGCTCGATAAAGTACTCACCTCAAAGCTCACCGGCATCCCGATCATGATTTTGCTGTTGTTTGGCGTGTTCTGGCTGACGATTACCGGGGCCAACTATCCATCCTCCATTTTGGCGGAAGGTCTTTTCTGGATTGAGGCAAAGCTGACGGAATTCTTTGTCTGGATATCCGCGCCGGACTGGCTGCGCGGCATCCTCGTTGACGGCATGTACAGAACGCTGGCGTGGGTCGTATCGGTTATGCTGCCGCCGATGGCCATTTTTTTCCCGCTGTTCACGCTTCTGGAGGATTCGGGTTATTTACCCCGCATCGCCTTTAACCTGGACAATTTCTTCCGGAAGGCCTGCGCGCACGGCAAGCAGGCCCTAACAATGTGCATGGGCTTCGGCTGCAATGCCGCCGGTGTCATCGGCTGCCGTATTATAGACTCCCCGCGTGAACGGCTGATCGCGACGATCACCAATAATTTCGTCCCGTGCAACGGCCGGTTTCCGACGCTCATCGCCGTTATCACTATGTTTTTCGCCGGCGCTGTCGGCGGCGCGTTTAAATCTGTCGTCTCCACCGTGATGCTTACGGCTGTGATTGTACTGGGCGTTGTGATGACGGTGTTTATATCAAAGCTTTTATCTAAAACCATTCTAAAAGGGATGCCGTCGTCTTTTAATCTGGAGCTGCCGCCGTACAGGAGGCCTCAAATCGGGAAAGTCATCGTCCGCTCCGTCCTGGATAGAACATTGTTCGTCCTTGGCCGGGCAGCCGTCGTCGCCGCTCCGGCCGGAATCATTATCTGGACAATGGCGAATGTCTCCGTGGACGGCGTGAGTCTTCTGGCGTATTGCGCAGGCTTTTTGGACCCGTTTGCACGGATAATGGGCCTGGACGGGTTTATATTAATGGCTTTTATTCTCGGCTTTCCCGCCAATGAGATTGTTGTACCTATTATCATCATGAGCTACATGGCAACGGGGTCATTAACCGAGCTCGGAAGTCTGGCGGACCTTCACACGCTGTTTCTGAGTCACGGCTGGACTTGGCTGACGGCCGTTTGCGTCATGCTGTTTTCCCTGATGCACTGGCCGTGCGGTACAACGTGCCTGACAATCCGGAAAGAAACCCAGAGTCTTAAGTGGACGGCTGTGTCCTTTGTTATTCCAACCGTTACTGGCATTGTTATTTGCATTGCCGTTGCCGGCGCATCGCGCTTTTTAGGTCTCGTTTAAGCGCTGGCGACTCAGCGGATATCCCGTATAAATAACACCCGGAGGCGGAGCCAGGCAGGCTCTCTCCGGGTGTTAAACTGTGCTTTACGACGATTCAATGATGTATAACCTTGCTGAATGCCGGGCCGTGGCTAAACGTTGTATTCAGGGTGTTATCGGCAAAAAAACCGATCCGTGGCAGCCACGGAGGCGGTTAGGCAGTTATATTGTTTAACATGGATATTACTTTTTTTATACTGAACGGTTTGTTGATGCAGCTGACGGCGCCCATTTCCAGCGCTTTTTGAACCAGCTCGTTATTAGGGCTGACCCCCGTCATTATGATAAAGAGTGGCTTTTTATCAATCGGTATGGATTGGATTTTTTCCATCACATTAACACCGCTGGCTTTCGGCATCCTTATATCGAGCAATACGATGTCAGGCTGTTTCGATACGATCATGTCGATGGCGGCAATACCGTCATAAGCGATGCCGATCAGTTCGAAGCTGAGATTTTTCTCCGCCGCCAGATATTCGCAAAACAGAAAAGACATGTCCTTATTATCGTCAACAAGAATAACCGTCTTTGCCATTTTTTCTCCCCCCGAAAGCATCAAGTGTTTCAACTTCCATATTACAGAATATTGTGTTAAATTACAATACTGTTTTTCATTAATACAATATATTGTTGCTGTAAGTAAACTCTGCTTAAAAGAGGGGGGCTTTTTAATGCAAAAAATTACTTAAAATTATTATAGCCGGCCTTAAAGCGGCGCGGTCTCTTCAAAATACCGCGTAAATAGCGTTTCTTCAAGAAGGCTCTCGATGGTCTCAATACCCAGCTTATTTAATATTTCAAGAACATAGGGATTGTCAAGCGGGGTGTCGAAAGCGGACGTTCCGGCATAGTGTTCGAGGTTCTGCTTGCCGGCTGAACGGTCGATCAGCACCTTGGGTCCGCCGATGCAGCCGCCCTCACAGCCCATCCCTTCCAGGTAATTGGCCGTAATATTATTCTCACGAAGCCGCTCCAAAAGCTCGCGGCAGCTTTTTGTCCCGTCGGCCTGCTGGGCTGAAACATTGACGAGGCGGTTGGGATTGAGCCGGCGTACGGTGTGCCCGACAGCCTCGCTGACGCCGCCGGTACGTCCATAGATGCGCCCGGCTCTGGAAGAATGCTCCTTGCCGTCTTCTGGTTCCTGAGACGGCTCGATACGAAACGCGTCAAAAATATCCCGGATCTCTTCAAAGGTGAGAACAAAATCAACGGCGTCCGCGATATCCACGTCGCGTGCCTCGGCTTTTTTGGCGATACACGGCCCGATAAAAACCGTTACGGCCGACGGCGTCATTTTCTTGACGGCGCGGCCACACGCGATCATAGGAGAGACGGCATCCGGAACATTTTTCAGATACTGCTTGTAGCTGCGGCGTATCATGGAGATCCACACCGGACAACAGCAGCTTGCCAGCATAAAATCCTCGCGGCTCTTTACTTTTTTATTAAAAACGAGAGCCTCTTTCAACGTCAGGATATCGGCAAACAGCGCAACCTCAACCATACCGGCAAATCCAAGGGATTTAAAGGCACTCCGCAGCTGACCCGGCGAAATCTCGCCGAACTGCCCGATAAAGGCCGGTGCGACGAGCGCGTAAACAGGGGCGCCGGTGCTTTTCAGGGCGTCGAGCACCGGCAGGATATCCCGGCTTTCCGTGAGCTTCCCCGAGCTGCAGGCTTCGATACATTCCCCGCAGCCGACACAGCGGTCCTTATCAATCCGGAGCTTGCCCGCGTCGTCCCGGCGTATGGCACTGAAAATACAGCGCCTGACGCATTCAGCGTCGCCCGACGGACAGTCGCAGGGAGACGTTGCCCAAACCGGCGCATACCGTTCCGGATTCAGAAGACACGCAATGCCGTCACCCTCGCTATGTTTCAGGTGTGCGTCAATGTAATCGTCCTGCCTTTTTTCGGCCGCCGCCTGCAGTAATCCTGTATATAAATCAGAGAAGTTCATGATGTGGCCCGCTTTCATTCATTATTTAATCTCATTGTAACCATTGACGGTAAAATAATGCCTATGTTGAGCGCGCTGTTTCGGTTACTTATAGTCGGGTGAATATCGGAGATAACGCGGGGCTTGTTGTGTAGAATTTCTTGTTATGGCCGTGATGGCCGGTGAATTTTGTATCAAACGCGGTTATCACAGCAGGCCTGCTTGCCGTAACTTTTCAAAATAGCTTTCAGCGAGGACAGGCTGCTGCTGTGGCTTCGCTCAATACAGGCGCTGCATTTTTTTGCCTGACACAGAGCGCACTGCACCATCTTGTGGGATACCGTACTGGTAAACAATATATATAAGTCGGCGCTTCCAAGCTTCTTTTTAACATCACCGCTTATTTTTGTAATAACCTTCGCCTTGCAGCCGTGATCTCGGCATATATCGGCATAAAGGCGCTCCATGCGTTCGTTTCCGCCGATAATGATTACACTCATGGTTCATCTCCTTTGTTGTAAAATTAATCTAAGTACGGTGTTTTTATTAAGAAATGCCGGTCCTGGCAGTTCCAAAATCCGTAATATGGCCTGTGGTTAGACATGACTAACTTAAGGGAATGATAGCATGTTAAGTAATGCTTGTCAAGAAGGCAAGTGTGCTTAAGCTCAATCAGCGCCCTTCGGCAATACGGTCTTGCAGCGCCATTTACTATAAGAAAAAGACGACTTGGGAAGAGCCGTCTTTTAAAACCCCAACATACCGATCTTTCTGGACCGGGTCTCAACCTGAAATGTCCTGCGGACTTTTTTGACAGTCTTAACAGAAGCCGCTGTCCCTGTTAAGCGGGGTAGCGGCTTCTGTTTTATCTAAGGATACTTACGAAGTGGTCTTGGACATCCGGCTCATATTCTGAATGCCTATTCAGCTAAGTGAGCGGAATATCCCCCAGATTGATGTCGGCCGTAGACGTATCAAGCTCGTCGAAGATCTTGACCTTGCCGTCCGCTTTGAGCTCCAGCCTGAACTTGCCGTCCGGAAGATCCTTAAACCAGAAATCGCCATAATTATCGGTAGTCTCGATGGTTGTTTTGCCATTGGCGGCCTCAGTAAGGGTGCACGCCGCGCCGATAATGACTTCTTCTTCAACGGGGTCGTATAGGGTGCCGGCGATAAACTTTTTGGGCATATTCAGGTAGTAGACCCGGGGCTGCACCGTGTCCTTCAGCTCAGGCCTTTGTACCTCGGCGTCGGCGATGAGCGTTTTGGCCTCGTCTTCATCCATAAACCGGAGCGCCAGCGTCGGACAGGCGTCCGCACACCGAGGCTCGCTCCAGCCGTTGTCCAAAAGGTGCGCGCAGCCCGTGCACTTTTGAGCGAGGTTGAGATCTTCGTTGAAGTAGATAACACCGTACGGGCAGGCGTCGACGCAGTTCCGGCAGCCGGTGCATTTGTCTGGGTTAATGATGACAAGGCCGTCCTCCCGCTTGTAAATAGCGCCGTCAACAGGACAAGGAGCCCATACAGGGGGCGTTGTCGCAGTGCATGCACAGATGCGGGCGGTAGGACACCTTCACCTTGGGAACCGAACCGTGTACCCGCTCATCCAGCTTCAGCCAAAATTGGCCGATTTCGGGCTGCGGGCGGGCATACGGCATCCAGTCGTTGCCGACGTGCTCATCCTTGCAGGCGAACTGGCAGGTATAGCAGCCGTTGCAGATGCTCAGATCGATGACGAATACTTTCTTGCCCATTATCGGCTCCCCCCTTCGACCCAGGCGTTGAATCGGAGCCCGGAAGCCATGTCGTATTCACGGGCGAAGGCTTCGGGATTCTCTCTGCGCCACTTATCCATCTGTTCCATACTGACCCGTTCCACCTCAACCAGGAAGGCCGTGGTAGCCTGGCCGGCGGCATGACGGGATGTCAGCCCTTCCGGGGTGATCGTATTAATAGCGCCCCCGCGGTCCAGCTTGCCGGGAATAATGTAGTCGGTCCGTGCGCCGTGGTCGATGGACACAGCGCCAGACATAACGCGCTCGAAGACCAATGCCCCGCACAGCACGCTGCCGCGCTCGTTGTAGACACGGACGATGTCTCCGTCCTCTATGCCTCTGGCAGCGGCGTCGGCCGGATTAATCCAGCAGGGCTCATAGAGATATCCGTCGAAGCCTCTGACCTTACCGGTTCTCGCCTCCTTGGACCAGGGGATATCATCGGCCTGCGCGTGGACGCGCCAGCGGCCATGGTTGGAGAGCACCAGGAGCGGGAAGGCCTGCGCCCGCTTGCTCGAAATGCGCTCGTCATGGGTGATGCCCTTCTCAATCCACTGGGGATAGGCCGGGCGTTCCTCGTCACACGGGAAGGCTTTATCCAGACTTTCCGAGTAGAACTCCAGCTTCCCGGTGGGGGTGGGGAGAGGGTTTGCGACGGGATCGGCGTAGAAGCTGTAAAGACCGGCGGGCCACTTTTCCCAATCCTCGGAGACAGGGAGCACCATGTAGTCCTTCTCTTTAAACTCCTCCCAGGGGACGATCTGGTCAAACTTCATGCCCTCGTAGGTCGCCTTGATAAGATCGTCGACCGAGTAGCCCTCGGTAACATCCCGCTCCATGCCGAGCTTCTTGGCGACCTCGACGATAACCTCAAAGTCGCTCTTGGATTCGCCCACCGGCTCGATGGCCTTCTTCATGTACAGGACGCTCTGGAAGCTGTCGCCGTCGCGAAGGCAGGGGGAGATGTCGTCCACCTCAAGCGTGGTGTTGGAGGGGAGGATGATGTCTGCAAAGAGGCAGTCGTTCTCCAGCCACGGGTGCTGCGCCACGATGCACTCAATCTTGGGATTGCGCGAATCCAGAGCCACGTCGTTTCCGCAGTTCCAGCAGGTCTGACGGCAGGGAGTGTCCGTCCACATCATGTGGATCTCGGTGCCGCCGTCTTCCTTGGGAATCGGATAAGTATACTTCTTGTACTGATCGGAGGTCTCTTCCTCGTGGCCGCCGGTGCCCCAGAAATCAACGGTTCCTTTCCGGATGGCCTCCTCAATGAGCGTTTTCGGAATCATCTGCTTGCCCCAGGCCGTCGGCGTACAGCGATGCGGCTTTAGTATCCGCTCGCCGGCCGGTGTGCCCACCAGCTTCTCGAACGTACCCATGTGGTCCTTACCGCCGGCGATGATGTTTTTAGGCATGCCGGTATAGGCGATTTGAGCTTGGTGCACGCCCGGCTTGCCCAAACCCTGCATGCCCAGAAGAACGACCTCCAGCCGGGCCGGCTCGTGAGAGTAGGGGCCGCGTGCCATGCCGCCGGCGAAATAGTGGCCGATGGTCACGATCTTTTGCGCCCAGTCCCGGGCCAGCGCCTTGATCGTCCAGGCGGGGACGCCGCACTTGGCGCTGGCCCACTTAGGCGTCTTGGGAACGCCGTCCACCTCGCCGAGCACGTAAGCCTTGATTTTATCAAACCCGACCGTGTGGGTAGCCACGTACTCCTTGTCGTAGGTGTCCTCGGTGACCCACATATAAATGATGGCCAGCTGCATGGCCGCGTCGGTGTTGGGGAGAATGGGTATCCACTTGTCGGCGTGGATGGCCGCTGAATAGTTGAGGTCGGGACATATGTAGACCTGCTTGATGCCGGCCTGCGACCAGAAATATAAAAGCCGGCTGGCCAGCTGGCCCCGGAAGCCCCAGTGGGTGGTTTCGGGATCGCCGCCCCAGACAAGGACCATATCGCTGTTTTCGGAGATGTCTTTTACCACATTGTCGGCAGGGGCCATCATGCCGATGAAGCCCTTACCCCATACATGCTTGGCACCCCAATACCAGCCTTCCCAGCTGTCGGGGTTTCGGATCTGCTGGGTAAAGCCGCCCATTTTATCGAAGAGCAGCGTTGAGCAGCCGTGGGGCGCGTGGATCATTTTGCATTCCCCGTGTCCGTCCCCCTGTACCAGAATGGCAAGCGGTCCGTATTCCTTGTGCACGCGCCGGATTTCGGCGGCGATGAGGTCGGTGGCTTCGTCCCAGGAAATGCGGACAAACTTGCTCTTACCCCGGTTTTGGGTGTTGCGCTCGCCGTTTGGATCCCAGTCAACGCGTTTGAGGGGATATTTAATGCGGTTGGGAGAGTAGGTTCTCTTTTTGTAGGCCAGGCTCCACGGAGCCGGCGCTGATTTCTGAAGCGGTTCAAAGGTCTTGCCGCCCCGCTCCATCTTCCAGGGGTTGAAAGACGCGAAATCGTACTTCGAATCCCAGTGGAGCGGCCGGATGCGGATAACCTTTCCGTCCCTCACGTCGACGGCGCAGGGTGACGCACCGAAGATGCCTCCACTCAGACCAAGTGCTTTGATAACGGTTTTGTCGGCACCTACAGCCGGCGGGGCCTTGCCGGTGAATGCCTGGGGCTGTACTGTTATCTGTTTTGCTGTTGGCACTTGACTACCTCCTCTATAAAGTTTTGGGTAATGTGCTTAAAACCATCGTCCTTTCTTGCCGAGAATTGTCCTATATTGCATTATATATCCGGCTGCTACATAATGGAAATCAATAATATTTTTCATGGCGATAAATTATGTTTATTGTATAGCGGTACACCTTGCTGCAATCGGCTGGGCTGGCTGTTCGGTGTGTTAATGAAGCAAGCATCTAACCTGAAGTTCGGCAAACTCAAAAGGCAAACAGAGCTGTAAGATTTAGTTTGTGTTTCGTAAAAAGCCCGCCATGGTATTTTCGGCCTATACCATGGCGGGCTTATATAAATGTAGTAGACGCTAAATAAAAATGTTGATTGTTCCGATCATCATGCCGATAAGCGCGCCTAAAAAAACGACGTATTTGAGCTCGCGGCTGACGACGGAGACGACCAGGTTTTCAATTTCAAGCGCGCTCATCTGCTGGACTTTTTCTGTAATCATCCCGCCGACATCTACGCTCTCGGCTAAATGGCGGACGTATTTTTCCATAAACTTCTGGTGAAGCCGACAGGCGAAGGCGTGAAGAACGTCTCTGTCCCGGAAAAGCCGAAACGTCACCTCCGCCGCCGGCAGCGCTCCAAGCTCGCGCAGCTCGTCTTCCAGAATCGGCAGGATCACTGACCGGCCTTCGTGCAGTATGTATTTTTCAAGTTCGGCAATAAGCGGCTCAGTGACAACGGACGCGATTTGTTCATGAAAAACCTTGCCAACAACGGAATTACCAAGCCTTTTTTCGACGGCGCGCAGCCCCTCGTCGGCAAGGCGGCGGGACAGATCGGACCTTAAAATGGCTGCTTGTATTCGTACGCACAGCTCGTCCTTAACGCAGCTTGACAGGTCGCTTGCCGAGGAAGCAGCTTCGTTAAGGCCTAATTCTCCCAGTGTTGTGTGCGTGTCGGTGAGCAACGAAACAACACCGTCGGCAAACGCTCCGGTAAACGCCTCCGACGTAAAAACAATTTCAAGATCATCCGCGTTAAAGAATTTATCAACGATTGACCGGCCCAGCATCTCGGCGAGCAGATCCTTTCTTTTCGGGACGATGCCCGGGGTGAAAGGGAGGCGGTGCCGCCCGATCATGATTGGCTTATACGGCCTGAAAAGCATCTTAATGGCTAAATAGTTCGTAACGTAACCAACGATTCCCCCGATGATCGGGCCTGAAATATATTGCAGCAGAGGTATCATAAACACTCCCTATTCAAGTGGATTGAATAGGCTTATTTTATATTATAATCGCACAGTCGTAAACCAAAACTGTATAAATATAATCGGATTCGGCCAGGCTGCATATTGTTTGTGATAAATTACCGTTCCCAGAGCGGGTGAAAAATCATAACGCCGCAGAGCTAATGACCTGAATAAGGGCAGGAGCTAATGGAAAAAATTGAATGGATTATTTTGATATTTAAGTTATCGTACTTGAATTATTGGTGCTATGATGATTAAATAGTATCAATAATTTGCAATCACTAACTAAAATTACAGGAGGTTTTCATTGTGAAAGAAGTTTATGATTTTTTGAAGAAAGCGGGCACGTATTATCTTGCCACCGTTGAAGGAGATCAGCCGCGCGTCCGTCCGTTCGGAACGGTGGATATTTTTGAGGACAAGCTCTATATCCAGACCGGCAAGGTTAAGCCCGTCTCCCAGCAAATGATGAAAAATCCGAAGGTTGAAATTTGCGCCATGAGTGAGGGCAAATGGATTCGCGTGGCTGCTACGGCGGTTGAAGATGACAGAAACGAAGCCCGCCAGCACATGCTGGATGCGTATCCGTCCCTGAGCGGCATGTACAAAGCTGACGACGGCAACTGCCAGGTGTTGTATCTGAAGGATGCTACGGCCACCATCTCGTCTTTTACAGATGCGCCGAAGATTATCAAATTCTAAATAAAGATAACTGAAAAGGCGGCTCGCTGGAGCCGCCTGCAGACTGTTTAAAAAGCCGCTTACGCGGCTTTTTAAACAGTTAGTTTGCATGACGGCGGCTCTGATGAGCCGCTTTTTTACTGGTTATTCCAATGCGTTTTATCACACTTCGAACGCTTATCGAAGTTTAACCCAACCTTTGCTGACCCAATATTCGTTATCGGCTGACAGGTGCGTTTCCTTTGACGCTATGGCTTGATGCATTTTTCTTGTAACTGCAAATAAGACGCTTACCTTCAGTCCCTTGTGTCCCGATTTAACCTGTTTATAGCGCTGAGCCAGCTTTTTTGTTTTACGTATAATGGCGTCCCGTCTTTTTTCAGACAGCTCGTTCCAGATAACGCCCTCCATAAGACCGGTTCCGAGCTTTTTTATATCAGAAACACCCAGCCACATAAGGCTGGTTGCTATATCCTTTTGAGCACCTCCATTGAAAACACCAATAGCATTTGTCAAAATGACAGCCTTTTTTGTAAACATCCTGTCGTCCGGCCTGTGAACCATCCAGTGAGCGCATAAATGGTCAAGCAGAGACTTCATCTGCGCCGTGGTTCTTAATGCGTAGACCGGTGAAGCAAAAACCAAAAGGTCAGAATTCAGCATGGATTCCCAAATGGGCATGGTATATTCTGCGTGGGGACAAAGCTGTTCGTTTTTTAAAAAGCAGTTTTTGCAGCCGCAGCAAAAGGAAGGCAAATCTTTCGGCAGGTAAAACTCCGTAATCTCGTTATTATCGCGCAGTTCTTCAAGAAAGCTCTCTTTTATATGATAGGTACAGCCTTGGATTTCCGTTCCGTTCAAAACCGTTATTTTCATGGTATCTCCTCAAGTAATTTGCTTAGTTTTTATTCCGTCAAACAGAAAGGAAATCAGCCGTGTTATAAACGCCTGACGATCAGATTGATTACTAAAATCATAGCCAAGCAGTTCCGGTGTGTTCTTGCTGCCAAGAAAGGCTGTTTGCATGGAAGCGGTTAGAATAAATGTGAGCATACTTTTATCGAAGTCCGACACATCTTCCTGCAAAGCACGCGCAAATCCCTTTTGTGTTTTAACGGAATTAGTGTCAATTGTGTAATCACATAAATCTCCGATTATTGAAATACGTGAGATTGCGGGATTATCAAAAAGAAAATCAAATACGCGAGTTGCCCAGTCAGTCAAGCGGTCCTTATCGCCCTGATAAGACTTCCCCTTTGCGTAAAAACCAGATATTATCTGTTCAATAATCCGCTGCACACATATAGTGATCAAATTATCCTTGGTTTGGAAGTGGTAATTAATCAGCCCAACGCCAACGCATGCTTTTTCAGCGATAGCTCGTGTCGTGATGTCCGCTATATTCCCATTGCTCTGCTGAATCAGCTTTGTTGTGGTTTGAATTATGTGTTCTTTTACATTCGAAGAGCTTTTCATAATACCTCCTGTGTTGAACGCTGTACAATACGTTGTTCAACCCTAGTGTACTGAACGCTGTTCAATTTGTCAACAAGATAAAAAACAGGCTGGTAAAATACCAACCTGTTTTGAATACTCGAGACTATTTATACTCGTTCCGTTGCTGCTGTCCGAAAGCCCCTCGCAATAAGATAAATGCCCAGATAAATCTCATTTGTGATAATCAAAAAACCCGGTAAGTATTTTATTGACGGAGCAAACATGGCAGCCAGAACACCCAGTAAAGCTACCATACCCCACACTGCGATATATTTTGGAACCAGCACAGTTTTGTATAACATACTATAAAAGAGTGAACCACTTATAAAGAAAATAACCGGATACACATATGCCCAATAAATGTCCCGTGCCATTACCAGCCTGTTGGCAAAATAGCCGATGTCCCCAAATAAATCGGCACGCTGTCCGGCAAGCTGAATCAGAATAATCGGAATAAACGCCGTTATCATACACAAGGCAACTTCTATACTGCGAAGGCTCAGGTATCCCGCCGCCGTAGCCGGCATTTTGTCTTTAAACGCAACCCAAAAAGCCGCAGCAATTCCCATTAAGCCCAGCGCGTTAACAAGCTCAAGCGCCATTCCAGCAATTAGCGTCCACTTGGCATCCAATACTTTGTTTATAAAATCGGGCTGGTCAATAATGCCGCTGACAATCAGCCCGCCCGAAATGCTTGCCAACATACACAAGAGATACATCACTCCGGCGAAACGGGCACTTTTCCTATGATTATAGTTCGTATTTTGCATAATATTCCTCCTGAAAATTAAATAAAGCTTGCATTAGACTGCGCCCTTGGCTATACTATACTGTACAGTTCAGCGATTGTCAACACAAAAGTGAACTGTACAGTATAGTATGATTCTTGGAGGCGATTTATGTCAAATCAAAAGAAAAACAAAACTTTGAAAGAGCGGGATATATTGGAAGGTGCAATCAAGGTTTTTAGCAAAAACGGGTTTGATGCTTCAAGTATGGATAAAATCGCTGAGGTTGCAGGCGTATCAAAAATCACCGTTTACAACCACTTTCAAAGCAAAGAGAATCTTTTTCAGGAAATCGTATCGGATTTTCTAAGACAAAGCGATGAAAAAAAGCCGATCGAGTACTCAAAAACACGTTCTTTAAAAGAGCAGTTACTGGATTTTGCGGGAGCGGAAATGTATCGGGTCACTGAACCCCGCCAGCGGGGATTATCAAAGCTACTGGCATCCGTATTTTTATTCAAACCGGATTTCGTAAAAAAAACTATGACCGGACATAAATTTCATGAAGATTTTATCAACTGGTTATATGCAGCCAAGGAAGACGGGAAACTGAAATTTGATTCAGCTGAGCTTACCGCACAAATCTTTTATGGCATGGTGGAAGGATGCCTGACGTGGAACGTTTTGCTTACGGATGGTGAAAGTCTTCCGTATGTTGAGCCCGTGTTAACGGAAATCATCGACGTGTTTTTGTGCCGTTACGGATGTTGAAGGTATAACCAATATGGCAGCGGCCCCATGATTGTGCAAGCAGTGCTCGACGAATTATTCTGAATGATTTCGAATGCAAACAGGTTTGAACTTGGCCAAAGATAACCCCATAACTGCCATTATCTTTGATAGGCAGAGCCGACAAAAAAGTCCCAAAAAGATGTCATGCGATGAAACATGACATCTTTTTGGGACTTTTTAATGTGTTTTCTTTCCAAAATCGATATCTTCTATTTTAGTAATACAAAAACAGTGTATTTGAACTCACACATGGTTCTCCAGCTTTAAAAAACGGATTGTTGCGCACCGTGCAACGGTTGTCCTCTTATACCCACGCAAACACCCTTCGGAGAAACAGTGAAGCGCACGATTGCGGTACATAACCAGACCATTGACATCACTGTTTCGGCGGCTCAATTTCAGGGACAAGTAAAAGAGATTGATAGATGTAAAACTTGGAAGAGAGAAGGAGGTCGTCCGATGATTTTTCATCTAACAAGATAGCCTTGAGCCGAAAATTGATTATATGGAAATTATTCCATTAGGGAAGTGAGCCGTGACCACGAAATATTACGGCCTGTTACCAAAATAGCCACTTTGCAGCCAGTCAATTCTTTGCCATAACGTTTCAGCGCAGCGATTCCGGCAGCTCCCGAAGGTTCCACTATGTAATGGGAATCCATCATCATTCTAACGGCATCAATTAGCTCCGCCTCTGTTACAGTCAGTATTCGATCAATATATTTATGAATGATTGGGAAAGTAATTGTTTCTGGCTCAATCGGCCCGCTTAAGCCCTCCGCTATCGATGGCTTTAAGTCCACATCCGTAGGGCTGCCGTTTCGGTGCCAAACCTCTAGCGTGGGGCTGTTTTTAGGTTGAATACCCCAAATCTTAATTTTGGGATTCACGGACTTCAACGCTATACACATACCAGCAGTAAGTCCGCCCCCACCCATACAGGTAATGACAGTATCCACATCCGGTAAATCATCCAGGACTTCTAGCGCAATTGTTCCACCTGCGGTAATAGCAGTGGGGGCGTTATACGCAGAAAAAAAAGTGTATCCTTTTTCTCTTGATACATCTATTGCAGATAATCTTGCTTCTTCGATAGAATCAAAATAGCTGATAACAGCTCCATAGCTCTCTAGTGCGTTAACTTTACTTCCATCCACAATCCGAGGTAAATAGACGTAGGCAGGAACAATCAGCCGCTTGGCTGCATAAGCCAAACCAATCCCGTGATTGCCAGCCGAAGGTGCAACTACGCCGCGCTTCCTATCGATATCACTTAACGACAAAAGGCCGTTAAAAGCTTCACGGGCCTTGAAACTTCCTGTAATTTGAAGGTTTTCCAGCTTTAAATAAATATTCGAATTATATAAGGTGCTGAGTTTCTCATTGTACTCTAATGGTGTGTGGTATATGTAATTCTGAATACGCTTATGAGCCTGTATAATGTCTTGCAGAGTAATATTAGCTTGATTCAATTTAATCATCTTCCTCTTATAAGCTGTTTTTAGTTTACATTATATTTTAATTATTGTATAATACGTTTCAATCATACCGTTATAACTTAAAGTTATAATGCGAGGAGTGTCGTCAATTGACTCTACAACAAATGCTATATGTCAAAATAATTGCAGAAACTGAAAGCATCAATAAAGCTTCACAAGTCCTCCATCTTTCCCAGCCCGCTTTGACAAAACAGCTCAAGCTGTTAGAAAATGAATTGGGAGCAATCCTGTTTGAAAGAAATCGAAGTGGAGTCAGATTAACAAATGAAGGCGTCATTTTTTTAAATGAAGCAAAAAAAATATTGAATGGCGTTAATTCCTTAAGCCAACAATTTTCCGACTCAAAAACCAAAGTACTACACATTGGTGCACTGCCAAGCTTATCTACTTATTTGCTACCGAATGTTTTAAAAAGTCTACAAAGCCTCGGATATAAAACAAAGCTGATGGTTACAAATACAAGTGATGAAATCGGAAGGCTTTTCTTTGAACGGAAAATTGATGCAGGATTTGCGCAGGATATTGAAGAAAACGAATATGCTTATCCTATTTTAGACGAGCCATATTATTTAGTCTTGGCGGCTACCAATAGTTTGGCATACCGCGAATCAATCGGATTTGAGGAATTGAAAAAACAGATTATGATTTTACCTTCTTATCCATGTGATATTAGAAAAGCCATAGATAATTATTTAAGTAAATATGGGATCGCCTTGGAAGCCAGCATAGAAATCGGACAAAATGAGCCTATTTTAGCTCTCATTAAAGCGAATGGAGGCCTAACAATTTTGCCGGAAATGATGGTCAGAAATTTAAATAATGATCTAAAAGCAATACCCTTTAAAGATAAAGGGTTTGGTAGAAAATTGTCTTTATTAACATATACCAAAACGCTTAAAGATCTGATATTTCAAACCTTATAACTGGGATTGGGGTTACGTGCATATATATGTTAAACCACAAAACACCTTTTCATCATTACTAAAAAGAAAGCAATACTCCGAACCTAACCCCAATCGGGACTAGATTCGGAGTACCAGTGTTTGGCGTTATTTTGAAGACAAAAATTTTGCAATTAAAGTGCTGTTCTATTTATAGAATTATCACTTCCTGTAATTCTATAAATAATCTGTGCTTCTTTGAGAACGTCAATCAAATTCTTGTTAGAATGTATGAAACCTCGAGACTTTAAAATTACTATACCATGCTTACCCATTAAAAAAAGGCATACCCTCCCCTTGGTGGAAGGTATGCCTTTTGTGTTTTATGACCAAAATCGATATCATTGATATTTTGCGGGGGGATTCGAACTCTAGTACTATAAAAACATCATAAGCTTAACTGTTGAATCAGAATCCTTTCGTCACCGCTTTTCCGTGTGAAATATAGCACAGGTAATGAAATCCGATTATGATATTACTCAGGCAGATATACTGGCATTTACATATTTTTGAAAATATATTGCTATAATAATCAAAAGTCTCGATTTTCGACTGTTTCATCGGATATTATCCTTTGTTTCATTAATAAACTCGTTTATCTTGATGGAAACAGCATCTCCATTACCGGTAATCAGATGACCGCCGGTATCAAAGATGGCTGTTTCCGGATGTGTTCGTGCAATAAACTTCTGAGTATCCGCGAACTTAACCATTGGATCATCCTTCGCATGAACAACAAGAATAGGTGCGGTAATGGCCTCAACCGGATAGTCATCATAATTAATATTCATATCTATATTTGTGATGTTTTCATCAGCAAGAATCCCCTTTAGACGAGGCGATACAGGCAGCATTGTTTTATAGATGGTATTGTCAATATCGGAGGCAAACATAGACTTGAATACAAATCCAAAGTATTTCGTAGACAGCCACATTGGGAAATCGTGCAAAATAGGCTCTGGTGGTCCCATCAAACCGGTGATTTCTTCTCGCGTTTTTTTCTCCCCCGGGACACCGGAAGACAGCAAAATAAGACCTTTCACACGTTCTGGATATTGGATTGCAAACTGAATACCAGCCGCGCCACCGGCTGATGCTGTCAAAATATACGCCTTTTGAATCGACAGCTGATTGAGCAAATCTAAAAATGCTTTTGCCTGATTTTTTGGAGTCGGTTCCTGTGGCGAAGCAGAGCCTGGATAACCGAAACGGGAAGGTGAAATTTTTCGATAATCATCTCCAAATATGCTTTCCAGCGTCACAGAAGCTTGGTCATATCCGCCGAAAATACCGTGGGATATAAGAATCGCCTCACCGGAGCCTTCATCTAGATAACTCAACATACCAAACTCGGTATTAATCTCATGAACCGGAAAATCAGCAAGCCTGGCATATGCTCTTTGATTATCAATTGAGAACTGGATTGCCAGTGCTGCACTGAGTAAAACAAGCAAACCAACAATATAAATCCACACGCGCTGAAACCACCTTTTTTGCAACCTTATTTTTTGCTTTTTTAAAGACATGATTATCGCTCCATTTCCAATGATCCGATGAGGAAATCTGTGCTTTCCAACATCATTTTGGCGATCTGTCGACATTCATCTTCTGATTTACAATGGGAATATTGTATACTGAGTGCAACCTGAGCATTATTAAATAAGTTCGCAACGACGTATTTGTCACAAGGTATAATCTTATTTTTCATTTCAAACAAATCCAGCACATCAGCATAATACCGACTGTTATTGAGTACAAACTCTTCCATAAAGAATTTTCTAACCGTTTCATTATGAAACTGCTCGGAGAAAACGATTCTAGCCAGTTCCGTAATTTGAGGGTTGATCTGTCTTCCATAGGATGTTATCAGCAACTTAAAAATCTCCCTTGGTTGCATCTGATCAAGCCAAGTATTTACTTCAGATAATGCCGGTCGTGAAACTGTCAAAGTACTTGCAAATCGTCTGCATACTTCATCGATAATAGCCTGTTTCCCTTCGTAATGGTTGTAAATTGAACTTTCATTAATACCAACAGCCTTGGCAATATCACGAATGGAGACGCCAGCAAAACCATGTTCCGAAAATAATGATAAGGCACAGTCAAAAATTCTATCCTTTGTTCCCATACAGCACACCCCAACAAACGTTTGTTGGTATAAGCATAAAACGAATGACTCATTAAGTCAATATGCTATAAACAAAAATGAAAAAATTTATCAGATATTAAAAAACACTTGCTAACGACGTAACGTATTCGAAAAAAGGCACAGCAGCTTTTTCAGATGCCATGCCTCGAGTCAGTATATTCTGCAGACGTGTGAGTTCGAATACACACATTACTTGTTTGTCAGATACTTTCAAGTTCATCAAAAGCCCTCGAACCCTTATAAATAAAGGAAAAAATAACAAGCTCTCTTGACGAGAGCTTGTTATCCTAGTTGGTGCCGGTGGCCGGACTCGAACCGGCACGCCTGTTACAGCGGTGGATTTTGAGTCCACTACGTCTACCAATTCCATCACACCGGCACGTTTTAAGCGAGTGACACAAATTATACAACAGGCCGGAAGGGAATTCAATAGTTTTTTAAGACGTCTTAAAATATCCCCGTGTAGGACTACAATACATGTTGGACGGAGGGGAGCAAAAAATAAGAGCAAGGATAAGGCACATCGGTTAGAATTAAGTTACCACACCCAAATTCGACCGAAAGGAAGTGCCTCTCCCTGCATGAACAAGATAACACAGGATATGAAGTACAGGCAATCCCTAATTAATTACACGGTAAAATATGGGGTATCCAAAGCATCACGGAAGTATAACAAGGCACGGTCGTATATCTACTTCTGGCTAAAACGGTATGACGGCACACTGGAGTCGCTGGCCTGCCAGTCACGCCGGCCACATGGGCATCCGACAGCACACACAGAGGCAGAACTCAAGCTGATCCGCGACGTCCGAAGAAGGAATCCGAAGCTGGGCATGCTTGAGTTCTGGTATCGTCTGACGTTAAATGGCTACCAGCGTCCACCAGGAAGCCTTTACCGTGTCATGAAGCGGCTTGGATATTTTCAAGCCGGAAAGCCGAAGAAAAAGTACGTACCGAAGCCGATGGAGCAGATGCAACGCCCAGGCCAGCGAGTGCAGCTCGACGTGAAATTCGTCCCGTTATCTGTATTACGACCAAAGGCGAGAGATACTACCAATACACGGCAATCGACGAGTACTCGCGGCTTCGTTATCTTAAAGCGTATGAGGAAAATTCTACATATTCGTCGGTAGCGCGTAAAAATTTGTGTAAAGTCCGAAGTCAGAGAAATACGGAATTAGATTCTGACCTCAACTCTGTCGCCGAAGTAAATCATGAGATGGTCTAAAATCGTACCCCAATTCCTAATGGGCATAGTCCATTTCTCAGTAATATTCATGGTCGCTAGGTAGAGAATTTTCATAAGAGCGTCGTCGGAAACGAAGGCGCTCTTGGTCTTGGTCACCTTCCGCAGCTGACGATTGAAATTCTCGATGGCGTTGGTGGTGTAAATCAGCGTGCGAATCTCCGGCGGATATTTGAACATGGTGGAAAGCTCCGGCCAGTTGACCCGCCAGCTCTTTACGCCAAGGGCATATTTGGCACCCCACTTGGCCTCTAAATCATCCAGCGCGGCAAGTGCGGCTTCTTCCGTCGCCGCCTTGTAGATTGGCTTCAGATCAGCAGAGAATGCCTTGACGTCCTTGTAGCTCACATACCGCGTGGAGGCCCGAATCTGGTGGATAATGCAGCGCTGAACTTCAGTTTGAGGAAACGCCGTGTGAATGGCCTCTACAAAGCCGGAAAGGCCGTCCACAGATGCTATGAGTATATCTTTCACTCCACGATTCTTCAAGCCCGTCAGTACATTCAACCAATATTTTGCTGATTCATTTGCGCCCAACCAAATGCCAAGGACATCCTTTTTACCTTCAAGATCCGTACCTATTGCCACATAGGCAGCTTTCTTGGTAACTATACCGTTTTCCCGAATACTGTAGTGTACCGCGGCCAGAATCACCATTGCATACACGCTTTGAAGCGGACGCTCCTGCCATTCCCGTATCACGGGCAGCAGCTTGTCTGTGATCTTGCTTACACGGCTGTCATCAACTTCTATCCCGTACATCTCCCGCATCGTTTTCTGGATGTCACGGGTAGATACCCCTTGTGAATACAGGAATATGACCTTGTCTTCGATGCTGGACACATCCGTCTGATGCTTCTTCACAAGCTGAGGTTCGAACTCGCCTTTACGGTCTCGGGGAACGTTGATCTCCAGCTCTCCCATGCTGCCTTGAACCGTCTTCTGCGAATATCCGTTCCGACTATTGTCTGTCTGTTTGTTTTTGTAGTCGTACTTTGAATATCCAAGTTCGCTCTCAAGCTCCGCGTCCAGCGCTGTCTGGATCGTCTCTGCCGTAAGCATCTTCACAAAGGTGTGAACGTCCTCCATTGTCTTGACGCCATACTCCTCCATTAGCTCCCGGAGCTTGCTGTTGTCCTTGCGTTCTTTCCTTGCCATAGTTAAAACCTCCAAAGTCATTTTTATTCTATCTGACTTCGGAGGTTTACACAATATTTTGGACACTACCTATTCGTCAGCCGATTTTTTGAAACACGCTGCGGCATATTTCAAAAAACACGGCTTTGATATTGAGTGTGTGCAGACCGATAACGGCTTCGAATTTACCAACAGGTTCTCTCAGTCAAAACGAAATTCTCAGACACTTTTTGAGGCCACCGCCGCCAACATGGGCATCCGCCATAAGCTCATCCGGCCTTATACACCACGTCACAACGGCAAGGTCGAACGAAGCCACCGCGAAGATCAGAAGCGCTTCTACTCATCACACAGCTTCTATTCTTTCTGTGATTTTGATTCTCAGCTCAATGTTCATCTTCGCCGTTCTAATTCTATACCCATGCGCCCGCTCTGTTACAAATCTCCGCTTGAGTTCTTGTCAACCTGACTGTCCAATATGTTTGACAATCCTACATTTTTAAGACGTCTTAAAATATCCCCGTCCGAGCAATCGGACGGGGATATTTTAAGTAATTCTTATTATTAAGTAGATATAACCAACCAGGGGTTACGGTTAGCCAGCGTAAGAGGCGGGGACCGCCAGTCGTGCGGAGTACTGCGTGTTGTTGTACGGATAATCGGAACGGTTAATACCGGTATAAGCGTCGCACCATTCCATATACTCCTGATAGTTGTCCTTCGTGATGAAAAACGACGGCAGCTGCAGTGAAGCGTATTTGTCGCCCTTGCTGTGGTTGACCCAGTCCGGCCACAGCTGATCGTTTGTCACAAGGCCGCGCACCTGGTCATACAGGCCAAAGAAAATTGGTTCGGCATAGATCGTTTCGGCCGTATAGCAGGCGGATTTCCAGCAGCTGTCTTCGCCGGCATCCCAGTGGTTGATGAGGCCGGAGCCGCCCATAACTGTAATGACGGCCTTGTCGGATTTTTGGGCTGTCTCAAGAGCGCGGGCGCAGCCGTCGGCATAGTCATCCGTAAGGCCGCAGACGATCCAATAATCGACCTCGGGGTGAGCGGCGATAAGCGGGCTGGAGATATTGTATGCGGTATTGGAGTCCAGTCCGCCTGTTGCGCCGTCTGTCACATAGAATTTATCCTCGTTGCCAGGATACCTGGTGTTCCAAACGTCGCGCGCGGCGGCAACGCGGACCGTCAGATTTTCGGAGGTCGAGTAATCAAGACACAGCATGGCGCTGTTGTCAAGCGTGGCCTCGGGGAAATTCTCTTCCCAATAATCAATGACCCAATTAGCCATCTGCTCACCGTACAAGTAGAAGTCAAAACCACAGTATGCATGCATCAGCACGCCGTTATTATCGAGCGGCGCGCCCATAACGGGCATCCACGGCATACCCATATCGTTCATGACGTCGTTGACGCGATCATAAATAGTCATGTCCGCGTCCGAGAGGATACCGTCCACGCCCTGAGCGGCAAAGGTCTCGATGGAGGTGATGAAAAGATCCCCGTCGGAATTGGCGCACCAGTTGTTGTATTCGATGTTGGCTCGGTCGGCCCATTCGGTGAAAGCGTGGTCAAACATATCGTAAAGAACACCGTTTTGATACAGCATGTAGACAAAATGGTATTGCTCGTTTTTAGAATAATCCTCATCGGGATTATAAAAACCAGGTTCCCATTCGTTTGAAATTTCCTGTAACTGATCAGGAGCTTGTGATTCTTCGGCATCGGGCGGTTCGGAGGACGTACCGGCGCTGGGGCTTGCGCTTGTTTCGGGGTCGGCGGAGGCTTCTGCATCCGCTGTCTTGCTGCAGGCAAATAGGGAGAGGGCCAGCAAAGCTGTCAGGAATAATGCCAAGACTTTTTTCATACGGTTCTCCTTTCATAATGTGCCCGAATTTAAAATTGGGCACAATCCACAAACGCATTATATTTTAGGTGCCTTGCACTGTCAATTATATTGAAGATTCTAATTTTTGTGGAGATATATTCCGTAATGTTATATCTATCCCGTTGTCTGGAATAATGTAAATAGAAGCAGACCTCGGTGCATTGGATGCTCCGCGATTATATGCCGCAGACCTTGATTGTTTAACAGTAAAACAAGACGAAGGGGGACTTGTTGTCCCCCTTCGCCTTGTTCTATTCTGCTGATGGATCGATTTAAAATTTCAGGATCGGCTTGATAGTTACGCCGGAATGGGAGTCTTCAAACGCTTTTTCGATGTCTTTAAAATCATAAAACTTAACGAGCTTATCCACCGGGAGACGGCCTTCGTTGTAAAACTGAACGAGCTTTGGTATGAATACCTGTGGGTTGGAGCCACCCTCTGTCAGCCCCAAAAGTGTGACGCTCTTGTTCATCAGTAGTGGCTCAAGCCCGATGCCGACGACGGCGTCACCCGTGACGCTGGCAAGCACGCACTTGCCTTCCCGCGCCAGACAGCCGAGCGCCTGCAGAACCAGAATCGGTACACCCGTGCATTCAATGCTGTAATTGGCGCCGCCATCCGTAAGTTTTTGGATCTCCTCGACAGCGTCGACCTCTTTGCCGTTGACGGCGTGCGTCGCACCGATCTCAAGGGCCATCTGCAGCCGCGAGGGAACAACGTCCACGGCAATGATTTTGGAGCAGCCGGCGATTTTCGCAGCCATGATAGCGGCCATGCCCACGCCGCCGCAGCCGAAGACGGCCAGCGATGAGCCGGGTTCCGGGTTAGCCCCGTTTAAAACAGAGCCGGCTCCCGTTTGTACACCACAGCCCAGCGAGCACAGCTTGGAAAGCTCCTCGTCGGAAGCGACGTCGACCTTGACCGCGTTTCGGGCGTCGACGATACAGTGCGTGGCAAACGAGCCCTGGCCGAAAAAGGCGGATACGGGCTTGCCGTCTTGCGACAAGCGGTGCGTTCCGTCTTTATACGTTCCATTAAAAAACAGATCGTTCATGATGTTGCACGCGTAAGGATGACCGGCGACGCAGTGAGAGCAGACGCCGCAGGAGGGGAAGGTGAGGATGACGCGGTCGCCTTTTTTCAGCGTTTCAACGCCGACGCCGACCTCCTCGACAATGCCGACGCCCTCGTGGCCGAATATGGCCGGCAGAGCGACCGGAATGATTTGCTGCAGGCCGGCCGCATCCGTATGGCATACGCCGCCGGCGACGATCCGAATCAGGACTTCTGACGCTTTCGGCGCGTCCAGCTCGACCTCTTCGATGGATAACTGCCCGATCTTATGCGTTACAGCAGCCGTTATTTTCATGTTTTTTCCTCCTGTGTGTAAGATTATAACAATCGTCCATGTCTTTTGTTCAGATAAATAATTATACAAATTTATCCGTATGATTTCAAGTGTCCGCGATAATTTTGGACAGGTCCATGACATCAATGTTGTCCGGTATTTTATCCCCCCGCACGCATACGGCGGCCCGGCAGCCCGGCACGCCGTCAAACAGCCGGGCCGTAACGGAGGCGTCCGGAGCGATGATCGCTCCGCCTCGGCGCGAAAAACAGAGCTTCCAGAACGGGAGATCCGCTTGCCCCGACAGCTTAAAAAAGCTCTCCTTGAGAACCCAGAGATCAAAAAAATCAAACGCTTTGAGCTCGTCCAACGCGCATACGCGTTCGGCCACGCCCGGCCTTACGGGGCGGACCGTTTCAATGTCGACCCCCACCGGGACGGGACCGACCGCGCACAGTACGTGCGTTTTTGTATGGCTGAGAGAAAAGCAGATATCCGGCCTCCCAAGGAAATACGGCTTGCCGGTTGCATGCTTTTTTACTTCCGGCAGCGGCACGCCGTACTGGCTTTTGACCATGTGCTCCAATAGAGCATAGGCGGCTCTTGTGCCGGTCAGGCTGCCGCGTTCGGCATAGCACAGCTTCATAACGCCCCCCTCATTTGGCGTGGCGGCGCAAATTGTTTAAAAACGCGCCGTCCCATGTTTTGAGTCCGGTTTATCCGCCTATCATTATAATACAACAGAAAATATAATACTACCAATTCACGGACAATTATGATAAAATAAATAGGATATGTTTAGGATATCTTAACAATTCCTTAACAACGCTCAATCAGAAGGGAGGCGGGCTTGATGCGTGCGGGCACCAGGATTTTTATTAGTATCTTTCTCCTTGTCACGGTTATGACGACAGCCGGCTGCACCAGCTCGACGGCTGACGATTTGTACAGTCTGCCGAAGGCCTCTAAGGAATTTCTGCAGCTGCAAAAGCAGATTGATACCGTGCTTGATTCGGGCGCGGAGTATTCTCCGCCGACCGCAGGCCCGAACCGACAGTCGGTTCAACTCAAGGACATCGACGGCGACGGCCAAAACGAGGCGATTGCCTTCTTCAGAATGACAGGGGACAAGCCTCTTAAAATTTACATTATGAAGCAAATAGACGGCACGTACGAAACCGTCTGCAAAATAGAAGGAAGCGGCACGGCGATTGAAAGCATACGTTACGCCGACATGGATTCCGACAATATCAGCGAGCTGGTCGTGGGCTGGCAGAGCTCCGGGCTGGCCCATATGATGATTTATTCCGTCCGTGATAATCAGCCGGTCCTTCTGGCGGAATCCGATTACTCCAAGCTCGTCACAAGCGACCTCGACGACGACGGCGCTACGGACGTCATTGCGCTGCGTCTGCCGACGCCGGAGGTTCCCGGCGGGGCGGACATGTTTTCGCTGCGTCCGGACGGACAGCGTGTTACAAGCTCGGCACTGTTGTCGGCTGATATCGCCTCCATAACCCGGATCTTTAAAAGCAGACTGACGGACGGCACTTCGGCCCTTTTTGTGGAGGGCAGCTATCAGGGCAGCAACGTCAGTGTCATCACGGATATACTTTGCTCGCATCTCGACAGCATCATTAACGTATTCGTTACCGGGCCGGGCGAGAGCAGTGAGGAGACCGTCCGGGCCCAGAGCGTCTACAGCGCCGATATTAATAACGACGGCATATTTGAGGTTCCCTCGCCGAGGCTTCTCCCATCGGAAGAGAACAAGACGTATTTTGCAATCGATTGGTTTGCGTACAGTCAAAGTGGTTCACGGCAAGCCGTTTTCACGACGTATCATGACTATCAAGAAGGCTGGTATCTCATTTTGCCTGCCGCATGGATAGACCATATCACCGTCCGGCGTGAGGATTCTGTTGCCGGCGAGCGGACAATTATCTTCACCTGGCTCCCTGACGGACAGTCCGGTGACCTTACTGCCGGCACGGATTTTCTTAAAATTTACACACTGTCCGGCGATAACAAGGAAGACCGGGCCCGGTTGGGCGGGCGGTCCATACTTCTGCTGCACGGCGATGTGATTTACGCCGGAGAGGTCTTGACGCCGGGTGACGCGCTGGGCGTCACATGGAAGACCGTTACAGGAAACTTTGGTCTGATTCCAACCGAATGGGCCACCGGCGGTTATTAAAGCGCCGGCATTGAGCTTGTTAACATACTCCGAAGACAGATAAAAGCACGGCCGGCCGGGTTATCCGACCCATAAAGGAGGAAAACGCGATGAAGAAAGTATTAGTGCTTGAGGACGAGACCAGTATCCGCAGCTTTGTGGTGATCAATTTAAAGCGTGCCGGCTACGAGCCCATCGAGGCGGGTACAGGCGCGGAAGCGTTTGAGCAGCTGCGCGCCAATCCCGATATTAAGGTTGCCATTTTGGATATTATGCTGCCGGACATCGACGGCTTTGAAGTCTGCCGCAAGATCCGCGCGGCGGACCCGCACATCGGCATCATCATGCTCACGGCCCGCACCCAGGAAATGGACAAGGTTACGGGTCTGATGACGGGCGCAGACGACTATGTGACAAAGCCGTTTTCACCCGCGGAGCTCACCGCCCGTATCGACGCGCTGTACAGGCGCACGGGGAGCCTCGAGCAGGCCGATACAGGCGAGATCGTCCAGGGGCCGTTCCGGCTGAATACGCGCAACCGGACGCTTGAAAAAAACGGAGAGCGCATCAAGCTGACCCAGGTGGAATACTCCATTATGAAAATGTTTATGGACAACCCCGGCAAGGCGCTTTCCCGCGAGGATATCCTCAACACCGTGTGGGGACGAGACTATTTTGGCGAGCTGAAGATCGCCGACGTCAATATACGGCGTCTGCGGTTGAAGATCGAAGACGATCCGACAACCCCCATTTTTATCACGACAGTTTGGGGTTACGGCTATAAATGGGGATTTTAAGCGAAAAACCCGTCTGAAAGCAGGTAAAACGTTATGGACAAGCACAAAGGGATACAAACAAGCGGATTAAGGTGGCGCTGGTTTCGCGGCAGCGTTCTTCTTGTGCTTGTGACGATCATGGTTGTCCTGACAGTGTTTTCCGTCATTATCTATTCCAATTATTACAACACGGTGCAGACGGGCCTGGAGACAAAGGCCCGGACCGCTACGGACTTCTTTTCCAACTACGTGGCCAAAAGCGCTTCTGAATTTTACGACAGCGCCTATATCTACACCGAATTATTTGAAGACAGCAATAAGCTGGAGCTCCAGTTTTTAGACAGTGACGGCCACATCATCGTCTCAACGTACGGGATATCGGCTGGCTCCTCGCCGAATACGCCGGACATTCAGGATGCCATCACCACCGGCCAGATATCTTCGTGGCACGGCAAAGGCCCGTCGACAGGTGAGCGGATCATGTCCGCCTCGGCGCCGATTGTGTATTCCAACGGCCAGACTATCGGCGTGATGCGGTATATTACAAGCATGAGGACCGCCGACAGGCAGATTGCCGTGAACATTCTGGCGGCATGCGCGCTCGGGGCCCTTGTGATGCTGCTGGTTATTGTCATCAATCTTGTTTTCATTCGTTCCGTTATCGAGTCGGTCATCGAGATCACGAAAATGTCCAAGCGTATCGCGCAGGGAAGCTACGGCATACAAATCAATAAGAAATATGGCGACGAAATTGGCGAGATGGTGGCGTCTATCAACGAGATGTCGCTTAAAATCGCCCAGTCGGAAAAAATACAGACGGAATTTATTTCTTCCATATCCCACGAGCTGCGCACGCCGCTGACGGCTATTACCGGCTGGGGTGAAACGCTCGTCTACAGCGACGATATCGATGTCGAAACGAAAAAAGGGATCGCAATCATGCTCAAGGAGGCGCGTAGGCTCACCAAAATGGTGGAGAGCCTGCTGGAATTTACGCGCATGGAAGACGGCCGCTTTACGCTCAACATCGAACCTATTGACATTGGCGCTGAGCTGGAGGATTCTATTTTTACTTACCGTGAGCTTCTTAATCAGGATCACGTCGAGCTTGTTTATCAGCCGTATGAGGACGAGATACCGCTCATTCCCGGCGACCCCAACCGGCTCAAGCAGGTGTTTTTAAATCTCTTTGACAATGCCGCTAAATACGGCCGTGAGGGAAAGCGTATTGAGGTCGCCGTCTACTTCGACGGCTCATATGTTACCGTCACCATACGGGATTACGGACCCGGTATTCCTGAGGACGAGATGTCCAATGTCAAA
Source organism: uncultured Sporobacter sp. (assembly GCA_963675425.1). Classification (GTDB taxonomy): domain Bacteria; phylum Bacillota; class Clostridia; order Oscillospirales; family Oscillospiraceae; genus Sporobacter. The sequence goes on along the minus strand of OY776214.1, from coordinate 4,211,476 downwards.
ATGAAATTTTACAAGGGTTCCAATGCCAAGGAGCGCGGCAGCGGCATCGGCCTGGCCGTCTGTGATGAGATTGTCCGTTTCCACGGCGGCGAAATGATTCTTGAAAATGCTGACGGCGGCGGCCTTTTAGTGTCGATCAGGCTGCCGGTCAGCAGCTCGATCTGACAAAACGGCGGCAGACTGAGGATTGTAACTGGGGGGGGGGATCGCTATCAAAACCTATAACGCTGTATATCTCTCCGCGCGCAAACGGCTGCGTGAGGCAGGTTTTGAAACCTCCGACGCCGAGGCGCGGCTGATCGTCACGTCATCATCCGGCAAAACGATCGAGCAGTTTATGCGTGACCGGAACCTATATGTGACGGACCCGACGTTTGAAACCGCAGTTGAGCAGCTGCTCGCGCGCCGTATTGCCGGCGAGCCTATTGCGTACATTCTCGGCGAGTGGGAATTTTACGGCATGCCGCTCACCGTCAGCCGGGACGTTTTAATCCCGCGTATCGATACCGAGGTGCTGGCCGGAACCGTTATATCCGAGCTTAAAAATAATTTAAACGGCAAGCGCATACTGGATCTGTGCGCCGGCAGCGGCTGCGTGGGGCTGGCTATAGCGGCCAACGTGCCGTTTTCGCGCGTGCTTCTGGCCGACAAGTCGCCGGAAGCACTCAAGATCTGCCGTATCAACATCAACCGCAACAAGCTCACTCGCTCCGTCACGAGCATCGAGCTCGATGCGCTGGAGGAGCCGCCGATGCTGTTGGGTGTTTTCGATGTTATTGTCTCCAATCCGCCCTATATTCCAACGCGGGAGATTGATACGCTCGATAAGTCCGTTAAGGATTATGAGCCGCGGGTGGCGCTCGACGGCGGGTCCGACGGTCTGAATTTTTATAGAAGCATCGCGTCAAAGTGGAAAACCGTTTTAAAGGAAAACGGCCGTATTGCCTTTGAATGCGGTATGGGCCAGGCTGACGAGGTATGTGCATTGCTGGCCGAAAACGGCTTTGAAGACATTAAGACTATCAAGGATACGCTGAACATTGAAAGGGTTGTTATTGCGACCGTGAGTAAGCAATAAATGCTTGCCAGACAATAGGGAGGAAGAAACATGGCTGAAAAGAAAAAACAAGAAACGCCGTCGCCTGCCGGAGATAAAAAGAAGGCGCTGGAAACGGCCATATCACAGATAGAAAAAAACTACGGCAAAGGGGCGATTATGCGCCTCGGTGAGAATCTCCACGTCAACGTCGAGGCGATTCCGTCCGGTTCTCTGTCGCTGGATCTGGCGCTCGGGATCGGCGGCGTTCCCAAGGGCCGCATCATCGAAATCTACGGCCCGGAGTCGTCGGGCAAGACGACGCTGGCGCTGCACATCATTGCGTCGGCCCAGAAAAACGGCGGCGAGGTCGCTTTCGTCGACGCCGAGCACGCACTGGAACCGGCATACGCCCGCGCCGTCGGCATCAATCTGGAAAGCTTACTTATATCGCAGCCGGATACGGGAGAGGACGCGCTGGCCATCACTGAGACGCTCGTGCGTTCGGGCGCCGTTGACGTTGTCGTGGTGGACTCTGTGGCTGCGCTTGTTCCGCGAAGCGAGATCGAGGGCGAGATGGGCGACTCGAGCGTGGGCGTCGTGGCACGGCTCATGTCGCAGGCGCTGCGCAAGCTCGCCGGCTCCATATCAAAAACCAACTGCATCGTCGTGTTCATCAACCAGCTGCGCGAAAAGATCGGCGTGATGTATGGCAATCCCGAGACAACGCCGGGCGGCCGAGCACTCAAATATTTCGCCAGCGTACGCATTGATGTGCGCCGGATCGAATCGCTCAAAAACGGGACGGAGGTCATCGGCAACCGCACGCGCGCCAAGATCGTTAAGAACAAGGTTGCACCGCCGTTTAAGGAAGCGCAGTTTGATATCATGTACGGTGAGGGCATCTCGCACGAGGGCGAGATCATGGATCTCGGAACCCAGCTCGGCCTCATTGAAAAAAGCGGCGCGTGGTTTACCGTCGGGGAAACGCGCCTGCAGGGACGCGATAACGTTAAGGAATATCTGAAAGCCAACCCCGATGTGGCCAACGACCTGGAGGCGAAGATACGCCTGGACGCGCACAAACTTATGTCACCTCAGGCGCGGGCGGCCGCCAAAGCGGCCGGACGGGCCGTCGATGTGTCGGCGGAGGATTTTGACGGTTGAGCGTTGAAATTACAAGGCTTGCCGTAACTCCGAAAAACCCGAATAAATACGCCGCCGAATTTGACGACGGCGAAAAAATGACGCTTGACGCCGCGCTTGTGGCCGATCACGGCTTATATACGGGGCGCGTGCTGGACGGCGGCGAATACGAGGCTTTAAAAAAAGACGCCGGCCTGCACGCGGCGCGGGCGCGCGCGATGCGTATACTTGGCAGACGCCAGATGTCACGCCGTGAAATCACCGAGCGGCTCATTCAAAAAGGTGAAAACGAGGAAACATCGCACAGTGTTGCCGATTGGCTCGTAAAAATCGGTGCGGTGAACGACGTGGAATACGCCGCTTCCATCGTGCGCCACTACGGCGGCGGTTACGGCCTTATGCGCATCCGGGACGAGCTGTATCGGCGCGGCATTGAGCGCGAGCTTTGGGACGCGGCGCTTGCGGGAATACCGGATATGGAAGAGGCGGCTTACAAGGCGCTGAGCGCAAAGCTCCGGGGCAAAAGGCCCGATCGAGACGAGCTCGGCCGCGTTACCGCCGGGCTTTACCGTCGCGGCTTTTCATGGGACGAAATTAAAGCGGCCACCGAACGCTATAAATCAGAGGAAATGGATACGGATGAATAAAGTTGGACTTATTTCGCTTGGCTGCGCTAAAAATCTCGTCAACAGCGAGCAGATGCTTTACCTATTACGACAGGCCGGTTACGAGCTCACGGAGGACTGTCTCAAAGCCGACGCTGTCGTCGTCAACACATGCGCGTTTATAGAAAGCGCGAAAACGGAAGCCATCGATACGATTTTGGAGTTGGCTGAGGCTAAAAGCGACGGGCGGATTAAGCGCATCATTGTGGCCGGCTGCCTGCCGGAGCGTTACCGTGATGAGATACAAAAAGAGCTGCCGGAGATCGACGCCGTCGTCGGCGTTGGCAGCTTTCAGGAGATCGTCGGCGCCGTCAGCGCGGCGCTTGCCGGTGAAAGCTTCCGAAGCTTTGGCGATATCGACAGGCCGGAAGCTGAAATCCCCCGTATTTTATCAACGCCGGGAGCCTGGACCTACCTGAAAATTGCGGAGGGCTGTGACAACCGCTGTGCCTACTGTGTTATACCCGGTATCCGGGGGCGCTTTAGGAGCCGCGCGCTGGAAAGCGTTGTGCATGAGGCCGAGGAGCTGGCCGCCAGCGGCGTGAAGGAACTCATTGTCGTGGCACAAGACACGACACGCTATGGGCTGGACTTATACGGCAAAAAAATGCTGCCGGAGCTGCTGTCTCAGCTGTGCGCTGTGGACGGTATCGACTGGATACGGCTGCATTACCTCTATCCGGATGAAATTGACGACGTTCTGATTAACGTCATTGCTCAAGAGGAAAAAATACTTAAATATCTGGACATTCCCATCCAGCATATAAACAATGGTATTCTTAAAAAAATGCGACGGCGGGGGACAGGCAGCGAGATTCGAGCGCTCTTCAAAAAACTGCGCGAACGGGTGCCCGGCGTTGTACTGCGTACAAGCCTCATAACGGGGCTTCCCGGTGAGGGAGAAGAGGAATTTGAGGAGCTGCTGGCCTTTTTAAGAGAGGCGCAAATCGAGCGCGCCGGCGTCTTCGCGTATTCGCCGGAGGAGGGTACGCCGGCGGCCGGTATGGACTATGCCGACAGCGAGACGGCTGTGGCGCGCGCCGAAGCCGCCATGCTTTTGCAGTCGGATATTATGGATGCTTTCAGCCATAGCCGGATCGGCTCGATTGTGACGGTGCTCGTTGAGGGGTTTGACGGCGAATGCTGGTTCGGCCGCAGCTTTGCCGAGTCTCCGGAGATCGACGGTATTATCCGTTTCGACGGAACAGACGCCGCGCCCGGTATGTTTTGCCGTGTCCGGATTACCGGCGTCGAGGACGGCGAGCCGGTCGGGGTGCTGGAGAAAGAAGATCAGAGGTAGAAACGAATGAATACGGCCAACAAGCTGACGATGCTCCGCGTTATTATGATCCCGGTATTCCTGATCGTACTCTATTGGGGCTTTCCGGGCTCAGCCTACGTCGCCGCAGGTATTTTTGCCATCGCGGGTTTTACAGACTTTATCGACGGGCATATTGCCAGAACACGCGGACAGATAACGGATTTTGGGAAATTTATGGATCCGCTGGCCGATAAGGTTCTCGTTGTGGCGGCGCTTTTATGGTTTACACAGGAAGGCCTTATGCCGGCGTGGGCGCTTCTGATTGTCATTGTACGCGAATTTGCCGTTACCGCGCTGCGGCTGGTCGCTGTCGACCGGGGCAATGTTATAGCGGCGGGCATTCTGGGAAAGATTAAAACAGCCGTAACGATGCTCAGCATTATATTAATGCTTTTACCGATCCCGATGAACGTTGCATATGGACTTGTCGGCATCATACTGCTCGTGACGGTGGTTTCGGGCGTGGAATATTTCATCAAAAACAGACATCTGCTCAACTGGACAAAATAGCGGAGGACTTTTCTTGCAATTTCAAAAACTGGAGCTTGGGCATATTGACAGGCTCAGGCCGTACTTTACACAAAATAACTGCCGTATCTGCGACTGTACGATTGGCGGTACGTTTATCTGGCGCGATTTTTTCCAAACAGAATTCGCACTTGAAGAGGACTACCTTTATTTAAAGGTAGTCTATCTGACGGGCGATATTGCCTTTACGCCGCCCAGAGGGCCCGAATGCGCCGATAAGGCCGTTTATGAAAGGCTTGTGGATTACTGCGGGCTGACAGGCTGTACACCGCGTTTGTGCGCTGTTTCCACCCCGCGTCTGGAGAAGATTGTGTCGCTTTATCCCAACGCCAAAACAGCTACCGACCGGGCCTGGTCGGATTACCTTTACGCGGCGGAGGACCTCAAAAACCTGGCCGGCCGGAAATACAGCGGCCAGCGCAATCACATTAATAAATTCTTAAAGGCTTATGACAACTGGACGTTTGAAGAGGTGGGTCCGGCTAATACTGGGGAAATGAGCGCGTTTTTCCAAAAGTATGCCGCCCAGCCCGATTCGGATTATCCCGCTCTGGACGAATGTAATCACAAGTCGCTGGAGGTGCTGGACCATCTCGATCAGTACGGTCTTGTGGGCGGGATGCTGAAGGTGAGCGGAAGCGCCATTGGCGCCGCGCTCGGCGAAACGGTTGGGGACACACATTTTGTCCACATCGAGAAAGCCGACACGGACTATCTGGGCGCCTACCAGATGCTCGTCAACCAATATGCCAAGGCGTTTGCGCAGGACGTCGCCTTTATAAACCGTGAAGAGGACGACGGCGTTGAGGGCCTTCGTAAGTCAAAGCTGTCGTATCACCCGGAGCAGCTGCTGGTTAAATATGTGGTGGAGCTGGCGTGAGCAAGTGGTGGCAAATCGGCATTATAAAACCCTCGTTTCTGGTCTTTAAGGCTTCCCTTGGGGGAAGCTGTCGAGTGTAAGCGAGACTGATGAGAGACTTATTGCTGATTTCTAACAAAGTAAACCCTCATCCGTCACGGCTGTGCCGTGCCACCTTCCCCCAAGGGAAGGCTGGTGTCGTCTTATTTTAAGCCCAGCTATACAAAACACTTTAAGCAGCGCCGATACGGCGCTGTTTTTAGCACAGGAGGACCGGCCCCGGCCATACATTGGCATAGGAACCCGTCGTGGCATTTTCTGTATTTGACTTTATCGCGGTGTTTTTGTTAACATTAAAGCACTATTCTGTCGTTTTATGAGGTCTGGCTATGGCACACAGCGTATCAGTTAAAAACTTAAAACGGTTTGAAATCATTGACGAATCCGGCGTTTTGTTTTGCGGCGGCTGGCAGGAATGGTATAAAACGATCTGGAAGCGCTATACCGGCTGCGGGCCGACGGTCATAACGGGTATCATCCACTATCTCCGCCGGACAGACAACATACCGGACCAATGTTTGCCGTCGCCCAAATGTGAGTTTGAGGCGCTAATGGACGAGGTCTGGCGGTTTGTCACGCCCACCGTGCGCGGGCTGCCGTCGGCAGCGGCGCTGACAAAGGGCGCCCGGGTTTATCTCGACGTCAACAACCTGCCGTATACGCTTGAGGAACTGGATATCCCGAAAAACAAACGTCTGCGACCCGAATTTTCCGAGGTCGTCACCTTTATCGCCAAGGCGCTGGCGGCCGATACGCCCGTGGCGTTTCTGAGTCTCGACAAGGGTGAGGAGGAACGGCTGGATTCCTGGCACTGGGTGACTATTCTGACGCTTGACTACGAGGCGGACGGTTCACGTGCTGAAGCCGGTGTTGCCGACGAGGGCCGGTTTTTTGAGGTTGACCTGCGCAAGTGGTACGATACGACGCCGCTCGGCGGTGGTTTTGTCCGATTCACCAAAAGCGATTAACGTTCATACTTATAAATATTTGACAACAATTTAACATCACCTTTATAGCATTTTCACATCATTATGTTAAATATGATATCGAGGAGGTGGGTGGCTTGAACAAGCGTACGCATATACGGTTGGGCCGTATTCTTTATGGCTTTGCGGAGTCGGAGCTCGGTGTACAGCTGAACAAAGGCAGCTTTCTCTTCGGCAACATTCTACCGGATTTGTACCTTTCCTTTGTGACAAAACCGCACACGGTCAGCCACACAATTGAGCTGGTTAGCCAAAAAATAAAGAAACTGATTGATACAAAAAAGGACAACGCATATTGTGGCAGGCGCTTTTCGAGACGTCTCGGCGTCATCTGCCATTACTATGCCGATTTTTTTTGTTATCCCCACAGCGGCTTTTACGCCGGGGATTTAAAAGACCATGTCGTTTATGAAAAGTCCCTGTTCCGCTATCTGGACGCGGCCTACGGCGGGGCGGATGCGGCGGAGCTTTGCGGCGGGCTTATGGCGCTCAGCGGCACGGAGGATGCCGAGACGTTTATGATGCGTCTGCAGAATGAATACCGACAGACGAGGCCGTCGTTTGACCAGGACCTGCGCTGCAGCATACTGGCCTGTGCTCAGGCCGTCGTATGTATAGCGGGCGTTACATACGAAGAAAAGTCCGGAAGGGAAGAGCTGCTTGAGCCCATGCCGCAAACAGCCTGACGAGCCGAAACCATGCCGGTGCTTGGATGCCTGTGTCAAAAGGTCCGGCCAGCCAATAAAATAGAATGCAAGCACACTATTTTATTGGAGGCGACTATGAACATTAATTCGGATCAAATGCCGAGCGGCAACACGGCCGGGCAGGAGCTTGAGCCCGGCTACGACAACAGAATGTATGCGCCGGCAGCCATGCCGGACATCGCCGGAAGCGGCAGCGCCGCGTTCCCGGAGATATATTACAAGCTGCAGCCGCATATCCTTATGGTCTGCGACCAGATGGATGCGGAGAATATGCCGCTGACGAAACAGCTTATGGATAATGCCGGAAACAACATCCACGCAAACGTCATGCGCACGAATCCGGAAGTGGCGGACTACGCTGTGGAAAAAGACAGCCAAAACACCATGCCCGAAGCGCAGGCGGCCATTACATACGGCTACGGCTATGGACCCGGCTATGGACCCGGCTATGGACCCGGCTATGGCTACGGCGGTGGGTACGGCGGATACAGGAACCGCGGTTTCGTGCGAGACCTGATCGATATTCTGCTCCTTAACGAGTATTACCGCCGCAGACGCTATCCCTATTACTACTGATTACTTGTACCGCTGACTGACTGTACTGTATTCTCCTAAACGGCAAGGGACCGCTGGTAGCCAGCGGCCTCTTGTCATTTATATCGAAAAAGCCGCGCTCGCGGCTTTTTCGACAGTCTGTATATCCCCGCAGAAGGCGGGGGACTATTACGAGTGCTCTACATTGGCAGAGTCCGTTTTGGAAGTGTGTTTTTCTTTTTGTTCGGTTGGATAAGATTTGTACCACGCACAAGCGCTTCCATGGTTTTGGGTGTGCCGTACAGCGAGGCGTACGACTCCACCTCCGTGTTGTCGGTCGGCAGCCGTGGCTGCAGGCCCGTCAGTTCGCCGGAGGAGGCGACGTTTGTGATGCCGTCGTCATCGTCGGTGTAAACAGGATAACCGTTTAATCTTTTGTCTTCCATGATGCAGTTCCTTTCATGTTAACTTTACTCGATAACGGGGGATGTATCCCGGTATTCGTAGATCCTGTAGTAATCCTTTGTCTCCTCATTTTTCTTGACCTCACAGCGTTTGTTGTCTAAAAGCCGTACGATCTGGTAGACGTCGATCCAGATTTCACTGAGGCACTCCTTCTGGGATTCATCAAAAACCAGCTGCATACCGAAATGCAGGTGGGCCGTGTTGAGGTTGTTGACGTTTTCCTTGATGCTGTAGCCGGTCCGGCCAAGATACCCGATCACGTCGCCGCTGCTCACAACCGAGCCAACCTGGAGGTCTTTGCGGTACGGAAAATTCTTTCTCAGATGCGCGTAGTAATAATACCGCTTTTTATCATGTGAGCGTATTCCGATCCGCCAGCCGCCGTACTGGTTCCAGCCGAGCGCTTCCACGACGCCGCCCTCGACGGCGACGATGGGCGTGCCCACCTGACCGATGAGATCATTGCCGAGATGCGTGCGTGAAAACCCGTAGGAACGGCTGTTGCCGAAATCGTTGCAATGGCTGTACGGAAAGTTTTTGGCGATAGGGGAGAAGACTTTGATCCCATAGCGCTTTTCCCAGTGCTTGCCCTCGCCGGTCTCGTCAGGGACCTCAATTTCAAATTCACCGACAAAGCCGCCCAAGGTCGCCGTATAAGCCTCAAGATAGTAGGCGTAGTACTTCATGTCCTTCGTCAGCTCGTCCATCGTCGTGCCGGCTGTGAGCTTTTCAGCCAGCTCGTCCAGTTGCTTGTCCTTGTAGCTTTTGAAATTATTGCCGTTTTTAGAGGCCAGATAGGCTAGCATCTCAATCCAATGGAGCTTAATATCCTGATCGTGTGTGAGGACATCAAGGGAAATGGCTTTTTTCATGGCTTCGGACGGTATGTTAAAATCTACCCATTTTATAAGGTCCTTTTTTGGCGCCGGCTTGGCGGATACCTCGGGGGACGGTTCGGCCAACGGTGACGGCGCTGCAGCGGACGGCTGAACCGGCGCGTCGCTTTCAGCCTCTAAAGCTTGTCCGGTCAGCGGAGTGGTCCCGGAGAGTATATATAAAAGCAGCGTCAGGCACGTCAGGCCTGCTGTTATTTTTTTTATGCCCATGACGTCATCACATCCTTTTCAAGGCCATTGTTCAATAATAAATAGTATGTCAGGTTCAATTTTCTCTATGCCGCTAAAATTTTCAAGAAAATATATTTACTATTGACAAGAAAAAACTACTATATTATATTCAATAGTAAATGCAGCGCAAATCTTCCCTAAAAATAGAGATGCAAACACGTCGGGCGCTGCAGCATATGGGAGGCTAGTGTGAACAGTCAATACAAGAAAGGCGTCCTGGAGCTGTGCGTCCTGTCCCTGTTAGACCGGCAGGACTGTTACGGTTACGACGTGGCTGAGTACCTTTCACGCCACATAGACATTGCCGACGGGACGGTTTATCCCATCCTGCGCAAGCTAAAAAGCGAAGGCTATGTCACAACGTATTTGTCGGAGGAAAGCGGCGGGCCGCCCCGCAAATATTACTCACTGACGAAAAGCGGCCGGGAAGCGTATGTTAAACAAAAGGAAGACTGGCTTAAATTTGCCGATTCGATTAGAAGCCTGCTGGAAGGAGAAAGCGAGCATGGATAAGAACGCCTGGATTAAAGAACTGACCGGGTATCTCAAAGCGCAAAACGTCGGGGATATTGACGAGATTATAGCGGAATACGACGAGCATTTTACTCGTAAAGCCGCCGACGGGTATACTGAGGAGGAAATCGCTGTAAAATTGGGTGACGCCAAGGATATTGCCACGCAGTTTGCCGCCGTTAAAGAAAAGCCGGCCGGCAAAAAAAAAGCCGTTCGGGCGCTTTTGAGCGTTGGTCTGGGCTTTGCGGATTTGTTTGTCGGCACGTTTTTCATCGTGTTGATTTTATGGGTAGTGGCGCTGGGAATAACAGCCATAGGGTTTGCGCTGGCCGGGGTGTCTATGATACTAAATCCCATATTGCCCGAGATCATCGCCGTTCCGGCCATGCCGTATGCGGGCGCTGTGATTCTGGCTATTTCGGTTATGGCCTTCGCCGTGCTCCTGGCCGTTGTGACGCAGTACAGCTGGGCATTGACGGCGCAGATGGGCCGGGCTTATAAAAGATGGCACAAAAACACCCTGTCGGATGCCAAATATCCCCCGCTGGACGTGCATCCGACGCTGGGGGACAAGACACGCCGGCGGCTGCGGACTGTCTCGCTTTTTGCGCTCGTTGTGTTCGGCGTCACCTTTGTGATTGGGTATATTGTTCTGGCAGCCAGTGCCGGCGCTTTAGGCTTCTGGCACGTGTGGAACTGGTTTGTGTAAAAGGGAGAGCCTGTGGGCTTTGCAAAGTAAGGTTTGCGGGTGGTAAGTTCCCACAAGCCTTGTCAACCTAAAAGCCCCGGCTGATATTGTCAGCCGGGATTTTGTTGAAATTTTGCGAAAAAGCGCCTAAAATGGTTCTGGTGCTCCTGCGACTAAATAGGACCCCGCCTTAATATAAATAGGCGTCAGGTCTTTTGTCCGTATAGAAACGGCATAGTGTTGAGGAGAGATTCTATAATCCCAAGGTGCAGAATATGATAAAAAAGCTTTTAGTGCCCCTGCTGGTGTTTGGCCTGCTTGCGGCCTATACTATCGTAATAGCCGGGCAGCCCTCTGTCGTTCTATCGGAAGGGCCGCCCTCTTCGGCGCCCTCCGGTTCGCCGTCGGTCTCTCCGACGGGGGCGGAAGCGACCACTTCTCCGGAGCCGGCTTCCGAGGAGCCGGCGCAGACGCCGACGGTTCTGGCCGAGACGCTTGATCAGGTTTTTGAAGGCTTTGAGGACTTTTGCGGCAGCGTGCTGATTGAAAAAGACGGGCAGGTGCTCTTATATAAGGCCTATGGCCTGTCGGACACGGAAACGGGTGACGTAAATACAGCCAACTCGAAGTTTCTGATCGGCTCGGTCACCAAGCAGTTTACATCCATGGCCGTCATGCAGCTGTATGAAAAGGGCCTTTTAGATATACATGACAAGCTCTCAGAATACATACCGGATTTTCCGCGAGGCGGTGATATTGAGCTGGTGGATCTTTTAAGGCAAACCTCAGGTATCGCGGATTATATGAATGACGGTACTCCGGCGATCGTCGATGCGTTGACACCGGATGAGCTGAATGAGGAAAGCATTATCACGATTATAAAAACGAAGCCTCTGAAGTTTGAGCCGGGCTCCAAATACAGCTATTCCAACACCAATTATCTGATTCTGGGTACAATAGTTGAAAAAGTCAGCGGCCTGTCTTACGAGGACTATCTGAAACAGAATATATTTGATGTGCTCGGCATGAACGACACCGGCGTGTTTGACATAGCCAACCCGCCTGAAAATATGACCGTCGGCCATTGGGGGCTTGATAAGCCTGTCTGCTTTTTTACAGAAACCGGCGAAATAGATGCCGAGGTGGCTAACGCGACGGCCGCGGGCTTCGGTGCGGGGTGCCTGTATTCAACCGTCTGGGATCTCTATCTCTGGGACCGGGCGCTGTCAACCGAGAAGCTGCTCAGCAAAAAATATATGGATATGATCTTCGCGCCGGCTGTCAATGTCGTCGGGGCGATCATCCCCAGCGACTACGGCTTCGGCTGGATTTTGCAGACTGATCCTGATTTCGGAGCGATCCATGAGCACACCGGGACGCTCGGCGGCTTTCGCGCATTTAACGGGCTGTTTGTTGAGCATGATATCACGGTGATTCTTTTATATAACAACGCGGAATTTCCGGGCAGAAAAGAGCTCCTGCCGGCTGTGAAACAGGCGCTTCTGGCCTTATGACAGACCGATACACAGCAAGCCCGGTCAAGAAATATTCACCTCAAAAGCCTATACTCTCCTCAGGCAGGTGATTGTATGAGCGGACTGGAAGCGGCGCTGGCGGCCACGCGGATGCAGGAATATATTGAGGCGCATCTGGATCGGCCCATCACATTAAAAGAGCTGTCCGGCGCGGCGGGATATTCACCCTGGCACGCCGCGCGTCTTTTTCGCGAGGCGACGGGTGCGCCGCCGTTTGAGTATATCCGGGCGCGGCGGCTGACGGCTGCGGCGCTCCGGCTGCGCGACGGCAGCGTTAAGGTTCTCGATGTGGCGCTGGACTTTGTGTTTGATACCCACGAGGGCTTCACACGGGCGTTTTCAAAGCAATTCGGCCTGACGCCCAAGCGCTACAGCCAAAGAACGCCGCCAATAAAGCTCTTTATGCCGCAAAAAGCGCTCGAGACCTACCTGTACTATCATAAAGAGGAGAGACAAACCATGAGAGAGACTAAAACAAAAACCATATTTGTGCAGGTGATTGAGCGGCCGGCCCGAAAGGTTCTGCTGCTGCGCGGAAAAAAGGCAACGCACTATTTTGAATACTGCGAGGAGGTCGGCTGCGATGTCTGGAGCGTGCTGACGAGCGTGAAGGAAGCGCTTTACGAGCCGATCGGTATGTGGCTCCCGGAGCACCTTGTTAAGCCCGGTACATCTGAATATGTCCAGGGGGTGGAGGTTCCGTCGGATTACGCCAATGAAGTGCCGGACGGGTATGAGCTCATTGAGCTGCCGCCGGCTGTGATGATGGTTTTTCAGGGCGAGCCGTATGACGACGAAGTCTTTGAGGAGGCTATCGAAGAGCTTTGGGAGCATGTAAAAACGTTTGACCCCGGGCTTTACGGCTACGACTGGGCTCCGGAGGACGCACCGCGCTTTCAGCTGGCGCCCATGGGATATCGCGGCTACATTGAGGCATACCCCGTTAAAAAGCATAACTGAACTAATAAAAACCGCCGAAAGGCGGTTTTTACAGACTGTCTAAAAAGCCGCAGCAGCGGCTTTTTAGACAAATTTGACTTTTCGTGTTAAGGTGCTCGCAGAGCAACCTTACAATTTTCGATGGCGAAACCTAACTCGCCATCGCCAGCGAAAATTAAATCGCACGGCGATTGGACGTACAGACGAAGGATAAAAGACTTTCTTAACAAGTTGTAAAAACCCCGAGAGAATCGAATAAGACACGGCATTTTGCAACATAATCAGGGCCTGATACAACATTTAAAGACCTTTTGTTGGGGTGTGATGTATAATTAATAGTTAACAAGCTCGTTTCCATTCGGGTAAAATATGGCGGTTAATCCACTAATAATTACTGACGAAGCCGGGTGAACAGATGCTGAATTTTGCGATTTGTGATGAAGACCATGAAAAAGCCAAGACGATTAAAAGTCAGATAGAGGTGGCCTTTGGCGGCGTGATGCGCCGCCCGGCCGAGGTGTTTTACACCGGGGAAGCGCTTGTGGAAGCATATGGCGCAGGGTGCTTTGATATCGTCATTATGGAGATTGTACTCCCCGGTATAAACGGTATCAATGCGGCGCAAAAAATTAAAAAGCTCAATGAAAATGCCATTATCCTATTTTATACGGATCACAGCGAATACGCGCTCGAGGGCTATAAAGCCAAAGCGTTCCGCTACATACTCAAATCCGCGCCGAAATCAACTTTTCTTCACCAGATCAAGGCCGCCGTCTACGAGTGCCGGTCGCGCCATAAATCGATACTTGTCACGAGCCAGAAGGAGACGGTGTCGGTCCGCGTGGACGAATTGATTTACGCGGAAATCTTCAACCGTATTGTGCACCTGTATACAATCCGAGGCCACTACAGCTATTACGCCCGGCTGTCTCAGTTGGAGGAGGACCTCCAGGACTATCACTTCATTCGTACGCACAAAAGCTTTCTGGTCAATCTTGAATTTATAAAAAGCATTGGCAGCAACTATCTGATATTGACAACCGGACAGCAGCTGGGCTTGAGTAAAAATTACAAAGCCGCCGTCGAGCGCGCTTTTATCGATTATGCGGCGGCTTTTTAAGCGGCTGTTTGACGCTCGGCATCAGCGCCGAGAACAGAAAGGAAGGTTGTGAACATGTCCGGCAAAAAAAATAAACGGTCCGCGTCCGATCGTGAAAACGGCATTTTTGCCCGGCTGTCCGTCTGGATAAAAGGGTTTTTTAAGCCGGCGGAAAAAGCGGCGGAGAAAGGGCCATTATCGGCCACTCTGTTAAAGAGCAAGGCCAGCCAGGTGCGTTCCAGCAAGTGCCAATATGACTTCACCATCCAGCAAATTCAGTTTCTGATGGCGGAGATTGGCGACAGCTGGCATAGTGATATCCACGCGTCTTTTATCGAGGAATTCGAGAGCATGCAGGGGGCGCTGAAGGATTTTTCACACATGCTGGAGGGTTATGTCGCCCTTCTTGATATCGCCGCGCAGGAGCTTGAGGCCAGCAGGGGTGATATTATAACGGTACCCGTTTTTTCGGAGAACCCCGACCGCGCCGTGGATTTTTCAATCAGTGACCAGCCGTATTTAAGCCGCGCTGTCACCGATATTGATGCGTACGACCCCTATTTTGAACAGACTCAGGCCGGTGTTTCAACACGGCTTATGGCTACCAAGAAGAATCAGGAATATATTTATAAGGTCTACGAGGATCATATTGAGCTGGTCATGTATCTGGGCGTGAAGCGCAATGTTGTGATCCCCTCTGTGCTTGAGGGACTACCGGTAACGCATATCGGGTATAACTGCTTTGCGTATGCCTGGCGCATCCGGCTCGAGCGGGTTACGATCCCAGAGCCTGTCACGACGATCAATCAGGGGGCGTTTCGCGGCTGCCAGTCCATCAAGGAGCTCAGCCTGCCTAAAACGCTGCAGTACATCGGCAACTACGCGTTTTCCTTTTTGTCGGGCCTGGAGAGCATCCGGATCCCGGACGGCGTCGTATCCATCGGCACCGGCGCGTTTCGCAACTGTGACAGCTTGCTGGCGGTTGATATTCCGGACAGCGTGCTGCGCATCGGCAACGATTGCTTTTACCGCTGCAAGCATCTGGAGACCGTCGATATCGGTAACGGCGTCATTGATATCGACGGGTGGGCGTTTCGTATGTCCGAGCGCCTGAGCCGCGTGACGCTGGGCAACGATGTTGTGAATATCGGAGCCAGCGCCTTTAACGACTGTATCTGCCTGAGTAAGCTGGATGTGCCCCAGAACGTCCTCAAAATCGGGGAGGACGCGTTTCACCACCGCCGGGGTATGACGATCGGCTGTGTCAAAGGCTCTGTGGCCGAATCGTATGCTATTGAAAACAAGCTCCATTATGTCTATGTGTAGATAATTAGTGCCTGAATTGTGTGCATTCAGTTATATGGTATTCGTGTTGCAACATAAAAGAGGCCTCATGCAACAACCTTTGTTCCGCGCCGTTCACTATGTAGTATAATGCTCACTGCGGCTTTCGTTAAAAATAAATATTGTTTTAAAATACCAATTTTACATGAATTGCAAAAGTTCTTTCTTGGTTGTGCTTGACAAATAACCATTTCGTAAGACTCATCTTCTCGTGTAATGTTGGTATTTTTATGCCGTCTTGCGAAAACAAAAGTGATATAGGACGCGGATGATGTTTAGTTTGAGACGGTTTTGCTCATGAAATTCATTTGACAACGCGCCCGTTATAAAATATGCTTGTTCTATAACGGGAGGCTTGGAAATTATGCTGTACGAAGCGCTGGACCATTATGCGAAAAAAGGCGTTGCGCCGTTTCATATGCCGGGCCATAAGCGCAATACAAGGCTTTTGGGCAGTGATCTGCCCTACGAGATCGATATTACTGAAATTGACGGCTTCGACAATCTGCAGGACCCGAGGGGCATCCTCAAGGCCGTATCCCAGCGCGCCGCCGAGCTTTTTGGGAGCGAACGAGCGTTTCCGCTTGTAAACGGCGGCACGGGCGGCATTCTGGCCGCCGTCAAATGCGCCGTCCGCCGCGGCGATACGATCATTATGGCGCGCAACTGCCACAAATCGGTCTATAACGCGGTAGAACTGTTTGGCCTTCGGCCAGTGTACCTACAGCCTGAGATGGACGCGTCCGGTGTGGCCGGCAGTATCCGGCCCGAGCAGGTAGCCGACGCTCTGACGGATTATCCGGGCGCGTCGCTTGTAATTATTACGTCGCCGACGTATGAGGGCATCGTCAGCGATATCCGCAGTATCGCTGAGATCGTGCATCAAAACGGCGTGCCGGTTCTTGTGGATGCAGCGCATGGCGCGCATTTCGGCTTTTCGGATGCCTTTCCGCCGTCCGCCGCCCAGTGCGGCGCGGATATGGTTGTTACAAGCCTGCACAAGACGCTGCCGGCTCTAACACAGTGCGCGCTGGTGCTGAACAGCGGGAACCTGATTGAGCCGGAGCGGCTCGGAGAGGCCGTAGCCGTCTTCCAGACGAGCAGCCCGTCGTATGTGCTGCTGTCATCTATCGACCGGTGCGTTGAGCTGCTTCTATCAGAGGGTGAGCGCCTTTTTAAAGACTACCGTCAAAACCTGAATACCTTTGGCGAGCGCGTCCGCGGCCTTAAAAAATTACGGGTGATTGGCTACGGGGCTGATGATTTGTTGCGTCGAACGCGCTTTTTTAAGGTTGACTCCGGCAAAATTGTCATTGTGACACGCGGAGCCGGCATGAGCGGTGCGAAGCTTGCCGCACGTTTGCGCGCGGAAAACCGTATCGAACTGGAAATGGCAGGTCCCGATTACGCTGTGGCAATGACGAGCATCTGCGACGAGCCGGAGCATTTTGAACGGCTGAGCGACGCGCTTCTCGCCGTTGACGCCACAGCCAAAAAATCCGGCGCGAAGGCCACGCCGCTCCCGCCCGTACCGGCCGCAGCGCTGACGGCGTCGGAGGCTGTGGGGTATGAGGGCGTCCTAACGGAGCCGTACAGAGCGTCCGGCCGGACCGTGCTGGAATACGTCTGGGCTTATCCGCCGGGCGTCCCGATTCTTGTGCCGGGCGAGATCATTACAGATGAGCTTTTAGAGCTGCTGGCGCGGTACGCGGCGGAAGGCGCCGCGCTTAAAAGTACGAAAGGGCGGTTGCCGTCGCTGTATACATCTTAGGGTCGTTTGCCGCCAATACTTACCTTTGACAACGCACGCGTTACGTTGGTAAAATGTAAGCGCATAGTAAATGTTGCTATCTTCATTTACGGCCTCGTCCAATGGACGAGGTCTTTTTTTGTCCCGGCTTGTATGTGTTGGACGTTGACAAAAACAGGCTGTTATGATACTTTAATCGAAGAATATGATCAGGGAGACAATAACTATGAAACATATTATTACTATCACGACGCGCGATCTGAAGAAAAGCCTGACCGGCGGCGGCTGCGGCGAATGCCAGACCTCTTGCCAATCGGCCTGCAAAACATCCTGCGGCGTGGCCAACCAGCAGTGCGAAAAAAGCGCAAGCGAAAAAAAATAACGACGCGTCCAATAAGAAATGCCGTTTTTCGCCGTCAGGAGATAAACGGCATTATATTTTGCTTAATACTCATTTTGGCTAGAAGGCGTTCTAACCAAAATGAGTATTAAGCATGTTTCAATCCGCCTGATACGGCGGCTTAGATTATAATTGTGAGGCAGCAACATGATTCATCAATATAAACTGAACGGATACAATATCGTCCTCGATATCGGCAGCGGATCGGTTCACGTTGTGGACGCGCTTACCTATGACATTATTGAGCTGTATGAACAGCTGGACAAGGACGCGCTGACGGCGCGCCTTATGAAGCAACACGGCACGGATTTAACACGTGCTGAGGTTGAAGAGGCGATTGCCGAGGTTGAGGCGCTTCGTGATGCCGGGCGGCTTTTCGCACCGGACAGCTTTAGCGAGCTGGCGGGCGTTCTGAAAAATAAGAATACCGAGATCAAGGCGCTTTGCCTGCACGTAGCGCACACATGCAACTTAACCTGTGATTACTGTTTTGCCGGAGCGGGCCGTTACCACGGCAGGGACGCCGTCATGAGCTTTGAGACCGGGCGGCGCGCCATTGACTTTCTCGTGGAGAATTCCGGTGCGCGGCGAAATCTCGAGGTTGATTTTTTCGGCGGCGAGCCGCTTATGAACTGGGCGGTCGTCAAGCAAGTTGTGGCTTACGCGCGCAGCATTGAAAAGGATAAGAGAAAAAACTTCCGATTCACACTGACGACGAACGGCGTTTTGATCGACGATGACGTCATTGATTTTTCAAACCGGGAGATGACAAATGTCGTACTGAGCCTGGACGGACGGCGCTGCGTACATGACCGGCTGCGCAAAACGCCGGATGGGCACGGCAGTTACGATACAATCGTCCCGAAATTCCAGAGACTGGTGAAAGCGCGCGGCGGCAGGGATTACTATATCCGTGGCACCTTCACGCACGACAATACGGATTTCACGAATGATATCCTGCACATGGCTGAGCTGGGCTTTGGGGAACTTTCCATGGAGCCCGTCGTCTCAAAAAAAGACGATCCGTACGCCTTGACGGAAGACGATTTGCCGGTGCTTATGCGCCAATATGAGCTGCTGGCTGAGGAAATGCTGAAACGGAATAAAGAGGGCAGAGGCTTTACCTTCTACCACTTTATGCTGGACCTTGAAAACGGCCCGTGTATTTATAAGCGTGTTTCCGGCTGTGGTTCCGGCACGGAATACCTTGCCGTCACGCCGGCGGGCGAGCTGTATCCGTGCCATCAGTTTGTGGGCGAGCCGGACTACCTGATGGGCAGCATTTGGGACGGCGTCACAAATGAAGCCGTCCGCAATGCATTCTCCGCTTGTAACGCGTATTCCCGGAGCGAATGTCGGGAATGCTGGGCGCGTTTATACTGCGCTGGCGGCTGTGCGGCCAACGCCTTTCACGCCACCGGCGAGGTCGGCGGCGTGTACGAGTACGGCTGCCGGCTTTTTAAAAAGCGGGTGGAATGCGCGATTATGCTGAAAGTCGCCGAAGCCATCGGTGATGAGCAGGCCAAACGCTAATCGTCTTTTGAAGAATCGTCCGTTATCTCGAGCTTATCAGTGTCGGTCAGCTCTTCGGAAAACTCCGTTGCCATGTTCGGGCGCTGATCGACGGTAAAGTTAAGCCCTTCGCCGCGCCGGTTTCTCATATAAGTCATAACTGTATAGCTGATTTCGAAAAAGGCGAGCAGTACAAGGCCGGCAATAAGGCCCGAGGTCTGTCCTTTGACAAAAGGCATGCTTGCTATCGCAATGATGAGTGACACCATAACAAAAATAGTGGAGTACGGATATCCGCGCATTTGACATTTGCCGTCGGGCGGGCAGCCAAACTGCCGGCGAAAGCGCAGATGTGAGGCCATCATAACGGCGTACGTGAAGAGAATGGCAAAACCGCCAGAGCTTATCAAAAACAAGTAAACGCGCGGCAGCAAAAGGCCGAACCAAAGCGCGGCGAGCATCGCAACGCCCGATGCCAGAATGCCCCTGTACGGCACATCGGTCTTTTCGCGAAGCCAGGCCGGCGCCTGGCGCTCGCGCGCGAGCGAACGCATCATCCGGCCAAGGCCGAACATCGTCGCGAGCATGGTTGAAAGAATGGCCGATACAATCACCGCGCCAATGACAGTGCCTGCCCAGCCGATGCCGTTTAGAGACAGTGACGCGACGATAGCGCTTGTATTTTCGTTGAGCGTCGACGTCGGGATGAGCGGCAGGAGAACGGCAATATAAAGGATATACAAGACGACAAGGCTGAGCACCGTGTACCGGATGGCCTTCGGGATCGTCTTTTGGACATCTTCGGCCTCGGACGCGGCCAGGCCGATAACCTCAAAGCCGCAGTATGAGAACATGACGATCAGCATGCTGCCTAACAGCCCCGTGATGCCGCCCGGCATAAACGTCTCGCGCCGCAGCTCACCAAGGCCGACGGCGGGTTTTCCCGTTAAAAAGCCCGTCAGCAGCAGGATAGCGAACACGATGAAGGATACAACCGCGAAGACCTTGATGCCGGCCAGCGCGCTTTCGAGCCGGGAGAGCTTCTCAGCACCCAGCAGGTTGACGAGCGTTACAATGACAATAATCGCACTGCCCAAAAGGGACATGGGAATTTGCGGTATCCACTGCCTGAGAAGAATGGCGGAGGCCGTGGCCTCGCTGGACATACTCAGCACCATACCTGACCAGTAGATCCATCCGACGACAAACGCCGTGCGCGGACCGAAGGCCTGAGCGGCAAAGGTGCGGAATGACCCACAGTCGGGATTGGCTACCGTCATTTCCGACATGGCGAATAAAATGTAATAAACGAGCACCGCGCCGAATACATACGCGATGATAATTGACGGGCCGGCGGCGTTTATCGCTACAGACGAGCCGAGAAAGAACGAGCCGCCGATTACGGTTCCAAGCGCCAACATCGTTAAATGTATGGCTGAAAGGCCTTTTTTTCTTTTTTCCATAATACCCTCTTGTATAAAACGCTGAATCATTGTAAACGGTTGTCTGTAAACAAAAATGAATGGCTTCCGTTTCCAGATGATATCAGCGTTATCATCAGTTAACTGTGCAGTTATAGTGTGCCTCAATTCAAAAAACAATTTTCATTGAATATTTTACACAGTAACCAGAAATTGATAAGCGACGAAAGCCCAAACTATAAAATAATGCGGAGGTAAAAAATGAAAAAAATAATATTCATTTTACTTATAACCGGCCTTCTTGTCCTGACGGGATGCGCCGGTCCCGCCGGTCCGTCGGCGTCGCCATCAGACAGTGCCTACCTGTCTGTCGTACCCTCGGCATCGCCGTCCGCAACGCCGCCGGTAAGCCCGTCGCCCTCTCCGTCGCTGACGGTTGCCGATTACTTTCCATTCACACCTAATGTCCACAGGGGTTATTTGGGGACAGGTATCGAGTACGCCGGCTTTGAGTCCTGGGTTGACTTTATAACGGCCGATACGATACAAATACGTTCAAACAACACGGGCACTGAAACCGTCAGTGTTTACAAAATCGAAAATGGCGAGCTGAAAAATGTATTTTCGCAGGGTGAAACATATTACGTATATGACTATACAGCGATGAATACGATGAATGATGTGCTCATCAAGGAGCCGATCGCCGTTGGTACGACGTGGACGCTCCCCAGCGGCGACCAGCGCACTATTACCGATGTGGACGCCTCCGTTACCATGCCGTACGGCGCGTTTACAGGTGTTCTCGAAGTAACGACCACAAATCCCGACAGTGTTATAAAGGATTATTACGCACCGGGGATCGGTTTCATTAAGCAGGCGTTTATCCCCAACGAGGACCCGGATAATCCGATTGTCAGTGAGCTCCAGGTTTACGAGACGGATGCTTATCTCAGTCAGAATATCCAGACCTTTTATCCCGACAGCGGTAGCGGCACCGCTTATAAAGTTACTTATATGAATCAAACCGTTCCGTTCAGCACGAACGATACCGCCGCGTCGGTATTTGAGCGGATATTAAAAACCGCGCCGTCCAGCAGCAGCCTTACGCCGGTGATGTCACCGGACGCGGCGCTCAACAGCCTGACAATGGATACGCAGACCAACGTTTTAACCGTTGATGTATCAGCGCAATTTATCACCGGGATGAACGCCGGCGCTTCGTATGAGGGGATGATCCTTGAAAGCCTGGCCGATACGCTGGGCCGGTATTTTCAAACCGACAAAATCCAGCTGACAGTGGACGGCGGGCCTTACGAATCGGGCCACTTCCTTTTTAATGACGGAGACTATCTGCCGTTCGCGCCGGACGATGCCGTGCAATATAGCTAGCTGATACGGCAGCCGGCAGCATTGACTTACACAAAAAAAGCGGGCGCATTTGGATAGATCCAAATGCGCCCGCCTTTTGCCGCTTGTTTCATAAGACAGTCATTTCCGCTATAAAATGGCGAATATACTATACAAACCCTAAGGGGCGGCTAAGGCAGCGTGTGTATTAAACGTGCGTCTTAAACGAATTATTCGGTTATGAGGAGGAGCACCATGAAAAGGATGGCCGTCATTATAATATTGGCGCTGACGCTTGCGCTTGCAGGCTGCGCGCCGAATAAACTGACGCCGTCGCCGTCCGCCCGGAACTCGTGCGGTATCTTACCGGCGTCGCCGTCACCGGAGTCGGCACAGACCGCTTCAAGTGTGCCGGCTGACGCGGTTGAGCTGTCGCTGGAGGACTATTTTCCATTAGCGGAAAACGTCCATAAAACGTATGCCGGGATGGGCAATGAATACGCCGGCTTCGAAACATGGGTCGACTATTTGGAAAATGGAGCGCTGCAGCTGCGGGAAAACAACGGCGGTACCGAAATCATTGAAGTTTATGTGATGGAGGACGGCGCTCTTAAGCGTGTATTCTCTCGGGAGGAGACCTATTTCCGTCAGGACTTCACGGCAGAACGGGATACCGAACAGATCCTGCTTATGGAGCCCCTGGAAATCGGCACGTCCTGGATGCTGGCCGACGGTGCGCAGCGGAGCATCACCGCCATAAATGCCGCCGTAACAGTTCCATACGGCACGTATACGGCACTGGAGGTGACGACCGTATTTGACGGCAGCATGCGTAAGGATTACTATGCGCCGGGGATTGGGCTTATTAAGCAGGCGTTCGTTTCCGGCGAGACGGCGGAGCCCATCACAAGTGAGCTGGAAAACTATGAAGAGGGGAGCCCGCTGCGTCAGTATGCCCATTTTTACTATCCCGATTTTACGAATGGACGCGTGGCGTATCTTGAAAAACCGTTTGAGCTCATTACGAATGAGAATATCAAAGGCGCCTTTGAGCGTGAGCTCAAGACCGTTCCCGAGGGCAGCGGCCTCACGCCCGTTTTACCGGAAGGCGCGGCGCTGAACAGCGTGACGTTTGACCCGGCCACGCGCGTTGTAAAAGCAGACGTGTCCCGGATATTTATCACGGAGATGAACGCCGGTTCGTCGCTGGAGGGCCTGATCCTTCAAAGCCTGGCCGACACACTGGGCTGGTACTTCCAGACCGATAAGGTCCAGCTGACGGTGGACGGCGGTCCGTACGAGTCAGGCCATTTCCTGTTTAACATCGGCGACTATCTTCCGTACGACCTGGACGGCGCTGTGGCCTATAACCCCTAAACCCACCCGCCCGGCACACCGATTGCAGGGGAGACGGCTTCTGCAAAACTATAAAAAGCCGATTGGTGATCACCAATCGGTTTCTGTTTTAACAATGCTTACACAGCCTCATGTGCGGCTTTTGCCATGGCCTGAATGTTTTCAAGCGGGGTGTCGGGCGTTAAATCGCAACCGGGGGCGAGGATAAAGCCGCCGCGCGTCCCGGCGGTCCGGCACAGCTGGGAAGACTGCTCGTACACCGCCGCTTCGGATGCGTTCTGCAGTACTTCAAACGGGCTGAGCGTACCAAATATGGCATAATGTCCGCACGCCGTGTCCAGCGCGTTTTGAAGGTCTATAGAATCCACGGAAAAGATATCAATACCGGCCTGTTTGACCGGCTCCAGCCGCGATGTGGTGTCGCCGCAGATATGCAGCATAAGCGGTACGCCGAGCGGGCGCAGTGCTTGTGTGACCTTCTGAGTAAACGGCAGGGAGTAAGACTCGAAGCACTCGGTGCTGATGACGTTGACGGAGGAGACGGGGTCGGCGATGGAAACAGCGCTCGCGCCGTGTTGTACCTGATATTGCAGCATCCGTATGTTCATTGCTGATGAAAATTCAAGGACGTCCCGCACAAGCTCCGGGTCCTCATACAGCGCTGATAATAGCGCCTCAACACCGGCAAAGGAGGCCGACAGCGTCAGGGGGCCCGGCGTAAACGCCATGACAAGCCGTTCATTCCCGGTCTTTTCGGCAAGCAGCTCAAGCTGCCGCGCCATGGTCCTATAGTGCGGATGGTTTATCAGGCGTTCAAAAATCTCGTTGGGGGACAGGCTTCTGATGTCAGACAGTTCCCGCACGGCCGTTTTCGTCGTCTGGACCATGCCGCCCACGGCATTATAGTCGGACGCGCCGCCCATAACTTCGCGCAGCGCATGGATGGCGGCGGCGTTGCCGTAGACAATGTCCGAGCGCATCTCATCATATGTACTCAGGATCAGATCGACAGCGGCTTTGTCCGGCATCTCAAACAGGTCTTTAAATGACAGGCCGTGACGCTTGATCATCCAAAGATATCCGTCGATCACGGCCACGGGCGTCCGGGGCGTCTTTTCAAACCGGACGGTGGCCAGGACTGTTTCTTTTGGCGTCATATCTTTATCCTCCCCAAATGTATGGTTTTACTTTTACTATACTACGGCCGTACGCGAATAACAATGTTAACGAAAACGCAGATCCCTTGTGCCAATAACTGAATAATGACATATGTACTCAGCCCGACAAGTTACTAATACAGAAAACCGCCGGCTTGCGCCGGCGGTTGAATAACAATTCAGATTATTCTTTAGGATCAATATTATTGCTGTTTTTTCTGGCTTTCCTCTTTTTAGAGGCCCGCAGGGTGACCAGCACAATGACGGCGATAATGCCCAGGATGACGAGCACGGGCAGCGCCACGACGATAAACATAAACAGCTGCTTGAAGAAGTCTCCAATACCTTCAAAGGTGGAGGCCAGGCCGTCCCACATGCGCTCCCAATAGGTGCGCTGGGCCGGGACCTGCGCGGAAAGCTCCTCGACCTCACGGATTTCCAGCGTCACCGTGGAATAGTCCACCTGGTTTTGCCAGTTTCTCAGCTGGGAGGTGAGGGATTCGATCTGATAGCGCACGTCCGACAGACGAGACTCGATGGTGATCATATCCTCGACGGTATCTGCTTTTTCAAGCATGGCCAGCAGACGCTCTTCTTCTGTCTCATATGTGTCGAGACGCGCCTGTGTGTCGATAAATTGTGTTGTAATGTTTTCGCCGTTTGAGCGCTCGCTGACGACGTTGCCGAGTATATCTAGGCTTTCTGTCAGCGACGTGTAGCTGCCGACCGGGACGCGTATGACATATTCGGCCGTCCGGTATCTCGTATTGCTGTAGTAACTGCTGCCGCTGATACTGGTGCTCTGGATAAACGCGCCGTACTGCTTCAGCAGCTGGCTCACATTGTCGACCGATGTGTCAAACTGGGTCGTCTCGATGCTGGCGTAGTAGGTGTAAATAATCTTTTCGGTCATCGAGGCGGCGTTGTTGCTGGCGTTTTGCGCCGACGTCGTGCTGACGCCCATGCCGGATTCAGCGTCGGCCGGCGCTTCGGCTGTATCCTCGTAGTAGCCCTCGTCCCTGTCGTAATCGCCGGTGGACGATTCAGCGTTGTAGAGACCATAAGCAGGTTCCGTGGCCATATCTGAGGTTTTGGCGCCGCTGCAGGATGTAAGCAGAGCGGCGATAAGCAGGAATGCTAGTAAAACTGCGAATATCTTTTTCATTTTTTCCTCCTTTATAGTTGATGTAGGATTAATAAAGGGTTGCCGGCGTTTTGACGCGCTGGTTATGGGAAAGTTCCGCAGATACTATAAACCGGCTATTATTTCGCCTTTTTTAACTTTAAAGTACCTTGGCCAAAAAGCTTTGTAGACGCTCACTTTGCGGGTTGTCAAAAAGAGCGGCGGGGGTGTTTTCCTCGATGATCTTGCCGTAGTCCATGAAGATTACGCGCGAGCCCACCTCACGGGCAAAGCCCATCTCATGCGTCACAACGGCCATCGTCATTCCTTCCCGCGCCAGCTGCTTCATAACATCGAGCACCTCGCCGACCATCTCGGGGTCGAGCGCGCTGGTTGGCTCGTCGAAGAGCATGACATCCGGGTTCATGCATAAAGCGCGCACAATGGCAATGCGCTGTTTTTGGCCGCCGGACAGCTGGCTGGGGTAGGCGTCGGCCCGGTCCGGCAATCCGACGCGCTTTAAAAGCGCCATGGCATTTTCCTCGGCCTCAGCTTTTGATTTGCCGAGCAGCTGGATTGGGGCGATTGTCATGTTTTTTAGGACCGTCATATGCGGGAAGAGGTTAAAGTGCTGAAAAACCATCCCCATCTTCTGACGGTGGCGGTTAATATTCGTCCCGGGGTCCGTGATGTCCACGCCCTCGAACAGGACCTTGCCGCCGGTTGGGATTTCCAGTAGATTGAGGCAGCGCAGAAACGTGGATTTTCCGCTGCCGGACGGGCCGATAATGACGACGACCTCGCCGCGCCGTATTTCAGCGTCAATACCGTCCAGCGCTTTGATCTGGCCGCCCTTGAAATGTTTCTGAAGGCCTTCCACCTTGATGATCGTATCAGTGTTCACTGCTGCGCAGCCTCCTCTCCAGTTTTCCGACGAGCCATGTGAAGAAGATGACCAGTACGAGGTAAATAAGCGCCACGGCGATCAGCGGCATGAACGAAGAATATGTGCGGCCACGTATGATGTCACCGGCTTTCGCTAAATCGATGAGGGCGATATATCCCGATACCGAGGTTTCCTTAAGCAACACGATAAATTCGTTGGCCAGCGCCGGCAGGACGTTTCGAAGTGCCTGGGGGATAATAATAAACCGCATCGTCTGTACATAGTTGAAGCCCAGACTTCGTCCGGCCTCAAACTGCCCGTTATCTACGGACATGATTCCGCTTCGGATGATCTCCGCCACATATGCGCCGGAGTTGATGCCGAAGGCCAGAATGGCAACTAAGACCTTGTTGTTGGACGAAGCGAATATGATGTAATAGATGATCATCAGCTGCACGACCACCGGCGTTCCGCGGATGACTGTCAGGTACAGCTTGCAGATTAAGTTGGCGATTTTAAAGAAAAACCAGCCGATCCCGTTGTGCTTTTCGCCCGCATTTTTGTCGTGGGTTGAACGGACGATGGCAATGATAACGCCGATAACGATACCGACAAGAACGGCAAAAAGCGTCACCTCCAGGGTGGCGCCCAGACCTTTTACGAGAAATCTCCAGCGGTTCTCATCGACAAAGTTCAAAATAAATTGAGCTTTTAAGCTGGCAAACCATTCTGCCAAAACAAACGACTCCTTTTAAAAATGCTTGTCCTTCCGTTTCCGGTAAGGATATTTTTTTTGAATCGGACACCGGCGGGGTACATCGGCTTAAAAAACGCAGGGGCGGATAACCGCCCCCGGTTTTGATTTATTAATTAGTCGCCGATATACTTGTCAATGATGGATTGAACGGTACCGTCGTCTATGAGCTCCTGCAAAGCGGCATTCAGGTCGTTAAGAAGTGCCTCGTTGTCTTTTTTAACAGCGATGGCGTAATCCTCAACGGTATACTGTGTGTCGAGAATCTTCAGGCCTTCATTGGCCTCGACGAACGCCTTGGCCGGCTCGTTGTCGATGATAACACAGTCGACCTTGCCGGTCGTGAGCGCCATGACAGCGTCCGCGCCCTTGTTATAACGCTCGATGGTGGCAAGCCCCTCATCCTCAAGGTCCCCGGTGGCGTACAGGTCGCCCGTTGTGGCGTTTTGCACGCCGATGGTGTAGCCGCCCGCTTTCAGGTCGTCCACGCTTGTGATGGCGGAATCCGCCGGCACGATGACGACTTGGACGCCTGTGGCGTAGCTGTCAGTAAAATCGACGCTCTTGAGACGATCTTCGTTGACAGTCATGCCGGCCATGCCCATGTCGATCTTACCGCTCTGGACGGCGGTGATGATAGAACCAAACTCCATATCCTCAATCTGGAGCTCCAAGCCAAGCTTCTCAGCCAGTTTTGCGGCGATCTCGGCGTCGATGCCGACAACCGCGTCACCCTCATAATACTCGTACGGGGGGAACTCCGCGTTTGTACCCATAATCAGCTTGCCTTCGTTTACGGTAAGTGATGATCCGCTTTCAGACGGCTCGGGGCTTTCGGGGGCTGCGCTATCTGTGGCCGATGAATCAGGCTCGGCGTCTGACGGACTGGCTGACGGCTCTGTCTGTGATCCTGCACAAGCGCCCAAACCAAGTACCAAAGCCAGCATCAGCAGCACCGCGGCAGCTTTGAACAATTTTTTCATTTAAATTTCCTCTCCATATTAAAAATATGTTAAATTATAATACGAGGCGTTGCGTTTTTCAAATCATTTTTACCTGATCTTAATAATGCGTTTCGATCATACAAAACCACCGTATCATTTTACACAATATCCGTTGAAAATTCAGGGGCGGAAAACCGCCCCTGGTATGTAAGGTTTCATTGGCCGATATACTTGTCGATGATGGACTGGACGGTTCCGTCGGCCATAAGCTCCTGCAGGGCCGCGTTCAGTTCATCTAGGAGCAAGTCGTTGCCCTTGGCCACGGCAATGGCGTAGTCTTCTGTTGCATAGGGCTCATCAAGTAGCCGGAGCCCTGTGTTTGCAGCACTATACGCCTTGGCCGGCTCGTTATCAATAACAACGCAGTCAACCATGCCGGTTGTCAGGGCCGCAATGGTGTCTCGGCTTGTGCTGTATCGGTTGATCGTTGCCAGACTCTCATCCTCAAGATCCCACGTTGTATACAGGTCCCCCGGCGTATTTGCCTGTACGCCGATGGTAAGGCCGCCCCCCAAAAGATCGTCGACGCTTGTAATCGGCGAATCCTCGGTGACGATGACAGCTTGGATATTGGTGGCATAGCTGGTGGTAAAGTTCGTGCTTTCCAGCCATTCGTCGGTGACGGCTATGCCGGCTATGCCCATATCGGCTTTGCCGTTTCCAACGGCATAGGCGATTGTTTCAAACGCCATATTATTCAGGACGAGCTCCAGGCCAAGCTTGTCGGCCAGCTTCGCGGCGATCTCGGCATCGATGCCGATGATTTCGTCATCCTCTTTGTATGCATAGGGCGGAAACGCCGCGTTTGTTGCCACGATTAGCTTACTCTTCTCAATCGTGCCGGATTTAACGGTACATCCGCCCAGCGAAAAAAGCAGGGCGGCAGCCAACAAGACGGAAATTGTCTTTATGCAAAATTTCGTTGTACCACCTCCTGATAAACCATATGACAACAAAAACTTAAGAATTATTATACAGCTGCATCGTCGGTTTTTCAATTGATTTCTCTGTCGCTTAAAAACAACATCTGGATGAGTAACAGGAAGATGCGTTGCCGATAAAATAATAAAAGCCGCCTTGTCAACATGATAAGGCGGCTTTTTTGACAGAACTGTTTAACGGATGGAAAAAAAGGCGTCTTTCCCGGGGAAATAGGCCGCGGTACCCAACTGCTCCTCAATACGCAGCAGCTGATTGTACTTGGCTACGCGGTCGGTGCGGCTGGGCGCGCCTGTTTTAATTTGTCCGGCGTTTGTCGCCACGGCAAAGTCGGCAATCGTCGTGTCCTCCGTCTCGCCGGACCGATGTGAGATCACGGCGGTGTAGCCGGCGCGGTGGGCCGTGCGCACAGCCTCAAGCGTCTCTGTGATCGTGCCGATCTGGTTGAGCTTGATGAGTATGGAATTCGTCACGCCCAGCGATATGCCCTTTTTAAGTCGTTCCGTGTTTGTAACGTACAGGTCGTCGCCGACGAGCTGGATCTTTTGACCCAGCGCGTCTGTGAGGAGCTTCCAGCCCTCCCAGTCGTCTTCGCCCATGCCGTCTTCAATGGATATAATGGGATATTTCTCAACAAAATCCTTCCACATGGCGACCATCTCCGCACGCGTCATATTAACGCCGCGCTTGGGAAGATGGTACAGGCCGTCCTTTTCGTCAAACCAATCGGCGACGGCCGGGTCCATGGCAATACAAAAATCCTCGCCGGGTTTATAGCCGGCTTTTTCAATGGCGGCCATGAGCGCCCGGAGTGCGTCCTCATCCGTATCGAGGTCGGGCGCGTAACCGCCCTCGTCGCCGACACCGGTAGACTTCACGACCGTTTTGAGGGTGTGAAAAACCTCCGAGCACATGCGCAACGCCTCCCTAAAAGACGGAGCGGAAACCGGCATAATCATGAATTCCTGGATGTCGACGCTGTTCGTGGCGTGCGCGCCGCCGTTTAACACGTTCATCATCGGTACCGGCAGCGTCGACGCGCCGGCCCCGCCCAGATACTGATACAGCGGAAGCCCCAGCGACAGGGCTGACGCCCTTGCGCAGGCCAGCGACGCGCCCAGAATGGCGTTTGCGCCCAGGCGGGATTTGTTCGGCGTCCCGTCCAGCTCAATGAGCAGCCGGTCAATCGCGACCTGCTCAAGCGGGCTTTTCCCGGCCAGTGCGCCGGCGATTTCAGTGCTCAGGCCGTTAACAGCTTCTAAAACACCTTTGCCGAGATAGCGGGTTTTGTCACCGTCACGCTTCTCACAGGCTTCAAACTTGCCGGTTGACGCGCCGGAAGGGACGCACGAGCGGCCGACGGTCCCGTCGGATAAGCAGACCTCGGCTTCCACGGTGGGGTTACCCCGTGAGTCGAGAATTTCGCGTCCTTTGACGCTTGTTATAGTAAGATTTTGAATCATGTATCTGTTTGCCTCCATCCGTCTTCTGTATTTATCGGCGGACGATCAGAGATTCGCCCGTCATTTCCTTCGGTTTTTCAATGCCCATCAGGTCAAGAATCGTTGGCGCGATGTCGGCGAGCCTGCCGGGGCGCAGCGTAACGTCCGCGCCCACCAGAATAAACGGTACAGGGTTTGTGCTGTGCGCCGTGTGCGGCGTCTGGCCGTCGGTATCTACAAGAACCTCGGCATTGCCGTGGTCGGCGGTCACAATGGAGATACCGCCCATCGCCGATGTGGCGGCAACAACTTCGCCTACGCATTCGTCAACCGTTTCAACGGCTTTGACGGTGGCGTTAAAGTCCCCCGTATGGCCGACCATGTCGCAGTTGGCAAAGTTCAGGATGATAACGTCGTAAATTCCACTATTAATGCGCTTGACAACCTCACGTGTGAGCTCATACGCACTCATCTCCGGTATAAGATCATAAGTGGGGTACTGGCGGGGGGAGGCAACGAGAAGCCGATCCTCGCCTTTATAAACCGTTTCATCGCCGCCGTTAAAGAAAAATGTCACATGGGCGTATTTTTCGGTCTCCGCCGCGCGCAGCTGCGTGAGGCCCAGCTCACTGATGGTCTGGGCGAACGTGTTCGTCAGCTTCTCGGACGGATAAGCGACGCTGACATTCGGCATGGTTTCGTCGTATTGGGTGGTGCAGACAAAATAGAGCGGAAAGTAACCATCTTTACGGGTGAAGCCGTCAAAGTCCCGGTCAACGAAAGCGCGTGTCAGCTGCCGGGCTCTGTCGGGACGGAAATTTATAAAAATGACCGAATCACCGGATTTAATGAGTCCATTTTCATCGCAGACGACGGGCTTGATAAATTCGTCCGTCACGCCCGCTTCATACGATTCGCGGACGGCATGTGCCGGGTCCTCGTCGCGGATACCCACGCCCAGAACCATCGCATCGTAGGCCTTTTCAACGCGTTGCCATCTTTTATCGCGGTCCATAGCGTAAAATCGTCCCATAACGGTAGCGATCTTTCCGATGCCGAGCTCACGACACTTGGCCTCAATTTCCTGGATAACCGACAGGCCCAGATTGGGCGGCGTATCGCGTCCGTCCATAAAGCAGTGCAGATATACTTTGGCGATGCCGCGGCGGCGGGCCATTTCCAAAAATGCCCACAGATGCTCAATGTGGCTGTGCACGCCGCCCGGCGACATCAGGCCGATCAGGTGCAGCGACGAGCCGTTTTGACGGCAGGCGTCCATAGCGCCCATAAAAGCCTTGTTCTCATAGAAGCCGCCATTTTCAATATCGCGCGTGATGCGTGAGAGATCCTGAAAAACAACGCGGCCGGCGCCGATGTTCATATGCCCGACTTCGCTGTTACCGATCTGACCGGGCGGAAGGCCCACATCCTCGCCGGACGCCAAAAGCGCCGTGTTCGGGCACGTGCGGAACAGCTTGTCAAGCACCGGCGACGACGCAGATGCAATGGCGTTGCCGCTGGCGGAAGGCGCTAGCCCGTAGCCGTCCATGATTATAAGCGTAGTTGGTATCTTCATAATAACCTCACATGCGCAGCGCACACATTAAGTGCGCAGGCAGTCCTGAAAAATCCCTCGTACGGGAGGGATTATTCTGTCCGGTTCCCACAGCGTGCGGAAAACAGGATTACATCGGATGTTTTTTTGTCTTTATCCGTATAATTATAGTCACATATTGTCCAGCTTAGCCGCCATGACAATCGACGCGAACGTCTCGGGCTCCAGCGAAGCCGTGCCGATGAGTCCACCGTCGATATCGGGCTGCATTAAAAGCTCTTGCGCATTTTCTTCGTTCATGGAGCCGCCGTATAATATCGGTACGGCCCGTGCTACGCGCGCACCGTACTTTTTGCGGATAACGGCGCGAATCAAAGCCGCGACGTTGCCGGCGTCCTCGGCTGTCGCCGTCTTTCCGGAGCCGATGGCCCAGATGGGCTCATAGGCGATGATAATGCGGCGGATCTGCGCCTCCGGCACGCCGGCGAGCGCTGATTTTACCTGCAGCGTAACAACATCACCTGTTACGCCCATATCGCGCTGCTGCAGGCTTTCGCCGACACAGATGATTGGACGCAGATTTGCGCCGAGCGCTGATCGGACTTTTTTGCCGACAGTGGCGTCGTCCTCGCCGTAGCGGGCACGCCGTTCACTGTGGCCGACGATCACATACCGTACGCCGGTCTCCGACAGCTGACGTGCCGATATCTCGCCTGTATACGCGCCGGCATCAAAGGCACTCACGTCCTGCGCGCCCACCGATACGCGGCTGCCTCGAAACGACTTAATCGCGCCGGGGATTGAAACGAACGACGGGCATACGACAATATCGCACCAGCGGGCATGCCCCACGAGCGATTTGAGTGTCTCTGCGTAGGCCTTGAGCAGTGCCGGGGTCTTGTTCATTTTCCAGTTTGCGGCGATGACAACGCCGCGGTATTTTCTGTTCATACCCGAACTTCCTCAACATCGTTGTCCAAAAGACAACTGATGCCGGGAAGGTCCTTTCCCTCTAAAAATTCAAGTGAGGCGCCGCCGCCTGTCGACACATGTGTCATTTTATCCTCAAAACCGTATTTACGCACGGCTGCCGCGCTGTCGCCGCCGCCGACAATAGTCTTTGCATTCGAGGCAGCCAGAGCCGCCGCAATGGTATAAGTGCCCTTTGAGAAGGTGGGGAATTCGAAAACGCCCATCGGCCCGTTCCAGATAACGGTCGCGGCCTTTTTAATCTCATCAGCATAGGCCTTGGACGTTACAGGCCCAATATCAAGGCCCATCATATCATCAGGGATCGCTGTGGCGTCAAAAATGACCGGCTCGGCGTCGTTGCTGAATTCCGACGCTGTTACGATATCGACCGGCAGCATGAGACGCACGCCCTTAGTCTTGGCCTTTTCAATAACCTCGCGCGCGTAGTCGAGCTTATCTTCCTCACAAAGCGATTTGCCGATACTGCCGCCGCAGGCTTTGATAAATGTAAAAGCCATACCGCCTCCGATGATAAGCGTATCAATTTTCGTTAAGAGGTTTATAATGACACCGAGCTTATCGGAGACCTTAGAGCCGCCGAGTATGGCTACGAACGGATGCGTCGGGTCGTTAAGAGCCCCGCCGATATGCTCAAGTTCGTTGTAAAGAAGAAATCCGCTGTAAGCGGGCAGAAAACGCGCAACGCCCTCGGTTGAAGCGTGGGCGCGGTGTACGGAGCCGAAAGCGTCGTCGACATAGATGTCGGCTAAACCGGCCAGCGCCTTGGCAAACGCGGGATCATTTTTTTCCTCGCCCTTTTCAAAGCGAAGGTTTTCTAAGAGCATGATCTCGCCGGGTAACAATGCCGCGGCCAGCCTGTGCGCATCCTGTCCGATAACGTCCTCAGACATTTTTACGGGTTTATTCAAAAGCTCTGAAAGGCGGCGGCCGACGACTTTTAAGGACATCGCTTTATTCCATTCACCTTTCGGCCGCCCGAGATGCGAGCAGGCGATAACAGCGGCATTGTTGTCCAGCAGATAGTTAATTGTGGGGAGGGAAGAGAGAATCCGGCCATCATCGGAAATATCGCCGGTTTCCTTGTCGAGTGGTATATTGAAGTCGCAGCGCAAAAGTACTTTTTTTCCACTGACGTCGATATCTTTTATTGATTTTTTACTGTAATTCATTACTTCCTCCGGGCTGACTGTTATTTGGACATATTAAGAAAAGGTAAAAGTTTTTTACAGACGGCGCGCCGGCGGTAGATATCAGGCGCGTCAGCGCTCCTGCGCGCTTGCGCTGTGAACGCCGATATTGCCATATATTTTAGTACGGTCCGCGGATGATTTCAACCTATTTTTCATATTGCTCTAACCGACTCATAACATCATTACCCATTTCCTACAAAAGTTATGCGCTGAATCATCGTTTGTCCGGCGGACTGCCCAAAATATTTGCATAAGTGCCTCGTTTTGATTATACTGTAGCCATATGTAAATTTTTTGTGTATATTTTAAGCAAGTGTATGTCCGGCTTCCGTTGCCGGCGCGTCATCGTCACGGACGCATGAGGAGAGATCAAATTGAACGACCGGCTTTATGTTGTCGTGCCCTGCTATAATGAGGAGGAAGTCCTCCCCGAGACCGCTAAACGACTGAAGGAAAAACTTGAAAAACTCATATCGGCCGGCAAAATATCACCCGACAGCCGCGTTTTATTTATTGATGACGGTTCTGCCGACGAAACATGGCCCATGATCAAAGCGCTCAGCTGTCAGGACGCGTACTTCACCGGTCTGTCGCTCAGCCGCAACCGCGGCCACCAAAACGCGCTACTGGCCGGGCTTATGACGGTGCGTGGCCGGGCCGACATGGTCATATCCATGGACGCCGATCTGCAGGACGACGTCGATGCCGCCGATAAAATGGTGGAAGCTTACTTAGACGGCGCCGACGTGGTATACGGTGTGCGCAGCAGCCGTGATAAGGATACTTATTTTAAACGCCTGACGGCCGAAGGTTATTATAAAATGCTCCGAGCCATGGGGTGTCAGGTCGTTTTTAATCACGCGGACTATCGCCTTTTATCCGCGCGCGCGCTGGACGCGCTGAGCCAGTACGGCGAAAAGGATATGTTTATCCGGGGTGTGATCCCGATGCTTGGCTATAAGACGGCAACTGTTGAATACGAACGCGGCGAGCGGTTTGCCGGCGAGAGTAAATATCCGCTGAGAAAGATGCTCAAGCTCGCAGCCGACGGTGTGCTGTCCCTCAGCCTTAAACCGCTGCGCCTTGTAACGGGGCTGGGCGTGACCCTTCTTCTTATGGCCGCAGTCTTATTGTTTTATTCGATCATCCGGGCTTCGATGGGCGTGACAATGCTTAACTGGAAGATTATCACCATCTCCGTCTGGGGTGTCGGAGGTCTGATTTTAGTTTGCCTGGGGCTCGTGGGCGAATATGCCGGACGAGCCTATCTGGAACTGAAAAACAGGCCGAGATATCATGTCGGCGAAACGACCGGACTGGACGAAACGATTACCGGCGAAAGGACATCGTCCTAGTGGATATTTTATCGGAAAGAGACTTGAGGCGACTTTTAACAGCTCACGGCTTTAAATTCTCCAAATCGATGGGGCAGAATTTCCTGATTGACCCGGGCATACCGGAACGGATTGCCGAGAGCGCGGGGATTGACGCGTCCTTCGGTGTATTAGAGATCGGACCCGGTATCGGCGCGCTCACACGCTCGCTGTCGCGCCGTGCCGCCGCTGTGTGTGCCGTGGAGCTCGACAAGCGTTTGATTCCGCTTCTGGGCGAGACGCTGTCGGACACTGAAAACGTGCGCGTTATAAACGGCGATATTTTAAAGCTTGACATTGCCGCCACGGTCAGCAGGGAGCTGCCGGGCCTTCGTTGGGCCGCGTGCGCCAACCTGCCTTACAATATTACAACGCCGGCTGTTACGGCCCTTTTTGAGTCGGCGTGCTTCGAGCGCGTCACCGTCATGGTGCAGCGGGAAGTCGCCCGGCGGATGAGCGCCCGGCCCGGCACGCCGGACTACGGCGCATTTTCTGTCTTTGTACAATATTATGCCCGGCCTGAGCTTCTGTTCGACGTACCGCCGGCCTGCTTTACGCCCCAGCCGAGCGTGACGTCCAGCGTTATTACGATGGAAGCACACGCGGTCAAGCCCGTGCCGCCCGAGGACAGGGCGCTGTTTTTTCGCGTTGTGCGAGCGTCGTTTGCCCAGCGGCGCAAGACGCTCGTCAACGCTCTGGAAAGCGCTTTTGCCGGTCTGGACAAGAAAGCGCTCAGAGAGATTGTGACGGGCTGCGGATTTTCCGAACTCGTCCGGGGCGAAACGTTGGGCATCCCAGAATTTCTAACACTGTCGCGGGCTCTCGGTATACGGCTTGGGGGCGGTGAAGCATGATACTGCCCAGAGAATTTTACGAGCGCGATACGCTGACGGTCGCCTCGGACCTGCTCGGACAGATTCTCGTGCGGGAAACGAACGAGGGTACGGTACGCGCCGCGATTGTTGAGACGGAGGCGTATTTAGGAAGAAAGGATGACGCCGCGCACAGCTATAAGGGGAAAAGTGAGCGCGTGCGTGTTCAGTACGGTCCGGGTGGGATGGCATATATTTATATGATTTATGGTCTGTATTATTGCCTGAATATCACCACCGGGCCGATAGGAGAGCCGGAGGTTGTCTTGCTGCGCGCGCTCGAGCCGCTTGAAGGACTGGAGCTCATGAAAAAAAGGCGGTCCTCGGACAAGCTTAAAAGTCTTTGCAGCGGACCGGGCAAGCTGTGCATGGCTTTCAATATTGACCGGACGCTTTACGGCGCCGATTTGTGTGAGCTGGGTCCGCTTTATATTGAAAAGGGTGGAACACCGGATAGGATTTCGACGTCAAAACGTATTGGGATCGACTATGCCGTGACGTCCCGCGACGCGCTATGGCGCTTTACCGTATCGGGCAGCGCGTATCTCTCGCGGCCGGAATAAATATGGACGAAACGTGAACGTATTATGTAATTTGTATGAAAAATATTGACGAAAGATAAAAGATGATGTAAACTTTTAGGTGGTATGATTACGAGCGAAACGAGGGGTGTGCATGTCTGTCATTTCTGAAGTAAAATGCGGAAGATGCGATCGGAAGTATTCCGGATTTCGCAGTAGATGCCCGTACTGCGGCGCGCGGCGCAGCAAACGGGGCAAGCATGCTGACGAGGTCGACAACGCCAAGGCCAAGCTGGTCATTGGCATCGTTTTACTGGTCGTCCTGATCGGCGCAACGATGGTACTTATCTTTACAAGCGTGCCGCATCCGGACGATACCGGCGACGTTAGCGCTTCGGCTGAACCAACGACGCCAACGGATGCCGAGCAAAGCAACACGTCGCTTGCGACGGAGGATACGAGCCCGAGCCCGAGTCCGTCCCCGTCGCCCAGCCCGTCGGTCGAAATCACGTCGGTCGTTATCACCTATAGCGGTGGAGACAGGACGGACGTCACGATGGATTATATCGGGCAAACGCAAAAGTACAGCTTCCGGACGATCCCCAAAACGACGGAAGAAGATCTTAAGGATTTAGATGTTGACTGGAAGAGTAGCAAAGAGGAAGTGTTCATGGTTGTGGACGGCGCCGTAACAGCCATCAGTCAGGGTACGGCAACGCTTACCTGCACCGTTAACGGCGTATCCGCGGAGTGTATCATCCGTGTTCCGAACAAGCTGCCATCTTAAAAATAATAAATATAACAGATATTAAAGAAATCGGCGAACAGATGTTCGCCGATTTTTCGTTACTATTTACAAAAATCACTTAATAAAACGTGCGAGGCCTTAATTAAATAAAAAAAACATCGATAAATAGCGATAAGCAGTCGAAATATGCGTTTCATCCTTAGGCGGGGCACGGCTGACGGTGTGATTGTGTGAGGAAGGGTACATTGTGGGAAAGCGTACAAACTGCCGGTATTACATGATTCAAGGCGCGTTGATCGTTTTGTCGGTCGCCGTGCTCCTGCTGCTGCGGCACCAAATCATCCAGGCTGGTACGAGCCGGGTGTCCAATGTGTTTATGATTATCGTTTTAGTGGTGTTTGTCACCGGCTCGGTGATTCTCGTTCTGGCCGGTCTTTTTGGAGCGGGTCGGTCACTGCGCAGCCGGGAAGGCGAGGCCAGCATCGTAAGATTGCAGCGTCAGGTGCGTATTGATTCACTGACGGAGCTTTTAACCCGGGATGAGGCGAAAGAACGCATTACAGATTATCTGAGTACGAGCGGACGGCAGGGAAACCACACGCTGTTTATAATCGACCTGGATAATTTTAAAAGCGTTAATGATACGTTTGGTCACCAAGAGGGGGACCGTGTTTTAAAAAACCTGGCGGCCAAGCTCCGGGCGGTATTCCGGCCGGATGATGTTGTAGGACGCCTGGGTGGTGATGAGTTCATCGTACTGATGAAAAACGCCGCGGCTGCCGACAGGGTGCGTAAGAAGGCCGCCGAGCTGCTTTCAGCGCTGGAGTATATGACGAGTGGGGGCGACCTCACTGTGACGGTAACCGGGAGCATCGGCATATCAACCTACTGCGACGGGAAAGCGTTTGAGACGCTGTACCGGGAGGCGGACGAGGCGCTCTACCGGGCTAAGCAGGCCGGAAAAAACAGGTTTTCTCATTTTGACTGGAAGGATATGGCGGCCCATGCAGATGTTACGGGCCAGACGGCGCTTCGGGAGAGCAGCGCCAGCATCCAGCTTAAGGCGCTCATTGATAATATCGATGGCGGGATTGCGCTCGTTGAGATCGATGACGAGATCCGCGCGATCTATTTAAGCCGCAGCTGCGTACGGGTGATGCAGCTGAGCTATGAGGGGATCAAGCAGGCGGACAACCGGTTTTTAGCCTTTATTGAGGAAGAAGACGCCGGCCCGGCTGCCGAAACGCTGCGCCACGGCGCCCAGAGTAATGAGTCGGTGGAGGCGGTGTTTCGCAAACAGGCGGAGAACGGCCGGACACGCTGGTATCATATGCGTGCCGTACGTATTCCCTACGAAGGCGATAAGCCGGTTATGCTTGCAATTATCACCGATGTGTCAAACCTAAAGCGGGTGGAGCTCGATTATGAAGCGCAGAAAAAGCAGCTGGAAACTGTTTTGAAAGTCTGCGATATCGTCACCTTTGAAGTGGATATCTTCAAGCATATTCTATATGTTTCTGACGCCACCGTAAAAAAATATGGTATTGACACGCATGTTATTGAAAATATGCCTGAATCTCTTATTGAAATCGGCGCGATTCATCCAGACTCCGTTGATGAATGCCGGCGGATGTACGATGAAATCTATAACGGCGTTAAACGGGGCTCGGCGATTATCCGAACAATGAAAACAAACGGACAATATACACTTGAGCGGTTTACATATTTTTCTGTTTATGACAGCAAAGGCCGGCCCAGCAAGGTCATCGGCATTGCGGAGTCGTTGAATTCATTCAGGATGCGGACGTTTCATTTTGAGTCACTTGAAAAGCAGTTTCGGCATTATACGGAGAATACGCTTATCAGCATTAAAACAAGGCTTTCACAAGACAGCCTTGAACCGATGAAAAATGAGGGACCGCTAACCTGGATTTGGCGCAATCAGGAAACCTATTCCGGCTTTTTAGCGTCTTTTGCGTCCGTCGCCGTTTACGCGGAGGACCAAGAACGGATAAAACAAATGTTCAGCACCAATGAGCTGCGCAGTTTGTTTAAACGGGGAGAAGACATTATAAGCTGGGATTTTGAAATGCGCACTCCGGCCGGAGAGGAACGGTTTTATACCGTCTCTGCCATAATGTTTGCGGATCATCTGGATGAGGAGATATACGCTTTTATACGCGTACAGGATAAAACGGGTGTTAAGCAACTGGAGTGTTTAACGGGTGTCCGGCTAAAGTATATACCCAAGCTGATGTGTTATTCGTTTGAAATGCTCAGCGCTGCCGCAAATGCGCTTGTCCGGTTGAAGAATAAAAACAGGAGCTGTGCCGTACTCGTCATCTCAATTGTTAACTTTGAAATGCTGCAGGTTCAGTATGGACTCGATTTAATAAACGTGCTTCTTAGCGGTTTTATTGGTAAGCTTAGGATGGTTTTTCAGCCCGACCATATTATCAGTTATAATGGTGACGGGTCCATTACAGTTTTGATTCCAAAGGTCGAATCGGATGAATGGCTTATTAATATCATTGAACAAGCGATTGGTTTTCTCAAAAAGCCGGCGTACTTTCAGTTTTATGAGGAAGATCTGCTTGAATACCGCTGCGGCGTTTCGGTTGAAGGCCCCCGGACGGCCGGCTTTGACGAGCTGTTTGCCGAGGCTAAGCGGGCGCTGGACTGCGTGAGTAAGAACGATGATCAATGGACCGGGTTTTACAGACAGGCCGGCCGCGCTTAAAAGAACAGCCTTACGGTTAATGACGCTACCAGAAAGCTTGTGAAATCGGCGCTTAGGGCGGCCGGTATGGCATAGCGGGTTTTTTTAATGCCGGCCGCGCCGAAGTAAACGGCAATGACATAAAACGTTGTTTCCGTCGACCCAAGCATGACGGCGGCCGTCCGGCCGATCATCGAGTCCGGCCCGTATTCCCGGATCAACTCGCTGCCGACAG
Organism: uncultured Sporobacter sp.; assembly: GCA_963675425.1. Taxonomy (GTDB): domain Bacteria; phylum Bacillota; class Clostridia; order Oscillospirales; family Oscillospiraceae; genus Sporobacter. Next base: position 4,170,627 of record OY776214.1, on the reverse strand, counting down.
CCAGAGCGCCGCTGCCGCTGACCGGGCGGATGAAGATCATGGACGCCGTTTCCGGCGGGATGCCGACCAGATCAAACAACGGCTTGAAAAGCGCGCTGACGGCATCCAGCGCACCGGACGCGCGCAGCATGTAAACGCCTGTTAAAAGGGCCACAAGCGCCGGTAATATTTTTATGACGATGTGCAGTCCGTCCATCGCGCCGACCTTCAGGGCGTCAAAAACATCGACCTTGCGACTGAGCGCGTAAACGGCGACAAACGCGATGATAGCCGGGACAGCCAGGGAAAACAGTGCGGACATGTCAGTTCCTCCAAAGTCTCTTAAGAAGCTTTGCTACGATAACGCCGACGGTTACAGACGCCAGAGACGTCACCCAGACGGCCGGCAGGATATCAAAAGGGTTTGATGCGCCGGCTGCGGCGCGTACGGCTGCTACAGTGGCTGGAATTAGCTGTATTGAAGCCGTATTGATCACGACCAGCGTGCACATGTCGTCTGTGGCCGTGCTGCCGCGCGACGCGGCGGCCATTTCTGTCGCGGCCTTGATTCCGAGGGGTGTCGCGGCGTTACCCAGCCCCAAAAGATTAGCCGACACATTGGCCGCCACGGCTTCCATAATTGATTTATTGTTCTTTGACCCTGGGAAAAGGCGCGATAAAAAAGGCAGAAACAGGTTTTTAAGGGCGTTGGAAATCCCGCTCCGGCGCATGACTTCCATGACGCCCGTCCAAAGGCATGTGATCCCACAGATGCCTATACAAAGGGTGACGGCGGCGCCGGCGCCCTCCAACGCCGCGCTGCTGACGGCGTCGATTCGTCCCGTTATAAGGCCGAATATGACAGATACAACGATCATTACCGTCCAGATCCAGGTTAAAGCCATTTATCGCACCGCCCTAAAATATGGTAAAAATACATAAAAGCACATCGAAAATTACCAATAAATATGATGAATATTGCTAAAATTTATAATTATAATGCAACGACAGTGATTGACAAATCCGGTCATTTGTGGTATCGTAATCTTGCCGATTATGTCGGCAAGGGGGAGAAACAGCGATATTATAGAAGAAAGGAAGCGGATGCATGAAATCAACTGGAATCGTGAGGAAAGTCGACGAGTTGGGGCGAATCGTCTTGCCAATCGAACTGCGCCGCACATTAGACATTGCTGAAAAGGATTCACTAGAAATATATGTGGACGAATCAGCAATAGTCCTGAAAAAGTACGAACCGGCTTGTATCTTTTGCAGTAATGTCAAAGGTGTGACAAACTACAAGGGGAAAAATATCTGCGCAGCCTGCATGAAAGAACTTAAAAAGAAAGCGTAGATATAAAGAACGCCTCTGCCCGGTGTGGGCAGAGGCGATTTTTTTTTAAATTGGTTATTTATCGGGCGTATCGGCTTTCAGGGCGGCGTCATATAAGACATTTTTCGGCCAGCCTGTTTCGGCAGCGCATTGCTTGACGGCGTCTTTGAGCGACAGTCCGCCGCTGCGCAGCCCGGCGATGGCGTTCAGTGCTTCGTCCAGACTGATTGTATGCGTTTTGAGGGGTATTGCGCCCTCAATAATCAGCACGAACTCGCCGCGGGGCGGCGTTTGCTCGAAGTGCTCCGAGGCTTTTTGGAGCGTTGTGCGCATTGTTTCTTCGTGCAGCTTCGTCAGTTCACGGCTGATTGAAACGCGCCGGTCGCCGAAGGCTTCGAGCATATCTCGCAGCGACGCGCGCAGCTTGTGCGGCGCTTCATAAAAGATCATCGTTCGTGTTTCCGCTTTGAGCGCGCTTAAGTGTTCAAAGCGGCTTTTTTTAGCTGTGGACAAAAAGCCCTCGAATGTAAAACGGCCCGATGGTAAGCCTGACAGAGCCAGTGCCGTCACAGCCGCGCACGCGCCGGGGATGGCCTGAATCGTGATGCCATCATCCGCACACAGCCGGACAAGGTCTTCACCGGGGTCGCTGACAGCCGGCATACCGGCGTCCGTGACGAGCGCGCAGTTTTCGCCATCCAGAATACGGCGTACAATCTTTTCACCGCTTTCTGCCCTGTTGTGCTCGTAATAGCTGACAAGCGGCTTTTTTATATTCAGATGGTTGAGGAGCTTGAGCGATACGCGCGTGTCTTCGGCGGCGATAAAATCCACGTCAGCCAAAACGGCCGCCGCGCGCGACGATATGTCGCCGAGATTCCCAATAGGCGTTGCCACCAGATACAATATTCCGCTCATACGTCACCTCTCTATCTTTTTTATGTTGTTGGAACGACACACGGATCATTCCCTACAAAAATGCCTGTTGTCGTGTTGCGGGGCCCAATGTCCGCACCGGGCGCTGTTGGTTCGCTTAATCCCGATGATAGATCCGCTTAATCTCCCGTGTGTCATGGCCGTGTTCATCGGTCAGAATGAGCGGCGGCTCAACGGCGACGGACGGATTGCCGCCCCGCCGGCTTTCAATTAAGACAAGGTTCGGCGCGGCATTCGCCCGGAACTGGACAAAGCGCAGGCGCTTGGGCTCCAGATCGTTTGCGGACAGCTCACGGGTAATTTCCACAAGCCGCTCCGGCTTATGGACGAGCGCGAAACGCCCGCCCCAGCGCGTTAAGTAACGGGCGGCGGCGCAGACGTCGGCCAGTGTGCAGGTCTTTTCCGAGCGCGCTGTAACGATATGCTCGTTTTGCGGCAGCTTACCGCTGCCGGCGGGGTAGTACGGTGGATTGGCCACGACGAGGTCATACGCACCGGCTTCCAGATAATTGCGGTGCTCTCGAAGATCGCCGCACATAATCCGGACCCGGCAATCCAGACCATTCATCCGGATGTTTTCGCGCGCCGTGGCGGCCCAGTCTGGCAAAAGCTCGACGCCGTCGACGGCTAAAGACGGATCATTCCATGCCATAATTAAGCCGATGATGCCCGCGCCGCAGCCCAGGTCGCACGCGCGCCTGGCATGCCCTGCACCAGCGAAATCGGCCAGCAGCACGCTGTCCGTGCCGAGACGGAACGTGTCGTCCCCGCGTATGAACTTCGGGCCATCCGGCCATAATTCATCCGTTATCATGTCGTATACCTTTTATTCAAGTCTCGCCTGTACGTGCTTGCTCTATTCGTATCCTCTGCTCCTAAAGGGGCATAGGACGAAAAGTTGCAGATTCTTATGATACTCCTTAGCGGGGAATTTGTTTAACGGTATAGCCTCCTTTGTTAAAGGGAGGTGGCAGGCGGCGCCTGCCGGAGGGATTCTTTTTATACCAGATAACCGGCTCAATAAAAAAAATACCGCCCTTACGAAATCGTCCGCTGACACGATTGCGTCGGCGCTTTCCATAAAAGGCGGCATTTTCTTTAACGGTATGCCTACGCCTGGGAAATAGCCTCCACAGGGCAGGTGTCGGCGCACGCGCCGCAATCAATGCATTTTTCAGGATCGATCTGATACTGATCGGCGCCCTGTTCAATGGCCTCGACGGGACAGTTCGGAGCGCAAGCTCCGCAGGATACGCAGTCGCTGCTGATCTTGTATGCCATATATATGTACCTCCAATAAGTATGTACCGCACCGTTTAAAACGCGGGCAAAATCATTTGTATTTTACCACGTATAAATGAAAAATCAATAGTATATTGCACATACTAGATCTATTAAGGTCGCAATGGGGGACTTAAAACACGCGGATAGGGGAGGGCTTATCCCGTAAAGCCGTCGATAAACGGATAAGGAACGCGAGTTACCGTGGTCAGCGGCCGCATAACCACTTTGTATTCTTACTCACGGGAGGTAATATGATGAAAAATGAACGATCCCATAAAAGGGGCGATTTTCCCGGACTGGACAGTGGCCCGGTATCGGCCGAGCACGAACGCCGTTTCCTGACCAATGGTACCGTTGCGGAGGACCGGGCTGATAAAACCGGCGCGTCTGCAATGATGGGTGTTCAAAACACGCAGAATCATGCGAAAGAGGAAGCCAGACCGTCATAAACGGATTTATACGCCCGCCATAGCCGGAAACGACGTGTAGGGGTAGTTGCCGGGTGAGCTGATAAAGTGTAATATTATGTCAATGGTCAAAGATAGTCAAAGTCAGACGAGCGTGGTGATGCTGTTATGGGAATGAGTGATCTTATTGCCGGATTTATTCAAGACATATTGGACGATGCCGACGGCTGTGCGGAGTTGCAGCGGTCGGAGCTGGCAAACAGATTTAAATGTGTGCCCAGTCAAATTAATTACGTGATATCGACGCGCTTCTCGCCGGAGCACGGCTACATAGTGGAAAGCCGGCGGGGCGGCGGCGGATTTATCCGGATTACGCGTGTAAGCATGGAGCCTAAAAGCCTTATTATGCACACCGTCAATACCGTTGGCGATGAGATCGACCTGAATTCGGCGACAGCTTTGACAACCAACCTGCTCCAGAGCGGCGCGATTGGAAAAAACGAGGCACAGCTGATTTTAGCAGCCATCGGCAACGCCGCTTTGAGGCCGGTGCCGGTGCGGGAGCGCGATATGGTCCGGGCCAGTATTTACAAGCACATGCTTATCAACATATTATAAGTTGGATACCATATATATCCTAGGGAAGGAGAATGAGCCATGAAGTGTGAAAACTGCGGCAAAGAAGAAGTGAGCTTTCACTATACATCAAATATCAACGGGAACATAACGGAAAAGCACTTGTGTGCCGACTGCGCCGTCAGGCTCGGGTTTGACAAAAAGCCTGAATCGGCTGCAGACGGTCCGGACGAAGCGGAGAAGTCGTTTGAGGAAATATTTGCTGAGCTCTTTGGCTTTACACCCAACAGGCGAATACTCGCCGGATACGGGCTGGTTTTCCCGACGTTTATCATTCCGACGGTCGGCGTACTGATGCCCGGCGAGAGGCCGGCGCAGGCGCTGGAACCGAAGCCGGAAACGGCTCTTGTCAAGCCGGCTGTAGACGAAGAAATGAAAAAGCGCCGCGAAATCAATGTGATGCGCGAGCAAATGCGTCAGGCGGCGGAAGCTGAGGATTTTGAAAAGGCAGCCGAGCTGCGCGATGCTATTAAAAAGCTTGAAAACGGGGTAAACTCATAAGCGAAACGTTAACACACAAACAGAAGTTGGAGATGGGAAGCTGAGGCCGGCGTAAAAACCGGCCTACAGCCATACTGTAAGCAGATGCTTGAAGTGAAACTTGCCATATCACCGGCGGGCCATGGCAGGGATACTTAAAATACGCCGCCGGAGAACGGAAGATAACGATGCGTTTTGAAGACAGATTTACAGAACGGGCTAAAAACGTCCTGGACCTTGCGCAAAGCGCTGCAGCCGAGCTTGGACACAGCTATGTCGGCAGTGAGCATATTCTTCTGGGCCTGGCGCGCGAAGGCGGCGGTGTGGCCTCAAAAGTGCTGCGCGAATCGGGCTTGGAAAGCCGCCTGATCCTGGACTTAATAGAAAAGAATATCGGCCGGGGAGGCCAGGGAGAAATTCCGCCTCAGGGGCTGACGCCGCGTGCCAAGCGTGTGATTGAGCTGGCCGTCACTGAGGCCAACAGGCTCGGACACAACTATATCGGCACGGAGCATCTCCTCATGGGAATCCTCCGTGAGTACGACAGCGTTGCCGCCAAGCTCATTATATCAACAGGCGTCGATCTCAACAAGCTCTATACCGAGATTATCAACATCTTCGGCAGCAGCGAATACAGGCCGCGACAGACAACGGCTGTTGGAAAAGTCAAAAAATCAGAGACAAAAACGCTTGACCAGTTCTCGCGGGATCTGACCGATATGGCGCGCGACGGCTTGCTCGATCCGGTAATCGGACGGGAGCGGGAAATCCAGCGCGTGATCCAGATCCTGTCGCGCCGGACAAAGAACAATCCGGTACTCATCGGCGAGCCGGGCGTCGGCAAAACGGCCATCGCCGAGGGCTTGGCCCAGCGCATTATTATGGGCGACGTGCCCGAAACACTTAAAGACAAACGTGTTGTATCGCTCGATTTGTCGGGCATGGTGGCCGGTACGAAATACCGCGGCGATTTTGAAGAACGCATTAAGGCCGCCATCGACGAAGTCGTTAAGGCCAACGACGTCGTGCTGTTCATCGACGAGTTGCACACGATTATCGGGGCCGGCGCGGCGGAGGGCGCCATCGACGCGGCCAATATTATCAAGCCCGCCCTGGGGCGCGGCGAGATTCAGGTTATCGGCGCGACAACGCTCAACGAATACCGCAAGCATGTGGAAAAGGACGCCGCGCTGGAGCGGCGGTTCCAGCCCGTGACGGTCAGCGAACCGACCGAGGAGGAATCTGTTTTGATCCTCAAAGGGCTGCGCGATAAATACGAAGCGCATCACAAGCTGAAAATCACGGACGAGGCGATTGAGGCGGCCGTTCAAATGTCCAGCCGCTATATAAACGACCGATATCTACCCGACAAAGCCATTGACCTTGTCGACGAGGCCTCCAGCCGCGTGCGGATGGAGAACCTGAAAACGCCGCCCAACCTTAAGGAGCTTGAGGCGAAAAAGGAAGCGCTGGCCAACGAAAAGGAAGCGGCTGTTAAAAGCCAGGACTTCGAGCGCGCCGCCGGTATACGTGACCGCGAGCGTCAACTCGACGAGGAAATTGAAACAGCGCGCAAGAATTGGGAAGACATCCGCACCGGCGACCGCGAAAGCGTGGGCCCGGAGGACATCGCCGCCGTCGTGTCCGGCTGGACGGGAATTCCCGTCACCAGCATTACGCAGGATGAAAGCGAACGCCTTCTCAACATGGAAAAAGTCCTGCATGAGCGGGTTGTCGGCCAGGACGACGCTGTGTCGGCCGTGGCCAAGGCGCTGAGGCGCGGCAGAGTCGGGCTTAAGGACCCCAAGCGGCCTATCGGCAGCTTTCTGTTCCTGGGGCCGACGGGCGTCGGCAAGACGGAGCTGTGCAAGGCGCTGGCTGAAGCGCTGTTTGGCGATGAGAACGCAATGCTTCGCGTGGATATGTCGGAATATATGGAGCGGCATACTGTCAGCAAGCTTATCGGCTCGCCGCCGGGTTATGTCGGCTACGACGAGGGTGGCCAGCTGACGGAGAAGGTCCGCCGCCGTCCGTACTCAGTGCTCCTGTTTGACGAGATCGAAAAGGCGCATGAGGACGTTTTCAACATCCTGCTGCAGATCATGGAGGACGGCATCCTCACAGATGCGCAGGGCAGAAGGGTTGACTTCAAGAACACGATCATCGTCATGACGTCGAACGTCGGCGCGCGCAATATTACTGACAAGCAGAAAAAACTTGGCTTTGCCATGGCTGCCGCCGATGAGGAAGCGTCGAAATTTGAGACTATCAAAAGCGCCGTCATGGATGAACTCAAGCGGATGTTTAAGCCGGAATTCTTAAACCGCGTGGACGAGACGATTGTCTTCCATCAGCTCAGCCGAGAGAATATCCGGGATATCAGCGCCAAGATGCTTGAGACGGTTATGGACCGCGTGCGGGCGATGGGTATCGCTGTTTCGGCAGACGATAAGGCCATCGACCTGTTAAGCGACAAGGGCTTTGACCCCGTGTATGGCGCACGGCCGCTGCGCCGGGCCATCCAGAACGCCGTTGAGGATGCCATCGCCGAGAAGATTCTCGACGGCAGCATTAAAAGCGGAGATAAGGTGATCGTCACAGGTGAAGACGGTAAAATCAAGTTGAGAGCCAATCCGGTCGAAGCACCTGAACCAGCCGAACAGACAGCCGGCGTATAACTAAACAGGAACAAAAATTAGGCCCTTTCAGCTATAAGCTGAGAGGGCCTGTCTGCTTGCCATAAAAGACTTGGCGTATATCCGGCGGTTTTTTCTGGTATTCCTTTTCACTCCAGACGGGCAGCTTAAAAAAGTATTGACGAACAAACGCCGGCATCTTATAGTTATAAGTAATAAATTGATACCCGTTTCGGCCGGGTCCGATTGGTCAATCGGCACTAGTGCTTCAGTTGGCCGAAGAAAAAGGAGATGACATTTTGCCTGATAATTGGATGAGCGGTATGGCTGGTTTTCGTATGGGCGAGACAAACAACCGGTTTCGCTTTTTTGTAATCCGGCTGCTGATGAAATTCGGCATGAAAAACCCGTATGAAACGCAAAAGCCGCAGGTGACGCCGGCCTTTTTAAAAGAGAAAGCGCTCGAAATGCGCTCGATCCGCAGCCAGCACGATTATTACATTCAAAAGATGAATTATCTGTCAAAAGAGCTGCAGGAGCTGTGGACAAACGATATTCAGACGTCCTTTGTCGAGGAGCTTGAGCATATGCAAAGCGCCGTCAGGGATTTTTCCAACCTGACGGACGAGTACGCCTCACTGCTTGAAATGGCGTCCGAAGAGCTGAAAACACAGCAGATCGATATTGATAAATCATCGGTGCTGGACAGGGAGGACGGCCCGGTCACGATTGTCTTAAACGACATCGCCTATCTCCGGCGCGGCCGTATGAACCTTAAAGCTCATGATCCGTATTACGAGCGTACGCAGACAGGCGTGGCGACCGAGGTCAGCACCTCCCGGAAAAATACCGATTACATCTACAACGTTTATGACGACCATATTGAGCTCGTCAAATACATCGGCCTTAAACGCAATGTGGATATCCCCGCCGAGATCGACGGCCTGCCCGTCACCCACATCGGGTTTGACTGCTTTGCGATGGCCTGGCGCGTCAAGTTTACGAGTATTACCATTCCCGACACGGTTACGACGATCTATCATGGCGCTTTTCGCGGCTGTACGTACGTGCGTGAGATGAAGCTGCCGCCCGGCCTCAAGTACATCGGCAACTACGCGTTTGCCTTCTTGACGGAACTTGAAGCGATCGAGATACCCGAAAGCGTCATTTCAATCGGCATGGGCGCTTTCAGAAACTGTATTAATATCAAAAAAGTCGTCATTCCCAACGAAACGCTGCGCATTGGCAACGACTGTTTTTATGGCTGTAAGTATCTTGAAACCGTCGTGATCGGCAAAAACGTCGTCGATATTGACGACTGGGCTTTCCGGATGGGCGAGCACCTGCAAAGCGTTGAGATGGGTGAAAACGTCAGTAAGATCGGTGAGAGCGCCTTTTACGACTGCATCCGGCTCGACCGGATCAATGTACCCGATAAGGTCTCTAAAATCGGCGACGCCGCCTTTTATCACCGGCGCGGCATGATCCTTGGCGTCAAGGAGGGCTCTTTAGCAGAGCAGTACGCCGTCGACAACAAGATTAAGTTTGTACATACTACGAAGGCAGAATAAGCGCCGCAATATAAAAGACAGGCCGCCCGGAGCGCATTGCCCCAGGCGGCTTTTGGTTTATATAACCTGCTTTTAATAACGCCCCGGTCGGCAATGCCGACAGCTCCCTAGCTTTTGTCGCCCGGCTTTGACAGCAGCGCGATGACATAGCCGAAAAAGACGGCGGCGGCGATACCGCCGGCGGCGGCGGTAAACCCGCCTGTAAAGATGCCGAGCACACCCTTTTCCTCAACGGCTTTTTTAACGCCCTCGGCTAAAAGGTAGCCAAAACCGGTCAGCGGAACCGTGGCTCCGGCGCCGGCCCATTCCACGAGCGGCTTGTATAAGCCAACAGCGCCTAAAATCACACCGGCAACGACGTAAGAGGTGAGGATTCTGGCAGGTGTCAGCTTTGTTTTATCGATAAATATCTGACCAATAAGGCAAAACGCGCCGCCGACGGCAAACGCTTTGAGATACTCAAAAAAAACATCCATCGCTTGACCCTTCCTTATTTCGTTGTTGACAGCGCGACGGCCGTGCAGATACAGGGGATGCTCTCGCCCTGCAGCGTTGACGTGGGTGACAGCAGCGCGCCGGTTGCCGCAAAAAGAATTTTTTTCCATCGGCCCTCGCGCATGCCGGGAATCAGGGTGCCGGCCAGCACGCTGGCCGAGCAGCCGCAGCCGGAGGCACCCGCGTGGACATCCTGCCCCTCGCGGGAGAAGATCATCAGGCCGCAGTCGTTATAATTATGCGACAGGTCAACGCCGTCATTTTTAAAGAAATCGATCAGTATGGCGCTGCCAAGCGCGGCTAAGTCTCCCGTGACGATTAAATCGTAGTCAGAGGGCTTTAACCCAAGATCCTGAAAATGGGCGCTGAGCGTGCTGTAAGCCGCCGGCGCCATTGCCGCGCCCATGTTGTTGGCGTCCTTAATGCCGGCGTCGACGATCCGGCCGGCTGTTATATGCTTGATATACGGTCCGGGGCCGTCGCTTGTGAGAACGACGGCGCCCGCGCCCGTTACGGTCCACTGGGCTGTCGGCACGCGTTGTCCGCCGTATTCCAGTGGCAGGCGGAACTGACGCTCCGCGCTGCAGAAATGTGACGAAGTTACGGCGGCTGTGCGGTCGGCATACCCGCCGTCAATTGTCATCGCGGCCAGCGCAAGGCTTTCTGCCATCGTTGAGCACGCGCCGTAGAGGCCGAAAAACGGAATGCCCGTTTCACGCAGGCCAAACGCCGAGCCGATGCATTGGTTTAAAAGGTCTCCCGCAAAGATAAATTCAATGGCCGATGGTGGAAGGCTGGCTTTATCCAGTGCCTTGCTCAGAGCCGTTTTCTGCATGGTACTCTCGGCTTTTTCCCAGGTCTTTTCGCCGAAATATGAATCCTCGCTGACGAGATCAAAGCTGTCGCGAAGCGGGCCCTCGCCCTCTTTTTTGCCGACAACGCAGGCGCTGGCAGCGACGGACGGCGGGTTGGGAAGACTGACGCTCTGCGCGCCGACATGTTTAGTGCTCGTTTTTCATCACCTTCTCAATTTGTCTTGCTTTTAGGATTAGCTGTTTTTTTTTTATAATGCGTTCTGAAAGCGGCAAAAAACGGCATTTAAGCGTCTGTTTTAAGCGTTAGAACACTATACGTTAATCATGATTGCCCGGTGTAAAAATGTATGGTATAGTTAACCAAGAGACCGGAATAATTTTGATAGATAACCTTGGAGGCGAGGGCAGTATGAGCATTCTTCTCACCGGCGGAGCCGGCTATATCGGTTCGCATACGGCTGTTGAATTACTAACGGCCGGCTATGACGTAATCATTGTTGATAATTTTTCAAACAGTTCGCCGGAGGTCGTACGCCGTATAGAAGAGCTGACGGGAAAAAACGTCTCGGTTTTCACCGCGGACGTTGCCGACAAAGACGCGCTTGAAAATGTCTTCGATAAAAATGATATCGACGGCGTAATCCATTTCGCGGGACTTAAGGCCGTCGGCGAATCGGTAAAACAGCCGCTGCGTTATTATCGCAATAATATAGATTGTACGCTGACGCTGCTGGAGACGATGGCGCGCTTCGGTGTCAACACCCTCATATTCAGCTCGTCGGCAACGGTGTACGGTACGCCGGACAAGCTGCCGCTCACAGAAACCATGAAGACCGGCCCGTGCTCCAATCCGTATGGCAGTACGAAGCTTTTCATCGAACAGATTATCAAGGACGCCGGCGTGGCCGACCCGGCGCTGTCGGCTGTGCTGCTGCGGTATTTTAATCCGGTCGGCGCACACCCCAGCGGCCGGATCGGCGAAATGCCAAATGGGATTCCCAACAACCTCATGCCGTATATCACGCAGGTTGCCGTGGGAAAGCTTGAAAAGCTCAGCGTTTTCGGGGACGACTATCCGACACGGGACGGTACGGGCGTGCGTGACTATATACACGTGGTCGACCTGGCGCGCGGCCATGTGTCGGCGCTTCAATACTGTGAGAAGCACTCGGGCGTGTCCGCGTTTAATCTTGGTACCGGCGTCGGTTACAGCGTTTTGGATATTGTGAACGCGTTTGAAAATGTCAACGATATAAAAATTCCATACGAGGTTGCAGCGCGCCGGGAAGGCGATATCCCTGAGATGTACGCCGATTCGGCAACAGCTGCGCTGACGCTCGGCTGGACGGCGTCCTATACGCTCGAGGATATGTGCCGGGACGCATGGAACTGGCAGAAAAACAATCCCAACGGCTACGAATAAATGCCTGCCCATCCGCCCTAAAGATATAGGGGCTTCGCCCCTATGACCCGTTGTGCCCGTGAGATTTTATATAACGCAAAGAAGGCTCCGCCGCTAGAAGTAAAGGCTTCTCTTGGGTGAAGCTGTCGAGCACAGCGAGACTGATGAGGGTGAAATAACAATTTCATAAAAAGCCCCGTTGGCAGGCCGCGTAAGCCACGGAGGATGATATAAGGAGGAAAACCGGTTTTGAACAAAACGAGAGAATCCCGGCAGCGCTACGGATCTTTTTCCTGGCTGTGTCAGCAAAACCCACCCCCAATGCCGCCACGCCCGATCACGGCGCGCGAAAATCTCAAACGCGTCTATGACGGCGAGGTGCCGTACTGGCTTCCCATCTGGATGTACGACAATCAATGGGTCTGGCCGGACGTCATACTGGAGCATCCGATGTACGAGGCCGACGGCAAGGATTGGTTCGGCGTCGAGTGGGTATGGGTTGAAGAGGTACAGGGGAGCATGGTAAAGCCCGGCACACGGCTTGTGAGCGATTTTTCCAAATGGCGCGAGGAGCTTGTTTTCCCGGACCTCGAGGCGGTGGACTGGGCGGGCGACGCGGCCTATCAAAAGCAGGTCTATGATCCGGACCGGCTGCATGTGTTTCATACGGCTGAGGGCTGCTTTGAGCGCCTGCATGAGGTCATCCCGTTTGACGAGGCACTGGCTGCGCTTATCGAGGAGCCGGAGGAGGTACAGGCCTTTTTCGAAGCGGTTGCCGATTATAAGATTCAGGTCCTTGATAAGCTCTTCCAATATTATGAGCCGATCGATACGATTATTTATGGCGACGACTGGGGGACGCAGCGCGCCGGCTTTTTCTCCGATCAGATGTTTAAGAATATAATTAAACCGCAGGCCAAGCGTATTATCCAGTACCTGCGCGGGCGCGGCAAATACGTTGAGCTGCACTCCTGCGGCCTGACGCAGCAGTACATTGAGGACCTCGTTGACATGGGCCTCACCGCGTGGACACCCCAGCCGATTAACGATTTCGACATGCTCAAACGCGATTACGGCGATAAAATGACGTTTACCATCCCGATTACAGGCCTTGACCGGTGCGGGATCACGGAAGCCGAGGTGCGCGCGCTTGTGCGCGAATACGTCGACAAGTATGCCGGACGCGGACGCGTACTGGCGTCCGTTATGACGCCGGACCCCGATATTAAAAAGGCCGTGTACGACGAGCTGTATACATACTCCAGCGCGCATTACGCGAAACTCAGATAAAAAATGTTCCCTCGCTTAGAGCAGCTTTACGACAAAGCCGCCCTGTGGGGGAACACTGTTTTAGCTATAAGGAGGACGATACATGAAGGACGATATCCGCAAGGTTTTCACGCGCCTTGGCGCGGACGTGTGCGGCGTGGCGAATATTGACCGCTTTGCAGCCGCGCCCGAGGGCTTCGGTCCGCGTGATATTTTTCCGGACTGCCGGTCCGTCGTAGTTTTCGGCATCGCGATCCCCATCGGGACGACAATGGTCAGCCCGAGGATCGTTTACAAGCAGTTCAGCCGCATATCGCGCATTGAGCTGGACCGTATCGCCTTTTATGCTGCGCTGGAGATCGAGCGCCGGTTTCACGGCTATGCCGTACCCATCCCGTCGGACGATCCGTACGATTACTGGAATCCCGACGATCTGGAGGGACGGGGCATACTGTCGATGCGACACGCCGCCGTCCTTGCCGGCCTTGGGACGCTCGGAAAGAACACCATGCTTTTAAGCCGGGATTTCGGCAACACGCTCAATATCGGCGCGGTGCTCACAAGCCTGGATTTGCCGTCGGACGAGCTGCTCGAAAGCGTCTGTCTGCCGGACTGCCGGCTTTGTATCGAAGCCTGTCCGGCCGGCGCGCTCGACGGCGTCACCGTCAATCAGAAGCTGTGCCGGATGAATACATACTCCACGAATGAGCGTGGCTTTGAGGTGACCAAATGCAACGCCTGCCGCGTTGTCTGCCCCATGCGATACGGCGCGGGTAAGGCCTGAAAACTGGACGCCTATCGGCGTCCCTATCTTATGGAAAAAAAGCCGCGGAAGCGGCTTTTTTTTCAGTTTGAGGCCGGGCGGCAGCCGGTCTGTTATTTGTTAAGGCCAAAAAATAAGGCTGTGCCGGGAATGAGGAAAACCATCGGATTAGAAGCACACTTCGCCGGCAGTATTGCTATTTCTAAGGGCAACGGCATGAAGTTAAACCACATGTCCGTGGCACCAAGGATGTAAAAACCAATCATAAGTATTCCAAACCATAAAATAGACGTTTTTAACCTCATGTTTGTGATCCGTATATCTTTCCACAGCGACAAAATGCTTAAAAACATAACAGCTGCGCTAATGACCCATATAGGTCGTGCCCAGATTTGATAAATCCACATGGGCATCGCTTTATAATAGCAACTTGCCAAATACCTTAGATACGGAACCAAAAATATCGCAAGCAAAATAAAGACAACGTTGATAGCAGCCGTTATGTAAATGAGCCGACGGTATTTGCGGGTATCAGTTTGCTTGGCGACAGCCGACTCCCCATATATGAGCGTGTTGACGTCTGTGTCAAACGCCGATGCGATAGCAATGAGGGTGTCGATATCCGGTTGGGTTTTGCCGGTTTCCCAGCTTGATACGGCCTGGCGCGTTACGCACAGCTTTTCGGCCAGCTTTTCCTGGGAAATGCCGTCGCGTTTTCTCAGCCGACGGATGTTTTTGGATACTGTGTTCATTATGTTGCCGATCACCTCGGTCTCAGTATAGCAATTTGCGGCTGGTCTGTCACGCAATGATCTGTTGCTTATGGCGTAAAGGCGGTTGGTACACGCTCATAAGTACTGACGGGGCGGCATAAGCCGCCCCAGTTTTATAATTATTAACTGTTGTAGGAATCCGGTGGCGTCGCACGCAGCTCATACTGTGTACCGCCGTAAGCGTAATCATAGTTGTTAAAGCCTGTATAGGAATCGACCCACTCCAGATATTCCGTATAGTTACCCTGCGTGATAAAAACCATAGGCAGTTGAACAGACGCATAAGCGTCTCCGGCGTTTTTATTAATCCATTCCGGCCAGAGCGTTTCGGCTGTCGCGTCGCCGTTCATCATGGCGTAAAGGCCGCAGATAAGCGGTTCCGAATAAAGAGCATAGTCAGTGTACAGAGCCGCCTTCCAGCAGCTTTCTTGCCCGTCATCCCACTGTTCCATCAGCGGCGTGCCGCCGCACGTAACAACGACGCAGCGATCATCGATCCCGGCGGCTTCGGCAGCCTGAGCCGCGCCATTGGCATAATCGTCAATACACGCGCAGATCAGCCAGTACTGGATATCCGGATCAGAGGCAAATGCAGCGCTGGACAGAACATATGCGGTGTCACTGACCAACGGACCCGTAACGCCGTCACCAACGTAGAAGTTTGATTCTTGGTCCGGATAAGCCTCATTCCAGACGTCCTGCGCGCCGACCGTACGATCATGAAGCGCCGGCGCAATGGAGAAGTCTAAGGAGAGCATGCCGATCTCCGCCGGGTCGGCGTCCGGCCAGGTCTTTTTCGCGTAGTCGATCGTCCATTGCGCCATTTTGGCGCCGATATCATAGTTGTCATAGATAACGGCCGGATGCGCTTTCTGTCCGTTGTCATCCAGAGCCTGCGTCATGCAGCTCATCCAGGGAACGTTTAGTTCCGTCATAAGCTCGCTTATACGGGGATATAAAGCGCTGTCCGCATCCAGTAAAAAACCGTCCGTCCCCGCTAAGGTGTACGTTTCAAGGCTTTCAAGGAACAGATCATTGTCACCTCCGGAAGAGAAATCGTCATAAGTACAGTTGAGCTTATCAGCCCAGCTCTTAAACGAGTTGCGGAATGCGTTATATATACTACCTTCCGCACTCATCATGTACATGACGCTATATTCCGGATTATTCGTGTAGTAGTAGCCGGGATCGAAGAAACCGACCATATCACTGACATAGGCGCTGGAGGTGTCGATTGTAATCGTATTGCCGGTGTTGCCCCATATGACGCCGAAATCAATGGCTGCGCCGACATCCCGCAGCCTGAAGTAGTTGTTGCCGTCGATGAAATAAGCGCGTGGACTGATCTCCGCGCCGTCAAGGTAGACCTTGGCGGCGGAGGCCGTTGCTCCCCGGCTGCTTAGATCATCAGAGACAATAAGCTCTCCGCCAACCGGTGTATAAGGTCGGCCCGATGTCAGAGAGATGGCGTTTGACGCATCGTCATAGCCGACTTCGTATTGCTTTTCCGTTCCGTTAATAGCCATGGCGATATCGCGCAGCTTGAAATAATTATAGCCGTCGATGTTGTAGGCCTGAAAGGAGACGGCTGTTCCGTCGATCATGACCTTTGAACTGCTCGGCTGAACGGTCGTCGCCGCGGCCACGGCGGATAACGACGCTAATCCGCAAAGCCCGCACAGAAGCGCCAGAGTAAGAAAAAGTGTCAGGAATTTCTTTATTCGGTACATAGGCTGTTATCTCCTTTAAATAAAATAGACTAAATACTGCCAAGGGTTAGCCTGATTATATCATAAATACAATAAAATGACAGCTTGCTATAAAAAAATAACGCCTCAGCATGAGGCGTTATTTCAATCTCGATAAGTGTTTTGCTGCGAACGCGGCCGTGCAAGAATCCTGCATGAATAAAAAAGCCGCTGGAGCGGCTTTTTAACGGTCGATAATATCTCGGCGTGAGGCGTTATAATATGTAAATTATTTGTGGTAAAACAAAACGCCCAGACAGACGGGTCCGCAGTGATGCGAGATTGTGCAGCCGGCATCCGTTTCAATGATTTCTTCGAAATTGCCGTATGTCCGGACGGCTTCGAAGACGGAATCGATGATCTTCCGGTCCAAGCCCGGCGGGTGTGTAATGAAGATGCGCCTGAGATCAAGATCATCGCGCCCGGCAAGCTTATCCTGGACGTACTGGAGGATGACCTTGTCAAAGTTGCCCCGGTATTTTTTGCCGACGTCCATTTTGCCGTCTTTGACCTCAATGCAGGGCTTGAGCTTTAGAACGTTTGCGCCCAGCGCCGCCACGCCGGAGCATCGCCCGCCCCGGTGAAGGTACTTGAGCGTGTCAATGACGAAGCTGGCCTCGACCTTGCCGGTCATCGTTCCGAGCGTGTCGATGATATCCTGAATGTCCATCCCGGACTCCGCCATCAAAGCGGCGTCCAGCACGATATGGCCGACGCCGGAAGAAAGGTTGCGTGAATCAAAGCTATATACGTTGTCAAAATCCTGCGCGGCTATAACAGCGTTCTGGTAGCAGGCAGAAAAGTCACTGCTGATGCCGATATACAAAACAGCGTCGTAATCCGTTGAAAATTCCTTAAACTTTTCTTCAAAATCGGAGACGTTGACCGCGGAGGTATGTGTAACGCCCCGGCCGTTTTCGACATAGTCGAAGATATCCTGAGGCTGAATCTCGATACCGTCCAGGTATTCGCCGCCGTTATCGCTTTTGATGATCGTCAGGGGGAAAATATGGATATCATGCTTTTCCAGCAGATCCTTCGTCAGGTCGCAGGTGCTGTCTGAGGTAATCTTAATGCGCATGGAGTTCTCCTCCTTTATGTGAGCTTATTATACGATGGCCGCCTTTTTAATGCAACCTATTTATCGTGTCCAGCCCAGGCTGTGGCCGACGGCTTTATGCCAGCCGTCCAGTAACTTCTGCCGTGTTACTCCGTCAAGCGCCGGTTCAAAACGATGGCCGCACTGCCACAGGCTTTTGATTTCGTCAAGCCCGTCCCAGACGCCGGCAGACAGCCCGGCCAGGTAGCACACACCGAGTGAAGTCGTTTCAAATACCAGCGGACGCAGGACGCTTTGCCCGAGGATATCAGCCTGGAACTGCATCAGAAAACCGTTTTGAGACGCGCCGCCATCAACATTCAGGTCGCCGATCCTGATTCCCGTATCGGCCTCCATCGACGCTGCGAGATCGGCCGACTGATAGGCGATTGCCTCAAGCGCCGCGCGGATGATGTGCTCACGCTTTGTGCCGCGCGTAATGCCGACGAGCAGGCCCCTGGCGTACATGTCCCAGTACGGCGCGCCGAGCCCGTTAAACGCCGGGACAAGATAAACACCCCCCGTGTCGCGGACTTTTGTGGCCAGATATTCGCAGTCTGCGCTTTCCGAAAAAAAGCGCATTTCGTCACGCAGCCACTGCACGACGGCGCCCCCCGTGAAGACGCTGCCCTCCAGCGCGTACCCGACGCTGCCGGACGGCGTGGCGGCGATGGTTGTGACGAGCCCGTTTTTGCTGGCAATCGGCTCGTCACCCGTATTCATCAGGAGAAAACAGCCAGTACCGTAGGTGTTTTTTGCCTCGCCCTTATAAAAGCACGTCTGGCCGAAGAGCGCCGCCTGCTGGTCTCCGGCGACCCCGGCGATGGGGATGAAGACGTCCTGAATCGGTACATGCCCGTAAATAAAGCTCGATTCTCGGACGGCCGGCAGCATGGCGCGCGGGATGTCCATTAGCTTCAGCAGAGTATCGTCCCATTTGAGCGTCTGGATATTATAAAGCATTGTGCGGCTGGCGTTCGTCCGGTCGGTCGCGTGGACGCGGCCGTTCGTCAGCTTCCACATGAGCCAGGTGTCCACCGTGCCGAAGAGCAGCTCGCCGTGCTCGGCTTTTTCTCGCGCGCCTGTGACGTTGTCCAGTATCCACTGAATTTTAGGGCCGGAAAAGTAGGCGTCCGGCACAAGTCCTGTCGTCTGCCGGATGGTATCGCCGTGCCCGCCGGCCACCAGCGCATCGATCATATCAGACGTTCGCCGGCACTGCCAGACGATGGCGTTATAGACGGGGCGGCCCGTTGCTTTTTCCCACACAATGGTTGTCTCGCGCTGGTTGGCAATGCCGAGCGCCGTGATGTCGCGCACGTCCGCGCCGCTTTTAGCTACCGCCTCCATCATGACCGAATACTGCGACGAAAAGATCTCCATCGGGTCCTGCTCAACCCAGCCCTCCCGCGGAAAAATCTGACTCAGCTCGCGCCGGGCCGAGGCCACGATGTTCTGCTGCTCGTCAAACAAAATAGCGCGGGAGCTCGTGGTGCCCTGGTCCAGCGACAGGATATATCTCATTGGATACGCCCCTTTATGTCTAGTTACACACATCGTATAGGCTTTTTTACGCCGTGTCAATTAGGAAGCCGGGGACGTGCGCCATTTTGCCGCGTTTCGCTGAGTCGGGTGTTTGACATTTTGCGGCAGCGGGACTATAATCCAGATATCTGATGAAAGGTGGGGAGACCGTGAAAGCAAAAAGCATACAAGTAGTCATTATTCTCGCGGCCGCATTTACCGCCTTTGTAATATTATTGTGCCTGAGCCTGACGGATCTTGCGCCATTTATCCTGATCGTTACGTTTATGGCTTCGGCCTGCCTTATTAAAGCGCCGATGCCGTGTGTTTTTGTGTCCTTAAAGCTCCGCACACAGAAAAACGAATAAGTCTTCGATTTAAAACAGCAGTCCAAAACCATGGCGAGGCCATGGTCTTGTCTGCTGTTTTTCTCGTCATTAAATAATGAAACGGAGACTTGAAAATGGTTAACTTAAAGAATATAGAATGTGACTTAAAGCGTTTTCGTCATGTGTCTGACGCTGTTAAAGCATCTGATTATTCAGACCTATCCGATAAAGAGCTGGCTGCCCGTTCACTTGCATTGCGGGAACGCGCAATGGATGGGGCGGCGGAAGCAACGCTAAAGGCCGAAGCATTTGCCCTCACCTATGAAGCCGTACGCCGTACACTGAGTCTCACGACGCATGATAACCAGCTCATGGCCGCTGCGGCGATGGCCGACGGCTTTATCATTGAGCTGGCTACCGGGGAAGGGAAGACGCTCGCAGCGGTCTTCACGGCGTATTTAAAGGCGCTGATGGGGAAAGGCGTGCATATCCTGACGTTTAATGATTATCTGGCTCGGCGGGACGCCGAATGGATGTCGCCGGTGTATGGGATGCTTGGAATATCCGTAGGCCATATCGCCGAAGGGATGACGCCGGAGGCGAGAAAAGAAGCTTACGGGGCCGACGTGACGTACGTAACGGCGAAGGAAGCCGGGTTTGATTACCTGCGCGGCTTTCTGGCATACGAACCAGAAAATGTCGTTCACAGACCCTTTCATTTTGCCATTATCGACGAAGCGGATTCTATCCTGATTGACGAGGCCAGAATACCGCTCGTCATCGCCGGTGATGAGCCGGCTGATAATACTATCGACGAGCGGCTGTACGAATACGCGGCACAAATGGAACCGGGCGTGCATTTCAGCACCGATGAAAATGGCAGTGTTGTGTACCTTGAGGAAGCGGGTATTGCCTACCTGGAGGAAAAGCTGGGGCTGGCAAATCTGTACGACGACGATAATCTGGACCTGGCCGCCAAGGCGGTCGTTATTGTGCAGGCACAGCGGCTTCTCAAGCGCGACGTCGATTATATCATCCGGGACGGCGAGATTCTGCTTGTTGACGAACACACGGGACGCGTTGCGCTGGGCCGCCAGTGGTCCGAGGGGCTGCACACCGCCGTCGAGCTCAAGGAGGGACTGAAGCCCAAGACGCAGGGTAAGGTTATGAACAGTATTACTCTGCAGAACTTTCTGCGTCTGTACCCGGATTTTGCCGGTATGACGGGTACGGCTGCGCCGGCAGCGGCCGAGCTTCTGCGGTTTTATGGCCGGAGCGTCGCCGTTATCCCATCTCACCGGCTGTGTATTCGCGAAGATAGGCCGGACGTCATCTTTACGCATAAAAAGGTAAAGTACGACGCCGTGGTGTCCGAGGCCGTGAAAGCGTACTCGGTGGCCAGGCCCGTACTCATCGGCACGTCGAGCGTTGAAGAATCGGAGCTGCTGGCAGAGCTGCTGCGCCCGCATATCCCGGGCGTTGTTGTCCTTAACGCTAAAAATGACGCGGCGGAGGCCGAGGTCATCGCGGGCGCCGGCCGGCTGCGAACCGTCACCATCTCAACAAATATGGCCGGGCGTGGCGTCGACATTCGTTTGGGTGGAAAGGACGGCGCGGATTATGAAACGGTCCGGGAGCTCGGCGGCCTGTACGTCATGGGCTTAAACCGGCACGAGAGCGTCCGGGTCGACAACCAGCTGCGCGGCCGTGCCGGCCGGCAGGGCGACCCCGGTGAAAGCCGGTTTTTCATAAGTCTGGAGGATAACCTTGTCACCCGCTACGGCCTGTATGAGAGCATACCGGAAAAGCTCCGTGATACGCGCTCCGTACGTCCGCTAACAAATCCGCAGTTTTATAAGGCCATCGTGCACACACAAAAGGTTGTGGAGGGACAGCAGTTTGACGCGAAGGTGACGCTTTTTAAATATGCCGGCATCGTCGAGGACCAGCGTAAGATCGTCCATCAAAAGCGCGAAGATATCCTGCTCGGGCATACCGACGTATCCCTTTTGAATAAAGAGGACCCTGAGCTGTACGAAAAGCTTCGCAAGTCGGTGGGGGAGGCTGAGCTCGGGCGGGCCGAGCGGCTCATACTGCTCTACGCGATGAACAGTGCCTGGGCGGATCATCTGCTTTTTCTGGACAGCCTTCAGGACGAGGCACAGATGATCGGGCGGGTGAAGGGCGACCCGCTTACGCATTACAATAAAAATCTCATAGAGGGCTTTGAAAAGCTCGAGGAGCATATCCGTTTTAAGGTCGTAACCCTGTTTCGGTCCGCCGTCGTCCGGAACGGCGCGATAGATCTGGACGAAATGGGCGTGCGCGGCCCGACGTCGACGCGCACGTTTATGGTGCACGACGGGACCGAGGGGCAGGGCCTGCTGGGCTTTTTCGGCAGCGCAGCCGACATCGCCGCTGGCTTTTCCGCGCCGCTGTATTTTCTGAGCTTGCTATTTGAAAAATTTAAAAAGAAAAAATAATAGGGACGATTAACAAATCGCCCCTACCAGCTTGTCGAAAAAGCCGCGGGTGCGGCTTTTTCGACAGTCAAAAGGCTGCTTTCAAGCAGCCTTTTATTATTCCCATATGTTACTGAGCGAGATCCTCGTAGACCGAAACGCGCTTGCGGTCGCGCCCGAAGGGCTCGTAGCAGACCTTGCCGTCCTTAAGGGCGAACAGCGTGTCGTCGCTGCCGCGGCCAACGTTGTTACCCGGATGGATTTTCGTGCCGCGCTGACGGACGAGGATGTTGCCGGCCAGCACGAACTGCCCGTCGGCCCGCTTGGGACCCAGGCGCTTGGACTTGCTGTCGCGGCCGTTTTTCGTTGAGCCGACGCCTTTTTTATGTGCCATAGCTTACACCTCCAGATTTCGTGTGTTTAAGAAAATCTCTTAGACCGAGATTTTATCAATCTGTACCTTCGTATAGGGCTGACGATGGCCCTGCTTTCTGCGGTAGTTCTTTTTCGGATGCATCTTGTAAACGATGATCTTTTTAGACTTGCCGTTTTTGACGATCGTCCCCGTTACGCTCGCGCCCTCGACGGCCGGCGTGCCGAATTTCTGGACACCGTCGCCTACGACCGCAAGAACCTTATCAAACGTAACCTTTTCCTCGGCGGAAAGCGGGAGCTTTTCAATAAATACCACGTCGCCTTCTTTGACGCTGTACTGTTTGCCGCCGGTTTCAATAATAGCATACATTCTGTTTCACCTCTTGTTTAGAGACTCGCTCTCGGGGGCGGAAAACCAAAGTTTTCGCTTAAAGCCCGGTCAAAGCGGCCTAGATAGTTTACCATTTGAAAATTGAAATGTCAATACAATGCCCATGATATATCATTATACATTATTTTGCGTACATCATACCCACAATGCGCCGGACTAAGGACGCGGGCACGATGTGGTTGATGAATACCTCAAGCTTTGACATGAAGCCAATAGGATAATAGGGTTTAACACGCTTTTTTAAAGCGATGGCACTGATTTTCTGTCCGACGGTTTCCGGCGTCATGCCGTTTTTTTCGTCGTGCTCCATCACGCCGACAGAACGGCTAATCCGACCGCCGTAAATCTCGTCTCCGTCATGGACCTTATAGCGAATTTGATCGGAGTTCGTATCCCCGGGCAGCACCGTACATACGCTGATACCGAAATCCTTCACCTCGTTTGAAAGCGCAAACGCAAACGCGCGGACGGCGGCCTTGGAGACGGAATAATACGTGTGGTACGGCACGGGGAAGACGGCGGCCATTGAGCTGAGGACAACAATGCGCCCGCCGCCGGCGGCGCGCATATACGGCAGAACGGCCCGCACGGTGTTGATGACGCCGTAAACGTTAAGCTCCATGAGCTTTTTGATTTCCTCGGGGCGCAAAAACTCGACGGCTCCCGACAAAATTGTGCCGGCGTTGCATACGAGCACATCGAGCTTTCCCTCGCGCTCAATGATGCCCATAACGGCCGATTCGACGTCGGTGACGTCTGTGACGTCTCCGGCAATATGCGTAACGCCGGGATTATGAATATCCCTGCGGCTGATTTCATAGATTTTGCAGCCCTTTTCGGCAAAGCTTTTAGCGGTTGCGTAGCCGATACCTTTGCTGCCGCCAGTCAGTAAAATAACCTTTGACAACCTATCCCACCAGCACTTTCCTTATAATATCCACAGCCTCGTCCAGAAGCGGCTCGGTGAGTGTGGCCATATAGCTGGTGCGTAAAAGACATTCGTTTTGCGGCGTGGCCGGCGGAAGCACCGGATTGACGTAGACACCCGCGTCATAAAGCTCCTTGGCCTTGACGAGCGTATTGGTAATCTCGTATGTATAAATTGGTATGATCGGCGTCGTGGACATTTTTATCTCCAACCCGTGACGAATGAGCCCGTCGCGCGCGTAGGCGGCCAGTTCCAAAAGCCGCTTGGGAAGCTCGGGATTTTTTTTCAGGTGACGGAGTGCTGCGAGCGCCGTTGCGCAGCTCGACGGCGTCATGGAGGCCGAGAAGATAAAGGGCCGGGAATTATGGCGCACAAAATCGGCAATTTTTTCGTCGGCGGCCATATAGCCGCCCAGGCTTGCCAGGGATTTGCTGAAAGTACTCATCAAAATATCGACTTCGTCGGTCAGGCCGAAGTAATCGGCTGTTCCACGCCCGCCATTTCCCATGACGCCCAGGCCGTGCGCGTCGTCCACCATTGTGCGGGCGTTATATTTTTTAGCCAGCGCCACGATTTCGGGAAGCTTGGCGATGTCGCCGCCCATACTGAATACACCGTCTGTGACGATGAGCTTGCCCGCGTCCTCGGGAATATTCTGAAGGATGCGCTCAAGCTCTTCCATATTGCTGTGCGGGTAGCGCACCATTTTTCCATAGCTGAGCCGGCAGCCGTCGTAAATACTCGCGTGATTTTCCCGGTCGCAGATAACGGTATCGCCGTGGCCGACGATGGCGCTGATGATACCAAGATTGGACTGGAAGCCCGTGGAGAAGGTGACGGCAGACTCTTTGCCGACGAAATCGGCCAGCTCGGCTTCCAGCTCCAGATGCATCTCCAACGTGCCGTTTAAAAAGCGCGAACCGCTGCAGCCTGAGCCGTATTTTTCGAAGGCCTTGATGCCGGCCTCAATGATTTCCGGATGCGTCGTAAGTCCGAGATAATTGTTGGAGCCCAGCATGATCCGGCGTTTGCCCTCCATGATGACCTCAACGTCCTGCCGGGACTCGAGCGCATGAAAATACGGATAGATACCTTGCTTTTTCGTCTCGTCGGCTGTCGTATAATTATAGCATTTATCGAAGATGTCCACAGTTATCACCCAATCCGCCGCTGCGCCGGCTGTAGTATTTTTGCCGTAGTCTTATCCACGCAGTCGATAAGACGCCTGTCCCCCTCCGGCCGTTATAAACAGCCGATTTTAGAATAGTCGGTATGCGCGGTCCTGTCAACTAAAAATATTACGCGCAGCCTGCCCCATCGCGCCAAAAAACGCCGGCGAACAGTGATACACTGACGCCGGCGTCCTGATGAAATTTTTATTTTTCGACGATCGTCTTCGTGTCCCGCGCGATAACGAGCTCCTCGTCTGTCGGGATGACGAGAATCCGGACATTTGAGCCCTTGCCGGTGATTTCGCGCTGCTTACCCTTGAAAGCATTGGCCTCCTCGTCGATACAGATGCCCATGCCGTTTAAATGACGGATAATGCCCTGCCTCGTGAGAGGGCCGTTTTCGCCGAGGCCGGCCGTAAAGACGATGGCGTCCGCGCCGCCTAAAGCCGCCATATAAGAGCCGATGTACTTGGCACAGGAGTAATTGAAGCAGTCAAGCGCCAGGATGGCTCTTTCATTGCCCTTATGCGCCGCGTCTTCCAGGTCCCGGAAGTCGGAGGATATACCGGATATGCCCAGAACGCCCGAATCACGGTTTAATACGCCCATGACCTGATGCAGCGAGAGGTCTTCGCAGTTGGCCATTGTTTCGATAATAGCCGGGTCGATGCTGCCGCATCGCGTACCCATTGGGAGCCCCTCCAGCGGTGTAAGCCCCATCGTTGTGTCGATGCATTTGCCGTCCTTAATAGCCGCCAGAGACGAGCCGTTGCCAAGGTGGCAGGTGATGAGCTTGGAGCCTTCCGCGGGAATACCCAGGAACTCCAGCGCTTTTTGGGATACGTAACGATGGGACGTGCCATGGAAGCCATATCGGCGAATGCCGTATTTTTCATAATAAAAATAGGGGAGTGGATAGATGTAGGCGTGCTTGGGCATCGTCTGGTGGAAGGCGGTGTCGAAAACGGCAATCTGCGGAACATTCGGCATAACCTTCTGGCAGGCCTTGATGCCCATGAGGTTGGCCGGGTTATGCAGCGGGCCAAGCGGGATGCACTCGGTGATGGCCGCGATGACCGTGTCGTCAATCAGTACGCTCTCGGAGAATTTTTCGCCGCCGTGTACAACGCGGTGGCCAACAGCCCCGATTTCGCTGAGGCTGCCGATGACGCCGTAGTCTTCGCTCGTGAGCTTTTCAATAACGGCGTTAATGGCCTCGGAATGCGTCGGCATGGATATCTCGGCATTATACTCTTTCTTGCCGTCTATGAGGGCCGTGTGCTTAAGACGGCCGTCGATACCGATGCGTTCACAGATGCCCTTGGCGGCGACCGACTCGGTCTCCATGTCGAACAGCTGGTACTTCAGTGACGAGCTGCCTGCGTTGATGACTAATACATTCATTTTCCAAACCCCTTGATATAGTGTTATAATAGAGGATGCCTCGTTACAGTATCCTGATGAAACGTTAAAACATTAAAGACCGGACGGCCTTTCGGTATTGTATAATTTAAATTGTAATATTTCAAGAATTTTTGTAAAATTATATTCTGATTAACAGATTTCGTTAAACTGGAGATAATCTGATGAAAACGGCCGGCATTATTTGTGAATATAACCCGATCCATAACGGGCATTTGCGCCATATCGCCGAGACGCGCGCGCTTCTTAATGGCTGCGCCGTCGTGTGCGTCATGAGCGGAAATTTTGTCCAGCGGGGCGATATCGCCGTATTTTCCAAGCACACGCGCGCCGCCGCCGCCGTATCCTGCGGGGCCGACCTCGTCCTGGAGCTGCCTGTGCCGTACGCGCTGTCGTCGGCCGAGAGCTTTGCTCTGGGCGGTGTGCGCGTTTTAAACGCGCTGGGCGTTGTGACGCATCTGTCGTTCGGCAGCGAATCGGGCGAGACGTCCTGTCTGCAAAAGGCCGCCGACAGCCTGAATACGCAAGCGGCGTCGACACTCATCCGGCAGGAGCTGAAAAGCGGCGCGTCCTATGCCGCGGCGCGCCACGTTGCGCTTCGCCGGCTCATCGGGGATGATGCCGACGTGCTTCAGTCGCCCAATAACATCCTTGGCGTGGAGTATCTTAAGGCCCTGATGTCAACGTCGTCGGCGATGTCGCCCGTCACGGTTTGCCGGCGCGGGTCGGCGCATGATTCGGCCGGACCGGAATCGGCCTCGCAGCTCAGGCGGATACTCAAGCAGGGCGGCGCGCCGTGGCATCTGATGCCGGAAAGCACCGCGGCGATTTATAAGGAAGAGACCGCTCGCGGGCGCGGGCCCGTATTTATCGACGCGCTGGATTCTGCGCTTCTGTCGCGCCTGCGGATGCTGCCGGATGACGCGTTCCGGCGCCTGCCGGACGCCTCTGAGGGGCTGGAGGACCGTCTTATGCGCTTTGCCCGCTCAGAGCCGACGTTTGAGGCCGTTCTGGATGCGGCTAAAACAAAGCGTTACGCGCTCTCGCGCCTGAGGCGCATGGCGCTGTGCGCCGCGCTCGGCATCACCGCCGCGGACACGAAGCGGCCCCCGGAATACATCCGTGTACTGGCATTGAACCAGACGGGCCGGCAGCTGTTGCGGGAGATCAAGGAAAAAGCGTCCCTGCCTGTTGTCACAAAGCCCGCGGGGGTCAAAGCGCTTGGTGAGAGGGCGCTTTCAATGTTTCAGCAGGAAGCCGCGGCCACCGATTTATATGCGCTGGCCTATCCCAAGCCGGAGAACCGGACGGGCGGTCAGGAGTGGACAACCAGTCCCGCCGTTTTATAACAATCCATAAAGAAAAGGATGTTATTTGTGATAAAAATTAAATTTTATCAAGAGGTCGACGACCCGGCGTTCCTGTATGCCGTTATTATTGCCCGTTATGACGATAAATGGGTTTTCTGCAGGCATCGGGACCGCGATACATACGAGTGCCCCGGCGGCCACCGGGAGCCGGGTGAAGCGATTAATGACACGGCCAGGCGTGAGCTGTGGGAGGAAACGGGTGCTTTGGATTATACGCTGGAGCCGATGTGCGCTTATTCCGTGGTGGACGGCGAGGCCGAGACGTTCGGCAGGCTGTATTACGCCGAGATCAGCAAGCTTGGCCCGCTGCCGGAGCTGGAGATCGAAAAGATAGAGCTGCTGGACAGGCTGCCCGACGCGTGGACGTATCCGCGCATACAGCCGAGGCTTTTCGAAAAGGTTATTCAGATGCTGAAGACCCAAGGAAAGGTGCCTTTATGACAGGTCATAAAAGCACCTTTGCTTTTTTTTTAACAATTTCAAATTATATCACTAAAAAGTTCGTTGGCCAATGTCAATATCTCCGATATTACAGCCACTATTTTAGATTTTTTTATCCATGCCGCTCATCCGGCGCGGTGTTAAGCGGCAATTGCTCCTTTTCCTGCCGGCCGAGGGGAATATAAATGACAAATATCATGGTAATAAAGCAGGCCAGCCCGCCCACGACATTGGAAACCGGCTCCGCTAAAAACACGCCGTTGATGCCGAGGCCCCAAAGGCGCGGCAATATAACCGTCAGCGGCGCGACGATAACGGCTTTTCTGAGCAGTGAGAAGAAAATAGCCATTTTCGCCTTGCCCAGCGCCATGGAGACGGTCTGGCCGGCCATTTGCAGAGACATCATGAAAAAGACTGAAAAGTAAATCCGGAAGGCCGGAATGCCGTATTGAATCAGCGCGGGGTCGTTGTTGAAGATGCGGATAAAAACGCCGGGAAACAGCATGATGAACACCCACGGTATCGCCCCGGCCGTGACGGAGGCGACGGCTGAAAACCGGATGCCCTGGCGGATGCGCCCGTACTTCTTGGCGCCGTAGTTAAAGCTGATGACGGGGACCGCGCCGCTTGTCACGCCCAGTATGCCCGTGGAGGCCAGCTCCCGGATGGAGTTGACGGCTGTCATAACGCCGACGTAGATGTCGCCGCCGTATTGGAGCGCCGTCTTGTTGCAGACAATTTGGACGAGGCTGTTCGTCAAGTGGGCAAAAAAGGCGGAGACGCCGAGGGAGATGATCCGTCCGGTTGTTTTGGCCCGCAGCTTGAAATCCCGGAAGTGCAGCGTGAGGATTGCCCGTTTGCCCGTCAGAAACAGAAGGACCCAGACGGCCGAGCAGGTTTGGGAGATGATTGTGGCTGTCGCCGCGCCCCGGACGCCCAGCCCCAGCACAAAGATAAAGACCGGGTCGAGCGCGATGTTGATGACAGCGCCCAGCGCCACCGTGACCATACCCATCTTTCCGAAGCCCTGCGCGTTGATGAACGGGTTCATTCCCAGGCTGATCATAACCATGATGGTGCCCAGAAGGTAAATCGTCAGATATGAGCTGGCGTATTCAATGGTCTCGTCGCTTGCTCCGAAGAGATACAGAATCGGACGCTTAAAAATAATACCAAGCGTCATGAGCGCCGCGCCGACGAGAAGCAGCATGAAAAAGGCGTTTCCCATAATGTGCTCCGCCTCGCGCTTATCGCCCCGCCCGCGCGCCATGGAGCACAGCGGCGCGCCGCCCGAGCCGAACAGGCCCGCAAACGCCAGTATCAGCGTGATGATCGGCAGGGTGATACCGATGCCCGTAAACGCCAGGCGTCCGTCGGGGATGCGGCCGATATACATCCGGTCAACGAGGTTGTACAGCAAATTGATGAGCTGCGCGGCTGTCAGCGGGACAGCCAGCCGCAGG
Organism: uncultured Sporobacter sp.; assembly: GCA_963675425.1. Classification (GTDB taxonomy): domain Bacteria; phylum Bacillota; class Clostridia; order Oscillospirales; family Oscillospiraceae; genus Sporobacter. Next base: position 4,141,124 of record OY776214.1, on the reverse strand, counting down.
ATGGCCTTTGGGATACTGCCCTGGGAAAAATCGTTTTGCTGCGGGGCGGGCGCCTGTTCGTGCTCGTTTTTATGCAACGGGCCTTGCTCCGGCTCCTGTCTCACATTATGCAACAGACCTTGATTATGCGCGCATTTATGCAATTGACATTGCTTATGCGCTTGCTCGCGTTGTTGGTGTTTCTGGCTCTGCCTTTGGGTCTTCAATGCGCCGCCCGCTTTCCGTTACCTTTATATTATATAAAACTATAATACCTGCGGCCGTTTTACGCAATGCATATTTGAACCTTTGAGTATGACGTCACAGGCCTATAAAAACCGGTTTGTTCATATCATACCCGCCCGCCGTTGTCCTACAATAAAGCTTCCCTTGTTAAAGGGAGGGGGACCGCGACAGCGGTGGTAGGATTCTATGCGGCAATGAGATAAAATGAATCCCTCCGTCAGACAAGCGTCTGACACCTCCCTTTGACAAGGGAGGCAAGAGCGAAAGCTATAATAACGCGTGCGTCCCGTAAAAACATGAAAAATATGGTTAAGTCGCACTTGCCGTGAGTCGATAAAGAGTTAAGAGATGTGTTTATTCTGCAGTTTCCGGCTGCGGACCGGCGGGTTAAGCTGCACATCGGTCTATAAAATGCCGGCGCGGCGTTGCGCGCGGGCATCGGGCAAAGGCGCCTTTGAAATACTGAGCGTTCAGTATTTTCAAGGGCTTTTGTTTTACGTGGGAGGAGTTTCCGTGGCGTTATTGGTTAAAAGGGATTTGACGAAAATCCAGAACATCAGGGACATCATTGAGAACAATAAGCTGTCGGCGCATTTCCAGCAGATCGTTTCCGTTAGCCGGAAAACGGTGATGGGCGTTGAGGGCCTGATCCGGTATGTCAATCCGTGTACCGGCGAGACCGTTTCGCCCGGCGAGATTTTTGAGGCGGCCAATCTCGAACGGCTATCGCTCGAGATGGACCGGGCCTGCCGGGACAAGATCCTCGAGGAGTTCAAGCGGGTCCACCGGAACAACCCGGACAAGCTCCTGTTTATCAATATGAACCTGTCGATTCTGGAATATTCGGCAGGCTCGGGGTACCTTCTCGATCAGGTGCTGCACAACGGCATCAATCCCCGGAACGTCGTCATTGAAATCAGCGAGATCAACGTCTTGAGCAACGCCGTGCTCAAGCGCTTTGTCGACACGTACAGGCAATACGGCTTCATGGTCGCCCTCGACGACGTGGGAACCGGCTTTTCCAATATGGACCGGATTCTGCTCGTGCGGCCCGATATTATCAAAATCGATATCTCCCTTGTCCGCAACATCCATCTGGATTTTTACAAGCAGGGCGTTTTCAAGTCTCTCGTCATCCTGGCCAACAAGATCGGCGCGCTCGTCATTGCCGAGGGCGTTGAGGTGGAGGAGGAAGCCATCCAGGTGCTGCGGCTTGGCAGCCACATGATTCAGGGCTTTCACCTGTCGCTGCCCGGGGAGCTTTTAGACGAGACCGCGCTCTTTTGCAACCAGAAGATCGATACGCTCAGCAAGCGCTTTAACGAGTACATCAAGCTTCAGAACATCCACAAGCACAATAAAAACAAGGCGCTCGTCCGCACCGTCAGCCGCCATGTGGCAAGGCTTACCGAATGCGGCTGCCAGGATTACGACGCGGCGCTTACCGGCATTGTGTCCGGGTGCGACACGATGGAGTGCGCCTACGTGCTCGACAGTGCCGGCATACAAATCAGCGCGACGATCTGCGCGGAGGAGCAAGTGCGGAGCCATGAAAACCTGATTTTCTATTCGGCGCAGATGGGCACGGACCATTCCATGGAGAAGTATTACTATCCGCTGGCCGACAAGCGGCGCAAACGCTGCAGCACGGAGCCGTACGTCTCGCTGGCCACCGGCAGCCTGTGCATTACGATCTCCACCGTGTTTTACAATAAAGACGGCGAACGGTGCATCCTCTGTGCCGACTTTAAAACGAGTGAGGACTTTTACCACATCGAGCTGGGCTCCATCGTTAATTCCAACCGAAGCGACGCCGAGATGAACGGCATCCTCACTACCCTCAGCGAGGAGATCATCACCGACAGCCTTACGGGCGCGTACAACCGGCGCTACATCGAGGAGAAGCTCCCCGTGGACATGTATAACGCCGCCGAGGACGACAAGCCCCTGTCGATCCTTCTGGTGGATATCGACCGGTTTAAGGGCGTTAACGACCGGTACGGCCATGTGGCCGGCGACCAGGTTTTAAAGGAATTCGTCACGACCGCCCAGTGCTGCATCCTCCAGGAGACCGACTGGGTCGCCCGGTACGGCGGGGACGAGTTTCTCGTGGTGCTCAGCGGGGCCGACGAGGCCACGGCCGCCCGTGTGGCCGAGGCCATCCGCGCGGCCTGCGAAAAGGCCGTTGTCCGCCATGACGGCAAGGCCATGCAGTTTACCGTGAGCATCGGCATCCATACGGCGCACCGGCCGCATATGCGCGTCGTCGAGCTCATGGAGCTGGCCGACCGGAACCTCTACACCGCCAAAAAATACGGACGGAACCGGACCGTGCAGGAGCTAATGAGCGAAAGCCTCGGTATGGTCCAATAATTAAAACCCATAAAACGCACAGCCCGCGGGCTTCTGACCTCCGTCAGTTCCCGCGGGCTTTTTTCAGGTTGTGTCTATTTTCCTTATTCGTTTTCCGCTTTGGTGGCTCTGTGCGAATAGAAAATACTGCCGAGCAAGGCAAGCAGTATGATGGTCGGATTGAAGTTCAACAGTCCGAAATTCTCAAGCATCAGGATGTTTAACGGGAGCTGGGTCGCTCCAGCCGCGACAAAGGCCGCGCTTGTAAAGCGCTGGGTTTTATCCCAGGCCGCTTCGCTCGACAGGCTGCCTTTGGTCCGCAGCCCGAGGCGGCTGTAGCGCTTGAGCTTCGGCAGGATCATGCCGAACGCAATCAAAACAACGCCCGGCACGCCTATAAGAATTCGCCACGCCGTCAGCGTGTATGTACGTAGGTTTTCAACGCTGTGCAGCCCCAGATACAAAAAATAATACGTCAGGATATGAAAGACCACGATGGCCAGCGCGCTGATGATAATGATCGCGTGCTCGCTCGCCCGGCCGGCTTTGTTTTCCGGCTTGCCGGCCCGTATTGCCATGCGCATCATGAAGTACCCGAACGGGACGGTGATAACGGGCAGGAGCAGCGTTTCGTACTTGCTGCCGTACCGGGTGACGAGGCCGTCCGCGCCGAAATGCCCCGGTATTTTGTCCGGCAGGGAAAACAGGGCGATGAGGGTTACGGCCAGGGGGAGAAACATCAGGACATAAAACCCCGGTTTAATGTCTCTGCCGGCCTTGCTGTCGTTGCCTTTTTTATAGCCGTTAGCAGTATTATTGCTGTTGGCGGCGTTGTTGTTTTTCATGGCGTTGCTCCATTGGTTTGATACATCGATTGTAGCAGATATTGCCAATCTGTCAATGCTGTGAGCTAGCCGTCATAGAGGTAGGGGCGTGCGCCTATTCCCGTCAAGACGAGACGAAAAGACATAATTGTTGACAAGTTTACAAATTACTACAAAATGTGGTATAATATTACCGGGTGCGAGGTCATGATAGCGTTAACACGAAGCTAAAAAACATGCCCATGGTGAAAAAGAAAAAACATTCTACGTTGATAGGATACCATTATGGGAAATTGAATAATAAATGGAGGTGGTGAGAAACATGAAATGCATCCATTGCAAAGACACAGGAAAATATAAAGAACCAAAAAACAAGAAATTATTTGACCGGTTAGTTGATACAGAAATGGATAAATCTTATTTTGTCAACTATGCTATGGCAGAAGAAAAAGCCTATAAAAAAGTTGGTTTTACTTTAATTGATTGCCCTTATTGTAAAAAATAATTAAATTGAACAACTGCGTTTGAAAATTCCATTAATACCATAATGTGCAATTGAGAGTAATAGTCAGATATTATTTGATGATAGATAGTGAGGGTCATTATGGAGACGATAACCACTCAAAGTAGAGGGAACGGATTCGTGGAAGTTAATCAGGAATTCTTGCTTGACGAAACGCCAAGGACAAAAACCGTGTTTAAGGCAGCAATGCACCCAGGTGGGATCCGTGGGGATATTATACGATACCGGAAAGATGCCGCCGGGAATTGTGAGGAGCTTGTACCCGTTAATTTCAACTCTCTTCATGAAGGAGAGGGAATTAAGATTACATTGCCCACCGAAGCAACCGGCAAACTTTATCAGAGATTAGAGGAATTAAGGTTAGTGCTTGAGGCGCAAGGTATCCGTTACGGAGAGCATAGCTTTACGATTGCTGATGCTGATGCCTTAGTTATTAACGATCAGAATAAAGGAGGTATAATTCAAAAATTACTAGAAGCTGATCTCGCAGAGGAAGTATGGGAGCAACTTGTTCAGGAGGATCCAGATATTGCAACCAGACTAGCCAACTCTAAATTGCAAGAAGATAGAACTTCCGTACTTCACGATTTTGAGCAAAAGCTAGAAGATAGAGACCTTTCGGAAAGCGACTGGCAAGACTTTTTTGAAAATAACACATGGATATTCGGATATGGACTACGTTATCAGATATTGCGTAATGTACAAAATCAGCCTGACTATGGCGGTAGAAATATTACTGGAACAGGTGGCCAGCGTGGCGATTTTCTAACTGCGACAGAGGCGGAAACTAAGTTCACTTGCCTTGTTGAGATTAAAAAGCCAACCAGTACTCTTATTCAGAGAACAGCATATAGAAATGGTGCGTGGGGAGCCAGTGGCGAATTGTCGGGTGCTATTTCACAGGTTCAAGTTAACTGCGCTCAATGGGAAATATTCGGCGCACGCACAGAACAAAATCGAGAGCGCTTAGTAGGAATTAATACTGTATCACCCAAAGGGATCGTCATTATTGGGAAAACGGCCGAGTTAGATGATTGGGATAAGCGTAATTCTTTTGAACGTTTTCGCCGCGAGATACACAACCCGGAGATCGTGACATATGATGAGTTATATGAGAGGGCAAAATACATTGTTGAAGGACAAGCATCTCAGGTTTTTGCTGAGGTAGATGACGACTTGCCATTTTAAACTTATACCATAATTCGTTTATGATTTGACGGGCAAATAAAAAGGTGAATTGTTTAGAATTTCTCATTATGTTTATTCAATATCTCAGCAATTATGGTTATACATAAGTACCATTATAAACTTAAGAAGATCAATTAACGATAAATCTATGGAAAGTATATTATGATAGAAATATATAACAACTTTTTCGTTGGAAACGAAATGGATTATGAAAATAATGTGAAACTGCAAAATGGATGGGCGATTGTCCATGCTTGCAAAGAACCTTATCACAGACAAGCCGTTGGCTATAGTGGACGAGCTTGTGCAAAAACGCACCCTGAATATCTCGTGGCACATCGTGGCAATCATTTAATGTTAAACTTGGTTGATGTAGATAATCCTGATTGGGTGAGCCCGATAATTGTTGACGAAACAATGAACTTTATCGATGTTAATTTGATGAAAGGCTTAAATGTCCTTATACACTGTAATCAAGGAATGTCACGTTCCGCAGGTTTGGGTTTTCTGTATTTAGCGTATATAGGGCAATTCCATGATATGAATTTTCTAATTGCTGAAGCAAAATACATAAATATATATCCACCTTACCAACCAGCTGGAGGTATGCGGGGATATTGTATGATGAATTGGAATAGATATTGCAAATAGAGGCGACTTATAAAAAAAATTAAAGGGTACGTTTCGGCGTTTGTACTATTAATTTGAATGAAATGATTCCTTTGAGAAATGAAAACAAACTTCCCATTATGTTTAACGGCAAGTATACTTAACCACACACACAACAGCGCCCGCCGTTTTCACGGCGGGCGCGTTTGAAATTACCCTTGCAATCCATCCCCAACTAAGGTAAAATTACCCTATCGAGAATAATAAATGCGGCAGGCGAGAAGTGCTGGCACACTCCCCGCCCTGCATAGGATGACCGGCATCCATACACAACAGCATAGCTGTACCACAGTTGTATTATAATGTCACATTGCGCGCTTGGCAAGAGCCAACAGTTTACCGTAGGTATCTGTCAGCAGTTTTGCACCGCGGCCGTGGCGTTGTAATCGTTGTGTTTAGCATGTTTTAATGCGGTGTAAGGAGTGCTATCCTGACACCGCGTTTGTTATTTCTCGATGGAGCAACGCGCCGGAGGTCTCCCCCGTCGGCGCGGGATACGGCGGGCCGGGACGGTCTGGGCTGAGGCCGGCCCGCGTGTCCTTGCTTCATTGAGTATATAATTTAATAGAACCCGAAAGGAGAAGCATGACGGATTACAGGCAGATGTATTTAATGCTGTTTAACAGCATCACGGACGCCCTGAACAGCATGGACGGGCTGGACTTCGGCGCGGCGCGCCGGACGCTGGAAGCGGCGCAGCAAAAAACAGAGGCGATTTATATGGCGGCCGACGGGGAATAACGGATACCGAACCGCAACTTTTTGTAAACAGTTCTGATGTTTCCTGTCTTTATTTATCGGCCGCGCCGGTGTATTATAGAGCCGATTAACCAATGGGGAAGTGGCGAGTATGAAATACGCGGCGTTCTTTCGAGGGATCAATGTCGGCGGGAAAAACACCGTCAAAATGGCGGACCTGAAGCAGCTGCTGGGGGAGCTGGGGCTCAAAAATGTGCAGACGTATATCCAGAGCGGCAACGCCGTGTTTGAAACGCGGCTGGGCGAGGCCGCGCTCGTTGAAAAAATCGAGGCCGGCTTTTCGGAGCGTTTCGGGTTTGACAGCAACGTGATCGTGCGCAGTGAGGACGAGCTGGGCGCAATGATCCACAACCTGCCGTTTTCCGCACACGAGATATCAACGGTGCAGAACGCGGACCCGCAGGTGGAGCATTTGTACGTTTATTTTCTGGACGAGCCGCGGCAGGCCGCGTCGGCCGGCGAGTGCTGCCGGGACGCGCTCGGCTCGGACAAAATGCAGCCCGGACAGCGGGAGCTGTACGTCCTGCTGCGCCGGAGCATCCGTCTGTCAAAGCTGGCTGCCTGCCTGTCAAAGGTGTTTCACACGGCCACGGTGCGCAACTGGAAAACGGTGACCAAGCTGTACGGCCTGATGGCGGACATTTAATGAATATTGCGTTGCAAAAAGACAGGGCTGCTGGGCGCAGCCCTGTCTTTCTTTATGGTCGGGAAAAAGCGGGACGCTGAGGGCAGCGCCCCTACGAGGACGGGTGGCGCCGCTCGTCCCCAAACGGGTCATAGGGCGAAGCCCTATGCCGTAATTTGAGCGTAACGTCCTATCGTCCTTAAAACGGGTTATAAGGCGAAGCCCTATACCGTAAAGGGGCGGGCGGCGGGTAGTTTTATTCGGCGGCTTTTTTGATTTTGCCGTAAACGTCCGGCAGGTTTTCCTCCAGATTGTAAGACCGGTTGTCCGGGCCGGTCCAGATGTGAAACGTCGTGGCCGTATTGATGGGCTCGCCGCCGGCGCTGTCGCGCGTTTCGTAAATCAGCTCGAGCTTTTTCGGCGCGTACTGTCCCATGCGTACCGTGACCGCCACCGTTTGGGGATACGTCGCCGGGGCCTTGTACTGAAGGTGCAGGTCTACCATCGCGGGGTTGACGCCCAGCGCGTTCATATCCGTAAACGAAAAGCCCAGCTCCTTGAAGAAATCCATCCGGGCCAGCTCGTACCAGATGGGATAGACGGCGTGGTGGACGATGCCCATGCGGTCACAGTCGGGATAGCGCGTGTCGATGGTTGTTGTGGTTTGCAGCATACCGTAAACTCCTCGTGAATGTATTGATGTTTAAATTTAAATGAATGACTATGAAAAAAGAGTTGTTTTATATTGTAGCCGCTGATCCGGTCCATTGCAATAAAAACAGGCATAACGCAGATGCGTGATGCCTGTTTTTATAATCCGAAAGCCTCATAGCGTGCGCTTTAGGCGGCGTTGTCGTTCGATTTCAGTTGTGTCTCGTCGATCATTTCAAGCATCTTGCCGATGGAGATGCCGTAGCCCCGGGTCGGGTCGTTAACCAGCACATGAGTCACCGCGCCGATGATCTTGCCGTCCTGGATGATCGGGCTGCCGCTCATGCCCTGCACGATGCCGCCCGTCTGTGCAATCAGGTCCTCGTCCGTTACGCGCAGCATCATGCTTCGGCCAATGGCCTCCGCGCCGGTATACAGGCGCGTGATCTCTACGTCGTATTCCTTGACGTCCGTGCCGGAGACATTGGATAGGATCACAGCCGGTCCCGTCTTGATTTCGCCGTCATTGGCTGCCGGCATCGTTTTTTTGCCCTTGAGCATGTCGTTTTCGCTCATTTTGCCGAAAATCCCGCAGGAGGAGTTGGCTGTCAGCGTGCCGAGGATATTGTCCATATTAAAGGTACCGTGGAGCTGGCCGGGCAGGCCGGCTTTGCCCTGCACCACGTCTGTGACGACGGAGCGCGTCACCGTGCCGGTACGCAGCGGGATGAGCGCGCCCGATTCTACATCGTTGACGGAATGGCCCAACGCGCCGAAAATGCCCGTATCGGGGTCGTAGAACGTCATGGTGCCGATTCCGGCCACGCCGTCGCGCATCCAGAGCCCAAGCTCGCAGTGGCCGTCCTCGGACTTGTGCGGTGTGAGCGAGAATTCCATAACGTTGTTTCCGCGTTTGACCGTCAGATCGACTGCTGAACCGTCCAGCCCGTCGATGGCCGTTTTCATTTCCTCCTTGGACGTAACGGCCTGCTTGCCGATCCTGGTAATAATATCGCCCGCCGTCAGTCCCGCGCCGTAAGCCGGGGATTCGGTTACGCCGTCAGCCAGGATCTCCGGCACGCCGATGACCATGATGCCGTCGGACATCAGGTTAATACCGACGGCGTTTCCCATCGGGATGAGCGTTTCGGCCTTATAGGCCGCCGCGCCGCCGCCCGCCGCGCTTAAAATTGCCACCGTTGCGACCGTGAGTATGACCTTGCTGAATTTCTTTTTTAATTTTATAAAGTTCCTCATATCATCCGTCCCCTTTTTGATAGTGAGGAATAAACATCGTCAGTTGCATTGTCTTCCTCCTGATTTTTGCGTCGTTGCAATTTTTAATATGTCCGCAAACATAAAAAAAAGAGCGCCGCTATAAAGACAATATATTGCTCTGCTGTATTGGAATTTTATGCACTTGCCGCGATTTAAAGCTTTTTTGAAGTGATGATGTATCAAATAACAAGCAGCGTCATAATTTTCTATTGACAGTGGTAATTAGTGGTATAAAATTTTTATTTAAGGAGTGGCGTATGGCGCTATCAGACAATTTAAAAACGCTTTCTATGGGGTTCTTGGGGCCGCAGGCGGAGCTTTTGCAGCTGGCGCTCACGAGAGCCGGCTATCCCGTTGCGACCGACGGCGTTTTCGGACGCGAAACGTTTTTGGCACTCGAGGCTTTTCAAAGCGATTACGGCCTGAGAGCGGACGGCATTGCCGGGCCGCGTACCTGGCGGGCGCTCCTGCCCTTTCTCACCGGCTATATCCGTTACAGCGTCAAGCCGGGTGATACGCTGTGGAAGCTGTCCTGGATGTACAACACGACCCTCGACGCCATCATAACGGCCAATCCCGACGTTGCCCCCGATGCGCTGCGTATCGGTCAGGTTTTGACCATTCCGCTCGGTTTTGACGTCGTGCCCGTCACCATTCGATTTACATCGACGGTCCTGGCATTATGCGTCGACGGACTTTCCAAACGCTATCCCTTTATCAGCACCGGCTGGGCCGGTACGAGCGTGATGGGCCGGCGGCTGCATCTGCTGACGATGGGAATCGGCAGGACAACTGTTTTTTACAATGCCTCGCATCACGCCAACGAATGGATCACCACGCCCCTCGTCATGCGTTTTCTGGAGGACTATGCCGCGGCGTTTGCGTCCGGCGGGACCATTTTCGGCCAAAGCGCGCGCGAGCTGTTTCGCACGGCGACGCTGAGCCTGATGCCGATGGTCAATCCCGACGGCGTCGATCTCGTGACGGGAGAGCTCAATTCCGGGCCTTACTACGAGCAGGCCGTGACTTATGCCGATAATTATCCCGACATTCGCTTCCCGCTGGGCTGGAAAGCCAATATCAACGGTGTCGACCTGAATTTACAGTATCCGGCAGGCTGGGAAAAAGCGCGTGAAAACAAGTTCGCGCAGGGCTTTACAAAGCCGGCGCCCAGAGACTACGTCGGCACCGCGCCGCTGTCACAGCCGGAGAGCCGCGCCGTGTACGACCATACGCGGTCAAACGATTTTTCGCTGACAGTATCATTTCATACGCAGGGAAAAGTCATCTATTGGAAGTATCTCGATTTTGAGCCAAAAAATTCATATGAAATCGCACAAAAATTCTCGGCGGTGAGCGGCTATGCCGTCGAGGAAACACCGTACGCGTCGGGTTTTGCCGGATATAAGGACTGGTTCATATCCGCGTATAACAAACCCGGCTACACGATTGAGGCCGGCGAAGGCGTTGCGCCGCTGCCAATGGCGCAGTTTCCAGCTATTTACAGAGATTGCCTGGGTATTCTTGTCATCGGCCTGAATCCGGAAGTTAGCGGTTAATCATTATCTATATTATTTAAAGTTGATGAATAATTAGTGTTAAAACTTGTTGGAAAAAGCTAATGTGTCTCAATATTACAACCGATAATATATGGTAATGGGTTAAATTAGAAATAATGAAAAATCATACATATTACGTCAATTTATGTCGAAAGAGGTTTTTAAGGGAGGATGGGTTTATGCCGAAACCGTGTGGGGAAAATGGAGAGAAAAATCTGATTTCACACAGGCTCAAGACGCTCAGGAAGAAGTATGGCCTCTCTCAGAGAGCGTTGGCGCACAAGCTGCAGCTCATCGGAGTCGATATGGATAAAAACGTGATAACTCGAATCGAAACCAATAAGAGGTACGTCACGGACCTAGAACTGCGCGCTATTGTATCCATATTCCAGGTTTCATACGACTACTTGATCGATGGCAATATGAGAGGAAAAATTTAGAAAAATTTTCCATTTTATGCTTGCAAATGACGTCTGATTGTGCTAGATTGTTAGACAAGGCCGCAGATAAAAAGACATATTGCAATGCCGTGATGAAAAATCAATTACGGAGGAGATACGATGGAGAATAAAACGCGGGTCATCATTGCCGACGCCGGAGAAGAGTATAGAATGCTACTTTATGAGATTCTGACTTCTGAAGGTGATTTCGAAGTTGCAGGCTGCACGGGAGACGGACTGACAGCGTATTCGCTCGTTCAGACGGAGAAGCCGGACGTTGTGCTGACGGACCTCATATTGACAGGTCTAGACGGGCTGGCGGTACTGGAAAAAATCTCCGAATTACCGGACAGCGACAGGCCGGCCGTCATCATTATTTCAGGATTTTCAAGCGAGCATACCCTGATGGAGGCATCAAACCTCGGCGCGTCCTATTTCATGCAGAAGCCGTGCGACATTCCCGCGCTTCTCACGCGTATCCGTATGGTATCCGGTAAGACCCGGCAGACCGGTGCGGTGGTTGCAACAACGCCCAAGCCGACACGGCAGGAGCAGAGTCTGGAAAGCCTCGTAACGGAAATCATCCATGAAATCGGCGTACCGGCGCACATCAAAGGGTATCAGTACCTGCGCGAAGCAATTATCCTCACGATCAACGACATGGACATTATTAATGCCGTGACGAAAGTGCTGTATCCAACCGTTGCTAAAAAATATGCCACCACGCCCAGCCGTGTGGAGCGGGCTATACGCCACGCCATCGAGGTGGCCTGGGACAGGGGAGACCTTGAAACGCTCCAAAAGTTTTTCGGGTACACCGTGTCGAATATCAAGGGCAAACCGACGAACAGCGAGTTCATCGCCATGATCGCCGACCGGCTGAGCCTTCAGCGCCGCGAAAGCAAATAACATAAAATTGACAACTCAGACAGGAGCCGCCAGGCTCCTGTTTCGCGTTGTAGAAAAAGCCGCTTCCGCGGCCTTTTCTATAGTCTGCGCCGGAGCCGCAAGGCTCCGTTTTTTGCGCAATTTATGTTTCCGTAAAGCCGGCCACTGTCGTCATAAACGGGGACAGGCCGCATACAATGCAATGAGACTAAAGATAAGAGGGAGTGATATTATGCCCGTTATAACTGGACAAACTGCCCGCTACGACGGGGCCGTGCTTCTTCTGCCGCCACAGCTGCGCGAGCTCGCCCGCGCCGTTGTCCGGGAGGACCGGGTCCGGGCGGAGGAATTCCGGCTGCGCGTCGGCCGGCCGCTGTCTTTGCTGCTGCCGTCAGGTGAGGTGTCGCTTGGGGGAGAGACTATCACAAAGCGCGACCTGGATGCCGTTTTGGATATGGCCACCGGCGCGTCCGCCTATGCCGCGCGTGACAGCGTCCGTCTGGGGTACATAACGGTCCGCGGCGGTTACCGCATTGGGCTGGGCGGTACAGCGCTGACCAAGGACGGCGAAGTCGTCGGCTTTAAAAACCTGACCTCGGCGGCTGTGCGTATATCGCGCCAGGTCATCGGAGTGGCGCACGATGTTGCGCGGGAGCTGATGTGCGACGGCGCGATGGTATCAACGCTCATCGTTTCGCCGCCTGGCTGCGGCAAAACGACGCTTTTGCGCGATCTCGTCCGGATTGTGTCATCCGGGGACGCCGAGCTGGAGCTTCCGGCGCATCGCGTGGCGCTGGCCGACGAACGCAGCGAGGTAGCCGCCGTCTATGAGGGTGCGGCTCAGATGGATGTTGGCCGGCAGACGGATATACTTGACGCGTGTCCAAAGGCCGCCGCGGTTATGATGCTGCTGCGGGCCATGAATCCGCAGGTTATCGCGCTCGACGAGATTACGGCGCCCGAGGACATCCGCGCAATGGAGAGCGCGGCCAACTGCGGCGTCAAGCTGATCGCCACTGCTCACGCGAGGGATTTGGCAGATTTAAGACGCCGTGCGCTGTACCGGCAGCTGCTGGATGCCGACGTTTTTGAAAAGGCTGTCATTATACGGAAAACGGAAAATCAGTGGAACTATGACGTGCGGAGTCTGGAGGCTGCATTATGATTCGATTCGTAGGCGCGGTTCTCATAACGCTGGGCACAGCCGCCTGGGGACTGATGGGTGTGTACCGCCTGCGCAGCCGGGTTAAGAGCCTGCATGCCGTAGCCAGTGCTTTGGGTATCATGAAAAGCGAGATCTGCGACCGTCTTACGCCCATGCCGGAGCTCATGAAAAATTTGGCGGAAGAGGCGACCTACCCGGCTAGTATGCTTTTTAAAAACGCATCGGAGAAAATGGCGTCTATCGGGATGAAGCCGTTTTCATCCATATGGAGTCAGGCCGTCAAAAATACGCCGGAGCTTCTGCTCAAGCCGCCCGAAGAGCTGGTACTTACCGAGCTCGGCGTGCGCCTGGGCCGCTATGATATTGCAGAGCAGGCCAGCGCTATTCAGTATGCGCAGCGCCGCATGGAGGAGCATATCCGAAAAGCGGAGACGGAACGTGATAAAAATTCCAAGGTGCACGCCTTTTTAGGTGTTGCCGCAGGCTTGTTCGCCATCATAATCCTGCTTTGACAGGTAAAAGAACGAAAAACGCGCCGCCCGTCATGAGTACGGGCGGCGCGTTTTGGTATGTTGGCGGTTGCGTCGAATAACGGGTCGGAAGGATTAAATGATTTCGGCCTAGTCATTAGTGGCAGCTTTGAGCTCCAGATAATGAAAGGCAATCATCAGCTTCAGACGGACCCAGTAATCGTCAAGATTGGTGCCGGTAATCTCCGTAATTCGTCCAATGTGATATAGGACGTTGTTGCGGTGCATATGCAGAAGATTGCCAGCGGCCGTGGCCCGGCGCTCGCACATTAAGTAACAATACAGGATTTCCACCAGGTTGCCATCGTGCTCCTTATCGTATTTTTGCAGTGCCTCAATTGCCCTTATGTACGGCGTGTTTTTAAACGCGTCGAGCCGGCCGGATTCCCCCAGGTAAATCATATAATATATATAGATGTCGTTATAATAAAAGACGCGGCCGTTTTTATGGGGAAAAAATGATTCGGCGATATCCTTGTCTGCGCTCCAATGAATACCCAGGTTATAAAGCCGATATCCGATGCCCTGTGCGCGGGAAGCCTGTAAAAACGAATCCCTGAGTTCCGGAAGGGTGCTGAATTTCTCGCTGACACCGCACAGTGCTTTATATTTTTCCAAAAGAGGTGTTATTTTTTCGAGATTAGCTGTTGTTTCAGCGGCGGCCTGGTCGGCGCTGTAGATATTTAAAACGCATATTTCATAGTCTTTTGATATGATCTTCGAGCGCGGCAGATAGGAGGATAGCTCCTGCACAAATCGTCCGATCAGGACAATGGCGTTGTCCTCAAAGACGATCCGGTAAACGTCGAAAAGGCCGCCGCTATAGGGGATGTCCACGCGCTTGGCCTGCTCTGCGATGAGATGAGGGCTTGTCAGATCGCCGTAGAGCATATCGCTGATGAACGAGCTGTAGATTGTGAAGGGCGTCTGCAGCTGCTTTTGTTCCTTCAGGAAAACGATCTCGATATATTTCATCAGAATATTAAAAAGCTCTGTCAGCTCCGAGGAAAGCGGTATGCTGCTGCAGACCATGACGGCATGCAGCATGTTGACGCCGCCGTAGCGACACCATCTGCTTACGCATTCATACCGGCTTGATATCTCGCCCGGAGGACTGATGATCAGGCCGTGCTCCTCATCGTATAGCTTGAAGCGCTTGCGAGACTGAAACAGCTTGATCGTTTCCTCGGAATGATAACCCTTCTTGACGAGCTCAATATTGATCGGGTCGTCATTGGGCAGATTGCGTGTGTACGCCAGAAGCTTATATGTTGAGTCGAGTACGGCTGTAAAGTTGCGCAGGAGCGGTTCGCTGATGTCCAAAAGCCTTTGATAGCCGCTGTCATCGATAATGGCCTGCTGCATCTGTGATTCCCATTCGGCCAGCTGTAAACACCGCTGCTGGACCAGATTAAACAGCCAAGGCACATCATTGTTCTCACTGATGACGATGATGCCGTTTAAAAAATCCTCCGTCTCGTCAACGTCCCAGAACCGGTCCCGGATACACAGATAGTGGTGTCCGGGTTTTGTTTTGCCACGCTTAAGCGCTTCGGTCAGACGGCAGACGTATAGGATATCCTTTTCCATATCCGCGCCGTCCTCCGGCAGCAGCATGACGCCTCTGTAGGCTCTCATTTCGTTTTGTGTTATATGCGGAGAACCGCGGTAGGATTTAAGCACTTCGCAAATCATGCTTAAAGTGTAAGTCATTGTCTGTTCTCCTTCGGAATTTGTTGAATAATCTTGAAAACTTATGACAATAATAATCTGAATACTTTACAAATGTCAAATAAACAAACTGTTAATTTTACTTTTTGTAAAACTGATGTTAAAAATGAAGGATGTCGTAGCTTCTTACATGAAGTATGTTAATCAAAATGTAATACTTATACTGCTTTATTTAAGCTAACCCTCGGCGGGGATGCGTTTTATAAAAAACGGAGATAAACATTAGTAACAAATAATCATGACAATGCGGCTTAAATATATTAACATTGTACATATAATTGCGATTTTGTATGCAGGGCTTACCAAAAGCACCGGTACGTGACGGCAGCCGGCCGATCTTATGTTTTGTAAAATGTCTATACTCACCCCGGTTTCCCGGTGGGGGACTGTACAATGGAATATTAACTGATCGGCCAATGTGGATATGGCATCACGGTATGACGGCGGACAAGCGCGTCGTGGCATGTCTGGCCACCATGTCTGGCCACTATATAAAATCGTTATTATGTTTAGCGCCCCCGGGAAAATTGGCAATACTTACAAAGGCGAACGTTTTAGAACGCCCCAATAAGACGAGAACCCTATAAAGTTCAAAAATCAGGAGGTACAAAATGAAAAAAGCATTATCCGTTCTCATCGCGCTTCTCCTCGTGTTCACACTCTTCGCATGTAACAAGACCAATGAACCCTCGCCATCCCCCGACGAAAGCATGACTCCCAGCTCGGAGCCCAGCACGCCGGGAGATTCCGCCGCACCGGAGTCGCAAGCGCCCGACAGCGCGGCGGCTGATCCTTCCGAAACGGAAGATGAAATCGGCTTTTTCTACGCCAAGGACCCCGCCTCGAGAGAGACCTACAACATCGTCTTTGCGTATCCCAGACCAATGCAGCTGATGCAGAACATCACGACGGTTCTGGAGGAGCTGTCCGGTAAGCTTAACTACAACATCTCGACAACAACGGGCGACAACGACATCGACATTTATATCCAGAATCTTGAGGTACTGGCTACGCAGGGTACGGACGGATTTATCAACGTTATTGACCCCACCTCGTCCACGCGTATTATCGAGGTCCTTGACGAACTCGGCATACCGTATGTCGGGTTGTTAAATACCGTTAAGAATGGAGACGGACACTCTCTCGTGCCAATGGTTGCGCTGGACGGATTTGCCGCCGGTGAGACCCAGGTGCAGTGGATGTATGACAATTATAAAAACTACTGGGGCGACATTGATACGTCCAAGATCGCGCTCATCGCCACAACCTTCTCTCCAAACTCAGACTTCCAGGACCGTCATGACGGCGCTGTGGCCAAATTCCAGGAACTGCTGCCCGATAACGAGGTTTTCTCAGTCGACGGTATTGTCGGCACACTGGATACGGACACGGGCTATAACATGATTGCACCGACCTTTACAGGACACTCCGATGTGGAATACTGGTTTGTCGTATCCTGCTTGGAGCAGTATGCTCAGGGCGCTGCGCGGGCGGCGGAAAACCTCAATATTCAGGACAAGGTGCTGGTGTCCTGCGTCGGCAGCGATATCTTAAGCTCTGAGTGGAACAATGGCTATGATGGCTGCTGGGTGACCTGCCTGGCTGTTTCCGACTATCTGTACACGGTGCCGACTATTTGCGGGCTGGTTTCGCTGATTGACGGTATGTCTACGCCGGAAAGCCTGTGGGCCGGCAAAAGAGCGCCCGGCGATCAGTTTACGATCTACTATATCGGCAACGAAATGGTCACGAAGGACACGTATCAAGGTTACTTTGACCGAATCGCCTCCACGCTTGAAGCAGAATAATCTGAAATAATCATCAGGCGGCCGGGCGCGGACAAGCGCCTGGCCGCTAAAAAAAATCAAGGGCTGCAAACGGCGATGGGCCGTGGCAACCGAATTTATCCTGGAGACACAAAATGCTCAATAAAAGGCAAAACTTTCTAGAAACACTGAAAAAAGACGGAAGACCGGACCGGATCGTACAACAATTTGAGGGCACGGCATTTCTGACCGGCGATCCCGTCAATTTCTACGTCCGGGGCGAACGCGTACCCGGCATGGCCCCGAAGAAGGACCGCTGGGGTACGACGATTATGTGGCCGAAAGACTCGCCTGCGGCGATGCCGCATGTTACGGAAGATCTGAAGGTCATACAGGATGTCACCAGCTGGCGGGATTTTCTCAAGGTGCCCGATCTCATTGCCAACTGCACGGACGCGGCGCTGTGGGAACCGTATCTCCAGCGCGCAGCGGAGATTGACCGGGGCGAAAATCTGCTTATGATGTTCGCGCCGACCGGTATCTTTGAGCGGCTTCATTTTCTGATGGGCTTCGAGGACATGTTCATCAATTTCATGACGGAGCCGGAGGCGATGGCGGATCTCAGCGCCGCGATCGGCGAGCACTGGTACACGGCCTTCAAGCTCATGGTGGAAAACGTTCATCCGGACGTCATTTTGGCACATGACGATTGGGGCAGCAAGCAAAACCTGTTTATCCAGCCTGACCTGTGGCGCGAGATGATCAAGAAAAATTATGAAAAGCCCTATGGGTATCTGCACGACAACGGCGTTATCATCATGCACCATGCCGATTCATTTCTGGAGCCGATCATCGAGGATATGATTGACCTGCATATTGACATCTGGCAGGGCGTTCTCCCGCAAAATGATATCCCGAAGCTGCAAAAGCAGATTGACGGCCGCATGACGCTCATGGGCGGTATTGACGCCGCCATCGTGGACCGGCCGGACTCTACGGAGGAGGAAATCCGCACGGAGACGCGCCGTGTCCTCGAAGAGTACTGCACCGGAGGGCACTTTATCCCCAGCATCACCTACGGCGGCCCGGGAACTATCTATCCCCAAGCCGACGAGTTCATCAACGACGAAATCGACCAATACAATAAAAAGGTGTTTAATCGTTAGGTTCTGCATGCCAAAATATCTTTTGTCTATTAGTAAAAAAAGCCTGTAACAATTTGCAAATTGTTACAGGCTTTGGATTGTTCTGAAGATTTTCACAATTATATTGATTATAATTATATGATTCGTTATAAATCTCGCTTGTGGATCATAAATAATAACTTGTTAAGATTGGAATAATCATCATTGAATGACGGCTTGCTTGGGCTATATTATATAAATAAATATGATAATAAGCACCGAGAATAATCATATTTAATAAATCGTTGCCAACTCGAAGCTATGTTTATCAGGCGTGAAGCCTAAAATATTCAAACTTGAGGAGTGAACGTTA
Source organism: uncultured Sporobacter sp. (assembly GCA_963675425.1). Classification (GTDB taxonomy): domain Bacteria; phylum Bacillota; class Clostridia; order Oscillospirales; family Oscillospiraceae; genus Sporobacter. The sequence goes on along the minus strand of OY776214.1, from coordinate 4,122,454 downwards.
TGATTAAAAAGGTGAAATGGAAAAGAATTGTTGCTGTTTGTTTTGTCATGGTGTTAACAGTGGTGCTCCTAAGTCCAGCAGGGGCGGTTACATATCCTGATACGGAAGACCATTGGGGCCGGGAACTGGTTGACAAATGGAGCGACGCAGGCGTCATAATTGGGACAAGCACTTTTGACAACACCACATTTACAACTAGAACGTCGTTTAATCCGGATGCAGCTTTGACACGCGGTGAATTTGCAAAAATCCTCGAAGAAATATTTGGCTGGGATAAAATGGCGGGAAACACATTCGTGGACTTGAAGTATGCTGCGGACGGGTCTACATACACCAGCGACGTAGCTATGTATTCAGCTGTTTTGAAGGCTGTTGCAGCAGGCGTTATGCAGGGGAATAGTTTAATGATCAGGCCCTTTGACGATATAACGCGCGAAGAAGCCTGCGTTATGCTTTGCCGCGCCTTTAGCATTAGGACAAAAAGCGCAGTGACAAGTTTTTCGGATGATTCTGATATAAGTGATTATGCGAGAGCTGCGGTTAGTACGATTATCGGGGCTGGTTATATGACAGGCTATTCAGACGGAACACTAAGACCCAAGGGCGCCATTTCGCGCATTCAAATACTGGCAGTCCTGGATAAGATGATCCCGGACTATGAAATTTTGTCTGAACGTTTAGCCCAGGGGGACATTACACGGAATTATACCGATATTACTGTAACATCTGTACCGACTTTCAACAGCGGTTTTGTTGAAACGGATAATGACGGCTTCATTACAACAGAGGCTGCCGGCAGCAAAGACTTGATTATACGTTTCTGGTATCCGCAGAACGTCGAAGCGGGAGAACCAGTTCCTGTATTGCTGTATACCTTTGGCGGTGCATGGATTATGGGTGATCGTTCCAGCATTGATCCGTACCTTGTCAAATATATGCTTGAGCACGGCGTCGCCGTAGCTTCGTTGACTTACCGTCTTGAGACCGAAGCAATTTACCCATACTGCATGTATGATTTGCAGGCGCAGATTCGGTATCTGCGAATTAATGCCGATGAACTTGGCATTAATCCCGACAACCTTGGCATAACCGGTCCGTCAGCCGGCGGTTACTGGGCAGCGCAAATGGCGGTTACCGGCAACGAAGCAGATCATCAGGATCCCGGGTATGTAACCTTTGAGGGGGATGACCGAAGCGTGTCGACGGAGTTGAATTACTGCGGCTGGCAGTACGGTTGCTGTAATATGCTCACCTGTTTTGAAGATGTCGATTACCGTATACATGATTATTGGGAGAATTGGTCGTACCATGATAGCCCGGCAGGCTGCGATCCGGCCCTGTTCGGGACGGATGATGTTGCAGGCTACAGTGCCGTCAATGAAGCGACCGGTGAAGTTGTAAAAGGAGTTTCAACCGCGCTGTTGCGAGATATCTACGAAAGAAACGATACTGATCATGAACTATGGTGGCTTGTTGAACGGTTTGTTAGCGGTAGCCCCATATTCTGGGTTGATGAAAACGACCCTGTGTTTTTTATCTACCATGGGACCAATGATCCACTATGCCCTGTTCAGCAGGCTATTGACATGTACGGCGCGCTGGAGACCGCTGGCGTGGAGGGGAATGTTTTTCGTTTGTGCGAGGGAATGGGTCATGGTTCCTTTACGCATCCAGTTTACTATCTTGAAATGCTGCAGTGGATGGTTGATCAAGCGTATACCACTACGTGAATGTGTCGGTTGCTTCTTCATTCACAGACACACGGATGAATATATTGAAGCTGAAATAACAATTGTTGCCTCCGTAAAACTCGCCAGAGCAATTGGATATCAGACAAACGATGAAAGACTTCTAAAAGCTGAGACTGCCGGATTTCCGGCAGTCTTTTTTTGTCCGATTGCTGAAAAGGAGCCACTTTAGGGGCGACAAAGCGTTTGTATTTGAAACAGCTGCGTGCCGACAAAAAACAGCCGCGACAGATAATTACGTAAATCGCGGGCATAGTCGTGGACAACCGTTCATAGGATTTATCACAAGCAAGGCCGTTTGTGCCGGCCGGCACTCAAGCTCACTTATACGGGAAGGATAAAACATGAACGTAGATCTGATCTTTAAAATCGCGGCGATCGGTATCCTGGTGACGGTCTTGAATTTACTGCTGTCCAACTCGAAAAGGGAGGAGCAGGCGCTGATGACGACGATAGCGGGGCTTGTCGTCGTGCTGCTCATTATAGTTCAGGAGATCAGCGGCCTGTTTGAAACGATTAAAGACCTGTTTGGTTTTTAGTCATGGCCGTTCTCGTTAAGATCGCCGCTGTCGCCGTAGCCGGCGCGATACTGAGCCTCGTCATCCGCAAGAACAGCCCGGAGATGTCGCTTTTGCTCACGATCTCGCTGGCGCTCATAGCCATCTCTCTGGCGTTTGACCTGATCTCGGACGTCACTGATTTTCTAAAGTCTCTGGCGGATACGGCGGAAATTTCGCCGGCTGTTTTGTCAATCGTTTTGAAGACCGTTGGAATTTCCATCGTCACGAAGCTGGCGGCCGATGTGTGCCGGGATGCTGGGCAATCAAGCGTGGCCTCGGGCGTCGAGCTGACGGGGGCTTTTACAGCGCTGTACATATCGCTGCCTCTGTTTAAAACCGTTATCAACATGATCGGCTCGCTGGCATAACAGCCGACGGCGCCGGGCTGACAGCTGGCTGCACATCAATACGAAAAGACCCGAGAAGGTCCATCGACAGGCCTCGCTTTTACGGCGCAGCCTTCGGTTAAATCGGACAGGCGGGAGCTACGAATGAAACGCATACTGATTATTATATTACTGGCATTTTTGCTGATCCCGACGGCGCTGGCGGTCGAGGCCGAGCCGTCGGAGGATATGGACGATATTACGCCCGAGCCGCCAAGGGTTACAAACTCCGTGACGGTTGAGGACATTGAGGAAAGCCAATCTGAGGCACTGGATACGGATGCGCTGGAAGACGCGCTGCCGGAAGAAGCCGGCGAGACACTCGACGGGCTGAAGGTATCAGAGAGCCTGAATTTTGAGAGCGGCGCCAAAAAGCTGTTTGAGGGCATCAAGTCCAATATCGGCGGAATTCTGACAGGCGGACTGAAAAGCGCCTCTGTGATACTCATTATTGCCATCTTTTGCTCGACGGTGGGCGCCGCGTTTGAAGGCGGCGCCAAGTACGCGATGCTGGCCGGCATTCTGGCCATTTCAGCCGTCAGCGTCTTCAATATCAACACGTTCATCGGTCTCGGGAGCAAGACGCTCGACGATATGAACACCTTTTCCAAAATGCTGCTGCCAACCCTAACGGCCGCGGCGACGGCCAGCGGCGCGGTGACGTCGGCGGCGGCCAAGTACGCTGCGACGACACTTTTTATGGATGTCTTGATGACGATCTCGAAAAACGTTGTCGTCCCCCTCATTTATGCCTATACGGCTATGAGCATTGCTGAAGCTGCGCTGGGCGGCGATGGACTATCCGGTGCGTCGGGCTTGCTTAAATGGCTGGCCAAGACGATTATGACGATCATGATGCTCCTGTTTGTTGCGTATCTGTCTCTCACAGGCGTCATCTCCGGGGCGACGGACGCCGTGACGGCTAAGGCGCTTAAGACGACGATTTCAACGGTCCTGCCCGTTGTGGGCAGCATCATATCCGACGCCGCCGAGACGGTTTTGGCCGGCGCGGGCATCCTGAAAAATGCCGTGGGGATATTCGGCCTGCTGGCGGTGGCGGCAACGTGCCTCGTGCCGTTTTTGCGTCTGGGCGTCAACTACCTGTTATATAAGGCGGCCTCGGGGCTGGCCGGCGCGATATCGGACAACCGTATAGCCAAGTTGGTCGGAGCCGTGGGGTCGGCCTTCGGAATGATGCTGGGACTCGTGGGCGCGAGTGCGCTGATGCTGTTTATCTCCATTATCTCCGTTGTGAAATTTGTGAATATCTAACCCGATAAAAAACGTATCGGTTACAAAAGAAACACTGACTGAAAAGGATGCATGGCTATGACGGAAGCGCTGAGGAGTTGGGTTGTCGGCATTGCCGGGGCCGCGATGGTTACGGCAATCGCCATGACCGTTACGCCGGAGGGGCGTGTTAAAAGGGTCGTGTCGCTCGTGTGCGGGCTGATGACGGTCGTTGCGCTTATCAAGCCGATTGTGGGCTTTGATTATGGGAGCTTTTCCGAATATCTGGCTCAATATAAAAGTGAGGCGGAGGCTTTTTCCGCCAATATTGAAGCCACCAATGAAAACCTGACAAGACGTATCATAGAAGAGCGCAGTGAGGCATATATATTGGACAAAGGTAAATCCCTGGGCATGACCGACCTCAAAGCCGCGATCCAGCTGACATGGTGTGTCGACGGCTTCTGGTATCCGAGCGGGGTTAGCCTTGAAACGAATGCTGATGAAACCGCGCGGCAGTCACTGGGCCGGGACATTGAGGCCGAGCTCGGGATACCGACGGACGAAATTAACTGGAGTCAAGACGATGAATAAGAATATACCGGAAATTGCCGGGAAGATATGGGCGGTCATTAAAAAAAACAAGTTTGTGATGATCGTGCTCGCCATTGGGCTGGTGCTCATTTTGCTGCCGACCGGTTCGCGCAGCGATAAAATAGAGGCGCAGGCCGAAGAAACGCCGTCCGTTTCGTTTTCGCTCAGCGAACAGGAAAAACGCATCGCCGCGGCGCTGTCAAAGATCGAAGGGGCGGGTCAAGTGGCCGTCGTCCTGACGCTTAAAAGCGGCGCGGAACAGATACTGGCTACCGACGAGAGCTCGTCCAGCGGCGCCAGGGGAGAAGGGGAGTCGGCAGAGAACAGCATGGAGACAAAAAGTACAACCGTTATTGTCTCTGCCGGCAGCTCTGTGGAAAACCCCGTAACGCTCAAGACCTTATATCCCGAGTATCTCGGTGCGCTGGTTGTCTGTGCGGGTGCGGATAACCCGACGGTGAAGTATCAGCTCATTCAGGCTGTTGCGGGCTTGACCGGGCTTGGTACAGACAAGATTGTCGTAACAAAAATGAATGAATCTTGAGGAGGCATCATGAGTGAAAACATTTAAAAGGAACGCGGTCATCATTACTGTTTTGCTGTTCGTGTGCGTCGCGGCGTATCTCAACTGGTCGTACAATAAAAAAGATAACGACAGCGAAGCGATAGCGGAGGTATCGCCGACGACCTCGGCGGCGCCGACGGCATCGGCCGGAAAAGACGGAAAGGCCGAAACATCAAGCGCCGGTCTGTTTTATGAGCCGGAAGAAGAGGTTGTCGATTCGGCGTTTTTCGATTCGGCTCGCCTCAATCGTCAGCAGGCCAGAGATTCGGCCGCCGCAACGCTGGCATCGGTTACCGAGACGGACGGTGCTTCACAGGAGATGATCGACGCCGCGCTGGCTGAGATCCAGAAGATAGCCTCCGATTCGATTGAGGAGGCTCAGCTGGAGGATATGATTAAAGCAAAAGGGTTTACGGATTGTGTCGTATACATCTCGGAAACGGGCGTAAGCATTACGGTTCCGGCGCCTGATGATGGCCTGTCGGCCGCATCAGTTGCCAAAATCACCGATGTTGTCGTCACGCAGACCGATTACAGAGCCGGCGATTTAAAAATTACCGAGGTGAAATAGCTTTATTTTCTGGGGAAACTGTAGTATAATACCTGTCAAAGCAGGTATTATACTACTTTTGTTAATGGCAAAAATGAGGTGTTCCGAATGAATCAAGAAATGGTCGGTACCATTTCGGATTTGAGATTGGGAGAGGCGAAAATGGGCGAGAATAAAGATTATATCACCTATAGTGAGGACAAGGGCAGCGTCAACATCTCTGAGGAAGTCGTTGCAATCGTCGCCGGCAGCGCGGCGCTTGAGGTTGAGGGCGTGGCGGGGCTGTATTCAACCCCCGGCCGGGATCTGGCCGAGCTGCTGGGTAAAAAGAACCTGTCCAAGGGCGTTAAAATCCAGATGGATGACGGGAAAATCCTCGCCGACATTTATATCATGGCCGCGTTAGGCGTTGCCATTACCGAAATCGGCGAGCATGTGCAGAACGCCGTGGCGACGGCGATTGAGTCGACAACGGGCATGACCGTGTCGGCTGTCAACGTTCATATTTGCGGGATTGCCATGAAAAGCAAGTGAGAAATCTTTCAGTACAGCGTTAGGTGAAGGTCGGCGGGAGTTCTTCCGCCGACCGTATGTTAATACGCATGATGAATGAATTAACAATTATATAGAGGGAAGCCGCCCGCCGCGGGCGGCGAAGGGGATAACCAATGACCAGGACAGCGGCCAGAGAACTGGCGGTAAGGCTCTGTTACGGCCTTTCAGAAAATCCGAGAAATCCGGACGAATTACTCGGAGAAACGTTTGACGAAGAATATTACGCGACCTTCGCAGAAGAGGACGAGCTTTATAAGAGCTATCCGGAAAAAAAACAGTTGGAGTACATCGGCCGCGTCGTCCGGGGTATTGCCGGGCACGCCGCGGAGCTTGACGGCTATATCGACAAATACGCCGTAGGCTGGAAATTCGGACACATTTCACGTACGGCTGTGGCCATATTGAAAACGGCCATGTTTGAGGTTTTATATATGCCGGAGGTACCTGATAAGGCGGCTATCAATGAGGCGGTTGAGATTGCCAAGCGATACGAACAGCCTGAAACGGTGAAGTTTATCAACGGCGTTTTAGGCAGTTTTGTAAGAAATGAAGTGACATTCGGGTGAAAAAAGCGGCGCTTTCCTTTGATACAAGCAATTACACGACGAGCTGCGCTGTTTTCGACGGCGAAGCCGGCGAGAATGCCGGCCGCCTTCTCGAGGTCGAGCCGGGACGTCTCGGCCTGCGTCAGTCGGAGGCGCTGTTTTTGCACGTTAAAAATCTGCCGTCTGTTTTTTCGGAGCTGACGCTGCCGGACACGGTTCTGGCCGTCGGCGCGAGTACGAAGCCGCGCGAAACGGCAGATTCATATATGCCGTGCTTTTTGGCCGGCAAATCGCACGGGGCCGTTCTGGCGCGCTCAATGGGCGTGCCTTTTTTTGAGTTTTCGCATCAGCAGGGACATATCGCCGCAGCGGCTTGGTCCGCCGGGCGGTTGGACCTTTTGGATATGCCGCACATCGCCTGGCATTTGTCCGGCGGCACGACGGAGCTTTTATTTGTCCAGCCGGACGGCTGCGCCGTCCGCTGTGAGATCATCGGCGGCACGACAGATATCTCCGCCGGCCAGCTGATTGACCGGGCCGGCGGTCTTCTGGGCTTAAAGTTTCCGTCGGGGCGTGAGCTTGATGCGCTGGCATATCAAGCGGACGGCGGAGATTCCTACAAGCCGAAGATTAACAATTTAACCTTTTCGCTGTCCGGTGTGGAGCATAAAATGAAGCAGCTGGCCGAGGCGGGTGCTGCCGGGCCGGAGCTGGCTTATTTTACGGTGATGTCCATTGTCCGGGCTGTCGGCGACGTGACGGAGCGGGCGCGACAGAAATACGGCGACGTGCCGGTGCTCTTTACCGGAGGCGTTGCGTGCAATTCTCTTTTGCGGCGGGAAATGTCCGGTGGCTATTTTGCCGCGCCGCAGTGCTCGGCCGACAACGCGCTCGGCGTGGCGATTCTTACATACAGGGCGGTAACATCCGATGGAACAACGAATATTTAATGTCACGGAGCTCAACGAATACGTCAAGGCGCTGATTGAGAGCGATTACGCGCTCAGCAATATCTATGTGCGCGGCGAACTGTCCAACTATAAGGTGTACCCGTCGGGCCATCATTATTTTACGATGAAGGATGAAAACGGCGCACTTCGCTGTGTGATGTTCCGTTCCAGCGCCTCAAAAATACGCTTTAAACCCGAAAACGGGATGAAGGTCGTTGCGTTCGGGCGGGTGAGTGTCTTTCCGCGCGACGGCGCGTATCAGCTGTATGTCAATGAGCTGACGCCCGACGGCGTGGGAGACCTGTATGTCGCGTTTGAACAGCTCAAGGAAAAGCTATTAAAAGAGGGCCTTTTCGACTCTCAATATAAGAAGCCGATCCCGCGTTTTCCGGACCGGATTGCCGTCATAACGTCAGGCGCCGGCGCGGCCGTGCGGGATATCATCCGCGTACTTGGAAAGCGGTGGCCGCTGTCCAAGGTAATCATTCTGCCCGTGCGTGTACAAGGCGCAGAAGCGCCTTTGGAAATCACCGGCGCGATTCGCTACGCCAACCGCTATAACGTGGCCGACCTTATCATCACCGGGCGCGGCGGCGGGTCCATCGAGGACCTGTGGGCGTTTAACGACGAGCGCGTGGCGCGCGCCGTCTTCGAGTCCGTCATACCCGTCATCTCCGCCGTCGGCCACGAGCCGGACGTCACCATTTCCGATTTTGTGGCGGATCTGAGGGCCGCGACGCCCTCTAACGCGGCCGAGCTGGCCGTGCCGGACATTGCCGACATGCGCGAAACACTCAAGAGTTTTGACCTGCGCGCCGGCCAGACGCTCGGGCGGGAACTTCAGGCCCTTCGACGTCGTCTTACAGACCTGCAGAATAAGCGCGTGCTCCAAAGTCCGAAAAACACCATTGACGATAAGCGCCTCATGCTGGACTTTGCGCAGGAGCGCCTCAATTCGGCGGCGCTGTCCTCGTTCAAGGCTGCGCGCGAGCAATATATCCATCTGGCCGCGTCTCTTGATGCCATGAGCCCGCTGAAGGTTCTGGGGCGCGGTTACGCCGTGGCGCAGAGCGAAGACGGCCGCGTCATCAAGAAAGCGTCCGAGGTCAAAAGCGGAGACAAAATAACCGTCCAGCTCCAAAAGGACAAGCTGTCGGCAACGGTGGATTAAAACGTGGCTTTATACGCGTACGATTACGGTGTTCGGATCATACGCCTCCCTTGTTAAAGGGAGGTGGCAGGCTTAGCCTGCCGGAGGGATTCCGTTTACCTAGAGGCGATATCACGTTAAAAAATCCCACCACCGCTGGCGCGGTCCCCCTCCCTTTAACAAGGGAGGCATGAATGGCAGAAGGTGCAGTTTTTAAGCACCTGCCGCCTAACGGAGGAACAAGCATGACCATACGACTGGCAGCCCCGGACGATATCGATAACTACATCCGCGTGCGGTTTGACTATTTCGCCGCGGAGGGCTGGACGGCTGCAGATGACCTGAAAGCGGCTATCCGCGCGCAGATGACCAATTACTACAAGGCGCACCTGAACAAGGACTTTTATGCAGCGTTTGCCGAAGCAGACGGGGCGGTTGCTTCGACCGCTTTTCTGACGATCAGCGAAATGCCCGCCAATATTTTTACGCCGACCGGGAAGTATGGTACGATCCTCAATGTCCTGACTTATCCGGAATATCGCCGAAAGGGCTATTCCACAAAGGTGTTGGAGCTGCTGATCCAAAAAGCAAAGGAAGAAAACCTGTCGCGTCTTCAGCTGTCAGCCTCTGAAATGGGAAAACCAGTATACGAAAGGCTCGGCTTTAAGCCGTTCGCCAAGCCCAGCTTTACGGACATGACGCTGACGCTGATATAAAGCGGTCGGCGGCCTGATGAGCCATCGGGCTCTAAAAACGGAATATACAATCAACGATCAGACATAAAGGAGAATCCCTATGGAAAAAATGAGTTTTGAGCAGGCCATCACGCGTATCGACGAGATCGTCCGGACGCTGGAGAAGGGCGACGCGCCGCTTGAGCAATCGCTGACGCTGTTTGAGGAAGGCACGAAACTCATTAAATTCTGTGGTAAGCTTCTGGACGGCGCCGAGCAGAAGGTCGTTAAGCTTCAAAAGGGTGCGGATGGCGCGCCGGAAGAGACGGTTTTTGACAGTGCGGAGTGACGGTTTGATGATGAAAGAAGAATTTGACCGCGCGTATGGCGAGGGCCGCGCCCTGGTCGAAAAGCAGCTGGAGCACTATTTTCAGCGCGCACCGAAAAGCGTGCTGACCGATGCGATGCGCTACAGTGTTATGGCCGGCGGCAAGCGCATCCGGCCGGTCATCGTCCTGCAGTTTTGTGGGGCTGCCGGCGGGGAGCCGGAAAAGGCCGCGCCGGCGGCGGCGGCCGTTGAGATGCTGCATACGTATTCGCTTATCCACGACGATCTGCCCTGTATGGACGACGACGCGCTGCGCCGCGGCAAGCCTACAAATCATATCGTTTTCGGCGAATGTATCGCAACGCTGGCGGGTGACGCGCTCCAGGCCGAAGCCTTTGGGCTGCTGCTCAGTTCGGAGCTGCCGGCGCAACGTGTTGTGACGATGGGCAGGCTTCTGGCCAGGGCGGCCGGGACGGATGGCATCTGCCTTGGTCAGACACTTGATATGGAGAGTGAAACGCGCAAGCTGACGTATGAGGAGATATCGGGCATCCACGCGCTGAAAACGGCGTCCATGCTGATAGCTTCAGCCCAAATCGGCGTAGCCGCCGCCGGCGGGAGCGAGGCCCAGATGAAAGCGGCGATGAACTACGCGGCGGCGCTTGGGCTCGCGTTTCAGATCCGCGACGACGTTTTGGACGTCACCGGCCAAACGGATGAGCTTGGTAAGCCCGCCGGATCGGACGAGGCCAACAGCAAATCGACGTTTGTAACGCTTTTCGGCGTGGACGAGTGCCGGCGCATTATCCACGAAAAGACGCAGCAGGCCGTTTCGTCGCTTGCGGGACACTTTGCGAATACGGGATTTCTTGAAACCCTTGCCAGATTTCTGGAAGAAAGAAAGTGTTGATAAATTGGTATTTTCTTGTTAATATAGAGTTTACAGCGGCGCAGTATCCTAGTCAGATCTGCCGTCTCCCAGGAAGGGCCTAAAAATCCTTTGAAGGGCACACCTGCGAAACCCCTTGTGTTTGCTTTGAACGCCCAGTTTGGGGTGGATGCTGGGGGGAAGCGCGGAATGCCGCGCTTGCATACTCAGGGCGGCCTCCAACGGCATGGAGACCCCGACCCTGTTTATGCGGAGACCTGTTTTCGTGCTTTGCCGTACTCATACGCTGAGCGCGGTCTTTGTACGGGACAGGATTGAACCTGCAATGCGGTGCATTGGCTAAACGTCGTGCGCTGTGTGCAGAGTAGCCTGCCTTGAGTGGGACCTGCGGATAGGGGATTAAATGTTCGGCGTTGTGGCCACAGCGCCGGGCGCTATTGCCCCTTGAAATATTTCCTGCAAAAGAGGCTAAGAGACGGCTTGACTGTCAGTGGAAAACACCTAGGCTGTTCGGGGAGAACCTGTCCCCGTGACAGGATGGGGATTGCAGTGCGGACTAAGTGGCAATCGGGCAGCGACGACGGCAACGCGTCGAACGCGGCTTTAAAGGGAAACCGCCTGATCGGCAACGAGGGGTAGCTGTGGGGGAAATCCAGCCCGTACCTAAGCCGTAAGATTTACTCAGCTTGTCGCCGCTGCATTAAAAAGCAGAGTGAACATCATAATTTGTATTCTGGTGTTTTTAAATAATGAAGACAAAAACAAGCCCGAGATGGGTTATTAAAATTACCATTATAAGCGTTATTATATCCATGACACTCGTTCTGGCAACCTCGACCGTATTGGGGAGCCTCGGTTATGTCATGGCATTTGTGGTTTTGGCCGTATTCATCCTGCTCGGCATCGCGTTTGACATCATCGGCGTATCTGTTACGGCGGCGTCTGTGGCGCCGTTTCACTCGATGGCCGCGCATAAGGAGCGCGGAGCGTCGGAAGCCATCCGGCTTATCCGCAACGCTGAGAAGGTTGCCAGCATCTGCAATGATGTCGTCGGCGATATTTCAGGCATTATCAGCGGCGCGACCTCCGCGCTCATCGTCACAAAGCTCGTCAGCGATTTTTCACTGCCGAACCTTCTCATGCAGCTTATTATATCCGGCCTCGTGACGGGGGCCACAGTCGGCGGCAAAGCCGCGGGCAAGGCGCTGGCAATCAATAACAGTACGAATATCGTACTGGACGCCGGCAAGCTGATCAGCTTTTTTAAAAGGCTATTTGGAAAAAAATGAGGGTATCCATTGGAATTATTGGACCGTTTAAATTTACCCGGAGACATAAAAAACCTGAGCGACGCGGAGCTTGCCGCCCTGTGCGATGAGATCCGGCAGTTCATGATCAGAAGCGTATCCAAAACCGGCGGCCATCTGGCGTCCAATCTCGGCGTCGTCGAGTTGACGGTTGCCATACATCGGGTGTTCGACACCGCACAAGACCGGGTCGTTTTCGACGTCGGACATCAAAGCTACGTACACAAGCTTTTAACAGGCCGAAAGGACTGTTTCGGCACACTGCGCCAGTTTGGAGGCCTGTCCGGTTTTCCCAAGCCGACGGAATCACAACATGACGCCTTTATCGCCGGACATGCGTCGGACTCCATTTCCGTGGCGCTCGGCATGGCCCGCGCCCGGACCATCGGCCGTCGGGACTACAGCGTCCTGTCCGTTATCGGCGACGGCGCGCTCACGGGAGGCCTGTCTTACGAGGGCCTCAGCGACGCCGGACAGAGCGGCGAGCCGCTTATTATTATCTTAAATGACAACGGCATGTCCATCACGCCCAATGTCGGCGGCATTGCGGCCTATCTGGCCCGCCAACGGCTCAAGCCGTCCTATACGGCGTTTAAAAAACGCTATCGGCGCTTTATGGAGAAGTTTCCCGGAGGCCGTTATATCTACCGGCTGACGCACGCCGTTAAAAGCGCCGTCAAAGAAACAATGCTTCACTGCAGCATGTTTGAGGAGATGGGCCTGCAATACGCCGGACCGATCGACGGGCACAACATTAAGCGTATGGTAGAGGCGCTTACCTGGGCCAGAACCCTCGGCGAGCCGGTCCTCATCCATGTTATCACGCAAAAAGGGAAAGGTTATATCTACTCAGAGGACACGCCGGACCTGTATCACGGCGTATCGCCCTTTGACTATAAAAAAGGCATCATCTGCGGTGAGAACGCCTGCTTTTCTACCGTTTTCGGCGAGGAGCTCACGCGGCTGGCCCAGCAGGATTGGCGTATTGCCGCCATTACAGCCGCTATGACGAGCGGTACGGGACTGAGTCATTTTGCCGCGAAGTTTCCGGACCGTTTTTTTGACGTCGGTATTGCCGAGGGGCATGGCGCATCGATGGCCGCGGGTTTGGCCGCGCAGGGCTGCCTGCCGGTCTTTGCCGTATACTCGACGTTTCTGCAGCGGTCTTACGATATGCTGATCCACGATATCGCGCTGTCAAAGCTGCATGTCGTGCTGGCTGTTGACCGGGCGGGCCTTGTCGGCAGCGACGGTGAGACGCATCAGGGTATCTTTGATGTCGGCTATTTATCGACCGTTCCGGGCATGACAGTTTTTTGCCCGGCCAGTTACAAGGAGCTGCGGGATATGCTCCGCCGCGCCGTCTATGGAACAGCGGGTCCTGTGGCCGTACGCTATCCGAGAGGCGGCGAGGGACGCTATAAGGATGGCGGCGTTTTGTCATCAAAGTGCGTTCGCTCAGGTAAGGATATTACGCTTGTGACCTACGGCGTTAATATAAACACGGCGCTCGACGCGGCCGACATTCTGGCCGAACGCGGTATATCGGCCGAGATCATAAAGCTCGGCGTAATCCAGCCGCTTGATTACAGCGAGGTTGACGCTTCCATTAAAAAAACAAGCCGGTTGCTTGTTTTGGAAGAGTGTGTGGCCTCCGGCTGCGTTGGGCAAAGGCTGGCGCAGCATGCCGCCGGCCAATGTCCGGACCTGAAGGGCATCCGCCTTTTAAATCTCGGCAGCCAATTTATACCCCAGGGCAAGGTCGAAGAGCTGCGCGCGGCTTACGGGATTGACGTGGACGGCGTTGTCCGGGCCGCAGAGGAGCTTTTACGATGAAGGGCACGAGGCTGGACGCGCGCGCGTTTGAGTTGGGTCTGTTCGACAGCCGTGAGCGGGCCAAAGCCGCCGTCATGAGCGGCGTTGTCTATGTCAACGGACAGCGGGAGCTCAAACCGGGTACGCCTGTAACAGAGGACAGCAATATTGAAGTGCGCGGCAGTACGCTCAAATACGTCAGCCGCGGCGGCCTGAAGCTTGAAAAAGCGCTGGACTTTTTTGGCGTGTCACCGGCCGGCAAGCGCTGCATCGACAGCGGCGCATCGACCGGCGGCTTTACGGATGTGCTGCTCCAGCGCGGGGCCGAGCGCGTCTACGCCGTAGACGTTGGTTACGGGCAGCTGGCCTGGAGCATTAGAAACGACCCACGCGTCGTCGTTATGGAGCGCACGAACATCCGTCATATAAAACCGGAGCAGATACCGGACAAGCTGGAGCTCAGTGTCATTGATGTGTCGTTTATATCCCTTCGGCTCGTCCTGCCGGCTATACGGCCGCTTTTAACTCCGGCAGGGGAGGTCGTCTGCCTCGTTAAGCCGCAATTTGAGGCCGGCCGCGAAAAGGTCGGTAAAAAGGGCGTTGTCCGAGAGGTATCAACGCATATTGAGGTACTCGAGACATTCGTTAAGGACGCCGAGCACGCCGACTTTTACGTTGAAAATATGACGTTTTCACCCGTCAGGGGGCCGGAAGGCAATATTGAATTTTTGGGGCATCTGTCGCTTACGGGCGGCGGTGCCGGATTTGATATCAGAAGCATTGTCCAGTCCGCGCACGAGTCGGCGGATTGACGGTTATTGCAGACCACCATGAAAGGATTAGACTTATGAGACGCGTTTTGCTGTGCCCTAACGTCAAGCGCGACCGTGATTACGCATTGACGCTGGAAGTGATTGACCTTTTAAAAAACTGCAGCGCGTCCATCGTTGTTTGTCCGCTTTTTGATGAGAGCGGCCAGCTGCCCCCAGCACCGGCTGGGGTACACATTGGCGAGCTTGACAAAGAGCTTGAAAGCGCGGACATGGCCATCGTCTTCGGCGGCGATGGTACGATATTACGTACAGCCAGGGCGGCGGCTGATAAGTCTGTCCCGATCCTGGGCGTCAATATGGGACAAAAGGGCTTCATGGCGGAAATTGAGAAAGAGGATATTGCGCTGATACCACAGGCCGTCTGCGGCGAGTATGTTATAAACCGCCGGATGATGCTCGATATGGAGCTTAATCGGGGCGGCAAGGTCATACACCGGGATTTTGCGCTGAACGACGTTGTTATCGCCGGCGTCACAAAGGTCATCGACCTGACGCTCCGGGGCGACGGCGAGAAAATCTCGCACTTTTCAGGCGACGGCGCAATCGTGGCGACGCCCACGGGCTCCACGGCCTATTCAATGGCGGCCGGCGGGCCCATCGTCGAGCCGAGCGCCGACAGTATCGTCGTTACGCCCATCTGCGCACATGTGCTGGCGGCTCGGTCGTTTGTATTAGCGCCGGACCGGACTGTTTCCATCGAGCTGGGGGCCGTCAAGGTCAATCCCGCCTACCTGACGGTGGACGGCGGGAAATCCGTTAATCTTATCAGCGGCGATGTGGTCAACATACAAAAATCGGCGAAGCAAACGCTTTTAGTGCATCTGTCCAGCAGGAGTTTCTACGCCAAAGTCAATGAAAAATTAGGTGAATAGCGTGAAGACTCCGCCTAAATATGGGTTCCCGAGGTTTTGCTGCCGGCCGCGCAGCGGGCAGTGCTTTTAGCGGGAATCAAGAAAGATGGACAAACAGCGCAGGCGCTGGAGCGTTCATCATTGTGAGTGCTCGCCAGCGTAATGCTGAGCCGCGCACGGAGGGTCTTATATGAAAAGCAAACGACAAAATACCATTTTAAAGATTATTACGGCGACGGATATCGAGACGCAGAATCAACTGATCGACGCGCTTGCCGAAATCGGGATCGAGAGCACGCAGGCAACAGTGTCGCGTGATATCAAGCAGCTGCATTTGATTAAGGAGCTTACACCTGACGGGAGATACCATTACGTTGTTGGCCAGAAGCAGGAGATGCAGAATTACTCTTCGCGGCTCAAATCGATTTTCCGGGAGTGCGTAACGTCTTTCGTCAGCGCGCAGAACATCGTGGTCATTAAAACGCTGCCGGGTTTGGCTTCGGCGGCCTGCAGCGCCATCGACGCCATGAATATTAAGAACCTCGCCGGCTCGCTCGCCGGCGATGACACGGCTTTTCTGGCCATGAGCGACAGCGCCGCGGCCCAGCAGTTTTGCAAAGACATTGAAAACATGTTGTGAAGCACCGTAACCGATGAGGAGAACATATGATAGAATTGCTCCACATTGAAAATATCGTTGTAATCGACAAGGCCGACGTCGAGTTCGCGCCGGGGCTTAATGTGCTCACGGGCGAAACCGGCGCGGGTAAATCGATTGTTATTGACGCGCTGTCAGCCGTTACCGGCGGGCGGACATCACGCGAGCTGGTGCGCACCGGCGCGGACGGCGCTTCTGTAACCGCTGTGTTTACCGGTGTTGACGCCGGGAGCTGGTGCGCTGAAAACGGCATAGAGCCCGATGAAGACGGCAAGCTCTTTTTGATGCGGAAAATAACCGCCGACGGGAAGAACACCTGCCGCGTCAACGGCTGTCCCGTTACGGTCAGCCAGCTGAGGGAGCTGGGCGGGATGCTGATCGACATCCACGGCCAAAACGACGGACGCAAGCTCATGGACGAAAATGCCCATCGGGGTTATCTGGATAATTTCGCGGGCCTGGATAAGCTGCTTTGTGCGTATAAAGAGGCCTATAAAAAAATGCGGGACAAGCAGGCCGAGATCGAAAAGCTGTCGCTGGACGAAAGGGACAAGGAAAAAAAGCTGGATATGCTCCGTTTCCAGCTCGATGAGCTGGACCGTGCCGACATTAAGCCCGGCGAATTTGATGAAATAACAGCGCGGCGCGACCTTCTTAAAAACGCATCCCGGCTCACCGAGGCGCTCGACGGTGCGCTTTATAACCTTTACGGCGGCGATGACGCCAACGGCGCCGTGTCCCTGATCTCCGAGGCTGAGCAGAATGTATCGACAGCCGCGCGGTACTCCGAGGCCTTTAACACCCTGGCAACACGCGTTAAGGATTTGCTGTACTCAGCCGAGGATGTGACGGAGGAGCTGCGCGACCTGCGGGATAGTCTGGACTTTTCGCCAGGCGAGTTGGATACGCTGGAAGCCCGGCTTGATACGCTCCGCCGCCTGATGCGAAAGTACGGTGACGGCGAGGCCGAGCTCATTACATACCGCGAAAGCTGCCGGCAGGAGCTGGAGGACATTGAGTTTGCCTCAGACCGGCTAATTAAATTTGAAAAAGAGCTGGAGACTCTTAAGACCGGTGCGCTTGATAAAGCGCGCGCACTCAGCGAGAAACGGCGGGCCGCCGCCAAAACGCTAGAGAAGCGCATTAAGCACGAGCTCGGCGGCCTTAATATGGCGGGCGTCTCTTTTGAAGTGGCGTTTGAAGGTGCTAAGGGCGAATTCGGCCTGAACGATGCCGGCTGTGATGAGGTCCGCTTCCTCATGTCGGCCAACGCCGGGCAGGCGGCGGGGCGGATTAAAAACATTGCCTCCGGCGGCGAGCTGTCGCGCATTATGCTGGCTCTAAAAAACGTCCTGACGGAAAATGACGAGGCCGCAACAATGGTCTTCGACGAGGTGGACGCCGGTGTATCGGGCGTCGCCGCGCAGCGTGTCGGGGAAAAGCTCTCCGATGTGTCGCGGACGCGCCAGGTCCTGTGCGTAACGCATCTGATGCAGATCGCCGTCATGGCGGACGCGCATTTTGAAATTGAAAAGACGACAAAAGGCGGACGGACCTATACGCACGTCAAAAGGCTCGACGGGGAAGGCCGGAAACATGAGATTGCGCGGCTTACCGGCGGCGAGAACATCACGGAGACAACGCTTCTGTCGGCCTCCGAGCAGCTGGAGGCCTCGGAACGATACAAAGCCCTGCGCGATAAATAATGATAGATAGATAACAGTGCGGCCCTGAGCGGGCCGCGTCAGCTTGCTAAAAAGCCGCTTAAAACGGCTTTTCATCTGAAAACCTGCCCTTATTAAAAGGACAGGTTTTTGTAATATGTGCGTCGAATCGTCAGTGTTGCCTATGTAGTTATCTCAAATTTTTGGTAATCACTAGGTATTTCAAGCGTCATGCGTTCTGGTATTGTGTCAGACCACGTTTCAATATGGAAAAATGAATACTCTGATATTGAATCCTTGATGGCGTACAGCTTTTCATTGTCATAATAGAATCGAAGAGTTCTCACGGTGTATTCACTGTCTGTATCTTCCTCAATGTCCTTCTCTATGTAGCCAAATTCCTCAAAGTAATATGTTTTGCTCTCGCCGATCGGCCATTCGATTTCCTCTTCACCGCTATCCAGATATTCTAATTTGGATATATCAATTTTATAGCCAATTCGCCAATTAACATCTTCAGAATATTGACCTTCTTCAATATTGACGTATATTTTTTTATCATCAAGCAATTGATAATATTGGCCATTTAAAACCAAAACGTGAGTTTTGCCCCAGATACGTTCAAAATTATCACCGTTAAGTGCTTCCTCCATTGACGAAGGTTCGGTAGGCCAATCGTATGCGATATTGACAAGCTTAGCGTAGTATTGCTTTGCTTGGAGGTCTTCAATATATTCTTTTGATAAAGTCTTCTTTTCAGCCAAGTTTGAACAGGCCATCGTATTCATAACTACTAAAAAAATAAGGATAAAGAAAAGACTAAGTTTGCTTTTCTTTTTTTTCATAAATTCACCCTCGTATTAATACATTTCCTAAGTTGAAGCCCAGTTGACTCACCCCATTTTCAACAGATTGTCCTACACTAATAATATGTAATGACACGGCTAAATGGGGACAAGAAAATACTTTTTTTTAAAAGTTTGTATATTTTTTTCTGTGTTTCACGAAATAAGCAAGAAAATTCGTATCGTCTGTGTGACGAGAAGCTACGCTCTGCTCTCCGGCTATGTTTGAGTCTGTCTTTATCCACTCTTTAAACGCATAATAAGTATTATGTGTTCCAAGTTTTATGAAAATTTAAATGCCGATCTCAAAATGGTCGCCGTCGGATAAAACGAAAAAGCCTTTGCCATTGACAAATAAAAGCTTCGGGTGTATATTGTGTATACTCAATATACACAATACGTGAAAGGAGCTGAATGGGATGCCGGTGCTGTCAGTGAGTGGACTGACCAAAACATATCCAAAGTTTAAGCTTAATAACGTGTCCTTCAGTTTGGAGAAGGGTTATATTATGGGCTTTATCGGCCGGAACGGGTCCGGCAAGACGACGACGCTCAAATCGATTTTAAATCTCGTACATACCGACAGCGGCTCGGTGGAAATTTTCGACCGGGAATTTAAAGAGAACGAGCTGTCCCTCAAGCAGAAGGTCGGTTACGCGTTTGGCGGCGCAGACTTCTACCTTAAAAGCCGGATTAAAGCCGTAACGGACGTAATCCGCCGTTTTTATACCGAATGGGACGAGACGACGTATCAAAATTACTGCCGACGGTTTAATATTGATAACGACAAGAAGCTCGGGGAACTGTCCGAGGGCATGAAGGTGCACTATTCGCTGGCGCTTGCGTTGTCGCACAAGGCGGACCTGCTCCTTCTTGACGAGCCGACGGCGGGGCTGGACCCGGCGGCGCGCGACGAGCTGCTGGAGCTGTTTCAGGAGCTGGTCGAGGACGGGGAGAAGAGCATCCTGTTTTCAACGCATATAACGACGGACCTCGAAAAATGTGCCGATTTCATCACCTTTATCGAAAACGGAGAGCTGATAGCATCCGATACGAAAGACGCGTTTGTCGGCACGTATAAAATTGTCAAGGGCACGCGGGCACAGTATGATAAGGCGCCACCGGAGCGGTTTATTGCGCATAAGACGAACGAATTCGGCTTTTCAGCACTGATTTCAAACGCTGATGCCGGTGTGTTTGATGGACTGAGTATCGAGCCGGCGGATTTGGAAAACATCATGATTTACTATGCCAGAAGGGAGGACAGACAATGAAAAACCTGCTGTATAAGGAATTCAGGCTGTCCGTCCAGCTGCCGGCATTATTTATGGTGCTGCTTGCCGGACTCTTACTCATACCGGAGTACCCGTACTTTATCTCATTTATGTATGTCTTTATCACGATTCCAATTCTTTTCGTATCCTGTAAGGAGTATAAGGATATTTACTTTACGGCGCTGCTGCCGGTCCGAAAACAGGATATCGTGCGGGCACGGTTTATGACGGTTATGGCCATTGAAGTGATACAGCTGATCATTTCCGTGCCGGTCGCATTGCTCAACAGGATGCTGTATCCGCAGGGCAACCCCGCGCTGATGGACCTCAATATGGCCCTTTTCGGATTTGTGTTTATTATTTACGCGATTTTCAATCTGATCTTTCTCCCGGGCTTTTATAAAACAGCCAATAAGCTTGTACTGCCGGTTATACTGTCCGTTACGGCAGCAGTTATATTTGGCGCTGCCGTTGAATTTCTTGTTCAGCGTGTACCGGTTTTTAAGCTGTATTTTGACACACAGGACAGGCCGCTCAGCCAAAGTCTGACACTCGTCGCCGGAATAATCATTTTTATACTGATGAACGTTCTGGCATACAAGCGAAGCGCCCGGAATTTCAGCAAGGTTGACGTGTGAGTCTGTATGAATATCATTATCTCCAATACGTCCGACAAGCCGATTTATCAACAGCTGTTTGACCAGATCAGCGCGCAAATCGTGAAGGGTGAGCTTCAAAGCGATGAGGCGCTGCCGCCTATCCGGACGGTCGCCAAGGAGCTGCGCATCAGTATCATCACCGTCAAGACGGCCTGGGAGGAGCTGGAGCGGCAGGGTTTTATCTACTCGATGGTGGGCCGGGGCTGCTTTGTGGCGGCACTGACAGATGCGGATCGGGTCAATAAGCGGCGCGAGCTGTTATCCCTTAAGCTCCAAAAGGATATCGGCTATTACAAGAGCCTCGGCCTGACGCTGTCCGACGTTGTCGAGATTTTAAAAGAGTATTACGAAGAGGATTAAAATGGTATACCCCTCATCCGTCACGACTGACGTCGTGCCACCTTCCCCCAGAGGGAAGGCTAATAAGATTTCTTGGGCAAAGATTTTAACGGTGAACCCTGCTGAACACGATTTTGCTTGACATCCGGCGCGTATGGTGCTACATTTAATGGTAATTATTCTCGGAGGCAAAGCTATGCGGACTCTAAATGCAAAACTTCAGATTATGTGCCAGCTCGCCGTCATTATGGACGCCGGGCTTTGTCCGCCTATGCCGGAATAGTTTTAATCGGCAGAAAAAGAGCGGTACAAAGCTAAAGTCAGCTTTGTACCGCTTTTTAATATTTTACGAAGGAGGATAAAAATGAAGTACCAGCGATACGTGGATACGGACAGCTTTTCGCGGGATGTGCGGGATGTTTTACTAAAGGATGAGCCCCAGAATTTTCTGATGCTTAGTTTTCTCGGTAATAAGACCGATGCCGTTAAAAACTGGCTGCTCACCTCGGTGTGTGATGAGGACGGAAATGTTGTCCTGACGGCGGCCTGTACGCCGCCGTTCAATATCGTCTTATATGAAACGAACAACCGCCCGAACGACGCGGCGGTGACGCTTCTGGTTGATGAGCTTAAAAGAGCTGCGTTTCCGCTGCCCGGCGTTTTGGCGGAAAAAGGACTGGCTGAGCGATTTGGCAAAGCTTTCGCCGGCGATGCGTATAATCTTCATATGACGATGACGCTTATGCGTCTGGACGCGGTTTCGGATATGAAAAAAGCGGCCGGATATATCCGGCCGATCCGTGAGGAGGATCTGTTTTTTGCGCCCTATTGGCAGCGTGCCTTCGGCGAGGACTGCCGCGTGGAGTTTTACAGCATCCCGGAGACCACCGAGCAGCTCCGCGGGCAGCTAGGAAAAGACACCTGCTACATTTGGGAGGATACATATCCCGTGTCACAGGCCGCCGTCGGACATGTAACACCCAACGGCGCGGTTATCAACGGTGTTTATACCCCGCCGCATTATCGAGGACGCGGCTATGCCGCCTCCTGCGTTGCTGAGCTGTCGCAGCTCCTGTTGGACCGCGGCCACACATACTGTGCATTGTTTGCCGATGCCGACAACCCGATTTCCTGCGGTATCTACCGAAAGATCGGCTATCGGGATACAATTGGATTTGCCGACATCAAGTTTGAGTGTGGCCAGGATGGCTGATGTATTGTAAAGACCGGTCAGTTTTCTAAGTTTTCCAGAAAGGTCTTCACCTCAACAAGCGACGGGAACACGCGGTAAGCCAGCTGCCGGATTTCCGTGTCCGGGTCCAGCATATCCGGTACGAGGATCGTTTTAAGTCCCGCGGCGTAAGCGGATTTAACGCCATTGGGCGAATCCTCAACGGCATAGCAGTCTGCCGGGAGCGCGCCCAGCTTTTCGCAGGCCAGCCGATAGATATCGGGCGCGGGCTTGCCGTGCTGGATCATGTCGCCCGTCACAATGATCTGGAAATAGTGTTTCAGACCGGTGGCGGTGAGATTGCGTTCGGTTCCGTTTCGTCCGGACGAGGTGGCCAGCGCCACGGACCACTTCTGCTGTGTCAGCCATTCGAGAAGTTCTAAAACACCGTCCTTTACCGGGAGCCCCTCCGTGTCCACAATTTTCGTAAATTCTGACCGGATATCCTCGATAAAGGCGTCCACTCTAAAATCCTGCCCATATTGACCCAGCAGATAGTCGCGGATATCACTGCCGTTTCGCCCGATGCAGTGCGTGATACACGTATCAACCTCGGACAGGTTCAGCTTCCGGGCGGCTTCAAACCAGGCCCTGTAATAGATCCGCTCCGAGTCGAACAGGACGCCGTCCATATCAAAGACGATGCTGTTTTTCATATCCGTATCACTTTCATCTCAATGCTTCGGTGAGTATTTGGCCCGTTTGATCAGCCGTCTTAAAAAGTTTGCCGCTCCCTGGCTTTTTGGCAGGTCTGCCGGGGCGGTAACCGGTATCGCATCCGGTACGGGCGGCTCGGGCTGGATAACCGGCTTTTCCATAATGGTTGGTATCTTTGGCGCCGCCGGAGGTTTTTTCGTTGATTTGTTCAGATTCAGCGCCGTGCGGAATTTCCATCCATACTTGACGGCCGTGTTCTTGACCGTATTGGGCACCTCTCCCAGATCGATTGTCGTCACCGTGCTCTGGCCGTCGGTGTCATAGGTAATATGTCGGACCTTTCGGAAAATGGAGATGGCCGGCGCGGCGGACGTATTGGACCCGGAGGCCAGCAGATATTCGTCAAAGGTCTTAACGTACATAGAGACGGATTGGCTCGTCTCGTCTACAAAAACCGATAATTCGTACAGTACCTTCTTAGGCTCAATGCCGACGCCGACGTCATAAAACGCCGTGTTGACGCGGATATATTTATCATCCCGCGTATAGGGAATGCGCAGGTCGTCGAGCTTTAAACAAATATCTTGGAAAATCAGCTGTTTCATAGTAACCCCCGAAATGATCTGTCCCGATTATACCACAATTTTCATGGTGTGGCATAGATTATGACACAATATAAAATATTTTGTCGTATCGGCTCATACTAAATATTGTTGATATGTCAGCCCAGCTTACTGAGGTCAGTAAATGTAATTTGCAGCAGGGCGGATATGGAATCTGCCCTTGTGATTTAAACACTCCTGCAGATCCATCGATATTGACAATAACTGTTACCTGTGTTATCATCACTGCGACAAAGGCTGAGAAGGAAAGCAAGTAAAAGCGTGAGAGCCCATCCAGAGAGCTGCCGGCCGGTGAAAGGCGCGGGGCGTACGCTTTGAATACGGTTCCCGAGCCGCCTGATGAAAAGGTTAACCGTTAAATCAGGCCGCGTGTGCGCGTTAAAGCATGGAAGTTTTAAAAACTTCACAAGTCCGGAGCTGTGAGGCGCCGGAAATAGAGGTGGTACCGCGGCTTTATTTCGCCCTCTGTTCAAACGGATGTGATTCGTTTGGAACGGGGGTTTTTGTTTTGGGAAAACCCTTGGTGGGCCGATGAGGGTATGGTCCCCTACGACATTGCAATATATGACCTAATAACCGTTAAGGAGAGATGAATCAGATGAAATTATACGACGAGCTTGTCGCGCGCGGACTCATTGCGCAGGTTACAAGCGAGGACGAAATACGAAGCCTTATTGACAATGGCAAGGCTACGTTTTATATCGGCTTTGACCCCACGGCCGATTCGCTGCATGTGGGCCACTTTATGGCTTTGTGCCTGATGAAGCGCCTGCAGATGGCGGGCAACAAGCCCATAGCGGTTATCGGCGGCGGCACGGCTATGGTCGGCGACCCGTCCGGCCGCTCGGACATGCGACAGATGGCGACGGTTGAGACCATTGCGCGTAACGGCGAGTGCTTTAAAAAGCAGATGAGCAAATTCATCGATTTTTCAGAAGGCAAGGCTATCATGGTCAACAATGCCGAATGGCTGATGGACCTCAATTATGTTGAGTTTTTGCGGGATGTCGGGCCGTATTTCTCCGTCAATACAATGCTTCGGGCCGAATGCTACAAGCAGCGCATGGAAAAGGGGCTGTCCTTTTTAGAGTTTAACTATATGATTATGCAGAGCTACGACTTTTATGAGCTGTTTGTCCGTTACGGCTGCAATATGCAGTTTGGCGGCGACGATCAGTGGTCCAACATGCTCGGTGGCACGGAGCTTATCCGCAAAAAGCTCGGCAAGGATGCGCACGCTATGACGATCACGCTGCTTTTAACATCCGAGGGTAAAAAGATGGGCAAGACGCAGAGCGGCGCCGTCTGGCTGGACCCGGACAAGACCAGTCCGTTCGATTTCTTCCAGTACTGGCGCAACGTGGGTGACGATGACGTTATCAAATGCCTAAAAATGCTCACGTTCCTGCCGCTAGAGGAAATACAGGCAATGGAAAGCTGGGAAGGCAGCGAGCTCAACCGTGCCAAGGAGATCCTCGCCTTCGAGCTGACGGCGCTTGTCCATGGAAAAGATGAGGCGGACAAAGCGCTTGAGACGGCCCGGGCGCTCTTCTCCGCCGGCGGGGCGGACGACATGCCGACAGCCGAGCTGAGCATGGACGATCTGGCCGACGGCAAGATCGATATTTTAAGCATGCTGGTAAAATGCGGCCTGTGCCCCTCAAAATCGGAAGCGCGCCGCGCCGTTGAGCAGGGCGGCGTTGAGGCCGGCGGCGAGAAAATTAAGGAATTCGGCACATGCTTTTGCTGTGACGATCTGCGCGGCGACGGCATTGTGGTAAAACGCGGTAAAAAGAAATTCAAGAAAGTGATTTTAAAATAAAATAGATCAATCAGCGGCAGCGCAAAAAGCACAGCATTCAGGAAAACCTGAATGCTGTGCTGATTTTGCGTCATATCAAACTGAAAAACAGCGCTTACTGCATGCCGTTTTCGTATGCCTGGATCATCTTTTTGACCATCTGGCCACCGACCGATCCGGCCTGTTTGGAGGTGAGGTCGCCGTTGTAACCCTGCTTCAGGCTGACGCCCACTTCACCAGCAGCTTCCATCTTGAACTTGTCGAGAGCGCCGCGCGCATTCGGGTTCAGGCTCGTGTTAGGCATTATATTACACTCCTTTGTAACGTTTTCGTCAGGCACGATTGCGCCTTTCGATACTATCATTGCCGCCGCTATTTTTTATATACTGAACAAAATATGCTAGAAAAGCGAAATTTATCTTGTTCGTCCGGCAGACTGAAAATATCGGTGTTGACACGTAAAGCATTCCCGATATAAACACATAATAAATAACGAAGGCGGTAAATTTAATCTGGAAAATTTGCGATTAAGCTTTGAAGGATTTTCATGTTTGTGCTATTGTATATAGGTTGGATTACGCTAGACTGGAAGTGTGCAAATAATGAAATTCTCCAAGCGAATGGATTACTTTAAGCCCGGCATTTTTTCCGTGCTGGCTCAAATGAGAAATGAACGGATCGCCGCGGGAGGCCCCGTGATCGATTTGAGTGTCGGCACGCCGAATATCCCGCCCGCACAGCATATTGTGGACGCCCTGGTGGACAGCGCCCGCGAAAAAAGCAACTATATTTACGCCATCAGTGATACGCCGGCACTGCAGCAGGCCGTCTCAGCGTGGTATCAAGCGAGATATTCCGTCACAATCGATCCGCGGACGGAAATAACGTCGCTGCTGGGTTCTCAGGACGGACTGGCGCATATCGCGCTGTCTATTATAGATCCGGGCGATACGGTTCTCGTACAGGACCCCGGTTATCCGATTTTCAGTGACGGACCGGTTCTGGCCGGCGCGCAACTGCACACGATGCCGCAGAAGCGGGAGAACGGGTATCTGATCGATTTGAGAGATATTCCGGCTGATGTTGCCCGCCGGGCGAAATTCATGATCGTGTCTTATCCCAATAATCCCGTGACGAGCATCGCGCCGCCGTCTTTTTACCGGGAGCTCGTCGCGTTTGCCGGAGAAAACGACATCATCGTCCTGCACGACAACGCCTATAGCGAGCTCGTATTTGACGGGCAAACCTGCGGCAGCTTTTTACAGTATGACGGCGCGAAGGATATTGGCGTTGAATTTAATTCGCTGTCCAAAACCTACGGCCTGGCCGGCGCGCGGATTGGTTTTGCTCTGGGTAACGCCGATATTATTTCAATGCTCAAATCGCTAAAATCCAATTTGGATTATGGTATGTTCCTGCCGCTTCAGAAAGCGGCGGTCGCGGCGCTGTCAGGTCCGCAGGACTGCGTCCGGGATACGCGGCACGCTTACGAAAAGCGGCGCGACGTGTTGGTGGACGGATTAAACGCCGTTGGCTGGCCGATGGACAAGCCGCAGGCCACCATGTTTGTGTGGGCAAAAATCCCGCGGCATTTTTCCGACAGCGAAACGTTTGTTAAAAAGCTGTTCGAAGCATCGGGCGTTCTCATCACACCCGGCCGGGCGTTTGGCCCGGCAGGCGAGGGCCATGTGCGTCTGGCGCTTGTACAGGACGAGGCCACGCTGACCAAGGCCGTCCGGCTGATAGATACGTGCGGCATTTTAAGGTCCTGAAATATTTTACATTATAGAAAACACACTATTCCGCTGCCGGCGGGATAGTGTGTTTTTGAAACGATGAATGAATACGTCTCGGTTCACCTGCACCTGCAGCCTGATTGGTTGAGGGAAAACAACCGATAATTATTGTATTTGCTGTTAATGAAAGCCAATATTTGGTGTTTATACTGATTGTAATAAAATGACTTGATTTCCGTATCGGGAAAAAGGTAAAATGTAAAAATAAAGAGACTATTATTAGGTGGTTATATATGCGCAGAATTCATATCGGCGCTGGGGATAATGACGATCAAGCGTTTATTATTGATATTTACCAGGATTACTACGGCCTTGTAAAAAAAACGATCGTCAGCTTAACAGGCGTACACAGCGATGTGGACGACCTGATAAATGACAGCTTTCTTAAGCTGATTGAAAAAGCGCCGACGCTCCGGGGATTAAGCAGCGGGAGGCTTACCGCGTACATAAAATATACGGCGAGAAGCGTCGCGATTAATTTTTTAAAACATCAAACCGTTGTCACCAAGCATGTCGATTCGGCCGCGGAGACGGAAATGCCGGATTACGGCTCGGACCCGCGGGACGATGTGGACAATAGGCTTATTCAGGAGCATGAGCTTAAGCTGCTCACACGGGCGATCCTTCAGCTGCCGGAAAAAAAGAAAAACATATTGTATTTTAAATATCTTTTAAATATGACGGATGAACAGATATCTGAAATCTATTCGATATCGACAGACAGCGTCAGAACTTACTTGTCGCGGGCGCGCAAGGATGCTAAAAAGCTGATGTTTGAGGAGATCGGTTATGGAGAATAGCAGACAAATACTGTTTAATGATTACGAGGAAAGCCTGTTCCGACTGGCGGTATTCGACGCGTCGGAACTGGAGGGCCGCGATATCGACCTGACGGATGAAACAATAGGTGAAGAGCGGCCGACCGAGCGGCAGTTGGCGCAGTTTGAAAAGGCGCTCGGCAGGGCCGTGGGCAAGAAGTCGGGCCGGAATAAAAAAGTTATGCGGCTCATAAACAGGGCAATGGCCTCCGCGGCGGTGCTGGTGATTGTTTTTCTCATATCAATGGTGACGGTGGATGCGTTCCGGATGGAAGTGTTCAATCTGCTGTTTCGGGCGGATCCTAAATATACAACCATCAGCGTGCAGCCGGATGACCTGATGAGTGCGGATGGAACTAAATTACCCAAGTACATTCCTGAAGGGTATGTTATAAACGGCCAGATGTCGGATAATTATCATAGCCAAATAACGTATACCACAAAAGACAACCCGGAAAAGTTTATGATGTATGACGTGTATACGAAAGAAAGCGCCGTTAATATTGATACGGAGGATACACAGAACGCGCAAAAAGTAATGATCAACGGCGCCGAAGCGACTGTTATATTAAAAAACGATCTGACAAATATAGTCTGGACGGCCGGCAGTCATATTTATTATATACGCGGCACCATTTCGACGGAAGAGATCATAAAAATGGCGGAAAGCATCGGATAAGAAAAAAAAAATAAAAAATTTGTCTCAAATAATGTTTCAAAACACCTTCATTGTTGTCTATATAAGTGAAAGACAATAATGGAGGTGTTTTATTATGAAATTAATAAAAAAAACAATCGGTCTTATCCTTGCTGCTATGATCATATTCTCAACCGGTACGACCGCAGTTGCGGCGGATGACCTGGATCAGGAAAGCGACGGTATATACAGCGTGCAGTATATCAGCTTACAGACTGTTGCCGCGGCATTATCCATCAACGCCCTCGGCATCGCTTATCCAGGCGGGTCTACAAGCTTGCATGTCTACAACTATACGGTTTACTTAACGGTCGCGCTGGAGAAATGGACCGGCAGCAGCTGGTCAACCATTACCTATTGGACGAGTTCCGGCATCGGATACTCCGGAACCAGCATCAGTGAGCAATATGCTGTTGCAAGAGGCACGTACCGCACGCGCTCAACGGCGACGGTATTTGACGATCAGGGCGGATACGTTGAACAGGCCTCCTGTTATTCGGCTACCAACATTTACTGAGTCCCCCCCCTTTGTAAGATTTGTGCCGGCCTGAATGCGGAGAAGACGGATATTACCCTTTAAACAAAGTTTTTTTGAAAGCGCAATACTTTGACATTTTCTCCTTCTTAAACTTTCTTCTATAACCCTTCATAATGGCCGTGTTTTCCGAGAGCAGAGCCGGCACAGTCTTTATAAAAGACTTCTCCCGCGTCCAATGGACGCGGGAGCTTTTTATTTCAGAAATCGGGCCGCACACCAGCTTGGCAGCCCTTCAGTGTCCATCTAGTAAAGCAGCAGATAGATGAGCAGCGGAAGCGTCCCCAGAGAAAAAAGCGTCGTTAAAAATACGCCGGTGGAAGCGAGCTTTTCATTTCCGCCGTATTCCATGCTGAGCATTGCCGCGTTGGTTGCCGTCGGCATACCGGACAGCACCATGAAGACGCCGAGCATCAGCGGGTCTGAGACGAACAGCCGCATCACAAGCCACGTAATAATCGGCATGATCAGCAGCTTGACGACGATGAGCGGGTAGATACGGAGGTTGGTAAATACCTCTTTGATGGGGAACATGGCCAGTGTTGAACCGATCAACAGCATGACGGACGGCGTTGTCAGTTGCCCGACGAGCTTAATAGAGTCCGAGATAAAGGCCGGGACGGTCAGTTTCAAATAAAACAGAATAACAGCTAAAATGGATACGATCATCGTGGGATTTACGAATGTCATCAGTCTGATTTTATTGCCTTTGCCGGAAATCATCAGAATACCGATGGAAAAACACACGACGCTGAAAACGATATTGAAGATCGTGACGTAAAACAGAGAGCCGGTCCCGAAGATCGACTGGATAACGGGAAACCCCATAAAACCGACGTTTCCGAACATGGCCATGAATCGGAACAGGCCGCGGTCACCGGCTGGAACGCGGAGGAGATTGGGCAGGGGAGCGGCTAAAAGAAAAAATATTACGAATGCCGCGGCTGTCAGGAGCATGAAGATTGCGGCATCCCGTCCCGTTGCCGTGATCTCGCCGCTGAGGACGGAGCTTAAGATCGTACAGGGTAAAGTAATGTTGATGACAAGCCTTGATAAAAGCTTGTTGGAATCACCCGATAGAACACGCCATTTATTGGCGGCGTATCCGACGGCTATGACAATAAAAAGGACGGCCAGCTGAGTGATGATTGCGGACATGTTCATGGATGGGTGTCTCATTTCGTATATTTTCAGGCGGAATTACAGCTTTGGGCGATAAACATCTCAGCTGATGTTCATGGCCGCGTAAAAGCCGCTTAAAACAGCGGATGTGATATTGCCGGACTTGGCCGCGCAGTCGCCGATTGTATAAACTTGGGGGGCGCAGTCTTTAAAAATCGCGGCGAGCGCGGCGCGCGGCCTAAGGCCCAGCGAGAGCACGACACTGTCGCAGCGGAGCTTTACGAGCGTACCGGCCTCGTCCTCCGCAACGAGTGCGCCGTCCGTTATTTCACGTGCCGTCAGTCCCGTCATAACAGTGACGCCGGCTTCCTGCGCCATTCGGCGCAAGACGTTCACGACGGAGCGCGAGGCGTTCCCCCGGCTGTCGATTTGTTCCAGGCTCAGCATGTCAATGAGCAGGACCTCGTGACCGTCCCGCGCCAGCGTGACAGCGGTTTCGGTGCCGGTGAGTCCTGCGCCGATGAGCGCGACGCGTTTTCCGACGCGCGCTTTTCCCAGATCCACGTCGGACGCCAGGCAGACGTTCGGATTATTACTCCCGGGTATATCCGGGATGATGGGTTCGCTGCCGACTGCAACAATCACAGCGTCCGGTTTTTCGGCCGCTACAAGCTCACGCGTGGCCGCTGTGCCGGTGCGGATATCGATACCGGGCGTCCGCTCCGTCATGCGTACAGACCATTCGCCGTAACGGCGGACATCGGCTTTGAGCGCATTGGCGCCGGCGGCAATCAGCGTGCCGCCTAAAACAGGTTCTTTTTCAAAGAGCACGACGGTGTTGCCGCGCTGGGCGCAGCGCCGCGCGGCTTCCAAGCCGGCTGCGCCGCCGCCGATCACAACGACTTTTTGGGGCGGCTGGCTCTTGGGAATAACGTCGAACAGCGGGTGGCGGCCCATTACGGGGTTGACGGTGCACCGAAGCGGCTTTGGGCAGCCGTGCGGATCGTCGCCGGTGCACACCATGCATCGGATGCAGGGGCGTATCTCGTCGCCGCGTCCGATGCGCGCCTTTTCCACACAGGCTGGGTCGGCAATAAACTGGCGGATCATCGCGATCATATCGGCCTGTCCGGCTGCCAGTGCTGCTTCCGCCAGAGCCAGATTGAACGAACCGACGGAGGTGACGGGGATCGAGAGCTCTTTTTTCATACGTTCGGCCAGCCGGACGTTCGTCGCCGTCGGCAGATACGTCGGCTGCATCGCCCAAACGAGCGAGGATGGGTTATAAAGATTGCCGGCCGATATATGTATAAGGTCGATTTTATCCTCGATTGCCTTGGCGAACAAGACGGCCTCGTCGATACCGACGCCGCCGTCCGTCAGCTCGTCGCCGCTCATACGGTACTCGATAGCCATGCCCGGGCCGACGGCCGCGCGGACGGCGTCCAGCAGCTCGCCGGCGAACCGGCAGCGGTTTTGGAACGTCTGTGCGCCGTATTCATCTGTCCGCTTGTTCATGAGCGGGGAATAAAACTGCGCGACGGTATGTCCGTGCCCGCCGTGAATCATCACCATGTCAAACCCGGCTTTTTTACAGCGCTCTGCCGCTCCGGCAAAAGCCCCTATGATCTCTTTGAGCTCGTCTCTTGTCATGTCGGCGGGAAATACGTGAAGCCTTAAATTCAGTTCGATGGACGCTACGGCGCCGTAGCGGTGGATAGTGTCCGTCAGCTTTGTAAGACCGTGGACGACAAAGGGGTCGGCCAGGTTCACAACGAAATGGTTCTCATCGGCATACGTCTGCGTCACCGGGCTGTCGCCAACCGTGACAATCCCCGCGCCGCCTTTGGCCATCATGGCGGTAAACGCGATGAATTCGTCCGTCACAAGGCCGTCCTTTGTGCATAAAAACGGTTCGGCGGGGGAGACCTCAATCCTGTTTTTAACCGTTAGCGGCCCAATCGTCAGCGGCTGGAACACGTGTTCATACGTCATGATGTCACACTCCGATCTTTAGGGCAGGCCGCGCCTGCGCCAAAATGATTGTTTAAAAAACTATAACACAGAAAAAAAGCTGCCGCAAGCGGGAAAAGGACGTGTGTTTTTCATCCGATAAATTGTAGTCAAAACGAAACGAACGCCCTGCAGCTGTTGCCGCAGGGCGTTGCTTTGAATTATTACGGCTGTATGTTATCCGCGAGGCTGACGGCTGTGTCGGTTCTGTCGTCTGGACAGCCGTCGCTGTCCAGTGGCCCTGTGGGCTTGTCCGGCGGGGCGTCCGGTTTATTCTCCAGAAAGCCTTTGACTGCCAGAAGAACGAGTGGGAGGACGAAAATTCCGATGAAGCCGAAGATCTTCAGCCCCGCATACATGCTGACCAGCATAGCCAGAGGATGTACACCAATCTGCCGCCCGACAATCCTCGGCTCAAGAATGTTGCGCACGATGAGCATTACAACATATAAAACAGCCAGACCGATAGCCAGACCGTAATTGCCCATAATCAGCAGAATCAGGGACCACGGGATCAGTACAGCTCCTGTACCTAAAACAGGCAGCAGGTCTATAAATGCGATAACGGCTGCCAGCGCGATGGCATTGTCGACGCCCAGAATGAGAAGACCAAGCGACAATTCGGCAAACGTTATGGCGATCAAAATCGCATAGGATTTGACGTATTTTCGGCCAATATCGGCAGCCATCGTCTTGAGCTTCGTTAAGCGTACATTCATTTTATCGGGGAGTATACCGGTTATGTAGCCGGATATTTTTGTAAAGTCCATGGAAAAAAAGACGGAGGAGACAATAGAGAATACAATGAATAGGATGATGCCCGGCAGTGAAATAACCGTGTTGGACAGATAGCCGAGCACCTTAGCGGACAGATTTGATACAAGCGAGCCGGACGAATCGACGAACGACGACGTCGCGTTTTGGATCATCTGAGCGATATTCGGGTCCAGCCGTTCCGTCAGGGTCTTGAACTGCTCAAACAGGTCGGTAATCTGCGGTGCCAAATAGTCTTCGTACATTTGGGGGATGTTTGAAAATATATCACGTGAAATCAAGACCAGCTTGGCGATCACTAAAAACAGCAAAAAGCCGACAACCGCGTAAAACAGCAACACAAGAATGAGCGCCGACAGTTTCTGCGGTATCTTGAATTTTTTAGCCAGAAATCGTATGACGGGCCTGAGCAGCATGGACACCAAAAAGGCTATCAGAAACGGCAGCACCCACCCAAGGGCGTACTTGACGCAAAAATATAAAATTGCCGCCGCCAGGGCAAAGTACAGCACGTTGAGTATAAATGCTTTCCGCTCCAGGGTTTTGTCGTTCACAGGATACCTCCGGTTAATGGATTAATAAATATTTGATAGTTGCTTCATAGTCATTATAGACCTGTGTGCATAAGCTTAATCCGTTTAAATACACTGAAAACCGCTTTGGACTAAGCTTTAAATTTATTATAGCATAAAAGTCACCCTTGACCAGCGTTTTCCTTAATCCCGTCCTCTTTATTTTACGGTTAAAAGAGCTTTGCAAAATATTAATAAGATAAATGCTAAATGTATCGGTGTGATATGTTGAATTTACCAGGTTTTAATGGTATGCTTCCTACGTCTAAAATAAATAAATCCGCAAGGAGGACAAAATGATAAGCACCTATAATCAGCTTTGCCCGGTACTTTTCGGGGCCGGCTCATCGGCTATGACAGCGGACAAGGTTAAGGAATTGGGCGGGACTAAAGCGCTGTGCATTTATGACAAGGGCGTAGAAATGACCGGTATAGCCAGTAAAATCGTAACGCTGCTTCGAGACAATGGAATCGAAGTCGTCATTTTTAACGAGGTCATGCCGGATGCGCCGGATGCCCTCGTCAACAAAGCGGGACAGCTGGCCCAGGACGAAAAGGTGGACATTGTTGTCGGAATCGGCGGCGGAAGCTCCCTGGATACGGCAAAAGCTGCGACAGTCCTGGTCGAAAATCCGCTGCCGATTACGCAATACCTGCCGTCGACGGGTAAGGAATACAAATCAACAATTCCCCTGATCCTCATCCCGACAGCGTCCGGGACAGGCTCGGAAGTCACAATTATGGCTGTTGTGCATGACGAGACCCACCATACGAAGGAAGGCATCCTGAGAGCGGCGAGCCTCGCCATTGTAGACCCGGAGCTGACAGTAAGCGTTCCGCCACATATTACGGCCGCAACCGGCTTTGATGCGCTGTCACACGCGATCGAATCCTTGTCAACGAATTGCGGGAACCCGAAAGCAGAAGTCCTGGCTCTGGCGGCTACCAAAATAATCGCTGAAAACCTGGAAAAAGCCTGCGCGGATGGGAGCGATATTGAGGCTCGGACTCAGTTGAGCTTTGCCAGCAATATAGCCGGAATGGCTTTTACGGAAGCAAGCCTTCATATCGGACACGCGGCGGCTCACGAATTCGGCATCCAGTTTCATATGCAGCATGGCGTTGCCTGTGCGCTGACGCTGCCGGAGGTTATTACGTTCGCTGCCGAGCTTATTCCGGAAAAAATAAAAAAGATTGCCGAGGCGCTGGGTGTAAAGCTACCTGAAAATATCGGGAGTGCGGAGGCCGGCGAGCTGGCTGCCGCAAAAATCAGGGAGATGATGCGGCGGCTTAACATTCCCTCGCTTAAAGCACAGGGGATTTCCCGGGAAGATGCCGTTGCCTGCGCCCATGGTGCTATTATGAAAAACTGGTTTGCAACGGCGTGTTCACTCAAGCCGGTCACCGACGAGGTGATGGCCGAGCAGATTGGCAAAATGTACGATAATTATCAGTAAGCTGTACATGAGCAGCCTGTTCGTACCCGGACAATAACGCAGGCCTGTTGAGCGTAACATTCAGCATTTGATATGAATTGAATAAAAATTCAAAATAATTCTGAAGGTCTGTATCAACGCCCTTCGCACCAAAATGGTGGGGAAAGGGGTATCGCTGTTCTGTCTACAGACTGGAACGCCTTCCAACCCGCAGGGATGGAAGGCGTTTTTAATGTCTTCACAGCTGTTTTTCGGCTACTCTATTTTTGCGGGTTTAGATAAAGCGATGCGACTAAATCGGCTGGTCGGCAGCGGATTGCTTTTTAACCATCCGAATGACGACGATATACATCACGATGACGAAGGCCACGAATACTATCATGGACCACACGGTGCTGATCATCGCGCACGCGTCGTAAAACCCGTGCAGCGCCACGGCGGCAAGGTATCCGGCCCAGAGGTTTAGTGTTTTGGACCCGTTTTTACCCATGTGCTCACACATCTTGGCACGGCCATAAAACAGGCCCATAAAAACGGCGAAGCCCATATGCCCCGGTATCGCCAGCACCGCACGCGTGACGGCAGCCGTCAGCCCGTAACCCAAGACATAGCTGATGTTTTCAAAGGCCGCGAAGCCCAGCGAGATGAATACGGCGTAAACGATACCGTCAAAGCGGAAGTTAAAGTTGGGATCTCTCCAGGTCTTCAGCTTAAGAAAGATAAATTTCGTGCCCTCCTCGACAACGGCTACGACGATGAAGGCCAGAAGAATTGTATAAGCCGGGCTGCCCGCGTCTGCAAACACTGATAAGACGCTTCTTCCCAGCAATTCCAGAACGATGGATACAAGCGCCGCCGCGACGCCTAAAAGGAGCAGCGAAAAAAGAAGCATCGGCGGTTCTTTTTCAATGGTATCCTTCCTGTAAATGTAGCGCAGCAGGAATGCGGCCGGCAGCACTGCCGCCAGAATATAGATCAGGATAACTGTCAATACGGGCATTACAAAAAACATGGTGCAGCTCCTATTTTATTTTTATAAGCCGGAGGTTTGTTGTATTATTGTACCATAATTCGACGATTGCTGCAGCGTCGATTTCATGCCTGAAATAAAATCCTGATCCGGGCTCCTCAGCCGCCATAAACCTTTACCGACGGGGATCTATGCTTTACTAATCTTTATACATAGAGCATGCGAGGTCCATCATGGAAATATACTTACTGATTTTCGGTGCGGCGTTTTGCTGCTTTACCGCCCGTCTCAAGCAGACAATCTATATTTTTATGTGCGTCGCCGGTATTTACATTGCTGTCAGCGCCTGACTGAATGCATGAGCTTTTAAACCAACTGACAAACGGAAATCGCCGCCCTTAAACGGTTTAGTTTAAGGGCGGCGAACGACCAACACTTCTGGTGTATTAAGCGAGCTTCTGCTTAAGCTCATCAATTTCATCTATTATGGTTTGATAGCCGGCCTTCCATTTCCCGGCTGCTTCCTTATCGCCTTTTTCCACGGCCTTACGGAAACTGGCTTTATAGACGCGGGATTTACTGACCAACAACCTGATTTTGCGTTCAACTGACACTCCATTACACCTCCTAGAGTTTACATAATGATTATACCACACTTTTGACAAAAAAGCAAAAAAACCTGTAATAAAAACAAAAGACCTTAAGAATCTGCTAAGTTTACAGTACTTGAGGTCTTATTTAGTTCTTTTTTGGCTAGCTTAGCGATAGTATTTCAGCAAAGTATCTTCATATTTTATGTAACGACAATACTACGATCATATAATTGTCAACATTACATAGCTTGCATAGCCTTCTAGTCGGCATCCGACAACTTGTCACAACTTTGCCAATAGCATCATATTATCGCATAGAGCGGTATGGTGATGTTGGATGCCGCCGTACTGTTCTTGGTGGATATCAGAGAAGACGGCGAAAAATGCAGATGAACACTCTTAGCAAGGTTGCGAATAAACATCAAGACCTATAAGGAGGATGATCTTTTATGTCTAAAATTCTTAAAAAGCTGACAAGCCGGAAGCTGTGGGTGGCGATTGCCGGCATTGCGACCGGCATTGCCATTGCCTTCGGTGTGGATGCCGGGCAGATTTCCGTGATATCAGGCGCTGTAACAGCTGTGGTATCGGCGGTTTCTTATATTATAGCTGAAGCGAAGATCGATAAGGCCGCTGTCAAACTGACGGCTGAGGCGGCCGTCGCCGTCCAGGACGCTGTCGACGCCATCAAGAGCGCCGACGAGCCGGGCAATACAAGCGGTGTAAAATAAACGCGTACGGCATCGGATTATCTGCAGCGTACAAATGAGGGCATTATGAAAACGCAAAGCCGCGGTCCGGCTCTTTAGCCGGTCCTGCGGCTTTGCCGGCTTCCGTCTTAAATTCGGCTAATAAGCTTCTAATACCAACTCAGCTGAGAAAATCGTACGTCATTTTCATGTTTTTCTCAAGTTTTGATTGCGATGCCCGAAAAATAGTGTAAGGGTAGAAGAAAACGCATTATTTTATACGAAGCAAGCGATTAGGAGGAAAAACATGAAAAGGAAGCTTTCAACAAGAATTGCGGTGATTGTGGCGGTGTTGGTGCTGGTGACGATGAGTGCGTTGATTTCCGTCGCCGTCGTCCTGGCTTCGCGGTCCGTGTCCGATGAGACCAGCAGCATGATGAGCGCGACGGCCAAGCAAAACGCAACCCAGGTCCAGGCAATGTTAAATGAGGCGTCTGAGGCTGCTGCAGGGCTGGAATCCTATATTGTTTCCAACTACGAGAAGCCAGCAACCTCAGCCGGGACGAAAATGTATGGCAGCGTTGTTTACAGCAACATGATGCTATCCAGGTCCTGTAAGTCTATAGAGGATTGGGCGATCGAAACAGGGTGGCGCCAGGTTCTGAGGACGCCAAGTCTCGTCGGGCTCGGTATTTTTTTCGAGCCTTATGCGTTTGATGGCGATACTGAGCAGTACGCCATTTACATAGACGAGGCGATGGCTGGTGGAAAAACAGTATCCATGTATACGGAGGATTATTCAACACAATCCTACTACAAAGACGCTGTTGATACCAATCAGGTGGTCATCACTGAGCCGTTCATGTGGGGCGGTATTTACATGGTGTCGATGGCTTTTCCCATTGACATACAGGGTCAGGTGATCGGCGCGGTCATTGCCGATGTCAGCATGGACAGCTTCAGCTTGATCGATATCACGGACGAGGCCCATCCCACCGTGTATGCCGACATCGTTTCAGACAGAGGCACCATAATGTTTGACAGTAAGAACCCCGATATCATCGGGAGCAGTTTTGAAACGCGGTTTTCCGATCCGGACGAATACCAGCGGGTTGCTGAGGGTTTTGCTCAAGGACAATCCTTCCGTGAAAACATCGTTAACAGTGAGGGGATTCCTGAAATTCGGTATTTTGAGCCCATTCAACTCAGCGGGGGAATCTGGTGGTCTCAAACGGTTATTGAGAATAGTGATTTTAACGCCATGGCCGTCCAGCTTGTTATCTGGCTGATAGTCGTCGCCGCCATAGCGATTATTCTGATTATTGGTTTAACCTACGTCATCTTAAGACGGCAGCTTAATCCTATTCGCGATATTGTAGAAGCCGCGGAAAAAATTGAAAACGGCGATCTCAACATAAGCATTGATAATCAATCACAGGACGAAATCGGACACTTGGCTCAATCGTTCGGAAATATGACAGCGAGTCTGCGCTTGATCATTAGTGACATCGGCTACGTGCTGACAGAATTGGCCAACAATAATTTCAGTGTCAACACCCAATGCCGTGACAAATATATCGGAGAGTATGGCGCCATATTGAATGCGCTCCAAAAGATCAAGCATACACTTAATTCAACGCTGCTGACGATTAAAAAATCGTCGGAACAGGTGTCCTCAGGCGCCGATCAGGTGTCGGAAGGCTCACAATCTCTGGCACAGGGCGCAACGGAGCAGGCGGCGTCAATCGAGGAGCTGTTTGCCAGTATCAGCCAGGTGTCGGCCCAACTCGGCGACACAGCGAAAAATGCCGGTGACGCATCGGATATCACCAATCAGGTCGGTTCCTTCATGGATGCCAGTCTCGAAGAAATGCACCAACTTCTTAACGCCATGACGGAAATCGCCACAGCTTCCGAAAATATTAAAAATGTTACGAAAGACATTGAGGATATCGCGTTCCAGACAAATATACTGGCGCTTAACGCGGCCGTAGAAGCGGCCCGCGCCGGCGTGGCCGGGAAAGGCTTTGCCGTTGTTGCTGATGAGGTGAAAAACCTGGCTCAAAAATCGTCCAATTCGGCTAAGAACACAACGGCGCTGATTGAGGACACGATCGTTGCGATCGGCCATGGCGTTTCACTGGCTCAAAACGCCGACAGTACGTTTAAGCAAGTCAATGAAAAAACCTCAAGCATGCGGCAACTCGTAAAGGAAATATCGTCCGCGACGGAAACCCAGTCGGAAAGTTTGCTGCATATTAAATCCGGGATTGAGCAGATCTCCGAGGTCGTGCAGATGAATTCCGCCACCGCTGAGGAAAGCGCAGCGGCCAGTGAGGAGCTTTCTTCTCAGGCCAATATGCTCAGCGGTCTCGTATCCAAATTCAGATTGAACGAATAAACGACATTATGCGTTCGCTCAACAGTACGTTTGAGGTTGTCAACCAGTCGGCTATAGTTCAGGCCGATAAGTAATAACAATACAGCCGGATGCGTTGGCGCATCCGGCTGTATTGTTACCAATTAGTGAATCAGGGCGACTTTTAAGTCGGCCGCCTTTTGCGTTTGAATTCAACATAAATAAGACTAATCAGTAAGATAATACCGCCGTATCCAACGACGGGATACAGGTATTTGACAAGGTTGGAAAAGCCAAACTGACTGGCCAGCAAGGCGGCCAGGGTTATGACGAGCACGGTTGTTTTTCGGTTCAGACGAGTACTTCTAAATTCAGAGATTCTCGACACAAACCCATACAGCGCCCCGACCGCCGTCGTATAGATTTCCGCAATCAGAATGATGGTATAGACTATTTGTACAACGGTCGAAATACCGCCCGCGATAAAAATCATCGGCACCTCCAGCCGCGCAATGCTTTGAAGCTGACCCGATAAGGCCAGAAAAATCATGACAGAGCCCAACCCCAGGCCCAGACCGCCCAAAATAGCGCCGCCTTTGATGGCTTTCCTGTTTTTCGCCTTAACCCCAAGCGGGCCGAGAATGGCGACCGATATGACGGTATTATAGGATATATACAATACGGCAGCCAGCAGCCAATTCGAAATCAGGCTGTTGTCACCGACGCTGGCCACCGCCGCGATATCAGGCGGGTGCGTTATAATCGAATAAATACTCGTGCCGGTAACGGCAATCAACAGAAACGGTACCACAAAGCTGATGGAATTGATAACGCCGTTAA
The DNA here is from genome assembly GCA_963675425.1 of uncultured Sporobacter sp. Taxonomy (GTDB): domain Bacteria; phylum Bacillota; class Clostridia; order Oscillospirales; family Oscillospiraceae; genus Sporobacter. The sequence continues at coordinate 4,081,959 of OY776214.1, read as the reverse complement.
TCCCGGTTAAAACCGTTAGGGCTGTTAATACCGCCATAATGATATTGCCGGCCAGCTCCGGCAGATTGAACTGCTGTGAAACAAGGGCGCCGGTGCCTGCTATCATCGCCGTGAGAGCGCCAAAAAGGAAAAAGGTGATGATAAAGTCAAAAATCGTCCCGAAAAACCGGCCGCCGGAATATCGTATGATTTCCATATGCGAGCGGGCATGAAGCTGTTTACCCAGGCGCATGATGATCGCGCCGAAAACAATAAACAGAATGGTACTGATAAAAAGCCCGACAAATCCCATGATACCGAACTGCGAAAAAAACTGCAGGATTTCCTGGCCTGTGGCGAAGCCGGCCCCGACAATCGTCCCGATATAAGTCGCTGCAACCTTATATGTTGATACACGGTCTTTTCTCATTGTTCTGATCCCTCGTGCCATTCTTATTGGTAGTATTGTGAATTATTAATGTATATGAGAAATGACATAAAAACATATCGGTTTGTCCGAATCAGATCAATAACAGTGAAAAGCCTTAAAAACGCTTGCGAATACACGTTTTCAAGGCTTTTACTCGATATTTATAAAATGTACCCTATAGAACGGACAGCACGGGTTATCAAAACCCTTCAAAATGGACAGGCGGATTTTTGAGACCCTTAATGTCGGACAAAAGCGGTTTTGACTCCAGATCAGACAGGTATTAGAATTGAACTGAACTGGAGGAGTGCCAGATGGCTATTAAGAAGTTTTCAGAAGAAGAAATGAATCATCTCCGAGCAAGCCCCTACGTTTTAGAGGTAAGTCGCAACATCGTGCATTTCTCAGCTGAATTTAAAGAGCTATTCTGGAATTTAGCACTGGAGGGAAATGAGCCGCGAGATATTTTTATCCAGCTCGGCATCGATCCTGATATTCTTGGGGAAAATCGTGTTATCGGGATGAAGGGCATGATCCGAAATGAAGTCCGAGCAGGAAAAGGGTTCAGAGACTTAAAAACATATGGTTCATATCTCATAGACTACACAAATCCAGAAGCAAAAGTAAAATACCTCGAGCAGCAGTTGGCATACAAAGATCAGGAAATAGAGTTTCTAAAAAAAATTGTATCTTTAGGCCGGGAGGATGCGGAACCATGAATGTTCCCGCATCTGCCAAGTATGCAATCATCCGTGAGATGACCCGGCGGGACAACAACTTGCTGAATATATCCTGGCTGTGTGATGCTGCCGGCGTTTCCCGGTCCGGATACTACCATTACCTTGAAACGGAAGACCTCAGACGGCGCCGTGAGGAGCAAGACCAAAATAATTTCCTGATAATTCTGGAGGCTTATCGTTTTCGTGGTTACGATAAGGGCGCCCGCGGCATTTACATGCGGCTTCTCCACATGACGCCTCCGGTACATATGAACATTAAGAAAATCCGACGGTTGATGAACAAATATGGCCTTTTCTGTCCTATTCGCAAAGCAAAGCCATACCGGAGAATGGCTAAAGCCCTGAGAACCAACAATGTTGCCCCCAACCTGTTGAACCGGGAATTTGAAACACATGGGCCCCGTGCTGTTCTGCTGACGGATATTACCTACATCATCAATGGGAAGGCACCACGGTGCTATATGTCTACGATCATCGACGCCTTCACAAAAGAGTTGCTCGCTTGGGCACTGAGCGAGTCTCTGGAGATTGATTTTGTTCTGGATACCGTGAACCAGCTCGTCGAGAATTATGGAATCTCTTTGACGACCGAGACCCTGATTAATTCGGATCAAGGGTCACACTATACAAGCGTAAAATTTATCCAGCTGATAAAAGACAGTGAACTGAGGCAGTCAATGTCCCGCAAGGCAAACTGTTGGGATAACGCGCCGCAGGAATCTTTCTACGGCCACATGAAAGATGAAATTGACATTTCTCAGTGCACGACGTTTGAAGGAATTCACCAGGTGATCAGCGACTGGGCTGACTATTACAACATCGAGCGGTATCAATGGGATTTGGCAAGGTTATCTCCAAGGGAGTATTACAAGTATCTCGTGACAAGACAATACCCTCTGACAATACCTAAAGCAAAAGGCGAAGATTGATGGCGGGGCTCTGCCCCACACCCCGAGGTTTTTCGCCTTGGTTTCCAGGAGGGCAGCGCCTGCCTGCAAAAAAGAAGCGGTGTGAAAACACCGCCCCCCTTGTAAACCCGCACGGGCGCTCGGGTCGCTCCTCAGCGTCGCCCTATCCTCCCTTGTGGTAAAGCACTATTAGCATAACATTAATACCTATCTCACTGGAATGCCAAAAACCCATATTGTCCTTGACATGGGGTACACATTATTATTTATCCGCAATCCGCTGAATGAATGTAATTTCTAAGCTGGGCCGGGACTTTACTCGACGTATACGGCCGTGCCCGACGCGGTGACCATCAGCATGTTGCCACCGCTGCCAAGGACCTCGTAGTCCAAGTCGATGCCGACGACGGCGTTAGCGCCCAGGCGCTCAGCCCGGCTCTGCATTTCCTGCAGGGCTGATTCCCGGGCTTCAATCAATTCGCCCTCGTAGCTCTGCGAGCGGCCCCCGAAGAAATTTGACAGCCCGGCGGCGAAATCTTTGATAAAGTCCACGCCGCTGATGACTTCTCCGACGACGATCCCCTTGTATTCTTTGATGGTTTTTCCCTCGATAGACGGCGTTGTCGTAACGATCATATAAATAACTCCTTTTAATTATATATATTGCCTCGATTATATCATATTACAAGATTTGATTAGAGCCTAAATGTGTGAAAAACATCCTTTTGTAATATACAAGTAACGCAGATATCAAAATTATTTACTTTATATGAAACCCGAAGGCCATTTTTCGTAATATTATAGATGACGGCCGTTAACTTGCAAGGCGGAGGTGAGGATATTGGATGAAAAAAGCGCGCTTCGGCTGCTGCGGCATAAAGATGAAAGCGCGCTGGCGTGGTTTATTGACCGCTATGCCGCCTATGTCAGCACCATTGTTTATAACATTATTGGACAAATAATGACGGTGAGTGACGTTGAAGAAGTTACCTCGGACGTGTTTCTTGTGTTTTGGTCCAATGCCGATAAGGTCAACCCGAACAAAATCAAAGCGTATATCGGAGGTATCGCCCGCAATAAAGCTAAAGCCAAAACCCGGGAGATGGGACAGGATATCCCCCTTGAGGACGACACTATAATCTTATCGGGCGTCAGCCTGGAATATACTTTTGAAAAGCATGAACAAGCGAAATCAATCAGGCTGGCGGTGTCATCTATGCAGAACCCGGATAGGGAGATATTCTTGAGGCACTATTATTACTGTCAGCCGGTAGCACAGATCGCGGAGGAGATGAATATGAACATCTCCACAGTCAAGACGAAGCTCCGGCGCGGACGGGATAAATTAAAAGAAAAGCTAAGCGAAGGAGGCTGTTATGATGGAAATAAAAATCTCCGATATGATGGATTACATAACGGATGACACTGTACCACTTCAAATCAAAAACATGGCCGCCTCTGATAAGATCAAGGAGACTGTGATGAAGAAACTTCATACAAATAACAATGTGGTTAAGCGAACGCGGAAAACATCCACGATTCTGATCGCTGCGGTGCTCATCGCCGCTCTATTGACAGGTACGGCGTATGCCACGGGTATCGCCCAATCGATTTTCGGCGCCATGAAGGGTGTGTACATCGGTGACGACGAGAGTAAATATGAGACGATTGACAGCTTTTCCAACAAGGAAGAGACTTCCGTGACTATTCCGGAACTCAACGGCAGCCGGTTTACCCTGAGCCAGTCGTATTACGACGGCGAGCAGCTGATGCTGGGGTATAAGCTGGACGCGATCACGAAGCCGGCGGAATTCGGTTTTGGTCCCGGGAGCGATGGATTCGACGAGCTCATTAACTGCGAGGAGTTCAGTCCTCAGTTATTAACACCGGCGTACCTCAAGGAAAAGCTGACGGTCGGCGAATATGCTCAGTTCGAAAAAGCATTGGAAGAAACGGGCAGCGCGGGCGTCGTTTTCTATAATCGTTACGTCAGCGACCATGTCACGCTGGCGGACGGAACGGACATCGGCCCCTATATCGACACGGTGCTGGACAACGGCGTCTATCTGGAATTTGAGACGCCGCTGGCGTATGAGGCCCAAAATCAAGATGAGCTGCAGATCCTTATTAAGATAAACACCAGTATATACTATTATTTTCAGGATTCGACCGGAAGCTACTGTAACTGTGAACTGGGTGAGCCCGAGCGGATTCCCTTTACCATACCTCGCTGCACCGGTTGACGGCAGTAACGGTAAAAACCGGAGAAGGGTACCCCCTCTCCGGCTTTTAATTGTTTTGCCACTACACAAATACTACACAAAACACTTCAATATAGTTCGCGATATTTCATAAAATGCAAAGCGGCGGCTGGACGCCGATGAAACGAGAAGAGCTTTGAAAACACTAAGAAAATAAGTGTTTTCAAGGCTCTCGTTTGCAGCTGTGTGCTGCCCATAAATAAGTCCGGGCGACTGGATTCGAACCCGGTTGTAATAATTGCAACGGGGAGCGAACACAGCCTGGTCGTAATTTCAAAATGCTCGCGTTACTGAAGGCGCTGCGTTTATTTCTGTTTAAGGTTTATATTACGCTGTTATGTCAGCGAATTTTGCATCATACGATTTTTCTAATAACTCATAAGAAAAATCAATAACACTAATTGTACCGCTGATTTTTGTAATACCGCTTAGAGGGAGTTCTTGGTCAGTAGTATAAAATTTAACTTCACCCGAGCTATTTGGGGCGACTGCATCACTACCACCTAAGCCATTATAGCTTATACCATTAAATGCCAGAGCGCCGCATTGGAAAGTAAGTTCGTATTCAGTTTTGTTTTTTACATTAAATACTGCGCTATATTTCTCGGAATAATCCGATTTATATTCGCAACCAGTAAAATAGATATCAACATTATGATCTTCATATACTAAAGTGCCGTTTACGGTATTTGGTGTCGATAAAAGTACCGTACTGGTTTCACTATCCCAATTAACGTCAAGACCTAACGCATCACCTATAGCCCTTACTGGCAGATAGGTTGTGCCATCGATAATAAAAGGTTCAACTTCGGTGCCGTTTGCATCGGTGGGGGTTATTGCTTGTCCGTCTAATGAGATTTTAATATTGTTATAAACTAAAGTTGCGACTTTACTGGCGCTTGTTGCAACAGCTTGTATTGATATAACTGAAACAACTAAAACGATTAATACTGAAATTCTGCCCCATTTGATTTTTTTCATGTGTACTCACCTTTCTATATTTGCCGCCTATAGCGGTAACTTAAAAATGGATTATTTATAGCTATTGTGATAGTGATTAACATATGTAAGGTGAAAAACGTGGTGGCATTAACAGTTTGTTTCCAACCTGATTGACATACCAATTGTATCCTAAAGGGTTACATAATTCAACAACAATCTGTAAAATATTACATAAATGGAAAGTGGTTAGAGCTTTAGCACAACAAGAGCCTTGGAGGTCACTTTAGTTAGATGATATAGGTAATACTACGATAAACTGTGTAAAATGCAGAAAAATTACTTATTTGTAATTTACATGTCACAGACACCGCGGTTAATTGTTATTTAAATATGGAGAGGTAGGAGAGTTTGTTGCTGAGTATGCGTTATTGAGTAACAAGGAGGAACAATCGATGAAAAAAGACCCCTTTGCGCTATTTCTGGCTTTAACTCTGTTGACACTGACTCTTATGTCCTGTTCCGCACCGGCATTTATTAAAACAGCCTCTACGACACCTTCCGGCACCGACCCCGGCGACAGAGTGTCCGCGGAGCCTTCAGATGATATTGAATCCCTCACCAGCTTCGATGAAATGACTGGCTTTGAAAACAGTCAGTGGGGCGAATCAATAGAGGATGTTTTAATGAATGTAGTAGCAAACAGCCAAAACATTGGTACGATTCGAATTGAAGATTACTCTGCAAATTTTGCAGGATTGCAATTCCGTGCTGAGTATCTTTTTGAAAGCGATGAAAACAAGGGAACAAAACTATTTAGTGGTGTTCTTTATAGAGATAGTTATATAGATGCCTTTGAGCCACAATCGGGCCTGGAACAGGCAATTGAGGATTATAACCTGCTTCTTGCTTATCTCACAGAGATATACGGGACGCCTTGGCGAAGCTATATTAATACAGACGACGGAATATCTATCGATGTAGAAGATAACATAAATAACTTTATGGAACTTGAAGCGCAAAGAGCATCAGCGGCTTGGACCGCCACAGAGGACGACGTATCAAAGCAAGCTTTAGTACTATGTCTATCTTCGAAGGGTGTTCTTTATATTCAATTCTTCTCCGATATTTTAGAATTTGCAGTTTTTGATGTTGGCATGGTAAAATATACAACCAAAAAAGCGAAGAGCCTTGAAAACACTAAGAAAATCAGTGTTTTCAAGGCTCTCTCCCGCAGCCGTGTGCTGCCCATAAAAAAGTCCGGGTGACTGGATTCGAACCAGCGGCCCCATGCTCCCAAAGCATGTGCGCTACCAAACTGCGCTACACCCGGATAGAAACTTCACAAAGCTTTGACATTATACAACAATACAAAGACAGTTTCAAGAAAAATCTGAATGCGCCCTATAAATACAAAATCCTGCCAAACACCAGCCGGAAGAGCCACAGGTTGAAGAATAAACCCAAACGTGATATAAAGATACTATGCGACCTACTGAAAGGCGGTTTATAGTATGAGAAAACTAACGGCATTTTTATTGTGCACGACCTTTTTCTCCTCCGGCATTATATTGGGATTTTTAATGTCACCGATAAAAAACGGTATCAGCATCGGGAATAACAGCGGTAATAATAACGGGAACAACAGCAGCATTTCAGGTGAAGACGAAGAAGATACCGACGACGAGAGCGATGAAGAATAAATAACGAACACAGGGGGCGGCAGCCCCCTGTATTTTTATGTACAAGCTAAATACTAGGTTCTGTCTTTGCCCTGATCGAGACCCCAAAGCTTGTACAGCGTGTTATAAAATGGCGGGCGCGAATAATCGAGGTCCAGCTCGCGCTTGAGACCCGTATAGCCCATGCTCCGGTCTTCAAAGTAACGTGTGCCGTCGACGAGCTCTTTCATACGTCCCTTTGGGACGGACAGGATGATCTCGTCCTCGTTGGGCGCGGCGCGCTCAAACTCGCCGATGTCGGGGATTGTCACGCGGTATTCACCATTTTGCATCGGGACAATGATGGCGTATACGCAGGAGTCAATGGCGTCCATCTCGGTTTTTACGATCTCGCCGGTCATCGCCTTGATGCCCCAGAGCATGCTGCGCAGCTGTGCGTTGTTCGAGTAGATTAATACAACGTCCGGGTCAAATGGGCAGTCCGACAGGGGCGCCGTCACAATACCCTTATATTTGCCGAGTGGAAAGCGCGGGAACTTTGCGAAGAAGGCCCGGGCTTTGTCCATATCCGGAATACCGAGCGCCGTGCAAACAACCTCAAACGTCTCCGTGCCTTCGCTGCAGTCAACGTGGCCAAGGCCAATGAGCGGATTCCAGCACCAGTGATCCTCTTTTACCAGGTAAACCGTTTTATATTCGCGGCGTGCCAGCGAAAAAGCCTGACACAGCGCCATATGTGTCCCCATATCCTTTTGCGGGCGGATGGCGTTTTCCGGGACGTCCGCTTCATCCTCAATCATTCTGATGGCGATGGGCTCAAAGCGGAGCAGCAGCATCTCGCGAAGCTGGCGGCTGTATTCTTTGTTGACTGACTTGAAACCTTCCTGGCTCATATGAAAGCCTCCCTCTATTTTTAAGTGTATGACCAGGCCTTACCCGCGATTGCGGTCCCAGTCCTCGCCCTGATCCAGTCCCCATAGCTCAAACAGCGCATTGTAAAACGGGGGGCGCTGGAAATCATACATCATTTCCTTGTAGAGTGTCTTATAGCCAAAGCCATGCGCGCTGTTTTGCCGGATTCCCGTGACAAACTCGTCAAGACGGCCGCCGGGGACGGACAGGATCACTTCATCCTCATCGGCCAGCGCGCGCTCATATTCGCCGGGGTCGGGAAACGTCACGCGGTACTCGCCGGAAAGAAACGCCGCCACTGTGGAGTACGCGCAGGAATCGATGACATCCATCTCCGTTTCGACGAGCTTGCCGGTCGTATTTTTGATCCCGCCGATCATCATACGCGTCTGCGCGGGGTTTGCATAGACCAATACAATATCCGGCTCAAAATCACATCCGTCGAGCGGCGCAATCACCAGCCCTTTATATTTTCCAAGCGGGAGCTTCGGCATGCCGGCAAAAAAAGCCTCGGCGGCATCCTCATCCTTGATGCCGAGGAATTTACTGAGGATATCAAAGGTACCGGTGCCCACGCCGGCGTCAACATACCCGAAGCAAACGAGCGGATTCCAGCACCATTCCGAGTTTTTGTCCATATAAACGGTCTTTTTGTTTCGGCGTGTCAGGCCGTATGCCTGACATAGGCACATGTGTTTGCCCAGGTTTCGCTGGGGGTTCATAGCCGAAGCGGGTACGTCCGCCTCGTCCTCGATGAACTTAATGGCAATGGGCTCGTAGCGCAGCATCAGCATGTCGTGCAGCTCGCGGCTATACTCTTCGTTTTTCACAGACAGTGACTGTTCATGTCCCATGCTACGCCTCATTTCCCAGCATCGTTTCCGATGCAATGCTCGTGCGGCGGTAAGCCCCGCACGAGCCCGAGACGCTTCTTTCGACGGCATAGTCGATTTTTTCCTGCTTGTTCATAACGGATCCTCCTTATGTAATTAACATGATGTACTTATTATAACGTGTACGCGATCCTGCCGCAATATGGACTGGGTCAGACCGTTATGATATAATCTTACTAATAAAGTTGTTAGGTTGACATGGATGGAATACTGAGGGAGAACGAGATGCCGCTTGAAAACGTAACCCATATTGACAATGTGCGCTTAAGCGACGGTGCGGATGCCGTTGTGCTTTTAGACCAGAGCCTGCTGCCGAATGAAACACTATATTTGATGCTCAGCGGCAGGGAGGAGCTGTACGAGGCGATTTATTCTCTGCGTGTGCGCGGCGCGCCGGCCATCGGCATTTTTGCCGCCTACGCGATCTATGTCTTGTCGAGGCATACAACCCAGACCGATTTCCCCGGCTTTTACAAGGAATTCTCCGCCAATAAAGGCTATCTTGACAGCTCGCGCCCCACGGCGGTAAATCTGAGAAAAGCCCTTGACCGGATGGACAATATTGTCCGTGCCAATAAAGCCTTGCCGATCCCTGCGGTTTTAGAGGCGATGAAAGCCGAGGCACTCAAAATACACCGGGAGGATATGGACATGTGCCTGGCCATATCTGAATACGGCCTGTCGCTTGTGAAGAACGGCGACACCGTCCTTACGCACTGCAACGCCGGACCACTGGCGACCTCGCGTTACGGCACGGGACTGGGCACGCTGTTTTTAGCCAAGGAGCGCGGCATAGAGCTCAAAGCCTATTGCGATGAGACGCGACCGCTTTTGCAGGGCGCGCGCCTGACGACGTACGAGCTGCATAGCGCCGGGATCGATTGTACGCTCATCTGTGACAATATGGCGAGCATCGTTATGAAGGAAGGAAAGATCGACGCCGTTTTTGTCGGGTGTGACCGCGTAGCCGCAAACGGAGACACGGCCAATAAGATCGGCACCTCGGGCGTGGCGATCCTCGCTAAACACTACGGCATCCCGTTTTATGTATTCTGTCCGTCGTCGACGATCGACTTTTCCTGTCAAACCGGCGATGATATAAAAATCGAGCAGAGAAAGCCCGAAGAGATCAAGGTGAAGTTTTTTGTAAAGCCAACGGCGCCGGCTGGAGTAAAGTGCTATAATCCGGCCTTCGACGTCACAGACGCATCGCTTATTACAGCGATCGTCACCGAGAAAGGCATCTGCCGTGCGCCGTATACCGAGAGCTTGGCCGAGCTTTTTTTATAGCGCAAACAAACGCAAAGGGGAATTTTAGATGCAAACCATCCAATACCCGACTGATGAAGAAGCCAAACGCGATATTATTGAGGCCGGACGCCGTTTGTATCAGCGCGGTTACGTTGCTGCAAACGACGGCAACCTCAGCGCCCGCGTTTCGGAAAATTATATATGGGTCACGCCGTCCGGCGTCTCCAAGGGTTTTATGACGGAAGACATGCTGATCAAACTGGACATAAATGGTCAAAGTGTTGAACTGCCATTCGAAAAAACTGAACGGCCATTCAAACCGTCGTCAGAAATTAAGATGCATCTGGCGGTCTATCAGGAATCATCTGATATTCTAGGCGTCGTGCACGCGCATCCGCCGGTGTCGGCCGCGTTCGCCGCGGCGGGCGTACCGCTGGATACGGCGCTGTTACAGGAGGCGGTTGTGCTTCTGGGTGTTATTCCCGTAGCGCCGTTTGCGATGCCGGGCAGCGACGCGCTGGCAGCGGGCGTCGCCTCATTCGTGCGTAAATATAACGGCCTGCTGCTGGAGCATCACGGGTCTGTTGCGTGGGGGGGCGGCGTGATACAGGCTCTATACAGGCTGGAAAGCATCGAATATAATGCCACGGTTTCAATGTATGCCAAAATGATAGGCCTGCAGCGACCCATGACAAACGGCCAGATTGACGCGCTTTTAAAGCTGCGGCCTGTGTGGGGCATTACCGGCGGCGGTCGGCCGCGCGGCCGGGACGGATAATCAAGTAGTAAGGAACTTGTTAAGGCTTCCCTGCGTGGGAGCTGTCACAATAGCTGCAATGAAGGATGATCATGCGCAGTATAATAAGTTTGGAGGGAAGTATGAAACTCGTCAGCTTTATTCAAAATGGCCATTCGCATACAGGTCTCGTGAACGCGTCCGGGAAAGTGACGGATCTGACGGTACTCGGATATCCGGAAAATATGAATGATATCATCGCAGGCGGGAAAGACCTGCTGGACAGGATTGACGATGAGCCGATAAACGGTGAACTGCCGCTTTATGATCTGCAGTCACTGGAATTTGGCTGTGTGACGCAGCCTCAGAAGATACTCTGCGTCGGGCTCAATTACAGAAGTCACGCCGCCGAAACGGGCGGCAGCGTCCCGGAGGAAATCGTCTTCTTTTCCAAGTTTAATGACGCGCTGACACCGGCCGGCCAAAGCGTCCGGCTTCCGGGGTGGCAGCGCTGCTACGATTATGAGGCCGAGCTTGTTATTGTCATCGGCAAAGAAGCCTGGAATGTTTCGTTGGAACAGGCGGCGGAGTACATATTTGGCTACACCTGCGGCAATGACCTCAGCGCCCGGGACAGCCAGTTCTTATCGAGCCAGTGGCTGGCCGGCAAGTCATTTCCCGGCTTTGCCCCCGCCGGCCCTGTTATCGTGACGCCCGACAGCTTTAATCCGGAGGCCGACGTGGCCATCACATGCGATGTGAGTGGCTCGCGCATGCAGTCCGGCTATACCTCGGATATGATCTTCAATTGCCGCCAGATCGTCAGCACGGCCTCGCGGTATTTTAGGCTCAATCCGGGCGATCTGATCTTTACCGGCACGCCGGCCGGCGTTATTCTCGGAAAGCCACAAGGCTCCCAGGTTTGGCTCAAGCCCGGGGAGGTCGTATCCGTTACCATCGACGGCATCGGGACGCTCGTCACACCGCTTGTTTAGATTAAAAATTCTAACCGCCACCCATAGATGAAGAGGACTTTAGCTTCACCCAATTTTAGGGCCGACGCCCCATCAAAAGTATCATTTCCCGGAAATAAGCCGTTACCTATGGTCCGATTCAGGGCTTGCCGCCCCACTTGAACCAATTTCCTGAAGCAGGTATCCCAAAGGATAACACTTAAGCGCCAAAAGGCTTATAAGCGATGAAAACGTCCGGCTGGACCGAACTCGTATAAAAACGCTTGTCGGGCTGATACGCATCTGCGATTCACGAATTGCCCGACACTCAGCCAGGCTGCCAAACAAAAGGGCGACGTCCAGCCGGTGGCTATCAGAAAAAATGACAAAATGCACCGGCGGGACGCGCCCTAATTCTATCTATGCCCAGTTAACACAGAATAATCCGCATGGCGACGGATCGTATGTTTTATTGACCGGAAACAGGGAACCTGCGTTGCTGAAGCATAACGAAGCCGGCGAGCCGTGCGCGCTTCTAAAGCTGGCCGACCTGCTGATACGGAGTATAGGCTGCCCGTCGTAGCCGGCTCCGGCCATAAGCTTAGGCTATGAGAAACAAGAATGACGCCATGGATACAAACAAGCTAAAAGTATACCTCAAAGCAGAGGAAGCCAAAACGCTGACAGGCTGGGACTTTTCACAGCTTGAGGGCCGCATGGTATCAGAAAACCTTCCGTGGGATTACAAAGCGGTGATCTTGGAATATTTAAAGCCGACAGACCGGCTGCTTGATATGGGCACGGGCGGCGGCGAGTTTTTGCTGACATTAAATCACCCGCATAATTTAAAGTCGGTCACGGAAGCCTATCCGCCGAATGTGCTCTTATGTTGTGAGCGTTTGGCTCCGCTCGGCGTCAAGGTGAAAAGCGTGACGGACGACCGGCTGCCGTTTGAGGCGATGGCATTTGACCTCGTCATCAACCGCCATACATCATACGATGAAAACGAAGTCTATCGGGTCCTGAAGCCGGGCGGCTTTTTTATCACGCAGCAGGTGGGCGGAAAAAACAATTTAAGTCTGTCGCTTAAATTGATCGACGGGTATCGGCAGGCATTCCCAGAGCAGGATCTGTCGCACTGTACCAATCGCCTGAAAAAGGCCGGGTTTAATATCGTTGTAGCAGAGGAGGTCTGTCCGCCGGTCCGGTTTTACGATCTCGGAGCCATTGTTTTTTACGCAAAGGCAATGGCGTGGGAATACCCCAATTTTTCCGTCGACGCCTGCTTTGATAATCTGGCTTGTTTGCAAGATGAGTTAGAAGCCCGCGGCTGTATTGAGAGCCGTGAGCACCGTTTTGTAATGATTTCGGAAAGAAACCCAATAAGAAAATGTAAGCCTGCCCGCGTCATGTCCCAGGGTCGTCAAAGCCGCCGGCGCGCGGCAGGTGCCATTTAAAATGAAACGACAGCAGGCGCAGCGTGACGATAATTGCAGCCCCAATCATCATTGCCAGCATACCGCCGAGATATTTCCATAATACAACGCAGATGGCAGCCCCTACGGCGGACGCGCTGGCGTAGATGTTACGGACAAAAATAAACGGCATGTCGCCGGCCAGCAGATCGCGCAGAAGCCCGCCTCCGACACCGGTAGCCACGCCGACAAAAATTAGTAAAAACGCGTTGAAGCCCGTTGAGACATGATACGCCGTACGGATGCCGACAACCGTAAAGAGACCCAATCCCAACGCGTCTACCAAAACTATAACGCTTTCGAAAACGCGCCGTCTTGACAGGAGTAGGCGGTGTATGGCGGGCATGAAAACAATAAAAGCGACGGCTACGGCGATAACGGCATACTTGGGATCACGGAAGGTCTGAGGCGGTAAAATGCCTAAAACAATATCCCGGATGACGCCGCCGCCGACGGAAGCCGTGAGGCCTAAAATAGCGACGCCAAAGACATCCATTTTCTTTTTTAGCCCCGTCATCGCGCCTGAAACGGCGAACGCGACGGTTGCCGCCAGTTCCACAATTATAATAAACGTATTCATAAAATCCTCGAATACCGCCAAGGCGCCAACGCGCCAGGTCTATTATCTGCCGTCGATTAGTATACCCGATGCTCTTAATTTACAAAAAAATATAAAATATTGCAATTACAATTGCAAACAATGTCATATTATGGTATTATTAACCTGCTGTAATTAAATGATAACGAAGGTAAAAATAGTATAGCAGCTATTTGTGACTTCTTTAAGTACTCAGGGGGTTATGGCCATAACACATAAATTATTCATGGTAGAAGGCGTGACCGGCGCTGGGAAAAGCGCTGTGGCAGAGTACATAATGGACTGTTTGAACCGGTGCGGCGAACACGCTGAATGGTTTGAGGAAAACGATTATGAGCACCCGGCCGACTACACGTTCCACGCTTACATGCGCGGTGATCAGATCAAGAATCTGCCGCAAAAAGAACAGATCCAGCTCTATGCCGAGGGAACGGAAACGCTTTCCGGCCTCGTCATCCCGCTGACTAAAATCAGCGTAAACCTGTTTGAAAAAATCCTGCCGTACAAGATATATGACAGGCTGGGCTGGGAGGACGAAAGACCTGTTTTATTAAACCGGTGGATGACGTTCTCACAAAAAGCCCAGACACTTGGACAGATATTTATTTTTGAGGGCACATTCCTTCAAAACCCGGTTAGTGAAGCCATGCTCCGATTTGATTTGGGCCGCGGTGTGATTGGGGAGTATATCTGTGACGTTTACAGGCTGATATCGGAGCTGAATCCCGTCATTATTTATCTCAGCCGCTCCGATATGAAAACGTGCGTGGAGGATGTGGGCCGGGAGCGTACCGCCAGCTGGCTCGATGAGACGGTGGCTTACTACATGAACCAGACCTTCGCAAAAAAGAACGGCCTGAGCGGCCAGGAAGGATATATTGCCTGCCTGGAGCAGCAACAGGCTATTGAACTCGATATTTTAAACAGTCTTCCGGCTGTCAAGCTCATCCTGCCCGATCCACTCAATAACTGGGAAAATGCTAAGAAGACGATAGAGCATTTTATTAGCAAGCTGTAGTTGAGACATTAAAAGGGGGGGAGCATATGCCGTATTTATCACCAGCCGAAATTGACGCGTTGGACGACGATATACGTTCGGCTATTATTCCAATCAGCTGTCTGGGCGAGCTTAAAAACGACATTGTCCGTTTTCAGGATACGGAAAGCCTGAATGATTATCAAAAATGGATTGTACACGAAGGATATATTCTGGATGTGCCCGAGCTGCCGTTTCAGGCCAGATCCATTTTGATTACCGCAGTGAAGCACAAGCTTGTTAATGTGCTGTTTCATTATAAAGGAAATGTTGTGAGGGATTTTTTCTGCCTGAGCAGCAGTCCGCTGAGAGAGCGGATAACAAGTCTGCTTGAAGAAAACGGTTATCAGGCTGAATTTCTATACTGGCTGCCGCAGAAGCGGCTGGCGGTCTGCGCGGGGCTGTGCGAATACGGACGAAATAATATCACGTATACCGACGAGTGGGGAAGCTGGTTTGAGCTGCTCACATTCTTTTCCGATCTGCCGGCTGATGACAGCGACTTTATATGGCGTGGTGTCAAGCGTATGGATAACTGTGAAAGCTGCGCCAGTTGTATGAACGCGTGTACAACGGGGGCGATTAAAGACGATACCTATTTAATTGATAACGTCAGATGTCTCACACTCTTTATTGAATCCGACAAAATGTTTCCGGCTTGGATTACCAGGGAAGATATACGTTCTGTTGTCGGTTGCCGTTTTTGTCAGGACGCCTGTCCGAAAAATAAGGATAAATTCGAGTGCGTCGGCACGGTCAGCTTCAGCGAGGAGGAGACGGCGCTGCTGATGGCGGGCGCGGCTCTATGTGATATGCCCGACAGCCTTTTACTTAAGGTGGATCTTCTCGCAATGGAATGGCGGCTGCCGTCGCTGCCAAAAAGTCTTGAGGTGCTGTTTGGAAATGGGGTGACGATATGAAAAACCAAAACGCTGCGCTCGTGCTTGAAACAGAACGACTCCTGCTCAGGCCGTTAATGCCGGATGACGCGCAAACCATATTCGACACATGGACAAGCGATCCCGAGGTCACAAAGTATTTGCGCTGGAGCACACATGAAAGCGTCGAGGAGACGAAAAAGTGGCTTCAAGACCAGAATAAAAAGAAAGATGAAACCGCCTCACACGTCTGGGGGCTTGAAATAAAGGATTCGGGACAGCTGATTGGGTCCATCGGCGTCGTACATGAAGACGACGAGCCGGGCCGGGCCGAAGTCGGCTACTGCATCGGCAAAGCGTACTGGGGGCAGGGCTATACAACGGAAGCGCTCAAACGTATGATTGAGTACCTTTCAAAGGAGGCGGGGGTGAAGCATTTTGCCGCCAAGCACGCCGTGGATAATCCCGCTTCCGGCGCCGTCATGAGACATGCCGGGTTTAAGTATGTTGGGCACGGAACGGCCGAAAGCTTTGACGGAAAGCGTAAATTTAATAACCATATTTATTATCTGGACTTAGAATAACGATAAAAGAAAGCCCGGCAGCGAAATTCTCCGCTGCCGGGCTTTTGTTTGTCGAAAAAGTCTTTTGTTCTTCTTTTGTGCGTCCAATCGCCGTGCGATTTAATTTTCGGCGATGACGGCGAGTTGTCTGGTCTCATCGGCGAAAATTGTTTGATTTCAATGCTTTGAGGCATTCACTTCCGAAAAGCATTACTTTGCGAGCGCCTCAGCGTGAGAACCCTTTATTTGTCGAAAAAGCCGCATTCGCGGCTTTTTCGACAGTCTGAGCCCGGCAGCGAAATTCTCCGCTGCCGGGCTTTTGTTTGAGGATTGGCTTGTTTAGATGACGCTGAAGAGCATCTCGCCATAGGTCGGCAGAGGCCA
Source organism: uncultured Sporobacter sp. (assembly GCA_963675425.1). Lineage (GTDB taxonomy): Bacteria > Bacillota > Clostridia > Oscillospirales > Oscillospiraceae > Sporobacter. Next base: position 4,065,341 of record OY776214.1, on the reverse strand, counting down.
GAATTCGCTGGAGACGATGGCTTCCAGACCATCGCCGGCTTCACGGACAGTGTCCATGGCGGCTATAACGGTATCTTTATAGAACATGGCTTTCTCGCCGATTTCTTCGATTTCCTTGGCTTTTGCCAGAGCGCTTTCAAGTGCGACGGTGCCTTTGTAAAGAGCCGTCGTCAGCTCGCTGAGCTTGGAGATGCATTCTGTTTCGTATGTGACATCGGCGCTGCCGAGAACGGCTTTTTTGGAAGCGGCCGTGTCGGCCAGCGTTTTGCCGTACGAAACAGCGGCGGGGAGAAGGCTGGTTTTGGCCATCTCAAGCATGGTGAGAGATTCGATGTTGAGCGTCGTGCAATAATTCTCAAGACTGATCTCGAAACGGGATTCGACTTCCGTTTTCGAGTAGACGCCGTGTTTTTCAAAGAGCTGGACATTCTTGTCTTTAAGCAGATAGGGCAGAGCCTCCGGCGTTGTCTTCAAATTCAGCAGGCCGCGTTTTTCAGCTTCGACGACCCATTCGTCGGAATAGTTGTTGCCGTTGAAGATGATACGCTTATGCTTCTGGATTGTATCCTTAATGAGCTTCTGAAGCGCGGTGTTGAAGTCTGGCGCTTTTTCAAGCTCGTCGCAAAATACGCGCAGGGATTCAGCAACGGCCGTATTCAGAACGGTGTTCGCCTCAGCGATCGACATGGACGAGCCGACCATGCGGAACTCGAACTTGTTGCCGGTAAAGGCGAATGGAGAGGTGCGGTTTCTGTCCGTCGTGTCCTTCGGGAACGGCGGCAGGAGTTCAACGCCGATTTTCATCATCGTCTGTTCGCGCGCATCATACGATGAGCCGTTGTCTATAGACTCGACAATCGCTGTCAGCTCTTCACCGAGGAAGACGGAGACGATGGCCGGAGGGGCCTCGTTCGCGCCGAGGCGATGGTCATTGGCGGCGGTGGCCACGCTGATGCGGAGCAGATCCTGATTCTCGTCGACGGCTTTGATGACGGCGGCGAGGAAGAGGAGGAACTGGGCGTTTTCGTGCGGCGTATGGCCGGGATCGAGAAGGTTCATGCCGTCGCTTGTGGCGATCGACCAGTTGTTGTGCTTGCCGCTGCCGTTGACGCCGCAGAACGGTTTCTCGTGGATGAGGCAGATCATATCGTACTTTTTGGCGATGCGCTGCATCATTTCCATTGTGAGATGATTGTGATCGACAGCAATATTTGTCGTGGAGAAGATAGGCGCCAGCTCGTGCTGAGCCGGGGCAACCTCGTTGTGTTCTGTTTTCGCCAGCACGCCGAGCTTCCAGAGCTCTTCGTTCAGCTCATTCATGAAGTTGGCTACGCGCGTCTTAATGGAGCCGAAATACTGATCCTCCAGCTCCTGGCCCTTGGGCGGCAAGCAGCCGAACAGAGTGCGGCCGGTGTAAATGAGATCTTTTCTCTTTTCATACATCGACTTGTCGATGAGGAAGTACTCCTGCTCGGGGCCTACTGTCGTCTTGACGGATTTGGCCGTTGTATTTCCAAAAAGGCGGAGAACTCGGATGGCTTGTTTGCTGATGGCTTCCATGGAGCGCAGAAGCGGCGTCTTGGCGTCTAGCGCTTCTCCCGTGTAGGAACAAAATGCCGTCGGTATGTAAAGCGACTTGCCTTTAACGAACGCGGCGGAGGTAGGATCCCATACGGTATAGCCGCGGGCTTCAAATGTGGCACGAATGCCGCCCGAGGGGAAGCTTGACGCGTCGGGCTCGCCGCGGACCAGCTCGCTGCCAGAGAACTCTAAAAGTATTCTGCCATCGCTTGTCGGCGTGATAAAGCTGTCGTGCTTCTCGGCCGTGATGCCGGTCATCGGCTGGAACCAGTGGGTAAAGTGCGTAGCGCCCTTTTCAATCGCCCAGTCCTTCATGGCGTTGGCAACGACGTTGGCGACGCTAAGGTCAAGCTCTGCGCCCTCACTGATCGTTTTCTGCAGCGCCTTATACGTTTCCTTGGGCAATCTCTGCTTCATAATGTAGTCGTTAAAGACCATACTTCCGAATAGTTCGTTTACAGTAGCCATATTTATTTCTCCCCAAACAATTAATGTGTAAAATGGATATAAAAAAAGGCAAGGCAATGCCATACACATGACGCCTTTGCCTATGCTTATACAATATTATAGAACTGCGGCTTTGTTTTGTCAATTGTGAAATCGCTTTATTTTGTTGGTTTTTTTGAGAAAATGCAACATTGAAGCCAGGATCATGCATTTCGCGGTGACAATATTAAAAAAAACCTTGATTAGAGCGTCAAAATAATAGTCACTTACACCAAATTTGCAATTTAGCTAATAAAATATTCAAAACTGTATTGACAACGGCCATGTAACGTTGTAATATAAAGTCAAAATGCAAGGGTGCTTACAAAAATGGTCATGTCCATTTATGTCAGCGTCCTTGTTTTTTTATATTTTATAGATTTGTATTATGGCGTTCGGGGCTGTATACAAAAAAGGGAGGAAAAACACATGGAAGGTATCTTTTCTTCGGTAGACACAGTATGGACCCTGGTGGCGGCCGCACTTGTTTTCTTTATGCAGGCAGGCTTCGCGATGGTGGAAACAGGGTTCACAAGAGCGAAAAATGCGGGCAATATTATCATGAAAAACCTGATGGACTTTGCTCTTGGTTCACTGGCGTACTGGTTCATCGGTTTCGGCATCATGTTTGGCGCGGGCACCGGCGTATTCGGCGTCATCGATTTCTTTACGATGGGCGATTACAGCTCGGCAATCCCGACGCACGTGTTCCTGATTTTCCAGACCGTGTTCGCAGCTACGGCGGCGACTATCGTATCCGGTGCGATGGCCGAGCGCACGAAATTCATTTCTTACGTTATATACAGTGTTGTCATCAGTCTCGTTGTTTATCCGATCTCCGGCCACTGGGTTTGGGGCGGTGGCTGGTTGGCGAATTTGGGGCCTGGGTTCCATGACTTCGCTGGCTCCACGGTCGTTCATATGGTTGGCGGCGTTGCGGCCCTTGTCGGCGCATCGTTCCTCGGCCCCCGTATTGGCAAGTATACAAAAGACGGCAAGCCGCGGGCAATTCCTGGTCACAGCCTGACGCTGGGTGCCCTGGGTGTTTTCATCCTCTGGTTCGGCTGGTTCGGGTTCAATCCTGGCTCGACGCTCGGTGTTGAGGGGCAGGAAGTTGCCGTTGGGCACATCTTTGTTACAACCAACCTTGCCGCGGCGGCGGCAGCAGCTTTGACGATGGTCATCACTTGGATCAAATATAAGAAGCCTGATGTTTCCATGACCCTTAACGGCGCGCTTGGCGGCCTGGTTGCCATTACGGCCGGCTGTGACGTGGTGTCACCCGGCGGCGCGGTTCTCATTGGTTTCGTCGCTGCATTCATTATTGTTTTCGGCATTGAATTTGTCGATAAAGTGCTCAGGGTTGACGATCCCGTTGGCGCTATCGGTGTCCACGGACTGTGCGGTGCGGGCGGTACGATTATGGTCGGCCTGTTTGCGACGGAGGGCGGTCTGTTCTACGGCGGCGGCGCGGCGCAGCTGGGTGTGCAGGTAGTCGGCGTTCTCGCCGTAGCGGCCTGGGTAGCCGCGGCGATGGGCCTTACCTTCTTCCTTATCAAAAAGACAGTCGGCCTGCGTGTTTCGGCGGCTGAAGAGATTGCCGGCCTTGACATTGAAGAGCACGGCCTCGTCTCCAGCTACGCAGACTTCATGCCCGCCATGCCCGCAAGCATCGCTTCGGAAGGTGCTGAGAGCATCGCGTCCGAAAAGAAAGTCCCGATGGACGAAGCTGTTCCTGTCGAGCTCAAGAGCGGTTCTTCCGGCGCTTCGGATACAAAGATTACGAAGCTTGAGATTATCACCAACCAGGCCAAGTTCGACAATCTCAAAAATGCCATGTACGATATAGGCATTACCGGTATGACGGTGACGAATGTCATGGGCTGCGGTATCCAGAAAGGCCATACGGAGTACTACCGCGGTGTCGAGATGGAGGTCAACCTTCTGCCGAAGGTCGCAACGGAGATCGTTGTGTCCAAGGTTCCGGTGCGCACCGTCATTGAGACGGCCAAGAAAGCGCTGTATACGGGTAATATCGGCGACGGCAAGATATTTGTCTATGATGTTGAGAATGTTGTCCGTGTCCGTACGGGCGAAGAGGGCTACGCCGCGCTTCAGGACGAATAAGCTAACGGCATCACCTATAGGTGGAGTAATTAGAGACCCCCGGCTGCTGGATAATCCGGCAGCCGGGCCTTTTTATGTTATAAAGGTTTTTCAGCGCAGGACTGATATCCTCATCGGGCTGCGTAATATATGAGGAATATAAATACGGCTTGATGGGTTGTAGAGCCTTACAAAATGCCGGGGATGCTGGCTTAGCCTTGGATATGAATAAAAGAATACAGCCTTCAGTACATTTCTATACTTTGACAAATACGCGCTGAGTTTATATAATCATACCGGTACGCCATATGCCAAAAATCGATATAAAGGAAGTTGCAGCCATGTCACAGCCCGCACTAAATCTAAAAAGAAATCCAGAGCAACCCGGCGCGCTCACAATTGAATTTGACAACCCGCCGATGAACCAGTTTACAACGGAAATATGGCGCCAACTCGTCAATGCTCTGCGCGACGCACAGCATGATGACAGCGTGCGCGTCGTCATATTAACAGGGGCAGGGGAACGCGCTTTTTCGGCGGGCCTTGCCATGGAGATGCTCGATACGCTGAAGGGAGACGAGGACGCCGCGCTGATCTACACACGAGGCTTTGAGGTGCGCGAGGCTATCTACGCGCTCGGTAAGCCCATCATTGCCGCCGTTAAGGGCAACTGCGTCGGCGGGGGGCTGGAGATTGCCCTGTGCTGCGATCTGATCTACGCCGCCGAAGGCTCGAAATTCATGCTGCCGGAGATGAACATCGGGCTTGTGCCCGGCTGCGGCGGCGCGATCCATCTGGCAGAAAAAATTCCGTTTAACCGCGCGTTTGAGATGATCCTGTTCAGCCAGAAGCTACTGGCCGACGAAGCTAAAAGCCTTGGGCTTGTCAACGATATATTCCCGAAGGAAACGTTTGACGCCGAGCTTAAAGCCATCGTTGATAAAATCCTCAGCAAGCCGCCTATAGCTGTAAAGGCGCTTAAGGAGCTCATGGGCCACGCCAATCTCTCCGTTAGCGAAGCCGCTGCGTTGCAGATAGAACGGCGCTTGTCCGTGGACCTTATGCGGACCCACGATTTTAAGGAAGCCGTCTCCGCCTTCCGTGAAAAGCGGACGCCGACTTTTAAAGGTGAATAAAGAACATTGAAAGCCGGAACCGATTTGTGCGGTTCCGGCTTTTTTTCGCGCTTCTTGTAGCATTTTGTGCCGGCCGGGGGTATTACTGGTGAACGGAGGTTTAGTGAATGGTAAAAAAGTCACAGTGCACGGTGACGGACAGCGAGACAGTTGTCCGGACTTACGCGGATATGGTCTATAAGCTCGCATTTGCGCAAGTCCGAAACAGGGCGGACGCCGACGATATTTTTCAGGAAGTCTTTTTGCGATATGTCCGAAAAAACCCGTCTTTTGAAACGGAAGAACACCAAAAGGCCTGGCTGATCCGCGTAACGGTCAATTGCGCCAAAAAGCATCAGTCCTCCGCCTGGCGGCGAAAGACGGTGCCGCTGGATGGCGAACTGACTTTTTTGCAGCCCGAGGACATCGGACTTGCAGAACTGGTGAGCAAGCTGCCGGAAAAATACAGGTCGGTGATTCATCTGTACTATTATGAGGGTTATTCATCCGATGAGATCGGCCGAATACTGAAAACGAGGCCGTCAACCGTCAGAACACAGCTCGTGCGGGCCAGACGGATGCTCGGAGAGCTGCTGGAAGGAGAACAAATATGATACAGGAAAATTATAAAAGCCTATACAACAGTGTAACGCCTGACGTGGCGCTTATAAACGATACCCTCTTCCGGATAAATACTTATAAAAAGCGGAAAACGCGCTGCAGGCGCCCGGCTTTCCGGCGGCCGGCAATTATTATTGCGGCGCTTATGGTTTGCATGCTGTCTATTACGCCTGTACTGGCGGCGAACGTCCCGGTGTTTTACGCGCTGCTCTATAAGGCGTCACCCGCGACGGCACAGTTTTTTATGCCGGTTCAAAAAACCTGTGTGGACAACGGCATTAAGATGGAGGTGCTGGGGACTTATATCCATGAGGATACTGCCGAGGTGTTTATTACCCTGCGGGACTTGGAGGGAAACCGGGTGGACGCTACGACCGACCTTTATGACAGCTATTCCATCAACCGCCCGTTCAGCAGCAGCGCAACGTGCAGTTTGGCCGGGTTCGACCCCGAGACGAATACCGCTACATTTCTAATTAATATCACCGAGTGGGACGGGCACGATATCACCGGCGATAAAATGACCTTTTCAGTACGTCGCTTTATCAGCGACAAGCATGTACAAAAAAATCAGCCGCTCGACCTGCCCCTGGCAGAGCTGGGGGAGCCGGCAGCAATCGAAACGTATTGTACCGGCTACAGCGGGCTGAACTTCGAAAAGTATAATCCGGACGATGGTACGCAGCGCCGTACGAGCCGGGTGCTTAAGCCTGGAGAAGTACTCTCAACACCGGCGGAAGGTATAGATATTACGGGTATCGGCTATGTTAACGGATTGCTCCATATCCAAACGGCTGTTTATGACGGGCTCAAGGGCGACAACCACTGCCGGATTTATTTGAAGGATCAGGACGGCAACGAGCGGCAGAGTGATTTCAGTCTCTCTTTTATCAAATACGGCGAAGAGGGTAACGAGGACACCCGAGTGGAATATTGCGATTTTGTGTTCGATATACCGTCTGAAGAGTTTGACGCGTATAATCTGTACGGTGACTTCTATACCAGCAGCCTTTATACGGAAGGGAACTGGCAGGTTACATTTCCCCTTGTACCGACAGAACCGGATGCGGAGCACATACCAATTGAATGATGTAAGATGTGAAATAAGCGGCAGCCCTGGTGGGCTGCCGCTCAGAATGTAGACAAAGTGTGTAAAGCTCAAAAAGCCTCGCAGAGTTTCCGTCGCGCACGACGGAAATGAAGTAATATCTGTCATTTTCGGGGACGTGCGCATCGGAAATGACTCTTATCATGACGGTTGAGGCTGAGCAGCCGTCATGCAATCTTCTTGTCGACAAAGCCCGGAGGGCTTTGTCGACAGCTTGAAGCGGCAGCCCTGGTGGGCTGCCGCTTTTATGACTGTATGATTATTGTTCGGGTTCTTTGTTCTGATCGTTCGGCTTTTCCCCGTCGTCCGTTTTAGCTTGTGCGCCAAAATCGGGCATCTTGATGTCGTCAACATTGGGCAGGCCTTCCGGTGGAGTATGATGCTCCGGCTTTTCCGGCTCAATCGTTATCGCCGATTCCGGAAGCTTCTTCCTCGGCGGTTTTTTACCGTCGTGCTCGCACAGCCAGGCAAAATCATCGCCGTCCATTGTCTCGTATTCAAGCAGGTATTCCGCTGTTGCCTGAAGGATGTTTTTATGCTCGGTAAGAATCTCCTCGCACTTTTTCATCGCCTCGTCAAAGAGCTTTTTAACCTCGTCGTCAATAAGCGCAGCCGTTTTTTCCGAGTAGCTTTTCGTATGAGAGAAATCACGGCCAATAAAAACGGAGTGGCTGCTGTCGTCGAAAGAGATGGGACCGAGCATATCGCTCATGCCGTATTTCGTAACCATGGCGCGCGCGGTGGCGCTGGCCTGCATGATATCCTGAGACGCACCGGTTGATATGTCGTCAAGCATCAGCTTTTCGGCCATGCGTCCGCCGAGTGCGAAAACAATGTTTTCAAACATCTGGCTCTTGGATTGGAAGCTCCGGTCCTCCTGCGGGCGGGTAACGGTGATGCCGCCGGCTGCGCCGTGGGGGATAATCGTGATATGGTGTACCGGATCGATATTTTTCAGATAAAAGCCGGCTACGGCGTGCCCGGCCTCGTGGAAAGCGGTCAGCTTTTTGGCTTTTTCGGTTACGACGCGGCTCTTTTTCTCGGGACCGGCGATAACCTTGAGCGTCGCGTCCTCGATTTCCCGCATCGTAATAAATCTTTTACTGCGCCGGGCAGCCAGAAGCGCCGCCTCGTTAAGGAGGTTTTCAAGGTCTGCGCCGGTAAAACCGACAGTGCCCTTGGCGATGGACGCCAGATCGACGTCATCTCCCAAAACCTTGCCGCGCGCGTGAACGCGTAAAATCATCTCCCGGCCCCTGATATCGGGCAGGCCGACGTATACCTGGCGGTCAAAACGGCCGGGGCGCAGCAGAGCGCTGTCTAAAATATCGCTGCGGTTTGTGGCGGCCATTACGATGACACCCTCGTTTGAGGAGAAGCCGTCCATCTCGACAAGCAGCTGATTAAGCGTCTGTTCACGCTCGTCGTGCCCGCCGCCGAGGCCCGCGCCGCGTTGGCGGCCAACCGCGTCGATTTCGTCTATAAAGATAATGGCGGGGGCGAGCTTCTTGGCCTGATCGAACAGGTCGCGTACGCGCGAAGCGCCGACGCCAACGTACAGCTCAACAAAATCAGAGCCGGAGATGGATAAAAACTGCACGCCGGCCTCGCCGGCCACAGCCTTTGCCAAAAGCGTCTTACCGGTGCCCGGCGGGCCAATGAGCAGGACGCCCTTTGGGATACGCGCACCGAGTGAGATGTATTTCTGCGGTGATTTGAGGAAGTCCACAATTTCCTGAAGCTCTTCCTTTTCTTCATCCGCGCCGGCCACATCCGAAAATGTGACTTTTTTCTTTTCTTCGCTGGCCAGACGCGTGCGCGCCTTGCCGAACTTCATCACGGACTTATCCCCGCCAACGCCGCTGCGGTTGATCATAGCGTTCCATAAAACGACCATTACGATGATCAGAATGGCGTACGGGAGCAGCTGGAACCACCAGGGAGACTGCCAGCCAACGTCGTAATTAAAATCAAACTGGTCGTCATTTATAATCCGGTCTAAAATATACGGTTCAAGATCTTCGTAAAATATGCCTATGTCATAAAGGTCGTGAGTGACAATGTCACTGCCGGTGTTCTTATATTCCTCCGTCAGCTTCAGCGTCAGCGTATTGTCCTTAATTGAGGCCGCCTCGATCTTCTCGTTGTCATTAATGATCAGCCGGCACACATCGGCATAGTCGATCTCAGTGCCTGTATCCGACTGATTGAAAGTGAGCAGGTATACGGCGGACACAAGAATAATAAATATCAGCACATAAAACCCGATATCGCGCGGATTTCTGTTTTTTGGCTTCAAATAATGTTCACTTCTTTCCTTATTAAATGGCTTATGAATAAATTTCAGGCTTGAGCGAGCCGATATACGGCAGATTGCGGTAGTGTTCGGCGAAATCCAGGCCGTAACCTACGAAAAACGCATCCTCGCATTCGTAGCCGATATAATCGGCCGTTATGGACGCTTTCCGGCGGGACGGTTTGTCGAGGAATGTGCAGATCTTGACCGAAGCTGGGCTGAACAGATTCAGATAACTTCTCAGGTACTCCAGCGTGACGCCGGTGTCGAGTATGTCCTCCACGATAATCACGTGGCGTCCGTTTACGACATCCCCAAGTGCTTTCGTCATTTTAACCTCGCCCGACGTCGTCGTGCCGCGTCCGTACGATGAGACCGCTATAAACTCTATTTCGCAGAGGATATCCATATGCCGGACGAGATCGGATAAAAATATAAAAGAGCCTTTGAGGATTCCGACTACAAGAGGCATCTTATCCGCGTAATCGACCGCGAGCTCCGCACCGAGTTCCCTTACTCGATTATGAATCATTTCCTCGGTAAAATATACTTTCTCAATGTCATTATTCATATGAACCTCATGGGCGCGCATGCGCAAAAATATTCATGAAACAATCCCTGATACGCAAGGCTTGTCCATCTGCTTTGGTTTCCGTCGAAAACGGGGAAAATTCGAGGAATTATTGTGTAGTGTGATTTTCACATACACTCTTCTCAAAAATGATTTCAAGTGCCGATTCGCCAGGCCGGCAGGCCATTCTTTTATCAAAACCGAGTCCGTAAACCCCTAAAACGCCCTGCGCGTCGGCCACGACCGGCACAAGCGGGCGCTTTCGCAGGGGGATGCGTTCTTCAATAAACAGCTTTTTTAAAGATTTGGTAACGTTTCGGCCAAAAAGTTCAATTTTGTCGCCGGTTTCGCGTGGCCTGATGACAATATTACCACAGATATTATCAAATTTGAATAGAAAAGTAGTGAATGATTTATTAATTTTTTCATCACAGGTCCTCTTTTTGCACGATACGGCCAGCCCCAGCTCCGGCAGAAGCTTTCGTTCGCCGTCAGACAGACCGATGCTTTGAAAACCGGGCGGGGAAACAGGGGCGCCCGGCTGTTTCGCGGGCGTGAAAAGAATCCGCTCATATTCGCGTGTGACGGTGACGGACGGCAGATCGATTTGGCCCGAGGCACGCCCGGACCGGATCAGCTCCAGTACCGCGTTGATATGTTCGGATGACAGGCTGACACCAGCCAGAAGACGTACGGCTCTTACTGCCACGGGACCTGGAAGTGCCGCGATCGCTTTGGTGTTGAGAGAAGTGGCCCCGTTTGCACAGTAATACGTATGGTGCGTAATAAAAGCCTTTGCCAGGCCGGCGAGATACAGCTCGTCCTCACGAAGGCGCGCAGCGGTTCCTGTTACACTCTGAGCCAGACGGGGATTGAGGTCTTTTAAAACGGGGATAACCCGCCGGCGGATCAGATTGCGGCTGAATTGCTCCGAGGCGTTGGACGAATCGGTTACAAATGATAAAGACCGCTCGGATAAAAAGCTTAAAACGTCCCCACGCGTGACTGTCAGCATCGGCCGGATGATCTTACCGCGCATGGGCGGGATGCCGCCGAGGCCGTTAAGGCCGGCACCGCGCGTTAAATTGAATAAAACAGTTTCTGTATTATCATCTGCCGTATGGGCTGTAGCAATCCTGACAGCGCCTGCTTTTTTAGCTGTTTCCTCAAAAAAATCATACCGGAGGCGGCGTGCGGCATCCTCAATGCTCAAATGATTCTCGCGTGCATAGCGGCCGGCGTCGGCACTGCCTATATAAAGCGTTAGTTGCTTCCTGGCGCATAAATCCCGGACGAACTGCTCGTCCCGGTCGGATTCTTCACCGCGCAGCCGGTGGTTGAAGTGCGCTGCCGCCACGGTAAAACCGTATTTGCCGTGCAGCTCGGAAAGCGCCGCTAAAAGGCTGACGGAATCCGCGCCGCCTGACACGGCGGCGATAATCATGCCCTCCGGCGGAAACATGTGGTGTTTTTCGGCAAACGCTTTGATTTTATCCAGCATTTCAGGCTTCCTTAAGACAAACGAGCCGGCGCTTGCGCCTTACGGCTCGTCGTGGTGGCGGTCCAGCGAGGTATACGTCGTGAATTCGGGAATCCATTTAAGCTCGACGGTACCTGTTTCACCGCGCCGGTTTTTTAAGACGATGCATTCGGCAATGTTCTGATGCTCGATTTCCTTATTGTAATAGTCGTCGCGGTACAGACCCATGACGATATCAGCATCCTGCTCGATTGCTCCGGATTCGCGGAGGTCCGAGAGCATCGGACGCTTGTTCTGCCGGGCCTCGTTGGCGCGGGAGAGCTGTGACAGGCAGATGACGGGGACATTGAGCTCCTTGGCCATGATCTTAAGCATCCGGCTGATGTCGGATACGACCTGTGTGCGGTTTTCGCCGGCGTACTTCGTACCGCTGCCGGCCGACTGCATTAGCTGCAGGTAGTCGATGACGATAAGGCCGAGGTTCGGCAGACGCCGGCACTGGGCGTTCATCTCAGCAACCGACAGCGACGGATTATCGTTGATCTGAATATCGTAAGTGCTGATCTGTGTGGCCGCCTCGCCGATCCTGCGCCATTCGTCGGCGCTGAGCTGGCCGGTCTGAAGCTTTTTATTGTCAATAAAGCTCATACCGGACAAAAGACGCATGGCCAGCTGTTCACGGGACATTTCAAGTGAAAATATAGCCACCGATTTTCCGGATGTCTTGGCCGCATGCATGGCAATATTCAGGGCGATACTCGTCTTTCCCATGCCGGGACGAGAGGCAATGAGAATCAGGTCGGAGTTATTGAGACCCATGATCTGCCGGTCAACATCGTCGAGACCGGTCGACAGGCCGGGAAAGCTGTTGCCGCTCTTGGCGGCCTCCGCCAGCTGGTCGTAGACGTTCAGCAGGATCTTGGAAATCGGCTCCAGCCCGGAGGTGCGCCCTTGCCGCAGGGCGTATATTCTCTTCTCGGCAGCTTCCAGAACCGTCATCGCGCCGCCCTCGCCGGTCAGAGCCATATTGAGGATATCGCTGCCGGAGTCGGCAATGGCGCGCATGAGCGCCATGTCCCGTACGATGGCGGCGTATTCCATGACGTTGGCCGACGTGGGGGTGATATTCACAAGCTCCAGCAGATACGATGCCGACGACTCGGTCCAGACGCCGCCCACGCGCATTTGCTCTAAGACGGTGACGGGGTCCGTCGCCATCGAGTAGGTGAACATGGTGAAAATCGTCTCGAAGATATCGCGGTTAACGGATGAATAAAAATCCGAGGCCTTGATGGCGCCCACAACGTCGCCGACGCAGCGTGCGTCAATGAGCATTGAGCCCAGAACGGCCTGTTCGGCCTCAATGCTATGCGGCATCTGCCGGCTGATCAGTTCATCCACAGCGCTATCCCCCAGCTTGAAGTGTCTTTGCTAGTGCATCTAGTCTATATAAACCTAGCGGTTGACCGGCCGCCCGATTAATACGTTAACCCTCTGTTACCAGCACGTGGATTGTGCCCGAAATCTCGCTGCCCAGCTTGCATTTAATCTCATACGTGCCAAACGTTTTGATGTGCTCTTCCAGGACGATCTTGTTTTTTTCCACAGTGATACTGTGCTGTTCCGACAGCGCGTCGGAAATTTCCTTGGCGGTCACCGCGCCGAAGAGCTTTCCGGCGTTGCCGGCCTTTGCGGTGACGCGAACTATGATACCTTCAAGCTTTTTGGCGGCCTCGAGTGCCTCGGCCTTTTCCTCCTCCAGCTTTTTAAGACGGGCTTTTTCCTTGATTTTCATATCGTTGATATTTTCGGGTGTGGCGGGTACTGCCAGCTTTTTCGGTAATAGAAAATTTCTGGCGTAGCCGTCGGCGACGTTAACCATCTGGCCTTTTTTACCCTGACCCTTGACGTCTTCCTGAAGTATGACTTTCATTTGTTATATCCTCCTGTTGTTTTCCCGGCTGACGGCGGGATGCGATAGGCCGGCGTTTGTTTATTGGGTATTCTGAGCGTAGCTGTCCAGATAATCGTCGATAGCAATCTGCAGGTCCTTTGTAATCTTCTCAACGCTCATGCCGGTTAGCTGCGCGCCCGCTGTGGATTGGTTGCCGCCGCCGCCCAGCTTCTCCATAATAACCTGCACGTTGATATTGCCGATACTCCGGGCTGAAATAAAAACGTCTTCGTCGTTTCGGGATATGACGAACGAAGCCTGTATTCCCGCGATATTTAAAAGCTCATCGGCGGCCTGCGCAATCATCACGCGGCTTTCTGTCTCGTCGGAATAGGCAATGGCGACGCCCTGACGGTACATCTGCGCACCGCGGATAATAGAATATTTTTCGATCGTCTCGTCAAAGTCTGACTGTAAAAGCCGTTTGACCTCGATGGTGTCCGCGCCGCAGCGGCGCAGATAGGACGCCGCATCAAACGTGCGGCTGCCGGTACGGATCGAAAAGCTTTTGGTGTCCAGCACGATGCCGGCTAAAAGCGCCTCGGCCTCAAGCCGCAGAATATCGGCCTGGTCGACGAGATACTGGAGCATTTCCGTGACGAGCTCGGCGGCGGAGGACGCATACGGCTCGTGGAAATTGAGCGTCGCGTTTTCAATATAAGTCGCGGCGCGACGGTGATGGTCAATGACAACGATGTGGTTGCAGGAGAGCAGAAGCGTTTCCGATTCCACCTGCTCGGGCCGGTTGGTGTCCACCACAACAAGCAGGCTTTTGTTGTCGGCAATGAGCATCGCGTCCTGCTCGGAGATGCATACGTCCTTATATTCCGGCGTTTGCGCCAGACGGTCCAGCAACCTGTCGGTGACGGCGGACGCCGCGTCCACGACGATGAAGGCGCGGCGCCCGCGTTTTCGGGCAATGCAGCACACGCCGATGGCGGAGCCGACCGTGTCGAGGTCGGCATATTTATGGCCCATGACAAAAATGGTCGATGCGTCGCTGATGAGCTCGCCGAAGGCATTGGCCATAACGCGCGATTTGACCTTTGTGCGCTTTTCCATTTCGGCGGAATGGCCGCCGTAAAACTCAAAGTTAAAGCGGTTTTTAACGACGGCCTGATCGCCGCCGCGCGAGAGCGCCATTTCAATGCTTAACGCGGCGAAGTGATAGTTTTCCTCGAAGGAGTCGCCGTCCTTACCAATGCCGATGGACAGCGTGGCGTGCAGGCCGCCGGTCTTGACCGTTTCGCGCACGGTGTCCAGCAGTGAGAATTTATCCTCAATAAAATCCGCAAGCTCCCGTTCCTTAAACAGGAACAGATAACGGTCCCGGTCGTATTTACAGAGGATGCCGCCGCTTCCGGCGATCCAGTCGCTGATCTTGTCATCGATGGACGACAGAATGGCGGACTTTTCTTTTTCGCTGAGGTTTTTTACGAGCTCATCGTAGTTGTCAAGGATGATGATCGCAGATACAAGGCGCGAGTCCAGATATTCATCGTATTTATCGGCGTAATCCGTCACATCAACCCAGTAGGTTGTGGCCATGATACTGCCGGGATCGTTTGATGCCCGGATCAGGCTGCCGAAAACCTTGTATCGCCGCCCGTGAAGGTTGATGAGTTCCGGGCATTCATTTTTTCCATCAAGCAGCCATCGCCCGCTAAAACCGGGAACCACGTCGTCAATGCGAACTTCAAAAAAACGCTCCTTGGAACCGGCGGCGGCAACGAAGCGGCTGTTGGTCCACAGCACGCCCTGATTATGCGGGCTGAAAATAACGATCGGGAGCGGGCAATTTAAAAACGTATCCTTGGAGGCTGTCTCGGTGCTGCTGGCAATTGATTCGATGTATTTCACCAGCTTTGCCGATCGTTTCTTCATGGAGATGGGCAGATACAGTGCCATAAGGACGACGACAACGATTTCAGCCAGAGCGATGTACTCGTTAAACAGCCCGAAGAAATACGTTAAAACAGCGAAAAGCGCCAGAAGCAGCAGGAAAAAACACATACTGGGCTGAAATTTTTCTAGCAGCTTTTTATTCACGTCATCACTCCTGGTTTAAATAGATTCAACGTCTTTTGCCCGGAACATCCATGGTGTGGAGCAAAGCAGCTTAACACAGAAAAGATACTTGATAGAGAATTATTATATCACACCGGAACAGGCCGGCACAATACTTAGCTTAATAAGATCGGATGCCGTCCGGCCCTTTCATGCCAGTTGGATATTCCTGCCCAATGCCGGAAATACTGGCAGGTACCGGGAGAAATCCGGCCATTTTGCTGGCCGGATGCCCGGCGTTTGAGTTTTCGCATCAAATGTAAATCCGGGAGATGCTGAGGCTGGTATCAGCTTTTCCCAAAAGGAGTATCTCATGAAAGCCATTATTATGGCCGGCGGCGAGGGAACGCGGCTTCGTCCCGTCAGCGCGAACCGGCCCAAGCCCATGACGGAGCTGTTTGATAAACCTGTTTTAGAACATATCCTCCGGCTTTTAAAATTGAACGGTGTGACGGAAGCCTGTCTCACGCTTAAATATCTGCCCCAGATGATCAAGGATTATTTCGGCAGCGGAGAAGCGTTCGGTATTCGGCTCAATTACCGGGTGGAACGGGAGGCGCTGGGTACGGCCGGCGGCGTATTAAATTGCGCAGATTTCATCGGCGACGAAGATTTTCTCGTTATGTCCGGAGACTGTGTGTGTGATTTTGATTTAAAATCGCTGATGGACTTTCACCGTGAAAAGAAAGCGGAGGCTACCCTTGGCCTTTACAGCCATAAATCACCGCTGGAATACGGGCTTGTCGTCACCACCCAAAAAGGTCGCGTTGAGCGATTTCTGGAAAAGCCGGCCTGGGATAACGTTTTAACAGATCATATCAATACAGGTATTTACGTTCTCAGCCCGTCTGTTCTCCGGGAAATACCCCAAAACAAGCCGTATGATTTCGGGCGGGAGTTGTTCCCGCGCCTTTTAGAAGATGACCGCGCACTGTATGGTCGTGTGCTGGAGGGCTACTGGTGTGATATCGGAACAGGTGAGGCCTACCTCCAGTGCTGTATGGATATACTGGATGGCCGTGTCGGCGTCGTGCTGGATGTGCCGTCCCGAAAAGACGGCGTTTGGACGTCGTCGCCTCTGCCGGAGGGAGCACAGATTGTTGCGCCCGTTTATATTGGACCGGGCGCCGTGATCGACCGCGGGGCGACAATCGGCCCGTACGCCGTGATTGGTGTGGACTCCGTTGTTTCCGCCGGAGCTAAAATCAGCTATTCGGCTGTGAACGGTGCCGTCGTAGGGGAGGAGGTCACGGTGACGGGGGCCGTCGTCTGCCGGGGCGCTCGGCTTGGCGGAGGGTCCGTACTCAGTGAGGGCTCAATCGTTGGAGAGGGCTCACACATCGGCGAAGGTTGTCTTTTAGGCGCGTCGGCTAAAATCTGGCCGGACCGGCAGATACCGGTCGGCTCTGTCGTAACCGGCAGCGTCAGCCTCGGGATGCTCAAAAGCAGCTTGACGTTTTTAAAGCCAGGCGTTATAGCGGGGCCATTCGGCGACACGGTGTCGGTTGAGGATGCGATAAAGCTTGGCGGGGCAGCCGGCGCTTATAAACGGGTCGGCGTTGCATGGAGCGGCGGCGAGGCCTCGCGTGTGCTGGCAGAGGCTTTCGGCAGCGGCGTATGCGCCGGCGGCGGCGACCTTATCCATTTAGACGCGCGCTTTGCTTCTGCCGCGTCATATGCCGGCTCAATTTTGGGACTTGAACTCACCGTTTTTATTGAGAACAGTGGAGAAAACGTCACGATCACCTTTTTCGGCAAGGACGGTTTTATATTGGCGCGCGAGACCGAACGGAAGATCGAGGCGGCTGTATCCCAGGCGCAGCGCGTCGCCTCTCGCCGCACCGGCCATGCCTCGAATGCCGACGGTATATCAGAAGCGTATATCGCCGCAGCCGCGCGCACGGCTGCTTTTTCACCGGACGGAGCGGAGGGCTATCGTGCCACCGTCATTGGGCGCGGGGCGGAAAACAGGGCGCTGAAAAGCGCGCTGGAGCTTTTGGGCGTTGATGCTTCGGGCCAGTCATCCGGTCGTATTCGGCTGGATGTTCAGACCGGCGGTTTTACGCTTTCGGCTGTGGACGAGGAGGCGTATCGGCTGTCACCCGAACAGCTTTTCCTGATTGCCGCATTTATTGACCTTAAGACAGGGACAAAGACGCTGGCCGCGACGTATGACGCGCCGGCTGCTCTGGAGGAACTGGCACGCGGCTTCGGGGCTACGGTTTTGCGCGTCGGGCGCGACGGCGCTCGCGCACAGGCACTGTATCAGCGCCAGGCCTACCTGCGAGACGGGGTTTTTATGGGCGCCCGCCTGTGCGCTTATCTGGGGCAAAAAGGCGAAAAACTCTCGGCCCTGCGCACACAGCTTCCGAGATTTTCAACCGTAACCCGGGAAGTGGAGCTCAAGGGCGACCGGGGCGCCGTTATGCGAATGCTTCTAAACGACAGCATGGGCCAGACACGCGAGACGTCGTCGGGTCTGCGGCTTGATACGGACCTTGGCTATGTGACAATTGCGCCGCTGCGTACACGCAGCGCGCTTCGCATTCGCTCCGAGAGCTTCAATGAGGAGACGGCTGAGGAGCTGTGTACGGAGTTTGAGCAGCGCGCCCGACGCGCGGATAATGGATAACCGATATCCGTTGCCGTGGCTTGCAAGCAAGCCAATTCGTAAAATTAGTCTTGCCGCTTTTTCGGTGTGCCCGGCGGAAAAGCTAACAACTGGTTCGACATAACCATAATCGTAAATTTTTTGTAAACCGGCGGCCTATCCTTAAAAACCTGTTGCGGAGCGCTTTGTTATTCATTATAATGTTATGCATGCCACAAAAAAAATCCAATATTATGCAAAGCGGGCGGTGTGCTATGAAAAAAATTCTCACGGCCGCACTCGCGCTCGCCGTCGTGCTCGGCGTGTCGGGCTGCGGCGGGGATCTGGAACCGAACAAGGTTTATTCCATAAACGATATGGCCGGTATGGATATCGGCGTCGTATCAGGCTCAGCCGGGACTGTTTACGCAGACGGCTACGGTACGATGCATGAATATGTAGCTGCTGAGACAATGCTGGTCGACCTTAAAAACGGCATACTGGACTGTGCTGTTTTGGATAAGGAAGATGCCAGGACGACTATGCGTAAGGTCCATGGCTTAACACGGCTGGATGAGCCGCTCATTGATGCGGAATTCTGCTTCGCCGTGGCCAAGGAAAACCCTAACTTAAGGGATGACGTCAATAATGCGCTGAGTGTGATTGAGGATAACGGCATCCTTGAAAATATCATCAAAGGTTACAGAGAACAGGGCGACTACGCGTACGTATCGCCGGCCGGCGTAGACCGGTCGGCCGGAACCATCACCATTGCCTTCGACGGCCGGTTTCCGCCGTACTCGTATGACGATGGCAGCGGTACGCTCGTCGGGATTGACGTGGATATTGCCCGGGCCGTCTGCGACCTTCTGCATGTGGACATGACGGTAGTCGTTGTGCCGCGTGAAGAGCTTGTGACAACGGCGCAGTACGGGAAGGCCGACCTGTCGCTTGGCGGTATTACAAACAATGAAGCAGACGCCGGACTTGTCGATTTTTCAGATCCCTATACCGGCTGTACACAGGTCATCGTGGTGCGCAAGTAAGAAACGCTGACGCAACTATAAAAACGCGATACTCATGCATGGTCGCATGTGTATCGTGTTTTTTTTAGCGCTTACCGCACGGTACTGTGTACCCCGGTTAAGGCCGCTATGAAGCCGGATCGGGTAAGAGAAATGATTAAAAATGAGC
This sequence comes from uncultured Sporobacter sp., assembly GCA_963675425.1. Lineage (GTDB taxonomy): Bacteria > Bacillota > Clostridia > Oscillospirales > Oscillospiraceae > Sporobacter. The sequence goes on along the minus strand of OY776214.1, from coordinate 4,046,172 downwards.
CGCAGTTTATTTGGAACTGCGGCCCGTTAAAATAACTGTTCATATTTGATATCGGAATAAACTAACAAAAATATAATCCAAATTTGTCATGAATTTGTTCGGATTTTATGTTCAATTGGTTGAAAACGGCAGGTATATAAGCCAAATTATTTTATTCGCCGTCATTTATTGTGTCAAAAATGAAAGGGGTATAAGCAAATGCCGCGCAAAGGTGAAAACATTTACAAACGCAAGGACGGCCGGTGGGAAGCTCGTGTTTTAATGCCGAACGGTCGATATCAGTATGTCTATGCCAAATCGTATAAGGAAGTAAAGGAAAAAAAGAACAGCTTAAAACAGCCTTCATTAATACAGGTTGAGAAAAAACCGCAAGCATTGAATGCTTCTGCTTTATTTGAAGCGTGGTTGGAAAGCGGTCTTTATGACCGTGTAAAGCCATCGACTTATGAAAACTATTTCCGTTGCATGAAGAATTATGTGATACCCTTTTTTACAGGCGTAGGGCAAATTACGGATGCTGCAGTCGGGCGGTTCGCCTTTTCAATCCGTCAGGCTGATTTATCGGAAGCTTATAAAAAAAAGATTCTATCTATCTTCAAAACCGCCCTCAGGGAGATTCTTAAGGATTCTGACGACTGCGCATGTCTTTTGCGGCGTGTTGAAATGCCAAAAGCGGACAACTCGTCGGTGGAGGTCTTTTCACGAAAGGAACAGCGTCTTATTGAAAATGAGGCGCTGTACTGGGAGGATAAGCGAGCGCTTGGCGTATTGCTGTGTTTTTACACGGGGATCCGGCTGGGAGAGCTGTGCGGCTTAAAGTGGAGCGACATTGATCTGGAGGCCGGTGTCATATCCATTACGCGCACCGTTTCCCGAATCAAAAGCTTCCGGCAGGGCGGCAGTAAGACGGAACTGATTGTTGGGATGCCTAAGAGCGTGAAATCAATTCGGAAAATACCGCTTCCGGCGTTCCTTATTAAACTGGCGGATCATCTTATTGTGAATAATGAAAACGCTTATGTCCTGTCCGGCGCTGACAGCCCCCTTGATCCCAGAACCTATCAAAAGCTATTTAAGAAGCTTTTGGCGGGCGCCGGCGTTAAAGACCGGAAATTCCATGCGATCCGGCATACCTTTGCCACACGGGCGCTGGAGCTCGGTGTGGATATTAAAACCATCAGTGAGATATTGGGGCACTCCAGCGTATCTATAACGCTGAACGTTTACGCCCATTCGCTCATGGAGCATAAGAAGCAGGCCATCGACAAGCTTAACGAGCTGTATATAACGCACATGAATATTGCTTCATTCGCCGTCTAAGATTCCGTCATGTTGCTCGATCATACTTAAAAAAACAGCAGTTTGCGGTTTTGAACCGCAGTTCCAAATAAACTGCGGCCTGAATCCGACATTTTATTATGCCCGAAAAACTTCTTTTATACAGATAGAAAAGCCATGTTGACAAACAGTGATTAAAGGAGCCATAACGGTTTCTCATTCAAATATAAAACTGAAGCCGGCTGCCGGTGACAAATTTGTTAGGGCGAAATCTCATTGTAAAGTTAATGACGTCTAATTTAGAAAGGATTACATGTGATGAAAACATGGTTTGTAAATCTGAAGATTTCAAAGAAACTAATTATTGGCTTTCTCCTAATCGCCGCGCTGGGCGTTCTTATTGGTGTTGTAGGTATTATAAACCTGGCACGGATTACAAACAGTGAGCAGATTACATACGACAAGTGCACGGTCGGCATTCAGAAAGCCTACGAGTGTCAGAACGATCTGATGGAACTTGGCACAATGAGACGTGATCTTTATATATACTATGATACCGACAGGAAGCTGTATATTGACCAAATGTCAGATAAGCTGGCCGATCTCGATAAACAAATAGAAGACTATCGCCTGACAATCATGGACGATCAGGATCAGCAGAATTTTGACGCTATGACGTCCGTTTATGAGCAGTATAAAAAAGATATTCAGACACTGCTTGAAGCGGCCCGGTCCGGGGTCACGAGTAAGGAGATCAATCAGCTGATTAAAGATATGAGACAGAGCTCCGCTGATATCGTGGCTACATTTGAAACGCTTACGGCTTATAAGGATGCCGTTGCCGCGCAATCCCTTTATGACAATGTGGCCGAATCCCGCATGGCGGTGTATGTTATGCTTGGCGTCATTGCCGCGGCTGTTATTATCGCTGTGCTTCTGGGGCGTTATATTTCCGGCACCATCAGCAAGCCGATGCAGAAGTTTGCAGCTTTTGCCGAGCTGCTGGCAGTCGGCGATGTCAATGCCGACAAGGTTATAGATGAAAAGGATAAGCTTCTATACCTGAGAAAAGACGAGGTGGGCGTTTTGGCCGGCTCGTTCGACAGGGTGATCGCCAGTACAATGGAGCAGGCTGAAAAAGCCGAAGCCATCGCGAGCGGGGATCTGACCACCGATATAAAGATCCGGTCCGAATTTGACATCCTCGGTCGCGCGTTATCGGAACTGGTGGAGAAATTCCACAATCTCGCCGTTTCCATTATCACATCGGCTGATCAGGTGGATTCCGGGGCTAAACTCGTGGCTGATACCAGTACGTCTTTGTCTCAGGGGGCGGCCGAGCAGGCCAGCTCAATTGAGGAGCTGACGGCTTCGCTGGAGGAAATAACGTCCCAGACAACGCAGAACGCCGAAAACGCGCGAAACGCCAATGACCTGTCCCATGGCATCAAATCGTCGGCCGAAGCCGGCAACAGCCGGATGACGGAGATGCTTCGCGCCATGAACGAAATCAGCGTGGCTTCCGACAATATTGGTAAAATCATAAAGGTGATCGAGGATATCGCGTTCCAGACGAACATTCTGGCGCTCAACGCCGCTGTCGAAGCTGCGCGGGCCGGTCAGCATGGTAAGGGGTTTGCCGTTGTGGCCGATGAGGTAAAGACGCTGGCCGGTAAATCCGCACAGGCGGCGCAGGAAACGACGGAGCTTATAAACGGTTCGATTAAGAAGGTTGAAGCTGGTACCCGCATCGCACGGGAGACAGCCGATGCGCTCAGCGACATCATTTCAGGGATTGCCAGAGAAGTCGATCTTGTGGAGTCCATTGCCATGGCGTCAAACGAGCAGGCATCGGCGCTGGAGCAGGTCAATCAGGCTATTATGACAGTATCTGAGGTTGTACAGGGTAATGCCGCAACCTCGGAAGAAAGTGCGGCGGCCAGCGAGGAGCTTTCCAGCCAGGCCGACAGCCTGAAAGAATGTGTGAGCGTCTTTAAAGTAAAAAACAGCTGATTTCTTGCCCATGTCCATCTTTTGAAACAAAAAGACGGGGATCGGGTAACAGGCATAATTAAAGACGGCCGCCGATCCCCCTGGCGGCTGTCTTTTGTTTGTCCGTCGTCAGGCTGTCATAGGCGCCTGAGCTTTATTGATAGCGCCGTCAGTCGATTTTTAAGATTCGGGCGTTGATCGCCACGATAATCGTGCGCAGTAACATCAGCGCCGCGCCGTTGACCGGTATCCTTTCGCCGGCTTCACAAGTATTTGATCCCCGGATCTAAGCATTTTGACCGGCTGGATCGGCCTTGGCGTCGTGCCTCCGAGGCATCTGGTCCATATCCATATTGTGATTGTGATCCTTCTGCATTACGACCGCCTTACTGTCGGATTTATTTCTCTTTTGCGTTTTTTATTATACCATAATCAAATCCCACCTGACGCGCGATAGGGGTATAGGGGCCGTGAACCTGGGTTTTGGTTAAATTAGCGACAGCTAACTGTTTACTAAAACGGTCTGAAATTGGCCTGGGGCAGCCTGCGGGCGGCCACAGGCTACCCCTCCAGGTTCACAATTCCGACGTCGTCAGTTATATTCGATAATCCTATAGAAGCAATTGCCACGGCATACAATGGCCCCGCAGAACAACATCCTGCGGGGCTATCGTTTCGCATGTCTATCCGTCCGCCCCTGTGTTTCCGCCGTCGTTGGCGGTAAGAGTCTGTATGTCGTACCTGTGCGCAGCCGGTTTACAGCCATGCCGGAAACGCCTAAACCGTAAAGAAGATCCCGCAGGACCTGTTGACGTAAGGCGTACAAAACGGTATCATTGAGGTAAAATAATCCAGTAAAAGAGGGTGCTTTTGATGAGGGAAGGTAAACGTTTTATCTCGCTGCACAGCGCGCCGTTTGGCCGCAAGGGATCGTTCTTTATTATCCAGCAGAGCGATACCGGGCATGACCATTTCGGTGCGGGCGACCTGTGGGTCGGCACGACGCGCTCGACCGGCTATGGCTATTCCGGTATCGAGACGACGAACCGAGTGATGAAAATCCGCCTTTTTAAAGACGGGCGGCCCGTACCGTTTGCGGTGTCCAATACACCAAGCGAAATGGTCCTTGAAACGGATTTCGGCACGATGCATATCTGTATTTCGGAGCCGACACTTCTGCAGTTTCACTCCTCAGACGGTCTGTCACTGGAGCTGACGGCTCAGCTGCCGGCGTTTCACGCGATGGTGAAGGACATGCTTGATGGGTCTTGGCAGCTGGTCACCTGCATGAGCGCCGTCATGTGGCTTTTTGTCCCTGTAAACGGCACATGCGTCATGGACGCCTCGTACGATTGGCGCGCCATGCGCACGCCAATGATGCACGGGACCTGGCTGCCGGATGAAAACGGGGTCCTGGACCTGGCCGTGGAGGAATTTGAGCTGGAATCACAAAAGCGTGACATTTATCCCGATTATGACGCGTCAGCCGCTGCCGTCCAAAAGGATTTTGAGGCGTATCGGGACGCGTGCATTCCGCCCTTCGGCGAGGAATTCGGCCCCAGCCGGGACGTTGCCGCGTGGATGGTCTGGTCGCACACGCGCATGCCCGCGCGGGGCAGCCTCATTAAGCGCGAGATGGTGACCATGATGCATCAGCTGTTCGGCCAGTGCTACTGCTGGCAGCAAGCGTTTCAGGCAATGGCTCACTGTCAAAACGCCGATTTCGCGTGGGACCTTTTACAGTCGGTCTTCGATTATCAAATCCCGGAAACGGGCCAGATCCCCGACCATATCGATGAAATCAACAAGACGTACCTGTCGTTTAAGCCGCCGATCTACGGTGTGGCGCTAAACTGGCTTTTAGACCACAGCGACTCGTCGGTTATATCGGCGGAGCGAAAAGAGCTTTTGTACGATGAGCTGTCGAGACTTTACCGCTTCTTCTTCAAGTACCGTGATGCCGACGGCGACGGCCTGCCGGAATATCACCTTTGCGATGAGACGGGCTGCGAGGATACCTCAATGTGTATAAAAGGCCTGCCGCTGGCTTGCCCGGAACTGGCCGCGTACCTCGTTAATCTCGCTGACGGACTCGCGCGTCTGGCCATACTGCTGGGTAAGGCCGATGAAGCGGAGACATGGGATGCGGAGGCCGCCGCGCTGGCGGACAGAATCGTTAAGGCCTATTGGACGGGCGAGCGCTTCATCGCCAAACGGGCCGGGACGAACGAGCGCGTCGAAACCGGGTCCATCTCGTTTTTTACGCCGCTTGTGATGGGTAAACGTCTGCCGGAAGAGATTACCGACAAGCTCGTGCGCGACCTGTTTCTGGAGGATATACATATCACACAGTACGGCGTGCCGTCCGAAGCGCTGGACAGTCCATATTTTGAGCACGGCTGGTCCAAGGGGACGATCCAGGCACCCACAATGTGCCTCGCGGTCCTGGGGCTGCTGGCCTGCGGGCGTACGGAAAAAGCGCGCGACGCCGCGCGACGTTACGTCCGTAACCTGCAGGAATCTGGCCTGTACCACATGATTGATCCTATTACGGGACGCGGCAACGACCAAGCTATCGGCATCAACAACACCCAGTACTGGGCGGCGTGGACAGCCGGCGTGCTCATACTCCTTGCGGGCTATATCTGCTAGTTATTCGTGACAAGTATTGAATACGCGTATCCATAGACCGGCCCGGCCCGGGCGAGCGCCAAAGATATGAAACTGAAGAAAAATCTGAATCAGCAAGCAAAAGCAGGGAACATGCGGAGGAAAAATGCGTCAATTTCTATAGGGATTCCGAATGTCGTAAAAAAGCTTAAAACTGGAGATGATATTATGCTGAAAAAGACCCTGGCGATTGTTCTCGTAATGATGCTGGCTGTTTGTACGGCTGTCCCGGCGCTGGCTGCGGGCGACGGCCTCGACGAGAAGCTTGAACGCGTTACGAAGATCGTCAAAGACACGCTGGATATCGAGGACGATTACACGCAGTTCAACGGAAATTTAACGGAGGACGGAAACGCCAGCTACTGGGAGCTTACCTGGTCGAATGATGCGGCGTCATTAAACGTCACAGCGGACGAAAATGGCAAGGTGTTGCGGTATTACCGGTATGCCGATAACAACGACAAATATAACTATTATTACGGCTATTCCCCGATACTGCCCAAAACAACCGCTGACGACGCCTATCCTTCGGCCGAGGCGTTTGTTGATAAGGTTCTGGGCGATAATGAGACCGCGTCTTTTGAGCCATACGATGCCGGGCGGTACGCAAGCGACGTGGACAGCTACATGTTCAGGGGGGGCATCGACCTTAACGGGCTTCCGTCGCCGATTACCTTTTACGTACAGGTAGACACGCGCGATATGCGTGTGAGCAGCTACTACAGGAGTGACGGTTATAATCAGTTTACGGGCGGCGTCCCGTCGGCAACTGCCGCCATTTCGGCGGACAAGGCCTCGGCTCTGCTGGCGGGGACCGTAGAGCTGCGTCTGGTATATGTGCTGGACGAGGACGGTAAAACAGCGGCGCTTCAATATCTGCCTGTATACAGCGGCGACTATATCGTTGACGCGAAAACCGGCGAGATGATTGACTTGAATGAGTTGTACAACGAGTTTTACAGCCGAATTGAAGCCGGAAAGGGCATGGAAACAGCGGATTCGACGGCTATGGGCGGCACCGCACCCCTGAGCGAGGTGGAACAGGACACGGTGGATGCGCTGGAAGGCGCGTACTCAAAAGAAGAGCTCGACACCGCCGTCCGGGGGATGACGGAGCTCGGCGTGGACAGCGCGTACACGCTCCAGTCCGTCAGCTATTCCATGAGCAAGGACACCGGCGAAGTGCTCGGACAGCTTATGTATACGGAAAAGATATCGGATGAAACCGTCCTGAAAGACCGTTTCCCCGATGCTTACAGCGTCATGAAGGCGGCCGGAGAGATCAGCCCAATCTATTATTATAAAAGCGTCACCGTTGATTCAATGACCGGGGATCTGGTATCGCTGTATTCCTACACGAGCGTGGGCGGCAACGAAAAGAACAAGCTGTCGACGGATACACTCCAGAAAAATGCCGGGGACTTTCTGAAGAAGTACTTTCCCGATACGTATGCTTCAAGCGGGCTTAATGAAAGTGACAGTGATGCCGAAGACGGCCGGTTTGTTTACGCTCAGCTCGTCAACGATATGCTGTTCCCCGCAAACTCCGCGCAGATCACCGTGAATGACTATGACGGCACCATTGACAGCTTCTCGCTGAGCTGGACCGACGACGTGAGCTTTGACTCAGCCGACGGGCTCGTCAGCATGGAGGCCGCGACGGCAACGTATATCGGTTGCTTTGACACGTTGCTCCAGTATGTGCAGGTGCCGGAGGCGACAGATGCGTATAATTACGCCTACGCGCTGAAACTGGCCTATCAGTACGACGCTGAGAAAAATGTTGCGGGCGTCGACGCCAAGACCGGAAAGGCCATCATCGATGACGGCACTCTTGAGACTGAGCCGCTTGTCTACGATGACCTGCAGGGCACCTACGGGAAAAATCAGATTGAAGCGCTGGCTCGTTACGGCATCGGCTTCCCCGGAACGAGCTTTAAGCCGACGGCCCAGCTGACGCAAAAAGATGCGCTGGTCCTGCTTTTGAGCGCGGTGGGCTATAACTCCGAGGATGAAGACGACCTGTATCAGATGGCCTACAACTACAATCTGCTGACCGATGACGAGCGTGACCCCGAACGGGCTATGACGCGGTTGCAGCTTGTGACAATGCTCATTGGCGCGACGGAATATGCCCCGGCGGCGGAGCTTCCCGATATCTACGTGTGCGGCTTTGACGATGACGCCAAGATTTCCGACGACTATTACGGCTATGTGGCCATCGCCAAGGGGCTGGGCGTCGTGCGCGGCGATGCGAACAACAACTTCAATCCCGAACGCATTATAACGCGCCAGGATACGGCCATCATCCTGTATAACTACATGTCAAGATAAAACGCGATACAATATCAGCGCCTGCCTAAACCGGCAGGCGCTTTTTTAACGATACGGTCCGCTTTGCTAAAAAGACATAACAAAATACCCGAAAACTCCCGGAAGACAGGGGTGCTGGCGCAAGTGTTCTACTTGTGAGGTGTTGGACGAACTGTTATAATAATACAAAAGCGCCGCGGGATATCCCGGCCCCGTATGGCAAAACGATGCCGGACGTATCGCGTCCGGGAAATACAGATCAGGAGGAAACAGAAATGGCAATTAACCGCTATCCGCATGTCTTCCAGCCGATCCAGGTCGGAAATATGACTCTGAAAAACCGTATCCAGTATTCTCCCATCGTATCCAATCACGCCGGCCGCCGCAGCGGCAGCGTCACTAACGAGCTTTTGGAATTCGTCGGCGCACAGGCCAAAACAGGCGCAGGCCTCGTGACAATCGGGTCCACACCCGTCAACTTCAAAGAAGGACGGGACTTTTTCGGCTGCCTGTCTGTGACGAGTGACGACGACCTGCCGGGCTTGTGCTATCTGTCGACCGATGTCCACCGGTACGGCTGCAAGCTGTCCACAGAGCTCATCCACGCCGGCCAATGGGGCGCGGAGACGCTGCCGGAGGGCGAGCGGGCCTGGGTGCCGTCCGTTGTCGCGCCATATCACACAGAAAAGAGATTTAAGGAGATTGGCCGTACGGAGATGCTGCAGGTCATTGACGATTTTGTGGCGGCGCTGAAGCGCTGTATGCAGGGCGGCTTTGATATGGCAATGATCCACTATGCCCACGGCAACCTGATGTCCGGCTTTTTGTCCACAGCCTGGAACCAGAGAAATGACGCGTACGGCGGCAGCGAGCAAAACCGATGGCGCTTTCCGCTGGAGCTTCTCGAGGCGGCTTATGGGGTCACGCAGGGCAAGATTCCGCTTGAAATGCGTATTGTCGGCAATGAGCATATCCCGAACGGCACGCCCATGGAAGAGCGGATCCGATTCCTTAAGGAAGCGCAGAAATACATAGACATGATCGTCGTCTCCGCCGGCACGCTGTTTTACGGCGAGGCGTTCAGCTACAACATGCCCGGTTACTACGCGCCGGCCGGCCTCAACGTGCCGTATGCCGCCGCGTTTAAAGAAGCCTGTCCGGACCTTGCCGTCTCCGTCGTCGGCGGTATCTCAACGCTCGAAGAGGCCGAGGAGATCATTAAATCCGGCAAGGCCGACATCGTGGCGATGGCCAAGGCGCTGATGGCCGACGGCGAGTTCGTTACCAAGGGCAAGCAGGGCCGCGATGCGGATATCAAGCCCTGCCTGCGCTGCCTGTACTGTCTCAAGCGCGTTAACGCCGAGACCCATCTTGACGGCTGTGCCGTCAACCCCACGCTCGGCTGGGAGTACCGTACACCGAAGCCGGCGCTCGCGCTGAAGAAAAAGAAGGTCATGATCGTCGGCGGCGGCCCGGCGGGCCTCGCCAGCGCACAGTATCTCACCGAGCGCGGCCATGACGTCGTGCTGTACGAAAAGGCACCGGAGCTCGGCGGCCGGCTGGCCGAGGCGTCCGCGCTGTCGTATAAGGACGGTTTCCGCCGGTACTTCGACTACACCGTGCGAAAGACGAATGAATGCGGGGCGAAGATCGTACTCGGCAAAACAGTTGACGCCGACGTTATTAAAGCCGAAGCGCCAGACGCGCTCATCCTCGCCGTCGGCGCGAAGGCCATCGTGCCTCCCATCAAGGGCATCGGCGGGCCAAAGGTCGCCGGGGTTTCCGAGGTTGATAGGGGAGAGGCGACAACAGGAGACACTGTTGTTGTCTGCGGCGCGGGCCTGTCCGGCGCGGAGTGCGCGCTGGGCCTTGCCATGGAGGGCAAAAAAGTTACGCTCGTGGACATGATTCCCGAGGACGAGTTTTATGCGGATCTTATCTTCTTCAGCAAGCCGCTACTCAAAAAGTATCTGGCGGAAAATAACGTTAAGCTCATGGGCGAATGTACTGTCCAGGAATTCGCGTCCGACGGCGTCGTTGTAAAAAAAGCGGACGGCAGTACCGAAAAGCTCCCGTGTGACACGGCGGTTACGGCCTTCGGCGTAACGCCGGACAAAGCGCTTGTTAGTGCGCTGTCCGATATCGTGCCCGAAACGTATGTCATCGGCGACGCCGAAAAGGTCGGCGTTATCGGCGACGCGATCGGCCAGGCCTACTGGTACTGTAAGGACATATAGTTTACTGCAAGAGTTTGTTATGTTGGTATACGTTCTTCGCCCAAATCAGAGCTACAAGCATCTGTTAGCTTTAGGCTGCCTCCGACGGTGTCCGGGCCGATAAGGATAGAAGCCTTACAACGTATAAAAATCAAACACGGGGATGGCCAACGGCCGTTTCCGTGTTCGTTTTTCATATTTGCTCTTGACAGAAAACTGTGTCACTCGTATAATACGGTCATAAACTGTATTGTGCTAGTGATACGGTGTGACGCGCAGGATTATTGGAGATGCGGGTAAGACGCCATGATTTCTTTTGAAAACTTCATCATGGAGGACGGAAGTCCTATATATATGCAGCTTGTTCGCCATATCAAGCAGGGCGTTGCCGCCGGCGTGATCAAAAATGGGGACGAGATGCCGTCCCGCCGCGTTCTGTCGGCGCTTTTGGGTATCAATCCGAACACGGTGCAAAAAGCATACCGGATTTTGGAGGATGAGGACGTTATACAATCGCATGCCGGCGCGAAAAGCAGTGTGTCCATTGACGCCGGGCAAATGGCGGATATACGCGCGCAGCTGACGGAGAGCAGCGCGAAAGCCGTTATTGACGCCATGAAAAATATGGGCATATCCAAGGAACAAGCGCTCTCGCTGGTCGAGAAGCTGTGGGATTAAAACGTGTCGGCGGGGAGTTTGAGTATGAAGCAGCATTTATCTGTACTGATGTTGGCGGCCAGAAGCACCTTATTTAAGATTGTGGGGATCTTTGTGCTGATGGCCGCGGCCGAGGGTGCGCTGTTTGTTGTCGCGTTGAGAAACGCGCAGGCGGCGGAGCTTTACGGGTTGGAGCAGACGATCACCCAAAGCCGGATTGCGCTGGCGTGCGGCGTGGGTTTTCTTCTCGTATGCACGCTTTTAAGCCTGTCCGGGTGTGAGCTCTCCGGCAGCAAAATCGGCTATACAATGGGCCGCTTATCGATCCGTGAGGAGACGGCGCTTTTTTGGTGGGGCGTTTATAACACGCTGATATTCCTGATATTCTGGGCGGTTCAACTGCTGATCGTCCTGCTGCTGGGCCGGTATTATACCCTGCAGGCAGACCCGGCAGCTGTCAGTGATCAAACGATTTTTCTGGCCTTCTACCGGCAGAAGTTTCTGCACAGCCTGCTGCCGCTGGATGAGGTCACCCGCACGGTCCGCAATGTTGTACTTATTGTCTGCCTCGGCGCGACATCGGCCTTTTTCTCGTATCGCCAGCGGCGCGGGCAAAAGGGCGTGGCCGTTATTCTGCTGGCCGCTTTGACTTTTGTAGGTTTTTCGAGAGAAATGGGCAGTTTCGGCAACGATATATTAATAATGTTCGTAGCCCTCACCGTAGGTCTTGGCGCACTTTTCAATGTCAATAAGGAGCCGGACGATGAAGAATAAACTAAAGCGTTACGTACCGCTCGGTGTTAATCTTGATACGGAGCTGAAATGGATTGCATACGGGCTTGGCGCCGCGTTTATATACAGCCTGAGCTATTTCATTACGTATTCGGGGCATTACCGGGCGCTTTTTCGGTGGGACGGCTTGACAAAGGTACTTCTGGACGGCGCTGTCATGCCGGACTTTATTGACATACTGGGTGTGAGTCTGATCGGTTTTGTCGTCCTGGCCGTTTGTATGATCGCCATGCTCGTTTATCACTATGCCTCACACTACCAGGGCAGCAAGAGCATTTATCTGATGCGGCGTCTGCCGAGCCGATGGGAGCTTTGGCGGCGATGCCTCACACTGCCGGTATTGATCGCCGTGCTGTCGCTTGTCGTCGCGTTGATCCTGATTTTGATCTATTTTGGGCATTATATGGCGCGTACCCCGGATGTTTGTTTAACGGGGCATCAGTGGCAGAAAATATGGAATGTCTTATTAGGAGCTTTGTCATGATTGAGATTAAAAATGTCAGTAAATCCTTCGGCAAAAAACGTGCGCTAAACAATGTACAGCTAAGCATAAACCAGGGGGAGATCATCGGGCTGTTCGGCGAGAACGGGGCCGGCAAAACGACGCTGATGAAGTGCATCCTCGGCTTTCTAAGCTATCAGGGCGATATAACGCTTGACGGAGAGTCCATCTCCAGAAAGAACATTGCCCGGCTGTCCTTCGCCACAAACGAGCATTCATTTTTCCCCAATCTGACGCCGGCGGCCCACAAGGCGTTTTATCAGGAGCATTTCCCGGCCTTCAGCGAAAAGCGCTTTAACGGCCTGATGGATTTTTTTGAGCTGCCGATGAAAAAAGCGCTCCGTCATTTTTCAACGGGGCAGAAAAATCAGTTTGAGGTGATCCTGTCCATGTCGCAGGGGGCGGATTATATACTGATGGACGAACCGTTTGCGGGCAATGACGTCTTCAACCGGGAGGACTTTTACAAGGTGCTGCTGGGCATTCTGGAGCCCCACGAAACGATTTTGCTCTCGACGCATCTGTTGGAGGAAGTGGAGAAATTTATCGGTAGAGCTGTTCTCATTAGGCAGGGGAGCATCGTCGGCGACGTGTCGATGCTGGCGCTGGAGGAGGCGGGGAAGGACCTGATGAGCTTTGTTAAGGAAACGTATAACTACAAGGCCGACCGCGTCAGCAAGGCCCTGTCCGACCTGACGGGCGACGAGCAGGAGGAACGGTAGCCGTGCGAAAGAGTTTGACTTTGTTGCTCGTATTTTTTATTTTATCGGTTGGTGCGCTCATTTTTGCCCACGGCTGGGTTAATAAAGCCCAGGACGTCGTTATAATCGATGAGACTGTTTTATACGGAGACAAGACGGCGGCAGAAGGCCTCCGGATTGATTGCAATACCCACTGCGATTATCATCTGTTTTGGAACACGGCTTACACCGTCGGTGAAAAGCCGGTGATTGAAACTGTTTTTGATTTTTCCCAGGCGCAACGGCGCGCCGCGTATGTACACGACTTCATAGGCCTGATGGTTGACGGCTCGTTCAGCGGTTATGATACGAGCAGCTCCAGCGGAATCGACATGGAAAACCAGTCTGCGCCGGTCTGGGATGTGGCAAGGCGTACAGAACCTGGGGAAAAGCATACAGAGGTGGTTTATTTTAAGGATTACTACGATTACTATCCCATCGGTGTGGGGTTTGATATGCCGGGAGGAGGATTTGCCGGCGCCGATGAGGTTCAGGCGGTTTTTAACGAGTACTTCAAAATCCCCGTCTGGCCGGAGCACAAGCTCATCATAACAGTTGAAAAGGATGCGGCGGGTAAAGCGCGCAGTATCAGCAGGTCTTCCGTTGAGGACCACGACGTCTATCTGGATACGAGAAGCGTTCTGACGGATACCGGGTGCTTTTTTACCCTGGCTATTCGCACGACGACAGGCCTCCTGCTGGACACAAGCCGGATACCGGGCGGATACGGCGTCTACTATATACCCTTTAACGAAACGAGTGACGCCCCCAACACTTTTATGAATCAGCTTTCAACGGTGTATCCCGTCGATGAAACAGCTGCCGAGATTATTTCGCTTCAAACCACTGTGGACAAGAGCAGGCTTTTGCTGGTGACAAAGGAAGACGGGGCCTATATGCTGACGGTTATAGACGCCGTGACTATGGAGCAGCTCCAGAAGATGAAGCTTTTTGACGTGACGGAGGATATGAGCTTTGATACGATTTACACGTATGACGATTACATCGTCCCCTATGCTTCAAACGGCCGGTTTCTCGTGATGACCGAGAACGACAAGGGCGTCTATGAAATACAAATCAGCGCTGAGCTGGGTGAGGCAAAATCATTAAGATATTCGCCGTCGTTATCGGCCCCCGTCATGGATTTTGACGGCCGGAGGCTTGTTGTCTCCAACTTCCAGACGACGGTCGACTATCACTACAGCAATGTTGCCTGCGGCTTTTACCTGGCTGTTTTTGATCAAAGCGGCCTCATTTATTACGGGCAATACGACCACAGTTTGGATAAAAGCCCTGGGATGGATTATTCCGGCAACTGTCTGCCCTCGGATCAGAATCCGCTCACCGTTGCTTGGAGCAGTTGAGGGCTGCATAAATAAAGAAGGTCGGGTTTAATCACCCGTCCTTCTTTATTTACACGGTTAATCTGCTTTGTCTCAAAACCGGTCATAATGGATTTTGTCGGTGCGCAGGTCTTTTTCATCATAAGGCTTTTTACTTTCGGCCGGATAACCAATCGCAACGATGCTCTCAACGCTATAGTTTTCCGGTATGCTCAGGGTCTCTTTGATATACGCCTCGGTGCTTTTACGCGCGTCAAGCGCACGCTGCCGCACCTGTATCCAGCAGGACCCCAGCCCAAGGGATTGGGCGGACAGCTGGAGGATGACAGAGGCGATGGAAGCATCCTCAATCCAGACATCGCTGAGCGCGGAGTCGGCAAGGACGACGATGCCCAACGGAGCCCCGGATAAAAACTGCGAGCCGTGCTCCCGGCAGCCCGAGAGCTTCAATAAAACCTCCCGGTCTGTTACTGCGATAAATTCCCACGGCCTGATGGCTCTGGATGACGGAGACAGCAGCGCGCTTTTCAGGATGATATCAAGCTTTTCCTTTTCCACGGGAGCGTCCGTAAATTTTCGGATGCTCCTTCTGGATTTCAGCAGATCATAATTCATGTGCGTAACCTCCTACAATATTGGCACTTCTGCAGCAATCAAATTTAACACAATTGTATGCCAATGTGCAGATTATTACAATGCTCCGGAGGTACTATCCTGATGGGTGCCGGATGGATTTGTGATCTGCAGCTGCGCGGCATAAAAAGTTAAAGACGGCGTCCGGCGGCCGATACAGAAAGCGCCGCATCCGAAAAAGATCGGTAGCGGCGCTGTCTGTTAAACTAAGCGCTTAACTGCAAGGGAGTACTGGGCAATGCTTTGTTAATCATAGTGAAGCTCGTAATCAAAGTACTTATATTTTCCGGCGAAGTCATTCACAACAGCAGAAAACGGCACACCTTCTTCTGTTGTATAAGTATCTCCGTCAATGGAAATTGATTCTTTTCCTACAAGTACAATTATTTCAGGACTATCTTTAGCTATTTCGTTCCAGTAAAATGTAATTCGGTATATCCATTCTTCATCGAATGGTGTATCTAGTGGGACTAAAACTGTGCTGTCAAAAAAGCGCGTAAGAACCGGCGTCTCACTTGTAATTATTTTGTACCCGTCATCACCTTCATCGCTAAACTCAAATTTTGCACATGGTGACTGACTGATTGTTTGGGTGTAATCAGGGGTTTGAGATTTTTTTGAAGCGCATCCAAGCAGAAATACTAAAATAATCGCTATCAGCGAAAGGGCTACCCATTTTTTCAAATAGAACACCTCACAAACTACAAATAACCTTTAAACCTGTTTTAGTATAGCAAAGCATTTATGATAAAAACAAGCTGAAATAAAAGCAGGCCGACATACCGTCAGCCTGTTTTTATCCGGATAAATGCAAAGCTCCGCAGCACGCGAGGGTGAAACGCTGTGCTTAATCATTTTCCCGTGATCCGCCCAGCGCTGCGGAGATACCCGCAAAAACCAAAGCTGCAACCGGCCAAATCACCCACGTAATGCCCCAATCATTTGTAATAAAGCTCCATCCCAGATAGACGGCGACGACAATCGGCCAGTAGACACCCCCAAATTGCTCTTTTTTCGTATTCTTTTTCTTATTAGTCTCTTTCAGCCCCGGCTCAAATTCGCCTTCAAGCAAAAGCTGATCATAACCGCCCTTAACTGTACTGACCGTAACTAAAAGGTATACTCCGGCAGCGACGATCACAAAAATCAGCGCCGTAAAAACAACACATAACATATCCGAGGCTTCAAAAATACCAGCGATAATGAGCGGGATACAGCTTAAAATACAAAGAATAATACCAACAACCGTTTTGTAAAGATACTCTTTCTCAAAAGCTGCCCGTCGTTCATTTATAATGCCCAATACTCCGTACTCCAGTTCAAAGTCGCCATTCTCCAAGTATTTGAAGCGTTTCATTTTTGCACTACAGATAATAAATATCGCGATGGCCGCAGAAACCATTAATATCAGCGCGACAATGCCAACACTGTATGCAAAAACCTCTGATAGGACGCCCGCATCCTCCATTCCGCCAAACAAAATAAGGAGCACCGGGGCCAAAATACAAAGCGTTACGCCCAATGCGATTCTTCTTCCGTAGCCGGTCCTGCTCTTTAAGAAGTCACTTGTTTCCTGCAATGAGACACGAACGCGGTTATCGGCTTCGAATTCGTCAGAATACTCCGTGTTTTCAATATCGTCCTTTAAAAGATAGTCGGTTGTTACGCCAAAAAGCTTCGACAGCTCCAGTATTCTGTTGATGTCCGGTATAGCAGCAGCACTTTCCCATTTCGATATGGATTGCCTGGACACATTCATTTTTTCAGCCAGTTCTTCCTGAGACCATTTATTGCTCTTTCTCAGCAACAGGATTTTTTCCGCTAATATCATTTTGATTCCTCGTTAATAATTTATATTCACAATATTGTAAGAAAAGCATACTATATTTTTCGGTTGCATGCCATCAATGCGGCTTTAAAATTTCAGCAACCGACAGTTGCATTTAAGAAAATCTCTGCGAAAGGCATTGTCTGCGGGTTATATATTGCTTGCAATCGTTATGCGTCAACTTCCTAACGAATAAATGCAGGTCCATCATACCACGCTTTCCTGTATATAAAAAAGACATACCTCCCCTTGGCGGAAGATATGTCTTTTTTAATGGTGCGAGTGCTCTTACGGCACTCTTGTATTGGGAAGGTAAGGGGAAGCTGCAAAAATATTATTTGCAATATCCATTATAAGCCGTCATATCATCGCTAGCCTGAAAAACTGTGCCGCGATAAATTAGATTTTACAAGACGGCTTGTTAATTCCGTATGAAATTGATAAATGCCTCAGCCTGTTTTTGCAAATATGGGGCGCTGGTGGTTAATTCAAGCCTGCCGTCTGCGTTCGTCTGCTGTGCCGCGTTTGGTATTGTTAGCCGCGGCGAATTCATAACATTCATATTCAAAAAGCTAATCAGTGTTATCAGATGATCCTGCGCGATTGCTGTCCCGGACATACCGGGAGTAATGCCACTTATGGCAGCGGGCTTTCCTGAAAGCACCTGCGGTTCGCTTTTGCTTATGGGTCTGGACAGCCAATCAATCAGGTTTTTCAAAACCCCAGAGAAGAAATGGTTGTATTCCGGCGTGAAGAACCAAATGCCATCTGCGGATTTGACAATCTCGCGTACCCGCCGGACGGAATCCGGAGCCGGAAATTCAATATCCTGGTTCATAAGCGGGATATCGGAATAATCCAACAGTTCAAAATCCAACGCATCCCCAATCACGCGCTTGGCTGCAAATGCAAGCTGGCGATTATAGGAATCTTTTCTTAAGGAACCTACAATAGCTACTATTTTAAGTTTTTCCATTTTTATTATACCTCACTTTCTTGTGGCGGTTTCAAAGACGCTGTTTGCGACCATCCTATCAAAACGCTATTCTCAATTGTGCTTTATAAAAATTCCACTCCGTAGTGATACAATCATTTGTTTTCTCTGATGGCCCTATGATGCCTCGATAGTATTATATCACGATTAATTGGTAAAGCCTCGACTAATTTTATATGTTAACGAAAATTATAACGGATATATGGATTGAAACTGAAAATAAAAAGCTAAGCAGCTATGCTTTACCCATTTATACGTCGGATAAGGTGGCATAAACAAATTAACCTTAAAGGAAACAAGAAAAAAATAAATCAGAGTCGTCAAATTCGACGACTCTGATAATAGTGCGAGAGATGGGACTTGAACCCACACGCCATATGACACACGCCCCTCAAACGTGCCTGTCTACCTATTCCAGCACTCTCGCGAAGAGATAGCAGACACCATTATAGCCACGGGGGCGGATTTTGTCAACAGCTTTTTAACGTTAATTTTGCACTTTTATAATATTGGGCATCCGGACTCGGAATTGACGGTGAACGCAGTTTTTCAGATATGCGGTGACGGTACAACGGCTAAGGTATAAAGCTTATCAATATCTAATTATAGAGGTCTAAAATTACATTGGACGCAGCGTTCGCGAAGTACCGCGCGGCGGTTATGGCTTCCTCGAGAGTGTTGCCCGTGCAGCCGATCTCCACGATCATGGAGCCGGTCGTCGCCTGCTGGTTATAGCGGTGCTCCGACAACTTAATTGGTTTGGCTAGGGACGGATACAGCGTATTCATCTCGTTTTGCATATGTAAGGCCAGCTTGAGGTTTTCATGCCAGTTCGGATGGTTCAAACCCGCGGAACCTGTGCCCATTACGAACATGACCTGCGCGCATTTTGTGTCGCCGACCTGCGCAATCGTTTTGTAGACCGAGCCGTCATTTGCTTCGATGTGATCGCGGTGCAGGTCAATGACGATCTTGATG
Organism: uncultured Sporobacter sp.; assembly: GCA_963675425.1. Classification (GTDB taxonomy): domain Bacteria; phylum Bacillota; class Clostridia; order Oscillospirales; family Oscillospiraceae; genus Sporobacter. Next base: position 4,027,236 of record OY776214.1, on the reverse strand, counting down.
CTTGGGTACGTGTCCAGATAAGACTGGATCGCTTTGTACGAATTGCTGTAGGAGTCCACATAGCTCGGAAAGTCGTAAACGTTTCGATCGTGAATCACGGGAATGCCGCGTTTATCAAATTCGGATGACAGCTCGTCACCCACCCGAATGACACTGTAAGCTTTCTCCTGCGTGCGGTACGTGTCGGACGCCTCGTACTGGTCGTCGCCGTCGGGCATATACGCCTCGCTGCTGTGCGTATGGATGATCAGCACAGCCGGGCTGTCGCCCGTTAAAGATATATTCAGCGGCTCTTTAAAAAGTGCGTCAACGTCGATATCGTAGCTGGAGGTGTTCTTGATGCAAAGCCCCACCGACTCGGCTTCCTTCGAGATAATATCCGGCTTAACAAAGCTGTTATTCGGGCTTGCGGATGCAGCCGGATTGGGACTGGTTTCCGGAGTGATGTCCTGATCGTTTATTTTACTGATATCATAGAAAAGGCTGCCGCTGCCATCGGCATCTCCCCACGTATTTTCCGTTGTAGTCGGCGTGGCTGAGGCGGTGTTTTCAGTTCCCGGTTCGCCGCCGCCGTTTTTATAGGGCCCGATGGCGGAGCTGAATATCGCTGCCGAAAGGCCGTTTGCTCCGGTCTCAGCCGGACCGCCCAGCTCCAGGTCCAGCACGGCGCTCATGAACTTATCGCTGGACATCAGTGACGACACATACTGCTCCGTACCGGCTTTTGCCCCGATCGTCGATATCAGCCGTACGCCCAGACATAAAAGAAAAATCAGTGCCAGTCCTTTGATGGCCATGGGCGCTTTCGTTGCCGCGCTGCGCATTTTATGCTTGCTTCCGCTTTTGTACAAAAACCTTCACCTCCTGGGGTCTGGCAGGCTAAAGCCTGTGACGAAGCGGCTTTCAGCCTGCTGCTTAAATTATATGACGGCCCGGCTGGTGATATGCCGTTGCCAATAACGGCTCTTTATGTTAAGATGGCTGACGGAGTTCTGGAGACTGGAGCGGGGTATGAGGATATGAAAATGACCTATAAAACAAAAGGTACGTGTTCAAAGAAGATCGATCTTGAGATTGAGGACGGCGTTATTAAGTCGGTTGATTTTCACGGGGGCTGTCCCGGAAATACGTTGGGAATCAAGCGGCTCGTTACCGGCATGGAAGCCGAAGAGGTAAAAAGGAAGCTGGCGGGCGTCAAGTGCGGCTTCAAGGATACCTCCTGTCCGGACCAGCTGGCCCGGGCGATTGAATCCATCTTAAACGCCTGATATTTGTAAACGACGTATGACGCTAAGCGTCTGACGGCACAAAAAATAAGCCGGCCCCGTTAAAACCGGGGCCGGCTATTTTTTGTGCTTTGGCCGTCGTAACGGTTCTGACCCTTCGACGTTTTTTTTCAGTTGGCCGGGCTATAATGGCTTCATCGGGAGGCGTGGTTATGATTCAAACGGTCTATGTCGATACGCTTTTCATTATCAATCTCATCGTCAATTACATCATGCTTCTCGTAACGGCGAAGATTTGCGCAACGCCGGTCAGCAGGCTGCGGCTTTTGGGCGCGTCGGCTGCCGGGGGGGCCTATGCCGTTGCGGCCCTAATTCCAGCTACCGCCTTTCTGGCCCATCCGATTATAAAGATTGCCTTCGGTATAGTGATAGCGCTCGCGGCGTTCGGCGGTAGCTCGCGGCTTGTGCGGGCGATCCTCGTCTTTTTTGCCGTGTCTATGGCGTTTGGCGGCATCGTGATGGCTGCTTCGCTATTAGGCGGCGGGAGCCTGTACAGCGGCCTGTTTACATCGGCGAGTCTTAGGATCCTTGTGGTTTCCTTTACTGTTGGTTACGTTATCCTAACGCTGGTATTTAGGCGGGCGGCGCGCCATAAGGGCGGCGTTATCGTCCCTGTAACGGTGCGTCATGGCGGGAGGGAAGTGCTCGTACGCGCGCTGCTGGACACCGGTAACGCTCTGGCTGATCCCATGAGCGGCCGCCCTGTCATGATTGCCGGCGTTTACGATCTGAAGCCGCTTTTTACATCGGATATTGCCGCTGCGTTGTCCGGGCTCAGCCGGAACGGTGCGGTTGAGGTGCTGGAAGAGCTTGCTGCGGGCGGATGCGCGGTTCGATTCCAGCTTATCCCATACAGCGCCGTTGGCGTATCCGGCGGGATACTTTTAGCGTTTAAGCCAGACGAAATTGTTGTGGACGGCAAAACCCGGAAAGGGATGCTGCTGGCTCTGTCGCCTAATAGCGTTTCAGAAAGCGGTACATATACGGCGCTCATCGGTGCCTGAATAGTATATGAATATTAAGTAAGGCTGAGGCAAAACAGGAGGACATCACAATGAGAAGAATACTGCGCTTTAAAATTAACCTTGCCGTGCGGATGTACAGGGTCCTGGAAAAGCTGGGTATCACGTTGCCCGCCGGTGTGTTTTATATCGGCGGCAGCGAGACGCTGCCGCCGCCGATGTCCCGCGAGGAAGAAGCGCATTACATATCGCTTTTAACGGATGACTCACACGAGGCCAAGCAAGCGCTGATTGAGCGCAATCTGCGCCTTGTTGTCTATATTGCCCGACGTTTTGAAAATACCGGCATCAATATCGAGGACCTGATCTCCATAGGGACGATCGGACTCATAAAAGCCATCAATACATACGACGCCAATAAAAATATTAAACTGGCCACGTACGCTTCCAGATGTATTGAAAATGAGATCCTCATGTTCCTGCGTAAAACGAGCAACCGCCGCTCGGAGGTGTCGTTTGACGAGCCGCTCAATACCGATTGGGATGGCAACGAGCTCCTGCTGTCGGACATACTCGGTACCGATTCCGACATGGTTATGCGCCCAATGGAGGATGATGTGGACAGAAAGCTCCTGCTCGACGCCGTCGAAAAGCTTTCGGAGCGTGAGAGGGAGATCATCGTAATGCGCTTTGGCCTGGGTGGAATAGAGGAGCGCACGCAAAAAGAGGTCGCCGACCTGATGGGCATTTCCCAATCTTACATCAGCCGTCTGGAAAAGCGGATCATCCTGCGTTTGAGGCGTGAGATCACCCGCCAGATCTAAATTATGATCAGTTTAAAGCCGGCTGGTTCAGCCGGCGCTTTTTTTCTGTGGTTTCAATAGGTTTAGTCATGCAAAACCTGTCGCTAAATGTAAAAAACCACATCATTTTGCACTTGATAAAAACGCCGAAACACTATATACTGTGTATAGAGACGGAAGGGGGTGCGTTATGGCACAAAAAGTAGCGAAAAGAGCCGCGAGTAAAACGAGGGGCGGCGGCCATGTATGGATTTACATACTGTTTGCAGTGCCGCCGACCGCGCTGATCGCGCTGTTTTACATATACAGAGACAGCCAAAACGTTATTAACTGGGTCGAAACGACGATTGCCGTTCCATACAGGGAAGCGGCAGCGCAGGTTACGTCATTTGGCCCGTTTCAGTATTTCTCGTTGGCGGAAGTTCTTATAACGCTGCTCATTATATGGGCCCTTATATTCTTAATTAAAACCATTGTCCTCGTCATACGCGGACCGGCCCGCCTGGTCACGTTCTTCGGACGTGTTTTTGTCGTTATTATTTTGGCGGCTTATCTGTTTGCGGCATACTCGTGGCTGTGGGGCGCCGGCTATAGAAGTCCCAGTCTCGCCGAGCGGACGGGCCTTCAGTCAAGCGGTGTCACGGCCCTGCAGCTTGAGCGCGTGACGCAGGCGTTCGCTGATAAGGCCGACGAGCTGGCTGATCAGGTCAAACGTGACGCGGACGGCCATTTTGCCATGGAGCGCAGCTATACCTTTGCCCTATCTAAGGGTGTATACGCAAATATTGCCGGCGAGCTTCCGGCGCTGAGCGGGGAATATCACCCGCCAAAGGCGATGATCTATTCTAAGCTTATGAGCCTCACGGGTTTTACGGGCGTTTACATTGCAATCACGGGCGAGACCAATATCAATGTCGATGCGCCGGCGTGCCTTGTGCCGTTTACGATTGCGCATGAGATGGCCCACCAGCGAGGCGTCCATTCCGAGGATGAAGCCAATTTTTCCGGGATTGCCGCATGCGTGACGTCCAATATAACGACGTACGAATATTCAGGCTACTTAAGCGGGCTGATGTATTTATCAGGCGCACTGAGCGAAGCTGATCCCGGTGCGGCGCAGGATATCCTTAACAAGCTCAGCGACAGCGTACGTCAGGATTGGGCCGACAATAACGAGTATTGGACCAGAAATAAAACGGCCGCCACCGAAGCGGTGACAGCCGTGTATGACACGTATTTGAAAAGCAACGGGGAAGAACTCGGCGTGAGCTCCTATGGCGACTGCGTGGACCTGCTTGTCACATGGTATGACGCACGGGAAGCGGTTTAGAGAATCCCCAAATGCTCCAGAAGGACTTTTACACCCAGCAAGCACAGAATGACGCCGCCGAATACTTCGGCGGCAAATTCATATTTCGCCCCGAATACCCGGCCTAGCCCCGCGCCAAAGATGGACAGGACAAATGTCATCAGGCCAATCGTTAAGACAGCGGGGAGAATATGAACACCCAAAAACGCGAACGTGACGCCAACGGCCAGCGCGTCGATGCTGGTCGCGATGGCCATTGGTAACATCGATTTGACGGACAGGGAACAGTCGTTATCGGCGGAGGTTTCCTGCCCGCCTTTTTTATTGATGAAAGCCTCCCGGAGCATATGGATGCCGATAGCTGCCAGCAGTATAAAGGCAATTAGATGCGAAAAGGTTTCAATGAAACCGGCCAGCTGCCGGCCAAGGAAATAACCAATGAGCGGCATGAGCGCCTGAAATCCGCCAAACCAGGCCCCAACGGTGACGGCGTTTAAGGCGGTCAGTCTCTTAACAGACAGTCCCTTACAGATGGCGGCGGCGAAGGCGTCCATCGACAGGCCCAGAGCTATGAGCAGCAGTTCGGCAACGCTCATTCAAAAACCTCTTCTCTTATGATCAGTTGTTCCGCCGCCGGACGGCGGGCAAGCTTAAGGCAGTATATCAGATATACCATGTCCGGTCAAACCGAAAGATGTCAAAAGATGGGGGGGTTATTAGCTGCAAATTAACGCCTGACAAGTCATTTCTCAGGCGTTGAAGCTCGCTTCAATCTGGCGCGTTCAATGCAGCTTTTTCATTTTTCCGGCATCGCCCTCGAGACCTGTGGCGATGTCGTCGCGGTCTCCCGCCAGCTTGGACGGGTTCATTTCAAACAGACTTTCAACCGTCGTGTAGTCGCTGTAACCGAGGCGTGCCAGCGGCCGCATTTTAAGAATATCCAGCTTGCCGTCCGGCAGGATAAACGTATCGTCGATGTGAATGCCGACGACCTTGCCGATGATGATATCTGCAGTGCCGACAAGCCCTTCTCCAGGCAGCCGGAGTGTCTGGACATAGACGCATTCCATTGAAACCGGCGACTCGGCGACGCGAAACGGCTTGACAATCCGGCAGGGGGCTTTTGTCAGTCCGGCTATTTCAAACTCGTCGATCTCCGGCGGGAATTCGGCCGCCGTGATATTCAGCGCATCGCGCAGCGCAAACGTGGCCATGTTGTAGACAAAGTCACCGGTTTGCTCAATGTTGACCGTCGTGTCCTTGCGATTTTGTAAACGGCCCTGATTGATGGATACAAGTACGTACGGCGGCTCAAAGGTCAAGTTCGTGAACTGTGAATAGGGCGCGAGGTTGGCTGTGCCGTCCAGGCTCATTGTCGAGAGCCATCCAATGGGGCGGGGGACGACGCAGGATTTAAAGGGCGGGCGGGGGAGGCCGTGGTCGTTTTTTTCCGGCGTATAAAACATAATCAGTCTCCTTTAATTAATAAAGCGTGCCGGGCAGCCGGCACGCACAGTTTGTTAAAAAATCTTCTATCCTTCGTCTGTACGTCCAATCGCAGAGCGATTTAATTTTCGTCGGTGATGGCGAGTTGTCTGGTCTCATCGGCGAAAATTATTTGATTTCAAATGCTTTGAGGCATTCACTTCCGAAAAGCATTACTTTGCGAGCGCTTCAGTGCGAGAACTTTTTATTTGTCGAAAAAGCCGCGGAAGCGGCTTTTTCGACAATCTGGCGTGCCGGGCAGGCCGGCACGCTCATTTTATTAAATCGACGACGATGTGTCGGGCGAGGGTGTGGGTGATTCACTCGGCGACGGCGTGGGTGAGGCCGACGGGCTGGGCGACGGCGAAGCGCTTGGCGGGGGACTCGGCGATGTTGACGGTGAAGCGCTTGGGGATTCCGATGGCGAAGCGCTTGGCGAGGGGCTTGGCGAGGGGCTAGGCGATGTTGATGGCGAAGCGCTTGGGGATTCCGAGGGCGAGGCGCTCGGAGCGGGGGACGGCGATGCCGGCGTCAGTGTCCCGGGCGGCACGAGCACGACCTTGTCCTGTTTGCGGTAGGGACTGCGCGCGATGAACGTCTTCGATATCAGCTCGTCATTTTCGTCATAGATATATTTATAGGTTTCCACTACATAGCCGGTGTGACCGTCCGTCTGGTTTTTAGTCGTACCCGGCGCAATCGATTCGTCCTCCTTCTTAATCGTCTCATAGGGCGTTGTGCTGAGAACGACATACTGGACATCTATGTAATTAGTATTCGTCTTAGTGCCATGCAGTTTGACGGTAAGATAGCCGTCTTCATCAATTGTTTCGATACGAATCGGGTAGTCGGTATTGTTTTTGAACTTGAAATCGACCGTGCCCCAGTTAACCGTCGCGTCGTAACCGAGCGGCAGGTAGGAGACGATGAACATGTGGTTGGAGCGCTCGACGACCTCAAGATCCGCGAACAGGACGCAGGTATACAGCGTTGAGGATACCTGGCATATCCCGCCGCCGATCTCCTGCACGACTTGACCACTGACGTAAGCTCCGGCTGACTGATAGCCCTTTTCAGCCGTGCGTTTGCCGACGGTCTCATTGTAGGAAAACTCCTCGCCGGGATTGAGGACCTTGCCGTTAATGGCGGCGGCCGCCAGCTTGACATTGTTCCGGCGGCTGCTTGTCCCCGCGACATACGTTTTGCGCTCGGACAGAATATCGCGGAACAACAGTTCTTCCAGAGCGCCGGTTGTTATTTCCGGTTCCGTGTAAATGAGCGGGATGGTTACCGTCTGTCCGACAGCTGCCGTGTCAAATGCCCTTTGAGCCGCATCCACGTCAAAGCTGATGCCCGTTACGCTCTGAGTGGTGTCATAGGTTGCCTCGTCATAAACGGCGCTGACAGGTTCAACGTAGATCAGATCGTAAAGGCTCTCCAGATCCAGCTCTTCACCGGTGTTCGTCATAACGTAATCAATGGTTACGGGGTTGTTATCGGTAGCCGACTGGTCAAACGCCGTCACGACGAGATCGTACAGCTCGTCCGCATCGGCCATCATGCCGTTGCTGCCCTTGACGATTTCAATGCTGTCGGACTTGATCGTGTATGCGTCCTGCATGGATTTTTCGTTGAATGCGTCGGCGTATTCGGTCACGATGGCGCGTACGCGTTCCTCGTTTATGGCGGCTGTGCCGCTTTCGGACAGATCGACCTGTGAAAACAGGCTCTTTATATAGCTGAACTCGTTTTTAAAGAAAGAGCCGTCTTTGCCGTAATTATAGGCGGTCTCAGCCGCTGTGCCGGATAAGAGCCGAACACCCGATTCCTCACCGGAGATCGTCATCAGACTATCGTCAGGGAAGTTTACCGAAACAGCCACGTTTTTTGTGCTGTCTTCATAACCGGCGTCGATAAGCGCCAGGCGCGCTTCCTCGGCCGTCATGCCGGCCAGTGGCGTATCACCGATTGAAACGTTTGGGAAAACTGTGTCAACGCCCTTCACGTAAAAGCCGGTCGCTATAAAGCTGGCAGCCAGAACAACTACGACTATGCCTGCAATGAGGACAGCCTTCATAGGCGGTTTTAATTTACTGGACGTTTTTGTGTGTTTTCCGTTAGCCTTTTTATTATTAATAAGAATCCCATCCTTCATCAAAGTGCGCTGAAAAGTTTTATATCCCACGCCGGAGGCATTGGGTAATAACAGCCCAGATGCTCCAGCCCCAAATTGATTTTATTTCAAATATGTGAAATATTCAATCGTTTTTTTGTTACATATTGCTACAAGCCCTGTAACCATTTTTAACAGCGGTACCCGTATCCACTAAATACCGCGAAAAAGCTGGACTTCCTGAGGTTTGCGCTCAAACAGCGTCAGTTGGGTCCGGTACGCGGCGTCCTCCGGGTTTTCCCAGGGACGAGTCATTTCCGAGCGCTTCTTTGTCTGCGTTTCAAGAATCTCTCCGATGAGAGTGTTGGACAGTAGAAAGCCCTCCGGCGTGAAGCTCCATCGGCCGCCGGAGAATACGGCCCAGCCCTGTGATTCATAAAAGCGGAACAGGTCAATGGCGCGTTCCATGCTGCAGGGGTATATATCGTAGTATTCCTCCTCGGAAATGCCGTGTGTTGTTCGCAGCCGAAGCATCAGATATTCACTCGCGCGTTCAAAATTGGTGATCTCTTCACTCAGGTCGACGATATTTTTGCCGGCTATTACATTTTCACTGTATTTTTCGAGATCGGCAATATAATTGAAACGTTTGCCGCCGATATAGGAGTGCGCCGCAGCGCCAAAGCCCAGATATTCCTCACCCATCCAGTATTTCAGGTTGTGCTTCGATTCATAACCGCGGCGGGCAAAGTTTGAAATCTCATACTGCCGGAAACCAAATCGGCTGAGCGTTTCTATGGTATACAGGTACATATCCGCCTGCGCGTCGTCGTCTGGCATGAACGGAGAATCCTTGTATATGTATAGTTGGGAGCCCTCGTCAACCTTGAGCCCGTAGCAGGAAATGTGCTCTGTTTTAAGCGCGGCGGCGCGGCCGAGCGAGTCGGCCCAACCGTCCCGCGTCTGGGAGGGCAGCCCGAATATGAGGTCGATACTGATGTTTTTAAAGCCCGCCTCGCGGGCGTTTAAGACGGCTTCTTCGGCGTCCTGAAACGTGTGCTTTCGCCCCAGACTTTTTAGGATCGCATCGTCGGCGCACTGCACACCGATGGACAGCCTGTTGAAGCCGGCGCGGCGCAGCCGCATAAGGTCGGCTTTGGTGATGCTTTCGGGGTTGACCTCGGCAGTTACTTCCGCGTCAAGCAGTACATGGCCATACTTTTTCAGCGCGTTGAAAATGCTGATCAGACGGTCTGGGCCGTAATAGCTGGGCGTCCCGCCGCCAAAGTAAACGGTGTCCGCCAGATATGCGTCGAGCTGCGGCGCATATTCTTTGATATGGTGCAAAAGGGCGTGTTGATACGTGGGCATGAGCTTTTCATGTCCCGATAAAGAGTAAAAATCGCAGTAGGCGCATTTACCTACGCAAAAGGGAATATGAACATAAATACCGAGGTTTTTTTCCATCTGAGTCTCCGATTTAGGCTGGCGCGTTTATATCAATTGTTGTTTTTTAGCTGCTAAACTAGTCCATGTATTTCTGAGAGTATTTTTCGGAGCTTATGACACCTGAAAGTTCCGTGAGAAGCTGCTGCATGTCATAATCCGCATAATCGACGAATATATCGTTAAACGCGGGCGTTTCCGGCTTAGCCAGGGGGATTGATACGGTTACAGTTGTTCCGATACCCAACCGGCTTTCCAACATGACGCTGCCGCCGTGCTGTTTGGTGATGGCGTGAACGATGGGCAGACCCAGACCGACGCCGACAGGCTGTTCGGTAACGAAGCGTTCGGCTCTGTAGCGGCTCCAGGCCATCTGCAGGATTTCGGGAGGGATGCCCTGACCGTTATCGCTGACCGTCAGGATGAACCGGTCTCCGGCTGAAATGACCGATAACGCAACCGACCCGCCCGCCGGTGTGTTTAGCAGGCTGTTAGACAGCAGATTCAGGATCAGCTTATCGATCCGCCTTTTGTCCGCGTAGACGACCAAGCTGTCCTGATTGGCTTTAAAACACAACTCAACGCCGCGGTCGGAAACAAGATGGCGCACGGTGTCTATCATTTCCCGGCTTGAGACTGCCAGGTCATATGAAGTGCGATTGAGCAGCATGCTGTTGCGTGTATAATCGCCGAAATCGGTTAAGTTATTAGTAATGCGCTGGATATTATAGTAACTGTGGTAGATCATCGACGCATATCTGCTGAGCCTGGAATTGTCCTGATTTTCAACATGTGGCAGCAAGAGCCCCGAGGACATCTTTAAAACAGACAGACTGTTGTTGAGCTCGTAGCTGATGGTACCAAAAATATTTGTCCAGTCGCCCTGGTCGTCCGGCTCTGGCGCCGTTATCCCAAATACCCTGCAGTCACTGAGCTTCGTCACGTTTACGACCAGGTTTTTTCCGGCGATCTTTGCTTCGCCGATAAAACGGTCGGCATTATAGGATAAAAGCTCAGCCGGGAATATATCTTCCGGCGCGGCTTCGTTTATATTTGGTATTAAGCGGGCGGCCGCATCATTAAAATATTCAACTTTTCCGTTTTTTTCGACGATAACGGCCTGTGAATGGTTCCCGTACAGACTGGTAAATCTATCTGTCAAAGCAACTGACCTCCTTTCTCTGTCTTATCAATGTGGAGGCATTGACAAATAATACTCGTTAAAAAATGTCAATCAACATATCGTTAAAAAGTGTGTAAAAACCTTTAAATATGTATATTGTCAAGTTAGTGTCAACCCTCATAATATCAAAAATATCGCCGCAAAACAACAAAATTTTATACTCTTCGGAAGAATTAAAAAAACTGTTGAACAATTACTTTAATTTATAGAAATATATTGATATAATCAGACTGAAAGAGTAAGAAACGGACGAACGGATCTTCGGAGGTATCTTCATGAGTATTAAAATCGGCATTACCGGATTCGGCCGGATTGGCCGAATCGTTTTAAGAGCCAGTTTAGAGCACAAGGACATTGAGGTCGTTGGGATCAACTCCACTGTTGCGCCCGACTATATGGCCTATATGATGAAATATGACTCGCTTCACGGCCGGCTCGGGCATGACATTACATATACGGACAAGGGCATTGTCATCGACGGACGTGAAATTCCCGCGTTTTCAGACCGCAACCCTGAAAATATTCCGTGGGCGGATGTCGGCGTAGAGTATCTTGTGGATTCGACGGGTCAGTTTAAATCAATGGATAAAGCCGCGGCCCATCTTAAAGCCGGCGCTAAAAAGGTTATCGTTACAGCACCGTCGAAAGACATACCGATGTTCGTCATGGGTGTCAACACCGATAAATACGACACATCGTTGAATATTGTCTCCAACGCCTCGTGCACAACGAACTGCCTGGCGCCCATCGCCAAAATTCTTCATGACAACTACGGCGTTGCGTCGGGCCTGATGACGACAATTCATTCGGTGACGGCGTCGCAGAAGACGGTTGACGGCAAATCACTTAAGGACTGGCGCGGCGGCCGTGCGGCCACGTACAACATCATTCCTTCGTCGACCGGAGCGGCTGTCGCCGTGACAAAGGTCATCCCGTCTTTAGAGGGCCGGCTGACAGGCATGTCGATGCGCGTACCAACGCTGGATGTCTCCGTTGTGGACCTCACGGTTAATCTTGAAAAGCCCGCCCGGTACGAGGAGGTTTGCGCTGTTATGAAAAGTGCTTCCGAAAACGAGTTCAAGGGCATCATCTCCTATACGGACGAGGACGTTGTCTCCTCTGATTTTTTAAGCGATCCGCATATTGCCATCTTTGACGCCAAAGCCGGCATCCAGCTTACCGACACCTTTATGAAGGTCGTGGCCTGGTATGACAATGAGTACGGATACTCCAGCAAGGTTTTGGACCTCATTGAGCATATGCATAAGGTCGATCATAAATAAGGGCCTTTCATTTAATAATATCGTAATAATCAGACACGGTTATAAGTGAAAATGCCATAAATAGGATAAAATTATCACAAAATTATCATTATACAGGGCTGGCCTTCGCCAGCCCTGTCGCTATGTATATTTATGTGTCGGTTTAAACCTTATCAGGTTAAAAGCCTGTCCACTCCAATAGGATGTATGTTATTGCAAGTGTTTTGAATTCTTTACAAGAATCTGCGAAAAGTGATATAGTATTGCCTGATATGTTTTGCAAACCAAATGCAGATGATAAGCTTAAACTCCCGGCATTTACGGCCGGGCCAAGAATAAACCAGCCAAAAATAAAAAACTGCTTTGACGGTTCAGCACGGCTGATTAGATTAAGGGGAAGCGCGCATGAAAATTGGCATTGGAATAGACACCGGCGGCACCTGCACGGACGCGGTTGCATACGATTATGATTCGGGAAAACTGCTGGCGAAGGGGAAAGCGCTCACGACGCGGGAAAACCTCTCCGTCGGAATCGGAAAAGCGCTGGATATGCTCCCGCCGGAGCTTGTGCGCGAAGCGGAGCTCATATCGCTTTCTACGACGCTGGCTACAAACGCCTGCGTTGAAAACAAGGGCTGCCGGGCCAAGCTGTTAATTTTCGGCCTAACAGACGAGTTTATCCGGCGGTTTGACGCCGAGGCTAAATACGGATTTAAGTATGACAGCGTCCGCTGTATCGATACGCACGGCAGCGCCGACGGACTGGTTATAGACGAGCCGGACTGGGACGCCGTCGTTTCGGAGCTGGGGGATTGGCTGTCCGACGCCGACGCCCTTTCGGCCGCTGAGCTGTATGCCATCAGCAATGGCGCGCCCTGTGAGCTGCGCGCCAAGAAGCTGGCGGAGGAGCTGTACGGGCTTCCGCTTGTTTGCGCCAGTGAGCTGACCAGCGAGATTAATGTCCTCACGCGCGGCGCGACGGCGCTCCTCAACGCGCGGCTGCTCCCGATTGTGCGCGAGTTTATTGAGGCCGCACTTTCAGATTTTGCGGCCCGGGACTGTAAAGCGCCCGTTATGGTTGTGCGCAGTGACGGCAGCCTCATGTCTGAAAAGCTTTCGCTTTCACGCCCCGTTGAAACGATTTTGTCCGGGCCGGCAGCCAGCGTCCTGGCCGGGCAAAGCCTTGCAGAGCAGCAGGATTGTCTCATTGTCGATATGGGCGGCACGACGACGGATGTCTCCGTTGTCAGCGGCAGCCGGCCTGTCATGGCCGGCGACGGCATACAGATTGGCGGCTGGCGGACGCATGTTAAGGGCGTTTTTGTGGATACCTTTGCCCTGGGCGGTGACAGCGCGATACGGCTTTTCGGCGAGAGCCTGAAGGTTTTCCCGCGCCGCGTCATGCCAATCTGCGCCGCGTCAAGCCGCTGGCCGGAGATCAAAACGATGCTGACAGAGCTTTTAGGCCATGTCCATCCGTCACAGTTCCCGCTGCATGAATTCTTTTATCTCGTCCGGGAGCCTGCCGACCCGAAAAGATATAACACCGATGAGCTGGCACTTATCGAGGCCCTCCGCGCCGGCCCGTGTATATTGAGCGGGCTTAAGGAGACGCGGGGTATTGACCTGTATCATCTGAACAGTGAGCGGCTGGAGGCGGAAGGTATCATCATGCGCTGCGGCCTGACGCCGACGGACTTCATGCACATCAAAGGCGACTACACCGAGTACGACCGGGAGTCGTCGGTGCTGGCGGCGCGCTACCTTCTGCGCCTTCTGGGGCGCGAGGATACGCCCGACGAGCTGCTCACGCTGGCCGATGAGGCCTACGACCGGGTGGGAGAACATCTATACGTCAATCTGCTCCGCATTCTCCTTGCGCAGCGCTATCCGTCCAAATTTGGCGGCGGACTCGACGCACAGACGGAATATCTCGTCCGGCAAGGCTGGGCGACGCGCGACACCGATGATAACAAGCTCTTCCGACACGTCATGCAGACAAAAGCCGCGCTTGTCGGAATCGGCGCGCCGACACATGTCTTTTTGCCCGCCGTGGCCAAGGCGCTTGGAACAGACTATGTCAAGCCCCCCAACGCGGAGGTTGCCAACGCGCTCGGCGCTTTGAAGGCGGACATCAGTACAACGGCGCGCGTTGAGATTTCAAAGCGTTTATCATCTTCGGGCCATACGTATTACGTGGTACTTGCCCCGTCGGGCAGCAGCCGCTTTGACAATATGGAGGAAGCCGTCGAAACGGCAAAGGCCTCGTCCGAGAAAGCGGCGTTAAAAGAAGCGCGGGCGCGCGGCGCGCTGGGGGAGCTGGCCGTCAGCACGCGCGTCGAGGAGCAGTCCACCCTGAGCAAGTGGGGCACAACGGTAAAACTGGGCAGTACGGTTGTATCCGAGGTCTCGGTGCGTTTCGGTTAAGCGTACTGTAAACGGCATGGAAAAGGGATAATGACGGTAAATGATCATTATTGGAAAACCGGATAACGCAATGAATGCGTAACACCTTAATATAAAGGAGCGTATAAGAAAGCCTATGATTCAGGATATTGAACCGAGAATATTTAATAATAATTTCAAGCTCAAAACGGCGCAGCCCCAGGACCTGTTCCTATCGTACGATGGGGATGCCGTGCTGATATGCGAAGGGAAGGAGACGCTCTGGTATCCGTCCTTTTCCGATTTTGAGGCGACCCATCCGCATCTCATTGACAGCGCCCGTTATCTGTTCTCCATCGACGAGCACAACTACTTTCTGACAGCTGAAAAAGGCCTCGATACGGCCGACGGCTGGAGCTATGTATCCACGTCCCGATTCCGGATGGAACCGAAATACTGGCGGTCGTTCGCCGGTGCGGTGGGGCAGCAGCTCAACCGCTGGTATACAAACCACCGTTTCTGCAGCCGCTGCGGCCAGACGATGGTGCCGTCGGACAAGGAACGGATGCTTTACTGCGAGTCCTGCTCCTTTCAGGTGTATCCGACGATCTCACCCTGCGTGATCGTTGCGGTACATAACGAGGACCGGCTGATGCTGACGAAATATAAGGGCCGGGAATATACGCGGTACGCGCTCATCGCGGGCTTTGTTGAGATCGGGGAGAGCCTGGAGCAGGCGGTCCGGCGCGAAGTGAAGGAAGAGGTGGGGCTGGACGTGAAGAACATCCAATTTTATAAAAGCCAGCCCTGGCCGTTTACGGATACGATTCTAGCCGGTTTTTACGCCGAGCTCGACGGCGACGACACCGTCACCTTGCAGGAGGATGAGCTGTCCCTGGGTGTTTGGGTGGATCGAAAAGACATCCCGCCCGAAGGGCTGAAGATCAGCCTGACGGGCGAGATGATGGAGGCCTTCCGGACCGGGACTGTGGAGCTGTAATGAACAGATGTGACTGGTGCGGGACAGACGAGCTATATATAAAGTATCACGATGAAGAATGGGGCGTGCCCGTGCATGAGGACCGAAAGCATTTTGAGTTTCTGGTTCTGGAATCGGCGCAGGCCGGGTTAAGCTGGCTGACAATTCTCCGGAAAAGAGAGAACTATCGAAAAGCCTACGACAATTTCGAGCCCCAATTGGTTGCGGCCTACGACGAGCACAAAATCGAGGAGCTGCTGAAAAATGACGGGATTATTAGAAACCGAAAGAAAATCGAGGCTTCCATTAACAACGCTAAAAGGTTTCTGGATATACGGCGTGAGTTCGGAAGCTTCGACAAATACATCTGGGGATTCACAGACAACAAGCCGGTGGTAAGGAGCTTCAAGAGCATAACAGACGTCCCGGCAACTACGGACCTGTCCGACAGGGTCAGCAAGGATTTAAAAAAGCGCGGCTTCAAATTCCTCGGACCGGTTATTGTTTATTCGCATCTGCAGGCAACGGGCGTTGTGAATGATCATATTGACTCCTGCTTTAGAAAGCGAGAGTTAACCACAGGGACTTAAGCTTAATAATAAGGTATCAGGCTTGCCAATACTGATACAGAACTGGAGAACCTCAATGAAAAAGCAGTGGCTTTTTGTTGGCCTGCTGATTCTGCTTGAACAGTCCGTAAAGGTCTTGATTTGGAATTTTGCTATGGATGCGCGCGTAACACTCATTCCGACTGTTATGCGCTTTGAGCCGTTTCAAAATACGAATTTAAACTGGTTTGCCAGCATGGCCGGCGTCGTGATGCCGGTCCTGTTTATGGTCCTTCTCCAATTGGCCGCCATCATCGGTATCACGCTGTTTTACAAATACCAGAGATATCTGGCCGGACAATCAAGTTTTTGGCTGAGCTTAGGGTTTTGCATGGCGGTAGCCGGTATTGGCTGCTCTTTTATCGACGTTGTGTTCTGGGGCGGCAGCCTGGACTATATCGGCCTTTTAAGCTGGTTTATCTTTGATATGAAGGATGTATTCCTGCATGTGGGCTGGATCAGCATTGTACTATGGTTTTTGAGCAAAACCTATAAATCCATTGAAAAAACAGACATAATACCATTCCGCTCGTGGCTTAAAAATGGCTGCAAGCTGGTAAAGGAGTAGATTATTTGGACGGAAAAACACGGTCAAACATTAAAATCGGCGCGCTGGTAGATATCGTGCTCAAAAAAGACCAGGCCACGGGCGTGCTGACAAGAGGACATGTTAAGCGCATCCTCACCAATAGCGCCAATCACCCGCATGGTATTAAGGTCATGCTGGAAGAAGGCAGTATGGTGGGCCGGGTCAAGGAAATCATTGAGGATTAGCCGCTTCGCGCCGAAACGCTACCGGTTAAAAAGAACTGGCGAATCTTTTCGATTAGGTGAGACTTCGCTGCCCCGTTCGACAGGCGGGCTTTTCGTGACAGTCATTTTAATAGGTGAGGTATCAGCTTTATGCTGCTTTCCGCGGAAAAAATCGTCAAAAGCTATGATGAAAAAACACTGATCAATGAGGTCTCTCTTTACATCGATAAAGGTGACAGAATCGGTGTAATCGGAACAAATGGAACAGGCAAGTCAACCTTTCTTCGGATCCTGGCGCAGGCTTTAGAGCCCGATGCCGGAACGATCACGAAGTATTCCGGCGTGCGTGTTCAATATTTGCCGCAGAATCCCATGTGGGATGAAGGACAAACGGTTTTGGAACACGTGTTTGCCCAAGCGCCGGCTTTGAAGGACAGTAAAGAATTTGAGGCAAAAAAGATACTCACCCAGCTTGGCATCGACGACATTGATAAACCGGCCGGCAGTTTATCCGGCGGCCAACGAAAGTGTGTGGCCATTACCAGCGCTCTGATACAGCACAGCGATGTGCTGATCCTGGACGAACCAACGAACCATCTTGATATAGCCATGGTACAGTGGCTGGAAAGTTATCTCATCAATTATTCGGGCGCCATTATCATGGTAACGCATGACCGCTACTTTTTGGATCGGGTAACGAACAAGATTGTTGAAATAGACGGCGGCCATTTATATAGCTACCCGTCAAATTATTCGTCGTATCTCGAACTCAAGGCACAGCGCGAGGAAATAGAGCGGGGAACCGAGCGTAAAAGGCAAAGCCTTTTACGAAAAGAGCTTGAATGGATCCAGCGCGGGCCTCGCGCGCGCGGTACAAAAAGCAAGGATCGAATCGCCCGTTTTAAAGCCCTCAGTGAACAAAGCGGGCCTGCTGATGCCACTAAGCTGGAGCTCAAGTCGCCTTCCACCAGACTTGGCAGAAAGACCGTTGAGATCAATGACCTCTCAATGGGCTTCGGCGGGAAACAGCTGATCAGCCATTTTGACCATACGTTCCTCCATGATGACAGAATTGGTATCATCGGAAAAAGCGGCAGCGGCAAATCGACGCTGCTGAATATAGTCAGCGGTAAGCTTCGTCCGGACTCCGGCTCAGTTGTCATCGGTGACACCGTCAAACTCGGATATTTTTCGCAGGACACGGCGGAAATGGATTTAAGTAGCCGCGTGATTGATTATATTAAAGAAATTTCCGGTGAAATCGAGACGGCGGACGGTACGTTGACCGCTTCACAAATGCTTGAGAAATATTTGTTCACACCCGACCTGCAGTGGAATACAATAGGCCGGTTATCCGGCGGAGAGCGGAGAAGACTGTATTTGCTCGGAATTTTGATGCAAGCGCCCAACATCCTGCTTCTGGATGAGCCGACAAATGATCTCGACATCCAGACGTTGAATATCCTTGAAGAATACCTGGACAGTTTCAGCGGCGCCGTTATGGTGGTCTCGCATGATCGGTATTTTTTAGACAGGGTGACCGATACGATCTTTGATTTCCGAGGCAATGGGGAGATCAAAAAATACCTGGGCTCCTTTTCTGAATATTGGGATCAAAACGCCGCTGAGGAGCTTCCGAAAATAAAAGCGGACCCGGCAGAAAAAACCAGAGCCCCGTCTGAGAAAAAGCTAAAGTTTTCATTTAATGAACAGCGGGAATTCGAGTGTATAGACGCGGAGATTGCCACATTGGAACAGGAGCTCAAGGATTTAAACGTGCAGCTTGAAAGCGCATCAAGCGATTATATCAGGCTCCAGGAGCTCATGGCGCAAAAAGACATACTGGACAAACGGCTGGAGGAAAAGCTGGAGCGCTGGGTTTATCTGAATGACCTGGCAGAAAAAATAGCCGCTCAGTAAATATGGTTATTGGAAAGGCCTGCCGGATTACTCGCCGGCTTGGTTCCGGTGTTTGTATTCAGAAGGGGGGGGCTTACGTTGAAAGTGCTTGTCAGCGCCTGTATCATGGGTGAAAATTGTAAGTACAACGGCGGGAATAACTATAATGCAAAAGCAGCCGCGTTTTTAGCGGACAAGGACATTATCATGGTTTGCCCGGAAATGCTGGCTGGCTTGGGATCGCCCCGGAAATGCGCCGAAATCGTCAATGGAAAAGTTGTGGACAGTGACGGCAAGGATGTTGACGCCTGCTATCGAAATGGCGTTAACCGGGCGCTGGAAATAATCCAAAACGAGGAGATAGCTTTTGCTGTTTTACAGTCCCGGAGCCCGACCTGCGGGGTCCGTCAAATATACGACGGCAGCTTTTCCGGCGTTCTTATTGAGGGCCAGGGACTGTTTGCAAAAGAGCTGGTCGGCAGAGACATTACGGTATATGATGTGGATGAATTTTAACCAAGAGGGAGACCGGTAGCCCGGGGATAGGAAAATGAAGCCTTATAAAAGATTGATAATTATTGGTATTGTATTAATACCGTTTTTGGCATTTATACCGATAAGAGCTTACCGGACACAATCTTTTACACCGGAAGTGTTGCAGGAAAAATTAGCTCAGGAAGGTTGTTTCTATAGTAGTGCAGAGGATTGTTATCAAATATCAGATGTTGATTTTGGTAGAGAATTATCCGAAACTGTGGTGGATCTGGGTTTGGATGAATGGTATACAGAGAAAAAAACTAATACTATTCAAGATTTAAACGGAGAAAGTAACTATACAATAGCAGACCCATTGATTGTATCGGTGTTTGATGCAAAGTATTTATTATCTTTATCGCTATCAAATTATAAATGCTACCAAATTGGCTTTTCGAGTTCATTTATATATGATTCAAAAACAGCGTATCTATATGACAACATCATGGAATATGACGATGCTTGTACATACTTTTATAATTTGTATGATGAATTTGTGGTTTCCTATGGTGAACCTGATGTGAGAGATTTTCCAGTAGATTTAAATGAAATAACGCTTGAGGATTTTACCGATGGCAATAGTTATTATCCAGTAGTATACGCATATTGGGTGACTGGCGAAGAAGGACAGCAAAGCGTATTACATTTGAGTGCCAGACCTTTTTATACAAAAGATACCGAATCTAACCAGGTGCTGGATTTGAGTGTTTATATTAATGTCGGACAGGAGATTGAGGGGATTTCAATTGACGATCTTACTTAATTACATGGCCAGGGGAACGGTGTTTTAAGAATGGTACGTAATTAAAGCTTCCTATGCTTATAGTCACGTCCACCAACTTTTGTCGAACAAGTCTCTCGCCTTTCGTCTGTACGTCTAATCGCCGTACGATTAAATTTCCGCCGGTGACGGCGAGGGGTCGCACTGGCGGAAATTGTTTGACTTCACAGGATGATATGCGTACGCGGTTGCCGCGTACTAAATTATTAACCGGATCGCTCATGTTGGGTACGAACGGCTTGTACTAACGTTTTATGACAGGATCAGTGATTGGGCAAAGCGTGCGCCGTAATCAAAGGCCGCCGCGCGTTCATCCTCCGATGGTTTGAACCGGCAGCGATAGCCGTCCTCAAACGGCTTAACGCCCAGTGAGGACAGACGTGAGATGAGCGCGGGGACGCCTTCGCCGCTCCAGCCGTAAGAGCCAAAGACGGCGGCTTTTTTGCCCTTACTGCCGATGGCCTCAATGTGATTGATGAGCTCCCAGACCGGCGGCAGGGCATCTTTGTTGATCGTCGGCGAGCCGACGCAAAAAGCGTCGTTGTCATTGATGAGGCAGGCCAGCTTGCACGGTTCGTGAACGGTCAGGTCATAAACGGGGACGTCGGCATCCGGCAAAACGTGCAGGATGCCCTGCGCAATCTCGCCGGCCAGCGTCTGCGTATAGCCATAGGCGCTGCAGTAAAAGACGGGAATCGTTTGTTTCGCAGTGGCCTGCGGTGTGCTCCATTGTTTATACAACGCCTTTGCCGTTTCAAGATACGCGCCCTTATGCAGAACCGGGCCGTGGCTGGGGCAGAGTGTTTCAACATCCAGGGCGGACAGCTTGTCCAGCCCGTTTAAAACGTGCGGCTTGAAGGGGCTGAAAATAGCGTTGTAGTATTCCATAAATGACTTTTCGTACAGCGCCATATAACCCACGCGCTGGTCCGACATCGTCGGTTCACAGAAATGCGTACCGAGAAAATCACAGGTGAAGACGATTTTCTCGCTTTCGAGCCACGTGAACATGGAATCCGGCCAGTGTAAAAACGGGGCGTGGATAAAACGGAGCGTCCGTCCGCCGCCGAGGTCGCACGTCTCATCGTTTTTAACGGCTTTGATGTTTGCAATTGTTTTGTTCGTAATGAGCGGCAGATAGATTTTTCCGGCGGGTGACGTTAAAAGCTGTGCGTTGGGGGCCAGCTCCAAGAGACTGGCCAAAGAGCCGCTGTGGTCCGGCTCGCAGTGGTTGACGACGATATAGTCGATATCAGACGGGTCGACAACGCTTTTGACATTTTCAATGTATTCGTCAAAATAGCGGGCGTGTACGCAGTCAATGAGAACATTTTTCCCCCCTGTCAACAGATATGCGTTGTACGACGTACCGTATTCTGTTTCCATGATAATGTCAAAAACCCGCATTGAGGGATTGAGCACCCCGACAGAATAAATCCCTTCGCTTAACTTGATGACTCCCATAAAAGCTCCTTTCAATCCGAACTATTCTTTTGCCGAGTTTCCGGCACTGATGATTTTTCCACCGCCAAGGACACTATCACCCGTGTAAAATACAGCCGACTGGCCGGGTGTCACAGCCCTCTGCGGCACGTCAAACTGAATGTGCAGCCGGTTTCCCTCAAGCGGCGTGAGCGTGGCGGGTGCTTCCTTTTGGCTGTAGCGCGTCTTGACGGTAGCCCGGGCCAGCTCTTTCAGTTCTTTCACAGCAATGAGGTTTACATGACCGACCGTCATACTGTCAGAATAGAGGTTCTCTTCGCCGCCGACGACAACAGTATTCGTCGCCGCGTCTTTCATAACGACGTATAGCGGCCGCTCGGCACTGATCCCCAGCCCGCGCCGCTGGCCAATTGTATAACGGATGAGGCCTTTATGCTCGCCGAGTACCCGGCCTGTCAAGTCGGTAAACAGTCCCGGCGGCGAGTGGATATTAAGTGTATTCTCTAAATAAGCGCCGTAATCGCCGTCGGGAATAAAACAGATGTCCTGGCTTTCCTTGCGCTGTGCATTCGTCAGCCCGCGCGCCGTTATCAGTGCGCGCGCTTCGTCTTTTTTAAAGCCGCCAAGTGGGAATAGGACATGCTTCAGTTGCTGCTGAGACAGCGTGTAAAGCACATAGGTCTGGTCTTTCGCCGTATCGGCGGCTTTTTTCAGCAGATAGCGTCCGGATACATCGTCATATTCAACGCGGGCATAATGACCCGTTGCGATTCTGTCCATGCCGAGCTCCAGCGCCTTTTGCAGCAGGACACCAAATTTTACGGTTTTGTTACATTCGACGCAGGGGTTTGGCGTCAGGCCGGATAAATAAGCATCCGCGAAGGGTTTGATGACGCTGGTGTTAAAAGCGTCCTGAATATCGAAGACCAGATGCGGGATGCCGATGAGGCGGGCCGCCGCGCGCGAGTCGTCTTCGGCTGAGTAGGATTCTGTTTCGCCGATGCCTGCGCTGTGCAGGCGCAGCGTTGCCCCGGTCACGTCGTAGCCCTGCTCGGCTAACAAAACCGCCACGGCCGTGCTGTCTACGCCGCCGCTCATGGCGGCCATTACCGTTTTTGTCATGGATTTGGCTCCTGAATAAATGCGATAGTCTTTCGGCTTCTTTAAAAGCCGGAATCTATTGGTTATTTTACCGCATGTACATTTTTTATTCAAGGTAAGCACGAAACCACATGAAATCTTATGCTTAAAAAATGCGTTATCAATCCGTGCGCGTTTCCATTATTCAGCCTTGAACCGCCTTTTATGGTATGAAGACTGTCCATTTTCTATTACAGCGGCACGCGCTGCCAATAAAAAACCTCCGGCTTAGCCAGAGGTTTAGTTTTGAAACGATTTTCGCAGACGCTATAATGCGGTATACACGGTCTGCGGTGGTGCTGCTTATTGAAGGGACCGGTTTGTGTATGTCTCTCGTCCGGCTTATATCACCAGAAGCACCTGTTCCATGGCCAGCGTCTCGGACAACAGGGTCCTGGCGGCGGTGGCGGTGGTGGCGGCGGCGGGCATGGCCTCGGCGGCGGCGGACATGGACACGGAGGTGGCGGCGGCGGACATGGACACGGAGGTGGCGGCGGCGGTATAGGACGCGGTTGGTTGCAGCAGCACAGCGCCGCCGCCAGGAGCAGTCCCCAGCAGCAGGGACTTGCGTTGAACAAATGGATCATCTCCTTCCGTTCATAATATGCGCGGTTTTGCCCGATGTCCATTCGGCGCTTATACAGAGCTGGTTTTTGTCCCGGCTTAACAAATCTGAACGGAGCAGGCAGCCGCCCGGTGTATGGTAATGGCGTTTTTTGGGCGATACTAAAATAAATAAAGATATTCGGGTACAATACGGGATGATGTGATATGAAAAAGAACGCCCAACGGGTTTTTATTCCTATAATACTGTTTGCGCTAATCCTGAGCGCCTGCTCGACAGCGCCATCAGACGAAACACCGGTAACGGCGTCGCCGTCCGGGACGCCGTTGTCATCGCCGATATCGCCGACACAGTCAGCCTCGTCGGCGATATCGGCTTACAACGCTTTTATCATTTACTCTTTTTTAGAACAGACCAATACCCTCACGGGCATACTGGTGAACGTTACGGCGCGGACGCTGACGCTGCGAAGCGCCAATGCGGGGGATCAAAATCTGGCCTGCTCCTTTGAACGCATACAAAGCCATATTGATGAGCTTGTGCCGGGCAGTCTCATAACAGTCCAATACTACGGACAGCTCGGCGGCGACGGCGGGGAGAGTACGGCAGTCGTTACGGAACTTACGGTAAAAGCCTCGCCGGAAGAGGCGCGTGCGATACGCGCCCGAGAGATATTGGATACGATGACGCTTTCCGAGAAAGTCGGTCAGTTGTTTTTGGCGCATTACCCGGCTGACGGCGTGCCCGAGCTGACGCTTCAATTCCAGCCCGGCGGTTATATCCTTTTCAGCAGGGACTTTCAGGATAAAACACCGTTTGACGTTCAGACGATGCTTGAGGCCTGTCAGCAAAATGCCGCTGTGCCGATGCTTATGGGCGTGGACGAGGAAGGGGGTGTCGTCAACAGAATCAGCAAATATCCGCAGTACCGCGCCGAGCCGTTCCCGTCGCCGCAAACGCTTTACGACAGCGGCGGGTGGGATGCCATTATTTCCGATACGCAGGAAAAAGACGCGCTATTAAAATCTCTGGGGATGAATCTGAATCTCGCGCCCGTTTGCGACGTTTCCACTGACCCGGCGGATTTTATATTTAAGAGAACGTTTGGCGCCGACGCTATGCAAACAGCAGAGTATGTCAAGACGGTCGTCGAGACGATGATGAAGGATCAGATGGGCTGTATGCTCAAGCATTTTCCGGGTTACGGAAATAACGCGGACACCCATACCGGCTCATCGATCGACGAACGCCCGTATGAGACGTTTGAGACCAGCGACTTTGTCCCGTTCGAGTCCGGATTTAATGCCGGGGCGGGGGCCGTTATGGTTTGTCACAATATCGTTGTGAGTATGGACAGTTCAGCCCCGGCCTCAATGTCCGCCGAGGTGCACCGGATCCTTCGGGAAGAGCTTGAATTTAACGGCGTTGTCGTCACGGACGACGTCAACATGCAGGCTGTGCTCGATTATGCCGGCGACCAAAACGCGGCTGTTCTGGCGATACTGGCCGGTAATGACATGATCATTTCGCCATACTTTGACGAGCAAATTCCGGCTGTTCTCGATGCTGTTGATGACGGTACAATCACCGAAGTACGTATTGACGAATCCGTCCTGCGTATCCTTGCGTGGAAGCTGAGACTCGGAATTGCTGAGTGAGCGATCGGATCAAATTAATACAAAACGCCCCGAAAGGGGCGTTCAAGCTGTCGAAAAAGTCTTTTGTCCTTCATTTGTGCGTCCAATCGCCGTGCGATTTAATTTTCGGCGATGATGGCGAGTTGTCTGGTCTCATCGGCGAAAAATTATTTGATTTCAATGCTTTGAGGCATTCACTTCCGAAAAGCATTACTTTGCGAGCGCCTCAGCGTGAGAACCCTTTATTTGTAGACAAAGCCGCGAATGCGGCCTTTGTCTACAGTCTGAACGCCCCGAAAGGGGCGTTCTGGTTTTCTAAAACTACTTCTCCGTAAACCGGATAAGTTCCTTATTGAATTTATCCATCTGATCATAAAACAGGAAGTGGCCGCAGGACTCGAAGGGGATGAGTAGCGCGTTGCGGATGGAGTCCTTTTGGGCAATGGCCAGCTGATAGTGACAGACCTTGTCGTCCAGTCCGTGTAGGATGAGCGTTGGTACGTCAATTGTTTTCAGGTCATGGAAAAGCGCTTCCTCATTGAGCCACGTGTTAGCCACGGCGGCCGTACCCCAGCTGGAGGCCTCAAGTCCCAGCTGGAATATCCAGTCGGACAGTTCAGGCGGCGCAAAATTGTGCAGGATCATGTTGCCGAAGCCCCGGAGCATCTGCGGACGGTTCGTGTATGTACCCTGAATGATGTCCAAAACGGCCTGCCGCGGCAGCCCGTACGGGAAATAAGGACGCCGGATGAGGCTGGGCGCGGCAGCGGCGAAGAGGGCCAGCTTATTAACACCCCGGCCGCGGTGGCGCGCCATATAGCGTACGACGATTCCGCCGCCCGTCGAATGCCCGCCGAGTGTAAAATCACTCAGACCCATCGCGTTGATAACCGCCAGCAGATCGTCGGACAGCCGGTTATAGTCGTAACCGCTCCATGGCCTGTCGGATTTCCCGAATCCACGCGCATCCACTCCCACGCAGCGGTAACCAAGCCTGGGCAGCTGATTGTACTGGTATTCAAACAAATTCAGATTACCCGGCCACCCGTGGACAAATACAATGGTTTTATCGCCGGAAGGATTAATATCCTCCACGTAAATTTTTACGTCGGGCTCCGCTTCAACGTAAAACCCCATCATGCCGCCTCCCCGCATTAATATTCCTTTAAGAATACGTTTGTACAGGCGTAATTATGATGCTTTTAAGGTCAAACCCGCCGCTTAACTTAATGCGGCAAACCAATCTCTTATACAAGCTGGCGGCAGCGCCCCTGTTGGGGCGCTGCCGCTATATTTATTTATCCTAACCCTGTCAAACCAGACTGTTCTTATTTAGGATTCTTTCGGATTGACCGTGACGGTGATTTTTGTCTTTTTTTCAACGGAGTTTTCCTTGTAAGCAATTTTAATGACAAAATCAGAAGGTGATGTGCTGGGGGTCAAAGCGTCGCCTGCTACCGGATCGGTCGTATAATCTGTTACAACGGCGGTCGAGCTGTCGGCATAAGTGGCGGTGACAACCAGGCCGCTCAGATCCAGCTTCTCGCCCCAGACATACGTCATTTTGGTGGGCTCAGTGGTAACAGCAATTGACACAAGCGCCGCGTTTTGCTCAAACTTTGCCTTGACGGTGACATCCTCGGCCGGCATGGTAAACGTCGTGCCGTCGATAGCCGTGCCGTTAACCTTCAGCGATCCGGCAACAAGGTGGTTCCCTTTATCCGGCGTTACTGTCAGCTTAATCAACGCGCCGGGTCTGGCTTTCGTCGGGGTGGCCGTAACGGTACCACCTGACATGGAGGCGATGGATACGGTGTACGAGGGCTGCGAAACGGTGTGGATCAGCTTGCAGAGTTCACCGCGCGTCACAGCGCTCTTGGGCATGAATTTTTCACCGTCATATAAACCGGCGAACACGGCGGCGTTCAGACACGATGAAACAGACATCCGAGCGTATTCTGAAATTGAAGCACTATCGGTATACATGGTATACGCATCTTCATTAATCGCGCCGAGCTTCAGCAAACGCGTGATGATCGCCGCCAGCTGCTCACGCGTAACGTTTTCGTTGGGTGAGAATGTATTCTCACTCGTGCCGTTGATTGCGCCGATGCAGCCCATGATGATTGCTGCGGCGTCATAATAATCATTCAGCGGCGCGATATCGCTGAAATTGCCCTTCGTTACGTCAAGCTTGACGGACTGCAGCAGTTCGGCCCGGCATAAAATGACGGCCAGCTGCCCGCGGGTCAGGCTCGCGTCCGGCTCAAACGTTGTCGCGGTGGTACCGTTGATATAGTTGTGGTCGTGGCAGAACTCGATAGCGTCATAATACGGATGATTGGAAGCAACATCTGTAAAATCATCGGCTGCTATTGCCGTTCCCATCAGGGAGAAGAGAAGCAGGCCAACAAGAACAGCGCTTATTAGTTTTTTTGTTTTCATATGACTCTCCTTAAGAAGTGGTTTTGGTGATCATTGTCGTTCATATTTTTTACAGCAATGCCGAGTTTATTTGAAGAAACGCCTGTAAGTTTTAACCTTTGAAAACACAAAATGGCAATTGTGCCTGAAATGCGTAATTTTAGTGCCGGCAGTCGGCCGGGACTGAATAGATAAAAAACAAAGCGCCCTGAAAAATTCAAGGCGCTTTGTTGCTGTTTAAGGGCAGGGAAGAACAGCCGGGCGTCCGCCGGGCGTAACTAATCCAAAAAACGGACTGTTTCGGCAATGGGGTCTCTGGCGCTGACAAAATTGTTGATTTTATGATTTGTGTCGGTGTAACCGACGGCGATGCCGATGGTGAGCTTTAAGTTGTCGGGGATTTTAAGCTCACGCCGCAGGACATCCGGATAAAGCATCAGGGTGATGGCCGGTATGGTGCCCAGGTCCTGCTCGGCGGCGGCCAGCATAAGCGTTTGTGAATATGCGCCGATGTCATACAGCGACCATTCGGTCAGGATTTTATCCATGCAGATGTAAATGACGGCCGGGGCGTTGAACATTGTCTGATTGACATGTCCGAACTGGTCGGCGCCGTCGCCGCAGTCGCGCACCATGTCCGGGCGCAGCTGCTTCTGCCGTTTTTTGGCCGATTCAGGCCACTCGGTCGGCCGGGGAACCTCCGGCGCGGCGGAAACACCGGCAGCATACTTTTCCAGATAAGCCTTCTTGATACGGTCAAGCGTGTCACCGGTGGCGACAAATACGTCCCATGGCTGGGAGTTAGCCCACGATGGGGCGCGGGCGGCCATTTTCAATATGGCTTCGAGCTTTTCTTTCTTGACGGGCTTGCTTAAAAATGCCCGGATTGAGCGTCTGGCGATGATAGCCTCCGTTACATTCATCTTCTCATTTCCTCCTTTGTTAACTGTTATTATATCCCTCTTTTATTGTAGTGATCATTGTTGTCATCGGCGGCTTCGTTTTTGTAGATCTCAATAGTCCGTATCGGATTATACGGTCCGAATTTTCGGACGAGCTTAAAGCTCGCCGGTAATATGCTAGAGAAATCATGCGAATAAGCGTAATCGTCCCCGACGCAGGAATCGACGATGAGGTACCGGATGGGGACTGCGGTGTTTAAATGTGCGTAAGCGGCGCGCAGTATTTCAGGCTCAATGCCGTGGATGAAATTGACGGTAATCAGGCAATCGATCCGCGGCTGATCTGGATAAAAGTCTATGCCGAGAGCGCCGTAGGAGAAGGTGATCTTTTTTGAGGCGTCCCTGTTAAGAAATTTGGCCGCCTCAATGACATTGGGGTCAATGTCATATCCAAATTTTTCTGGCGCTTCGCACCGGCGGATAATCTCCCCGAGTCCGCACCCGATTTCACATACCTGCGCAGCCTCGCCGGCCTCAACCAGCTTGTTGACATACTCCACAATATCCAGCGCGTAACGCCGCAGCTCGATAGGGGACTGGTGCCATTTGTCAAAGCCGTACTCCTTTTGCAGTCCGGCGTAGTATCTGTATTTTTTAGTGCCCGTCATAACATTTTTCAGTCCGCAGATTTTAATCAGCTCAAGCCGCTTTTTCAGTGACCGCATTTTAGCCGCCATTCCCATAACGTACCCCCTGGTCGGCTTTGTTAGACTCATCATACAACACTATACGGCATGTGACAACTTTTTCGATGCGCTGATTAAATATCATCATTATACGATAAAATCGGTCTTTTCTCCAAGGCTGTCCGGCAATTGAGACTGGAACATCAATAGCAGCAGGCGGGCAAGCATGTCCGCGCCATTATCGGATTTAATGGTAAGCAGAAGATTTTTAAGAAATTCGGACGTGGAGGCGGCCGTTGTGTGATGGATCGGAGTATATCCGGCTGAAATATCATTGCCGCAGTATCCCATAACCTTGGCGACGTAGTTTTGTGTTTCCTTAAAGGGCGGGATTCCACCGTATTTCTCAACGTTGTTGGGACCGGCGTTATAGGCCGCGAGGGCCAGCTCGGTATTGCCGTCAAATTCGTCCAACATTTGACGGAGGTATTTGGCTCCACCCATGATATTCTGCACGGGATCATACGCATCGGTAACGCCGAGGGATTTGGCCGTTGCCGGCATGAGCTGCATGATGCCCATCGCTCCGCAGGGGGAGGTGGCATCCGGTATAAAGCTCGACTCCGCCTTTGCAACAGATTTCAGCAGATTGACAGGAATGTTATACATTTTGGCGGCGGCTTCAAAAATGGTATCCAGATCAATTTGTGACGGCTGGCAGCAGTTGTCCAGAATTCCGGAGAATTCGCCGTTATCACACGACGTAACCTGACGGTTGTTATCGGCTGCGGCCGGGCCGAGCGACCCGATGGTGTTGACGGACATATACATCACTCCATTCTCAATTAGTCTGACAACGCAATTGTCAAATCATTTGTTCTTTATCCTGGCAAAGCGAAAGCTGCTGTTCTTCCTCCTCGTGCAGATGCTTTAAGATGCTCGAGTAAAGGCCCATTGAGAGGGCGAGTGTCAGAGAATCCGCGATCAGCTGCGTCCAGACAATGCCGAACAGCCCGAGGATATGATCCATCAAAAACAGTAGGGGAATATTGATCAGTCCTTGACGGCAAGCCGACAGCACAAGCGACTGCCAGCCCTTGCCCATAGCCTGAAACGTTGTATTCGTCAGGAAATTCATCTGCATAACCGGTACGGACAAACAGACAATCCGCAGGAATCTGGATCCGATTTCGATCGTTTCGGCATCGTTGATGAACAGGCGCAGAAGCGACGTGGCAAAAAACTGGAAAATGACGACGCAGAAAATGGAGAAGAACACGGACGACCAGCGGCCGAAGCGGCTAATGGCCTTCATCCGCTCATAATTTTTGGCCGAATAATTGTAGGCGACCAGTGGCAGCATGCCCTGCGACAGGCCCATGCCGATGCCCATTGGGATGATATCAATTTTTTTGACGATGCCGATTGCCGCAATGGGGATATCCCCGTATGCCGATGTCAGCTTATTAATCACACTGTTGGAGACGCTGGCCAGTATGGTCGCAATGGAAGCGGGGAAGCCGATAGCCAGGATCTGTTTGATATACGTCCATGGCAGCTGAACGTTTTTTGGCGAGATCGACAGGCTGGTGCGTCGGCGCATGCGTAAAAACACGACCAAGAAATAGATCGCGGCGCAGCTATTTGCCAGCATAGTCGCCATGGCCGCGCCCTTGACGGCCATATGCAGGAGAAAAATGAAAATGGGGTCCAGGATGATATTCATAATACCGCCGCCGGCGATGCCCATGCTGGCCTCTTTTGCATACCCCACGCTGCGCAGAAAATTACCCATGAGCATATTGATGATATTCGGCAGGCCGCCTATGACGATAACCCAGGTCGTGTAGTCGCGGGCATAGTCGATCGTGTAGTCGCTGGCGCCCAGGAGCCGGAGCAACGGGTCCATGAATATTAAAACGAGCAGGATATAGATGATAGCCACACCAATACCGGCCCAGAATGAGAAAGCGCATACATTTTTTGCTTTATCCGGCTGTTTTGCCCCTAAAAGGCGTGAGATGAGGCTCCCCCCGCCAATCCCGAACAGGTTTGACAGGGCGTTAAGCATGAAAAACAGCACAAATGAAACTGAAATCGCGGCGACCATATAGGGATTTCCCGTCTGACCTATGTACAGTGTGTCAGCCAGATTGTAGATAATGGTGATTAGCTGTCCGAGGATTGTCGGCAAGGCCAGGCTTGCCACAGCCTTTGGGACCGGCATGGATTCAAAAATTTGCTGTTTATTGTCCATTGGCTTTGTCTCTTTTCGGATTATTTTAAAAATTCATCGCCGGTCATATTCTTATAGGCCAGCCGAAGCAGACGGTTGAATTCGCGCTGCTCGTTTGCCGTCATATTTTGTATGGCAGCCTGTTCCGAGGATATGGCGACGGCAATCAGCGTGCTTTCCACCTCGTATCCTTTCGGCTTAAGCTCAATCAGCTTGCATCTCCGGTCGCGGCCGCTCTGATGGCAGGAGACGTAACCTTTCTGTTCCAGACGGCTGAGCATACCCGTAACGGTCTGATGGGACAGGTTCATGTATGTTTGTACGTCAACCTGATTGATTTCTTCCTTATCACGGTTCTTCAGAAGATAGCGGAGAATCAGTGCCTGGCCGGAGGTGAGGCCGTATTCGGCGGCTTTGTTATTTCGCTTTTTGATGATGACATTGGAAAGCTGCATGATGAGCTTTATATTTTCAAAGGACTCCACACACGCACCCTCCTTTATAATATGTCGCATACTGCCTTTTATTATATACTTACATGCACGCGGATACAAGTAGATAATAAGTGTGTCGGCTTCTTTTGGGGATAGCTGCTAAGACATAGATATTATTGCTGGCGTAAAAAGGTCGGTAAATAATATAACATCGTTTATCGTTTTCCTATATGTCTGAAAAAGCCGCTTATGCGGCTTTTTCAGACATATAAGCTTATTTTTTGCCGTACTTTCTGCTGTCGGCAACCCAGTCGATGCCGCCCTTGGCCTTGCCCCAGCCCACCTTGTTGGCTTCGGCAATAGAAGCCAGTTCCTCGGGGGGCATTTCAGCCGGTGGAGCGCCTTCCTGCTCAGCCTGTCTTTTCATGCCCTCGGGCGTCAGGTAATCCATCATGCGTTGGGTTGCCACCTTCATAATATCTTCACGGTCTTCATTGGGAATGTAGATGACAACGCCCTGTTCGATGCTTTTCATGACATGCTCGCCGACCTCCCGGATACCCAACCCGAGGGCATTGTGTTTTCTGTAGGCCTCGGCGGTTACGTCATCTTCATAGTAACCGGAATTCTGGAGATGCCCAGGCCGTGTTTTGGCTGCCTCGTGGATATTCGTGTTCATGTTGCCTGGACAAAAGGCCGTGACGCCGATGCCGTAGGGCTTGAGCGATACATAATAGGTCTCCATGAGGTTGATGACGGCGGCCTTGGAGCAGGAATATGGCGCTGTGCTGGGGCCGGGGCCGAGCCCACCCAGAGAAGCGATGGTGACGATATGCCCGCCGAGCCCGGCCTTGATCATACGGGGAACGAACGTTACCATGCCGTTGATGATACCGCCGAGGTTGACGCCGACGATCCAGTCGTAATCCTCGTAGGTAGAGGCTTCGGCCGGGCCGAAGGCATTGACACCCGCCGACTGCAGAAGAAGTTGGGGCGGTGTGCCATAAACACGCTCTACCTCGTCAGCCGCGGCAATATACGCCTGGCGGTCGGTAATGTCCAGAAGGATGGGGTGGACTTCCGCATTTTTACCCTTAAAGTGCGCCATTGCCTGGTCCAGGTGATCCTGACGCACGTCCGCGATAACGACCTTACAGCCCGCCTCCGAAAAAATTTGCGCCATACCGAAGCCGGCCCCGGAAGCTCCGCCTGTGATAAATGCGACCTTGCCTTTGAAATCTGTCATTTGCCAGTCTCCTTATATGTTTTTATTGTCACTATAATAATGCAGACAGGCCGGCGAGTCAATCATGAACCGGGTAGGTATAGTGAAAAGTCATCAATAGTATAGTATTATTGCTTACATTAGGACGGCGTGCTTTAGTGAAAAATAACATACTGTCAAAACGGCGGAGATATGGTAGAATACAAAGTAATCCAGAAAAACAGATCTGATATCCCGCTCCGGAGGTGACGCTGTATGGATGTGACAAAAAAACGGCAGAGCGCCGGTAATGACAGCCCGCCGGCCCCTAAGAAAAGAAAACGCTGGATACGGCTAGCTGTCATAGCAGTGCTGTTGGTCTTATTATCCATTACTTTTTTAAGCTTGGGGAATTTTCTTATGATCCATGAAAATCCTGTTAAATCAGATGTAATTATTGTTTTAGCCGGTGATGACGGCAAGAGAACCGATTATAGCATACAGCTTTTTAAAGAGGGCTACAGCGGTATGCTGCTACTGAGCGGTTGTTCGGAATCAACGGGTAAAATGCTCCAGCAAGCTGCCGACGCCGGAATTTCCAAGGATCATATTATTATTGATAACCAGTCTGTAAGCACCTATGATAACGCGGTTCATTCTAGAAAGCTGATCGTGGAAGCCGGGTATAAAACGGCCATCGTGGTGACTTCGGATTATCACATGAGAAGATCTAAGCTTGTTTTTAAAAAGGCATTTAAGGATTCGGATATTGATTTAGTCTACTGTAGTGTTAACGAGGACGGCTTTGATCCGGAAAAATGGTGGACAAACAAATACAGTTTTAAGCTGGTACTATCCGAGTACATAAAAATAGCGGGGTATTTTGTTCAGGGTAAATTGTAAGACACGAAAAACATTGAAGGGGCTGTAGCAAAACGAAAATTGCTACAGCCCCCAAAAGCTTTTTTGGGTATTTTGAATAAGGACGATGGTGACGGGTTTATTAAGGTGTTGCCGAAATATTTGGATGGATTACTGTGTTGAATCATCCTGTGTGTGCTTAAGTAATTTAAATTTATTAACTAGATTTCTCATCATGTTTGACTGACTCGACAAATCCTCGCTTGCAGCAAAACTTTCTTCAGCAGTTGATGAATTGGTTTGAACAACAATCGAAATTTGCTCTATGGCCGTTGTGATTTGTTCAATGCCGGACGCTTGCTCTTGTGAAGCATTAGCAATGTCTATGATTAATTGGCTTGTACGCTCCGATAAATCGCTAGCTAATTTTAAAGATTTTGCTGTTTCTTCTGTAATTTTATCACCATTTCCTACCGCTTCGATAGTACTCTCGATTAGGGCGGTTGTATCCTTGGCAGCTTCGGCTGACTTTTGAGCAAGGTTTTTTACTTCACCCGCTACAACAGCAAACCCTTTGCCTGCTTGTCCGGCTCTGGCTGCCTCAACGGCGGCATTAAGTGCAAGGATATTAGTTTGAAATGCTATGTCTTCAATTGTTTTTATAATATTGCTAATTTGATTTGATTTATTGCTTATATCGCTCATGGCATCGGTCATTTTATCCATTTTGGAATTGCAGATCTGAATTTCACCCCCCATTTGTTGGGATAACGTATTTGCTTCCGATGCCCTTGTTGCATTATGTCTAGTTTTTTCGCTTATTTCAGCCATTGATGCTGAAAATTCTTCGATTGAGGCGGCCTGTTCTGTTGCTCCTTGCGCAAGTGTCTCTGCTCCTGCAGAAATTTGATCCGAACCTACTGCTATTTCATCGGAAGCAGTTTGTATTTGCATCAGCGTTTGAGTTAGCGTATTCGAAATATTTAACAAAGACGTCTTGATTTTACTAAACTCTCCCATATAATCTGAATTGAGTTTAAACGCCATATTTCCATCAGCAATCTGATTTAGTACGGAGGTTATTTCTTCAATATAGGATTGATAGGTAGCGAGCGTTTTTCCGATCCGTTTGAAAGAGTTGATCAATAAACCCGTTTCACCGGTAGCGGTTATATTGATATCAACATTAAAATCTCCATCAGCAACTTTATCAGCGCTTTTAACAACAGCTCTGATTGGATTAGCAATTTGTCGACTCACAATATAACCGAAAAGTATTGCTAATCCTGCTACAACTAGAATAGTGATAATAATAACCTGTTCAAGCAAGTTTAATTGACTTAACATCGCATCTTTGTCAACAACGGCAACATAATTCCAGCCTGTCGAATCACTATGAAATGTTTTGATTAAGTATGGCTGATTGTTTATCATATATTCCGTAAAATCTGCGTTGGAACCCACCAAATCAGCAAAATGATCATCGTAAGCTTCAGTAATATTATTGAAATTATTTTCCTTGTTGCTTGGGTCGGCAATAATAGTTCCATCATTGTCAATTAGCATAAAATAACCGTAAAAATCTTCACTTACATTTTCAAACAGCGATGTAATACTATCAAGGCTTACATCCAAAGCCATAACGCCAATGATGTTTCCGTCGCCATCCTTAATTGCTTGTGAACCGCTTACACTGACAACATCATCAGTTGCAAAGTAGTACGGTGCACCTAATACCGCGTCATCTGGATTGTTGGTCGCTATTGGGTACCATGGCCTCTGCCTTGGATCATACGGACCATCCATATTCCCCTCAGGGTATTGTATATAACCGCCACGTTCAGTTCCCATATAGACATATTGATATTGTGGATGTGTTTCACCAAATACTTTAAAGCTATTGAATATTTCCTGTTCTATTCTTCCATTTTCACTGGGGGTCATGCTAACCGTTCCCGAACTGCTCATATAAGATGTTAATGTATTGTCAGCACGCTTTACTAGAACGCTGTTAGCTAGCCCGCTTACATTGTTAAGTAAATCATTAAAAACCAAATCAGTATTATCATTAACAAGTGCCAGTTGCCGGTTTACGGATTTTTTTTGTTCTTCTATAATGCTATTTTCAGTTCTGTTGATGAAAAAAATACTGGTTAATAATAAAGGAACTAATGAAAAAAGAGTGATGATGATAACAAGCTTTACTTGCAAACTTTGAAAGAATTTTTTCATAATGTTGTTCATCTCCTTGAAATTTCAGC
Organism: uncultured Sporobacter sp.; assembly: GCA_963675425.1. GTDB lineage: Bacteria > Bacillota > Clostridia > Oscillospirales > Oscillospiraceae > Sporobacter. The sequence continues at coordinate 3,991,655 of OY776214.1, read as the reverse complement.
AGGATAAATAAGAAATACTCGCTTGTCAGTTGCGTTTCTAACCTTTCTATCGCTACATTATGAATGAATAATTAGTCTGGGATTAAAAAATCAAAAAATGATCTATTTTTAGGTGAAAAATGACGTAAGGTTGTATAGAAAACCGACAAGAAAACAACAACCAACTCAGCGGACTGCTTGTTGGCTGCAACGCGGGCTGTCCTGGTTCGGCAGGATAGCAAACAGTTATTTTAATAATCTGTGGAGGAGAAAGTATGAAAATTATCGTTACAAACTTATTTGTAGAAGATCAGGAAAGGGCCTTGAAGTTTTATGTGGAAACCTTGGGCTTTAAAGTAAAGCAGGATGTTCCGATCGGAGAATTCAGGTGGATCACGCTCGTTTCCCCAAACGATCAAAATGGCGCTGAGCTCGTGCTGGAGCCCAATGTCTATCCCGCGGCCAAGGAGTTACAGCAGGCAATGTTTGCAGACGGTATCCCCGCAACAATGTTTGGCGTTTCCGATATTCGTCGGGAGTACGAGAGATTAGGGGGACTCGGCGTGCATTTTACGGTGGCGCCGACAGAAACGGACAACGTCACTATGGCTGTTTTTGATGACACCTGCGGCAACCTAATACAGATCATGCAGATTTAGTATACTGTGGAATAAGCCGCGCACACAGCCCCGCCGGAGGCGGGGCTCAAGCTGTCGATAAAGCCCGGACACAATTGGTCACCAATGGGATAGTTAATTTATAGATAAACTTTTTGGGAACGCAAAAAAAGTTGTGAACAATAATAATAAATACGTTAAATAATAAATTATTATTGTGTAATTTGTATAATATGCTATGATGTATATGAAATTGTTTCTCCCCATGAAACTTTTCAACGCAACAAGCTTTTTGGACAGCAGCAAGTCTGGCTGTCCCCGAACAGAAAGGAGATAATAATGGACGAATTATTAAGCATGTACACGCAGGATCAGCTTCTTTCCGAATTGGGAAAAGGCCATTACTGGTATTCAAACGGCAGTTTTCACAGCAATGCCGAAGAGGTGATGAGCAAAAGACCCACAAGCGTTGAAAATGCCGTCTATTACCGCTTCTATTCTTGAGACTGCGGCGGAGTATGAGAAAACAAGATAAAACAGCCTATATATAAGCCCCCATATCCACGGATATGGGGGCTTTCAGCTTGTCGCGTAACGGATGGAAAATTGCAGGGGTGTTCTTGATTTCGGGTCAAACTGCCTCTTGATACAGATCGTCTAGCAGGAAATCGAGACCGCCCAGCTTCCGGATAAAGTCGGCCGGCGGCATGGCTGTTTCAATATCCCAGCCAAGATAGCCGTAAAAATTATCGCCGAGCTTCTCGTTGTCAACAGTGACGCCGTCCAACGGGCCGGCCTCAAGCGGCGGCTTGCCTACGGCGCGCCCGTCTATTTTAAAGTCCTTCCGGCGGTAACCTTCGCGGAGGTTAAAGGCGTGGCGCAGGGTAAACGAACGGTAGGCAAACTGTGTCAGCTGCTCCTCGGTGTACTGGAAGCCCGTTATGGCCTGCACCATTTTGACAGCGATCATCGGGGCGAGCAGGAAGTTGCCAAAGCCGCAGACGCCGGCGCAATTGGTGAATTCCCATTCCAGCAGACCGGCGGCGTCGTCCTTGCCGGTGTTTTCGTAATTATACTTGACGTCATTCGGCGCGTGTCCGAACGGCACGCCGCGTCCGCCCTTGACGTGGCGGCCAGGCGTCGGGTCGTATTGAAAGATGCGGGCGAGGCCGGGATTAAACCGCGAGCCGTGCATCGGCAGCTCAATGCCGCTGGCCGTCACAACGCATTCCTGGCCCTTGCCGAGCTTCGCAGCGGCGGCGCGGGAGGCCAGATTGAGCGGGATGCCGATGCCTTCGTACCTACAGATGCGTTCGGCAATGGCAATAATGGCGTTTGAATCGCCCCATTTGAGGTCGATGCCGTCCAAATCGTCAATCGTGAAAATTCCTTTGTTATAACACTCCATCAGCCAGGCGATCGTGCCGCCAAAGGAGAGTGTGTCGTAGCCGTACTCATTGCACAGGTGATTGAGAATGACGGCCGTTTCCGCGTCGCCGTTTAGGAGCATGCTTCCGAACGCGCCCAGAGACTCGTATTCCGGACGGGCGGCATGCTCAAGCTGGTATTTGTCGCGGTTGATTTTATAAACGGCGCTGCATTTGATATAGCAGCTGTCACAGCCTGTTTTGGCAACCTTAAATCTGGGGTCCATGATCATACCGGTGAGGTTTGCCATTTCCTCTTCCGTCATATCGTCCGGCGCGCCGGCCCAGTTTTTGATGGGCGCGTCCGCTAGAAGGACGCAGGAATCGTATTCCGCCGAGGTGCCGGTGGACTTGAATTGGGCAACGACGCCGGCGCCCCTGCCGCCCTCGGACCCATGGGCGATACATTCCTTATTACAGGCAACAAGTGCCGCTTCGTCAAAGACCGAAATCTTAGATGTACCCCGGCAGACAAGCGCCTTCAGATTTTTTGACCCCATGACGGCCCCGCTGCCGCCCCGCCCGGCGGCGCGGTGCTTTTCGTTGATGATGGCGGCCATGTAAGACAGATGCTCGCCGGCTGTGCCGGCTTGCATAATGCTTACATCTTTGCCGAGCTCGTTATGGATGAGATCCTCCACCTCGCTCGTTATTTTGCCCCACAGATGTCCGGCGTCGCGAAATTCGACCGAACCGTCGTTTACATATATGTAAACCGGTGTTTCAGATTTGCCCTTTATGAAAATGCCGTCGTATCCGGCTTTTCGCATATGCGGGCCGAAGGACCCGCCGCAGCTGGAATCGTTCCAGAAATCATTGACGGGTGATTTGCACACAACGGATACTCTCGCGCTTAGCAGCGCTTTCGTCCCGGTCATGGGTCCGGTTACGAAACCGATGACACTCTCCGGTGCGAAAACAGGCGTTTTGGCCGGCATCAGCTCATACAAGTACCGCGCGCCGAGGGTGACGCCGCCGATATAATCATGCGCCCACTGGGGGTCCAGGTCCTGAATTTCATAGGAACGATCCGTCAGGTCAACGATCAGTATCTTTCCGTTATAACCGTACATAGAAAAAATCCGACCTTTCTTAGCGTTTTGGTGTTGGTATCATCTTTGCTTATCCGTTTATTATAATATACGGAGTAACACGGTACCTATAGGATTATCTATGAAAATAGGGCCTTTTATCTGTATTGTCGTACGATGTTTTAAATGGGGGCTCAATATGATATACTCGCTGTGCGCACGCTTAGCAACTCTGAAGAAAGGCAGCCGCGAGACTATGAGTGACACGCTGAAAAAACTTTATATCGAGCCCACCTCCAACTGTAATCTGGCCTGCACCATGTGCTTCAGGAAAACATGGATCGACGAGCCGTTTGACGATATGCAATGGGATGTGTTTAAGAAAGCGATCGATACGATGCCGTCCGATGTTGAAACGGTATTTTTCGGCGGCATGGGCGAGCCGCTTTTTCACAAGGAAATCATTGAAATGATTCAGTACGCGGCGTCAAAAAACTGCCGTGTGGAGCTGTTAACCAATGGGACGCTCCTGTCTAATGAGATGTCTGCCCGGCTTTTGGACGCGGGCCTCCATAAGCTTTGGGTTTCCGTTGATTCCTTTGAGCCGGAGGGATACGAAAATATCCGGCAAAACAGCAGCTTTACGCTGATTAAGAACAATATTGCAAAATACAACAATGAGCGCTCTAAAAGGGAAGACCCAGCCGGCCTGGGGATTGCGTTTGTCGCAATGAAAAGCAATGTGCGCCAGCTGGGCCAGCTGGCGAAATTCGCGATTGAACATAAAGTTAACGATATTAATATCTCCAACGTTATTCCGACGGACGCGAGCTCTTTAGAGGAGAGCCTTTATAACCGCATCGTCAGTCTGGAGCTGTACACGCAGAATGTTGGCGGCGTGTATCCTTCCGTCAATTTGCCGATGATGGATATGCAGCAGCCGGACGTGCGGGAGGGGCTTTTGGGGCTTTATGCCGCAGACTGCAATATTGAGTTTAACGGCGTGCCGCTGATGCGGCGGAAAAGATACTGCCGCTTCGTGGAGGAGGGCAACGCCTTTGTCCGCCATGACGGGGACGTGAGCCCGTGTATGGCGCTTTTACACAGCGCGGTGACATATCTTGAAGAGCATAGAAGGATCATCTACCATCACTCATTCGGCAACATTAAGAAACAACGGCTGGACGAGATCTGGAACAGCGGCAACTATACCGAGTTCCGGGCGCGCGTTAAGAATTTTGAATTTTCGCCGTGTATCCATTGCGGCGGCTGCGATAACCGGGACGACAATCACAGCGACTGCCTGGGCAATATGAAGCCCACCTGCGGGGCGTGTCTCTGGTCGGAGGGGATTATCAGCTGTCCGTAAACTGGCTGTACGGATAATAATAAGCTTGACAAAAGCTCCCTGTCGTTTTTAAATAACTGTAAGCAAAATCTGATACGACGCTTGCCGGCGGGAATTTTTTAGGATGAATTCCTGACGGTATCATACATTTAGGCATAAAACATTCTTCATGAGAGCGGTGGACGAGCCCTCCCGGGGAAGTCATACGGAGATTCGGTAACACTTTGAAAATGCAAAGTGTTTATTTCGAATACCTGCCGTCTGGTTTCCGGGGAGGCCTTTTGCTTTTGGGCAGAAGAATAACCGGCGCATCATATGGAGGACGAAATGACTAGACTCTATCAACATAAATCCATATGGTATTTAAGCCTGTTTTTCCTGCCGCTGCTGCTGATTTTTCTCAGTCTTTTTGTCGGACGTTATACGATCAGCCTTCCGGATACGCTCAGTGTCCTGCTCAGGCCGGGGTCTGCCACGCCCGATAGCTACAGCGTCATCTGGCAGCTGCGCCTGCCCAGGACGCTGGCGTCCGCTTTTGTGGGCGCCTCTCTTGCTGTCAGCGGTGCGGCATTTCAGGGCGTTTTCAGAAATCCCCTTGTCAATTCCGGGATTTTAGGCGTCTCCAACGGTGCGGGCTTCGGCGCGGCACTGGCCATTGTGCTGTTCGGCGCGGGCGCGCCGGTGTATATCCTGTCCTTTTCCTTTGCTGTTTTAGCCGTTATCCTCAGCTATCTGTCCGGCCGGATCTACGGCACTACGCCGAACGTCACGCTTATATTGGGCGGTGTGATTGTCTCCAGCTTCTTCGGAGCGCTGACGTCCATCATGAAATTCGTTGCCGACGCATATTCGCAGCTGCCGGCCATCACTTTCTGGCTGATGGGCAGCTTTGCTTCCGTGAGCTATACGCACCTGGCGGCGTTGATTCCCATGACAGTCGGTATCCTCGTCATCTTCATATGCCGATGGAAAATTAATGTTTTGTCCATGGGCGACCGGGAGGCCGCCGCCCTCGGCGTCAACGTGAAGATTTACAGGGGACTCATTATTGGGGGCGCGACCCTGAGCACGGCGTCAGCCGTCTGCATCAGTGGTGTCATCGGCTGGATCGGTCTCGTTATACCGCATATCTGCCGTATGCTCGTCGGAAATGATAACAACAAGCTGATACCCCTGAGCATTTCCTTCGGCGCGTCCTTTCTCGTGCTGATCGATATCATCGCCAGAAACATTACGACGACAGAGGTGCCCATCGGCATCCTGACAGCCGTCGTGGGCACGCCGTTTTTCGTATACCTGCTGAAAAAAACGAAGGGGGGCGGCTGGCAATGAGCGGTGTTCTGGAGATCCGGGAGCTGTCCTTTTCCTATGGGATGCAAACCGTTTTCAGCGGGCTGAGCCTGACGGTGGCGTCCGGTGAGATTTTATGTCTGATGGGCCCCAACGGCTGCGGCAAAACGACGCTGATTGACGCCGTGATGGGCCTTAAAAAGCCGTGCGGCGGTGAGATATTCTTGTGTGGGCAAGACATTGAGCGCTATAAACGGCACGAAATCGCCCGCATCCTTGCCTACGTTCCGCAAATCCACGACGCGACCTTTCCATATACGGTCCGTGAGATCGTCCTCATGGGCCGCACGGCGTATGCCGGCACGTTTGGAAAGCCGACGAAGGAAGATGAGGCGGTCTGTGATTGGGCGATTGAGCGAGTTGGGATCGGCCGATATGCCGATAAGCCTTACAACCAGCTTTCCGGCGGGGAAATCCAGCTTGTCCTTCTGGCCCGGGCCCTGGGACAGAAAACGCCGCTGATGCTGCTCGATGAGCCGACGGCGCATCTGGACTATAAAAACGAGCTGCTGTTTCTGGAAACTGTTGTAAGCCAGTGCCGCGCCGAGAGGATTACGGCTGTGATAGCCACGCACACGCCGGACCACGCGTTTTATCTGGCGGCTAAAGGCCTGAAGGTTAAGGTGGCCATGATGGCCGCCGGCAGCATTGTGCGCTGCGGCGAACCCGATGAGGTCATAACGGAGGAAAGCATTCTGGAGGTTTACGGCGTTAGGGCAAAAATTTTAAGCGACTCCGATGAAAAGGGGACGATCAGAAAGCGGGTCATGCTTCTTGAAACCGCCTGACGTACGATGGAGACAGACGATGAGAAAAAGATGCTTGCCTGCTATAATCATTTTATTAGGCGTTTTTATGCTTTTAACGTCCTGCGCGGGCAGAGCCCCGGACGTTCGGGACGGCATCCGGATCACGGATATGATGGGACGGGAGGTTACCGTACCGTCAGACCCTCAGAGTATCTGCGTGCTGGACGCCTTTGCCGCGCCGGTCGTCGTGATGCTCGGCTATGGCGACCGTATGCCGTCCACCATCAACGCCGTCAGCCGAAACCTGCTGCTCCAATCGATCTGTCCGGCACTTGAAGACGCCGTCGTCGTCAAGACCAGCGGCACCATCAACGCGGAAACGATGCTGGAGCTGAAGACCGACCTCATTATTATTGGTGACGACACGTATGCCAGCGATGAAAAAGCCAAGCTTGATACCCTCGGCGTCCCCTACATTGTGGTAAAATACGCCAGCATGGCGGAGCAGATGCAGGTCGTCACCCTTCTCGGTCAGGCGCTTCAAAACGACGAGCTGGCCGGTAAATATGTGGCCTACTATCAAAGCTGCATTGATCTTGCCGCGGGCGGTGTTCCGAAAACGCCGGACAAGCCGGCCGTTAAGCTGTATCATTCGGTTAATGAGGCGGCCCGGACGGATTACCCCGGCAGCCTGTGCGCCGACTGGATTGCATTAATGGATGTAAATAACGTTTCTTTGGATACGCAGCTGAATATAACCGAGGGCAAGGCCTACGCCACCCTGGAGCAGATTTATAACTGGGACCCCGATATCATCATCGCCAATGAAAGCGGCGTTGCCGATTACATTCTCACCGACAGCAAATGGCAGGGCCTGCGCGCCGTGATAGACCGGCAGGTCTATCAAATGCCCATCGGGCTGTCCCGCTGGGGGCACCCGACAAGCATCGAAACGCCGCTGGCAATTTTATGGCTGGCCGAGCTTTTATATCCGGACAGCTTTGATATTAATGTGATAGAGGAAATGACCTCGTTTTACAAAGACCTATACGGTTATACGATCACAGATGAAGAAGCGGATGACATTATCACCGGATACGGTATCCGGACGCCAAAAACACTGCCGGATTGACAGGGGAGAGAATAATGCGCGTACTGATCTGCATTGACGATACCGACAATCTGGAAAGCATCGGGACCGGCGAGGTGTTGGAAAACCTCTGCGCGGCGCTTGAGGCAAACAAACTTGGCCGCGCCAGCTTTGTTACCCGGCATCAGTTGCTCGTCCATGAGGATATCCCCTATACGTCGCACAACAGCGCCATGTGCTGCCAGGCAGAGGTCCAGGACCTCCATGAAGCGGTGACGTTTTGCCGGGGCTACATGGATACCGCCTGCGCCGAAGGCTCGGACCCGGGCCTTTGCTTGGTGGACCTGGACCGGCTCCAATCAATGGACAGCTTGGTTCGTTTCGGCTTTTTGGCCAAGCGTACCGTTTTAAGAAAGCAGGCTGCCGCCGAGCTGGCGGGGCTTCAACCGGACGCCGTTTATTTGTCGGAGCACGGCGGCACAGGCGGCGGCATTATCGGCGCGCTGGCGGGCTGCGGCCTTCGGCTGTCGGGCTCGGACGGGAAGATCAAGGGCAAGCTGAATCCGCCGGAAAGTGATACAGTGCTTTCGGTCCGCGCGCTGTGCGAGATGTTCTCCGTATCCATGGCCATGGATACGGAGAACAAGCCGATTGACCCGGCGGACACTGTCCTTTTTTCCACTCCGACAAAAGCCGTTTTTTGGGACGGCAAGCCGGCCATCTACCTGACGGACGATACGGGCAACCGGGCAAAATGGCGCGTTTTCAGCATACAAGAGCTTAAAGGCCTGGTGGATTGAATGCGGCAGGATTACCCAAATCAAAAGGCGTATCTTCAAAGCCGTGAGAATGCCGATTATGCACATGAAAGAGCAGGCGCCTGCCCGGACTTCAGGGAGGATTGCGACGACGAATGTATCGGCGACTTACCGGTCAGCTGCTATAATTGCCGCTACAGACGCTGGAAGCCCATTGGTTTTAATTGTGTGAAAGGCAGGCTGGGATGAAAAATAGAATCATAAGCGTTGTACTTATGGCACTGATGGCAGCGCTTTTACCGGTTGCAGCCTTAGCTACAGGGGGCGACGGCTCTGGCGGCGGCAGCGACGTGGGGCTGGCGCTGGCGGAAAGCTCCGTACCGGATGGCAGTACTAATGTGGCTGTCGATACCAGTATTGTGTTGACGTTTAATAAAAACGTTGTTAATATGACAGTCAAGGATAATAATATGGGCTGCTTCACGCTCACATCGGACAGCGGTGCGTCTTCCATCAGCGTCATTATGGGAGACGATCAGCTAGATCCGACTATAAAGCGGATTATCACGATCCAGCCTAATAATCCACTGTCACCGGATACAAAGTATAAACTGACGATTTCTAAGAACCTGACCTCCAAAAGCGGGTCCACGCTCAGCCAGGATGTCGTCATCAGCTTCGCGACGGCGGGCGCGCCGGTCCCGAGCTTGCAAGCCGTATCGCCCAGCCCGGCAGCGGCGCCAACCGGTCCGGTCACGACTTCTGAGCTGTCGCCGTCACCGGCTGCTCCAAGCGCACCACCGTCGCCGTCCAGTGTGCCGTCCGAGGCGCCGGAAGAGGGGCAGACGAATCCGACGCCTTCGGCATCCGCAAAACCACCGGCTGAGCCGACGGCGCCCCAATCAACCACGCCGTCCGTTGAACCAGTGCCCGATGCCACAGCCACTGTCCCAACACCATCGCCGGATTCAACGCCGCCATCTGAAATCACCGAGGATGTCGGCGACAGTGAAGGAACCCCCGTTTCACCGTCTGTTTATTTAGGCGGCGGCGCAGCCGTAATCGTCATCGGCGGGACGGTCTGGGCTATTATCCGAAAAAAGAAATAAGTGCGCAGGCATTTATATATAAACAAAAAAGGAGAAGAATACAGATGAAAAAAACAAAAAAAACTCTTGCACTGCTTCTCAGCCTGGTCCTTGTTTTGTCCGTGGGATTAATCACGGCAACCGCTGCGGACTATGATTTGCAGGGAACGGGCGGGAACCAGCTGAAGATGGTAACCCCCTCCGACATCACCGACAATACAGCGGAAGAGGACACCTACATCAGCAACACGATCAACACGGAGCTTGACCCGACGGCCGATATGGTCTTCACCTTCAGCATGACGTCCGGCATGAACAATTTTGACGAGACACTCTTTACCGAGACGAATCTGCCGCAAATCGGCGTGTACGATACATACGGCGGCACAAAACTTGCCGACCCCGCTTTTGGAGAAAAAACCGACGATGGCATCAGCATTGTTATCCCGGCCGATACGCTGACGGACGGGACTTATGCGCTTGTTTTCGGCATGGATATTCAGGGCAATAACGCCGACAAAACCCTTGGTATGGATATCGTGTTCACGTTCACGGCCAAGACCGGCGCTGCGGCGGATACCGACCCGGCCGATACGGCCGACGCCGAGGAAACGGATGACGCGACGGAAGCCAGTGCGTTTACGGATGTTCCGGATTGGGCCAAGGAATACGTGGATGCCGTTGTCGCCAACGGCTGCATGACGGGCACCGACGAAACGACCTTTAACCCGAACGGCACGGTGACGCGCGGCGAGTTTGTCACCATCCTCGGGATGGCGCGCGGCATCGAAACGGATAAGTACACCGATTCGGCCTTCGATGACGTTCTGGCGGCTGATGATTGCAGCCCATACGCTGCGTGGGCGGTATCCAAAGAAATCACCAACGGCTATGGCGATGTTTTCGGTCCGGACGATGTCCTGACGCGGGAGCAGGCTATAACCATGCTGTACCGCTATGCCGTGGCGTTTTCCATGGATACGGCGGCTGAGGGGGATGTCAGCGCCTTTTCCGACAGCGACCAGATGAGCACATGGGCCGCAACAGCGATGGCATGGGCCGTCGGGGGCGACTATATCGGCGGTATGGACGACGGGACACTCTCGCCGGACGGCGCTATGACCAGAGCGCAGATTGCCAAGCTGATCGCGGTTCTGGTCCTGGAAGCCTGATTACCAAGCATACTCAAAGGCTCAAACGGTGTTTTACAGCGCCGTTTGGGCTTTTTTAAAAAGCTGTGTGTTAATCATTGCGTTGAACTGACCGTTATGATATTTATAATATTATTAAGGTGCAGGTAACTCGGCGGCCTGGACTGCGTCATCCGGGACCTTTATGGCGAGGTATGTAAATGACAGTAGAAATCAAGTACAGTGTGAGAGATCTTGTCGGCGACATGCGCGATGGGAAATATGAGCTGGCAGAGGGTACGACCGTCAGCGGGCTGTTAGCGGCGTCCGAAAAAGAGGTTGGCATAAGTCTCGACGAAAACGTTAAAAAGAGCTTTATTTTCCTCGTCAACAGCAAGCCGGCAACCTGGGATTCGGTTTTAAACGACGGCGACAAGATCCGCGTACTGTATAAAATACTCGGCGGCTGAATTAGTGAAAAGGAGCCTGAGGGCTCCTTTTCTTCAAGGAGGAAACTCATGGCGCGGTATGAAAGAAATTTTCCGGCGATCTCGGACACGGAGCAGGTGAGTCTCGGTCTCAAGCGCGTCTTAATTGCCGGCTGCGGCGGGCTTGGCGGATATATCGTTGAGCTGATCGGACGGATCGGCGTGGGGCATCTGACGGTTGTGGACGGCGATGTATTTTCGGATTCTAATCTGAACCGCCAGCTGCTGTCGTCCGATGAGACGATGGGCAAAGCCAAGCCGGTATGCGCCGCCGAACGCCTGCGCATCGTCAATCCGCTTGTCGAGGTCAGACCGGTGTGTGAATATATCACGAAGGAAAACGCGGAGCGCCTGGTCTCAGGCCATGACATAGTTGTCGACGCGCTGGATAACGGACCCTCCCGCGTTGTGCTGGCCGATACGGCGCGCACGCTTCGGCTGCCGCTGGTCAGCGGCGCAATCTCCGGCTGGCGCGGCCGTGTTTTTGTCCTGCTGCCGGGAGAGAATGCCGAGTTTCTCTGGAGCGGCGATGCGGGGCCTGCGTCCGGCAACCTCGGCTTTACGGCGGCAGCCGTGGCGTCGGTGCAGGCGGCTGAGACCGTCAAGGTCCTTCTGGGCCGTGCCGGCGTTTTGAAAAACAGGCTTCTGGAATTTGACCTGCTCAGCAGTCAGTGGGAAGACATTCCACTGGATTTGGGATAAATAATCCGTATTATTACTTAAAAAACTGACAATTCAAAGCGCCGTTATCGTGATGAAACGGCGCTTTGCTATTTTTTTAGTGATTGAAATTGTTATAACCTGATGGTACTATTTAGGCAGTAGACGACGGAATACAGAGCGTCCCGGCTCCGGACGAAGGGCTAAAAGGCGTGATGCCGTCAAAATGCTACGAGAAAGGAATAAAACGATGTTTGGCTACACAGGTAAATTGCTCTTTGTTGACCTGACAGCGTCGACGACCGAGGTCAGAGACTTAGACGAAGAGGTAGCAAGAAACTTTATCGGCGGCCCGTCGCTGGGGGCTAAAATCCTCTATGATGAAATGCCGGCGCATGTGCACGCCTTTTCACCGGAAAGCATGATTGGATTTGTATCCGGGCCGACGAACGGCACCGGCGCTTTTCTGGGCGGCCGGTACACCGTCGTGAGCAAATCACCCGTCACAGGCGGCTGGAATGACGCCAACTCCGGCGGCAATTTTGGCCCGCTGATGAAAAAATCCGGTTTTGACGGCGTATTTGTCAAAGGCATCAGCGAAAAGCCCGTTTACATTTTCGTGGACAACGGGACTGTATCGCTGCGCGATGCTTCAAGCCTTTGGGGAAAAACAGTTATGGAAACACAACGGCTTATTAAGGAAGAGCTGGGGGACAACCGCGTCGGCATCGCGCTGATCGGTCCGGCGGGCGAGAACCTGTCCAACATGGCCGCCGTTATGAATGATACACACCGAGCCGCCGGCCGGGGCGGAACGGGCGCCGTAATGGGTTCTAAAAAGCTCAAGGCGCTTGTGGTCCGCGGCAATTTGAAAATAGAACCCAAGGATCGGAATACAATCGTCGCGCTCAACAAGGAAACGATTGCCTGGGAGAAGGAGGGGCCTGTCGCGCCGGTGGCCAGTATGTTCTCCAACCATGGCACCGGTGGCTCTTATGAATCCTCCATCTACGGCGGCGATACGTCCGTCAAAAACTGGGCCGGGTCGTCTCTCGACCTGACGGAGGAGCAGATCAAGCCCGTCACGTCACAGGAGATGGACGCGCGCTATAAAAAGAAAAAATACGCCTGCAATTCCTGTTCCATCGGCTGCGGCGCGATTTACGCTCTTGAAACGGGCAAGTGGCCGCTGGAGGACACCGCCCGTCCTGAATACGAGACCCAGGGCATGTTCGGCAGCCAGCTTTTAAACAGCGATCCCGAAGCGGTCAATCAATGCAACTGGCTGTGCAATGAATTTGGCTTTGATACGATCTCCATGGGTGGCACGGTCGCCTGGTGCATGGAAAACTATTCAAACAGCGTTTTTACACAAAATGAGCTCGACGGGATCGACCTCAAATGGGGGAATTCCGAGGCGATTGTCCAGATGACGGAAAAAATCTGCCGGAATGAGGGCATTGGCCAAATACTGTCTGGCGGTTCTTTAGCCGCCGCCAGGGCTCTTGGCAAGGGCTTTGAGGCCCTTGTGGTCGCCAGTGGGATTGAAATCCCCCAGCATGACCCGCGCTTCGCGCCGGGCCTGGGCCGCACGTACAAGTATGATCCCACGCCGGGGCGGCACGTTAAAGGCGGGCTCGGCATCCAATACGGCAATTTACCGCCGGAAGTTAAATACAACTATGAGGACACCGGAGTGCAGGACGTTGCGGGCGTGATCGGCGCGGAGCTCACCAATGCCGCCGGCTTTTGCCTGTTCGGAGACTTCGGCCTGCCGCCCGGAGCCGTCGCCAGCTATTTAACGGCGATTACGGGCTTCGAATACAGCGAGGACGATATGAAAAAGCTCGGCCTGCGGTCGTTCTCCATGCGCCATGCCTTTAATCTGCGTGAGGGCCTGCGGCGCAAGGACTTTGAAATCTCCGGCCGTATCGTCGGCGATCCGCCGCTGAAGGAAGGTCCCAACACCGGCGTCACCGTCGACACTGAGAAGCTGGCCGACAACTTTTACACGGCGCTCGGGTGGAACCTCAGCGACGCCATGCCGAAGATCGAGGCACTCCGGAGCGTCGGTAACCTTGAAAACGTTATCCGGGATCTGTATCCGGAAGCTGTCTGAAATATGCGTTATGAAAATACCGTGGACCGAACAGGTCCACGGTATCAGACTGTCGACAAAGCCCGGAGGGCTTTGACGACAGCTTGAGCCGAGGCGGTTGCCTCAGCTCTTTTCTATAGTTCTTCCTCGATATCTTCAACGCTGTCCTTACGTCCCAGAACCCGGGCCTTCAGTTTCCTAAACGCATCGTCATATTTAATAGACCGGAGCTTTGGGAAAGCGCGGAGGAGCCGTCGGCTTTGAAGCCGGTTAAGGTTAAAGAGCGTTTTAATACGGTCAGAATAAAATTCGCTCTCCTCAAAATTCATCAGGATTGAATTTTTAAGGGCACCGGCTCGCTCGTAGTATTTACCAAAGAAGGCGTTAATTGCGCTTTGTATTTCACTCAATCGCCCATTCATCATCGACACATGGCGGACCGTGAGTACTAAGTCGACAAAGATATAGATAATAATAGACAGCACAACATAGTTTTTTGTCTGCTCGGGAATCTGGTCTGTCAGGCCCTTGACAAATGGATGGATAAATTTGATTTGAAGAACAGCCATAACGCCGAATACAACAGAGGAAATCAGACTTATCCGTCCCTGGAAATTTAGAGGGAACATAGAGTAATCCCACCATTTGGCGTCAAAAAGTTTTTCAAGTATGACGGCAGTCAGATACTCAAGCGTTGTCGTTACGATGAGTGCGACGAAGAAAAGCGCAAAAATATTATCTGTTCTGTGGTTGAGGAAAATAAGCAGAAGTAGCCCGCCAAAGCCATAAACAGGGCAGAACGGCCCGTTTAAAAAGCCGCGGTTGACAAACCGCCGCTCCTGTACCGTAAACAACGCGGTTTCCCACGCCCACCCGATAAAACTGTATATAAAAAACCACAGAAGCCAGTCTGAAAGGTGCATGCTGTCAGCTCCAGTATATAAATAACGTTGTAAGCTAAAACAAAAAACAGCCGGAGAGTCATGTGGCTTCTCCGGTGCCGTTAATTGTTTATGATTGAAATCGATTTAATATGCAAAACCTCGAAGCTCCCGCATGACTTTGTTACCGCGGTTTTTAAATACTTCACGGATGCAATAGAATTTGTCTACAAGAACAACGATGAGCGTTTCAGGGTAACGGGGAAATGAGGCAGTTAACGGCCACATATGGTTTTTAATTACATCCCGTTCTCTGCTGTTGAGCGTAAAAGCCTTGTCGGCATTTTGTGCCGCGACCTTGGGGTGTGTAAAAGCATGAAGCCCGCCGTGAGGATTTTCCTTATGCCAGTCGTAAAGAAAAAAATCATGGAGGAGGCCGCCCCGGGCCGCCGATCTATAGTCCAACTTCAATTTTTTGCAAATCAGATAGCTGGCAGTGGATACATTCAAGCAGTGCTGAAAACAGTCAACACTACCGTGCTGATTGTATTTTTTCATCGACTTAACATCGTCATGATCTATGATTTCTTGGACGCAGTCAAGATATTCGCTGCTGAGCGCTGAGAGTTTTTCCGCCTCTTTTTCGGGCATGAGCACTCCTCCGATAATACTAAATATATGTACGTCATACTATTACACATTTTCAATGCCGTGTCAAGGAGCCGGGGCGCTTCCCGAAGGAACATCGCCCCCCGCTATATTACAGCCAGATACCGTGGCGCAAACAGGCCCACGGTATTTTTTATGGCTGCGACGGCAGCGGGTCTTTCCGTCCGCAGACGGCTCCGGCCCAGCCGCTTTCTGTTTTCGTGATCACGCAGGCCTTGGGGCAGGCGACGCAGATGGTCTGGCCGGATGCCGCGCGCGCGGGCCCGGTTTGAAATGCCGCCCCGGACAAGGGCCGTCCGCTCAGGACAAAATCGGCTGCGGCTCGGCCGACCTGCTCGGCCTCAAATGTCACATCGTCGACAAGGTCGTGGACGTAGCAGGCGTTGCCGCATAAAAACAGCCAGTCCGGCAATGGGCCGCCTGCCGTCGCTTCCTCCGAAAGCTCCTGTTCCGGGATCAATCCGACCGATGTAATGAGCGTATCGCAGGCCATAAATGTCTCCACGCCGGCAGCGAGATTTGTAACCGTGACGCCGGTAATCCGGCCCTCGCCATGGACAGCGCTGACAGTATGGCGCGTTTTAAGCGGAATGTGATATTTTTCGAGGCAACTTATGCGGTTTCTTTCCTGGCCGCCGCAGGTGTCTTCTTTTTCAATGACAGCGACAACGTTTTTGCCGAGCTGTCTGAGCTGCCGGGCCATAATCATGCCGACGTCACCAGAGCCGAGGACGACAAACGTATTTCCGATATCATAGCCGCCGAGATTAACCATCTTTTGGGACATACCGGCTGTGAAGATGCCGGACGGCCGCGTCCCCACAACGGGCAATGCGCCAATAGGCCGCTCGCGGCAGCCGGCGGCAAGAATCACGGCTTTGGCTTGAACCTCTATTAAGCCGCTTTTACCGCCGCTCAGTGCGGCAACGCCGTCCGGCAGAAGGCTGATTGCCGCCGTATCCGTCATAACGTCGATATCGGCCCGATCCATTTTATGCCGGAACCGCTCGGCATACTGCCGGCCTGACAGTTCTTCGCCAAAATAGATTAGACCGAAGCCTGTATGGACGCATTGATTCAATATGCCGCCAAGGGTTTCGGCGCGCTCGACCAGCAGGACTTTTGACAGGCCGCTTTGACGTCCGCTCAGCGCGGCCGCCATCCCGGCCGGGCCGCCGCCGATGACGAGAAGCTCATAATGGGTCATTGTTCACCTCCGATCACGTAAGAGCCGGGTTTGTCCTTAGCCACGGAGCTTGGCGGGATGCCCAGCTCCCGGGCAAGCAGCTCAATGATGCGCTGCGTGCAGAAACTGCCCTGGCAGCGGCCGGAGGTCGCCCCGGTCCGGCGCTTCACGCCGTCCACCGTGACGGCGCCGGGCGTCCGGTGAATGCTGTCGAGGATTTCACCCTCCGTTATTTTGCGGCATCGGCAGACGAGCCTGCCGTAGGCAGGGTTTTCTTCTGCCAAACGGGCGCGGTCTTTAAACGAAAGCTCGCTCAGCCGAAGGGGCGCTGCCCGGTCCGCGCTGAAGGTCGGGTTGAGCGGCGGATCGCCAAGCGCGCCGGCCATCTTATCAGCGGCATACGCGCCCAGCTCAGAGGAACAGGTGAGGCCCGGTGTTTTTATACCGATCAGGCTTAAAAACGCCGGATTGTCATCGGATTTGTGCACCGTAAAACTTGATAGGCTCTTATCCTCGCGGACATACTCGCCGCTTACGGGTTCGAAGCAGACGTAAAATGGGTTTGGCCGGAGCGCCCCGAAGGAGCGGATCACCTGCGCCATCGGGAGCGCGGGTATGACGTCGTCTACAAGACGGCGCAGCCCGTCAAGGCCGCCGCGGGACGTTTTAAAGCCGTCTTTTCCGTCTGCGGGGACCTTGGAGGGGCCCACAAGGATATTGCCGTCAACCGTCGGGACGAGGGTGAGGCCTTTACCTTTTACCTCCGGCTCATGGAATATAACGTGTTTGATAAAACCGGCCGCCTTCGTATCCAGCACGTAATAATCGGCGGCCGAGGGAAAGATCCGGATGGACGGCGGCTGCACCTTCTCCAGTATCTCATGGGCAAAAAGGCCGGCACAGTTGACAATGCCGCGCGTAAAAAAGCTTCGATCACCGGCCGTGATCCGATAACCGTCTTTTAATTTATCAATATGCGTTACCTTGGTGTTAAACAGAAATTGAGCCCCGTTTTGCACCGCGTTTTCGGCCGCGGCAAGCCCCAGCTCCCAGGGAATTACCGTCCCGGCCTCGGGGGTGTACAGTCCCATCGTAACGCCGGGGTCCAGATTCGGCTCAAGCGTCAGGACCTCTTCTCCGGACAGCAGCCGCAGGCCACGCACACCGTTTTTAAGACCCTGGGCGTATTTTTTGCGCAACCGTTCCTCGCCGTTTGGTCCAAAGCAGATCATGAGAGAGCCGCAGGGAGAATAGCGGACACCGAGTGTCCGGCATAATTCACCGAACGATTGCGCGGCCCGGACACACAGCTCACTTTTCAGCGTACCCGGCTTGGTATCAATACCGCTGTAGACGATGGCGGTGTTGGCGCGGCTTACGCCCGTGCAGACATCCTCACGCGCTTCCAAAACGGCGGTTTTGAGCTGATAGCGCGACAGGGCGCGGGCTGTAAAGCACCCCAGCAGACCGCCGCCGATGACAATCACATCATATTGATCCATATCAGAACCGCTCCCGGACCGTCCCGGGATTTGCAACAGTGTACCCGCCAAGCTCATTAAGCCGGCTGCGGAAAGCGGGGCTTTGTAAAATCTCCAGTAATCGCCGGATCATCGGTGTGTCCCAGGCGTAGTCCGGTATCAGCAGGTCGTACTGCTCGTTGCAAATGGGAATAAAGTCCAGGTTATATAATTTCGCCGCCGAATAGATGCCTAGGCCGGCATCGGCCGAGTCGGCGTCGATGAGCGCGGCGACGGCTGTGTGCGTAAATTCCTCCCGGTCGTAGCCGTATATGGCGGCGGCGTCAACGCTGTCCTTTTTGCAGAGATAGTCAAACAAGACCCGCGTGCCGGAGCCCTTTTGCCGGTTGACGTACCGGAGCCCGGGCTTGGCAAGATCGGCAATGCCTTGAATGTTCTTGGGATTTCCTTTTCTGACCATGAGGCCCTGGGAGCGCCGGACGCATTCTACGAGACGCACGCCGCCGTTGGGGAAGTATTTATGTATAAAGGATGAATTGTACCGGCCCGTTTTTTCGTCCAGCAGATGCGTCCCGGCCACATGCGCCTCGCCGCGCCTCACGGACATGATGCCACCCATGCTGCCGACGTGCGCTGAGCTCATCGACGTATCGCCCCAGAACAGGCGCATGAGATCGGAGATCTCGTCCAGCAGCGGGTCGTGGCTGCCGATGGCGACGAGATTATTCGCCAGCTCGTCCGCCGGGCGCAGCAGGCGGACCCGGACGGCCGCGCCGCTCTCGAAACCCTCAAGGCCCTGAGGGATGTTGAGGATGCCGTCGGCCTTCATAAACGAGGTGACGACGCCGCTGCCCCGGCTGAGGGGAGAGGCGATCAGCCGGTCTTGCACAAAGCCCAGCCGCACGCGGACAAATTCCTCGTATTTCAGCGAGGAGACAACGGCTTTTGATAAAACAGCCTGCGCATACTCGTCCGTGTGCCCGCGCCGTTTCGTCAGCACCTCGACGACCGGCCGCAAAAGCTCCTCGATGACAATAATGCCCGATACCGGATAACCGGGAACGCCGAGAATCGGCTTTTTACCCTGATATCCCAGAATAGCCGGTTTACCGGGCTTGATGGCCAGCCCATGATGGAGGACATTTCCGATTTCGCTGATGGCCTGGGTGCTGTAGTCCTCGCGTCCAGCCGATGAGCCCGCGTTTAGAAGGACGATATCACAGGACTCAAGCGCCTTTGAAATAGCGCTTTTAATCAGGGCCAGATCATCGCGGATAATAGGGAAGACGACGGGCTCAGCGCCCCATTGGCGGAGCATGGCGGCGAATATTGAAGAGTTGAATTCCAGAATTTCGCCCTCACGGGGGCTGTCGGTCGGTGATATGATTTCATCGCCCGTAGGGATGATGCCGACGACCGGCTTTTTTATAACGTCAACCGCCGTCACGCCGCCGGCTAGCAGCGCGCCGAGGGCCGAAGGGCTGATTTCCGAGTAAGACGGTAACAGCATTTCGCCGGCGCAGATGTCTTCGCCAATCTGGCGGATGTGCTGCCAGGGGGCTGCCGCCTGATACAGCCGTACGCCGTTGTCGTCTTCGATAACATCCTCAATCATCACGACGGCGTCGCAGCCGGGGGGAAGCGGATCGCCTGTGTCGACGGTGACAAACTGGTCCCGCGTGAGAATAATGGGTGTTGTTTCAGTGGCGCCAAAGGTGAGGCTTGTGTCTAGTGCGATGCCGTCCATAGCGCTGGCGTTATAATGCGGCGAGCTGATGCGCGCGTAGACGGCTCCGGCGGTAATCCGGCCGGCCGACTGATGGACCGGGATGGTCTCCGAGACGGGCATCATGCCGTTTCGGACGAGCAGCGCAATATATTCCTCCCGCGCTTTTGTGAGCGAGACATTGGTCAGATATTCAAAACCCACTGTTATTCCTCCTTATCTAGTCCCAAAGCGTAACCTGAACGGCCGAATGCCGCGGTAAGCCTTCGCAGTCCCGCGGGATACAGATATAGCCGTCGGTACCGGACAAAACGGTGATAAGCCCGGACTTTCCGTGGACGGGCTGGGCCAGCGGCATCTCGCCGACCGGTTCCAGCCGGACGCCGATGTATTCGGCGCGTCCGTGATTGGACGAGAGGGCCGCGCCGAGGCTGGCCGGTATCGTCCGGTGCGCGGGCATATGCCCGGCAAGCCGGTACAGAAGCGGGCGTACGAACAGCTGTGATATGAAATAGGCCGCGACAGGGTGGCCCGGAAGGCCAAACACGGGTGTTTCGTCAATGATGCCAAGAATGGTCGGCTTGCCGGGCTTCATCGCGATGCCGTGCAGCAGCATGCGGCCGTTGTGATCGATGACGCGGGCCGTGGCGTCCTTCGTGCCGACGGAGCTGCCGCCGGACAGCAGCACGGCGTCACATTCCGATACGGCTTTTTTTACGGCTACATTTAACAGCGCCTCATCATCCCGAACAATGCCGTAAGGCTTTACAAGACCGCCGATCCGGCTGATCAAAGCGGATAAAAGCATCGAATTAACGTCACGTATCTGGCCCTTATCGGGCTTTTCACTACAGTCAACGAGCTCGTCCCCGGTTGAAATGATGCCGACAACCGGTTTCCGGCGTACCCGGACACGGCTGAGGCCCAAAGCCGCCAGCGCGCCAATATGATGCGCATGAAGACGGCAGCCTGCGTGAAGCAGCGTCGCTCCGGGTTTAACGTCGTCGCCCCGGTAGATCATGTTTTCGCCGGGCGCGGCCGCCTTGGTGACGCCGATGGTCCCGTCTTTGTAATCTTCGGTATATTCCAGCATCACCACGGCGTCGGCTCCGTCGGGCACATCGCCGCCGGTGGGGACGGACAGGCAGGTCCCGGCCTGCAGGGCTGCGGGCGCGGCGTCTCCCATGCGGATCTCGCCGGCCAGCGGCAGGATCGCCGGGATGCTGTCCGAGCAGCCGAACGTATCCCGGGCGCTGACAGCAAAGCCGTCAACAGTTGACCGGTTGAAATCGGGGACGTATTCCTCAGAAGCAATGTCGGCGGCAAGAATTCTGCCGCACGCGTCCGTTATCTCAATCAGCTCGTCCGGAAGCGTGTCCGTAAAAGTATCCTGGATGATTTGAAGGACTTCTTCGGGGGTTTTAACGTAAAGCACCTGTTCACCTTCATAACACGTAATGGATTGGTTTATTTTATCACTAGAATCGACAGTATTGCAATGTTCTCCGGAATTGGCATTAAGGAATTGTTAGAGCATAAGTTGCGTATTGGCTTAGACGAACGTGTTGAATAATGGAAGAATAGCCTTAAATGGAAATATGTTAAGTGCTATGACAAGGAGTTTTGAAAAGTGCTTGATTTATATAGAAAATACTATACCGAAAGAGAATATGAACAAAGGGCGCCGTCTTTTGGGCGGTACGGTCTTGAGCGGCGAAAGACGGGCCGGTACCCGTGAGCGGATACCGGCCCGTCTTCAGAATTTTGGCGGGTAAATAATCCCCCGTCTTTTGTCCTGCTTTAAACCGAACTTTAATCTAAAACGTTTTCAATGAATCTCTCCAGAATTACCGCGACTTCGGCTCTTGTTGCCGTGCCCTGCGGGGCGAAGCTTCCGCCGTCGCGTCCCGTGATGATGCCGGTTTGCCGGCAATACAGAGCAGCAGCCTGCGACCAACTTGAAATGTCTCCTGCATCCGGGTAATCCAGCTCAGCACCCATATCCGCGGGCAGAACGTCTAGGAAGTCCGCAAAGCGGTAAAGGATCGCCGCCATCTGCTCTCGTGTTATCTGATCATTTGGCCCGAACTCGCCGTTTCCGTAGCCGCCGATAACGCCTCCTTTCGCCGCCCAGTCGACGTATTTACCGTAATAATCGTCATAATCGCAGTCGGTGAAAGAGTGCGTGCCCGCAGCTTCAATCTCGCCGAAGCTGCGCTCGTACAGCCGGCCGATAACGGTTGCGAACATCGAGCGAGTCATGCCTGCGTCGGGTGAGAATGTGTTGTTAGCGGTACCGGTGAACAGCTCACGTTCCGTTACGAAATCAATGTAGTTTTTTGCCCAGTGCGAGCCGGTGTCTGAAAAGCTCTTTGTGTTTTGTTTTATGAGCACGGTCACGCCGTCTGGCGCGATATACTTTCCGTTCGCCGCGAAGCCGATGAATACCTCGTTTTCCTTGGAATCCACATAGTACGGCAGGCCCGCCGTTTCGTCATAGGTGTCAATATCTTTCACGACAAGAGCGTAGGGCGAGAACTCCGATGCCTCGAATACGAGGTACCACACGCCGTTTATCTGAGTTAGCTGAGAGTTAAGCGTCTCTACTGTTCCGTCGTCAGATTTGTGCATGATTGAAAGCTGATCCTTCACGTCGAGCAATTCTTCTGGAATCGGCAGAGAGAGCTTAACGGCGTAGCCGGCGTTCGGCTCCGTTTTTGTGTTGGTGCCCTTTATATACAGGGAGATATCGAAGGGGTAGACCTTGCTATCCACTCCGAGCCCGAAACCGGCGCCGTCCTCCGCCGTGTCCGTGACCTTGACCTCGACGGAATTCGAAAACGCGTTGTCCACATTGGCTTCCGCTTTAATTGCACCCTCGCTGCCGCTGAAAAGCGCGCTGCTCGTCTCCGTCACGGTGATGGTCTTGCTCGGGGTGCTCGGTACGTAACTGCCGCCGCCGGAGCTGCCGCCTTCTGGCGTATTGCTCGCTTCTGTTTTGCCCGGCTTCGGGTATTCACCGGACTTGAAGGTCCAGTGATCCGTCGTCCAGCCGTCGCCGCTGCTTCCGGTTTTCAGTGCGCCTCCCTGCATAGCCGAGGTCTGTTTACCTTCCGCCTGGTCATCTGTGTCGCTGCTCGTCATTCCGTCGCCAATGCCCTTGGCGGCGCATTTATCACTATCATAATAGCAGTGGTCCGCAGTACCTCTTCCCAAAACGCCGCCTATATATATGCCGCTGCCTGTGACGCTGCCCGCATTAGAGCAATACTTCACCTTACCGGCACCATCTCCGGACACGCCGCCGACAAAGCTGCTGTTGCCGACAACCTTTCCCGCGTTACAGCTGTACTGTATCGTTTGTGTAGTGTATCCTGCCACGCCGCCGACATACATGTTGCTGCCGGTAACGCTGCCCGTGTTATAGCTGTACTCTACCGGCCCGGCATTGTTTCCCACCACGCCGCCGACATATTGGCCGCTGCCGGTAACAGTTCCCGTGTTATAGCTGTTCTTCACCGTACCGGCCATATTCAGTCCGACCACACCGCCGACAACACCGACGCCGGTAACCGTTCCCGTGTTATAGCATTTTTGTATCGTACCGAAGTTATTGTAACCTACCACGCCGCCGACGTTATTGCCTCCTTTCATATAGCTGTTTACAACGCCGGTGTTTTTTACCGTGCTGCCGCTGTCTGTAAAGCCGAACAGGCCCTGATAGTCGGAGGCGCCGTTGATATAGATTCCGCTCACGGTTTTGCCGTCGCCGTCAAACGTGCCGGTAAACTTGTTGGTACTGTTGCCGATCGGCGTCCAGCTGTTTGATTCAAATGTCGCGCTGCCTGAAACAGTGCTGGTTTTGCTGTTGTAGACTCTTCCCGCCACGCTGGCTGAAGTATCGAACGTTGTGTTTTCTCCGCTGGCGCTGCCTTTTGTGCCGGTGCCCAGCCAGTAGGTGGTTTTTCCCTGCTTTGCAACTTCCACAAGCCCTGTATCCGCGTCGAAGGTGAATGTTACTCCTTCGTTGAGATTGATGTTTGCGGTCTGCTTGAAGTATGTATCAGTGTAGTCTGTGCCGCTGTTTACCAGCGAGGCAAACATTTTAAGGTCGTCGGCCGTCGATATCTGATACGGGTCGGCCTCTGTGCCGCTGCCACCACCGTAGGAATACGGGAGATCCATGATCCTGACGGCAAGGCAGGAGGCGCTGTCTCCGCCGCTGTTATAGCTGTAGATGAGGAAGTAGTTCGCGCCTGCCGGCCGTGCCGTGTCGGCAGCCACCGCCTGTGAGGTGGTGGTTGCACCGGAAACCGTATATACGGCAGCCGAATTACCCGCCAGCTTGGTTGTCGCGTCGGAGCCCCAGTAGATTTTATAGCCGGTGATACCGGCCGTGGGGCTGGCCGCCGTCCATGTTATATTGCCGGAAATCTGGCCCGCGTCGCTGTCTCCGTCCGTGAAGGAGCCGTTCGTGGGCAGAACTGTCGGAATGGGCGCAACCGCCTTGATGTATATGTCTGTGACCGAGGCATTGTCGCCCGTCGTGAGGCTCGTTATCGTAACGACGTTCGTCGTGCCAATCGAGTTTTGGAGAGCGGCGTCGCTCGTCCACGCCGTGAATACGTCAGGCGAATTTATTCCAGTCGCTGATGCCGTCGCACTGCCATAGTTGTCTTTATTTATCTCATTTTTTCCGGCATTTATCGCGCCGGTTATATCAGCGCCGGCGGTGGCGCTGGCATGAAACGTCTTTCCGAAAATCGTGCCCGACGGATTGAAGGCCCCTTTTGCGAGAGTCACGGAAGTACCGGCCGATATTATCTTTGTCGGTGTCCCGCTATTGGCTTCCGATATCGCCACGGTTCCCTTGGCATTGTTTATACAGCTTTTGGTGCCGGTCGCCTCGACCGTTCCTCCGGTTATATTGACGGCGCCGCCGGCATTATTTTGTATGGCAAAGCAGTTAGACTCAATATTGCCGCCGCTGATATTGACAGTACCTGTGCTCAAGTTAATAAACGCTGAGCCGTTGGTAGTTGCGTTTGCCTTTATCGTACCACCGCTTATCATAGCTGCGCCGTTTCCGTCAGTCTTGGTGCTTATAGAGACTATTCCATACGCATTTTTCGCTTCTACATTGATATTAGCCGTTCCCGACACTGTTACGCTATTGGCAAAAGCCACCCTAATCCCATAGGCTTCGCCATCGTTGGCATTCTTACATATTATTTCGCCTCCGCTTATCGCAACATCGGCACCGCTGCTGCTAATGCCGTAAATTACACTCAAGCTGCTGGTGTTTTCCACTTTGCCGCCCGTCATAGTTACGCTTCCACCGACGGTAACTATAGCTTCACTATTAACGCTTGTCGAAACGGTTCCTCCCGCGATGCTGAGATTTCCTGATGTGGATATGACAGTGGCCGAAGTACTAGTTGCCGAACAGGATATTGCGGCGTCTCCAGAAATCTCGAGACTGCATCCGGCAGCCAAATTAATGGCAACCGAAATATCGCCAGCGGCGCTTAAAGTTCCGCTGCTTATTTCGCCTTCAGAGCCATCTTTAAAATACACGCAGCGTCCGCTGCCTGTAGTGTCATGTGAAATGGATCCTCCTGTCATATAAAATCTTGCGCCGCTTCCCTGTGCATACACGCCATACTGTATTTTGGTCGTTTGAATATCCGTTCCCGCTTCCACATAAAGCGTACCCAAATCACATACCGCATAAAATTGCATATTTGCTGGTATATCTATATTAATGTTTTTTGCGATCTTCAAGCCGCTTAGGTGCGCCTCTATTTCGGTTGGAACATACAGACCGCATGAAAATGTGTTGGTAATATCCTTGTTCAATATTGACAAATTGCCCGTATAGGTTGCTGAAACAAGATTGTTCGGTTTCGTGCTGTCGTTTATAGCGACCTGCGGAATCTGGAGTGGGCTGGTGCTGTCCGTGCCGAGCTGAATGACGAGCTCGTTGTCGCCGCCCGCGTTGGTGCAGACGGCAAGCGCGTCGGAGAGCGTTGCATAAACCGTATCGTCGCCGCTTACCTTATATTTGCTTGGATCAGTTGTATCGTTCGTAACCGTGTAGTCCGCCCCGATGACATCCGTTATTGGCACGGCGAGGCATGTGGCGCTGTCTCCGCCGCCGTTATAGCTATAAATAAGGAAGTATTTCGCGCCGGACGGCGGGTCCGTGTTGTCGGACACCGTCTGCGATTCGGTTAAAGATGAGGTCACGTCATATTCGACATCCGTATCGTTCGCCAGCTTGGTCGTCGCGTCGGAGCCCCAGTAGATATGGTAGCCCGTGATGCCGTCCGTGGGGCTGGCCGCCGTCCATTTTATATCGCCGGAAATCAAGCCCTTGTCGCCGTCTCCGTCCGTGAAGGAGCCTGCTGTGGGCAGGACCGTCGGGACGGGCTGGATCATTTTCAGGTATACGTCCGTAACTCCGGCATTGGTGCCCGTCGTGAGGTACGTTATCGTATTCGTAGCGTCGTCCCTCGTGCTGATCTCGGTTGTGAGCTCGGCGTCCTTCGTCCACATACTAAATACGTAGTTGCCCCATCCATGCTCTGTCACCGCCGCGCTGGTATAGTTGTCTGATTTTATCTCACGGTTTGCCGCATCGGTTAAACCATTGGCATTGACGCCGTTTATCAAGATGCTGGTGTATGCGTTCGCGTGAAACGTCGTCCCGAAAATCTTGACAGTTGAAGAACTTGCGTCGCCTGGATGAAGCATTACGGTCGTGCCGCTCTCGTTTTCTTCCAAATGGACGGCCGATATAATATCGGCGCTGCCCGATATCGTCACGCTGCTTCCGGATACACTTATGCCGTTCTCGTCGCCGCTTATCGTTCCGCCGCTTATTTGAGTGTCGGCATAGCCCATTGAATAGACGGCTCCAGAGCCATGCGACGTAATCGTTCCGCCGCTTATTTGGGCATTGGCAATAGCTAAATAGACGGCCTCATCGTCCGATGAGAGGGAACCGCCGTCCATGGTGAAGGTCGCCTTAGTAGCGGGGGTTATTTTTTGACTAGGATCAATGGTATAGGTCCCCATAGCATTCACGCAGCTTTGGTCATCATAAGTGACGGTAATCGACGTTCCCGTCGTTATGGTAAGATTGCCTACGGCGAACACCACACTAAAATCCCCGGGCCCCGAAGAACCGTTACTCGTCTTTTCGGCTGTGCCTGTCAGGTCTTTAAAGACCGCCGTTACGCCCGACGGTACTCTCAGACCGAACGAAGAACAATCATCAGTAGAAGCACATCCAGGGATCGGATTAGTAAACGTCTTCTTGGCAACCGCCGTTATTTTGACGCTGCCCGTATAGGTCGCCGAAACAAGATCACTATCCGTATAATAGTGCTCTAAAGACGGATCATTATTGTCAACATTATCTTCATTTGCCAGAACCTGCGGGACCTCGAGCGGCTTCTCCGCGCTGCCGAGCTGGATGGTGAGCTCATTGTCGCCGCCCGCGTTGGTGCAGACGGCAAGCGCGGCGGAGAGCGTTGCATAAACCGTATTGTCGCCGCTTACCTTATATTTGATTGGATCAGTTGTATCGTTCGTAACCGTGTAGTCCGCATTGCTGGAATCCGTTATCGGCACGGCGAGGCAGGAGGCGCTGTCGCCGTTGGCGTTATAGCTGTAGATGAGGAAATAGCTCGCGCCGGACGACAGGTCCGTGTCGGCAGCCACCGCCTGTGAGGCGGTTGTTGCGCCGGTAACCGTATATACGGCATCCGTATTACCAGCCAGCTTGGTTGTCGCGTCGGAGCCCCAGTAGATATGGTAGCCGGTGATGCCGCCCGTGGGGTTGGCCGCCGTCCAACCTATTGTGCCGGAAATTTGGCCCGCGTCGCTGTCTCCGTCCGTGAAGGAGCCGCCTGTGGGCAGAACCGTCGGGACGGGCGAAACACAAGTCGAAGTCATATCCACGGATCTTGATACTTCGCCCTTTGTCGCAGTCAGCGTCACGTTACCGCTTTTTTTAACTGTCGCAGTGGTACTGTCAACGCTGATAACAGTTGCGTCGGAGGAAGCCCAGCCCACGCCGTTTGCCGTGCTTACCGTGAAGCTGCTTTGCACCGCGTTCACCGTCTCTGTGTCGCTGGATAATGTTATCGGCGAGGCGGAGACGTATGCCGCGTCGGATATTTCCATATCATAATCGGTACTCCCATCAACATATCCGGTAAGGCGGGGATAGAGGCCGGACGTAAGTATCCATGTTTTCGTACCTGAGGTATCGGCGTCCCAACCAGTATAGGCGCTCGAGGTTGTTCCGTCCGTCATGGCCGAGGTCGATGCGCCGCCCGTACCGGTCGGGCACATCTGCTCGTCGTAATAACAGGAGGTTACCGTGCCAACATTCTGCCCCACAACGCTGCCGCAGCCAGAACCGTTGGTGATGGATATGGCACCTACGTTATAGCAGTAGCTTACCGTACAGGAGTCCTCATTTGATCCCGCGATGCCGCCGACTTGAGCGCCGTTGCTGGTGACGCTGCCTGCGTTATAGCAGTTTTTTATTGTACTTTCTCCTTCAAAAATATCGCCAACATTAGATCCTACAACACCACCGACGTCACTGCCAATGCCGGTGTTTTTGACGGCACCCACGTTGTAACAGTATTCCACCGTACCGTATCTATTCATTCCAACAACGCCGCCGAGACGACCGCTGCTGCTGCTGACAGCACCCGCGTTATAGCAGTAGCTTACCGTACCATAAGTATCTGCTCCTGCAATACCTCCAACTGCCTCTCTGCCGATGACGATGCCGGAGTTTGAGCAGTGTGTTACAGTCCCGGAATTGGATCCAATAATGCCGCCAACAGATAGATCTCCTATTATAACGCTGTTCTCAACGATGACGTTTTGTACCGTGTTTCCTTCGCGCATCACTCCAAACAGGCCCTGATAGTCCGAGCCACTGCTGTTGATACAGACCCCCTTCACGGTTTTGTTGTTGCCGTCAAACGTGCCGGAAAAAATACGTGAAGCAGTCCCAATCGGTGTCCAGGGGTTGAGTGTTCCGCTGTAGCTGCCCGCCGTAAGCGTTCCCGTCAGCGCGGCTGACGTATACCAGGTGCCCGCCGTGCTTGCTGTGGACGTGTTATAGGTACTTCCCAAAATTCCCGTCCCGAGATAGCCCGTGTTCGTTCCGTCCGTAACCGTCACGATGCCGGACTCAGAATCAAACGAAAAGCTTTCGTCGTTCAAAACGATATCGTCGGTCAGCTTGAAGTAGGTACCCATGTATGGTTCTGCCCCGTCGTTTAGCTGCTTCGCCAGATAGGCGAGCTGCTCCGCCGTTGCTATCTGGTAGGGGGCTGCGCTTGTACCGTCGCCTACTGTGAAGGCTGTGATGGTAGTTCCGTCCCAGACACTACTGTCCGCCGCTATCACGAGGTTTGTATCGATCAAAGAGAAGCTGTAGTTCGGGTTGGCGCAGGTGAATTTATCGCTGTTTCCGACGACGCCGCTGACGGCGACGGTATTGTCCGCCGTGATGCTGCCGCCGTATTCCACGCTGACCGCGGCTCCGCTGTAGTAGGAAGGAGATGTTTCACCGTCGTTGGCGGAGATGGTACTTTCCGAGGCCGTGTATAGTCCCGCCGCACCTCCGGTGATTGAGGGTGTTAAGGACAGATAAACGCATCCATTGGAGACGTTGTACACGCCATATCTGCCCGTGCCGCCGGTGACGGTCCCACCGCTGATTTTGACATCCCCTGCGCCGTTATAGACCGCGTCGCCGGTACCTGTGTTCTCCACAGTGCCGCCGCTGATGTTAACTGTGCCGGCGAAATAATCATAGCTGTATATCGCGTAGCCGGCTTGGGCGCTTTTTATGTGACCGCCCGTGATATTTATGACAGGGGAGATAGGGGAGCTGTCTGAAGTGAAGATCCCGATCGCGGCTCCGGGTCCGTCGTTATCCAGCAGAGCATTGCCGCTGATATTGACCGTACAGGAATTTGACACAACGAGTGCGGCGAATTGTCCGCTGTACTTTGAAAGTCTCAAGGAACCGCCGCTGATATTAATCTCTCCGGTACCCTCGTTCGTAACTGCGGTACCGCGACCCTCATGTATTATTGAACCGCCGTTCACGGTGAGGCTTGCATCGGCGTTTGCACTATCTCCCAGAAAGATCGTTGCTAAGCCATCGCCGCTCCCGGTGATCGTCCCGCCGGTTATGGTAATTGCTCCGCTGCTGCCACTTTCATTATTACTGTTAATCGCATTGCTTCCCAAGCTGGTGAGCGTGCCGCTCAGGACGGTGATGCTGCCGGCACCCTCGTTATGGAGCACCCTGCCTAATCCCGTATTTTCCAATACCGCGCCGTCCACTACGGCGGACGCGCCTTCCAGCTTCAGCGCACTGGAATCATCACTGCACGTCAGGTCTCCTTTAAGGGTATATGTGCCGGAAGAACCCAGCTCCACGTCTTCGCTGCCGATATCCAGAGTGCCGCTGACAGATGAAGCGGTTGTGCCCGTCGCGCCGAAATACAGGGTCGCAGAGCCGGAGCCGACTGCGGTCGTCACGGCGCTCACGGCCGCGGTTATGGTCGAAAATGGACTGCCGTCCAATACGGAAAAGCTGTCCGCATCATGATCGGAGCGGTAGACGTTGCAGGAGCTCGCCGACCCGGTTATTGCATAATCGTATGTTTTTGCTTTCTCCACTAAAACAAGGTCGGTGCTGCTCAGTGTAAAATCATAGTCCGTGTTGGCGCAGGTGAATTTATCGCTGTTCCCGCTCTCGCCAGTGTCTATGCCGCTGACGGCGACGGTATAGTCCGGGGTGACGCCATAGTAGTCGTCGTAGTATATTTTGAGCGCAGCTCCGCTGTAGTAGGTCAGGGGCGATGCGCCGTCGTTAGCGACAATTGCGCCTGGTTGATCCGTGTATATATCTGCCATACTACCGGTGATCGTAGGAGCTGAAGACAGGTGGATATGTCCGGCAGCTTTGTTTCCGTTGTATACTCCGGCGGTAGCGCCGGTGATTGTGCCGCCGCTGACATATATGTCGCCTGTTAAGAAGTTTATGATGCCAGCGTCGTATGCGCTTGTAACCGTGCCGCCGCGGATCTTGACGTTACCGCTGCTTTCATTAAATATGGCAACTCCTGCAGGAGGTCCACCGGGAGCAGTCTGCGTAGTATATGTATTGATGACGGAGCCGCCCGTCATCATTTCCAGTACCGTGGTTCCTGCAGAGCCGCCGTTAATATAGATTGTTGGTTGCTTACCCTGGGAGCTGACTGTGCCACTCTGAATAGTGACACTGCCGACCCCGTTTGTTAAAATCGTGTCGCCGTCGCTTGTGTTTGTTAATGTGGCGCCGTCCACTATAACGGACACGCCTTCCAGATTCAGTACGCAGGTAACAGCGCTGCCTGTCAGGCCGCCTTTAAGCGTATATGTGCCGGAAGAACCCAGATTCACGGTATCGCTGCCGATGTCGAGCGTGCCGTCAAGGTTGGACGTGCCCGTGCCTGTCTCGCCGAAATACAGGGTCGCCGCATCGGAGCCGACTTCGGTCGTCACGGCGCTCACGGCCGCGGTTATGTCCGTATATGTTTCGCCAAACTGGGAAAAGCTGTCCGCGCCCTGCACGGAGCTGTAGACGTTGTAGGACCCCGCCGTCCCGGTTATCACATAGTCGTATCCACCGATCGCACCGGCCGGTAAAGCCACCGCGGGCAGGAGGCTTATCACCATTGCTAATGCCAGAAGGAACGGCATGAATTTTCTGCATATGTTATTTCTCATCTTATCTTCCCCTTTTCTATAATGTACTAATGTTTTGCCTGTCATCTGTCGCATGGAGTTTTATCCGTTTTCGGGCATATTCTTTCAGGTGTTCCACACACTTTATGACTTTTCCCTTTTCCACCGGGCAAAGCAGAAAGCCGTCCGCCCCGGTCTCAAAGGCGTCGAGCGCGGATTTTTTCTCGTCGGACAGAAAGACAATCGGCACCTTGCTGCACGCGGCTCTCAGTGCTTCACCGGTTTTGAATCCCGGAAAGCCCGCTCTCCCGGTGTGGATAAACACCGCGTCCGGTTTTTCTGACTTGGCTTTTTCGAGGAACAGCTCTCTGGTCTTGATGACGGACGCCATCTCAATATCTCCGCACTCCGAAAACCACTCCAGCAGTTTTTCCGTACCGGATACCCCGTCGTCCAGCAGCAGTATCCGCATGGAACATGCCCCCTTTCCGCATAAAATGGCCCAATTTTGGTTATATGCTTTCATTGTATCCGGCCATTCTCCCGAAATTCTCCCAAAATCGTCCGTTTTCGACAGTAAAATAAAATATTTCCTAAAATATTTTCGGCAGGGTAGAAAAAAAGTCCGTGCGCCTGCCTTTCGGCAGGTACACGGACACAGTCGTAATTTGTCGTTGTACATGATTTTTATTTTTAGGAAACGCTTTTGTTCATTTCCTTATAAATCTTGTTTATTCTTTCGCTCGGCTCAATTCCCAGCTCGCTTTTCAATATCCGGCTGTACTCGCGGTAGTGCTTCACCGCTTTTGATTTGGCGCCCGCACGGTCATAGAGCTCGAGAAGCAGGGCCATTACGGCTTCCTCATAGGGATTTTTTTCAAACGCGTTCATAAGGAGCTTCTCTGCGGCCTCGAAATCACAGCTTTTTATCAACGCTTTTGATAAGGCCAGAGAGGCCTGGACGAAATCCTGTGACAGTCTTTCCCGTTCGGCCTGGGCCCAAAGCCAGCCGCTTCCTTCGAAGTAATGCCCCGAGTACGGCAGCAAGTCAATGTCCGAAATTCTCCGGCTTTCTTTTATGTTTTCGCACAGCTCCTGGAAACGCGTGACATCCACCTCCGCGTCGCCGAGTTCCAGCCGGTAGCCGCTGTTTATGCGGACCTGCTCCCGTTTTATCCCATAGCTTTCCAGCGCTTTCCGTATGTAGTACACCGCGCTGTGAAGCTGATGGGCCGCACGCTCCGGCACTGTTTCCGGCCATACAGCCTCGATGATCTCGTCCTTTAAGACGATTTTTCCTCTGTTGTGGAGCAGAAAAGCAAAAAGCTCCTCTGTTTTCCCTGAACGCCATTTTATCGGTTCTCCGACATCCCATCCGATTTGGAACCTGCCGAGGCATTTGATTGTCAGACGTCTTTCCGGAGGAGCTCCGCGTTCGGTTTTTTCCTGCAGCCGTTTAAGCGTCTTTTGAAGGCGTTCCTTTGTAATGGGCTTTAAAATATAGTCGAGCGCGTACAGCTCAAAAGCCTCGACGGCGTATTGATCGTACGCAGTCACGAATACTATGTGCGTTTCGGGGTACTGGTCGAGGATCATCGAGGCCGCATCCATCCCCGAAAGCTGCGGCATACAGATATCAAGAAAAACCGCCTGCGGCTTCAGCTCCGCGACGGCCTCGATGCCTTTGCGCGGGTCCGTATACATACCGGCAACGTCGATATCGCCCGCGCCGCGCAGTAAATATTCCAGCTCCCTGAGTGCCGGTCTCTCGTCGTCAATCAATAGTGCACTTATCAATTCGATTTTCTCCGTTTCCTTGCCTTCATAGGGATCTCCCAAGAGATCTCCGTCCCTTTCCCGGCCTCGCTTCGTATATTCAGCTTTTTCCCATAAAGCACACGAAGCCTTTGGGAAATGTTTGTGAGCCCAACGCCGTTTGTTTCGTTTTCGGTGATACGGGAAAGCTCCTGAGGGCTCATGCCGAGGCCGTCGTCCTTTACGGAGAACCTCAGCGCGTCGCCCTGGTCCTCGACGCGGATATCGATCCGGCCGCCCTCCGGCTTCGGCAGTATGCCATGGATAATCGCATTCTCGACAACCGGCTGCAGCATACAGGACGGAACCATGATTTCCTGATTTTCCGGCTGCTTGAAGCCGACCTCGATCCGCTCCTCAAACCGCGCTTGTTCGATATTCAGATAGGCCTGTGTCAGCCTGATCTCATCCTTCAGCGGAACAAGCTGCCCCGTTCCCTTGAAGTCAAAGCTTTTTCTGAGGTATTCGCTGAAATTGGCCATCAGCTCCCTCGCTTTATCCGGATTATAGCGCGAGGTGGAAATAAATGTATTCATGGAATTGTACAGAAAATGCGGTTTGATCTGTGCCTGCAGGAACTTCAGCTCCGCATTGGTCTTGGCCTCGTGGTATTCTTTCATTCGCTTTGCCTGTATAAACATCTGGATGAGAAGCACCATATAGATAGCAGAGTAAAAAGTAGCGCCCAACGCACTGTCAAATTTATTCGCATAAAACATGGAATCATACAGGAATGTGGCCAGAAATATAAATATGCACAACAGGTTCAATAGTCCGTCTGTTTTATTTTTTTTGAGACCCGCAGCAGTAATAATAATGCTGCATAAGAGTACCGCAAAGAAATTAAAATTCAACAGACTGACCGGAAATGCCTCGAAATTGATGATCTTGCTGAAGAAGAGGGGAGAAGCAATGATAAAGAACAGCTGCCAGCATATTGAAGTAATTAAAACGATTCTGCAGATGATGTGTGATGCCCTCGTTTCAAAAAGGCTGTGAAAAAACGCGACCAAAAAGAAAGCGCCCCATATGTATGAAGAATAGCACAGGAATATCACTCTGTTTATGCTCAGCCACGGGATAAACCTCGGAAGCAGATTGAATTCCAAGCCGTCGGCGAACAGTAAGCTGAATATGCACAGGAGGCAAAAATACAAAGTGTATTTTTGCCCTCTGTGCAGGAACGACAGAGCCAGATAAAAAACCGCGATGATTAAAAGCGCCCCGTAAAGCAGCGCCGTTTTAATTTCGTTCGAGTCATAAAGGGTTGATATCTCCGTGCTGTTTCCTAGAAACACGGCGGACCAGAACCCGCTTAATCCGTAATGATAATTCGATGTCTGAATGATAATATCGAATTCGGGCGCAGGCAGGCTGAAATAAACATCCTTCGGCCTGAACGTTCCGATCTCTTCCTTGGCATTGTCCGCAATATGCCCCGTAGATTCAATTAATTTTCCGTCTGCATATAGATGGTAGGCACTGGAAAAATTGCCGAGGTAAAGGCCTAATTGCGTCCCTTCCGGAAGGTTAGATATCACATGAAGCCGGTATGTAGCATAGCCCTCCACCGGAAGATTTGTTCCGTTTAAAGTATACTTTGTCCATGAGTTCGGGACTTCCACGTACAAATCCGGTGTTGCGGTCATTATATCATTGTCGGATAAAAACTTATCCCAGTAAAATTCCCACTGACCGTCAAGCGAGATGATTCCGTCATTTTCAAAGTCCCAGTCTGTCAGGTCCAGCGTTCCGCGTGAGGCTCCGGCAGAGGTTTTGCTCTCCGTGCTTGCAGAACAGCCGGACAGTGCAAGACAGAAAGATAATATTATTGAGATAAGCAGCACGTAACATAATTTCTTCATGTATGTTTCTCATTTCCGAAGAAGAGCACAACGAAATACGAGACGCGGTTACAGGAGAAGCTGGAGAAATTAATGCCGGAGCTACAATCTGACCGTCGGACGTTACATCCGGCGGTTGTCATTGTTTTCAAGTAGCTGCAATAGCCGTCCGGCGTCTTGCTCGGCCATCGCCTCAAACTCGGAGGACCGCCGTTCCAGCGTTTCTACATAGTGCTCCCGGTCGCTTAGAAGCGTATCGACGGCGGCTGCCGCGGCGTCTGGGGAGAAGTTATTGACGTGGCCGGCGGAAAGCATATCAAGCGCCGATACGTACGCCTCGACCTTGGGGTCGTATACGATGCCGATAAACGGCACGCACATGCGGGCCGAGAAGATGAGCGCGTGAAGGCGCATGGCGAGAACGAAATCCGACAGGGAAATAACGCCCATGATTTCCTCGGGCGTTAAGTACTGCTCCATCAGGTAGGACGTATTTTTCATCTGTTCCATAACGGTTCGGCTGGCGGCGATATCGACCTTCAGCTGCATTGGCAGAAAGACGATATTCCGGCCGTGCCGGTCGTGTATATCGTCGAGAAGGGCGGCAATACGGGCTGTGAAATCGCCCATGGCGTCCCAGTCGCGTACCGAAACACCGATAAATGGCTTATCAAGGGGTATGCCGGCATCCGTTAAAATACGTTCAGCCTCGCCCCGCGAGGCGCCGCGGAGCGTAAAGACAGGGTCGGCTGTGACGAGGATATCGCGGCGGTGCACACCCATGCCGCAAAGCTCCTGAAGCGACATCTCGTCGCGCAGTGTGATGACGTCGGCGCGCGCCACAACGCGACGGACGCGCCAACGGTTGATCTTTTTATTGACCGGCCCAATGCCATTGGCGTAAATCATGACCTTCTTGCCGAAAAATTTTGCCGCGCGGATGACGGACAGGTAATACATCAGCGAGCGCGTGGAGGTGTGGTCCTGCAGGAGGCTGCCGCCGCCGAAGACGAGCGCGTCGCAGAACCGGAGCGTCCGCAGAACTGAAAAAAATCGGAAGCGGTTGACGGCGTTGTAGCCGTAGCGCTTTTTGGTGTCTTCGGGGTTGCTGGAGAGGACCGTGATGGCGATGTCATCGCCGGTACGGTCAATATTCTGGTGAATGGCTTGCAAAATCGCTTCGTCGCCGGCATTGCCGAAGCCGTAATAGCCGCTCATGACGACGTTGAAGCGGCGGCGGCGCACGGCCTCGTAGGCCGACAGGCAGTCATCCGTCATACGGCGGACGGAGTATTCGCGTATGACGACTTCCCGGCCAAAACGGCCAAGCGCATCGCGCTCAGGGGCGAGCATATTTTCAAACGAACGAACAATCTCGTCCCGGAGCAACTGCCCGGACGGCATTACATGGCCGCGCGCACAGAAATTGCTCAGCATGGCCTTTTCAAGATTATACGGCGTGAAAAGGCCCATAAATCCCTCCGCGCCAGCGAGAATAACGGCTTTGGACGCGGCCATGGCCTCAAGCGCGGCGCGCGACACGCCGACAAACAGGTCGCCGGCGGCGACGATATTGTTAATATCGGTACGCGGGCCCGTCATAACAACAGCGCGGCGTCCCATTTCGTAATTAACGCGCTGCGCGGCCTGAAACAGCTCCTCGTAGTCGGTGCCGCCCCCTGTAATAAGAAGCCGCATGCCCGGCAGCTCTGCCTCAAGCTCCGGGGCGAGCGCAATGAGCTGGCGGGCTACGATGCTCGTCGTCTCGTCCAGACGGCTGACGTGGACAATGACGGGCGCGTCGCCCTCAAGGCCGAATTCATCACGGATACTGGCCGGTGAAACGTCGGGGGAGAATTTTCCCGTATCAATTCCGTTGACGGTGACAATAATATCGCGCTCGGCCACATTATAGTTTTTAATGAGATATTCCCGGATATCGTCTGAGACGGCGATGGTCTTCTGGCCCCAGTTCGTCAGCTGGTTGAGCCCCAGCCCGAGCTGGAAGACGAAATGTGCTGTCGTGACAAACGGGAAACGCATGGATTTTTGCAAAAGACCGCATAGAAAGGCGGGGATGCGGGCATGCGCATGGACGATGTCCGGTTTTTCCTTTTTAATGATGCGCCGCAGCAGGATCAGCGATTTGACCATGTCGCGAAGCTTGCGCCGGGCCAGCGGCACCGTATAGTGCCGGATGCCCTCCGCTTCGATATCCTGTACATAGACGCCGCCGTTCGAGACGACGATAACGTCGATACCTCGCTTTTTCAGTTCGCCCGCCAGTTCGACGATGTGCGTTTCCGCGCCGCCGATCCCGAGGCTCATCGTGGCCATCAGTACTTTAAAAGGCTTTATTATGACCACTCCTTTCGCTGCTGCGCCCCGGGCCGCATAAGGTTATGCAAAGCATGGGACACTATGACACCGGCTTTGAAGATGCCCGCAAAGCGGGCCAAACGCTCCTGCCAATAAACCCGCCCGCGCTTCAAGCGCTCAGCTCCGTGATCTTGGCTTCAAACAGGCAGTATTTCGTCTGGAACTCGCGCTTGGAATTGGCGTTAAGCTCATAGGTCCGGCCCACAAGATACCGTCCGCTGCTGACGATGCCGTCGGCCGTCACGGTGAGTGTGACGTCGTACCGCCCCACATAGCGCCCCAGAACAATAGTCCCGTCCAGCGTCTGTGCTTCCTTCTGTGCGTCGGTAAAATCGACGGCGGTGATCGTCCCGATGGGGAAGGAACTGCTGTTTTTATCATACAACAGGTCGCCCGCCTTGAGGCCTTCAAGGGTATACTGGCGCACGCCTTCAATCGTAACGGTATAGGTGAGTTTATCCGTATCGCCGCTTTTGCTCGTGAAGTTGAGCACGTTGAATTTAAGATAGAGCGCCGCCCCCAGCGCCAGAACGATGAGGATGACAAACAGATCGATAATACTCACCTTGCCGAAGAGCCGGCCGTGCTCATCAATGATTTTTTTCACAGTGCGTCACCCTCCCTGTCAATCGCGACAACATAGCCTGTCCCGGCATAGCCGGGCCCCGCGGCCTGGACCTCCGCGCCGATACGGACGACATAACCGCTTGTGGCCGCGATCTCGGCGTCGGTCATATTGCAGTCGCATACCAGCTCGATAACGGCCGTTTTTTTGCCGGGGATCTCGGACATGACGGTGTCGCCCGTCGTATAGTCCGTTTTCCATTCGGTTGCCGCCATAACGGTGACCGACTCAACAGACCCCATGACGTATTTTTTGACGCTGTCGACGATGGTATCGCCGGCCTTGATTTGATAGGCCGTTTCTCCGGCCATTTCCTCCAGCTCAATTGTATAATGCACAGACGTGGCGCTGACGTCGCTGCTCTGACTGGACGAGCGCCACAGTAAAAAAACCGCGGCAGCCGCCACAAGTACGACCGATATCAGGATGATGTCAAAGCCGTTAAGCTTCCATCGCGGCTTCTTATTTTGTGTTTCCATTTATATCTCCTTTCAGCGCCCGCCGATACGTGCGTTCGACGCTTTCGGCAAACAGTTTGCCTGTAAATCGTTTGTAAAAGACCTGTTCGGCGCCGTCGCTGAGCGTTTTGAGCAGATCTTTATCGTCCATCATACGCCGGATGCAGCCCGCCAGAGCGGCGCTGTCCCGGCTTTTAAATACCAGCCCGTTAACACCGTCTTCAATGACGTACGGGTTGCCGCCGTAATCGCTTACGATGGCCGGCAGGCCCATGCTCATGCCCTCTAAAAGGGACAGACTCGAGGCTTCTGTGCCATACGAAGCGTTGAGTTGTACATCCAGTACGCTCAAAACGGCCGCGACGTCCGTCACAAACCCCAGACATTGGACGTTGTCACTGAGTTCAAGTTCCATAATACGGCTCATAACAGCCGGCTCGCCGCCGCCTGTGCCGGCGATCAGGAGCTTGACGCGCCGGCCCTCGCCGACGAGCTCCTTCATGGCGTCCAGAATAACCGAGTGGCCTTTGTATTCCTCGAGCCGGGCCAGTATACCCAGAACAAAATCGCCGTCACATAGGCCCCAGTCGCTTTTCAGCTTCAGAAGCTCCGCCGGCGCTTTGCGCGCAACCGGCTCGACGCCGTTCATGATGACATCGATGAGGGCGTCGTCGATGCCGCCGTCCGTTAAATTTTCCTTCGCCGCCGGGCTCACGGCGATGATTCGGTCGGCGTAGTGCTCGTTGACGAGCTTATTCAGCAGCCGCCCCGGACCGGCCTTGATGCGGGGGCTGACGGGGAAGACGCTGTGACGCGTATAGACCACGGCCCGTCCGCAGCGCCGGGCCGCGATCCGGCCTGATAAGGACCCGTGCGTGTGCACGATGTCTGGCTGTGTTTTACGGATAATGGCTTTAATAACGCCGATATCCCTCCGGCTAAAGGAGGTGTCGGCTGTGAGCGGCAGTTCGTACACCATGGCATCCGCCTCGCGCAGCGGCTGGGCCAGAAGGCTCCCGCGCGGCAGGCATACGCTCGCTTCAAATTGCGTGCGGTCGCTGTATTTCAGGTAGTTTAATAAAACGCGTCCCGCGCCGCCGATATTTGAATCGCTGATAACATTCAGGACTTTGACCATAGGGCGTGCCCATCCTCCATTTCAGACCGGCGCGCCAAGACGATGCCAAGCGCTATGATGACCCAGAAGAAAAATGTGACGCGGATATTGTAAAACGCATAGTCGGTCATACCCTGCAGGAGAAAGCCGCCGACGCCAGCCGCCGCCGCGGCAAGATAAATCTTCGTTTTCCGCTCGCGTCCCCGTGAAAAGGCGGAAAAAACCGTTCTGTAAAAGCTCAGTATGACAAGCAGGAACAGCACGAGCCCCAGAATGCCGGCGTCGCACATCAGCTGCAGGTAGAGGTTGTGCGCGTGCGGTGCCTTGATCGTATTGAAGCTGTAGGCCGGGTACACGAGGTTGAAGGCGTCGGTTCCCGGACCGATCCCGGAAAACCAATAATCCTTCAGCATGGCGATCGTCCCCATCCAGATAAACACGCGGTATGACGTGGAGCTGTCGGTCAGGTCGCCGATGCTTGAAAAACGGTCAATGACCCAATCCGGCAGGGCAAAGTATAAAATGACGATGGCAATGATGCCAAGAAGAATCAACCGCGCGTCCAGCATAATCATGAAGATTGCCGCGGCAAAAATCAGGCCCAGCCATGCTCCGCGTGACGAGGTGAAAATCAGGCACAGCAGCATAACGGCGAGAATAGCCAGGTAAAAAAGGCGTCTTGGCCATGTTTTTGCTGTGAGAAGGCACGCGGCGGCGAAGGGCGTGATTAAAAGCAGGTATTCGCCGAGCACATTTGGGTTTTCAAGCGTCGAGTAGACACGATGTGTGATGTCGGAGAACATGTCGTTGTCGATCCATGCGCCGGCACTGGCCGGGTCGTAGAAGAAAAACTGATAGATGCCGTAGGCCGCAACACCGGCCCCAATAATGACAAAGGACTTTATAGCCGTGTCGATCTGGCGTTTTGACAGTACGCTCCCGGAAAATGTCAGTGCAAATAATGCGGTAAAAACGGTGAGAAGACCGGTAAAAAGGCTGCCGCGGATTGTGACGGAGGTGAGTGTGGCGATTAAAAACACAAAAGCGAACAAGCCGATATACGTGTGAACAGGGGAGGAGGGTACGCGCAGGTCAATATCGCAGCCGAACCGGATCATCAGCGAGAAGACGCCGATGGCGGCCAGAGCAAAAACGGCTGTCGTCGGTAAAACGGGCGCGAGCGCCGTGGGCAGCAGGCACCAGAAAAACGTCTGCTTGAATATGCTGCCCTCCAAAAGCTTTGTCAGACGCAGCTTTTTAAATAGGGCATATAGTCCCCTGTGGAACAGACGCCAGATGCGCATAAAGATGCTCGACTCGAACTTGCCGCGTCCGCCGGACGGCGATAAAATCCACGTAATGATGCGGCTTTCATGCCACTTGACGCCGAACCACGAAAAAAAAGACGCCAGTGCCCTGTAAATCACGCTTGTTTTGAGTATTTCCTGCATTGATATGACCATTCCTTCCCGCGTTATGACGGCGCGAAACGACCGTGAGGGATCCCTGCCGCGTTTGCTTTGCGGCTGCCCGTCCGTCGGGCAAAACAACCCTTAGAGGTATTTAGCTTAAATGTTAAGTATTTACTGTTGTTTCCTGCGCAGCCGGCTGACGGCTCGGCGGAGCGTGGCCAGCGCTGTTTGGGCTTCACCGACTTTTAAGATAAGGGTGCCTGCGGCATAAACGACCACGCCGCCGAGCGCGGGTACGGCCGCAGTGAGGAGCTTTCCGAAGCCGCCCGATGCCAAACCGCCGACCGCCAGCTTCAGCCCGTAAGCGGCGGCGGCCATCACGAGGGCGCACAGCGCCATCTTGGCCGAGTCAAGCACAAACGATTTCGTGAGAAAACCTATTTTTTTAACTTCCAGCGGGATGATCAGGACGATCCCGCCCGCCGTGGCGGCCGCTGCCGAAGCGATTGCCAGACCCGTAACATCAAGCGGTTCAATCAGGACGACGCATAAAACAATATTGACAGCTACGGAGACGACGCCTGCAATAAGCGGCGTTTTACTGTCCTGACGGGCGAAGTACGCCCGCGTCAGGATCATCTGAAGCGCGTAGCCGATCATACCCAGGCTTACGAAGGTGAGCGCTTGGGATGTGATCGTTACAGAAAAATCATCGAACGCGCCGCCGCCGTAGATGAGCTCGACGACCGGCCGGGCCAGCACCATGAGGCCGGCTGTCATCGGAATAATGAAATATAATGACGCGCGCACGGTCCGTCCAAGCGTCTGAGAAAACCCTTCGGCGTCGCTGGCTGCATTCATTTTGGACAGCCGCGGGTAGATCACATTCGTGACCGAAAGGATGAAGACCCCTGTAATAATCAAAAACAGGTTGTTAGAAAGCTCAATGGCCGTTACGCCGGCCCCCTCAAAAAGTCTGGAACCAAATTTTGCATTGAGCGTCATATTAATCGGTTGTACCCATGTGCTTACCATGACGGGGAGCATCAGCAGAAAAACCTTTTTCATGCCCGCAGAGTTCAGCGAAAAAGATGGTTTAAAGAAAAAGCCTTTTTTGCGAAGAGACGGCACCTGTACGGCGGCCTGTGCGAACCAGC
The DNA here is from genome assembly GCA_963675425.1 of uncultured Sporobacter sp. Taxonomy (GTDB): domain Bacteria; phylum Bacillota; class Clostridia; order Oscillospirales; family Oscillospiraceae; genus Sporobacter. Next base: position 3,949,314 of record OY776214.1, on the reverse strand, counting down.
CGATGAGAAACGCGGCGGCCAGGCCCATGATACCAAACGTCTCGTTGAACGTGTAGTAATAGGCAATGACAATGAGATTTGCCACGACGCTGATGAGCGCCGGCACGTTGAACTCGTCAAACGACTGGAGGACCCCAACAAACGAAAACGCCACGCCCGTGAACAGCACCGTTGGAAACATCATGCGCGTAAGCGTTACGCACAGCGCCGAGGTGGCGGGGTCGTAGCTGGCAAAAAGGCGGACGATCGGTTCGGCGAACACCATACCGAGCACTGTGAGTATTAGGGAAAAAATGCCGATGATGGTGATAAAATTGCCGGAAAATTCAATAGCTTCGCGTTTTCCTTTTTTAACGAGGTATTCGCTGAAAACGGGAATGAAGCTTGCCGCGACGGCTGAGGCGAATACGGCGTCAAAAAAAACGCGCGGAATGCGGCTGGCCGTTAAAAATGCGTTCGTCTCCATGCCGCTGCCGTAGTTTATCGTCATGAGCCGGTCACGCAGGAGCCCCAGTATTTTCCCGACCAGCGTCAGGACCATTACGAGGCTGATTGTCTTGGCGGAACCATTTTCTTTTTCTGCCATATCTTACCGGCTTTCAATCGTTGGATAATATGGGAAACCCACAAAAGAACTGTTGTATTTTACCTTAACCGGCCGGATATTTCAACCGGTTTCGCGTGAAATATGAAAATGGTGTTACAACCTGTCACGCCAGTTGAAAACGAGCCTTGCGATTTGTTATAATGATCAAAGCGTAATCTGTCGAAGAAACGCACATTTAGCCACAAGCGCTCACGAAAACGAGGTACATAATGAAAAAAATCGCAGTTTGGCTTTTAGCCGCAGCACTCCTGTTCACAGTAACACTGCCGTCGGCCTGGGCGGCCGGCGCCGGCACCGCCGTCTATCGAAACACACAGTCCCTGACGAATAACCTGAGCATTAAAAACACGATCTCATGGCAGGACGATGTCGGCCGACAGCAGAGTTTTATGCTGAGCCATACAAAGGGCGGGGACGCGTATCCCATTATACTGGCCAACGACACGATTTACGGCAGCTTGAGCGTACAGAGCATGATCGCATATGCCGAAACGCTCGGTTACAATGTGCTCGCGGCCGTCAACACCGATTTCTTTTCCACGGTTACCGGCGTCCCGCTGGGGATCGTCATTGAGGACGGTACATATAAATCCAGCCCGGAGGGCCACTCGGCTGTTGCCATCGATGCCAACGGTGATTTCAAGATTTCCGACGGCGTCGAGGTCACGATGACGCTTTCAAACAGTGGCAGCGCGTCCGATATGGCTAACGCCGGCCAAACGGTCACATTGACGCACTTCAATAAATACAGGACGGACCCGGGCGGGCTGTACCTGTTTTCCTCGGCTTTTTCAACGGTCTCGACGCGCACCTCGTCGGACGGCTGGTTCGTGCGCTTTAAAATCCTTGAAGGCACGCCATCGGTTTCCGGAACGATGCAGCTTGAGGTCGCGGAGACGCTCCAATCGCCGGACGCCCAGAAAATCGGCGACGGCTATCTGGTGCTGTCGGCCGGGGAGGCCGCCGGTCTCGGGGCCGAGTACGATAAATTCAAGGTCGGCGACCTTGTCACACTGACGACAACTTGCACGGACCCCACGCTGGAAAGCGCTAAATGGGCCACCGGCGGCGGCGACGTGTTGATTGACGAAGGTCAGATGACCGACGCGTCTTTATGGGATAAGGCCATTACGCCCAAAAATCCGCGCACAGCCATCGGCATCAAAGCTGACGGCACTGTGGTGACCTATCTTGTCGACGGGCGCGAATCAGACAATTCCAGCGGCCTGACCATGAAGGCGCTGGCCGAGGAGCTTTTGGCGGAAGGCTGCGTCGACGCTATTAATCTGGATGGCGGCAGTTCGTCTGTCATGAGCGTGCGCATGCCCGGCACATCCTCATGCGATGTGATCAACACGCCGTGCGCCGGTACTTCCCACCGTGTGGCGGCCTATATGCTCTTTGTCACAAACGGCGTATCCGACGGTCAGCCGCGCCAGCTTGGCATTTTAGACGACGGCTTTGAGGTGCTGGCCGGTTCCTCGGTCGACTTGAGCTTTTACGCATGGGACGGCGGCTGTAAGCCGGTCGACGTACCGGGCGATATCACAGTATCGTCAAGCGGACTTGGTTCCGCGTCGGGCACAACGTATACGGCCGGCGCCGAACACGGTGTGGATACGCTGACGCTCACGTCGGCCTCAACCGGCGCGACAGGAACAGCGACGGCACACATTATTTTTGATCCCACAGCCGTCACCGTCACGAAAGATGGCGGCGACAAGGCGGTAACCTCACTGAACCTGGAGGTGGGGGATACGGTCCAGCTGGCCGCGTCCGCGTCCTACTACAATCTGCCCGTCATATTTGATACGGCAGCCGTCGTCTACACGCTGGACGGCGATATCGGCGAGATCACCGACACAGGCTTGTTTACCGCCGGCACGGGCAACGGTACGAAGGGAACGATTACCGTATCCGTCGGCGGCTGCTCCAGAGAAATTGCCGTCACGGTCAGCGGTTTTACCGACACGGTTGATCACTGGGCAAAGGATTACATTAAAGACCTCTTTAAAAAAGGTGTTGTAACGGGCGTGACGGACACGACCTTCGCGCCCGAATCGAGCATCAAACGCGGCGATTTCGTCCTGATGCTCTACCGTGCGGCCGGCATGCCGGAAACGGAAGCGGCTCTGTCGTTTACAGATGTGTTGCCGGACGATTATTATGCCCAGGCGATTGCGTGGGCCGAGGGCAGCGGTGTCGCCAAGGGCACGGGCGACGGCCTGTTTAATCCCCAGTCCCTGCTAACGAGAGAGCAGGCGTTTACGCTCGTCTATCGCGCGCTGACGACGCTGGGAATCGACTTTACAGATGAGACCGCTGACAGCCTTGCCGCGTTTGCGGATGCCGAAACGATATCCGAATACGCCGTAACTCCGACAGCCACACTGGTCGGCATGGGAGTTGTGGGCGGCTCCGACGGCCAGCTGACGCCCAAGTCGGAGATGACGCGGGCGCAGATGGCAAAAATACTCGATGTCGTTCTGAATATGAAGTGAATCGGGTAAAACTAAGATCAATAAGATATAAAATGAAGAAGCAGAAAAGGAAGTAACTATGTTTGTAGATAAAGCAACCATTCGTGTCCGGGCGGGTGACGGCGGAAACGGCTCCGTGTCGTTTCACCGTGAAAAGTACGTACCGGCCGGGGGGCCCGACGGCGGCGACGGCGGACGGGGAGGGGATGTTGTCCTCAAAACAGACGAGAATATGTCCACCCTCATGGATTTCCGCTATAAAAGAAAATACGCCGCCGAAAGCGGCGTGGACGGCGGCGGGCGGCTGCGCACGGGCAAGGACGGACAGAACCTCGTCATAAAAGTCCCCCGCGGAACGCTTGTACGCGATGTGGAGACGGGCGCGATCATCCAGGATATGTCGGGCGTCGAGTCTTTTGTTATCGCGCGCGGCGGCAAAGGCGGCTGGGGCAACAAGCATTTTGCCACGCCGACACGGCAGGCACCGCGCTTTGCTAAAAGCGGCCTGCCCGGTGAGGAACGGCAGGTCACGCTGGAGCTGAAGCTGCTGGCCGACGTTGGCCTCGTCGGATTTCCAAACGTCGGGAAGTCAACGCTTCTGTCCGCGGTATCGAAAGCGCATCCGAAAATTGCCGATTATCACTTTACGACGCTTTATCCCAATCTCGGCGTCGTGTTCGTGACGGAGGGCGTCTCGTTTGTGTTGGCGGACATCCCCGGCATTATCGAGGGCGCATCCGAGGGGGCGGGTCTCGGGCATGACTTTCTGCGCCATATCGACCGCTGCCGTCTCCTCATCCACGTCGTCGACGTCTCCGGCAGCGAAGGGCGTGATCCCGTAGAAGATTTTGAGACGATCAACGCGGAGCTGAGCCGGTACAGCCCGGCGCTGGCTGAGCGCGAGATGATCGTTGCGGCCAATAAGACCGATATCGCCGCCGACCCGGCGCTTTTGGATAATTTCCGTCGCTATATGACGGAGCATAAATTTGAGCTGCACGAGATTTCGGCGGCGACCAACGAGGGCGTACGTGAACTGATTAACGCCGCCGCGTCGCATCTGGCGCATCTGCCGCCCATTCTTGTCTATGAGCCGGAATACGTTGAAAAGCCGGAGGAGGTCACCGCCGAGGACATCACCATCGAGGTTTCAAACGGCGTCTGGATTGTCGAGGGGCCTTGGATGGAGCGCCTGGTGCGCAACGTCAATTTTTCCGACGAGGAATCCATGCGCTTTTTTGACCGGACGCTCCGAAATGCCGGCGTTTTTGACCGGCTGGAGTCAATGGGCGTCAAGGAAGGCGACACGGTCAGTATCTACAATCTTGAATTTGATTACGCAAAATAAAAGGGCGCAACGGTATTCGGCCTACAGGCAGCGCCCGGGAGATTAAAGAAAAAAGCAAGGGGTGAAGGCTCCTTGCTTTTTCTAATTCTGACTATCAATAATACTAATTTCGGCGTCGGGGTTCGGCTCTGTCTCGTCACAATCGTTCGTTGCGTGTTGCTATATTATGGTATGATAATTTATGCAAGCACTTACACTAGACCTTTGAAGGGAGGATTTTGATGATTCAAACAAAAAACAATACCAGCATAGCTTTGAAAATATATTCGGTTATCGTTTTGTTAAATGCAATTATTTCACTTGTTACTTCCATAAAAACCGCATTTTTTTCGAACAGCGCCATTCCGCTTCACTATTTATTTACTGCAGAAAGCTTGGCGTCTCTTATTGTTATTGGTATTTTGGTTATTAATATCTATAAAGACAAAAAATCAGCTGCTCTTTTTATCCCGTGCTTAACATACAGTATCGTTCTCGTTTTGGTTCTGGCCATCTTTATTGGCATTGTTACGCCGGGTCTGTATAATATATCAAATACTTCAAGCTGGAATGTTATCCTGGCTGGTATATTTTTATGGATTGCCCTGGATTCCAGAAAAGGCACCAAGTATCCTTTTGCAGAAATGATGGTGTTAGCCGTTTTTCACGTATTAATAACCCTGCACGGATTAATCGATATATTTGTGCTGACGCTAGGGTATGGAATAAGTATTATGAATATATTGCCAAATATAATTAGCAATATATCAAACCTTCTCTTTTCGTTCAGTCCCCTTGTTATTTTTTATCTGTGGCGAAGAATTATAACGTCGCAGAAACGCCCTGCTCAATCTATGCTGGAGCCTCAGCTGTATCCGGAGGACGACAAAGAAATTAGCCGATAGGATATCGATATTTTATAAAGCTAGTATAAAAAAAGCAGGTGAGGATTAACCCTCGCCTGCTTTTTTATATGTCTTAACGGGTACGCCGTTTTCAAATTAATAAGATATATTCCTGGTAAACAGTACAATTCCGGGCAGCGGACGGATTTTGAGCTTTAACCCGCCGGGTTTTCGACGACACCCAAAAACAGCGGCGTCATCGTCTCCATATCCATCAGCGCGTACATGAACGGACGGTCCAGATGGAGCTCGATCGGCTGCATTTCGTTGGGTGCGGCGCAGCCGTCACGTGCTTCAACAACAGTCGCCGCGGCTGCCTCGGTGCCTTCCTCTCCAAGTTTGAATACGGTATTTTGCAGGACCCTGCCGATATAGATCGGGCCTGAAGCCGTACCCATGGCGGAAAAATCCGCTTTGTCCGGATCAAAGGCTGCTGTAAGACCCATGTTATTTAAGACGTCGTTGAGATTGTATTTTCCTTTGACCTCATATTTCGGAAGATGCAGTACCACGTTTTGATTCGAGGCCGTCCGGATCAGGCCCGAAAAGCTCTCGCCTGTCAATGCAGCAACATACTCGGCGGCCGAACTGTCCGGTAAAACGGCGACATACGCGTAACGGTCGTCCTTATACGGCAGGATGATCCCCTTCGCGTCGTCGGACTCAAAATAAGAGACGGCCTTGTATTCCTGAATCATTGTGGGTATGCTGATATTTTCGCCGTCTGAAAGTGTAAAGGCTGCGTCATGTGTATTGTTGGGATCAAACTGATTTTGCCATATCCCGTTAAAATACAGAGTGTTGACTAAAACCATAATGGCGTTGTCGTCCAGCTGATCGAGCATTTTTTTAATCAACCCGTTCGTGTTGCCGCTGATAAATTCGTTAATCGTATCGACGGTGGACAGCTTAGAGAAATCCGAAGCGAAAGCTGCCACGCTGAAATAGTCGGCATTCGTCTGTAGGAAATCACGGTTTGGTTCAAAAACGCTGTCGGTGTTGTACCAGATGCCATTGACCGCCTTAAGTGTTAGACCATTGCTGGATGCGTTAAACGCATCCAGCAGGAGCTTGCCGGTGTTATTGAGATCGGCCAGTGGTGCGCCGAGCACCTGCTCGAATTCGCTGAGCGTAATACCCGCCGCGCCGTTGGCTGTCATCGCCAGCGCCAGATAAGCCGAGGCGGGGGATACGACGGTGTTTTCTCCCTCGTATGTATCCCTTAATAAATTCATGGAAAATTCCGTCGTGTCCGAGGCGGAATCGCCGACCTCAACGCTGTTGGCCTTTATACCCGTCATGAGGCTGCCGGCCCCCGTGCCGATCTCGACAGCCGGCGCGCACCCCGATAGGGTCAGGGCAAAAACCAGTATAACAACTACCCATGAATTCTTCATGTTTAATCCTCCTGGAAATTATCAAAAAGTTGGAATGAGAAGGGAGGGGCTTACGCCCCCCCCCTGAACATTTACGTTAACCCGCCGGGTTTTCGACGACACCTAAAAACAGCGGCGTCATCGTCTCCATATCCATCAGCGCGTACATGAACGGACGGTTCAGATGGAGCTCGATGAGTTCCGGCTGTTCAAGAGGCATACCCATCGTGTTCATCTGTACGGATGTCGCGGCGGCTGCTTCGGTGCCTTCCTCTCCAAGTTTGAATACGGTATTTTGCAGGACACTGCCGATATAAATGTTGCCGGTTTGCGTTGTGCCCATAGCCGAGAAGTCTGCTTTATCCGGATTAAAAGCCATATTAAGCCCCATGGCTTTTAAGATATCGTTGAGGTCATATTGGCCTTCTGTTTCATACTTGGGCAGTAACAGCTTTACATTTTTATCCGAGGCGGAATCAATGAGGTCTGAAAAAGCGCCGGCCGTCAGGGCGGACACATAATCGGAAACGCTGCCGTCCGGCAAAATGGCGACATAGGCAAAACGATCATCCGCGTACGGCAGAATAATGCCGCGTGCGTCGTCACCTTCAAAGTACGGCACGGCGTCGTATTCCTGCTCCATCGTCGGTGTTCGTATACCGTCGCCGTCGGACAGCGTGAATCGGATGTCCGTCGTATCGTCGGCGTTGAACGGACTGGCCCAATCGCCCTTAAAATACAGCGTATTGATTAAAACCATTATATCGGCATCCAGCTTATCCAACATTTTTTCAATCAGACCGTTTGTATTGTCACTGACAAACTGATTGATATTGTCAACGGTTGTTTGGTCAGAAAAATCCGCCGCGACAGCCGCGGCATTGTAATAATCGGCGTTTGTCTGCAGGAAACCGGCGTTTGGTGTGAACGCACTGGCCGCGTTATACCAGATGCCGTTGACGGACTTGATCGTTACGGCGTCTGACGTGCTGTTAAACGCATCCAGCAGGAGCTTGCCGGTGTCGTTCAGTTCGTCAAGATGTGCGCCCAGTACCTGCTCGAATTCCCGAAGCGTCACGCCGACTGATCCGTTTGCCGTCATCGCCAGCGCGAGATAAGCCGACAGGGGTGATATGACAGTGTTTTCACCCGCGTAGGTGTTTTTAAGAAGCTCCAGGGCAAATTCGGTCGTATCTGCGGCACCGCCGCTTGGCTCAACCGTATTGGCCTTAATGTCCGCCATCAGATTGCCGGCGCCCACGCCTATTGCCGCGCTGTTTGCGCAGCCCGATATGAGCAGGGCCAGAACCAATACGGCAGCTATCCACATTTTTTTCATGGTGCACCTCCATCAGCCGGTCGGCATATTTTGGGATTATTATGTCACACCGGCGCTTTGTTACTCCCCATTATATATTATCTATGACTGAAAAACGGCTGCGTTTGTTCCCGTCTTGTTAAAAATCCAGAAAGCCACCCGATGAGTGAACGGGTGCTAGTGTACCGTATAGGCCAGATGTAAGTAAATGGCCCGTTAAAAATGGTGGCAATGGGCCCGGCAACATCATTTATTCATTGAAATTTCGCCAATGTATGATACAATATCGCTTTAGAGTATCACAAAACCCGCGGGAGGTGTTTGCGCGGAAATCACGCTGACACGATAATGCGCCCAGTTCCTGAACGCTTATATGGCGGCCGAATACAGGCGCAATAACTGTCCATGCGGGGGGCGTATTTATAAATGTATATCAGTGCGTGGGAGGTTTTTGGATGATTTCCGAGAAAATGAAAAAACTGGCCGAGAACAACAGCGTTATACGCGCGATGTTTGAGGAAGGTGCTAAAATGGCGGTAGAGTTTGGCCGCGAGAATGTGTATGATTTCAGCCTCGGCAACCCGAATTTTCCGGCGCCGGCGGCTGTTAAGACAGCGATGATGGATATTCTGACGAGCGAAGAGCCCGTGACGCTCCACGGCTATATGTCCAATGCCGGCTTTGATTCGGCGCGGCGCGCTGTGGCCGATTCGCTTAACAGACGGTTTAATACGTCGTTTAACGCCAACAATATTATTATGTCAGTGGGCGCGGCGGGCGCCATCAACGTCGCGTTTAAAACGCTTTTAAATCCCGGCGACGAGGTGGCCGTATTCGCGCCGTATTTTGTGGAATATGGCAACTACGTCGGCAATTACGACGGCGTGCTCAAGGCTGTGGAGCCGAATATCCCGGGCTTTCAGCCCGATACCGATAAGCTGGCCGCCCTCATAACCCCCAAGACAAAAGCCGTTATTTTAAACACGCCAAACAATCCTACCGGTGTCGTCTATTCAGCCGAATCGATTCAAAAAATCGCCGCGGTGCTGGAGGCTAAGCAGAAGGAATACGGCACGAGCATTTTTATTATTTCCGATGAGCCATACCGCGAACTGGCTTATGATGGTATTGATGTGCCGTTCATCACGAAATTCTATAAAAACACACTGGTTTGCTATTCCTGGTCCAAGTCGCTATCCCTCCCCGGCGAGCGCATCGGCTATCTGCTCATACCCTCCGAGGTCGAGGATTTTCAGCTTGTTTTTAATGCGGCCTGTATCGCCACGCGCGTCATCGGCTTTGTCAACGCGCCGTCACTCCAGCAGTTGGCGGTGGCGCGCTGCCTGAATGAATCAACCGATATCGGGGCGTATGACACCAACAGAAAGCTCCTGTACGACGGACTTACCGGCTGTGGGTTTGAATGCGTATTCCCGCAGGGCGCGTTTTATATGTGGATGAAAACGCCGGAGGACGACAAGGCGTTCGTCCAGAAGGCTAAAAAGTACAATCTGCTGCTCGTCCCCGGCACGTCGTTTGCCTGCCCCGGCTATGTGCGCATTGCCTATTGTGTTTCCAAAGACATGATTGAGCGCTCGCTGCCGGCGTTTAAGAAGCTTGCGCAGGAATACGGGCTTTGATTTAACCCGCCTCCCGCAACCCGATTCCCAGACAATGCGGGTTATCAACAAATTAAGGAATGAATCTCAAATGGAAGAAAAAAAGACAATTCTGTCCGGTATTAAGCCCAGCGGCGCACTGACGCTCGGATCCTACCTTGGCGCCATCAAGAACTGGGTGGAGCTGGCCGAGACGTATAACTGTTATTACATGATGGCCGACCTTCACGCCGTCACCGAGCGGCAGGAACCGGCTGTGCTGCGCCGGACGACGCTCGAGCAGATTGCCCAATACATCGCCTGCGGTCTCGATCCGGAAAAAAACGTCATTTTCATCCAGAGCCAGGTGCCCGCGCACGCGGAGCTGGCCTGGGTGTTAAACTGCTATACCATGTTCGGCGAGCTGTCGCGTATGACGCAGTTTAAGGATAAATCGAAAAAGAACGCCGACAATATAAACGCCGGCCTTTTCACATACCCGTCGCTTATGGCGGCCGATATTCTCCTGTACCAGGCCGATCTTGTGCCGGTCGGCGAGGACCAGAAGCAGCACCTTGAGCTCACGCGTGATATCGCCGCGCGTTTCAATGGTATTTACGGCGACGTCTTTACAATGCCCGACCCGTTTATTCCGAAGGTCGGTGCGCGCGTCATGAGCCTGCAGGACCCAACAAGCAAGATGTCCAAGTCCGATATTGATAACGGCGGCTGCATCTGCATCATGGATAAGCCGGAGGATATCATGCGCGCGTTCAAGCGCGCCGTTACAGACAGCGAGACGCGTGTGCGCTACGACGTCGCTGGTAAGCCGGGGGTATCCAATCTTATGCAGATTTATGCCGTTGCCACGGGCAAATCGTTTGAAGACATTGAAAACGAATTTACAGGGAAGGGTTACGGTGACTTCAAGCTGGCGGTCGGCGAAGCCGTTGTGGAGATGCTGCGTCCGTTCCGAGAGGAGGCTGCGCGTATGCTTTCCGATAAGGCCTATCTGGAGAAGGTGTACAAGGACGGCGCCGAAAAGGCAGCGTACGCTGCGAGCAAAACGCTGCGCAAGGTGTATAAAAAAGTCGGCTTTGTCCAGAGATAATATTACCCTACAGATGAAAAGCAGGTGCTTACGCCTTCTTTGACTACGAGCTGTTGCCTACGGCTACTAAGAATTGTCAGCAAAGCGGGCAAAACGGAACAAAACAAACATGAACCCGTCCAAAGAGGCGGTAAACACAGACTATACAGAGAATCGGCCGGCCGCCGGCCGCAACGGCGGCCGGCGCGCTGTGTATACGGCGGCTTAAGGCCGCTTAAAAGCGTGCCGTCTGGAGCGATTATGCTGAATAAACTTTTTATACAGGTGGGTCTGGCGATTGCAGCGTCCTTTATCATCAGCTTCGCCGCGACGCCGATCGTTAAATCCTTTGCCAACCGCGTCGGCGCGATTGACGTCCCGAAGGATGCGCGCCGGATGCACACGCAGCCGATCCCGCGCCTGGGAGGCCTTGCCATTTTTATCGGCTTTATCCTGAGCGTTGTGCTGTTTGCCGACATCACCAGGGAAGTACAGGGGATTCTGCTTGGCTCGGTTGTCGTTGTGATCATCGGCGTGATCGACGATATCGTTCCGCTGCCGGCTCTCGTTAAGTTCGTTGTTCAGATTGCGGCAGCGCTCATAGCCGTCTATTATGGCGTCGTCATCAATGTTTTATCAAACCTCAGCATCTGGAGCAACTCGGAATACCTCGTCCTGGGCGGCTGGTCCGTGCCCCTTACCGTGCTTTGGATTGTGGCTATCACGAATTCCGTCAATCTGATCGACGGCCTGGACGGCCTGGCGGCCGGGATATCAACGATCTCGTCGTTTACGATGCTCGTCATCGCGCTCGTCGGGGTCGACGGTAATGTGGCGGTTATCACGGCGGCGCTGGCTGGCTCATGCATCGGATTTTTACCGTATAATAAAAATCCGGCTAAGATATTTATGGGAGATACAGGCGCGCTGCTTCTTGGTTACGTGCTGGCTACCGTATCCATTATCGGGCTTTTTAAATGGTATGCCTTTATTTCATTTGCTGTGCCGTTCCTGGTCGTCGGATTGCCCTTGTTCGATACGGCGTTTTCCTTTATTCGACGGCTGCTGAGAGGCAAGAACCCCATGAAGCCGGACCGCGGTCATTTCCATCACCGGCTCATTGACATGGGCTTCAACCAGAAGCAGGCCGTCGCAATTGCCTACGCCATCAGCGGCGTTCTGGGCATGGCGGCCGTTGTGATTGCAACACGCGGCGAGATACGCGCCATCATACTGGTTGTTTCGTTCTTTGTTGCGGGTATCATTGGCTACTTTATATCCAAGGGTATTAAAAGAGACCGTATCCATCAGGATGACCGGCCGGACGACAAGGCGGGCGAAGATGACGCAACGCGCAGTCCGGACGCAAAAGATGACGATAATACACTGGACGCGCCAGCTCTGGATGACGGTACAGATGAAGAAGCGTCGCGGCCCAAAGAAACGGTTAACGCAGGCGGGACGGATAAGGACGGCAAAAGCGGCCGTGGTTCAGATTCTATAGAGCCGGAGGATAGGGATGAGCTCTAAAAGAGTGCGCTTTATAACGCTGGCGGGCACCGTTCTTGCCGTGCTCGTCATCGCTGTCAGTTTGCTCTTGTCCAGGATCTCCATGGAGACACGCCAGATGAACCTGCCGGAAACACCCGTCGGCGTTTCCGATCCGCCGGGCACTCAAAGCGGCTCGCTGGCAACGGACGGGGGACTGGCACGCGTAGAGGTCACAACGGATACGGTCCAGGAGGTCATAGCCTCGCTGCAAAGGCCGACCCAATATTCGCGGCAGCTCGTCGTGATCAGCTATTATGCCGACGGTTCCGCCGAATATGATATTGACGTAGCCGTTTTGGATGCTGCCAGATCTGTGGAAATCCATGGCGGCGGACAGAATAAAAACATCATCATCGTCGACAGGACGCTTTATGTCTGGAATGACGGCGATGATGATTATTATATTTCGGAGCCTGACGCGTCTGAAAACAACATGAAGCTGTCGGACATGTACCAGATGCTCCTGACCTATGAGGATGTATTGGACGTTGAACCGTCGGACATTACCTTTGCCGACTACGAAAATTATAACGGTGAGATGTGTATTGTTGTTCGTTACAGAGCGGGGAAGCTTCAGTATCTGACGACCTGTTACATATCGGCCAAAACAGGCCTGTTGGTTGGTGCGGAGCAGTATGACGGAACGACGAAGGTCTATGAGATGTCCGCGTTGGGGTATACGACGGATGTGGATGCTGCGCGCTTTGATCTGCCGGACGGTACACCGGCCATCAGCGGCGATTAATTTAACCTGCTTAACCGAGACCTGCCCGCTTCACGGCTTGTCCGAAATCAGGAGGCCATCAGTGGTCTCTGAAGACACTGATGGCGATAATTACCAATATGATGATAAATTCCTCATCCCCGCTTTCCATGAAGAAGAACAGCAGCATCAGAAGCAGCATGATATCGCCGATATCAAGGCCGAAAGGCAGATTGCCGAGCATATCCTGAAGCCCGCCTCTCAGGCCGCCGAAAAATCCGCCTTCCGCTCCGCCTAAGAGTCCCTTGCCGCCAAACAGACTTTTTCCCGCGCCGCCAAATAAATTGCGTAAACTGCCCAAGTTGCCCAAGCTACCCAATCCGCTGAGTAAGCCGCCTGCCGATTCGCTTTTTATATTTGTTGGCGGTGGCGGTGGCGGCGGTGGGGAAGCCGGGGGCGGCGGCGCGTGCGCCGGTCCGATGCCGGCTCTGGCTAAAGCAGGGCCGTCATCTACGCGGACAAATTTCCCGGTATTGCCGATGTATCTATTATACATTAGTCACCTCCAGACAGCTCCGAAAAAGCCACCTTGGCGAGCCTGGCCAGTTTTGCGATCTCGGCCGCCTTGTCGATCTTGGCGTGCCGGTCTTCTCTGAGATAAGGCTTCATGGCATTAAGCAATGCCGATTTGTCGTTGTTTCCGGATTTATACTCGCTGGCCAAACGGGTGACCATACGAAACAGCTTCGGGTCCAAATCGCCAAGCGCCGAAGAGATAGAGCCAAGATCGGGCGTCGCCGGAGCTTGTTCTCCGCCCCCCTCGGCCGGCGCCGAAGAGGCGCCAGTGAGCGAGCGGGCCATATTCAGGATTTTTTCCATATCCTCCGGAGACGACAGGATCTTGTTCAGTTTATCGTCAAACTCGCTCATAAGCGCCTCCATACGGTATCCGAATTATTTCATCAGGTTTTGAATCTGCTGGGCCAGTTTGGCCCCGTCCTCCGTTTTAAGTACTTCTGCCAGTGCTTGTTGTAGTGTGGACATATCGCCGTTAGCAAAAGCGGCTTTCAGGTTGGCCTCATTTCCGCTCAACATGTTCTTGACGTTCTGGCCCTCCCGAGAATTAATCAGCTTTTCGATATCGTCTTTCTTCTCGCTGAGTTTAGCCCCTTCCGAGGAATTGAGTAAGTCATTGGCCATCTTGCCCAGATCATTATCCATCATTTGACCATCCTTTCGATTACGTTATGATAAAGACCGCTTCGCTTGAGCCTGAAACAGTGTTCTAAATCAGTATATTCATTGAGCGGCAAGTGGTTACACACAATGCGCGGGCACCGCCCCGTCCGCCGTCTGCTTTCGCTTTCTACGGGAGACATTATGAAAATTCTTGTTTTTTCCGACTCGCACGGCCAAACCCAGGTGATGCTGGATGCCGTTTTCGACGAGCGACCGGACTTGATACTCCATCTCGGCGATCATGCGCAGGACTGCGTGCCGCTGCGCGAGGCGTACCCGCACATTGAGCTGCGGGCCGTCCGGGGTAATTGTGACGGCCGTTCGGATGAGCCGGAGTATGATGAATTCGTTAAGGAAGGCAAGCGTATTTTTATGGCGCACGGCCATCTGTACGGCGTGAAGACGGGGCTCGGCGCCTTACTCAATTCAGCTCTTTCACGCCGCGCGGACATCCTTTTATTCGGTCATACACACTTAACGCTTCAGGAATCCGTAGATGGTCTTCTGATCGTCAATCCCGGCAGTGTGGGGTCCTGGAAAAATACATACGCCGTGCTCGAAATCGAACACGGCGTAGTAAACTGTCAAATTGTCGGGTTAAAACGCTGAGCATTTATAATACCTGGACGACTGTGCTTATTCCGGCATCTCAAAATCCAGCTGTGTTTTGAGCTCTTCATTGAGCCGGGCATTAATTTCCGCCTCCAGCTGAGCCTCGCGCTCAGCCTCGGGATCATAATTGATATCCTCCGGGAATTTATCGGCAAGAGCGTGTACGTTAAACTGCATTTGCCGGTCAGGTACGCGCTTGAGCGGATCGTATACATACTGCCGGCAGCAACCGGCGGCTGACATGATACCGCGTCTGATACAGGCGACCTCGCCGCCGCCGATGACGCTGCCGAAACGGCAGTAGGAGCAGGACGGCAGAATATTACGGCTGAACAGCATGAAGCACCTCCCTCAGTGAGTACGGTATGCCGGTAATCCAGGGCGTTTGCCTAAAGTAACCACTGCACAAATCGGCTGTCGGCATCTGAACGGATTAAGTTCCGCCGGTTCGCCCAAAAAGCCTCGTTAATACACAAAGTATTGCCTGCGTATTTTGAACGAACTGACAAAAAATCTTCTCGTCCAGACATCCAAATCAATTTGCGCAGTGCTTACTAGCGTATCAAATATTATTATACACAACTGACGTAAACTTTCAACTAATAAAGGTAAAACATAAAACGGAGGACACTGATGCATGTTTGAGGAATATTACGCACCCCTGCCCGACCGGCAGCAATATCTGGAGCGTCTTAATTATACCGGGCCGCTGACGCCGGACAAGACCACGTTGGACAGCCTCGTCCGGGCACACCAGATGGCTGTGCCGTTTGAAAATCTGGACGTTTACGACGCCGGGCGTGAAATCCGGCTGGATACAGCCGGCCTTTATGACAAGATTGTGACGCGCCGTCGGGGCGGCTACTGCTTCGAACTCAACGGACTTTTTATGAGTCTGCTTAAAAACCTGGGGTTTAAGGGATTTCCTATTTCCGTACGTGTTGTCTGGCGGCTGGACATTTATATGCCGATTTCCCACCGCGCAAATATCATATTGCTGGACGGTAAGCGCTATTTCTGCGATGTCGGCTTCGGCGGACCGCAGCCCTGTACGGCGCTCGACCTTGATAATCCCGACCCCCAGCGTTCTGGTGAGAACGAGTTTATATTTGACAAAGCCGCCGACGGCGACACAGTGATCTGGCGCCTGACGCCGGAAGGACGGGAAAAGATTCTTAAATTTTCAGAACGACCATGTGAAAATGTCGATTTTCTCGCGCCGAACGAATATCAGTCCAGAAATGCCAATTCCGGCTTTAAGCGTGCGCGCATGGTCAACATCGCAACCGACAGCGGCAGCGTCTCCATCAATGACAACGTGCTCCGAATTCATCATAACGGACTGGTTACCGAAAAAGCACTCGAAACGGAGGACGAGCTCTCCCAGGCTCTCCGGCAATACTTTGGAATTGTCGTTGATTTCCCGCTCAGGAGATAAACGTAAACCGGACGACGAAGCAATGGCTCGTCGTCCGGTTTACGTTTATGTCAAAAGAAGAGGATAATCAGCTTTTTAATTGCTGGATTGAGTGAGTTTAAATCGAAGAACTTCGTTATGCAGCAGTTCGGCCTGACTGGAAAGTTCCTGGCTGGTTGAAGCACTTTCCTCCGCTGTTGCCGTATTCGTTGTTACGACGGCGGAAATCTGTGAAATGCCCAGTTTGATTTCACTGATGGCCTCGGCTTGCCGGGTGGAGGAATAGGAGATGTCGGAGAAGGACCGGCCGATGATTTTAATTTTATCGGAAAGCTCATTAAGGGCATCTGCCGTACTGCCCGCAATTTTTATGCCCTGCTCAACGGAGTTGATGGATGAGCCGATCAGCTCAGACGTTGTCTTGGCGGCATTGGCGCTTTTTGTGGCAAGATTTTTAACCTCGCCGGCCACGACGGCAAATCCTTTCCCATGCTGTCCGGCGCGCGCGGCCTCCACGGCGGCGTTTAAAGCCAGAATATTTGTCTGAAAAGCAATGTCGTCGATCAACTTGATGACGGACTTAATCTTGTTGGCCGTCTCGCCCATGGATGTCATTGCCGTAAGCATGTCCTGCATATATCGGGTGCTTTCGTCGATTTTGATTAGAGTCGTATCCATACTTTCCCCCGCTGAGGACACGATTTCGAGGTTGCCTGTTGTATCCTCCGTAACCTTGTCAATGATGGCGGAAAGCTCCTCCACCGCGCTGGCTTGTTCTTCTGTCCCATAGGCCAGCGTTTGAGCGCCGGAGGATATCATGGCCGCTCCGCTGTTAACCTGTTCGGATGCTGACCGGATCGTCTGCAGTGTGCCGCCGAGCGATTCGGAGATCCCTGTGAAAGCTTCTCTGATGGGCAGGAAATGCCCGGCATAATCCTGCTGAAGCTGGATGCGCATATCTCCCGAGGACATGAGGTTAAGGGTGTCGGTGATTTCCTCAATGTAGTTGGCGTAGACATTGAGTTGGTTGAGGATCTTTCCGGTTGCGTCGCACAGTTTGCCGATCTCATCCTTACTGATCCGTTTTTGATCAATGGCGATAGAAAGTTCGCCCGCCGCAATACGCTGGCTGACATCCGTTATGTACTTGATATTGTTTTGCAGGTAAATAACAATGACAAGCGATAGCACGAGGATAAACAGTATAACGGCCGTAACAATGATAACCGAGGCGGTAATACTGCTTTTAACGTCATCAGCCATCTGTACCGACTTGGTGTTTGCGTAATCTTCCAGCAACTCGGTCATCAGATTGATATCATCTCTGGCAAGCGTGAAGTACTTTTCATGCGCCGCCATGTCTCCTGTCCGGGTTTCGATATCATATGAGTTTTGCCAGGCAGAAAAATTACTGATAAAGTCCGCATAGAGCTGTTCGAGCGTTATGTTGGTGTCTGCGTGTGTGTATTCCGTGTACAGTGCATGATTACTCATCAGGTTATTCATCGCTTCAGTAATTCTTTCATCGAGCACCTGACTGACGTTGTCATTGAAATCTTTGAGTAGCGCTTGCGACGCATCGCCCGAAAGGGATGGATCCAGATAGAGCTCTTTCTCAGCAATAGCGGCTTGATAAAAATCTCTGTCGGCGTTCAGGATCAGGGCCGTGCTGTAAAACACTTCATCATAGAGTACCGTTTCCGACTGTTTTAAAATGTCGTTGGAACGCGTGACAAATAGCCACAGTAGTCCTGCCAGTACTAAAATGGCAGGAATAACGATCATCCAAAGCTTAACGGATACTTTTAAATTCTTGAAAAAAGACATCGTGCACCTCCAAAAGCTGAAAATTGTTTAAAATCAACAAAATTGTGTTCGACGAATAATACAAATAAGTGACTATTATCTATATCGAAATAAAAATGGTGTTTATTAGCTTTTTTAGTTTACACGGAACACATATCTGATGAGCATTGCCCATTTTACTCTATACAGTACGGTTTCATTGCGGACAGTTAAAAATTCTGATATAATCAATACCATTAAAGAACAGGATGTGATTATTATGCAGAATTCGACTGTACAACCCAAGAAAATAAGGATGATCGTTATAGCAAGCATCGTCCTTGTTATTTTGCTCATTACCGCTTTTTCCAGCATTAAGACAATTGATTCAGGCACGGTAGGCGTCGTTTCGGTTTTCGGCGCGGTTAAAGACGAGCCGATTTATGAGGGGCTACATACGGTAATGCCGTTTATAACGAATGTAACAAAAATGAATACAAAAACACAGAAAGTCGAAGCGACAAGCGCCGCGGCTTCACGTGATCTTCAAAACATCAGCACGACCATTGTCGTCAACTACCGTGTGTCTGACGCTTATGCACCGACATTGTATAAAACGGTCGGCCGCGCCTACGAAGAAGTCATTATTATTCCGGCTATCCAGGAGTCTGTAAAAGCTGTCACCGCGCAGTATAGCGCGGAAGAGCTTATCACCAAACGTCAGATCGTCAGCAATAGCATTTCCGACACACTGACGGATAAAATTGCGGCTTACGGTCTGATTATTGAAGTGTTCAACATTACGGATTTGAGCTTTTCCGAAGCGTTCAGCAACGCCATCGAGGCCAAACAGACCGCTCAGCAGGAAGCGCTTAAAGCTGAGCAGGAGCTCAACCGGGTCAAGATTGAGGCAGAGCAGAAGGTTGTCAATGCGGAGGCTGAGGCCAAAGCTATGAAGGCACAGGCTGATGCCGAGGCCTACTCCATCGAGGTTATACAAAACCAGCTGGCACAGTCTGAGGCGTATCTGGAATACCAGAAAATTGAGAAATGGGACGGTCAGCTGCCGCAGGTCATGGGAGACGGCGTCAATCCCATCATCGACTTCCGCGACAATATGGGCTCTTCTGCCGTTACAACACCGTAACACAGCACGCTGACCAGGCTCAGCAGACGTCGGCAAATAACTGCCGGATCGCATGGGCATTTATTGTATACTTACCGGTAATAATGCTTAAGGCCGCTGTTTTCAGCGGCCTTAGGACTGTAGACAAAGCCGCATCAAGCGGATATATCAGAGGAGAATGCATCATGCCGTTTTCATTTATCTGCTACCCGAAATGCACGACGTGCGCCAAGGCGCGCCGCTGGCTTGACGATCATAGTATCGCGTATACGTATCGTGATATCAAGACGGACAATCCGACGGCGGATGAGCTGCGGGGATTTTATAAAACAAGCGGGCTGCCGATCAAGCGTTTTTGGAACACCAGCGGACAGGGGTATCGTACGCTCGATATAAAAAGTAAGCTGCCGTCCATGACAGACGAGGAGCAGCTGGAACTTTTAGCAACGGACGGGATGCTTGTCAAGCGCCCGATCCTCGTCGGCGAGGACATCGTACTCATCGGTTTTAGAGAAGCCGAATGGGCTGAGAAGCTGGGCTAATAAATGAGGCGGGATGATAATCATCCCGCCTCATTTTCGCTGTTATACGCGCTGGAAACAGTCTGATTCGTCAAACTCTTCTAACTAATAATGTTGTTCCAGCCGCCGTCGGCTTATTTCGCCGGCATGGGCGAAATCGTCAGGCCGCTTTTATATTCCAGGTCTGAGTACACGAGGTCATGAGGGATATAAGTGCCCGACTGAGAACTGAGCATGCCCCACTCAATTTCATCCCATGTGAGCGTGTCGTCGTTAACCAGAACATAATAAAGATAGGAATAATATAAAGCCGTTTCGCTTCTCGGTGCGCCTTCGTACTTCATCAGATATTTGTACGTGTCTGTGATCAGTTTGTCGTCCTCATAGCTTTCGGTAACGTACTGAGAGTCGTCAAAGGTCAGGTCCTTGATGAATAGCATCGGGTAGTCGTCTTTGACCTCTTCGTACAGTTCCGGCGCGTAACGCGACGGGTCTTCAATCGTATAGTAATAAGCCAGACGAACGGTCGCGTTTTTCCCGTTGTCGACCGCGTCTAA
The DNA here is from genome assembly GCA_963675425.1 of uncultured Sporobacter sp. Classification (GTDB taxonomy): domain Bacteria; phylum Bacillota; class Clostridia; order Oscillospirales; family Oscillospiraceae; genus Sporobacter. The sequence goes on along the minus strand of OY776214.1, from coordinate 3,929,102 downwards.
AAATTCCTGCCAGATCGATTCTCCGTTTGTGACGTCGCCGTTTTTAAATGTGACACTACCATCGGCAATAGCGTCCTCGTAGCTGTAGTCCGCCGGAAGTTTGTCAAGAGGCTTAATATTGGCTGTTGAACAGGCGGATACGGTCAGCGCCAGGCTTAGTATCAGAAAGAGAGTCAGTATTTTTTTCATCTGTGTTCACCTTATAGAGACGATTTATTAATATGTAAAATAATACTACACAAGAAAGGGGCTGTCCATCATATGTATACGCCGATGTTCGAAGTCTGCCTGAGTCAGCTTCAAGTGCCTAAAATAAAGAAGCCTTCCCCAGGAGGAAGGTGTCACGGCGCCAGCCGTGACAGAAGAGGGAATGGCTCCAGTGGGAAAAAGCTGACTGAAGGATTGTGTATCAATATAACCGTTATCGGTGCGTTTTTAATCTTATATCATTTTGGCGTCTGAGCATACCCCATCGGGCCCCAATTAAAAACAGCAGCAGCACAGCCCCAGCACTGAAGAGAGACGTTAAAAGCGCGGAAATAAAATCGGTTGTGGCGACAGCCGTGACGGTGTGCGCGAGGTAGGACGATGCCGGCAGATCAAATACGAAGATGCGCGCCATGAAGTATGCAAACACGGCGGAGATGCCGGCCTGCAGGATCTTGCCATATATATACGTGCGGACCGACAGCCCGCTGTCGCCGATGAACGAGAGAACCTGACAATGGATACTCAGTCCCGCCCAGCCCAGCATAAACGCCGCCATTGCCATGGCGCGCGACAGCTCGCCGGCCGCGCCCTGCAGTGTCCATACGCCGCTCGTGAGCTCGATGAGTCCCGTTAATAGCCGCTCGGCCCAGGTCGTATCAAAGCCAAACGGCGCGAAGACCGCCCCAATTAGTGAGGCCAGCAGCGGCAGAAAGCCCGACAGGAATAAAATTTTAATAATAATCGTAAAGAAGATGACAAACCCGCAGATATTAATCGTCGTTTGAAACGCCGAGGTAACGGAGTCGACAAAGGCGGGGGTAAAACGCTTGGCCGGTGTTTGCGGCAGACGGCGGCCTTCTTTTTTTTCGTTTTTTCGTCCCCAGAACCGAAACAGGATACCGACGCATACGGACGCAAGCGTATGGGCCAGATACAGTATCAACCCGATTTTGCTGCTGGAAAAAACCCCGGCCCCGACAACGCCGAAAATAAACGCCGGCCCGGAGTTGTTGCAGAACGACAAGAGCCGTTCCGCCTCCGTTTTGCTGCAGCTGCCGGTACTGTACAGCGCGATGACAGTCTTCGCGCCCACCGGATACCCGCCGATGAAGCCAAGCACAAAAGCCGCCGAGCATGTGCCGCCTACATTGAAAAGCGGGCGCATCACCGGCTCCAGAACGCGCCCGAAGTGCCGGGCGATTCCTGTCTGCACGATGAGTGTTGATAAAACGAAAAATGGGAAAAGCGACGGGATGATCACGTTCAGGCACAGCTGCAGGCCGTTGGCGGCAGCATCCAGCGTCTGTGTCGGATATATAAGAAGCGCCCCCGCGGCCGCGAAAACCGCGAGGATGATCAAAACGTCAAATACTTTTCTTCGAAACCTGATAATGGGCATGTATTCATCACCTTCGAGAAAGCATATGCGCGATGGGGCGTATTTTTTCCGAAGTGTGCATAAACATAGGTAATGACACAAGCCATACCTAAACAATAATCAGGCGCGGGCGGTTATTCGCCCGATAATCGGCGCGGCGCACTCCCGCCGCTACAGGGGGCGTTTTCTTGAGATCGGATAAAAGCGAAAAGGGCGCCGGCAATATTCTGGACCGGGCCGTCGATAAATTTGACCTGCCCGGGGAGGTCCTGGGCGGAATGCCGAAGCTGACGGTTACCGGCAACAGGCGGCTGCATATAGAGTGCCACCAGGGACTTCTGGAATACGACCCGAGCCTTATCGTTATAAATGGCGGGGCAATTATTGTGACAATTCGTGGTGAAAAAATGGATATCAGCGCCATGAATTCGGAAGAGATTCTCGTCAAGGGGCTCATACACGGCATCGATATGGAATAATATTAGGGGTTTACAATCATGAAAAAAGCGGTGAATTTTTTCCGGGGCAGCGTTCGGGTGACCGTTGAAATTCCGTATCCGGAACGGCTCATCAATCTGTGCGCGCTCAACAATATCGAATTTTGGGATTTTAAGCGCACCGATGCGACGACGGTTCGTCTGAGCCTGCATATCAGCGGTTATCGCAGGCTGACGGGACTGGCCGATAAAGCCGGCTTTTTAATTGTAGAGGTCAAAAAAGAAGGCGTACCGTTTTTCCTCTGGCGTTTACGCAAACGCTACATACTGTTGGCCGGCGCTGCAGTTGTTTTTGTCGCCGTATGGGCGATGTCGTTATTTGTTTGGGAGATCGACGTGTACGGTAATGATCGGGTAACGAAGCAGCAGATTCTGTCGGCGATGAAAGACCAGGGGGTCGGCATCGGCTCGTTTGGCCCGACGATCGTCTCTGAGGCCATTTCTAACGATTTGATATTACGCATTCCCGATCTGTCGTGGATTGCCGTCAATGTTTACGGCAGCCGTGCTGAAATTCTGGTCCGAGAGCGTATCGAAAAACCGGAAATTCTCGACGAGGACGCGCCGATGATGGTCTATGCCGTTAAACCGGGTATAATAGAAAAAACGAGCGTACTGGAAGGCGCGTGCACCCTGAAGAAAGGTGATTCGGTCACGACCGGCGATATTCTGATAAGCGGTATTATGGATTCCTTGGTGGGCGATAAGCGAACGGTACACGCTATGGGCGACATCTGGGCGCGGACCTGGTACGAGCTGTCGGCCCAGACGGCACTGGAAACGTATGAGAAGGCCTATACAGGCGAAAAAGAAAAGAAAACAGCGCTCATCATTGCGGGCAACAGGATAAATTTATATTTTAATGCTGGAATTTCCTTTCCCGGATATGATAAAATTACAACGGTGAAATATTTGACGCTGCCGGGCGGGCTCACATTACCTATTGCTGTGGTGCGCGACGAATACGTCGAATATGACGCGGTTGCCGCGCAGCTGAGCGTTCTGGATGCTGAGACGCTTTTGCAAAAGAGCCTTCTGGAACGCCTGGACCTGATGTCGGGCGGTGATGTCGTCAAAACGGATTTTAGCACGACACTTGAGAACGGCGTCGTCACGGTTACACTGACCGCGGAATGCCTGGAGCAGATTGCGGCCGAGCGTCCCTTTACGCAGGAGGAGCTCCAAATGGCGGCGCTGTCCGAGCCGGAGGAGGAACCGGCGCAATAAATTACTGATGAAACGGAGACACACCTATGGCGGAAAAAACTATGAGCGTTGACAGGCTTGAGCATATCATCGACGTATTCGGCTCCTTTGACGAGAACCTGCGGCTCATAGAAAACGAACTGGACGTTGTTATTACCGACCGGAATTCAGAGCTGAGCATTGCCGGCGACGAGGAAAACGTCGCTTTGGCCGAGCGGTCGATCAATGGTTTGCTGTCGCTGGCGGCCAAGGGCGAAAGCATTGACGCGCGCAACGTCCGGTATATAATCGGTCTTGTACGCCAGGGCCATGACGATCAGATTACAACGCTTGCGCGAGACGTCATCTGCGTCACGGCCAAGGGCAAGCCCGTCAAGGCCAAAACTCTCGGACAAAAGACCTATATCGAGGCCGTGGCTAAAAACACTGTCACGCTGGCCATCGGCCCGGCCGGCACCGGCAAGACGTATCTCGCTGTCGCCGCCGCCGTGGCGGCCTTCCGAGATAAAGCGGTCAACCGCATCATACTCACGCGCCCGGCCGTTGAGGCCGGCGAGCGGCTCGGTTTTCTGCCGGGAGACCTGCAAAGCAAGGTCGATCCCTATCTGCGCCCGCTGTATGACGCGCTGTTTGAGATGCTCGGGCCCGACACATATGCCAAGTACTTGGAGCGCGGCAACATTGAGGTTGCGCCGCTGGCGTATATGCGTGGACGGACGCTTGACGACTCGTTTATCATCCTCGACGAGGCGCAGAATACGTCCCGCGAGCAAATGAAGATGTTTTTGACGCGGCTTGGCTTCGGCTCTAAAATCGTCATCACAGGCGATATCACGCAGATTGACCTGCCGCCCGACAAGACAAGCGGCCTCAAGGAGGCCATGCGCGTACTCGATAAGGTGCCCGACGTTGCCGTCTGCCGGTTGTCCGGCTCGGATGTCGTGCGTCATGTCCTCGTACAAAATATTATAGCCGCCTACGAGCAGTATGAGAAATCAAAACCGGCTCCGGCGCGTTCAAATTCCGGTGCGTCCGAGGGCGGATCGCGCGGCAGGAGAAAACCAAGTGGAAAAGCATGAAATATACATTCATAGCCGGATTTTAAATATCGGGATGCTGCTCGATATCAGCCGCTTGCGCCGCGCCGTCCGATACGCGCTCCGGGCCGAGGGCGCGGACAAGCCGTGCGAGGTCAGTATTCTCATTACGGACGATGCCGCCATCCAGGCAATTAACAGAGCGCACCGGAATATCGACCGGCCAACGGACGTTTTGTCCTTTCCAATGCTGGAGCTCGTACCCGGACGGTTTGACCCGACTGAAGCCGATATCAACCGTGACACAGGGCGCGTGGCCCTAGGGGATATCGTTTTGTCCTACGATCGGATAAAAGATCAGGCGCGGCGCTTCGGGCAATCCGTCGACCAGGAGGCCGACTATCTCGTCGTTCATTCCGTACTCCACCTGCTGGGATACGATCACATGGATGAAGGCCCGGATAAGCGGCAAATGCGCGCGCGGGAAAAAGCGATTATAAGGGAAATGGAGCTCGGCTGATGAAAAAGAGCTTTGAGTTCGCCTTCAAGGGGCTCCTGTCCTGCATCCGGACAGAGCGAAATTTCCGAATACATCTGGTGGTGGCCTTTTACGTCATCATTGCTTCAGCGCTCACGCGCCTGACCCGGGCGGAATGGTCCGCCGTCATTCTTTGCATCGGCGCCGTTATGGGAGCCGAGATTTTCAATACATCCATCGAGAAGCTGTGTGACGCGCTGCACCCCAGCCGCAGCACCCTTATCGGGCTCGTCAAGGACATGACAGCCGGCGGCGTGTTAATGTTCTCCGCCGCCAGCGCCATCGTTGGCGGGATTATTTTCATCGACGGCGAAAAATGGCCGCGCGCGCTGTCTCTTTTAGTGGATAAGCCGGCGCTGGCCGTTTGTCTGGTTCTTACCGTACCCCTTATGTTTTTTTTCATTTTCAGGAGATTTAAATATGACAACAAAAACAGCCATGATCACGATAGCAGGGCGGCCGAACGTCGGTAAATCAACGCTTGTTAATGCCCTGACCGGCGAAAAAATCGCCATAGTTACCCCAAAGCCGCAGACGACCCGCAACCGTATTTTCGGTGTGGTCAATGACGGCGATACACAGGTTGTCCTTCTCGATACGCCCGGCTTTCACAAGGCGCGCACGCGCCTGGGCGATTACATGGTCAAGGTCGTCCGCGAGAGCGTGGCCGATGTTGACGCCGTGGCGCTTGTCGTCGAGCCGGTCGACAGCATCGGCACGCAGGAGAAGCTGCTGCTGGATCAGATCCGTGAAAACGGCGTGCCGGCCATTCTGGTCATCAACAAAATCGACACCGTTAAAAAGGAAGCGCTTTTAGGCATCATCGCCATGTACTGTGAAGAGCATACGTTTGACGAGGTTGTCCCCATCTCGGCTAAAAAAGGCGACGGCGTCGGGCTGCTGCTGGAGGAATTTAAAAAATACGCAGAGGAAGGCCCGCAGCTGTTTCCCGATGGCATGGTAACCGATCAGCCGGAAAAGCAGGTCGTCGCCGAAATTGTGCGGGAAAAGCTGCTGATGAATTTGGAGCGCGAGGTGCCGCACGGCACGGCCGTCGAGGTGACGCGGTTTGAAGAGCGCGAGGACGGCGTTATTGACCTGGACGTCACGATCTATTGCGAGAAATCGAGCCACAAGGGCATGATCATCGGCAAGCACGGCGATATGCTCAAAAAAATCGGCCAGATGGCCCGCGAGGACATCGAACGTTTTATGGGCGCGAAGGTTTATTTACAAACGTGGGTCAAGATTAAGGAAAACTGGCGGGATAGCCAGCACATGATCAAAAATTTCGGCTACACAGAATAGATGTAAAAAATTAACAAATGAAAAATATTGCCGCTGATATTTCGGGTTAGATGGAAAACACTAATATCATCGGGAGGGATGAATATGTCTTCAGAAAATTTTTGGGAAATGTTCGCCAAAACCGGTGATATTGAGTATTATCTTTTGTATAAAAAATCGGCGGGCACACTTCGGTCTCGCGACAACAACCGGCGCGAGAAAGCCGAATGCGTACAATAAACCGGAAGAATGCGGGCCTGCCGCGTTGCGGCAGGCCGCGCGGTAAAGGGAATAAAAGCGGGAGATACGCTCATGTACATAAATACAAAAGGGCTCGTCCTCCGCGCCGCAGCGTATAAGGACTCAAGCCGGATCTTAACGGTTTTAACGTCGGAGGAAGGCAAGCTCACCGTTTCGGCGCGCGGGGCGATGCGCCGGGGCAGCCGGCTGGCCGCCGCCGTGCAGCCGCTGGCGTTTTCGGATATGACGCTTTACCACAGCCGTGACCGCTGGACGCTGACGGAAGCGCAGACAATCGAGCTGTTTGAGGGGCTGAGCGCCGATGTCGAGCTGCTGGCGATTGGTTCTTATTTCGCCGAGCTGCTGGAGGCCGTATCGGACGAGGACAGCCCCAACCCGGAAATCCTCCCGCTGGGACTCAACGCCTTGTACTTATTGAGTGAAAACACAAAGGACCCGCAGCTTGTCAAAGCGGCGTTTGAGCTGCGCCTGATGCGCCTGGCCGGCTATGAACCGGCTGTTCTGGAATGCGCTGGCTGTGGCCGGGACGATATGGATTCGCCGGTTCTGGACCTGGCCGGGGGTACGGTGCTTTGCCGGTCCTGCAAAAAAGGCTCAGACGAAACGGTGGAGCTTTGCGCCGGGTCGCTCGAAGCAATGCGCTTTATCCTATACAGCGACCCGAAAAAGGTCTTTTCCTTTAAGCTGACGGGAGACGCGCTGGCGCGGCTGTCCCGCGTGGCCGAGCGTTACGTCGCCGTCCAGCTCGACCGGGGTTTTAAGACGCTGGATTATTACAAGCAGCTTAAGCTCTGAAATGGGATTGGGGATGAGCGGCGCTAAGGCTTAAAGTGTTGTGTGAATATTAGATATGTGGTGAATCAGATGAATGACAGCAGGCTTGCGGTATTTTATATTGCGATGGTAATGCTCCCGCAGATATTAACGTCTGCGATGGGGTTTGTTTTGTGCCGGAAACCGCCCAAAAATATTATTGCATCGGCACACAAAAAAGCAAAACGGTCCTTGGCGGCGTCGGACGCGTGGGACAGCGCGAATGTCAAGTCCGGTAAATTTTTATTTATCGGAGGGTTGGTCTGCGTTATTTTGAGTGCTGATTTTTGCGTGGTCGCCGTGTCCGTGGGCTGGCATATCGGCGCCCCGCTGCTTGCATTATTCGTACCATATGGAGTGTTTATCGCACTGCTGGCCGGCACCGTCATCTATACATATTTTGACTATAAAAAAACGCATAAGAAGCTGAAATTCCCGGCAAAAACATCCGGCTCGTAATTCATTAATGGTCTGATATTCTATCCCGGAGCAGGAGCGGACTCCTTCTCCGCCTGGAAGAAGCTAAAACAATGAGCAAATGAAGAAGGTAAGTGGATGATAATCATTCTGGGAGATTACATACTGGATGTTGACGCCGATAAAAACAAGGCATATTACAAAGATTATGGTTATGGATGCGATTGTGATGCCTGTGTAAACTATAAATCCTCTGTGAAAGAGGTCCTTCACGATGAAGCCGCTTTGTTTTATGAAATGGGACTGGATATCAGTAAACCTGTTGAAGTTTATGAAATGGGCTCAAAAGATAAAGTATACGAGAAGTTGCTGTAAAGACAACAAAAGGATACATCATGACATTGTACGAAAAATCACTTAAAACACTGGAGCTGCCCGCGGTGCTGGAGCTGCTCGCCGCCGAGGCGATAAGCGCGGAGGCCAAGCAGGCGGCGTTGGATCTGCGTCCGTCGGACGAACTCCATGAGGTACGCTACCGGCTGAACGAGACGACGGCCGCCCGGGATATGATGACGCTTCGGGGCAGCCCGTCGTTTTCCGGCATCAGGGACGTGCGCGGCTCGGTGAAGCGGGCGGACAGGGGCGGCATGCTCAATACATCGGAGCTATTGGACGTGGCCGCGCTGCTTCGAACGGCGCAAAGCGCCGTGTCGTACGCCTCGGGGGACCGGACCGACAAGACGGATATCGACCACCTGTTCGATTCTCTCGTTGCCAATAAGTATCTGGAAGGCAAGATATCAACGTGCATCGTCGGCATCGAGGAGATTGCCGACTCGGCCAGCCCCGAGCTGTCCGATATCCGGCGAAAGATCCGCCTCGCGTCGGACAAGATCCGCCAGACGCTCAGCCGTATCATCTCCTCACCGACGTATTCCAAGGCGCTGCAGGAACCCATCATCACCGTCAAGAACGACCGGTATGTCGTCCCGGTCAAGGCCGAGCACAAGTCCGCCGTGCCGGGCCTCGTCCACGATGTGTCGGCCTCCGGGGCGACGTTTTTTATCGAGCCGATGGCCGCCGTGGAGCTCAATAACGAGATCCGCGAGCTGCTGGCGAAGGAAAAGCAGGAGATTGAGCGTATTCTTATGGAGCTGTCGGCCGACGTGGCGTATCACGGCGATGATATCATCACGGACTTTACGATCCTGACGTCGCTCGATCTGATTTTTGCCAAAGCCAAGCTGTCTTATCGTCTCAACGCGTCCTGTCCCGTACTCAGCGACGGCGGGCCGCTTAAACTTAAGCGCGCGCGCCACCCACTGCTGGATGCGAAGACCGCTGTTCCCATTGATATAGAGCTGGGGGGCGCGTTTGATACGCTGGTCATCACGGGGCCCAACACCGGCGGCAAGACCGTCACGCTCAAAACACTGGGGATTTTATCGGCGATGGCCTATTGCGGCCTGCATATCCCCGCCGACGACGGCAGCGCGCTGCCCGTTTATACGAAAATACTGTCCGACATTGGCGACGAACAGTCCATCGAGCAGTCGCTGTCGACATTTTCGTCGCATATGACGAACATCGTTGGCATCCTGCAAGAAAACGGCAGCGGCGCGCTGCTCCTGTTTGATGAGCTTGGCGCGGGCACGGACCCCGTCGAGGGTGCGGCGCTCGCCATTGCCGTTATCGAGCACGCCCGGGCCGGCGGCGCGCGCATTGCCGCCACGACGCATTACTCGGAGCTGAAGATTTTCGCGCTCACGACGCCCGGCGTCATTAATGCTTCATGTGAATTTGATGTGGAGACGCTTAAGCCGACGTACCGGCTTTTAATCGGCGTGCCGGGCAAATCCAATGCGTTTGCCATCTCGTCACGGCTCGGCCTGCCGGCCGAGGTTATAGAGGACGCGAAAAGCCGCGTCAATACGGAGAGCGCGTCGGTCGAGGAGGTGCTGGAAAACCTGGAGAATACGCGCCGCCGGATGGAGGATGAGGAGGCCGAGACGCGCCGATTGCTGACAGAAACACGCGAAAACGCCGCCAAGGCGCGGGAGTTTAAAAGCCAGACGGAGCGGGAGCGGGAGAAGGCTGCCCAGCTGGCCCGCCGCGAAGCCAACCGGATACTCAAGCAGGCACGGGATACGGCCAACGAGGTTCTGGATGAGCTCGCGCACCTGCGCGATCAGGCCCGGAAGTCCGACTGGCAAAAGCTCAACGCCGAAAAAACGGCGCTGTTTCGAAAGCTCAATGAATCGGAAGGCGCACTGGCGGGGGCGGTGGAGGAGACCACCGACACGACGCCGATGCGGCCGATCAAGCCCGGCGATAAGGTCAAGCTTGTCGGATTGGGTACGACGGCGGACGTCATTTCCGTTTCCGATGACGGCGTACTGACGCTGCAGGCCGGCGTGATGAAGATTACGGCCGGCCCCGGCGAGGTCCGGCTGACGGAAAACGATACCCAGGCCGCTGTTAAAAAGCAGCTTAAAAGGTCGGCGGCAACGTTTAAAGCGGCCGCGACGAAGCCTGAGCTGGATTTGCGCGGCATGATGACGGACGAGGCCGTCCCTGTGCTCGAGCGTTTTCTTGACGGCGCGCGAATGGGCCATCTCGAGACGGTGACCGTGATCCACGGGAAGGGGACGGGCGCACTCCGAAAAGCTGTCCACCAGAGTCTCAAACACGACGGAAATGTCAAAGCGTACAGGCTTGGTCGCTTCGGTGAGGGAGAAGACGGCGTTACGATCATTGAGCTGAAATAACGGCTGCCCATGAAGCCGCGAAAGAACTATAATTTGTAAAAATGAACGGTCAAACAGCTGGGTTTTTGTAAAATGTTAAGAAATTATTAAAAATTCGCCTTGACGCAGAGACGCTATTTTGGTAAAGTATTTATATAAAGATGTATGGGATGAAGCGCTATAAACACAATAAAATACTGCCGTTTTTCTTTAAGGAGGAAAGCACATGTACATCAAACAAGCGACGATTATGAACCAGGTTGGTCTTCACGCCCGGCCCGCCACCTTCTTAATACAGAAAGCCAACGAGTTCAAAAGCAGCATTTGGATCGAAAAAGACGACCGGCGTGTCAACGCTAAAAGCCTTTTGGGTGTTTTGTCACTCGGTGTAGCCAAGGGCGCGACGATCAGCATCATCGGAGACGGTTCAGATGAAGTTTCGGCCGTCGATACGCTCTGCCAGCTGATTGATTCCGACTTTGCCGAGTAGCCGCCGTCCTTAATGGCAGTAAAAGCATAAACGAAAAAGCCCGCCGTCCGGCGGGCTTTTTGATTGCCAAAAATTACTTTTTGTCCTTCGTTTGTGCGTCCAATCGCCGTGCGATTTAATTTTCGGTGATGACGGCGAGTTGTCTGGTCTCATCGGCGAAAATTGTTTGATTTCAATGCTTTGAGGAATTCATTTCCGAAAAGCGTTACTTTGCGAGCGCCTCAGCGCGAGAACCCTTTGTTTGTAGAAAAAGCCGCGCAAGCGGCTTTTTCTACAGCCTGAAGCCCGCCGTCCGGCGGGCTTTTTAGATTGTCTGAAAAGGTCGCCGATGGGCGCCTTTTATTTTTAGGTGTTTTCCGTCTCAAGCCAGGGGTAGGGGGTGGTGAGGCGGCTCGTATTGTCCATCATGCGCGAGATAATAGCCGCGACCTCGCTGCGCTTGATGGTGTTGCCCGGCGAGAAGGTACCGGAATTGTCATATCCCCGCAGGATGCCGGCCCGATAAAACGCGTAAATCTCATAACCTGAAGGATCGTCAAGGGACACGCCGGGGATTGAGCCGTCCGGCACGTCGTGAATCGGCGTAAATTCGACGGCGGGGAGGGCGTAGTAGAAAATCTTCACATAATCCGCCCGCGTTGCCGCGTCATTATAATGGCCGGAGTAGGCGGACTTGGTGATGATTCCGTTTGAAACGGCGTAATCAACGTACGAATCATACCAGCGGCCTGTGCTGTTTGTAAGCGTGACGGCCCCAGCTTCGTTGTACTGGTGCATGCAGGCAGCAATCCGGATGGCTTGAGCGATAGTAAGGTGACCGACCGGGTTATAGGTTGTTTCCGTCATGCCGGAGATCAGGCCCATGGCGTACGCGGACAGGACGTCGCCGTAGAACCAGTCGGACGGGCGGATGTCCGTAAAGGGATTGTCGACAGCTGTTGTGATCTTGGCGGCGTTACTGTATACAGTAACAGTTTTAGTGCCGTTGGCAATGTCCCGGTACTGCCCGACGTAAAAATAGTAGATGGAGCCCACGCGTGTTATCGTTTGAGACAAGCTCGTATCGGCAAACACACCGGCGGTGCTGAAGTCTCCGGTGACGCCGGACGCATCGGCTGTAGGGCCCCAGGCCCAGTAGCTTTTAATCAGTTCCCAGCCGTCCGTATCGAGCGTCTTGGCTGCCAGGTCTGCCTCAGTGCCAAACGCAACGGCTTGCGAAGCCGGCGTCAGTGTCAGTGTCGGCTTTTCAAGCACTGTTATTTTGGCCTTGTTTGAAAAAGTGACGGCGCTGCCATTCGTCATTTTACACCGATAATAGTATGTACCGGATTCGGTGGTGGATGGCGTGTATAAGGTCCCTGTAGCGCCTTTTATATCGAGGTACAGAAGGAACGTCGTATCCTCGGCGGACTGCCACTGATAGTCGGTATCCTTGTCGACGGAACCGACCGAAAGCGTGCGGGCCGATTCGCCAACGAGATAGGTGGTGTTGCCAAGGCTGCCGCCGGTATTCTGTTCAGCCAGCGCCGGGGGTATGAGCGTCAGAAGCAGACAAAAAATAACGGCGATCGCCGGGAGCTTGACTTTCTTCATGACCTTCCTCCTTCTAAGATTTGTGCCGGTGTCGGTTTCTAAATGATATAATAAATGATACAAGAAAACAACATTTATAAACAATGGTTATTAAACTGTAATAATTGGCCCGGTGACGGTAGCATCATCGCGTTTTGCTCCGTTATTGTAGGGCACGGTGCCCTTGGGCTATGCAAGCTGACGCTGGAATGGTATAATATGCCTTGTGTTTGATAGAGTTATTAAGTACGCATAAAGCTTGCTGCGATGAGTATCGTATTCGAGGTGATAAAAGATGCAGTGTCCATTTTGCGGGGCTGAGATGGAAAAAGGCTATATTTATGGGAGAAGAGACATCGGCCTGCTGTGGCTGCCTCAGGGCGAAAAGCTGCCCCCGATGCTTACGGAAAACGCGGTAGACAAACGCCACGGCTTACTGCTGGGAAAAAGGCCGTTCCCCAAACTTACCAAGCTGGAATATCATGTGTGCCGGAAATGCAGCACGGGCGTTTCAAGATTTTAAAGCGCGTCAAAGCCCTGGCAGTCTGTTTCATAACACACAAATCCTTAATATATACTAGAATCAGTAAATTGCATTCAGCTGACTAGTATTAAAGTCAAGGAGTACTATCGTGAAAAACTTTTGGAGTTACATAAAAAATGATAAATTTGCTGTTGGTTGCACCGGACAGACGGTATATGTATACGACGATAAAGGAAATGAAATAAAGAAGTTCAAGGACATTACATATGGCTATACGCCGATGTTTTGTCCCCGGAAGAATATGTTCGTTGTTAAATCAACCGAGGGGATGATTGCCGTGTATTCTCTTGAAACGATGACGCTGACTAAAAAATTCCGGGTTGCAAAAGTCGGAGTAGGGTCTCAGGATGACGGGTTTTGCTTTTCCGGCGACGGTGAATTTTTGTATAATATCGAGCGCCCTGTCAGTTCCTTATATACGTGCCTGTCTATCTATGAAACCTCAGGCTTCAAGAGAATAAAGCAGTTGTTCCTTGAGGAAAGCGCACCGCGGTTGTACTTTATTGAATATGACTTTGAAAAGAATTCCCTTTTCGTCCTTGGTAAAATGCGTGAGGTGGGGGATTTCGTTGCTGAGCTCCAGAATGAGAAGCTGACTGATGTAACGAAGCTGACGTTTGAAAAATATGAGGTTCTCCACGGTTTCAAGAGGCTGGAGCTTCAGGGGTTCACGGCAAAGGCAAAGGAATGGTCAGGACTGAATTTCAGAGGTTTTGACTTATCCGATGCTGAGACATTAACCGTTCGTTTGTCCGATTACATTAAGTAATAAGGCAGTTCAGCGAGTTGCCCATTATCAATATTAGCACGAAACCGCGGCAATGGCGGTACAGACTCTGGGGTAAGTATCGTGGTTTTCTCTTCAGAATATCTATTTTAAACACTGTAATTTCGGCTTTACATTGCCAATTAAGCCAAACTCTGGTGAACTGGCTATAGGATGATCCCGTTGGAATGATGTAATCAAGTACCTGATATTGGAATTGCGGTTCACAAATGACGTTTTATTTGGTATACTAAAATAAATAAATAACGGTCAAGCGAAAGGAAGAATTCTATGTATACCTTTAAACCATGCACGCAACGCATTGAACGAATGCGCGATAAGGTTCGTGACAGAGTTATCGTTGCGGATGCAGAAAAGGCTCGTTTAAAGCTGGAAGCAACACAGAAATATCATAATTTCCCGCCGATGCTTGAGAAGCCTTACGAATCTCTCTATGTCATTTCCAAAATGCCTATTGACATCCGAGAAGACGAATATTTTGCAGGAGACCTTGGAAACAAAGGTTGGGGCGCGTCCCACGGCACAAGGTGGATTGTGGCGGATATTGAAAACACCTGGCCCATTGAGGCTGACGGCTTGCATCATGCGCCCGATGATGACCCGCTTTACTCTCATCAGAAGCTGGCGATCTCACCGGCGGATCTGAAGGAACTGCGTGATATCTTTGCACAGCAGATGGCTGCATACGGTAACGTTATGCCTGAAGAATGGTTGCCGGACGGCGCACTGGACTTTTTTAAGCTCCAGGCTTCTGACTATGGAAAAGTCGGCGGCTTCCCAACAATGTTGCCTCCGGGTCATCTGACGCCCGGCTTCCAGAATATCCTGAGGAGAGGCTATGCTGATATCCGCAAGGAGGCTCAGGATTGGCTTGATGCGCATGAAGGCAATGTTCAGGGCGACAATATGGGCAAGTATATGTTCTATAAGGCTGCCACTGTTGCCTGTGACGGCGCTATCACCATGACCCGTCGTTATGCAGACTGCGCACGAGAAAAGGCAAAGACAGCGGCTACTGCCGAGAGAAAAGCTGAACTTCTAAAGATGGCTGAGGGCCTTGATTGGATTGCTACAATGCCGGCACGCACTTTCTGGGAAGCTTGCCAGCAGGTCATGATGTATAATGTTTTCCTTAAGGTTGATAACGATCCCGGCGTAACTAGCATGGGCAGATTTGACCAGTACACATGGCCGTACCTGAAAAAAGACCTTGAGGAAGGTCGAATCACACTGGACAAGGCACAGGAACTTGTCGATGCGTTCTTCCTCAAAATCAACACTTTCTATGGCGGTGGCTTCGGCAAGATGCAGCAGACCGCAGGTATAGGACACCTGGGTCAGCATACCACCATCTGCGGCCTCATCCCCGAGACCGGCGAAGACGCTACAAACCCGGTTTCTTATATGGTTCTGGAAGCGATGTCACGCCTTGAGCTGCATGAGCCGACAGTATCACTGCGTATCAATAAGAATTCACCAAAGGAAATCTGGGATTGCGCAATGGCAACTTCCATGCGAGTAGGCGGTCTGCCGCTGCTTCAGAATGATGAGGTCATCGTGCCCGCCATTATAAGTGAGCTTGGGTTCTCTTTGGAGGATGCCAGAAACTATGCGTTTATCGGCTGCCAGGAAATCACCGGTTCAGGATGTGATTATCCGGCTCCTAACGGATCGTCGATGTCTCACAGCGGTATATACTGGGCTATTGCATTGGATATGGCGCTTAACAACGGCATTAACCCCATAAACGGAGTTCAGGTCCCTGAGAAAGTACGTTCCGGATATCTGACAGACATGAAATCCATGGATGAAGTCCGTGCTGCGTTTGAAAAGATTGCTACATGGATGCTTACATGGTCAGCTACACTCAACAATTATACAGAGCATGAATATCCGAGACTATTCCCGTTCCCGAACCTTTCCATTTCGACCACGGGCTGCATGGAAAGCGGTAAGGATGTATCTGAAGGCGGGGCTAAGTACAATTCTTACGGCGGCACGGCAACCGGACTTGCAACGACAGCCGACAGCCTGACTGCGCTTAAATACATGGTGTTTGACAAGAAGCTTATTAGCGGAAAAGAGTATCTTGACGCAATCCTTGCCGACTGGGAGGGCTATGAGCCGCTGCGTCAGAAAATCCTCAACGAAGTTCCGCATTACGGCAACGCCAATCCCTATGCTGATGCTGAAATGAAGTATGTTATTGAGCTGTATTATAACATTTCCAAAGCGTTCTCAACACACCGCTGCCAGGTTTATAAGTGCGGTACTTTCGGCGCGTCAGACCATGTAGTACAGGGTGAGATTACCTGGGCAACACCGGACGGACGCAAGACAGGCACCCCCATTGCAGACGCCTGCAGTCCGGCACAGGGCAGAGATGTCAACGGGCCAACCGCTGTATTTACTTCATCCACAAGCTTTGATCATTCACATTACATGGACGGTATGGCGCTCAACCTGAAAGTCCACCCGTCATCGCTGAAAGGCAATGATGGCGTTACCAAGCTCGAAGATGTGACTAAGGTCTACTTTGAACAGGGCGGTATGGAAGTACAGTACAATGTAGTAGACGCTGCTACACTGAGAAAAGCACAGGCCAAACCCGATGAATATCATAACCTCGTTGTTCGTATCGCCGGATTCAGCGCCTATTTCATAGATATGACACCGGCAATGCAGGAAGACATCATCTCCCGCGCTGAACACAATTTATAATCTTTATATTGAGCTGGTCTTTATCAATGACCGGTTGAAGGATACTGCGTTCAAATAGTGCGTCAGGATGACGTCATGATTTCATACCTCACACAATGAATGAGCTCCCGCCATCGGCGGGAGCTTTCTGCATCCTGTGGTTTGCGGGGGGGGGGCTAGTGCGTGCTCATGGGAGCACCGTGTCTGATGCTGTTTAACAGCATCACCGACGCGATCCAAGGCCTTGATCAGCAAAATTACAGCTTGGCGCGGTTCGCGCTCATTGAGGCACAGCGCCGGGCCGAGGAGCTTTTTGTAACCCAGGGGGACTAAACTTTACCCCACCCGCCGCCCTAAAAGGTACAGGGCTGCGCCCTGTGACCCAAACAAGTACAGGGCGCAGCCCTGTGATTTGGATAAGTTCAGGGCGCAGCTCTGTGATTCGGACAAGCGGCGGGCGCAGCTCTGTGATTCGGACAAGCGGCGGGCGCAGCTCTGTGATTCGGACAAGCGGCGGGCGCAGCTCTGTGATTCGGACAAGCAGCGGGCGCGGCCTATGGCCGGACAAAATCAAGGGCTTACGACCAGCTATACAAGATAATGCAATACTGGTATAATATTGTTAATCGAAAAGGGTGTTTAAGTGCTAATTGTAGTAAGCGAATTATTCGAAGCTGGGTGCAAAAATACCCGGCCAACGCTTTGCGTGTGTCGAGCATAGGATCGTATTTACATTCAGTCTGAACCCAACTTTGAAATAATTGGAGTAGAACAACGGCAATTCATATGGGGAGTTGGAGATAACAAAAATTAAAGTGATTGAAGGAGAGTTCAAGATGAGAAAAAATAAAATATCGCTTCGTCCATTTCAGGATACAGATATTTCCATGTTCTCCGCTTGGCTTCACAAGGACTATATTTTGAAATGGTATCAACACCCGGAGGATTGGTTGGCTGAAATCAATGGCCGGCATGATGAATATGCCTGGATACATCACTTCATTGTAGTGGACAGTAAAACCTCTATCGGTTTTTGCCAATATTACGATTGCTACGATGCAAAAGATCTTGAGGACTGGTATACTATCACCCAGCGGGGCGATATGTATAGCGTGGACTACCTGATTGGTAACGAAGAATATTTAAACAAAGGCTATGGCAAAGAGATTGTTCGTGTGTTGACAGAGTATATCAAAAATACAGAGAATGCCCGTGAAATCATTGTACAGCCAGATGAAGATAACAACGCTTCAAATGGCGTTTTGCTGGCAAATGGCTATGCCTATGATAAGCAAAAGAAGTATTACCGCAAGCTGCTAAAATAGCCTTTGTGGTATAAGGGCCCTAAAACCACAAGCATTAAAACGTACTGCATTTGTACGGCCTGCATCTTAAAGCGAGGTTCACATGAATACTGATTTTGTAAACTTGACAACCGAAAACCTTTCGGGTGAGCATTTGTGCTGCATTATCCGCAGTAAAAAGCTCCATCCGGGTGTTGAGGCAAAGCGGCAATGGCTTTCAGACCGCCTCAAAGAGGGTCATGTCTTTAGAAAACTGAATACTAAGGCCACGGTTTTTATTGAATATGCTCCACTGGAAACGGCTTGGGTTCCCATAACTGGTGACAACTATTATTATCTGTATTGCTTATGGGTTTCCGGCAGTGACAAAGGAAAAGGGTGTGGAAAATCGTTGATGGAGTATTGTTTAGTAGATGCCAAAGAAAAGGGTAAATCCGGTGTTTGTATGCTCGGAGCGAAAAAGCAAAAATCCTGGCTCTCCGACCAGACCTTTGCGAAGAAGTACGGCTTTGAGGTTGTAGATACGACGGATAACGGATATGAATTGCTGGCACTCTCTTTTGACGGAACAACGCCGAAGTTCGCACAAAATGCTAAAACCCTGAAAATTGAAAGCCAGGAGCTAACAATTTATTATGATATGCAATGCCCTTATGTTTATCAAAACATTGAGATGATAAAACAGTATTGTGAAGCGAATGACGTTCCGGTGTCTTTCATTCAAGTGGATACGTTGCAAAAAGCAAAGGAACTGCCTTGCGCTTTCAATAACTGGAGTGTGTTTTATAAAGGGAATTTTGAGACGGTGAATTTGCTGGACATCACCTATATAAAGAGACTACTCAGAAAATGAAAATACAATTTTAACCGTTTTAACCGTTGATTATTAGTCCTGTATTGATATGCAGAAATTCACCGGTCATTTTTGAACTGTGATTTATAGATGTTTTCCTCAGCTTAAGCCGAGAAGAATACTATTAATAGAGTCAGAAATATGACTGTTGTTATCTCGCCATAATGACAACAGCAGGTTACTGAAAAAGTATGGATTTCCAGTGCGGAGCCGTCGTGAAGGCGGTTTAGTGCTATAGAAATTTGCAAAGTTGGTAACCCGTTAGAGAGTGAAAAAGGATTATTTAAAGGAAATATGATTATGCGATATAACGGATCATGTCTTTGTGGAAAAGTTACTTTTGAGATTGAAGGAGAATTTGAAAATTTCTTTCTTTGTCATTGTGAGCGATGTCGTAAGGATACAGGTTCGGCCCATGCGGCCAATCTGTTTTCTTCTACAGCCAAGTTAAGTTGGCTGTCTGGTGAAGATAACGTTAAAATCTTTAATTACCAATCAGAAGGTCACATCAAAAGCTTTTGCTCCCATTGCGGGTCGGCGCTGCCAAATATCCAGTTTGATGGAAAGCTGTTGGCTGTTCCCGCTGGATGTATTGATAGTGACCTATACATGAAACCGCAAGGACACATCTTCTGCGCGAATAAAGCAAGTTGGGATAATGATTTAGGGAGCTTACCCCAATTTGAAGAACTCCCTAATACGTGAAATAACCCCGCTAAAACTAAAAAATAAAATGAACAAGCTTATTTAAGATGTATTTATCAGGAACGATAGCCACCCGCGTTAGCGGTTTAGCTATTAACGCCCTTACTCGAATCTCAGGGAGAAAATTATTTGAACAGTTTGGAAAGAACCGTGGGCGGCATTGTCCTACGCGATAACAAGGTCCTGCTTGTCCGCCATACTTATGGCGCGTACCGGGGGCAACTGCTCATCCCCGGCGGACATATCAAGCAGGGCGAAATGCCGGAAGCGGCCACGGCGCGTGAGATTTTCGAGGAAACAGGCGTCGTTGCCGAGGCGGAGTCTATTCTGTGCGTGCGATTTTTACCGGATGCGTGGTTCGTTGCGTTTATGATGCGCTATATCTCCGGCGAGCCGGTCAGCGACGGTTTTGAAAACAGTGAAGCCGTGTTTCTGGACGTGCGTGCCGCGGCGCAGCGCAATGATATAACGCTGTTCAGCCGGAGAATGCTGGAATCCTTGAATTCGGCGCAGCTAATGAAGCTGAGCAATTATCACGGACCGAACGCGGAGCGTGACACCTATCACGTGTACGGCATGAGCGCGGAGTGAACAGATCAAACGGCATATGTGCCTGACAGCGAAATATGAATAGAGAAATGAAACACATGGATGATCAAAAAAGCAAAATCTTAACCAATAATTTAGTCTTATGCGTTCTGGCAATACTCTGCTGCGCATTGTGGGGAAGCGCTTTTCCCAGCGTTAAAACCGGCTATCGCTTGTTTATGATATCCGCTGACGATTATACTAGCCAGATTCTGTTTGCCGGTATCCGCTTTTTCTTCGCGGGCGTGCTGACAATTATCTTCGGGAGCCTTGCAAGCAGAAGCATTCTAAAGCCGCGCAGAGCGTCGTGGGGCAAAATATTAAAGCTTTGTATGGTGCAGACAGTCCTGCAATATCTGTTTTTTTATATCGGCTTAGCGCATACCAGCGGCGTTAAGGCCTCTATTATTACGGGCTCCAACGTATTTTTTTCAATTATCATTGCCAGCCTTATTTTCAGGCAGGAAGCATTGACGTGGAAAAAAGTAGCCGGATGTGTTTTGGGCTTTACAGGCGTTGTGCTGGTGAATTTGAACGGTGGTGGTTTAACCTGGAGCATGAGCGTTTTAGGAGAAGGCTTTATGCTCATAGCAACGATCGCCTGTGCGCTGGCGGCTGTATTGATTAAGCATTATTCAAGCTTCGAAAAACCCGTAATACTATGTGGATATCAGTTTCTTTGCGGCGGATTTCTGCTCATAATACTCGGATTTGTAAGTGGCGGAAGAATCGACCATATTACAGGGCCGGGCATTGCCATACTCATATATCTTGCATTTTTATCGGCCACAGCCTATACGCTCTGGAGTATTTTATTAAAACATAATACGGTATCGAAAGTAACGGTGTGGGGATTTGTGATTCCGGTATTCGGCGTGGTTTTATCCATGCTGTTTCTTGGTGAATCACAGAATGCTTTTAATTTGCAGATTCTTGCCGCGTTGATTTTTGTCTGTCTGGGTATTTATATAGTCAACCGTTCAAAGCCGGTTATTAACAGGGAGGAGTATCCATGATTTTTCAGGAGCCGTTGGAAGAAGTCGTCAGGCGTCGGTACTCGGTGCGCACCTACACCAAAAAGCCGATAACCCAGCAGGTGAAAGAGGAAATAGAGGCCTATATCCAGTCGCTCTCCAGCCCATTCCCCGCAAAATCGTCGTTTTCGCTGCTGGAGGCGGAGCTGGCGGCGGGCGGCGCTAAGCTGGGCACCTATGGGATGATTAAGGGCGCATCCGTCTTTATCATTTCCAAAGCCGAGGAGGGCGACTATGCCGTTGAGGCCCTCGGGTATGAATTTGAAAAGCTGATACTGTACCTGACGACGCTGGGGCTTGGTACCTGCTGGCTGGGCGGGACGTTTAACCGCGCCGAGTTCATGAAGGCACTGGGCGAATCGGAGAAGTCCTTTATTCCCGCCATTTCGCCGGTGGGTTATTTTGAAAAGAAGAGCCTGCGTGAAAACCTGGTACGCGGCTTTGTCCGTGCCGATTCCCGCAAGCCGTGGGATGCGCTGTTTTTCGACGGCGATTTTCAATCGCCGCTTTCGCAGGAAGAGGCCGGGCCGTACGCCTATCCCCTCGAGATGGTGCGGCTGGGGCCGTCGGCCTCCAACAAACAGCCTTGGCGGATCGTCCGGGAATCAGGCCGATACCACTTTTTCGAGCAGAAAACCCCGGGTTACAGCGGCGCCTTCAATTTCGACATGCAGAGTATTGACATGGGCATCGCGGCCTGCCATTTCCATCTCGCCGCACTGGAGAAAGGCCTTGGCGGAAGGTTTGAGCTGGGCGTCGCCCCCGCAGTGGCTATTCCGGAGAACGCCGTCTACAAGTTTTCCTGGCTCCCGGATTGAGCCTTCTACGCTTTGGCGATACAGTACGATGTCGGGATAAAAAGAAGTGTTGGAAAAAAGGTTACTTGATATGAAGTTACCGAAATAGGGGAGAGAGTGCATGATATTAAAACGACTGCTTACAGGGGCTTTGCTGTTAGGTTTGCTGCTGACGGCGGGCTGCGCCGCAGGTATGCAGCAGGATCAAGATACGTGGACGCTGAAGGAGGAAAAGGTCGTCACCTTTTCTGACGGCGAGAGCGCGGACCTGTGGTGGCGGGATTATAGCGTCGATGAGTACTACAAGCTGGCGGATGGGACGACGCTGCTGATAATCCAGCAGCCCAGCGGCCCGGAAAATGTTTCTGTGGCCGGGGTGGAGAGCTTTGCCGATTTAGGCGAGTCGGCTCAAAAGGCCGTCCTTTCGTATTATGATGAGCGGGGCCTTCTATACGACACGCAAGCAGAGCTGGAAAAAGCCTACGCCGAGTATCGGGCCTGTAAAGAAAGCGGAACGGAATATCATAAGCGGCGCGTCAGCCAGGATGTTGCGCCCACGGCCTCTAACGATAAGATCATGTGCTTTATAACATCCGTGCTCCTGCCCGTCGGCGGGCAAACCGTGCAGGAGCTTCGCCTGGGCGCGGTGTTTGACCGGGAGACCGGCGAGGTGATCAGCAATTGGGACTTGTTCACGCTGCCCGAGCAGGAGGCCCGGCAGATGCTTCTGGATGTGTTTGATGCCGACGCGGCTTTGCGGGCCGAAATGGAGGCCGCGCTCAGGCCGGAGTATATCATTCTGTTTCCCGATAATCTGGAAGTCACGTTTCCGCAGGGAACCCTGCCGAGTCAGGAGCATAGTTACGGTTTCGGATTAGACTATGAGGAGTACCGGGACGCGCTTCAGTCCTGGGCCATTCCTGATAATCTGGATTAAGTTTGGCTGCGTGCGGGCAATAGCGGTAGGAAGAGTCATAACTAATCTCTGATCAACAGAATTTGGAAGAAAAATATGATTGAAATAGTATTTAGCGATAGTGCAGCCGGGGGACTGAAAGTGGCCATGAACTATGGCAGGGGTAATCCCGGGTGCATTGGCATAGGCGTTAGCGTCCTTTGTGCAGACGGCGGTGAGCTAACGAAGGAAGAAATCGAAGACGCCCGCCGGGAAGCGGAGGAAAGGGAACGTTTGGCATGGGAACGCGCTGTGCCTATTGGTGGAAATCTTGCTGATGTATTTGGATTTAACCTGGCGCTGAGCGTCGGCGATATTTCAAAGAGCCGGCCCGATACACGGCGACAGCTAGTGCTGGAACGCTTGTTTTGCCTCTATCCCGAGCATGGAGGGCGGCAGGCGGCTCAGAAGCTGATGCAAAGGGCAACGGATAATCTGGATATGGTTCTTGACCGTGCCGGGAAGAGAGAGCCGCTTCGCCTATGGTACAGCAACCAGCCGGATGACCTTTGTGGTCTGTACTGGTTTATGGCCGTGCTGGATGAGCTGGGGAGCTCCATCGGGCCGATCAATCTTATACGGCTCCCGGAATGGGAGGCCGACGGGAACGGTAATATCATACGAATGGCCGGCTGGGGGGAAATCGCCCCCGGAGACTGGCATAGATATCTGGTCTGGCAGAGAATGGCCCCGCGGGTATTCTGCCAGGGCTGCGCGGCCCATTGGCGGACCCTGCAAAAAGAGAACGCGCCGCTGCGTGCGGTGCTGAACGGGCAGTTGGTCAGTATGCCGGAGGCCCTCTATGACGATTTTATTATGCGTGAAATCGCCGCGGAAACAGAAACATTTCATGAGGCAAGGCTTATTGGCCGGATAATCGGAAAATACCAGCTTGGCATTGGGGATGGGTGGATTGCGCTCCGAATAGAAGAAATGCTTCGCGCCGGACAACTTGAAGCCGTGACTGCAGCACCCATAGACGGGCCCATTTATCATCGTATGCTGAAAAAGCGGCATTAGAGGCTAAAGCATGTGATATGCCTATACATCCGCTTGTCGCGAGCTGAGTGATAAGTAATAACTGGTTATATATATCATGCTTGGAGGAATCTGATGAACTGTCCCAAATGCAATAATGAAATGCAACCCGGTTACTTACAGACAGGAAATCTAATAGCCTTTAACAAGCAAAGACATAAATTATCCTTAAACTCAGATGACCCGAAGGATGTTATGATCGCAAGAAAAGCATTTTCTTCAAATGATTATGGGGGATATATCTGCAAGGCTTGTGGGCTTGTAGTACTTGACTTAGTAGCTATTACGATGTCTATGTTATTACGGGGGGGGGAGGTGTAAAATGAATATAAAGATTTTTCAATCAATGTCTGAGACGAAAGTGGAAAAACAGGTGAACGAATTTATTTCCAGAAACGATGTAAAGGTCATAGAGCTCAAGTTTCAAGCAACTATTTTTTATTTTTCCGTTATGGTTGTATATGAACCTGTAACAGGGGGCTGGTGCTGACGGATACATGCTTGAAATGATGAGAAGTACATGGCTTCCAGTGATTTTTCGCCAACACAAAAGCCCGGCCAGACGGCCGGACTTGATTGTTTGTATTCTAATTTGAGGCCCTGGCGAAGGGAACCTTGGTGCTTGTCCCAACGTGCTCGCCGGCATAAGCGGATCAGGACCCCAGCATGGTTTTGCCGAGCTCGACGCCGCCAAGAAAAATAGTGGCGATGAAAATAAAATGTGCGATGAACCAGCCGAGTCGCCCGTAGGTAAATGATTCGTCGAGCGGTTTGCGCAGGTCGGGCGGTATCAGCCGGCGGCTGAGAATGTCGAAGGCCAGCAAAAAGATCCACCACCACCCGTACGATTCCCATATGTGCCAATGCTCGCTGTATTGGATTAGCCGCAGCGCGCGCTCGCCGAAGGCTTCGGAGAACACGCCGAAATGCACGAGCGCCATATAAAACGTCAGCTTATACCGCAGGGCAATTGGGCTGTAGCGTGCGGCAAATAAAACATAGAGCGGGAAAACGGTAATGATCAGTGTGAAAGGGATTTTAGCTGCCGGGATAAGCAGGTAAGGGAAGGTGTAAAAATCCAAATAGACGAACACATAGCACAGGGCCACGCTGGTGACGGCGCTCAAGAGGAGTAAAACCCCGTACCGTTTCCAGTCCAGCCGGAGGAAAAAATAAAAGATTCCGCAAATAATAAAAAAAGATGAGATGGTTAAAACACAGTTAATATTCCAGCCGATGTTCAAAAGTAAGCAACTCCTTGCCGATAAAGACTATATTTAGTATCTGAGCTTATTTGGTTGTTTATGAAAACCGGCGTTTAAAGACGGTGCTGCCGGGACAGCGGCCTGCTGTTGCCGGCATTCCTCTTTACGTTTGGCGGCATCTGTGCGATAATGTAACATATTGTAATTATTAGCGCGCCTGCTTACGCGGCGCGTGAACGCAAAGACCGAGGTGACCGCCATGACGCACGACGAGCTGCGCGAAAAAGCGCTGGGACTGCCGCAAAAGCCTGGCGTTTATATAATGATGGACAAAACGGGGAAGGTTATATACGTTGGAAAGGCCAAGGTTTTAAAAAACCGCGTTTCGAGTTACTTCCACGGTGATCACGATATTAAAACTGAGACGATGGTCTCAAAAATTCATGAATTTGACTATATCGTGGCCAATACAGAGCTTGAAGCGCTGGTGCTGGAAAACTCGCTCATCAAGCATCACACGCCTCAGTACAACATCCGTCTTAAAGATGACAAAACGTACCCCTTCATCCGCGTGGATCTCAAATGCGATTACCCAACGTTTACGGTAGCCCAGCGGCTGGAGAGAGACGGCGCGAAATACCTGGGGCCGTACGGCAGCCGCGGCGCGACGAAAAACGCGATTGAGACCGTTGAAAAGGCGCTCCTGCTCCCGATGTGCTCAAAAAAGTTCCCGAGAGACATTGGAAAAGAGCGCCCGTGCCTCAATTTCCATATGGGCGCCTGCCGCGCCTGGTGCCAGGACGAAACGCTGGGAGACTTGTACCGGGAAGCCGTCGGGCAGGCCGTACAGGTTTTTGAGGGGAAGACCGCCGAGCTGACACAGAAACTGACGGAAGAGATGGAACGCGCTGCCGAGGAGCTGCGGTTTGAGGTGGCGGCCGATAAGCGAGACCGGCTGCGCGCCGTCTGCAAGCTGGAGGCCAAGCAGTTCGTTGTTTCCGGCGCGATGGCCGACACGGACGTCATCGGCTATTACAGGGGGACGGCCAAGTCCTGCTTTGTCGTGCTCCACTATGTCGGCGGCAGCCTGCTGGACAAAGAG
This sequence comes from uncultured Sporobacter sp., assembly GCA_963675425.1. Classification (GTDB taxonomy): domain Bacteria; phylum Bacillota; class Clostridia; order Oscillospirales; family Oscillospiraceae; genus Sporobacter. The sequence goes on along the minus strand of OY776214.1, from coordinate 3,903,037 downwards.
TATGAGGTGTTTGAAACACTCTTCGAGGAAGACGAGGAGGCCGTCTCGGAGTTGCTGCGCCAGTATTATGAGCGGCGAGGTGTCCTGCCGAAGACCATTTACGTGCCCTTTGCCGTCTCAGACGCCGACATCCTGGAGGAGCTTTTCTCGGAAAAAGCCGAACGGCGCGTCTATATCGCCGCGCCGCAGCGCGGCGACCGGCTCCGGCTCGTCGAAACGGCGAACCTCAATGCCCGCGAGGAGGCCGAGCGGGTCACGACGCGGGAGGAGAAGGCGTCCAAGACGCTCCAATGGCTCGGCAAGGCCCTGGACATGGAAGATCCGCCCGAACGCATCGAGGCGTTTGATATCTCCAATACCGGCTCGTCGGACATTGTCGCCTCGATGACCGTCTTTGTCGGCGGCCGCCCGCTAAAAAGGGACTACCGCCGTTTTAAGATCAAGACGCTCGTCGGACAGGACGACTATCACAGCATGGAAGAGGTCGTTTCCCGGCGCATCGCGCGCTACAAGGATGCGGATGAAAAATTTGCCACGCTGCCGGACCTGATGCTCATCGACGGCGGAGCCACCCACGCCAAGGCCGCCAAAGCGGTTTTAAACGACGCCGGTATCAGCCTGCCGGTTTTCGGCATGGTCAAGGACGACCGGCATCGCACGCGTGCACTCGTATCGCCGGCTGGCGACGAAATCGGGATCGTGAGCCAGCCCGCCGTTTTTGCACTGATCGGCACAATTCAGGAGGAGACGCACCGCTTTGCCATCGAGTATCACCGCAGCCTGCGCTCAAAATCGAGCTATCAGTCGAAGCTCGACGCCATACCCGGCGTCGGGGAGAAGCGGCGCAACGCGCTTTTAAAGCATTTCGGGAGCCTGAAGGCTGTCAAGGCCGCGACGGCGGCGGAGTTGGCGGCCGTCGTGCCTAAGGATACGGCGGCAAGCATTTATCAATACTTCAATGGCGAAGAAGGGGAGCAAGAACATGAGAGTGATTAGCGGTGATGCGCGCGGAAGAAAGCTCAGCTTGCCGGAAAACGGCGCCGTGCGCCCAACAACCGACATGGTGAAGGAATCCCTGTTTAACATCATACAGTTCGATATTGAGGGACGCAGCGTTTTAGACCTGTTTGCGGGCACGGGCCAGCTGGGGATCGAGGCGCTCAGCCGGGGAGCCAAAAATGCCGTTTTCATCGACCAGTCGGACCGGGCGCTGAAGCTTGTGCGGGCCAATCTCAAGAATACGCAGCTGGCCGAGCGGGCGGAGGTTTATAAAGAGGACGCATTGACTTTTCTGCGGCGCGGCCGGACGTTTGACCTCATATTTCTCGATCCGCCGTATGAAACGCCGCTTATTGAAAAAGCACTGAAAACGATAAATGAATTTGACATCTTAAACGAAAATGGTATAATAATCTGCGAAACTAAAGCGGACAAGCCTCTGCCGGACGTGACATTCCCCTATCAAAAAGGTCGGGAATACCGATACGGCCGGATACGAATTTCGCTGTATTTAAAGGAAAACCGGGGCTAGACCGTCTGCGCCGCGGGAGTGAGAGAAATATATGAAATCAGCTATTTACCCCGGCAGCTTTGACCCGATTACCCTTGGACATCTGAATATTATCCGCCGCGCGGCGGCCATTTTCGATAAGGTCTACGTCTGCGTTATGGCCAATTCCGATAAGCAACCGATGTTTACGAAGGAAGAACGGGTGGAGCTTATTAACCGTTCGGTGTCAAGATACGAAAACGTTGAGGTTGAAACAGGGAGCGGGCTTTTAGTGGAATACGCCAAGAACAAAGACGCGCATGTCATTATCAAAGGGCTGCGCGCCGTGTCTGATTTTGACTGGGAGTTTCAGATGGCGCTGGCTAATCGGAAGATTGACCCCACGATTGATACACTGTTTTTTGCCTCCAGCGAGAAGTATACGTATTTAAGCTCGTCGGTTGTCAAGGAAATGGCGAAATACAATGCGGACCTCAGCGAATTCGTCCCCAGAGAGATCATTCACGATGTTCTCGGCCGGATGCAGCAGAAAAGCGAATAACGTCCAATATTTGCGTATGTAAATTTTACCCGCTTTTCGCTGAAAGCGCGACGGGTGACCTGTAAACCCCACTGTGGGGGATTATTCATAACTATTTGTGCGCTGTGCGCATAGGGGGCTACTAATATGGGCAGCAGGGTGCAGGAGTTGCTGGAAATGCTATACTCCATGATCAACGAAGCATGGGGCATCCCGCTCGGGGCCGATAAATGCGTGGTCGAGCGCGATAAAGCGCTGGACCTGATTGAGGAGATTAAGGTGCAGTTTCCGCAGGAGCTGGCCGAGGCCAGGCGTCTTGTCGACGCGCGGACGGAATTTATCTCGGGCGCCAAGCGTGAGGCGGACAATATCCGTAAAACCGCCGAGGAGCGCGCGCGCCAGCTCGTCGATAATCAGGAAGTCATAAAAGCCGCCAAGACCAAAAGCAACGAGATCATTGGGAGCGCCGAGCAGTCGGCTAATGAACTCAAGCGCGCCGCCAACGAATACGTGGACGACGCGATGAAGCGTACCGAAGAGGCGCTGGCCACCGCGCTTGAGGAGATGCGGCAGACGCGTTCCCGCTTTCGGAACGCCGCCGGCGCGTCCCGCCCGCGCCAGCGCGACAGCGACACCGGCCGCATCGATATTTCCATGGATAACTAAGCACATATTAAAAAAGTCCGCGCACAACCGTGCGCGGGCTTTTTTTGTGTTTACAGTGCGCCGTCGGGCGGAACGCTTAATTTCCGCCCATGCCGACTATGCCGCTCATATCGAATTCGCCTATGTCGTAATCGCCCATGTCGAACATATCATCCATCGAAAAGCCTGAGAATTCCACGCCGGCGGGCGGGGTGAAAATACTGTCATCCAGCTTGGACGCGTCTATTTTTGTGACGACGGAGGACAAAACCACCTTGCCGTCCGCTACCATCTCGGTTTTCAGCGGGACAACGTATTTGGTTGAATACCACATTTTCATGGTTGTGTCCAGGCCGTCCTCGCTGGCGAGTACTTCTATGTAGATGACCTTTTCTCCGTTTAGGGTTTCAATACGGGCGGTGATGTTATCCCCATAATCACTGAGGATATCGGAAAAATCTTCAGCTTCGGCATCAATACCGATATCACCATAACCTTCATCATCATAATAATCCTCATCCTCGCCGTCGTACATGACGGTTCCCGTCGTCTGCCCCTGCATGTACTGATATGTAGCACCCTCGTCGGCGTTATAGATCATGATGCTGGTGCCGGCTTCTGTCTGGCTTTCTATTCTGAAGTTCTCGCCGTTATAGTACGTGACGGTCTTGGTTGACATCCCGTAAGCATCCGACTCGGTTTCAAGCATGAGATTTTTGGGCATTTCAGAGGGAAGAGAGGCTAGGGAAGCGATCAGCTCCCCGTCGGTGAGGCTTTCGTCAAAAGAAGCGGCGTCTTCCGCCTGCGGTTCGCTGTCATTGTCGGTTTCGGACGGTGTTGACGCCTCCGGGGCTCCGGGCTCGGATGAGACGGGTGTGCTTTCGCCGGCGGGAGACGGTTCGGTGGTATCACTGCTTTTCGGGCCGCAGGCCGAGACAGTCAGGACCAGCAGTGCGATAATCAATAATGCAATGGCTTTTTTCATAATAATAACTCCTTCATTGATGGTGCGCCGTCATTCTGGAATGATTGGCGCTGTGGACGATATCGGCAGGCTATTTTAGGGCGTCTTAATAGTCTATGGTCTAAGACGTTTGCCGTACGTTTGCCTGATACAAATCAAGCATAAAAGAATAGACGGCCCGAGACAATAAAAAGCGGTCACTTCTTCGTGTGACCGCCGGCTATAAAACAGTCTGCTTTTGTCTGCCGGTCATAACCATGCCGATTCAGTTTCCGGTCTTGAGGGGAATGGAGATGATGGCGGAAAAGCCCTCGTTGACGCCCGAGGCGTATTCGGCCGAACCGCCGACGGCTTTAAGCCGGGTGTCTATACCTGAAAGCCCGTTGCCCTTTATTATGGTGCCGACGCCTATGCCGTTGTCCATATAACGCACCTGAATATCATTTTTTCCATAGGCGACAGAAATCAGGATGCTGGTTGCGCGGGAATGCTTCAGCGTGTTTGTTACAAGTTCGGTGGAGGTTTTTTGGATGGTGTCAAAAACAGCTTCGTCGAGACGGTCGGCTTTGCCCCTGAAATAGCAGTTGACCTGCATGCCTCCAACCTCGATGACCTTCAGCATTCGCCGGAGCTCTCTTTGCAGATAAACGGAGTCGTACGCCGCCGTCAGATCGGTCTGTGCTGAAAGGCGCTTGATTTGCTCCAGGCCTGTCTGTACACTCAGACCTGCTTTTTCGAGAGCGGTGCGGACCCGGCTGCGATCTTGGCCGAGGTCGAGCTTACAGACCTCTAAGAGCTTCATGGTTACAACAAGCGAATGGCCGACGATGTCGTGGAGCTCCCGGGCAATATAATTTCTCGCGCCCGCCTGGGAGGTCTGCTTGAGCAGAGCGATCTGATTTTCCAGCTTGACGTTGGCCGCTTCAAGCCGCCGGTTTTGTTCGGCAAGCTCGCCCTGCGTTTTTTGATAGACCGTTAGGTCGTTAAAGGCAGCGATGTATAAAAAGCCGCCGAGCATCCTGACGGCGCTGACGCTGTATATAAAATACTTCTCGCCAAAGCAGATGCTGCAGTCGCAGCCGGGCTTGCTGCAGTCGATTTGCGCAGCCAGCAGCGCCAGTGCGCCGGGGTCGCGTTCTGTGTTAAGTGTCCGATGCAGCCGTTCGTTGGCAAACAGAATTTTCCCGCCGTCATTAATAATAAGCACGGACGTATCCAGCCGGTGCGCGATTTCGTGCTTGAGGATCGGCGTCAGGCTGAAAAACTGATACTTATAGGTTGCGTACAAGAACATGAGGAGTGACCACGTGAAAACGATGGGGGTGATGTCGAATATCGGCAGGCCGATAGCGTCGAAAACTTTTTCCAGAACGCGCGATATATAAATAAGGTTTAGAAATATCGGCAGTAATATGGCCGCGCTGATGAGATGCCGCTGGAGCCTGGCCAGGCTCCCGACCTGGCGCCGGAACTTAGTGCGGCAGTAAAACAGGCCTGTCAGGATGAAGCTGTACTCAATGACCACGTGCACGTAAAAAAGCACGCCGAACTCGTCTGACTGAAAGGTGTACAGGCTGTAGAACAAATGATGATACGGATTGGTCGCCACGACGGAAAGCTGGAGAAGTGCCAGTGTATATATGGCGATGCGGACCGGCTTTTCCAAGGGGCGGCCTTGGCTGTAAAGGTAGGAAAAATCAAGAAAAGCGGCTTCAAGAAGGCAGATGCCGACATAGTACGCGACGATAGCCAGCCAGCGCAGCCCCTCTGTCGGCGCGGTTGTTTTCATTATTTTTCCGGTCAGCCATATGATCATGGACAGTTGAACAATGAAAAAAGCCTTTAGCGACGCGTTTTTATTGGCCTTTATAAAAAGCAGCATGAAAACAGCAATGTTGATCGCCAGTGCGGCGAAATTCAGCATCGTAATGAAGGCAATTTCTGTTTTGATACTGTCGGCAATCGTCATGGCGTTTTACATAATCCCGTTTTCTAGTGCGAAGATCGCGATTTGCATCCGGTCGGAAACGCCGAGCCTGTCATAAAGCTTGCTAACGTGGTTTTTGATTGTGCCCTCGGAATAGCTTAAGAGCGCGGCAATTTCCCGGTTGTTTTTTCCGGCGGCGATGAGCCGGATGAGTTCCAGTTCCTTGTCGCTGAGTGTCTCGCGCATCTCGGCCCGGCAGCCAGACAGGCGTTTGAATTTATCGATGATGATACACCGCACGCTGTCGTCAATGACGGTCAGGCCGCCGAACACGCATTTGACCGTCAAAACGAGATCCGTATGGCTGATGTTCTTGACGATATAGCCATCCGCGTGGGAGAGGAACGCTTCAATGATGCTGTCCGGGTCTTCAAACGTTGTAAGAATGATGACTTTGGTCCGGGGGCATTGCTCCTTAACCGCTTTGGTTGCCCCAACACCGTCGAGCTCAGGCATGCCGATATCCATGAGAATAACATCCGGCTGGAGCCGGACGCAAAGGTCGACAGCCTCCCGGCCGTTTCCGGCTGTGCCGACGACGCGGATTTCCGCGTCGTTATCCAGAATGAATTTAAGCGATTCTCTTAAAAGAATCTGATCATCCGCAATGACAACACTGATCATACGTTTATCCTCCGTAGTAGTCTCTGTAAGCCGTTACGGTCTGCCGTACCTCGGAGAGGATATCCTTGCTGAGTTCCAGCGTTTCGTCCAGCATTTTTTCAAACGCGCTGTCATCGGCTGCCAGGCCCAGCTCGTTTATCTTCATAATAAGCAGTTGAATGGACTTTTCCCGGGCGGCGAGTATCTCCACCAGTAAGGAGCTGATATGCCGTTCCTTTTCAACGTGATAAACGACTTGGGAGTAATGGTGCAGCCGGCTGTTTGTGGCTTCCGCGCGCTTTTGTTCAATCTCAAGTTTCCCGGCCAATTCGATCAGCCGTGTGATATCGGTAAGCGTCACGACGTGGCCGAGCATCTCGGTCCCGTTTTCGAGCGCCTTGTGTTGGTAAGTAAAATAAAGCTTTCGGTTGTCCCGCGTTATTTGTATATACCGGTTCCCATAAGCGTCGGACTGAACGGCTGCCGGCCCCTGAAAAACGCCGGTAAGGTCGGCGATGTCCAGATGCTGCGTATCAGCGACGAACGGGGCGCTTCGCGCCCGGGCGTTTTTGTAGATTATCATCCCGTCCTTGTCTGTTACAAAGACCAGGTCGGTAAGCATATCGCCGAGCTTGTCAAAGACACGTGCTGAAAACCCAAACGGGGCGCTGTTGTAAATAACGGCCAGACAAAGAAAAGCGCAGGCGACGTGGACGGCGTATTCGACATAATCGATGAACTGGAATTTGATAGTGATAGCTGTGACGTACAGAAGCAGCGTTAAGATAAAGTAAGCGGTGATAAAAAGTGCTGTTTTTCGAGGCATGGTGGCAAAGCGCCGGCCAGACAGTAACGAAAAGAAAAAAGCCGTCATGCTGGCGCAGGCGATAACAGCCGGAGCCAGCATATAAGCCGTTGCGTACTCCGGGCTGAAATAGTCGTATGAATCAATCAGAAGACCGCCGTTTGTTAAAATTCCGGCCGCGCTGAAAAATGTAACGGGCAGCACGATTAAAACGGCATGGCCGCACCCTGCTTGCCATTTGTGCGGTGGCTGCTTAAAAATGGGGTTGATAAATACGGCAAAGAAAAATCCCAGCGTCAAAAAGACGCTTATTGTAGCCACGCAGGAGGCATAGCGCAGTACAAACGGTGCGATAGGACCGGGATAAACCGTTTCAAGCAGACGCACAAACGCAAAAAATACGGCCGTGGACAGAGCTGCCGTAATCATTTTTCCGCCTTCTGCGCTCTTGCGTCTATAGTAGCTGTAGACTGTTAAAGACACCGTCAGCGATGTCAGCAGGATGAGAAGAGCGGTGCTGATAAACTGATGTGCCGAATAATATCTGCCGTCTCCCATATGTAGCTCCCGTATCATTTTTCTTCCGTTAAACACTGGCGCCGCCGGAATATTGCTCTTGCGCTGTATGACCGAGGGATAAGACCGGAGCTGGTAACAATCAGAAATTTGTCGGGCGGTGCTAAAATGCTATAAGAGCCATCGGTATTTGTCAACTGTTTTCTGCGGGCATTGTACCGCCTGAAGGGGCGAGGCCGGTAAATAACAAAAACGAATACTCTATGGACGCATGACGTTTGTTTCGTCAGGATACTTCTTGACGTTTTGGCCGGCAAGTATATAATGTTGAAGAGACGGGACGAGCTTGCGTATTTGCTCGGTCCCGGACAAATGCCGGCTGTCCGGTTTTTTGTCTTTTAGGGCCGGTCAGGGCCGGCATTAATAAGCTGTGCTTACGCTGTTTCATAACGAACGACGGAACGAGCCTCTCGCGGCTGTTCCGGTCCGAACGCTATGGAGCATCTTACATAACAAACGGCGAGGCCGTTTCACAGGAGGTTAAAATGGATAAAATAACAGTGGCGGTGCTTTTTGGCGGGTGCAGTACGGAATACGAGATTTCCCTTCAATCGGCCGCTTCGGTGATCGAAAACCTCAGCCCGGACAAATACGAGCCGGTGCTCATCGGCATTACCCGTACCGGCCAATGGCTCAAGTACGGCGGCGGCGTCGAGCGAATCTCGGACGGGACGTGGACGGAAGATGCGTCCTGCGTGCCGGCCGTCATATCGCCGGACCGTGAAACACACGGTGTTCTCGTTTTTGACGGCGGAGTTATACATACCATCCGGCTGGACGCCGCGTTTCCCGTCCTGCACGGGAAAAATGGGGAGGATGGCACGGTTCAGGGCCTTTTGGAACTGGCCGGCATACCGATCGTTGGCTGCGGGACACTCTGTTCGGCCATCTGCATGGATAAGGATATTGCACATCAGCTCGCAGGCCTTGCTGGTATTAAGACGCCGGCTTGCGTCGTTTTCCGCTCTAAGGAATATGACCCGTCGCTTCTGGAGCAGGCCGCCGGACTGACGTTTCCGCTCTTTGTCAAGCCTGTCAATTCCGGCTCGTCCTTCGGCGTAACGAAGATAGACGGCCCCGGCGAGCTTAAAGCCGCTGTGGATAACGCCTTTGAGTATGACCGCAAGGTCATCGCCGAAGAGGCCATCGGGGGCTTTGAGGTCGGCTGCGCCGTCCTCGGCAACGAGACGCTTATAATCGGGCAGGTCGATGAGATCGAGCTGTCTCAGGGCTTTTTTGACTATACTGAAAAATACACGCTGAAGACCTCGAAAATCCATATGCCTGCGCGCATTGACGCGGCGCTTGCCGATACCATCCGCGAGACGGCCGGCGTCATCTACAGGATTCTGGGCTGCGAGGGCCTGGCCCGCGTAGACCTGTTCCTCACGCCGGAACATGATATTGTGTTCAATGAGGCCAACACCATTCCCGGCTTTACATCGCACAGCCGTTACCCCAGCATGCTCAAGGGTGTCGGAATGAGCTTTGAGCAAATCGTGGACGAGCTCATCCGGCTGGCGGTGCGTGGATGAGACGATTAGCTGTAAGCCGCTTCGGAGGACCGGACTCATGACGACGCTTTCGCACAAAACATACGCCGGAATTGACCGCTTCCGGCTCATAGCCGCAATTCTTGTCGTGACGATCCACACCTCGCCGCTCATGGATATCAGCGCGACAGCCGACTTTGTGCTCACGCGGATTATCGCCCGGACGGCCGTTCCTTTTTTCTTTATGGCCTCCGGCTTTTTCCTGTTTCCTAAAACGACCGACGGCGGACCACGCCCTGGCCGGCTAGCGCCGTTTCTCCGAAAAACAGGGTTTTTATATGTCGTTGCTATCCTGTTTTACTTGCCGGTCAACATTTATGCAGGCATGGTGGAAAGCTGGCGGGTTCTGCCGAGCCTGCTGTCGGATATTGTATTTAACGGCACATTTTATCACCTGTGGTATTTACCCGCCGCGATAATCGGGTCCGTCATCGTCTGGCTGCTTTTAAAAAAGCTCGGGACCGGGCCGGCGCTGGCGATCTGTCTCGTGCTGTACGCCGTCGGTGTGTTTGGCGACAGCTATTATGGGCTGGCTGAACGCATCCCGGCTTTAAACGCCTTTTACGCTGCGCTGTTCTCCATCTTTGATTATACGCGAAACGGTTTGTTTTTCGCGCCGCTGTTCTTCCTCCTTGGCGCTTTGCTGGCACGGCGGGATGAGCCGATGCCGCTGCGCGCCAGCCTCGCGGGATTGACCGTGTCGTTTGTTCTGATGCTGGTGGAGGGGCTGCTGCTGCATCGCTATGACCTGCAGCGGCACGACAGCATGTATCTGCTGTTGCCGGTGTGTATGTTTTTCCTTTTTATGACGCTGCTTCACTGGAATGGTATAAGCCGGAAAGGTCTGCGTGACCTGTCCATGCTCCTCTATCTCATCCATCCGGCTGTGATCGTGGCTGTGCGCGGCTTTGCGGGCGCTGTGGGGCTGGATGCGTTGCTCGTTGACGACAGCCTGATCCATTTTATGGCCGTTTTAGCCGTGTCCATAGCCTTGTCCATCGCCGTTGCGGCGATGTTGGCCAGGAGCCGCGATAAAAACGGCGCAGCCTCCATGGCGCGCGCCTGGACGGAGATTGACCTGAACCGTCTGCGTCATAATCTCGGGGCGCTGCGGGGCGTTCTTCCGGAGCGGTGCCGCGTTATGGCTGTTGTGAAGGCCGACGCCTACGGACATGGCGCGTTGGAGATCGCGGCCTGTTTAAACCGTTTGGGCGTTTGTGATTTTGCGGTGGCCGCTATGGAGGAAGGCGTGCGTCTGCGCCGCCAGGGGATCAAGGGGAATATCCTCGTTTTGGGCTACACCCCGGCATCCGAGGCCAATAGGCTTTGCCGCTACCGGCTGACGCAGACGGTCATTGATCTGTCTCACGCGCGCGAGCTGGACGCCTGTGGGCGGACGCTGCACGTTCACGTCAAAATCAATACCGGGATGAACCGCCTGGGAGAAAACTATCCCGACGCGGCTGGTGCGCTGTCGATATTCCGGCTGAAAAATCTTGTTGTGGATGGGATCTTTACGCATTTGTCCGTGTCCGACAGCCTTGACGACAGCGACGTTGGGTTTACCAATCAGCAGATTAAACGGTTTTACGCGCTGCTTGGTGAACTGAAAAAAGAGGGGATTCATCTCCCCGCTGTTCATATTCAAAGCACATACGGCGTCCTCAATTACCCACAGGCGGACTGTGATTTTGCCCGGGTGGGGCTGGGCATTTACGGCGTGCTGAGCCAGCCCAGTGATAAAACCGTGCTGAAACCGGACTTGAAGCCGATCTTGTCGCTCAAGTCCCGTGTGGCGCTTGTGCGTCCGGTCGCTCCCGGTGAGAGCGTGAGCTATGGCCGCGAATTTAACGCGCGCCGGCCTTCGAAAATTGCTGTAATCACCGCCGGATTTGCCGACGGCATCCCGCGCACGCTGTCCTCCGGAATGGGCGAAGTCCTCATCAGGGGACGCCGTGCGCCCATTGCAGGGCGCGTCTGCATGGACCAGCTGATGGCGGACGTCACGGATATCCCGGATATCGCGCGGGGAGACGTTGTCACGTTCATCGGTCAGGATGGAGAAGAAGAGATCCGCGCTGAGGAAATGGCTGAAAGTGCCGGGACAATCACCAACGAGCTGCTAAGCCGTCTCGGCGGTCGTCTTGAACACGTGTTCAAAAAGGAAGAAGGATAGCCGGCCGAACGCCGCCGGCGATGCGTTAAATTGAAAATCCGTCTAACGGTCCTGAGCCGCCCTTCAAATGTGGGGCGGCTTTTATTTTTGGTTTTTTTTGACGCATCGGCGTGCATTGGCGCGCTGTTTTTTGTTCTGAGGTTAATGGCGGTGGAAAAACCCTGGTTTTGTGTCTTAAATTCAGGAATAAAGGGAAAAATTCTTAATTATACCCCTTGCATTTTTTTTACAATGCCTTTATAATTAACCACGTAAGTGGGGAGAAGTGGCATGTTGTGCACTAAAATCCCATAAAAAGCAAGGAGGTGGGGAAGATGATGTTCGGCACCTACGAGCATAATCTGGACGCCAAAGGGCGTCTTGCTATCCCTGCCAAATTGCGTGACGATCTTGGATCGACGTTTTATGTGACGCTGTCAATGGACAAGTGCCTTACGGCTTATTCTCAGGAAAGTTGGGACAAGCTGATGACAACGATTAAAGCGATGCCGAAGGCCAAGCAGATCAAGATGCGCCCGCTTTTTTCGCACGCGGCCAAATGTGATTTGGACGGCCAGGGACGTATCCTGCTGCCGCAGAACCTTCGTGATTTTGTTGGGCTGACAAAAGACGTTACCGTCGTCGGCAACGGCGATACGGCTGAATTTTGGGATACGGAGACCTGGAAGAAGGTTGACGCCGAGGAGACGGATTTCTCTAATCTCGCCGACCTGTTTATGGAGCTTCCCAGCTGATGGAACACATTCCTGTACTGCTTGACGCGTGCATTGACGCACTTAATATAAAGACCGGCGGCGTTTATGTCGACGGGACGCTCGGACGTGGCGGCCATTCATTGGAAATCGCCAAGCGCCTGAGCAGCGGCCGCCTGATCAGTATTGATGCGGACGAAACAGCCATCGCCGAGGCTGGCGAGACGCTGAAAGAATATCGGGAGCGTATAACGCTCGTCCGCGGCAATTTCAGGAATCTCGGAGCGATACTCGACGCGCACGGTGTTGAGAAGGCTGACGGTATGTTATTTGATTTCGGAGTGTCGTCGCCGCAGCTTGACGATGCGGCGAGAGGTTTTTCGTATATGACGGACGCGCCGCTGGATATGCGGATGGACAATCGCGCGGCGCTCAGCGCCGGCGATATCATCAATGGATGGACCGAGGGGGAACTGGCACGTATATTGCGCGACTGGGGTGAGGAGCGCTACGCCTCGCGTATTGCCTCTAATATTGCCAGACGGCGTGTCTTGAAGAATATAGAAACGACCTTTGAGCTGGTCGATATCATCCGGGAGGCTATGCCGGCTAAGGCGCTTCGGGAAAAACAGCACCCGGCCAAAAGAAGCTTTCAGGCTATCCGGATCGCTGTGAACGACGAGCTGGGCGCGATTGGGGACCTGCTTGAAGAAGCACCCGACAGGCTGGCGCCCAAAGGCCGCCTGTGTGTCATCAGCTTTCATTCTCTGGAAGACAGGCTGGTTAAGAATGCGATTGCCCGGCGCGAGAAGGGCTGTACGTGCCCGCCGGATTTCCCAGTGTGTATATGTGGCTTTAAGCCGACGTTGAAATCCATTACTAAAAAACCCATCATGCCGGGCGAGGACGAGCTTGCCCGAAATCCGAGAGCCAGAAGCGCCAAGCTCCGCGTTGCGGAACGTTTGTAGAGAGGAACAATCATTATGGCAGCAAAGTCAGCGAAAATGAAATATGCCTCGCGTACCGCCGTCCATGGCAGCAACGCCTACGATCTGGCTCGGGTCGGCGATCTTCCTGCCAGACAAGCCCCGCCGGCACAAAAACCCGCCGCGAAGCCGCAGGCCAGACCGGCGCCCCAAAAGGCTCGAAAGGCACAGCGCTACTACAGCGTGTCGCTGTTCGCTGCTGCGGGCTTCGCTGTCGTTGCGGCGCTCATGGTATTTGTTGTGCTTGCACACCTTAAATTTACGGAAATAACGGCCGAGACCGTATCGCTTCAGCAGCGGATGGATCAGCTGACCGAAGAAGAACGTAAGCTGAAAATCACTTACGAGGACATCTTTGACGTCAACGAAGTTGAAGCTTACGCCACGAATGTTCTGGGGATGACAAAACCTCAGCAAAATCAGATCGCCGCAATATCCACAGATAATCAGGATAAGGCCGTCATTGTTAAAAACAGTGCTGACGAGGGCGTTGCACGGGAGAACATGGCCTCTTTTTTAGCGTCGCTGGTGGCATATTTTAAACAAACGACTTAATATAATGCCTATGAGCCGCTGATAAATGGTCACTGAAAGCCTCACTGGCGGAGGGAGCATTAGCCATGTTTTTTAAGCCGGTTAAAACCTTTTCACGCTGTTAAACGTTTTATCAGCGGTACGAAATAAACGCGTTACTGACGCATGTATACAGGTGTTCAGGCCTGACTGTAAATACGGTTTTGACCGATGTGTGATAAAAGCGGCTGGCAAAATACGTGTAAACGCCTTTTTATATTAAGGGGATCAATATGGCTACTCACTCGGACGGGAGAGCAACGGGAAAGCAATCGGATCAGAGACCCAGCAAGACCATTTTGCGCCGCACACTCGTTTTAATGGCTGTGTGCGGTATCGCTGCATTTATTGTGCTGGCAGTCAAGCTGTATGATATTCAGATTAAGGACCATGAGTACTACGCGGAACAAGCACTGGAAAATCAGACGCGTGATACGGTCGTGACGGCGTCACGCGGGACAATTTACGACGCCAACGGCAAGGTGCTTGCGATGAGCGCCTCCGTTGATACGGTTTATGTTGCGCCGTATGAGACGGATAAATATAACGAGGACAAAGACCTTATTGCCAACGGTTTGTCTGAGATTCTGGACGTTGACTGTGACCGCATTCGCGGCAAACTCGACAATACCAATTCCTGGTATGAAACGGTCAAACGGAAAATAGAGGGCGACATGGCTGAAAAGGTCCGCCTGTTTATCAAGGAAAACGGTCTTAAAAGCATCCATCTGGAGACGGATACCAAACGTTACTACCCCTACAGCAGCCGGGCCTGCCACATCATCGGTTTCGTCGGAGACGACAATTACGGCCTCAACGGCATCGAGCTGACATACAATCAGTATCTGGAGGGAACGGACGGCCGGATCGTGCGCCTTAAAAACGCCAATGGTACGGATATGCTGTTTTCAGATTTCGAGGACTATTACGACGCTAAAAACGGCGACGACATTGAGCTGACGATCGACGCGTCCATTCAATTTTATGTGGAAAAATATCTGGCCCAGGCCATACAGGACTACGAAGTCCAGAACGGCGGCGCGTGTATTGTTATGCGCCCAAAAACCGGTGAAATACTGGCCATGGCCAGTCTCGACAACTACGATCTGAATAACTTCCTCAATGTCAGCGAAAACGAGCAGGCAAAGCTGGATCTAATCGCGGATCCCAACGAAAAAAAAGCCGAATATAATCTGGCGCTTCAAAATCAGCAGCGCAACAAGGCTCTCACGGATACATACGAACCCGGCTCGGTGTTTAAAATCATCACGTGCGCCATGGCGCTTGAGGAAAATGTCGTGAGCCTTGACGATACGTTTTACTGCGGCGGGTCTGTACCTGTGCTTGGCCGTGAGCCCGTGAAGTGCTGGAAATCGGCGGGGCACGGCTCGCAGACGCTGACACAGGCAATGCAGCACTCGTGCAATGTGGCACTTGTGAATATCGGACTCAAGGTCGGCGAGCAAACGTTTTACGATTATATAGACGCGTTTGGGCTGCGCGAGAAAACAGGCATTGACTTACCCGGCGAGAGCGGATCGCTTTGGTGGCCGGACAGCGTTTTCGAAAATCCCGACAATCTGTCGCAATTGGCGGCCGCCTCCTTTGGACAGACGTTTAACATTACGCCGCTTCAAATGATTACGGCTGTGTCGGCCGTCGTCAACGGCGGGAACCTCATGGAGCCGTACATCGTCAAACAAGTCACGGATGCAGACGGGAACATTGTCGTTGACAATGAACCGACGACCGTGCGTCAGGTCCTCAGCGCCGATACATCGGCAAAGATGTGTGAGATTTTGCGGGCCGTCGTCTGCGACGAAGGCGGCACCGGTAAAAACGCGTATGTCGCCGGCTATAAGATCGGTGGCAAAACAGGCACGTCGACCAATACGGTCGGTATTGCTGAAGGCGAGGAAAAGAAGTTTACTGTCTCCTTTTGCGGCATCGCGCCGACGGACGACCCGCAGGTTGCTATCCTGCTGCTGCTGGATAACCCTACCAGCAAAACCGTCTATGTCAGCGGTGGAAATATGGCCGCGCCTGTTGTCGGGCATATACTGTCCGAAGTTCTGCCATATCTCGGCATTCAGCCGGAATATTCCGAGGATGAGCTGGAAACGCTTGACGTCACTATGCCCAAACTCGTCGGCATGACGGTCGATGAAGCCACACAGTCGCTTGAAAAGCTTGGACTGACGGTACGCCTTTTGGGCGACGGCGAGCGCATTACCGACCAGCTGCCATCTCTCAATGCCGCCATAGCGCCCGGCAGCAAGATCATCCTGTACGCCGGCGAGTATAAATCCAGTGAAACGGTAGCGGTCCCGAATCTTTACGGCAAAAGCTATGCCAGCGCGAAAAGCGCGCTTGAAAATGCGGGCCTGTTTATAAAGTCGGGCGGTACGCTGTCCTCCTCGCCCAATTCCGTTGTTACAACCCAGTCAGTCCAGGCTAACGAAGAAGTCAAGATGGGTACAATTATAGAAGTGACACTTGTGGATGACAGTATCAAAGGGTTTTATTAAGGCTTTTGGTATGAACGCACTTAAGATAGACTACGGCACAGGAACCGGAGGTAGCGCATGAAGCTTGCTGATTTGCTCAAAGGTATACCGGTATTATCGTCCGGGGCCGTCCCGGAGCTGGAGATCACAGGCGTTAGTTATGATTCGCGAACAACCGCCGTGGGCGACCTGTTCGTGGCTGTGAGAGGTTATGAAACGGACGGCCATCAATATATAGATGCAGCGCTAAAAAAAGGTGCGGCTTGTGTGCTGTGCGAGGAAAAGCCGGCGGCTGAAACGCCGTACGTGGTTACGGGGGATACCCGGCGAGCGCTGGCTGTCGCCGCAGCCAATTGGTTTGGCGAGCCGGCGTCGAAGCTTAAAATTGTCGGCGTAACGGGCACCAACGGAAAAACCACGACCACGACGCTCGTCAAAGCCGTTATTGAAAAATGCTCCGGTGAAAAGGTCGGGCTGATTGGTACGAACAGCATCGAATATGGCAGCCGCGTCATCGAGGCCAGTCATACGACGCCGGAGTCCTATGATTTGCAGAAGATTCTTCGGGAGATGGTCGAAGACGGCTGCGTATGGGCTGTTATGGAGGTCTCGTCGCATGCGTTGATTCTGGAGCGTGTGTACGGGCTGCAATTTTCGGCCGCCGTATTCACTAATCTGACGCATGAACATCTGGATTTTCATAAAACCATGGACGCGTATGCCGCCGCCAAAGCGCTGATATTCAAACAGGCGGATAAAGCCGTCATTAATCTGGACGACGAATATGCGAACGTCATGATTGACACGGCCGAGTGTCCCGTTATGACGTTTTCAACAAAGAACGACGCGGCAGACCTTGTGGCAAAGCGCATCCGCGTTTATGCCGACCGCGTTGAATTCTGCGCGCTGACTCTGGAGAAGCTGCAGAAAATTGAGCTCGACATACCGGCTATGTTCTCCGTTTATAACGCGCTGGCCGCTACAGCGACAGGTCTTACCCTCGGCTTCGAAATCGAGGATATTGCCGCGGCGCTGAAGGGCTGCACCGGGATAAAGGGCCGTATTGAGGTTGTGCCGACGGGGCATGACTTTACAGTGATTATTGATTACGCGCATAAGCCCTATGCGCTTGAAAACATAATCCGTACCTTTAAGGAGTTGGAATCAGGCCGCGTTGTGACGCTTTTTGGCTGTGGCGGCGACCGGGACAAGGCCAAACGCCCGCTCATGGGCGCCATTGCGACAGAACTATCCGATTTTGTCATTGTCACGTCCGACAATCCCAGAACCGAGGAGCCGGGAAAAATCATTGATGATATTTTAACGGGTATGCAGGAAACAAAAACGCCATATATTGTCATAGAGAACAGGAAAGAAGCCATTGGCTGGGCGATTGAAAACGCTCAGCCTGACGATATTATCATTTTGGCCGGCAAGGGGCACGAAACGTATCAAATCATCGGGAAAGAGAAGTTCCACTTTGATGAACGTGAGATTATCCGGGCTTTTTTATCCGAGACTTAATAGTGGACTCGGCGGTCAAATCCGATGATGACCGGTCAGCACCGTATCTTTTTATGTGAGAGGAAACCTTATGTTTTTAGGGCTTTTATCATCTTTTCTGATCTCGCTGGGCGTAACGATCGTTGTGGGCCTTATCTTAGTGCCGTTTTTGAGACGAAAAAAAGCCGGCCAATCTATCCGCGAGGACGGGCCGGTCTGGCACCGGAGCAAGCAGGGCACGCCGACGATGGGCGGGCTGATGTTCATCATCGGTATTACGGCAGCCTGTTTTATCATCGGCTTTGACGAGCTGCGCCAAGGTTATTTCGGCTTTGTCTATGTTTTGGCTTTTGCTTTGATTTTTGCTTTTATCGGATTTTTGGACGACTATCAGAAGCTTGTTAAAAAGCGGAACCTCGGGCTGACGGCGCTGCAGAAATTTTTGCTGCAGCTCGTAGCGGCCGTCGTCTTCGTGCTGCTTATGCGGTTGACCGGCTATTTAACGCCCAACCTCTATATTCCGTTTTTAAACATCATAAAACCGATTTCAGAGCCGCTTTATTTCATCCTGATGGCTTTCATCATTGTCGGCACTGTTAACGCCGTAAATATTACCGACGGCGTCGATGGGCTCGTTTCCGGCGTTACCGTTCCCGTGGCCGCTTGCTTTATGGCTGTGGCTTATGTATGGGAATTGATGAGTCTCGGTATTTTTGCCGCGGCGCTGTGTGGCGGGCTTGTCGGCTTTCTGCTGTTTAATTTTCATCCGGCGCGCGTTTTTATGGGCGATACGGGTTCGCTTTTTTTAGGCGGCGCCGTCTGTGCGCTGGCTTTTGCCATGGATATTCCGCTCGTATTAATCCCGCTTGGTATCATATATATCATTGAGACGCTTTCGGATATCATTCAGGTTATAGGCTTCAAAATGACTAAAGGGAAAAAACGCGTATTCAAAATGGCGCCGCTGCATCACCATCTGGAGATGAGCGGCTGGAGCGAATACAGGCTGTTTTTTGTGTTCACGTTCATTTCGGCCGTATTCGCGGTGATATCGTTCTTTTCGGTCAGTACGAGATTTGCTATCTAGAAAAATTGTTCATTTATCAGTTTGGCAAGGCACTAACCTGTCTGAAAGCCGGAAGCCGTTCAGCAAGCAGTGGTTAACACAGGGAATTCCCCGGGAGGACGCGCCATGAAAACATATCAGGCCGGGCTGTCGACGACGGCTGGGACACAAAGACTAAACGCCAACACACGCCGGATAGATGACTACCGCATCGAAAAAATGACCAAGCGTGCCGGCGTCGATCTGCCGTTTCTGGCGCTGACGATTGTGCTTTTAACCATCGGCGTCGTCATGGTTTTATCGGCGAGCTTTGCGCGTTCGTACTACACCGAAGGAAACCCGATGAAATATTTCTCCTCACAGACGATATATGCCGTGACGGGCGTTGCATTGATGTTTGTTGTCTCGAGGATCCGGTTGCCCTTTTATATGCGCATGGCGCTGCCGTTATTTATCATTTCCATGGTGCTTTTGGCGGCCGTGCCGCTCGTCGGAATGAAGGTTAACGGATCAAAACGCTGGCTGGATCTTGGCTTTACGCAGTTTCAGCCGTCGGAGATTGTTAAGCTTGCGGAGATTTTACTCTTTGCGAATATGATCTGCGCGTATAAGAATAAGATGAAGACGTTTCAATACGGCGTTCTGCCCTTTGTACTCGTGGTGGTTTTAATTGTCGGGCTTTTATATCTTGAGCCGCATCTGTCCGCCTCCGTTATCATTGTGCTCATTGCCGGAATCATGATGTTTGCCGGCGGCACGCGCCTAAGATACTTTGCCATCGCGCTTCTCATAGTGGCAGCCGTTGCCTACATAACGCTTACCCAAATGAACTACGCCGCAGAACGCGTAACGGCGTGGCGACATCCAGAAAGTGACCCGGGCGACAAAGGTTATCAGATTCTCCAGTCTCTGTACGCTATCGGCTCGGGCGGGCTCATGGGGCAGGGAATCGGGCAAAGCCGGCAGAAGTATCTGTATCTGCCCGAGGAGCATAACGACTATATCTTTTCCATTGTCTGCGAGGAGCTCGGGTATATTGGCGCAATCATCATTCTGCTGCTGTTCGCGCTTTTAATCGTTCGTGGCTTTTGGCTGGCGCTTCACGCCAAGGACCGGTACAGCTCGCTTGTTGTAACGGGACTGACGAGCCTTTTAGCACTTCAGGTATTCCTTAATATCGGCGTTGTGACAAATTTGCTGCCGGCCACAGGTATCTCGTTGCCATTTTTCAGCTCCGGCGGTACGGCACTGTGGATACAGCTGGTTGAAATAGGTATTATTCTATCGGCTTCACGAGATATACCGATTGTCAAAGCCGGGTAGCGACGCTTGGGTCAGCAGGGTTTATTTTATCTTCCACATCTGGTATAATTGGCGGTGATGATTATGTAAAAACCCATTGTAGCCGCCGTTCCGCGTTTTTGATCTTTCGACGGCGTACCGTAAGACATTGCGCAAAATCCGTCGTTCATGGCAAATTACCCTGAATTAAATTGAGTTCTAAGCGCATACGAGGTCTTTATGAAAATACTATTTACATGCGGCGGTACGGCTGGTCATATCAATCCGGCGCTGGCTCTGGCGGACGCGTTTAAGCGATACAAGCCCGACGCGGACATTCTATTTATCGGCTCGGGCCGGCGTATGGAAAAAAAGCTGATACCGGAAGCCGGCTATACATTGAAAAACATTCGGGTCAACGGCCTGGAGCGAAGCCTTGCGCCGGCCAGCATCCTGCGAAACCTTAAAACGGTCGGCGGACTGGCCAAAGCCAAAGCGCAGGCGTCTGAGATCATTAAAAGCTTTAAACCGGATGTGGCTGTGGGCACCGGCGGTTATGTATGCTACCCGGTGCTAAAAACGGCGGCCCGTCGGCACATTCCGACTTATATACATGAGTCCAACGCCGTTCCCGGACTGTCCACGAAGATGCTATCCGGCATAGTAGACCGTGTTCTGGTGGCGTTTCCCGACGTCAAGGAGCTCTATAATGATCCGAAGCGGGTGCTGTATACGGGTACGCCCGTCCGCGGAGATTTTTTACGGTGGGGAAAGGATGCCGCGCGGCTGAAGCTTGGTGTCGACGGGCGGCCGCTCGTCGTATCGTTTTGGGGTTCGCTCGGCGCGGAGCATATGAACAGCGTTATTGCCGATTTTATACGCTTTAACCTTGACAGCCGGCTATTCAACCATATTCACGCCACCGGCGGCAGCGAGGAAACAACAGCCCAGCTGAAAAAAAAGGTAAGCGGGCACGCGTCGGGGTACACACTGCCGCGCTGGATCGATATCCGGACGTATATCGACGATATGCCGGCCGTTATGGCCGCTTCAGATCTCGTTTTATGCCGGGCCGGCGCGTCGACCGTTGCGGAGCTGACCTTTATGGGACGGCCCGCTGTTTTTGTGCCGTCGCCGTATGTGACGAATAACCACCAGGAAAAAAACGCGCTTTTGCTTAAAAAAGCCGGCGGAGCGCTTGTCCTGCGTGAGCAGGACTGCACCTCGGAGTCGCTCTATAAAACGGTGGAACAGCTGCTGACGGATAAGGCTCAGCTGGTTTCAATGTCGGACGGTATGCGCAACGCCGGCGTACGTGATGCGTCCGATAAAATTGTTAAACTTATATTAAATCTCAACTGATTAACTTTAGACAGCCTCTGGACATAGTATACGGCATACGAATATATATTTGCTGTTTTCGGGGGTTGACTATGAGCATGCTACAAATCGAGGGCGGTAAACGGCTTTTTGGCAGCGTTTCCGTGCATGGGGCAAAAAACAGCGTACTGCCGATTCTTGCCGCGTCCCTTCTGGCCTGCGGCGAAACTGTTATACATAATTGTCCGGATCTGAGCGATGTAGATGCCGCAATACGTATATTGGTTTACCTGGGTTGCAAAGTCCGGCGTGAAGGAGAAAAAGTCGTTATTGACACGACGACGATCGAACGAAGCAATATACCGCATGAGCTTATGCGGGAAATGCGCTCGTCCGTTATTTTTCTCGGAGCCATATTAGCGCGGCTCGGCGAAGCAGTTTTGTCCATGCCCGGCGGGTGCGAGCTCGGCCCGAGGCCGATCGATCTGCACTTGTCGGCGCTTCGCGCCATGGGCGCTGAAATTACCGAGGAGGCCGGTAAAATTACGTGCCGGGCCGCAAAGCTTAAGGGCTGCCGTATCAATCTGGCATTCCCAAGCGTCGGCGCCACGGAGAACACGATGCTGGCCGCGTCCAATTGTGACGGTACGACGATCATCACAAACGCCGCCTGTGAACCGGAGATCTGGGACCTGCAAAGCTATTTGCGCCGGCTGGGCGTCAATGTGCACGGCGCCGGCACGTCCATCATTACCATTGAGGGAACAGCGCCGAAAACCAGCACGGAGCATTGGGTCATCCCGGATCGTATCGTCGCTGCGACTTATTTGTCCTGCGCCGCCGCAGCCGGCGGGGAAATTGAGCTGAACGGTGTCTGTCCGGGGCATGTTGTGACCGTGACGGATATCCTGATGGAAATGGGCTGCGAGCTGAAAACGGGCAAAGATACGATCGTGATTAAATGCGAGCGGCCGCTCAAGGCTGTGCGGCCGATTATAACGCGGCCTTATCCAGGATTTCCGACGGACGCGCAGCCGCCCGTCATGGCCGCAAGTCTGAAAGCGGAAGGCACAACCGTTTTCGTTGAAAACATCTTTGAAAACAGATTCCGTCATGTTGCAGAGCTGCAGCGCATGGGCGCGGATGTCAAAACGGAGGGCCGCGTTGCCATTGTCAGCGGTGTGAAAGGACTTTTCGGCGCGCCGCTTACGGCGACCGATTTGCGTGGGGGCGCGGCGCTCATTGTCGCGGCGCTCGGCGCGGAAGGCTTAACGGAAATTTCAGGCGTTACGCATATCGACAGGGGATATGACGACATTGCCAGCGTTTTAACATCGCTCGGCGCAAATGCCTTAAGAATAGATTGAATTCGCGTTCGCCCTGTTGAATGTGAATTCAAAGAGGTGCCTTGAATGACAAAAGATAAAAGAAGAAGACGAAAACGGCGCGGCGCTGTTATTTACACCCCTGTCGCCCTGCTTCTGATTGTTATCATTGCTATTTTCGGGGTGAGCGTTTTTTTCCGCGTCGCGACAATCGAGGTAACGGGCGCGGAAAAATATTCCGTTGATCAAATCTTATCTGTATCGGGCATCAAGACCGGTGACAATTTGTTTTTTATCGATATTAAAAAAGTCGAGAGGACCATCCGATCCAATCTGCCGTTTTTAAACTCCGTTGTCGTTGAGAAAACAATGCCGGATACGATTAAGATAACGGTCAGCGAGAGCCGCCCGCTGGCTGTTGTCCAATATGACGGCGAGTGGTGGGTTGTAGACCAGTCGGCCCGTGTGCTCGAAAAGACAGACAGCCTGGGCGCGGCGGAAAAGATTAAAGTCAGCGGCTTGACGATCACGGCGCTGGGTGTCGGTGAGGCCATTGTTGCGGACGAGGGAGAGGAGACGAAATTTAAGTATCTTACCGATGTGCTGTATGCCATAGAAAATGCCGGTATCGATTCGGATGTGACGATGCTGGATGTATCGAATATAGCCAATATTACGTTTGATTTTAAAGGCCGCATTACCGTTACAATGGGGAGCGGCGAAAACGCAGATAGTAAAATTTCCTGGATGCTGAGTATCTACGATACGTGTACCGAAACGGACGTGGGCCGTATCGACGTGTCGGAAGATGGGTTGGGGAGATTTATACCCGAGCAGTGAAGCCGGGCCGGCAGGGCCGGATGGACAAGCCCCGTGTTGTTAAGCCTGGATATTGGTAATATACGTCTAAAACGTCAATTAAACTATGTGAACTATTGACCTGAATGGAAAATCGTTATAAAATGTACATTAATAGTATTTTAATGCATAAAAATCATTAACTATATACAAAAGCACTGCGTAAATAAACGTATTAATTGCTTTTAAAGCATATTTCGTATACAGGAGGATCATCATATGTCGTTTTCACTCGAAAGCGGTCCGGATAACGTCGTTGTGATCAAGGTCGCCGGCGTCGGCGGCGCCGGCAACAATGTCGTCAACAGGATGGTTGAGGCCGGTACACAGGGTGTTGAATTTCTCGCGATCAATACGGACAAGCCTGCGCTTGGCGTATCGAACGCGGACCAGAAGATACAGATCGGCGAAAAGCTGACGCACGGGCAGGGAGCGGGCTCCAACCCCGAAATGGGAAAAAAGGCGGCGGAGGAAAGCCGCAACAATATTGCCAAGGCGCTTGAGGATGCCGATATGGTTTTCATCGCCGGCGGCATGGGCGGCGGCACCGGTACCGGAGCGTCGCCGATCGTGGCTGATATTGCCAGGGAGGCCGGCATACTGACCGTCGGCGTTGTCACCAAGCCGTTCAGTTTCGAAGGAAAACGCCGTATGCTACAGGCCGAGGAGGGTATTAAAAACCTTCTGAGCAAGGTTGATTCGCTGCTCATTATTCCGAACGACCGTTTGAAGTTTGCCACCGATCAGAAGCTGACGTTTGCCAACGCTTTCGCCATAGCCGACGATGTCCTGCGTCAGGCTGTCGTCAGCATATCCGAGCTTATCAAAAACACGGGATTCATTAATCTTGATTTCGCCGACGTTACAACCATTATGAAGGATGCTGGCTTTGCGCATATGGGCGTGGGACATGCCGCCGGCAAAAATAAGGCGGAAGACGCGGCAAAGCAGGCTGTATCGAGTCCGCTTATGGAAACGTCCATTGAAGGCGCAAAGGGCGTGCTTGTTAACATCACCGGTTCTCTTGACATCGGCCTGGAAGACGTCGAGATGGCGGCCAGTCTGGTTCAGGAAGCGGCGCATGCCGACGCCAACATCATCTTCGGCGCAACGTTTGACGAGACGATGGAGGATGAGATCCGCGTGACGGTTATCGCTACGCGTTTTGAAGAAAAGCCGCACGCATATACACCGTATGCCGAAGAGGAAAAGCCGCCGTTTGGCGCGGGCCTGTACACGGAGGCGGCTGAAAAGAAGGACGCGGAAAAGACGGAGAAGGAGCCGGAACCGGAGCCTGAACCGGAGGAAGAGGATCCGTTTGATACGATCTTCAAGATTTTTAATTCAAAATAAGAGCGGCGCATTAAGCCGATCATGAAATATTCCCCCGCCTTAGGCGGGGGAATATTCAAATGAACCGATTCTATTTTTATATTGCAGGCCGGCAGCGTGAAAAAGTGAAAAACTGAAAACTGATGCTATAAAAAATACGGATATTGCAGAAAATGAGGCTGACAGGCTTTAACGAGGACGGGGCGGGCAGGCGTTTTGCCCGTCTCTCGTTTTAAGAGTACCTGGGGGTGAGAGCGTGAAAAATGCAATTAACCTGGCCAAGAGCATACATGAGATCTATGTTAAGCAGCGTGTCCCAAGAAGCGCCGCGGCAATGGCCTATTACTTCACAATGTCGATCTTTCCGGTTCTGATTGTTGCCTACGCCGTTCTGTCAAGCCTTAATATTCCGCAGGATGAGATCATCAAGCTTTTAGCGGATGTTATACCGCCCGACGCGGCCAATGTGATTTTAGACTATTTAAGCTACGTCGGTGGCAATCGGTCGACGTTTATGGTGATCGTCGGCATTATCGTAACGCTCACATCGTCGTCCGCGGCGTTTCGGTCTCTTATGCGGATTATGGCTGATATCCAGGGTAAATCTCGTTATACGGGCATCCGGGCGATGCTGTACAGCCTTGTGGTTTCGATCGGTCTGATGGTTGCCATTTACGTTTCGGGCCTTGTGATTTTGTCGGGCGAATGGCTGCTCAGCTTTCTTGAACGGATATTCGGGACAGTGCTGTTTGATATCTGGAAATGGGAACGTTTTGCCGTGCTCTTTCTTATCATGCTCACCGTTATCTTTGTGATCTATCAGATCACGGCGCCGAAAGAAAGCACGAAGGTCAAGCGGATGCCCGGGGCCGCAATTGCTTCGGTTTTGCTTGTGGCGGTCAGTATTGTCTTTTCACGTTTAATATCGGCGTCCGTCAATTACCCGATCGTTTACGGGTCGCTGGCATCGTTTATCATCCTTATGTTCTGGGTTTATATCTGCAGCATTATCCTCATTATGGGAAATGTTTTCAACGCTGTTTTTTATCACAACAGACCGCGCGTTTCCGGGAAATACCGTGAAGCAAAACCGAAAACGCCAAACAATTCTTCCGGAGATACACATGAAAAATTACCTCTCGATAAAAATGACAGACAGTGAAATACAGGGTATTTCAATGCTTGGGCTGGCGCACATGGGCGACGCCGTTTTTGAGCTGATGGTGCGAGCGTGGCTGTGCCAGAACGGGCGCGCCACGGCCAAGGGCCTGCATCGCGCGGCGGTGACCTATGTGTCGGCCGGCGCACAGGCGCGGGCGGCCGACAGGCTCATGGCCTCT
Organism: uncultured Sporobacter sp.; assembly: GCA_963675425.1. Classification (GTDB taxonomy): domain Bacteria; phylum Bacillota; class Clostridia; order Oscillospirales; family Oscillospiraceae; genus Sporobacter. The sequence continues at coordinate 3,876,915 of OY776214.1, read as the reverse complement.
TTAACGGAAGAAGAGGCCGATGTATACCGGCGCGGGCGCAACGCGCGCGTACACTCCGTGCCGCGCGGGGCGACGCCGGGCGAATATCATGCGGCTACCGGCTTTGAGACGCTCTTTGGCTACCTGTACTTAAAGGGCCGGACCGACCGGCTCAGTCAGCTGTTTGAAATCGTCGTCTCGAATGAAAGCCAGGTGAACTGATATGCCGCTGGACGCCGTATTCCTCAAGGCCATGGTTTCCGAGCTGGCGTGTCAACTCCCGGGGCTTAAGATTGATAAAATCCAGCAGCCGGAGCGCGACCAGGTCCTGCTCACGCTGCGCGGGCCGGGCGCGACCGAGCGCCTTCTGATTTCAGCCGGGACAGGGGACGCACGCGTGCATTTAACGGATGCCTCCTTTGAAAATCCGGCAAGTCCCCCAATGTTCTGCATGCTGCTTCGAAAGCATTTGGGCGGCGCACGGATCAAATCCGTTACCCAACCGACCTTGGAGCGCGCGATGGACCTGACGCTTGAATGCGTTGACGCGCTGGGCGAGCCGGGAGAGAAGCACCTCGTAGCCGAGCTCATGGGCCGGTACTCTAATATCATTTTAACCGATTCTGACGGGCGGATTATCGACTGCCTGCGCCGTGTTGACACCACGATGTCCGAACGTCGACAGGTGTTGCCGGGACTTTTTTATCATTTGCCGCCGCCCCAGGATAAACGCGATCTGCTGTCGGTTAAGCGCGAGGACGTCTTAAGCCTCATAAGTCAGGCATCGCCGGATAAGGCGGCTGATAAATGGCTGATCGATACGTTTGCCGGGCTGTCGCCGCTTGTGGCACGGGAGCTTACGTCCTGTGCGTACGGTGATACGGACAGCCGACTGGGGTACATCCTGACACAGGACGGCGGCGAAGCGCTGGCCATGTCGATTATGATACTAACAGAGGATATTCGAGACAGCCGATTTGAGCCCGTTCTGCTGTTAAAGCCTGAGGGCAAGCCGTTTGATTTTTCCTTTATGGCGATCCGCCAGTACGGCGACGCGATGCGGACCGAACGCCCGGAGAGCTTCTCAGCGCTGCTTGAGACGTTTTATACACGGCGGTTTTCGTCAGAGCGGATGCGCCAGCGGTCTTTGATGCTGACGAAAATGGTCCGCATCGCGCACGACCGGGTGAAGCGCAAGCTGGAATTCCAGCGGATGGACCTCGATAAATCTAAAGACCGTGAACGCCTGCGAGAGCTGGGCGATATCATAACGGCTAACCTGCACCGGATAGAGAAGGGGATGGCTGTCCTCAAAGCGGAGGATTTTTATTCCGAAACAGGCGACGAGGTTGAAATCCGGCTGGACCCGAAGCTGACACCGCAGCAGAACGCCGGTAAATATTATAAGGACTATACGAAGGCCAAGACGGCCGAAAATATGCTCCAGGAGCAGATGGCCCTGGGCGAACGGGAGCTGGCATATTTAAAGAGCGTCCTGGAGGAGATTGCCCGCGCCGAGGGCGAACGGGACCTCGCTGAGATCCGGCAGGAGCTGGCGCAGACCGGTTACGTCCGCCAGCCCGCACCCGTAAAAACCGGCCGGCCCGGAAAAACGGCCAAGAGGATGAAGCAGCCGGAATCGTCGCCCATGCGCTTTGTATCCAGTATGGGGCTTGACATAGCCGTCGGCCGTAACAATGTCCAGAACGAGCGCCTGACGCACCGGGAGGCATTTAAAACGGACATCTGGCTGCACGCGCAGAAAATTCCCGGCTCCCATGTTATCATCTCCACCAACGCGGCGACGCGGACGACCAAACGCTGGAGGAGGCCGCGTCGCTGGCCGCGTGGTTTTCGCAGGCGCGGGAAAGCGGCAAGGTCCCGGTGGACACGACGCTCGTTAAGTACGTTAAGAAGATGCCGGGCGGACGGCCCGGCATGGTCACCTATACGGATTATAAAACCATCATCGCTGCGCCCAGTGAGGCGCTGGCGGAGAAGCTGCGTAAGAAATAGACGATCGGAGGTGCTTTGATGGCGTCGGGCGGTAAAAATACTGTGCATTCCTGCGGGCCGGGCAAGCTGCCGGTATACGACCTGTGGCTGGACAAGCATCAGGCGATTTTGCAATCATCCCGGGACACGCCCATTTTGGATTTGGGCTGCGGCTACGGCAACGACAGCCTTTATCTGGCTGAGCGCGGGTACCGAACAGTTAGCTGTGATAAAAAGATAAAGGCGGTCGAGAACGTCCGATGCTTTGTCCCAAGCGCGAAAACGTTTCTGTTTGATATGCGCGACGAGTTGCCGTTTGAAGAAAAGACGTTCCGGGTTGTTATCGCAGATTTGAGCCTGCATTATTTCCCTTGGGGGGAAACCATCCGGATTGTCCGCAATATTTCCGTGATCCTGCAGGACGGCGGATTTTTGTTGTGCCGGCTTAATTCAGTGAATGATTTTCACTTCGGCGCGGGGCAGGGCGAGGAGATTGAGCCCCATTACTACCGGATTGACGGCCTGACGAAACGATTCTTTGACCGGGCCCAGATTGAGGCGCTGTTTTCAAATTGGGATATCAAACAGCTCGGTGAGTACGAACTCAACCGCTACAGAAATCCGAAAATGCTCTGGGAGCTGGTTTTGCAGAAACGGTAATGTGTGAGTAAACCGCTGAGCATGTTTAGAGTCAGCATAAAGAGGTTGGCACGATGAACAAAGCACACATCTATCCGGCAATACAGGCTGTCCTCGCCGCTGTATTGTTTGGCATAAGCACGCCGTTAGCCAAGGTGCTGCTGGGGAATACTGAGCCGGTCACTCTGGCCGCTTTTTTGTACCTGGGCAGCGGCATCGGGCTGGCGCTGTTTGAGGCGTTTAAACAAGTGGGCAAAAAGCCTGTAAAAAGTGAAGCCCCGCTGACCGGGAAGGACATTCCCTGGCTGATTGGGGCCATCGCTTTTGGCGGTATCTTAGCGCCCATTATTTCCATGGTGAGCCTCAACAGGACGCCGGCTTCGACAGCGTCGCTGCTTTTAAATTTCGAGGGTGTCGCGACGGCGCTCATCGCGCTGCTCGTCTTCAAAGAAAACATCGGGAAAAGAGTGGGCATTGCGATCGCTTTAATCACGCTGTCGAGCATCATCCTCTCATGGGACTTCAGCAAGAGCTGGGGCGTCTCACTGGGTGCGCTGGGTGTTATCCTGGCTTGTATCTGCTGGGGAATCGACAATAACCTGACCCGGAATATTTCGTCTAAAAGCCCCTATACTATTGTGGCATTTAAAGGAATCGGAGCCGGCGGGTTTTCGCTGTGCCTGTCGCTTGCGCTCGGCAATACGTTCCCGGATTTAAAGATCGCTTTGCTGGCCATGCTGCTGGGCTTTTTCAGCTACGGGCTCAGTATCGTTTTATTTGTGTTGGCCATGCGGAATTTGGGCAGTGCCAGAACGAGCGCCTATTTCGGGGCCGCGCCCTTCATTGGGGCGCTGCTGTCCTTCATCATCTATAAAAGCCTGCCGGGCGCGATGTTTATCATAGCCTTACCGCTCATGATAACCGGGGCCATACTGTTACTGAAAGATACGCACGAGCATCCGCACAAGCATGAGCCTGTAAGGCATGAGCATATGCATACGCATGATGACGGACATCACCACCATCCGCACGAGGAAATACCGGATTTCATGCATATCTCTCACTCACATATGCATGAACACGCGGCGCTGACGCATACGCACCCGCACACGCCGGATATCAACCACCGGCACAGCCATTAAGAGGGCGGCAAGACTGTCCGCTTAATAATACAAAACAGGCGGCCTTTTTGGCCGCCTGATGGAGTTCTGGAGCAACCGGAAGATTGGGCTAAGCCGCGTTCAGTTCTGTCGCCGAGGCATTTGGCAGGCTGAAGCCGAGTTTTGAAAGGCTGAAGCTGATTTCGATGGGCTCGGAATGCGCCTCGTCATATCCGTACTCGTATTCGAACGTCAGCGTATACTCGCCGCTTTCAAGCGACAGCGGCGTATTCCCGAAAACGGTATTCGCTTTGAAATCCGTGTAAACGGTGCCGTCTGCGCCCTCCATTAAAACATGTGTACGGCCGTCGGCATCGTCACCCTTAGGGTCTGTTATTGAGTAGCTGAGCATATAGCTACCCGACTCATTGATCGTGATGGCGTGCACGTCCGGTTCCGTACTGGCGCTGACATATTTAGTATAGGTCACATCTGTTATTTTTTCCTGCATGGAGCTGAAAAAGCTGCCGAGCTGCGAGACGATCAGGGTAAGGCCGCCCACGGCAAATAGGACGCTGATGATAATGGCCGTGATCTTCGCTCGCCTCGTTGTCGGGCGCGACGGCGCGTCCGCTTTTGGTTTAAGAAGATACGAGCCATAAATAAACAGCCACGGCGCGACGGCGCACATTAACAGAGATATGCCGATGGATAAGGGTACAGATGCGTCCGACGATAGATTATCCGGCTGAAGTCCTTGTGTCAGCGGGGCAGTTACCCAGGTGAGGAGCATGGACCAGGCGTTGTTTACAAAATGGAAGAGCATCGTCAGCAGTAGGTTTCCTGTTTCGGCCATGATATAAGCCATGGCAAGACCCAGGATCATCGTCGGCAGGAAACGGTAGAAGTCCAGATGCAGGATGCCGAATAGCAGGCCGACGATCAAAACGGTGATCCATTTGCGCCGGATACCGCCGAAGGAATGCTGGATAAGCCCGCGGCACAGCGCCTCCTCACAGATGGCTGGCATAACGGCCGCGCTGATGATAAGGGCCGGCAGCGGCGCGCCGGAAAAGAAGTCGTTAAGCGCCCAGACGACCTGACTCATACCGTCCGGGAATATGTACAGCGATACATAAATGAATAAGCTGCCCAGCTCCAGCGCGCCGTACCAGAGCATCAACGTGCCGAAGACCTGCCGGAGCTCGATACGTTTTAGGGGGAAAATTTCGTGTATATCATATTTAAAAAGGATAACGGGGACTACGGCAATGATGAGTATGCCGATTTCCGTTAAAAACAGGCCGATTATGCCGAACTCCACCTGCAGGGGTGCCGCTCCGAGAATCAAGAACGCCAGGGCCGCCAGAAAAGCAATAAGCCCAACGTAAAATTTCGGTTCGCGTTTATTAGCCATGAGGGCTCTCCTTAAATCCGCGCCACACCGGAACGGACGGCGGCTTTTTTAACGGCTTCGGCGACGGCAGGACCCACGCGTGGGTCAAACGCCTCGGGGATAATTTTATCCGCTGCCAGCTCGTCCGATACAAGGCCGGCCAGCGCCTCGGCCGCTGCAATTTTCATCGCGTCGTTAATATCGGAGGCGCGCACATCGAGCGCACCGCGGAAAATGCCGGGGAAGGCGAGCACGTTGTTGATCTGATTGGGGAAGTCGCTGCGGCCGGTGCCGATAATGGCAGCGCCCGCGGCTATTGCCGCGTCAGGCATGATCTCCGGTACGGGATTGGCCATGGGGAAGAGGATCGGCCTGTCCGCCATGGAGCGTACCATTTCCGGTGTCACAGCGCCGGGCGCGGATACGCCGATAAAGACGTCCGCGCCCTTGATGACGTCTTCAAGCGTGCCGGCTTTACAGCCAGGGTTTGTGATTTCGGCCAGCTCACGCTTGGCGTCGTTAAGGCCGCTGCGTCCTTTATAAATCGCGCCGTCCCGATCGCACAAAATAACGTCCCGAAGCCCGAGCGATATCAGCAGCTTAATAATGGCGATGCCGGCTGCGCCGGCCCCCGAGGTGACGACCTTAATATCATCCATTTTCCGGCCTGTCAGTTTCAGCGCGTTCATTAACGCAGCCAGTACGACGACGGCTGTGCCGTGCTGATCGTCATGAAAAATGGGGATATCGCAGCGTTCCTTCAGTTTCTTTTCGATTTCAAAGCAGCGTGGGGCCGCTATATCCTCCAGATTGACGCCGCCAAAGCTGCCGGCCAGCAGCGCGACGGTGTTGACAATCTCATCCACGTCCTTGGTGCGCAGGCATAGCGGCACGGCGTCCACGCCGCCAAACGCCTTGAACAGCACACATTTTCCTTCCATTACCGGCATGCCGGCCTCCGGCCCGATATCGCCGAGCCCAAGCACGGCTGTGCCGTCTGTGACGACGGCGACAAGATTGTGGCGGCCTGTCAGCTCATAGCTTTTATTGATGTCCTTTTCAATTTCCAGGCACGGCTGAGCTACCCCCGGCGTATACGCCAGCGACAGGGCCTCCCGGTCTAAAACCGCCATCTTTGGGACCGTTTCAAGCTTGCCGCCCCATTCATAATGCAGTCGCAGTGATTCCTTCGCATAATCCATATTGTCATAAACCTCCTGTGCGCCAGACGCAATATTAAACCTCACCGCAGGGAGGCTTGTCCGTTTCCGGCTGCTGTGAATGAGCCGAAACAGGTTTTATCCATGTCAATACGGATATTCCCGGTTGACATGGATAGTATTCCCGAATATTTTATAACAGTGTGACGGGTTTTACAATACAGTATCAATTATTCGTATAATCTTTCTCATCGCCAAAGCTCGCGCCGGTGTAGTACCAGGTCAGAATATCCCGGTAATTCTTGCCTTGTTGGGCGTAGGCATTGGCCCCGTACTGGCTCATCCCGACGCCGTGTCCATAGCCCGTTGTCGTAAAAACGATATTATTTTCACCAATGGCGATGGAAGCCGCCGTGCTGCGCAATCCGAAAATACTGCGCAAAACAGGTCCTGTAACCTTGACGCCGCCCAGCCTGACCGTGCCGATCCGTCCGCTTTGCGTATAAGTGATATCGGTGACCCATGTGCTTGTGTTGGCAGTGAATACGGCATCCGGATAAAAGTCCAGGACTGTTTGTTTAAAATCTGGCAGGGACACGGTGACGGACGAGACGTAGTTCGGGACGTTTTCGGACGTTTCCGGGCTCGATACGCTCACGAGATATGGTAGGCTGCTCGTCCAGACTTCGCCGCTTTCGGCGGTCATGCCGGCGGAAGAGGAATGGAACACCGCCTGAATAGGCGTGTTGTCATAAACGAGGCACTCACCGTCGGTTGACTGGATTGCTTGAGAGATTTTAGCCATGTACATATTGTAATCACTGCCCCAGTTTTGGCGCAGCTCGCTGTCGCTCAGATAAGCCTGGCAGCAGGTGGAATCTGCGCAGACATCGGCTTCCGGGTTTGTTTGGCAGCTGTTGCCGAGCATATGGTTGAGTGCTACGGTGCGCGCGGCGACGGCCTGGGCTCGCAGCGCTTCGATGCCGAAGGAGGCCGGCATCTCGGCTGCGACGACGCCGGTTAGGTATTCCGACATTGTCATCGTGACGATTTCTTTCCCGGTATTGACTTTAATATAAATACCGTCGTCCTCGTAGACGTATTCGGCCTGGGGCGTCGCGCTGGGGGATGCGCTTGGTTCCGCGGAGGGCGTAACGGCCGCTTCCGGTGTCAATTCCGGCAGTGCGATCGGCTCTGCCAGCGATACCATGATGGCAAAGGACAGACAGAATACCGACAATACCAGCGATACGATGATGACTTTTTTCATATTGACCTCATCTGCGCCACTGCGCAATCAAAACAGTTATAACAAAATTTTTTAATAGTCTGCTTTACCGGACTGCGCCTGAACCCGCACGGGTCAGGGAAATTCGGCCATAATAAACACGCGGCTGACGTCTTTGATCCGCCCAAGAAAAGTTGACGGATGTATCGTTCTGATGTAAAATATCACAGCGGAAATTACAACGTACCGCCATGCTACGGCTTGTCTTTCATGATTCTTAAATAATTTTATTGGAACAGGACGATAATTATGCGTAAAAGTGCCGTCATCTTGCCGCTTGCCGCCTTAGTAGCCGGAGCGCTTGGCTTATTTGTCAGGCGTAATGAGCTTACCACCGTTTTTGACAGCACAACAGGCCTAGCCGAGCGTTATGCCCCCGTTACGGTGCTGCTGATTGGCTTGTCCGTTGCGGTAATTGTATTATCGGCGGTGGCCGGAATTGTTATCGCTTCGCGCCAACAAGCTGAAAAGGATTATTCACGGGCCTTTACGCCCGGCGGTTTTTTGTATGTGGGCGCATCCTTTGTTCTCGGCGTCGGCTGGCTGGCGGCTGTCGTGCTGCAGTATGTCCGCCTTCGTTCCGTCGGGATTGTTACATTGATCGACTGGATATTTATGCTGCTGGCCACACTGTCCGCCCTGTCGGTCATTATTTTAGCCCTGGGCGCGTATACGCGCCGGCGCGGTGCGGGGATGGTGACCTTCAGTGTGCTGCCGTCACTGTTTTTTTGCTTCTGGCTTATTATCCTCTATAAGGACAACGCGACCAACCCGGTCCTGATCGATTACTGCTACGAGAGTCTGGCAATTGCAGGCGCGGCGCTGAGCTTCTACTTCGGCGCGGGATATGCGTTTCGAAAAGCCAAGCCGGGATGGACTATTTTCAGTTACCTGGTAACGATCTTCTTCTGTGTCGTTGTCCTGGCCGACAACATCGGGCTTCCCATACGGCTGATGTACGGTATAACGGGTGCCGTATCCTGGATCAACTTAAACGTCTTTGTTAAAAACCTGAAGGGAAAAAATGAATAACACGTAAAGAGTTGTAGCCCCTATCCGTGTGAATGGATAGGGGTTTGCTTTTTCCTGACCAAATTATTAGCCTCGTCCCTCGGACATGGTCACATTTGTTGGACGTAGCATAATATAAAAAGAACGGGTTGCCCGTATTAAGCCGAGACAGGTCAGATAAAACAACGCCGCTTTCCGCGGCAGAACAGGAGGAGCGTCGGTTGTCAACAGAAATACTGATTGCACTGCTAGCTCTGGCCGGAACACTGATCGGCTCATTCAGCGGAATATTAGTTGCAAACAAGCTGGTAAATTACCGGCTGGAGCAACTCGAAAAAAAAGTTGAAAAGCATAACAACCTAGTCGAACGTATCGCTATGGCTGAAAATGATATAAAGATCATCAACCATCGGTTGGAAGATCTGGAAAAAGCGTATGAGTGACATTGGCGGGGGCGTTCCGCTACCCCCCGTAACGGTCGGCAGCAGAAGACCTCCAAACCATATAAATAAGGCGCAGGGCTATGCCCTGCGCCATTTGCTTTTTATAGGATTTTATGAATTGCTCATAACAGATAGACGGCCCGGAAGAATTGGTGTCCCGAATATTTCACCTGCCGGCTTTATTATAGATACCTGCCGAGCACACGATAGCCTGTCTCGCGCCGTTACAGCGGCATGGGATTTATACGCCGCTTTCGGATATCCGCCTGACGGTCAAATTCACGGACAATCCGGTCGTGCGTTTCTACGAACCGAGATACGAGGTCCTCCGGGGACAGGCCGCTGATGCCCTGCTTTTCGAGATAGAGGATCGTCAGCGCTTCATACTTATTCAGCGATGGTGTCACGGCGGATTTTCCGTTTGATTTAGTCTGCGTCAAGAAGCATCACGTCCTTTCAAAGCTATTGTAGCATGCTGCCGGACACACCGCAAGTGACTAGCGCTCGTTATTATCCACATAGGCGTTTGAGCTGTTTATACAAAACCGTTTGCGGCGAAAATTCGCTTTTGGTATATATCCATATAGACGCGGCGAATCAGGCGTGCTAAAATATCTAACAGTGTTAGATATTAACGGTGTTAGCAAAATGGAAAATTAAGAAGAAGGTGGAACAGGCATGGATTTTTCGGCGTTGACATACGAAATGATCCATAAGACAGGCGAACTAATGAAAACGAGCTTTTGGCCCAAGAAAGCCACCGCATTTATTCACGGAGAAATGTTTATGCTAAACCATATGGCGCACCGGGGCGAAAGCGTTACGCCCGGTGAGCTGGCGGCCGCAATGAATACCAGCTCGGCGCGGGTTGCCGTGGCGCTTCGCAGCCTGGAATCAAAGGGCCTTGTCACGCGCCGCATCGACACGGAGGACCGGCGAAAAATTAATGTGAGTCTGACGCGGCGCGGTCTGGAATTGGTAGAATGCCACAAGAAGGAGATAAAGGATAAAATTGAGTTGATACTGCGCCAATTGGGCGAGGACGACACGCGGGAATATATCCGGATCGTCGAAAGGATGACGGAGATCGCCCAAAGTATTTCAAGCGAATCGGAAGAAACGTCATGCAGACATAAAAGACATAAGGAGCATTGGCATGATTAAAATATTCAAGTATTTCAAGCCTGTTGAGTGGGTGATGATCGTCATCAGTCTCGGCTTCATTGTTCTCCAGACCTGGCTGGACCTTAAGCTGCCGGATTATATGACGGAGATCACGACGTTTGTCCAGAAGCCGGACAGTGCTATGAATGATATCTGGACGACGGGCGGAAAGATGCTGCTGTGTACGTTCGGCAGCGGCGCGACGTCCATCATCATCGGATTTTTCGCCGCACGTGTGGCGGCTCGCCTGTCTCAGCGCGTACGCGCGTTGCTGTATGACAGGGTCGAGGCGTTTTCAATGGAAGAAATTAACGGCTTTTCAACAGCCAGTCTTATCACACGTTCGACCAATGACATTACGCAGCTGCAGATGTTCATCGCACTGGGTATGCAAGTCATCTTAAAAGCGCCGATTATGGCTGTCTGGGCCATAGCAAAGATTTCCACCAAGAGCTGGGAATGGACGGCTTTAACGGGCGGCGCCGTTCTCGTGTTGTTCATTATGATCATTATTGTCATTACGTATGCCATGCCCCGCTTTAAAAAGATACAATGGCTGACGGACAATTTAAACCGCGTTACTCGCGAAAATCTTACCGGCCTGCGCGTTGTTCGCGCGTACAACGCTGAAAAATACGAAGAGGCAAAGTTTGAAACCGCCAACAACGACATTACAAACAACAATATGCAGGCCATGCGCGCCATGGCGGTCTTTAATCCGACGATGCGCCTTGTTATGAGCGGCTTGACGCTCGGCATCTACTGGATCGGCGCGTTTCTTATCGATAAGGCTGTGATGGCGGATAAAGTAGCGATGTTTGCCAACATGGTGGCGTTTTCCGGTTACGCTATGATGGTGATCATGGCCTTCATGATATTGACGATGATTTTTATTATGCTCCCGCGTGTGTCGGTATCCGCCAAGCGTATCAACGAGGTGCTTGATACCGAGCCAAAGATCCTCGACGGAACGGCGACCGAATCACCGGAGGGTGCTGAAGGCGAAGTGGAATTTAAAAACGTCAGCTTTAAGTATCCCGATGCTGAGGATTACGTTCTGCATAACATCTCCTTTAAAGCCCATAAAGGGGAGACGGTGGCCTTTATCGGCTCAACCGGCAGCGGGAAATCGACGCTCATTAACCTTGTGCCGCGCTTTTATGACGTCAGCGAGGGCCAGGTGTTCGTCGATGGCGTCGATGTGCGCGACTATACGCAGGAGGCGCTGCACAATAAGCTCGGCTACGTCCCGCAAAAAGCCGTGCTCTTTGCCGGGACCGTTGCGTCCAACATTGATTTTGGCGACAACGGCGTTGATCTGGCTGAAGTGCTGGATGAAGATGTGGATCTGGAAGAATACCGCAAAGAGGAAATAGAAAGAGCCATGCGTATCGCGCAGGGCGCCGAATTCGTCGAAAACATGGAAGGCGGCTACGACGGGCGTATCGCCCAGGGCGGCACAAACATATCGGGTGGGCAAAAGCAGCGCCTGGCGGTCGCCCGTGCCGTTTTCAGAAAACCGGAGATTTATATTTTTGACGACTCGTTTTCAGCGCTTGACTATAAAACAGACCGTGTGCTGCGTACCGCACTTAAAAAGGAAACGGCCGGTGTCACCAGCCTGATTGTTGCCCAGCGTATCGGGACCATCCGGGATGCCGACAGAATCATCGTACTTGATGAGGGTGAACTGGTCGGTATTGGCACGCACGACGAGTTGATGAAAAACTGTGAGGTCTATCAGCAGATTGCCTACTCGCAGCTGTCAAAGGAGGAACTGGGCGCATGAGCAATAAAAACGATTACGAAATTGGCCAGATGAAAAATCAGCCGGCCCGGCATGGACCTATGGGCGGCGGCCCTGGTCGCGCGGGTGAAAAGCCGAAGGATTTCAAGAAGTCCTGGTCCAAACTGATACAATACAGCCGCCGATATCTGCCGGTAATGATCATCGCCATCGTTTGCGCCATCGGCGGGTCGATCTCCATACTGGCCGGACCTGATAAGCTTAAGGATATCACCAATATCATCACGGATGGTCTGAAAAGCGTTATGACCGGAGGGGACGGCCGTATTGATCTTGATCAGGTTGTGGGCATCTGTACGACGTTGGTTGTGCTGTATGCCGGCGGCTCCGTCCTGATTTTCATACAGGGCTGGATCATGGCTACCGTGACGCAAAAACTTTCAAAGAGATTGAGGCGGGACATCTCCGAAAAAATAAACAGACTGCCGCTGCGTTATTTTGACAATACGACGTACGGCAATATCCTAAGCCGCGTGACAAACGATATTGATACGCTCTCTCAGACACTCAACCAAAGCCTTGGGATGCTGGTCACGTCAATTACCATGATTCTGGGCGCCGTCATTATGATGATGATTACGGAATACAGAATGGCGTTTACGGCCATAGGCACGACACTGCTTGGATTTGTCCTTATGATGTTTATCGTTAAAGCGTCGCAGAAGTACTTCCTGAGAAATCAGGTACACCTCGGTGAGATCAACGGGCATGTTGAAGAAGTATATGCCGGTCACAACATCGTCAAGGCCTACAACGCCGAAAAGGGTGCAAAGGTGCGTTTTGACGAGATCAACAGCAATCTCTATGAGTCTAACTGGAAATCTCAGTTCCTGTCAGGACTTATGATGCCCCTGATGAACTTTATCGGAAACTTCGGCTATGTGGCCGTCTGCGTTGTCGGTGCGGTTTTAGCCAAAAATGGTACGATTGAATTTGGCGTCATTGTCGCTTTCCTCGTGTACATCCGGCTGTTCACACAGCCTCTGGCACAGATTGCGCAGGCCGCCACGACACTGCAGTCAACAGCGGCAGCCAGCGAACGCGTCTTCGAGTTTCTGGACGAAGAGGAACTCCCGGATGAGACCGGCAAGACGGAAAAGCTTTCGAATGTCAAGGGTGACGTTACCTTCAGTCATGTGCATTTCGGTTATACGCCCGACAGGACGATTATTAACGATTTCTCGGCTGAAATTAAGGCCGGACAGAAGGTTGCCATCGTCGGGCCAACGGGCGCCGGTAAGACGACCATCGTCAATCTGCTCATGCGGTTTTATGAGTTGGGCAGCGGCGAAATCCGGATTGACGGTGTCCCGACGAGCAGCCTGAAACGAGAAAACGTCCACGAGCTGTTCTGCATGGTCCTTCAGGACACTTGGATTTTTGAGGGAACCATCAAGGAGAATGTTATTTACAGCAAGAAGGATGTCAGTGATAAGGAAGTTGTTGACGCCTGTAAGGCCGTCGGCCTGCATCATTTCATCCGTACGCTGCCGCACGGATACGATACGGTACTCAATGACAACGCCAATCTGTCGGCCGGGCAGCGCCAGCTGCTGACGATCGCGCGGGCGATGGTGGAAAACGCTCCGCTCCTCATTCTGGACGAGGCTACGAGCTCTGTCGATACGCGTACGGAGCTGCTGGTTCAGCAGGCGATGGACCGGCTGATGAAGGGCCGTACGGCCTTTGTCATCGCGCATCGTCTGTCGACGATTAAAAACGCCGATGTCATTCTTGTCATGCGCGACGGCGATATCATTGAAAGCGGCAATCATGAGGTGCTCCTGAAGCAAAACGGCTTTTATGCCGACCTGTACAACAGCCAGTTCGAACAGGTTTCGTAAGAACAATGAGCATATAACAAAAAAGCAGTGGGGCAACCCACTGCTTTTTTGTTATAATTGTACAAGGCTTTCGGCGGAGCTGCCGCGCGAGAGCGGACGGGAACCGTCTAAATCGTTAATGCTTAGACAAACTGTTGTGTATGTGTGATAAAGTCACTGTAAAATTCGCATATCTGACTACAATATAGAAACGATATAGTATATTACAGAAATGTTTACAGGAGGGCTTGCAGCATGGGAAAAAAAGTAGTAATCGTCGGCGGCGTAGCGGGCGGTGCCAGCTGTGCCGCGCGGCTGCGCAGACTGGACGAAGAAGCGGAGATTATCGTATTTGAACGCGGCGAGTACATTTCCTACGCGAACTGCGGGCTGCCGTATCACGTAGGCGACGTTATTAAGGCTAGAAGCGCTCTTATTTTACAAACGCCCGAAAAGATGGGCAAAAAATATAACACAGACGTCCGTGTCAAGCAGGAGGTCATTAATATTGACCGTGCAGCCAAAACCGTCACGGTCAAAAAAGTCGATACCGGCGAGACCTACGCGGAAAGCTACGACACGCTGGTCCTCTCCACCGGATCGTCGCCGGTTAAGCCGCCGATCCCAGGCATTGACTCGGCCCGTATCATGACGCTGTGGACCGTACCGGACACCGACAGAATCCGCGATTTCGTGCGCACCGGAGCCGTTAAAAGCGCTGTTGTCGTCGGCGGCGGTTTCATCGGCCTTGAAATGGCCGAAAACCTGCGCCACGCCGGTTTGGACGTATCGCTCGTTGAAATGCTCGATCAGGTTATGGCTCCGCTCGATTTCGAGATGGCGCAGCTGCTGCATGAGCAGCTCGTACAGCAGGGCGTTCAGCTGAATCTCGGCGACGGCGTCGATTCCTTCTCGGAAAAAGAGGATACGGTTACCGTCAAGCTTAAAAGCGGCAAGACGATTACGGCGGAGCTCATCATCCTGTCCATCGGCGTTCGTCCGAACGGGGAGCTGGCCAAGACAGCCGGACTTGAGGTCAACGCACGCGGCGGTATTGTTGTGGACGCCACGCTGAAAACGTCCGACCCCGATATTTACGCTGTCGGCGACGTGATCGAGGTGGAAGATTTTGTTGATAAAAGCCGCACAATGATCCCGCTGGCCGGCCCAGCCAACAAGCAGGGGCGAATCGCGGCCAATAACATTGCCGGAGCCAGCGAGGCGTACGAGGGTACACAGGGCACGTCGATCGCCAAGGTGTTCGATCTGGCTGCCGCCAGCACCGGTGCTAATGAAAAAGTGCTCAATAAAAAAGGCCTTGCCAAAGGCAAGGATTATGAAACGGTTATTATTACGCAAAACTCTCACGCGTCGTATTATCCTGGCTCAACACCGATGATCCTCAAGCTTATTTTCTCTATGGACGGTAAAAAGATTTACGGCGCCCAGATCGTGGGCAATGAGGGCGTCGACAAACGTATCGACACGATTGCCGTCACGATGCGTCTGGGCGGCGGTGTTTCTGACCTTAAGACACTGGAGCTGGCTTATGCCCCGCCATACTCTTCAGCGAAGGACCCCGTCAATATGGCCGGCTTCGTGGGTGAAAACCTCCTGACGGGCAAGGTGGCCTTCGCCCCGTGGGATATCGACATCACGGACGAAAAGGTTGTGGCGCTCGACGTCCGGGAGGACGCCGAACTGGAAGCGTATGCGTTGCCGTCTTACAAGCAGATTCCGCTTGGCCAGCTGCGCGGGCGGCTTTCCGAGCTCGACAAGGACAGCGCGATTGTCACGTTCTGCGCCATTGGCGTCCGGTCTTATAACGCCGCGCGCACGCTTATGGAAAACGGCTTTAAAAACGTCCGGGTCTATCCAGCCGGCACGCGCTTTTATCAGTCCATGCATTACAAAGAGACGGAACCCGTCCTGTATAATCAGCCCGCTTCCGTTGCCGACAGCGGCTTTGTCGCCAGTCAGGAAGCGGTGGCCAGCGTCCGGATCGACTGCAGCGGCCTGCAGTGCCCCGGGCCGATCATGAAGGTTTTTGAGACAATGAAGGATATGAAGCCCGGTGAGATGCTTGAGGTCTCAGCCTCAGACCCCGGGTTCTCCCGTGACATCGGCGCGTGGACGCGGCGTACCGGTAATGTGCTGGTATCCAACGAAAAACACGGTAAGGACTATGTCGCCCGCGTCCAGAAAGGGAAGGGCGTTACCCCGTCCGGCGGTATTGAGAGTTTTAAAAACACGGCCGACGGCAAGACGATTATCGTCTTTTCCGGCGACCTGGATAAAGTCCTCGCGTCGTTTATCATCGCCAACGGCGCGGCCGCTATGGGACGGCCCGTCACCATGTTCTTCACGTTTTGGGGCCTCAACGTACTCCGGAAGAACAATAAGGTCAAGGTGCCGAAATCGTTCATTGAATCGATGTTCGGCGGCATGATGCCGCGGGGCGTCGGGAAGCTCAAATTATCAAAAATGAATATGATGGGCATGGGCACGTCCATGATGCGCGGTATCATGAAAAAGAAGAACGTCGATTCCCTTGAAACGCTGATGAAAAAGGCGATGGATAATGGCGTGAAGCTCATTGCCTGCACCATGAGTATGGACGTCATGGGCATCAAAGAAGAAGAGCTCATCGACGGGATCGAATACGCCGGCGTCGGCACGTATCTCGGCGACGCCGAGGAGTCCAACGTCAACCTCTTTATTTAACGTCAGTTCGGTGTACTCATAACTGAATGCAAATTTAAAACAACCGGGAGAAATCCCGGTTGTTTCAGCTTGTCGAAAAAGTCTTTTGTCCTTCTTTTGTGCGTCCAATCGCTGTGCGATTTAATTTTCGGCGATGATGGCGAGTTGTCTGGTCTCATCGGCGAAAATTGTTTGATTTCAATGCTTTGAGGCATTCACTTCCGAAAAGCATTACTTTGCGAGCGCCTCAGCGTGAGAACCCTTTATTTGTCGAAAAAGCCGCAATGCGGCTTTTTCGACAGTCTGACAACCGGGAGAAATCCCGGTTGTTTTTATGTGTTTGGTTATTTGCCTAGGGTTGCGGTACTGCAGGGCGGACAATGGAATGCGCCCTACATTCAAATTTATAAACCTACCGTCCGAACCCGTCCGCGTCCCAATCGGCAAACGACGGAATGTAATAATCGGCGATGACCTGGCACTCGTCGCCATGATGGTGCGGCGACGGGTCATATACGGCCGCGACGGTGAATCCGGCGTGTTTGGCCGTTTTAACGGCGTAAAACGCATCCTCAAAAACAACGGTTTCCGCTATATCCGTTCCGAGATAACAAAGCGCCTGTATAAAAATATCCGGCTGCTCTTTTCCCGCACCGGCCTCCGTGCATGTAAATATGCGTCCGAAGTAATCAAAAATCCCGGTCCGGCGCAGGGCGGACTCGACGAGATGGCGATCCGTGGCTGTGGCCAGACACATTTTAATACCGCGCCGGCTGAGAGTTTCAAGCATTTCCAAAACGCCGCTTTTAAGCTGTACTTTGTCGGCGTAAAAGTTCATCAGAAGTCCGTTAAAGCCGTTGATGATATCCTCGGGCGACTGTTTCAGTCCGTATTCGCGGCGGAAGAGCCGCGCGACCTGCCGCCCGGTCTTGGATTTTGTCTTCTCAGCCAGATCCGGCTTGGGGTCGATGCCCCGGCTTTGTAAATAACGGGCCGCGATGGCATCCCACATGTGCATGGAATTGAGCAGCGTGCCGTCCATATCAAATATTGCACCCTTGAATTCAGTCATAAAATCTCCGTTTACTTACTTTGTATCCGCTTAAGGCGGTTGGTTTTTTCCTATTATGCCTTTTTCATCGGGTTATTGCAAGCGCGTCCACAAAAAAAGGAATCGGCTCCAGCTCCGATTCCCTTTATGTCTGCTAGTTCTTAGGTAACCCTAAAACGTCATGCCAGCGGTTTCCTTCAGGCTCTCAATAACACTTGCAGCGCTGTCGTTCCACATAACGACAAGGCTGCCGTTCAAAACGGAGATCTCGCTGGGTATTCCGGTGAATTCATTGCTGACCCCAAGCGACTGCATAAAATTCAGCTCGGCGTTTAAAAGCGGATATTTAAGCCCCGTGAGCGTGACGCCGTGCGCTGTCTCACCGGCACAGAAAACGGATACTATGCCGCGTTTATCCGCATCGAAGCATAGTGTCCCATTTCGAACCACGGTGATGGCTGTCCCGTCGCCAAGGAGATATCCCCGAGCCGACTGGGCCGCAATATAAGACAGCGTTTGTATATTGGCGTACGTGTGATCCAGTCTTCCGCCCGTGCCGCCTAAGAGGACAAATATTTTGTAGCCGCGCCTTAATCCCTCGCCAACGGCAAGCATCATATCGGTCTCATCCTTTTCGGCAGGGTGGACGATGATGTTTGGATGGTTTGGTTTTGCCGGCATCGAATCAAAATCGCCGACGACCAGGTCGGCCACGACGGACAGGTCCGCCAAATGCTGGTATCCGGCGTCGGCAGCGATGACATAATCGTGCTCGGTTGGTTCCAGAGTCAGCGCGTCAACGGGTCCAGCCCCAACGATATAGCAGATTTTATTCATGGCAGTCGCTCTCCTTGATTGGCTTTCCGGCCATAGCAGATTCCATGCAGGATCGCTGGAAAGGTACATCGTATATCCACGTATTCAGGCCGTAGCAAAGCACGGTGTTATCGTAGTATTACCGTTTTTAATACGCCGTTCATAACGTTTCTTATCTTAGCATAAAAGCGCGGCTGTGAACAGCCGGAACCCGGCCGGCTGCTTCTGAATTTTTTACTTTCGTACACTGCATGCATAGGGCGCAGCGAATTTACGCAGATTTATAATAGGCCCGCTATTATATTTAACATGCTTCACCATATACTGGAGCTGTTTAAGGATAAATTTACTAAGGAGGAAAGCACGTGAAAAAGAAACTGCTCACCCTGTTGCTGGTGTTGTGCGTTGTGCTTACTGTACCAACGGCTGCGCTCGCGGCAAACGAGGGCGATATTGTGGTGCTCTTTACCAACGATGTGCATTGTGCGGTTGACAATAACATCGGCTACGCGGGACTGGCGGCTTATGCCGCGGACATGGAAGCCGAGGTCGGCGCGGAGCACGTCACGCTGGTTGACGCCGGCGACGCCGTACAGGGGGCTGCGCTTGGCACGCTGTCTGAGGGCGAGTATATCATCGATATCATGAACGAGGTCGGTTATGACATCATGGTGCCCGGAAACCATGAATTTGATTATGGTATGGCGCGCATGATGGAGCTGATGGACATGCTGGACGCGACGGTCCTATCCAGCAACTTTATGGATCTTACAACAAGCGAAACCGTATACGAGCCGTATACGCTGATTGATTACGGCGCGATTCAGGTTGCTTACGTCGGCATCAGCACGCCGGAGTCGTTCACCAAGTCCACGCCGAAGTATTTCCAGGATGAAGCCGGCAACTACATCTACAGCTTCTGCGAGGGTAATGACGGCGCTGATTTGTATGAAGCCGTGCAGACGGCTGTTGATGACGCCTCGGCGAAAGGAGCGGACGTCATTGTTGCCGTTGGGCACTGCGGCGTCGGTACGGAAATCGCCCCGTGGCAGTCAACCGATATCATTGCCAACACGACGGGCATTGACGTCTTTATTGACGGACACTCCCACAGTGTTATCGCCGGGGAGACGTATCAGAATGAAAACGGCGAAGACGTTATTCTGACCTCATCCGGCACCGGCCTTGAAAATATTGGTAAGGTGACGATTACAGCCGGCGGTACTGTTTCGACAGAGCTCATCAGCGATTACACGGAAAAAGATGAGACGGTTGATGCATTTGTTAAGAATATTCAGGCTGAGAACGAGGCAATGCTGAAAACCGTTGTGGCGTCAACGGACGTGCCGCTGATTGTCAATGACCCGGATACGGGCAATCGCCTGATACGCAGCCAGGAGACAAACCTCGGCGACCTGTGCGCCGATGCCTACAGAAAACTGCTGGGCGCCGACGTGGCCGTTGTCAACGGCGGCGGTATTCGGGCGGATATCCCGGCTGGCGATATTACCTACAACGATATAATCTCCGTCCATCCCTTCGGTAACTCGGCGTGCGTCATTGAGGCAACAGGCCAGGAAATCCTTGATCTGCTGGAGATGATGGCCCGCTCCACACCGGAAGAATGCGGTGGTTTTGAGCAGGTATCCGGTATGAGCTATGAGATTCATACGTATATTCCCTCGTCCGTCCAGACCGACGACAAGGATATCTTCCAGGGCGTTACCGGGGAATACCGTGTGAAAAACGTTATGATTGGCGGTGACCCGATCGATCTCGATAAGACGTACACACTGGCCTCGCACAATTACCTGATCAAAAATGGCGGCGACGGCTATGCCGAGTTTATGGACAACAAGCTGCTGCAGGATGAGGTCATGATCGATAATCAGGTGCTGATCACGTATATTGTACAGGAACTCGGCGGTGTTGTGGGCAGCGAGTACGCGGACCTATACGGGCAGGGCCGCATCAAGCTTGTCAAGACGCCTTTTGACGACGTGGCTGCCGGCGGCTGGTATGAAGACGCCGTCTCATATGTCTACAACGAAGGGTTGATGAACGGCACAACCGACACGGTGTTTTCGCCGGAGCAGTCCATCTCCCGGGCTATGTTTGTCACAATGCTGTATCGTCTGGCCGGTATGCCCGACGTTGAACCATCGGCCTCCAGCCTCTTCACAGACTGCGGAGATGACATGTGGTATGCTAACGCCGTTGTCTGGGCTGTTGAAAACGACATCACGACGGGCCTGACGGACACGACCTTCGTTCCGGACCGGCCGCTCACCCGCGAGCAGATGGCGGTCTTTATATATCGCTACATTGAGTATATGGGTGGCGGATACAACGCCGATGCCCCCACGGCGACCGCGTTCAGCGATAACGACGCCATTCAGTCCTGGGCTGTCGAGGCTGTTGCCTTCTGCAGTGAAAACGGCCTGATGGGCGGTACGACGACAACGACCTTTGATCCCGCGCTGACAGCCAGCCGCGCGATGGGCGCCGTTGTCTTAGAGCGTCTGGCATCGCTTGAAATTGATGCTGAATAATTCAGATTAAAACGAAATAAACGTCAAGCGCAAAAGCCGCGGGGTCATAAGATCTCGCGGCTTAAGCTATATAGGACAGAATTCGACAAGCTGGTTTGCACAAGTAATGTTATGTGTATTGACTGTGATATGTCTTATCTGGTAAAGTTTACTTAAGCTCATAGCGTGTTGGAAATATACAATGGCCGGACAGATGCTCAAATGGCCGTATGGGTTGTCGACAACACCGAAATAGCATGGCCTTAAGTCAAGCGCTCCATACTTAATAAGATGGGGACACCGTCATAGCTATATCATCCGGCATAACTGAAACGATTTGTCAAAGATAAGGAGTTAACAGGCCAATGTATTGCAAACAATGCGGAGCGGACAACAACGAAAAAAGCAAATATTGTAAAGCCTGTGGCGCGCCGCTGCATGATGAAATGAAAGATCGGGCGCCGGCGGTTGATCTGGAAAGCGCTCAGGTATATACAAAAAAATACGGAACGCGGTATGCCGCTGCGCAGGCCGCTGCCGCTGACCGAGACAAACCAGCGGGAAATAAAAAGAATCTCATTGTGATCCTGTGTATTGCCGCCGTCCTGATTGCCGGGGGCGCGGTCGGCGCGTATTTTTTCTTCAATTCCGGTCCGCGTCTTGCCGAGAAAGAGATAAAGTCCGGCCAGCAGTATATTGCCGATGAAAAATACGACGAAGCGATTGAGGCTTTTACAAATGTTTTGGAAATCGACCCGGGCGATGAATTAGCGTATATCAGCCTGGCCGATGCCTACGCGGCCAGCGGTGACCTGGAGCAAGCGGCCGATGTTTTGGAGGATGCCCGCCGGGCGCTGCCGGATTCCGGGGAGATTGTTCAGGAGCTCGCGGGCACCTATATAAAGCTTGGCGACCAGATGCTTGAGGATGAAGCCTATGACGACGCGGCTGATGCATACGAGGCTGCTATCGATTTATCGTCCGAGGACGACGCGGAGGATGCGTATGCCGGTTTGTTTGAGGCGTATGTCGGTCTTGGCGAGAAGGAAAAAGCACTTGAGCTGGTGGATCGTCATGAGGACATGTTTCCGGACGCGCCGGATGCGTACGTGACAACGGCCATTTTATATCTCGATGAAGATGACGCGGCCGGAGCGGCGAGTATTTTCGAGCGTTTGTATAAGGATAACAACTCGGTGGATTTTATGTCCCGGCTGACAAACGATGAAATAATACGTCTGTGCGCCTATTACGGACTGGACGTCCGTAACGGTGTTGTGACCGCATACACCGGTAACGACGCGGCTTGCGTGATTCCGGGATATCTGGGTATAACCGAAATAGGTGATAAAGCGTTTTACGAATGCGATACGCTCACATCGGTCATCATTCCGGACGGCGTTACGCGGATCGGTGATTACGCGTTTTATGGCTGCCGTAACCTGGCCTCCATATCGATACCCGACAGCGTTACCGAAATAGGCGACGGTGCTTTTGAAGGCTGCGACAAGCTGCCGGGCGCTTCG
The DNA here is from genome assembly GCA_963675425.1 of uncultured Sporobacter sp. Lineage (GTDB taxonomy): Bacteria > Bacillota > Clostridia > Oscillospirales > Oscillospiraceae > Sporobacter. The sequence goes on along the minus strand of OY776214.1, from coordinate 3,854,483 downwards.
GAACAGGAACCGGAAACACAACCGGTCTTCGGGGATTACATATTGCCGGACAGCGATGCACGGTATCTGAAGGCGGGCGATTTATCCGGTTTTAACTATGAGACATTATGTTTGGCTCAATATGAAATATTCGCACGACACAACTGCCTTCTGGGCATCTCCTGGGTTCAGGATTACTTTAATACCCGTTCGTGGTACTTGGGCTACGTAGCGCCGGTTAACTTTAAAGACAATGACTTGAACAGCTTTGAATGGTCTAATTTGTCGCTGATTTTAGAGCAGAAGCAAAAGCTTACCGGTTACATCCTCATCGACAGTGACAGCCGCTACCTGAGCAATCTTGATCTGCTGGGTCTGAGTGATGAGCTGTCTTGTCTTGCCAGAAATGAAATCTTTGCGTGGCATGGGCGTTTGTTCGATGTTGAGTGGATTCAGTCCTATTTTGACAGCTGTCCGTGGTATAACGGTTATATTTCCCCGTCCAGCTTTGACCGAAGCGTTTTAAATGATTATGAGCTGCAAAATATCCAGACCTTGATGGATTATGAAAAGCGGTTTGACTGAGGTTGATGGAGATGAGTTGATGGAGATGAATAAAGCAACCAGGATAATTTTGCTGATATTAGCTACGGCTGCGGTCTGCGTCGTGCTGATTGTTGCGCTTAATCTATTTATTGAGCCGGCCGGAAGAGACACAGATGAGCCGGCGGCAGTGTCCATATCTGCGGCTTCCGAGGAAGCCGTGAGTTTGACGGATAATCCCGTTGCGGCTGCAACGAGCGCGTTTTCACCGGACCAGACGCCGCAAACGCAAGCGTCTGATGGCTGGAGCAGCTCTGCTGTTGGAGACGCCGACGCAGCACCTGCGAAAAGCTGCACGGTTGTTATCGATGCCGGTCATCAGGCCAAGGGCAACTACGCACTGGAGCCGATCGGGCCGGGCGCGTCCGAGACGAAGCCCAAGGTCAGCTCCGGCACGCAGGGGGCCTTTACGGGGCTGCCGGAGTATCAGCTCAATCTTCAGGTTTCCTTGAAGCTGCAGACGGAGCTGGAGGCCCGGGGCTATACGGTTATCATGGTCCGAACGACAAACGACGTGGACATCAGCAACAGCCAGCGGGCGCAGATCGCCAACGACGCCGGCGCGGACGCGTTCATCCGAATCCATGCAAACGGTTCGGCGGACCCTTCTGAAAACGGCATCATGACGATTTGCCAGACTGAGGATAATCCGTACAACGGCGAGCTTTATGAGGCGTGCCGTGAGCTCAGCCAGGCGGTTCTGGACGGTATGACGGACGTCACCGGCGCTAAAAAGCTCCGCGTGTGGGAGACGGACACCATGAGCGGGATCAACTGGTGCGTAGTGCCCGCGACCATCGTCGAGATGGGCTTTATGACAAACAAGGAAGAGGACAAGCTTTTAGCAACCGGCGATTATCAGGACCGTATCGTCCGGGGAATCGCCGACGGGCTTGGCCGCTATCTTGAGCGGTCCGGTCAGGCGGCCGATCAGCAGGACGATACGACGTCGGATTTGGGGCCGCTTAAAGCTGAGATATCTGCGCACATTGCCGACCTGAGCAGTTCCTGGGATGTGTACGTTGAACGGCTGTCCGACGGCGCGCATATCAGCTGCGGGCACAAACTGCCCGACGACGGACGTATGGTGTCCGCGAGTATCATTAAGATTTTCATTATGGGAAAGATCTACGAACAAGTGAGCGCGGGCGTCATTGACGAAAGCGACGTAGCCTCGGACCTGAAGCTTATGATCACGCTCAGTGACAATGACGCGACCAACAGGCTGATCCGCCGGCTCGGCGGCGGAGACCCGGACGCGGGCTTTAAGGCCGTCAATGCTTTCGCCCGGCGCGCCGGCTGCTTTGATACCGAGCTCAACCGGCTGATGCTGGACTGGGGCGAGAGCCTTCAGAATTACACGACAGGGAAGGACTGCGCGGTACTTTTAAAGCTTATTTATGAAGGGCGCTGCGTTAACAGCGCGTATTCAGCCAAAATGATGGATTTGTTATTGGCTCAGCAGAAAAACCAGGGCCTAAAATGGACTATCCCGAAGGATGTGGCGGTCGCCAGTAAATCCGGACATATATCCGGCATCTGCGTCGGGGATGTCGGGATCGTTTTTCTGGACGGCGCGGATTATATCATCTGTGCCATCTGTAACAATCCCTATTCGGATAGCGGCGCGCAGCAGATGGTATCCGATATTTCCACAATGGCGTACGATTTTTTTAAAGCGCATGCTTCCTGTTCCGAGACAGTCTTGCCAAAAAACGAAGACGCGGCCTGAAGCGTACAGCGCGTGTAACGACTTTGGGCGTTTACCGGAATTCTTAGATAAAAAGCTAACAGCGGGATCATTTTATCGATGATCCCGCTGCTTTTTGATCCGTAACTTATTCCGCCGTTTCCTCTTCAATGAATTTGAGATGAGCTAAAAGCTTCTTTTTTCTCAAAATGAAAATGACAAGCGCGGCGGCGATGGGCAGGATCATTACAAGGTACATGACTGAGTATCCGGTTGCTTCGCTGCCGGTGGCCTTATGCACACCGGTAATTAAAAGGCCTGCAATAACGGGACCGAGAAGATATCCGGAATCCATGCCGATAAAATTTGTGTTGCTGGCGGCTCCACGTAGATTTGAGGGCACGAGCTGCATGGCGAGCGTCATCATCAGTGGGATGCAAATGCCATACCCGAACGCGCTGACGCAGCCGGCGATAAGAAACATGGTGAGCGACCTGGAGAGACTGATGAGTACAAAGGATACGGCAAAAAGGATGAAACCGGGAATAATAGTTTTGTCAATCCCGAATTTATCGGCAACTTTACCGCTGATGGGACGGGATGCAAGCAGACACACGGCGTAGGCTGTGAAATAAAAGCCAATCTCGTCAACACCGCGCAGCCCACCGTATATGACGATAAAGGAGCTGATGCTGGAATAGCTGATGCCGATAAACAGCATAATAATGGCCGGGACGATAACGGCCGGTACGATGATCCGGTCAAGTCGGATTTTAAAAGGGCCTTTGTGTGCATGCGTGTTTGATTGGAGCAGCAGTGTCATAATAAAACAGACGCCGAGTATCCCCGCAACGATAAAAAAAGTTGCGCTATACCCGATGCGCTCTTTCAGCTCCAGCCCGATGGACGGTCCGACAGCGGTTCCAACGGCATTGCCCATTGAAAAAATGCTCATGCCGGATGCCATTTTGGCTTTGGGCAGCGTGTTGGATGCCATAGCCATACTAAGTGGTATCGCAACGCCCACACCTAGGCCGTGAACGAGTCGTGAGATCATAATAAGCGTAATGCTATTAGAAAAGCCGTAGCCTATAAAAGCGATAACGATCAGGCTGACGGAAATACGCATTAACTTGTTTTTTGGGAAATAGTCCATTGCAGGCCCGGATATGGGCCGTATTCCAAGAGCGGTAATGGCAAACATGCTGGTAACAATACCGACAACCGTTGCCGGCGCACCAAGGCTGTCGGCGTATTTGGGAACCAGCGTATTCATCATGAACTGACCCATGCTGAGCAAGAAATTGATGAGTGTTATCTGTATAAACTTTACGTTCCAGATTTTATCGATTTGCGTGTGTTTTGTTTCGGCCATATAAACCCCCGTAGTGCGTGAAAATGTTCTTTAAGACCCCGGCACAAGCAGGGGCGGCCAGAATGTTTAGTGAATGATGAAATCACGGCGCGTTCGTCATGATTCATAAGTGGCATGTGATATGCTTGACCTGACAGTAAAATGAATTTACATAATAATCCTATTTGTATTATAAGGCTTAAGGGCGCCTGTTGTAAAGAGTTCAGCTATTATTATTTACCAACCTGAAATAACAACGCGTTATAAATGAGCTCTAGGTATAAAGGCCTGATAAAGACCATAAAATGGTTTGTGCCTCTTCTGAGCACAACAAAAAGCCGAGAGTAATCAGTGGCGTACTGATTGCTTCGGCTTTTTACTATAATGTGTGAAAGCAGCGCGGAACGGTTAGGATGTAACGGGTTGATTTATAACCTGAATTAATTATTTCAGGCAAGCGTCGTTATTCAAGACCATACCGTCCGGGATCCTTACCCTTGAGACCTCTGGAAACGTACAGCCCGCCGACCGGATCAAGTGCGGCGAAAAAGACTTCCTTAATGTTTGTAATGCCCTTTGCCTTGAGCTCGCTGAACAGCCAGGCCTCGCTGAGCTTTGATGCGGCTAAATTTTCTTGCAGAATCTGCCCGTCGATGACAATATCCCGTGTCAAATCCTTGTTGGCCGGATGCAGCTGCAAATCAGACGGCGTAGCCGGCTGCTTGTCGCTTTTAAGCAATACCGACAGCTTGCCGTCGTTTTCAAGTACGGCGTAATACACGTCGGCGATATTGAAGGCGTTTTTTTCCCGGAGCAGGGAAGTCAGGTCTGTCAGCGTGATCCGTGCTCTTTTCATATTCTGTTCGATGATCTGATTTTTTTCAATGAGAACGAGCGGTTCAGAGTTGACGACCTTGCGAAACCATAAACTTTTCAAATGGAGGTAGCCGGTTAAAATAGCCAGTGTGCCCAGCGTTAGCAGCACGGCAACGGCCGCGTGGAAGGAGCTGTCGCCGCCAAAGCCGATATTGGCTGTGACGGAGCCGAGGGTGATGGCCACGCAGAAGTCAAAAAAGGTCATTTGTGCCATCGCTTTACGGCCCATCAGCCTTGTGACGAGCATTAATAGCACAAAGGCGATAAACGCGCGGAGAACCGTATATAATATCGAAGTCAGCATACATCGCCCCACACTTTCAAGGTATTAAATATAGACTGTCCGAACCGGAACATAATTATTAAAGCGTTGCCGATGCGCCGCACACTGCCTTAATAGGAGAAAAGCTTAGAATTATGGCTGAGTCTTATCCCACTGTTTTATTGATATTAGCGCATAGTAAATTTTCATAATGAGAGCAAAAATGCAGCAATTATACAAAAATTAATAAAAATATGAATATAGTCAATCTAAAACTTGCAAATGTTTCGGGTGTATAATATTATATAAAATACCTAAGCTACATTTGTTTGGAGACGATAACGTGAAAAAACTAAACAGCATGAACAAAGAGGAATTACTTGCGCTGATCGATGAAAGTCAGAAAAAGTATGAATCCTACAAATCACAGAACCTGAAGTACGATATGTCCAGAGGAAAGCCCTGCCCCGAGCAGCTTGATTTGTCGGACGGGATACTCGACTGTATCAGTTCAACGAGCGGTCTGAAAGCCGGCGACGGGACCGATTGCAGAAACTACGGCGGGCTGGACGGGATTTCCGATGCGAAGGTGCTGTTTTCGCAGATGCTTGAGGTTGGCGTTAACGAGCTGATCGTCGGAGGCAATACCAGCCTCAATATGATGTATGACTGTGTGTCGCGCGCCATGCTGAAGGGCGTGCTCGGCAGCGATATGCCCTGGGGTAAGCTGGACCAGGTAAAATTCTTATGTCCCAGCCCGGGATACGACCGGCATTTTGCTATTTGCGAGTTTTTGGGTATCGAAATGATAACGGTGGATATGAATGAAGACGGGCCCGATATGGACACCATTGAAAAGCTTGTTTCAGAAGACGCTTCGATTAAAGGTATCTGGTGTGTTCCCAAGTATTCCAATCCCCAGGGTATAACGTATTCCGACGAGGTTGTTGAACGATTTGCAGCGCTGAAGCCGAAGGCACCCGATTTCAGGATATTTTGGGATAATTCTTATACCGTGCATCACCTAACCGATACGCCGGATCAACTGAAAAATATCCTTGAAAGCTGTAAGCAGGCGGGAAATTCCGATATGGTGTATATTTTCGCATCAACGTCGAAAATCACGTACGCCGGCGCCGGTATCGCCGCGATGGGTGCCAGCGAAGCGAATATTGAGTTCTTAAAAAAGCAGCTGGGGATACAGACCATCTGCTACGATAAAATCAATCAGCTGAGGCATGTCCGGTTTTTAAAGAATATGGACGGCATTGCCGCCCATATGAAAAAGCATGCGGCGATTATCAGGCCGAAGTTTGATATCGTTTTAGATATATTGGATAAAGAGCTTAAAAGCGGCGGCGCTGCCGAATGGACCCGCCCTAACGGAGGATATTTCATCAGCCTTAACACCATGGACGGCTGCGCCAAGGCCGTCGTGGCCAAAGCAAAGGAAGCGGGCGTGACACTCACGGGCGCCGGCGCTACCTTCCCGTATAAAAAGGACCCGCGTGACAGAAATATCAGAATTGCGCCGACTTATCCATCCCTGGATGAGCTGAAGAATGCCATCGAAGTGCTGTGTGTCTGCGTCCTGCTGGTGGAGGCTGAAAAACTTTTGGCGGGTATGTAAATACCAGTTGGACTTAAATTTATTTAATCAACAAACAGGAAGTATCAAGCCCTGCGGCGAGATACTTCCTGTTTTTATTCTTTATGCGGTAAGCCGATAGAGCAATGGTGCTATATCGGCTTGCGTTTTTACTCTTGCAGTTTAGGCTGCAGGTTATATCGGATTAATCGATAACTTGATGACCGCGCTTACAGCGTGGACATCAGCGTGCGTTTGACGAGTGTTTTGGCAATCTGCACTTTATATTTTGTGGCCTCCAGGGGGGTTGCGTCCTCAACAGCGGCTTCACCGGCCGCCGTAGCGACCGCTTCGCTCATCACTTTGCCGGCAATTGCCTGCTCCGCCTTAACGGCGCGGACCGGCTTCGGCGCGACGGCGTTGAGGCAGATGCGCGGGCTGTCCGAACCGACAAGGACGGCGCAGTTGACGATGGGGAAGTCGATGGATTTGCGGAAGGCAAACTTCTTAAACGCACTTTTCGTCCCGGCCGCCGGCTTCGGAATACGGATTTCCGTGATGACCTCGCCGCTTTCCAAAACAGTAGCGCCCGGAATGCGGACCTCAAAGAAGTTTTCCACGGGGATTGCCCTTTTATTTGTGACGATGGTCGCGTCCAGCGCGATGAGGGCGGGTGCGACGTCGGAGGGATGAACATTGTAGCAGCCGCAGTTGAGACAGCGCTGCGCCTCGGCAAGCGCGTCCTCCTGCGAGGCAGTGAAGGAGTCTTCCACATCAATCCGGCGGTTTTCAACGCTCAGCTCGTGCAGTACGAGGGGCTCCTTAACCTTGACGCCGTCCGTATCAAAGGTGAGGGAAATCTGTTCGTTCCGGTTGATATTGCTGTCTACACCGAGATATTTATTCATGCCGTAGGCGGCCTTGCGTCCGGTTGCGATGGCCGCGATGGCCAAACCCGGCTTCACGGCGTCACCCGCGCCGAAAATGCCCTCGCGGGAAGTCATGGCCGTCTCCGCGTCGACATCCAGATAACCGCGGAAGAGCTGAATTTCGTATTTCTCGCCGAAGTAGCTGAGATCCACGCGCTGGCCGGTCGCCAGCATGATGTTTTCTGCTTCAATAACCGTTTTCTGGCACGTGTCATACTGCGGATTGAAAGCGCCCTTTTCGTCCCAGGGGGAGAGGCAGCGCTGGAGTTCCATACCTTTGACGAGGCCGTCTTCCTCAATGACTTTGGAAAGGCCCCAGCCGGGCATGATGATAATGCCCTCTTCCTCGGCGCGGGCTATTTCCTCGGCGCTGGCCGGCATGCGGTCTCTCGGCTCGAGGCAGGCCAGCGTGACCTTCTTCGCGCCCAGGCGCTTGGCCGACATCGCCACGTCCATCGCCACGTTGCCGCCGCCCATGACGAAGACCTCCTGGCCGATTTTGCCTTCCATCCATTTTTGGATCTCCACGAGGAAATCCAGGCCGAACACCGTCAGATCCTCACCGGCAATACCCATAACGGGGCGCTTCCACGTGCCAGTGGCGTACAGGACACTGTCGTACGTCCGCTCAAGCTCCTCCGGCATCACGTCGGCGCCGATTTTCATCCCGAGCTTAAACTCGACGCCCATCTTCTTGAAAATATCGACAACGCGGCCGACGAGGTCCTTCGGCAGGCGGTAGGCGGGGATGGCGTACATCAGCATGCCGCCGGCTTCCTCCTTGACGTCGTAGATCGTGACCTTGTTGCCAGCCTTGCGAAGGAAATATGCCGCGGACAGACCGGCCGGGCCGGAGCCCACGATGGCAACCGATTTGCCGGTCTCTTTTTCGGGTGGGGCGTAAAACTTGTCGGAATGGTCGAGGATATAGTCGCCCAGCGTGCGTTCCACGCTGTTGATCGCGACGGTTTTATCGGTCTGGTTGCGGTTGCAGCCATTCTGGCACGGGTGGGCGCAGATGCGGCCTGTGATCATCGGCAGGGGATGCAGCGCCAGAAAAGCTCTGGCCGCGCCGTCCCAGTCGCCTGCGCGCATTCTGGCAAAATAGCCGGGGATATCGGTACCCGCCGGGCACTCCTGCGAGCAGGGCGTCGGGCTGACCTTGACGCCGCCGAAGATGGAGTGGTAGCGGTTGTCACCCAGAATGGCAAAGCACTCCTTGCCGCCCTTTCTCATACAGTCGAAGCGGTTATCCGGCTTGCGGAAGTACCAGCAGCGGTTGAGCTGAGCGATGTTGCCGGAGATGGACGCCATGTTGCGAATATTCGGCGTGGCGGCGCTTTTGGCCGCCTGAGCGAGCGCCGTGTATTTTTCCTGAATAACAGGGTCGGCGGCGATATCACTAAGACGCGTCATTGCACCGATTTTGAGCGTGTCGCCGTCCTCCTTGACATACTCAAGGCCGGGGACGGATTTAAGATTGACGACCGTCTCGGGATAGCCGGGCAGGACGTTGTCCTTGAGCGTGCCGAGCAGGTCGGTACCGCCGGCGATAAGGCTGTTATTCCCACCGGCCAGAGCGGCGGAGACGTCCGCAACGCTTGAAGCGTTTTTATGTTTAAATGGTTTCATTTTTACCTCCTTACGCCTTCCCAAGGGCTTTAAGCACCTTGTCGGGCGTGGCCGGCGGGTCTACCCAGACGCCGGTGGCGTTGTGGATGGCGATGATGACAAGATGCGTGTTGGCCAGCGAGTGGCTGATGCCGTTGGCGCCATATGCGGCGTTGCCGGCGCGCGTCTCGAGAAATTCGCTCTGGACCGGTGGCACGTCAAGCATCGTCGGTTTTTTATATTCAATCATATTTGTGTTGAGCCGCACACCGGTGCGCTCGTCATAAATAAAGTCCTCCAGAAGCTGGCAGCCCTGGCTGAAGTACATAACCTGATCAATCTGGCTTTCCAGCGAAATCGGGCGCATGACCTTGCCGGGATCGGCGACGACGCCGAAGCGAAGGATTTCCACCTCGCCCGTTTCCGTATCAACGGCCACTTCACAGAAGGCCGTGTTCATGGTGTCAAGGATCTTGCCCATTTCACCGGTTGACCACACGGACAGGGGAGGCCTGCCGGAATACGTGGCGAACAGGTTTTGCGGCACGCATTCTTTCAGCGGCGCTTTTTTATCCGGGTTGGTTTTGACGACGACATGGCCGTCAACGAGATCCAGCTCTTCGGGTTTTAAGCCCTTGAACGGGCCGGGTGGAGGGGGAGGCGGGCCGAAGCCGCCCGGAGGGGGCGGGTTATCCGCGTAATCAATGGCGGCTTCTAAAATGCGCTGTTTGAGAATATTCGCGCATTCTTTCATAACCCACGCGGACGCCGTCGTGCCGTCCGAGCCGCCGCCGACAGGCGTAAATTTTTCGCGGTAGTCAAAATCAATGCTGATATCGTCATACTCGAGGCCAAGCTCCTCGGCCGCGACCATGGCGTTGCACTCAACAGCGAACACGCCGAACAGTGGTCCCTGCGTCGGCATGTGAACCACACCGTCGCGAAGCTCCAGCTTGGCGTTATATTTGGCTCCCGAGTGGCGCGGGCACATTTGATACCGGAAGCTCATGCCGTGCAGGCGTCCGTCGGGAAGCGTTTTTGTCCCGGCGGGATGCCAGTTCCAGTCCATCAGCTTTTTGCCGGCCTCGATACAGCGCTCAAAGCTGGGCACGGGATTGGAGTCAGACTGGGACGTCGGGCCATGCAGGTTCAGCCGCGCGACCTCAATGGGATCTTTCCCCAGCGCCTCGGCGATCAGGTAAATCGCCATGGTGCCGGAATCCCAGTTAAACGGGCAGTGCTGGCCGCTGACGTACATCATGCCGCGGTTGGAATCAACGATCTCCATTTGCTGACGGATGTTCTGGCATTTGAGCGTTTTGTACGGGCCCTGTATAAGGTCGCCCACATGGCCGAAGGCCGAGCTGCCCCAGATGCCGGCGTCGGCGATGGAATAGTCGTCAACAACGGTGACGAGCCCCTCATCCGTGTAACCGACCTTCATGTGTATATAGCGCTCGTTCATGATAAAGTCAAACGTTTCGGCGCGCGTGTTCATGCATCGAACAGGCCGGCCGACACGGCGGGCGAGAAGCGGCGTGATCTCCTGGGATTTGCGAAGGCCCCAGTCACAGTATTTGCCGCCCATGAAAAGGCCCTCCTGGACCGTTTTTTCCAAAGGCATGTTGTACATCGCGCTAATGGCGTACCGCTCGCGGACGGCGCCCTCGATATGAAGTGTCTTACCCTCGCCGTGATAAAAATCGTCCGACCACCAGGCAACAGAGCCGGAGGGATTGGGCATATGCGCGGCGAAGGGCGGCAGATACAAATCGTACTCGATGACATGGTCGGCCTGTTTGTAGCCTTCTTCAATATTGCCCTGTACAGTATTGGAATAAGACACGTTGCCTTTTTTAGGCGGGTTTGAGACACCGCCGCGGCCCGGCGGGCCGAAGGTAGGCGCTTCCGTGATCCACGGACGGATGACATACGCGTCGTCTTCACGGCCTTTCAGAATGTTGACAACGTGCGGGAGGACCTCCCATTCGATCTCAAGAGCGTTCAGCGCCTCGTCGCAGAGCTCCTCGCTTTCGGCCACCACGATAACGGCGACCTCCGTACCCTCCTGATCGGCAATATTATCAAGCCAAGGGCGCGGATGGCCCCAGTGCTCGGCATAGCTCTTAAAGTTCTTGATTTCCTCGTCCTCCCAGGTGACGATGTCTACGACACCGGGAATGGCTAAAGCTTTTTTGGTATCCACGCTTAAAACCTTTGCGTTGGCATAAGGGCTTTTAAGGAATTTAGCGTGGAGCATGTCCGGGACGACATAGTCGATGCCAAACTTCGCGACGCCCGTCGCGAGGGCATACGACAGCTTGCCGGGAAGATTGCGCTTCCCGACGACCCGGAACGCCTCTCTTTGTCCGTTTGTTCCGGCAATATCTGGCATAGATTACACCTCTTCCTTTGACATTTTCATCGCCGCTTCCAGTATAGCCGTGGAGTGGCGCGGGTATGTTCCGCAGATACAGATATTGCCCGAGAGCGCTTCGCGGATCTCATCCTCGGACGGGTTCGGGTTTTTATCCAGCAGCGCCTTGGCCGTAACGAGAAAGCCCGGCGTGCAGTAGCCGCACTGCATGGCATCCCACCGGCAGTAGGCGTCGATGAGCGGTTTCCATTTGGGCTCGGACGCGATGCCCTCAATCGTCATAATCGATTTGCCCTCGCATTCCAGGACAAGCGTCGTGCAGGCCAGAACGGCGCGGCCGTCCATAATAACCGTGCACGAGCCGCACACGCCGCGGTCGCACATTTGCTTGGTGCCTGTAAGGCCAAGCCGGTACTGGAGCGCGCGGTGGAGTGTCCAGTGCGGCTCGACGAGCACCTGGCAGTCCCGGTCGTTAATGTGCAGGTTCACGACCTCGGGCAGCACGCAATCCGGGTGCTCTAAGGCGCAGTGGCTGCTTAGTCCTTCAAAGGTCGTGAAAATGGCCGAACACGTCGGACAGCGAAATTCGCTGAGGGTCGCGGGCATGGCATTGATGGCCTTGGTAGAAAGCGCCGAAGCCGATTCGTGCGTGAAAGCGACGCCAGCGTCGGGCGCGCCGCCGTAGACGCTTTGGACGGTTTCTTCGTGACTCATATGAATCCTCCTTGGATAGTCTGGTTGTTTAACTTTAGCATACATTAAAACCGCTGATAAATCAACCAAAAAGGCACAAAGCCCCATGGTGCTTTGTGCCTTCAGCACACTATTCAAGGTGTTTATTTTGATTTTGACGGAGTGGATGATGGCCGTGCTGCTTAATGTTGTTATGAAAGGTGATATTACCGTCGGCCATAGCGTGAGCGTCCATATAACGGCAGCGTAATCGTCTGCCGTTATCATAGCCTTATTGAAGCTCAAGCGCCAGGCGGCGCGCCTTGTTTGTTAATTCGTCAAGGTCGGCTTCAGACGGCAGGCCGCGTATATCGCCCATGCGTCCTTTTGTGCTCAATGCCTCATTCCCGACGAATTCACTGAGGACATACCACGTAGCCACAACGTCAAAGCCGATGTGGTCAAAAAACTGCCCCATATATAAGCCGGCCGGCACAGCCTCCGCATCGCCCGTATGCGGTCCCGAATACGTGCAGAAGACGAGCGCGCTTTTACCGACGCGCGGACTGCCCGGCAGGACCTTTCCGGCGGTTTTATGCTCCTCAAATTTGTTTTTAAGAAATTCATTGAACGGTTTCGGCACGTTCCAGCTGTACGACGGCGAACCGACGCAGACGAGGTCGTAATCAAAATAATCGACGCTGCCGGCATCCTGAAATTTTACAAGTGTCGTTTCCAGTCCGCCGTCTTTCAGGCCCGCGTCAATAGCCCTGGCGGCCTTTTCAGTATTCCCGGTATAGCTGCAGTATAAAACAAGCGCTTTTTTCACGGTAAGTTCTCCTTTGTTTTTATTATACTTTACATTAATGTTACAAAATCGGCCGCCAAATTTCAACCATACATTACCGAGGTTGTTGCAATGCAAAATCCCGCCTGATGAGACGGGATTTTAGTATCAACTCATTTGTGCTGAAATACCGGGTTATCGGGTTGCCGTGCTGTAATGGCTATTGTTTAAGCGGACCGTAATCGTAGATTTTGGCGGGCGTATCCCCGTCCAGCGTAACGATTAAAACGTCACCGATTTCAATTTCAGCAATGGTAATATTTCCTGAGCCTGATTTTGTGATTGCTGTGCCGTCGGGTACCGTAAATGTTTTTGCCTGAGGCTCGACTCCTGGGCTGACGATTTCTTCGTCCGTCAGTTGGATCGAGCTGCCGTCAATAGACGTTACCAGTCCCGTGTAAACATTTCCGCTCGGCATAACATCCGGCACATCGTCCGTCGTGGCTGTCTGTCCGTCTTTCGTAGGAGAGACCGTGCCGGAGGAACTGGGACTGGGGTTCATGTCCGGGCTGCCGCCGGGGCTGATGCTGGCGGTTGCGGCCGCGCCGCTTGTCGTCGCCGCGCCCTGGTCGTTGTTTTGGTCGGCGGCGCAGGCCGTAAAAATCAGGGATAGTACACATAGACATAGGGTTGCGGTTATTATTCTGCTTTTCATTAAAGTACCTCTTTAGAATTTGTGTCGGTACAATAAACATTTCCAATTTTATTGATTTTATGAGTTAAAACAGCCTGACGCGCAATATTTGCAGAGAACTCCGGCAAGCGCGGCGGTTTATATGCCCCGGAACAGACCGTAACGTTTTATTTTACGTTGGTGTTTAAGTTTGTTTGAAGAAATCCAATTAATTCTTTGCTGGCTGGGCTGACGGGACCTTTCGGGGTGGCGATACACAGGGAAAAGGGCGGGTGCTCCGCCAGTGCCACAATGGCGACTTTGTACAGACTGCTGTATTGCTGCAGCATGTAATTAGCCACGCTTTTTGATATGAGCGAGACGCCAAATTGACGTGATACAAGCTGCTGGAGTGCCTGGGAGGTGGTGACGGTAGCCGATATATTGTTGCTGAAAAGATTGTCGTATCCAAAGGGCGCAAGCGCCTTTTGATATTCGGCGATGCCAGTGTTCAGGCAGACGATCGGCTCTGTGGCCAGCTCGGACAAAGAAACGATGTCCCGGCCGGCAAAGGCGTGCTTTTCATCGCAAATGAGGACGATCTCGTCGTCAAACATATGATGTATCTGATAATTACTGATGTCCTCCAGGCCCACGTCCCGGACCAGCGCGATATCCACGTCGTTTAAAATGAGCTTTTTCATCGTCAGATTCATATCCGCCTCGGAGATGATGAGCCGGATGTTCGGGTGCTGTTTTTGGTATTCGGCCAGAAGCGTTGATAAACCATACAGATGCATAACGGGAAACGTTACAAGACGTATGACATTTTTTTCCGTTTTCCGGTATTGCTTCAAAACGCCGTTCATTTCTTTGTAGGTGTCAACCATTTGGCGGGCGAATGGGACCAGCTCGCCGCCGGCTTTCGTCAGACGGACTTTTCGTGTCGTCCGCTCAAAAAGCTCTACACCGAGTTCTTCCTCCAATGAACGGATATTTTTTGACAGGGTGGATTGGGATACGTAAAGCTCCTCCGCCGCTTTTGAAAAGCTTAAAGAATTCTGGACAGACAGAAAGAACTGGAGCCATAAAACCAGCAATGAAATTCCCCCTTTGTCAAAAAAATATATTAACGGGTGTTAGCCGCAATTAATTATACATTCTTACCAACTATCAGTCAATACACTTTGTATATAATGCTGCGATTTATTCCGATACGGAATAAATCGGCTGCCAATTAGAATTGACACTTTATGATCGTCTGGAGTAGCTTCATGGTAGCGGTTAAAACTGTGAGGCTGGCATGCAGGGTCCACAGAAAGATAAAAGTTCTTAAAAATCAACAATATGAAAATGATTTAGGCCATCTTGAATGAATGCCATCTTTTCATAAGGGGGAGATATTATGGCGCAATATTTAGATTACAAACTGCAGGGAAAGGCCGCGATTGTCACCGGAGCGGGGACTGGCGTGGGCGAGGCCTGTGCTGTTGAGCTCAGTAAGGGAGGCGCTAAGGTCGCGCTGTTCGGTCGGCGGCCGGGACCGATTGAAAAGGTCAGGGAAGAGTGCCTGAAATATACGCCGGACGTGTTGGCGCTGTCGGTCGACGTCAGCGATGAGACAGCCGTCAAAGAAGGCGTCGGCAAAGTGATCGACCAGTTCGGGAAGGTTGACATTCTTGTTAACAACGCCGGTATTGAGTCTCGGCTCCAGCCGGGTCAGACTTTTTTTGAGGATCTTTTTGACGCGCTGGGCCCGGAAGATTACCTGAAATTCTTTAAGATCCATGCACTTGGACACTATCTGATGAACCTGGCTGTTATCCCGTCCATGCAGGAAAATAAATTTGGCCGCGTTGTCAACGTAACATCCGTCACCGGCGTTAACGGAATGTACTCGACGCCGGGATACACCGCGTCAAAGGCGGCGGCCATCTGCCAGACGAAGTCCTTTGCAAAACGATATGGGCGCTACAACATCACCTTCAACTCCATTGCGCCCGGTATGATCGATACGCCCATGAAAATTGACTCGCCGCCCGAGGAGTTTGAGTTTGTTGCGAATAAAACACCATTGGGCCGGGTCTCCCAGCCAATTGATATAGCGCGTGCCGTGCTGTTTTTTACACAAGAGAATCTGTTTGTATCAGGCCAGAACCTTATTGTTGATGGCGGATCAACTGTCTGAGTCAATATCGGGTTGCCGGAAAGCAGCCGGATTGTATAAAAACCAATAATCACTGTTCCAGTGAAAGGAGTAAATTATGAGATGTAAAGCGGCGATTGTCCCTAAAATGGGACTTGACCTTATCGTTGAAGAAGTGGAGCTGGCTGAGCCGAAAGAGGAAGAGGTCCGGATCAAGATCATGACCTGCACCATCTGCCACAGCGATATTCACGCACTCACCGGCGAGCACGGCAAATACGAGGGTCCCGGCATCGCCGGCCATGAGATTGCCGGCATCGTTGATAAGTGCGGTTCCAAGGTCACCTATGTGAAGCCCGGCGACCGGGTGATCTGCACGGAGGTGCGCCAGGGCTGCGGGCAGTGTGACCAGTGCCTGCATGACCGCCACTGGTTTTGCGAGAACGTGCCGCATACGGGCGACTTATTCCGTATTCCGAGTCCGTACACGCGGTTAAACGGCGAGGTCGTCATCCAGACATGCTCGGGCGCGAGCGGATTTGCCGAATACACGAACGCGCACGAATCCATGCTCATCAAGCTCGATGACGATATTCCGTTTGAAATCGGCTCGGCACTGGCCTGCGGCTTCATGTCCGGTTTTGGCGCGGTGCTCAATCACTGCAAAATTAAGCCGGGCGAAAACTTTGCTGTCGTCGGCTGCGGCGGCGTCGGCCTGTCGGCCATCATGGGTGCGCGTACGTCGGGCGCCGTACCGATCATTGCCATTGACACGATGGACAGCAAGCTGGACGCGGCTGTTAAATTTGGCGCCACACACACCGTTAATCCGAAGAAATGCGACGCCGTCGAAGAAGTAAAGAAAATTACAAAGGGCTACGGTGTTGACCACTCGCTTGTGGCTGTGGCCGGCAAGGGTATTAAGCGTATGACGCTGGACCTGACGGCGCCGTATGGGCAGATGGTCGTCGTCGGCCATGAGCTGCCGGAAAACGAAATGATGAACGACGTGTGCTATATGGAGTTTCTCCGCGGCCGGCGTCTGGCTGGTTCCGTTATGGGCGGTGTGACGCCGCGGCGCGACATCCCAAAATATATGGAAATGTATCGTCAGGGTATGGTCGACATCGACAGCCTCTTAACACATCGTTTCACACTTGACCAGATCAAGGAGGCGCTGGAGGATTCCACGAAGGGCGCGCTGAAAAATGTTCTAGTTATCGGCGGTGAAAAATGACGATGCGGTCAAACGTTCAACTGACAGACAGCGAAAAAAGGATGCTGCAGGGCGAGGACGGCGTGATTCCACAGGTCTGCATGCAGTATCTTGTGGAAATGTGCGAGATCGCCGGCGCGGAACGCCTTGTCGACCTGGACGGTACGGGCGACATGCATACGCCGGGCAATCAGCTCTCGCCGTATTATGGCTTTACGTATGATCAGCTCAAGGAGTTGGCCGACTCCGGCGCGCATTTTAAAATCCCGACCTTTGCCGACAAATCACCTTTCCCGGAGCAGGCACCGATACACGGCTGGGAAAACTGCAATATTTGTTCTTATCAGAACACGAACGAGCGTCAGGACGACCCGGTGTTTCACGAACGGGCACTGCATGAAGACTTTTTCAGCCTTTACCGGAAAATGGGTATGCTGACGACTCACTCCTGTGCCAACTATCTCACAATGACGTATTTGCCGTCCATTGGCCAGCACTGCTCCTGGTTTGAAAGCTCCCAGCTGCCGTACTGCAACGCCGTTTTGGGCGCGCGTACGAATTTCGACGGTACCTTCGCCACGTGCTTTTTAGGCAAAGCGCCGTACTACGGAATGCATGTCACGGAAAACCGTTACGGAACCGTCGTTGTTAAGACGGAGCGCACCATTCAGACCGATATGGAGTGGGATGTTTTCGGCTTTGCCGTCGGCACCGACGTGCAGTGCGATGTACCGGTCCTCACCGGCACGGCCAAGCCCACAACGACACAGTTTCAAAAGCTCAATTCCGCCATCCATACCGGCGGCGGCGTCTGGATGTATCACATCCCCGGCAGCACGCCGGAAGCGCCGACGCTTGAGTGGGCTCTCGGCGGGAGAAAAGCCAAACGGGAGACGATGATCGGCGATCGTGAACTGAAAAAGGCCTACGACACGCTCAATTACCACACAACTGACACCGTCGACATGGTTTATCTCGGCTGTCCGCACCTGAACATTGTCGACTTAATGCTTCTGGCCCGTAAGCTCGAAGGTAAGAAGTGCAAAATCCCGCTTTGGGTTATGACGGCGCCGTGGCTGTATGATATTGCGACGAACCTCGGCTATACAAAGACCATACAAGACTCCGGCGCGTTTTTGATGTCGGGTGCTTGCCTGGCTGCGATGGGTGCCGTACCGGAAGGCGTCAAGACGCTGGCTGTCGACACAGCCAAGCAGGCGTATTACGTAACAGGCCGTTATGCGCAAGACGGCAACAGGCTTGAGGTTTGCTACGGTACGACGGATGATTGTATCGACGCTGCTTTGACCGGCAAATGGCACGGGGAATGGAGGTGACGGTATGAGTACAAAAATACGCATCAAGGGCCGCTGTGAATTTCCCGGTGTTGTGGAGGCTGAGGCGCTAGTTTCGCCTATGCCGCTGCAGGGGTTTGCCAATGTTGACCCCGCACACGGGTATACGACCGAACGTGAGCATCCGCTGTTCAGGGTGCCGTACACGGGAAAGGTGCTTGTTTTTCCTTCGCCGCGCGGTTCGGGTGGTTTTATGGCGTATGGCAGAGGCCCGCTGAAGCCGGCGGCTTTTATCCACACGGTCACAAGTCCGCTCAACGTTTTGTGCGCGCTGACGGCGCATGTCCCGTCCATGACGGACTTTGAGCGCGATCCGATGGAGGTCATCGAAACGGGCGATATGGTACTCGTCAACGCCGATGAAGGCTACATTGAGATTACTAAAAAAGACTGAGTTAAACTTATGAGTGATTTTGTTGTTGAACAGGAAAGAAGGACTGCCGTCATACGCTCGTGCGACGTGCTCGTCGCCGGGGGAGGGATCGCCGGAATCGCCGCGGCCGTTGCGGCGGCACGCGGCGGAAAGCAGGTCGTTCTGCTTGAACGCGAATATGCTTTGGGCGGCATGGCGACGCTCGGCCTTGTAACGATTTACCTGCCGCTGTGTGACGGTGAGGGCAATCAGGTTGTATTCGGCATAGCCGAGGAGCTTTTGAAGCTGTCGATTGAAAATGGGGCCGAGGCCAACTACCCGAGCGCCTGGCTCGATGGGGGAGACCTTGAAGAGCGGATAAAAAAGCGCTATATGACACAGTTCAATCCGCATTTATTTGCGCTCCGGGCTGAAGAGCTGCTGTTATCCCTCGGCGTGACGATTTTATACGGCACGCTGGCCTGTGCCGTGACGAAAGAAGACGGACGGATTACATCCGTTATTGTGGAGAATAAATCCGGCCGCTCGGCCATCGCGGTTCAGTCCGTGATTGACTGTACGGGCGATGCCGACATCTGCCGGATGGCCGGCGCGAAAACGGCGCTGCACGAAGGCGGCAACGGCCTGGCCAGCTGGTATTATTTTAACGCCGCCAATGAGGTTAAGCTCAAAATGTTCGGGCTGGCCGACGTCGTACCGGACGAGACGGCCGAAACACGCGGCGGGGAAGACCGCTATAATGCCGCAAAGGTGGAAAGTCTCGATAAAAACCACCGGTTTTCCGGCGTGGATGGGGAAGAGCTCAGCCGGGCTGTTATTGCCGCGCACGGGAAAATGTTTGAGGATATCAAAGAACATCAAAAAAAAGACCCCGGCTATGTTCCCGTGACGATATCGACGATTCCGTTGGTGCGCATGTCCCGCCGGCTTGTCGGGACGTACATGATGGACACCGATCAAAGCAGAGTTTATATGTCCGACAGCATCGGTATGACGGGAGACTGGCGGAAACGAGGGCCTGTTTACGAAATTCCTTTTGGGACGCTTTATGGCAATGAGGTTAAAAATCTGCTCGCTGCCGGACGCGATATCTCCGTGACGGATGCCATGTGGGACATCACGCGTGTTATTCCGGCCTGCGCCGTTACGGGTCAGGCGGCTGGCTCGGCCGCGGCGCTCGAAAGCAATTTTACAAAATTAAGCGTCGCCGAACTGCAGGAATCTCTGGTGCGGCAGGGCGTCAAGCTGCATCTGGACTAATACGAACCATTGGACAAAGTATAGGCACAAGCAAAACAACGTAGAAAAGGGAGTTTTATGAAATACGAAAGAAAACCCTATTTAGCCCCGGGTGTTAAAAATGAGCTGATTGGGACCACAAAGCAGCCCATAAACGCGCCGGTGTTTGACTATCCAATATCCCCCCGGGAGAACTTTCAGCGCGTACTGAAGCACGATCGTCCCATGTGGGTCCCGAACTCCGCCGTTGACTTTAACTATGTCATGGGCGGCGAGCTGACCGGTCTGCCGGATCTTCGCTTTGACTTCCCCGAGCGCTGCTACTGGACAGACCTCTTCGGCTGCGTCTGGGAGTGGGTCCCCTCGGCGGGCGGATCGATGCTTAAGCCGAACGAACCGCCGATACTCGAAGACATTACCGAATGGGAAAAGAAGGTTGTCTGGCCAAATCTGGACGAAACACGCATCAAGGCCTGCTGTGAGGCGTATACGAGCAAAAGCTACTACCACTCAGGGAAAATGAACTACTATGATATCGGCATGGGCTGTACTGAGCGACTAGTCGCCGTACTGGGCGGCTATACGGAAGCGATGCTGGCCCTGGCCGAGGAACCGGACGCCTGCCGGGAATTCATGAACGAGCTGTCCCGTTTTCACTGTGAGATGATCGACAAGATCGATAAGTACCTGCCCACCGACATGATTATGTATCACGACGACTGGGGCACCGAGCGCGACGCCTTCTTCGGCGAGCGGATGATGGACGAAATCGTCTATGAGCCGTCCGAAATCGTCTTTAAGCACATGCGGGAACGCGGCATTGCTATTTTGTTTCACACCTGCGGTTGCATTAAACGCTTTTTGCCTTATATGGTTTCTCTGGGCGCAGATTTTCTGCAGCTCCAGGCACGCGCCAACGACCTCAAGGCGTACAAGGAGCAATACGGCGACAAACTGGGCTTTGATCTCGTTATGCGCGCTGAGACCAGCGAAGAGATGATTCGTTATATAGATCAGGGCGTTGAAGACCTTGGCAAGAACGGCGGTATGTTCTCGACAATCTTCGGCGGCGACGAAAAGATCCTCTGGGATGGTATGCAGGAACTGTACTGCTATAGCAGAGAGTTTTATGAGAAAAAGTGACAAAGTTTAACACTGATTATATTTATTTCGGCTGAGAGCTATGATGTTCAAGGATCTGGGATCCATGATATATAAAAAATTTAGGAGGAAGACAAATGAAAAAAGCGTTAGCAGTATTTTTGGCAATTCTTATGATTTTCTCACTCTTCGCATGCTCTGGAAGCAAAACAGATACCGAGCCCAGCAAAAAACCTTCAACGGAACCCTCACCCTCCGCGTCCGTGGCCTCCCCGGCCGATACGACGGATGCCGGATCGCCCGAGACAGCGGTGGACCCGTCGGTCAACGCCGATAAAATCGGCTATTTCGATTCCGGTGTCGATCCCCAGTCCAGAGATACATACCACATTGTTTGGGCGTATGTCTATACACTGATGCTGTTTGAGAAGATGACCGAGTGTTTCAAGAATTATGAAGAGAAATTAAATTTCCAGATCGACACCATGACGGCCGAATCGGATATTGATCTGTACATTATCAATCTGGAAACACTTGCTGCCCAGGGAACGGACGGTTTCCTGATCCACTTTGACGTAGCCACGTCAGACCGCATAAAAGAAGTTCTGGATGAGGCTGGTGTGCCGTACGTGGCCGTCTTCAACTCAGTCAGAGACCAGGCGGGCAATTCCCTTGTTCCTACAATCGGGCTGGATCAGTACGTAGCCGGCGTAACGACGATGGACTGGATGAATGATAACTACAAGACCTACTGGGGCGATATTGACACATCAAAGCTCGGCCTGCTGAACATGACGCTGTCTGTCAGCGAAGACCTTAACGACCGCGCAGCTGGCGCCGAAGATACGTTTAAAAAGTATTTCCCCAACAATGATGCTAACATCTTTACACAGGACGGCGCGTCCGGCAGCGGCGCGCGGCAGGATATTGGTTATAATATCGCCTCGGCGACCTTTGCAGCCAATCCGGATATAGAATACTGGTTTGTCACAAGCTGCCTTGAGGATTACGCGCAGGGAATCGCCCGTGCGACCGAACAGCTTGAGGTGGAAGACAAGGTCCTGATCGTGGATGTCGGCAGTGATATCCTGACCTCCGAATGGGATACAGGCTACGACAGTTCTTGGGTTTCCTGCCTGGCTATATCAAACTATCTCTATGCGGCACCCGCAATCTGTGGTCTCATTTCGATGATGGACGGTGTTTCAACGCCGGAAAGCCTGTGGCCGGATATGAAGAAAGCCGGCGATGCCGCGGCTTTCTATGCAACAAAATGCGAAATGATTACGAAGGATTCTTACGTGGACTACTTTAACGGTATTGCCGAGCAAGCCGGCATGCCCCTGCCGTACGCAGAATAAATTATTACTTACATTTACTTCTCATAGCACAATCCAGGAAGCCGGGCAGCGCATACAAGATGTACGCGCTGCCCGGCTTCAAGCTGTCTACAAAGCCCTCCGGGCTTTGTAGACAAGAAGATCGCATGACGGCTGGCTCTGCTGCAACTGTCATGATAAGAGTCATTTCCGATGCGCATGTCCCCGGAAATGACGGATATTACTTTAATTCCGTCGTGCGCGACGGAAACTCTGCGAGGCCTTTTGAGCATTACCCACTTTGTCTACAAGCTGAAGCCAGGCAGCGCATACAAGATGTACGCGCTGCCTGGCTTTTAATGCAGCTTTTAGCGGGTAACAACAGAGACAGAAGGCTGATAAGCGTTAAAACCGTGGTCTTAATGGGCGTGGTTTGTCAACATACCCATTAAGACCACAGGCTTTCATCTGACGAGTTCGCTTATCTGAGTCGATTGTACGGGCTGTCAGCAGGGTTCGCCTTCAGTCCAGCTGGCAGAGACGATCTCCTGATACTTTTTGCTGAATATCGCCATAAAGGCCAGTACGGTGTCATACAGCAGGGCCAGCGCGAAGACAAACATCGCGGCGGCTTCAATATAATAGAAGGGATACATGGGAATGGACAGCACGCTTGTGATTGTGCCCTTGCTGATGGCGCTCGCCGCCTGAAGAAAGGCGGCGGTACCGACGACAGCGGCGGTGACCGTTGATAAAATCCCCATGAGACCGTAAGTCAGAAATCTCAATGATTTCGGGAAAAATTTGATGACCAGAGTCATGTTAATATGCGATTTTTTTGACTGTGCATACGCAAACGAGGCCATAACGGTACACAGCAGCAGGCACTCTGTGATCTCATAAGCCCCTGTAATGGGTTTGATGAAGATCTTTGTCATCAGCACGTCCCCGACATTTAAAAGCATGATGGCGACAACGCCGCAATAACTGATCATACTGACGACAAAGGTTGTCTTTTCAACAACTTTTCCGACTTTAATCATATGCTTAGCCTCCTTGTAATAGGTTCGGCAGGAAAAGCACGATCTGCGGGAATATCGTAATCAATATGATGCCGACAATAATCGTGGCGACAAACGGCAGCGCGCCTTTATAAATCGTACCCAGCGGTATGTTTTTTGACACACCTTGGATAATAAAGCAGTTGAGGCCGACGGGTGGGCTGATAGCGCCGAGCTCCATAACGAGGATGACATAGATGCCAAACCAGATGAGGTCGTAGCCGTAGCTGTTGATAATGGGCAGGAAAATTGGAACAGTCAGCATGATCATCGGCAGCTCATCCATGAGCATGCCGAGAACGATGTAAACGGCGGTCATCATCAGGAGAACGACAGCAAACGGCAGATGCATGGTCTGGAGCGCTTGAGCCAGCAGCATCGGAATTTTAGTGATGGAAAGGAACGCGCCGAAAACACTGGCGCCGACCAGAAGCAGAAACGTCATGGCAAAGGTGGTGACCGAACTTCTCAATGCTTCTTTAATGGTTTGCCAGGTCAGATGGCCGTTGATAGCAGTAAGGATAATGGCCAGAAACGCGCCGACGGCGGCTGATTGGTTAACAGAGAAGAAACCGGAAAACATGCCGCCTAGAACAATCCCGAACAAAATGACGACGCCGATTAGACCTTTCAGCGACGCAAACCGTTCCCGCCAGGAGCATTTTTGAGGCGGGGGAGCGATTTTGGGATTGAGCCGGCACATTAAGACGATCGTAAAAATACTGAGAGCCGCCATCATAAGGCCCGGGAAAACGCCGGCAGCGAACATACCGCCAATGGAAACGCCCGCCATGATGCCGTATAGGATCATCGGCGTACTGGGCGGTATCAGGATACCCAGCGTGCCGCCCATAGCAATGGAACCCGTTGAGAGCCTGTCCGCGTATTTGTATTTTCGCATTTCGGGAAGAGCGATGGTTCCCATCGTGGCACAGGTGGCGGCGCAGGAGCCGCAGATAGCGCCAAACCCGGCGCAGGCCGCAACCGTGCCGCAGGCCAGATTGCCGGGAAGGCGGGACAGCCATTTGTTGCCCGCGTTATAAAGAGCGCTGGACATGCCTGCGTGATAGGCGAAGTTACCCATCACGATAAAGAGGGGTATGACAATAAAAGAATAGGTACCGGCCTGGGTGGCGGGCAGCGTGCGGAGCATGCCGATAGCCGCGGTGGGATTAACCACAACCGCATATCCCGTGAACCCGATGAGGAGCAGAGCCAGTCCAATGTTCATACCCAGGAATATCAACACCAGAAAGATGACGATACCAATGATGCCAATGGCTAGAGGTGTCATTGAAAAACTTTTTCCTTTCGTTATGGTTATGGAATCAATTGAAAGACATATCCCGGCTTTAATCAGACAGCCGGGATATGTTTTTTATCTGTTTTTCAGCTTAGGAAGCGTATTGTTCCGCCAAAGCGACAGCCTCATCAAGGAATGCTTTTGCATCAAAGTCGCTCGTTGTGTTTTTATCGGCCCAGGCTGCAGCAATATCATCGGCTGCGGCCTGGAATTCAGCGGCGTCGGTGTCTGAAACGGTAACAAAGGTGCAGCCAGCGTCTGTGATGACTTGCTTGGCGGCGGCGGCGGAATTCTCGAAGTCCTCAGCCGCGCTGATAGAACCGGTTTTACCGGATACGCTCATAATGGCCTCCTGATACTCCGCGGGAAGGGAATTCCATTTATCCATGTTCATAACAAGACCAAACGCGCCGTCATACAGAGGCATGTCGGTAAAGTATTCCGTAACATCCTGAAGTGCAAAGTTTGTGATGCCGGCGGGCTCGAAAATATAAGCGCTGATGTTGTTTTTCTGCATGGCTTCATAAATATCGGGGGGCGCCATAACAATGGGGCTCGCGCCGAGCTTGTCAACGTAGTCGGTGATGGGACCGGCCGGCGTACGCATGACGAGACCATTGAGATCGTCGACTGAATCAACCGGCGCGCCGGAGCTGCAGAAGATCATACCAGGGTTGGCATACAGGTTTAAAAGTTTATAAGAACCCCATTCGGCAGCGAGCTCGGGATATTTTTCATAAAGATCCCATAAAACCTTCGTGCCGACAACGGGATCCCCGAAGCCGGACAGAGGAATGGTTAAAACGTCGGTCAGCGTATACTGACCGGGATAAAACGAGGTGTATACCCAGCCGATGTCCACGCCGCCTGATTCAACCATGTCGCCCACGTCTGCCGCGGAGGCCAGCGTGCTGCTGCCGAACAGCGTAATCGTCACATGACCGTCCGTTGCTTCGTTAATCGCATCAGCCCAGGCCTGATAGAACTGTCCGTTACTGGATGTAACGGGATCGTGCATTGAAAGCGTTAACTCAAAACTATCACCCGTGTTGGTATCCGGCTGGTTGCCGGAATCGCTGGGTTGTGCGGACGTACCGGGTTCACTGGCATCAGGCTCGGCGTTACCATTGCCGCCGCAGGCTGTTAAGGCCAGCGTCATAACCAGAGACAGCATGATGATAAGTAGATTGCGCAATTTCTTGATCTTCATTTTTTCCTCCTAATAAACTAATAAATACAAAGCAATTTTAGTCTGTTACGTGTCTAATGTCAACAAAAAATGCCTTTAATGGAAAAAATGAAGCCACTTAATCAAAGACTTGCTTGTTCGTAAAATGAGTTAATCAGACAATGTCTAAAAACATCCCAAAACAGGGCAATAAATGCACACATCCGACAGTATTTGGTATGATGAAAATGACAAAAATGCAAGTTGGTATGCAAAAAATGCATCAGTGACGCTGGCGATTAATCGTAAAATATGTAAACGTTACATGAATTTTCGGTGCGATTGCGACGGCATAATGCCTATAAGTAATCGTGAGCTGAACGTTAAATATATCAGCATAAAACCAGATATATTATAAAGTCAGGTACGTTTAAGCGTCCTGGGTGATACGCGCAATTAGAATTAAGCAAGCGGTATATGCAGTACTCGGATTGGTGGAATAATTATGCAAATTCCACGACTAGGCACATATGAATGCGAATATACCGACACTTATGTAATGATAAAAGGTATATACAGGCGAATACCCGTTAATTGATGTTCTCTCTATGAAAGTACCCTGCTTTTTTGTAGTAGTTTTGTAGTAAATAAACCTACTAAAACTGCCTGTTAACGCATTTATGTAAATCAAGCAAGCCGTTCTTTTGAAAAGCAAAGAGCCTTGAAAGCATTACAATTGCAATGCTTTCAAGGCTCTTCATGGCAGCGGGAGAAGGATTCGAACCCTCACAAACAGAGTCAGAGTCTGTCGTGCTACCTTTACACAATCCCGCTATATTTTGGGGTAAAAAACTCGGCAGAACTGAATTATAGCGTTTTTTACCCCGGATGTCAAGTGCGAAAATTGCTTTTTTGTCTTTTTTCAAACAGCGGCGAACGCCGCGCCGAGATCGCCCAGAATATCGGCGATGTCCTCGATGCCGACGGACAGGCGCATCTGCTCGGGTTCGACGCCGGCGTCCCGCAGCTGTTCGTCGCTCAGCTGCCGGTGCGTGGAACTGGCCGGGTGCAGGATGCTTGTGCGCGCGTCGGCCACATGGGTGACGATGGCGATAAGCTTCAGCTGCTTCATAAAGGCCTCTGCGCCGCCGCGGCCGCCCTTCAGTCCGAAGGAAACGACACCGCACGTATCGCCGGACATGTACTTCATCGCGCGCTCGTAGTATTTGTCGCCAGGCAGGGAAGGATACCGGACCCAGGCGACTTTTTGATGTTTTTTTAGAAACTCGGCAGCCGCCAATGCGTTGGCGCAGTGCCTCGGCACGCGCACGTGGAGCGATTCGAGGCCGAGATTTAAAAGAAACGAATTCATGGGGGAGGGAATGGAGCCAAAATCGCGCATGAGCTGGGATGTGGCTTTGGTTATGTACGCCCCGCCAAGGCCAAAGGCCTTGGTATAGACAATACCGTGATAGCTTTCATCCGGCGTTGTAAGGCCCGGGAACTTATCAGCGTAGGCGTCCCAATCAAATTTGCCGCTGTCCACGATCGCTCCGCCGATGACGCTGGCGTGCCCGTCCATGTACTTGCTCGTGGAGTGTACGACGATGTCGGCGCCCCACTCGAAAGGACGGCAGTTGATGGGCGTGGCAAATGTGTTGTCGACGATGAGCGGCACGCCGTGCGCGTGCGCGGCTTTGGCGTACTGCTCGATATCAAGGACCGTGAGTGAAGAGTTGGCAACGGTCTCGCCGTAAACAGCCTTCGTATTCGGGC
Source organism: uncultured Sporobacter sp. (assembly GCA_963675425.1). Classification (GTDB taxonomy): domain Bacteria; phylum Bacillota; class Clostridia; order Oscillospirales; family Oscillospiraceae; genus Sporobacter. The sequence continues at coordinate 3,827,025 of OY776214.1, read as the reverse complement.
GGAACGCCGCGTCCAGCTCTTCGTCCGTGGCGTCCGGGCTGACAAAGGTAAAATCAATGCCCATACGTTTCATCGTGACGGAAAACAGGTTAAATGCGCCGCCATAGATTGTCGAACAGCAGACGATGTGATCGCCACAGGAGGCGATGTTGAAGATGGCATAGAAGATGGCGGCCTGGCCGGAGGATGTTAAAATCGCCGACGTGCCACCCTCAAGCGCGGCGATTTTCCGCGCAACGGCATCGTTGGTCGGGTTGGCCAGACGCGTGTAAAGATAGCCCTCCGACTGAAGGTCAAAGAGCTTTGCCATCTCCTCGCTTGAGTCGTATTTATACGTTGTGCTTTGAATAATCGGCAGGATTCTCGGCTCGCCGCTTTTTGGCGTGTAGCCGGCCTGCACGCAGTTGGTGTCAATTTTATAGTTGTCCATTATGCATTGTCCTTTACGAAAATCTATTTCACGTTTGCATTGGTTTCAGTCGATATATAAAGAGGGAAGCGGACCTCAAAGCGCATGCCGCCGGTCTCGCGCCGTATGGCCCGGATTGTCCCGTTGCTGTCGCCAACCGTCATACGCACGATCGACAGGCCGAGGCCGCTGCCGCCCGCCTCTCGTGAGCGTGCCTTATCCACGCGATAAAAGCGGTCAAATATATATGGCAGGTCTGTGTCCGGGACGCCGATTCCGGTGTCGTCAACTGTCAGAACAGAGGTTTTTTCCTCTCGTTTGAGCGTGATAATGACGCGGCCGCCCGGCAGGTTATATTTGATGGCGTTTTCAACGAGATTGAAAACGACCTGATGGATATCGTCTTCCGTTGAATAGACGAAACAGCCGCCGTCCAGAAACGTCTCGAACGTGATTCCAGACGTTTCGGCCAGCGGCCGGAGCATCCGAAGGGTACTGGAGATGACGGTGCGGATATCAACCTTTTCTTTCTCTGTTCGGATATTGTGATCCAGCCGCGTGAGATCCATAAGTTTTTCTGTTGTCCTGGACAGTCGTTCGGCCTCCGTGCCGATATCGCTGACAAATTCGCTGACGGTATCGGCGTCCATGTCCTCGTTATGAAGGATGCTGTCGGATAACAGCCGTATGGACGCCAGCGGCGTCTTCAGCTCGTGCGATGCGTCGGCAACAAAACGCCGGCGGATTTCTTCGGTTTCGCGAAGCCGGCTGGTCAGGCTGTTGAATTCATCGCTGATGAGCGCCAGCTCGTCGTTGCCCTTTATGTGGATGCGGTAATTGTATTCACCCTCACGGACGGAATTAATAGCATTGAGAATCAGCGTAATACGATGCATCAGCGTGCGGATGATAAAGCCGACCATAGCGGCTGAGAAGATTACGATAGCTATGCTGATGCTTTTGATGGTGCTTTGTAGGCCGATAAGGATATCGCCCTGTTCATGATCATATTCATGCACGTAGACCACGCCGATAATTTTGCCGTCGGCGTCAATAACCGGCGTTAAAGCGCTGCTGGAAAAAACACCTTCGCTCAGGCGCGAATAAAAAACGTCATTGCCTGATATGGAAAGATCAAAATTATTAGCTATGAAATCGGTATCGGTATCGTCCGGCCTGTCGCTGGAATCATAAATGGTATGGCCGTCAAAATCCAGGATAATAATATTCTTCTGGCCGGATACCTCTACATCCAAAACGTCCATGATCGAATTGATGCCTTCGACCGTGAGCGAATCAAAGGAGGTGGATATGCTAGTGGCGATCAGAATGGCTTCCTTTTTGAGAGACTGTTCCTTGGTGTTGAAGATCATATCTCTCGAAGCCGTTAAAAAATAGGTGTTCATGATAACCAGCAAAACGGCAATGACCGAAAAGAAAAGCAGCGCGAACTTTGTACGGATGCTGCTGAAGAGCTTCAGCTTCCGCCTGCTACCCTTTGATATAGTATCCAACTCCCCACTTCGTCATGATCCGTTCGGGCTCGGCCGGATTGTTTTCAAGCTTTTCGCGCAGCCGTCTGACATGGACGTCTACCGTCCGGATATCTCCCTGATACTCGTAACCCCACACAATGTTCAAAAGATTTTCACGGCTGAATACGCGGTCTGGGTTTTTGGCCAGCAGTTCAATGACGTCAAATTCCTTAGCCGTGAGTTCAACGGGTGTGCCGTCGCGCTTGGCTGTGCGCTTCTCCGTGTCGATGACGATATGGCCGACCGAGATGCACGCTTCACCGCTTGTCTGGCTAAGCATGGCCGAGCGGCGCAGGAGCGCGCGGATGCGCGCCTTCAGCTCAATGATATTAAACGGTTTTGTCACATAGTCGTCCGCGCCGTATTCAAAGCCGATAATCTTATCCGTGTCTTCGCTTCGGGCGGTGAGCATAATAACCGGCACAGTGGAAAACTCACGAATGCGCATACAGGCCTCCAGCCCGTCAAGCTTGGGCATCATAACGTCAAGTATTATCAAATCAAAATTGCCGTTTCTGGCCAGGTCAACGGCCTCCTCGCCATCATAGGCCACGTCAACCTGATAGCCTTCCGTCTCAAGATTAAATTTGATCCCCTTTACAAGGAGCTTTTCGTCGTCTACAACTAAAATCCGCATGGAGCACCTCGTTACACCGTGATTAAATCCTTAATGTCGCTGAACTTTTTATCGCCGATTCCGGAAACCTCCATGATCTCCTCGATCGTTTTGAACCCGCCGGTTACTTCCCGATAGTCAATGATCCGGCCCGCGAGTACTTCGCCGATGCCGGGCAGACTGTCCAGCAGGGAGGCCGAGGCGGTGTTGATATTGATCTTGCCGGCCGCTTCGTCGGCTTGTCCGGCGGCAACCGGCGTGCCGGCAGCCGCTTCGTCCGTTACAGCGGCTGAGTTATCCACATCCGTATTGTTCTCAACTGCTGAGCCGGATGAGGCACCGGCGTCTGCGTAATCCATCATGGCGGGTGAAGCAGCCGTACCTGCGTCTGTGGAATCGGTTAAACCGGATGAAGTATCCGCGTCGGCATCCGTATTATCCGCAAAGACAGGCGTGCTGTCATCGCTGAGCTTTTCAATGGTGACAATACTCTTGGATGTTGTACGTCCGACAAGAAAACCAGCCGTAAACACCAGGCATACGAATGTGAGGGCAATGATGACCCATTCTGCTTTTTTGAGTTTTTTCATGGCAGGCCGCCCTTTTAAAAATACTGGAGCGCGGTGTACCGAAATTTAAGCTGGGAAACACTACTATTGCTAAAAAAGACAAGCATACGCGTTTCGTCATCATATACGCCGGCGAAACGGCATAAAAGTAATTGTTGAATTAGATCGGAAGGCAATAGGCATATAAGTATTATTATGGTATAATAGCATGATATTGATAGTCGGCAAAACGGAACAAATTCAGGATAAAACAAGTCTTAACTCCGCTTTGCAGGTATTATATCACAAGATACGGGGGAAATGTATGAAGAAATTTAATATTTTCACCGTATTGCTGGCCGCGGTTATGGCAGCTGCCGCATTGTTCGGCCCCGTTCCAATGGCGCTGACAGACCCGGCGATACAGTCGGGTTCGGCTCTTTTGATTGAAAAAGGCTCCGGTGTAATTCTGTATCAAAAAAACAAGGACGAGCCGGTGTCACCCGGTGGTGCGGCTAAAATTATGACACTGCTTTTAGCCGTGGAGGCCATTGAGAACGAACACGCAGGCCTTTTAGACAGCGTTACACCGTCAGAAGCTTTCCTGGACGGTATCGGTGAAGATGATAAAATACTGGGTATTAAGCCCGGTGAGACTATGAAGCTGGAAAGCCTTTTGTACAGCGCATATATCGATGCTGATAATGATGCGTGCAATATTGTTGCCGAGTATCTGGGCGGGAGCATCGCTGATTTTGTCGGGCGGATGAATCAGAAGGCACAGCAGCTGGGCTGTACGGCAACGCGGTTTACCAGTCCCGGCGGGACAGGGGACGCGTCGCAGCAAACGACCCCGTGGGACCAGTATCTGATTTTCAAAAACGCTTTAGAGTATCCGCTTTTTATTAAAATAGCCGGCGAGCGGACCTATAATGCCAACCCGACGGATTATGCGTACACGCGTACGTTTATTAATAATAACGTCATGCTTAACAAAAGCAGCGAATATTACTACAATAAATGCGTTGCCGGGTGCTACGACCCGCACGGTGAAAAGGGGCGCAATCTTCTGTCCTTTGCCAAAAGCGGCGAGCTGGCGCTCATCACGGTCCTGTTCGATTCGCCGGATATCAGCGGCGACAATGGAGCTGAGCGCAACGGCAGCTTCCTGGAGGCTCGGCGCTTATTTGATTGGGGCTTTGGCAACTTTGCCTGGCAGATCATTCTCGACGAAGACGAAACCGTTGCGCGCGAGGATGTCGAGCTGGCCGACGACGACAGTGTCGCTGAGCTTCGGCCAGCCGCTTCGATCAACGCGCTGGTCCGGACGGACCTGGTACCCGATGATATTATTAAAAATGTTGTGTTTTATGCCAGACGCGACGGGCGGCAGCTGACGGCGCCAATCAGCGAGGGAACCGTTTTGGGAGAGGTAAGCGTCTGGATCGATGGAATAAACCGGGGAAAAGCCTTACTTGTTGCAGCAGACCGGGTTGGCCTTAACGAGAAACAGTTTATAAAGAACAATGTCAGAGATACGCTGGCGCTCCAATGGGTACAGATCGGTATTGGAATCCTGCTGGCTTTACTCGTGGGCTACGCCCTGCTTGTCGTTCGCGACATTAAGCGGCGGCGGATGAGACGCCGCGCGATGGAAGAAACCAGACAGAAAATTATAGAAGGGCGTAAGCATCCCACACAACCATACAGATAGACATATAAAATGCGGGGCTGTCAGCAAATCAAAATGCGACAGCCCCGTTTTTTGTGTTAACTAAAACTCAATTTGTGTGACGATGTTTTGACGGCCCTGTTTATTATAAAGTTCCCAAAAAGGCATCCGAGGACACAGATGGTCATCGGATGCCGGATAAGCTTATTAAGTTTATGTTTTTACAAAAGCGCCGTTGAAACGAAGCATTCGGAACAGGAGTGTGAATACCAGAACGGCGCTTGTTTTCGCTTTCCGACGGTAACCCGGTCTGTCGAAAAATATACTCTTGCGCGGCGGCATCTGGCAATACTCCAGCAGATTGCCCTCATACATCAGACTGTCATGTATACAGTCGCCGATTTCCTGCGGCGTGTACGCACAGTCCAGCTTGCCGGGCATCAGTTCAATGCCCATCGTTCGGATCATGTGCGCCACAAACTCTGCGCAGGTATAGGCCTTATACGTTTCAAAGCCTTTGGTGAGGGGGTAGAAGAGAACGGAAAACAGATTATACAGATAACCGTCCGTATCGTGCTTGATTTCTAGAATACGGGCTTTTCCATTGAGATATTGCTCACGTGTGACGGGAATTTTATAGATGCGGACGTCCACCCGGGCAACGCGCCTAAGTGAAAAAGAGTCGAAATGTTCGCGCACAAGACCCGCGTCCATTGGGTTTTTATACTGACGGCGGGCAAACGAGTAGAGCTGCTTCAGCTGGCTATCAAATGCAATGGAGGCATGGTTATACTCGATACCCGCCAGTCTCCTGATGGCCCCGCCAAATTTTGTCGGAGTCTTTGACAATACAACATATATGTAATACTCTCGGCGCTCACTGTTTATCTTGTGCATTATTGCACTCCCTGTTTAAGCGAAGTAAGTGAATTTATCATAGCATAATCCGGTCTTAATGTAAATGAGAAAACAAGGGACGGGAGAAAAAATTAAGGCGCACGGGTAGCCTCATGCGCCTTGGACTATTGACTGCGGTAAGATTCATGCCGGGTTTATCTCAGTTCAAACGTGTTGGTCTCATATCTGTTTTTGTCCCAGATGTTATAACCCCGGACAGCGATCTCCTGCGGTAAGGTCTCCATTGCGCCAATAGAGCTTTTTACTACATAATGTATGTTGTCTTCAATGATGGTCTCGCCGCCTGCCGCCCCGCCGAATGGTAAGCTGTTGCCGTCCGGATCTAAAAACTCAAACGCTAGTCCGGTGTCGGTTGCTGCAAATTTCGCTTCATCAATGACCGTATAACGAATTTCGGTATAGACTGCCATTTCGGAAGCTTTTAGCGTAATGTTGTCAATACGGACACCACAGCTTAAATATTCCGCTGGTGCGATACTGGATACAAGCTCACTGATACCTGTATTCTCCAGCGTGATATTAAGGGAAGAGCGCTGGATATTATCCTGTAAAATCACTTCTTTGCCACCCTGGTTTTCAAACGGAGCCACAATGCAGGTGAGCTCCAGCTCCGTGTTGTCGGCGTCGTCAATCAGGCTGCCGTGTATCATATAGGTGAGCGTTCCGTCCTGTTGGAGTAAATATTCGAGGCCCTGGCCGTTGACCCCTGCCACTCCGGCGTTTGTCTGAATCATTTCTTTGCCGTTATCTGCGGCATAGTCGGCAATGGTGTCGGTCTTGTCGCTGAAAAGAGGACCCATGTTGCTCATGTAGTCTTGGGGGAAGATATCCGGACCCAGCAGTAAATAGGAACTGCTCACCGGCTTCACATCGACGATGAGGTAGAAGTTATTTCCGTCGTATATGGCTTCACGAACAGAGAAATCCGCCACGTCCGTGTTCGCCGGAGCTTGACTGGCCTGAATTTGGTCAGTCGGAGCCTGGCTTGCCGGAGCCTGAGGTATGTTTGTCTGTATAATCTCATTGGCTTGCGGCAGGACATCTGCGCTGTTATCCCTGTTGTGGAGAAAATCAAGCACACCCCAGGTGTTCGTTGCCGCCAACGCAACGCCCGTCAGAAGTATGCAGACGATGGCTGCGGCTGCTACAAAGCGCAGCTTCTTATTAATGACAGGCCGTCTGACCTGTTTTTTTTGTATGGCGCCAAGGGTATGGTAAACATTATCCACAAAGGCGTTATCGGCCTTTCCGAAGGCATTGCCAAGCTCTTTTATATTCCGCATGGTTTTGTATAAACCTCCCCGGTCAAAGATTTTTTCAGTTCCGCTCTGCCGCGATTCATCCGTGATTTTACCGTACCCTGCGGCCAGCGCAGGATATCCGCGATTTCACTGACAGTAAAACCCTCAATGTAGTGCAGGATAATGGGCAAGCGCAGTTTCTCGTCCAGCTGAAGAAGCGCGTCATGCAATTCATAGTCGGCATCGGCTGGCGCGGTACGATTCGGCATTTCGTCCAGCGGTACTTCGCGACCGCGTTTTCTTTGAATATTGCGGCACTCATTGATAAGTATCCGGATAACCCAGGTCTTCATATAGCGCGGCTGCTTCAACTGCCCGCGTTTTTGCCAGGCCTTTAACAGGCATTCCTGCACCGCTTCGTCACGGTCGCAGCTTTGTGATAATTGTGAATAGCAGACACGATAAAGCGTTTGCATCATATCGACTATTTGTTCTGAAAACTCGTCACTTGTCAATGTGTGTTCTCCTTATCTTTTTTGACCGGTCATACGTTAGACGGATGAGACCTGTGTTTGGTTCTCGTGCTTGGCTTAATATTCTATTTTGTCGAAAAAGCCGCTTCCGCGGCTTTTTCGACAATCTGAAAGGCGCGCAGGATAAACCTGCGCGCCTTCTAAGTGATTTTTGCGGTATTGAAGGAAGGAAACTATTAATACATGCCGCCCATACCGCCCATGTCGGGTGCCGCCGGCATCGGAGCGGGAGGCTCGGGAATGTCGGAGACAAGCGACTCGGTCGTCAGGACCATCGCGGCCACGGAAGCGGCGTTCTCCAAAGCGGAGCGGCAGACCTTCGTCGGATCGACGATACCGGACTTGATGAGATCGGCGTATTCTTCCTTGGCGGCGTCAAAGCCGTAGGAAGCGGACTTGTTGTTTTTAACCTTGTCAAGAATGACGGGACCCTCGAGACCGGCGTTCATGGCGATCTGCTTGATGGGAGCCTGGAGCGCTTTGGCAACCAGCGCAACGCCCGTTTTCTCATCGCCGGTAACGTCCTTTAAAATCTTCTCAACAGCCTTGGAGGCCACGACATAGATTGTACCGCCGCCGGCGACAATGCCTTCCTCAACGGCGGCCTTCGTCGCGTTGAGCGCGTCCTCGATGCGCAGCTTCTTTTCCTTCATTTCGGTTTCGGTAGCGGCGCCGACCTTGATGACGGCTACGCCGCCCGACAGCTTAGCCAGACGCTCCTGGAGCTTCTCGCGGTCGTAATCAGAGGTGGTCGTATCGATTTCGGTGGTGATTTGCTTCACGCGGGCCTTAATATCCTCGGAATTGCCGGCGCCGTCCACAATGATCGTGTTGTCCTTGGACATCTTGACCTGACGAGCCTTGCCGAGCATGTTGATATCGGCTTCCTTGAGCTCCATGCCGAGGTCTGTGGAAATGACCTGGCCGCCGGTGAGCGCGGCGATGTCACGGAGCATTTCCTTGCGCCTGTCGCCGAAACCGGGAGCTTTGCAGCATACGCACGTAAAGGTACCGCGCAGCTTGTTGAGGATGATGGTAGCCAGTGCCTCGCCCTCAACGTCCTCGGCGATGATCACAAGCTTTTTGCCGGCCTGGACAACCTGTTCGAGAACGGGGAGGATTTCCTGAATGTTGGAAATTTTCTTGTCGGTGATCAGAATGACGGGATCGTCGATGACAGCTTCCATCTTGTCGGAATCGGTGACCATGTACGGCGTAATGTAGCCGCGGTCAAACTGCATACCCTCGACAACCTCGGAAAACGTATCGGCTGTTTTGGATTCTTCAACAGTGATAACGCCGTCTCTGGAGACCTTTTCCATCGCCTCGGCAATGAGTGTGCCGATCATCAAGTCGCCGGAGGAAACGGCGCCGACACGGGCGATATCTTCGCTGCCCGAAACGGGGTTGGAGTTTTCCTTGATGGCGCTGACGGCGGCGGTAACGGCCTTCTCAATGCCCTTTTTCATAATCATTGGATTAGCGCCGGCCGCGACGTTTTTAATTCCCTCGCTGATCATGGCCTGAGCCAGAACGGTCGCCGTCGTGGTGCCGTCGCCCGCCACGTCGTTTGTCTTGGAAGCGACTTCCTTAACGAGCTGTGCGCCCATGTTTTCAAACGGATCCTTAAGCTCAATCTCCTTGGCGATTGTCACGCCGTCGTTTGTGATCAGGGGAGAGCCGAATTTTTTATCTAATACGACATTTCTGCCCTTCGGGCCGATGGTCAGCTTGACGGTGTCGGCCAGATGATTAACGCCTTTTTCCAGAGCTCTGCGGGCTTCTTCACCGTAAATGATCTGTTTTGCCATATATATTATTACCTCCTGTTAATTTTTCAATGACTGTTTATTCAACAATGGCGAGAATGTCGCTTTGCCGGACAATGGTCATTTCCTCGCCGTCTATTTTGACCTCGGTGCCGGAATATTTGCCTGTAATGACGCGGTCGCCCTTTTTAACAACCATCTTGACTTCATTTCCATCGACAAGTCCGCCCGGTCCGACCTCGAGGACTTCGTAAACCTGGGGCTTTTCCTGCGCGGAGCTTGTGAGGATGATACCGCTCTTTGTCGTTTCCTCGGCGGCAACCTGCTTGATAATTACTCTGTCAGCCAACGGTTTTAGTATCATATAATTACCTCCTGTGAAATTATAATGGTCTATTCATTATACCTGCGTTAGCACTCGCTCGCAATGAGTGCTAACGCAGGTATAATAATAGTCCAAGATTTACTATTGTGCAACTGTTATTATTGCCATATTGAGCTTTAAATGCGCTTGTTAGCGCTTATAACTAAAGGTAGCTCTTAATATCTTCCTAAATCTCTTAAATGCTATTATTTACTGCTGCAAATTGGTCGCGCGAATTAAAAAAGCTCATATTATCCGGGAAAAGGAAGTTGACGCCCCTGGGATTGAGCCTAAAAGTGATCTCTTTGGAACGTATCAGCTCACCGTCAATATTGACAGCCTGCTCCGTTTGGCTTTGTATTTTCATATTCTTTCCACGACTGTATAAAATTATGTCAGAGAGCTCTTTGTAACGGCCTTTGGCGTATTTCTGGACGACTTTCAGAAATCTGAGGCGGGAAACGCCTTTGACAATTAAAAAATCCAGATATCCGTCATCCGGCATGGCATCCGGTACGGGATTAAACCCGCCGCCGTAATACCGGCCGTTGCAGGCGCACATCAGTGCGAAGCTGCCGGCGTATGTATTTGTTTCCGTGGTGATGGTATAGTCTTCATTAATGCCGCGGAAAAAGTTAACGGCCATGGATACAACGTAGGCCGTAGCGCCGCCGATGACCGGCAGCATACTGTATTTATGGACATCCGTGCCAATCCGCGCGTCAATTCCGACCGAGCAGATACTCACGCCGTAACGGCCGTTACAATCTATCAGGTCAATAGGGCGGACAAAACCATTTGCAAGCGCTGATAAATCTTTGAATCGCAATTCATCGTCCTTACCAAACATCTTGACAAAGTCGTTGCCCGTGCCGCAGGGATAGTGGGTGACAGCGGCGTCCTGAAAGCCTGCCGCGCCGTTAATACACTCGTTGAGCGTTCCGTCGCCGCCGCAGGCATAGACGCGCAGAGGCGCTCCGCCCTCGGCCTCTGCCCGAACTTTCCGGCAGGCATCCATCGGTTCCTTCGTCACGTAGACCTCGTATGTAAGTCCGGCGTCCGACACGAACGCGCGGATCTCGCTTTCGACTTCGCGGCTGCGGCTTTTTTTGCCGCCCGCGGCGGGGTTGATGATAAAAAGATGTTTCATATCAGCCTCGTTCAAACAAGTAGTATCTGTATGGGCCGGTCCGCCTCGGACCGGTCTATTTAAAAAGGTTCAGAAGTAAAAAAGCAGGGTATAATACCACACGATTTTTTTATCCAATTTATCGGCTTCCCCAGGGGGAAGCTGTCGGCGGAGCCGACTGATGAGGGAAAAAACAACATCTTCTGTCTGAAAAACCCTCATCCGGCGCTGTGCGCCACCTTCCCCCAAGGGAAGGCTTTAAAATAAAGATTCCATTTTCGTACGGCTTAATAGTACATATATAAATCGCACTTGATCATACCGTTATACAGTTTGCGTTTCTTAGTGGCCTTTTGGCCGAATGCCTGCTCAAATTCAGTATGGGAGGAGAGAATATAAAACTTCCAGTGATCGAGCGTGCGGGCAGCGGCGCCAAATCGGCGATAAATGCGTTCGGCCTCCTGATGGTCCATCACGCGTTCGCCATAGGGCGGATTGGAAACAATGATTCCGCCGGGGGTTGCGCGCGTAAACTCGGCTGCTTCGGCGACCTCGAAATGAATATGGCTGTCAACGCCGGCGCGGCGGGCGTTTTCCCGCGCAATGTCGATGCTTTTCGGGTCAATATCGCTGCCCCAGATTGAGTACTGGCCATGATATTCCTTGTCGCGGGCCTCCGTAGACGCTTTCATCCAGACATCTCTGCTCAGCCAGCCCCAAAGCTGCGCGTCAAATTTACGATTTAAGCCGGGCGCTCGGTTCATCGCGGCGTGCGCGGCCTCGATGGGCAGCGTCCCGGAGCCGCAGAACGGGTCACAGATTTCCTCTTTGCCGCGGTAGCGAGCCAGTTTTACGATGGCGGCCGCCAGCGTCTCGCGCAGCGGCGCCGTCGCGCCGACGGGGCGATAACCTCGCTTATGAAGGCCCGCACCCGAGGTGTCAATATAGAATGTGGCAAAGTCGCGCATGATAGCAAACTGAACCTGATATTTAGCACCGGTTTCGGGCATCCAATCTGTTTTATATTTATTGCCGAGCCGGTCGGCGATGGCTTTTTTAATGATACGCTGACAGTCCGGCACCGAGTGCAGCTTAGAATCGAGCGCGTGGCCTTTGACGGGAAACGTGCCGTCCCGGGGGATATAGTTCTCCCACGGCATAGCTTTTACGCCTTCAAACAGCGTATCGAAGTTATCAACACGCATCGTACCGATAACAAGCAACACGCGTTCGCCGGTACGCAGATTGATATTTGCCCGGGCAATATCACTGTCCGAACCTGAAAAAAGGACGCGCCCGTTTTCAGCCCGGACGTCTTTCATGTCCAGCCGCTTCAGCTCGTCCGATATAAGCCCCTCAAGGCCGAATAAGCTCGGCACGCACATCTGGTGCTCCATAATGGCTATCATTTCCTTTAAAAGAGTGTTGGCATGCATCATATCATACGTGATAGCCAATTGCAAACATTGCGCTTGTCTGGTATTCTAGACCAAGCAGAAAGAATCAAAGCCTTTAGAACACAGGTGACAGTATGGCGTTAGTATCCATCCAGAAAACTGAATCTTATTCACCAGATGACCTGCGCGCGGCGGTCTCGGCGCATTTTAAGGCGCTGGGGATAGCAAGTGATCTGCGTGCGGATATGAAGGTCCTTGTTAAGCCGAACCTCATTGGGGAGCACCGGCCGGAGCGCGCCTCCACAACGCACCCCGCGCTCGTCGCGGAAATTGTTCGCTGGCTCCGGGACAACGGCGTATACGACGTCACCATTGCCGATAGCCCCGGCGGTACATACCGACGCTCGTATCTTAAGGCCGTATACGAAGCCAGCGGCTATAGTAAGCTGGAGGGTGATGTCCGGCTCAATTTTGATACGGGCTTTCAGTCGGTTCCTTGCCCGGCGGGCTTTCTGCTCAAGAGCTTTAATATTATTGATCCCATTGTCGGTGCCGACTACATTATCAATGTGGCCAAGCTCAAGACACACGCGCTGACGACTATGACAGCCGGTGTCAAAAACCTGTTTGGCGCGATCCCCGGTCTGCAGAAGCCGGAATGTCACTTTAAGTACCCGGATATTGATGACTTCTGCCGTCTGCTCGTCGAACTGGCGCTTGTCGTTAAACCGCAGGTGACAGTCATTGACGCGGTGGAGGCCATGGAGGGCAACGGGCCCATAAACGGCCGGAGAAGAAAGACAGACCTGACGCTTGCGTCCAGGGATATTTTTTCGCAGGACTACGTTGTGGCTTGCCTTATGGGGCTGGACCCGCAGACGGTTCCGATCCTCTGTCAGGCTTTGAAGATGAAGCTTTTTGACCCGGACACCATAGAAACAACCGGCTTCAACGCCCAGCCGGCTGATCCGTCGTTTCAGCTGCCAGAAACCCTGAGCCGGGAAAGCAACCGCAGCTTCCTCGCGCTCTCTCTCGCCGGGGTTTTAAAGCGCGTGTACTGCGTCGTGCCGGCAATTGACCTTAATAAATGTGTTGGCTGCGGCAAGTGCGCCGAAAGCTGCCCGATGAAGCTTATCGAGATTAAAGACCGGAAGGCCGGCATGTCGACGAAACACTGCATTTCCTGCTTCTGCTGCCAGGAAATGTGCCCAAAGGACGCCGTGCGCGTTCGACACGTTTTACGGCTGCCGAAGGTATAACTGATTCTATAAAATATCAGGAGGCCCCAAAGGCCTCCTGATATTTTATATGCCGAAGACAGAACAGGTTTGCCGAATAAGGCCGACTGGATATCGGTGTCCATGAGCGTACCGTAGGAAAAAACGAGAGGGTCATCCTTATATTTTCTCTTTCAAGAGACGCACCATATCGGCGATTTCCGGCCGTGTTTCCTCCATGAGCTCGTCCCAGTCGCCGATATAGCTGAAGCAGATGTCCCCGCCGGACGTAATGCGCCGGACATATCCGTCGAACATGCTGTAATCGCGCTCATAAACGTGAAAGCTGTTGGCGCGGTGTGTATACGTGCCCATTTCGACGCCGAGCGTATCGGCGATGCGCTGTTGCAGCATGATCAGGGCGAACGCATTCATATACGTAGCTTTGGTGGCATCGTTGGAGCGGAAGAGGACTTTGCTGTGCAGCTTTCCCTCGCGGATAAGAAAATGGATGTTTTGCAAACAGGCCGGCGAGCCCGTATGCATGTCCTCATCGCTGCGAATGCTGACGACGGCTCGGCGCGAATCGGGGTTGCGCTGCAATTCCTCGATAATCCAGGGGATCTGGTCTTTCATACGCAGATGATATGTATACTCCCAGTTGCCGCGTTCAACCTCGAAATCAAGGATACCGTCAAGCATTTCCTGCCGGTATTGCTCGAGCGATCGGGGATCGCCGATAAAAAGCTTGCTGATCATCGGTTCGGCCAGCGGGTCGCTTACAACCATCGTCATGGACGCTTCCTTCTGATTGGTGTTGTAATCGGGGCAGGGGAGTTCCATATTATTTTGATGCAGGAGCAGGAGTGCCTTGTGGTATGCGTCCGGCAGGGTGGTGCCGGTGGCGAATAGTTCAAACATTCGGGACCTCCGTTATTCGTATGATAGCGGCTGGGTGTTTTTATAGCGAACAAAGGCATATCGAATGCCATTGTATTCCTTCGTTTCGCCGTCCTGATCCAGCTCCCAGCCGTCCAGCTCGTCGAGATTCGGGAAAAAGACATCGGCCTCCGGCGAGGCGTCGAGCTTTGTAACGTACGCATACGTGCAATAGGGGAGGAGCATTTTAAAAACGCTGTCTCCGCCGATGACGAATACCTTGTTGGGCGGCAGTTCTTCGATCAGCTTGAACAGCTCGTCCAAAGAAGCTGCCACCGTCGCGCCATCAATTTCAAGCTCCGCGTTTCTGGACAGAACAATATTTCTCCGGCCGGGCAGGGGATTGCCGCCAGGGAAATCGAGGAGCGTCCGTCGTCCGACGATCACGGTAGAGCCATCGGTCAGCTCACGGAAATGGCGCCGGTCTTCCGGGAGCACAACAGTTTGTGTACCGCCCAGCCCGATGCCCCAGTTGTTGTCGACAGCGACGATTAAATTCATCAGTAACCTCCCGTGCGCCTGTGCGCGTATGATTTATTATAATATCCCGGTAGGGGAAGTTCTTTGCAGTTATTACAAAGGTTGTCCATTGTTGGGGGCTGGCATTATGCAGCCGATGCGGCTACAATAACACGATGGTCATACCATTATTGTGACGTTCCAGGTCAGGGTCGCCGCGCAGGTCGGGACAGACGGCAAACGCCGCGCGCGTGGCTTCGTCAAAGATGGAAAAGTCCTCGCCGGTTATGAAGCCTTTAATGACGCCGCGCCGCTTTTGATCCTCAAGATATTTCCGCGCTCGGACCTTGATCTTTCCGCCCGCGCCGGTCGAGCCGTAACCGTGGATGATCTTCAGCGCCTTAAAGCCGAGCTTTTTGCTGCTGTGCAGATGGTAGGTAATGCGTTTTATCGCGTCATCCGCCGTCGGCATGTCGGCTTTAATATTAATTTCCTTTAACGTGCCCGGCATAAAACCTCCCAAGCGCGCTCCGCGCTTTCCAAGTGGATTATCCGTGTGGGAGAGTTTATTTGTGCCTAAGGTATGAAGACGCATAGAGCCGTTTTGTGTAAATCATTCAAACGAACCTCTTATGCGCTCGGCACACTTAATTATACTGTAAATCCCGCACAGGAGTTTTTACAATTATATTTACGATCGCATTGAGCCAGCAGCAGACTGCGGCATATTTGCGTCTGTGAAATAATTAAAATGTAATAAGAAGCTGCCATAAGACAACTCCATTATAATCGTGGATCGAGATTAATACAAGCATGAGCTTTAATTTGGAGACCGGCTTAATGAAGGTTAACGGAATTTTGTACCTTGACAGAGGCTTTGTATTCGTGTATCTTATTCTATGCAAATACGGAGGGGTATCGACGTGGTCATAACGAGCTGAGCTCGAAATCATGTGTTTATGAATAGAGAGCGACCGTTTATGCAATAAATTGAATATGGAGAGGTATCGAAGTGGTCATAACGGGGCTGACTCGAAATCAGTTTGCGAGCAATCGCACGTGGGTTCGAATCCCACCCTCTCCGCCAATATCCCCTGAAAATGCTATGTTTTCGGGGGATTTTTCTATCTTGCAATGCTGCCCATATTTGAACTTTGCAGCTCAGTGATGCCCAATGCTGCCCAAATTTTGATGCCCGCCAGCTCTTAGCATTTTTAGCCTTATAGAAAGTATACAGAGAAAATGTATAGCGTGATGCTCGTTTGATGCCCACATTCTCTAAAAAGCTATAAAAAGCAGCGCAGAACTATAAAAACTTACGTCGTTTACAGCTCCATTTCGCTGCTTTTCTTTTTGCTCTGCTTCGCCGGTTTCGCGGGTTTCCCCGGCTCTTTCTGCGGGTGTAACGCCTTATGGTAGGTTTCCAGCACGGTCTTTTTCCTGTCTAGCCGGACATCGACATACTGTGCCGTTACTACTTCAAGGTTCGTGGAGATACCAAGAGAAATGCCGATGCCTTTGAGCGTATGCCCTAAAATTTCACCGACGGTATAAAAGTCGCCGGTGAGCTGGTGCATGTTCGTCGCCGCCGTGTGCCTCAAATCGTGGAAGCGGATCTTTCGCAGTCCATATTCTGCGAGTATTTGTCCAAAGTGCTCGGTGACGAAATCCGGGGACAGGATTTTTCCGGTGGGACTCACGCATACGCAGTTCTTCCACTCCCGGCAATAGGACCTGCCGAAAGCCCGGCGGTACTCCTCCTGCTTTGCTTTGTGCTTCAGCAGTTCCTCCCGCACCTGTGGGATCAAAGGAAGTGTGCGTTTGCTGGCGTCGGTTTTCATCACATCGGTAATGATCACCTGAATTTTGCCTTTGATACTTTGCTCATAAGCCTTGTGGTCGATGTGAATCTTATTATTCTCAAAGTCCACGCTGCTCCACTGCAGACCAACGGCCTCGCTGCGGCGCATTCCATAAAAAACGCCCAGCAGGATAGGTATGTAGCACAGCTCGTCTTTGGCGCACCTCAGCAGCTGCAGCGCCTCGTCACGGGAGTAATAGGAAGCGGTAAACTTGGCCCGTTTGGGCCTGTCCACCTTCTCGATGGGGTTTCGGTCGATGTGATCTTTCCTCACTGCGTTTTTCAGGCAGCAGCCGATGATCTGGTAGTAGCGCTGCTGCGTGGAGCTGTTGCAGCCGTCGTCGGCGATGGTGTCCAGAAAGTCCTCGATGAGCTGGGGCGTCAGCGAGCCAATGGTCACGCCCAGCGGGTCGAAAAAACGCCGTATGCGTCCCTTAATCATATTAGTATATCCGACGTAGGTCACGGGAGATATCTTATCTTTCTTGCGCTCCACAAATTTTGACATGTACTCACTGAGCAGTACGGAGGTATTGAGCCGCCGCTCCTCCATGGTCAGCATCCCGGACAGGCCGCTTTCGTCGTACTCCTGTTTGCGGTCCTCAAGAATCTTCAACGCCCGTCGGTAATTGGGATAGCTTCTGCGAAATGCATTGACAAGAATTTACTATGTTTTTTATATGAAATTTGTAATTCAATTTGAATATTTAATCACTTTTTGCATATTTCCTTGCCAGGCGTTATTGAAATAATATATAATAATTAATAAATATAGAGAATGGTGGGTGACCATGAAAATAAGAAAAGCAATTTGTCTATTAATTATTATTGTAGCTATAGTGACAGTTATGCCATTATCTGCGCTTGCTGCTGTACCGGCAGATGAGGATTTTAATAATGAGGGTATTAATGGTACCTTCGTTAATAATTCAGATGCTCAATTTATACATGATGGGGTTAAATATACTTTGGGCGGCGATTTGTATGGTACGTTTTTGTCAAATGATAGCACGTGTCCTTTGGGCGATGACGCTAACGATTATTATATAAATTTTGGAGCCAATGTATCTATAAAGATAGAAGCAGAAGACGGAAGCAATTTCTATCTAAAAGGTATGTCTATAGATGCTTTAGCAGCTAATGATATAACGATAACACCCAGTAGCGGAAGTGCTGTCACATACACATCTAATGACAGTTACGTAACCGTAAATTTAGATTTCTCTGCCAATGACGATTTCAAGAATATAAGTTCTGTTACAATCAGTGGTGATAATTTAGGATTGTGCATTGATGATATAGATTTTGAAGCGGCAATTGCGAATTCAGCGCCGGTTCTTGACAATTCCGTGGCTATGACGCTCACAAGCGTCACGGAGGATGCCACCGCTCCGGCGGGTGATACGGTTGCCGCAGTAATCGCAAGTGCAGGCGGTAATAGAATTACAGATGCCGACACAGGGGCCGTGGAAGGTGTCGCGGTAACAGGTTTATCGGGTGACGGCACCTGGCAGTATAATACTGGCGGCGGATGGACAGCAGTTGGGACGGTTTCCGGCACAAGCGCCCTTTTGCTTAGTGATACAGCCTCTGTTCGATTTGTGCCGACTGCAGGAAATAACAACGCACAAACAGCCACACTTACATTCAGGGCCTGGGATCGTAGTTCGGGAACGCAGGGAACAAAAGTTGATGCTTCAACCAATGGCGGAACCACGGCATTCAGTACCACTGCCGAAACAGCGTCTATTGCTGTGACAGCTGTTAACGACGCGCCGGTTCTTGATAATTTCGGCGATATGACACTTACAAGTGTCACCGAGGACGCCACCGCTCCGGCAGGTGATACTGTTGCCGCTATCATCGCCAGTGCAGGCGGTAATAGAATTACAGATGCCGACAGTGGAGCCTTGGAAGGGACTGCAATAACAGGTTTAACAGGCGACGGCACATGGCAGTGTAACACGGGTAGCGGATGGACTGATATTGGCTCAGTTGCGGGCACGAGCGCCCTTTTGCTCAGTGACGCAGCTGCGGTCAGATTTGTACCAACAGCATCAAACAACAATACACAAACAGCCACACTTACATTCAGGGCCTGGGATCGTAGTTCGGGAACGCAGGGAACAAAAGTTGATGCTTCAACCAATGGCGGAACCACGGCATTCAGTACCACTGCCGAAACAGCGTCTATTGCTGTGACAGCTGTTAACGACGCGCCGGTTCTTGACAATTCCGTGGCTATGACGCTCACAAGCGTCACGGAGGACGCCACCGCTCCGGCGGGTGATACGGTTGCCGCAGTAATCGCAAGTGCAGGCGGCGACAAAATTACGGACGCCGACACAGGGGCCGCGGAAGGTGCCGCGGTAACAGGTTTATCGGGTGACGGCACCTGGCAGTATAACGCAGGCGGCGGATGGGCTGATATCGGCTCTGTTTCGGACTCAAGCGCTCTTCTACTCAGCTATACTGCTTCAGTGAGATTTGTCCCGGCTCCCTCATATAACAACGGGCAGACAGCAACTATGACATTCAGAGCCTGGGATCAATCTTCCGGGACTCAGGGAGCCAGAGTTGATGTTTCGATTAACGGCGGAACAACAGCGTTTAGTATTGCTACTGGAACAGCGTCCATCTCGGTTACAGCTGTAAACGACGCGCCGACGGTAACTACGCCCACAGCAATCACTTACACCGACACCGCCATGGGTGACTCCTTCAGCAACACTGAAGGAACGCTTTCCGCCAGTGACAGCGACGGTACCGTCATATCCTATGGTATCTCTTCAGGCACCACGGGCGGCACCACCGACATTGGCGGTATTGTTTTCGACGTTTCCAAGACAGGAACCTACGGAACTCTGTATGTTAAAAGCGACGACGGTAAATACGCCTATGTCCCAAATGCTACGGCTATCAACGCAGTTGGCTCCAACCAGAGTGAAACCTATACCGTAACATCCACAGACGATGTATCGGCAACCGGCAGCGCGACACTGACAGTCAATATCACCGGAGCAAACGACACGCCGACGGTTTCCGGGTTACCAGCCAGCGTTACCACTGCGGAGGACACGGCAAGCGAAATTGACCTTGCCGCTGCGACCTTCAGTGATGCCGACGGAGATTCGCTCACTGTAACGCTGACGGCTTCAGCAGGCAAATTTACAGCTAGTAGTGGCGGAGGTGTTACAGTCAGCCCCAACGGCACAGGTGCGCTGACACTGACTCTGACAGGTACGGCGGCAAATATAAATACTTATTTGGATACTACAACCAATATTAAATATACGGGAGCGGCTAATGCAAACGGTGATAACGCTGCGACCTTCACTGTAAATGCAAGCGATGGTACCGTTAACCCACTGCTCGGAACCGTAAACATCAATATTACCGCGGTTAACGATGACCCCAGCATTACAGGTTTAACCACGGATATTACGGTAATGGAAGATACGGTAGGTAACGTTGACCTCTCTTCCGCAACGTTGACCGATGTAGATTCGGCATCGGCTGCCATCAATCTGACGCTTTCTGTAAACTCCGGCACACTTACTGCGGCATCGGGGGGCGGTGTGACTGTTTCAAATCCGGGAACTGCAGCTTTGACACTAACCGGAACGATTTCTGCGATTGATACATACCTTAATACCGCCTCAAATGTGAAATATACCGGCGCGTCTAATGCGGCAGGAAACGATGCCGCAACCCTCGCGCTGACCGCAAATGACGCAGGAAATACCGGTACGGGAGGTGGCACAAATGTATTACTCGGAACTGTAAATGTTGATATAACGCTTGTCAACGACGAGCCCTCCTTTACCATAGGGGCTGACCAGACGGTAGCGAACAATGCAGGCGCACAAACTGTAACCGGCTTTATTACCAACATCAATGATGGAGATGCTGATGCGGCCCAAACGGTTTCTTTCACTATCTTAAATAACAATAACTCATTGTTTTTATCTCAACCCGCCATAAACGCTACGGGTACCCTGACCTTTACCCCGGACCCGTCAAAAACGGGTGCAGCGGATGTTACGGTCTTTATAAGCGACGACGGTGGAACAGCTAACGGCGGAGACAATCAGTCTGACAGCCAGACCTTTAAGATAACAATAGCCGCTGTGCCAACCGTGACAGGCGTTACCTCGGATAAAGACGACGGAACCTATGGCGTTGGCGAGATAATTAATGTAAAAGTAGAGTTCAGCGGAAATGTTACGGTCACCGGAACACCTCAGCTAACTTTGGAAACCGGTATTGTAGACAGAACAATAAGCTATACATCCGGCTCCGGGACTAGTGTTTTGACGTTCGCCTACACAACGCAGGCCGGCGATGAAACAGCGGATCTAAGCTACACGACAACTACGGCACTATCGGGAACAATCAAAGACGCAGCCGGTAACAACGCAATTTTAACCCTGCCTTCTCCGGGTGCCGCAGGGTCATTGGGAGCAAACAAGGCAATTGTGATTCAAGCATTTCCCACAGTCACATTAGGTGTGGGCTCAGCAAGCATTGCAGAGGCAGCAGGTACTTCATCCATTACCGCAACACTATCTGCGATTTCCAGTCAGAATGTTATTGTTACCTTAACCTATTCCGGAACCGCAACCAGCTCAACGGATTACAACAACACGGCCAGCACAACAATAACAATTCCGGCGGGGAGCATTTCTGCCAGCGCCGGAATAGGCATTACAGCTACACAGGACACTGACACAGAAGGCAACGAAACAATTGTTGTTGATATTACCGGTGTCTCTAAGGGGGTTGAAAATGGCGATCAGCAGCAGATAGTCACAATTCTGGATGACGATATTATCGCGCCCGGTGCCCCGACAGGTGTTACAGCTACGGCGGGCGATGGACAGGCGACTGTGAGCTTTTCGGCACCGGCGTTCACGGGCGGCGCTGCAATCACGGGGTATACAGTTACCTCAAACCCGGGAGGCGTTACGGCTTCGGGTACCTCAAGCCCGATAATTATAACCGGATTAACAAACGGAACATCCTATACCTTTACGGTAAAGGCGACTAACAGCGCTGGTACAGGCGCGGCCTCGTCGGAGTCGAACAGCGTAACCCCGCAAGCGCCCGTTTATGACGCACCCTCCGTCACACCCACAAACAACGCTGTGGTTGAGGTGAACGGGGAGAAGCAGGACGCGGGACAAACTAACACACAGACTATAGGCGGAACAACAACTACCACAATTACAATCGACGATACGAAGCTTGAAAAGATTCTGGAGCAGCAGGGCAACAACGCCACGGTAACACTTCCGGCGAGTGGAGCCCCGGACGTCGTGGTCGGACAACTTACCGGACAGACGGTCAAGAACATGGAAACGAAGGAAGCAACCCTTGAAATAAAGACCGAAACCGTGACCTACACACTGCCCGCTTCACAGATAAACATAGACACTATTTTGTCGCAGCTTGGCACTCAGGTAGAGCTTAAGGATATCAAGGTAAGCGTTAAAATAGCCGAGCCGCCCGCAGATACTGTAAAAATCGTTGAGGATACGGCTGACAGGGGCAATTACCAGCTCGTTGTAAAGCCGGTTGAGTTCGAAATATCCTGCACAAGCGGCGACAGAACGATTGAGATATCAAAGTTCAACGGCTATGTCGAGAGAACGATAGCGATACCCGACGGAGTAGAGCCAAGCAAGATAACGACTGGAATCGTTCTGAACGCTGACGGCACGTTCAGCCATGTGCCGACAAGCATTGTAGTGATAAACGGGAAGTACTTCGCGAAGATAAACAGCCTTACGAACAGCACATACTCGGTCATATACAACCCCGTGACGTTTACTGATGTAGCAAACCACTGGGCGAAGGACGCAATCAATGACATGGGCTCAAGAATGGTAGTAACGGGAGTTGGAAGCAGCAGCTACGAGCCGGAAAGAAGCATAACAAGAGCTGAATTCGCGGCAATCGTTGTGAGAGCGATGGGACTTAAGAAGGGCACAACCGAGAGCGCCTTCGGCGATGTTACGCTGACGGACTGGTTTAACGGTTATGTCGATACCGCGACTTCCTACAGTCTAATTAACGGATATGACAGCACGAGCTTCGGTCCGAACGACACGATAACGCGTGAGCAGGCAATGACGATTCTCGCGAGAGCGATGAAGCGCATGGGACTCGGCGTAGACCTTACCGACAGCGATGCATCCGCACTTCTGGCAAATTACACTGATGCAAGCCTGGTTTTGGATTACGCTAAAGCCGGTGTCGCGGCCTGCATTAAGACAGGCATTGTATCTGGAACAACAGCAACAACGCTGTTACCGCAGAACAGCGTGACGAGGGCCGAGGTCGCCGTTATGGTTCAGCGCCTGCTGCAAAAGTCGGGACTGATCTGAAGATTAAATTACAAATTTGAATAGCTAATTTGTAAACAAAAGCTCACGAAAAGAATCCTAAATAAGAACTTGTATGTTATTTGTTGAACAATTCTCACGACCTGAAAGACTGATCTGGACCTCGAAAACAGATCTAATTGCACGTATAGGGACGAACCACCAATCATATAAAGAGCCGACTGAAATAATCAGTCGGCTCAGACTGTCGAAAAAGCCGCATTCGCGGCTTTTTCGACAAATAAAGGGTTCTCACGCTGAGGCGCTCGCAAAGTAATGCTTTTCGGAAGTGAATGCCTCAAAGCATTGAAATCAAACAATTTTCGCCGATGAGACCAGACAACTCGCCGTCATCGCCGAAAATTAAATCGCACGGCGATTGGACGTTTAAACGAATGACAAAAGGCTTTGTCGACAGTCTGAGCCGACTGAAATAATCAGTCGGCTCTTTTTGAACTTATGCGTTAATTAATTGTTATCGCTTGCAATATGGTATTCCGTGTTTTTTCCTTTACCTTTCTGCACAAGCAATTTCATATCGCGCATTTGCCGCAACAGTCTCCCCGCTGTGGTTTGCCCACAGTTTAAAAGCGTCTCAACTTCTCCGCGAGTGATGAAGCCTTTTTCTTCAGCCAACTTCAATACCTTTTCCGTATCGGGGCTGTTATTGCTTTTTCCTGTGTCGGCGGTCATACTGTAATTCAAATTTGGAAGGATGATTTTAAAGGCATTATCTGTTGCTTCGATCTTTGGCTTTTTTCCGGAGTTTTCATACGCGGTCACGATCTTTCTCATACCGGTACCGTATGCCTCGATAAGCTGTAACCGATAAAATACGTTGGCAAGCTTTGAATTGCGGCAGACCGATATGCCCATCATAATATCATTAATGGAAATTCCGTTTACTAATCCGCCGACTGAGACAAGCTCAATTCTATCGTCATATACGCTGATCAGGGTACTGGCACTGTATGAATAGTCCCGGTGTACAAGTGAGTTGAGCAAAGCTTCACGTATGGCAACTTCGGGGTAATCTCTCTGATCGACACGCAGCAGCTTATCAAATGTGGCATGGGTCTGATTACGCAGATCAATATAGTCATATGCATCGTTCAACTGCTGAAGCAATGAGCCGGAAAATTCTCGTCGATCTTTGAAGATGTTTTGATTGATACCTTCAAAGGTGGCCGTTTTAACTGTGTGGCTGCATTGATCAGAAAGCAGTAGCCCCAGGTTGGTATAGATTCCGTCTGCATTCAGAATACCAAGTGTTTTCATCTGAGGTAAACCAAAAGCAATATTACGCCGTTTAAATTCTGCGCTTGTTTCCCGAAAAGTCAGCTCCTGCTCCAGAGAGCGCATATCTTCAAAACTATCTCCATCGGTTTCCTTGATCATTCGACGAATCGCCGTATCAGTAGACGGCACAGAGGAAGTACCCTGCCGAACATAGACCCCTTCCGGACGCAAGCCCTTATTGGCAAGATAATAAGGCCGATCCGTACCTCGCTGCACATCAACAACTACAATAGTTTCGCCATCCAGCTCCACCGTGTCATAGCGGACGAACATAGTTACATCCGGCTTTATGGAATCCCGTACCATATTGCTGACTTTCTGAATCGCTTCGTCAGAATTTGCTACGCCAACAGCTATGCCGTCGTCATTCACTTCAATATAGAGTTTACCGCTGTCACAATTGGAAAATGCTATAATCTCTTAGTTAATGTCGTCAACAACGATTTCTTTTAGTTCAACGGTTTCACTTTCCCTCAGCATACTGTGATCACTCCTCGGCTTCATTCTAACCACATTCTAACCGTTCTTGTCAACGTTTGGGTAGAATCAGGCTGCTCTGTCTGCAACGAATAATAAAAGTCCCGTTTATTAAGCTTCTCTATAAGCAGGACAAACGGGACTTTTACTTTATCTGATTTTTATAGCGCCGGAGGAATTCCTGAATCGGTGCAATATGAAGAGTGTTTAGGATCAGCTTGTCTTTCTGGTTGGCTTTCTGTTCGGACATGATCTTGATGAGTTACGTTTCTTCAATTGATTCAGGCTATGATTGTATGTAATTCTATACAGCCATGCCGAGAGATTACTTCCATCAAATGCTGCGCGGCCTTGATAGGCTGAAAGGAAAACTTCCTGTACCACATTTTCTGCTTCGTGATAATCACACAAGATAGCGGTTGCATAACGTAGCAGTTTTTCACCATAGCAATTAATTATTTTTTCCAGTTCATCTTCTCCACCGGCAACAAATCGTCGTCCCAGATCTGTATGCAGTGGTTGATGATCTCCGGGTCGATGCCGCGGGAGCACAGGTAGGCGAACACGCGTCGGTTGTTGCCGTTTCGCTCCGGAAGGGCAAAGACTTTCGGCACTGCCCGCGCCGGAGGGGAGCGTGACTGTGCCGGGAAAGAAACAGGAGCGTCCCGCAGGATGCATCCCACGGCTTCAGTAAAATCCAGACCGCGCACTTGAGTGAGATAATCCAAAGCGGTGCGTCCGCTGACCCCGCGCGACCACCAGCACCAGAGACCGTTGGAGATTTTAAGACTGTCATGGGTTCGGGTATGATAGCTGTTCCCGCAATCGTGGATAAGTTCATCGGGTTCATATCTCTGCAAATAGGTCAGCAGGTCCATCCCGCGGGCCTGTGCGACCTGCTCTTTTTCGTAATATGGTATAGAGGCCACCTCCTATTGGGCATAGAAAAAGCCCACTTTCGGTCAGAAAGCAGGCTGGTTGGTATTCGATTGGTCAGCGCAAGGTGTGTGAGTTTTTCGTTATGCTCATTACAGGCTATCTTAAGATTTGTTTTCTTCTAAAACCAAATCTTAAGATAATCCTGGCAATTATGCAGTTTAAACTCTGTAATTCGATATTCCTGTATGCCTGCCTGAACCAGCGGATCATCATTACAAAACTTTTCAATATCATCGCATTTAACAATAATAATTCCTCCGCCTGTTCCCACCTTCGGGCCTGATACCAGAACGGAACCGTCGTTAAATCCGATTTTTAGATATTCAAGATGCGCGTCAATCGCTTTTTGCAGCGCATTTTGTTCAGGCAATTCTTTTACAAATGTTCCTTCTAATACATAATACTTCAATCTTTCGCCCTCTTTCTCTTTTAATATATGCTTATTTCCGTGTTTAATAAAATCTTCGCTTAATCCGCCTCAGTTCCGTACTTGATAATCAACTCCGCCGCCCAGTTGAACAGTAGCTCAGAAAGCCGCACCAACTCAGGCGGCGTCAGAGCCGGCTGTTCCTTGAGCGTAATGCCGGCCTGCAAAATCTCCTGTTCCTTCGGCTGCAGCACGGGAATAAGCCCGAATTTTTGTTTTATATAAGTTCCCGTCCGGTCGTAATGGATTGCCTGTACTGTGAAGGCTGCTGATTTATAAAGGGATTTCAATATCTCAACATCTTTTTCGTGCACCATGTTGTGGCCGCACATATGATAGACGTTGCAGGCCCCAATCCGGATGGCGCGGCGAACATCTTCCTTGCCGATCAGCGGCAGCAGAAAATCAATGCTGCCGAGAACCGGCGTGGTGTCATAATAAAACTGGAAAAGGTCGGAGCGCTCCCAATTGATCAGCTCTTGACGGCCGGAAATGAATCCACACACTTTTTCACGGCTCGGAAGCGTGTCCAGCATCGCACTGTACGCTTTCAGATCTTCCGAGGCCGCATAATCGAGTATTACGACCACGTCAATGTCGCTTCCCTCCGTTGCTTCGCCCCGGCCGTAGCTTCCCTGAAGCCCGGCACACATGAGACGGGAACCGAACAGAGATTTCAGCTTGTTCAGATATCCTTCCATCCAGGCATCAACATCAAAATTCAAGTCTTTTTTCAGATATATCATATCGACAAGCTGCCTGCCGCAATCGATAATGGGATGGTCATAGTTGTCAGTGAAAAAATTCTTTACCCTGTGTGATTCCGCAAAACCACATTTCCTATAAAAAGAAATTATATGCGGGCAATCACCCGTTCCAACCAACATGGTATTGAAATCTGAACTGTAATAGTTGCTGACATGCGCGATCATCTGTTTTCCATATCCCTGGCCCTGATATTTGGGCTCCGTAGCAATGTTTTTAAGTTCACACACTTTGTTGCCCTCGTCGGTGACAACGCAAATGGTTTTCAGGTCCTCATCAAAAAGCGCGAACATTTTCCCATGGTCTAAATATCGATCAATCATGCTTTCCTGCTCATCGGCAAGCAGCAGCAAATCCAAATATTGCTTTTTGTTTTCTGTAATTTCCTTGATTATCATATTATCGATAGTTCTCCTAATAATAAGTACTGAGAATTCTATAATTGAGCGCTTCCTATCGTGCTCATTTAGTCCAATTCAGTACAAGCTCTACTTCACCAGTATTTTTATCAACTTGTTCTCTTGAAACAACAAAATCTTCTCTTAAATAAAATTTTAGCGCACGATGATTCTTTTTATAAACATGCAATGACAACTCAGAGCATTTCTTTTTTACATAATCAAGTAAAGCCTTTCCTCTGCCTCCGGATTGACTATTCGCAGCAACAAATATTCCGGCAATATAATTTCCTGTTAATCCAATAAATCCATGTATTGTATTGTTATGTCCGTAAACGAATATTGTTGAATCAGGCAACATCTCTTTAACCATTTTATAATTTCCCTGCCAGTAGCCTTTGTCAATAAAATCGTGAGATTGTATATTCGTTTCAAGCCATATTTTCATGACGACATCTAAATCTTCAATTGTAAACGTTCTAACCATGTTTGCTCCTGTCTTTGATCAATCGGCAATTAATGTATCTTTAAGATACGAACATTTATGGATTATGTAAGCGGATCAAATTACAGCCATACGGCCCAGTCGCCGTAATGATAAGTCCCACTGCCGTGATGCAGCTTACCTTCCGCTTTCAGCTGCCGGAGAGCGTCCCGCATTCTTATGAGTATTTCCGGATGGATATCCAGACTGTGATGTGCCGGGAAAACCCGCCCCACGGGGAGCTCAGCGACGCGCTCCAATGATTTCAGATAGGCTTCCGGGTCGGTGGAGGGATAATAGGCAAACAGGGTATCCTTATAAACCAGGTCGCCGGTGAAGAGGTAGCCTCGTTCCTTTTCATAAAAGCACATGTGACCCGGCGAATGGCCGGGCGTGTGCAGCACTCGCAGGACGCGCTCGCCGATGTCGATCAAATCGTTATCTTTCAGCATTCTTGTAGGCGTTCCCTGAAAGAACTCGTAGCTGTTCACGTCGTATCCTTCCGGCAGGTCGCAGCGGTCCACCACCATGCCCTTGATTTGTTCCATGGTCAAAGGGAACTCTCCGCAGAGCCAGTTCAGCTCATCCTCATGAGCATAAAACTCCGGGAAGTATTGATGACCGCCGATGTGGTCCCAATGAATATGGGTTGCTACGGCGATAACAGGTTTGTCGGTCAGCTTCACCACTTCGTCGTAAATATTGCAGATGCCGAGGCCGGTATCGATCAGGAGCGCCTTTTCCGTGCCAACGAGCAGATAACAGTGCGTCTCCTCCCAATGCCGGTACTCGCTGATGATATGAGTATCCTTGTTGATATGATCAATGGTAAACCAATCGTTCAAAATAGTTTTTCTCCTTCTTTCGTTTGCCGGCTTCCGCCTGAATTTCTGCCCGGCGTCTTGCATTGTGTTTTATGAATTTATAAACATCACTTTTGATAGACATACCTGGTCTCGTTCAGCTGTTTGCATCCAAAATTTTAGTATTTTTATTATACATATGCTGCCGTCAAATAGCAATCCGGACGCATCGTTCCCGTAAAGGGAGAACCTGTAGAAGTTTGATGACGCCCTCTATTTATCGGTACGTGCCTATACACTTTAACGTGCATAGGCACGTACCGCTTTTGCACCGGCTTCAACTTCTTCATCCGGTTCCTCGTCCACGATCTCTTCGTCCTTCTGCTCTAAATTCAAAAGCGCGTCCAGCTCGGTCAGACGCGCGGACTTGGTTTTCAATTCTTCTTCCTGAGCGAAGGGGCGTTCCAGTTCCGCCTTGGCGTTTTGTAGCTGCTGCCGGGTGTTTTCAAGCGTTCGCTCAGTATCACTCAGACGCTCCGGAAAGCTCTCCAGCGCATTGTCCATACGGGTCAGATTGCCGTGAGCGTCGATACCGAGGCTGATGATATAGCTTCTGGCTCCACGTAGAGTCATTTTATACTTGCGCTCATAGGTGTCGAAGGAAAGCTCCATCTTAAATCCGCGGTAGCTGCCGAGCCGGATCGGTTCCGGCGAACTCATGCCTTACAGGCGTCCAGAATAGCCTGACCGCCTTCGGCTTTTTCCGTGAAGCTGGTGTCGATTACCGTGATGCCGACAAATGCTTTTTCCTCTGTGGGGATGCCTTTGGCAATTAGCTTGTCGCGGATATCGTCGTAGACATTGAAGCTGCCGTCGTACTCGCGGGGCCGGTTACTGTTGAATTTGTCGTTATAGAGCCGGCACAGCCGTTTGCGGCGGTCCGGGTCCTTCCGTATCCAGTCGGCAAATTCCTGTTTGATGAGGGCCTGTTTCTGCCGGGCAATGGCCGTCTCTTTCTTGTTGAGAACGTAGGTACGGTTTCCACTATTGTAGGATCAAATACACGTACATCCCGAAGGTTCAGCGTTTCCTCGATAATTTTGTAAGCGCTTGCCCGTTCGGTTCCGTAGGTTGCGTTGGCTTTAACGTTTGATCTGTCCTGATTATTGCCCTCGATGTTCCACTCGGAAGTATAGGATATGTAATGAACCTTGATATTCCGTCGCAAGTAGAATGCCGGGGACAGCAGTTCGTGGACGAACTGCTCCACCACATCGGGTGGCAGTCAGGTAGCGCCCAGCCTGACACTGATCTCGGCGGCGATCAGGTCCTCCGGCTGTACAGCCTCCAGAGCCTCCACGTTGGCCGCAAAAGCAGGGCCGGCTTCCGCCGCTTTTCTGGCGACGGTGAGCTTTGTTCTCACATTCCCGGACAGATATTCGTCCGCCGTCTGCCAGCCGGTATACGGATTGCCGCCGGCTTCCGGGTCTTTGTAAAGAAAGCTCCGTTATGAGCTGCAGCTTGGTCGCCAACGGCTATCCCTCCTTGTAAATGAGTTGAAAATAAATATAAAAAAAGCACTTGACTCTGCCCTTACTGGAACGCTTATACTCATATCAGAACATGTTCTTAGACCAATTGGGCGGTGACATTCAGAGAAATTCTCTGAATGCGCTTCGCGGATGTTCCCAGCGCCTCGCCGCTTACGCCGCAACCGGCGAGGGATAACAAAAAAGCTCTTGTCATTCCTAGCTTTGCGTGATAAGAGCCGCACAATAACATTTTGCCGACACAAAGCGGCGGAATGGAGCTTTTTATGCTAACAATCGGAGAATTCTCTAAAATTAGCAGAGTGTCGGCAAAGACGCTGCGTTATTACGATCAGATCGGGCTTTTAAAGCCGGGATATGTCAGCCCCGAGTCCGGTTACCGGTATTACGAGGTTTCCCAGCTTCACGACATGCTGCTGATTTCCCGCCTCAAGCAGTATCAGTTTTCGCTGCCCGAAATCGCCGCAGTTCTGGCTAAACAGGACAACGGGTACCTGTCCGCGCTGATTCAGTCAAAAAAAGCTGAGCTGTCGTCGCAGATTTCCGATCAGCAGCGCACCCTGCTTCAGATGGAGCGGGACATTGAAAAAATTGAAAGGTGTGAGAACATCATGCAATCGAATTATTTAATAAAAACGGTAGAGTTTGAACCTAAAAGTATCTACTCGGTGCGGCAAAAAATGAGTTTGAAAGATTTTGAAGAAGCATTCGGCAGGCTGTTTGCCGGATTAGGGAAAAGCCGCCTGAGACCGGCGGGGCCATGCCTGTCCGTTTACCACGACGAGGAATTCAACCATGAATGCACGGATATCGAAGTCGGCGTAGTTGTACAGGAGAAGAGCGGTGAAAATATCCGCAGGCTTGATCCGGGGCTTTGCAGCTTTGCCACCCACATCGGTCCCTACGACGATTTTACCCCGTGCTACACGGCGCTGGCGGAGTGGATCGAGAGGGAGGGCTACACCATATCCGGGCCTCCCATTGAGCTGTATATCAAAGGTGTAGAGGATCACATCCAGCCGAGCGAGTATGTGACTGAAATCTATTTCCCAATAAAAAAGTAATCATCATTGCGGAAGAGGCAGTTCATTCGTGAACTGCCTCTTCGATTTAAAACGGTTGATACAATATTGCCCGTCAACGGTTATTCATTTTTATCGTTCCATATTTACACGCTGCTTTTGTTTGGGAAAATCCCATCCGTAAACGGCGCCGATAATTGTTTCATATTTTTCTTTGCTCCTAAAGTTCACTTATTGCGGATTGATCGAAGACTCGAAAAGATATCAATAATTCCTAATGGTCTTCATACGTAAGAGTTCCTTTGCCTTGTCGTGTACCCACATTTCAGGTTTGTGCCACTTGGGCACGCCTCATGTCTTAAACGTGTATCTATCATGACAGAATTAAGCGTCAAAAGAGACGACATCTCTTTTGACGCTTAATTCTGTCATTTGAAATACAGGGATTATTATGTATATTTATTTTACGTTGCTTTTCCTGACACTAACTCCCGAAGACTGTTCAGAATACCATCTCCACTGCCTACGGAAATGTTACCCACTTTGTCACAGATGCGCTCCAGATATTCAAGCTCCTTGAGCTTGAACAGAGTGGTGTTTTCGTCCATGAGCTTCGCTGTGTCAAGCAGGCTTTTGGTTGCGGCAGTCTCTTCACGGCGGGTGATCACGCTGGCCTGAGCGGATTTTTCCGCCACCAGCACCGTATTCATGATATCGCGGATCTCGCCGGGCAGGATGATGTCCTTTACACCCGCGTCGGAGAAGGTCACGTAAAACTCCTTTTCTCTTTCGCGCAGCTTTTCCAGCACGAAGCCGCCGATACTGTCCTTTTGACGAAGCAGATCGTCAAAACGATACTTGCCGGTGAACTCGCGCAGCACAAGCTGGGTCAGTACATAGATTTGCGTCTTGTAGTCCTTCATCTTGCCGACAATGTTCACAGGGTCGATTACCTGAAAGGAACACATAAAGTTGATCCGCAGGCTTACTTTGTCCGCCGTCAGGATTTCCTGCCCAGAAACATCCAACTGCTGAACGCGGGTATCCACTGTCTGTGCTGTCACTTTTGTGTTATAATTCCAGTAAAAATATTGCCCGGCAGACAGTGTCCGCTGAAAGACTCCGTTATAATACAGCAGCCCAATTTCGCCGTCGGCAACATCCACCCTCAAGTAAGAATTTGAGGGCATATATGCCATATACCGAACAGGCAGCTTACCAGCGCTCTCAGGGTCGGTAATGTCAATGATTTCAAAAGTGTTTTTCTCAAAAACGTCCCAGAATGCATATATACCGGGCTTAAGGACTTCCGCAATGCGGCCGTCCACAAAACGCACGGCAAGCCTGTCGTCGGGTACCTCGACAAATGCAAGTTCTTTTTCAACGGAGGCATTTCTGCGCAGAACGGGCAGGTTCATACCCGGAAAGTCCAATTTGCCCCTGGCAGTGATTTTGATGGCCGTCTGTCCAAACAGGGACCAGACAGTCTGCTTGCCGGGCATCAGCATCCCGGAAAAAACGCCGTTCTTATAAAGAAAGGCCCTCTCATTGTCTTTGATAATCAATTTCATGTCATTCACTCCTTTTGATTTGCGATTTCCCCTGGAATACCCACACGTCCCATCCGTACCCGGATTGAGCTTTGTCTTCCTTGTCCGCCGGGCCGTATCCAAACCGGGCTGATAGGGCCTGGCATAATACGGATGGGCGACCGGTGTCAAAACGGGATCCTCCGGAATCACGGATGTTTCATGCTTGCGGGCAGTATGCTGTGGTCTTGCTTGTGAACCGCCGCCGGGCATTCCAGGTTATCGCTGCTTTGTCAGACTTGACAGGTCTGTGGAGGGGATTCGAACCCCGGGATTGCTCCCTTACCAAAATCCACACTGATTGCTCTGCCTCTGAGCTATCTCCCGGAGGAGAGAAGGACTCGAACCTCCGCCCGATCAGTTCTTGTGGGCAGGAATACACCTGCTTTTCGCCCCGTACTCCGGCATACCGGAGAGCAATGCTCACGGCACCGCGCGGTATATAGATACCGCCGCATGGGAATAAGAGGCCTTGTATATAAAGGCTTTCGCCATTATATCGACATCAGCCCTTCACTACGCCAATTGTCTTTAAGCGCTTGACGGGTTCGACCAGATCGGACTGATTTGCCATGACCTCATCGATGTCCTTGTAGGCAAAACGGCTCTCCTCGGCGACGTCCTTTTTATGGTGCTTGCCAAGTACCACGCCCTGTAGACTTAGGTCGGACATGACCTCTTCACAGGAAAAAGCCTGCATCGCGCCTTTGCGTGAGTAGCGACGCCCCGCACCATGAGAGGAGGAACAGAAGCTCTCCGGGTTGCCCTTGCCCCGCACCACATAGCTGTAGGAGCCCATTGCCCCGGGAATCAAGATAATTTCACCCTCGCGTGCCCTGGTTGCGCCCTTGCGATGCACCAGAACGTTTTTCCCGAAATGATGCTCCATTGCCGCATAATTGTGGTGGCAGTTAATTTCATCGCTGTATTGGACAGACAGATCGGTGTATTTGCCGATCCATTTCTCAAATATCACCTTGACATCCGACAACATTCGAGCACGGTTTTCATAGGCGAAATCGAGTGCCAGATTCATCCACTTCAGATACTGACGGCCTTCCTTTGTGTCCATTGGCAGGAATGCCAGACGGTATTCGGCAGGAACGGTACTGTGCCATTTTTCATTAAGCTCTTTTGCTTTACGGTTAAAGTAGCTGCATATTTTGCTGCCAAAGTGACGGCTGCCGGAATGCAGCATGATGCCAACATAGCCGGCTTCATCCTCTTGAAGCTCAATGAAGTGGTTCCCGCCTCCCAGCGTACCGGCCTGATAATATCCAGCCTCAATCTCGGGAAGCAGCTCTTTGTCTTCCTCAAAACGTTCCGGCATCTGCATTGCTTTGTCAAGGCTGGCCGAGTTTTGCGGCTGTTTATGGTGATTGAATCCTACCGGGATGTTTCTTAAAATATCACCGACAATGCCTTGGATGAGCGATCCATTTGGTGTATCAATATTTCTGATTTCTGCTGCCCGGATGTTGGTGCCGACGAAGCCCATGCCGCATCCAATGTCTGTGCCGACCGCGTTCGGAATAACAACCTCTTCAGAAGCAATCACGCCGCCGATCGGCATGCCCATGCCGGTGTGCGTATCGGGCATCAGCGCTACCCATTTATGTAAAAACGGCAGATTTGATAAGTGATAAGCCTGCTCGACGCAGCTTTCCTCCGGTGCGGCATTCTGTGGCAGCCAAACTTTGATCGGGAATTTTGTGTTTTCATTGCTGATGACATACATGGCAATCTCTCCTTATGTACCCATCATAGCAGGGAAGATTACCCAGATCATCTAAAAAAGTTTGCGAAGACTGTGCGTTTCATATAAAATTTGAAAAGGGAGTGATAATTTGGCCTTTACAGAACTGATTAAGAATTTCGATAAAATACGTTACTACATGCGGGATTTCTACATATACGGCTTTAAGTCACGCAGCGATTTCAATGTCAAAAGCTCACGCACGTACGATAACGAAAAGCGCAGGATTGAAAGCTATCTATCTCCTTACGTTCGTTGGGAGAGTGATAAGAAAGGTAAGCGAATTTTTATCTCCTTGGACACTGCCGGAATTGGAAGCAACCCACTGTACAACGCATGGAAGGCAAAAAGCTTCACTGATAATGACATTACCCTTCATTTTGCGCTTCTCTCTGCATTGAGAGAAGGACACAAAACAATTTCGGAGCTAACCGATGCGGTTTGCAGCATAACCGATATGGTGTTTGAAGCGCAAACAGTACGCCTGAAGGCAAACGAATATGTCAGGGAAGGTTTGCTTGTCAAGACCGTCCAAAAGAAAACTGACTATTATGCGATATCTTCTGTGACTGTCTTCTCGTTGCCGGTAGATCGTGAAAAGCTGCTGGATGCCATCCGCTTTTTTCAGGAGGCAGCGCCGTTGGGCTTCATAGGAAGCACTGTCCTTGATCAGGAAAACGAGAGAGAGAACGGACCCTTTGGCTTCAAGCATCATTACATCGTCCATACACTGGAGGACGGCGTTTTAATGGAATTGCTGCATGCCATGCATGATAAGCGCCGCGTTGTCATCACCACTCAGAGCAACCGGTTTTCTAAGGAAAACATTCAGACCGGCATGCCTGTACAGGTATTTGTCAGTGTTCAGAGTGGACGGCGGTATGCCTGCATATATACCGAAAAGAGCCGGCGATTCCACAACTACCGGCTGGATTACATTAAAAAAGTGGATGTCCTGGATGAATATCCGGACTATGACGAGCTGTCTGACAAGCTGGATAAACTAAGGCCCTATTGCTGGGGCGTTTCGTTCGGTATGTCACAGCGGCCGCAGACGCTAAGCATGAAGCTGTGCATTGACGAAGAAAAGGAGCGGTATGTTCTTGAACGCCTCCGGCGGGAAGGTCGGGGTGGCGAGATTCAGCGCATCGAGCAAAACACCTATCAATATACCGTTACACTATTCGACATCACCGAAATGATGGCTTGGGTCAAAAGCTTTACCGGGCGGATACTCTCGCTGGAGGGTTCCAGTAAAAAAGTTGTGGACTATTTCTACTGCGATATGGAGCGTATGGCTGCCCTATATGGGGGGGATGCCTGATGGAACTCTTTTCGGAGATTTACAGCTCATATTACCGCGCTGTTGAGGCAGTGCTACGTAAAGCGCAGGAAAAGCCGCTCAGCAGCGAAGAGATACGAAAAGCACTCTCGGATTATGCTTTCTCCGAGAGCATCTTCACTATACTGCCAAAACTGCAAAGCGGTACCTGGCCCCTTCTTCGAAAGACTGAAAGCGGCTATACAGCTGCATGTGCACCTCTTCCGGAAAACCCGCTGTCCGATTTACAAAAGTCTTGGCTGCTGGCCATCCTGAACGACCCACGTATTCGCCTGTTCTTTGACAGCACGGAACTGGACGCGCTTCGACAGTCCTTACCCAACGTTGATCCCCTATACCGTCAGAAAGATTTTTATCTGTTCGACGAGGCACTGGACAGCGACGATTATGAGGATTCGGATTATCAAAACCGCTTTAGAACAATATTAGCCGCCATTAGGGGAAAAAGCGCATTAAGTATTCAGTATGAGGGTGGAAAAGGCAGACGGGTAAACGGCGTTTTTTGGCCTTTGAAGCTGGAATTCTCTCAAAAGGACGACAAGTTCCGTGCCCATTGCTATCGGAAAACCGGTAACCGAAAGGTGCTTTATACGTTGAATCTTGGCAGAATCAAATCAATAGAGCCTGCTCGGCAGATACTCACCGAAACTGAAATGGATCACTTCAATCCAACACCTCGATTCAGACAGGTGATTCTGGAAATTTCAAAAGAGCGCAATGCGCTGGAGCGATCCATGGTTCAATTTGCGCATTTTGAAAAACGGACCGAATACAACGAATCAACCGACAAATACATCTGCACCATCCGCTATAACGTAATGGACGAAACCGAGCTGGTAATACGGGTGCTGTCATTTGGTCCAACAGTCAGAGTACTTGGGCCGGAAACATTTATTCAGGAGATAAGATCTCGTGTTCAGAAACAATATATGCTGATCACATAGCATTATAATGCCGAGAGGGCCTGAAGCTAAACTTCAAGCCCTCTCTTCTTTATTAGTCTCTTTGAATAGCTTACCGGATTGCTGGAGGGCTTTCAGCCGCACCACCTGGGATATGGACAGCATTCTAACCATTCTTGTCAACGACTTGGATAGAATCAGGTTTCTCCGTCTACTCAGTTCAGGAATTGTCCACCTTGTTTTATAAAAAACCGCCGCTCGTATGGAAGCGACGGTTTTTCTGCGTCTTAATGAGACAAAGGGGAATATAATTCAGTCAATGCCTTTGTATCCGTTCTTTTCAGCATGGCCAAGCAGGTAAAGAAAAGCAAAAGCAGGGATACGAATGAGTTCATCACCGGCAGAGGTATTATGAATGCCATAGTCGTTTGCATTTTTTGTTACAATAATTGCTGCGGATGCTTCTTTCCAGAGCTGGCAGATAGCGTCATCATCTGAAACTGGGGCACCTTCCCGGTACGAATTAGGAGCACTTTCTTGCCGATACATACATCTGTGATGGATAAGGTACTTGACTTTTGCTCTTATGAACACTTTTCGCCAGACGGCGATGAACATTACATTGTTCGTTTTCCGTTCATAGAGAACGATTACTACTATAATATTCTTTTTAGTTTTGGGGATAAATGCGAGTGTTTAGAGCCATTATATATCCGCACAGAAATGAAGAGCAGAATACACGATATAGCTGCCTTATACGAAAACTAGAACACGGACTCTAAGCGCCGGCAACATTTCCATTCCCGTCATGGGCGAAAATGCCCTTGCCCTCAATACTGGGTTCAGCAACTCTTACTGTGAATGGGATTTCAGTATCGAAAACGCGGAGATAATTTTGGGTTTAGCTCAATATTGGATGGAAGCAGATCAACCCCCTCTGTGTTATGAACAATGCCGTAATCTTCCGGTATGTTCAGCGGGCAGCGTCCCTGGATTTCTGTAGCTTGCACTGGCGCTCGGCCAGCATTCGGAGGATGGAGTTCTCCGTCTGCTCCGCTGTATAGCCGTTTGGGAAATAGGCGGCGAGTCCGTATGTTTTGGATGTAAGCCCCAGTATCGTGCGGATATATGGTTATATCTTATATGGAGCAGTTCGATCTGCCTGCTCCTCAAATAACAGAATATGAAAAAGGTACGAAAGTAACTCTGTTTTCCAACAAGAACTTTAACTTGTTAAGCAGGGATGAGAGAATTCAAGCGTGCTATATGCGCACTAGCTTAAATTATGTGCAAAACAAAATTACAAATAACACATTCACTTCGCAATTTAAGCCCCGTCTTGGTTCTGCGATTAACGCAGTCAAAACGGGGCTTGTACATTATTTGATACCTCTTTAAATATACGAGATGCATGGATATAATGAATAAGCGTCCAGCCTTTACTACTGTATCGCCACCATTTGACATTTAAAAGGAAGCGTGCTACTATTTGACTGCATCTAATAACAAGTGGTCCGAAGGAGAAGCCAGATGGAAGACGAGGCACTGGGGCTTATATTTAAGAGAATATTCCACGCTGTAAAAAAAGATACCGACAACAAAATGAAGGATTGGGAGCTGACGATGTCTCAGGCGATTGTACTTGAATATCTCAACAATACGCCGGCTGAGAATTTGACCCAAAAGGATATAGAGCATCACTTTAATCTCCAGCATCCGACCGTCAGCGGTATACTAAAACGGCTGGAGAAGCACGGCTTTATCCACACTGAGATCTGCGAGACAGACCGGCGTGCTAAAAATATCTATTTGACAGAAAAGGCGGAGCTTGTAGACAAACGGGCCAAAAAGCATCAGAGCATTATGGAGCAGACCTTTATCAAAGGCTTTTCGCCCGAGGAGATTGATACGCTCCGGTCGTACTTAAGGCGCGTTCTTATAAACGTTACTGAAGAATGATTCCTCAAGGGGGAGTCATTTTTTTTATCGCCGTATTTCAGGGAATGCATTCTGAACGGTTTTGTTCAAAGGATCATTTTCGCTGCAAGCTTTAAATAAAATATGACACGGTGCTGTCAACAATTCTATGCTAAACTCTTAATATAATACAACTTGTGGAGGCGCCCAATGGGTATGGAATTTATTAATCTGACAGCGGAAAATCTCGACAGCGAGCATGTGTGCTGTGCCATCGCCGATAAAAAGCATCAAAACGGCGTGGCGGCTAAAAAGGCCTGGCTGAAAAAGCGGCTGGCCGAAGGCCATGTTTTCCGAAAGCTCGACGAAAAGGGAAAGGTATTTATTGAATACGCGCCCTTAGACAAAGCGTGGGTGCCTGTGAGCGGGGATCATTATGTCTACATCTATTGTTTGTGGGTGTCCGGTAGTTTCAAGGGTAAAGGGCACGGTAAGAGCCTCCTGAGCTATTGTTTGGACGACGCAAAACGGCTCGGATATTCCGGCGTGTGCGCCATGAGCTCGCAGAAGAAAAAACCGTTTTTGTCCGATAAAAAATTTCTGGAGAAATTCGGCTTTAAGGCCGTTGACACAATCGGCAATTATGAGCTGCTGGCCTTATCTTTTGACAGCGCTGAACCGCCGCATTTTTCAATATCCGTCAGTAAGGGAAGCATTAACGATGCGGCATTGACAATCTATTATAGCCCGCAATGCCCCTATGCCCTAAATTGTATTGATCAAGTAGAGCATTATTGTAAAGCGGACGGTATTCCGCTGAATCTGATTGCGGTTGATACGCTGGAGAAGGCCAAGTCGGTCCCTTGTGTGTTCAACAACTGGGCGGTATTTTATGGCGGCAGCTTCAAAACGGTGCATTTACTCAACGAGGGGTATCTTAAAAAAATGCTGGATCAGCATCAAAAAATCTAATTTGATGCATACTGGCAGAGCGTATTATTCGTTCGTCACAAGTTCGGCAAGCTGCATTTCGAGCGTTGCTTTCTCATCCGAACGCGCGGCTCTGAGCATGTTCAGCTTTGAAAGCGCGTCCATAACCTGCTGGCGGACGCGGTATACGCTGTCCTGGGTGCCGCGAATATGATCCAAAACGGTCCAGTCCGCAATCAGGCCGTCAAAGAAGAAGTCGGCAAAGCGAAGAAAACCCTCGATGTTTACCGCGTCGAGCTGTGCGCTTATATGTACATCGGCCAACTCTGTTTTAAAACGGCTGAGCAGTACCTGCAGATACTCGGCGCCGGACTGTGCTTCATCAAGATGAGAATGTTTGGCCATGTCGGCTAGCAAACCGCCGCCAAAGAGATCCCATTGGCCCCAGCCTTCGGCGCTGTCGAGAGACTCTTCAACGGCCTTGATCTGGCGCATGGCGGCATTGCCGGCGCTAATAGCCTCGTCGAGCTCCTTGAGCTGGCTGACGGCTTCGCCGCGCTGCCGCTCCAAGGCGCACAGGCGTTCGGCATAGGCGGGGTCCGTCCGAAGAAGATTTTGACATGTGGCGAAAACCTCGTCGTAGCGCCCTGGGCAGCCGGATAGAGCCGCTTTTTCTTGCTGGAGCAGTTCTATGCCCGACTTGCAGTCATCGAGCTGCCGCACCGCCGCGTCGTATTTCAATTTGGCGGCGAGTGCCTCCTTCTGCTCCTTATCCAGCTTTTCCTCCATCTTGCCTAAAACGGAAAAGAGGATGGACGCGGCCGACGTCCGTTCAAGCCGATCGACATCGGCTTCCTCTTTTGAGAGAGAGGCTTTAAGCGTTTGCTCACGTTGTGATAGCTCCCGCTCCGTGCTTGAAAGGTCTTGGAGCATGGACTCTATTTTTTTGAGCCGTTCGAGCTTTGCGGCCAGATCAGAAAGCTCGGCGCGCAGTTGTTCAATCATATATGTACCTCCA
This sequence comes from uncultured Sporobacter sp., assembly GCA_963675425.1. Taxonomy (GTDB): domain Bacteria; phylum Bacillota; class Clostridia; order Oscillospirales; family Oscillospiraceae; genus Sporobacter. Next base: position 3,786,414 of record OY776214.1, on the reverse strand, counting down.
TATACTTAGCGGAGCCGGTACAGGCAATTGTGCCGACTGTATGTGTTTACCATTTATTTATAATAACATAGTCAATCGCTGCTTGCCAGTCTTCGGCAACCGGTTTGCTAATGAATTGACGAAAACCGAAGCCTGTCTATCAAAGTTTGCTTTTACTTCCAGACTGTAGCCTTTAAGCTAAATGACATGGGGTATTTATTGTCGTTGAACACATAATTGTACAGCCCGGAATCGCCCAGCTGTGTCATCCCGCCTGCGTCAAAAAACAGTTCGGGATATTCGTTAAAGTAGTCGATATGCATGCCCGCTGCGGTGAGAGAGTTGATGATGTCGGATACAGTATAAGGCCAAAAGTAAGCTTTAGCGCCGTATTTCCGCTCGCTGGCATATCCGCCCGTATAGTCGTCCATAACGGGTTCTTTATTAAAATAAGGCGCCTCAACTTCCAATAAGTACCGGCTGAATTTATGCTCGTCCATCATTAAATAAAAAGGGTGCGAGTCAAAAACATATAAATATCCGTTGTCGTTTAGCAGCTGCCGTACTGTCAGTCCCCAGACGTCAAGGCTGGGGAGCCATCCGAGAGCGCCCTCTGATACAAAAACAATATCGTATTTACTTTCATGCTTGGCCGTAAGCTCCATGATATCAGATTCAAAGAAGGAAATGTTATCAATGTTAAAATCAGCAGCCAGCTTGTTTGCATAAAAAATATTGTCCGGAACAAAGTCGACGCCCGTTACGTTAGCACCCATTTGTGCCAGTAAAATGGAATCTGCACCTGTATTGCACTGCAGATGGATGAGGTTTTTACCCCGTATATCGCACAGGTCATCTCGAATATATTTGTTGAGATAATGTGTCCCGTCGAGCAGGCGTTTTTTAAATGTTTCATAGTGAGCTTCCGATAGCTGACTCCAGGCCTGCTTGTTTGCGTCGATTTCTTTCATGCTCCACTCCTTGGTTTGTAATTTGCTGTGATTGTATTAATGATACAATAAATAACGGTACAGCGCAAATAAACCCGCTCAGCATGAGCGGGTTTTCGGGTGCTTGATGCTATGTTTTAAGCGATAGGGGAGGGAATAGTCTTACTCCCAGTCCTTCCAAGTGTCGGGGCAGAACCCAACGGTGGCCTTTTTGCCGTTTCGGACAATCGGCGTTTTGATAAACTTCGGATTTTCCAGTAGCTTTTCCTCTTTGTCCGCGTCATACGCCAGATATTTCAGCAGCTCGGCGTCCTTGGCCGTGTCGTCCGTCATCGCATCAAGGCCAACGGCGGATTTTACGCTGTTAAATTCGCCGCGGCTCATTCCGTATTTGATCAGATCAATACTCTGATACTTAATGCGCCGTTCTTTAAACCAGCGCTCAGCCTTTTTTGTGTCAAAGCACTTGGATTTGCCGAAAATCTGTATGTTCATTGTTTGGTACCCCGTGAATATAGTCTGTGTTTGAGTATGTTTAGCCCCGCCTGAAGGCGGAACAAAATGCGCTCTGAAACAGTGTGGTCCAACTGCATATATTCCCCCGCCATCAGCGGGGGAATATATGCATACTTTTATGTCAGCACCAAAAAAGGGACTGGCCCGGCGCTAAATTTCTGTGATAACCGGCAGGATCATAGGATTACGTTTCGTTTTCTTATACAGATAATGCGACAGCTCGCTTTTAACCGTGCTCTTGAGCGTTACGAAATCGCTGATCTTGTTGCACGAGCATTTTTCCAGTGTGTTCGTAACGATCTCCTTCAGCTCGCGCATCATTTCTTCCGATTCCTTGACGTAGATGAAGCCGCGCGTGATGATGTCCGGGCCGGCGATGAGGCCGCCGCCGTCGCTGGAGAGGTTTATAATAACGACGATCATGCCGTCCTGCGCCAGATGCTTGCGGTCCCGGAGAACGACGGAGCCGACGTCTCCGACGCCGGTACCGTCCACGAAAACCTTGCCGGAGGTAACGCTGCCATTACGCTTGATGCTGCGGTTTGTGAGCTCAATAACCTGGCCAATGTCGGCGACGACGATGTTTTTAGCGTTGATGCCCATTTGCTGGGCGATTTTAGCGTGTATACTGAGATGGCGGTATTCGCCGTGGAGCGGAACGAAAAATTTCGGCTTGACAAGCGCCATCATCATTTTGAGTTCTTCCTGATAGGCGTGGCCCGAGACGTGCAAGTCTGAAAACCTGTCGTATAGGACCTCTGCGCCGCGGCGAAACAGTTCGTCGACCACGCGGCTGACCGTCTTCTCGTTGCCAGGGATGGCCGACGCCGAAATAATAATCCGGTCACCGGGCTTGATCTCGACCTGACGGTGATCCGAAAACGCAATGCGGTACAAAGCGCTCATCGTTTCGCCCTGGCTGCCCGTCGTGATGATCACGATTTTTTCATCGGGCAGGTTTTTGATCTGATTGAGCTCCATTAAAACGCCCTTGGGTATCTGCATGCTGCCAAGCTCCGTGGCTACGCGGATAATATTTTCCATGCTGCGGCCGGTGACGGCCACGCGCCGGTTATTCTTGGCCGCGCAGTTGATGACCTGCTGGATGCGGTGGACGTTGGAGGCAAAGGTTGTGACGAGGATGCGCGACGTGCAGCCTCGAAACAGCGAGTCGAACCGCTCGCCGACCTTGCTTTCCGAGACGGAGTAGCCGGGTTTTTCAACGTTGGTTGAATCGGCCAGAAGGGCTAAAACGCCCTTGTTGCCAAGCTCGCCGAAGCGCGCGAGATTGATCATGCTGCCGGAAATCGGCGTGGTGTCGATTTTAAAGTCGCCGGTGTGGATAAGCATGCCGACCGGCGTTTTGATTGCCAGAGATACGGCGTCCGGGATGGAGTGGTTGATATGCAGCAGCTCCACCTTAAAGCAGCCGAGCTTAAAGCTTTCGCCGGCCTTGAGCTTGTTGATCTCTGTTTTCTCGAGAAGACCATGCTCGGCCAGCTTGATTTCTACAAGGCCGGCCGTCAGGGGCGTAGCGTAAATCGGTACGTTCAACTCTCTTAAAATATAGGGAATCGCTCCGATATGGTCTTCGTGGCCGTGGGTGAGTACAATGCCGCGGACCTTGTTTTGATTTTTTACAAGATACGTAAAGTCGGGAATGACGATGTCGACCCCGTACATTTCGTCGTCGGGGAATCCGAGCCCACAGTCGACGACAAGGATATCGCCGCCGAATTCATAGACGGTGAGATTTTTTCCGATCTCGTTGAGGCCGCCCAGGGGGATGATTTTCAGTTTTTCTGCCATGAAAAGATTGTTCTCCTTAAAATAGTTTTGCTTTATGTAATGGCGGCAAGCACATAAAAACAACAGCTCAAAGGAATACGATGGTCTTGGCCCTGAATCGCCTTGACCTTATAATTCCTCTGACCCTTGTCAATATGCTTGTGTATAAAAAAGTACTTGCGTACATAATGCCTTAATGAAGCCGTATCAAACGGCTGGCGCGGAAACGCGCTGTCAGGACCGGCGTAATACCTGCCTGATACTATTATATCCAAAAAATCAAGAATTAACTGATATTAAAAACATTATATTATGAGACTGATATAATTGTCAAATTATTATAAGCATTTAAAGTTAAATTTAGAGTTTGGGTAGTGCGCTGCAACGTTGACAGGACTTTGCCGAGCCAAAATCATTGCGTTGACAATAGCAGGATAAGCAGATATTATTGACAATATCATACATAATGTGACAAAAGTGCCGAATATTTTACATGGAAATGGAGATTAAAGCCTGCGCCTGAGGCGCGGGCTTTTCCTGTGGCGTCAGGTGTCTGAGGCCTGTTCTTCAGAAGGTTTTTTGTCGCCGCCGTCTTTATGCCCGAATGCCCGGCCGATGACGACGCCGGCTAGAACGCATATGGGATAATGCGTTGCTGGCGTATATAGCAGTGTTTTGAAGTGTCCCCCAAGCCCAAATGTCATAACCCAGGCCGACGTCGGAAATACACCCAGGAGGAGAAGCAATATCCCGATAATCAGGGTTCCTTTACCGACCTTTATATTACCGGACCTGAAAAATTCAAACCAATTTCGCATAGACAAAAAGCCCACGAGGGACAGGAGTAACTCAAAGCCGATGACAATCAGAAATAAGCGAGTATTAATGTCCAGGTTGTGGGCCATTAGCTGCATATTTCTATAGATGTCCGGCAAAAAATAAAATATAACTATAATAATCAGAATAGATATTAACCCAGTGATAATGCGTCTTTTCGTCATGGCGTATCTCCCATATCCAGTGCGTCGGTTTTCGTTTCGAATTTCTTGTGTACAAACGCTTTGCCAATGACGACGCCGGACAAGGCGCTAACTGCCAGACGCACATAAGATGAGTAAAATAAGGTTTTGTACGGATTGGTGGGCAATGCACGGTAATACATAACCCAGATAAAATTCGGTATCATACCAAATATAAAAAGCAAAAGGCCGAGAATCAGTAATAAGATGTGGACTTTTACAGATCCAGCTCTAAAAAATTCAAACCAGTTTTTTGTGGCCATGAATACCACGAAAAATGAGAGGAAAGAGGTAACAAGCGAACCTATTAATAAAGACCGCACCTCGAAGGTATGCGCGGATGTTTCCATCCTGACATGGAACTGCCCTATGAAGCACACTGCCGCTGCGATCAATATAATTGTTGCGATGGTAGTGATGATTTTACATGTTTTCATAGTGCCTCCTTGATACACAAACTGCCATATGTACTATATATTAACTATAAACGAAAATCGGCAAAGAGTCAAAAAAGATTAAGCTCTGGCGTGAGCGGGTCAAAAAAAGCGGACGGCCAATGGCCGTCCCTACAAAATATTTTGATATCAGCCTTTGCCGTCTTCGCGATGGGTGTGGCGAAAAGCCGACAAAAAAACAGCGGGAAGACGCGCTGCGCCCTCCCGCTTGTATACGTTAAATTGACATTAAATCTCCTGGCGGCCCTCCATGGCGCGCATGAGCGTGGCGTCGTCGGCAAATTCCAGGTTGAGCCCCACGGGCATGCCGTAGGCCAGCCGCGTGATCTTCACGCCGAACGGCTTTAAAAGCCGTGAGATGTATTTGGCCGTTGTTTCGCCCTCGGTGTCGGGGTTCGTAGCTAAAATGACCTCGTCAATCTCGCCGTCGGCCACGCGGTCCACCAGCTCTTTGATTTTAATATCGTCGGGACCGATGTGGTTAAGCGGGGAGATGACGCCGTGCAGCACGTGGTAGTGCCCGTTATACTCGCGCGAGCGCTCGATGGCGATGACGGCCTTGGGGTCCGATACGACGCAGATGACATGCTCGTCCCGGCGCGGACTTTTGCAGATAGCGCAGACGTCGCCGTCCGTCAGGTTCTGGCAGATAGTGCAGCAGCGGACAGTCTTCTTTGCCTCAGATACGGCGTCGGCAAAGGCCTGCGCGTCCGCGTCGGGCAGGGACAGGATGTGAAAGGCCAGCCGCTGCGCCGTTTTCTGGCCGATACCGGGCAGGGAAGCGAATTTTTCGATTAATATCTCAAGTGCTGTCGGGAAAAAACTCATACAGATAATCCTTTCGGCCGCTAGTGTGACCGTAGTTGGCGGATCATTTGTGCGCGGTCCGGTGCGCCGAATACGGCGCTCCCGGCCACCAGCACGTCCGCGCCGGCATTGATACAAAGCTTTGCTGTCTCGGGATTGATCCCGCCGTCAACCTGGAGCTCACAGGCCAGGCCGCGCTCGTCAAGCGTCCGGCGAAGAAATTCAATCTTCGGCAGCATGTCCGCCATAAATTTCTGGCCGCCGAAGCCCGGCTCAACGGTCATGACCAGAACAAGGTCCACAAGCTCCAAATAGGGCAGGACGCGTTCGGCGGGGGTATTTGGCTTAATGGAGAGTCCCGCTTTCTTTATGCGGCGTTTAACGCGTTCCAGCGCCATTTTGGTGTTTTCCGGCGTGTCGGCTTCCTCGTGGACTACGACGAGGTCCGCGCCGGCGTCAATAAAATCTTCGACATAGCGGACGGGTTCGGTAATCATGAGGTGTACGTCTAGTGTCATATCGGTACATTTCCGGACAGACTTTAAAACGGGGATGCCGACGGAAATATTCGGAACGAAAATGCCGTCCATTACGTCAAAATGCAGGTAATCGGCTTCCGATATGCTTAAAATTTCCTCGCCGAGGCGCGTAAAATCGGCGGATAGTATGGAGGGGGCAATCTTAATCAAAACGACCATTCCTTTTATAATCTGCCCGCCGCACCCCGATAATAAGGGCGGTGGGATTGGTCACGTCATCCGGCGGCGCGGCATACTATTAATTAAGCGGCTGGCGCGCCGCGCGCTTTTTATATAGGGGCCGCCTGACCGGGTCTTTTTCCGGCGCGGCCCCGAGGTGCATACAAGCGCACATCGGCGTTTAATATACCGATGATAATATAACAAGACAAACAATGTCAAGAAGAACGCGACTTTATAGGCGTCTGCTTCTTGACAGGCTGTTTGCAACCGCATAAAATAGAAGGGACACGCTGGCAAATTAAGGCTGGCCGGTCGTGTTCAGGCCTTTGTGGGACAAGCTTTTGGTCCCGCAGACGTCACAACGATTCATTATGAAGAAACGGAGCACGAACACATGCGCGAGATTCGCAAAAAATCGGCCGCGCCGGCCTGGGGCCTGGCCGCCATCTGGCTGGTATACTGTCTTCTGTTCCCGCTGTATAAGTTCTGGCACTTTGCCGTACTCGTGGCGCTGGGTGTGGCGGCGTACGCCGTGCTGTCTGTCATTTTCCCCGGGAAAACAGAATACGTCAAGGAGCCGGAAAAGCCCGTGACAACCGGCGACGAGAAGATTGACGCGCTGATGGCGGAGGGCGTTGTCGCCGTTAACGAGATGGCCAGGCTGCGGGACAGTATTAAAAATACCGAGGTTAAAAAGAAAATCGATGAGATCATAGCAATTACGGACAAAATTTTTAAAGACCTCATTGAGGACCCGTCGGATTACCGTCAGGTCAAGCATTTCGCGGATTTTTATCTGCCCACGACGATGAAGCTGCTCAATACGTATGACCGGATGTCGGGCCTCGGCGGCATGGGAAAAAATATTACCGGCACGATGGAACGGATTGAAACAATCCTCGACACAACGCTCGAGGGCTATAAAAAGCAGCTGGACGCGCTGTTTGCCGATCAGGCGCTTGACATTGAAACCGATATCGTTGTCCTCAAAAGCATGCTGCAAAAAGAAGGCCTTGCCGGCAAGGATTTTTAAGGATGATTCAAATGGCCGTTTGTATGCAATAAAATCGCAAATAGCGAATAAAATAACGGCTTTGTACCTGATGATAAATGAAAGGATGACATTTCTATGCCTGACAATACCTCTGCTTACTCACCGAGCCTGTCCTTCGGGGCAGACGCGCCGGCCGCAAAGACGATCGAGGCACCCGAGCTGGTTTCGTCGGCCGACAAGGCCGCGGCCGCCAGGCTTGACCTCAGCCAGCTGAACGAGGCGGAACAAAAAGCGGTGCACGATTTCTCGCAGAAGATTGATATTACGGATACAAACGCCGTTTTGACGTACGGCGCGGCCTCGCAGAAAAATATAGCCGACTTCTCAGCCTCGACGCTGGATAACGTGCGCACAAAGGATATGGGCGAGGTGGGCGATATGCTCTCTGACCTGGTTGTCCAGCTCAAGGGCTTCAACTACGGGGAAAACGAGAAAAAGGGCCTGTTTGGCCTCGGTAAGAAAATTCGCAACCAGATCGCGACTATGAAGGCTGAGTACGACAAGACCTCCGTCAATGTGGACAAGATCTCCGAAATGCTCGAAAAGCACCAGTACACGCTTTTAAAGGACGCGGCGATGCTCGATAAAATGTACGAGCTTAATCAGGCGTACTTTAAAGAGCTGACGATGTATATCCTCGCCGGCAAGGAAAAGCTGAAGGAATGCAACGAGGTTTTGCTGCCGCAGCTGAAAAGGAAGGCGGAGGAATCCGGAAAGCCGGAGGACGCCCAGGCCGTCAACGATTTCGCCAATCTCATCAACCGCTTTGAAAAAAAGCTGTACGACCTTGAGATTACGCGGACGATCTCCATCCAGATGGCCCCTCAGATCCGCCTGCTGCAGAACAACGACAGCCTGATGGTCGAAAAGATCCAGACCTCCATCGTCAACACCATTCCGCTTTGGAAGAGCCAGATGGTTCTGGCGCTTGGCCTGCACCACTCCCAGCAGGCGATGGAAGCGCAGCGCGAGGTGACAAACATGACAAACGAGCTGCTGCGTAAAAACGCCGATATGCTCAAGATGGGAACAATTGAGATCGCCAAGGAGTCCGAGCGGGGCGTGGCGGACATTGAAACGCTGCAGGAAACCAACCGAAAGCTCATCGAGACGTTGGAAGAGGTCCGCTCCATCCAGACGGAGGGCGCTGCCAAGCGCCGAGCGGCGGAGGAAGAGCTCGGCCGCATTGAAGGCGAGCTGAAGCAGAAGCTTCTCGACCTGAGAAAATAATGAATATGCTGAAAAAACGCAGCACGGCTTTACTTGTCGCGGTCTTGGTGATTATATTCGGCACGCTGTTCGGCGTGCATCGTTCTATTGCCGCCGAGACGCGGAAAATAGAAACGATGTTTTATAACGGCGTGTATATAAAAGATCAAAACTACACGCAGCCAGGCATCAGTGATCAGCTCGATAAGCGCGCGACGGCCGCTCTTGGACTTGTCACTATTGCCGCGCATTACGATACGCTTGCGGACAAGGCGGACAGCCTGCGTCAGGCACGTCTGGCGCTGATGGACGCCGAGACGATATCAGGGAAGTATATCGCCAATGAGAAAATGCAGTCGGCGTATGAAGCGCTGCTGGCTGAGCTTGCGAAGCAAAACCTGACGGACAGCGAGACGGTGGCTACCCAAAGCTATGCCGAAACGCTGGACGGTGCGCAGGGCTTTATCCAATCGAGCGCGTATAACAACGCCGTGTCGTCCTTCCGGAATGAATTGGGCGCATTTCCCGTGAGCATTCTGAAAAATCTGGCCTTTGCAGCAGCCCCCGAATACTTCGGGGTGGAGGGATAATCCATGAAAAAGAAACTTATAACGGTTCTGCTGAGTCTGGTTTTAATAGGCTTTTTGGCCGTACCGTCGCTGGCGGTCGTCAGCCAGAGTTCCGAGTATTACGTGGCCGACTATGCCGGCGTATTGTCCGACTCGATTGAGGAAAAAATCATTTCGTCAAATGCTGACCTGGAGCAAAAGTGTGACGGCGCGCAGATTGTCGTCGTAACAGTTGATTATTTGGATGGCATGACATCCGAAGAATACGGCATGCAGCTTTTTAACGATTGGGGCGTTGGCAGCGCGACGGCCAACAACGGCATGCTGCTGCTTTTGGCTGTCGGCGAAAACAAGGCGTGGCTGACGGTGGGTGATGGGATTTACGGCTCATTCCCATCCAGTAAGATTGATAGCTATTTCGATCAGTATTTCTGGACGGACTTTGACGCCGGCCGCTATGAAGAGGCCACGTCCAATATGCTTGAAGCGCTGTTCAGCTGGTATGCCGGCTATTATAATGTTAATCAGGGCAGTACCGACAACAACGGCGGATATAACAACGGATACAGTGACGGGTATTATGACGGTTACTACGATGACGGTTACTACTATAGCTATAGCCCGTGGTCGGCCGCCATTGTCTGGATTGTCATTATCCTGATCATTGCTTTTATTTTCTTTGTTGCCGTCCTGTCCGACCGGCGGCGATACCGGGCTTATTATACGCATATGGGTACGCCGATGCCGCGGTATTATCCGTGGTTTATCTGGTATGGCCCGCACCGCAGCTGGTGGTACGGACCGGGCGGACCTGGCTGGCGCGGCGGACCTCGCGGACCGGGCGGTAGGCCGCCTGGCGGCGGAGGCTTTGGCGGCGGGAGCGGCAGAGGCGGCGGTGGTTTCGGTGGCTTCGGCGGCGGCGGAGGCTTTGGTGGCTTCGGCGGAGGCGGCGGTGGCTTCGGTGGAGGCGGCGGTGGCTTCGGCGGAGGTGGCGGTGGCCGGAGGTAAGCCGCAGGAAGAGTGTAACGTCCGGAAAACTTCAAACATATAAATGCATAATATTCATGAATATACAGAATATTATGCATTTTGTGTTTTTGAACAACTAACGCAACCCAAATAAAACTAAATATATACGTTATTTTATCAAAACTGCTATTGCATAATAATGCATTCGATGGTATTATATCAGCAGTGATGAGCTGGAGGTATTTAACAATGAGTGAAATTAAAAAAGTCGTACTGGCGTATTCGGGCGGTCTCGATACGTCCATCATTATTCCGTGGCTCAAGGAGAATTATAACAATTGTGAGGTTATCGCCGTTTCAGGTGATGTCGGACAGGGCACGGAGCTTGACGGTCTGGAAGAAAAGGCGCTGAAGACCGGCGCGTCCAAGTTGTATGTTGAGGATATCGTTGACGAATTCGTCGATGAATTTATCATACCGACCATGAAAGCCGGCGCCAAATATGAAGGGTATTTACTCGGCACCTCGTTTGCCCGGCCAATCATTGCCAAGCACATTGTCGATATCGCTCTCAAAGAGGGCGCGGACGCCATCTGCCACGGCTGCACCGGCAAGGGTAACGATCAGGTCCGTTTTGAACTGACAATCAAAGCTTTCGCGCCGCATATGAAGATTATCGCCCCGTGGCGCGAGTGGAGCATTAAAAGCCGTGATGAGGAGATTGATTACGCCGAGGCACATAATATTCCCTTGAAGATCAATCGCGAGACGAACTATTCCAAGGATAAAAACCTGTGGCATCTGTCCCATGAGGGCCTTGATTTGGAGGACCCCGGAAACGAGCCGCTGTATAACAAGGACGGCTTTCTGGAAATGGGTGTTTCCCCGGAAATGGCGCCCGACAAGCCGGAATACGTGGAAATTGAATTTGAAAAGGGCGTGCCCGTAACGGTCGACGGCGTTAAGCTGAAGGGCTCCGATATTGTCCGCAAGCTCAACGAGCTCGGTGGCAAAAACGGCATTGGGCTTTTAGACGTCGTGGAAAACAGGCTGGTCGGCATGAAGAGCCGCGGCGTTTACGAAACGCCGGGCGGCGCGATTTTATACCATGCGCACGAGGTGCTCGAAACGCTCTGCCTCGACAAGGAGACGGCGCATTTAAAAGAGCAGCTGGCCGTCAAATTCGCCGAGCTGGTCTACAACGGACAATGGTACACGCCGCTCAGAGAAGCGCTTTCTGCCTTTGTTGACAAAACGCAGGAGACCGTCACCGGAAAGGTCCGACTGAAGCTCTATAAAGGCAACATCATCAACGCCGGCGTATGGAGCGACTTCAGCCTCTACAGCGAAACCCTGGCCTCCTTCGGCGAGAGCGACTATAACCAGAAGGACGCGGAGGGCTTCATCAATCTCTTTGGCCTGCCGCTCCAGTCCAAGGCGTTGCTCGATGAAATGCGCGGGAAATAATCCAAACCCGCCCGCTGTCAAAATTAAAGAATTGTAGGGGCGGATTCCATATCCGCCCGGTACATTTTCAAGCTTTTCCCGGGAAACTCTTAACCATAAAGAATATAATATGGGATTCCATAACATTGAATCCATATTCAGACCTATAAACGCGTGTTCAATTTATACACAGCTGCGGAAGAAGGTGGTGGCCGTGAGACTGATGGTTCAAGCAGATGATCTGTCCGTTTATCTTGCGCTGACGCCTGTTATTGATTTTGATGACCCGGGAATTATCGCGTTGTCTGAGCGCCTGAATCAGTTGGCAACGTCGGAGATTGCGCTCGTCCAGGCCATCTATGAATTTGTCCGTGATAATATCGCGCACTCAAACGATATAAACGGGAAAATGGTGACGTGCGCCGCTTCACAAGTGCTGGCGGCGGGAGAAGGCATCTGTTTTGCCAAGTCGCACCTGATGGCGGCCCTGTGCCGGGCCAATAACATACCGGCCGGTTTTTGTTATCAGCTGCTGCGGCTGGACGAAGATGACTCCAAGCTTATATTGCACGGACTTAACGGGGTCTACTTGAAAGAAGCACGCAAATGGATACGGCTGGACGCCCGCGGCAACAAGCCGGGCGTCAACGCTCAATTTAGTTTGGATCACGAGCAGCTGGCGTTTGCGGTCCGTCCGGCGCTTGGCGAGGTCGATTATCTGATGATTTTTGCCGACCCCGACCCCAACGTGGTAAATGCGCTGACACACTACACTGAATTTAACGACTTATGGGCTAATCTGCCTCTGGGTCTTTCACAATACTGAAAGGAAAAACGCGCCATGAAATTATGGTCCGGACGGTTTTCAAGCGATACGGACGCGCTGACCGACGAGCTCAACGCATCAATCGCGTTTGACAAAAGGCTTTACAAAGAGGATATACAGGGCTCGCTCGCCCACGCGTCCATGCTGGGCCGGCAGGGAATTATCAGCGCCGATGAAGCCGAAAAAATAAAAGACGGCCTCAAAGATATCCTGGCTGATATTGAAGCCGGAAATTTCGAATTCCGCCTGTCCGATGAGGATATCCATATGAGCATCGAGGCGGAGCTGACGCGACGAATCGGCGACGCCGGCAAGCGCCTGCACACAGCCCGCAGCCGCAACGATCAGGTCGCGCTGGATTTCCGTCTGTATCTGAAAAAGGAAATCACCGGTATCACAAGCGGCGTTTTGAACCTGATTGATGTGCTGGCGGAGCTGGCTGAGGCCAATACCGAAACAATCATGCCGGCGTATACGCATCTCCAGCGCGCTCAGCCCACGACGTTCGGCCACTACATGTGCGCGTACGCCAATATGTTCCGCCGCGATGTGACCCGGCTGGAAGACTGCTATGACCGGATGGACCTCTCGCCGCTCGGCAGCGGTGCGCTTACAAGCACGACGTATCCGATTGACCGGCAGAGCGTCGCCGACGCGCTGGATTTTGCAGGTATCACGGAAAACAGTCTAGACGGCGTATCAGACCGGGACTACGCCATAGAGCTTTTAAGTACGCTGTCGATTTTAATGATGCACCTGTCGCGCTTTTCCGAGGAAATCATTTACTGGTGCTCATGGGAATTTAAGTTTATCGAGCTGTCGGACGCCTATGCTACCGGTTCGTCGATTATGCCGCAGAAGAAAAACCCCGATATTGCCGAGCTGGTACGCGGCAAAACCGGCCGCGTTTACGGCAGCCTGATGGGGCTTCTTACGGTAATGAAGGCGCTCCCGCTGGCGTACAACAAGGATATGCAGGAGGATAAGGAGCAGGTGTTCGACGCTGTTGACACCCTGAAAAAAATCCTGCCGGTTTTTGCCGCGATGCTGGAAACAATGACCGTGAAGCCCGAAAACATGCGCCGCGCGGCGTCCGAGGGCTTTATCAACGCTACAGACTGCGCCGACTATCTTGTCAAGAAAGGCTTGCCGTTCCGGGATGCCTATACGGTCATCGGAAAGCTTGTCAGCGACTGCATTGAAAACGGCAAAACCCTTGAAACGCTCCCGCTTGAAACCTATAAAGCCTGCTCACCGCTCTTTGACAGCGACGTTTATGACGCAGTCAGCCTTGAAACATGCGTAGAGCAGCGAAGCGTGCCGGGCGGACCGGCCAAATCGTCCGTGCTGGCGCAGATAGAAAGCTTAAGGTTTTTCTTAAACGATAGGAAATGAGGTTTTGGTATGAAACCAAAAGTCTATATAGACGGACAGGAGGGCACGACCGGGCTGCAGATTTATGAGCGGCTCGGCGGACGCGGCGACATTGAGATGCTGCTGATTGATCCCGACAAACGCAAGGACGCGGCTGAGCGGAAAAAGCTTTTAAACGCGGCCGACGTCGTCATCCTCTGCCTGCCGGACGATGCGGCCAGGGAAGCCGTCACGCTCATTAATAACGGCCATACGCGCGTGATTGACGCGTCCACGGCGCACCGGACGGCTCCTGGCTGGGTTTACGGTTTTCCGGAGCTGTCGAAGGACCAGCGGGAAAAGATCAAGGCCGCGCCGCGTGTGGCGAATCCCGGCTGTCATGCCACGGGCTTTCTGGCCCTGGCGTACCCACTGATCAAGCTTGGCATCCTTTCGGCTAATTATCCGCTCACATGCTTTTCGCTGACGGGCTATTCCGGCGGGGGCAAGAAGCGCATCCACGAATATGAGACGGAGAAAACGCCCGACATGTATGCGCCGAAGCTCTATAAGCTGGACCTCAAGCATAAGCATCTGCCGGAGATCATGGCTGTTGCGGGGCTTGAGCGCACACCGGTGTTTTGCCCCGTCATTGACGATTACTATAAGGGCATGGCCACGACGCTCATGCTGCATAATGATATGCTTTCAGCGCCACAGACAACCGAATCGATTCTTGAAGCGCTCCGCGATTACTACGCGGGCGAGCGGTTTATTTCGGTGATCGGCAGACCCGAGGACGGTATGCTGGAAAGTAACTGGGGCGTGAATACGAATAATCTGCAGATTGCCGTCAACGGCCACGACGAGCAGACGATCGTCACTGCGCGGTTTGATAATCTGGGCAAGGGCGCGTCCGGCGCGGCTGTGCAGAACCTTAATATTCTGCTCGGCGTCGCGGAGGATACCGGCTTGTAATTCCAACATGTTTGCCTGGCAGATGTATTAAGGTGACTAAATCTCTGTTTCGAGAAAGGCTTCCCTTGGGGGAAGCTGTCGAGCACGGCGAGACTTATGAGGGAAAATTGCCTGAACTAGATAACCCCTCATCCGTCGCGGCTGACGCCGCGCCACCTTCCCCCAGGGGAAGGCTTAATAGGGCCGCTTTGCTCATGCCGTGTGCCGTAACGGCATACCCAGCAAATGTTGAAATGAGGTAACATCATGAAATATATTGAAGGCGGCGTGTGCGCACCAATAGGCTTTAAGGCCTCGGGCATCCACGTCGGCGTCAAGTCCAATAATCCGGATAAAAAAGACGTTGCGCTGATCGTATCGGAGAAGGACTGCGCCGCTGCCGCCATGTATACGAAAAACGTCGTCAAGGCCGCGCCGCTTCTTGTGACGAAGGCGCATCTTGAGGACCATAAGGCGCGGGCCGTGCTTGTTAACAGCGGCAACGCCAACGCCTGCGCCCCGAACGGGGAAGCGCACGCGAAAAACTGCTGCGCCGCAACGGCCGGCCTGCTGGGGATTGACGAGAAGAATGTCATTGTGGCGTCCACCGGCGTTATCGGCCAGGAGCTGCCCGCCGATGTGATTATCGGCGGCTTGCCGCAGCTTATAAAGCAGCTGAGTGATAACGGCTCGTCCGACGCCGCGAAGGCCATCATGACAACAGACACCGTCATGAAGGAATATGCCGTGGCGGTTGAGCTTGACGGTAAAACCGTAAAGCTCGGTGGCATTGCCAAGGGCAGCGGAATGATCCATCCGAACATGGGTACCATGCTCAGTTTTATCACAACGGACTGCGCTATCGGCGCGGATGCGCTGAAAAAGGCGCTGACAGAGGCTGTGAACGTCAGCTTCAACCGCATCTCGGTTGACGGAGACACCTCGACAAACGATATGTGCTGCGTCATGGCCAATGGCCTCGCCGGCAATACAACCGTTGAAGCCGGCAGCGAAGATTATAGGGTTTTTGCCGGCGCGCTCCAGAAGCTGTGCACTAAGCTGGCCATTGAGATGGCCTCCGACGGTGAGGGCGCCACGCACCTCATCACCTGTACCGTGTCCGGCGCGCCGGATACACAAACGGCAGAGACGCTGTCCAAATCGGTTATTTCATCGACGCTCACAAAAGCCGCGATTTTCGGGGCCGACGCCAACTGGGGCCGCGTGCTGTGCGCCATGGGCTATTCCGGTGTTACGTTGGATCCCGACGCCGTCTCGGTCGCGTTTGAATCGCCGGCCGGGCGCATAGACGTCTGTCAAAACGGGCGCGGGTTGACATTCGACGAGGCTCTTGCCAAAAAGATCCTCACCGAGCACGATGTGACGATTGATATCACCATGGGTGCCGGCGGCGGTGCGTGTACCTGCTGGGGCTGCGACATTACGTACGATTACATTAAAATCAACGGCGATTACCGCACCTGATTACTGCATGCCCACTATGGCCTAGCCATACGGCAACACGCCAACAAGGTTGATTTAGAAATAATAATTCAGACGAGGGGTGCTTTTATGCTCAACAATATGGAACGGGCGCAGACGCTCGTCGAGGCGCTGCCGTATATCCAGAAGTACAACGGTAAAGTCGTCGTTATTAAATACGGTGGGAACGCCATGATCAGCTACGAGCTGTTTGACGCCGTTATGGAGGATATCATCCTTCTTCAGCTCGTCGGGATTCGTGTCGTCCTTGTACACGGCGGCGGGCCGGAGATCAGCGGGATGCTTAAAAAGATCGGCAAGGAGTCGCGATTCGTCAACGGTCTGCGATATACGGATGCGGAGACCATGGAGATTGTGCAGGGTGTGCTGTGCGGCAAGGTTAATAAGGACCTCGTCGCCACCATTATCCGAAAAGGCGGCCGCGCCATCGGCTTGTGCGGCATCGACGGGAGCCTTATCGAAGCTAAAAAGATGAGCCGGGAAGACGGCGAGGACTACGGTCTTGTCGGTGACATCACGGCGATCAACCCATCTGTTGTCAATAAGGCGCTCGAAGACAATACGATTCCCGTTGTGGCGACGGTAGCAACCGGCGTGGACGCCGAGACCTCGTATAACGTCAACGCCGATACGGCGGCTTCCAAGCTGGCTGTGGCGCTGGGCGCTGAAAAGCTCATAATCTTAACGGATACGCGCGGTGTCCTGCGAGACCCAAAGGACGATTCGTCCCTCATTCACGTCATTAAAAACGACGAGATACAAGGCCTCATGGCCGACGGTACGATTTCGGGCGGCATGATCCCCAAGATCGAGTGCTGCCGCGACGCGATCAACGCCGGCGTCCAGCGAACGCATATTTTGGACGGACGCGTCCCGCATTCTATCCTTATTGAAATGCTTACCGACGAGGGTGCGGGCACGATGATCTATTAATTTAAACCCTCCCGCCGCAGACTGTAGACAAAGTGGATAATGCTCAAAAAGCCTCGCAGAGTTTCCGTCGCGTACGACGGAAACAAAGTAATATCCGTCATTTCCGGGGACATGCGCATCGGAAATGACTCTTA
Organism: uncultured Sporobacter sp.; assembly: GCA_963675425.1. GTDB lineage: Bacteria > Bacillota > Clostridia > Oscillospirales > Oscillospiraceae > Sporobacter. Next base: position 3,769,246 of record OY776214.1, on the reverse strand, counting down.
TCATGACGGTTGCGGCTGAGCAGCCGTCATGCAATCTTCTTGTCGACAAAGCCCGGAGGGCTTTGTCGACAGCTTGGGGCGGGATGTCCTCATCCCGCCGCCATTAATTTTATATAGCTGTTTTAAAAGAGAAGGAGCTGAAAAAATGAACAGTACTGAAATCAAGGATTTATATAAACAAAAAATTATGCAGACGTATGGTCGGTTTGACGTGGTGCTTGAGCGTGGCGAGGGGTCACGGCTGTACAGCCCGGAGGGCCGGGAGTATATCGACTTCACCAGCGGCATCGGCGTCAACTGCCTTGGCTATGGCAATGAGAGCTGGGCGAAGGCTATTTATGACCAGGCGCTCAAGCTCCAGCATACATCAAATCTGTATTACACCGAGCCGGGCGTTGAGCTGGCCAAAGAACTCACCGAGCGTTCCGGGATGTCCGTAGTGTTCTATGCAAACTCGGGCGCGGAGTCCAACGAAGGGGCCATCAAGCTGGCGCGCAAGTATTCCTTCGACAAGTACGGCGAAGGCCGCAGTAAAATCGTGACGCTTTATCGGTCTTTCCATGGCCGGACGATTACAACGCTGGCCGCGACGGGACAGGACAGCTTTCATAATTACTTTTTCCCGTTTACGGAAGGCTTTTTGCATGCCGAGGCCAATAACATCGACAGCCTGAAAGAAGCAGCCGACGGCGCGTGCGCCGTTATGCTGGAGCTCGTCCAGGGCGAGGGTGGCGTTTTGCCGCTTGATAAGGATTACGTAAAAGAGGTTGCGGCTTTCTGCCAGGAAAATGACCTGCTTCTGCTGACCGACGAGGTGCAGACCGGTATCGGACGGACTGGAACACTTTTCGCGTTCCAGCAGTACGGCATTATGCCCGACGTCGTGACGTTTGCCAAGGGAATCGCCGGTGGCCTGCCGATGGGCGGCATCCTGGTAAACGAAAAATGCGCCGGCGTTTTATCGCCCGGGACGCATGCGACTACGTTCGGCGGCAACCTCATCGCCGCCGCCGCCGCCCTTGAGGTTATGCGCCAACTGACGCCGGAGCTGCTGGGGGCGGTTGCGGAAAAGGGCGCGTATATCCGGGATGCCATTAAAAGCTGGAACTGCCCGGCTGTAAAAGAAGTTCGGGGCCTGGGCCTGATGCTCGGCGTATCCGTCGCGGGCGTAAAGCCGGTCGACCTCGTGAACAAATGCATTGATAACGGGCTTCTCATGCTCACGGCCGGGAGCGATGCGCTTCGGATGCTCCCGCCGCTGACCATTACCTATGAGGAGCTGGACAAAGGGCTGGCAATTCTCAAAAAAGTGCTGGAGGAAGTCTGATGAAAAAAGATCTATTGAAAATGCTCGACCTTACAAAGGAAGAGATTACGCTTATACTTGATACGGCCGACCGACTGAAGGCCGAACGCAAGGCCGGCATGAAGCACGACTTTCCCGTGGGCAAGACGCTTGCCATGATCTTCTCGAAGAACTCCACGCGCACGCGCGTTTCGTTTGAAACGGGCATCTACCAGCTCGGCGGGCAGGGGATATTCCTGTCGAGCACAGACAGCCAGCTTGGGCGCGGCGAGCCGATCCAGGATACAGCACGGGTTTTAAGCCGCTACTGTGACGGCATCATGATCCGGACCTTCGACCAGGACGAGGTTGAAAAGCTGGCTGAATACGCGAGCATTCCCGTCATCAACGGACTGACCGATTTTGAGCATCCCTGCCAGGTCCTGGCCGACCTCCAGACGATCCGCGAGTATAAAAAGAAGCTGGAGGGCCTTAAAATCTGTTATATCGGCGACGGCAACAACATGGCAAACTCCATCATAGCGGGCGGACTTAAATGCGGTATGGACGTCTCTGTGGCCTGCCCGGACGATTACCGGCCCGATCAGCTGATATTAGACTTCGCTAAAAAGCAGACCGGGGCGACTTTCGAGCTGACAAACGTGCCGGCTGAGGCGGCCAAGGGCGCCGACGTTATCTTTACGGATGTCTGGGCGTCGATGGGGCAGGAGGGAGAAGCCGAAAAACGCATCAAGGCTTTTCAAGGCTATCAGGTCAATGATGAGATCATGGCGCTGGCGAATCCCGGCTGCATGATCCAGCACTGCCTGCCGGCGCACAGGGGAGAGGAGATTACCGGAAAGGTATTCGAGGCGCATGCCGACGAGATATTCGACGAGGCCGAAAACAGGCTGCATGCCCAAAAGGCGATTATGTATCTGCTTATGGGCGGGAAGTGATGGCAAGGAGCCGTTCATTTTTGCAAAGCCAAATAATAGTTAAAGCTTTTAGTATGAAGCCGCGGGATGTTCCTGTGGCTTCAATTCTTTTCACGTATCCAACGGTTATTTACGTGCAAAATAGTTGAAATTATGAACTATAAATGTTGATATATAACAAAAATAGTGCGTGGTGGGATAAAAGAGTTGCAAAAGTGCAACGAAAACTATATAGTTTGCACATAACAAATGTAGTTTTGTCTCCGATAATGGCAAACTTGATGAAAGTCAAGGACGCAAAGCCACGGGTCTAACGCTTTATGCTATGACAGCCGGGTTGCCGAAGAGGCCGCAGTATAAATGAGCTGTGCGCCTTATTGGCGCACTTTTTTATTGTAGAAGGAGAGAGCGTATGAAAAAAGTATTTTCAGTACTATTGACGCTGGCGTTGTTGGTTACGGTGTCATTTACAACTGTCTTGGCAAAGAATGATAACACGTCCAACGGAAATAACGGTAATAAAGGAAATAACAGTAATAAGGCCGAAATAACAGCCAACGCGGAAGAGGATGACTCGGAAGATGAAGACAGCAACGCGGAAGAGAATGATGCGGATTCCGAGAGTGAAGATTCAAATAACGGCAGAAATAAAAACAAGAATGCTTTTAAAGCAGAAATGAATGAGCAGAAAAGAGAATTGCAGCAGCAAAAGTCTGAGGTATGTCAGCAGCTGGAGCAGCTCGAGTCTCAGTATGAAGAGCTGATGGCGTCGAGCGATACGGAAGCGGCTGAAGCGCTTTTGGAGGAGATCAACGCTCTGAAAGAAGAGGTTGACGGGCTTCAGTCACAAATCAAGCAGACGATCAATGAACGGTACATGGTTGTTAAAACCATGTACTCCGAAGACGAGCTGGCTCAGTTTGAAAACGCAGCCGCGCTGATAGAGCAGATGTATGCGGATGCCTACACTCTGGATGCTGGGTGTGTTACAGTTAATAACAATATTATTAAGTTTGAGACGCCGCCGTATATAAAAGGCGGTGTTACAATGGTCCCGGTCAGCGCTATAGCCGCACAGCTTGACGCTGAAGTTACATGGGACGGCGAAACAAAGACGGTCAGTATTGTTAAGGATACTGTTACAATTCAGCTGACGATAGACAGTCAGACTGTTTTAGTAGACGGGGAAGCCATCGATGTCGATTTATGCCCGGAAATAAGCTGTGGCAGGACATATGTGCCGTTACGTTTTCTGGCCGAGGCATTTGACTTGGCTGTAACGTGGGACAGTGAGAATGAAATCATTGATGTGGACAACGGAACAGCTGACGACGGAACAGCCGACGACGGTACAACCGACGACGGCACAGCTGACGACGGTACAACCGACGACGGCACAACCGACGACGGCACAACTGACGACGGAACAGCCGATGACGGCACAGGTGAGGCGGCATAAAATAGCATCATAATCCGGTATGGAGATAAGATTACATTGTTTAAGACAGAATTATCTGGAATGCAAAGCACGTAAGGTCAAAAAGAGCGAAGCGTCTCAAACGAAATTTGAGACGCTTCGTATTTAATGTAATGAGAATGCTAACACGGCTGAATATTTAAATATTTCTGGTGCCAGCCAACTATGGCGCAAATTGTTTCGGCTGATGCTTTCTTAGTATTCAATCATCAACTGCATGAGAACCGTAAAGATTTTAGCGGCTTGCGCCTGCGTGGTGTTATTGGTCGGCAGGAAGCTACCGTTCTCAAAACCATCGAGGATGCCTGCCTGCTGCATGCCCGAGACCGCATCGTCAGCATAGCTGGCGATGTCCGCCTGATCGGTAAAGCTCGTGGCTTCGACCTTTTGCGGAAGGATGAAATCGACCAGATCGGCATAGCGCATCAGGATGGTGCAGATATCCTGGCGTGTGATGGAATCGTTCGGTTTGAAGCTACCGTCGTCATAGCCGAGGATAATGCTGTTGTCGGCAGCCCATTCAACCGCACCAAAGTACGCGTCGGAGCTGGAGACGTCGTTGAACGAGGCCGAGGTATAGCCGCTCAGGTCCGCGCCATTGATCGCCGTGAGAATGGTGACAAATTCTGCGCGTGTGATGTTACTGTTCGGGCTGAAGGTCTGAGGATCCAGGATGCCGCGGGCGGAGAGATAATCGAGGTATTCCGCGTACCAGTCCGTTGCAGAACCAGCAGCGCTGATGTAGCCGATAGCAAATTTGGACAGATGGTTCGTCACGAAGGAAACCATGCCTGTTTCCGCGTCGTAGGAGCAGTCGGTAACCATTACGGGACCCGTAGCGGACATGTAGTAAATGACGATGCCGTTGTCCAGTTCATCCTGTGTGGGCGTATAGGGGACTGAGACGGTTATTTCGCCGCCGCCGAACGTCGTGATACTGGACCCGCCGGCTGATACAGTTATATCATAAACCGTCTGGCCGACGTAATCGGGATAGTTGGACGACAGCTCGGAGCTGGATACCTTGGCGATCTTGACTGTTACGTCTTTTGTACCGGCCTGAGACGCCAGGCTATCGACAGCGTCTGCGTCAAAGCGAACGGAGCCGACGGGGCTGTTGATCAGGAGCAGGGCGTTGGTAGAATCGGCCAGCTCAGAAAGCTACGCGCCGTCAAGCTTGAATTCAAAGGGATTGGCGGACGTATCCGGCACATTAAGATTGACAATGGGAATATAGCCGGTGTCAACGAAGGACTGTGCCGATTCAATGATTTCCTGCATCAGGCTTTCATAATCGAAGGCCGCGCCGGGGAGGTTTGCTGTGATGATGACCCGATTCCCGTCAAAGGTTATAATCAGTTCAATGTTGCTGGCGATTGTAGCCTGACCGTCACCGCCGCCGTTGCCACCACTCGGATAGGTATAGGGCGGGATGTAGGAATAGGTAATGTTTAACGTGCCGGAAACGGAGCCGGTGTAGTTGCCGATACCGGTGGCCGTTGCTGTCGCTGTGCCTACAGCATTGTTATTGGTGTATTTAACGGTGAAGTCCGTTCCCACTGTCAGACCGGGAATCGTGACGGTTGGCGTAAGGGGGGCGCTGTAATAGCTCTGAGTCGGAATTGTGTTGATGGTGTATGTGGATATGGATTTGGGATTAATGGTAAGAGTCCCGTCTGTGTAAATTGGTGAGTAGTTCTCCAGTACAGAAGGTCCGTTTACCGTAATCGGGTAGGTGCCTGCGTTACTTGATGACGTGGCGGTCGTACTCAGGGTAATACCCAGAGATGCCAGCGTGTCTGTACCAACGAGGCCCGTTGTAGAATCGGTAGGAGCTGGGACTGTGTCACTGTAAATCATCGTCTTATTGACGGCTGTTACGTTCAGTTCGGCTTTGGAAACGGTAACTGAGACGTTTATACCGCTAATGGTGTTGTAATTAGCCGTATCAGATGGGGTAAATGTAACGGTAAAATCATTGTCTCCGACGTTACCAACAGAAGTCGTTTTAGCGTCATCCCAAGTAAAGCCAGAAGGGAGCGAAACATCTGCAAGCGACTGGCCATATGTAGCCGTTAAACCCGTGGGTGTTGTTTAGCTGGGGTCTGCTTTATCAACCGTCACAGAGACGTTAATGCCGCTAATGGTGTTGTAATTAGCCGTATCAGATGGGGTAAATGTAACGGTAAAATCATTGTCTCCGGCGTTACCAACAGAAGTCGTTGTAGCGTCATCCCATCAGGTATATTTTAGCATTTTGTTCGTTAAATAGCAATGCTTTTTAAATTGTTTGTTGGACAGTTTGTAATTAGTTGAAATCTGTACATTTATCCTGTCGAAAGGAAGGGATGCAAAGCCAAGGGTCTAAGGTCCCGGAGCCGTTTATACGGCTGGGGACAATGGCAGCCGGTTGCTAAAAGCTTTATACGCCGAAATTCGTTTGATTCCTGGACTCCGTCCATTTATTTAACGGCACTCTGACGTGCTGACAATTGCTTGAATTCCAACATCGCTGAGGCACGCTCACTCTGTCGTTGAATTATGCCGGATACGTCAGCAACCATAAACCATATGCCGGTCAACGGCAAAAGATACGGGTTACGCATTGTCGAAAAAGCCGCGGGTGCGGCTTTTTCGATAAATAAAGGGTTTTCACGCTGAGGCGTTCGTAAAGTAACGCTTTTCAGAAATGAATTCCTCAAAGCGTTGCTATCAAACAATTTTCGCCGATGAGACCAGACAACTCGCCGTCATCGCCGAAAATTAAATCGCACGGCGATTGGATGCACAAAAGAAGGACAAAAGACTTTTTCGACAGTCTGAGGTCTTGCAGTTAATTGCTGCAAGACCTTTTTTACTTGAAACCCTGTTGGGCATAGCGGCCGGCGGCTTTAAGGAGGGGCACCGGCATCGACTTGCAGACGCAAGGCCATAGATTACTGTGAAGATGGCATAATACTGACTTTTGAGTTTGTACAATATTGGCTCGAAAAGTGATAAGTATTACAAAATATATGACGATTTAGTAATTGGGAATATAGTAGGAGGTCAGAATATGAATAAAGACGCGAAGTATTCAAAAAAGAGAGATACCGTGAAAAATATGAGAACTCAATTAATGGCGATCATACTATCGTTGAGTTTAGCCATTTGCCTTCTCATCGGCGGCCTGTCATGTTTGCAACTGTACAATACGGCCATTGACGGTGCTGAAACAAGCACTTCTGTATGCGCTGATGGATATGCCGATGCAATCCAAAACGCCATAGATACGTTTATGTCCGATGTTGAAACGGCTGCGTACGACAGCCGGGTAACCGATCCGGATTTATCCACTGAGAAAAAGGAGGCAATCCTATCGTCTCTTGCTTCAAAACTTGGATTTATCAGTATTGGCGCTGCGGATGCGGATGGAAACACATACAACGGTTCCAACATCAGCGACCGAGAGTATTTTCAAAACGCCATTAATGGAAATACATATATTTCAAGTCCTGTCATCAGGAAGACCGATTCCTCGATCGTTCTTTTTGTAGCGGCTAAAATTAACAATGATACGGATTATAACGGCGTTGTATACGCTGCGCTCAGCAACGATACCTTTTCAAAAATGATTTCCGAAGCAAAGATTGGTGAAAAGGGGTATGCTTTTGTACTCGATAAAGCCGGCACCATTATTGCGCATAAGGATGCCGCGCTTGTTGCAGAGTTTATCAATTGTAATAACATAGGTAATGATGACGAAAATGCCGAATTGGCGCCGCTGGCCCAAAAAATGACGGCGCAGGACACAGGCGTTGAAAACGTAACGTTGGCAGGTGAAAAAAAAATAATAGCCTATCAGCCGATCGAAGGAACCGATGGCTGGTCGCTGGCAATTGTCGCAGACCGCGGTGAAATGCTGTCCAGCTATTATACAAACCTTAAGATTATCATTGGGATCGGGGTACTTGTTTTACTCATAGGCGCCTTCATATCTCTGCTGATTTCAAACAGCATTTCCAAGCCGGTATCTCAGCTGACACGCAGAGTGGAGCTTTTATCCCAGGGTGACCTGAAAACGCCGGTACCGGAAACGCGACGGAAAGATGAGATATTCAGGCTTTCGGATGCCCTGCAGCACACCATTAACGACCTCAATTCTTTTATTGTGGATATTGATAACGTCCTAACGAACATCGCCAATAAAAACATTGCGATTGAAACGTCCGTAGAATATGTCGGAGATTTTGCGCCGATTGAGTCGTCGTTAAAAACGATCATCAGCCAGCTCAATGAGGTGATGAGGAACATTAAGGAAAGCGCTAATCTTGTTTCCGTTAACGCCAACCAGGTGTCTGAGGGTTCGCAGGCCTTAGCCAGCGGCTCGACCGAACAGGCCAGCGCCGTTGAAGAACTGTCTACGACACTGGAAAGTATATCAAATGATATTAAGGATACGGCGAGCAATGCATCCGAAGCTAAAATGATCACGCAGAAAGCATCTGCCGCTGTCGATGAGGGCAATCAGCGCATGCGCGAAATGATCACCTCAATGGACAGCATTTATACAGCATCCAATCAAATTAGCAACATCATAAAAACGATTGAGGATATAGCCTTCCAGACGAATATTCTTGCCCTTAACGCATCGGTTGAGGCTGCTCGGGCCGGCATGGCGGGCAAGGGGTTTGCCGTTGTGGCCGAGGAAGTCAAGAACCTTGCAACGAAGAGCGCCAAAGCGGCACAAAATACATCGGCGCTGATCAATACTGCTATAGTGGCGGTTGAAAGCGGAGACAAAACGGCAAGATTAACGGAAGAATCCCTGAATGAAATCGTAAACAGCACGATGGAAGCTGGAAAAAGAATCAACGACATCTCGCAAAAAGCAGAAAATCAATCGCAAGCCATTGAGCAGGTTACGGCGGCGATCAGACAGATCGCGGATGTTATCCAGACGAATACCGCAAACTCCGAGGAAAGCGCTGCGGCAAGTCAGGAGCTTTCCAGTCAGGCGCATATTTTAAACGAACATGTTTCGGGATTCATGTTAAAGTAAGAAAGCGTTCATTAGAAGTAAAAACGGATCGTACATATAAAGGAGCGTCTCAAACACGATGTGAGACGCTCCTTTATATGTACGATCCGCATTTGTTTGTCCGGTTTCGTCCACAGCCTCGATATCAGGGCTGTGATATGTGTGGCCGATAACGTATGCAGAAAAAAGTTACGAAAACTGTATTGATCTCGCAGGCCTATTTAGAGTGGCGGTATTCTTCCCGTCCTTCTTTGAACAGGTTGCCCCCGTGACAGTCTAAAGCGACGATAAGCGGCAGGTCCTCAACCGTCAGGCGTTTGACCGATTCGCAGCCAAGCTCCGGAAAGGCAATCTCGTCGGCACTTTTTATGTGGCGGGCAATCAGCGCGCCTGCACCGCCGACGGCGCATAAATAAATGGCTTTATTACGCCGGACAGCTTCGGCCACCTCGGCGGAGCGCTCGCCCTTGCCAATGGTTCCGGCCAGGCCCAGATCATACAGGCGCGGAGCAAACCGGTCCATCCGGCTTGATGTCGTCGGTCCGCAGGAGCCGATGACGATATCGTCGTGTCCCGGCGTCGGCCCGGCATAGTAGATGAGAGCGTCTTTCGGCTCAAACGGCAGGGGAGCGCCGGCATCCAGAAGCGCGAACAATTTCTTGTGGGCGGCGTCCCGTGCTGTAAAGACCACGCCGTTTAAAAGGACACGGTCGCCGGCGCGGAGCTTTTCGGTGAAGGCTTTTAGTTCAGCCGTCAGGATTCGGGTCTCATTCACGACTCAACCCTCGGTTGCCAGGCGGCGACGACCTCCGCCTTTTCCTGTTCAACGCTGGACTCCAGCTCGCTGAAGCTATAGCCCGTCTTATCCAGTACGGACGACAGAAGCGTCAGCGTGCTGTTCAGCTTTGACAGCTCGCCGCTGATGGACTTTGCCGTCTCATCTAGCTCTGAGCGGACGTTAAGATACGATTCCTTGAGCGACGAGATATTGCTGCCGGCCTGGCCAAGGGTTTTGACTTTGATATCCATAATCCGCCGGTCGGCGTTATCCAGCTCGCCCTGGAGACGCTTGAGCTCAAACTGTAGGGCTTTAAGATCCTGCTCCAGCCGGTCGCCGGTGAGTTTATATTTATTACGCTGGCCCGCGAGCTCCTCGATATACCGCATGACGTCGTTTTCATCAAAACCACCGAACACTCTGCGTCTGAAGTGTCTTATATCACCGCTCATAATAGTGCCTGCCTTTCGAAATTAATCCGCTGGAGCTGTCGTTTAGCTTGCTGTTGTTGTTTCGCTTGACGTCGGCGTCTCATCTGCAGAAGTGTTATCTGCCGAAGCTTTATCCGAAGACTTTGGTTTTGCCTCATAAGATATGGCGGCTGACGTTGTTACCACGGCCGCCGGGGTAGCTGCGGCGCCGTTGTACGTGATGGGGCCGTCACAGACCTCGTAAACGTCCGTATCCCACACATAATCGTCTTTCATATCGTCGTCATTTTTCAAAAAGGCCGTATCAAGGCCGTAGAGATCGCAGTTGCTGACATCCACATGATAGTAATATCCATCCAGCCCGACGATATTCCACGCGTGGGTCGCGCCTTTGTATTGGCCGAGCACGACGGTACAGTCGATGCCAAGCTGGTCGCACAGTGCTTTATACGCCATGGCGTATCCTTCGCTGACAGCTGAGCCGTTAATCAGCGCGCCGTAAGCCGTTGCAGACTGGTTTTGATTGCTGTATTCGCCGGCCGCTGTTTCCTCGTCGTATTTGGTCATTTCCATTACGCGCTGTGCCAGCAGCAACAGCACATTTTGAGCGTCCGCGCCAAGAACGGAATCAGTAATATCGCGTACAGCATCCTTCAGGGATTGGCCCATGGCCTCAAGCGTACTGGCTTCGCTCCGAAGACCGAACGTAAACGCCATGATTCGGTCGGTGCCGAATTTGGGATAAAAGTCCACTGTTGTTACCGGCATTATGACAATATCTCTCGGGTTATCGTAATAGAGGCTGGTGACGAGCTTACGCGCCTCGTCTTCCGTCATGCCGATCCCGTACGCCAGCACCGTCAGAGACCGCGCGTACCGACCCAGCGACACTAAAAGTTTATAGTCGAGATCGCTCTCGTTTGTGACGGTTATAATGCTTTGAAGCTGTTCTTTCGTCACGTCCTTATAGGCAATGGAAAGCTCAACCTCATAGTAAGAAATGATCTGTTTGACGGTGCCAACCATCTCCAGAACGGCGTAAGCGCCGACGGGATTGTATTTAGGGATGTCATTGCAGGCTTTGTCAATATCGCGTTGGACATCGCCGTCGTAATTAATATTAACGCGGAATATTTTTTCCTTGTCATCCCGCGACACTATAAGATCAAGAATGCAGTCCTCAATTTCATCATATGTGCCGGCTTCCATCACGCCGCCGACGGGAGAGGCCGACGGCTCGAAGGCAGGGCTGACAGACCACGTTTCATCATCGAGGATGGAGCCGCATCCAAAAAGCGTTGCCAACCCCGCTCCGGCCAGAATCAGCGCAATGACGCGAGCTTTTATAGCGCGCATGTTAAAACCTCCGAACATGATGTTGAAAGCATCATGCTAAAATCCCAGCTCTTCGCTGATGATGACCACTTCCATATGTACGTCGGTCATCATTTTGCCCCAAAATACCACAAGGCCATTGCAGATACGATCCGGACTATTACAGTCGTAGCACTTATCGCCTTTTTTGGCGCAGGGCGTTTTCATGCCGAAGCGCTGCGCGTTTTTCGGCGCGGCGATATTCCGTGCCCGCCAAAGCGCCGCGTCGTACGATTCTGCAATTTTATTTGTGCCTATTACAAAATACACTTCTTTTTTTCCGAAAAGTGTCGAGGCGACCCGATTTCCTGAGCCGTCTATATTAATTATTTCGCCGGTTTCAGCAACGGCGTTGGCTGAGGTAATATAGATCTCCGACTGCATGGCCTCTTTGCTTGTTTCAGGCGCTTCCTGCGCCAGGTAATCCCAAACGGTATTGTTGTCACGCAGCGTATCTGCCAGCCCCATTGCGTCCAGGGTTGCCGAATCACCCAGGCCGATTGTCTGGCCGGTGAATTTAGCGGCCAGATAATCCCGTGCGTCTTCCTTGCTGCTAAACAGCGAGACGGCAAAGCCGCGTTTTTCAAGATTTTTCACGATCTTTTCGGTTGGCATACGCGTCTCCTTATTCAAGATTCATTTCTATCTGCTGTTCTTCCAGATCCTCTTCTTTTAAAATAGCACCGGCGGCCGGTATGCTGCGCATACGATAGCGCGATAGGTTTTTAATGGAGGTTTCCGAAACGGGGAGCGCTTTTAAAAGCCGGTACTTCTTCTTGAGTGTCATAACCGCCACGCCAACGGTGGTGCGCGTTGTTTTCGGCGATAAAAGCGACGTGGAGAATATAAGCACGCGCCCCTCGGAGGAGTAGACGGCCATTTCGGTGTCCTCTTTCAGGCCGGCTATCATCACAAGCGGACTAGAGCCCGAATAAGCGCCCGTCAGCTTTTTACGGTTTGTCTTTGTGGCGTATGTGCTCAGTTCAATGCGCGCGGCTTTGCCGTTTTCAAAGAAAAACAGGACATGGCCGGAATAATCGCCCGGGTCGAGCACGGATATGACGTTTTCACCCTCGTCCATCTGGAGATAGGTGGGCAGGTAGGTGCCCAGAACGGAGGCCTTTGTATCCTCAAAATCGCTCAGGCGCGTTTTGTAGACCTGCTGCTTGTCGGTAAAAACCAGCAGCTCGTTTTTATTTTGCGATTCAAAGCTTAAATATGGGCCGTCCGACTCCTTGTATTTCTGGTCGCCGCCCATGCGCAGCGATAAGGGGGTAATTTTCTTGAAATAGCCTTCACGCGACAGGAAGACGTTGACGGCATAGTCCTCTATGTGCTCTTCCTCGCGGTAGGTTTCAATGTGCTGCTCGTAGACAATGGCGGTTTTTCGCTCAGCGCCGTATTTTTTAATAACGGTTTTCAGCTCGGCTACAATAATGGCTTTTATGCGCCGTACGCTGTTCAGTGTATCCTCCAGGTCGCGGATTTCGTCTTCGAGAGTGCTTGTCTCCTGAGTGCGCTTTAAGATATACTCGCGGTTGATATTGCGCAGCTTGATCTCAGCTACATACTCGGCCTGCACCTCGTCAATGCCGAACCCGATCATCAGGTTCGGGACGACCTCTGCTTCCTCGTCCGTGTTCCGGATGATGGCGATGGCCCGGTCAATATCCAGGAGGATTTTTGCAAGGCCCTGGAGCAGATGAAGCTTTTCCTTCTTCTTCGTCAGCTCACAGAAGACGCGCCGCTTGACGCATTCTGTCCGCCAGGCTGTCCATTCTTCGAGGATTTCCCGCACGTTCATAACGCGGGGCATGCCGGCGATCAATATATTAAAGTTGCACGAGAAGCTGTCCATCAGTGTTGTCTGCTTGAAGAGCTTTGTCATGAGCTTGTCCGGGTCGGTTCCGCGCTTTAAATCGATGGTCAGCTTCAGGCCGCTTAAATCGGTTTCGTCGCGCATATCGGCAATTTCACGTGTTTTGCCGGTTTTGACCAGCTCGGCAACCTTGTCGATAATGGCCTCAGATGTGGTCGAATATGGAATCTCAAAAATTTCAATCAGATTCTCTTGCTTAATGTAGCGCCAGCGGGCGCGGACCTTAAAGCTGCCACGGCCCGATTCATAAATCGAGCGCAGCTCGTCGGCATTGTATATAAATTCGCCGCCCGTCGGAAAATCGGGGGCTTTGAGTGTGGACAGGATATTATGTTCAGGGTTTTCAATGAGGTCGATGGTTGTCTGGCAGACCTCTGTCAGGTTAAAACCGCAGATGTTTGATGCCATGCCCACGGCGATGCCGGTGTTGGCGCTAACTAATACGTTCGGGAATGTCGTCGGCAGAAGCGTGGGCTCCTGCATGGTGCTGTCGTAGTTGTCGATAAAGTCAACAGTATCCCTGTCAATGTCACGGAAGAGCTCGGCACAGACAGGGGAGAGCTTGGCCTCTGTATAACGTGAGGCGGCGCAGGCCATGTCACGGGAATACACCTTGCCGAAGTTGCCCTTGGAGTCCACAAACGGCGTTAACAGCGCCTCATACCCCTTGGACAGGCGCACCATCGTGTCATAAATGGCGGCGTCGCCGTGTGGATTTAAGCGCATCGTCTGGCCGACGATGTTGGCTGATTTTGTCCGTGCGCCGTTAAGAAGGCCCATTTTGTACATCGTATACAAAAGCTTGCGGTGAGATGGCTTGAAGCCGTCGATTTCCGGTATGGCGCGGGAGACGATAACGCTCATAGCGTAGGGCATGTAGTTGACTTCGAGCGTATCGGTAATCGACTGCTCTAAAATCTCGGCCTTCAAGCCGACCACGTTGGGGTTATTCTGTTTTGTTCCTTCGGTTTGTCTCTTTTTTGCCATACATTATTCCTTTGCACCGGTTTTGTTTACAGCCAGGGTTCTATATATGGCTGACGGTCAACCGGCATGAATTCGGTAATCTCATAGTCCATAATCCCTTTTTGACAAAAGGGGTCGTCGGCGATGAACTGGTCCAGCTCCTGTCTCGTTTCAGCCTTTATAATAATAAAGCCGCCTTTGCCGGCCGTCTTGGGGCCGGCGAATAAAATGCGGTTATCAGCAAGGCCTTTGGCGATATGTGCCTGATGGCCCGGCAAAACGGCCGCCACCGCGTCGGGCGTCAGGGGCAAGGGATCGAGATGCGAGGCGTTTACGATGTAAAATGCCATAAAACCTCCCGTAATCCGTTATTTATGATACATCCGCGATATCGAGATACCGATATCCGTTTTCGCTGATAAAATCCTTCCGGCCGGCGAGATTATCGCCTAAGAGCAGGTCAAACGCGGCGCTTGTGGCTGTAATATCTGTCGGCATGACCTTGATGAGCCGTCGCGTTGCGGGGTTCATCGTCGTCATCCACATCATTTCTGGATCGTTTTCGCCGAGACCCTTTGATCGGCTGATCGAATACTTGACGTCGCCGAACTTGGTCAGGATTTCGTTTTTCTCGCGGTCTGAGTACGCGAAGTAGGTTTTGCCCTTGCTCTCAATTTCATACAGGGGTGATTCAGCGATGTAGACGCAACCCTCTCGGATGAGGGTTGGCACGAGCCGGTAAAGCATCGTCAGGATGAGTGTGCGGATCTGGAAGCCGTCCACATCGGCATCGGTGCAGATGATGACGCGGTTCCACCGGAGATTGGCCAGATCAAACGTGCTTAAGTCCTTAGAGTGCTTTGTCTGGACCTCGACACCGCAGCCGAGGACCTTTAAAAGGTCCGTAATAATATCGTTTTTAAAAATTTTATCGTAGTCGGCTTTCAGGCAGTTGAGAATTTTGCCGCGCACCGGCATGATGCCCTGAAATTCCGCGTCGCGGCTGAGCTTGCACGCGCCGAGCGCGCTGTCGCCCTCGACGATATAAATCTCACGCTTGGCGACGTCCTTCGTCCGGCAGTCGACAAACTTCTGAATCCGGTTGCTGAGATCAATACCGCCGGACAGCTTTTTCTTGATGTTCAGCCGTGCCTTTTCGGCCGTTTCACGGCTTCTCTTGTTGACGAGAATCTGGTCGGCAACGCGGTCGGCCTCAGCCTTGTTTTCTATAAAATAGACCTCCAGCTGGCTGCGGAAGAAATCCGTCATCGCCTCCTGGATGAACTTGTTGGTAATGGCTTTTTTCGTCTGATTTTCATAGGAGGTCTGCGTGGAAAAGCAGTTCGTCACGAGGATCAGACAATCCTGAATGTCGGTGAAGCTGACCTTGCTTTCGTTCTTCTGATATTTATTCGTCTTCTTGAGATAGGCGTCTACCTCAGAGACGAAGGCGCTCTTCGTGGCTTTTTCCGGCGCGCCGCCGTGCTCAAGCCAGGAGGAGTTATGATAATACTCAATCACGTTGATCTTGTTGGAAAAGCAGAAGGCCGCCGATAGCTTGACCTTGTATTCCGGCTTGTCCGCCCGGTCACGCCCGCGCCGCTCCGACTCAATGAAGACCGGCTGCGTCAGCGTGTCGCTCCCCGAGAGCTCGCCGACATAGTCGACAATGCCGTTGGGATATAAAAAGTCGGTCGTATCAAAGCTGCCGCCGTTTTGATTGCGGAAGCGAAACGTGATACCGGCATTGACAACGGCCTGACGCTTGAGGATGTCCAGAAAATATTCGGTTGGGATATCAATATCCGTAAAGACGTCGAGATCCGGCTTCCAGCGAATAAGCGTACCGGTCCGGCGGCCTTTATAATCTTCCGATGACAGCCCGCCGACGTTTTCGCCTTTTTCAAAGTGAAGGCTGTACTTTTTTTCCTCGCGCCAGACGGTTACGTCCATATACTCGGATGAATACTGTGTGGCGCACGAGCCAAGGCCGTTGAGCCCCAGCGAATACTCGTAAATCTCGCCCTCGTCGTTTGAGTATTTGCCGCCGGCGTACAGCTCGCAGAAGACGAGCTCCCAGTTAAAACGGCTTTCCTTTGGGTTCCAGTCGACGGGGCAGCCGCGTCCGTTATCCTCAACCTCGATCGATAAATCGCTGTAGCGCGTGAGTGTGATGATCTTGCCGTGGCCCTCCCGGGCTTCGTCAATGGCGTTGGATAAAATCTCAAAAACGGCATGCTGGCAGCCCTCCAGCCCGTCTGAGCCGAAGATGACGCCGGGACGCTTGCGGACCCGGTCCGCGCCCTTGAGCGCGGAGATGCTCTCGTTGGAATATGAAGCTGGAGCGGCTGTTTTTCTCATGTGTTTCCCCTATATATAGAGATGTAATAGACAATTCTATCAGATATATAGTATATCTGAAAAAAATGATAAAATCAAGCGATTTTTTCGGTCCGTTAGCTTTAAACAGCGTCTGCTGTGACGAAAAAAGAATCAGCCTTGATACAGCTTAGCCTTAATAATCGTGAAAGCATATCTGCTTTTTTATTGATACAACAAAACGGTGGCTGTTAATTAAAACAGCCACCGCTCTCAGACACAAAAATCGATTCACATACGTCTTTGCATATAAATCTTAAACCTGCCGACTGACAGCCATTCGCCATAGACGCTTTTTACACTGCGCGTTTCGCACAATATTTCATAGCGCTGGCACCGGCCTAATACAGCCGGGTTTTCATGTCCGAGATTATTATGAGACACAATCGCCCAATTTAAACGTGAAAATTTATGAAATTTTGAGACCCGGAAGGTGACCGCATGCGCGTATAACCCGTTTATAATATAAACGATACGCTGTTTATCACGGCCGAAATAAACGAAGGCATGACCATTTTTCATGAAATATTTCGGAAACCGTGAATATAGTACTAGTGGACAGACTGACAAAGGGGGAGTGATTGTGTCAGGCCTTCAAACGACGGGCGTTATTATTGTCGTTGCGATATTAGTCCTCGTTGTATTCATCATACTTAAAAAACCGATTAAAATTATCCTTAAGCTGGTTTTGAACACGGTTGTGGGCTTTATTGCGCTGTTTGCGCTCAACTGGCTGGGCGCGTTTGTCGGTATCACGGTGGCCGTCAACTGGATTAACGCTGTGATTGTCGGCGTACTGGGTGTTCCGGGTGTAGCGCTCATATTGCTCATAAATTGGCTGACCGTCCTGTGAGGAGCCTTCGGCAGCGTTAGGCAGTGGCGTATTGATTCAGCCGATAAACCGAAAAACAGAGCCGTAGCGCCGCATTGTAGGGCGCCAGGCTCTGTTTCTTTAGGGCCTATTAAGTTTTATTTTTTCAGCTTCATGTAGGCGATGGATTCCTTCATTGCCTGTGCTTGGCTTGTAAGCTCCTCGCTCGTCGCGGCCGTCTCCTCGCTGGCCGCGGAGTTAGCCTGCACGACGGAGGAAATCTGCTCGATTCCGTGATGGACCTGTTCAATTCCGGCCGCCTGCGTCTCACTGGCCTTAGAGATTTGGGTGATCAGTTCATACGTCTGCTTCGCCGTTTCAAGCATGCCGCTCAGGGCCGTTGCCGTTTCGCTGGCGATATGTGTGCCATTTTCCACGGCGCTGAGGGAATTGGTAATCAGAGAATTTGTGTTTTGAGCCGCCGTGGCGCTCTTGTTGGCGAGATTTTTTACTTCCTCGGCAACCACGGCAAAGCCCTTGCCGTGCATTCCGGCGCGCGCGGCTTCCACCGAGGCGTTAAGGGCCAGGATGTTAGTCTGGAAGGCGATGTCCTCAATGGTCTTAATTATTGCGCCAATTTCCGAGGATGTTTTGTGGATATCCGCCATAGAATCCACCATTTTCCGCATCTGTTGGTTTCCAACCTCTACGCCGGAGAAAGATTCCTGAGAGAGCTCGGCGGCCTTTTCGGCGTTGGCGGCGTTCCGGCTGACGTCGTTGGCGATTTCGGTTACCGTGGCAAAGAGCTCCTCAACAGCCGCCGCCTGCTCCGAGGCGCCCTGCGCCATGGTCTGGGCCGTGCCGGATACTTGCTGCGCGGCGTGTGTTACGTCGTTTGAGGATTGTGAAATGCCGCTGAAAACCTGGTTTAAGTTGGTGATAATGGTAACCAGTGCGGTCTTGATGGGCTTGAAATCTCCGCGGTAATCCTGCTCGGATTCCACTGTGAAATCGCCTTTGGCCAAGTTGTCCAGGACGCTCGAAATTTCCGTCACATAATCCTGCAAGGTATCCACTGTTCCGGCAAATGATCTGGATAGCTCACCGATTTCATCCCGGTTGTTAAAGCGGGGCACCTCCGTATGTAAATCGCCCTCGGATAAAAGCTCGATTCTCCGGACTATGGAGGTGATGGGGTTCGCGATGGGCCTTGAGATGATAGTTGACAGGATTACGGACAAGATGATAAACAATATAACCATTCCGGCCGTTATACCCAGGCTCGTATAGAAGCTGCCCATGAGCTCCCCGACGCTGGCGCCCACGGCGATACTCCACCCGTCGGTGCCCGGTATCGGCGTAAAGCCGACGCACAGGCGCTGGCCGTCGAGCGTGGCCTGGGCCACGTCCGTTTTTCCGGCAATCATCTGCTGTACGACATCAGCCATGCCTTGATAAGACGCATCCTCTTCGGCCATGGTTATATAGTTGACAAAGTTTGTCACGTTGTCCCGGTCCCTATGTGCGATGATGGTTCCATTTTTATCAACAATAAAGCCGTAGCCCGTATCGCCAATGGAAACGTTGTCTATCATGGCGCTGAACGTGTCGCTGGCGCAATCACAGAATAATACGCCGCCGTAATCGCTCCCGTTGTTCAGCTTTGTGCACATCATGAGCATAACGGAGCCGTCGAGCTTACTGACCTGCGTGCCGGAAATATAGGTTTCTCCGGCCATTCCGTGCTTAAAATATTCTCTGGAGCTGAGATCAATACCGTTTAAATCAATACCGTTGGCATCGGTTATATTGATAGAGCGAAAACCGTTAAGCGCAGCCAGTTCATTCAAATACGCCGTCAGTTCTTCCGCAGACTTGCTTTCATCGGTCACCGAGGGATTTTGAGCGAGCGACTCAACTTTCATTCGGTAGGCCTCGATTGCATTACTGATTGAATCGTTATATGCGACAGCACTTTCCTGCACCCGTTCTGTCATATTGCGGTTGATGTTGGAATAAAGCATGATGCACAAAACCGTACCGCTTAGGATCGTTATGGCCGCTGCCATTGTAACCATATAGACAATCAGTTTGTTTTTTATGGATTTTTGCTTGCCGCCTCTTTTCGGATTTCCTTTTTTTTCTCTAGTCATGTGCTAAATAACATCGCCTTTCCGCTTTTGTTTCAATTACTGTATTGGTGAGTGTGAGCTATAACCATATTTAGTATCGAATTAATTCAGGAACTGCTATATTGATATTTTGACGAATTTTCGAGCTGTTTTTCTCAATTATTGATATAAGAAAATTCTGTTTTAATATGTTTGGGGTTTGTTTGCTATTCTCATTACAGTAGCATTAGTGGAAGCGATGCCGCCGGTATAGACAACGTATCCGCAGAAAAATTTCTATTGGCGAGCTGAGAAAAACCGTCTGTTGTCAGAATGAAATTGAGGTATATTAGCCGGTGGTGATGATGAAATTAAGAGAGTTGACGGGCGGAAAAGCGCGGACGGCAGGGTTACTGGCCGACATGTCGCTGAGTCCGACACCTTAAGCTCGACAACGGCGGTGCCGTAAGATATAATGTCCATATGCTTCCAAGCGGTACGGCAGCCGCCGGGCGCATAAAATCACAGTGGAGTTGGTTAAATGAAGATCCTTAAGGCCATCGGTATCATCGTGCTGTTTTTGGCCATCTATCAGATCGCACAGCTGTTTATCATGCTGGGCTTTGGTGTGGTGCATATGATCGGGCAGTTTATGGCATTAGCCGCCACCGGCCTGCAGCCTGATTTAGATGAAGTGATTCTCGAAATTACAAGTTATCTCGCGGCGCAGACGCCGTGGGTTTTGCTTCTGGCCGTTGCGATCACCGTGCCCACCTACTATCTGTTTTACCGGGAGCGCAGGCAGGAGCTTTTCACCTTTGTGAGCGTCCGGAGCATCCGGCCTTTAAGCATCCCGGTCCTTGTTTTATTCGGCTGCTCGCTCAGTTACATGCTCGCGATCATTTTAACGCTTTTAAGCCAGATCGATATTTTCTCTAAGGTATTCAATAATTATGAGCAGATGTCGGAGATGATCTTCGGCGGCAGCTTTGTCCTGACGCTTTTATCCGTAGGCATCATCGGTCCGATTTTTGAGGAGATATTATTCCGGGGCCTCGTTTTCGGCGAGCTGCGCAAGATTACAAAGGTAAAAGTCGCACTTGTTCTGCAGGCGCTGTTATTCGGTATCTATCACCTCAATGTCGTGCAGGGGGTGTACGCGTTCATTCTGGGGCTGATCATCGGCTTTGTGTATTATCGAAGCAACTCCATTATCGCGCCGATCATCATCCATGTATCCATTAATTCGCTGTCGGTGATCATCGACGAGTTTTTTTCAGCCGGCCAGATGGAAAGCTGGAGTCTCGTTATTACGGTGGCGAGCTTGGCGCTATTTGTTCTGACGGGTACTTTTATTCTCGCCAGCAAGAGCTTCAAGCACGGCATGGACGACAGCCTGTACTGGAATAACCGTCCCGTCCGGGTATCCGGAACGGGCGGCGGCCCGGACGCCGGCAGCGGTCCTGATAGGGAAGGATATTAAAAACAGAGAAAAGGCACTGTTTTCCGACCTGAAGGGAAGACAGCGCCTTTATTTCGACGGGACTCGCGCGCGACGCGTGGTAATTTATTACTGGCGTGACTGTCCGCCGTTTCAGTTGACGAATATCGAGCGATTTGCTACAATTGTGCTGTAGCAAAGGAGGCGTTTTTATGGCGCTGGTCGAAAAAAATGAAAATCTAAAAGGTAAAACAGTTAAAATGGATGGTATGACAATTTCCTGGGACGACGAAGAGGAAGTTGAAACGCCGGATAGCCTGGAGTTTGAGCCGGATGAAAAACTCAGCGAGAAGAAGGTCCTGAAAACAAAAAACGAAGACCAGAAGACAAAAAAGGTCATTATATAGCAAAATTCCGCTGAACAGCCTGCATAGCCGGACTTGTCAAAAGGCCAGTATCAGCCCCGACTGAATAAACGGTACAGTCACTCTTTTATCTGTGTACCTTACCGCAGCTGCGGAAAATATACAACAGACAGGGAGGACGTTTAATGAAGGTCGTCAAAATCATTATTGGTGTTGTCAGCGTTCTCATAGCAGCGGTCACTGCACTTCAGACCTATGCGCTGGCCGTCATCACAAATGCAGCCGGAGCTGTGCTGGGGAGTCTCGGCCCCAAGACCGGGGCCGTGACAATGGCGGCGTTTCTGGTGGGCGGGCTCGTTGCCATCATCATGTGCGACAGTAAGCTTGGCAGCTTTACGGCGGGTACTGTATACCTGGCCGAAGCGGTCATCGGATTTTGCAAAATGGGCGAATTTGGAGACATGCTCCTATGGGCGGTTGTTTCGGCTGTTTTCGTCATCGTCTTTACACTTGACAGTATTTTCACAAAGCAGCCGGTTAAACCGGCACTGACCGGCTGAAGCTCAAACTACATAATGAGGCCGTGGTTTCCTATCGGAAACCACGGCCTTTTGTATGGGTTTGGTTTAAGCGTTGCAGCCGCCGGGCGCGTCAGCTTTTTTTCGTCTCGTGGTACTCTGTCTCAGTATTGACGTTCCAGATGTCGTTTTTATTGGTTTTGCCGTCTTTAATCGCCGTCACGGCTTCAATCGCCGTCAGCATGGAGTGGTCCATATTGTTGTATTTGTGCTGTCCGTTGCGCCCCACGCAGTAGAGATTTTCAAAAGCGTCAAGGCTTGCGCGAACGCGGCCAAATTCCGAGTACGAACCGAAATAGGCGGGATATGCTTTTTTAACGCGCAGCCGCACGCTGTCCAGAACGTTCTCGCGGCGGATGACGCCAATCTTCTCCAGCTCGTCTGTTGCCAGTTCGATGAAATCGGTGTCGGACATATTCCACATGTCGTCGCCTTCGTCGCAGAAATATTCCAGTCCGACGAATACCGTGTTTTCAAGGTCGCTGACCATATATGGCGACCAGTTGTTGAAAATCTGAAGCCGCCCGATCTTCACGTCCCGCTCCTGAATGTAGATCCAGCAGTCGGGCACGATCCCCGAAACCGTCTTCATCTTCGTTTCGTTTTTGAGTTCCAGTTTTTTCATTAGCAGGCCGACGGTGATAAAATCCCGGTAGGGAAGTGCGGCGGCAATGCCTTGGATGTCCTCGGGTACGGCGTCTCCCAGGCCGGCAACGAGGTCTTTAACCGGCATTGAGGAGATAAAATAATCGCCGGTAAGCGTTTCTGTTTTCCCGTCCGTTTCAACGGTCACCGACATGACACGGTTATCCTGGCTGTTAAACGAAACGGCTTTGGTGTTCATCCGGATATCTCCGCCCAGTTCACGAACAAGCTCGGCCAGATGCTCCCAGAGCTGGCCCGGTCCCTTTTTGGGATAAAAATACTGCTCAATGAGAGACGTTTCGACGTTTTTGCCGTTTTTTCCAACGAAAGGCTTTTTTATAATGTTGAAAACGGCCTTGGATAAGGACAGGCCTTTAACACGCTGTGCGCCCCAGTCCGGCGCGATTTTTGAGGGATGGATGCCCCAGACCTTCTCGGTATAATCCTCAAAAAACATCTCGTACAGCGGCTTGCCGAAGCGGTTGATATAAAAATCGGCCAGCGTATTTTCTTTTCGCTTGAAGACAGCCGATCCGAGATAACCAAAGCCGGCTTTCATCGTACGCCCGAAGCCCATATTGATAAAAGTCTGCGCCTTGAGGGATATCGGATAGTCAAAAAATTTCCGCAAATAGAATATACGCGAAACGCGGTTCCGCACGAGCATAACGGCGTCCGCTTTTTCCGGGTCGGGCCCACCCGGCTCCAACGGCTTTTCACGACTTAAAAGCTTATCGTCAAGGGCCGGTGCGCCCTGAATGGGCATAATCTTTTTCCACAGCGCCATGATCTCGTCGTTTTTTGAAAAGAAGCGATGGCCGCCGAGGTCCATCCGGTTGCCCTTGTATTCCGCCGTTCTGGAGATGCCGCCGATATAGGGCGTTTCCTCCAGAATGATCGGACGGATATCCGTCCTTGTAAGCAGCTCATACGCGCATGTCAGGCCCGCGGGGCCGGCCCCGATGATAATTGCCGTCTTTTCAGCCATTTCCTGTCTCCCGGTTTCATCAAATAGAATTTCTGGGTTTAAGCTCTGTTGGCGTAATCCGTTGGATAGACGCTTTTAATGGACGTCCGGTTTGTCCGGCTGCCTGAATACGAAAAACTTCCGTCCAAGGTAATTCCATATTAAAACAATCCCTGTAACAATCATTTTCACGAGCATGTAGTGAATGCCTAAAAGCTCCGTGCCGGCGTACATGCCCAGCTCCGTGAGCCCCAGGCCGATCAGCCCAATGAGTGTGAACACCATAAATGACCGGAACGACCGGCCCGTTATATGATCTCTGGCTGTCTGGAAAACAAAAAGGATCGAAAAAATATAATTGAAAATAAGGCCGGCGATAAAACCCAGCGCCGTGGCGATATAAAGGCGGTAGCCGAAAAGCTCCGGCAGGATGTTATTAAACAGGACGAGCACCCCGAAATCAACGAGGAACGCCGAACCGCCAACGAGCAGATACCGCATAAACTCAAAGGCCAGGGATTTATAGTCTTTCATAAGAACCTCGCATGTGCTCCGCACGCTAAAAATAACGAAGAATTGTACCCGCGCGGGTAATTAGGTCCGTCTATGCCGTTGCTCCCATATTGGACAGCCTATCGTACCTTACTGGCTATATGATGTAAAAGCCGGCAGCCGCCACACCAAAAACGCATAAAACGGCGATAAGACACGCTCGTAAAGCAGCGCCGGACCGGCCCACCGGCAGCCTGTCGAATAAAAGCCCCAGAAAACCAGCGCCCGTTATAACGGTCGGCACGATGTATCGAAAGTCCATCGTACAGCCGAAGGGATACTTAATATTGAAATAAACGAAAGAGGCCATGAGCAGCGCCCAAACAGCGCCGAGAGTCCATGTGCCGAGCCGGGTTTCTCGCCGGCCAAAAAAGACGAGGCGGACCATGGCGTACAGCGACAGAATAATCAATACAAGGCTTGCCATGATCAGAATAACGGCAAAAACACGGTGCGCGTCTGAAAACGTGAATTCTCCGAAGAGCGCGCATTTGGCGGTGTATTCCCAGAGATTAAACTGATTCCACGGATCGCAGTAAATCTCCCTAAATAAGCGGAGTGGTTGAAACGATAAAAAACGCTCAAGTACCGTATATCCCCCGGTATACAGCGCGCTGTCTGTCCCCAGCTGCGCGACATAGCCGATGGGCTGGCCAAACAGGAGAAGGTTTCGTACATAGTACCATAAACCGAGCGGAAAGCATACCATGGCGAATGCCCAGAACTGGGCGAAGAGCGGCAGGGCTTTTCCGGCTTTGCTCCTGCGGATTAAGACGACGAGGAAAACGGCTGCTGTAAAAACGGCTACAAGCGCACCGGAAAACTTCGTGGACATGGCGCAGCCAATGAAAACGGCGGTCAGAAGAATGTTTTTATACGATGGGTCTTTATACCAGCGGACCGTGTACAAGACGGCAGCCATGAAGAAAAATACCATCAGCATGTCGTTGTTGATGCTGGAAGACATTAAAATGAAGGTGGGATGCACCGCGACGACGGACATCGCGATGATTTTGGCACGTTTAGAAAAATCAAGCGTACCGAAAAGACGCCAGCAGACCAGCATCAACGCGCAGGAAGCAAAGCACGGGACCAGTTTGGCGGCCTCGAATATGTTTTCCAGATACGTCTGGCCCGATATAAAGGCGTATAGCCGGACGACAACGGCGTCGGCAATATGCGCGAAGGGCGGGTGATAAAACTGGCCGAGATAGCTGTCCGGCAGAGTTCCGGTCTCAAAAATATGATAAACATAGGCCAGATGGCCGTAACCGTCAAAGCTTCCAATGTCATGGCCATGTACGTAAAAAGGGGTGTGGAGCATTGTGCCGAAGCGCAGTATAACGCCGGCCATAACGATCAAGACGAGTCCCGCTTCAGCGCTCAGCCGCCGTTTGGCCAAAAGTACGGCGGCTGCTATAGCAAGGGCAGATAAAAGCGCCGCCATTATCATGCGGACGTTTTTATCACCGTCATAGAGTGTGGAGGAAGCATAATTAAGCTGTGATGAGCCGTTCATGCGGACATGCGGCGCGAGGATCAAAAATAAGGCAAACAGGCCGATCAAAAGCCACACATACGGGAAAAAACCGCGCAGCAGTGGCGAGGGGGGTCTGCTGTTATCGTTTTTGTTATCCTCCCGCACGGTTAAGACTCCTTTTTATGGATGATTTTTGTCGAAAACGAAGACAGTCAAATAATTTTATCGCAATTTGAAAGTCACTTTATGAATAAAATGTGAACATTGGGGGGCGATCGATCTGTGCCCTTGGCGGGCGGCAAAATAAAAGTGTAAAATCCATGCGGTTGATATTGTTAATAACACCCGCTTCAAGTATAATAAGGAAGAAGATGCTCGTCCTCGGCTCACAGCCGGCGGCATCGAAATCTGTTTGGAGGCCTATCATGAAAAAACGCGTTATATCCGTACTGCTGATTCTAATCCTGCTGTCTTCCGTTCTGCCTATTACGTCGGCGGCCGTTGATGGGCTGTCGTATTTCAATCGTATCAATACATATCAAAGCGGACGGTTTACGGATATTGCTACCTCGGATTGGTATGCCGCGTATGTTCAGGCCGCTTACGAATATGACCTGATCAACGGTAAGACAGACAAGACATTTGAGCCGGAATCGACACTGACGGTCGCCGAAGCCATAAAGCTGGCCGCCTGTATACACAGCATATATTATACGGGTTCCGCCAACTTTTCAAACGCGGAGCTGTGGTACGAGCCGTATGTTGCGTATGCTCTCGAAAACGGCATTATCGACGAGGCCTATTCGGATTATGGTGCGGCGGCGACGCGTGCGGATTTCGCAATGATCCTGGCCGGCGCGCTGCCGGCCGAGGCTCTGGCAGCCAAGAATACCGTTGAGGCAAGCGCAGTCCCCGACGTGCCCATGGATGCGTCTTACTGTGATGCTGTCTATCTGCTCTACAGAGCCGGTGTGCTGACAGGCAGCGGCCAGACAAGAGTCTTTTTACCCAACAGTACGATCAAGCGCAGCGAGGCGTCCGCCGTTGTCGTACGCATGGTAAACGCTTCATTCCGGCAGGGCCTGACACTCACGGCAAAACTGACGGCGCAAGAGATCTACGATAAATGCTCGCCGGCCGTCTTCTATATAAAGATTTACGATATTAAGGATACGGCCATTAAGACCGGCAGCGGCTTTTTTATTGATGGCAACGGCATGGCCGTGACGAACTACCATGTCATCAGTGGCGCGGCGCGCGCTGTCATTACGACGTATGACGGTGAGGAATATGAGGTTTCCGGGGTTTACGATACAGACAAAATCAACGATCTTGCCCTCATTCAGGTAGACGGCAGCGGCTTTTCCTATCTGGAGATGGGCAATTCCGACGCGATTAAAACCGGTGCGGACGCCTATGCCATTGGCAGTCCCCTGGGCTTTAAAAACACCTTTTCGCAGGGAATTATCTCAAGTGCTTCCCGTGTGATTCTCGGCGTGGACTGTATCCAGACCACGGCTGCCATTTCCTCCGGCAGCAGCGGCGGCGCGCTGCTGGACAGCACGGGTAAGGTCATCGGCGTGACGACAATGACAGCCGTCGACGCGCAGAATATCAATATTGCCGTTCCTATAAACATGGTCGGGACGCTGGACGATTCAAAGCCTGTTACGCTGGCGTCAATTCTTCCAGATACGAAGTATTACAAGGATTATTATCCCGTGCCGGATTTTGGCGCTTTTGCGGAAGCGTCGGTTTATAAGACTGAAAACATCCTGGGCGAAACCTTCTATTATTACCGGGTTGACGACCTGTCGATGCCGGTTGAGGGTGCGCTGGGGGAATACGCCCAGCTGCTTGAGGAAAACACATTCCAGCTCTACGGATATGCCGTTGCGGACGGAGGCGTCATCACTTATTACATCAACTCGGCCTATAATCTGCTGGTTTCCTTTGGTCTCACAGAAATTGACGGTGTTGAATGCGTTGAAATCTCGATTATACCAGCCTCATAAGGGTGGACAGGTAAACGGCATTGCCTTAGCCTTACACGATAATGGACTATAGATAAACGTACGGGCGGCCTGTGGCCGCCCGTCTTGTTGATGGCGATAATAAGTTATGTGCCGTACACGTCAATGGTTGTTCTTTAATTCAGACGCTCATTCTTTTAGCTAGATTGAATTACCTTATCCGTCACGGCTAGGCCGTGCCACCTATCCCTCAAGGGGAAGGCTTTGCGGGTGAATAGACAATCGTTAACTACCGTTGCCGACGGGGCATAACGATTGTTACACCGTTTTCGTTGCAGTTGTCGCGTGTGATAAAAATACATCCCGCCGGAAGGCGGGATGTTAAAAGCACTGATTACAGAACTCGCTGTAGTTGCCGCGAGTATAAAATTACTCCCCGCCGGAAGGCGGGGAGTAGATAAAACTTATTCTTCGACGAATTCGTTGAAGTTACCGCGTTTGGTGTACGTCGTATGCAGCAGGTGATGGGGGATATGCCCGTTGGGCTCATGCAGGAAGTCTGAGTAGAGCTCGTTGATGCAGGGATTTTCGTGGGACTTACGCAGAGTTTTGCTTTCATCCTCGTCGTAAATCGCCTTCATGCGGCGCGCCCTGTAGTCCTCCGGCTTGCCGGCCATGCGGGGCTGTCCGCCGCCATTGATGCAGCCGCCCGGGCAGGCCATGATCTCGATAAAGTGATAGGGGCTTGTGCCTTCAGCGATTTGCTTCATGAGCACATCCGCGTTTTTCAGACCGCTGGCGACGGCGACGCGCGCTGTAACACCCTCGAGGAAAGCGTACTCCGGCTTGACATTTTCAAATGTAACGGACGCTTCCTTGATATTGTCAAGGCCGACGATCGGCGTGACGTGCAGGTTTTTGAAGGGCAGCTCGCGGCCCGTTGTCAGCTCGTACACCGTACGAAGCGCCGCTTCCATAACGCCGCCGGTGACGCCGAATATATCGGCCGCGCCGGAGGACAGGCCCAGAGGCAGGTCGAACTCGCCCTCGGGGAGATTGACAAAGTCGATACCGGCCGTCTTGATCATGCGGGCCAGCTCGCGCGTCGTAATGACGGCGTCGACATTTTTCAGGCCGTCATTTTGCATTTCAGGCCTCTCAATCTCGTATTTCTTCGCCGTACAGGGCATGACGGAGACCACATAAAAGTCCTTGGCCGGAACGCCGGTTTTCTCGGCATAATAGCTCTTGATGAGCGCGCCGAGCATGGTGTGCGGACTCTTGCAGCTGGACAGGTGATCCAGCTGGCCGGCGAACGCATGCTCGATATGCTTAATCCAGCCGGGGGAGCAGCTTGTGATCATCGGCAGGACGGCCTCGCCGCCGGTCAGCGCGGCTTTAAGCCGGCCGAGCAGCTCCGTGCCTTCCTCAATGATGGTGAGGTCGGCTGCGAAGTTTGTATCGAAGACATCGTCAAAGCCTAGGTCGTGCAGGGCTGTGGCCATTTTGCCGGTGACGCGGGTGCCGACCTCCATGCCAAATTCCTCGCCGAGCGCGGCGCGCACAGCGGGAGCGACCTGAACGGCCACTCGCTTCGTCGGGTCATTAATCGCCGCCCAAACCTTGGAGATGGCGTCGGTCTCGACGATGGCGCCCGTCGGGCAAACGGCGGCGCACTGGCCGCACATTGTGCAGTTGACACTTTCCAGCGGCAGGCTCATCGCCGGTGAGATGGTCGTGTCAAAGCCTCTGTTCTGGCTGCTTATTGCGCCGACGCCCTGGATTTCGTTGCAGGCCGTGACGCAGCGGCGGCAGAGGATACATTTAGCCGGGTCGCGGGTTATGGACGGGGTGATGTCCAGCGGCTCGGGCGTTGATTTGTTGGGAATGCGTGTTTCGGTGATGCCGAGCGTGTAGCCTAAGTCCTGCAGCTCGCAGTTCTGGTTTCTCTGACAGTGGGTGCAGTCCTGCGGATGGTTGGCGATGATGAGGTCGTAAATAATTTCCCGGGCCTTTTTAACACGCTCGGTGTTTGTCCTCACGACCATTCCATTCTGCGCTTTGACGATGCAGGAGGCCAACAGCTTTTTCTGACCCTCGACCTCGACGACACACATACGGCACGAGCCGTTTGTGTGGATGCCGGGGAGGTTGCACAGCGTCGGGACCTTAATCCCGGCAAGCTTGGCGCACTGGAGGATCGTCGAGCCTTCAGGGGCAGACACTTTTTTATTGTTAATCGTCAGTTCAAGCATTTTCTGCCCTCCTTAATAAACGACTGCATCGAATTTGCACACGTCCTTGCAGACGCCGCACTTGATGCATTTTTCGGTATCAATCGTATGCGGCTTTTTCAGCTCGCCGGTGATAGCGCCGACGGGACACTTCTTGGCGCAGGCCATGCAGCCGCGGCACTTGTCCGCATCGATGCTGTAAACAGTCAGGGATTTGCAGATATGCGCGGGGCAGCGTTTGTCCACAACGTGCGCCAGGTATTCGTCGCCAAAATATTTCAGCGTCGTGAGCACGGGGTTCGGGGCTGTCTGGCCCAGGCCGCACATAGCCGTCTCGCCGACCGTTTCGGCCAGCTCCTTAAGCTCGTCGATATCGGCCATTTCGCCGCGTCCGGACGTGATTTTGAGGAGCAACTCAAGCATGCGCTTGGTGCCGTTACGGCAGGGGACGCAGTGGCCGCAGCTCTCATCCTGAACAAATTCCATGAAGTACCGGGCCGTGTCCACGAGGCACGTGTTCTCGTCCATGGCAATCAACCCGCCGGAGCCCATGATCGCGCCCATTTGTGCGAGGCTTTCATAATCAACGGAGACGTCCAGATGGTCGGCCGTGAGGCAGCCGCCGGACGGCCCGCCCGACTGGACGGCCTTGAAGGCTTTGCCATCTTTCATACCGCCGCCGATCTTGAAGATGATGTTCCGAAGCGGCATGCCCATCGGGATTTCGATGATGCCGGAGTTAACAATGTCTCCGGCCAGCGCGAAGACCTTTGTGCCGCGGCTTTTACCGACACCGTAGGACGCAAACCACTCGGCGCCCTTTAAGATGATCGCCGGGACATTTGCCAGCGTTTCAACGTTGTTGATGATGGTCGGCTTTTCCCAGAGGCCGGCCTGGAAGGGGAAGGGCGGCTTCTGCCGCGGCTCACCGCGGCGGCCCTCAATGGAGTTGATGAGCGCCGTCTCCTCGCCGCAGACAAACGCGCCCGCGCCGATGCGGATCTCGATGTCAAAGGAGAAGTCGGTGCCGAAGATCTTTTTGCCTAAAAGGCCGTATTCCCGGGCTTGATCAATCGCGTTGCCCAGACGTTCGACGGCCAGGGGATACTCCGCGCGGACATAAACGTAACCCTGAGCCGCGCCGATGCAGTAGCCGGCGATGGCCATGGCTTCGATCACGCTGTGGGGGTCGCCCTCGAGAACGCTCCGGTCCATAAATGCGCCGGGGTCGCCCTCGTCGGCGTTGCAGATCATGTATTTCTCGTCGCCCGGGGCGTTCATGCCGGACTGCCATTTGATACCGGTGGGGAAGCCCGCGCCGCCGCGGCCCCGAAGGCCGGAATCAATCATTTCCTGAACGGTCTTTTCCCGGCCCATGTCAAGGATGACCTTGGCCAGCGCCATGTAGCCGTCATTGGCGATATAGTCGTCAATGGCGTTAAAGTCCACGCGTCCGCAGTTGCGCAGCGCGATTTTTACCTGATCGGAGAAAAATCCGATGTCCTTCATATAGGGCTGATGTTCGCACTTTTCCTCGTCGTAGTAGCAAAGCTCCGTAGCGACGTCGCCGCCCTTCAGGTGCTTTGTGACGATGGTCTGTACCTTTTCGGTCGTCAGATCGCCGTAAAAGACGCCATTGGGGTCCACGACCATGCACGGCCCGTGGGCGCACAGCCCAATACAGCCCGTCACGACGACTCGTACGTCCTTTTTAAGGCCCGCGTTCTCAACAGCGCTTTTCAGTGCTTCGACGATCTCGTCACAGTGAGAGGATACACAGCCGGCGCCGCCGCACACGTAGACCGAATTTTTATATGTACCGTTTTGTTCCCGGATCGTATCGCGGAGCTTCAGAAGGTCGTCTCTTGTTTTGATAACAGTTTTATTCATAGTCCACCTTCCTTACTTGTGATACCACGGCTCAAGAATGCCGGGCAATTCCGCCGCTTTAACTTCCGGATACACCGTGTCATCTATCAGCATGGCCGGTGCCAGCCCGCACGAACCGATGCAGCGTGCGATCTCGAATGTAAACACGCCGTCTTTCGTTGTGTCCCCGGCCTGAATACCAAGCTGCTTTTCCAGCTGCTCGACAATACTGACGCCGCCCCGAACATAGCAGGCTGTGCCCATGCACACCCGGATGGTGTGCTTCCCGCGCGGTTTCGTCGCAAAGAAAGAGTAGAAGCTAACGACACCCGATACTGTAGAAAGCGGGAGTTCAAGTTCTTCAGCGACAATCTGCTGAACATTGAGCGGAAGATATCCGCACACCCCCTGCACCATGTGCAGGACCTGAATTAGACTGCCTTCTTTGCCCTTGTAATTGGCCGCGAGCTGACGGATCTGCCTGAGTAGTTCTTCGTCCGTTACGGCGCAGCCGGCGCTTAAGTTATGTTGCGTCGTGCTCATTTCCGTTCTCCTTTAACCGTTTGATTTGCTCGGGATTTCATCTGGATACGGCTTTTCCATATCCACACCAGTTACCTATATTAAACCTTGAGTAATAAAATTGCAATAGATTTATGTTAAATTTTTAACTAATTTGAAACGGTAAGAGAACAATATAAACAAAAGTTTGTCGATATTTTGTATAAATTTGACATTAACTATCGGGTTGCGTTGAGAAAAGTCTGTCACAAAGAGCCTCTGCAGCGCGGATGCCGTCAACGGCGGCGGACATGATTCCCCCCGCATAGCCGGCCCCCTCGCCGCATGGATAAAGCCCTTTAAACCCGCAGGATACGTAGTCGTCTCGGTCAATCCGAACCGGGGACGAGCTGCGTGTCTCGACCGCCGTCATCACCGCGTCTGGATGCGCGAAGCCGCGTATGCGCCTGTCCATTTGCGGCAGCGCCTCGGCGAGGCTGTTGCACACAACCGGCGGCAGTACCTCGCGGAGGTCGCACCAGGTTACGCCCGGGGTATACGTCGGGACGACGCGTCCGTGTCCGGCGGACGCGCGTGCACTCAGAAAATCACCGACGCGCTGGGCCGGGGCTCTGTAATCGCCGCCGCCACGCAAAAAAGCGTCACGTTCCAGCCGTCGCTGGAACGCCACGCCCGATAGCGGCGAACCGTTAAAATCAGCCGGGGTGACGGAGACGAGAAGGCCGCCGTTGCAGTTTTCACCGTCGCGGGCGTATTCGCTCATCCCGTTTGTGACAAGATGGCCGGCCTCCGACGCAGCGGCGACCACGCGCCCGCCGGGGCAAACGCAGAAGGTATACACGCTCCGTCCGTTTTTCAGATGCGCGGCCAGCTTGTAGTCTGCGGCGGGGAGCGTACCGAGCGTAGCGGCCTGGCCGTACTGTGCCAGATCGATCTCGCTTTGAAGATGCTCGATGCGTACGCCGACCGAAAAGCTTTTGGGCGACAGCCTGACGCCGCTGTCCATGAGCATTTTAAATGTATCACGCGCACTGTTGCCGGGCGCGAGGATCATCTGATCTATATTTAATGTGTAACAACCGCTTTCCGGGCAGACGGTGGCTTCCTTGAGGCATCCGTTTTCGAAACGAAGACCGTCCAGCCGGTGGCCGAATCGAATATCGCAGCCGAGTGCCAGCAGCTCGCGCCGGATCGAGGCCACGACGCCGCGCAGACGGTCCGTGCCGATGTGCGGCTTGGCCAGATACAGGATATCCTCCGGCGCGCCGTGTCTGACGAGGCTGTGCAGAACAAATGGAATGCGCGTATCGCGGATGCCTGTCGTCAATTTGCCGTCTGAAAACGTCCCCGCGCCGCCCTCGCCGTACTGCACGTTGGAGCGCTCGTCGAGCGCGCCTGTTGTCCAAAAGTGTTCAACGTCGCGCATGCGCTCCTCGACCGGCCGGCCGCGTTCAAGAATGACGGGACGCAGCCCGGCCCGCGCCAGGCACAACGCGGCGAAAAGCCCCGCCGGCCCCATGCCGACAATGACCGGCCGAAGCTCGCTGGTCAGGCCGTCGTAGGGGAAACGATAGGCATCGGGCGGCGTATACGGCGAAACAAGCTTGGGCTTTGAACGTAATAGCCAGTCTTCGCTGTCTGACTTGATAGCGGCTGTATAGATAAACGAAACGTCGCTTTTATGCCGCGCGTCAATGCTCTTTTTCAAGATTGTTACGGAGCGGACCGCCGGCTCCGGTACACCAAGCCAGGATGCGATATGCGAGCTTAGGCTGTCCGGGGAAGACACGGGTATTTTTAGATCGGTTAACTTCAGCATGTAGCTGCCTCCTCAATAATAAACAGCGCCGCGGTCCGGGACACAAGCGCCGCTGTACAGTAAACGATACATTATTAATAATGGTAATCAATCAAACCAACCGGCAAAACGAAATCGGTCTTTTCTAAACCGGTAAAGCGGCTGGTCCATTATGCCGGCATGCTATCATGATTTACCGGCATAAGCAACATGCAGCCTTTAAAAAGTGGCAAATAGTTATAAATAATAAACAAATAATCTTGACAAAAACGAACTGTGGAAGTATAATGTATACAGAAAGGGTGATTCCGATGTGGAACGTAATGATCCCGGAAGTCAATCCCTTTCGGGACTAAATTCTCGGCGATCTGAAGTTTAATTCATCGTTTACGGCAGAAGGGATACGAAATCCGTTGCGTAGCCGGAGACAAAGCTTGTCTTTCATCCGGGAAATGCGCGCTTGCTGCGTCAGGAATGTGTGCTCATTGAAACTTGAGATCTTAGAGAGGAAAGGTGGATTTATCGTATTGATAAGTGCACACGGTCGATAGCCCCGCATCCGCGATGGACGGATGCGGGGTTGTGCTATTTGTGGCGATGGCTGTAACCTTTAAGTCAGACGATTATTATGGTATAATTAGTTAAAATGGCGGAGGTGATCGATTCCTGAGAAAAAAGATAACAATTACTGTTATAGCCTGTATCGTTTTAGGATTGACCGTTATCACCTATATATTGATGACACCGGGGCGGCCTCAAAGCATTTTAAAAAATCCCGGGAATACAGTCGTTTCCCAGGTTGATTATTACGGGAACGATATAAAGGACGAAATTGACGAACGAGCGCTTATAGAGCTCGTCAGTCGATATGAATGCCGGCGTGTGCGGCAAAAGGATACCGGCTTTCATGTAAATGAAGTCGCGTTTTATATTAGCCTTATTGACCTGAAAGAGTTCGAGTATATTAATTTATATGTTGGGGAGCAAAATACCTGCTATTTGAACTCCAATTGGCACTACAAGGAAATTATAAATGCCGAGGAAATGCTCTCTGAGCTTGAGGCGATGGTTGAAGGAAGCTGAGCCTTTAATCATTAAGAAGTGAAGAAACACATAACCGCCACGCTATATTCAAGGAGATTATCATGAAAATCTTTGCCGTTTATTTTTCGGGTACCGGTAACACAAAATACGCCGTTGAGCGATTTTTGCGCGGCTTTGACGGCAGCTGGGCGCACAGCATAGAAGAGCCGCTGGATTTCAGGCGTGCCGCCGAGGACTTCGATACGATTTTGGTTGCGTATCCGATTTACGGCAGCGATATGCCGCTGCTCATGCGGGATTTTCTAAAAACAAACAAACAGCTATTCGCTGGGAAAAATATGATCACGCTCGTAACACAGTTTCTGTTTTCAGGCGACGGCGGCCGGCTGGCATACAGGCTTGTGCGTAAAGATGCGGGCCGGTTATTGGCATCCATGCATATTCCTATGCCGGCCAATATAAATATGCCGCCCATTATGTCTATTAAAAACGGTTTGGAGATTGAGCCGAAAATTGAAAAGGCCAATCGAAAAATAGACCGATGCGCGGAGTGCTTGCGTCAGGGACGGTCGGTCCATAACGGCTGGGGGCCGTTCAGCTTTTTGGCGGGCTTTTTAGGCCAGCGGCTCTGGTATCAATTGTTTTTTGTCAGCCATTACAGAAAAAAGCTCCGAGTCAACCCGGCCCGCTGCATCCGCTGCGGGCTATGCGTGAAAACCTGTCCAGTGGATAACCTGACGCTGGGAGATGTGACAGTCGAAACGCAGAACACCTGTATTTTATGCTACCGTTGTGTCAACCAGTGTCCCGTTCAGGCTATCACGCTTATGTCAAAACACGACAGTCTCGCCCAGTATAAGGGGCCGGACGGAAACGGGTAGGCAAACCTTCAACAAAGGAGTAAACCGTGACATTTGAAAACAGTTATCTGGTAACGAAAGAAAGATATAAAAATTGGGTCAGGCATCCTGTAAAAAAAGCCGGTCACATTTATAAAACACTGTGGATTCTGCTTTTTATCGTGACGCTTTATCTCTCGGTTTCGTCAGTTGTAAAAACCGATACGGTCTCGTCGTATATTTTTATTCTCCTGTCCCTGCTTTGTATTTATCAGGCGTTCATCCGGGATATTGTTATCGCCAACAGAAAATTTAAGCTGCTGTCAAAACAGCAGGAAGCCGACCAATGGCAGCGAACCGTTATCCTGTCGGACAATATAGAGGTGCGGGAGGGTAAGCTTGTTACCGAGTTTACCTATGATCAGATATCGGAGCTTATTGACTTAGGGGAATATTATGCTCTGGGGATTGGGACAGGCCGCAATGTACAGTATCTTCGTTTGCTGAAAAACGCCTTCGTGGAAAAAACAGATCAGGAATTTCTGGACTTTTTCCGGCGTGAGCATGAGGACATTCCAATACGCTGAATAGAGCTCAAAGCAGCGGTGGAACACCGTTGCTTGCCAATCTGTCCGAGTGTTTACAATTTTGCGGGCGTGTGATAATATTTAACATCAGATTTTATACGAATAATACTGTTTTAAATAACGATTAAAGGAAGATATTATGCTCGAACGGCTTGTTGAAATAGAAGAAAAATATGAAATGCTTGGAAAGCGGATGGAAGACCCCAACGTCTATACCGATCCTACTCTTTCGGGGAAGCTAGCGCGCGAACAAAAGGAGCTGTATCCCGTCGTCGAGGCGTACCGCCGTCA
The DNA here is from genome assembly GCA_963675425.1 of uncultured Sporobacter sp. Lineage (GTDB taxonomy): Bacteria > Bacillota > Clostridia > Oscillospirales > Oscillospiraceae > Sporobacter. The sequence continues at coordinate 3,732,612 of OY776214.1, read as the reverse complement.
TAAAAAGGCGCAAAGGGAGATGGCGGAGGCCTGCGCGCTGATCAGCGATCCTGATTTTAAGGAAGTCGCGCAGGACGAGTTTGATAAAAAGCGCTGTGAGATGGAGCAGATCGAAGAAGAGATCAAGCTCCTGCTTCTGCCGTCGGACCCCAACGACTCTAAAAACGTTATCATTGAAATAAGAGGCGGTGCGGGCGGCGAGGAGGCGATGCTGTTTGCGCACTGCCTGTATCGTATGTACACGATGTACGCGGACTCCAAGCGATGGAAAACAGAGATCGCCTATATGAATGATACGGAGATCGGCGGCATCAAGGAAGTCAGCTTTATGATCATCGGCGAGGGCGCGTACTCGCGCCTGAAATATGAAAGCGGCGTCCACCGCGTCCAGCGCGTGCCGGACACGGAGTCGTCCGGGCGCATCCACACGAGCACCGTCACTGTGGCGGTCTTGCCGGAGATGGAGGAAGTGGACTTTGAGATCAACCCCGCCGACCTGCAGATTGACACGTTCCGCTCGTCTGGTGCCGGTGGACAGCACGTCAATAAAACGGAGTCCGCTATCCGCATTACGCATCTGCCGACCGGCACTGTCGTGGAGTGCCAGGACGAGCGCAGCCAGCATAAAAATCGCGAGCGAGCGATGAAAATACTGGTCTCGCGCCTGTACGAGGAGGAGCAGCGCAAGCAGTGTGCGGCCCAGGCCGCCGAGCGTAAAAGCCAGGTCGGCACCGGTGACCGCAGCGAGCGCATCCGCACGTACAATTATCCCCAGGGACGTCTGACCGATCACCGCATCGGGCTGACGCTTTATAAGCTTGAGCAGGTTTTAAACGGCGATCTGGACGAGGTGGTTGACGCGCTCATTATGGCCGAGCAGACGGAGAAGCTGAAGGCCATTGAAGAATAAATCCGATCCCACCTGACCCCCTCCCTTTTTAAGGAATAGGGGGATCATTCCTATACCCGAGACCGATGAGGCATCGGCCTCTACAGGGGCAAAGCAAGATTCAAAAGCCTCCTTTGGGGGAAGGTGGCACGGCGTCAGCCGTGACGGATGAGGGCGGTTTATGCGTCGCAGATTATCTCCCACCGCTGCCGGCGTGCGACGCTCGCTCAGCGAGAGAGGCGAGAATGAAGCCTGAAAAAAGCTCCTTTGGCAAAAGAGCCGTCGGCGAGGCCGACTGAGGATTGATCATGAAAACCCTGCTTATTAAAGATAATGATATGACCGCCGCCGCCGTAATCATTCAAAGCGGCGGCTTGGTCGGCGTGCCGACCGAGACGGTTTACGGACTGGCGGCCGACGGACTTAACGCGTCGGCCGTTTTAAAAATATACGATGTCAAGGGCCGGCCCGAGACAAAGCCCATCAATCTGCTTGTGTCCGGTATGGCTGACGTTGAGCTGTTTTGCCGGGATATACCCGACGCGGCATATGCTCTGGCGGAAAAGTTCTGGCCGGGTCCTTTGACGATTGTGCTGAAAAAGAAAGACAACGTGCCGGATATTGTCACGGCCGGCGGCGATACCGTCGGCGTGCGCTGTCCTGATCACCCGAAAACGCTGGCGCTCATTAAGCTGGCCGGCGTGCCGCTGGCATCGCCGTCGGCGAATCTGTCGGGGCAGACCAGCCCAAAATCGGCCAAAGATGTACGGACGGTTTTTGACGGAAAAATTGACGCCGTGGTCGACGGCGGACCCTGTCAGGTCGGGATTGAGTCAACGATCGTGGGCCTTGCCACCGATGAACCGGTTTTGTTTCGTCTCGGCGGACTGCCGGCGGAGGAAATTGAACAGGTTTTGGGCATGAAATTAATCTGGCCAAAATAGTACGGCTATTTTCGTGTAGGCAAAATAGTCAGAAACACGTATGAACAGACGCAATCCGTAAAACGTTTATGATATTGTGGTGGAAGTATGAAAATAATAGGTATAACAGGCGGCACCGGCGGCGGCAAAACCTCGGCGCTCGGCGCGCTTAAAAAGCTCGGCGCGCTCGTTATTGACTGCGATGCCGTCTATCACGAGCTGCTTCAAAACAGCGCTGATATGATCGGCACACTGGACGCCCGCTTTCCCGGCGTTGTGAAGGACGGCGCGCTCGACCGAAAGGCGCTCGGTCAGATCGTATTTAACGACGCCGAAGCGCTGGAGGCACTCAATAATATTACCCACGCCTTCGTCGGCGTGGAGGTTGACCGGCGGCTGAGCGCGTGGGCGGCGGGCGGCGGGGAACTTGCCGCGGTGGACGCCATCTTGCTTATAGAAAGCGGGCTCGCCGAAAAGTGCGATATCATTATCGGTGTGACGGCGCCGCCGGAGGTGCGCGTTAAACGAATCATGGAGCGGGACGGGATCAGCGAGGACTACGCGCGGATGCGTATCAGCGCGCAGAAGCCCGACAGCTTTTACTATGACAACTGCGATTATGTGCTTATCAGCGACTGTGATACCGTAGAAGAATTTGAAAATAAAGCCCGTACATTTATTATCAGTATTTTAGGAGGAACGACCGATGCTTAAACGCGAAGAGCTTTTTTCCGCGAAGAAAAATGCTTATGACCTTATTGGCGAAGACGAAAAGGCCAAGACTGAAAAATACGCTGAGGACTATAAAGCCTTTTTAGACGCGGCCAAGACAGAACGCGAGGCCGTCATAAAAGCCATTTCCATGGCCGAGGCCGGAGGCTTTAAAGCGTATAAACCGGGCATGACGCTCAAGGCCGGCCTTAAGATTTATCACAACGTGCGCGGAAAAGCGCTGATGCTGGCAGTTATCGGTACGTCGCCGCTCTCAGACGGCGTTAATATCGCCGGTGCGCATGTCGACGCGCCGAGGATCGACCTCAAGCAGCTCCCGCTGTACGAGGACGGTGAGCTGGCGTTTTTCAAAACGCATTATTATGGCGGCATTAAAAAATACCAGTGGGTAACGCTTCCCCTGGCGCTCCACGGCATCGTCATTAAAAAAGACGGCTCCGCTATCGATATCAAGCTCGGCGAGGAAGACGGCGACCCGGCCTTCACGATTACAGACCTGCTGCCGCATTTGGGCAAGGAGCAGGCCAAGAAGACCCTCGGCGAGGCGTTTACCGGTGAAAACCTGAACATCCTCATCGGCAGCCGTCCGACGGGGGAGGAGAAGGAAACAGACCGCGTCAAGCATACGGTTTTGCAGCTGCTCTACGAAAAATATGGGATTACGGAAGACGATTTCCTCTCGGCGGAGCTGGAGGCCGTGCCCCTGTCCCGCGCGCAGGATATCGGATTTGACCGGTCAATGATCGGCTCGTACGGACAGGATGACCGCTCGTGCGCGTACGCCGCGCTTAAAGCCGTTCTCGATATCGAAACGCCGAAAAAGACGGCCGTGTGTATTCTGGCCGATAAAGAAGAAATCGGCTCGGACGGCGTGTCCGGTATGCAGTCGGCCGCGTTTGAGTGCTTTATGGAAGATTTGTGCGACAGCCAGAATGTGAAGCTGCGCCACTGCTTTGAAAAATCTTTTTGCCTCTCGGCCGATGTGTGCAACGCGTTCGACCCGAACTTCCCGGACGTGTCCGAAAAGCGTAACAGCGCCAAGCTCAACTACGGTATGGGCATTTTGAAATTTACGGGCTCCGGCGGCAAGTCCGGCTCGTCGGACGCCTCGGCCGAGGTGGTTGGCATGCTCCGGCGCGTTTTTGATCAAAACGGCGTCATATGGCAGATGGCAGAGCTCGGCAAGGTCGACCAGGGCGGCGGCGGCACCATTGCCAAGTATATGGCCAATCGCAACATTGATACGATAGATGCGGGCGTACCGGTCCTGTCAATGCACGCGCCGTATGAGGTGACGTCCAAGCTCGATTGCTATATGACATACAAGGGTGTCAAGGCTGTTTTCATCGATGTGTGACGCAATGAGAAGCGCTATTGATACGTGGTTTGACTGCCACAGGGAGGAGCTGCTGGAGGATATCCGGCGGCTCGTCGCCGTTAAAAGCGTCAGTGAAGCGCCGGACCGGGATAGGCCGTATGGTCCGGGCCCGGCCGCCGCGCTTCGTAAAGTGTCGGAAATACTCAAAGAAAAAGGCTTTGCGCCCGTCAACTTTGAAAACCGCGTCGTTACGGCGGACATGAGCGCTGGGGCACCCGTGCTTGGAATACTGGCGCATGTGGATACGGTTAATTTCGGGGACGGCTGGACATCGGACCCGTTAACGGCTACGGTCCGCGACGGCAACCTGTACGGGCGCGGCGCGGCCGACGACAAAGGCCCCGCTGTTGCGGCCATCTATGCGCTGGCGGCCGCGAAAGAGCTCGCACCGGGTCTGACAAAAGGCTGCCGGGTGCTCCTGGGTTCGGCTGAGGAGACCGGCCATGACGATTTATACCATTACCGTCAACAGTACGCCATGCCGCCAAGCGTTTTCACGCCGGACGGCGAATATCCTGTTATTAACGCCGAAAAAGGCCGGTTTGTCCCGACCTTTACAGCAGGTTTTTCGGAAAGCGCGCTGCCGCGCGTCATGAGTTTTAAAGGCGGCGTAACGGCCAATGCTGTGCCGGAGCATGCCGAAGCCGTCGTTGAGGGCTTGACGCTCGAGCAGGTCCGGCCGGTCTGCGCGGAAATCTCGCAAAAAACAGACGCGGTTCTTAAAGTGGAAAATTTGGAAGGCGCTGTGAAAATAACGTCGGACGGCAAGGCCGCCCACGCGATGGAACCGCATGCGGGTATCAATGCTCAGACGGCGCTTTTAGAACTGTTGGAAGCGCTGCCTCTGGCGCCGGGCGGCAGTCTGTCCTGTATCAAAAAGCTCAATACGCTGTTCCCGCACGGCGACACAATCGGGACAGCGCTCGGCATCGCGATGGCCGACGAGCTTGCCGGCCCCTTAACGCTCAATTTCGGCGTCCTGTCAATGGACAGCACCGGCCTGACCGGCAATTTTGACGCGCGCACACCGAAGTGCGCGACGACGAGCAATATGGACGATATCGCCGTGGCTAAATTGACGGAAGCGGGATTTGACGTAAAAGACATCGTCAAAACCGATTTTCATCATACGCCGGCCGATACGGACTTTGTCCGAACGCTGCTCGGTGTCTATGAGACCTATTCCGGGCGTAAAGGAGCGTGCCTGACGATGGGCGGACAGACGTACGTCCACGACATCGACGGCGGCGTCTGCTTCGGCTGTGTCTTTCCAGGCGTAGAGCCTCGCATGCACGGTACGGACGAATTTATACCCGTTGACGATTTGATCCTCAGCGCTAAAATGTTCACGCAGATCATTATTGATATGTGTCGGTGATAAAGTACGTCTAAATAAAGAACAACAAAGGACGCTGAAAAAGTCGCGGGCGCGGCTTTTCCGATAGTCTTAAAGGACGCCAGCCGGCGTCCTTTTTTTGTTGCGGCTATTGCTGAAATGCGTATGAGGGGGCATTGGCCCCCGTGGGTTCGTATAGAATCATCTTAGCCGGCGCGCTGTTCCACTTTATCGACAGCCGCGCTCAGCCGCCTTTTAACGATGAAGACGGGCAGCCGGGTTGCCCGGGCGATTTCATGGAGCGTACATCGAAACCAGCAGAAGAGCAGCAAAATAAATCTCTCCTCGAAGCTCAGGCCGGAAAGCAGGTCTGCGAGCCTGTCCGCTTCCGACCGGCGCAGCAATTGGCAGCCGTCCGTAAAATCGGCGTAGCGGGAGGCCGCGCCGCTATTAATACCGCACTCACGGACGGCCTTTTTTCCATACCGATACAGCGGACACAGGCATTGGCGCTCAAATGCGCGCTGGTCTGTCTCGTCCGGGAAACGTTTGTATGTATCTGAAACAGCTTTGACGGCAGCCTGACTGGCCAGCTTTTCGTCGTCAATAGCATATAGGGCCAGATTAAAAAACCGTTTAGCTGAAACAGGCCCCAAAAGCGCGGTATTGTATTGTTCTTTTTTATCTTTTGTATCCAATATCAAAGCGTCACCGCCAAATCAACGTAACAAAATAAATTCTTCCTATTATATATAACAACTGAAAGACAAAATGTAACATCGAAAAAATGAATAAATTGTAAATTTATCGCACCGGGCATCAAAAAAATCTGTTTGGCAAGACAATAGACAGAGCGCAAAATTCATATAATCCTAAAAACACAACCTGAAAAACAGGGTCATAAGATGAAATACGACATCAGGAAGGAGGTGATAAATTTGAATAGATATGACCCGCAACAAAATAATACATTAAGTGATCAGGGTGGGCAGCCTTTCGTCATTAATATAGACAAGGCTACGGTACAAAACAATACATTCAGAACTGTGTTGTGGACCGGAGACCATCTTCAGCTGACGCTCATGAGCATTAGCGTTCGGGAGGACATCGGTCTGGAGCAGCATCCCTTTCTGGATCAATTCATACGTATCGAGCGGGGACAGGGATTTGTGATGATGGGTCCCAGTGCGGATACTCTGAATTTCAGAAGAAACGTATTTGAAAACGATGCGATTATCATTCCGGCGGGCATGTGGCATAATCTGATAAATACCGGGAACAGACCCTTAAAATTATATTCCATTTACGCGCCGCCGCAGCATCCGCCCGGCACGGTTCACGAAACGCGAGCCGATGCCATGGCGGCCGAGTAAAATCACGGAGATACAGGACGGTGAATAAGGCCGTTTATTTTTGTAGCGTTATGCATGGTTTTACCGCTCGTGGCAAAGACTGTAGCGAGAGGTGATTCATATGACGGACTTGATTAACGAGAAAGACGACAATAAAGATAAAAGCCATAACGAATCGGAAGAAGACCAGATTGTCGGTACGTACCAGCGCGCACAGATCAAGGACATGGGCTCGACAACGACGCGTTCCGACAAGGGCGTTATTCACTGCCTGACGATCGTCGGCCAGATAGAGGGCCATCAGGTCCTGCCGCAGGATACAAAAAGCACCAAGTACGAGCACGTTATGCCGCAGCTGGCGGCTATTGAGGAGTCGGATGAGATTGAGGGGCTGCTCGTTCTGCTCAACACCGTCGGCGGCGATATCGAGGCGGGACTCGGCATCGCTGAGATGATTGCCAGTATGAATAAACCAACGGCCTCGCTGGTTCTCGGCGGCGGCCACAGTATCGGTGTGCCGCTGGCCGTAGCGGCGCGGCATTCCGTTATCGCGCCGTCGGCGGCGATGACCATCCATCCCGTACGGCTGACGGGCGTCGTCATCGGCGTGCCGCAGACCTACGATTACTTTGGTAAGGTACAGGAACGCATTGTCCAGTTCGTGACGAAGAATTCCAGAATTAAACGAGAGCGTTTTATCGAAATGATGCTCAAAACCGGCGAACTGGCGGCGGACGTCGGCACGATTATTTCCGGCCAGCAGGCCGTCGCCGATGGCCTCATTGATCAGCTTGGCGGGTTGTCCGACGCGCTAGACTGGCTTCATATTCAGATTGATAAAAACAGGCGAAAAAAGGCGGATGAGGACGCCAGGATCTTTCAGACGCGATAGCCGCATCCAGCCGGAAAAAGAAGGGACTGTTTTGCCGGGCGCGAAGCGCTCCGGTGAAACAGTTTTTTGTTTGGTATACAGGTTTGATATGTATATAATACTGGAAATCGAGGCAATGGTATGATAAGATATTACATCGAAGGTATGACCATAAGCGCGTTAATATAGACGTGTTGCAAAAGATACTATAAAGCCGGCGATCTTATAGAAAAAGGGCGGGCGGCATTGAGGTCATCAAACGGAGAACCGTCCGCGCGCAGGCTCGGCGTAACGTTGGGGGGATAAACATGTCGGTCTTTATGGCCATGCTGCTGGGCCTTGTCAAAGGCCTGACAGTTTTTCTGCCGGTTTCGGAATCGGCGCACGAAGCCATATTGTACAACCTGTTTCACCTGACGGTCCCGGAGGAAGGCAACGGCTTTTTCAACTTTCTTTTAAGCCTGAGTACGCTTATATCCATTATCATGGTTTACCGCCGCGAACTTGGTGACTTGCTGCATGACGGCTCGGATTTCGTCAAGGGCCGCACGGTGGAATACGGTGAAAGTGATGGGCGATTCCCTCCGACGATCCGCATGATCTTTTTTATTTTCATCGGCACGCTGCCTTTTCTACTGACCCTGCCGCTCAGTGCGCACTCGGTGCTGTTAAAGGAAAACACTGTTTTTGTCGGCGCGGCCTTGATTGCGATGGGCGTTGTGCTGTTCGTTGCGGACAGGCAGATTAAGATTGGCAAATTAAGCGATAAGACGATGCGATCGAAAGACGCGTTCATCATCGGCATAGCGCAGGCGCTCAGCGTTATTCCCGGCCTGTCGCGTACGGGCGCGACGGTAACGACGGGCCTTGCACTCGGCTTTAAAAAGGATTTCTCCGTCCGTTTTTCCGTATTCCTGTCTCTGCCATCCGTGGTTGTTTCCATCATCATATCGTTTTTCGCCGCGTTCCGCGGCGGCATATTGTGGACGTCCTTCTTTTCGTACCTGCTTGGTTTTATCGTCTCAATATTTTCGGGATATCTGGCAATCATGGTCCTGCGGCTTTTGACGATCAAACGGAAACTGAGCTGGTTCTCCTATTACCTGTGGGTCGTGGGTCTGGCCACGATCATCCTGTCGTTTACACTTTCAAGTGGAGGTAGCTAATGGCACAAACGAAAAGCACGAAAAAAAGCAGCACTTCCGCGCGTTCCAAGGCGGCAAAAGCGGCTGCCGAGGCCCGTCGCAACAAGAAGTCAAACCGACGTGAGATTCTCGCCGGCTTATTTCTTCTGCTCGGTGTGTTCTCACTGCTGGGATACTTCAAAACAAGCGGCATTTTTATAGACTTTTTCAGCCAATTCCTAAAGGGTCTTTTTGGCTGGGGTTTTTTTGCCGTGCCGCCGGTTCTATTTCTGTGCGCCGTTATCCTTGGCTTCCACAGGAACAGGCCCGTACGGCTTCGGATAGTCTGCGCGCTGTTTCTGCCGCTCATGACCGGTGCCCTTGCGTACTTGTTTTCTGCGGCAGGAACCAATGAACTTTCAGCCGGCCTGTTTAAAGAGCTTTGGACGTCCGGAACGACGCTGGAGAGCGGCGGCGCGCTCAGCGGCGCAATAACGGCGCTTTTTACAGTTTTGTTCAGTAAAGCCGGCGCGGCGGTGCTTCTCATCTGCGCGGCGCTGTTTCTGCTGCTGACGGCTCTCAATAAAACCATTGTCGGTATCGTTGACGCTGCCCGGCAGCGTGTGCAGCAGCGCGAGCGCTCGCCCTATGTAGAGGACAATGTGGCAGAGCCTATACCGGCGCCCGTTAAAATGGCGCCGCCAAGGTCCGGAAAGCGCGTGATCGATATCCCGCTTGACGAGCCGAAAACGCGCCGGACGAAGGAGCCGCCGGTCTCAAAAGAGCCGTTTGAGGCCGGTCAGCACGATCCGTATTTTGACGCTAATCCCCGCGTTAAACCTCCCGACGAGATCGTGAGCGGCGCAGCGGCAGCCGCAGCCGCTGCTGAGAAAACCGCGGCGGCCGAGACGCCGGAAGCCACACCTGAGGATATGACGCTCGATATACCGTTTATGGAAAAAAAGCCGGCCGGTCAGCCTGAAAAGCTGCCGCCGGAGAAAAAGCCTGTGCCGGCTGAAGAGCCAAAGAAAGCCGAAACAGCTTCGACGGACGTCTTTGAGGTTCCGGAGAACAAACCGGACAGCGACAAGCCTAAAACGACCTATACATATCCGCCGATCGATATTTTAAGCGTCGGCGTCCCCACGTCCAGCGCCGGTGCGGCCGACGAGGTCCGCCGGAACATCGATCGCCTTCAGGCCGCCTTTAAAAGCTTTGGCGTCAACGTGCGCGTCACGAGCTATACGCGCGGCCCGACTGTTACACGCTATGAGGCAGAGCTTGAAGCCGGCGTCAAACTTAATAAACTCACAAGCCTGTCCGACGATATCGCGCTGTCGCTTGGAACGAACGGCGTACGTATCGGGGCAATGCCGAACAAAATCTCAACCGTCGGCATTGAGGTGCCGAACAAATCCGTGAGCACCGTCTATCTGCGTGATATCATCGACTCGCAAAACTTCAAACGCTCCGCGTCCAAACTTACGTTTGCCATCGGCAAGAATATCGGCGGCGAGGCCATCGTCGGCGATATCTCCAAGCTGCCGCATCTGCTCGTAGCCGGTACAACAGGCTCCGGTAAGTCCGTTTGTTTGAATTCGCTCATTCTGAGCATCCTTTATAAAGCGACGCCGGAAGAGGTGCGCTTTATTATGATTGACCCGAAGATGGTGGAGTTTCGCGTCTATAACGGCATACCGCACCTTCTGGTGCCTGTCGTAACGGAGGTGAAAAAGGCTGCCGGCGCGCTGCAATGGGCCGTTGTGGAGATGATGAAGCGCTATCGTATCTTCTCCGAGTCCAACGCCCGGGATATTGAAAGCTATAACAAGATCATGGCAAAAACTGAGGACGGCGAAATCATGTCCAAGATCGTCGTCGTCATCGACGAGCTGGCCGACCTGATGCTGACGGCGGCCAAGGAAGTCGAAGAATCGATCTGTCGTGTGGCGCAGATGGGCCGCGCGGCGGGCGTGCATCTTGTCATCGCCACGCAGAGCCCGCGTGCCGACGTCATCACGGGCCTCATGAAGGCCAACATCCCCTCGCGCATCGCGCTCAAGGTGTCCAGCTCCCTGGAGTCGCGCATCATTCTCGACGCGGGCGGCGCGGCGGACAAGCTCGTCGGCAATGGCGATATGCTGTTCGCGCCCATCGGGGCGCATAAGCCGATCCGTATTCAGGGCACATGGGTTACCGACGCCGAGCGTGAGCAGGTGGTTGAGCACATTAAAAAGAGCGGCGACGCCCAGTATTCCGAGGAGGTCATGGGCGAGATTGAGAAGGCCGCCGAGGATAAATCCAGCGGTGGTAAAAACAGCGATACATCGGACGGCCCAGACTGCGACGAAATGCTGCCACAGGCCGTGGAGGTCATTTTCGAATCCGGACAGGCGTCCGTCTCAATGCTTCAGCGGCGGCTGAAGCTGGGCTACTCGCGTGCGGCGCGCATCGTTGATCAGATGGAGCAAATGGGAATCGTCGGTCCGTTTGAGGGCTCCAAGCCCCGGCCGCTTCTCATCACGCGCCAGCAGTGGTATGAAATGCAGTACGTTCAGGGAACGGCGCCAGACGGCGTCGGCGCGGACGGCGACACCCCCGAGCCGGAACCCGAGGGATGACCGGTCGGGTTGTACCGCGTGAAATTTAAACAATATGAACAGCAAACTGAAAGGAGCCCAAAATAAAGAAATGGCAACCGATATGAAATGGTTTGAAGATATGGAAGCGAAGATACCCAAAGGTAAAGTCAGAACGCGCTTTGCCCCAAGCCCGACGGGCTATATGCACGTCGGCGGCCTGCGTACCGCGCTGTACGCCTATCTCATCGCGAAAAAAGCGGGCGGCACATTTATCCTCCGCATTGAGGATACAGACCAGAGCCGCTTTGTCGAGGACGCGACAGACGTCATTATCCGCACCATAAAAGGCGTCGGCCTGGTCTATGACGAGGGTCCTGATGTGGGCGGCCCCGTCGGCCCGTACACGCAGACAGAGCGTAAACCCCTCTACCGGCCTTATGCCGACAAGCTGTGCGAGCAGGGCGCTGCTTATTACTGTTTCTGCGGCCACGTAGAGCATGACGAACGCGACCATTCTGAGCTGGGCATCGTCTCGGCCGAGGTGGACCCCTGCCGCGCGCTGCCTTATGAAGAAGCCAAACGCCGGGTTGACGCCGGCGAAAACCATGTTATCCGCATGAAAACGCCCCGGGAGGGCACGACGACCTACAGCGATCTCATTTTCGGCGAGATCGTCGTTGAAAACAAGACCCTCGACGACATGGTACTAATCAAGAGCGACAATCTGCCCACGTATAACTTCGCCAATATTATTGACGACCATCTTATGGGTATCACCCATGTTGTGCGCGGAGCGGAGTATCTGGCGTCCGCGCCGAAATATAACATACTCTACAACGCACTGGGATGGGACATCCCGGCCTATATCACCGTGTCCCTTATCATGCGCGATGCGCACCACAAGCTCTCCAAGCGCCATGGCGACGCGTCCTATGAGGATCTTTTAGACAAGGGCTATGTAACCGACGCGATTGTCAATTACGTCGCGCTATTAGGCTGGAGTCCCGGCGGCGAACGCGAGCTGTATACGCTGGACGAGCTGGCTGAGATTTTCGACATCAAGGGCATATCCAAGTCGCCGGCGATCTTCGATATCGACAAGCTGACGTACTTTAACGGCGAGTACATCCGGGCAATGGACCCAGCAAAATTCGCCGAGCTGGCCGTGCCCTATATCCATGAGGCCGTGACGAACCCGTCAATAGATGCAGCCGAGGTCGCGGCGCTCCTGCAGCCGCGCTGTGAAAGGCTCACGGACATCCCTGAAAAAATTGATTTCTTTGAAGCGCTGCCGGAATACGACAACGCGCTCTTTACGCATAAGAAATCCAAAACGGACGAGACCGTCTCGCTTCAGATGCTGCAGGCTGTCCGGCCTGTGCTGGAGCAATTGGCCGATTGGTCTCAGGAGACGCTGCACGGCGCGTTAATTGGTCTGGCTGAAAAGCTTGAGGTCAAAAACGCGACGCTTTTGTGGCCATTACGCATTGCGACGGCCGGCAAAGCCGTCACGCCGGGCGGCGCTGTTGAAATCTGCCGCATTTTGGGGCGTGACGAAACACTCCGACGGATTGATATCGGTATCCGCAGACTAAATGGGGAAGTATAATGAAAAAGACAGTATATATCATATTAATGGCCATTTTGGCGATCGTCATTGTTCTTACGGCCGTTTTGCTCAGCCGAAAGGGGAATGACGGCGATCCGGATACGTCGTCTTCCGTCAGCGCATCGGTATCTCCGTCGGGCTTGCCGTCCGAGGAGCCCGGCGCATCGCCGTCGGAATCGACCTCACCGTCGCCGTCGGGTGAGCCGTTTGTCGTGCAGGAGGAAACGGCGGAAGGTACAATCCTTACTATCGCGGCTGCAAAGGATTTGACTTGCAGGCTGACAATAGATGAGACTGTATTGGCATACACCGGGCATCTTGACGGGTCTTTCACTTTTATATCACCCAAGGATGAAAATGAATATATAAAGATCAGCCTTATAAGTGACGCCCAGGCAAAAACACTGGCCCCATCTTTTCTCGATTCGTATATCAAATTCACGGAATTTGAGCAGTCCGGCCAGGAGCCGATCGGCTCGGGTGAGCTTACCGGTGAAAAGATTGCCGCAAACGACGGGATAACGCAGGTTGAAGCCTGGCTGATTGATACGAACGCGGGTGTGCTGGCCGTTGTACAAAGCTATACGATCGCCGATCAAAGCTCGCAGCTGTCCCAGCTGGAAACGGTGCTCGACACGTTTGAAATTAAGGCTGAAAATGCTGAAGGATGGGCCGGTGTAACAATGCCGCCGGCCGCTGAGTGAGCCGGCTGAAAAGCAGACCGGAAGCCATATATTGCATCACATATGCCGCCTCTTTATGGTAACGATAAAACCGTAAAGGGGCGTAATTTTATGGATTCGCCGGACAGTGTGTAAACGGCAATCCGTGGTGACGCCTCTTAAACATATATAAAAGGCGGCGGAAGCATGAAAAGAAAAACGATCGTTGTCATTGCCAGCTATACACTTGTGGCGCTGGGTCTTCTGTCCGGCATCGCCTTATCAAACTATCGTGAGGCGGAGGAGTATAAGCTGCAGCTTGAAAACAATAATCAACACGCTTTTTCTGAATTGGTCTCAAGCGTCGGCGAGCTAGATACTGCGCTCCAAAAGACGCTTTATGCCAATACGCCAGCGATGATGTCAAGTGTGTGTACTGAGGTTTACGGCAAGGCGCTCTCCGCGCAGTATGCCTTGAGTGAACTGCCGTTTTCCGGCTTTAAGTTTCAGAACATGACGGGGTTTATAACGCGTGTCGGTGATTATGCGTTTATACTGTCCAAACAGGCCGGGAACGGCAAAACGGCGGGCGAGGAAGAGCATGATAATCTTGTGAAGCTGTCGGAGACAGCCTCGGTTTTAGCCTCGAATCTTAATCAGCTTATGGCCGATGCCGGCAATACAAGTCTGTCGTCGGATAAAATGCAGGCGGTGACTGACACGGCGGCCAGCATGGGGAACGGCATCACGATTGATTTTCTGGAAAACAGCTTTTCCGTTATGGAGGAAGCATTCCCGGAAACGCCGTCTCTCATTTACGACGGGCCGTTCTCCTCGCATATTTTAGGTCTGACGCCGAAGATGCTCGAGGGTAAAATCAATATTACGCAGGACGAAGCGCTCATAGAAGCCGCCGACTTTTTGGACATCAACGAAAAGAAGATTAAATTCAGCGGTGAAAGAGAGGGCAATCTGCCTGTATATATGTTCTTTGCCAATGCCGACGGCGGCACGATCAGCATTGAGGTTACAAAGCAGGGGGGCATCGTCGCCGCCGCTTTTAACTCCCGCATCGTTGAAAAAAGCGTCCTCGAAGCCAAGGACGCCTCCAAGCTTGCCCAGCGATATCTGGAGAAAAAAGGTTATAAAAACATGACGAAAAGCTACGAAATTATGGATGGAAACACGCTGACCGTCAATTTCGCGTACACGAAAGACGGCGTTATCTGTTATCCGGATCTCATCAAAGTCCACGTTGCGCTTGACAGCGGCAAAATCATCGGATTTGAAGGCCAGGGTTATGTTATGAACCATGTTAAAAGAGATATCCCGGCCGTCGAGATCAGTGAAGAAGACGCTAAAAGCAAGATTTCTCCCTACCTAACCGTTCTGTCGCACGAGCTGGCGATCATTCCCACAAGCGGGAAAAACGAGGTCTTCTGCCACGAATTCAAATGCGAGAACGGCGACGGCAGCCATTATATCGTCTATATCAACGCCGTTACAGGCGCGGAAGAAAAGATCCTCATCCTGCTTGAGGATGAAACCGGAACCCTGACGATATAGATTCTTATTAATTGCGGATTTAACTATACAAACGAGCCGGTTTGTCGAAAAAGCCGCGAATGCGGCTTTTTCGACAGTCTGACGGGCCGACTTTAAGCCGGCCTGTATCTTTATTGATTGTCTGGTTTTTGCTATGGTACTTGTGAAACTGGAAATCATGTCAAGAAAGTTTTATAATATGTACGCCATGTACGCCTCATCGAATGAATTGATAAAGCAGGAGGGGAGAACATCAAAAAGCAACAGTACATAAAAACAAGCATTCTGCTCATTGTTAACATGCTTTTTTGGATGCGTCTTTTCGCGCTCTATATAGGACGATTTACCAGCGGCGGTGAAGCCGTTTATAGTGTGATTGCAGTCCTGCTCATTTTGGATATGGCGGCATACGGAGCGCTTGCGTTTGGGCTTTGGCGCAAATTTAAACCAGCAAAGCTTATGCTGGTTCCGTTTCTAGCTGTGAATGCGATCATGAGCGTTACGGACGAAATTGGTTTTTGGGATATAGCGGCGCTGACACTGAATCTTGTGACAATTCTGGCCTTTTTTCTGGAGCGTAAAAAAATTGGATAATATGCAGGATAAAAGCCGGCAGGCCATATGGCTGCCGGCTTGATTTATTGATTAGCAGAGTAGCGCTCCAGGAACTGGCGTGTGCGTTCTTCTCTGGGTCGCATGAAAATATCCTCCGGCGGCCCCTGCTCGACAACGACGCCGGCGTCCATAAACAATACCTTGTCCGAGACCTCCCGGGCGAACTGCATCTCGTGGGTGACGATGACCATGGTCGTTTTCTTGTCGGCCAGCGAACGGATGACTTTTAAGACCTCGCCTGTCAGCTCCGGGTCGAGCGCCGACGTCGGCTCGTCAAAGCAGAGAATATCGGGATCAAGCGCCAGCGCGCGGGCGATGGCCACGCGCTGCTGCTGGCCGCCGGACAGCTGATGCGGATGATAATCCACCTTGTCCGACAAACCGACCTGATTGAGAAGCCGCCGGGCGTTTTCTTCGATCTCCGTCAGGACCGCTTTCTTATTGTCTTTGAAACCTGGCTTTTCCTTTGCCAGCAGCTCGCAGGCCAGTGTGATGTTCTTCAGTGCCGTATACTGCGGGAACAGATTAAAGGACTGGAACACCAGCCCGAAATGCAGCCTTTTTTTACGGATCTCGGCGTCTGTGAACGACGATGGATTGTCCCCGTCGAAAATTATCTCGCCGCCGACGCTGATGGTGCCGCCGTCGGCCAGCTCCAGAAAATTGAGGCATCGTAAAAGCGTTGTTTTGCCGCTGCCGGACGAGCCGATAAGGGCCAGTGATTCGCCTTTTTCCAGCGAGAAGTCGATCCCGTTCAAAACGTCGACCGGGCCGAAGCTTTTTGTCAGCTTGCTGACGTCAAGTATCGCCATCACGACACCTCCTAAACCTTGAAATAGCTGAGCCGGCGCTCGATGTAGCCGAACAGCAGTGTTAAAATGCCGCAGAACATGAGATAAAATGCCCCGGAGTAGAAAAGCGGCCAGATGATGGCTTCAAGACGCATGACGGATTCGGCCTCCATAACGATTTCCCGTACGGCAATAATGCGGGCCAACGAGGTATCCTTGACAAGCGTAATAATTTCGTTCGACATCGGCGGCACAATGCGTTTGATAACCTGCAGCAGTATAACCTTAAAAAATATCTGCGACCGTGTCATACCCAGAACCTGTCCGGCTTCATATTGTCCTCTTGGCACGCTTTGTATGCCGCTTCTGTAGATTTCGGAGAAATATGCGGCATAGTTGATGACAAAGGCTACGAGAACGGCCTGCATGCGGGGGAAGGACGACCAGCCGAAGATAAGTCCCGGCCCGTAAAACACAATGATAATCTGCAGCATCAGAGGCGTTCCGCGGATGACCCAGACAAATGTCCGCGTGAGCCATCGAAGCGGCTTGAACTGGGCTATCGAGCCGAACGATATGACCAGCCCGAGGGGCGCGGCGCAGACCAGCGTAATGATGAATACCAGAAATGTCTTGACAAAGCCATCGAGCAGGGCCTGCGTTACGGCGACAAAGCTCATAGGTGCGCACAGTCCTTTCGTCGCCGGTACGGCGACAGTATTCAAGGGCAGGAGTGAAAGCTCCTGCCCTTTTAATTATAATATATACACCGCTTACTGAGCAATAAGCAAATCGGCGATATCGTATTTTTCAGCCAGCGCCGAGAAGGTGCCGTCGCTTTCAAACGTTGCGATGACTTCGTTGAACTTCTCAACAGCCGTACTGTCCAGGCGGAATCCAATCGCGTATTCCTCCGGCTGCATATCAATGTCGGAAACGATCTGCAGGTCCGTGTAATCGGTTCCTTCACCGGTCATGGATTTTGCCATTGAGTAATCGATAACGGCTGCGTCGGCCGTGCCGGCCTTGACTTCCAAAAGGGCATTGGCCTGCGAGTCGACAGCAATGTAGTTGGCGTCCGTCAGGCCGAGAGCGATGGCCGATTCGCCGGCGGATCCGGATTCTGCGACGACGGTGGCGTCCTTAAGGCTGGCGGCATCCGTGTATTTATCGGCATTATCAGCGCTGATGACGACGACCTGGCGGTTTGTGAGATAGCTGTCTGTGAACGCCATGTTCTCCCGGCGATCCTCGGTGACGGTCAGCCCGTTCCAGATGCAGTCGATATTGTTGGACTTAAGCTCCATCTCCTTGGTTTCCCAGTTGATAACGATAAACTCCGGTGTCAGGCCAAGTTTTTCACAGGCCTTTTCGGCAAATTCCGTATCAAACCCGATAAGAGTCCCGTCTTCGTCTTTATAGTTCATGGGCGCGTACTCGGTGATACCGATGACAATCGAGCCTTTTTCCTGTATGGACGACCAATCGTCATCGGCGGCGGGCTCCTGCGCGTCGTCGGTGGCCGGCGCCGTGTCACTTGGGGACGGCTGCGTCTCGGTATCGGACGGAGATGCGGATGCGGATGCGTCGGTTTTGGAATCACCGGACGCGCAACCGAACAGCGCCAATGCGAGCATAAGTGCCAGCATAATACTAAGTATCTTTTTCATTTAAATTCCTCCATCATTCATATGTATAAAAACAGCAGTATAATAATAGCACATTAGTTCGCTGATGCAATACTAAATCAGAAATTCATGAAATTCTTATTAAATAAATGTAAAAAACACAAAGATAACAGACCTGATAAAACGACGTCCGGCGTGAATCAACGGTTGAAAAAATCGGCGATTCGTATTAAGATGAATGGTAAATATATCTGTCGAAAATACAGAGTTTTATGAGGTGGCAAAATGGCCTTCGCGCATCTGCACGTCCATAGTGAATACAGCCTTTTAGACGGCGCGTGCCGTATAAAAGACCTTGTCGCGCGGGCTGCCGAGATGGGCTGCAAGGCCGTTGCCATTACGGATCACGGCGCGATGTACGGCGTCGTGAATTTTTTTAAAGAGGCGGTCCGGGCCGGTATCAAGCCGATCATCGGCTGCGAGGTCTACGTCGCGCCGCGCACCCGCTTTGATATGGAGCACGGCCCCGATTCCGTCCGACACCATCTCGTTTTGCTGTGCAAAAATGAGACGGGCTATAAAAATCTCTGCCTGCTTGTCAGCCGCTCGTTTACGGAAGGATTTTACGTCAAGCCCCGTATTGATATGGACCTGTTGCGCGGCCACAGCGAGGGACTCATAGCGCTATCGGCGTGCCTGGCCGGCGAAATACCCCAGCTGATTTTAAACGATGATTATGACGCGGCCCGAAAAAAAGCGCTTGAAATGCGCGATATATTCGGAGCGGACAGCTTTTATCTTGAGCTGCAGGATCACGGCATAAAAGAGCAAAAGCCCGTTAATGACGCGCTGATCAAGCTTCATGAGGAGACGGGCATTCCGCTCGTCGTCACAAACGACGTGCACTATCTCACACAGGCCGACGCCACGGCGCAAGATATCCTTTTATGCATCCAGACCGGCAAAACAGTGGATGACACGGACCGGATGCGCTTTGAAACGGACGAGTTTTACTTGAAGTCCGAGGACGAGATGCGCACGCTGTTCCCGGATTATCCCGAGGCTGCCGACAATACGGAAAAAATTGCCGAGCAGTGCAACCTGACGTTTGAATTCGGGCATTATCACCTGCCGGAATTCAAGCTCCCCGAGGGCGTGACCGCTCCGGAACACCTGAAAAAATTGTGCCTGGAGGGCTTCCAAAAAAAATACGGCGCGGACAGGAAAGACGTCAAGGAGCAGCTGCTGTACGAGCTGGACATGATCAATCAGATGGGCTTTACGGACTATTTCCTGATTGTATCCGACTTTATTGCCTACGCAAAAAGCCAGGGGATACCGGTAGGGCCTGGCCGGGGCTCCGCGGCCGGCAGCGTGGTGTCGTATTGTCTGGATATAACAACGGTGGACCCGATTAAATACGGGCTGTATTTTGAGCGGTTTTTAAACCCCGAGCGCGTAAGCATGCCCGATATTGATATCGACTTCTGCGAGCGCCGGCGCGGCGAGGTCATCGAATACGTCAAGCGCAAATACGGTGAGGACCACGTGGCGCAGATCGTGACGTTTAATACGCTTAAAGCTAAAAACGCCGTTCGGAACGTGGCGAAGGCTATGGCGTTCACATTCGCGGAGGAGAGCGAGCTGGCGCGCGAAATCCCGAACGTACTGAATATAAAGCTCGGGCAGGCGCTTTCGTCGTCCAAACGACTCAAGGACATGTACGACCATGACGAGCGCGTGCGCCGTGTCCTCGACACGGCCATGGCGCTGGAGGACATGCCCAAGGATTCCGGCACACACGCCGCCGGCGTTGTGATCACCAAAAACCCCGTCAGCGAATATGTGCCCCTGGCGCTGTCCAAAAAGGACGACAGCATCGCTACCCAGTATACAATGACGACGCTGGAGGAGCTTGGCCTTCTTAAAATGGATTTTTTGGGCCTCCGTAACCTCACTGTCATTGCGGACGCCGAAAAGGACATAAAAAAGCATACGCCTGGATTTTCGGTCGATACGATTCCAGACTATGACAAGGAGACGTTCGACATGCTTGCGGCGGGGAAGACCTCCGGCGTGTTTCAGCTCGAGTCTGTCGGGATGACAGGCGTTTGCACCGGCCTCGGCCCCAAGAGTATTGAGGACATCACGGCGATTATCGCGTTGTACCGCCCCGGACCGATGGACTCCATTCCGCGCTTTCTGGCCAATAACAAGCACCCTGAAAAGATCACCTATAAGCACCCGATGCTCGAGCCCATCCTGCAAGTCACCTATGGCTGTATAGTGTATCAGGAGCAGGTTATCGAAATTTTCCGCAAGCTGGGCGGCTTTTCCCTTGGACAAGCTGACATGATTCGCCGTGCGATGTCCAAGAAAAAGCAGGCTGAAATCGAGCGCGAGCGAAAAACGTTTATCGACGGGGACCCGGAGCGCGGCATTACGGGCGCCGTTAAAAACGGTGTGCCGCGAGATGTCGCGGCGAGCATCTACGACGAGATCTTCGACTTTGCCAATTATGCCTTCAATAAGGCGCATGCCGTGGCATACGCCGTCATTTCTTATCAAACGGCGTATCTTAAGTGCCACTATCCGAGAGAATATATGGCGGCGCTTTTGTCCAGCGTTTTGTACTATCCCGAAAAGGTCGCTGAATACACCGAGGAATGCCGGCAGACGGGCATTAGTCTCCTTCCGCCGGACGTCAACGAGTCTAACGACACGTTTACCGTATCCGGAGAGAATATACGCTACGGCCTTGTCGCCGTCAAGAATATCGGGCGCGGCTTTATCCGGGACCTCATGGCCGAGCGGCGCAAGAACGGGCCCTTCAAAGACTTTGAAGAATTCTGCCGCCGGATGTATGGCGGAGACCTCAACCGCCGCGCGCTTGAAAGCCTTATAAAATGCGGCGGCTTTGACAGCTTCGGCGTCTATCGCCGTCAGCTCATGATGGTCAGCGGAGCGGTCCTCGACAGCGTCGCGGACGCGATGCGTAAAAACATCGAGGGGCAGCTCGACCTGTTCGGCTTCGACGGGGGAGACGACGCGCCCGTCCAGGCCCAGAAGATTGCCATGCCCGATGTGCCGGAGTATACCCCGAATGAGCTCATGGACATGGAGCATGACGTAACGGGGCTTTACCTGTCGGGCCATCCCATGGACGCGTATACCGGCGCGGCCCGGCGGATCGGGGCCGTTTCTATCGGAAAAATCCTCGCCGATTACGTTGTAGAAAACGGGCCGACGGAATTCCTTGACGGGCACCAGGTGACACTGGCGGGCGTTATATCGGCCGTTAAGACAAAGACGACTAAAAACAACAGCCTTATGGCCTATATTACAATTGAGGACGGTACCGGCAGCCTGGAGCTGCTCGCATTCCAGCGTGCGCTCGACACGGGGGGCGTTTACGTCAAGGAGAACCTGCCCGTTTACATCACCGGTAAAATCTCGGCCCGTGACGACCAGCCGCAGCTGCTTGTCGACACGATCCGCCCGCTGTCGGACCTGGACCCGATGCCAGGCGAGAGCGTCCCGGCGGATAAAGCGCTGCATATCAAGGTATCCTGTCAGGAAGACCCGGCGATGGAACGTCTTAAGCTTGTATTGACGATGTTCCCGGGAAACGAGGAGCTTATTGTCCACTATACCGAGACAAAAAAACGTCAGCGTCTGCGCTGTGTTATACACGAGGCTCTCGTTGGTGAGCTTGAGGATATGCTCGGCGCGGACAATGTCGCGCTTACCTGATTAACGTCTGACGAGGTCTGTGAAATTCATGGGTTTGATGGACATATATCTGCCATAATAAAAGAAAACTGGATCAGTGAGGTGCATTATGAAGCTATCATTTTACGGCGCGGACCGCGAGGTAACCGGCAGCTGCCACGGTGTTGAGGTCAATGGAAAACGTATTTTGGTTGACTGCGGACTGTATCAGGGCAGTGAAAACAACTACGGCCAGGAATTTCCCTTTGATCCCGCATCCATCGACTGCGTGGTAATGACGCACGCGCACATCGACCATTCCGGCCGCCTGCCGCTGCTTGTCAAGCAGGGGTTTAATAAAAAAATCTATGCCACCGGCGCAACGGTGAAGCTTCTGGACATTATGCTGCGCGACTCGGCGCATATCCAGGAGGTTGAGGCCGAATGGAAATCCAGGAAGAAAAAGCGGGCAGGCGGTAAGCAAGCCGAGCCGCTTTATACCGTTCAGGATGCCGAAGAGGTGATGGAATATTTCATACCGTGCAGCTATAACGAGGAAATCGTTATAGACGAGGATATAAAAATCCGATTTGTCGACGCCGGCCATATTCTCGGATCGGCTTTTGTGGAAATGTGGCTGACGGAAAACGGCGTGACGAAAAAAATCGTCTTTTCCGGCGACATCGGGAACGTCGGACAGCCGATCATACGAGACCCGCAGTATATCAAAGAAGCCGATTACGCCCTGATGGAATCCACCTACGGTGACCGGGACCACGAGGTCCCGCCCGATTACACGGAGGACCTGGCCAAGGTCATTGATAAAACGCTGGCCGCTGGCGGCAACGTCGTCATTCCGTCGTTTGCCATCGGACGCACGCAGGAGCTTTTATATTTCATCCGTGAGATGAAGGAGCGCGGCCTTGTGAAAAGCGCGCCGAACTTCCCGGTCTATGTGGACAGCCCATTGGCCAACGCCGCCACACGCATCTTCGAGGGCGACCTTGAAGGCTATCTGGATCAGGAAACACTGGACGTTATCAAGGCCGGAAAGCAGTATCTGAGCTTTAAAGATCTCAACATATCCGAAACGGTGGACGACTCCCGGGCTATTAACTTTGACCCGACACCGAAGGTGATCATTTCCTCCAGCGGTATGTGCGAGGCCGGACGCATCCGCCACCATCTCAAACACAACCTTTGGCGTCCGGAATGCGCCGTGGTCTTTGTCGGGTTTCAGGCTCGAGGGACGCTCGGACGTATCCTCGTCGAGCGCGCCGCCGACAAGGTCACGCTCTTTGGTGAGAAGATCGCCGTTAGATGCAATATCTACAGCTTCCGCGGCATGAGCGCCCACGCCGACCGGGACGGTCTTTTGAAATGGGTACACGCCTTTGAGCCGAAGCCGCGCAAGGTATTTGTTATCCACGGCGAGGAGGATGTCAGCCAGATGTTTACGGAGAAGCTCGTGGCTGACGGCTTTGACGCCTACGCGCCGATGTTTGCCTCGTCGTATGATCTGCTTACCGACCAGTTCCTCCATGAGGGGCTTGAAATTGAGAAACGCCGGGACGATGCCGCCGGCCGGCTTGAATCGCCGGTTTATCAGCGTCTTATCTCGTCCGGCGCGCGTCTTTTGGACGTCATTACCCATAACTTCGGCGGCACGAACAAGGACCTTGAAGCGTTTGCCGAGGAGATCGAGGAATTGGCCGGCAAGTGGGACCGGTAGGTTAATAGAACGTACGATATCCGCAGCGGGTACATTAATAAAGGTCGTGAGAACCGGTATGAGCGAAGGCTCTTACCGGTTAGACTGTCGAAAAAGCCGCTCCCGCGGCTTTTTCGACAAATTAGGGTTCTCGCGTTGCGACGCTCGCAAAGTAATGCATTTCAGAAATTAATTCCTCAAAGCATTGATATTTAACAATTTCCGCCGCCGAGACCAGACAACTCGCCGTCAGCGGCAGAAATTCAATCGCACGGCGATTGGACGCACAAACGAGGACAAAAGACTTTTTAGACAAGCTGGCCGGTATGAGCGAAGGCTCTTACCGGTTTTTCTCGTTTAAATATCAAGGTATACGGTAAGAATACATGACTGTACATGGGAATTAATAGTAAATGACTAAAAGAATTGCGAGGGTCGATATGACGATAGGGATGCCGCGCGGTCTGGTGTTTTATAAGTATCAGGCTTTTTTTCGGTCGTTTTTAGAGGAACTGGGCGCAGAGATTGTTGTCTCGCCGGAAACAAATAAACAGATTCTCGACGAGGGTACGTCCCGGTGTGTGGACGACGCCTGTCTGCCGGTAAAGATTTTTCACGGTCATGTGTCCTGGCTGAAGGATAAGTGCGACGCGGTGTTTTTACCGAGGCTGATCGGCGTGCGGCATAAAGAATATATTTGCCCGATGTTCTGCGGGCTCAATGAAATGGTGTCAGCCGGTATCGGCGGCCTGCCGCGGCTTATTGACGCGCCAATCTATTCGCTCGAGCGAAACGACTTGATGAAATGGGCGCAAAAAGCCGGACGAGCCGTCACGGATGATCCAAAACAAATTAAGCCGGCCTTATGCCATGCTTATCAGCTGTATAGCGGGACTGAATCGGGCTTTAATGACACCGGTTACCGGCTGAAGGTGGGCCTGCTGGGTCACGCGTATAACCTCTATGATCGTTATGTCAATATGGACATAAAAAGAAAGCTCAACGACGCCGGTATCGGCGTCGTCACGGGCGAGTATATTGGCAAAACGGATATTGACTGTGCGGTGGAACAGCTTTTCAAGAAGCCGTTTTGGACCTATGCGCGCGATTATTACGGCGCGGCTGTTACCCTGAAACAAGCAGGCGGGGCCGACGGTGTCATCTACCTGTCTTCGTTTGCCTGCGGGGTGGATTCAGTTGTGGCCGAGCTGATTAAAAACGAATTAAACGGTTTCCCGTTCATGATCTTAAAGCTGGATGAGCATACCGGTCAAGCGGGGTTTGATACGCGGATCGAGGCGTTCTCGGATTTATTAAAAAGGAGGCTGTCGGTTGGTCATCACATTTCCGCAAATGGGCAATATCGCCCCGGCTATGGCGGCGCTGTGTCAGGCGCTTGAGATTGAGTATGTTATGCCCGAAAGAAATAATAAGAAAACGCTGCAGACCGGGTCGCAGAACTCTCCGGAGGAAATCTGTCTGCCATTTAAGCTGATCCTTGGCAATTTGATCGACGGTGTTGAAAAGGGAGCGGACACAATTCTGATGACCGGCAGCTGCGGGCCGTGCCGGTTCGGCGAATACTGCGAGCTTCAAATGAGATTTCTGCGGGATATGGGTTACGAAAACCTTGAGTATATCGTGGCTGATTTATCCTCAGAGGTGGGTCTGCCGGAATTTTTCAGCCGCATAGGACGTGTGGCCAATGCCAGCCCTGTTTCGAGTACGGTTAAGCTCCGAGCGCTGAAAACGGCCTACGACATATTAAAGCGCTGTGACGAGCTGGATGCCAAGGCCCATTATCAGGCCGGGTTTGAAACTAATCCGGGTGACTGCCGGCGTCTTCTCAACGAGCTGAAAAACAAACTGTACACGTCACAAACGCCTGATGAAACGATCGGCTTGTTAAAAGAATACGAAAGGAAACTGGATAACGTTTCGACAAGTGCGGCGAAAAGCCCGCTGAAAATTGCCATTATCGGAGAGATATTCACGATAATCGATCCGTTTTCAAACCTTTATATTGAGGAGAAGCTGATGGATTACGGTGCGGCAACGACCCGGCTGCTGACGCCGAGCTGGTGGGTTAGGAACATGGCGCTCAAACCGTTTGGGCTGTATGCGAGACGTCTTTACAAGGCGTCGGACCGATATCTGCCGTACCCCGTAGGCGGGCACGGAAAAGAGTGCGTCGGTGAGGCTGTGTTGGCAGGGGCCGAAGGCCTGGACGGTGCGATTCAGATTTTTCCGCTGGGCTGTATGCCGGAGGTTGTGGCTAAAGCGCTGATTCCAACCATCCGGGAGGAAACGGATTTCCCCATCCTGACGCTCGTTGTTGACGAGGTGACCGGTGAAGCCGGCTTTAACACACGGGTGGAGGCGTATCTGGATATGCTGGAAAGCCGGCGGAAACGTGCTGGCAAGCATTTCGCGTCGGACGGAAATAATGAGAAACGGCTAAAAAACACAGTGTAAATTATGGATTAGGGGTTTAAACTTGGAAGAAAAATATTATTTGGGCGTTGACGTTGGTTCTGTGAGTACAAATCTTGTCGTCATGGATGACGCGTGCGCGATCGCCGAGAAGCTGTACTTAAAAACCGGTGGAAAACCCGCCGAAGCACTAAAAACCGGTCTGGAAGAGCTTGCTGTGCGCTTTAATGATGAGATCTCGATCAAAGCCGTCGGAGCGACGGGAAGCGGCCGGCAGCTGGCAAGCCTTCTGATTGGGGCCGATATCGTAAAAAATGAAATTACCGCGCACGCGGTGGCCGCCTTTCAGGCCGAGCCGTGCGTCCGCACAATTATAGAGATCGGCGGGCAGGATTCCAAGATCATTTTCCTCAAAGACGGGATGGTATATGACTTTGCCATGAACACGGTCTGCGCAGCCGGGACCGGATCGTTTCTCGACCGGCAGGCCGCCCGTCTCGACATCCCGATTGAGGAGCTTGGCGGATACGCCCTGCGGGCTGCTAACCCGGTGCGTATTGCCGGCCGCTGCGCCGTCTTTGCCGAATCTGATATGATCCACAAGCAGCAGACGGGCCATAGCATTGAGGACATAATCGCCGGGCTGTGTCAGGCGCTTGCGCGCAATTACCTAAACAATCTGGCCAAGGGCAAAAAAATAGACGGGCCCATCATCTTTCAGGGCGGCGTGGCCGCCAACGCCGGTATTGCCGCGGCGTTTGAAGGCCTGTTGGGCGAACGGCTTATCATACCGCCGTATTACGACGTGATGGGCGCGTACGGCGCGGCAATTCTCGCCCGGGAGGAGCTGGCCCAATCGGGACGGCGGACACGCTTCGGTGGCTTTCACGCTCTCGCCGACGATTTCGCCATCGAGAGCCTGGAATGTTCTGATTGCTCCAATCGATGCGAGGTTTTGATGCTGCAGTCAAAAGGCGGGACGAAAGCCAGCTGGGGAGACCGCTGCGGAAAATACAGCGCGCGCTCACAGAGCGCGCGCGTTACAAGCGGATGATACTAATTTTCTGACCATAACGTAATAGTTAGACGATATCCGCAAAAGACAGTTGACCGTCGCTCCATTCCATCAGCTCTGACGCCTTCATTCCCGCAGACAGCCATTTTTGTCTTACGGCTTCCGGCACGATAACGGGCATGCGGTCATGAATAAACATGATCTCCGGCGCGGCCGGACGTGTGAGGATAACAAACTGAGGCAGGGAAGCGTCCGCCTCGTATTTATACAAGCCCGCCATGTAAATGGGCGCGTTCTGACCGATAGCGTATTTCGTCTTATGCGCGCCGTCCTTCCGCCATTCAAAATAATATGCGGCCGGGATAAGACAGCGGGCACTATGATAGGATTTTTTGAACATCGGCTTATCGCCGGCTGTTTCCAGCCGGGCGTTGATGACCTGGCCCTTGCCGTCAAAGCGGGAGAAGCCCCACTTCATTAAAGCGGGTTCCTTTTCCGTTATAACAGGGACGATATCCGTCGGGAAAATTTCGCCGCGCTTCGTATTGGAAAGCGACAAAGCGTTGCCATACACTTTTTTGATATGCTCATGGATTTCCCGGAAGCCGTCGTCGTCGTCCGGCTCAGCAATATAGTACCGCCCGCACATATGCGTTCACCTCTTAAAAATACGGAGCGGAAAGTCCGCTCCGTTATTGGATTTATGCCGGCGTTTCGTCGTCCAGATACCGGCACTGTGCCATTAAATACGATAAAAAGCGCTCGCGGCTTCTGGGTGATATCATGGTGTACTCCTCGTCGTACTGGCGGATCACAATCCGACGTGACGACAACGCCATGGAGGCCTCGGCGTTCTCGCTCAGCTCAAGCCGGCGGATGTCGTCAAAACGGATAACCTCGGAAAACGGGCCGCTTTTGCAGTACAGGCAGTCTTCATACAGCTCGTAATACGTGCCAAACAGGATCCACAGTAAAAACGCGGACGCGCCCAATATGGCCGAAATTCCAATGGCAAACTCCGTCGGCGAAAAGCCGGCGCCGACCGTTAGGTATAAAAAGGCCGCCGTTATAAACGCGATGGAAAAAAAGATCAACAGATGGCTTCTCATGTCAACAGCTGATTGTACACGCATATCTGATACCCCGTCCGTTTAGATTTAGTGCCGCCGCTCAACGAACCAGCGCCCAAGGGTCGGGTCCGTTGTTTTTGGGCTGCGTTCAAAAAATAAAAAGCTTTCCTGTCCGCAGGTGCGAATTGTATACCGGTCTCCCTGACCGCCGGCCTTCAGCGCCGCCGCCGGGCGGACGTCAAGGATGCGGTCAATTCTATATTCCTGTCCGTCTTCCCACAGAAGGGAGAGAGGCGTGATTTTTCCGTCGCTTGAAAAAGCGGCGGTCACCTTTACATAGACTTTATTGCCGTTCATTTATAATCACCGATTTAAAGCGGGTTGCTGTTTTATTGAAGTTTTTTGAGAAAATCGGCCCGCGCCTTAATCGGCGGGTCAACTACCTTGTAGCCTTTGCGTTTTAAGACGCGGAATTTAAAGTCCAGAAGCTCCGGCGGGACGCCCAGCTCGCTGGCCGCGCCGAAAAAGGAGATGTCGCCGTTTAAAAGCTCCAGCACGTCGTCGTTCGGCATCAAATAATCGGCCGCGAAAATATTGGCCTCGTATTCGTAGACGGATGTCTCATCAAACAGTTTGAAGTCGTGAAACGCCTGCATGCCAGACGCGTCCCGGTGCAGCACGGCGTGGCCAAGCTCATGCGCGAGGATGATGCGCCGATGTTCTTCCAAAAGATCGCTGTTGACCGTAATGACCTGCGTGCGCGACTGGCGCAGGTAAAAGCCCTTGCAGGCGTTTTGGGAGCTTCCCATGGGCTCGTGAAGAAGCAGGATACCCATGGCCTGGCACAGCCGGTAAGGCTCCGACTCGTTGTATTTTTGCCGGACCGTTTCAACTTCGTCCGCAATCGCCTCGATGGACATTCCGCTTTCACCTCACAGTGTTCTTATTATACCGCAAAGGCGGTCGGCGATAAATACAAACTTAGCCCGTGTGGCGTAGAAAATTTCCCGTATCCATGAAATCCATTCGTAAATTCCGGTCGTCAATATAAAAATCGGCGCTGACCTTGCGGCTGTTATTATTATGGCAGGTGATGTTTTCCGCCAGATTGTCGTTAACGGCGTCAAACAACAGGCCGAGGTTCCGGCACCAGCGGACGGCATCCTCCAGCGCCGGACCGCTCCGGCACGTCCAGAGGATAACCTGGTCGCCGTCGGCCCGTCGGCTTTTTACAAACTCTATGATTTCGTGACGCGGCGTGCCGATTGCCGGATAGGCGTCGGTGCACAGGGTTCCGTCAAAATCAACGGCGTATACCATGTTGTCGCTCCTGTTTATCGTTTTGTGATTAAGGGGATCCCAAGCATAGCTGCCGGATATCGCCCTCATCCGTCACGGCCTGCCCAAGGAGAAGGCTTTTAAGGGTTGGGCGGAGTGTAAAAGGTCACTGCCCGTTACTTGCCGTGCAAAATAAGCCCGATGATGCCGTCTTCCGTGTCGGCGGTGTCGTAATCGCCGACGAGCTGACCCTCGTAATGATAGACCATGCCGGCTTTTTCATTTCGTTCAAGGGCATCCAGCAGGGCGTCCTCGCCATATTCCAGAGCAAACCGTGCGAAAGCGCGTGCTCGCGTTTTGGCAAGCAGACCCTTGCCGCACGGGAAATCGTCACACGCCCAACAGCCGCTCAATCCCTTTCCGGTGCAGCAGCTGCGGTTTTGGCACCAGCCGCGCCCCTCGCACGCGTCGCTGCGGCACCCGGCGCAGGTCTCGTTCTGCTCGCAGATACAGCAGGCCAGCCCGCAGTACGCCAATCCTTTTTCTCTGATCATCCGGTACTCTCCCAATCGCTTTTTCCGCCGCTTACGAGCGTTTCTTTCCATACGTTTTGCGCGATTCTTCCTTGGCGGCCCAGTACGCCTTTGTGACGGCCTCGAAAAAAGCGTCCTTTGCTTCCTGGTCGAGGGAGCCGCCGGCAAAAAGCGCGGCGTTGCGCTCAAGCAGAAAATCCATCTCGCGCGCGGCCCGGCCGCCGAAACGTGCGCGTGTCTCATTGATATAGTCGGCTTTTTCCAGGCCGTACGTCGGGTCAGCGACCTCGTCCCGGTCCAGATAGTCCAGGGATACGCGCAGCGCCTCAGCCAGCTTTAACTTGACGTTATGACGCGGGCGGACGCCCTGCGTTTCATAGGCGAGGACGGCGCGCTTGGACACGCCGATAAGCGCACCCAGTTCCTCCTGCGTCAGATTGAGCGTCTGGCGCGCCTCTCGGACCTTTTCAGAAAATGTTTTCATTCATTCAGGCTCCTCTCGGACGTGTGTTATCGAATCCCGTCAGACGCCCGATTAAGGTGTGGGGCTTTGCCCCGGGCTCCAGAGACGAGAGACGGGGAGTGTTGCTTTGGCGTGGGGCTTCGGTGCTATGGCTGCGTTTTCCTCACTCTTCCGGCTTGTGCTGCGGGACGCTCAGATACCAACTGACGCCGAATTGGTCTACGAGGCCGGCGCAGCAGTCGCTCCACGGGAGCCGGCTGAGGGGAAGCGTAACTGTCGCGCCCGGCTTTAACACCTCGAACGCGTTTAAAACGCCGACTTCGTCCTTAAATTCAACGCCGAACTGCATGGGGGGAATGTCGGGGGGACGGACGGCAGTTGCCTTGCTTACCGCGGACAGAAGCTCTTCGTACGGCGCGGACGGCTTACCACCCTCCGGCGTATCGACAGAGGCCTCGCTGACGGCGAGAAAAAATTCACCGTCCAAAAAAAGCTCCGCGTGGAAGAACGAGCGGTCCTCGTTTAGAACGTGATACTCGAGCGTTGCTCCGAATGCCTTTAAATACAGCTCGACAGCACTGGCGCTGTCCTTGACATAGACCTGACAGCCGATTTTCATGTAGTCCACTCCCAATTCTGCGGCGCAGCTCTGACGCCCCAACATTTTCCGACTGGAAATCCCATTTTTGCCGATTGACACGGCAGCGACGTGACGATATAATAAAAGCGAAGTTGACGAAGTTGTGACCATTATAAAACGTAATACTTCATCTGTCAAGAGGAAGTTGTTATTATTTGTTGATGAGAAAAAAATAAGAATAAATGAGAATGGATTCCGTAATATAAATCACTTCTGCCGCCCTGGATGAGGTGAGAAAAGGGCAAAAAAACATAACATCACCCCACTTATGGCGGGGTGATGCTGACACCAGTCTTAAGTAAGGAGGTATGTCTTTATGTCGCGGACGATTCTGCACAGCGATCTTAACGGCTTTTACGCATCGGTGGAGATCATGCTTAACCCCGCGCTGCGCGGAAAAGCCGTCGCCGTGTGCGGCTCAACAGAGGAGCGGCACGGGATTGTGCTGGCTAAGTCTGAGCCGGCAAAAAAAGCAGGCGTTAAAACGGGCATGGCCAACTGGGAGGCCAAGCGCCTGTGCCCGGAGCTGATCATTCGGCATCCGACGTTTGGGCAGTATGTGAAATACTCTCGGCTCGCGCGGGAGATCTATCAGCGGTACACGGACCGGGTTGAGCCGTTCGGCATGGATGAGTGCTGGCTGGACCTCACGGGCTGCGCCGGCTGCGAGGACGGCGAGGCGGTTGCGCATGAAATACGGGAGACCGTCAAGGTGGAGCTGGGCCTGACGGTGAGCATCGGCGTATCGTTTAACAAGATATTCGCCAAGTTAGGCAGCGATTTAAAGAAGCCGGACGCTGTCACCGTAATCAGCCCGTCCAATTATAAAGAGGTGGTCTGGCCGCTTCCATGCTCAGATCTGATCTACGTCGGCCGCGCCACAAAGCGCAAGCTTGCCGTGTACGGCATGCACACGATTGGAGATATCGCGGCCGCCGATACGGAATTTTTAAAGCGGATTTTAGGCATTAACGGCGTGACGCTGTGGACGTTTGCCTCCGGCAGCGACACGGCCCGGGTCATGCCACAGGACTACGAGACGCCGATTAAATCCATCGGGCACGGGATTACCTGCGTCGAGGACCTTGTCGATGAGGCGGAGGTCTTTCATGTGATGCTTCAGCTGGCGCAGGATGTGGGACATAAGCTGCGGCAAAACGACTTTCTGGCGCGTGGCGTGGAGATTACCGTTAAGGACAACAAGCTGGCCTGGAATCAGTACCAGGCGCAGTTGGAGGTGCCGTCGCAAAGCCCGACGGAGCTGGCGAACAGGGCCCGGATACTCTTCAACGCGCGGTATGACTGGCACCTGCCGGTGCGGGCCGTGACGATCCGGGCCATTAATCTGATTCCGAGGTCCCAGCCGGTGCAGCTGCTTTTATACGACGATCCCGTCCGGCGGGAAAAGCGGGAAAAGCTGGAGGACGCCGTGGAGGACATCCGCGCGCGCTTCGGCAAGAGTGCGATTTACAACGCCTGTCTCATGGGCGACCTTAAGATGCCCGGCCTCGGCGTCCACGAGGTCAATTTGCCGGCCGTCATGTTCCAATAAACTTGGGAATGTATGCCGTTCATTTACGTCGAGGTAAAAAATACAAAACGCCCCTTGACAAACGGAGGCTACAAGTGTAGACTGTGTGCGGGTTACAACTGTAGTCTGTGAGGAGGCATTATGAAAAAGCCATTTGACAAGATATCAGACGCCGAGCTGAAGGTTCTGCGCGTGCTGTGGGAAGCCCCGGACGCGCTGCCGGTTACGGAAATCCGCCGGGCGCTCAGCGGATGGGAGAGCTCCACGGTTAAAACGCTGATCCAGCGCCTGTACGCCAAGGGCGCGCTCCGGCAGGAAAAGCGGGAGGTTTTCTACTACGCGCCGCTTTTTACGGAGGAGGAATTCGGACAATACGCGACGCGGGACCTCATCGACAAGCTTTACAACGGCAGCGCCAAAAGCCTGGTGGCGGCGCTGGTGGATTCGGGACTCAGCGATGACGATATCACCGAGCTGCGAGAGGTGCTTGGAGGCGGTGACGCAGGTGCGTGATCTATTATTGACGATTTTGTTTTTATCCGTTTCCGGGTCTGTTATAGCCGGGTTGCTGCTCGCGCTTAAACCGGTAATTGCCAATAAGGCGGGAAAACGATTTTATTATTATCTGTGGCTGCTGGTGTTGCTGCGCCTGTGTCTGCCTGTTTCGAGCCCTGTAGACCTGTCCGGCGTTTTTTCCCGACCCGCTGAGGCGGCAGCCGACGCGCTGCCTGCTGCGGATTACGCCGCGGAACCGGACACTGATTCGGTCATCCCGTCGGATACCGGCGCTGTAACGCCGGCAGAAGAGACTTTAAACGAAAGTTCTGCTGTCGTTACACCGCCTGCCGGTTTGCACCAGCCGCTTATGGCGGGCGGGAGAGCTTTAAATCTGGTTAAATCACCCATCACGTGGTTCACGGTTTGGGCGGCGGGGAGCGTATTGTCCTGCGCCTGGTTTGTCGGCGGCTATTGGCGGTTTGCGTCCGGTGTGAGAAAAACCAGTGTTGATGCCGGCGGCGACGCCGTGCGGATTTATAACGAGTTTAGCGGGAGGGGGCGGCCAAAGCTCTTAATCAGCGGGCTTGTGGGTACGCCGATGCTCATCGGACTTTTCAGGTCTGTCATCGTCCTGCCTGAACGGGCCTATGACGATGAGACGCTGCGCCACATCCTCCGTCACGAGCTGTGCCATTACCGCCGGGGCGACCTTTATTATAAATGGTTTGCTATGCTGGCGCTTAGCCTGCACTGGTTTAATCCGCTCGTCTATGTGATCCGGCGCGAACTGAACCGCGCCTGCGAGCTGGCCTGCGACGAGACCGTTGTTCGGGATATGCCGATGGCTGAAAAGCGCGCTTACGGCGAGACGCTTCTGTCACTGGCTGCGGGGCGGAAGCTGCCGGCGGGCATACTGGCTACGACCATGAGCGAGGAAAAAGCGCAGCTGAAAGGACGGCTTCAAAGTATTATGAATCATAAAAAAGCGTCCGCCGCCGCTAGTGCGCTGTCGATAGGCCTGGCGTTGCTGCTGTGCGGGTGCTCCATCCTCGGCGGACCGGGAAGCTCGGGGGCGGATGCGCCGGAGAACTCCGTGCCTCCTGCATTGACGGACAACTCGCCGGACGTTTCGGCGAACGAGATATCGACGGCCAGCCCGGATGGTTCAGCAGTACCGGAGGGTGGTGTTGCGCTGACGGCGGAGGAGATTGACTGGTTCAATACGGAATTTTTCAACGGCGAACACCCCAATATTCACAACCAGTTTCTGTTATCCTTATATGAAACGCCCGAGGATATCGACCTGCACGAGACGTTTTATAGCGGTATGGATTCCGCCACCGAGGCGGAACGGGCGGCCCTCGTAGCGGCAAACGGATGGGAAAAGGATCAGGAAATCGACTGTGGGAAGATCAGTGCCGCCGATATGAACGCTGCGCTGACCGAGAACATCGGACTCACGCGTGATGAAACCCGGGGTATCGGGCTGGATTTGATGACGTATCTCCCGGCTTATGACGCCTATTATATGTACCACAGCGACACGAATTATATGAACGTGACCGTCACAAGCGGATACCGCGTTGGGCAAAGCGTCTATCTGGACTACTTTGGTACCACGTATTTCGAGAGCGAAAGACGTCTTCGTCTCGACGAAATAGACGGCGGTTATACCTTCTTCTCCAATACGGAGATATCAGCCCCGCCGGGTGCTGTTTTGAACGCGGACGGGGTACCGGACGAGGTGGCCGATCAGGCAAAGAAGCTGGTTTTGCAGTGGTACCGGGAGGACAGTGCCGTGTTCCCTGAATACAGCTACGTGAACTGGAGGATAACAGCACTGGAACACACGTATACTTATGACGATATAGATGGGATGACGCTGCCTGTATACGGTATGAATTTTGAGTTTTATTCTGAAAACCCTGAACGTGCTGCGTCTGACGGCGGAAATACGGTCAGCGACGACGGCTGGGTTATACCCGGCGAGGCTTACGATAGTCCGTACCGCATGTATCTGATTTTTAAGCAGGACGGCAGTGCACTTTCATTTCTGACAACGATGGCGCCGGGAGCGATTGATACCGATTCGGGCGATATAGAGATTTATGTTCCAGGCGGCGAGCAATTTACAAATCAGCTGCAGCAGATGCTCAGCTATGAGCCCAGCTTCACAGCCAAAAAGCCGGTGGGGATTGAGGTTTTGCTTGATTATGCCGACGCCGATATCGTCGTGTTCCACGGCTATTTCGGCGTGTTTGTGTATGACCTGCATGCTGAGATGATCACGAGCGCCGTGGACTTTATGAAAACGCTCGGATGCACGAACGTCAACGGCAGCGTGATCGTCGACGTCGCCGTCAGCGCGGACGGGAAAACCGTTCAGCTGTATCTGTCCGGTGTCGAAGCCGAGATGCTCGATACGGGTCTCGATCCGGACACGGCCTGGTACCTCGATACGCAAAGCGGTGAGCTGACTCCGGGAACGTACGAAACGCTCCAAAACGCCTTTACCGGCCTCGTCCCGGCCAATCAGCCGGCGTCGGCCAGCTTTATGGGCGTAGAGTTTCCGGACGGTATGGCCTATATCAGCTGCGACGGCAGAACGCTGGGCGATCTGCGTTATGTCCGGGGTGATAAAACATGGGACTTGTTCGACGGTTACTAACCGGCAGCGACAGGTATAAACGAGGTAGCCAGCTTGTCAAAAAGCCGCGGGAGCGGCTTTTTAGACAGTCTGGCGAGGCGGGATAAAATCCGCCTCGTTTTTTTGCGTATAAGCTGATAATACTAAGCGCGACACACTAAAATCGCGAAAAGTCATGTGCAAACTATTGACAGTCATATGACCATATGATATAGTGGTATCATCATGAGGGGTAGTGGAATGAACCCGGCATAATTTTTTATCGGATTCAGCTTAATAAGCGGCAAGCGGGGGACTCTATGGATGAGAAAAAATATACAATTCCGGGCACCAGCGTTAAGGTAGGCGGATTGCTGGGCGCCGTTTTGACGGGCGCCGAAGATTTTATCGGCAACACACTGTCGCCGCTGCTCGGATACGGGTCGGGTCTGCTGCTGTCGCAGATTACGCATATCGCCGACAATCTGACGAAAGAAACGATACAAAACTGGGTCAAGCGCAATTTTGTGGATCCGCCGCGCAACGGTCGGTTCTACGATGAAAATCAGGTGGCCCGGATTCTAATATTCAACGCGCTTCGCAGCGTTGTGGAACTGGACGAAATCAAGCTGCTGCTGCAATACGTCCAGGACAGCTCAGGCGGAAGGCTCAAGGAAAAGGAGCTGTACGGCCTGTTCAGCGATTCAGTCGCTAAAACGGCCGGGGTTGAGCCCGGCGATATTGACGGATATGAGAAAACGGTTGGGAAGGAACTGACACAGGCGCTCGTATGTAAAGGAAGTGATGCGTCAAAAATTAAGGAAGTTATATTTATCATGCTGACGGCTTATCAGTCGAGCCTTCTTAAGAAGAAGACGGAGAAACTTATTCATAAGCTGAAGACAACGGTTTAACCGTATCGCAATGGGCGATAAAACGATCGAGCGTTATAACGCTAATAAAAAAGGAGAAATTTAAATGTCTGACAACACGATTAACGATGGATTAAAAAAAGTACTGTATGCCGGCGTTGGCCTGGCGGCAGCTTCTGCGGATGCTGTTGGAAAAGCTGTTGACTCCCTCGCTGCCAGGGGAGAAGAGACTGTGCAGAAAAGCAAGGCCATGAACGAAGAGCTCAAACGCAAGAAGGAAGCGGCCAAGGAGGCCGTCAAGGACGTAGCCGAGTCCTTGGAGAGAATGACGAAGGACGAATTGGAGATCATCCGCGAGAAGCTGGCGGATATCGAAAGATCGATGAGGCAAAGCAGTAAAAAAGCGACAGTGGACACGGAGGCTTTTGCCGAGAATCTGAAGGACATGAGCCGTGAGGACCTTGACGCCATTAAGGCAAAGATTGATGAAATCAAAATGAACTGGACGGATGACGATGACAAAGGAGCGGAAAGCTAAAGAGATCTCATCAGCGAAAAGGCTCAGAGAAATTCTCGGAATTTTCGGGCGTTACAACCTGATTCACGGGCTGTCGCCCGAAAAGCTCCGATCCATATTTGAAGACCTTGGGCCGACCTTTGTCAAATTCGGTCAGCTTTTATCCATGCGCCCGGATATGATTCCCGACGACTACTGCAGGGAGCTTACACGCCTGCGTACAGGGGCGCGTCCGATGCCCTTTATCGACGTTGAAGGGGTGCTTGAGGATGAGTACGGCGAGGACTGCGGCGAGCTGTTTGAGACGATCGATGAAAGCCCGTTGGGGTCGGCATCCATTGCACAGGTACATGCGGCCGTTTTAAAAAACGGCCGCTCTGTGGTCCTCAAGGTCCAGCGGCCCGATATATATGAGCGCATGGAGACCGATATCAGGCTTTTGCACCGGGCGTCCGTTGTTATTAAAATCTTCAGCCGGACGGGACAAGTCATCGACCTTAACGGCGTGCTGGACGAGATTTGGACGGTGGCCAAGCAGGAGCTCGACTTTATGACGGAAGCCGGGCATATACAGCGGTTTACAGAGCTGAACGAGGGCCTGCGGTACGTGTCGTTCCCAACGGTTGTGTGGGAGCTGACGACGCCGAAGGTGCTGTGCATGGAGCGTATCAACGGCATCCAAATCGACGATACCGAGGCGCTGGCCGCCGGGGGGTATGACTTTAAAGACCTCGCCCATAAGCTTGTGACCTGTTATGCTAAGCAGGTGCTGGAGGACGGGTATTTCCACGCGGACCCGCATCCAGGCAACCTGAAGATACAGGATGGTAAAATTATCTGGCTTGATCTCGGGATGATCGGTATGCTTACAACGCAGGACCGGCATATGATGAAAAAAGCCTTCGTGGCTGTTGCGTCCAACGACATTTATGCGCTTAAGC
Source organism: uncultured Sporobacter sp. (assembly GCA_963675425.1). Lineage (GTDB taxonomy): Bacteria > Bacillota > Clostridia > Oscillospirales > Oscillospiraceae > Sporobacter. Next base: position 3,694,736 of record OY776214.1, on the reverse strand, counting down.
AGGCTGTTCTCGGTATCAGCCGCCACACCGGGACGATCAACCATACGCGACTCACGGAAGACATTGAGGAGTTGCTCAATCGCTACGGCTCAGCGGAACTGAGCAGCCTTAATGTTGGTCAGATGTTTGCGGATCTGCTGCTGATCGCCGAAGCAAACGGCCTGTCGATGCCGGCGGGTATCTCCATGCTCGGCCGCGGCATGGTGACGCTGGAGGGGGTTGTCAGTAAAATTGACCCGGAGACAAACATTGCTGATATTTACGCCTCGACGCTCGGCGACACGCTGATCGAGGACCTTGATCTCAGGCGGGAGCTGTCAAAGAATTTAAGGCTTTTCATGACGCTTGGCAGTCGGTCCGCCGAGCTGTCGTCAAATATGACGGAGCTTATTCGTCAGGCCGCGCGGGGACAAAACAAGCTGAATATCGAGATGGTCGGTTCGGAGGAGCCCTTCAATAAAATCAGCCATCTGATCAACCGGCTGATCGTCTGCATTCTCATCGCGGCCGGGCTCATCGGATCAAGCCTTTTATGCATGACGGACATGCAGCCCAAGCTCCTGGGTATACCGCTTCTGGGTGTTCTGGGATACGCGCTGTCTTTTTTTCTGGGCGTCTGGCTGCTCGCTGATATCATCTTTAATAAAAAACTATAAATACAGGCCGGAAAACATACTTGATTTCCGGCCTCAGACTGTCAAAAAAGCCGCATCTGCGGCTTTTTTGACATATTAGACGATCCAGCTTCGAATAGTTTTGTCCGCCAACGCTAGCATGTCCGGTCCGGCGGGCAGATCGCCAGCCACTATAAGTGACGAGATGCCGTGCACGAGCCCCCAGCAGGACAGCACAAGCTCGTCACGGCCCAGTCTTAAACCAGGCCGTGCGCTTTTATACCGGTCTACTGTTTCCATGAGAGTTGAAAACGGGTGGTCCTGATGCAGGTGCAGGCCGGTTTTGTTGCAGCTGTCTATAGCGAAGCCGGCTTCCCGCATACGCTTTTGTATATCACTGAGAAATAGAAGCCGGAGATATTCGGGATTGTCGGTGAAGAATAAAATATAGGCCAGGCCCAGCTCCTGAAGCTGGCCGGCGGGGTCGTTCGGATGCAGTGTTACGGCGTCTTTAAGCCGTTTGTCAAAGGCTTCCATGGCGTACAGGGTAATAGCCGCGATAAGCTCGTCTTTATTTTTATAGTGGCGGTATGGCGCTGTCTGGCTGACATTGCACGCCTTGGCGACTTTACGCAGCGTGAAGCCGTCATATCCGTCGGTATCCAGTATTTTTAAGCCCTCCCGGATCAGCTCTGATTTCAGGTCGCCGTGATGATAAATTTTGTCGGGCAAGGTATCGTCCATCCTTTTAATTATATTTAATATAATTATTATACCGCAATATGTTGACAAAGTAAACATTGCGCTGTATGCTATGTTTACAAAGTAAACATAGGTGGGGTGAGCGATGAAAGTCTATATTATTTCAGATGGAGAATTTATAAACGGCGCATATGAGCGGCTTGACCAGTTGCTGAAGGGGGTGCTGACGGAGAAGGGCGCTGAGATTACCGAAAAAAGGTTGGTGCGCGGCGAGCTGGCGCACTGTATGGGCTGTTTTGGTTGCTGGCTCAAAAAGCCGGGGGAGTGCGTCATCAATGACGGCATGACGGAAATCAATCGTACCTTTATGGCCAGCGATGCCGTGATCTATTTATGTCCCGTTGTCTTTGGCCAGGCGTCGGCGAACATGAAAGACGCCCTTGACCGGTGGCTGCCAAACATGCTGCCGTTTTTCATGACACGAAAAGACGGCTCGACGATGCATCCGCCCCGATATGAAGCTTATCCCGCCGTTATCATGATTGGTTACGGGGAAGATTTAACGGGGACGGACGCGCAGTTATTCAAGGATATCGCCGCGCACCGAAGCAATATGACGGCGTTGACGTATGAGGGTGGCGACGAGGAGCTGGCCGGACAGCTCGGCGCGCTTGAGCTGTCGCGTGTGGGAGGCATATTATGAGCCCAATTAAAAAAATAGCGGTCATCAGCGCAAGCCCCAAGATTAATGAAAAAGCCGCCTCGGAATGGATAGCGGTGCGCGCCGAGGCTCTGATGGCCGGCGACGGGGTGGATATCCGGCATATAAACGTGCGGAAAAGTGAAAAGAGCGGGCAGACGGCGGAGGATTTCGCCTATATGGCCCAGGCCGATGCGATGCTCATTGTCTTTCCACTGTACATCTTTTGCACACCCGGACTTCTGACACGCTTTTTACAGGATTATTATAATTTTGTCTGTGTTCGGCAGGCCGGCGATACAAAGGCGGCCGTATACACGGTGGTCAACTGCGGATTCCCGGAGCCGGAGATCAACGGCGAGGCCGTGCGCGTCATTAAAAGCTTTAGTGAAAAAGTCGGCGCGGAATTTCGCTTCGGCGTTCTCATTGGCTCGGGCGGCATGATTTTGGGGGCGCAAAACGCGCCGTTTATGAAAAAAGCGATGGCACGGCTTGACGGCGCGATTGCTATGATGAAAGACGAAGTGCTTACGGGGCGGAGGGAAGCCGTGGAGAATATAAACATTCGAATCAATTTCCCGAGAAAGCTGTATTTCTTTGCCGGCGACCGGGGCTGGGTCGCCACGGCAAAGAAAAACGGCCTGAAAAAAGAAGACCTATACGTCAAACCGTATTTGGCTAAATAGAGCAAGAAAAAACCGGCTGACCTGTTTAGGCTCAGCCGGTTTTTCGTTTGAGAAGATTACTAAATAGGGGCCTAGACGGTATTATTCATCCATACCGGCACCGATATCAGCCGTCAGCGCGTATAGCGCAGTGCAATAGGGTGGAAAGCTTATGAAACGGCTATCAGTAATACATCACCATTATAGCAATGCACATATAACCACCTAATTGAGCAATGCTGGTATATACATAAAGATTGTTAGCGATATTCCGATACAGTGTCACCGAATTATTACTGTCGTCATTGAAGGTGGAATAGTAAGTAAAACCGTTCTGACTTAAAAGGTCTTTGTATTTGTTTAATGCGGCTGTAGCTGTGCCGGAGATATCGCTGGCCTTGTATGTCATATATGTTGAGCCCTGGTCTGAGTCATAATTCTCATAATTTGGTTGGACATTAAAATAAGCGCCGAAATCCGGAGCCGGATAGTATCCCGGGTAATATGATACTGTTGAGTTGCTGCCGGTTACCGTTACGGTTACAGTTGTTTCAGCCAGCAGGTTGTCGCTTTCATCCAGCAAACCGACGCGGACAGTCGTGGAGCCTGCTTTCAAGCCTTTGATATAAAGCGGGCAGCTGTAATTGTCGACAAAATCACCCCAGGTGCATGAGACGACGGATTTATCCGATATCGACGAGGCAACCACATAGTCTGGATTGCCTGAAGGGTCCGTTACGGTCACGGTGACCTGACTGCCGACAGCTACCGTAACGTTTGAAGGATCGGCCGTGATCTGATATTTCGTCGGCGTTGGCGATTCAACCGTCGACAGCGGCTTATAATCGTCCGTGCCGAGCTCGTGTATCAAATTGACCGGCACGGCAAGGTTCAGGTTCTGGCCTGTTTCAAATGTGGCGGACGTCACGCCGACAACCTGGCCGTACGAATTGATCAGTGCGCCGCCGCTGCTGCCGCGGGAGATCGCCGCGTCAAATTGGATGAAGCTTACCGGGATATCGCTGACTTGGCGCGCGGCGTTTGATACGATGCCCTGAGAAATCGTGTTGATGAGGCCGTTTGGATTGCCGATGGCATATACCGTGGCGCCTGTCATGACCGTGTCGGAATCGCCGACCGTGAGAACAGGGAAGCCGGTCCCGTCAATCTGCAGAAGCGCCAGGTCATAGTCTTCGCTATAATCATAAATGCCCGCCACGTCGTAAAAGGAGCCGTCGGTCGTGAGGATCCTGGCAGACGCCGCGCCCGAAATTACATGGAAATTCGTCACGGCAAGGCCCGAACTGCTAATAAAAAAGCCGCTGCCGGAGGCGTAAGCCTCGCCGGAGGCGTCGGACACCTCAATATAGAAAATGGCAGGGGAGCACTGGTTGAAAATTGTCGTCGCGGTCAGCTCTGCCGCCGCCGACGTAATGGAAAAGCTTTGGCGGAAGCTGTCGTTAGCCATACGCGCCGCAATTGCCGCGACCTCTGAACGCTTGATATTGCTGTTGGGGTGAAAGGCGTGGCTTTCGTCGCCCGTTAAAATGCCTGCTCTGTACAGCAGGTAGACGGACGGGCCGTACGTATAGGTAAGAGATACGTCGGGGATGGCGTCCGCTCCGATCGAGTTGATGGGCGACAGCGCCTCTACGGGGAAGGCGGCCGCGAAAATCAGAGCAAAGTCGGAACGGGTGGCTGGCGCGTTGTAATTGGCATATCCGGAGGCAATAATGCCGTTTTCAAGCGCGTAATCCACGTAGGTTGAATACCAGTCCGGGTCGCCGTTTTGAAGAGTTGATGTTCCGGTGTTATAGATGCTGTGAAGGACGGCGGCGAGCTTAATGGCCTCAGCAATCGTTAGAAAGCTGTCCGGTTGGAAAGTCGTCGTCGTTTTTCCATTGAATAGGCCGTATTCATAGACCAACTGCACCTCGTCGGCATACCACTGTGAAGAAGGGACGTCGTTAAACTGACCTTCATATGGGCGTGTTTGAGAGAAATTAGAAAGACTGCCCGCCGCCAGAACGTTGACGGACAATATGCCAGCCAGTAAAACAATGATCATTACGATGGAAACGCCGCGCTTCTTCATTAAGCTTCCTCCAAGTTCTTTATAAATGATAAATTGATTATATATCATATATCGAACGGTTTTCAACAAAATATGACAATTTATATAGGAAATGACGGCAATTATATGGGTGGAGCAGGTGCCGATAAGCTTCTTCGATAAAAATGGTATTAACATTATTATACGTTGAGAAATAATCTCATAACTAAAAATATGAGGAAAAGCCAATGAAGCGTCAAACACTAGCCGGTTCGTTTAAAACAAAACGGTTCTTATTAAAATCCACAATCCCCTCATCGCGCATCCGTCCCAGTTCCGAGGACATGGCGCTTCGGTCAACGGAGAGGTAATCGGCCAGCTCCTGCCGATTAAACGGGATGTCAAATGCGCTGCTGCCGGCTTTTTGCGATACGGCTGAAAGGTAGGCCAGAAGCTTCTCGCGTGTCGTACGTTTGGATACCTGCTCCACCTTTTGCATCAGACGGATGTTTTTATGCGCGATCACCTGCAGAAGGTTTGATATGAGCTGCGTGTGAAACACACAGGCGGACGTGCACGTTCTTAATATTTTCCGGCAATCGATAAGCATATAATCGGTTGGCTCGGCTGCCAGAACGCTGACGGGGAGCTTTTCCTCCTGCGTGCAGGAAAACGATTCGGCAAACAGCTCGCCGGGCCCCAGCTGGGAAAGAATATCCTTGCGGCCCCAGAAGTCCTCGTTGATAATATGCACGCTGCCGCTCAGGATAAGCCCGACGGTACGCACGCGGTCCTCGGCTGAAAAAATAAATGTGTTTTTATCTGCCTGCCTGAAAATCGCCGAAAGGCACGGAAGTATCTTTTCCATATCGTTGTCGTCGATGTCCGCGAAAAGCGGGCATTTTTTTAATACCGGCAGATATTGATCGATGGGCAGACGATCCGTCATAAGTTTTCCTCCTGAAATAACGCGCGTTGTATAAACAACATACAACCTGCGCCTATTGTAGTACGATAGACCCAACAAATCAAGGAGGTAACGGATATGCTCCGAAAAATTATAAAGATCGACGCGGAAAAGTGTAACGGCTGCGGCCTGTGCGCAGCGGCCTGTCACGAGGGTGCGATCCAGATGGTTGACGGTAAAGCCAAGCTGACACGTGAAGATTATTGCGACGGTCTCGGCGACTGCCTGCCGGCCTGCCCGACCGACGCCATCACCTTTGAGGAGCGGGAAGCGCCGGCGTATGACCACGCGGCGGTCCTGGCGTCAAAAGCAGCCGCAAAGGCTCAAAATACGGAGCCGTTGCCGTGCGGCTGTCCGGGTACGCAGTCCAAAACGCTGTCGCGGGAGCGCCGGGAAGAAACGGTGTCTGAAACGGTTGACAGTGAACTGACGCAGTGGCCGGTTCAGATCAAGCTCGTACCGGTTAACGCGCCGTATTTTGACAACGCAAACCTTCTCATTGCGGCCGACTGCACAGCCTATGCCTACGGTGACTTCCACCGTAAATATATAAAAAATCGCGTAACGCTCATCGGCTGCCCGAAGCTCGACGCAGGCGACTATGCCGAGAAGCTCAAAGAAATTATCCGACTCAACAACATAAAAAGCGTTAAAGTCGTCCGGATGGAGGTGCCATGCTGCGGGGGGATTGAAGCAGCTGTGAAAAAAGCGCTTCAGGACAGCGGCAAGTTTATCCCATGGTCGGTCGAGGTTATCTCAACGGATGGCCGGGTTCTGGAAGATTAAGGTTGAACGCACAGGAAATCACTTGGAGTGAACGCTATCGAATATACACGTCCCGCCGCCTGGGATAGGCACAGCGCCAGATTGTAAGGTGCTGTTTCTCCGAAAGCAGGGTACAAAGACCGGTGCAAAGGCACATGGGCGGCGGGACGGTATATAACACTCAAGCTTTTCCTGTGATTATGTCAAGTGAAAATTAAACTATTAAATACTAATTAGGAGGACAAGTAAAATGGGTATGTTTTGCTATCAGTGTGAGCAGGCGGCAGGCGGAAAAGGCTGCGCCGGAAAAGCCGGCGTCTGCGGCAAGACGGAAGAGGTCGCGCTCCTGCAGGATGCACTGACGAAAGAGTTGATCGGTCTGGCGTGCGCGTATGAGGGAAAAGCGCCAGCGGAAAAAGCCGTTAAGCTGATGCTGGAGGGACTTTTCACGACTGTTACGAACGTCAGCTTTGACGCGGAATCGATCCGGGCAATGATCGGCGCGGTACAGGCGGAAAAAGCGGCGGCAGCGCCCGGGCTGAATCTGGAGTGCGACCATGAAACGGCGCCCCTGAAGCTCTGGAGCGCGGAGGAGGATATCCGCTCACTCAAATCGCTGATTCTTCTGGGTCTGCGCGGCGTGGCGGCTTACGCGTATCATGCCCGCGTGCTCGGCTACAGCGATGATACGGTTAACAATAAAATATTTGAAGATTTACGTGCCGTGGCCAAGACTGACGCGACAATGGGGGACCTGCTGCCGGTCGTAATGGAGGTTGGTGAAATCAATCTCAAATGCATGGAGATGCTCGACAAGGCCAACACCGGCACGTTTGGCACGCCCGCGCCGACAACCGTGCCGCTCACGGTTGAAAAAGGCCCGTTCATCGTTATCACGGGTCACGACCTGTATGACCTTCAGAAGCTTTTAGAGCAGACGAAGGACAAGGGTATCAATATATACACGCACGGTGAAATGCTGCCGGCGCACGCGTATCCAAAGCTTAAGGAGTACAGTCACCTCAAGGGCAATTTCGGTACGGCCTGGCAAAATCAGCAGAAGGAATTTGACGCGATCCCCGCGCCGGTCCTCTTTACGACCAACTGTCTCATGCCTCCAAAGGCCAGCTATAGCGACCGTGTGTTCACAACCGAGGTCGTAGCGTATCCCGGTATGAGGCATATCGGAGATGACAAGGACTTTACGCCGGTGATTGAAAAGGCGCTTGAGCTGGGCGGTTACACCGAAGACCGGGAGATGACCGGTATCAACGGCGGTAAAACCGTCATGACCGGCTTCGGCCACGGTGCGGTCCTGTCGGTTGCCGACACGGTTATCGACGCCGTCAAGGCCGGCGCGATCAAGCACTTCTTCCTGGTGGGTGGGTGCGACGGCGCCAAGCCCGGACGTAATTACTATACGGAGTTTGTGCAGAAGTCGCCGGACGACACCGTTATCCTGACGCTGGCCTGCGGCAAGTACCGTTTCAACGACCTGGATCTCGGCACCATCGGCGGCCTGCCGCGGATCATGGACATGGGCCAGTGCAACGACGCCTACAGCGCCATCCGCGTGGCCGTAGCCCTGGCGGAAGCCTTTGACTGCGGCGTTAACGACCTGCCGCTGACGATGGTGCTCTCATGGTACGAGCAGAAGGCTGTCTGCATCCTGCTCACGCTCTTATATCTCGGCATCAAGAACATCTACCTCGGCCCGACGCTCCCGGCCTTTGTTTCGCCGAACGTGTTGAATTTCCTCGTAGAAAACTTCAATATTTCCCCGATCTCCACACCCGACGAGGACCTGAAGAAGATCCTGGGGTAATGAAGTTTCTAAATATACAGTCTGATTGTTTAGCAAAGCAGCCGCCATTGGCGGCTACTTTGCCGCAACCGTCATGATAAGAGTCATTTCCGATGCGCATGTCCCCGGAAATGACGGTTATTACTTTATTTCCGTCGTGCGCGACGGCTGCGAGGCTTTTTGAGCACGACACATTATTCAACATAAACAACTGCCGGCATCTAGAGCCGGCAGTTGTTAGCTTTATTAACCTTGTTAATTGGTTCCGCTGATTGAGGCCGTGATTTCCTCGATGTAGCTGGAAACGGTGCGGATGGATTTGTCAACCTCATCGCTGGCCTTGACAATATTGCTGATGGTGTTCTGTGCGCCGCTGCTCGTTTTCCCGATGTCGCCGGTGGCCTGCTGGGACTTGGCGGCAAGTTCGCGGATGGCCTGTGATATGACGGCAAAGCCTTTGCCCGCCGCGCCGGCATTCGAGGCTTCGATGGAGGCGTTGATCGACAGAATCTGTGTTTGAAGGGCGATATCGTTAATGAGCTTTGTCATCTTATTGTATTGCTCAATGGTGTCGCTCATGCCGGATACGCCGGACAGTACGCCGGCAAACAGCTTGCCGATTTCCTCGACCTCGGCTGAAATATGGCTGATTTTCTCAGTGCTGTCCTGGCGCTCGTTTATGAAAGCCTCGTGCTCGCGCAGGATATCCTGCCGTGATTTTTCCATACAGTTTTCAGGAATGCTGATGCCCTTGGCGATACAGATCGCCATATCCCGGCACGTCTCGTTGCCGCAGGCGTAGCAATTATGGGTGCGCTGCTCCTCGGTCTGCTTACCGAGCTTCATAAAAGCGTCCTCGACGGCCTCGTCCGTATATGTGATCTCGCTGACCGGCTTTTTCTGATACCGCCGGATAAAGGATGTCACCTTAAAGCGGCTGTCAAAATCGGCAAACAGGGCGTCCATCTCGTCCGCGCTGGCCTTCGGATACGTTTCGAGCGCTGTCTGGCGCTGGGTGTCCATGACCTGATTGATATTGAAAATGGACTGCTCGTGGTTGCAGCCGGTGCCGACATTGCAGCCCTCGGCACAGTTGAGGACATCGAATAAAACGGGCAGATTCTCTTCGCGCTCTTCGGCAAATAAATCAAGGTTCTTGTAAACAACGGACTGTCCCTCCGATTTGTCAACTCGGATTTTTTTGCCGAGATAGTGCTCGACGTTTTCCTTTAAGCCGCCGGGCATGGAATAAACGCGTCCCAGAGAAGACGTGATATGGTCAAACTCAAAGGAGGCGTCAGGAATTATTATACGATGATCTTCAATATACTGCGCGAGTCTCTTAAAGGTGACGTTGTATTGGACGAGTTGTGTTTCCTCAAACTCGTTGGACTTGGCCACGCAGGGGGACAGAGCGGCGATTTTGCCCGGTACCTTCATATAATCTTTGATATAAACAGCCGTGCAGAGCATCGGGCTGTGTACGGGTGACAGCTTGTCCAGCAGCGCCGGGTGGTATTTCTCAATGTACCCCACGATGGCCGGACACGGCTGGGTAATCAGGGTTCGGGGATGCTGCTGCTGGATATAGCGGATATGTGCCCAGGTGCAGATATCGGCGCCAAAGGAGACGTCGGCAATAATGGAAACGCCCTTTTTTTTCAGCCAGGCCAGAATGGACGACCAGTTTCTAAAATTCGCCTTAAATGCCGGCGCAACGATTATTGATATCTTTTCACCGTGGGAGAGGTCGGCAAAGAAACGTTCGGTATCGTCTGCAAAGGAACGCGCTTCGTGCTGACAGGCCTGCAGGCATGCGCCGCAAGCGATGCATTTTCGCTCGTCAATACGAACCTTGACCTGACCGTGATCCAGATAAGCCACGTTTGCCTCGGAAACGGGGCAAACGCGTAAGCAACGATTACACCCCTGGCATTTCTGGGCATCCGTAACAATAATACTTTTCATAACGACTCCCTTGTATATTTCTTTACTCAAGTTATCGTTAAATAGGTAACGGATATTTAGTAAATAAATGTTATTAAGTGTAAAAAACTGGCCAAATGGCCGAATTTTACAAAATTATATATAAAGAACAGTCAATACTTTTGGCGGAGCGGTTAAGTTTGGCCGTGAATCAGCCGGCCGGATATAGCCGGTCTAAATATAAAAGTCCCGTCGCCGTTTTAAAGACCTTGCGGCGGACGCTGTCAACAGCCGACGGCGGCAGTTCGTCCTCATAAGCGTTAACGAGGAAATCTGCCTCAACGAGGATCTGGTAGTCCGGATCCTTAATGTTGTTGTACGTATGGTGGTGCGCGATGAGCCAGCAAACACGGTCAATCCGCTGACCGTCGATCCCAAGTGCGGACAGAAGCTTCCGGGCTTCGGGCGGGCCCTCTGTCTGCTGATAACCGCCGGCTGAGCTGCCGAACTTGAGCTCGCTGTTTTTAATGCCGATATCGTGTGTAACGGCGGCCAGCTCAAGCGTATCCTGCATATCGGCGCTCAGCTTCTCCATTTTACCGATGGCTTTGGCAAATCCATAGACCTTTAAAAAGTGATTGATCCGCCGGGTGTCGCCGGCATAATAGCCCATCATTGCGTCGATGACACGTGCTGTGTCGTTCATATTAATCCTCCTGTGACTGTTGCTGGGATGTACTGAAGCATCCCCTGTATGATACGGTCTGCCGGTGGCGGGAAATCACCTATACCGCCGCTGGTATTTATTATATCGGAAACACGTATGACATAATAATGCTTGGAGAACAATAATAATATTACTATAATAAATATAATTGACAATATAGTGTGATACACAGTATAATGGCAATAGGAGGCGGAACTATGGCAGACCAGACTATACTCAACAGCATGATGACAGAGCTCCGGCGGGGGACGCTGTCTTTGGCTGTCCTGAGCCAGCTCCATAAGCCGCAGTACGGTTATTCGCTGCTGCGCTGTCTTGAGGAAAAGGGCATACAGATTGAGGCCAACACGCTGTATCCGCTGATGCGACGGCTCGAAACACAGGGCCTTCTGGAAAACAGCTGGGACACGACATCGGCCAGGCCCCGCAAATATTACGTGTTAAGCCAGGTGGGCAAGGAAATTTATACGGAGCTCAAAAAGGAATGGGAGAATACCTGTCAGGGGATCAACAGGCTGTTGAAGGAGGAAGCTGAGCAAGATGAGTAATATGATCGAACGATATCTGTACGACGTGGCCAAGCGGCTTCCGGAGGACATACGAGAGGATGTCAAGAACGAACTGCGGTCCAATATCGAGGACATGTTATCGGATAATCCGAGTGAAGAGGAGATAGAAAACGTACTGCTCGAGATGGGAAGCCCGGCCAAGCTGGCCGTTAAATACCATCCCAATCCGCGCTATCTGATTTCACCGGAGCTGTTTGACGATTATTTTACCGCTTTGAAGATCGCGGCCGGTGTGTTGGCGGCGCTTTTAGCGGGTCTGGCTATATTTAAAATTATATTCGGCGAAATAGGGGACCAAAGCGTTGTCGAGTTGGTAGCCACAATTGTCACAAGCTTTATAACCGGGGCCATGTCCGGCATCGTTTACGCTTTTTTCTTTGTAACAATTGTGTTTTCCAGCATCGAGCTTGTTGTCCGTAAGAAGGGAATCATGAACTGGTCCCCAAAAAAACTGCCGGAAATCCCGGCCAATACCAAAATGATCATTAAGCGCAGCGATACCATTGCTGAAACCTTCTTTACCATCTTGTTCATATCGATCTTTTTAGGCGGGACGCTTAGTCAGCCGCCGTTTATAGCCTGGTATGAGGCTGGCCGGCCGACCGTGCCGCTGTTAGACCAGGCAGTAGTGCAGCAGTTTTTGCCGCTGTATCTCATTCTCATTGCACTGACATTGTTTTTGATGTTTTTTAAAATCGTTCAGGGGCGATGGTCCGTCAGTATTGCTGGCGCGCAATCCGTATACAGCATATTCAGCGCCATTATCGGTATTACCTTTATCACAAGGCCCCACGTATTCACACCGGAGTTTATCGCACGTTTTGCCGAAAAGGTCCAGGTCAGCGCAGACATGATGACGGGATACGTCCATATCGGTATCCTCGTTATCAGCGTTCTGATTGGTCTGGGTGCCTTTGGTGAAATCGTTACGGTTATCAGAAAAACCGTTAGACACTATAAATGAAGAAATAATATCGGTGGCTCATAAAATCAGCGATGAAGCGGCACAGGGAAAGCCCTGAGCCGCTTCATTTTTACAGTACATATAAGGAGAATGAAAGTGTACATAAAACTGTTCATAAATATATAACTGATCGTTCACATTTCATTCATACCCTTGTCATTTTTAAGTTTTAATACAGATATGTAAATATTGAGAAAGCTGAAACGCTTCGGTTTTCCCAAAAAACTACTGTTGGTTTTAGAACGAGGTGAAAGGAATGCTGAAATACCGCAGCACCAGATCAAACACTTCATAAACATTATAAGCTCGGGTATTCTGATTCCATATTATAAAGCTTAAAAGTGAATGACCTTAAAAACATAGAGGAGATTCTGTTATGAAAAAAATTACTGTGCTGTTAATTTCAGTTGCTTTGTCTATTGCTATGCTGGCCGGCTGCACGCCAAAAAGTAATAAATCGTCTACTGTAAGCCCTTCTCCGAAGACATCGGCTTCAGTGACCAGTCCATCGCCTAAGACATCGGCTTCAGTGACCAGTCCATCGCCTAAGACGTCGGATTCCGCGGCCAGCGCATCGCCTAAGACGTCGGATTCTGCGGCCAGCGCATCGCCTAAGACGTCGGATTCCGCGGCCAGCACATCGCCTAAGACATCGGATTCTGCGGCCAGCGCATCGCCTAAGACATCGGATTCCGCGGCCAGCATATCGCCTAAGACATCGAATTCCGCGGCCAGCGCATCGCCTAAGACGTCGAATTCCGCGGCCAGCGTATCGCCGAAGCTATCCGGTTCCGCCACCAGTGTGACGCCTAAGGCCTAAAGTGTGCTGACGTTAATTTTATGAAATAAAACGACGCTTGTGCTCCACCCGCCCATGCGGAAAAGAAGCAATAATTACATGATATCAAAACCGCCTGCTTGTTGATAATGCCAGGCTGAAAACAAGTAATCGCCGCTGACGGAATAGCCCATAATCCGTCGGCGGCGAAATTTACATAAAATCAAATTGGGTTACCTGCTGTAGCTGTAAGAGCTGTTGCTGTACACGTTGAGGAGCATGCTGTATTGTTAACCAATAAATATAAGCAAAGCCCGGTAATAAACGCCCAGCTGTCGTACCGCCGGATTGCTTCCTTTATGTCAGATCTTTCTTTTTAAGCAGCGCGGCAGCACCCAGGATGAAAGAAGCAGTAACAAAGAGCGTGATGACGGTGTAGACGGCATCCATTTTGCAAGCAAGCAGATCCGCGGGAAGAAAGTACTTAAAGGGTGAGATCAGACGGAGCGGACCGCCGTTCTCCAGCATATCGTAAATAACACCGAGTATGAAAGCATACAAAAAGGCGAGGTTACCATACAGCGATCCCTTGTCGGGCTGCCTGGCCATTGTGGCCAGAAATGCCGACAGAGCGATGAACAGGGAGGCGGTCAGGAATATGGCCAGCGAATACAGCAGTGTCGGCCCCGTAATGGTTTCAGCCTGCTTCAATGTGGCAACGGCAATAAGGGAAAAAACAGCATTTAAAGCACAGAAAATAAACAGGTAGATCCAGCCGGCTGCCAGCTTCATCGCGAGGATTTTGCCGCGCGTGACAGGCTTCGTAAAAATAAATTCATACGTTTTATCAACGGATTCGCGCGTGACGGCGCTTGAGCCGACATTGACGGAAAAGATGACGGCGCAGATGAGCACATAATAAAACAAAATCGAGGCGTAGCCGCCGAGGGTGCTGATATCGACATCGACCATGCCGAGAACGGCCAGAACAGGCCGGGGAAATTGATCCATCAGCACGGTGATATCGCCGCCGCCGGCGCTGACACCCTGAAATTTGGCCACGCCGATGAGTACCAGTACAAACAGTCCGATTGTCCAGAATATGAAGGGTTTAAACCCGGTGCGCAGTTCGCGTTTTAAAATATTCATACCATCAGTCCTCCTTAAGCCGCCGCTGTATCGCTGCGCAGGAATTTATACAGCGCCAGCGCGAGACAGATGACAAAGACAGCGGCCGCCGTGGCGGCATACTTCGGCTCGTAGCCACCGGTCGTCAATACGGATTCCGTACTGAAATAATTCAGCGGCGCGATAAACCGTATGGATTCCTTTTCCAGCAGATTGTGAAGCGCCGTGAGAATAAAGCCGCTAAAGCCGAACGCCGTGGCAATGCCGGAGACGGAACGAACCTTTTTAGCGAAAATCGCGAAGATGATCCCAAATGACATAAACACCAGCTGTGTGAAAAACAGCGCGCAGGCGGCCCAAAACAGCCTTCCCGTCAGTGTCGTGGTATCACCGGAGCCTTTGAATAGTATCAGCGTCACAGCGATGAACAGGATATTCAGCACGGCGAGCAGCGTTAGAACACTCAAAAACTTCATTAGAAAAATGTGCATTCTGCTTGTGGGCTTCGCCAAAAGAAAATCCATACATTTCATGCGTTTTTCCCTTGAAAAAACCGCCACGGACAGGGACGCGGCCATGATTGCGCCAAAGAGCGATACGTAAAGGAATGTAAAGGTAAAGAAGCCGCCATATGAGAACATACCGTCCAGCTGAAACCCGAACGCTTCGGACAGCGCCGGTGGAAAGCCGTTAATCATGCTTTCCAGTACGTCCCGGCTGTTCATAAAGGCGTCGTATATTCCGGTCATAAATAGCATGAAGACGGCCAGGATGCTGACAGTCCAGATGAGAAAGCTCTTCAGCTGCGATTTTATTTCCATCGAATAGATATTCAAAATAGTCACCTCAAATCAGTCGGCGTAGTAGTGCATGAAGATATCCTCCAGCGTCGGCTCCGAGATGTCAATGTCGGCCAGCGGGAGTTTAATAATCTCAGCTAGCAGTGCGTTAATGTCACCCTTGAAGATAAAGCTGACAACGGTATCTGAAGCCGTTAAATGTGTCGCGCCGGTTGGGGCGAACGACGCGGCCGCGGACCGGTTGCGAAATACGATACGGACGTTTTTATAGGTATCCTGCTGGAGCTCGCTGATTTTGTGGGTACTGACGATGCGGCCGTCCTTAATGATGGCTACACGGTCGCAAATACGTTGCACTTCGCTCAAAATATGCGAGGAAAACAACACCGTTGCCCCGCGCTGGTTTTCTTTTTTTATGAGGTCAAAAAACGTTTTTTGCATCAGCGGGTCAAGGCCGCTCGTCGGCTCGTCGAGAATGATCAGGCGAGGGGAGTGTAAAAGCCCCTGAATGATGCCGACCTTTTTCTTGTTGCCGAGGCTGAGATCCTCGATTTTTTTGGTTACATCGAGCTGGAGCAGATCAGCCAGTTCCTTGGTTTTGGCCGTGCAGTCCTTTTTGTAAAAGCTGGCGGAATATCGGAACAGGTCGCTGGCCCGCATGTTGTCATAGTAGAAAACCTCGCCGGGCAGATAGCCGACGTCCTGAAGGATCTTAACCTTGTCACGCTCGCAGTCCAGCCCGAAAATGTGTGCCTCGCCGCTTGTTTTGTAAATAAGCGACAGCAGTGTACGGATCGTTGTAGATTTTCCCGCGCCGTTCGGGCCGATGAAGCCGAAAACTTCGCCTTCGCCCACCGTAAGATTCAGGTCGAGAATGCCCCGCGCCTTACCGTAGTATTTCGTAAGGTTTTTTGTTTCAATGACCGCGTTCATACGAGATAATCCTCCTTATAAAAAGCCTTTTTAAATAACTCGGCCCAGATGTTGAATTTGTCCATCAGTGTATCGAGATCAAGCGGTGTGCCGGTCCGCTGCTGTTCGTGCAGATAACCATCGGCCATCCACATCAGCATTTGGATGACTTCAATGGGGTTAATGCCGTCCTTGAAATTGGAAAAATCCATTTTAGCGAAATAGGATGCAAATATGTCAGCTGTCGCATCATTAAACTTTTGGTTCAATTCCTCGGAAACCGGCTCCTTTTGAGAATAGAAAGCGCGCATCACAAAATCTGTGATATAAGGACTGAGCACAAGAAGTCTGTATTTGCGCTCAGCGGCATACGCCAGTAGTTCGAAAACGTCTGTAATCTCCGAGAATTGCTCATCCACGACATTTTCGGTAATGGTTTTGTACGCATAATCGTACAAAAAAAGAAACAGAGCCTTTTTATTATGGAAATAGTAAAACAGCAGTCCCTTTGAAATGCCGGCCTTTGCGGCGATTTCTTCCGTTGAGGCCTTTTTATACTCACTTTGTGCAAAAACCTCAAAACCGGCGTTGATGATACGCAGACGTTTTTCTTCCGGAAGCTCAAAGAATTTTTCGTTCATAGGATAGACCTCCGTGGGCAGACAGGCTTGGTTAAACCGTTTTGGTTTAACCATATCGATCAACATGGGCTTATTGTATGCCCTTGACTCAATTTTTCAAGACCCAGGTTGAAAAAAATATAACTTAAAAAAAGATGGCACCGATCTTAAAATAACTGTTAACAATGCACAAATAAAGTGCGATAAATAATGTAAAGGGTTATTGATATGACCAAAAGACTTTAATAGGGGATGATGGATATGAGCAGCATCTATCTCGAATCCGAAAGACTTTACATCAGGCATTGGGAACTCGATGATGTGGATGATTTGCAGCAGATTATGTCGGACAGCCGAATGCATACCTATACCGGTGATACGCCGTGGTTAATCGACCGGACCAAAAGATACATCGAATTTATGCGTAACAGAAGCTCTGGTCCTTATTCACGTATGCATGGCGCCTGTATACGCAAATCGGATGATTTGCTCATTGGTTTAGTAGGTTTTAATCCCTATCTGCCTAATCGTCCGGAGTTAACTTGTCAGCTTGGCGTCCCGCATCAGGGGCGTGGATATGGGACGGAGATTGGGCTGACTATCCTGAAGGAGGCGTCTAAAGACAACGATGTAGACTCAATTTTCGGTATGGCTGAACCGCATAATAAGGCTTCGATCCGGGCCATGGAAAAAATGGGCATGACCTATATGGGGCTGCATCAATATAAAAGCAAACAATATCTCTTTTATGTTTCAGTACCAAACGATGCTGATACAAGCGTGACAACAAATCGCTATATACCGCAAACACAAACCGTCAGGCGTAATTCAGCGTAACAATATACTGTTTGAATTATAAAACATTAGAGAATAAGCAAAAGCAGGGGCTGCCGCCCCTGCTTCAGACTGTCGAAAAAGCCGCATCCGCGGCTTTTTCGACAAATAAAGCTTCTGCGCGGGGTCGCTCGCAGTGTCAATTTAGCAATAATCGTTTGCGCTTATATAGTACCAATGGGTGATGTTCGCTGATTTCTCGAGGACTTGAATGACTAAATTATCGTTTACAAAAGATTGCAAAATGTAACAAAAATATGTTATGCTGGATAAAACATGTCAAAAAATGACGGATGGGAGGTTGTACTATGACATGGAGAGACAGTATCAAGATTGGCATCCCCGAGATTGACCGGCAGCATAAGGAAATATGCGGCATGCTTGATGATTTCTACACCGCCTGTATTCAGGGCAAGGGCGACGAAGAGGTCCTCCGTCTGCTGGATTTTCTTAAAAAGTACACCTTTGAGCATTTCAGCGATGAAGAAGCGCTCCAGCTTCAGCTATCCTATCCTCATTATAAAAAGCATAAACAGCAGCACGACCGGTTTAGAAAGCGTATGGCCGATATCCGTCAGGAGATCAGCGACTGGGGCGTAACGATGGATACGGTCAAAACGGTTAACCGGATGATGACGAACTGGCTGATTCATCACATTATGGGCTGCGACGCGGACATAAAAAATTATTTTAACGAGAATATCGCATCGGGTGAATAAGCGTGCTGTGGGGCGCTGGATATATGATTCGGCTTCGTATAACAAGGCCGCCTGATAACCGTTTAAGGTATCAGGCGGCCTCTTTATACTGTTTATATTTTGGAACTTATCGTCCTATATCTCGCGCAATCGTCCAGGCGGACTGGGTGGCGGCAAGGATGTTTCTCGGCGTGATGCAGTCGCCGATCTGGTAAAACTCCGAGGCGCACTCCCGCAGCGCGATGGCCTCATCGTCAAGCGGTTTTTGGCCGATGGCGTAAATCACCGTGTCGGCGGTGATTGAAAGAGGACCGTCGGCGGTCTCAGCTATAACGCCGAACGCGGTGATTTCCTTGGCCGCCGTCGACGTATGGACCGTAATGCCGAGCTTTTCAATCTGCTCCATTAACGCCAGCGTATGCATGCTGAATGGATCAACCGATAGCTTTGGCATCATCTCTATAATTGTTACTGACCGTCCCTGCATGGCCAGGTGAATGCCGAGCTCAACTCCGACGAGACCGCCGCCCAGGATGATGATGGATTGGCCGGCTTTTTCTGGATGGTAGTAGACTTCTTCCGCGCTGACGACATTCGGCAAATCAATACCCTTTATCGGCGGCTTGACCGGGCGCGAACCGAGGGCGGCGATAATAACGTCGGGCCGAAGCTGGTTTGCGTATTCGGGTGTGACGGTGGTGCCCAGCCGGATATCGACGGCCGATTTGGCCAATAAATGGCTTTGCGTTTCGAGGTAGCCTTTCAGCTTCTGTTTAAACGAGATATGCTCCTCACACAGCAGCACGCCGCCGAGCCGGTCGCCTTTTTCACAGAGGATGACGTTGTGCCCGCGCTCGGACGCCGTCAGCGCCGCCTGCATGCCGGCGACGCCGCCGCCGACGACAAGCACCTCTTTTTTATCAGTGGCAGGCGGCAGGAACATAGCCTCGTTTTCATGCCCGATGACGGGATTGATGGCACAGTAAAAGATGCGGTAAGCGCCGCAGCTTGCAAAGCAGGTCGAGCAGCGCAGGCATTTTCTGATCTCATCATCGCGGCCCGTTCGCGCCTTGAGAGGTAATTCCGGGTCAGCCAGGACCTGACGGCCCAGATTGATGATATCCGCCTGGCCGGATGCGATGATTTCCTCCATCATATCCGGATCGGTGTAAGCACCGACAGTAGCCACGGGGGTTTTAACCTGCTTTTTAATAGCGGCGGCGTATTTTAAGTTGACACCGTCGGGCAGGAACATGCTCGGGTGTGTAATGACGGTCGCCGACTCCACTTCGTGGTTGCCGGTTGATACATGGATGATATCGACATGGCCGTCAAGTGCCTTGGCAAATTCGATGCCCTCGTCAATGTCGTATCCGTCGGGGTTTGTCTCAGAGCCGCTCATGCGGTATTCGATAGGGAAGTTTTTCCCGACGGCCTTGCGGATACTTTCAACGACGGCCAGCGGAAGCCGCATGCGGTTTTCAAAGCTGCCGCCCCATTTGTCTTTGCGCGTATTGATCTGGCGGGACCAGAATTGTGGGAGCAGCCAGCCGTGCCCGCCGTGGATTGTCACCATACCGAAGCCGTACTGCTTAGCCAGTGCCGCCGCGCTGCCGTACGATTCGATGATATGTAGGATCATTTCTTCCGGCATTTCCAGAACATGGCCGTACTTGTTCTCCATTTCGACCGGGCCGTACAGTGGCGAACCGGCATCGTGTGAGGCGTGTGAAAACATGCCGGCATGGGACAGCTCGACAGAAGCCACCGCGCCGTGGCGCGTGATGGCGCTGGCAACTTTAGAGAAGCCCGGCTGCATTTTTGAATCATTTATGGGGAAGAGCCAGTCGTAATGTCGTCCGTCCTTCCAGTCTACCATGCAGTCGCCGATGCAGACGGAAGCGCAGCCGCCCTTGGCCTTCATTTCATAAAAGCCGGTCATGTCGTCGTTGGGAAAACAGTCGGGGGCGATATTGTAATACCCCTGCGGCGAGGCAAACAGCCTGTTTCGAAACAGCGTTCCGGCGATTTTGATTGGCGTGAAAAGATGCGGATACTTCAGCTGACTCATATGTAAATAACCCCTTTCGTATTGCGATAACCGATACAGTGTACTAAATTATTCTATTTACTAATCAGGCTCTTGTCAATTGTAGTATGGTAATAAATTGTAAGCGCTATTATAGGTGATGTGACAAACAAGGTCCCAGTCTGTGGGCTGTCTGATAAAGCATAGAATAGGCAACTGATTAAATAGAACAGATGTGGAATCTGCTCCTACGAATAAGGAAATTATAAAATAGGCGCGGATTTTATATCTGCCCATTTTACACGCAGCTTTTTAGAAGTATATATAAACGTACATATCATGTCGGTTTCCCGGCATGATATGTACGTTTATAAGGTGTTAAAAAAGAGTTTCAATAATGCCGCCGAGCAGCTGAGAATGGTGCTGCTCATCGGCTGCCAGAGTCCTGTATGTCTCCGACAGATCGTCGTAAGCGGTATCGGCTGCCGCATCGAGGTACGCTTTGGCCCCCTCCGCTTCTCCCATGAATTTTTGCCGGAGCGTTTCACGGACGGAGCTGATGAACGGGCATGAGCCAGGCGGCGTGTACGTTTTGCCGGTGAGTATAAAATACTTGACTTTCAGCTTCTTTAAATGATGTCGTTCGTCGGAAGAGATGCTCATGAGCGTCTGACCGGCAGGGCTGCGGAATTTGCGAGCCAGCAGAGCATATTGCTGCGCGTCGCACGCCTCGTCGTCCATGAAGTCCCGCAGCCTTGACGCCTCAGCAAAATCGCCTCCGTGTGCATTTGGCTTAGAATATCTGGCCGGCGTACTCGCTTCGGCGTTCTCCGACATAACACGGCGCCAAACGGCGTCAAATTTGTCTTTATAGTGATTCAGATCGCCGGGATCCATAAACATCCATCCTTTATAATTGTAAGCGCTGTATGGCCCATTCTGTCGGTAAGTAACGACTTGGACTCAAATTATACTATGCGCTTCATATTGCCAGAGTGCAGTCTATCTGTTAGAATAAAACGATAAAACGGTGGGGTGAGGGCACATGCCGCGATTTTTTGTAACCGCTTCAAATATATTCGGCGGAGCCGCTTATTTAAACGCGAAGGAGACGGAGCACCTGCGCGCTCTTCGCATCCGCAAGGGCGAAAGCTTTACCGTCTGCGACGGTAACGGTACGGACTACACCTGCCGCTTGACCGATATCACCGTCGACGGCGCCGAGGCGGAGATCCTGGAAACGGGGCCGACTGTCAGCGAGCCGACCGTCGATTGCGCGGCGTATATCGCCTTCGCAAAAGGGGACAGGCTGGAAACGGCTGTCCAGAAGTCTGTTGAGCTTGGCGCTTCTGAAATTGTCTTATTCCCGTCGGCCCGGTGTGTGTCCAAACCGGAGGGCCTGTCGGTGCTTAAAAAAACGGGTCGTCTGCAAAAAATCGGTGAGGAGGCGGCCAAGCAGTCCGGCCGGGGCAAGATCCCCAACGTGATCGTATCGCCTTCGTTTGACCATATGATTTTTAAGGCGTCCAAAGCCGATTTGCCGCTGTTTTTTTACGAGGAAGAAAAAGCACGTCATTTGAAAGAAGCGTTGGTTGAAAAGCGCGCCTTTAAAACCATCTCAATTGTCACAGGACCAGAGGGCGGTTTTGATCCGGCGGAGGCCGCTTTTGCCGCCCAGAACAGCATGCTTTCCGTATCGCTGGGCCCGCGCATCCTGCGCTGCGAAACAGCGCCGATTGCCGCGCTGGCGGCGATCATGTATCACACGGGTAATTTTTAGCCTGCCTGCTGCCAAACGCGACGTTCCCCATGCGGAGGGGGCAGTCGGCAAAGCCACTGAGGATAGTAAATGCTTAGTCGTTGAGCCTTCCATTGGGGGAAGGTGGCGCGGCTTTGCCGCGACGGATGAGGGTTAATTGGTGTTTGTTATAAAAAATGACCCGCATCAGTCTGCTGTGAAGACAGCTTCCCCCTGGGGGGGAAGCCATACGAAAAAACTTAAGTAATAACCTAAAAATAACGGCCCTTCAGGGCTTTGACGATTAGAGAAACAAGAAGGAGATACACACATGGCAATGATGCAGCTACATGACAAAGGCGTATATCTGGCTGGTGGAAAACCCGTACCGGCCGGACAATACCGGGGCGTCGTAAAAACACCGGACGACGGCCGCGAAAAAACGATGGCTTATAAAATTCTCCGGCAGCACAACGAGGGAAACGACCCGAAAAAGCTGCGGATTAAATTCGACGCACTCGTCTCGCACGACATCACGTACGTCGGCATTATTCAGACAGCCCGCGCGTCCGGCATGACGCGCTTTCCACTCCCATATGCCCTGACAAACTGCCACAACAGCCTGTGCGCCGTCGGCGGCACAATTAACGAAGACGATCACTTTTTCGGCCTGTCGGCCGCCAAAAAATACGGCGGCATATTTGTGCCGGCCAATCAGGCCGTTATCCACCAGTATGCCCGAGAGGCCCTGGCCGGCTGCGGTAAAATGATCCTCGGGTCAGACTCGCATACCCGTTACGGCTGCTACGGCACGCTCGGCGTCGGCGAGGGCGGGGGAGAGCTCGCCAAGCAGCTTCTGGAGAATACCTATGATGTCGACGCGCCGGAGGTTGTGCTCGTTTGGGTTGAGGGCGACGTGCCGCATGGCGTCGGTCCGCACGACGTGGCTATCGCGCTTGTCGGCGCAACATTCCCGAATGGCTTTGTGAAAAATAAGATACTCGAATTTGCGGGACCCGGAATTGACGCGCTCTCCATGGACTTCCGCATCGGTGTCGACGTTATGACGACGGAGACAAGCTGCCTGTCATCCATCTGGACAACAGACGACAAGGTGAAGGCCTACTACGAAAACATTGGCCGGCCTGACGAATACAAGAAGCTCGAAACGGAGGACGGCGCTTATTACGACAGCATGGTAACGGTAAACCTGAACGAAATGGAATCCATGATTGCCCTGCCGTTCCACCCGTCGAAGGCCTATACGGTTCATGAGCTGCAAAAGAACCCGGCGCGCATCCTGAAAGAAATTGAGGATTCGTGCAACAAGGAGCTCGGCGGTAAGGTTACGCTGGATCTGCGCCACAATATCAACGACAAGGGACAGATTGCTGTGGAGCAGGGCGTAATCGTGGGCTGCTCGGGCGGTATGTATGAAAACATTTCCGAGGCGAACGATATTCTCGCCGGCCAATCCGTCGGCAACGGTTACTTCTCACTGTCGGTTTATCCGTCCTCCGCGCCCATCGGGCTGGCGATGACAAAGGACGGCATTTCCGCCACGCTTATGGAAGCCGGTGCGCTTATCAAATCCGCGTTCTGCGGGCCGTGCTTCGGCGCGGGCGATACACCGGCCAATAACTCGCTGTCCATTCGGCACGCTACGCGTAACTTTGCCAACCGCGAGGGCTCCAAGCCCGGAAACGGCCAAATTGCCGGCGTCGCGCTCATGGACGCGCGGTCCATCGCCGCCACCGCCATTAACGGCGGTATCCTGACGGCCGCGACCGATATTGACTACACCATCACACCCAGAGAATACAAATACGACCCGGGCGTTTACGAAAAACGCGTTTACAACGGCTGGGGTAAGGCGGACCCGTCTGTTGAGCTTCGGTTCGGCCCAAACATTACGGACTGGCCGACAATGCCCAAAATGGAAGAAGACCTGCTCGTAAGGCTTGCCGCCGTCATTCGCGACGAGGTCACGACGACGGACGAGCTGATTCCGTCGGGCGAAACGTCCTCCTACCGCTCCAATCCCCTTGCGCTGTCAGAATTCACGCTGTCGCGCCGCGTCCCGGAATACGTCGAACGCAGCAAGGCCGTCCGCGCGCTGGAAGAGGCGCGCCGGGGCGGGGAAGTACCGGCTGAAATTAAGGACGTACTGGCAAAGGTCGGCGGGGACAGCCGGAAGACGACGGTGGGCTCCTGCGTATTTGCCAAGAAGCCCGGGGACGGCAGCGCCCGCGAACAGGCGGCATCCTGCCAGAAGGTTTTGGGCGGCTGGGCCAACATCTGTTACGAATACGCCACAAAGCGGTACCGCTCGAACTGCATCAACTGGGGTATCGTGCCCTTTACCATCGATCAAAGCGAAACATTCGATTATGAGGACGGCGACTGGGTATACGTTTCCGGTATCCGGCAACAGATACTGGATGGCGCGGATACCTTTGCGGCTAAGGCCGTCACAAAAGACGGTGTGAAGGATATCACCTTGTACTGCAAGGGCCTCAGTGACGATGACAAGCTAATCCTCACCGAAGGCTGCCTGATGAATTATTACGCCGCCGGCTACGGCCAGTAACCTAAAAACTCATTTCAATTAAAACAGGGCGTTTTTGCCCTTTAATCCGATGTGGAAATCAATTCCGGAGGTAAACAGCATGCCCAAAATCCAGATGACGACACCGCTCGTGGAGATGGACGGCGACGAAATGACACGCGTTTTATGGCGTATGATCAAGGACCGTCTGCTTCTGCCGTACGTCGATTTAAAAACAGAATACTATGACCTTGGCCTTCTAAGCCGGAATGCGACAAAGGATCAGATTACCGTTGACGCGGCCAACGCTACGAAGAAATACGGTGTCGGCGTTAAATGCGCAACGATTACACCTAATAAGCAGCGTATGGAGGAATATCCGGAGCTGACGGAGATGTGGAAATCGCCCAACGCAACGATCCGTTCCGTATTAAACGGTACGATCTTCCGCGCGCCTATTACGCTCGACTGTATCAAGCCCGTCGTGAAAAACTGGAAGAAGCCCATCACGATTGCCCGTCACGCCTACGGCGACGTGTACGCGGCCATTGAGATGCAAGCCGATGAGCCGGGCGAGTGCAAGCTGACGTTCAAGGGTGAAAGCGGCGCGGAGATGACGCTGACGGTCCGAAAAACAAACGGCCCAGCCATCTGGCAGGGGATGCATAATACCGACGAGAGCATCCGGTACTTTGCCAGAGCGTGCTTTAAATATGCCGTTGATACAAAGCAGGACCTGTGGTTTTCAACAAAGGACACCATCTCTAAAATCTACGACGGCCGTTTTAAAGCCATCTATGAGGAAGAGTATGAAGCGTTCAAGGCCGACTTTGAACGGTTGGACATCGAATATTTCTATACGCTTATCGACGACGCGGTGGCCCGCGTCATGCGGTCTCAGGGCGGCTTCATCTGGGCACTTAAGAATTATGACGGCGACGTCATGAGCGACATGGTGTCAACGGCGTTCGGCTCCCTGGCGATGATGACAAGCGTACTCGTATCGCCCGACGGTATTTATGAATTTGAGGCTGCCCACGGCACGGTTACAAAGCATTATTATCGGTATCAAAACGGTGAGAAAACATCGACGAATCCTATGGCGACGATTTTTGCCTGGACAGGCGCGCTGCGTAAAAGGGGAGAGCTCGACGGTTTAACTGACCTTACGGCGTTTGCCGGGAGACTTGAAAATGCCTGTTACGACACGCTTAGCGCCGGGACAATGCCCAAAGAGCTGGCCGCCCTCGTGGATGACGGCTTTGAAACAACGGTTGTCAACACGGAGGAATTCATTGACGCCATTGCGTCCAGACTGGGCTAACGCTCGTTTTAAAATTTAAGAGAGGGCCAGCGCTTCTTCTTCGTGAAAAGCGCTGACCTTTTTTATTCAAAAAGATCGTTTTTTGTCTTACTGTCCGAAAGTGTCAGCTGGGCAATAAAACATTGTGATGATTTAATTCGCAAATCGTTATGACAAACACTTAAGACAGGCGTATAATAAAAGAATAAATGAAAACAAGTATATTTATACTACTATATTCTAAGATTAATTACGAAGTACATTAAAAGAGAAGCAGATATCGTACGTTTCCTTTGACGTACGGTATCTTAATAATAATCCCGCCAATATGACACACAGGAGGTCGGAATGTTAAAATCATTTGACGAGATCAAAACGCAGCTGGGGCAGCATAAACAGAAAAAGCGTATCGGCGTTATCGCGGCGCACGAAGAGCATACGCTGGATGCCGTTGTCCTGGCCGCAAAAGACGGGCTGGTGGAACCGGTCCTTATCGGGAAAAAATCTGAAATTACCATTATCCTGGAGCACCTGGACCAAAAGCCGGACGAACTTGAGGTTATCGACGAGGCTCAGCCGGAGGCGTGTGCCAAAACTGCGTCGCTGCTTGTCCGTGACGGCAAGCTGGATTGTCTCATCAAGGGAAAAATTGAAACGGGTACGATGATGAAAGTGCTCGTGAATAAAGAATACGGTATTCGGGACAGCGACGTCATGTCCCATATCTCTTTTTATGAATCGCCGTATTACCATAAGCTTTTTGCCTCGACGGATGGCGCGCTGTTAACGTATCCGACGCTGGAGCAAAAGAAGGGCGAGATTGAAAATGCCGTCAAGGTTTTTCATAAGCTGGGAGTCGAGAACCCGAAGGTCGGTGTCCTGGCTGCTGTCGATTCCGTCAATCCCAAGATGAAGGAATCCGTCGAGGCCGCCGAGCTGAAGGCCATGTGGCAGAATGGAAAAATAACCGGATGTATTGTGGAAGGCCCCATAACATATGACATTGCGCTTTCTAAGGAAGCGGCCGAAATCAAGGGCTTTGACAGCCCCGTGGCGGGCGACGCGGATATTCTGGTGTTCCCGGATATCATGTCGGGAAACTTGCTGCTGAAGGCTTTGTCCCTGACAGGCAACGCAAAATTTGCCGGCACAGTCATCGGTGCGAGGGTGCCGGTTGTTATAACCTCACGTTCCATGCCGATGCGGGATAAATACCTGTCCATTGTCTTAAACGCCGTCATTGGTAAACTTTAAAAAATCAAGAGGTAATAAACGTTGAAAACATACAGAATTCTGGCCATTAATCCGGGCTCCACAACCACAAAAATCGCCGTTTATGATAACGATAGTGAAATTTTTAAAATCACGCTGGAGCATGACGCCGATGAACTGAATAAGTTTAAGGATTTGTCCGAGCAAAAGCCCTACCGTCTGGAGAAAATTAAAGAAGTCTTAAAAGAGCGCAATATCCCCCTGGAATCCATCGACGCCTTTGTGGGCCGCGGCGGCGGCCAGGAGTCTCTGGAGGGTGGTACATATTCAGTAAACGACCTGGCTTACGAACATGCCCGTATCGGCTACAGCTGCGTCCACCCGTGCATTCTGGGCTCTCAGACGGCCTGTGATCTGGGCAGGCTCTACGACAAGCCGTCGTTTTTTGTCAATCCGCCGAGTGTGGATGAGATGATCGATGAGGCCCGAGTATCCGGCATGAAGGAAATTCTCAACCGAAATCTTGTCCATGCTTTGAATCAGAAGGAAGTGGGTAATCGGTACGCCGAGTCCATTGGGAAAAAATACAATGAGCTCAATCTGGTCATCGCGCATATTGGCGGCGGCCTGTCCGTTACAGCCCACCGAAAGGGCCGGATGATCGACACGAACGACTGTCTCGGCGGCTCCGGTGCTTTCTCGCCGACCCGCAGCGGAAGCGTATCGGCGATCGGCCTTATGCGTATGTGCTTTTCCGGCAAATATACCGAACAGGACATCTACAATAAAATTACGAAAAACGGCGGCTTGGTCAGCTATCTGGGCACAAACGATGTGCGCGAGGTGCGCCGGCGGATTGCGGAGGGCGACCAATATGCCGAAATGATCTTGAACGCCATGATCCACCAAATCAAGAAGGAAATCGGCGCAATGTGCGCCGTACTGGACGGCGAGGTGGACGCAATCATTTTAACGGCCGGCGTCAGTTACGACGAGCAGCTTGTGGAAAGTATCCGCAGATCGGTCAGCTTCGCAGCGCCAGTTGTCGCGATGCCCGGTGAATTTGAGATGGAAGCGCTGGCGCGCGGTGCGCTGAATGTTCTTACCGGCGCTGAAAAAGCCAAAGAATACACAGGGATTTCCCCCGTCCGGGAAGACTGGTTCGGAGAAGCCATCTACTAATAAAACAAAAAAGCCCAGCAGAAGCTGGACTTTGTTTACAGATTGAAAGCCCGCGCCAATGGCGCGGGCTTTGCTGGTGCGTTACTTATTTGACTTCGACGGTTGCGCCGACGTCGCTGAGCTGCTTGGACAGAGCCTCGGCCTCGTCCTTGTTGACGCCTTCCTTGATCTTGGCGGGGACGCCTTCGACAAGGGCCTTCGCCTCGGCCAGGCCGAGACCGGTGATGGCGCGGACTTCCTTGATGACCTTGATCTTCTCGGCGCCGAAGCTTGTCATAACGACATCAAACTCGGTCTTCTCTTCAGCAGCGGGAGCGGCGGCGCCGGGAGCGGCGGCCACAGCAACAGCGGCGGGAGCGGCGGCGGAAACGCCGAACTCGTCCTCAAGGGCATGTACGAGCTCGGAAAGCTCGAGAACCGTCATATTCTTGACTTCTTCAATTAAAGCAGTAACTTTTTCACTGGCCATTTTTAAATCCTCCAATTAATAATCAATCAAATAATTTTATCATGCGGCGAAACGCGCCGCGTCGTGTGGGGCGGGGCTTATGCGGATTTCTGATCGGCAATCGCCTGCAGGGCGACAGCCAGGCCGCGGATGTTGGCGTTGAGCACATTCGCCAGGCCGCTGACAGGCGCCATCATGGTGCCGAGCACCTGGGCGACAAGAGCTTCCTTTGACGGCAGCTCGGCCAGTGCCTTGATTTCGTCGGGTGTAATCAGCTTGCCGTCTAAGAATCCGGCCTTGATCGTGATCTTACTGTTGGGCTTCTTGGCAAACTCGCTCAGGATTTTCGCCGGTGCGACGGGGTCTTCCGCCGAAACGGCCAGCGCTGTCGTGCCGTTTAAGTGTTCGTCAAGGGCTTCAAAGCCGACGTTGGCGGCGGCAAAGCGGGTGAGCGTATTCTTGACAACGGCGTAGTCGACATTGGAAGCGCGCATAGCGCGGCGCATTTCCGTGTCCTCGGCAACTGTTGTGCCGGAATAATCGATGAAAACGCCGGAAACGCTTTTAAGCTTCTCTGTCAGTTCCAGAACGATGGCCTTTTTTTCGCTGAGTACCTTTTCATTGGGCATTCGTATTTCACCTCCGGGCTTAAGATTTAAGGCCGAGGGCGCTTAAGCACCCAAATGGCCATTACTAATCCAATGGAGATTAGTAAAAATAGCGTCCAAATAAAAATCCCCGCGCCAAAGGCACGGGGACATTAAGCAAACATAAACTGTCGGCTGTCCTCGGCAGGACTTACGGCTAACGCCACCTGCTGTCTTTGGAACGCTAAGAAATAGTATCAAAAAAAAAGACTATTGTCAACCAGAAATTAAAATTATTCTGACTTTTCTGAATGGCGCAATAAGGAGTGAGCAGGGTAAAACAATGCGATTAGTCCAGCAGGGCCAGCTTGCCCTGTTTCAGCTCATAGATATAATGCGCCTGACGGGCCAGCTCCGTATTATGTGTGACGACGATAACGCACCGGTTATATTTGATAGCGGCCATTTTTAAGGTCGTCGTAATATCCTTCGCGGTGTCCGTGTCAAGATTGCCGGTCGGCTCGTCGGCTAAGATGACAGGCGTCTCAGAGGCAAGGGCCCGGGCAATTGCCACACGCTGCTGCTGACCGCCGGACAGCTTGAGGACGTTTCGTTTTGATTCGTCCTCCGTCAGGCCGAGACGCGACAGCGCCTTTGCAGGGTCTGCCCGGGCTGTCAGCATGACGTTTTCAAGGGGGGTCATATAGTCGATCAGATTGTAGTTTTGGAAGACGAAGGAGACGTGGTCGCGCCGATGTGCCTCCAGATTTTTATGCCCGATATCGTCGCCTTCATACAGTATACGGCCGCTTTTGGGGACGTCCAGGCCGCCAAGTAAAGACAACAGTGTCGTTTTGCCGCAGCCCGACGGACCTAATATGACGTACATTTTGCCGCGTTCAAAGCTCATGTCGATCTTATCGAGTATGATATGGTCTTCGTAATACGCATAGGAGACATTTTTTAATTCCAGAACACTCATTTTGGCACCTCTTTCTAATGGGTGAATAGTTCATATATTAATTCAATCTAAATGGCTTGGTTAAGATGTGCAGAAACATCAAGCAACCTTCCCGTCAGCTGAAGGATGACAGAATTTCTTTGGGTTTCATGCGGATCACCATAACGGAAGACAGTCCGGTGGAAATGACGACAATTAAAAAACCGATGCCAAAGATCAGAAGAAGCTCCGTTACACCGACCTGGACCGACAGCAGCTCGTCAGCCGAAGCACTTTGCACCACGACGGGATCATAGTACAGCTCCCGGTCCATATGGTTGCTCTCCGGCTCCTGCGTCTGCTCAACAATACCGCCGAGCAGAACGTCGCCCAGCCGATTGGCTGCAAAGCTTGAAATACCCCAGGCCAGCAAGAAAGCCAGGACGGCGATGATCAGATTTTCAGCAATATGCTGGGCGATAATTCCCGCCTTACTGACTCCGACCGACAGCAGAATGCCAATCTCATATTTGCGGTCTCGCATCCACATGACGAGGATCAGCGAGAGCATGACGACGCTGATAACGACGATGACCATAAGAAACGTTAAAATAAGTCCCGAAAGACGTTCAAGCGGCACGGCGGTATCCCGGTAGGCCTTATTGTTTTGGATGATTTTAAAGCCGTCCCAGTCATACCCGTCAATGCTGGGCAGCAGACCGACGATCACTCCGAGCTGTCGGGGGTCTTTAACGAAAAAGGCAACGCCGCTGGAATAAACGGCGGTGCTGCTGCCCGAAAGTGTTTCGTGCATTGCCCGCTGAGACGCCGTGTCGGTAAATATAAAGTTATCCTGAATATCGCATTCGGCACTGTTGCTGGTTGACGTTTGCTCGCTGGAGATATCGTAGATGCCGACGACGGTATAATCAAACGACGCTGTGCTTTCATCCTGATCCGGCGACAGCGCTTCCGGGGGATAGGACGCTGTAAACGTATCGCCGACAGACAAATTGTTATGGGCCGCCAGAACGCTTGAAATAACGGCTGTAAAGCAGTCGTCCGGAGTTATATCCCGCCCTTCGGTCAGCTTAAAAGACCGCAAATAAAAGTACTCGTGAAGGCTGCTGTCCGTATTGGCTAAAAACCGGGCCATATGGGCCTTGGGGTCCCCTTGTGACGTAAAGCGTCCCGGCGTCAGCTGAAGACCGTTCGTCATAAGGTACTGTATGCTCATACCGTTATACGCTTTGATTCCGCCGCCGCGCAGGACATCGCGGACCAGCTTGTCGTTCGGATAGCTTACCGTGCCGCCGTCATAATCGGGTTCGATCTTAAAGTACCCGCCCAGCGATTCGCGCAGATCGGCCGCGGCGATATTGGCCGCGCGTCCGATGGACAGGCAGGTGAGCACGAGCGTCGAAATAATTGTCAGAATCAGCAGCAAAACGATGGTTTTGCTTTTCTTTCTGATCAGAAACAAGAAAGCGCGTTTGTATAAGCTCATGGATTCACCTCATAAATTTATTTGACGATTTATATCAGGGGTGGGGAAGATGTCTAGTGCCGCGTCAATACATGCTTCGGATTGAGCTTCATAATATTCCACGACGTGACCAGAACACTGCCTATGGCGCTGACGACTATAACGATTGCCGTAATCAGGATGTTGGCCGCACTGAGGCCGTACGACAGGTCTACCGGCTCGGCGGACGTGACGTCGATATACGGACGAAGAAACATATCCGTTTTGAAGGCATACGTATCCGCTGTTCCTTTAGGGGATACAATCTTTTCCGCCATGTTTCCGACAGGGCCTGCTAGAAAGCCCGACAGGCACACGCCGAGTATGAGTGCAAGGACGGCGAGCACCATTGTTTCCAGTAGCAGCTGCAGCACGATCGTCCGTTTTGACACGCCCATAGACATCAGAACGCCCATTTCGCGACGTCGGCTCTTGATCCACATGTTGAGCAGCAGACCCAGTATGACGGCGCACCCGGCGATGACAGCAGCGATGAGGACGGCCGAGAACGTACCGAGTGCTGTCAGCGGTTTGACGGAGGCTTTGTACGCCGATTCGTCGGGTGTAATCGGATAATAGTGAAAATCAATATCATCGATCGTCTTGAACTCCGCTATGGCCGCGTTCAGGTTTTCTGGGTAGTCCACGAAGAACGTGGCCTTAATGAACGAGTAGTTGTCCAGCGTGGCATTTTCAATACGCGCTGCATCGAACGTTTCATCCTTGCCGACCGTGTACCTGTAATACGCAATACTGACTGCGTCTTCATAAACGGCTGTATTCAGGTCGCAGAAGATATAGTTTTCGGCGTAATCCCATTCAAGCTCGCGGATCAGCGTCTCGCCGGTTGTTAGCTCGTATGTCGACGTTTCCTGATGCAAATTGATATCGAACACTCCCACGATTTCGAGCGTAAACGGGTCGCCCCATCGTTTGTTCAGGTCGCCGCCAGCCACGGAAATGCCCTCCCGGATTTCAAAATTGAATGTATCGCCGACAGACAAACCGTTCCGCTCAGCCAGATCAGACGAAATGAGCGCCTTGAACGTATCGTCGGCGTTTATGTGCCGCCCTTCCGTCAGCGTGAACGCGCCGGTCCTGAAGTATTCGGAAAACGCGGTATTATTGCAGGCGTATAGATCGAGGCACTGTTTTCTGACCGCGTATTCGTCGAGATCAAAACTGTTCTGGCGCAGAAAATCCGGGTTTGTTAAACCCTCCTCATAGACGCTGGCGCGCCAGCCGGGACGCGGCTTCAGGTCCAATATTGCGCCATGCATGCTGCTGCTCGTGAAGTAATATGTGATATGCTCCATCTCCGTGATGCGGTCCATCAGCTCTATTGAAAGCTGTTTGGGGCGCTCGTCCAGCGGAATGTATCCGTCTTTATAGCTCTCCATCAATGCCCAAATGGCAAAGGTGTCTTCCTCAACGGTAAAGCTGCTGCCAAGGCTCTTGCGCACCGCTGACGCCTCTTCATCTGCGCTGGCTTTGATGGCCAGTCCCAGCATCGTAAAGACCGCCGTTATGAGCATGATTAAAAAAAGCAAAATACTCCGGCCGCGCTTGCGCGTTATGTACAGCCATGCTCGGTTTAGCAAAGACATGAAATCATCTCCCGTATACTTAATCTCGGCGAACAGGGGCCGGAGGACGTCAGCGCCGCGTCAGTAAGTGGGTCGGCGTGCGCTTTATGACGTTCCAGGACGTAATCAGCACGCCCAAGAACGTACTGAATAAAACTGCTGCGGCAACAATCAGTATGTTGGCCGAGCTGAGGCCATACGTCAGGTTGATCGGGTCAGCCGATGTTTTAGTGATAGATGGGCGAAGGTCAAGTTCCAGCTGATAGAAGTAGTCAAACGTTTCCTCAGCATTTCTGGGGGAGACGCTTTCTTCCGCCATGTTGCCGACGCCGGGTGCCAGAAAGTATGATAAAGCGGCAGCGGCGACCAACGCGAGGAGGGCAATTGCCAAGGCCTCCAGAAGCAGCTGCAGAGCGATCGCCCGTCTGCCGACGCCCAGGGACATCAGCACGCCGATCTCATGCCGGCGGCTTTTGATCCACATGTTCAGGACCAGCCCCAGAATCACAGCGCACCCCACAAAGGCGGACGCGATGAGGATTGCCGCGGTCGCGCCCAGCCTAGTCAGCGGTTTTACGGAAGCCCGGTACGCGGAATCGTCCGGCTTGATCGAAAAAAACCGCCAGTCAAGCTCGCCCTGCGCTTTTAGCTCGGCGATGACCGCGTCTAGATTTTCGGGATCGTCTACGAAAAACGTGACGTCGCTCAGATCGACGTTGTCCTCAACAGTCGGGTTTTCCATCGAGGCGGTGTCCAGCGTGTCGTCTTCACCCAGGTAAACTCTGTAATGAGCTACCATAACGGCATTTCTGCACGCCGCCGTATATAAGTCGCAGAAGATAATGTTCTCGGGATACATGAACTCACAGTCGTGGATGACCTCATCGCCGGTGTATTCTAAATAATAATCCGTTGGCTCCGTCGTGAAATTGAAATCGTATATGCCCGCGACCTCCAACGTAAACGGGTCTCCCCATCTTTTGTCGGGGTCGCCGCCGGTGATGACTGCGCTTTCCCGGATCTCGCAGCTGAACGTATCCCCGACGCTCAGGCCGTTGCGCTCGGCGAGGTCTGTCGAAATCAGGGCTTTAAACGTGTCGTCCGCCGTGATATGCCGACCTTCGACCAGCTCGAACGCGCCCATCCTGAAAAACTCGTGAAGCCCGGTATCGCTGCAGGCTTGCAGCGTGAGAATCTGTTTTGTGACCGCCGCTTGTTCCGGCGTGTAATTATAGTGGCGTAAAATGTCCGTGTTTCCCTGTTCCAATAAGCTCGACAGCCAGCCGGGGCGCAGTTTGAGGTCCACATAAGTGCCGACGACCTTGCCGCCCGTGTAAAAATGTGTGATATGGTCAAGTTTTGTTATGCGTTCGTACATTTTCAGATCCGGCATAACCGGCCGCTCGACATCGGGCGGCACGTTGCCGTCATATTGGTCCATCAGCGCTTTGAAGGCATCTAGATTCATTTCAATTTTAAAGCTGCTGCCAAGACTTCTGCGAATAGCCGCCGCTTCCTTATCCGCGCTGGCTTTTATGGCCAGCCCCAGCATTGCAAAGACAGCCGCTATGAGCATGATTAAAAAAAGCAGGATGCTCCGGCCGCGCTTGCGCATTATGTACAGCCATGCTCGACGGAAAATGGACATGGGTAAACCTCCTGCTTGTTAATTCGAGGCTGGGAACTGTGGGGCAGGGAAGACGGCTAAAACCGCGT
Organism: uncultured Sporobacter sp.; assembly: GCA_963675425.1. Taxonomy (GTDB): domain Bacteria; phylum Bacillota; class Clostridia; order Oscillospirales; family Oscillospiraceae; genus Sporobacter. The sequence continues at coordinate 3,659,696 of OY776214.1, read as the reverse complement.
CAATACGTGCTTGGGGTTTAGCTTCATGACGTTCCAGGACGACACAACAACGCTAATGGCTGTGCTGATCAGAACCATCAGGGACACAATCAGGATGTTGAGCGCTGTCAGGCCGTAGGTGAGATCCACCGGGCCGGAAGGCAGCATTTCCACAACGAAATCAAAATCTCTCAGCTTCGCCTGATACGCTTCGCCCGTATCCGGCGGCGACACCAGCCGTTCCGCCAGATTCCCGACCGGTCCGGCCAAAAGGCTTGAAAGCAGGAACGCTATTATGAGCGCTATGACGGACAGCATCACGCATTCCAGCAGCAGCTGCAGCAGAATGTTTCGCCTGCCGACGCCCATAGACAGAAGGACGCCCATTTCCCGCCGCCGGGTCTTCGTCCACATGTTTAAAATCAGGCCCAGAAGGATGACGCAGGTCACGAGGATAATGATAACGGAAGCGACGGAAATGGTGCCAAGCTGCCGCAGCGGCTTCCCGGAAGACCGGTACGCCGATTCGTCCAGCTCGATCGAGAAATCCTTCTCGTTATATCCCTCCAGCGCCCGGACCTCTTCGACCGTGCTTTCCAGATTCACCGGGTCATCGACGAATACTTTAACCCCGAAATACCCCGGCGGGCGGAGCTGCGTGCTGTCGTCCGGGTCCTCACCCCGCCAGGTTTTCAGATATGCGCTGCTTTCCTCATCTATTTGATTGGCTGCGTATAAGTCGCAAAAAATAACATTTTCTGCATATTGAAATTCGTATGTATATTCAGATGCTTCCTGTGAGAAATTGATGTCAAACAGGCCCACGATGTCAAACACCGCCGGCTCTGCCAACGCGTGGTGTAGCTCGCCAAAAGCATCAGGAGGCAACGTAAATAGAATATCTGCTTTAAAAGTGTCTCCCACATCCAAGCCGTTCCGTTTGGCCAAATCTGTTGATATCAAGGCCTTGTACTGATCGCTGTCATTGATAGGTCGCCCTTCCGCCAGCTTAAGCGCGCCGGTTGCGAAAAATTCATGCAGCGCGCTGTCCGCACAGTAATAGAAGTTTGTCCTTTGCGTACCCATCTCTATTGATTCTGGATTATTGAAGCTCTGATCGCGTTCTTCATCATGCAGCTGATAGTAATAAGAACCGGGCCGCAGTTGGAGATCCACCCAAACCATGGGATTCGTTCCGCCCTCGTAATACCCGGTGACGTGCTCCAGGGCCATAATCTGATCGAACATTTCCGGCGAGATAATGGGGCCGGTATAGATTTTCTGCTCTCCCCAATCCTTTTCCACGACCTCATAATCATACGGATTGGTGACGGCGTTCACGGTGAAGCTCGTAACCAGGCTGTTTTTACGCAGGGTCTCCAGCTCTTTGTCCGCACCGGCCTTGATCGTCAAGCTCAGCATGGCAAACAGCGCCGTCAGGCACAGGATTACCAGCAGCAGGATACTCCGGCTGCGCTTGCGCGTTATGTATAGCCATGATCGTTTAAACACAGAAATATGCTGTCGCCTCCCATCGTTAATCCGAATATGACAAAGGCCTATTTATATAACTTAATATAAAAATTACCAGGACGGCGTCTGGTTGTTGTATGACGCCTGTTTATTGTTGCAACGTGCCGCGGCAAAAAAGGTATAAAAAAACTCCCGTCATGAAAGACGGGAGACGTTTTCTGGGACCATCCAGTGGATGGCTTATTCAAAACCGTTCCAGACGGGGACGCCGGTGTACGTTTTGGCCGCTTCCTCGCCGCGCATGACACGAAGCGCGCCGGCCCCCAGCGCTTCCAACTCAAATTCTCCCGGCATGAGGACGACCTCGGCAATCCAGCTGATGTATTCCTTCATGATATCGGTAAACGCTTTGCCGTTGCATACGCCGCCTGTCAGAATGATGGCGTCGACCTGCCCTTTGAGTACCACGGCCATTGCCCCGGTATATTTGGCGTTCTGATAGGCCAGCGCGCGATAGGCGAGCGCAGCATATTCGTTGCCGTCATTGGCCATTTTCAGCACGTCGCGGGTGTCGGCCGTGCCGAAATGATCCATCAGGCCGCCATTGACGTTAAGCCTGGCTGTCAGCTCTTTCTTAGTATATTCACCGCTGTACGCCAGGTCGACGATTTTCATGTAGGCCATATCGCCAGCCCGGGTCGGCGTCAAGGGGCCGGAGCCCTTAATGATGTCATTGGAGTCAATCATGCGGCCTTTTTGATGCGCCGTAATGGAGATACCGCCGCCGATATGGCAGATGACGAGGTTGACCTCCTCATATTTAAGACCGCGCTCCTTGCAAAAACGCAGGGCGATTTCCTTTTGGTTGAGGGCGTGGATGTGGCTTTCCCGATAGATGCCCTTAAGGCCTGAGATACGCGCGATGTCCTCAAATTCGTCCACGTCCGGCGGGTTGACGATGAAGGCGCGCGCATTGTATTGATCGGCAAATTGCCGGCAGATCTGAGACGCCAGCTGTGCCGGATGCTGTCCGCTCATGCCCCGGGAGGCGTGCTCCACCAGCAGCGGCGTCACCTCGTAGGTGCCGCCCGTAACGGATAAAAGCCCGCCGCCACGCCCGACAAATACGTCGACGCCGTCCAGCGCATAGCCCTTTTCCGTCATGGTCTGCGCCACGGTGTCGCGACGGTAAGCGAGCTGGTCCTGTATTTCCTGAAAATCCTTCAGCGCCTCAGGGGTGTGACGAAGCGTTTCGCTGAACACCTCGTCCTCATTATCGAACAGCGCGATTTTTGTGGAGGTTGAGCCCGGATTGATGGCCAGTATTCTATATTTCTTATCCATGCTGACTCCTTAAGTGTGGTGACCGGCCGCACAGGCGGCCAGCGCGATGGAATAATATTTATCGCTTGCCTCAGCCGCGCGGGACGTCAAGATGACGGGAACTTTTGCGCCGAGCACATTGCCGGCCGTCACCGCGCCGCAGAAGCCCGTGAGGCATTTGGCCAGGATGTTGCCGGAGACAATATCAGGGACGAGAAGCAGATCCGCGTCACCGGCCACGGGGCTTTCATAGCCCTTGATAACGGCCGCATCCGGAGCTGTAGCCAGGTCAAACGAAATGGGCCCCTCAATGATGCAGCCGGTGATTTCACCGTCCTGATTCATCCTTTTAAGCGCCTGGCCGTCAACAGTGTCGGGCATCTTGGGGTTGACCTTTTCCACGGAGGATAAAACGGCGACCTTTGGGCGCTCGTTGCCGAGCGCATGAAAAAGTCCCACGGCGTTTTTTAGTATGGCCGTCTTAACGGTGAGATCGGGATACAAATTGAGCGCCATATCGCTGACGGCAAAAAGCTTATGATACCGGGGCGTCTCGTAAAAGCCGCAGACCGACAGTAAACCGCCCTGAGTCATGTTGTTTCGTTTGCTCACGATCGCTTTGATGAACTGGCCGGAATCAAGCATGCCCTTCATGACGGCTGTGGCGGTGCCGGCGTTGACAAGCTCGACGGCTGTTTGAAGCGATTCGTCCGCGCCCCCCGATTCGATGATATGAAAAGTTGTCGGGTCTGCGCCGTACTGTGATAAAAGCGCCGCTATTTTCTTAGCATGGCCGATCAGAACGGGGATCATGATATCCTCGCGCGCAGCCTTGACGACTGACTCAAGCGTATGCTCGTCGTGTGCCTCTACGACGGCGAGGACGGTCTTTCTTGTCATATTACGCGCTTTAGTAGCCAGATCGTCAAAACAGGTGATTTTCAAAGTTTTCCTCCCGGACGTGGATAATATGGATGCGGAAAGCGGCGGTTATACCCGTTAGCGTCCATCATCAGATGTTGTCAATCGTATCATTAATAAACGGACAATTCAACAGTTTTACGGGTGTTTCGGTCTGTATCCATTCGAATTGCGCCTAGCGTCATTACCTGAAAAACATGACGTCTATGACAGCGGGGGCCATCTGCAGCTGTGCGGGATTTGTCCATATTCGCGGTTCTGTCGGCGGTAAACGCAAAATATGTTTAGACAAGGCGTAGCTATAAGGCAAAGATGTCCGTTCGTAAAAACGGGGAAATGGAGAAACGGACCGTGTTATTTAAGCAGCTTAACGAGGCCGTTAACAGCTTTGTATGGGGTGTACCGATGCTCACGTTGATCATCGGCACCGGCTTGTATCTGAGTGTGCGTACCGGATTTATACAGATATTCAAATTCGGCTTCGCCATGAAGAACACCATCGGCAAGGCGTTTAAAAAGCAGAAAGCCGGCGCGGGAGCCGTAACGCCGTTTCAGGCGATGACGACGGCGCTGGCGGCGACGGTCGGTACGGCCAACATCGTGGGGGTATCGTCGGCCGTGACGCTTGGCGGCCCAGGTGCGCTGTTCTGGATGTGGGCCTCGGCGCTGATTGGGATGTGCACCAAATATGCCGAGGTCGTGTTGGCCGTGCAGTTCCGCGAACGCAATAACGCTGGGGAGTGGGCCGGCGGCCCGATGTATTACATTAAAAACGGACTAGGCGGGAGATACCGCTGGCTGGCTGATATCTTTTGCATTTTTGGGGCCATTACCGCGCTGGGGGTGGGAAACGCCGTTCAGGTAGGCAACATGACCTATTCCATCAACCAGACGATCGTCGCCTTTTTACCGGCCGCAGCCGGTAATGAGACCTCCATCAGCCTTGTGATCGGCATCCTTGTCGCTGTTTTGACGGCGCTGACGTTATTCGGCGGCGTCAAGCGGATTGGCCGGGTTACGGAAATGCTTGTTCCGTTTATGGCGGTGGTCTATATCGTGGCGGCGCTGGTTGTCATCAGCGTACATATAGACGCGGTCGGCGGCGTTTTCAGGCAGATATTCACTCAGGCGCTGACGCCGGACGCGGCTGCAGGCGGCGCTGTAGGCATCTCGGTTCGCACGGCCGTCAGCTGGGGCTTCCGGCGCGGTGTGTTTTCAAATGAGGCCGGACTTGGCTCAGCGCCCATTGCCCATGCTTCCTCCAGTGAAAAAAATCCCGTTGTTCAGGGAATGTACGGCATCTTTGAGGTCTTTTTTGACACGATTATCATCTGCACCATCACCGGCCTGACGCTCCTTGTCAGCGGTATTGGGCTTGATTACGGCTCGTTCGGAACGATTGAGCTGAACATCGCGGCGTTCGCCACCGTGTTCGGTGCCAAGATCGCCGGGCTGATCCTGTCCGTCGGGATGACCATGTTCGCATTGGCGACCGTTTTTGGCTGGTCTCTTTACGGGATGCGCTGTGTGGAGTTTTTGTTTGGAAGCCGGAGCATACCTGTGTATAAGGTGCTCTATGTCATTTTTGCCGTCATCGGCGCGACGGTTGAGCTGGAGGCTATCTGGCAGGTGGCCGATACGCTCAACGGCCTGATGGCGATTCCGAACCTTATTGCCGTGCTGGCACTGTCCGGGGTTGTTGTGAAGCTGACTCAGGCGCAGTTTTACCCCGATGAGCGCCTGCCGGACAGACCGGCCCGGGCTAAAACACCGACGCGTTATGGAAAATCTGTTAGCAGAAATTGATGATGAAAAGCCTCACCAAAAAAAAGAGCCCCAGCTCCCCCAAAAAAGGGGATCTCAGACTGTAGACAAAGCCGCTTTCTGGTTTGCCCCGAAAGCGGCTTTGCGTAATTGCGGCGGCAAAAACAGAGAAATATGTGATAATGGAACTTTAATTGTTTGCCGCATGCTTCTGGTACCAAACAAATACTGCAATACCGGCAGCTTGATGAGTGTTACGGAGTCAAGGCTTGGCCGGCCATTACTTTATAAAATTCTTATTCAAACGGTTTGGATTTGCTGGCGGGTTTGAGTGTTTCCAGACCGGTTTCGCAGTATTCCCGGATGCTGCAGATTTCGCATTTGGGTTTGCGCGCGGGACAGACGGCCCGGCCGTGCAATACGAGCCGATGGCAGAAGTCGGACGATTTTTCCGGCGGTAGGAGAGCGGTGAGCGCTTTTTCGATTTTAACGGGGTCTTTTGTGTCGACAAGACCTATACGATTCGTCAGCCGGATACAGTGTGTGTCCACAACAACAGCCGGCTTGTCGAACACATCGCCAAGGATGAGATTAGCCGTTTTTCGGCCAACACCGGGCAGCTTTAAAAGGTCCTCCATATTATCAGGAACACGCCCCCCAAAGTCTTTAAGGATCATCTGCGCCGCGCCAACGATGTCGCGCGCTTTTGTATGATAAAAACCGCACGAGCGGATATACTCTTCAACGTCCTCTATATCAGCCCCGGCGATGGCTTCAAGCGTCGGATAGGCTTTATAAAAGGCGGGCGTGATCTTGTTGACGCGCTCGTCGGTGCACTGGGCCGCCAGACGCGCCGAAAACAGCAGCTCGTAGTCCTTCAAATAGTCCAGCGAACACAGCGCGTCGGGATAGTCCTGTTCCAAAAGCCGGATCATTTCATTAATGTGCTTTTTTGGCTGCATCTTCTTACTCCGTTATATCTTTAATGTAAGTTATAATATCATATCGGTGCGTTTTTTTAAACTATGGATGTGTGCCAAGCCCACCGGCAGACAAATTGATATTATTGCCGATACCCACCGGGTTATTGAAAAGACCGTGTCGAATTACAATAATTTTTGAAGATTATCTGTTGAAAAGTGCGAATGACTTCTATATAATGTGTCTGTTATTCTAAAGTATAAGTTGGAGGAAAACCCGTGATTAGAGAAACAATGGCATTTGTATCCAGCCGCGACCCTGAGGTCGGCGCCGCGATTGAAAGGGAATACGCCCGTCAGCGCAGGAATCTTGAGCTGATTGCGTCCGAAAACTTGGTCAGCGAAGCCGTATTAATGGCCGCCGGCACAGTTTTGACGAATAAATACGCGGAAGGATACCCCGGTCACCGTTACTACGGCGGCTGCGAGGAGGTCGACGTTGTGGAGTCGATCGCCATTGAGCGGGCTAAAAAGCTCTTCGGCGCAAAGTTTGCCAACGTCCAGCCCCATTCGGGCGTATCGGCCAATTATGCGGCCTATATGGTTCTCACCAAGCCGGGCGATACGGTGCTGGGTATGAACCTTGATCACGGCGGCCATCTGTCCCACGGCAGCGCGGCCAACTTTTCCGGGAAATACTATAATATTGTCTCCTACGGCGTTACTGACGATACGAATGTTATCGATTACGACGCGTTGCGGGAGCTGGCCAAGAAGCATCAGCCGAAGATGATCGTCGCAGGTGCGTCGGCCTATCCGCGCGTCATTGACTTCAAGGCGTTCTCAGAGATCGCCCGTGAGGTCGGTGCGTATCTGATGGTTGATATCGCGCATATTGCCGGCCTTGTGGCGGCCGGCGAGCATCCGTCGCCCGTTCCGTACGCCGATATCGTCACGACGACGACACATAAGACGCTGCGCGGGCCGAGAGGCGGCCTGCTCCTCACAAACGATGAGAAGATTGCCAAGAAGATCAACAGCGCCGTATTCCCGGGTTCGCAGGGCGGTCCGCTGATGCATATCATTGCGGCAAAAGCCGTTGCGCTGGGAGAAGCGCTGAAGCCCGATTTCAAGGTCTATCAGCAGCAGATTCGTAAAAATGCCAAGGCGCTGGCCGCCGAGCTGTTAAACCGCGGGTTTGACCTTGTCTCCGGCGGTACGGACAATCATCTCATGCTGGTCGATCTCCGGAAGTTCAACACGACTGGGCGCGACATGGAGCGTCTCCTCGATACCGTGTACATCACGGCCAACAAGAATAAAATTCCCAACGACCCGCAAAACGCCTCGCTGACGAGCGGCATCCGCCTCGGGACGCCGGCTGTCACAACGCGCGGCCTGAAAGAAGAGGATATGACAAAAATCGGTGAGCTTATATACCTGACGGCGGCCGATTATGATAACAAGGCCGATTATATCCGGGACGAGGTCAATAAGCTGACGGCAAAGTATCCCCTGTACGACTGAATCTGAATACAAATAAACAAGGGCGGGAGAAATCCCGCCCTTGTTTATTTGTATATCGGTTTAGTGCATCGGACTTATTTTTGTCTGACTGATATCAAGCTGTTCCACAGACATTTTTCCGTTTGTTTACGAAGACGGAACAGCCGCGAGCAGTTTATTGTACAGTGCGCGGGTTATAGTTGCACCTGACGCTATTTAGCTTGACATAAGAATATAGGTCAATTCCGTACGATTATTGGCGCCGACCTTGCGGTAGATGCTGCGTACATGGGTTTTTATTGTATTTTCCGACAAGTTAAATGCTTCCGCCAGCTGTGTGTTGCTTTTTCCTTGGATAATGCCGTCTATAATGTCGGCTTCGCGTTTTGTAAATTTGAATTGATAGTCGGCTATAAGCACGTCGCTGTCCTGGAATCTCATCGTCACCAAATACTGCGGTTCGCCTTTGCTGTCACGTTTTAATATGATATCCGCCATTAAATTCCCATTGGTGGTTTTCAATACTTTGAAGCAGTCCTGCATCTTAGACGAATCATCTGCATTGCTGTACAGGTCCTCACATAATTCTTTCAAGTGATAGAGTACGCTGGAGCCAAATACCGTCTGTATTTTCAGCATGGCCAGACCCGTTACATTGCCACCTTCCAGACTCAGGTGCTTTCCAAACACACACAGCCCCAGCTTAGACAGGTTTCCGTCGTTCGTTTCAAGGTAATTGACTGCCGTAACGGTGTGAATGATATTAAAAACATTGGCAATGTGAGGCTGAAGCAATCTTAAAACAAACAGATCCTCATTATCGAAATCAGGCTTTTCCTGGCTTCTGTGCAGGTAGATCTCTCCTAAAAACTGTCCCTTGTAGACCAGTCTTACACAGACGACGTGAAAATTCTCCTGTTCCATCAAAAAGGCCGTGCGCGGTTCGATATCTACGGTAACGTCCCCGCGGGACAAGTCCGTTGCTTTATAGACCAGCGCTTCGGCACCTGCGTCATTTTCTTCATTTCGTTTTAGATAATCTTCACGTTCAGCAAACGGCTGTTTTTCATAATAGCCCTCAACGCTGCCCGTTATGTACGGCTTGAAAAAGCTGCAATCCCTGCTGATGGCGCAGAAAAACATACCGCTGTCATAGGCGACGAGTTCGTGCAGCTGCAGGATGGCAAGCTTCAGAAATTCCATAAACGAGAAGCATTCATACGAGCTTGCGATCATGCGGTTTATTTTAAGTAAATACCTATTATCCATGGGCAAGACCTCCATCTTTGTTCTTCCTGTTGCCACCTTAAGCTCTTGCGTACCTGTCAATTATACCTGAACAATCAGTTTATTCACATCACCCAAGCGGGTGACAAGCGAGCTGGATAATAATGAATGAATCTTATGAAAAGTAAAGGGACGGCAAATCATAAAGGCACAAAGCGGCAATTGTCATCGCTTTGTGCCTTTTATTCCGACCGCCTGATAGATGTCTATTTCGGTACCTGGGGATTTACTCCTGGTCCCAGTTATTCCAGACGTTCTGTACGTCGTCGTTGTCTTCCATGAGTTCGAGCATTTTTTCCATGTTTTTGACGTCGTCAGCCTCGGTGAGCTTAATATAGTTTTGCGGAACCATTTCCGTCTGCGCCGACAGAAACTTGTAGCCCTTGGCCTCCAGTGCGTCGTTAACGGCGCTGAAATCGTCCGGCGCGGTATACACCTCAAAGACGCTTTCCTCCGTTACGAGGTCTTCTGCGCCCGCTTCAAGCGCATCGATGAGGACCGTATCCTCGTCCAGATCACCGTTCTCGTTGTCGATGATGATGACGCCCTTGCGGTCAAACGACCAGGACACGCAGCCCGTAGCGCCCATATTGCCGCCGTACTTATCAAAATTATGACGGACCTCGGAGGCTGTACGGTTGCGGTTGTCGGTCATCGCCTCGACGATAACAGCCACGCCGGCCGGGCCGTAGCCCTCGTAAGTGACGCTCTCGTAATTTTCGCTGCTGCCGCTGCCCAGCGCCTTGTCAATCGTCCGTTTAATATTGTCGTTCGGCATGTTGGCCGCCTTGGCCTTGGCAACAACAGCCGCCAGACGTGAATTGTTTGCCGGATCGCCGCTGCCGCCTTCCTTGACTGCAACAATCATTTCGCGCGCGATTTTCGTGAAGGCCTGTGCTCTTTTAGCGTCGGCCGCACCCTTTGTTTTCTGAATATTATGCCATTTCGAATGCCCTGACATAAATGCACCCCTATCTTGCTCTTTTAAAAATGTCCACTTAAAACCGGCAGGTTATTTAATATACGCCGCTTCGCCGGCTGGACACCCGGTATTTTATCACTTTTTTGTGAATGTTACAAGTCAAAGGAAATAAGAGTAAAAAAAGGTCAGCGGCGTTATAAAAGTGGGATAATATGGATATTTACTGTGCAAAATAATCTTAGCTCTCTAAAAGGAGGTGGACGCAGGTGTCCTCTAAGCGTAAAAATCAAAAACAGGACCAGTTCCAGAACCAGCAAAACCGAAATCCGAGTCCGGGGCAAACCCAAACCCAAAATCAAAATCAAAATCAAAATCAAAAGAAAAACGCACGATAAAAGTTACCTGTTGAGACGGACTGAAAAGGCCGTCTCAATTGTTTTGCACGGGCGGTTTTATCCAATTGGAGGGGCGGATTTAAGGCCTGCTTTTATAGATTGACCCCAACTCACAAAAATTACATAGGCAGCCTGGTTTTGTTTAGTAATTTTCCGGGTCGCCGTCATACTCATACTCGTACGTGTCGTCGTCCTTTGCCGGCCTATGTCTTGACAGTGCGTTTCGGATATCCTGCCGCGTCATGCCGAACGCGCGCATGGCGTTTAAAATCGCCGCGAGCATTAAAAGCGCGTCGGCCAGCACGCCCGCCCAGACGGGGAAAATGCCGGTCACCAGAAGCAGGACCAGCACGGCCTTTCCCCCAAGCAGTACCGGTATATTCTGCCGGACAATTTGATCCGCATTGCGTGCCAGCATGATCGCCTCGGCCACCTTGGACGGCGCCTCGGTCATAATAATCATATCGGCAGCCTCCTCTACGTCGCGCGGGCCAAGACCGCCCATGACGATGCCGGCGTCGGCTCGTTTCAGCACCGACGGGTCGTCTGAGGCGTCGCCGACAAAGATCAGTTTGTCGCCCCTCAGCTGCATATCATGGAGCCCGATCAGGCGCATGATTTTATCCTCCGGCCGCGTTTCCGTATAAAGCTCGCCGATGCCGATCTGTGTGGCTACGTCGCCGGCGGCGCTGACGTTATCCCCGGTAAACATGGCGATCCGGTCCACACCGTTTGTCTGCAGACGGCGCACGGCATTTTTTGCGTCGGGACGGATTGCGTCCGATAAAAGAAGCCGTCCGGCATACCGTCCGTTGAGAGCCACATAGACGGCGGTTGCCATGGCGTTCGATATATCAGGAGTAATACCCAGCTCTGCCATAAAGGCCTCGCCGCCGATCGAAACGGTAATGCTGCCGATATCAACCTCGTATCCGCCGAGCGGAGAGGGGCGGTAAGCATTAATCTTGGTGAGATCAACTTCAACATCGGCCTCTTCCGTGATGGCCCGCATAATCGGCGTGTTGGCATTGGCCGCGGCGTACGCGGCCAGCATTAAAAGCCGTTCACGCGAAAGATTATTGGGATGAATATCGACCACGCGGAAACGGCCGACTGTCAGGATGCCGGTCATATCAAAGACGACAGACGTGGCGTGGGCGATGGTGTCCACAACGTCGGCGCCCTTGAACAGGATGCCTTTTTTAAGCGCGCTGGCTATGCTGTTATAGTAGGTCAGCTGGATCGAAAGCGCCTGCGAGCTGAGGCTTGAAATAAAGAGAATGCCAAAGCCGCGGCCCAGCCATGGACGCCACTCAAGTCCGCCGATGAGCGGGACGAGCACCCCAAATATAAAAGCCACGGTGCAGGCTGCCGGCATAAAGAGCTTTGCCAGCCACGCTGCTGTTTTCTCCGGCCTGGACTTGCGGCTTTCCGCGTCGTTTAAATACTGGACAACGCGCGATACGCCTGAATCATCGAAATCCGACGTCACACGGATAATCAAAACGCCCGTAAGATTGAGGCTGCCCGACATGACCTTGCTGCCTGGTGAGACGGGACGCGGCTCTGTTTCGCCGGTCATCACTGAGATATCAAGCGCGGATTTGCCGTCTGTCACAAGCCCGTCAAAAGCGATATATTCGCCGGGCGCCACGGAGATCACGTCGCCGATCACAATTTTCCCGGCCGACATCTGCACGATAGCGCCGCTCACGACGGCGTTGACGACCTCCGGCCTGATGTCCAGCATGCTTTCAGCGGTGATTACAGAGCGCTCGGCCATCAGCCTGTTGGCGGCGGCGCCAACCCTGTAGATCAAAGCCGCGGCCGCCGCGGCCATCCCCCAACCGATGAGCAGCATACCGACAGCGGCGAGAATTGCCATCAGATTATGATCGAACAAGCGCGCATATATAAATTTCATGACCGCATCAAACAGCAGATCGTATAGCAGCAGTATCACACAGGCTATGAAGATAAAACTCTTCACCCGTTCATCAAGCTGCATAAGCGCCGCCACGGCAAACAGTGCCGCGGAGACGGTACAGCAGGCGATCAGCAGGATATCCGTGAGCAGAATAGGCGGCAGTAAGCTCTTTTTTTCTATTTCATCGTTCACATTTCGTACCTCAATCCCAAGGATATTGCTTTTTTCTGACCGAATAAGAGTGACAATACGACTGAATTTTACATATATTATATAATAATGTACTATTTTGAGGATATGATGTCAATGTTTTAGCGGTTGCTCGACCGGAAAATACTTAATATTTACTTTTTGTACACAATATGAAAAAACCCCGGACATGCCGCAATGACATGCCGGGGTATTCAGGCGTTTGATCGTGACGGGCCGGTTCAGGGCGGTCCGCCCGCGCTTTAGTCGTCTTTTGATTCATCGTCCTCGTCAAATTCAAAATCCAGCTTTTCGCCGCAGTTGGGGCAAATCATATCGCCGTTTTCAAGGTCTTCTTCTTCCACGATGATATCTTCGCCGCAGGAGGGGCACGAAACCTCGTACGCGTAATCATCCTCACCGACGCTCTCGCCGCAGCAACAGCAGGAATCGCCGTCGTCACAGGAATCGTCGTCCATATCGTCTTCACTGCCGAATAGCACTTCTTCAACGTCGGCCAGATCGTCTGAAATCGCGTCGAGCTCGTCGCCGATATCGACTGTATTCTCGCTCAGTTCCTCAATTTCAAGCGCGATGTCCTCAAGCGTATCAATTATGACCGATATGAGTTTACCTTCATTCGTCTCGGTGTCCAGCGACAGTCCGTCAGCAAGTCCTTTTAAATACGCGATTTTTTCAGTGATTGTCATAACAATGCCTCCTTTATGCATCTGCTATATTCTAAAATCTTACAGATTTCAGCCCTTGGCACGCTCCAGATACTCCCCAGTCCTCGTATCGATACGGATCTTCTCGCCTTCGCTGATGAAAAGCGGAACCTTAACTTCCGCGCCGGTTTCAACGATAGCGGGCTTTGTCACGTTTGTGGCCGTATCTCCCTTGAAGCCCGGGTCTGTCTGCGTGATGACGAGCTCAACGAAGTTGGGCGGCTCAACGTTAAAAATCTTGCCTTTATAGGAATAGATCGTACACGTCATATTTTCCTTGACAAACTTAAAGTTATCGCCCAAAAGGCTCCCATCAACCGGTTCAAGCTCAAATGTCTCCATATCCATAAAGTAATACAGATTGCCGTCGTTATAGCTGTATTCCTTGTCGCGTCTTTCAACGTAAGCGTTTTCAAATTTATCTGTCGGGCTGAAAGATGTCTCGACGACAGCGCCGGTGATGACGTTCTTAACTTTGGTGCGGACGAACGCCGCGCCTTTACCCGGCTTGACATGCTGGAACTCGACGACCTGCATGACTTTTCCGTCCCACTCAAAGGTCACGCCGTTTCTGAAATCGCTTGCTGTAATCATATTGCATCCTCCAATTTATTGTCTTCTCCCTTTGGGATTTTATCCTATCTTTTTTACGTTTGCAAGGACAAATTATACGACTAAAAGTTCCTTCGGCAGTTTTGTCAAATTTTCGCAGCCGTCAGGCGTCACATATAGAACATCCTCTATCCGCACACCATAGCGTCCCGGCAGATAAATGCCCGGTTCGGCCGAGATCACAGCCCCCGCCGGGACCCCGTCCGAATTAGACGGGGCGGCGTTCGGCGCTTCATGTACCTCAAGCCCCAGCCCGTGTCCGAAGCCATGTCCAAAATATTGGCCGTAGCCCGCGTCTTCGATGACGCGACGCGCCGCACCGTCGATTTCACTGCCCGGTACGCCTGCTTTTACAGCCTCGATGCCGGCTGCCTGCGCGCTGAGTACCGTATCGTAAACATGGCGCATCCCGCTGTCATAGCCGCCGACGCAGACGGTACGCGTCGTATCCGAGCACCAGCCGCCGAGCTTTACGCCGAAATCAATGGTCAGAAATCCCCGGGATATATACGCGTCGGTCGGTACGCCGTGCGGCATGCTGGAGCGCACACCGGACACAACGATGGGGTCGAACGAGACATCTTCCGCGCCGAGCTTCAAAAAGCGGTAAATCAGCTCAGCCGCCAGCTCCTTTTCGGTGATGTCTGTCGATATGAGCGGCAGGATCTGCTCAAACGCCTGCTCCGCCAGCCGCTGCGCGCGGATGAGTCCGTCCAGATCCTCCCGGCTCTTAACGGCCCGCAAGTCCGTTAGGAGAGTCTGTGCCGCCTCCAGCCGGGTTTCCAGCTTTTTGCGCCATATATTATATTCTGCGTACGTGACGCTCTCGTCTTCAAACCCGAGCGTCTTGATACCGGTTTCCGCAATGATTTCATTCAGCTTTTTTCCATACGTCTCCGCACCGCCGACAAGCGCGACGTCCGCGCCCTTAATGTCATTGGATGCCGCTTCATAGTAACGGGAATCCGTGAAAAACCAGGCCGTCTCGGCCGTGATAAGCGCGATGCCCGCCGACGAGGTAAAACCCGTGGCGTACAGCCGGTTAGCCGGGCTTGTGATTAAAACAGCATCCAGCGCGCTGTTTTTCACGGCTGCCTTTATTTTCTCTGTATTGTTCATGATATATGTCTCCGATGTTATTTATTTTAAATCCCGAGGCGCTTTAACAGACGACCAATCTTGGGTATGACATTTATGTGGGCCGCTCTTTACGTATCGCCTGCCGGGCCCAAACGCTCGCGCCGGCGCATCCGGCGCCGGCACGCGGCGCGGAACGGTGCCTCGAGCCAGTAACGCAGGTTAATCGCCGGGTGGAGCATCCCGATGGGCTCGACAACAATGGACATAACGCCGGCGCTGTTGGCCGCGATGACGTCTGTATAGATCTGGTCACCGGCCAGCGCCGTTTCCGACGGATTTTTACCGAGTTGGCTGAGCGCCTTTTTGATATCGGCTGAAAAAGGCTTATTCGCCCCCATAATATAATCCACCCCGAAGGCGGCCGCCAGACTTTCCACACGTTTTAACCGCCTGTTGTTTGTAATAATAAAAAGCTCAATCCCGTTTCCCTTCATATTTTCCGCCCAGGCGGCAATATCCTCGCTCGGCTCGTTTGTTCCGTACGGCGCCATCGTATTGTCAAGGTCCAAAAGCAGCAAGCGGATGCCCCGACGCTTTAAAAATTCAGGCGTTACGGCGCATATGCTTGAAAACGAGTAGTTCGGGATTAAAGAAAAGCTCATATCAGGCACCTTAAAAACATAGTTTATACTGTCACCGTCCGAGCCGGCCGTCTATTATAACGCGGCATATTTGGACAATCATACCGAAGTACGGGAGGGAACGACGTTGGACAACGCCGCACAAATCTATCTGGTAGCACCGCCGGAATCCGTCAGCGCCGCCGCCGCGACCGGCTTTAAGGTAGCGCATATGATCTACCGTATCGGCCGGGGGTATCATCTCTTCCGCTCAGAACGCGCGCGCGTTAACAGCGGCGGGCTGCTTGTCGTCGATACGGGCGGCTATACCGGCGGCGGACCGTCCTCCGCTCTCATGGCGGAGATCATCGGCGAATGCCGCCGCAGCAATTTTGAGGGTATCATTTTAGATGTTGGCAACGCCCCAGCGAAGCCGCTTTTTCCGCTGGCCGGCGAACTGGGCGCCGAGGCCAAAAAAAACGGCCTGCGGTTGTACGTTCCGGAAAAAATGGCCGACTCCAGTGCTCAGGCCAGCGTGCTGGTGCCGACGGCGCTGTCGGGCGGAACGCTTCACGAGCACATCGTTACGGCGCTTGGCAAATACGGCGTCGGGCGCGTTGCGCTGGAGATTGAACGCGTACGGATGGATTTTACGCTGCCGGCCTCTAACGGGACCGGCAAGCAGCTGTCGCCCGAGGCGTTTGCCGCGCTGGTAAAACAATACGCGGCAAAACCGTTTTTCTCAGAGGCGCTTTACGCGCAGTACTTTACATACTGGGATAAAAAAGGCGCGCACTTCGTCTTGTTCGACGACGCCGAGAGTATCCAACGCAAGCTCGTCCTCGCCGAACGTATGGGCATCGACAGCGCGTTCCTGTTTTACCCGCATGTGGCTGATCTTGTGAGTCAGCTGACGCGCTGATGTCTTCACTGGGCTGTCCTGCTCGGGCAGCCTCTTTTTGTTGGACGCGGCCAGTTCCCAGGCATATTCAAACCTTGATTTCCATATCGTTCCGGACGATCTTTTTGATATTCTTTTCGATATGGCTTCTTGTGCTCATAATCTCATGGGCGCAGCCACGGCAGCGCAGCTTAAAATCCGCCCCGATGCGCAGAACCAGAAAATCCTGCGACCCGCACGGGTGCTTTTTTTTCATCGTCAGCACGTCTCCGACACGAATATCCATGTGATCTTCTCCCTCCGGGCAACGATGATCGGCCCTATGCGTTGTCGACGCCCTTGATAATATCCCAGTATTTTTTAGCCGCCTGTTCTGTTTTATTGTCGGCATATTCGTAGTACCGGGCGTTTTTAATAGCGTCCGGCAGGTATTGCTGCCGGACCCACCGACCGGGATAATTATGGGGATATTTATAATTTTGTTCCCGCTCCAGCCCGGCGCTGTCGGCGTGGACATTTTGCAGCTCGCGCGGAATGTCGCCGATTTTCCCGTTCCGGATATCGGCCTGCGCCGCGTCCAGCGCGACATAGGCGGAATTGGATTTCGGCGCGGTGGCCAGCAGGACGGCGGCCTCGGCCAGCGGGATGCGCGCTTCGGGCAGGCCCAGCTGCAAGGCGCTGTCTACGCAGGCCTTGACGATGACGATCGCCTGGGGAAACGCCAGCCCGATATCTTCCGCGGCAATAACGAGCAGACGACGGCAGGCCGATAGCAGGTCTCCCGCCTCCATCAGCCGGGCCAGATAATGCACCGCCGCGTCCGGGTCAGACCCGCGTATGGACTTCTGCAGCGCCGAGAGGATGTCATAATGGCTGTCGCCTTCCCGGTCGTACCGCATGGCGCTCCTCTGAGAGAGGGCTTTTGCATCCTCCAGCGTAATTGCTTTTTGATCATTGTGCCGTTCTGACGCTGAAAACAGCAGCTCAACGGTATTAATAGCTTTTCTAACGTCGCCGCCGCAAGTAGATGCGATATGCGCAGCGACGCCGTCTTCTATATCGGCCGTTACGTTTTCACGCTTTTCCATGAGCCGAAAAGCCCGGGCAACAGCCGGCTCGACGGACCTGGCCGTCAGCTGCTTGAACTCAAAGACGGTACTTCGGCTTAATATAGCATTATACACGTAAAAGTAGGGATTTTCTGTCGTAGAGGCGATGAGCGTGATTTTCCCGTTTTCGATAAACTCCAGAAGCGACTGCTGCTGCTTTTTATTGAAGTACTGAATCTCATCGAGATACAGCAGCACGCCGTTGGGGGCAAGCAGCGTGTCGAGGTCGGCAATGATATTTTTAATATCCGCCGTACCGGCCGATGTGGCGTTAAGCTTGTGCAGCGTCCGGCCGGACTGGTTGGCGATGATGCTGGCGACCGTCGTTTTGCCGGAGCCGGACGGGCCGTAAAAGATCATGTTCGGGATATTACCGCTTGAGATAATCCGTCTCAGTAGGCCCCTTTTGCCCAATATGTGCTCCTGCCCGACAACGTCGTCCAGAGTCGTCGGCCGTATCTCGTCGGCCAAAGGCCTGTACATCTAATCACCGCCTTTATGTTAGTCAGCTCTCGAGCGCTAATCAAATTTGACGGCGGCAACGGGAGCGTATTGTTACATAACAATCTACCCGACATTTGGTAAAATATCAACCGTTTATTAATTTTTACACCAAAAGCGCCACGCGACTCAAGACGCAGAAAAGGCGGGATTTCTCCCGCCCGATAAATAACTGTGGTACCCTCTTAGCTACTCTTCTTTTTAACGGTCATTTTCGTCAGGATTAAAATTCCCGCGGATGCTGATATGCCGTACAATAAAAGACATAAAAGCATACAAAAGCCCTGGTCTATTACCAGCCGGCCTGTTCCCGTGGTGTATCCGAATATTGTCTGGAAAGCGCGATAATACCCCACGCCCATGAACGGAGACAGCGGTATCACGCCAATCAGAATGATGGTCTGAATTATATATAATAACAAAAATCCTATGTGTTTTTTATAAATGAGCTGACGATAATCGATATCTAAATCGCCCAGCAGCGTATGATACTTATCAATCAGGCCCTTGAGATTTCTGCAGATATTTCTATAGAACATGAACCCAATAACTAAAAAGATCAGCGAAATAAGCAAGGCGTAAATAAGTGTGGAAATAAAAATCCGGTCGTACAATCTGAGGCTGAGCGCGGATGCGATAATGCCGAGCATCACAATTCCCAGTGCGGCCATATATAGGTATGAAAAGCGTCTCAAACCGTTTTCTAATAAGTAACCGGCCTGTTCCCGGGTATCCTTAACGCGATAGGTGCCGGGCGGCGTGTTAACGTCCATATTGCCCGCTTCCAGACCTGGGGCATTTTTTTCGCCCGCCAACAACTCGTCAACCGTTACCCTCAGTATTTCAGCCAGGGCGGGCAGCACCGTGATATCCGGGTATCCCTCGCCCGTTTCCCATTTTGAAACAGCGCGATTGCTCATGTTGAGCTGCTCTGCCAGCTCCCGCTGCGTCATAGACAGCTGTTTTCTCTGTGCGGCTATAAATCGTCCGATTTTCTTATTGTCCAAACTATCACCTTCCGATCTGATCATAAGTGGTCCGCCTGATAAACGCAACCTGCCAGCGTTTGAAAAAGTCCACGGCAAGTGGATTTTATGATTACATCGGGCCTGTCAAAGTTTTTCTTGACACGTCGGTACCGCCTCTCAACAGATATTTCTTGCTGCGTCTTGGAACTTATACCATTTAATGGCATGCCGCGCTATCTTTTTTCGTGTGTCTCCCACTCAGTATGACGACGCGCTTCCGACGGTGCGATTGGATGGTTACGCCGAAAAAGGAAATACTTAATATGAAACATAAAAAGGAGGCGCCGCTATGAAAAATATCGGAACGGGAGACCGTGTTATCCGCATTATACTAGGCCTTGCGGTTTTGAGTTTGTTTTTTGCCCTCAATCAGGAGCGGAGATACCTCGGTCTGCTGGGACTCATCCCTCTTGTGACAGGTCTTATGGGTTATTGCCCGATGTATGCGGTTATGCATGTAAGAACCAATAAGCCCCGGCCCTGAGCAAACGTCTATGGACCCAAATCTACCGCAAGAAATCAGGGCGGATTTAACATGATTGTCGCGTCAGGTATTTTCGCCATAGTGAACGCCCCAAAATGCCGCTCGAATCGGACGGCGTTTTGGGGCGAGTACTAGCTTGATGCTATGAGTATGGGGCTGCGAGGGGGGCGCGTAAGCAGAGCTTATGGCCGTCTGTTTAAAAGCTAATGCGACCAGAGCTCGCCGACGTCGAGACCCCATTTTTCACTGAGTTTGTTATAGAACTCAGCGCGCGGATAATCGAGGTTGATATCGTATTTGAGGTGCCTGTAGCCGAAGTGCATAGCGTCCAGACCCTTGAGGCCCTCCATCATGTTGCCCAGCTCGTCGCCGCGGACGGAGAAGATGATCTCGTCCTCATCTACAAGGCTGCGCTCATATTCGCCGGGGTCCGGCACGGCGATATTATACTTCTTGCCGTTTAAAAGCGGGATGGTGGCATAGCAGCAGGAAACGATCGTGTCGGGCATGACGTCGAAGACGTCTCCATCCTGGTATTTAGTCGCCATGATGAGTGTGCGCATCTGTGAGATGCGGCAGTATGTAACTACAACATCGGGAATAAAATTGCACGTGTCCAGCGGGGCAACCGTGTAGCCGATGGGTTTTTTGTCATACTGGTCCGTGTCGAGCCAGGGGTATTTTTCCTTAAAGAATTTAAGACTTTTCTCCTTGTCCCGCATGAAGAGCATTCTGCCGACGTAATTAGCGTCGTCCTCGTCAATCGGACAGAACTTAAAGCACGCGTTGGGCCAGACGCACCAGTTGTCCTCTTTGAAAAGTGTAAGATTGCTGCGGTTTCGCCGCGCCATGGCGAAGGCCTGGCACATTGCCACGTGCTTGCCGGTGTCCCGCAGCGGGATGACGGAGCCCTCAGGAATCTCGTCCTCGGAGAATATCAGTTTGAACGCGATAGGGGGGAAGCGGAGCAGCAGCAGGTCCATCAGTTCTTTGCCTGCTTCGTTGAATTCGGAAACGGTATTCATACGGCGGCCTCCTTATTAGTTGTATTGCTTCTATATTATCGCCATGCGCAGCCCCGGTCAAGCGCGGCGTGTCAAAAGTCTTCATAAGCGGGCGGCCATTAGCCGTTCTGCAGCTTGTCGAATATATTTGGTCTATAGCAACTTTTAAACAGAATTCGTGCTAACCGTTTGTTAAACAGGACGATGGGACGCCGGTAAATACCCATCAAAGTATTTCTTTGAAAAATCCACATCTTTAACGCGGCATTCAAGGCCCTTTAAATACTCAAGAGGGCCGGCGTCCGTCTTAAAATCAAAAACAAGCCGGTACGAGCATAGCGCCTGTCCCTTTTCGCTATAGGCGCGGTTTTGCCGTTCGCTGCCGTATTTGCCGTCTCCTAAAAGCGGATGGCCCGCATGCGCCAGCTGCGCCCGGATCTGATGCGTGCGGCCTGTGATAAGCCGGCATTGCACGAGCGACAGGCCGTCCTTAACCTGGAGCGTTTTATATTCTGTTACAGCCGTTTTGGAGCCGACGACGCTTTTGTTCGTCACGAAGACCTGATTTTTCTTGGCGTCCTTGAATAAAAAGCCCTCCAGCCGTCCGCTTTTCGGCTTCAGCTCGCCGTGGACGGCGGCTAGATAGAATTTTTCCACCTCGCGGTTTTTAATCTTCTCGTTCATAATCCGCAGGGCTTCGGCGTTTTTGGCGGCGATAACGATGCCTGAGGTATTGCGGTCGATCCGGTTGCACAGAGCGGGGGCAAAGGCGTTTTCCGCCCGCGGCCTATATTCGCCTTTGGCGTACAGGTACGCCTGTATATTGGCGATGAGGGTGTTGTAAGACCACGCGCCGTCACTGTGGCACAAGACGCCCGCGCGCTTATTAACAAGCAGGATGTTTTCATCCTCGTATACAACATCCAGTTCCGGCGCTGATATTTTTAAATAGGCATTGTCTTCTGTCGGCGTCTCAAAAAACTCGTCGTTAACGTACATCTGCACGGTGTCGCCAACGGTGAGCTTTACGTCGCGTTTCGCGGCTTTACCGTTAAGCTTAATGCGTTTTAGACGAATATATTTTTGGGCCAGCGACGACGGGAGAAGCGGCACCGCCTTGGATACAAAGCGGTCCAGCCGCTGTCCGGCGTCATTTTGTTTGATCGTGAATTCTTTCAAGGGTATACCGCCTTTGGTGATTTAGTGAATAGCTAGCTGATACATAATACATTTGATTTTTAATGCTTGCAATGGATTTGATGTTTTAAACCTGCCGACGCCATACGAGCAGCTGCGCTCCGAACCTATGACACGGTGTAAGGCGCGTATTATAACACCTGCAGCGCCACAGGAACGCCGGCCTAAATAAAAAAGGGAGATAGGGAAGGGAACGAAACAACTTTTGCAGATATTTGGACAAATATGGACATTATATATGTTAGATTATAGCATTAAAAAATAGTTTGACAACATTTGCAATATCAATTATAATGTCATGGCGAATGAGATGGTGTGATATGCGACTTGACTTACGAGAAATTATCAATATTCCGGGCCAGTCGGTATCGTTTGATTTCGAGCCCGACCTGTCCGACGCGGTATCCGATTGCGTCAGGGGAATAAGCAAGGCGAGAGCCGCCGGGCGTATCAAAAACAGCGCCGGCGTTTTAGTTTTGAGCGCCGATATCGACGCGGTGATGGACTGTACGTGTGCCCGATGTCTCAAGGATTTTGAGCGCCCGATTCACATGCACGTCGAAAACACGCTGTCTGACCGTGAGGAAGACGAGGAAAACCCGGACATTTATGTTTTTGAGGGTGACTTTGTCGATGTGGGCGATGTGATCGCCTCGGACTTTATTCTAAGCATGGACGATAGGCTTTTTTGCAGGGAAGACTGCAAGGGCCTTTGCCATAAATGCGGCGCCGACCTCAACGGCGGCCCGTGTAATTGTAAGAAAGAGATTGATCCCAGGCTTGCTGCCCTCCAGCAGCTCCTGGAAGATGAATAACAGGAGGTGTCACGATGGCGGTACCTAAGAGAAAAACCTCGAAAGCGAGAAGAGACAAGCGGCGGTCTTCCCATTGGAAGCTCGATACGCCCAATGTTGTCCAATGTTCAAAATGCGGCGAAATGCGCCTGCCGCACCGGGCCTGCAAGGCTTGCGGCACGTACAACGGGCGTGAAGTGCTGAAAATCGACGCATAGGTTCGCAATAATGTCAGGCGGCGGGGTGTTAGCCCCGCCGAATTTCATATGGACCATAGGCCGCGGCCGCGTCTAAAGACGAGAAACAGGGAAACATAATTATTATCAGGCTGATCCGCTGCAAGCACGGCGGTGCGGGCCTTAAGGCGGTGAACCGGCGGATATGAGCGCACGCATTATACAGATAGACCCCGAAAGCCCGGCGGCCGGCCGGAGCATTAAGCCCGGAGACCGGCTCGTGCGGGTCAATGGGCATAAAATTAAAGATGTGCTGGACTACAAGTTTTATGCCTACGAGCCGAGCCTGCTTTTGGAGCTGCACAGCGAAGCGGGAACCATCAAGCTTGTCCGAGTGACTAAACCGACGGGCGCCGACCTCGGGCTGACGTTTGAGGATTATCTGATGGACCGCCCGCGCGCCTGCGCCAATAAATGCGTTTTCTGCTTTGTTGACCAGCTGCCGCGCGGGATGCGAAAAACGCTCTATTTTAAGGACGACGACGTCCGCCTGAGCTTTTTGCAGGGCAATTACGTAACGCTTACAAATCTGAGCGACAACGAGATCGGACGGATTATCCGGCTGCGCGTCAGCCCGTTGAACCTGTCCGTGCACACAACCGACCCGGCGCTGCGCCGCCTGATGTTTGGCGGCAGGGGCGGCAGCGGACGGGCGTTGGACGCGCTGTATCGGTTTGCCAAGGCGGGCATCACGCTCAACTGCCAGATTGTCTGCTGTCCCGGCCTCAACGACGGCGCGGAACTGGAGCATACGATGGAAGACCTCAAGGCGCTGTATCCGGCTGTTATGAGCGTATCCGTCGTCCCTGTCGGCCTGACGAAGCACCGAGAGGGACTGTATCCCCTCAAGCCGTTTGACAAAGAGTCTGCGCTGAAGACCGTCCGGCAGGTGGAATGGTTTGGCGATAAATGCCGTTTAAAGCTGGGTTCGCGTCTTTTTTATCCGGCAGATGAGCTGTATTTAAAAGCCGGCCTGTCCATCCCGCCCGACGCGTTTTACGAGGATTACCCGCAGCTTGAAAACGGTGTTGGCATGCTCCGGCTTTTAGTAACGGAGGCAGAGGCGGCGCTGGCCGAGTCGGAAAATGCCCTGCTTAAACCGTTTTCCATTGCAACAGGAACCGCGGCGGCCCAATGTTTACAAAAAATTTTAAACTCGGTCAAAGAAAAATATGCTAATATACAAGGTAAGCTATTTTCCGTGCGCAACGAATTTTTTGGGGAAACGGCTGACGTTGCGGGGCTGCTGACCGGGGGAGACCTCGTCCATCAGCTCAAGGGTAAACCTCTTGGAGAGCGTCTTCTGATTACAAAAAATATGCTCCGGCATGGAGAAAATGTCTTTTTGGACGATATGACGCTTGATGAGTTCTCCCGGGAACTGGGCGTCCTGGTCCGGGTTGTCGGGCCGGACGGCGCGGATTTAATACAGGCCATACTGGGTTATTGACTGTTGCGGGTTTTGCCTGTTTTAAGGGAAGTAAAAAGCGGGCCGGGGGACGGCCCAAGTAAAAGAGGGGTGATGGGTTATGGCGAAGCCGTTGATTGCCATCGTTGGACGGCCGAATGTCGGCAAGTCGATGCTTTTTAACAGAATAGCGGGCAAGCGCCTGTCCATCGTGGAGGACACACCCGGCGTGACGAGAGACCGGCTCTATGCCGATTCCGACTGGAGCGGCCGGGCGTTCGCCATTGTAGACACTGGCGGCATCGAACCGACGGCGGACAACGAGATTCTGCTGTTCATGCGCGAGCAGGCGATGCTGGCCATTGAGATGGCCGACGTCATCCTGTTTGTAACAGATATTACAACGGGTGTCACGGCGGCCGACAGCGAGATCGCAAATATGCTGCTGCGCTCCCGGAAGCCGGTGGTGCTGGCGGTCAACAAGATGGATTCCATCGGGACAGTGAATCCCGATATCTATGAATTCTATTCGCTCGGGCTGGGCGACCCGATCGCCGTTTCGGCTGTGCACGGGCACGGCACGGGCGACATGCTCGACGCGTGCCTTGAGCATTTTCCGCCAGAGGACGACGGCGCTGGGAAAGAGGATATCGTCCGCGTCGCCATCATCGGCAAGCCAAATGTCGGAAAATCCTCGCTCGTTAACAAAATCCTGGGTGAAACGCGCGTCATCGTCAGCGATGTGGCCGGCACCACGCGCGACGCTGTTGATACGCCTTTTGAAAACGAGCAGGGGCGATATATGTTTATCGACACGGCCGGCCTGCGCCGCCGCTCGAAGGTGGGCAACCGAATTGAAAAATACAGCGTCCTGCGCACGGAAATGGCCGTGGAGCGCGCGGACGTGTGCCTGATTATGATCGATGCGCGCGAGGGCGTCACGGAGCAGGACACAAAGGTGGCGGGGCTGGCGCACGAAGCCGGCAAGGCCAGCGTCATTATCGTTAACAAATGGGACCTGGTTGAAAAAGAGACGAACACTATGGAGCATATGCGCGAGGCCATCCGGCGCGATCTCAGCTATATGACCTACGCGCCGATTCTGTTTATCTCAGCTCTGTCGGGACAGCGTGTGGACCGCGTGTTCGAGCTGATCAATTACGTGAATGAGCAGCAGCGCACCCGGCTCACAACCGGCATGCTCAACAATGTTTTGGCCGACGCGACGGCGCGCGTCCAGCCGCCGACCGATAAGGGCCGCCGGCTGAAAATCTACTACATGACCCAGGTCGGCGTACGACCACCGACGTTTGTGTGCTTCTGCAATGACGCAGAACTGTTTCACTTTTCCTATCAGCGCTATCTTGAAAACCAGATCCGGGCCGTTTTCGGACTGGATGCCACGCCTATACGCCTTGTCGTCCGGCAAAAAGGTGACACGTAAGCCGAACGGATTTAAAATCATAAGTCATGTCCCGTGCCGCATCTGTATGGGACGAGCCACGGAGGTTTAAAAGTTGCTGGTATTATTACTCGTTTTGACGGCCCTGCAGGCCTATGTGATCGGCAGCGTCAACGGCGCGATCATCATATCAAAGTATTTTTATAAGAAGGATATCCGCGAGTTTGGAAGCGGCAACGCCGGCCTGACGAATTTTTACCGCGTCTTCGGCAAGGGCGGCGCGGTGCTCGTTGTGCTCATCGACGTTTTAAAAACAATTGCGCCGGTCGTCATCGGCGGGCTGTTGTTTTCGCATTACATTGATGCCGACTTCTTCAAGGGCGGTAACGTAGGTCTGTTTAGCCTGAGCTTTTTCGGCAGCGAATACGCAGGCCTGTTTGTCATGCTCGGTCACTGCTATCCTCTGTTTTACGGTTTTCGGGGCGGTAAAGGCGTTATGGCGATGGGGACGATTTTGTTCTTTGTAGACTGGCGCGTCGCGTTGGCAGCCTGGGGCACATTTATTCTTCTGGCGGTCCTGACGCGGTTTGTGTCGCTCGGTTCGGTGATTGGCTGCGCCGCCTATCCCGCCGCGCAGGCGATTTTTGGTCTGGGCGGACCGTGGGAGCTCCTGGTGGCCATCCTCAGC
This sequence comes from uncultured Sporobacter sp., assembly GCA_963675425.1. Classification (GTDB taxonomy): domain Bacteria; phylum Bacillota; class Clostridia; order Oscillospirales; family Oscillospiraceae; genus Sporobacter. Next base: position 3,633,298 of record OY776214.1, on the reverse strand, counting down.
GCCGCGCTTTTAATATCAAGACACTGGGAAAATATTAAGCGTCTGATTGAAGGCCGGGAATCAAAATTCAGTTTCCGGCGTAAAAAACAAGCTTAGGCTTTAAGGCATTAAGTACCCCAATAGATGTGAGGTTTTACCGAAAGCTATGGGAGAAGTCAGTAGTACAGTCAAAAGAGGGAAGCCATGAAAATATCGGTATTCGGCAGCGGAGGCTGGGGCACGGCTGTTGCCAAGCTGCTCAGTGAAAACGGACACACCGTTACGCTTTGGACAAAGTTTGCAGAGGAGGCCCAGCTGCTGGACGAAAAGCGGGAAAACCCGCTTTTAAAGGGCGTCGTCATCCCGTGCGGCATAACGATTACCACCCATATTAAAAAAGCGGCGGACGGCTGCGACATGGCCGTTATGGCCACGCCGTCCTTTGCGGTGGCTAAAACGGCGCAGCTTTTAAAGGGAAACCTGCCCAAAGACTGCATCGTTGTGTGCGTATCCAAGGGCATTGAAAAGGACACGTCGCGGCTTTTTTCACAGATCCTGACGGAAGCGCTCGGCGAGAGCGTAAAGCTGGCGTCCCTGTCCGGGCCGACGCATGCCGAAGAGGTTGGCCGTCAGATCCCGACGGCCTGTGTCGTCGCCGCGCGCGATCTGAGTGTGGCCCAGACGGTTCAGGATGTGTTTATGAACGACTACATGCGCGTTTATACGTCCGGAGACGTCATCGGCGTCGAGCTGGGCGCGGCGCTTAAAAACGTCATCGCGCTCGCCGCCGGCGTCAGCGACGGTCTGGGCTTCGGCGATAACACGATTGCCATGCTCATGACGCGCGGCCTTGCCGAAATCGCCGAGCTGTGCGTGGCGCTTGGCGGCCACAAATCCACGATGGCGGGCCTTGCGGGTCTGGGCGATCTGATCGTCACCTGTACATCAAATCATTCCAGAAACAGGCGTGCCGGCGTTTTAATCGGGCAGGGCGTCAAGGTCAAGGAAGCGATGAAGCAGGTCGGGGCTGTCGTGGAGGGGTATTATGCGGCGAAGGCGGCGCATGAGCTGTCGAAAAAGGCCGGGATTGATATGCCGATCACAACGGAGGTCTACAAGGTGCTCTACAGGGGCAAATCGCCGATGAAGGCCATGCGGGACCTGATGGGGCGCTCGCGCCGCCATGAGACAGACCTGAGCGAGGAGATGTGGGTGGAGTAGGTTTTTGCCTGCAAGCGTGTGAAGGCAACATAAAACATCAGATAAAACATAATACTAAAAGCATGATTGTCAGCTAAAAGCGAGACGCTCTGTCTCGTCTTTTACTTTTATAGAATTGAGGAGTATATTATTAAAATTCCGTTTTCAGAACTTAGCCTGACGCCGAAGGTTGAAAGGGCTATAGTCCAAATGGGCTTTGACTATGCAACGCCCATTCAGTCTGAGGCCATACCGCGCATCAGGACGGGCGTCGATGTCATCGCACGCTCACAAACCGGAACAGGAAAAACGGTTGCGTTTATCATTCCGGCGATTGAACGAGTCGACACGCATGAGGATAAAGCCACCATCCAGGTGTTGATTCTCTGCCCCACAAGAGAGCTGGCACAGCAGGCAGCCGAGGAGATCAGAAAAGTGGCGCGCTTTAAAACGGGTATACGTCCGGTTGAAATCTATGGCGGCGCGCCCATTGATAAGCAGTGCATCCGTTTGCGCCGCGCCAATATTGTTGTTGGAACGCCGGGACGGGTGATGGATCACATGCGCCGGAAAACCATCAAGCTCAATCATCTTAAGATGATCGTACTGGACGAAGCGGATGAGATGCTTAATATGGGGTTTAAGGAGGATATCGAAACGATCCTGAAGGACACACCGGAGAACCGGCAGACCGTTTTGTTTTCCGCCACCATGCCGCCGGCAATATTAAAGCTGACGCAAGAATTTCAAAAAGATCCGGAGCTCATTGAAATCAATAAAAACCAGGTAACGCTGGAGGATATTGAGCAAAGCTATATCGACGTTGCGCATAACAGAAAAAAAGAGGCGCTGATGGCCTTGCTGCAATACCATGATCCGCAAAGGGCCATTATATTCTGCAATACAAAGAAAATGGTTGACGAGCTGTCCGACCTTCTGAACGGCCGGAATTTCAGCGCGCAGAGCATCCACAGCGATATCAAGCAGTCTCAAAGAACCTCTGTCATGCAGGACTTTAAGCAGGGCCGAACGGCGATCCTTATTGCCACGGATATTGCCGCCCGCGGCATTGATGTGAGCGATGTTGACTTTGTCATCAACTACGATATTCCGGCCAATTCCGAATATTATATACATCGCATCGGACGGACAGGACGTGCCGGCAAATCCGGCTGCTCCATCACCCTTTGCAGCGGCGGACGTGAAGTGGCCGCTATGCGCCGTATCGCTGTTGACGTCAAATCCGATATTACCAAAGCAAAAATTCCCACTGTCAGCGAAATTCAGCTGATAAGCAGTGCCAAAATAGAACACATGATGGAAGAGGCTTTGCAGGCCGAGCCGCTGCCGGTTTACGCGAAACTGGTCGGGCAGCTAATGGAGAAGGGGTTTTCACCCGGACGTATTGCCGAGGCTGCCATGCAGCTGTATTTTGAAAATAACAGGCATGCTGCCTTGAGCCACGACCCGGAACAACAGCCCGAACCGGACATCCGGCCCAGGACAAAAAAACGGATAAACGAAATAAAACCGAAGGCGTCAAGACATGAAACGCTGCTTCTTGATATCGGTACGAGTCAGCGTGTTGCTGTTAATCATATCGTCGGGTCGATTACCGAACACACGGGTCTGTCCGGCCGCGATATCGGAAAAGTAGATATATATGCCGATCAGACGGTCGTCGAAATTCCGGCCGGCCGCAGCGACGAGGTGCTTGAGGACCTGGCGGGATTCAAAATCAACGGTCGCCCGGTGAAAGCGGAAAAGCTGGCGGATACGCATCAAACACGCACGCGTTATTCTAAGAAGGGCGCTAAATGACATTGCCGAACCCGCAATAATATATCAAAAGCCGATTGCATATGCAGTCGGCTTTTTGATGCGCAGCATTTGGATTTAAACGGATAATATTGCTTGTAATGTTTTGCCTGTGACGATATAATAAACTAAAAGCAAGTGCCTTTTAGCAACTGCAAGCGGATAATTATGATCTGGCCGTGGCCAAGAACGCTTATTCCAGCGGAGCGTTCTGACGATGGCCGGCATCAGCCTGGGTATGGCGGCGATATCCTTCGTCGTCGGCATCATCGTCAAGAATGTTCTGGGAATCGAGCTGTAAGTACGCTTGGAAGTTATACGTGATGCTCTGAAAGTTCGGAGGGGTGAAGAGTGTTCATTGACGATTATAACGGTTACCGGGTTATCCGGACGAAAACAAGCCGGTGCGCCTGCTATATCGTTTCGCGCGCGGGAAAACATGTCCTGATAGACACCAGCGTGCCCGCCGAGCGCGTCAAACTTGAAAAAAGCCTGCGCGAGTCCGGTGTGGAAAAGCTGGACGCGATTTTTCTCACCCACAGCCATTCAGACCATACGGCCAACGCGCAGTATTTTGGGGATATTTTCGGCTGCCCTGTTTTTATTGATGAAAGAGGTGTGGCCCCTGTGAAAGAAGGACGATGCGTTTTGCCAAAAGGTACGCGCCCTTTGGGCAAATTTATTATCTTTTTAGAGCATGCTCTTCCTTTCTTGAAAATCGACTTATTTGAGCCATGCCCGGATGTGCAGCCGTACACCTGTGAAACAGCCGGCTTGTATCTGGGGGAGTTTGCGGAAATGCTAAAGACGCCCGGCCATACGGATGACAGCGTTTCGTTTATCGTCGGAGGCCGGGTAGCTCTCGTTGGAGACTGCGTCTTTAATATACTCGGCAATAAATATCCGCCCTTTGCCGACGATGTCGCTTTACTAGAGAAATCCTGGGCGTTGCTGCTTGAGACGCCGGCCCAATGGTTTTGCCCCGCCCACGGCCAGCCCGTTCATCGCCGTGAATTTGCGGAAACGGTCAAAAAAGAATTAAAACATAAAGGCGTTCAGACCTGAGACTGCACTGATAAAAGGCACTGAGAAGCTTTGATTATACCAGGCTGAAAAAGCGAATACCCGCAGTTGCGGGTATTCGCTTTTTCAGCCGCTCATGCGGTTGATTTACGGGCCTGAGTTAACTATAATAAAATATAATAGTAAAATGCTTGGAAAAGGAGAGCCTATGTTTACATTTTCGCCAGTGAATGCACGCGTTTTGCGTATACGCGATCAATACAGGCAGACAACGCCGCGCTTTTCAAGTGAACGCCCCCGGATCATCACGGAGTTTTATAAAGCCCACGAGACGGAGCATCCGATTCTCAAGCGGGCCAAATGCATGTATGCCATTTGCAAGCAGATGACGCTAGTCGTCGGCGACGACGACCTTATTGTCGGCAACCAGGCGCCCACATTCCGCGGCTCGACGACCAATCCCGAGTACGGCGGGGTTAAATGGATGGTTGAGGAGCTTAAAAGCGGCCAGTTTTACAGTCGCCGCGCGTATGAGGAATATAACGAGATTTCCGATGAGGACGCCGCGTACATGTGCTCGATTGAGGAATACTGGAACGACCGGTGCCTCGGCGCGCTGTGCGACGCCGTTATCCCCGACGAGTTTTATCCCGTCGAATCGGCCAAAATCCTGCCGTTTAACCGAACGGGGACCGGCGGAAATCCCATCGGCCATTTCTCCGCCAATTATTCAAAAGCCGTACATAAGGGTTTTGCCGCCATTAAAGCCGAGGCGCAGGAAAAGCTGCGTGAGATGAATGGGCGTATGTTCCAGGGGGACGCCGAAAAGCACCTGTTTTACAGGGCTGTCGTCATCTATTGCGACGCTGTAATGCTTTTAAGCAAACGCTATGCCGCCGAATGCCGTCGCCTGTCGGCGCTTGATAAATTTTCAGACGAGCGAAAGGCCGAGCTCAACAGGATGGCCAATTCCCTCGACCATATCATCGAATATCCGGCCCGTACGTTTTACGAGGCGGTACAGGCCACGCTTATCTACCATCTGACGCTGTGCTTTGACGGCCAGATGCACGGCCTGACGCTTGGCCGGTTTGACCAGTATACGTATCCGCTTCTGAAAAAGGAGCTGGAGGCGGGCACAACAACGCTTGAACAGGCGCAGGAGATTATCGATTGCTTCTTTTTGAAAATCTCCGAAGCGGTTGTTTTGAAGACCACGGCGGCGGCCGTAAACTCCGGCGGATACACGTCGGGCCAGCACATGTCCCTCGGCGGCGTGGACCGTGACGGCAACGACGCCACGAACGACGTATCATACCTGATGCTGCAGGCCATGGGCCGGCTGCATCTGCATGAGCCGCCGCTGTCGCTTCGTATCCATAAAGATACGCCGGCGGAGCTGTGGGAGGCGGCCATTGCCTGCACAAAGCAGGTGGGCGGTATCCCCACGCTTCAAAACGACGACATCATCATTCCGACGCTTTTGGAGCGCGGCTTTACCATCGAGGACGCGCGCGATTACTGTATTATCGGCTGCGTCGAGCCGGCCGGTGCCGGCAATGATTTCCCGGCCTGCGGCGGCCTTGGCCGCGCCACGTACCTGAACATGGGAAACATCATCACTATGCTCATTAACAACGGCAAAAACCCGCTGACTGGTGAGGATTCCGGCTTCGGGACGGGTTATCTGTACGATTACAAGAGCTTTGACGAGGTGATGGCGGCTTATAAAAAGCATGTTGAGTACTATGTCAACTGGCACATCTCCATGTCAAACCTGTTCTGGCTCGTCATGCGTGACAAGATGCCGCTGATCGCCGCCTCGGCAACGATGGACGGGTGCATGGAATCCGGAAGGGATGTCATGTACGGCGGGGCAAAATACAACTCCAACGGCGCGTCCGGTGTCGGCTGCGCCAACGTCGTTGACAGCCTGGCCGTCATCAAGTACGCCGTGTATGACAAAAAGCTTGTGTCGGCACGCGAGCTGTACGACGCGCTTATGGCTGACTGGGAGGGCTATGAGTCGCTCCGGCAAAGAATATTAAACGACGTGCCGCGCTACGGCAACGACGTTGTGTACGTCGACGAAATCGCACGGGAATCCATGGAGATATTCGCTTCTGAGTTCTTAAAAGGCACCAGCGACCGGGGCAACAATTGGCAGGTCGGCATTTATCCTGTATCGACGCATGTCATTAACGGCAAACGCACGTGGGCCACACCCGACGGACGTAAAGCGCGGGAAGCCCTCGCCGAAGGCGTCTCCCCGAAGCAGGGGCTCGACAAAAACGGTCCGGCAGCTGTTTTAAAGTCCGTGTCGTCCATCAATCACGCGACGTTTCGTAACGGGACGCTTCTGAATATGAAGTTTCATCCCGCGACGGTGGCCGGGGAAGAGGGGGCGATAAAGCTGCGGCAGCTCGTCGAAACGTATTTTGATTTGGGCGGCATGCATATCCAGTATAACGTCGTCGGCGGGGAAACGCTGCGCGAGGCGCAGTCCGACCCGGATAAGCATCAAAACCTCGTCATCCGTATCGCCGGCTTCTCAGCCTATTTTGTCGAGCTCGACAGCTCGCTGCAGGATGATCTGATCAGCCGGACGGAGCAGCTGATACGATAAAATAGAGCGATTATGCCTAAGAGAGACGGTCAAAATAAGGCGCTTGTCTCCCTTAGACGATAAAAAAGGGCGGGATGACATTCATCCCGCCCTTTATCAAAATGTAGCTTATTTCATCTTGTCGTACGCCTTTTGCACCGCGTCGGCGACGATGCCGTAAACATTTGAGGCATCCATATGCAAAACACCCTGCTCTGTCGCACCGCCCTTTGTGGCCACAGACTTGACGGTGTTTTTATAGTCACCCCGGTCAACGGCGTTTTTAAAGGTCTGCGCGGCGATCTTTTCGCAGGCTTCCGGGTCAAAGCCCATCTTCTCGCCGGCGGCGGCAAACGCGTCGATGAGATAAGCCGCAAAGCCGAGTCCGCACGAGGAAAAGGCCATGACCTTCTCAATCTCGCCGGGTGCGACCTCAAACGCGTACCCAAGCTTATGAAACAGCTCGGCGACCGGCGCGGGCGCTTTGGTGTATCCGACGACGCCGTCGCATACGGCAATGGCCAAAGACGGCATGCCGCGCACGAGCTCAACCTCGCCGATCTTGGCAATAATCTTCTCGAATGTCATACCGGCCATAAAGCTCACGACGGTTTTACCTGTTAAAAGTGACCGGTCAATGATCGGAGCCAGTTCGTCAAAGACATAGCTTTTAATGACAAAGAAAATGACCTCGGAGCTTTGTAAAGCGGTGTTAATATCGCTGGTGACATTCAGACCGTACGTATCGGACGCCCGCTTCAGTACGTCGGGCGATGCGTCGCATACGCAGATGTCCTGTCCGGGCGTACCGGATTTTAAAAGGCCTTCCGCCAGGGAATGGCCGAGATTACCGAAGCCGATAATGCCGATTTTCATAGGTTCGTGCCTCCAAAATTATTTCATCTCCAGCTCGCCGCCCAATAGAAACGAGTCAGGCAGAACCGGAATAAGTCTCTTTGTTTACGTTAACAGCAAAATTTATCGCATATAAAAATCATGCTCACAGCGCAGAGCTGTGAGCACCGGATTTTGTTTTTACGTCACACTGCGCGCGTTACCTTGCCGCTGCGGAGGCACCGGGTACAAACGTAAACATGGCGCGGCGTGCCGTTAATAACTGCCGACACCCTCTTAACATTCGGTTTCCATGTCCTGTTTGTGCGCCTGTGTGAGTGGCTGACTTGGATTCCAAAAGAAACGCCCTTGCCGCAAATCTCGCACTTGGCCATCTGCTGCACCTCCTTGCGTGTGCTTTTTACTGTTTGAAAACAGCTTTATAATAGTAACAGATGCGCTCGGAAAAAGCAATAGCGAAATTAAAATTAATGGTACGAGTTTCGTACAGGGCTGATAAAAGCCTTGCAAATAACGGCAAATTTGTATACAATCGAAGCAGTAAACTAACCTAAATGTACAGGCGGGAGGCCATTATGGATCAGGCTTACAGCTATAAGCTGAGGACACTGGTGGAAGAACTCAAGCTGGATATTATTTATCCTTCGTCGGATTATGAACAGGTCCTCATTAAAACGGGCGACGTACACCGCCCCGGACTGCAGCTGGCCGGCTTTTACGACTATTTTGAGCCGGCTCGCGTCCAGCTCGTCGGCCAGATGGAAACGGCGTTCCTGCGTAAATTCACCGCTGAGGAACGGCGGGAAAAAGTCGACTTTTTAATGTCGAAAAAAATGCCGGCCGTCATCGTCTGCCATGACGCGGAGCTGATGCCGGAATTTCTCGATGCGGCGGAAAAGTACGACGTGTCCGTCTTTGCCACCAGCAAGGGCACGTCGGCCGTTATGTCCGACGTCATACGGATCATCAAAATGGCGCTCGCGCCCCGCGTCACGCGTCACGGCGTGCTGGTGGAGGTTTACGGGCTGGGGCTCTTGCTGCTGGGCGAAAGCGGCGTCGGCAAAAGCGAAGCCGCCATTGAGCTTTTAAAACGCGGCCACCGGCTCATCGCCGACGACGCCGTAGAAATCAAGGCTGTGGCCGACACGCTTGAAGGCACCGCGCCCGAGCTCATCCGGCATTATGTTGAGCTGCGCGGCATCGGCGTTATAGACGTGCGCCAGATTTTTGGCGTCGGCGCTGTTAAAGCGCGGCAGAATATCCATCTCGTTGTAAACCTGGAGCCTTGGCGTGAGGGCATGCTGTATGACCGGCTCGGGATCAACCAGCAGAAGACGACGATTTTAGGTGTCGACGTCTCGTCGGTATCCATACCGGTTAAGCCGGGGCGCAACCTTGCGGTTATACTGGAGGTTGCCGCGATGAATCAGCGGCAGAAGTTTATGGGCTACAACGCGGCGCTTGAGTTTACGCGCCAGATCAACGCGCATTTTGATGAGCAGTTGAAGGGTTAAAGAGTTAAACGCACGGCCTATAGAGAATGAAACTGTAACCTTGCGAGGTAGCATCAATATGGATTTGACCGCTGCGATTACGATGATTCGAAGCCAGCTGCCCGAGGCGGATGTCCGTCTCGGCGAACCGATGAAAGATCACACATCCTTTAAAATTGGCGGGCGCGCCGCGGCCATGTTTTTCCCGAAATCTGGGGAGGAGCTGGCAGTCCTGCGCCGTCTGACACACCGGCTCGGGATAATGCCGCTCGTTGTCGGCAACGGGACCAACCTGCTCGTTGAGGATGGTGAGCTGAACTTAATTGTCATAAAGACGCACGGCGGCTTGACGGATATCCAACAGACCGGGGAACTTGAAATAACGGCGGAATGTGGCGTGACACTTGCGCGGCTTGCCGTTTACGCGCAGGAGCGCGGACTGTCCGGCCTCGAGTTTGCCCACGGCATACCGGGCACGCTCGGCGGCGCCGTCATCATGAACGCCGGCGCTTACGGCGGCGAAATGGGCGGCATCATCACCGGGACGGTTTCAGTCCTTCCGGATGGGACGCGGCGCGTCACCGTGGGCGGCGAGCATGAATTTTCTTACCGGCACAGCCGTTTTTTCGGCGGGGGTGAAACCGTTGTGCAGTCCGTCCTGCGTCTTAGCGAGGGCGACCCACGCGAGATTCGGGACAGGATGGATAGACTGGCACGGAAACGCCGCGACAGCCAGCCGCTGAACCTGCCGAGTGCGGGCAGCGCGTTTAAACGGCCGGTAGGCGGCTACGCCGCGGCGCTCATCGACGAGGCGGGGCTCAAGGGCTTTACTGTCGGCGGCGCAGCCGTCTCAGAAAAGCACGCCGGCTTTGTCGTCAATCTGGGAGGCGCGACGTTTTCTGACGTCCTGGCTGTTTTTGAGCATGTGCGGGAGACGGTTTTAAAACGGACGGGAATCGAGCTGGAGCCCGAGGTTAAAATTATTCGGGCCGGGAATTAATAACAGATATTAAAGTATTGCCCGTTTATAGGGTGCAGGTCGTGGGACAGCCTGACGTGAGGGAAAAGAGAGATTATGGAGATACTGATTATATCGGGCCTTTCCGGGGCCGGTAAAAGCCGCGTGGCGGCGGTCCTGGAGGATATGGACTTTTACTGTGTGGATAATATGCCGGTTGCGCTGATGCCAAAGTTTGCCGAGCTGTGCCTTGCAACGCGCGGGCGGTACGAACGCGTAGCACTTGTAACGGACGTGCGCGCCGTCGAAAATTTCGGCGAGCTGTTCGTTGCGCTCGACGAGATGCGCGCCATGGGCTGCGAACACCGAATCATCTTTGTCGAGGCGCAGCTTGCCACAATCGTTAAACGCTATAAGGAGACGCGGCGGCGCCATCCGCTCGATCCGGACGGCGGCGATCTGGAAAACGCCGTTCGGCGGGAGATCAAAATGCTCGCGCCGGTACGCGAGGAAGCCGACATTATTATCGATACGACGGATCTGACGCTCGGTCGGCTCCAGCGCCGACTGTTTGCAATTTTCAACAAGGACCCGGAGGAAAAGGCGCTGAGTGTAAGCGTTTTGTCCTTCGGTTATAAATACGGCATCCCAATCGAAGCCGACCTGGTCTTTGATGTCCGCTTTCTGCGCAATCCGTATTATATCGAGCCGCTGCGGCAGCAGAGCGGACTGGATAAGCCGGTCCGCGATTATGTGTTTGAGCCGGAGCAGTCCACTGTGTTTTTTGAGAAGCTCAGCGATCTGATGACATTCCTTTTACCGTGGTATAGCGAGGAAGGAAAAAGCCATCTCGTCGTCTGCATCGGCTGCACCGGCGGTCGTCACCGGTCCGTCGCTGTTGCGCAGGCACTGGCCGATTTTCTGGCCGAGCGCGGCTATTCGGTGGACTGCAGCCACCGCGATATTGACAAATCATGAACACCGCTTCATATAATGGCCTGAAGGAAGCGGGAGGCTCATAGCGGCCCGCTTGAGAAACGGGGTATTTATGTGAATTTAAGTTATGAACAAGACGGGCGCAGCCCGGCCATTACCTGCATCGGCGGCGGGACTGGCTTGTCGACGATGCTCAGGGGTCTTAAGCACTATACGGCCAATATTACGGCGATCGTTACCGTAACGGATGACGGCGGCGGGTCCGGCAAGCTGCGTGAGGAGCTGAGTATGCCGCCTCCGGGTGATATACGAAGCTGTATTTTAGCGCTGTCGAATATCGAGCCGACGATGGAAAAGCTCCTGTCGTACCGTTTTTCCAGCGGTTATCTGGCGGGGCAGAGCTTCGGCAATTTATTTCTGGCCGCGATGAACGGCATTACGGAGTCGTTCGACAAGGCGGTCGCGAGGGTCGGAGACGTTCTGGCTATCACGGGACGTGTTCTGCCCGTCACCAATGACGATATTCGGCTCATGGCTGAATTTGAAAACGGCAGCGTCGTCTTCGGCGAGTCCAACATATACCGCGTTAAAAAAGAGCAGGATTGCCGTATCCGGCGCATTCAGATTGTCCCGTCGCCTGTGTCGGCGCTGAAGGAAAGCGTGCAGGCCATCCTCGATGCCGACCTTGTTGTGCTCGGGCCGGGAAGCCTGTATACAAGTCTTATTCCCAATCTGCTCGTGGGCGGGATTACCGAAGCAATTGAGAAGACGAAGGCCCAAAAGCTCTACATATCCAATATTATGACCCAGCCGGGTGAGACGGAAGGCTATACGGTGTCCGATCATATCCGGGAATTGTTCAGCCATTCCTCATCAAAGCTTTTTGACAGGTGCCTTGTCAACACGGCGGTTGCGTCGGCTGAGCTTCTGGAGGTGTATCAGGCGGAAGGGGCCAGCCCTATCGTCTTTGACGAGGACGCTATTAAAACGCTTGGCGTGGAATGTTTTACAGCGCCATTGGCCGACTGCGCCGACGGTCGTGTGCGGCATAACCCGGAGCGTCTGGCGCAGGAGATTCTGACTATCTACCGGGATACAGCGCCGACGCGTTTATTTCGATGGGGAAATCAAGAATAACAAAACAATTAAGACGAGAAGGAGGTTGTTGCATGTCGTTTTCCTACGACACAAAGGCGGAGCTTTGCCGGGTTCCAATCGGACGTAAATGCTGCGCCGTATCGGAATGCTACGGCCTTCTTTTATACTGCAACACCTTTTCTTCGTGCGAAATCCGCATTATTACCGAAAGCCGGGAGCTGGCCGCGCGCCTGCCGAAACTGTTCAGGCGCGCGTTTGACCTGACGTTCGACAGTGCGCCGGCGGCCGACGACAAGGCCGGAAAGCTGTCGCTGGTTATCACGGATCTTAACAAAATCGAGCGGATATTCAACGCGTTCGGCTTTGGCGGCGCGCAGATCATCGCCCATCACTTAAATCTAGGCGTCCTGGAGGACGAATGCTGCCGGACAAGCTTTCTGCGCGGGGCTTTTCTGGCGGGCGGGTCTGTGATTGACCCGGCCAAGCGGTATCATCTTGAGCTCGTGACAGACCATTACAGCGTCAGTCGTGAGACCTATTCGCTACTTTTGGAAATGGGCTTTGAGCCCAAAGAAGCCGAGCGGAAGGGCAACTTCATCATATACTTTAAGCAGAGCGCCGCAATTGAGGATTTTTTAACGACGGTGGGCGCGCCTGTTGCGGCCATGGGGCTTATGTCCCAGAAGATTGAAAAGGACATGCGCAATTCCATTAACCGCAAGGTTAACTGTGACACCGCCAACGTCACCAAAACGGTTGACGCGGCGCTGTCTCAGATCGACGCCATCCAAAGGCTTGACGCGTCCGTGGGGATCGACAGTTTGCCGGACAAGCTGCGCGAAACGGCCCAGCTTCGGCTGAGCAATCCGGAAATGAGCCTGTCTGAGCTGGCCCAGGTGTCACAGCTGACAAAATCGTGTCTTAACCACCGCATGAGAAAGCTTCTGGACATGGCCGACGCGTTGCCCGTCGGCGTTAAAAAAGCGTAAACGAGGACCGTATGGATTATCTGGAGAAAGCACAAAAAAGATTTAAGAGCGACCGTTTTGCCACCGAGGCGCTCGGAGCGGTGATCGATGCCCTCAATGAAAACGGGGCCGTATGCAGCATCACGCTTGGCGACAGGCACTTAAACGGCGTCGGCGAGGTCATGGGCGGGGCCATCTTTACGCTGGCCGATTTTACATTTGCTGTCGCCACTAATTTTATCGAGGACACGACCGTAACGCAGACATCCCAGATCACGTACCTCGGGCGGCCAAAAGGGAACCGGCTCATAGCGTCCGCCCAAAAGGTGCGCGCCGGACGAACGACCTGCTTTTACACCGTCGAGGTCAAAGACGAGCTCGGCAACGACGTCGCGTTTGTGACGATGACAGGTTTTGATACGAAAGCTAAATAAGCATAAGCTAACCGTTTTATGGCCGATGTGCAACCGGCGGGCTGCTATGGCTGTAGTAAATATCCCGAGTCAAACCGTCGACCGGCTTTTTAAAAGGTCGGCCGACTTTTATAAAAGAGTCTGACATTTTTGGAATGACGGGAGGATCATTATGAAAGTCGCGCTATTGATCAATCGGGAAAACTTTGAAACATACGCGCACCCCGCGCCGGCGGACTGGGAACTTATCCATCTTGGAAACGGTGAACCAAATATAGAAAAGGTTTCAGCCACAAACGCCGACGTGCTCGTCGTCGACGCCATCATGAAGGTCGGGCCGGAGCTCATCGGATCCCTGCCGAAGCTGAAGCTGATCCAATCCCAGGGCGTGGCTTATAACGGCATTGACCTGGAGGCCGCCGCCAAGGCCGGCGTCTACGTTTGTAACAATGCTGGCGTCAACGCGCAGGCCGTGGCCGAGCAGGCTATCCTGCTCATATTGGCACTGCTCCGTCATTTCAGAGTCTATGAGGACATGACGTATACAGGCCGCCAGATGGAAGCCAAGACGGCCTGCTTTAGAAACGGACTGCCGGAGCTGGGGTCCATGCGTGTCGGGCTCGTCGGGCTCGGCGCGATCGGCACGGCGACGGCCGAACGCCTGAAGGCCTTTGGCTGCAGGCTCAGCTATTTCAGTCGTACGCAAAAGCCGGGCTGCGGGATTGAATACTTACCGCTTGACGAGCTGTATGCCACAAGCGATATCGTTTCTCTGCACGTGCCGGTGACGCCCCAAACGGAGAATATGATCAGCGACGCGTCGCTGGCAAAATTCAAACGCGGCGCGATGCTCGTCAACACAGCGCGCGGCGAGCTTGTAGACCATGAGGCCGTTGTACGGGCGCTTGTGTCCGGCCAGCTCGGCAGCTTCGGCGCGGATACGCTAGCCCCCGAGCCGGTGCTAACTGATAATCCGTTTCTCACAGAGCTGCCGGCGGAATACCGGGACCGCGTGGCGCTGTCTCCGCATGTGGCGGGCATTACGGCCGGCTGCTTCATCCGGGCGTATGAGAACGTATTTAAAAACATTGCCGCTCTGGAGCGCGGGGAGCGTCCGAGCTGTATCGTCAACGGGCTATAAAAATCTATAAACATCAAAAGACAGGCTGTGCGATTGGCACAGCCTGTTTTTCTATAATGATTGCTGTGGACCAAAGGTGAATTTCAAAGGACAATTATTGACAAACAATAATTATCATGCTATTTTAAATTATAGATTATCGTAAAACAATAATCGTAAATCCCTGCTGACAGTGGAGGTTTTATGAAGCGTAAAGGACTTATGATACTGCTTATTGTGGAAGCGGCCGCGTGCCTGGGGTTCACCGCGGCCAGTGCGTCGCTGTCCGGTGCTTTCTCGGCGGCGATGGCTTTCCCGTTTGAGCAGATCGGCATTGGCCTTCGGGCGTTGTCGCTGTCGGGACGAGTCGGCGGCGCGGCCGCGTTGGCGCTGTATGCCGCCGTCTGCCTGCTGCCGTTGTGGTTTTTGCTACGAGCGGCGGGTAAACGGACACTGAAGCCGGAGGACGCGCTGCTTGGCGTGCTTTCCGCAGTGCTGTTTGCGGTGCTGTATCTGATGACGAATACCGGCAAGCTTGGCGGCTTGTTCGGGGACATCGGAGCAGCCGGACTGACCGTTGGCAAAGCCGTTTTGGGCAGCACGGTTTATTCCGTTCTGTTTGGATATTTAATACTGCGGGCCCTTCGCCTGTTCTTAGAAAGCGGCACGGAAAAGCTGTGGCAATACATGGGCATCCTGCTGACACTGTTGAGCGTCCTGTTCGTTGGGGTGATTTTTGCCGGCGGCTTTGGCGAAATGCTGAATAATTTTGAATCCCTGCGGTCCGGGAATGTGGGCACAGAGGACACGCTTGGAATGAGCTATGTATTTCTGGTGCTGAAATTTTTGGTGGATGCGCTGCCGTGGGCACTGGATATCGTCACTGTATTCATCGCGCTGGAGCTGCTGGCAGCCATACGTGAGGAGCGGTATTCAGAGCAGACAAAACTTACAGCTGAAAAGCTGTCGCGCTGGTGCGTCCGCGCATTGGCGGCTGTTTTATTGTCCGGTATAGGCTTTAATATTTTGCAGCTTATTTTTGCCAAAGCGATACGCACGATCGACAGCAACGTATCCATCCCCGTCATATCCGTGGCATTTGTGCTAGCCGTTCTGCTGCTGACGCGCATTGTAGCTGAAAACAGACGTCTCAAGAGTGACAACGATTTGTTTATATAAGAGGTGTGCCATGGCGATACGGGTACATTTGGAAGACGTCTTAAAGGCGCGGAGCATGACTTCGAAGGAGTTGTGCGCGCTCATTGGGATCACAGAGGCCAATCTGTCCATCCTGCGCAGTGGGAAGGCCAAGGGCGTCCGGTTCGGGACGATCAACCGGATCTGCTACTTCCTGGAGTGCGATGTGGGCGATATTCTGAAATTTGACGGGAAACTGGAGGACGATGATGAAGCGGATTAATAGTATAGCGGCCGTCGTACTGCTGGGTATTTTCGCTCTGGGGTTGGCGGGCTTGACGCTGACGGACGCCAGCACGGCTGACAGCGCCGGGGAAGACCATCTGATCGGCGTTTTAATAACGAGAGAGCATCTTGATCTGTTTGATTTTGAAGGCTATATGAACGATAACGTCGACAAAATATTCGGCGGCGGCGTCATTGACGGTGATCAGTCAGCGTATGAGGGGCGGCTTTACGCCACATTGGTAGAGGAATCCTATACAGATGAAAAAGGCCGCACGACAACGACGCCGAATTATAAGTTTGATACCGTAGAGGGTATATCCTATTTTGCGGCTAAAATTTCGGAAAACGGGGAAATTTATACCGCCACCGGCGGAGACGAGGGCATCAGCGACGGCCACGCAAACATCGATGTCACCGACGAGGGCGAGAGCATATCGCTGGAGGGCACCGTCTACGTCGCGGCGACAAGCGGGGTTATAACATGGTACTGCAATCCCGTGTACCAGTCGCCGGACGGCAGTGTATACGCCATGACCGGTAACGGGATGTCGGCTGACTACGGCTATAGTGAAGGAACGACAAGCTCGCAGACTGTGGACGCCACGTATACGGTCACGGAAAACGGCGAGACGAAGACCAACAGCACATCCGTCAAGGTGTCTGTCAGTTCTTTGTATCCGCCGAAGCATATCCGCATTATCCAGCTTGATGTTAACAGCAGTAATATTGACAGCGCGGACCATGAGCCGGGCGATTTGCCAAAGACACTGACACCGTCGCTGGAGACAGATTATATTATTGTGGAGACGTACAAGACGGATACGAACGGCAATGAAAAGATTACCCGTGACCTGTACGGGCGTGACGAAGAAACACTCTCGACGTTTGTCTGCCGCGACGACGGCGTCTGTATCAAGCAGTTCACGGAGCTGAAATGGGCGGAGACAGCTAGCACGGAGCCGTCTGACGGAAACGCCGACGCGTAAAATAACGGACGACCATTGGCCGTCCGCATCATATATTGGATCTAGATTTAGTACTGGTTACAGGATGCTATTTCTCGCAATGTGCTTTCAAAAAACCAATGGCCTCTTTGTAGCCCTCAAAGCCTTTGCCGGCGATCGTCTTTAAACAGGCGGGAGAGATATACGAATGGCGGCGAAACTCCTCGCGGCTGTTGATATCCGACAGGTGTACTTCAACCGCCGGAATTGCCACGGCCTTTAAAGCGTCCAGTATGGCCACGCTGGTGTGGGTGTAGGCGGCGGGGTTGATAACGATCCCATCAACCTTTTGATACGCCGCCTGAATTGCGTCCACGATTGCGCCCTCACTGTTGGACTGGAAAAGCTCGACGTCCATGCCGGCCGCGTCTGCGCTGGCGCGGATGAAATCCGTCAGATCGGCGAAGGTTTGTTTGCCATAAATTTCGGGCTCCCGAAGGCCGAGCAGATTGAGGTTCGGCCCGTTGATAACAAGAAACTTCATAGTCCAAGCGCCTCCCTGATGTTGTTGACCGTTGCGTCCACGCCGCCGCCGACAGTGATTTTAATATCACTCCACGCGTTATACAGCGGCAGGCGCTTTTCGGCCAGGGCCGCCACGCCGTTTTGGATAGAGAGCGGCCGCCCGTCGGACGGCAGGTCGTTTATATCGCGTTCCATAAAAACGCAGAAGCTGTTCTGGCGGATCAGATTGAAATTCTCCGGCACGGTAACGATGCCGCCGCCCGTGGCGATCACCGCGCCGCTTTTTTTGGCCGTGTCGGTTAAAACCTCGGTTTCAAGCCGGCGAAAAGCGGCCTCGCCGTCCTGGGCGAAGATATCCGGGATGCTTTTCCCGGCTTTATCGGTAATCAGTTCATCGGTATCGTAAAAATCCCGGCCGGTGAGGCGGGCCAGGGCCGCGCCGGTTGTAGACTTGCCGCTGCCGGGCATGCCGATGAGAACGACGTTTTTCGTCGTCCGCTCGATTTTTTCCGTGATATCGTCGATAACGGCGTCATCGATGGCATTGCCGGTAAAAAGCTCGGCGGCGCGCTTGGCCTGCGCTACAAGCATCGACAGCCCGTTGGTATGGGGGATGCCAAGCGATTCGGCGTCGAGCAGGAGCTTTGTTTTGGCGGGGTTGTAAACGATGTCTGCAACGGCGCGGCAGGCCTTGAACAGTGAAAAATCGATGAGGGAGGCGCCGTTGTTCGGGTACATACCGACGGGCGTGGCGTTGACGATAAGGCCAGCGTCCATATGCCGGTCCAGATTATCGTAGTTGTCGGGACCGCCGCGCGATACGGTGATAACCTCGCCGGCAGCCCGGTCTGTCAGGACGGCGCGGACCGTCACGGACGAGCCGCCGCTGCCTAAAATGAGCGCTTTTATTCCGGTAACGTCAATAGCCAGCTTGTCCAGCAAATATGAAAACCCGTCGTAATCGGTATTGTCTCCGAAAAGCGAGCCATCTTGCCGGCGGATGAGCGTGTTGACGCTGCCGATTGCCCGGGTCTTATCAGACAGCTCGTCGCAGTAGGGGAGAACCGTCTTCTTGTATGGGATTGTGACATTGAGGCCTCTGAAATCGCCGTGTTTAAGAAAATCCCCGACGGCGTCGGGCGCTTTCTCATATAAATTGTATTCGTAATCACCGAGATAGGAATGGATGAGCGGGGAGAAGCTGTGTGACAGCTTTTCGCCGAGAAGCCCGAACGTTTTTATCATACTTAAACACCTATTTTAATACCTGTTTGTGTTGACCTCATAAAACCCACTGCCTTGTGGCAAGCTGGCGTTTTATGAGCAGAATTACCGCGTCCCCGAAGTATCCGGAATGGTTTACAATATTCGGTTGTTTTGCTATAATTAAACTTAGAAAAGATATCAGCGAACAAGGAGATTTTAACGATGAAAAAAGCACGCGTTGCCCTTTCTCTGTTACTGACAGTACTGTTGACAATGACGCTCCTGTCCTGCTCCGCGCCGGATACGGGTTCTGTAAACGATACCCCGGCAGAGACAGCTGCTACCGCCGTCGTCACCGAGCCCGGCAGCACGGCGTCCGCGGGTCCCTCAGCCTCGGAGGCGGCGCCAACCATGACATCGACGCCGGAGCGTACATATGATTTCAGTAATATCGAGCCGCCCCCTCGCTTTACAGACCAGTCCGGCTTTATAAACAGCCAATGGGGAGCTTCGCTGGAGGATGTTTTTGCCAATGAGATTTCGGGCAGCGACGGAGACACCGCATTTGGTATCGTAAAACACGGGCAGAGCTTTGCCGGGTTAACTTTTACCGCCGAGTTTATATTTCGCAGTGATGAAAGCAATGACGTCAAACTCGTAGGCGGGAATTATTATCAATATTACACGGATTCCTTTAATTCGCAATCCGGTATAGAAAAAGCCGTTGAGGACTATAACATGCTTCTGGCTTACCTCACAGAGCTGTATGGCACGCCAAAAAGCTATATGAACGCCAATGGTTCGCAAATCGAGGTAAACGGTAATATAAATGATTTTGTGGAGCGTGAAGCTGTATTGGCAAGCACGTTCTGGTTCGCCGCAGAAGATGGAAACTGGCCTAAGCCGCTTTGTATACTGAGCTTATCGTCTCCAGGTTTACTTAGCATACAGTTCAACCCTGATCTGAGTTTGGAAGAATAATGATGGTTATTACCGGATGACCGGTGTTTTGGGCCAGGGGGCGTTTGTGCGCCCCCTGGCCTTATGTGCGCATGTATGGGTTTCTATACTATTTCAGAGTAGCTGCCGAGGTATTTAAACTCCTCGCAGACGCTTTCCAGTTCGCTCATGAGCTCGGTAAACTGGGGTGCGTACACAGGCGTATCGAGATCGAAATAGAACATAAACTCAAAATCGCGGTCGGGAATGGGGCGGCTTTCGAGCTTGAAGATGTTGATGCCCAGCGCGTAAAATCGGCTGAGGATGCGGTACAGCGAGCCGGGCTTATGCGGGACGGTAAGCATAATGCTTGTTTTGTCCGCGCCGGGGTAAATTTCGAGGTCCTTGGAGATCGTGATAAAGCGCGTGTAATTGTTGCCCTTGTCCTGTACGGATTCGGCCAGGCAGTCAAGCCCGTACAGCTCTGAGCAGTAACGGGAGGAGAGGGCCGCAATATCGGTACGGTCGGATTGTGAGACCATCTGAGCGGCGACGGCCGTGTTTTCGCACGGCGTGATTTTAATATCGCCGAGCGACTTTAAAAAGCCGGCGCATTGGGTGATGGCCTGCTCGTGTGAGAAGACCTCCTTAATGCCCTTTAAGCTGACGCCGGGTTTGGCCAGCAGATTATGGTCAATCTTCAGCCGCGTGGAGCGCACAATGTAGAAATGATAGCGCATCATGAGATCATAAATCATGTTGATAGAGCCGGCGGTGCTGTTTTCAAGCGGCAGCACGCCATAGCGGCACAGCCCGGAGTCGATGGCGTTGAAGACGCTTTCAAACGTCGTGCAGTACATAATGTTCGGCACGGGAAAGAGCTTCTCACACGCCAGCTGCGAATAAGCCCCCTCGACGCCCTGACAGGCCACAACGGGATTTTGCGGGAAGATTTTGTCCGTATTCTCAATGGCGCTTGAGATCGTCTTCACAAGCGGGGAAACGGGATAGAGCGTTTTTTCCTGATATGTCCGGCTGAGGTCAAATAAGAGCGAATAGAGCGCTGTGGCGTACGAGTTCAGATGTGCCGGCACCGTGGATGTAATATCATTCAGCTTGCGGCGCTCACGCGCCGGGTCAAAGACGGTCAGGCCATTTTCCTTTTTATAAAGCGCAATCTGGCCGGAAACCTCCATACGCTTTATAAACGCGTTGAGAAGCTCCGCGTCCGCCGCGTCGATCTGTTCGCGCAAGTCGTTTAAATCCATTATCTTTCTCCTTCCGAAAAATTAAATATTCAGGTAATCAGGCATCGAGGAATGCATCAAAGATGGCTATGGCCGCCGCGGCCTCGACACACGGCACGGCACGGGGAACGATACAGGGGTCGTGCCGGCCCTTGACGCGCAGCTTGACGTTTTCGCCTTTTGACAGGCTGACACTGTTTTGCTCCTTGGCAATGGACGGCGTCGGCTTAAAGGCTGTGCGAAAGAGGATCGGCATGCCCGAGGTGATGCCGCCGAGGATACCGCCGTGGTTGTTGGTGCAGGTGCGGACGGTTCCGTCCTCGGCTATCCTGAAGCCGTCGTTGTTCTCCGAGCCGGTTAGGGACGAGCCGGCAAAGCCGCTGCCGAACTCAATCCCCTTGACGGCGGGTATGCCGAAAACGAGCGACGCGATACGGTTTTCCATCCCGTCAAAAATCGGGTCGCCCAGTCCGCCGGACACGCCGACAGCGGCGCATTCGACGACGCCGCCGAGAGAGTCGCCCTGCTTGCGGACGTCTTCAATCGCGTCGAGCATGTCCTTGCCGCGGTTTTGGTCGAGCACGGGCAGCTCAACCGTCCGGAGCGCGGGGAATACGTCGGGGCTTATATTAACGGGGTCAAACGCCGCGTCGTAAATCGTACCGATGGATGCAATGTGTGCGGCGATGTGGATGTTTTCTTTTTCCAGCAGCTGGAGGCAGATGCCGCCGGCAATGCATAAGGGCGCGGTGAGCCGACCGGAAAAGTGGCCGCCGCCGGCCACATCCTGCGCGCCTTTGTATTTAAGCTGCGCCGTGTAATCAGCGTGCGCGGGGCGCGGTATATCCTTTAATTCGTCGTAATCACCGGAGCGCGTGTCCGTATTGCGGATGACAGCCGCCAGCGGCGCGCCGCAGGTGACGCCGTCCTTGAGGCCCGACAGGAATTCCGGCAGGTCGGCCTCCTTGCGTTGTGTGCTGATTTTTGAGCCGCCGGGGGCGCGTCGCGCGAGAAAAGCGCCCAGCGCCGCGAGGTCGAGCCGGCGGCCTGCCGGCAGCCCGTCAATCACGACGCCGATGCCCGGCGCGTGCGACTGGCCAAAGATTGATATCTTGATATTTTTGCCGGTCATGGAAGACATATAGCGTTCAGGCCCTTCGTTTTATTTGTAGGCGCGCGTAATGGTAAAGTCACACGCGCGTTGTTTACTTTGGGGTAAGCGGAGCAGCTGGTTTGAATGATCCTAAAGCTCCTCAAAAACGCCGCCCAGAGCCGCTAAAGCCTCGAAGAAGCCCGGATACGATTTACTGACGGCTTCCGCCCTTTGTATTGTAACAGCTTCGCGGCAGGCTGTCGAGATAACCGCCGCCGTCATGGCGATGCGGTGATCCCCGTGGGAGCTGACAATGCCGCCGTCCAGATGCGCTTTTCCGTTGATAATGAGACCGTCCGCCGTTTCAGCGATATCCGCACCGAGCGACGAGAGCGTCTCGGTAACGGTTTTTAGCCGGTCGCTTTCCTTGATGCGCAGCCTGTTGGCGTTGGAGATGACCGTCTGCCCGCCGCTCACGGCGGCGACGGCAGCCAGGATAGGCACCAGGTCCGGGGTGTCCCCGGCGTCGATGTCGATGCCGTGCAGGTTGCCGCGCGAGATCGTTACCGTCTGGCTGTCAATCGTGACCTCAGCGCCGAAGCGTTTTAAGAACGCGACAACAGCCTTGTCGCCCTGCGTGGATTCCATGTCAAGGTTTGTAACGGTTACGCTGTGCGGGCCAATAGCCCCGAGTGCCAGCCAGAACGCCGCGTTGGACCAATCGCCCTCGACGGTGAGCGCGCCGGGGGAGACATAGCGCTGACGGCCGGGCACGGTGAAGCTTTGTGCGTTTGGTTTGATGCTGATGCCGAAGACTTTTAAAGCCGCCAGCGTCATATCGATATACGGCCGGGATTCGACAACGCCGCCAATCTCAATGAGGCTGTCCTCATCCACGAGCGGCAGGGCAAAAAGCAGGCCGCTGATGAACTGGGAGGAGATATTGCCCGGTATCAAAAACCGGCCGCCGATGAGGTGCCCGCCCGTGTACAGCGGCGATGCGCCCGTCATCGACAGGGCACAGCCGTGACCTGTCAGCTCCTCATACAACGGGGAAAGTGGGCGCGACGGCAGACGGCCGCCCATCAAGAAAGTGCCCCCGGCCCCCAACGCGCAGGCGACGGGCAGCATAAATCGGAGCGTCGAGCCGCTTTCCCCGCAGTCCAGTGTTCGCCCGGCTGGGACGGGGCAGGGAATGGGTGTGACGTCAAAAGCGCTGCCGTCATAATTGATCCGGGCATCCAGCGCTGTGAGGCACTGGACCGTGGCGTTAATATCGTCGGAGGTTTCCCCACAGACAAGTCGCGTCGGCGCGTCGGCGAGGGCGGAGGCAATGAGTAGGCGGTGTGCCTGAGATTTGGATGCGATGGCTTTGATTGTCCCGCCGTAAGCGGGTTTTGTTATTTTAATATCCATAATGGTCTCTCCAGCTATAACCCAAGTTTGATAAAGCTTTCCAGCTCAGTTACAGGCATGTCTTTCAAAATGCAGTGGCCAATGCTCTCCACGACAGTGACAGTGATCGAGTCCCCGCTGCGTTTCTTGTCGCTGAGGGCTGCTTGAGCCAGCTCGGCGGCAGAGCGTTCCGTTAGGACAGGGAGGCCTGCCGCCTCAATGAGGGCGACGATCTCCTGCGCGTCACGTTTGGCACACAGGCCGCTTTTAGCGCAGGCGCGCGCCATGACGGCCATGCCGATGGCCACAGACGTGCCGTGAGACAGCTCGTAAGCGCTCAGATGCTCGACGGCGTGGCCGACAGTGTGGCCGAAATTTAACAGCTTGCGCGGCCCGGTTTCAAACTCGTCGTCGGCAACGATATCGCGCTTGATGGACACGCAGCGCGTGATAATCTCCTCCAGCTGCGGCTTCGCCGGTTGTTTGAGCATTTCAAAAAGCTCCCGGTCGGCGATGACGCCGTATTTTATGACCTCGGCCATGCCGTCAGTGAAGACTTTCGGCTTGAGCGTGTCTAAAAGCGTGTAATCGCACAGGACGAGCTCCGGCTGGTAAAACGCGCCGGCGAGGTTTTTTCCGGCGTTTAAATCAATGGCTGTTTTGCCGCCGACTGAGGAATCAACCGCAGCCAGGAGCGTCGTCGGTATCTGGACGAAACGGATGCCGCGCATGTACGAGGCCGCCGCGAAGCCGGCCAGATCGCCCACAACGCCGCCGCCCAGAGCAATGACGGCGTCTGTACGCGTCAGGTGATGATCGGCCAGGAAATTGAGCAGGTCAATAAGTTGCCCGGCGTTTTTGGAAGCCTCGCCATTTTTAATGACGTATGTGAGGATGTTCAGCCCCGATGCTGACAGCGTTTTCGTCAACGACTCGCCGTACAGCCCGTTGACAATATCGTCTGTCACAAGGGCGGCTGTGCCGCCTTTCACGATAGGCCGGATGTACTGCCCGGCGTTTTTAAGAAGCCCCGCACCGATCAGAATGTCATATGTTTTGGAGGCGTTTACCGTTACCGTATTCACTGGCCGTCCACTTCCTCTTTGATTTTTGCGCCCTCGTCGAGGAGACGGCGCAGGGTGTCCCGATCATCGGATTCCAGCGCGGCGCGGTACTGCGCCAGCGCAGCGATCAGAATGTCAAGCTCATTGATGAGCATATCGCTGTTTTCCAGAAAAAGCTCGGACCACATATCAGGGTTGAGCCACGCTACGCGCGTAAGGTCCTTATAACTGCCGGCTGAAAAGCCCTTGTGCTCGTGCGCCGTCGGGCTTTTAATATAGGCGTTGGAGACAATATGCGCCATCTGAGAAGTAAAGGCGATCATCTTGTCATGCATTTCGGCCGTTGTGACCGTCAAATGCCCGAAGCCGACGGGCCCCAGCGCCTTTTCAATGCGGTCAAAGAGCATGACGTCATCGTAAACAGGCGGGACGAGGATCATGGCCGCGCCCTTGAAAAGCGTATCGCGGCTGTACTTAAAGCCGGAATTATGCGTGCCGGCCATCGGATGCCCCCCCACGAAGGTGAAGCCGTACTCTTGGGCAATCTTAAAACACGCACTGCAGACAGAGCGCTTGACGCCGCAGCAGTCTATCACAAGCGCGTCCTTCCGGATATCGGGCGCTATGCGCTTTAAAAACTCCACAGCCGTCCTGGGATAGACGGCAATCAAAATCACGTCGCACTGGCCGATGGTATCCTGGTCGAGCGGCGCGTCCACCGCGCCGGCGATCTGAGCGATGCCAAGGATGCTCTCGTCAATGTCATAACCGAAAACAGTATGGCCTGGCTGGCTTTTATACGCCTTGGCCAGCGAGCCGCCGATGAGGCCAAGCCCCGCGATGCCGACATTCATCAGGCGATCACCTCGCGGATGCGGCGTACTTTATCCGCCACGTCTTCAAACTGCTCCGGCGTTAATGACTGTGCTCCGTCGCACAGCGCGCATTGCGGGCAGTTGTGCACCTCAATCATAATGGCGTCGGCGCCGGATGCTGCGGCGGCCATTGCCATGGGTTTTACCAGTTTGGACGTGCCCGTGGCGTGGCTGGGGTCTACAACGATAGGCAGATGGGTCAGCTCGCGGAGCATCGGCACGGCCGACAGGTCCAGCGTGTTGCGCGTATACGTTTCAAAGGTGCGGATACCGCGTTCACAGAGCAATACCTGCTCATTGCCCTCCGACATGATATATTCCGCGCTCATAAGCAGTTCCTTGAGCGTGTTGGCCAGGCCGCGCTTTAACAGGATCGGCTTGTTCGTCTTGCCCAACTCCTTTAAAAGCTCGAAGTTCTGCATGTTGCGCGCGCCAACCTGGATGACGTCGACCTGCTCAAAAAGCGGCAGGTGATTGGCGTTCATGATCTCGGTGACGATGGGCATGCCGGTCTGTTTTTTGGCTTCCAGCAAAAGCTCAATACCCTCGGCCTTGAGGCCCTGGAAATCATACGGTGATGTGCGCGGCTTAAAGGCGCCGCCGCGCAGGATCGCAGCGCCGGAGGCCTTGACGCTTTTGGCGATTCCTAAAATCTGCTCGGGCGTTTCAACGGAGCAGGGGCCGGCGATCAGCTGGAAATGTCCGCCGCCGATTTTAACGCCGCCGATATCGACGATTGAGTCGTCCGGGTGGAATTTACGATTGGCGCTTTTAAACGATTCTGTGATGCGCGTGACGGACTCGATTATGTCCAGTCCCTCCAGAAGCTCCGTGTCAATTGTGCTCGTATCGCCGATGAGCCCTAAGATCGTCCGGTACTCGCCGACGGATACATGCACATCAAGGCCTCTGCTCTTAAACCATTTGGTCAGGTTATCAATCTGCTGTTGTGTGGCGCCGGGCTTTAATACTGCGACCATTTTGTCGTCCTCCTTTAAATACTGATAGTTTGTAAATCGTAAAGTAATCGTTAGTTTCTTTTTATATTTCCCTGCAGGCAGCGGGGATTCACATATAACCAGAGCTTTCCAGCGTCAAAGAACAAACAAAAGGAGGCCTTGCAGCGATTACTCTGCAGGCCTCTCATACGCTCTTTTCCGTTTTACCGGATTTTCATATGGCGTTTGTTGCAGCAGTAATCGCTTTTACCTTCGTCCAAAAAAAGTAAAAGTAATAATATGAAGCTGCAAAAAACACATTTTTCATATGGTACCTCTGTACGTGATGTTGCCTTACTTTAACATACCGCCGGGGTGGTGTCAATACTCCGGCCTGAAAAAAATTTAACGCTTTAAAACTTTTATGCGGTAAACTAAATAGACGGCTGATTAAGCCCTGATCATTGGTGCTTCTTCGCTGCCATGATGTGATAGGGAAGAAGTCATGTACCAAAAGCGGCGGGTAATACGCGTTCGGCTATAAAAAGCGACGCATTATAAACCAGTGTATGTAACCGTCCTCATGATGTTTATTACAACCCGGAGCGCCGCTTGAAAGAAATCGTCAGCTCACCGTCCTGCCATCGCAGCCGCCGCGCTACTGCCTGGCGTACCGGTTCGGTGATCAGCCGGCACAGCCGCCTTTCCGAGGCATGGCGTTCTAGCGGTCTGTCTTTTACAAGCGAGCCGGTGCGGACGGCGGAGAGCATCACGCCGATGAGTGCCATATTGACGATGGTCGCCGTATTTCCGTAAGAGACGAGCGGCAGTATGGAAGAAAAAAGGATAAACCCCAGATTCGAAGCGACATAGAACAACGTCTGAAGCGCCAGTGTGAGCATCACGGCTAGAAAAACGGCTCTGCCAAGCATATTCTTTTGCTTAAAGCATAGCCTGAAGCCGACGAATAAAAATGCCGCGAAAACCGCCATAACGATAATGAAGGCAATCCAGCCGACATTATGAATAAGCCATGTCAGCAGAAAATTCGTATCCATTGCGGAAAATTCGGGAACGTTGGTACTGTAGGGTCCCGTTGCCCCGTGGCCAATAAAATGTCCGCCACTGACCAGCTCCCGGACAATAATGCCCTGCCAGCCCGCCCCCAAAGGGTCGTTCCACGGATTGAAGGCAGCGGCAACGCGCCGGATTAAATACCCCGGGATAAAATACCTCCAGTTAAGAAGCCAAAGCAGAACGGCGGCTGTCAGAACCACGCCGCCGATCAAAATGAGCGAACGAACCCGGCCGATTGAAAACCAGTCTCCGGCCGCGGCAACGAGCATTAGAGTCAGTGCGGACACGACCGTGATGGCAAAACCCATGGCAGACGGAACGAGCAGACAGCCAAAACTTAAGGGTAGCATTCCGGCAAGCGACAAAAGCAGTCCGGCGTATCTCCGGCCGCGCAGACGATACAGCAGGGCGGCAAAGGCCAGCGGAAACAGCAGCAGCACATACTCAACATAATAATATTGTCCGTAGATCTTCGGCTGTCCCGGAAGTGAGCATAATAATACGACGGTGAGCACTGTGCCAAAGTAAACAAGCAGCGGACGTTTGCCGAGAATTGTAAAATCCAGAAAATACGCGCCCAGCATACAGCCTGCACCCAGCAGTATGGCCGCTGCGTTTAAAAGGGGCTTCATAGGGAAATCACTGTCGTAGGTTAAAAACAGGTTTATGAATAAGCCCATGAGCGCCAGCAGCATGGTCAGCGCGAGCATATCCCATGCCGGCTTTGGACGATGGACACGGTCAAGCGCGGTACCGACCTGTACGGCGTCGCCCATCTGACGGATGGATTCGCGTGTGGCCGCGTCCTCGTCCAGGCCGCTTTTCATCAGCGCGTCGCGCTGGTCACACAGGTGCGTTTCAATCTCCTGTTCGATAACGGGCCGGGCCTTTTTCCAGCGCAGTTGTCCGATTACGAGTTCGGTATAGTCCTTGAAGTTTTCAGGCATCGGCAAGCAAAGCACCTCCCCGCAGGACACGGTTGACCGCGCCTGTGTACACCGTCCACTCGGCTTGCTTGTCGGCCAGAAGCTTTTTGCCTTTCCGGCTGAGCTGATAATACCGGCGGGGCCGCTGCGTTTTTTCGTCCTTCTCATAAGAACGAATCAACTCCTTGTCCTCCAGCGTGTGCAGCAGCGGATACAGCGTCCCGGCCTTCAGCTCAAAGGTGCGGTCCGAGCGCCGCGCCAGTTCTTCGATCATCTGATATCCGTACATATCCTGTCCGTCCAGCAGCTTGAGCACCAGCATCGTCGTGCTGCCGGTCAGCAGGCTTTTGTCAATAGCCATGTTTCGCCTCCTGATATATAGATCATCTATACTATATATCGGACGTCTATATATTGTCAAGCAGTATATAATAAATGAGGCCGTGCAGTCTGCAGGCCTCTTCGTAGCGTTTAGTTCGGCAATCACACGCCGTTCTTTTCATAGCATAGGCGTCATCATTGTCCCCCCGTCCTGTCATCCAGCAGGCGTGTCAGCTCGGCTTCAAACGTCTGGTTCTGGGCTGCGGTTCTTTTCGGCGGCCCCTTCAGCCGGCCGCCCGAGGCGCGGATTTTTCGGGCGGTGTGGCGGGCCAGCAGCAGTGCGTCGATATTGTCGGCGGTGTACGGCATCCCGTCCTGATTGACGACAACGGCATTTCGGGACAGGCACATGGCCGCAAGCCCGTAATCCTGCGTGATAACGATATCGCCGGCCGAAACGCGGTTGACCAGCGCGAAATCCACGCTGTCGGCGCCCTTTGAAAAGGTCAGCGTGGCGGCCCCGTCCTTATTGAAGACGTGGGACGTATCACAGAGAATCAAACAGTCAATCCGGTAACGCTTTGCCAGCCGGACAGCCTGGTCCACAACCGGGCAGCCGTCAGCGTCAATCAGTATTTTCATTCGCGGCTCCTGTCAGTCATTTATACTAATATGTGCTGATGGGGATGGACTCGTCGTCCGTTCCTTTTTCAATGGATCGGACGACTATATGATAGCTGTAATCGGGCCTGACGTCCACGCGGACCCGGTCGCCGGCTTTTCGGCCCATCAGCGCCTTGCCCAGCGGCGATACCGGGCTGATGAGCCCCTTTAAAACGTCTTGGCGCAAGGTTGTCACGAGCCGTAATTTTTGTATCTCGTCGTTTTCCTCGAAGTAAATTTCGACGGTGTCAAACAGGCCGACTTCGCCGGATTCAGATTCTCCGGAAATGACCTTGGCGGTCTCGATCATTCTTTTTAAATAACGGATTCGGCTGTCGTTTCTGTTCTTTTCACGTTTTGCCGCTTTATATTCAAAGTTTTCGCTCAAATCTCCAAACGCCCGCGCCGTCTTCACATCTTCAAGCAGGGGTGGACGCAGGACCTTGATCCGGTAGTCAATTTCCTCCTGCATTTTGCGGATATCAACCTCTGTCAGTTCATCATACATGCCGGACCCTCTTTTCTATGGCGTTCAACGTTTATGTTCGGTTATAGTTTATCACTCTAAACACCGTTTGTGAATGCTAAATACACTGCGTTAAGGGGAAGGTGTCGGATGTTTTAAAGGCGGGTAAATGGGCTATAAAAAAGCTTTGTATTGACAACAGTGGAATAAAACAGTAAAATCCCATATATAAATTAGTTAGTTTCTCTAACTAAATAGTCGGATGAGCAGCAATGTAAAACTGTTAAACGGCGCGGCTGGAGGTGATCGGATGCTGGAATTTCAAAAGACGCTCAACTATATGCTCAAGGACATCTATCACAGTATCATGCGCGTCGAAGAGGAGTTTTTGCAGAAAAACAAACGGATTAATCTGACCATCCGGGAGATGCACCTGATCGAATGCGTCGGAACAGATCGCGAGAACGGCAAATCGGTCAGCGAGATCGCAGACTATCTCAAGCTCACGCGGCCGACGGTAACGGTGGCTGTTAACAAGCTGGAGAAAAAGGGTTACTTATCAAAAAACGGCTGCCAGAACGACGGGCGCGTCGTACGTGTGAAGCTCACGCGGGAGGGCCGCAAGATCGACATGTACCATCGGCAGTATCACATGCTGATGATACATGAGCTGGAAGATGAGTTTGACGAGCAGGAACGCAGTACCCTCATCCGAGTCGTCAACAGACTCAATACATTTTTTGAAAAGAGTGTTGGAGCAAAACATGAGTTTTAAAGTACTTGGAACAGGCCACTGCGTGCCTAAGCGCGTAGTGACAAACGATGAGCTTTCCCAAATGGTCGATACGTCCGACGAATGGATTACCCAAAGGGTCGGCGTCAAGGAGCGGCATGTCTGCACAACAGAAACGGCGGTAGATCTGGCGCACAACGCAGCGCTGGGTGCGCTCGAAATGAGTGGGACAAAGCCGGCGGAGCTGGACATGATTATCTGTGCGACCATCAGCACCGACGACGCGTCGCCGTCAATGGCCTGCTCTGTGCAGAACCTGCTGGGCGCGACGTGCCCGGCTATGGATGTGAGCGCGGCCTGCAGCGGCTTCGTTTACGCACTGGATACGGCGGCGGGCTTCTTCGCAAGGGGAAAGGTCAAAAAGATGCTTGTCATCGGCGGAGAAAAGCTCAGCCGGATGCTGGACTGGACGGACCGCAATACGTGCGTTATTTTCGCAGACGGCGCGGGCGCAATGGTCCTTGGAGAGGGCGACGATTATCTGGCGTCCAAGCTTCATGCCAAGGGCGGAGACACGGTTATCAAGATACCCAATTATGTCGGGTGTTCTCCGTTTAACGAGGTTAAAGAGAGAAAGCCTGTAATCAATATGAACGGGCAGGAAACGTTCAAGTTCGCGGTTAATGCTTTGACGGGCGATTTAAGCTATGTCATCGCTGAAGCGGGACTCACGGTGGCTGATATCGCCTGGGTCATTCCGCATCAGGCCAATGTGCGCATCATCGATGCGGCCAGCCGCAAGCTCGGCATACCGCTGGATAAATTCGGACTGAATATTGATAAGTATGGCAACACCTCGTCGGCCAGCGTACCGATCCTGATCGACGAGTTCAACCGAGAAGGGCGCTTTAAAAAGGGCGACTATCTGGCGCTGTGCGTTTTCGGCGGCGGGTTGACGAGTGCTTCCTGCGTGCTTCGCTGGGATATTTAATCGGCGGGTGCCGGCATTGAAAAAAGGTATAAACGCATTGAACAATAAGGGAGACGCGTTTAAATATTTTATTTTATGAATAATTTGGGGGCAAAATAGTATGATTTTTGAAAAAGTAGCTGCGATGATCTCGGAGCATTTCGGGTGCGCCATTGAGGATGTTAAGGAAGAGACAACCTTTGAATCATTGGGTATCGACTCTCTGGATACTGTAGAGATGGTGATGCAGCTGGAAGAAGAGCTTGGCATTGAAATCGAGCTGGAGGAAAAACTGAGCACCATCGGTGAGTTCGTCAAGTTCGTCGAATCTAAAATGGAATAATAATTATTATAACGGAAGGAATACCGCACCATGATAAAAACGCCGGTTTGCGAGCTTTTAGGCATTGAGTACCCGATATTTCAGGGCGGCATGGCATGGATCGCCGACGGCAAGCTGGCCGCCGCCGTGTCCAATGGGGGCGGGCTCGGTATCATATCTGCTATGAACGCCGGACCCGACTACCTGCGGGAGCAGATCAACATCGCACGGCAGCTGACCGATAAGCCCTTTGGGGTTAACATTATGCTGATGAGTCCGTTTGTTGCGGAGGTCAGCCAGGTTGTAGCCGAGGAAAAGGTCAGCGTCGTCACGACGGGCGCCGGCAATCCGTCCAAATACATGTCAATGTGGAAAGACGCAGGCATTAAGGTTATACCGGTTGTGGCATCTGTCGCGCTGGCCAAGATGATGACACGCGCCGGCGCTTCGGCCATTATCGCCGAGGGCGGCGAGAGCGGCGGACACGTCGGCGATACGACAACGCTCGTGCTGGTGCCGCAGGTCGTCGACGCGACAGAGCTTCCCGTTATAGCCGCCGGCGGCATTGCCGACGGGCGCGGCGCGGCGGCATGCTTTATGCTCGGCGCCCAGGGCATCCAGCTCGGCACGCGTTTTCTGGTGGCCGACGAGTGCTCCGTACATGACAATTACAAGGACAAGGTCATCAGGGCCAATGATATTGCGACAATGGCCACGGGCCGACGCCTGGGACATCCCGTCAGATGCTTTAAAACGCCGTTTTCACGCGCGTTTTTAAAAGCGGAGTATACGGATATCTCCGACGCGGACCTGGAGCAGATGGGTGCCGGCGCATTGCGTCTGGCAGCCGTCGAGGGCGATCCGGAAAAAGGCAGCTTTCTGGCAGGACAGGTCGCCGGTATGGTAACCAAAAAACAGCCGGCTGCCGAGATCATCCGCGAGATTTTTACCGAGGCTGAAAACGTTTTAAACGGAGCGGGTAAATGGATAAATTAGCGTTTGTATTTCCGGGGCAGGGCGCGCAGTACACAGGCATGGGCCGCGAGCTGTATGAGGTGAGCCCGGCTGCCAAAGCGGTCTTTGATATGGCCGAAGCGATCCGGCCTGGGACCATAAAACAATGTTTTGAGGGAACGGCGGAGGAGCTGGCTGTGACGGAAAATACACAGCCGTGCCTCTTCTGCGTCGATCTGGCGGCTGCGGCCGCGCTGTCGGAAGCGGGTGTGACACCCGGTAAAATGGCTGGCTTTTCGCTGGGAGAGTTGGCGGCACTGGCGTTTTCCGGCGCCATGACGTATGAGGACGCATTCCGGCTCGTGTGCCGGCGCGGTGAGTTTATGAACCGCGCCGCGCAGGACAGCGCCGCGGCGATGGCAGCCGTCTTAAAGCTCGACGACGAGACTGTCATGAAGCTGTGTAAGGAGTTCCCGAACGTCTATCCCGTCAATTTCAACAGCCCCGGCCAGATCGTCGTATCCGGTGACGCCGGCGTCATGGACGCGTTTAAGGCGCTTGTCGTACAGGCCGGCGGCCGGTACATGCCGCTTAAGGTCAGCGGCGGCTTTCATTCGCCGTTTATGGCCATGGCTTTCGAAGCGTTTATACAGGAGCTGGAAGGATATGAACTGAAAATGCCGGATATTCCGGTTTATGCCAACGTGACGGCGCAGCCGTACGCGGGGGACTTAAAGCAGCTCTTGTCCGAGCAGCTTATCAGCCCGGTCTGGTGGCAGAAGACGGTGGAAAACATGATCATCGGCGGTGTGGACACATTTGTTGAGGTCGGACCCGGCAAAGTGCTCTCTGGCCTAGTCAAGCGGATTTCCGGCGATGTACGCGTGCTCAACGTCGAGGACAGCGAAACCCTTAAGAATACGGCGGTGGAGGTACTTGCGGATGCTTAACGGAAAAGTGGCGCTTGTCACCGGCGCATCCCGCGGTATCGGCCGGGTGATTGCCCTGAAATTTGCCGAGCTTGGCGCGGACGTTGCCGTCCTCTACGCCGGCAACGCCGAAAAGGCACAGGAGGTTGTCGAGGCCGCACGTCAGTTCGGCGTGAAGGCCGAGGCGTTTCAATGCAACGTAGCCGATTTTGAGGCCGCTAAAAAGACGGCCGCAGAAGTCAAGCAGACGCTTGGCCCAATTGATATTCTTGTCAACAATGCCGGCATCACAAAGGACGGTCTTGTGATGTCCATGAAGGAACAGGCATTTGACGACGTTGTGGATGTCAACCTAAAAGGCGCATTCAATATGATTCGCCATTGCTGCCCGATGCTTATTAAAAAGCGGCGTGGAAAGATTATCAATATCACGTCCGTGTCCGGCATTATGGGCAATCCCGGGCAGGCTAATTACTCGGCCTCAAAAGCCGGGCTTATCGGCCTGACAAAATCGGTCGCGCGTGAGCTGGCATCCCGCAATATCTGCTGTAACGCGATCGCGCCGGGTTTTATCTCCACAGACATGACGGAAAATATAACGGATGGGAATCCGCTGATGTCCGCGATTCCGCTCGGACGGGTTGGCCGGCCGGAGGACGTTGCGGAACTGGCCGCATTTTTAGCCCAGGACTGCTCCGATTACATAACCGGAGAGGTTATACGGGTTGACGGCGGTATGGCTACGTAATATGCGGGCCGTGTGATTCAATGAAAAGCACGACCTCCCATGTGGGGGAGGCTTTCGTATCGATTCGTGCGCAAAGCGGCTTGGTTGCCGCAGGGGACGCATGGGAGGTTTATATGAGAAGAGTTGTTGTAACGGGGCTGGGCGTCATATCGCCCGTTGGAAATGACATAGAGTCCATGTGGGAAAGCCTTGTTGCGGGCCGCCATGGCATCGGCCCAATCACAAAATTTGACTGCAGCGATTTTAAGGCCAAGGTGGCCGCCGAGGTCAAAGACTTCGACCCGCTGGCCTATATGGATAAAAGCGACGCGCGCCGCAGCGACCTGTATTCACAGTACGCCATGGCGGCAACGGTGCAGGCGATGGCGGACAGCAAACTGGAGGGAACCATCGAGCCCGAACGGCTGGGTGTGTCCTTCGGTTCCGGTATCGGGGGCATTATTACGCTGACAAATGAGCATACAAAGCTTGTAAACGGCGGCCCGAGAAAGGTTTCGCCGCTGTTTGTGCCGATGATGATCTCCAATATCGCGGCCGGCAATATTGCCATCCGCTATAATGCCAAGGGTTCGTGCATCTGTACCGTTACCGCCTGCGCCACCGGCACCAATGCCATAGGCGAAGCGTACCGGTCCATTAAGCACGGCTACGCCGACGCCGTCATCACAGGCGGCAGCGAGGCGGCGGTGATGCCGTTGTCGGTTGCGGGCTTTACGAACATGACGGCGCTCACGAC
Source organism: uncultured Sporobacter sp. (assembly GCA_963675425.1). Taxonomy (GTDB): domain Bacteria; phylum Bacillota; class Clostridia; order Oscillospirales; family Oscillospiraceae; genus Sporobacter. The sequence goes on along the minus strand of OY776214.1, from coordinate 3,598,336 downwards.
ATCGGACGATCCGGATCTGGCGTCGCTGCCGTTTGATAAACGGCGGGGCGGCTTTGTTATGGGCGAGGGCGCGGGTTCGCTGATTTTAGAGGAATACGAGCACGCCGTAGCGCGCGGGGCTAAAATCTATGCGGAGATCGCCGGATACGGCTCAACGTGCGACGCGCACCATATCACGGCGCCGTCGCCGGACGGGGAAACGAGCGCCCGGGCGCTGAGCGACGCGTTTGGCGAGGCCGGGAAGCCCGAAGGCACCATCTACGTTAACGCACACGGAACGGGTACGCCGCTCAACGATGCGTCGGAGACGGCCGCCATTAAAAAAGCCTTCGGCGAGCGGATTGGCGACGTTGTGGTGAGCTCAACGAAATCAATGACGGGCCACATGCTCGGCGCGGCCGGCGCCGTTGAGGCCATTATATCTGTTTTGACTCTACGGGAAGGGATGATCCCGCCGACGGTCGGCCTGAACGAGCCGGATCCGGAGTGCGATCTGGATTACGTACCGTTGACGGCGCGAAAGACAGACGCTGAGACGGCGCTGTCCGTATCCCTTGGCTTTGGCGGACACAACGCCTGTGTTGCGTTTAAAAAGCTCGGTTAAGAAGAAGGAAACAGCCGTACCGCCGTTGGCGGCACGGTATTAAGATTGATACAAGCAACCGGCATAAGGAGAAGACGTTGGACCAATCTGAAATTATGAAGATTCTGCCGCATCGGGACAATATGCTGTTAGTCGATGAGGTGGAAGTAAAAGACGGCAAGGCATACGGAAAATATCACGTGCGGGGCGACGAGTGGTTTTTAAAGGGCCACTTCCCGGGTAACCCCGTCGTGCCGGGCGTTATACAGTGTGAGATCCTCGCACAGTCCGGCTGCGCGCTTCTTAAAGACGAATTTAAAGAGGACGTTACGCCATTTTATACGGGTCTGGACAAGGTGAAGTTTAAAACCCCTGTAAGGCCCGGAGATACGATTGAAACGGAGTGCACACTGGTCAAAGTGAAGCCGCCTTTTTATTTTGCTGAAGGGAAAGCCAGCGTCGGCGGAAAGCTCTGCGTGCGCGCGCAATTCTCCTTTGCGCTCATAAAAACTGAGCAGGCCTGAATCGGAGCCGGCAGCGCTGTGAAGACTTTCGTCTCCGACAGACGGTTATGCTGCCGAATTCGACACACAACTTCTGAAAGAGCGTGGTGAGTTCGATGACACTTGATTCTTTATTTAAAAAACCGAAAAACGAGCTTGAGAAAGCCGGCCGCCAGCCAACCGTGAAAGGTGCGCCTACTGATTATGAGCTGAGTGAAAAATGTCCGAGTTGCGGAACTGAAACACCGCTAAGCCAGCTGTGGGATAACCTGCAGGTTTGCCAGTGCGGTTACTGCTTCAGAATGAGCTCTCGTCAGCGCATCCGCTTTTTAACGGACCCCGACAGTTTTAAGGAACTGTGGGGCGAGATGGAAAGCGTCGACTTACTCAATTTCCCCGGCTACAACGCAAAGCTGGAGAGCGTTAAAGCGTCCGCACGTGAAAAAGAAGCCGTCATATGCGGCACAGCCACTATCGGCGGTATGGAATGCGCGATGTTTATCATGGAACCTTATTTTATGATGGGCAGCATGGGCACCGTTGTCGGTGAAAAGATTACGCGGCTTTTTGAGTACGCGACGGAAAAGCGGCTGCCGGTTATCGGCTGCACCGTCAGCGGCGGCGCGCGCATGCAGGAGGGCATACTGTCTCTCATGCAGATGGCCAAAACAAGCGGCGCCGTGATGAGGCACAGCGAAAGCGGTCTTTTATACATCGTCGTATTAACGGACCCCACAACGGGCGGCGTTACGGCAAGCTTTGCCATGGAGGGCGATATTATCCTCGCCGAACCGGACGCCACCGTCGGCTTTGCGGGCGCGCGTCTTGTAGAGCAGACGGTTCGCAAAAAGGTGCCGGCGGGCTTCCAGAAGGCTGAGACACTGCTGGAGCACGGTTTTATCGACAGGATCGTTCCGCGCACCGAGCAAAGAAGCGTCATAATATCGCTTCTCAACATGCATAAAGGGCAGGTGAACGAATGAAAACGGCATATGAACTTGTCAAGGGCGCCCGGTCCAAGGACCGGCATACGGGCCAGGACTTTATTAGCAATATATTCAGCGACTTTATAGAGCTGCATGGCGACCGCCGCTTTGCCGACGACCCATCCGTCGTTGGCGGCTTGGCCATGCTGGGGGACGTGCCGTTTACCGTCATTGCCACCGAAAAAGGACGCGATCTGAAAAACCGCATGCACCGAAACTTCGGCATGGCTAATCCCGAAGGATACCGGAAGGCGATGCGGCTGATGAAACAGGCGGAAAAATTCCATCGCCCCGTCGTCTGCTTCGTCGATACCTGCGGGGCCTTTCCCGGTATCGGGGCAGAGGAGCGCGGACAGGGTCAGGCCATCGCCGAAAACTTAACGGAGATGATGGCGCTGAAGACACCGGTGCTCTCGATTCTCATCGGCGAGGGCGGAAGCGGAGGCGCGCTGGCGCTGGCGGTTGCCAATGAGGTCTGGATGCTGGAAAATGCCATCTATTCGGTTATCGCGCCGGAAAGCTGCGCGAATATCCTTTGGCGTGATCCGGAAAAGGCTGCCGAAGCCGCTGAGAACCTGAAGCTTACGGCGCAGGACGTTTACGCCTTTGGCGTCGTGGAGCGAATTATTTCCGAAAAAGGCGGCGATGCCGACCGTCTGTTCACATCCTTAAAATCCGATATCATTGTTTGGTACCAGAAAAACCGGATTAAATCCATACCTGAACTCACGGAAGAGCGCTATAACCGTTTCCGCAATCTTGGCGTCCCGAAGGAAGTTTAAACCTGTAAAATCTAGCTTTAACTTAAGCTAGATAAATGAGCAGTCAGGCTGCACAATCTCCTGGCGCTGCGAACAGAGAAGTTTAGGCATCCTGTTTATATGACGGAATTAGCCGCTTTAAGTACCTGAAAAACCTAGAAATCACAGTGCATCGCCGCGTTCGGTTATCATTAACCGGACGCGGCGATGTGTCTTTTTGCGTCTCGCTTTACATGGATTTAACATAGCCGTGATAATACCCTTAACCTTTCACATGTTTAATAAGCATTGTTAACAGGAAAACTATATTAATATGTTGAAAAAGGAGCAAGAAAATGAAGAAGATAATCGGCATCATGCTTGTGGCTGTTATGGTGATGTTCGCCATGGTAGGCTGTGCTGAGAAAGCCCCTGAAACCTCGACCGAGCCCTCGGCGACCACATCGGCCCCGGAATCCACGGCCCCCGAGTCCAGCGCTCCCGCGTCCACTGAGCCCGAAGGCATGACCGGCACAATCTCGGTCATCTCCCGTGAAGAGGGTTCCGGTACACGCGGCGCTTTTATCGAGCTGATGGGCATCGAGACAGACGAAGGCGATATGACGTATATAAACGCCGAGATAGCCAGCGGCACGAATCAGGTCATGACTAGCGTACAGGCCAATAAGCAGGCTATCGGTTACATCTCGCTGGGCTCGCTCAACGATACGGTTAAAGCGGTTACGGTTGACGGGGTCGTCGCTTCGGCCGACAACATTATCGCCGGCGATTATGCTATCGCGCGTCCCTTCAACATTGCTTCGATGAACGGCGAGTTCTCCGAAGTTGCACAGGACTTCATTAACTTTATCTTCAGTGAAGAAGGCCAGCAAATCGCAATGGATAACGGCTACATCTCCACCGGCAATCAGGGCGCTTATACAGGCAGCGGCATGTCTGGCAACATCGTATGCGCCGGCTCCACCTCTGTTTCTCCGCTGATGGAAAAACTCTCCGAGGCTTATAAGGCTTATAATCCCGATGTCAGCGTTGAAATCCAGGCTACCGGTTCTTCCTCCGGCATGACGGCTGCTATCGACGGCGTGTGTGACATCGGCATGGCTTCCCGTGAGCTCAAGGACAGCGAAATTGAAAAAGGCCTTGTCCCGCAGGTTATCGCCATGGATGGTATCGCTGTTGTCGTCAACAATGACAACGCTGTTAACAATCTCACGAGCGATGAGGTTACCGCCATCTTCACAGGTGAAATCACGGATTGGTCTGGTATCGCAGGCTAAACAACAGTAGATTGATTGAGCCTGAGGCATGTGATCCTCAGGCTCAATTGTCGTGAGTGGAAAGTGTTACTGATTAACACATTAGGATGTAAATCCCATTGATGATCTGCCGGCGGGGTACGCGACATGGCTGTATATATAAACCCCTGTGCGGGGTATCTTAAAATCTTTTTATGCGCAGCTGCGCATGGGGGGTTAGTATGATCAAGCGTAAAGAAGTATTTATGAAAGTGCTGTTTTTAATAGCGGCATGCACCTCGATTCTCGCGGTTGCGCTGATTTGCATTTTCCTGTTTGCAAACGGCGTTCCGGCCATTGGTAAGATCGGGGTATTTAATTTTTTGCTCGGTACAACATGGAAACCGTCCAGCGACCTGTACGGCATACTGCCGATGATCATTGGCAGTATTTATGTCACGGCCGGCGCAATCATTGTCGGTGTTCCGATTGGGCTCATGTGCGCGATCTTTATGGCGCGCTTCTGTCCGAAGGGTCTGTATAAGATACTCAAACCGTCACTCGAGCTGCTGGCCGGAATCCCTTCCATTGTCTACGGATTTTTCGGTCTAGTCGTCATGGTGCCGATCATCCAGCAGATGACGGGGGCGAGCAGCGGTAAATGTTTATTGACGGCGTCGTTATTATTGGGTATCATGATCCTGCCTACGATCATTCAGGTGTCGGAATCGTCCATACGGGCCGTGCCGGAGCATTTTTACGAGGGTTCGCTGGCTCTGGGTGCCACGCACGAGCGGACCGTATTTTCCGTTTTGATCCCGGCGGCGAAATCGGGGATCACAGCGGCCGTTATTTTAGGGATCGGCCGCGCGATCGGCGAGACGATGGCCGTCATTATGGTCGCGGGCAATCAGCCTATTATTCCCAATAGCCTACTGTCGGGCGTGCGGACCCTGACGGCTAATATTGTTATAGAAATGGGTTACGCGGCCGACCTGCACCGCGAGGCGTTATTTGCTACAGCCGTCGTGCTGTTTGTCTTCATACTGATTATCAATCTGTCGATTTCACTCGTCAAAAGGAAGGAGCAGTTATGAAGGCTATAAACACAACGTCATTTACACAAAAGATGAAGAATTACAGCAAACATCCTATTTCGCTCATTTTATATATCCTTGTAATACTGGCAATGGTTATTACAGTCGTTATCCTGATCTCGCTGGTTGGCTATATCCTCATCAAAGGTATCCCGCAGCTTAAGCCATCGCTGTTTGCCTGGCACTATAACTCTGATAATGTCTCGATGATGCCGGCGATAGTCAATACCATTACCATGACGGTTTCATCTCTGATCATATCGGCGCCTCTCGGCATTTTCTCCGCCATATATTTAACGGAGTATGCCAGCCGGGGGAACAGGCTTGTGAAGGTCGTGAGGACGACTACTGAAACGCTGGCCGGCATACCGTCGATTGTTTACGGCCTGTTTGGATATTTGATGTTTGTCGTATTGCTGAAGAAATATTCGATGCTGGCGGGTGCTATGACACTGTCGATCATGGTGCTCCCGACAATCATGCGTACGACGGAGGAGTCCATCAAGGCCGTGCCGGATACGTTTCGGGAAGGCAGCTTCGGCCTTGGGGCCGGACGGCTTCGTACCGTATTCAGAATCATCCTGCCCTCGGCGATGCAGGGTATACTGGCAGGTGTTATTTTAAGTGTCGGACGTATCGTCGGCGAGACGGCGGCGCTTATATTCACTGCTGGAACAGCGGCGCCCGGAACGCCGAGTACATTGTTGGAATCAGGACGGACACTCGCCACGCATATGTATATGCTTTCTACGGAGGGCCTGCACATTGACGAGACGTATGCCACAGCTGTTGTTCTGCTCATTCTTGTGGTTGGAATCAACGCGTTGTCAAAGGTCCTTGTTAAAAAAGTATCTGTGAGGTAGGATATGGATAAGTTCAGCATTAAAAATCTAAATCTGTATTACACGGATTTTCATGCTATAAAAGACGTCGATCTCAAGATTCAGCCGGCTGAGATCACAGCCTTTATCGGTCCGTCCGGCTGTGGCAAATCCACGCTATTAAAATCGCTCAACCGTATGAATGATTTGATTGAAGGCTGCAAAATTACTGGCGAAGTCCTGCTTGACGGGGAAAACATCTACGGCGATATGGACGTCAATCATTTAAGAAAACGAGTGGGTATGGTGTTTCAAAAACCCAATCCGTTTCCCATGAGTACGTACGACAATATTGCCTATGGTCCGAGAACGCACGGTGTGCGTAATAAGGCCAAACTGGACGAGATTGTTGAGCAGTCTCTTCGGAACGCCGCAATCTGGGACGAGGTTAAGGATCGGCTTAAGAAAAGCGCGCTCGGACTGTCCGGTGGTCAGCAGCAGCGATTGTGTATTGCCCGAGCCATGGCGGTTCAGCCGGATGTGCTGCTTATGGACGAGCCGACAAGTGCGCTTGACCCGATTTCCACATCCAAGATTGAAGAACTTGTCATGGAGCTTAAAAAGAATTATACGATCATTATCGTCACGCATAATATGCAGCAGGCGGCGCGTATATCTGATAAGACGGCTTTCTTCCTGCTTGGAGAGGTCGTGGAGTTCGGCAAGACGGAATCACTGTTTTCCGTACCGGTCGACAAGCGTACCGAGGATTATATTACGGGGAGGTTCGGTTAATGAGAGCGCATTTTGAACAGCAGCTGGAAACGCTTAATTATGAACTGGTTGAGATGGGGGCCCTCTGCGTTAACGCCATCGAGGCCTGCACGAAGGCCGTAATGGACAGCAGTGTTGAGCAGCGCACGGAGGCTCAGGCCATTGAGCGTGATATTGACCAGAAGGAGCGGCTTATTGAATCGCTGTGCCTGCGGCTGCTCCTGCAGCAGCAGCCAGTGGCGAAAGACCTGCGCCTGATTTCCGCCGCGATGAAGATGATCTCAGATATGGAGCGCATCGGCGACCAGGCGGCCGATATATCCGAAATCTCAAAATACATTACGAATTATGCCGATTTTAAGAGCGACCTGCATATCGGTGAGATGGCCAGGGCTACGATCGATATGGTCAATGACGCCGTATCGTCATTCGTCAACAAGGATATCTCGCTGGCCCGTTCGGTTATGGATTGCGACGATATCGTCGACGATATATTTGTACGGATTAAAGAAGAGTTAATCCGCTCAATCTCCGTGGGTGACACGAGAGGTGAGCTGTTTATGGATATCATGATGATCGCCAAGTACTTTGAGCGCATTGGCGATCATGCCGTCAATGTCGCGGAGTGGGTGGAATACTCCATCACCGGCAGCCATCCGAAGCTCGGCGGCATATAGCAGTCTTTATTTTTGAATATGACAAAAAAGGACGACACTGTCGTCCTTTTTAGGTTATCGACAAAGGCCTCCGGGGCTTTGCCGAATATTAAGGCTCTCGACCTGCGGGTCTCGTTGCAGTTGTCCTTTTTGTGGTGTAAGTACGGCGTGAAATGCCATTTACCGCATTGGATAAGGCTTCCCCTGGGGGAAGCTGTCAGCACTGCAGACTGATGAGGGTTATCCACCTTCCCCCCCCAGGGGGAAGGCTTTATTATGCACGGGGTGAACAGGATACAAGCCTATCCCGCATGGCGCTCAATGATTTTTCTCAGTCTCGGAGAAATAACCGACGCGAGAATGATTTTGACAACGTCGCCCGGCAGGAACGGGATAACACAGGCCATGAGAGAGGCGCCGAGTGTGGAGCCGGTCGAGTACATAAACCAGGCCAGCCCGCACACGTACAGCATTATGGTACCTACAGCCATGGCGGCCGGGTAGATCCATCTTTTCCGTGGGTTTTGCGTAACGATCAGGCCGATGACAAGCGCCATGACAATGTAACCGACGATAAACCCGCCCGTCGGCCCGACAAGCTTATGTATGCCGCCTTCAAATCCGGAAAAGACAGGCAGCCCAACAAGTCCCAGAGCCACGTAGACGATAACGGACAGCGTCCCGAACTTCCAATTGAGAATGGCGGCGGACAGATAGATCACAAAGGTTGCCAGAGATATCGGCACAGGCCCGACGGGAAGAGCCAGTGGCGCTAAGGCGCAAAGGACGGCGGCGAAGACCGCTGTAAATACCATGTCTCTCGTCTTCATTAAATCCTCCCAAATAATTTGTAAAAGTTGCCTCCGTCAGGGAGGTTTTATAGTTTTCGGCTTAAGGCGGGAAGCCTTATTCTCTGCGTGGTTTAATACTGACCTCGCCGGACGACAGTGTTTTGACGGTGCCGTCAGGAAATCGGACAACGAGCCGGCAGCTATCGTCAATATCCAGAGCCCTCGCCGGACGGATGCTGTCACCGGTTATCACGTCCACGTCTTTTCCGACGATGAGGGAGCGCGCTTTGTATTCATCCAGGTATTCTTTGCCGGACAGGTTTTTATAAAAGCCCCAAAAGCGCGTTAATATTTCGGCGATCAGACGGCCGCGAATGCCGGGCGGCACACGCTCCTGGCCGCAGACGGCCGTAGCGACATTATTTATTTCGTCCGGAAAACCGCCCGCCGGCGGCGTGATATTGACCCCAATGCCGACAACGGCGTAATCCATTGCGCCGCTTTCCATATCAAAGGAGCCCTCCGTCAGAATCCCGCAGACTTTTTTGTCGCCGCAGAATATATCGTTAACCCATTTGATCTGGGCCTTGGCTCCGGTAACCGACTCGACCGCCTGCGCAACAGCAACGGCCGCCGCCGTCGTCATGAGTGTCGCGTCAGCGGTCTGGACAGTGGGGCGCAGAAGGACGCTGAAATAGATACCCGATGCGGCGGGTGAATAAAAGCTGCGGCCAAGGCGGCCGCGCCCGGCCGTCTGCTCTTCGGCGATGATGACCTTGCCTTCCTGTTCGCCCTGCGCGGCCAGTCCCTTTAAAACCGTGTTCGTTGAGGTGACAGACTTACGCACGTCAATATTAAATACACCGGTTAGCGCGCCGAGATGCTTTACAACAGCTGCGGCTGTCAGCACGTTGCTGGACGGCAGGAGACAGTAACCCCTGTTCGTGACAGCGTGTATGTCGTGCCCGTCCGCCAGAAGTGATTTAACGGCCTTCCAGACGGCATTACGGCTAAAATGCAGTGTCTGTGCCAGCTTGCCGCCTGATATATATTCGCCCTTGTAATTTTCCAGTTCTTTAAGAACCTGTTCTTTCAGCTCCAATGTGTATCCCTCGTTTCAATGGCCCTCATTATAAGAAAAACAAAACACATTGTCAACCAGTGTGAGATAAACGGTGACAATACAAAACGCCGGCCTGGAAACTTTTTCTGCAGGCAGTCGTCTTAATAAAAATACATACGCTATGCGTCGGCAAATGCTAAAAGCCGGCGCAGCAGAAATAGAGAAGGTGCCAGTGTGAAAAAAAGAATTATCAGTATCGTATGCCTGCTTGTTTTATTAGTCGGGCTTATGCCGTCGGCAGCGGCGGCGGACTTTAACGACGTCCCGTCTGACTCCTGGGCGGCATCGTATATTAGCGAGGTAGTCGGACTGGGTGTCATGGACGGCTACGGCGACGGTCAGTTCGGTTACGGCAGCGATGTTAAGCGTTCGGAGTTTGCCGCGATGCTGGTGCGGCTATTCGGCTGGGAGCTTGTTGCGCCGGAATCGCCCTCGTTTGAGGACAATGCCGATAAGGCTGCCTGGTATTATGATGAGGTCGAGACGGCTGTTTATAACGGTGCCGTCACCACCGACAGTAAATCATACCGCCCGGATGATTACATTACCCGGGAGGAAATGGCTGTCATGCTCGTACGTGCGCTGGGCTTTGAGTCTCTGGCCGGCACGATGAAAAACGTGGACCTGCCGTTTAATGACGTTTCAACCAACGCGCCCTACATCGCCATGGCCTATGATTTTGGCATTATTAACGGCCTGACGCCGACGACGTTCGGTCCGTCGGATTACGCCCTGCGCGAGCAGGCGGCGGCGATGATGATCCGCCTGCATGAGCGGTATGATTCAAAGCTTGGCTGGTCCCATGCCTTTTACGCCGTCAAGGCCTATCCACAGAAAGACCTGATCCGTGATTTTGACGCCGTATCCTTTGGCTGGAGCCAGCTGGAGTTTGCGGACAGCGGTGTCCGGCTTAACACGACCGCATCGGGCGGCAACGGCCATGTCATCCCCGACGGCTCAGAAGAAGTGCTGCAGCTGGCATCCGACAGCGGCGCGGCGCGCCAGCTCAGCGTGTTCATGAGCGCGCTACAGAAGGTAACGCTGGCGGACGGCACAGTAACAAATCCCTGTACAGCGATCCTGACGGACGAGACTTTGCGTGCGGATGCGGTGTCGCAAATTACTGCGCAGCTGCAAGGCGGACAATATACGGGCGTGACGATAGACTTTGAGGAGATGCGGGGGGATGCGCTGAAAGACGGCTTGAATTTGTTCCTTCAGGCACTTAAAACGGAGCTGGACAAGCTAGGTGCCTCGCTTTACGTCTGTGTCCATCCCGTCACAACAGACGGTGTTTATTACAACGCTTACGATTACAAAATGATCGGAGACCTGGCCGACAGGGTTATTCTAATGGCACACGACTATGCGGCAAATACCCTGACCCAGGCGGAGATGGACGCCGGGTTTACAGCCACGCCGGTATCCCCGTTTTATGAGATCTATGCGGCGCTTAAGGCCGCGACAGATCCCGATACGGGTGTGGGTGACACGAGCAAGCTCGCTTTGGCGATAAACTTTACCGTCATCCAGTGGAAGCTTGTGGACGGCAAGGTCATTAATGCCTCGTCCTACAAGCCGGATATTGACGCCGTATATAGCCGGATGACGGACCCGGCCGCCGTCATCACATACTCCGTTAAATATCAAAATCCATACATAAGTTATCACAACGATACGGATAACACCGATAACATAGCCTGGTATGAGGATATGCGCAGTGTGGACATAAAAATGGAGCTGGCCCGGATGTTTGGCGTGACGGGCCTGTCCGTCTGGCGGCTGGGCATGATTCCCGATTATCCCGACCCGGAAAGCCAGCCGGTTTATTATGATTTTCCCACATGGCTGGCCGGACAGGTGTAACACATACCGAACGTAAGCGTCCCGGGCTGTATAGCCGCCGGACAAACGTTTTAGAAGCCCTATAAAAACAACGCATTGTCAGCCAACGGTGACAATGCGTTGTTTTTTCTAAATCTTGCTTGATACGGTCAGCCGGTGATCAGCTTTTTGAGAAGCTCCTCGGCCTCCAGGGCGTTGGCTCGGCCTTTGCTGTTGCGCATGACACACCCGACAAGAGCCTTGATGGCTTTCTCCTTGCCGGCCTTATAGTCGGCAACAGATTTTTCGTTTTCAGAGATGGCCGCCTCACACAAGGCGTTGAGCTGCGCAGGGTCAAAGCCGGCCAGGTCTTCTTCGGAGATGAAGTCCGTGGCGGGCTTTCCGGATTCGAGCATCTGGGAGAAAACGCGCTTGGCTAGGTTGCGGTTGATTTTATCGCTTTCCAAAAGCTTCAGAAGCGCATTCAGCTGTCCGGCGGTAACGATGGGGGACCAGTGTTCGCGCTCAGCCTCGGTCGGGATGAGGCTGAACATCTGCGTAATCATGAATGTTGCGGCTGTTTTCGGATTCCTGAGGTCCTCGACAGCCTGCTCAAAGTACTCTGAAACCTTGCGGTACTTCGTCAGCATGCGCGCGTCGGCCTCCGGCACGCCGAGCTCATCCACATAGCGCCGGAGCTTCTTACCCGGCAGCTCGGGCAGGGCGTCCCGCAGACGTCCGAGAACGTCGTCAGGAATGACAACGGGGATAATGTCCGGCTCGGGGAAGTAGCGGTAATCGTCGGCATTTTCCTTGCCGCGCAGGGAAGACGTCTCCCCGGTATCGGCGTCGAAGTGGCGTGTCTCCTGCACCACCTGTCCGCCGGACATCAATATTTCTTCTTGCCGCTCGTATTCATGCGCGATAGCGGCGGCGACAGATGTGAAGGAGTTAAGGTTTTTAATTTCCGAGCGTATACCGAAGGATTCCTGGCCCTTGGGGCGCAGGGAGATGTTGACGTCGCAGCGCATAGAGCCTTCCTGCATGCGGCAGTCCGACACGCCGACGGTGCGCAGGATCGTCTGCAGCTTTTCCAGGTACTCCGTAGCCTCCTCGGCGCTCCGGAAGTCCGGCTCGGAGACGATTTCGATGAGCGGCACGCCGCCGCGGTTGTAGTCGATAAAGAACGCGCCGCCCTGATGGACGAGCTTGCCGGCGTCCTCTTCAATGTGAATGCGTGTCAGGTTAATTTTCTTGCCGCTGTCGAGCTCGACATAACCGCCCTCGCATAAAGGTTCTTCATACTGGCTGATTTGGTAAGCCTTCGGCAGGTCGGGATAAACGTAATGCTTGCGCGCCATGATGGAGCGCGGATTAATCCGGCAGCCCAGCGCCAGGCCGGCGGTTGCCGCGTATTCCACGACGCGTTCATTCAAAACAGGCAGACTGCCCGGCTGGCCGGTGCAGATGGGGCAGCAGTGCGTGTTCGGCTCGCCGCCGAACTGCGTTGTGCAGGTGCAGAATATTTTTGTCTTCGTGGATAGCTCCACGTGGGTTTCAAGCCCGATGACCATTTCGTACATCACAGCGTCACCCCCATATCGGCCGTCTTGATAAAGGCGCTTTCGGTATCGCGCTCAAATGCGAGCGCGGCGTTTAGTATGACGTCCTCCCGGAACTTGCCACCGATGAGCTGCATCCCAATCGGCAGGCCTGTTGCGTCAAAGCCGCAGGGGATCGATATGGCGGGCAGGCCCGCAATGTTTACAGAACAGGTGCAGATATCCGTCTGATACATCTCAACGGGCGTCATGTCCGCGCCGAACGTTAACGCCGTGACGGGCGTCGTCGGCGTCAGCAGCACGTCGCACTGGTCGAACATCGCGGAAAACTCCCGGACGATACGCCGTCTTAAAAGCTGTGCTTTGTTGTAGTATGCGTCGTAATAACCGGCGCTGAGCACATATGAGCCCAGAAGGATGCGTCGGCGGACCTCCTTGCCGAAGCCCTCGCTGCGCGTGCGGCAGATGAAATCATTGAGGTCGGAGAAATGCTCCGCCTGATAGCCGTACCGGAGGCCGTCGTACCGGCCTAGGTTGGACGACGCCTCGGCACACGCGAGGATGTAGTATGCCGGAAGGCTGTATTTGAGCATGGGGAAGTGGAGCGGCACGATTTCAGCGCCCAGCTTTTTATAGGCTTCAATAGCCGCGTCGAGCGATTTTTGTATCGCGTTCGGCAAGCCTTCGAAGTATTCCTCCGCCAGGCCGATTTTAAGGCCCTTAATGCTGCCGGTCAGCTGATTGGATACCGGTGCGCTGCCGTGGCTTGTCATGTCGCCGGGATCCTTGCCGCAGATGGCGTCAAAGACCGTGGCGGCGTCCTTAACGCTGGCCGTGATGGGGCCAATCTGGTCGAGTGACGAGCCGTAAGCGATGAGGCCGCGCCGGGACACGGCACCGTACGTCGGCTTGAGTCCCACAAGGCCGCAGAAGGAAGCCGGCATGCGGATGCTGCCGCCGGTATCAGAGCCGATGCCGTACACGGCGATATTGCCGGCAACGGCCGAGGCCACGCCGCCGGAGCTGCCGCCGGCCACATGCTCCAGATTGTGCGGGTTTTTGGACCCGCCGAAATACGAGTTTTCACACGTGGACCCCATGGCGAATTCGTCCATGTTGCCCTTGCCGACCAAGACGGCGTTCTGCGACTTGAGACGAGTCCAAACCTCCGCGTCATAGATGGGGACATAGTTTTCCAGCATGTGCGAGGCACACGTTGTGGCCAGTCCCTTTGTGGAGATATTGTCCTTTAAGACAAACGGGACACCCTCCAGCGCACCAAGCTCTTCGCCGCGCCCAATCTTGGCATCGACGGTATCGGCGGCTTCAAGCGCCGCGTCTTCGGTGATGGAGATATACGCGGTGAGGCTCTCGTTTTCCTTGGACGCTGTTTTGATATACTTATCTGTCAATTCACGGCAGGAAATCTGCTTTGTTTTTAAAAGGCGGCCGATTTCGGTGATCGTGTTCATCGGATCGGCCCTCCCTTGTCGCGCGCCACAAAGAAGCCGTCCCGCTGCTCACCGGCGTTTTGCAGTATTTCTTCCACGGGGTAAGACGGCTTGAGGACATCTTCACGGAAGCTCCAGCCGTCGTCCTCCAGCGTGTCATCCTGCAGGTCGACGGTTGCCTCGGCTACGGCGTCGGCAAATTCCAGTATGCTGCTGATGTCTTTAATGAGCGCGTCGGCGTCCTCCTCGTCCAAAGAGAGCTTGGATAATGCCGCGAGCTTTTTCAGTTCGTCATATGTGATCATGTCTTCACCACATTTCATTTTATTTCATTCCCAGCCGCCGCCCAAAAGAGGAATAAGGGTTTACCCTGTGATCCCGGGGGCGGCAGGCTGGGTTAGTGCTATGCAACGGGTACGCGTATTGCGGAGACAGCTCTGGGAGAAGGTGGCACGGAATTAGCCGTGACGGATGAGGGATATACATTGAGATCCCAGCAGTCTCGCTTTGTTCGACAGTTATCGGATTTTAATGTGCACATCCCGCAGCTGCAGCTCGGAGACCTCGCCGGGGGCGCCCATAAGAAGGTCCTGCGCGTTGCCGTTCAGCGGGAAGGCGATAACGTCGCGGATTGTCTCCTCGCCGGCGAGAAGCATCACGATACGGTCGATCCCCGGGGCCATGCCGGCGTGGGGCGGCGCGCCGTACTGAAACGCCGTATATAAAGCGCCGAACTTGGCCTCCAGCACATCCTCGGAATAACCGGCGATGGCAAACGCCTTTTTCATGATGTCGGGATTATGGTTTCTGACAGCGCCGGAGGAAAGCTCCACGCCGTTGCAGACGACGTCGTACTGGTGGGCCAGAATATCCAGCGGGTCTTTTGTCTCGAGAGCTTCCAGGCCGCCCTGGGGCATGGAAAACGGATTGTGCGTAAACTCAATAGCGTTCGTATCCGGGTTTCGCTCATACATCGGGTAGTCGACGATAAAGCAAAACTCAAAGGCGTTCGTATTTATGAGCTCCAGCGTTTCGCCCAGCCACGTGCGGATCTGGCCGGACAGCTTGTCGACGACATTAGCCGCATCACAGATGAAAAACAGCGTCTGGTTATCCCCGATGCCGCAGGTGTCGATGAGATACTGCTTTTGCTCGGCGCTTAAGAATTTGTCGATGGGGCCCTTAAACGTGTCGCCGGAGCGCGTTAAATAACCGAGGCCCTTCATGCCGATGGACGTGGCGAATTTGAGCGACGCGTCAAAGAAGCTTCTGGGGCGGCCGCTGCAGTCGGCGACGATACCGCGCACGGGCTTGCCCTTAAAGAGCGGAAACTCAACGCCGGCGAAGAATTCCGTCAGGTCGCAGATAACGAGCGGATTGCGCAGGTCGGGCTTGTCGGTGCCGTATTTCAGCATGGACTCGGCGAACGTGATGCGCCGGAACGGGGCGGGGGAGACGGGCTTGCCGGAAAAAGCGAAAAACGTATCGTACAAAACGGTCTCCGCTACTTGAAGCACATCCTCCTGTTCGGCGAACGCCATCTCAAAATCGAGCTGATAAAACTCGCCGGGCGACCGGTCGCCCCGGGCGTCCTCGTCCCGAAAGCAGGGGGCGACCTGAAAATACTTGTCAAAGCCGGACGCCATGAGCATTTGCTTAAACTGCTGAGGCGCCTGGGGCAGGGCGTAAAATTTGCCCTTGTGCTTGCGGCTGGGCACGAGATAGTCCCGTGCGCCCTCCGGCGACGATGCCGTTAAAATTGGCGTCTGGATTTCGAGAAAGCCGAGTTCTTCCATCCGGGAGCGCAGAAACCGGATGATTTTCGAGCGCAGTACAATATTCTGATGGATCGCGGGGTTTCGCAGGTCAAGGAAGCGGTACTTGAGCCGGACCTCCTCGCGTGTGGTTGTCGATTCGCGGATGTCAAAAGGCAGGGCGTTTTTACACGGGCCGAGGACGGTAATGGAATCGGCGCGCAGCTCGATATGGCCGGTGTCAAGCTTGGGATTGACGTTATCCGCGTCTCGCGGCTCCACAACGCCCGTGACGGTGACGGCTGTTTCACGGTGGATATTGTCCAAAAGCGAGTCGTCATTAAAGACGACCTGCGTCATGCCGTGTTCGTCGCGAAGGTCCAAGAATTTGACGCCGCCATGGTCGCGTACGGTATCGACCCAGCCGGCCAGTTGGGCGCTCATGCCGATGTTTTCCGGCCGGAGCGCGTCACAGGTGTGCGTTCTGTACATGTGTCATCCTCCCAAGTTCTCTCTAACATAAAATTATAAATTCCCCCGTGCGGAGGTTATAAAGCAATCGTTATGCCGCGCCCGGACGAATCGCGGCGGAAATCGGTTTATACCTGAATAAATGCAAAAAGCCCCGGAAATTATCGTTAAATAATTTCCGGGACGAGCTTTTATGCAAAAACCCGCGGTGCCACCCGCATTGAAGCGGCAAAATGCCGCAACCACTTTCGTATTAAATTCGGATTAACAAGCATACGCGTCACCGTATGCTAATCGCGTTTTGAACGCGTGCGAATGAAGTGTTCCCCGGCTTACTACTCATCCGGACCGCGCTCCCAGCCGATGACGCGGATTCTCTGTCGGACTTTCCAAAAAAGCGGAGTCTTCAATGATTAATTATACGTTAAGCGTCAAATACTGTCAACCGTTAAAAGCGCAACATTATCATAATACTGAAAAACCGTATTGCGTCAGTTTATCCAACGACAGCCGCGCTTATTCCGATTTATGTGAATTGAGCCAATTTTCGTAGCGTTCTTTCTTTTCGGGGCGGTCAAACGGCAGGCCGTACTGGTAACAGTCGATCACGTCGGCATCCTTGACGATTTCATCAATCGGCGTCCCGGCGACGGTTTTGCTGCTGTGGTTTTTAACAGCGTTTGAAATGGACAGAATCTCGTTGTCATCGAACAGCCCCGTGTCGTGTAAAAACGCCTGCACCGGTAAGAAGCCCGCCTCGGCATGGTCTTTCTGACGGCCTGTGAGTATGCGGCCAAAATCATGGACGGCGGCGGCCACGGCGGCCAGCTCCGGGTCCGCGCCGCGCTCCAGCGCGAGCACCCACGCCAGGCGCGCGCACGACGCGCTGTGTAAAACCTCCCACTCATATGGCTCGTCCCGACCTGTGGACCAGTCCTGTGCCTGTATAACCTTTAAGAGCTCCGTCTGGAGCTTAAACACTCTGTTCATTTAATGACCTCCGATACCTTTTGTCGATCTTACTTTAAAGATTAATCCGAATAAATATCAAAACGAATAACATTTCCGTTATCATCAAATGAAAATCCCAATAATAAAGGACTTACTATATCCTTCTTTATATAAAAGTCAAGTGAATGATCGTAATTATTAGCCGTTCCATCTAGGCCTAATAAATCGATTATATCTTCCTTGGTCATTTCACTAAGATCATATTGTTCGTATAAACTGTTGAGCATTCGGTATCTTTTCCAAATGTGCATGTTCCAATTTTCCTGTGTAAATTCAATGTCACTCTGGCTGCAGGCACACATGCCACTTCCTACGGACAGAACCAATATAAAAATAAATATTGTTAAAATGGCTGAATTTTTCTTAAACATATAAAGACCTTCTTATCAGACGCTATAATGCAAAAGAGAATGGCTAACGTGGATCATAGAGCAAAGCCCAATACCTTGAAGATGGCAGGCAGGATTGCATAAGCTCTTTGCAAAACAAGCAATAGCATGGTAAAATCCGGTGAGCAGCGTATGTAAGAATGGTAACAACGCAAAGCATTGTAGCTACAAAAGATCCAAGCGTAAAACAGGACGTCGGGCATGGATTATAAGATCCCGATTTGTGTTGTTCCGCTGAGCTGATTATCTCATTATTCGGTAAAAATGACAAGATTTTTACGTTAGTATATTATAAAACTTCTGCGATTAACCCTTGAAGGGAGGCGGGCGTATGGCATCGCTCGACACGAACATCCAGTATATAAAAGGCGTCGGCGAGCAGCGGGCCAAGGCCATGGCGCGTTTGGGCATCCAGACGCTCTACGATCTCATCGGCTATTTCCCGCGTGCCTATGACGATCGCACCCTCATCAAGCCGATCTCGCTGCTTATCCCCGGCGAGACCGTGTGCGTACGCGCCATGGCGGCGGCCGCGCCGCGCCTGTCGCATATCCGCAAGGGACTTGACCTCGTCAAGGTCCGCGTTGTGGACGAGGGCGGCGCGCTTGATCTCACGTTTTTCAATCAGAGCTTTGTGAAGGACCAGATAAAGCCCGGCGAGAGTTATGTTTTTTACGGGAAGGTGGACGGTACGGCCCGCCGCCTTCAGATGACCAATCCCGTCTTTGAAAGGGAAATGTCGAATACCTTGACCGGACGAATCATACCCATCTATCGGCTGACGGCCGGTATCTCACAAAACGTGATGGCAAACGCTGTCCGGCAGGGGCTGGAGGCCGGCCTGGACACGCTGCCGGACGCGCTGCCGGCTGAGGTTCGTGAGGCGCAGCAGCTGGCGCAGGTACGCTACGCCTATGAAAATATTCATTTTCCGGCCTCAAGCGAAGCGCTGGAGCTGGCACGCCGCCGGCTCATCTTTGAGGAGCTTTTTGTCCTGTCGGTCGCGATGGGATTTTTGCGCCGGGGACGAAGCGAGAAAAAAGGACGCAGCCTTAAAACGGCTGATATCGCCGACTTTTACGCGGCGCTGCCGTTTCAGCCTACGGGGGCGCAGGCGCGCGCTGTTGATGAAGCTATTTCTGACATGCGGCGGGATACGCCGATGAACCGCCTGGTTCAGGGCGACGTCGGTTCAGGTAAGACGGCTGTTGCGGCGGCCTGCTGCTGGTATACGTGGAAGAGCGGCTGCCAGTCGGCGTTTATGGCGCCGACGGAGATCCTGGCCGAGCAGCATTACCGGTCCCTGGCGGAGCTGATGGAGCCGCTGGGCATCCGCGTGGGGCTTTTAACGGGGAGCATGACGGCCAAACAGAAACGAACCGTTACGTCGGCACTGAGTCTTGGAGAACTCGACGTTGTTATCGGTACGCACGCGCTGATTTCGTCGGGGGTCGAGTTTTTTGACCTCGCGCTCGTCATCACGGACGAGCAGCATCGATTCGGCGTTGAGCAGCGCGCCGCGCTCGGGCAAAAAGGCGACGCGCCGCATGTGCTCGTCATGTCCGCTACGCCGATACCAAGGACGCTGGCACTCATTATCTACGGAGATCTGGACGTTTCCGTCATTGACGAGCTGCCGCCCGGACGGCAGAAGGTGGAGACGTATACGGTGAGTGAAAAGCACCGTGAGCGCACATACAATTTCATGCGCAGGCTTGTGGGGGAGGGGCGGCAGGTCTACGTAGTGTGCCCCATGGTCGAGGAGAGCGAAACGGCCGACGAGGACCTAAAATCAGCTGAAGAACATGCCCAAAAGCTTCAAAAGGAGATTTTTCCCGACCTGCGCATCGCGCTCGTGCACGGACGCATGAAAGCCAGAGAAAAAGAACGCGTCATGACGTCTTTTTCCGCCGGCGCGGTTGATATACTGGTCGCAACGACCGTTATCGAGGTCGGTGTCGACGTGCCGAACGCGTCGCTGATGGTTATTGAAAACGCCGACCGCTTTGGCCTGTCCCAGCTGCATCAGCTGCGTGGCCGCGTCGGTCGCGGACAGCATCAGTCGTATTGCATTTTGTTTGAGGGCGCGGGCGGCGATGTGGCGCGCGAGCGGCTGAAGATTATGAAAGAGACGAGCGACGGCTTTAAAATCTCCGAGGAGGATTTAAAGCTGCGCGGACCGGGTGATTTTTTCGGCTCTCGTCAGCACGGGCTGCCGGCGCTGCGCGTGGCTAATCTCGCTTCCGATATGCAGGTGCTGGCCAGAGCTCAGAACGCCGCGCTTGACGTGATTGAAAGCGATCCCAATTTTCAAAAGCCGGAGCACAAACCTCTGGCCGAACGGGTCAAACAGCTCCTTGAGCTATCGGCAAGTGCTCTCAATTAATCCAATTGTACTCATAATACGCGGTATTTTGGCATGTTATGCCATCGCAACTAACGAAAATATGCAAATCTGCCAGAAAAGAAAATGGTATTATCATAATTATCACGAAATTACCGGAACACTGTTGAAATACGCGGAGGAAGGCCCTATAATAGAGTCCAATACAAAACCGTAACATAATGTTACAAAAAGCGACAAAGAGAGAAAGCGACAACTAATCCAACCGAAAGAGACTGATGGCCGCAGAGATGCCGCCGTCATGCCGCCGAGGGGGTGCCTGGCCGCTTGAAAATGACAAAATACATATCCGCGGCGCTTGCCTTTGTAATGATGATATCGATTTTGGGGCTGACAGCTATACCGGCTAAAGCTTCAAATATGACATGCAGCGAGTCCGTACTTGATTTCATTAAGGACTACGAGGGGTTCCGCAGCGACGTCTATTGGAACGGCGGTGTGGCGTACATCGGATACGGCACAACCGTCAGTTCTGAGGACTATCCAAACGGTATATCCCGTGAAGACGCGGATGCTCTCATGCGTGAGGCGCTGGCTGTCAAAGAAGAGACGCTCAACAAAATGGTCGACAAATACGGCATGAAGCTTACGCAAAATCAGTTCGACGCGCTGATGAGCTTTACCTACAATATCGGGACGGGCTGGATGAGTTCCGCCAGCCGTATTTTTCAGTATCTGACCGACGGCGTTCAAAACTATACGGATATTGAGATCGTTGACGCCATCGGCGTATGGTGTCATATGGGCGGCAAGATTGTTAATATGCTGGTCGATCGGCGTATCCGGGAGGCGAAGATGTTCCTCTACGGCGATTACGATGGCAGCGACCCGCATCAGTATCGGTATATAGAATACGACGCCGGGGACGGTGACGTTGAAAACAGCATGATGTTTTATGAATACGGCAAGCCTTACGGCCCACTGCAGGAGGCTGCGCGTGACGGCTATACGCTGACCGGCTGGATTACCGATAGCGGCGTGACGATCGATGCCTATGCCACCGTCAGTAATAATCTGTCCGTTACGGCTGTCTGGACGGAAGGAATCGTGACGATTCCGCCCGCCGCCGTTTATTCCGACGTGTCCGAGGACGACTGGTTTTACAATTACGTTGTTGAGCTCAGTCAAATCGGCATTTTCAGCGGATATGAAGACGGCACCTTTAAGCCCGATAACAACGTTAAATGCGGAGAGGCGCTCAAGCTGATTCTTCTTGCCGTAGGGTTTAACAGTCAAAATCCGACGGGAACGCACTGGGCCAGCGGCTATCTGACACTGGCCGAATCGAAGGGCATCGCGGACGATACGCTTATCTCTGACCTGAATGCCGTGATCGATCGTCAGACGGTTGCGGAGATTGCAGCTAAGGCCATAGGCCTGCCGCCGCTGGAGCCTGAAATAGTCTTTTCCGACACGCAGGACGGTTTTGTCCTGGCACTCTATCGATGTGGTATCATTACGGGCAGCGGTAGTGCGGACAACCTGATGTATCACCCCGACAACGGCATTACCCGGGCCGAACTGAGCGCCATTATCTACAAAATATGCCATTCCAACGTCCTGCCCTACTGAATATTTTCTGTAAACGGTAAGGAACAAAATTAGCAAGCCTGTATGAATACCGCAGAACGCGCTGTAAAAAGCCGCGTCTGCGGTGTTTTTGCCCAGATAAAGCAGTTTTTTTGTATAAGGGCTTTAAAAATTAAAAAAAAATATTGCAATTATGCAGATTTTGATGCAAAATCAATATATGCCGTATAAGAAGAGCTCAAGCTACTACAATTAGTTTGGAGACTGTATAATGGATCATAACGTTAAGGATGAATATTATCGTTTAATGTTTGAAAACAGCATGGACGCCATATTGCTCACAAGCCCGGACGGCAGGATCTTTCAGGTGAACCCGGCCGGCTGTGAGCTGCTGCAGCAAACCCAAGACGATCTGCGCAGCCAGGGGCGTTCGGGTATTGCCGATCCCAACGATCCGCGCTGGGGCGTTGCTTTTGCCGAACAGGAATCAACGGGCAAGGTCCGTACCGAGCTGAATGTGATTCGAAAAGACGGCCGCGTTATCCCGACGGAAAGCACCTCGGCGGTATTTCACGACCTGAAGGGCCAGCGTTGGACGGTAGACGTTATCCGTGACGTATCTGTATTTAAGGACCGAGAGAATGCGTTAAAAATGGCGCGGGAGGAAGCCGAGCGCTATGCTGCGTATGATTACCTGACGAACATCCTCAACCGCCGGACGTTTTTAATGAAATTTCAGCAGGAGATTTACCGAGCCAAACGCGAAAAGAAACCGATTGGGCTGTTGATGCTTGATATCGATTTCTTTAAGAAAATCAACGATGAGATGGGACATAAAGCCGGCGACGCTGTTTTGAGGCATTTCTCACAGAAAATTTCTGAAAATATACGTCCCTACGATATTTTTGGCCGATATGGCGGGGATGAATTTATCATCTGTTTGCCCAACACCCGGTATGAGGAGGCCTATAAGGTTGCCAACCGGCTGAGAAATCATATTGAAAAGGCCAACCTATATTACGATGTCAGGCCGCTCAAGCTGACGTCCAGCATCGGCGTGGGCTGCTGCGAATACGAAACGAATGAAGATCCAAATGAACTGATACATCAGGTAGACCAGTATTTGTATAAAGCAAAAAAAATGCGGAATTCTGTTTACGGTCAGGCACCCATCGCCCAGAAGTACAGCATGAACTGATAAAGCTTAAAAGTCCCCGAAAGGGGACTTTTAATATTATGTATCGTCTTTTGTTTTTTTAACAAGCGGCAGAATAAGAAATACACAGGCAGCCAGGAAAACGATACTATCAGAGAGGTAAAACCAGTCTCTTGCGATGATGCTGGAAATAATAAAAAATACTGCAGAGAATGAACAGATTCCAGCCGATCAGTCGGAATTTCATGACGGCGCCTTTCCAAAAGTTTAAGCCGGTCAATGACAAAAAAGACCTGCCCGTATTATATCATACCGGCAGGCTTATAGGGAACAGCCAAATCAGTTCTTCTTATTCCGGAGGCTTATAAAATGATGCAGATGAGACCGCCGGAGCCCTCGTTGACGATGCGCTGCAGCGTCTCCTGGAGCTTTGCCTGCGTATCCTCGGGCATCTTTTTGATCTTGGAGCTCAGGCCCTCGCCGGCAATATCATAAAGCGATTTGCCGAATATGTTGGACTGCCAGATCTTGCTCACGTCGCCTTCAAATTCCTGCAGCAGGAAATTGATGATCTCCTCGGAGGATTTCTCGCCGGCAACGGCGGGGGAGACCTCCGTTTCTATATTGGCCATGATCATATGGATGGACGGTGCGCTGGCCTTGAGCCGGACGCCGTAACGTCCGCCCTGGCGGACGATTTCCGGTTCTTCCAGCCGCAGCTCTTCCGGGCCGGGCATAACGATGCCGTAGCCGCGCAGGCGCACATCCTGAAGCGCCGAATCGATCCGGTCGTACTCGCGTTTGACCTTGGACAGCTGAGACAGCATGGCGAACAGGTCGCCGTCGTCTTTGATATCAAGTCCCGACTGCTCACTGAGCGTCGTGTAAAACAGCTCGTGCGGCAGCTCCACGGCCGCGGAAACAACGCCGCTTCCGAGATCCATTTCCTTAACGGATGACACGCTTACGCCGCCCGAATCGGCAATACCGGCAACGGCCGCATTGATATCACGGATCTTATAGGCCGGGCTGAGATTCTTGCGGATGGATTCAAACAGTTCGCTTTTAATGCTGTGGTCCATCGGTAGGGCGTTAACCCAGGACGGCAGATAGAAGCCAACCTCATACAGCGGGAACTCGTACAGGACAGATTTTATGATGGCGGTCACGTCGTCCTTGTCGAGCGTCATGCAGTTTTTCACGAGGCAGGTGACGCCGTAGCGTTCCGACAGATCGCGGCGTAACTGCTCGGCCTGCTCGCTTTGCGGGTTGGCGGAATTGATGATGACAAGAAACGGCTTGCCGATTTCCTTGAGCTCGCGGATAACGCGCGCCTCCGGCTCCATATAGCTTTGGCGGTCAAGATCGGTGATCGTGCCGTCCGTCGTGATGACAAGGCCGATCGTCGAGTGTTCGGCAATAACTTTACGTGTCCCGAGCTCGGCGGCTTCCGTGAGCGGAATATCATGGTCGAACCACGGTGTTGTCACCATGCGCTCCGTATCGCCTTCAAACTGCCCGATAGCGCCTGGAACCATGTAACCGACACAATCTATTAAACGCACGGAGAACGTCGCGCCGCCGTCCATAGTGATATCAACGGCTTCCTCGGGCACAAACTTGGGCTCTGCCGTCATGATTGTGCGGCCGGAGCCGCTCTGCGGCAGCTCGTCACGGGCGCGCTCGCGCATATAGACATTTTCAATGTTCGGGATGACAAGCGTTTCCATAAAGCGTTTAATAAAAGTGGATTTTCCCGTCCGGACGGGCCCGACGACACCTAAATATATGTCTCCGTCGGTACGCAGCGCGATATCCTCATAAATGCTGTGCTCGTTCACTTATACTCCTCCTTGAGGCAGCGGGCAGCAGACCCGTGCCGGTTTTGACGGCCATATAGGTTGTGTCTTTACGATAATATGTATGAGGTGCATGTGGGAAATATACTGCTTGTTTAATAAAGCTTTGCTATTTTGAGAAAAAAGCCGATATGACGCGCTCTGTATCCTTCAAACAGACCGCGGCCGATTAATTAGTAATGATAAAAACCTCACGCGGATTATATTCCGTGTGAGGTTTCTTAATACCTAAGAGGTTATTATTTGTTACGGTTATTTGGAACCTGGATGTCTTCCAGGCTCAGTTGTGAATCATACACCGCAAAACCGCCCCGGCCATGCGCCTTGGCTGTGTACAGCGCTACGTCGGCCTTTTTATACAGCTCGTCAAACGTCAGGCCGTCATATGGGAAGCCGGCGATCCCGAAGCTGGCCGAGACGGGCACGCCGAGAATCCGTTCGTCGCATACGAGACTGCACAGATCATTGATGCGGGTTTCAAGAGGTTTGCCGAGATTCATATGCTTTAGACATATGACGAACTCGTCGCCACCCAAACGGCCACACAGATCGTCGGTACGCAAAGCGTATTTGAGCTTCGTGGCGATATTTACCAGCAGCGCATCGCCGGCGCTGTGCCCGAGTGTATCGTTGATTGTTTTAAAGTTATCAATATCAAGCATGATGAGTGCGTGCTGCGTCTCTTGGCCGCTCTTACGAAGAATCTCGTTAAACTGCTCAATGAATGAGCCGCGGTTCAGAAGGCCCGTCATGGAGTCTCGCATGGAGCGCTCACGCAGATGCAACTCCGCCTGTTTGCGGTCGTCAATGTCCTCCAGAAGGAAATAGGCCTTGACTTTAGAGGAATACGGGTCCGGTATGAGCTGGACGCTGACCGTCGTCCAAAGTGCGTCCTGATCATTCAAGCGCCGGAAATCAATTTTTTCCGAATTTAGACTGTTGGCATACCGCTCTAAAAGCCGGTCTCTGGACATGAATTCGAGCCAACCGTTGATGTCATCGGGATAAATGTGATGATTGGCGATGTATTCGGCGATGTCCGACAGCTTGCGCGAGACGTCATTGGGAATAGGCGGAAGCATTTCGCCCTCCTCGCGCTCAAAGACATCGTCCGTCAGATTGTATTCATAGTAATTTGTAGTATTTTTCGGGATGGCGTTATAACTCTGCTGCCAGCGCTGGAACGCCAGCTCCTTCTGGCGCTGGAGCGTGATATCATAATAGGAGATGATGGCCTGCACGGGCTGTCCGGCGTTGTCAAAGATTGAGGTGAAGTCGAAATGATACCAACGGTAGTCCTCGTTGTCCCCGTCGCGCATGCTCACGATGATGCTGCCCTCCGGCTCGCCCTTGAAAATAGAATCGAACAGTGTGCGTACGGCGGGAATACTGTCATGCGCGACCAGGTCGGAATGCGTGAGCACGTCCGGGAACTCCTCAATGGTCTGAGGCAGGCCGAAATCGGGCATGGCGCCCGGCTGGCGGAAGCATGTTTTCGTCCTGACGTCAAAGCGGAGTATCATTTTATTGCTGTGGCGCGTGGCGATTCTGTATTCTTCCTCGCGAATACGCAGCTGCTCCTCCACGAGCTTGCGGTCGGTGATGTCGATCATGACGGCGGTAACCTCGCCGCGGTTTTTCGGATCAAGCCTGTAGCGGGACAGTACCCAGATGATTTCACCCGACCGGGTGATATGACGCGCCTCTGTCTCGAAACGATCAAGGCTGACGGCAAAGTTATTCTTGATTTTTTCTTTCATCGGGCCCAGGTCTTCCGGCAGTACCGTGAAGTAAGCCGTCGTAAAGCCCGTTTCCTTGGCCTGGCTTTCCGTGTAACCGAACATTTTGTAAAAGAATTCATTGGCATACAGGATATTGGCGCTGATAAAGTTTTCAAATTTGCAGATGCCGCTTGGTATGAGTGCCGTCAGGCTCTCAAAGCTCGTGGATTTGCTCATCTCCGACGTCCCCATACGCAGCGCCCCCATGCCGAGCGTCAGGACGAAAGCCGCCAGGCCCGTTACAAAAAGCAGCGTGCTGTCGGGGTTACCCGTCAGGAGATACCGGAAGAAGGCTACCAAACTGAAGAGGCACAGCAGACCGACGCCGATAAAAACCTCAATCGTTTCACGCCGTCTTGTCCGGACATACTCCCATACGCATAAGACTATGGTCATAAAACAGGCCGCTACATGTAAATACCGCGCGATAACGAGCGAGAGCCCCAGACCTGCGGCTCCGGCGGCGAGCAGAATAATGTTAACCACAAAATTCAGCATAACAAGAAAAGCAAGGACATCTAAAATGGCGCCCCTGTGGCTTAAAAAGCGGCGGATATAAAGGAGCATCGGCGCGCTGAGCAGTATAAAGGAAAGGTTGGCGCAGTAATACACCGCCGAAACATTGCGGGTGAGTAAAAGCGTCACGTTGCTTTCTGACAAGATCCAGAGGGCGGCCAATGCTATGAACGCCGACAGGTATAATGAACCGGAAGAGCTTCTGCCGGTTACGCTTTTGCGCGTAATAATGACCAACATCGCAAACAGGATGAAAACGCACATCAAAATAAAAAACAATATAATTGTATAGAGGTTTTGATTAATGAGCAGGGCCGCTGAGGCCAAAGCACCGCCGAGCGTCACGTCGTAGACCCAGCACACGCCGTCAACAGAGGACAGATGAAGCGTCAGTGTCTGTCCGGCTGCCGACGCCGGGATGTGAATGGCATAACACGACAGGCCGAATGCGTCGCCGTAGATTGTTTTATCCGTGCCCGTCCAACTGAAAATTTCACTTCCGCCGGTCTCCGCCGTAACATATAGGTAATTGGTTTTCAGAAGCATCACGGTGTCGCCGGAGAGCGTTTCTGGAAGCTTGCGGGTTAAAACGGCTTCGTCATCGCCAACCGAGCCGGGAATTGATACGTCACGTCCGTCGGGTGTCTGCCAGCCTGCGGCATAAGATTCGGTATCGCTGCCGAACAGATAGCCGTCGTTTTTCGATGGGATGTAAGCTAAAGCCACGACAGCCGCTAAAGCTACGATTGTGGCTATAAACAGAAGACCAAAAACAAGTTTATTTCGCATGGCTTGAGCTCTCACCCCTTTTGCCGTGTTCTTAATCATAATGAAGTACGGCCGATTTGTCAAATAGTGTTATTATAATGAATATTTCGTCGGTTTTTACACGTCACTTAACATGACGGTCTAAAAATGAGAAAATACGCTCCACGCTGTCGGGGTCGGCAAGGCCCGGATCGGCATGTGTATAGATGTCGCTGAGGTCAAGTACGGCGCGGTCTTCTCCGCAAAGATCCGTGATTTTCCGATACAGCTGCGTGGCCTGCTGATAGGGAATAACCGGATCGTTTTTACCGTGTTGGATCAAAACGGGCGGAATATCGGGTCCCACGTTGTCGATCGGGTTTGCAAAGCGGACGAGATTTGGTATTAGGGACTTTTGAATACCGAGTAGGTACGACAGGGAATCTATGGCGCCCGGGTCCGGCGGGCTGACGCGTGGGCAGCCCGATTCGTCGAATTGACGGTCCTGCGACAGGAAATCCGTTGGTCCATACTGATTGACGACGGCGCGTACCGTGCAGGTGGGTGCTAAGGGAGCGCCCTCAAAGACGGCCTGGCCCATGGTGAAAGCGGCCATCATTGCCAGATGCGCGCCGGCCGACGCGCCGGCGAGTATAATGCGTTTCGGATCAAGCAGATATGTTTCGGCGTTATCATACAGCCAGCGCATGGCCGCTTTGACGTCGAAAAGGTTTTCAGGATAACGGATTTGGGGAAGCAGACGATATCCAACGCCGATGACGGCGTATCCGCGAGCAACCCCGCTCATGAACGGCAGGATCTGTGCGTCCTTTTTATTACCGGCGGCCCAGCCTCCGCCGTGCAGAAACAATATGGCCGGAAACGGGCCGTCGCCCTCATTCGGCAGATAAATATCGAGAGCCTGCTTGTGCTCCTCGCCGTAAGCGCAGTTTAAAAACTTTCGGCGGATACCCGCCGTATCAAGCTTCAGGGCGGCAAAACGCCCGAACATCTTTTCGGTTTCCTCTTTGGAAAGCAGTTTATAATCCGGCATAATGGTTCTCCGTTAAGCTTCGTAAATTTTCGCCATATCGCTCATGTGGTCGGCGATTGTGATATGCTGCGGGCAGTGAGCCTCGCACACGCGGCAGGCAATACATTCAGACGGCTTGCCGTGATTCTGTGTGGCCATCATAAATGGGAATTCGCTGTTGGCCGTCGAGTTGTGAATAAGATAGTTGTTGTACACGTCGAACAGCTGCGGAATGTTGATATTCTGCGGACAATTTTCAAGGCAGTATTTGCAGCTGGTGCAGGGGACTCGGGGAGTGTCGTTCAATACCTCGATAGCCTCCTTGACAACGGCCATTTCCATTTCCGACAACGGCTTGAGGTTTATAACCGTTTCAATGTTGTCCTGAAGCTGTTCCATCGTGGTCATGCCGCTGAGCATTGTGATGACGCCGTCGAGCGACGCCGCGTAGCGGACGGCCCATGAGGCAATGGATTTATCCGGCGCGGCTTTTTTGAAGACCTTGGTGATGGGTGAATCGTCGCTGGCCAGAAGGCCGCCCTTAAGAGGCTCCATGATGATGATGGGAATGTTGTGCTTCCGGGCCGTCTCGTAAACGAGACGGGACTGGATCTCGTCGTTTTCCCAGTCGAGATAATTGATCTGCAGCTGAACAAATTCGGCGTCGGGATGGTTCGTAAGCATTTCGTCAAGCTTGTCCGCCGTGTCGTGGAAAGAAAAGCCGTAATGACGAACCCGTCCCTCGTCCTTCATCTTCTTGGCGAATTCCCACGCGCCGATTTTTTCAGCGCCCACGTTCTGGTCGGCATCCAGGCCGTGCAAAAGATAGAAATCGATATAGTCTGTGCCCAGACGGTCCAGGGATTCCTCAAACGTTCGGAGCATGTCCGCCGGCTCCTTCAGTACGAACATCGGCAGCTTTGTGGCGATCGTATACTTGTCGCGCGGGTGTCGCTTTACGAGCGTTTCGCGCATAGCCTCCTCCGAGCCCTGGTAGACGTACGCGGTATCAAAATAGGTGAAGCCCGCCGCCAGATAAGCGTCGACCATTTTGTTAATTGCTTCATAGTCGAAATCATTGCCGATCCTCGGCAGGCGCATAAAACCGAAGCCAAGCTTGCCAATGGATTCGCCCAGGTATTTTTCACTCATGCGATCATCTCCTTAGTACGTTTCGTTTTGTTACATTATAACCGGAAACACAGGGTTTTGAAAGAGCTTTAAAGATTTTAGCCGATTTGCCGGAATAGCTTGTCAAAAAAGTCTTTTGTCCTTCTTTTGTGCGTCCAATCGCCGTGCGATTTAATTTTCAGCGATGACGGCGAGTTGTCTGGTCTCATCGGCGAAAATTGTTTGATTTCAATGCTTTGAAGCATTCATTTCCAAAAAGCATTACTTTGCGAACGCCTCAGCGTAAGAACCCTTAATTTGTCGAAAAAGCCGCGAATGCGGCTTTTTCGACAGTCTGAACCGCCCTTGATAAAGGTCGGAAATGTAGAATATCGGACATTCCTGCGTATACGGATACCGGAAAGAGAGAATAGTCATACCCGCAAAGACTGCTTTATACCGGCCGGGTATGCAGTCGGAGGTTATTGATTAACCGTGCTCTTACTTGCTGTAAAGTGGGACCGGAGCCATTTGATATCTGTTCGGACGAGGCAGCCAAGCACGAAAAGAAGGCCTGCATAAATAACAAGAGATAATATAATGTGTATTGTCAGGCTCCAGGTGCTCGGCGTGCCGCCAAGCCCGAGCAGACGCATCACTAACGCGGCAATGTTGACGGCACCGAAGGCACAGAAAACAGACTTAAGGATATTTTTAAAGGGCAGGCGAAACTTTGTGATGACATACAGACGGCGGAGGCTGAGCGTGAAATTGAACAGGTCCGTAAAATAGATCATAAAAATGAAACCGGGCACAGCATAGATCGGCAGCAGGAAGTAGACGAGTACAACGCTTAAAAGCGAGTCCAGAATGTTATAGCGCATACAGTACATCTGCTGGCCTAGGCCGCGAAGCATGCCGTCAGTGACGCTGTCAAGAAAGATGATCGGCATTAAAAGCGCCAGTGAGCGGATGTACGGCCCCACAGCCGGGCTTTGGTAGATGCAGGTGCCCAGCTCGCCGGCAAACTGGAAAAAGGCCGCCGTTACACCGAAGGAAAACAGGATACATAAATATAGGATGCGGCCAACCTTGCGCGAAATCTCCTGTGTCCGGCCGTTGACCTGAGCCTCCGTGAGCTCCGGCACAATCAGCTCCGACAGCGAATAAAAGAATGCCGACGGGAAGGCAATGATAGGGAAGACCATACCCTGGATCAGGCCGTAATCGGCCAGCGCCGCCTCACTCGAAGCGCCGGATTTCCGGAATCCGCGCGGCACGAGCAGGTTTTCGATCGTGGACAATGCCGTTCGGCCATAAGCCGAAACAGCCAGCGGCAGCGAAATGTTGAGCAGCCGTTTCGTCAAGCCGGTGCCTCTGGCATGGCCGTGGGTGTAGCGCCGCCGGTCAAACACGTACAGAAGATACAGCATTAAAAATGAAAACACTTCACCGACGACGCCGCCGATGACAATAATGGCGCAGGCCGTTTCCACCGTAAAGCCTGTTGACAGATTGAGCGCCAGAATAACGACGACAATACGGACGAGCTGTTCGCCAACCTGAACCATGGCGGACTTTATAACGCGCGTCACGGCAGTGAAATATCCGGACAGGACGGCTGCCATCGCAAAAGCAGGCAGGCTTAAAGACAACAGCCGCAGAGACAGGACGGTGCGTTCATCGCCAATCCATTTATTGCCGATCATGTCCGCACCGAAGTACAGCGCAAATGCCGCCGCCGTACCGAAGCACAGCGCGTAAATCAGGCAGCGGCGCACGGCCGCTTTAACGCCGCTCCCGCTGCCACGCCCGAGCTCTTCCGAGACCAATCGTGTTGTGGCAAAGCGTACGCCCGAGATGGCAAATGTCGCCGCGAGCATGCTGACAGACAGGATCAGCTGAAACAAGCCAATGCCGGACGCGCCGATTTTTTTGGACAGGTAGACCTGAAAAATCATGCCGACCGTGCGCATGAGTATAGCCGTTGCCGTTAGAAGCAACGTGTTGAGCAGCATGGTTTTTCCTCGCTCCATTAGCGTCCCCTCCGCGCATCAGCATAACAATATACTATATGCCGGAGGGCCATGCCGTCATGTCCAAAAATTTAATCCGTCCGTCCGCAAAATAGGGGATGGGGCCGCAGGCCCCTATATCTGTCGGGAAGAACGGCGAAGAATAGTGGAGGAAAATAAGGCACGGGCGTCAGTGCCCATGCCTTATGCTTACGAAATAGGGTGAATCAGGTGTTATAGAATCCCAAAGTATTATTATTATAGTCGTAGGCTATCGTCACAAATTCCATATCTCCGGTGTTACTGTCCGTTGCATATGTATTGTAATAAAGCGTTCCGTTATCGTTATATATAAATTCAAGGCCCTCTATATCAAAGCTGGCATACAGGTAGAAGTCCTGACCGTCATAACGATAGATGGTGACGCTGCCGGAAACGTCCGTATTAGACCTGAAAATATAGATATCCTGATACGGGTCGCTGACATTAAAGTCGCCAATAAACAAATTTACGCCGTCGTTAAAGGTAGATTCAAATGTTTCTGTGAGATCATCGTTTAGCATCATGTTGATACGAATTGGACAGTTGTAATGACTGCCCTCTGGTTCATCAAAATCGTGTGAAATTTCCAGTTTAAGCGTATCGTCTGTTCCGTCGCCGTCAAAATCCATGGTGACGGAATTATCGGCATAATCGTTTGTGTTCGGGTTTCGCAGGTAATCCATGCCGCCGGAAATGTTGAGGTCTTTTATTACACCGTCTTCCGTTATATATCGGGGTATCTCGGAATGGGGATATGTATCGGCTGTCAGCGTGTTATAGTCCAGCACGTTGGTAACCGGGCTGCGGTGATCAGAGGGTGTCAGGCCGCTGTAATACGACAGATATCGAACGTAATAGATATGGCCGTTACCGTCATAAGTCAGAACGGGGCTTTGAGTGCTGAAGCTGATGGTGTGCGAGATAATCCGGCCGTCAAAGCTGTAGATGTGATATTGCCCGTCGGTATCCGTGCCCGCTTCATAAATGCAGATATCCATTTGGCCGTCGCTTGTATTGAAATCCATAATCTTGAGGGCGATGCCGTCATTCCATCTGCTTGTGAAGACGGCTTTGCTGCCGCCAACCTTGAGAGTCATCTGTATGGGGTAGCTCAGCCATTCGCCTTCCTCATGCTTGAGGTCATGGATGCATTCTAAAGTGAGTGTATCGTCCGCTCCGTCACCGTTTAAGTCCATGACGATGGGCGATTCGGCGTTCTGGCCGTCGCCATACCAGAACATATAGTCCCTGTCCTCTGTTGACAAGCGGAGCGGCGTTTGGGTTCCGTCTTCGTTTTTGATGGATGTTGGCAGGTCTTCGGGGATTTCATTATCGCTCTTCGGAACCGCAGACGGTGGTCCCGAAGAGTTGGGCTTGGAGGAAGGCTGCGCAGACGGTGCGGGCGACCTCTCGTCACTTGCTTGCGGGCTGTTTGTATTTATTTCAGAATCAGTTGCAGGTGATTGAACATCTGCTGGGTCATTAACACGGCTACCGCACGACGACAATAAAAGCAGTGCCAGCAGGACCGCAATGATCAATTTTATCCGCATAAGAACCCCTCATATATGCTTCGGCAGTAATAGTATTCGATAATAACAGGATATAACATCATTTGTTAAAAAGCAACAGCGTGTGATTATAAAGGACGGTATTTAAACCTCAATTCAATTATAAGTGGCGCTGTAAGCCCTGTGTTTGTGGCGGGATAGGGTTTGCAGCCATTGCCGACAGAGCTGAACTTAGGCGTCAGGCCCCTCCTGTATTGCTGAAGTTATATTTAGTTACCTGTAAAATATTACGATTTGTAGTGTAGTAACAATATCAGGAATACAAGCAAACATGCTGCTATGTAGGATTAACTGATTTATCTTTTGTTCAAAGCCGGCGTGGCGGGAGTTGATGTTATGGGATACTCATCTATAGTTTTTTCTATTATCTTTTTTGCTGCATTTGCAGTCTATCTGTTTTTCAGTATCTACATCATCCGCTTAAATCCAAAGTCAGGTATCAATAGAACTTTTTTTGCTGTTTGCCTAGCGCTTTGTGTATGGTCTTTTGGCTTTTCCATGGCGACGTC
Source organism: uncultured Sporobacter sp. (assembly GCA_963675425.1). Classification (GTDB taxonomy): domain Bacteria; phylum Bacillota; class Clostridia; order Oscillospirales; family Oscillospiraceae; genus Sporobacter. The sequence goes on along the minus strand of OY776214.1, from coordinate 3,564,271 downwards.
CGCAGCCGGTTTGGAAGAATGTCTGTTTTGGAGAAGATTTAGTGCGCTTGGCTGGGCAACGCTTCATAGTATCATTATACAATTTTTCCTGAACCTGACCGGGAACAGGAATGTACTAAAAAAATGGTGGTCTTATTTTATTTTGTATATGCCGGCCGTCATTACTCTTTACATATTTTCGTTGTCCGATAAAATGGCGGGATTGCAATACAATTTGATTCAAACTCCATCGGGGTGGATTAACAGGGCTATAAATAACGGCTGGGATCTGTTTTTTTATGCATATTATATCTGCTGTGCTGTAGCCGGTCTGCTTATTATAGTTATTTGGAAAAGAAAAAACAAAACAGATAAATACGTTATTAAGCAGGCCAATTATATTTTAGCTGCACTTTTAGCGGCATATGCCATCGGAAGCATGACGGATATAGCATACAACATATTTGCCGCGTTACCTATTCCGCAGTTGGGGCCTGCTGCCACGCTTATTCCTGTTGCGGCCTTTTTTTATTCCATCAAACACTTTGGTGTGCTGAAACTGGAGACTCACAACAGTGACGAGGTCATTTTAACAGACCAAACGAGAAGCCAGCTTTATTTCTATCTGTCAATTACTTATATTTTGTTTGCTGTCTTGAGTATATTGACGTTGAATATGCCAGCCAGAACTGAGATAACAGTAAAAGTCGCTCTGTTTCTGGCTGTTGGAATTGCCGTTCAGCTGTTTCGGAGAATTAAGGCGGAAAACTTAAAATTTTCGCTGAATGTTACAATAATAATAATTAGTATTATTGTGATTACATTTTGGTTTGCAGCCGATACACAGTTATGGGTATTTCCGCTTGTTTTAATCATCATAGCGCTAATGTTTAATCAGCGATCTTTTTTAGCAGCCGTTACCGCAACCCCGATTTTATCACAGCTGATTCTTTTAATTTATTCACATAAATTCTCGATTTCTTACAACGTCTATAAATTTATCTACAGAGTGGGGATATATCTGGTCGTGACCTGGCTGAGTTATTGTGTTAATAAGATTTTTATATTGAAGCTTAAGCAGATATCGTATCAAAGCAGGTATCAAAAAATGATTTCGAATATATCTTTTGCATTTGTTAACATCAGCCTGCAGAATATGGATGATAAAATTGATTATCTGCTTCAAAAAATCGGCCAGTTCTTTGATGCAGATCAGACTTACTTTTGGTTTGTAAGCGACAGAAACATATCAGACAATAAAGTATATAAATGGGGGAATGGCGAGGGATCTTTTATTGATTGCCTGTCAGCTGAATTCATTTTGGAAAAACTGCTGGAGAATCAAAACAATCAATCCGTACTTATTACCGATGAAACGCTATTGCCGTTTGCTGCTGAGGATGTTAAGAACCTGATCGCTCAATATGGTATCAAAGCGCTTATGTTATTACCGGTTATAGTAGATGAAAAATTGGTCGGCGTTACTATGGTTGATTCCATCAAGGATTCACACAAATGGACAGACGAACAATGCAAAATGCTCGATCTGATAACAAATCTGCTTGCCACAAGCTACATAAAAATCAGCGTAGATAAAGAAATTGAGTTTATGGCTTATTTCGACCATCTGACGAAGTTGCCGAATCGAATGCTTTTTATGGATCGTACAGGACAAGCCATCTCGTTGGCAAAACGGACGGAAAAGCTGATCGGTGTTTTGTTCCTTGATTTGGACTGCTTTAAAGCGGTTAACGAGACGCTGGGTCATAATAGCGGAGATGTTCTGCTAAGCGAAGTAGCCGACAGGTTATCATCACGGATACGCAGGTCTGATACGATTGCCCGTTTTGGCGGGGATGAATTTATCATTATGATTAGCAATATTACAGCCGGCAGAGATATCATGAAAATTGCTGGTAATATAATGAACCTGTTTCAAAAACCCTTTAATATTAACGGAAAGGAAATTAATATTACGGCCAGCGCCGGTTTGTCGATCTATCCGGTGGACGGCGGGGATGTTGATACACTGGTCAAAAACGCCGATATCGCTATGTATCGAGCAAAAACGATGGGGAAAAACCAATATGTATCCTGCACATCTGCTTTGAAGAACGAAGTACATAAAAATATGAAACTGTCGAATGACCTGTACAGAGCGCTGGAACGAGGTGAATTAATGATCTATTACCAGCCTCAGGTTTGCCTTTCGCAAAATCAGGTTGTTGGACTGGAAGCGCTCCTGCGTTGGAAGCATCCTGAGCTGGGTATGATATCGCCAACCGTGTTTATTGAATTGGCGGAAAAAAACGGCTTAATAATCAGCATCGGCGAGTGGGTGATCAAAAAAACCTGCGATCAAAATAAAAAATGGCAGGATATGGGGTTGCCCGGGATTCGAATGGCAGTTAATGTATCCGTGCACCAATTTAAGAATCTGGATTTTGTTGAAAGCATTGAACGAATTCTCAGGGAAACGGGACTGGATGCGTCCTATTTAGAAATAGAGATTACGGAAAGTGTTGCAATAAAAGGCGCCGACTATATAGCAGATACATTGAGACGGCTTAAAGCGTTAGGTGTATATATCTCTATAGATGATTTCGGTACAGAATATTCCTCACTTAGCCGATTAAAAGTCCTTCCTGTAGACAGAATTAAAATAGATATGCAGTTTATACAGGGCATGGAGAACAATGACAAAGACAAAGAAATAACTAAAATAATCATTTACCTGGCCAAAAGCCTGGGACTGAAAGTACTTGCCGAAGGTGTTGAAACGTCGAGGCAGCTTGAATTCTTATATCAGAAAAAGTGCGATGAGGTGCAGGGCTTTTATTACTATAAACCAATGCCTGCTGATGAAATTGAAAAGATATTAATGGATAATATCAATATAGCCAATGGGTGACCGGCACCTATCCGTTTGTCACCGGGAACGGAGATTGAGCCATGAAAAACCACCCGTCATATTAGTCTCTCAACATGAAAATTCCCCCAATCGCAGTAATATTCCTACGTTTGGGGGTTCATTTCAATATCCTTTTTTAAGGTTCGTTACACCTGTGGGACAGGCTATGGCTCAGATGATGCGACGCCCTTGAAAAATATTTATTTGTTGCTGCTGGGGAGGAAGGGCGCGATAAGGCCGGCAATGTGTGGGATGGTCATCGTCTGAAGCCAGACCTTGCCGGGGCCCGTGACGATGGTGTCAAACAGTCCCTCGCCGCCAAAGAAAACGTTTTTTATACCCTTAACCATCTGGACATCGATGGAGCATGTGGAATCCATCATGGCCACAACGCCGGTATCGCAGACGATGGGCTCGCCGGGGGCCAGATCATATTCGACACAATGCCCATCCATTTCAAGAAAAACCATACCGGGGCCTGTAACGCGCTGCATGACAAAACCTTCGCCGCCGACCAGACCGGCGCCAAGCTTTTTTTGGAAAAAGACGGACAGATCGACGCCTGCCGTCGCTGCTAAAAATGAGCTTTTCTGGCAGATGATGCTCTCGCCGGGATTAAGCTGGCGGGCGATAATGCGGCCGGGGAACGAGGAGGCAAACGCGATTTCGCAGGGACCCATCGCCGTATACACGCTCATAAACAGACTTTCGCCGGAGAACATGCGTCCGAGGGCTTTTTTGGCGCCGCCCGATTTGGTTTCCGTCTGGACGTTGCCGCGGGCCCAGGTGCGCCCGCCGGCTTCACTGATCATGGCCTCGCCGGGATCAAGCTGGCAAATGACAACCGGAAGGCTGTCGCCCTGAATATTGTACTTCATTGAAAACGCCCTTTCTCAATAAGGTTTAGAACGCAACCACCGCTTTACGTGCGGCCGTTACACGGTATTGCCGAATAAAGGATATTACCATAAAACAGTATTTATTCGGTTTGATTTTACACATCGCCTATCCCTCATGTCAAGTATTCTGTCAGATAACGCAATATTACTTTTAAGGCGCACATATTAGATAAATTGTTAATGGGGCGGCTTGCCTTCCCGCGGCACATGAATTATTATAAGTATGACAAATTTCGATGCAATAATTAACCATTGAAGGGAAACGGCCTTACAGTGAAAAAAGTTATAGGGGCCATTATTTTTATTGGGCTGGCAGCCGTTCTGATCGCTGCCGCCATCCTTATTCCAAATCAGACAGACGGCCAGACAGACACGGAACAGTCCAGCTCGCGGGGAGAGCTGGACGCAGCGGCATCTGTAACAAGGGATGAGCTGCCGTCCGTCAGGCTTACGGTAACGGGTGTATCATTCATGCCCGTTCTTGAACTGGCTGACAGCTCCGACGCAGTCGTTAAGTGGACCGTTGAGGAAACGGGTGCGTCTTGTGAGGGGCTTTCGCCCGCGCTCGTATTCGACGCGCCGGCGGTTCGGCACATTGAGTTAACGGCGGCGTATACCGACGGCACGGATGCACTTGGCGATATTATCACGTTTAATGTCGGCTTTGACCACACGCAGGATGCGGGCCGTTACAATGTCGGCGGCGCGTACGACCATCCGGTACAGACAGTGGCCGGCCTTGACGGCGTTTATCATATGACAGGGCTTATCCGGTTTCTGGCCGCGACGCCGTCGCTCTCCGGCTTTCTGGATTTTTCCGGTTTAAACACGCTTGAATACATAGAATGCTACGGCGCTTCGGTATCCTCTATAGATTTGACCGGGTGTGAGCACCTCGTTCGCCTGTGCCTGGAGTTAAACGATTTGGATGAAATCGATTTAAATCCCGTGAGCGGCTGTCTCCGTGACCTCAGAATGTCCGGCAATCAAAGTGTCGTGACTTTTGTGCCGCTGACGTCGCCTATGGCGAGTCTGTACCATTACTGCGCACAAAGTGAGGCCGTTGTCAATCATCCCACCGCCGAGCAGCTGCCGGTTATTGAAGAATGGTGGGACTGGGCGTCCGACCAGTCCGGCGAACTGGTCATCCGATCCAAGGCGCTCAGCAGTGTTATTACCTCCTGGAACGCGTGGACATCGGCTGACTTTACCAATCAGTTTCCGGCAGGGCGAAACGGATCTGTAGAGGCACATGGCTGCCTTCTGAAGTCCGTCGAGCTGGCGGGATGCTCGGGCCTGACACACCTGGATCTCTATGACAACTTGCTGGATCAAAATGCGGTAGATGCGATTCTGGCGGAAGCGTCGTCGTGGGGCACATACGGCGGGACGTTGGATCTGTCGCAAAACACGCCGCCCTCCGCGTCTGCCGGGCCGTATATTGCCGAACTGGAAGCACGTAACTGGTCGGTAACGGTCGAGCCGGCAGCATAAGACTACATCTGAATAAATATGTAAGACCGAAGAGATCTAAAGCTCTTCGGTCTTTATGTTTGTTTATGATAGGGCGGATTTGACTTTACTCCACAGTGACGGATTTTGCGAGATTGCGGGGTTTGTCGATGCTGCAGCCGCGCATGAGCGCGACGTAGTAGGCAAACAGCTGCATCGGTACGACGGCAAGGGACGCCAGCAGCAGGGGATGGATATCCGGCACGGTGATGATATTGTCAGACACGTACGTAACGGCTTCGCGGCCTTGTTCCGTTGTGACAGTGAGAATTTCGGCCCCGCGTGACTGAACCTCGACGATATTGCTGACCGTCTTTTCCACGAGCCTTAAGTACGAGGCCATGGCGATAACGAGGGTGCCTTCCTCAATGAGCGAGATGGTGCCGTGCTTGAGCTCGCCGGCGGCGTAGGCGTCGGAGTGTATATAGGAAATTTCCTTGAGCTTTAAAGACGCCTCGAGCGTCAGCGCGTAATCAATGTTGCGTCCGATGAAGAAGATATTGTCCTTGTTGAAATAAATGGACGCCAGATACTGAATATGTTCCTTGTCGTTGAGTATTTCTTCCAGTTTCGACGGCAGGGCGGACAGTCCCTCGACGACAGTCGAGTATTCTTCTTGAGAGATCGTGCCGAGAAGGTCCGCCAAATAAATTGTAATAAGGTATGTAACAGCCAACTGTGTGCTGTAGGCCTTCGTCGTGGCTACGGCAATTTCCGGTCCGGCCCAGGTGTAAAGGCACCAGTCCGACTCGGACGCGATGACGCTGCCGACGACGTTGACAATGGAGAGTACCTTAGCGCCCAGCCGCTTCGCCTCGCGCATGGCGGCTATGGTGTCGGCCGTCGTACCGGATTGGCTGATGCAGATCACGAGTGTTTGCTCGTCGACGAGAGGCGTGGCGTAACGGAACTCGGAGGCTAAAACTGCCTCGACGGGAATGCGCGCCGTTTTTTCAAGATTATATTTAGCCACGACGCCGACGTGATACGCTGAGCCGCAGCCGACGATAAATATCTTTTTCAGATTTTTAACGTAGTCGGGGTCAAGTTTAATTTCGTCGAGAACGACACGGCCGTGTTTAATGCGCGGTGAGATCGTTTTGCGCAGCGCCTCAGGCTGCTCCATGATCTCCTTGAACATGAAGTGCTCGTAGCCGCCTTTTTCAGCCGCTGAGATATCCCAGTCGACGCGGGAGACCGGCTTGTCGATCTCCTCAAGCTCACTGGTGTAGATTTTAATTGTGTCGGGCGTCAGTACGGCGATCTCGTCGTCGGCCAGATAATACACATCGCGCGTGTACTGTAAAATGGCGGCCACATCGGACGCCAGAAAGCTTTCGTCTTTGCCGACTCCGAGAATCAGCGGGCTTTCCTTGCGGGTGGCCAGCAGCATATCCGGAAAGTCCTCGCAGATAATACCCAGCGCGTACGAGCCCTCCATCCGAAGCGCCGCCTCGGCGACGGCTTTTTTGATATCGCCCTCATAAAAATATTGGATCAGATTAACGGCGACTTCCGTATCGGTTTCGGACTTGAATTCAACGCCCTTGGAAATAAGCATCTCCCGGAGTTTCTGATAGTTTTCAATGATGCCGTTGTGGACGATCGCTATTTTACCGGCGCAGCTGACGTGCGGATGAGCGTTTTCGTCCGAAGGCTTGCCGTGGGTTGCCCAGCGCGTGTGCCCGATGCCGGTGGTGCCTGTTAAAAGGCGACCGCCGTCGATCAGTTCAGACAGATGATCGACGTAGCCTTTTGCCTTGCACAGCTGCAGCGCGCTCTCGCCGCTGACGACGACGCCGGCTGAGTCGTACCCTCTGTATTCCAGCCGCTTGAGCCCGTCGAGCATGATCGGGGCCGCCTGCCGGTGTCCTGTATATCCGACAATACCGCACATGAATGATTACCTCCTGATGGTGGTGGACGTTTTAAAGCACTTCGACGATGCGCGCGACAGCTTCCGCCGTAGCGGCGGCTTCTCCAAAGGCCGTCAGGCGGATATAGCCCTCACCCGACGGGCCGAAGCCGGCACCCGGCGTCGTCACGACGCAGGCCTTTTTTAAAAGAAGATCAAAGAAGTCCCACGAGGGCATGTTATCCGGCGTCTTGGCCCAGATATACGGCGCATTGACACCGCCGTAAGCGGTGATGCCGGCTTTCCGGAACCCTTCGCGGATCGTTTTGGCATTATTTAAATAGTACGCAATGGTCTCTTTTATCTGCGGCTGCCCCTCGGCCGAGTACACCGCTTCGGCGCCGCGCTGCACAACGTAGGCCACGCCGTTGAATTTCGTGTTCTGACGCCGCGCCCACAGCGCGCTTACCTTGACGCCGCCGCGCTCCAGCGCGTCGGGAATGACGGTGTACGCGCAGCGCGTGCCGGTAAAACCGGCTGTCTTGGAAAAGCTGCGGAATTCGATGGCGCACGTTTGGGCCCCCTCAACCTCGAATATTGTGTGGGGGAGTGTATCGTCCGTAATAAACGCCTCATATGCCGCGTCGAATAAAATGATGCTGCCGTTTTTGTTGGCATAATCGACCCAGACCTTCAGCTGCTCCTTGGTTGCCGTCGTGCCGGTGGGGTTATTGGGCGAGCAGATGTAAATGATATCGGGGACCTTTTCAGGCAGCTCCGGAAAAAAGCCGTTGGACTCAACACACGGCAGATAGACAATGTCGGACCATTTGCCATTATCCAAAAGCGAACCGGCGCGCCCGGCCATCACGTTTGTGTCGACGTAGACGGGGTAGACCGGATCGCAAACGGCGACAACGTTGCCGACAGAAAAGATATCGCCGATATTGCCGCAGTCGCTTTTCGCGCCGTCGGAAACATAGATTTCGTCCGGTGTGATGTCAACACCGCGCGCTTTGTAATCTTTATTGCAAATGACGTTTCTCAGAAAATCGTAGCCGGCAGAGTCGTCGCTGTAGCCACGAAACGTTTCTTTCCTGGACATCTCGTCGGTCGCCTGTTGCATTGCCTTGATAACGGCGGGGCACAGCGGCTGCGTCACGTCGCCAATGCCAAGCTTAATGAGTGGCTTCGGCGGATTTTCAGCCGTAAAGGCTTTCACGCGGCGCGAGATTTCGGGGAACAAGTATCCTCCGGGAAGCTTCAGGAAGTTTTCGTTTAAACGGACCATTGAGACTCTCCTTTAGTATATTCGATAGATTGGATGAATTGACAGAATTATGGGGAATGGCGTTCTAGAAAAAACTTAAAGCCTTCCCTGGGGGACGGTGGCGCGGCATTAGCCGCGACGGATGAGGGGTGTGAGTCATTTATAATTGATAGCTCCCTCATCAGCCAGCAAAGCTGACAGCTTCCCCCCAAGGGAAGCCTATCCATTGATAGTTTATATTTTAGAGACGGTCTGGTGGGGCTACAAAATTTCGCCGTCGAAGACGAATTCGGCCGGACCGGTCATATATACGTGGTTGTCGGTTTCGCTCCATTCAATATCCAGCTCGCCGCCTAAAAGGATCACCGTTGCCCGGCGGCGGCATTGACCGCTTAAGACGGCCGCGACAAGCGAGGCGCACGCGCCGGTTCCGCAGGCGAGCGTTTCGCCGCTGCCGCGCTCCCACACGCGCATTTTTAGTGTGCTGGGGTCGACAACCTCGATAAATTCAATATTGGCGCGCTGTGGAAAAAGCGGATGATGTTCAAGCGGCGGCCCAAGCACCGGCAGGTCGAGCGCCGCAACGTCTTCAACGAACGTTACGGCGTGGGGGTTTCCCATATTGACGCACGTCATTTCATAGGTGTTCCCAACCGCGGCGACAGTCTGGCGTATGAAGCGGGGCAGGTCCGATGAGACGGGGATACGCTGGGATTCAAGTACCGGCTCGCCCATGTCGACACGGACGCTTGTTACAGCGCCGTTTCCAACGTTTAATATTAAATGCTTGATCCCGGCGAGCGTTTCAATATCCAGCTCGGTTTTATCAGTCAGTCCGCGGTCGCGGACGTACTTGCCAAAGCAGCGTATGCCGTTGCCGCACATCTGGGCTTCCGAGCCGTCAAGCGCGTTGAACATGCGCATTTTAAAGTCGGCTTTGTCAGACGGTCCAATGAGGATGATGCCGTCGCTGCCGACGCCGAAATGACGGTCCGACAGGCGCATCGTGAGGCCGGCCGGATCAACGACAGACTCCTTGAAGGTGTTGATATAAATGTAGTCGTTGCCCGCGCCATGCATCTTTGTGAATCTCACAGCAGATCGCCTCCGACACCGCCGCCGCAGCCGCAGCCGGGCTTTTCAAGGTGGCTGACCGACAACGGATAGTTCTCTGTAAAGCATGCGTCGCAAAAGGTGCATCTGGAGTCCGGCGCGATCTTGTGCAGGTTTTTGACGCTCAAAAAGCCGAGGCTGTCCGCGCCGATGATACGGCGCATCTCTTCCGTCGTGTGACTTGTGGCGAAAAGCTCATTTTTAGACGGGATGTCCGTGCCGAAATAGCAGGGACTGATAAATTTGGGCGCGGAGGAGAGCATATGCACTTCTTTGGCACCCGCGTCCCGGAGGAGCTTGATAATCTGGCCGGAGGTTGTGCCGCGGACGACGGAGTCGTCAATCATGACGACGCATTTGCCGGCAACCGTCGATTTGAGCGGATTGAGCTTCAGTTTAACGGCCATGGCGCGGCTGGCTTGCGTGGGTTTAATGAATGAGCGCGCCACATAACGGTTTTTAACAAAACCGTCGTTGAAGGGTATACCGGAGGCCAGCGCATAACCCTTGGCGGCGACAAGGCCGGAATCCGGTACGCCGATTACAACATCGGCGTTAATCGGAAATTCTTCTGCCAAATACGCACCGGCGAGCATCCGTGAATCGTGAACGCTTTGGCTGTCAATGATGCTGTCGGGGCGCGAGAAGTAAATATATTCAAAGATGCACAGATGTGATTTGCCGCCGCAGTTATCTTTGAGGCTGGTGATGCGGCCGTCTTCCACGCAGACAACCTCGCCCGGCTCGATATCCCGTACAAACGTCGCGCCGACGCTGTCGAGGGCGCAGCTTTCCGATGCGAAGACGATCGCGTCTCCGCGGCGTCCCATGCACAGCGGACGAAAGCCCATCGGGTCTCGCGCGGCAATCAGCTTCCGGGATGACATGACGACAAGCGAATACGCGCCGGATAAATGGCCCATCGCGCGCTTGACCGCTTCCTCAACGCTGCCGCAGCGCAGCCGTTCCTGCGCGATGATATACGCGATGACCTCCGAATCCGTCGTGGTATGGAAGATCGCGCCCTTGTATTCGTATTCCAGCTTGAGCTCGTCGGTATTGATGAGGTTGCCGTTATGGGCCACCGCCAGCGAGCCCTTGACATACTTGAGCGTCAGCGGCTGCGCGTTTTCCCGCCGGGAGCCGCCCGTTGTCGAATACCGGACATGGCCGATGGCCATTGTGCCATTGAGCTCGTTGAGAGTCGATTCCTTAAAAACGTCTCCAACCAGGCCCGAGTCCCGGTAGCAGGTGAGCTCGAGATTGTTAACAGCGGCGATTCCGCATTGCTCCTGGCCGCGGTGTTGCAGCGCGTAAAGCCCGTAGTACGTGCTCCAGGCGCAGTTGCCGGCCGTATCGTAAATGCCGAAAACGCCGCATTCTTCGTGTATGGACATAATAGAAGCCTCCTGTGCGCCCATGCGCACATACGGTGATGAGAAAGAACAGCGCGCATGGGTGGCTTTTGTCCATTTCGGTTCCCGCCGATGGTGGGAGAAATTGGGACACCAGCCGTTTGCGTGACGCATCACACAAACTCCTGTGCGCCCAGCGCACAAATACAACTGATGTTCAGCCGAAAACGGCGGCCATCAGCGCGCTGACCATTTTGCGTATTATACACGCAAAGCGCCATAAAGTAAAACTACGCCGCTCCTATCGGATAAATATCCGAGCGACGTCCGGTTATAATACCCTCAGCTATAATAAGCTTAACTAATGAATCTGGGGGGTGATGCTGTGGCTATCGCGATCATCAGAACGCTCATACTGTACGCGGCGATCATTATTTCATTCCGGATCATGGGCAAGCGCCAGATCGGGGAACTGGAACCGGCAGAGCTTGTCGTCGCCGTTTTGATTTCAGACCTCGCTGCACATCCGCTGCAGGATATCGGTACGCCGCTTTTATACGGACTGATACCTGTTTTAACGCTTCTGTGCTGTGAGGTGCTTATTTCGGCCGTTATTATCAAGAGCAATAAGATGCGCGTCTTTATCAGCGGAAAGCCGTGCCTCGTGATCCAAAAAGGGCAGATTGACCAAAAAGAAATGAAGAAAAACCGCTTTACGCTGGATGAACTGGCCGAGCAGCTGCGCAAGAAAAACATCTCCGATATCAGCACCGTCAAATATGCCGTACTGGAAACGGACGGTTCCTTGTCAACAATATTATACACAGATCAGTCGCCGCTGACGCCCAAGCAAATGAGTGTCGTGACTGACGACCCCGGCTATCCTGTCATTATTGTCAACGATGGCCGCGTACTGACCGATAATCTCCATAAGCTCGGCTTTAATGAAAACTGGCTCAGTAATCAGCTGCAAACCCGAAATATTAAAAGCCCCAAGGATGTTTACCTGATGACCGCCGACGAAACGGGCCGGATTTATTTTGCCGTAATGGAACAGGCCGTATGAAAAAAGAGATCATCGTGGGGATATTTCTGATTTTAATGCTCACCGCCGCGTTCGTCAATATCCATTATTTAAATAAGCTGACTGATGACGTTATCACTTACATCGAGGCAGCCGAGAAAGCGGTGCAGGATGAAGACTGGGATAAAGCTGAGCATAAAGCGGAAGCGGCGGTGAAGCTTTGGAATGAAAGCAACACCTATACGCATCTCGTATTAAGGCATACCGAAATTGATTCGGCCACAGACGCGTTGTATGGTTTCCTCGAACAGATCTATGCGCAGGAACCCGGCGCAGCCAAAGGAGCGGCGCTGGCGGCTTCGGCCCGGCTGGAATGCCTCACGGACATCGAAGAGATCCGCTTTGGGAGCGTTTTTTAGCAAAATACGCTTTGACTACTTGTCCTTTAAAAGCTTGTTGAGCTCATCCATAAACGTATTGAGATCCTTGAAAGACCGGTAAACGGAGGCAAAGCGGACATAAGCGACCTCGTCGAGGTTCTTAAGCTTTTTCATGACCAGCTCGCCGATAACGGTTGAATCAATCTCACGTTCCAGAGAATTCTGGAGTTCCTGCTCAATCTCGTCGGCAATCTGCTGCATTTCTGAAAGTGCGACGGGGCGCTTTTCACAGGCCCGGAGAAGGCCGTTTAAAATCTTCATTTTGTCGAATGTCTGTCGGCTACCGTCTTTTTTTATGACGATCAGCGGAACGCGTTCCATGATTTCATACGTTGTAAATCTTTTTTGGCAGGACAGGCATTCGCGGCGGCGGCGGATCGTCGCGCCTTCTTCGGCAGGTCTGGAGTCGATGACGCGGCTTTCGGAATAGCCGCAGTACGGGCATTTCATAAGGGACCTCCGTTCTCTATTTATTATTTGTGGTCCATCGGCGAAGGGGATTGCTATTATACTATAAACGTCAAGAATTTAATGTATAATACGCCATATTTCTACCTGATCAACCAGGCGGGGAACGGACATAAAAGCGCATATCTATTTTGCTTGATATTATAACACATATAAACGACGTTGTGTACATAAAAAAGCATCTGCCTGCCCCCGTTGGCTGGCAAATGCCTCTATATGACGCATCATCGCATCAAAGGCCATCGGCGTTCAGCCAATCCTCAACGACGTCGCGCACGGTGACAGGCGTGACCAGATGAAAAGCGAGCGTATCGGCCAGCGAAAGGATACCTGTCTTACTGAAGGTCACATTCGGTACGATCCCCGTTTCACCGTTTTCACAGATCGTAACACCGACGCCGAACGACTCCAGTTCCATGCCGGTGCTGGGATTGGTCCATTCATCGACGGTGACGTAGTATACCAGGGTGCAGTCGGTCTCCGTGTTCAGCCGTGTTTTTTTTCTGCAGATTTCCATATGACGCATTGCTCAATAACTCCTCTCGCTGTTTTGATGTCCCGGGTCAAATTATTCCATATGCCATCCGAGAAATCCACCGTAAAAATTCGCGCTATTCGACACTGTTCGACGAGGGTACAAAATGTAGGGGCCATAAAAACAGGCTGCCAACTAGCCGTGGCAGCCATGAAAATTTTCAGACATATATTTTCAACTATTTCACAATCTTTACGCTTTTACGCGTTAATGCGACAAATGTGGCTGAAAAACGCCTCTTTCGTATAAAGAGCGCTGAGCACGTCCACGAGAGCGTTGGGAGACAAATGTTCGGGAAGTCCAAGCTCAACAAGCAAAGCCTGACGTCTCGCGGCGCTGCCGGGTTGTCCCGTGAGGCCGGCTTCATAGAGGTCGGCTTTTGTGATCGGCTCGCTGCGCGCCGGTTCAATGCCGTCCGAAAGTGTTGCGCCGGCTCTTTTCAGGCAATCGATAATAACGTCGCGGCTCATGGCCTCAACGCCGAGCTTACCCTCTCTGGATGGTTTGCTTTTACGCCGTTCGCGTCCTTTGATGTCCGGAATATAGGCGTGCTTGACGTTTTTGCCGTTTAAACGGCCCTTCAGGTTATTGCGTATTAAGAAACCGGCGCTGTCGCTGTCGGTGAGTATAACGAGCCCGCGCGCGTCGGCCAGCTGTTTCAGGAGCGCAATTTTCTCGTCGTTTGAAAAAACACCGAAGCCGGCTGTCTCGACGATGACGGCATCAACGGCGGCTTTGACGGCGTTTTTATCGTGCCGGCCCTCCACGACGATGACCTCACGGACGCTCAGCATAAAACGCTCCCCTTATAGCATGCGGCCAGCTGGATTACAAGCTCCGTGAGGAGCGCTTCGGGGTCGCCGCCCATATTCATACGCAGCGCCGTATCGGCCGACAGGCGGACGAAGCGGGCGCAGCGCGCCGCTGTTGTTTTCCGAGCGCTTGACAGAAGGTTGCGCGCCTGGAACTCGAAGCGGATATCGGCCAGTCGCATGAGGTCTTTTTCACCCTGCGCACGATCCAGGCACAGCCGCGCCGCCATGAGCTGCCGGAGCTTGAGTGTGATTGTGTACATCAGCTTGTGCGGCGGCTCGTGCATATTTAAAAGGTCGACGAGTATCCCCGCCGCGTCGTCAAAACGGCCGCTGACAAGACTGTCCGTCAGCTTCCACGACACGGCGTCGAGGACTGGGGAGACCACGGCGTCAATATCGGTGCGCGTGACGGCCTGACCGGGCGCGTAAAAGCACAGTTTATCAATTTCGGTCCCCAGCGTCGTCATCAGGCCGCCCGTAATAAAGGCCAGATATTCTGCCGTCGGCGTGTCGATTTGCTTTCCGCCCGCCTTTACATGCTGCTGTATCCACTTGATAAGCTTGGACTGCGGCTGCGGCGCGAACTCGACGACGGATGCTGATGTACTCAGGGCTGCGGTCAGCTTTTTCAGCCGCTTGTCGGGTGTGTAGTCCAGCACGTTGTAAACAAAGACGAGGCAGACGTATTCGGGTACATCTGAAAAGAGCGCCGTTAGTGCCTCCCGCTCGTTTTCGCTTGATTTAAACAGGTCGTAATCGTGAATCTCGACGAGCGTGCGCTCAGAAAGCATCGGCAGCGTTTCACAGGCTGTGACGAGCTCGTTGATACCGAGGCCTTTGCCCTCATAGCGCCTGTAATTGAAGTCGCTCAGGCCGCCGGGACATAAAAGCGTGCGGAGCTTGACGAGATAGTGCTCCAGAAGATAGCGCTCCACACCGTGAAAAATGTAGAGATTACGGGGAGTGCCAGCGGAGATATCGTTTTTTAGCGCGTCCAGCGCGTCGTTTTTCTTGTCTGTTTGAGTTTTTTTTGCCATGAAAAGCCTCCGTTGCGTCCGAGACGCGCCGTTTTCCCGATCATTATACATCCTGCCAGCTTGCATTTCCATACCTAACAATTGCGGGCGGCATGATTACTCATTTGTTATTTTGCCGTGCCTTGACTGTTACATTTCCCAAAAGGTCGGTTCGGTATATTAAAATGCCGCTTCTGGCCAGCTTCTGGAGCGTCTCAGGCGAGGGGTGCCCGTAGCTGTTGTAGCCGACGGATATAAGGGCGGCCTCTGGGGTGACGGCGTCCAGGAGTTCGTCGGACGTCGCGTACTTCGACCCGTGATGGCCGGCCACCAGTACTTCAATATCCGGCAGCGCCGCCGATGCTAGAAGCGCCCTTTCCGTATCGTCTGAGATATCGCCTGTAATCAGCGCGTCAAATTCCCGCTGCGTTGCGAGGATTACGACACCGCGTTCGTTTTCATCCGAGGTGCCGACCGGTGCGTACAGTGTCAGTGTCATGCTGCCAAGCGACGCTGTGAGGTTTTCGGTTACGTAAACGGTCCGGATGCCTTTGTCATGCGCCAGCGATTCGATGTCCGCTGCCAAATTGCCGCCGTCTGTCGATGGGTCCGGCATTGCGAGAGCTGTGACGGGGAAACGGCTGAGGACTTCTTCAACGCCGCCGGCGTGGTCGGTGTGGAAATGCGTGAGTACCAGCAGGTCAATGCGCCCACGCCCGGCGCTTTTAAGATTCCGTATAAGCCGGTCTCCTGCGTCCTTTCCGCTGACGCTGCCGCAGTCTACAACGGCAGTGTACTGCCCGGATGTGAGGATGATCGACTGGCCTTGTCCCACATCCAGCGCCGTGACGCGAAAGCCGCCGGCCGCGGACGTAACGGATGTGGCCACAAGTATCAGGCTTAGGGACGCGGCGGACAGGCATGCCGGCGTTAGAAGCTGACGCAGCCGTGCGCGTGACAGCCACAGCGCCAGGAGCATTGCATAAGTATAAATAAGCCAGATAACGGCGGCGGGGTTTGAGGTGTAAACGGCCGCAAAGGGCAGCTGCGACAGACCGCCGATGACGGCAATAATCCAGCGGACGGGCAGCGCTGCTATGAAAGCGCATGCAATACCGGCCGGTGCGAATATGAATCCCAGTATCAGGGCGAGCATGCCGCCAATAAAAGCCAGTGATACCGGCAGGAGTATGAGCAGGTTCGTCAAAGGTGCGACGATCGAGACGATTCCAAAGTGAACCGCGGCCAACGGTACTGAGAAGGCAAGTGCCGCAAGCGTTGAGGACAAGCCGCCGATGATGAAGCGTATGGCTATTCTTACAAGCTTGTAAGAATAGAGCTTTTTATATCTCAATGGCTCATCAAGACGTGTAAAGAGCTTTTCGGCATACAGCGCCAGCCCCAGCGTCGCGGCAAACGACAGCTGTAGCCCCGCGCTGACCGCGGCGTACGGGTTGATCAGAAGGATAAGCATGAGTGAAGCCGACAAAGAGGTGAAGACGTCGTTTTCACGCTTGAAAAGCGGCGCGCACAGCAGAAAAATCTGCATGATGCCGGCGCGTGCCAGCGACGGGCGGAAGCCGACGACGGCCATAAACAGTAGAATGACGGGAATGGCGACCGCGGCCAGCCGACGCTTTTTCCGGACGATGATTTTGACAAAGCCGACGAGAAACGCCAGGTGCATCCCCGATACCGCCACGACGTGCGACGCGCCGGCCGCCGCCATGGACGATGAGAGTACAGGGTCGCCGTAAACGCCGGAGGTGTCGCCTAAAAGAAGCGCACGCATGAAGCCCCTGACGCCATTCGGGAAAATGCGGTCAACCACCTGGCCGGACCGATCGGCTATGTACGCGGGAAAATATCTGAGCGGCGTGTGCCGGTCCGTTATGGCTATGCCGCCCTCCGCGTATGCCGTGAGAAAAATCCCCTTGGAGAAATAGCCGTCCGTTTCCTCACCGAATACCGTATCTGCCAGCTTGAAACGAGCTGTAAACGTTAACGAGTTGCCGGCATTTATTTCTGGCAGGGCCTCAAAGACGTAAAGTATCGTCTTGACGTCCGGCAAGCCGTCCTGCTTGATGGTTACGGTCAGCTTTGAGCCGTAGTCTGTATTTTCCGGCGTGCTTAAAGCAATGGCCGATACCGTCTCGGTCACGCCGTCCAGCGTCTCAGCCGGTTTTAGGAAGACGTTCGTATAAAACGCTGTCCAAACAAAGCCGGCGGCAAGCGCCAGACCAGCGAGTACAATCCGCTGGCGAGCAGATGATCTGAACAGAAAACCCGCCGCACCGAGAACGGCGCAGGCGGCCGAGCCGTATAAGAGCCACGACGCGGGCAGCAGGTACCGGGACAGGAAAACAGCGGCGGAAAACGATAAGGCCGCCCAAGCCAGCTTGCGCATCCGCGCGCCTCCCAACTTTCACACTATTTCGAGTGATTTTATGTTATCATTCGGCAGCTTTTTTGTAAACATTACCAGGAAATCATATAGTGCGCAGCCCATAGCCTGCCTGACTGAAAAACATGAGCCGTCGCAAAAATGAACGATGATCATCTTGACAAACGGCGTGCTGTCTGCTATAGTCGCTTTAATGCTTTAAAGACCAAATACACTAAATGCGGGGCTGGTTAAATCGCTGAAAGATGGATAGGCTTGCGTCCGGACAGCTGTATTTAGTGAAAGCAGAAGGATGAAGCTTCCCGTATGGGAGCTTTAATTATGTTTGACATGGAGCGCATGTGAGGTTTTAAAAAGCCGGCGGCGCTTTATTTATAAAATCATGCACCTTGATGTAACAACAACGAGGGGGTTGCCTATATGCCAATTACAGAGGTGTTAGAAAAAAACTGCAGACTGTACGGTAATGACGTTTGCCTGGTGGAGATCAATCCGGAGCAGGAGAAGAAGCGTCACGTCACCTGGAAGGAATACGAGCTCATCGAGCCGTCGCACGCCCCGTACTACCGCCGGGAGATTACGTGGAATGTTTTCAATGAAAAAGCCAACAGGATGGCTAACTTTTTATTAAGCGTCGGAATCAAAAAAGGCAATAAGGTTGCCATATTGATGATGAACGGGCTGGAATGGCTCCCGATATATTTTGGTGTACTGAAAACCGGGGCTCTGGCCGTACCGCTCAATTTCCGGTATACGGCCGAGGAGATTCAGTATTGCCTCAATCTGGCCGAGGCGGATGTTCTCGTCTTTGGCCCGGAGTTTATCGGGCGCGTCGAGGAAATTGCCGACTCCATTTCCCAAAACAGGCTGCTCATATATACGGGTGGCGGCGAATGCCCGCCGTTTGCCGAGGATTACACGCTTTTAACAGCCGACTGCTCGAGCGCGTCGCCGCTGATTGACATTAACGACGACGATGACGGCGCCATCTATTTTTCTTCGGGCACCACGGGTTTTCCAAAGGCAATATTACATAAGCACCGCAGCCTTATGCACGCGTGCGCGTGTGAGCAGGCACACCATGGCCAGACGAAAGACGATGTTTTCCTGTGTATCCCGCCGCTGTATCACACGGGTGCAAAGATGCACTGGTTCGGGAGTTTTCTCGTCGGGGGCAAAGGCGTGCTTTTGAAAGGTACGGAACCGAAATATATATTCGACGCCGTATCCCGTGAAAAGTGCACGATCGTCTGGCTTTTAGTGCCGTGGGCGCAGGACATTTTAAACGCGCTTGACAGGGGAGACCTTAAAACTTCCGATTATAACCTTGACCAGTGGCGGCTGATGCACATTGGCGCGCAGCCGGTGCCGCAAAGCCTGATTAAGCGCTGGAAGGACTATTTTCCGAATCACGAATACGATACGAATTACGGCCTGTCTGAGTCCATCGGCCCCGGTTGCGTACACTTGGGCGTGGAGAATATTCATAAGGTCGGGGCAATCGGCATACCGGGTTACGGATGGGAAATCAGGATCATTGACGAAAACGGGCTGGCCGTGGAGCAGGGCGAGGTTGGGGAGCTTTGCGTCAAGGGCCCGGGCGTCATGACGTGCTACTATCATAACGAGGAAGCCACGAATGAGGTCTTAAAAGACGGATGGCTGTTGACCGGCGATATGGCATATATGGACCCGGATGGATTTATCTTTCTGGTGGACCGTAAAAAAGACGTTATCATCACCGGCGGGGAGAACATCTATCCCGTCCAGATCGAGGACTTTTTAAGCGCGCACCCGGACATTAAGGACGTGGCGGTTATCGGGCTGCCGGACGTTCGTCTGGGGGAAATCACAGCGGCGATTATCGAGATTAAGCAGGACCATAGCTGTACGGAAGAGGACATCAACGCGTTCTGTCACGAGCTGCCGCGTTATAAGCGCCCCCGTAAGATCATCTTCGCCAAAGTGCCGAGAAACCCGACCGGAAAAATAGAGAAGCCGAGGCTGCGTGTCCTGTACGGGGCCGACAGCATCGTTGCCGCTCAATCCAACGCGTAAAAGGGATTAAGTAAGGGATCAAACAAGGGGGAGTACTATATTAATGGAAAATAAAATAGGGATTAGATGGCTGCAGCTCGTCGTCGGCGTTATCACGCTTCTGTTTGCGGGCATCATTTACGCATGGTCTATTCTGGCGGCGCCGCTGGCAGCGGAGTTTGGCTGGAATAACGCACAGCTGGGTTTGAACTTTACGATTACGCTGGCGGTCTTTTGTATTGGTGGGTTTTTATCCGGGTTGCTTTCAAAGAAATTATCACCGATGGTACGGTTTTTGATCAGTGCCGTTCTTATTTTCCTCAGCTTTTTTATCGCGTCACAGATGCAGGGGAATATTGCGGTTTTATATCTGTCATATGGTTTCCTGGGCGGTATAGCTATTGGTGTTGTATATAACACGGTTATAGGCACCGTCTCAGCATGGTTCCCCGATAAAAGGGGCATGGCGTCCGGACTTCTTCTAATGGGTTTTGGACTGAATGCGATTATTATCGGAAAGGTTGCAGCCGCAACCATCAAAATGGAAAATATCGGATGGCGCTCGACTTTTGTCGGTATCGCCATCATAACGGCCGCTGTTTTTATTATCGTCGCCTTTATTATCAAGGAGCCACCCGCGGGGCTGAAATTCCCCGCGCCCAAAAAGAAAGAAAAGAAGGACGAAAACGATTTCGAGACCAGGGATTATACGGCCCTTGAGATGATCAAAAGATTCTCGTTCTGGAAACTGTTTATCTTCTTCTGGCTTCTGGCATCTGTCGGCGGGGCGTCCTTTGGCTTTGCAAAAAACATCGTTGCGGATGCCGGCGGTGCCGATGCTTTCGCCGCGACAATGGTTGGTATTATTGCTATTTCAAATGGTTTTGGCCGGATCGTTTCCGGCTGGCTTTTCGATGTCATCGGCCGCCGCAAGACACAGTTTGTTACAAGCGGCCTGGCAATCATCGCGCCGCTGACGGTTGCGTTTGGCTTGCAGACGAACACCTTGAGCATCACGGTCATCGGTACAATTCTTTGCGGTATTACATACGGTTTTGCCCCGACCGGTTCGACGGCGTTTGTCGGTGCGTTCTTCGGCCAGAAAAACTTTTCGCTCAATCTGGGGATTTTAAACCTGCAGCTGATTTTAACGGCATTTGCGTCGACATGGGCGGGTGCTATTAAAGACGCTACGGGGAGCTTTGTGTGGACGTTTGTTATTCTCGCCGGGGCTTCTGTTATAGGATTGTTCCTCAACGCGAGTATCAAGCGCCCGTAAGTGTAAACAAATAATATGAAACACAATCCGCCTGCCGGCGGATTGTGTTTCGCCTTTGTGTGACAGAGACTGTATGACGCATTGTTTGGCGCGATTTTTACTTGGACAACCGGGAATGCCGATGGTATAATCAAAGAAATCGCTAAGATTGAAAATACAGATAAAAGCAAAGATTAAGGGGGCCCAAGCAATTGAAGACTTTGATGCTTGGAAACGAAGCGGTCGCCAGAGGACTTTATGAGGCCGGCGTAGACGTTGTTTCCAGTTATCCCGGGACGCCCAGCACCGAGATCACGGAGTACGCCGCGACGTACGACGCGATCTATTCGGAGTGGGCGCCCAACGAGAAGGTGGCTATGGAGGTAGCCTTTGGCGCGGCGTTCGGCGGTAAACGGAGCTTCTGCGGTATGAAGCACGTCGGCCTGAACGTGGCGGCCGACCCGCTGTTTACGATCTCCTATACCGGCGTTAACGCCGGCATGGTCATCGCCGTAGCGGACGATCCCGGCATGCACTCGTCTCAAAACGAGCAGGATTCGCGATACTACGCCAAGGCGACCAAGCTGCCGATGCTCGAGCCGTCCGATTCCGCCGAATGCCTGGAATTTACAAAGACGGCTTATGACCTGTCCGAGCAGTTTGACACGCCGTTCATCATCCGCTCGTGCACGCGCATCGCGCACTCGCAGAGCATCGTGGAAACCAGCGAGCGCGTTGAAAAAACGCCTGTACCATATGAGAAAAACGGCGCGAAATACATCATGATGCCCGCCAATGCCCGCAACCGCCATCCGGTCGTCATTGAGCGGACCAAAGCGCTGACGGCATTTGCCGAGACGTCGAGCCTCAACCGCGTGGAGATGGGCGGCACGGACATGGGCATCATCACCTCCGGCACGGCTTATCAGTACGTCAAGGAGGTCTTCGGCGAAACGGTCAGCGTTTTAAAGCTTGGCCTCGTCTTCCCGCTGCCGGTTAAGCTCATTAAAGACTTTGCCGCCAGGGTTAAAAAGCTTATTGTCGTTGAGGAGCTCGACGGTTTTATTGAAGAACACTGCTTATCGCTTGGGCTTGACGTTACGGGTAAATCGCTTTTCCCGGATGTCGGCGAGTTCTCGCAAAATCTCATTCGGGAAAAGCTCGGACTGGCCGTTCCGGCTGTAAAAGCTCTGGACACCAACATTCCCATGCGTCCGCCCGTCATGTGCGCGGGCTGTCCGCACCGGGGGTTGTTTTACGCGCTCGTTAAAAATAAAGCCCACGTCATCGGCGACATTGGCTGCTATACGCTCGGCGCGGCAGCGCCCCTCGGCGCGATGGACTCCACCATCTGCATGGGCGCGTCCGTATCGGGCCTGCACGGCTTTAATAAGGCGCTGGGCGCCGAGGGTGAAAAGAATTCCGTAGCCGTAATCGGCGATTCGACGTTTATGCACTCAGGTGTAACGGGGCTTATCAACATCGCCTACAACGGTTCCTGCTCGACCGTTATCATCCTCGACAACTCCATTACCGGCATGACAGGCCATCAGCAAAACCCGACGACGGGCCTTAATATCAAGGGCGAGCCGGCTGGGAAAATTGATCTGGAAGCCCTGTGTAAATCCATTGGCATTTCACGCGTGCGCGTCGTGGATCCCTACAATTTGAAGCAATGTGAAGAGGCCGTCAAGGAAGAACTTCTGGCCGAAGAGCCGTCCGTCATTATCTCCCGCCGTCCCTGCGCGCTTTTAAAGACCGTCAAGGCCAAACCGGCGCTCAAGGTCGATAGCGACAAATGCAAGGGCTGCCGAGCCTGTATGAAGATCGGCTGTCCCGCCATCAGCTTTAAGGACGGGAAAGCCACAGTCGACGCAACGCTGTGCGTCGGCTGCGGCGTGTGCACACAGCTGTGTGCGTTCGACGCGTTTGAGTCGACGGCGAAGGAGGTCTGAGCCATGAAAACACAAAACATTATGATCGTCGGTGTCGGCGGGCAGGGCTCGCTTTTGGCCAGCAAGCTGCTCGGACGCCTTTTAATGAACGAAGGCTATGACGTAAAGGTATCGGAAGTCCACGGCATGAGCCAGCGCGGCGGTTCCGTCGTCACGTACGTGCGGTATGGCGACAAGGTTTATTCGCCCGTGGTGGACACCGGCGAGGCCGACTATATCATCTCCTTTGAGCTGCTTGAAGCGTCCCGTTGGCTCGCATATTTAAGTCCCGAGGGACAGCTTATAACGAACACGCAGCAGATTGAGCCGATGCCTGTTATCACGGGCGCGGCCGCTTATCCCGGCGAACTGAGCGAACAAATGAAAAAGACCGGCGCCAAGGTCGACGCGTTTGACGCGCTGTCCCTGGCCGAGCAGGCAGGCTCGTCCAAAGCGGTGAACATCGTTTTGATGGGCCGGCTGTCACAATACTTTTCGCTTTCCGAAGCAGCGTGGCTCAAAGCGCTTGAGGAAAGCGTACCGCCTAAATTTCTGGAGCTCAATAAAAAAGCGTTTGAGCTCGGACGGAACGCCTGAGACAAAGGTTTATAGGCGACCGGTATAAATATGCTTATAGGAAGGGAAGGGATTTCTTTGCATAAATACTTCCACCCGGAGATTGAATGTGCGTCTCCGGACGTTATAAAATTGCTGCAGGACGAACGGCTTGTCGATACGGTGAACAGGCTGTACACAAACGTCCCGTATTATAAAAAGCTCATGGACGACAAGGGCGTGAAGCCCGAGGACATACAATCGACGGAAGACCTGAAAAAGCTTCCGTTCATCACGAAAGCCGACCTGCGCGAGGCTTATCCGTACGGACTTCTGGCCGAGCCGCTTTCAAACTGTGTGCGTATCCATTCCACCAGCGGAACGACAGGCAAGCGTGTCGTCGCGTTTTACACGCAGCATGACCTCGATCTTTGGGACGACTGCTGTGCGCGCGCCATCGTGGCGGCCGGCGGCACGCCGGACGACGTGGTCCACGTTGGTTACGGCTACGGACTGTTTACAGGCGGCATGGGCCTCAACGGCGGCGCGCACAAGGTTGGCTGTCTGACGCTGCCGATGTCCTCGGGGAACACGGAGCGGCAGCTCCAGTTCATGTGCGATCTGGGATCGACGATTTTATGCTGCACGCCGTCCTATGCGGAGTACTTAGCCGAAACGATTGACGAAATGGGCCTGAAGGATAAAATAAACCTGAAAGCCGGCATCTTTGGCGCGGAGCCATGGAGCCAGGAAATGCGATTACATCTCGAAGAAAACCTCGGTATCAAGGCATACGATATTTACGGACTGACGGAGATCATCGGACCGGGCGTTTCATTTGAGTGCTCGGAGCAGTCGGGCATGCATATCAACGAGGATCACTTTATCGCCGAGATCATCAACCCCGAAACGGGAGAGGTCCTGCCCGACGGCGAGAAGGGTGAGCTTGTGTTCTCCTGTATCACGAAGCAGGCGTTCCCGCTGCTGCGATATCGTACCCGCGATATCTGCGTCTTGACGCGCGGTAAATGCGGCTGCGGACGTACGCTCGTCAAAATGGCCAAGCCCATGGGACGCAGCGATGACATGCTCATCATCCGCGGCGTCAACGTCTTTCCCTCGCAGATTGAAACGGTGCTCCTCGGCTATGGTTTGTCGGCCAATTACCAGATCATCGTCGACCGCGTCAACCATACCGATACGCTGGACGTCTGGGTGGAAATGAACCCGGAAATGTTCTCCGATACGGTTAAGCAGATCGAAAACCGTGAAAAAGAGATTATGGAAAAGCTCAAATCCATGCTTGGGATTGCCGCAAAGGTCACGCTCAAAGCGCCCAAAAGCATGGCGCGCAGCGAAGGCAAAGCCGTCCGTGTCATTGACAAGCGCAAGATATAAGCCGGTAAACAGCATACTGGATCGGAGGAATTAATATGACGGTTGATCAGATATCCATTTTTGTGGAAAATAAACCCGGCAAGCTCGTCGAGGTGATAGAAACGCTCGGGACAAGCGGCGTCGACCTGCGCGCGATGTCCATCGCCGACACCTCGGAATTCGGAATCTTAAGGCTCATTGTAGACAAGCCAGACCTGGCGCTGAAGGTCTTGAACAAGGACGAGTACGTAACGAGTGTGAACAAGGTCATAGCCGTATCTATTTCCGATACGCCGGGGAGCCTGGCCAAGGTGCTGCGGATCCTGTCGGACGCGGACATCAGCATTGAGTACGTCTACGCCTTTATTACGCATGAGGTGGGCAGTGCTTACGTTATCATCCGTGTGGAGAATAACGAACGCGCCATTGAGGTATTAACGGCCAACGGCATTAATCTGGGTGCGCCCGGTGACATCGGCGGAAAATAGAAAAAGGTTAAAAGATCCTATAAAAATTCTGCGCTCGGTCTCCGGAAGTATTTCCGTAGGTACCGTACGCAGAATTTTTTACGGATATATTCAGTTTCCGGCCTTGGCCGCGGCGTATGTATCGAGCAGCGCGTCTTGTTCCGCCTGGGTAATTTCCCGTGTCTTCTCATAGAGCTGGACCTTGATTGAGCGGTCATGGCCAATATAAAACGTTTCTCCCGTCGGGCGGTACGCTGCGCCAAAGCCATTCCCGCTGAGTACCGCCTCAGCGGGAATGGCGATGCTTTGTTGCTTTTCTGTTCCCAAATGAAGTTGGATGGGGTTGGCAACGAGCAGAAAGTCGCATTGAAAAAGCGTGCCAGGCAGAGGGTCCCGTCCGTCCACCTCCGGCATCCGAAGCAAATAGGACCTGTCAATATCGGATATCCGCGGGGTGCCTATGGACGCTTCCGCATTGAGAAGAATATCAACATTGAGCGTAAAGGATGACGCTAAAACCCCCACCGTTTTGCCATAAGCGCCGGCTGTGGCGTCGAGATAACGGACAAGCTCGATGATTTCATCGGTGTCTGTGCGCGACGGCGGCACGTAGCAAAGCGATGGAAAAGCGGCATAGGTTTTAATCTCCGCACTCGTACTGGGCCGTTCTCTCTCGAAAAACGGATGGGAAAATGACAAAATTGCCGTCACGGCCATCAAAACAGCGTATCCCTTCCGGCGGTTGATCCGCCAGTCCAGCTCGCCGTATGCAGCCGCAAGCAGGCACAATAGGGGCGGTACATACAGCAGCAGATGCTGTTGTCCATGGGACTGTACCCGTGTAAAAAGGTAAAAACAAATAGTTGGCAGCAGTAAAAGGAAAACCCCCTGACGCCTGAGCGTTGGCTGTGTGATTTTGTATACGCCGCCAAGCAGAGCGGCCACCAGGACGAATAGTCCAAAATAGTAAAAAAGGTAGTGGAAATCCGTACCGACGCCCATCGCGTAAGCCGAATAGAGCGAACCGTAGTTTTTGATGAGTCTGTCGGTAACGAACGGCTGAAACAGGAACAGTAAGGAAAAAACAAAAGAAAAAAAGGCGCTGAGGAACGGGACGGGCGATTTGACGAATAAAAAACCGTCTGCCAGCAGGGTGATAAAAAAGGCCAGTGCGTAAAAGGCATACCAGCGCCTGAGCAAGACAGCGATGGCCAGAAAAAACCCAACGGCAAAATATCGTACAAGTTTATCTTCCGCGTTGTCCCGCAGCAGAAGCAGCAGCGCCGCCAGCGTAAAAAACACGCCGGAGATATCGATGAAGCCGGTAATAGCTGTATAAAACAGCATAGGGAGAGAGCAAACCGTACACAAAAACGTTATAAAAGGACGATAACAAAACGTTCGTACATAGGTATAGAGCAGCAGCAGAACAGGGAAGAGAGACAGATTAATAATTCCGGCGATAAAGACCCAGCGGGATGGACCGAAAATGAGTACAAGGGGAATCCACGGCAGGACGATCAGATCATTGTAGTCCGAGGTGATAATAGATTCATAGACGGACTTTAATAGAGGTATAATACCCTCACGCGCCGTTTCGGCGAGCTGGTGGGAGGTGGTCCAGTATCCCGCGTTATCCCAGAAATAGATGGTATGGCTGTTTTTTATGTAAAGCCACGCGAAAAAATTAAGACAGATGAGAAGGGCTCCAAGTATGACGGCGTCTTGTAGCTTCAGCTGTGATACAGATGAACGAATATGAGAAAGCCCTGTTTTTACTGCCGACAACAAGAGCAGAACAAATACCGACAGTAAAAGTCCTGCGCCGATTATCAGTGCGGCGGCAGGCAACCGCCCGATCTGTATCCCCGTATTTACCAGCGGCGTCCACAGAAGTATCTTTTCAAAGAGAAGACAAAACGCAATACATAGCGCCGAAATGACATAGGATGCTTTATTTCCGGCGTTCGCATATTTGCTTACAAATTCCTGTAAGCGTTTTATAAACAGGATCGACAGGGCAGACGCCGTGGCCGCAGCGGCGCAGATGAACCAGACAGTCAGGTCGAAGTCCCACAGGGTTATGAAGAGAGCCCGGAGTCGGAGAGCGATAAAAGCGCCCGCGCAAGCTGCACCCGTTGCTGGCAAGATTATTATGATCCGGTTTTGACGGCTAAGTTGTGTTAACATATCGCACTGAAACCCTTCCGGCGAGTCCAATCCATTATAAGCGTTTGTACGACAAAGGTACAACATGATATTATCAGAAATGATAAAATATAACAATCGGTTATTTTTAAAAGAATCGATTCATTTGCAATTATGCCATGGACGGCATCCGGGGCCGCGTGGCGTCCGCGTCCGTGCACGGGCCTCGGCACGCCTGATTTATCTGCGCCTCATCTACACTAAATCCATGGAGAGCATCGAAACGGGTATGTACCGGCTCGAAAAGTTCCTGAAAGGCTAGTTTAAAACAGCAAAATGATTTATAATAAGGCTGTAATACCGGTACAGCCTTATTGATTTACAGGTTAGTATTAATACAATATAAAACCCCACTGAAAGGAACATGACTATGCCGACGGATACGTATATAAGCCCTCTGTCTACCCGTTACGCCAGCGACGAAATGCTTCACTTGTTCTCAGCCGATAAAAAGTTTTCAACATGGCGGAAGCTTTGGCTGGCCCTTGCCCGCGCCGAGAAAGAGCTGGGCCTTGAAATAACGGATGAGCAGCTCAGCGAGATGGCGGCGCACCTGTACGATATTGACTACGACTACGCTGCGAAAAAGGAAAAGGAGCTGCGCCATGACGTTATGGCGCACGTGCACGCGTTCGGCAAAGTATGTCCGACGGCATTTCCGATTATTCACTTAGGCGCGACGAGCTGCTACGTCGGCGATAACACGGATGTCATCATCATGCGCGAGGGTCTGGAGATTATTAGGGGCAAGCTTCTTTTAGCGATGAGCAAGGTGGCGGATTTTGCTGATGCCTATAAATCGCTGCCGACGCTGGGCTTTACGCATTTTCAGCCGGCGCAGCTGACGACGGTGGGTAAGCGCGCAGCTTTATGGCTCAACGACTTGCTTTTAGATTTAGACGAAGTCGAATACAGGATTGGCAGTTTGAAGCTTTTGGGTTCAAAGGGGACGACGGGTACGCAGGCCAGCTTTATGGAGCTCTTTGACGGGGACCACGAAAAAGTTAAAAAGCTCGATAGAATGATCGCTCAGGAAATGGGCTTTGACGGCGTCGTGCCCGTCTCAGGCCAGACATACTCACGAAAAATGGACGACTTTGTATTGTCCAGTCTGTCTGGCATCGCGCAAAGTGCCGCAAAATTCGCCACGGACATGCGCCTGCTCTCGCATCTCAAGGAGTGTGAGGAGCCGTTTGAGACGTCGCAGGTTGGCTCGTCCGCGATGCCGTACAAAAGAAACCCTATGCGCTCCGAGCGTATCTGCGCACTGGCTCGCTATGTGATTGCCGACAGCCTCAACACGGCGATGACGGCGTCGTCCCAGTGGTTTGAACGCACGCTTGACGACAGCGCCAATAAACGTATATCTGTGCCGGAGGCGTTTTTAGCCGTCGATGCAATCCTTAATATATATATTAATGTAGCATCTGGTATCAAGGTTTACCCCAAGGTGATCGCAAAGCATATAAACGACGAGCTGCCTTTTATGGCTACGGAAAATATCCTGATGCGCGCGGTCAAGGCCGGCGGAAACCGCCAGCAGCTGCATGAAGCGATCCGCGTGCACTCCGTTGCGGCGGGCAATGCCGTTAAGGAGCAGGGAAGAGAAAACGATCTTATTTCGCGCATCGCCTCGGACAAGCAGTTTAACCTGACAGAGAACGAGCTTTTATCGGAGCTCGAGCCGTCTAAATACGTCGGGCGCGCGCCGGAGCAGGTGACGGAATTTTTACGCGAAATCGTACGCCCCAGACTCAAAGAATTAACAGAATTGCCGGCTGCCGGCGCTCCGGAGTTGAAGGTCTGATTCCGGCCGCCGGGAGGGTCTGTAGCAAGACAATGGCAGGACTAGGTGACAGCCGTAAAAACGCTTGACGCTGTCATAATAATACTGTATGATTTACGCATACCTAAGCGTAAACAATAAAATATTGCACGAAAGGGGATATTAAAAACATGACTTTTAATATCAAGATCAAGTCGTCGGAAGACGCTCAGAAACTGAATAAGATCGCCGAACAATACCCCTTTGATATCTGGGTTCATGGTAAAACCGGTTATGCCGACGCCAAATCACTTCTCGGCCTCATGCTGTGTACGATCGAGACGGATTTAAAGCTTGTCATTGAGGACGAACACGACACAAGACAGTTTGAAAAAGACATCCAGGATTTCCTTGTTTGCGACTGAGATACATCAAAACGGCTGTGGAGACGCTCCACAGCCGTTTTTTTTGACCCCAAAAGCAAGCAAAGCTGCCGGCTTATACGACAATTAGTCACCAATATACAAATAATCGGTATTAACACTTTGATTATTTGTGGAAATGTTTATAATATGCTTAATTTACCATTAAAATGATGTTGGAAGTTGTTGCTCAAGCCGGTCAGGATGCTCCGGCACCATATCCAGAAAGTTTTTAGCTTCTGCCGTCAGTTGTCCTGTCCGCCAGGCTACGACAATGTAAGCCGGCCGTAGCTGGGGGACCGGAAAATACTTTATAATTTCGCTGCCCAGGCCAACATTGATATACTTACCGGTAAAACTGAAGCCCTTACCCTGTTTGACGACGTGTAACAGAGAATGGAAATTGGGGCGGAATTCAATTTCCTTTGGTTTGAACCCAAGAAAGCTGCAGTTGCTCATCAAGTTTTCAACATCCATCAGCTCGTTGCTGAGTGTGGGGATCGAATACAGGGTCTCATTGTTCAGCGCTTTATAATCAAGCTCGTCCGATTGGGCCAGGGGATGATCCGCTGAAAGAGCGATACACATTTCAAATTTTGAGACACGCTTTATTGAGATATTGGGTATATACCGAATGACGAAATCTTGTGTTAAAGCCAGATCGACGCTGCCGTATTCCAGTGACTGGCGGAGCACTTTAAAATCATACAGAGATTCATAAAGAGCTACGTCGGGATACAGGTCTTGAAATTGTACAATAGCTTTTTTAAGCGGATTAAAATCCTCGGAGTATTCGTATGAATTTGATTCAATAAGCCGAAGCTGCTTTTTAGTGGAAGAGGAACTGTATTGTACGGCTTTAATGCTTCGGTCCATCGCATCATACAGCGGGTCTAAAGCCGTAAACAGAGACTGACCGTCGGCGGTCAGCTCCATGCCTTGCTTGCTTCGTATGAAAAGCTGCATGCCGACGCCCTCTTCAAATCTTTTAATGGTTTTGCTCAGTGCCGGTTCGGAAGTAAACAGGTCTTTGGCCGCTTTCGTTAAATTCTTATTTTTGGCAATGGAGAGAAATGATTCTATCTGTTGAAAAGTAATATTAAACATGTTTCAATTCCCTTTTTATGTCTGAAGACGATATTATGGAAACGAAGTCTATCACACCTGCCCAACAAGCACTAACATCATTAAACATAACGTTTAGGTTATCATAACACGTTATTTGTTATTATGCAACGCGCGGATTTTATATTATAAATATGTATAGTTGTATGTATTTCAGGCGGGATATTGTCTAAATGTCACAAAAACATATGTACTGATTATGACAAGATGCTATTGTAGATGCTTGTATTAGACAAAAAACGTAAATGATTGTAAAATTTAGATTGACGGTTTACTAATAGTTAGATGCATGATATATTAGAAATATCTAAATCGTGCAAACGGATTAGGCGATCGTTTGTATAAATTGCTTGACAAACTGGTTTTGATCAGATCATGTCGGTCAATCAAAAACCGCTTAATTATAAAAAATCTAGCGGGCGGCAGCGTAAAAATCAGTGAATGCTGATTTTATAAAGACTAAAAGCGGAGGTGTTAAGATGGAACAATACCTGGAATTTGAAGGAATTGGCAAAGCTTTTCCGGGTGTGCAGGCGCTCAAAGATATCAGCTTTCGAGTTAAAAGCGGACAAATCATGGCGCTTGTTGGTGAAAACGGTGCAGGTAAAAGTACACTCTTAAAGATACTGAGCGGTGATCTGCGGCCGGACGAGGGACATCTGGTACTTAACGGAAAGGAACTGTCGTTTGAGGATCCCTACGACTCAATCAAGACAGGAATCAGCGTTATTTATCAGGAGCGTCAGCTGATACCCTCGATGACCGTTATGGAGAATATTTTTCTTGGTGCGCTGCCTGTAACAAAACTCAAACAGCTGGACAAAAAACGTCTGAGACAAAATGCGCAGGAGATCATCGACAAATTTGGCTTGCCAATAGACCCTACAATCACAGTTGGCAAGCTGCCGGTGGCATACCAGCAGATGGTCGAAATTATGAAAGCCTATCAGCGAGATTCAATGGTCATCGCCTTTGACGAGCCGACGGCGCCGCTGACGGACTCGGAGATTACAATCCTATTCGAGCTGATTATGAAGTTAAAGGAAGCCGGAAAGATCATTTTGTACGTGTCACACCGTATGAATGAAATATTCCAGGTGACAGATGAAATCGTCGTTTTAAAGGACGGCCGGCTGGTAAAGGAATTCAAAACCGCTGAGACGAACGAAAAAGACCTGATCAAGGCCATGGTCGGACGTGATATCGGTGATACATACGCGAATTTAAAACGCAATGATAAATTTGGAGACGTTCTTCTGGAAGTCAACAACCTTGTAACGGACGTTGTTAAGGATATCAGCTTCCAGCTTCGGTGTGGTGAGGTTGTCGGTTTCGCGGGACTTGTCGGAGCCGGACGTACGGAAGTAGCGCGCGCTATATTCGGTGCCGACGCGATCATTTCGGGCGAAATAAAGCTCAATGGTCAGTCGGTAAAGTTCAAGTCACCGAAGGATGCGATCGAGGCCGGTATTGCACTGTGCCCGGAGGACCGTAAGGAGCAGGGGCTGGTGTTGTGGCGCTCCATTAAAGACAATATATGCATGCCGGTTTTGAGCAAGCTTAAAAAAGGCCTTTTCCTGGACCCGAAGGCCAGGGAAGAGCTTGCTAACAAAGCCGTTGAACAGTATTCCATAAAAACACCGACGATCGAGAAAACGGTTGTAGAGCTTTCGGGCGGCAACCAGCAGAAGGTTATCCTCGGAAGATGGACATCTGAAAAAATCATTACGAAGATATTGATTTTGGACGAACCGACGAAGGGTATCGACGTTGGAACGAAGGCGGAGATTTACCAGATGGTCTGCGACTTTGCCAAGCAGGGAATCGGTGTGATCTTCATCTCCTCTGAACTCACTGAGGTTATAAACGTTGCCGATACAATCATCGTTATGCACAACGGCCATATAACAGGTCAGGTTAAACGAGAAGAGGCCACAGAAGAAAACGTCCTGGCGCTTGCAATGCTCGATTAAGGAGAGGTAATATCATGGGAAGTGAAAAAGGAGCAAAAAAGTTTTTAAAATCTAAGCTATTCTCACTGATTATACTGCTGGCGGCTCTGACTGTTATATTTACGGTATGGGCGGCCCTGGTCGGTGAAAAGTACGCTTCAATCAATACGATTCTTTCGATAGGCGATCTGATGATCGTTACATCGTTTCTGGCCATCGGCGCCGGTATGCTGATGGTTTCCGGCAATCTTGATCTTTCGGCGGCTGCTATCGGCGCGTTTTCCTGTGTCCTTATGGCGGCGTGCCTCAAATACTGGGCCATTCCAACGGGAGCGGCCATTATCCTTGCACTGATTGCCTCTATTATATTTGGTATTATTAACGCGGTGCTTGTTAACGAGTTCAACTTCGCCTCATTTATCGCAACGATGGCGATGGCATCGGTTGCAAAGGGTGCGATGCAGTTTGTCAGCGTCAGTCCCGAAAGCGGCAGCCCGACAACGATTAATGTCAGTAACGAGATAACGAAATTTATCGGTACTTATAAAATTGGCGGCGTCATCCCGTTTGCACTCGTCATCGCGCTGATTGCCTTTGTCATTTACGGGCTGATACTGGCTAAATCAAAATTCGGTATGCAGATGTATCTTGTGGGCGGTAACCCGAACGCAGCGCGCCTGTCGGGTATCAATCCCAAAAAGATATCTTACATACTTTTTGCCAACAGTGGATTCCTGGCCGGTATCGCAGGTGTGATTTATATGGGGCGCTCCAGCCAGGGGGATCTTAATGCCCTGCAGCTCAACCAATTTACCGGACTGACGGCGGCTATCCTCGGCGGTATTTCATTCGGCGGCGGCACCGGCAGCATGGCCGGTGTGTTCGTGGGTCTGCTGATCTTGAACGCTTTTGATTTTGGTACGGTTATCGTTCACTTCAGCAGCTATTGGACGACCGTTTTAACAGGTCTATTGCTTCTCGTCGCTTTGACGATGGACTATTACAGTTCAAAAAGAGCGAAAAAAGCGCTGAGCTAAATAATCCGCAACGTACATCGGGCGGCAAATAGCTAGACTGCTCGACGGGAAAAGTGACAGAAGAGAGCATCCCGGCTCTCAGAATTCTCGATAAAGGAGAGGTAATACCTATGGGAAAACAGTCTTTAGGTAAAAGGCTAATACATTCAAAATTCTTTGGCCTTCTTATGTTTACGATAGTGCTGGCGTTTGTTATTTTTCTTATTCAGGACAAATTTGTATCAAGAGGAAATTTTCGTCAGCTGTTCATCACCATGACGATCCCCGGCATTATGCTGGTTTCGGTTGCGCCACTGCTCATCAGCGGCGGCATCGATCTGGCTGCAGCGGCGGAAGCGGCGCTTGGTTCAATGGTATTCGCGCAGCTTTTAACGTTTTTCCCGGCCTTGCCATGGGGGGTTGCCCTGATTCTGGCTTTGCTCGCCGGCGTGGTTTTTGGGCTGATTAATGTTTTCTTGGTTAACAAGATGCATTTCATGTCCTTTATAGCAACGATCGGCATGTCTTCTGTATACAGTGGTTTCGCGACAATGTGGACGCGGACAAATAACGTTCAGATCAATCGCGCAAGCTTTTTAAGCCTTGGCAAAGCAGCCATCTTATGGGATTGGGTACCGTTGCTGTTTATCCTCATGATTGTTCTTGTTGTTATCTATGGCTATATTCTATCCAATACCCCGTTTGGCCGAAGTATATATATGGTTGGCGGAAATCCCTATGCCGCGAGACTTTCGGGACTTAAGCCAAAAAAAGTGCAGGCAGTTCTGTTTATTAACAGCAGCGTCATGGCAGTTTTGTCCGGAATCATCTGGTCGGCCTATAAAAAAATGGCAAGCCCGACTGCGCTTGTACTTAACATGCCAAACTTTGCAGCACTGACGGCTACAATTCTCGGCGGCGTTTCATTCTTTGGCGGTTCCGGCGGGATGGCGGGTGCGTTTGCCGCTTTGCTTCTGGTAAATGTCTTTAC
The DNA here is from genome assembly GCA_963675425.1 of uncultured Sporobacter sp. Taxonomy (GTDB): domain Bacteria; phylum Bacillota; class Clostridia; order Oscillospirales; family Oscillospiraceae; genus Sporobacter. Next base: position 3,529,568 of record OY776214.1, on the reverse strand, counting down.
AAGCGGCCTGAACATGCTGGGTCTTCCATCATATATCAGTATCGCCCTGCAGGGACTTATTCTAATCGCCGCGTTGATTTTAGACAATGTCACAACGAACCAACAGCGCAAGGCTTTGCGTAAGGCGGCTATATCGGGCGAGAATGCTAAAAAAGCCTGATGCTTATGTGCTCTATTTATAACCTTGCGTGTTTATAATTTTTGAATTTCGTTCATAGGTATTTATGATACCCAATGAGTGGAAGATATCAAATCTAGGAGGAAAGAAAAAACATGAAAAAGATTTTGGCAATCGTTCTATGTCTCCTCATGGCTTTATCGCTGTTTGCTTGCGGCAACAAGCCGTCAGAACCCGCAGACAACAGTGAGCCGCCCGCAACGACGACGCAAGCACCCAACACCAGTACAGAGCCAACCTCATCCGAACCGGTCGATAACTCTTTTTCCGGAGAAATCGGTATGTTCGATCCGGACTATGATTACTCAGCCAACCCGACGTACACAGTTCAATATGTCGTCCTGGCGACGCAGGGCCTTTATGAAGCCTTTGACGCTGCGTTTAAACACTGGGCGAGCAAGATGAACATCAACTACCTCGGCATGCAGGAATACGGCGGCGACAAGGATGCTTACCTGAGCAACCTGCCCACGCTGGCAAAAAACTGCGACGGTCTGTTGATCGATCCGGATGCCCTGATGTATACCCGCTGCGCCGAGATTCTTGCTGAAGAAAACTGCCCCTGGATGGGCTGTATGGCGCCGGCGCGTGACGAAGAGGCGGCAGATAAGCCTCTGCTTAATCCGTTCGTTGGTTTTGACCACTATCAGGTCGGCGCGATTTTCCCGCCGAAGCTCCTTGAGTTCAAGGATAAGCTCTGGCCGGACGTCCCGATCGAAGAATTTGGCTTTATAACGGTTGACTTCTCCGTCGCACCACCGCTCCATGATCGTGAAAGAGGCGCCTTTGACGCATTGTCAACGCTTCAGCCGGATATGGCAGAAAACAGATATTGGGTGGCCGACACTTCTATTAATACATTTGACGTCGATACCTCCAGCCAGGTTGTCTCCGCGGTCCTATCGCAGCATCCTGAACTTGAGTACTGGCTCGTGTTTGCCGAGGTCGACGATATGGCCAAGGGCGCTGCGGCCGCTCTTGATTCAATGGGCCTTACGGACAATTCCTGCGTTATGACATTCGGCGGCACAGGACTGCAGATCCAGTGGGATGCCGGTGTTCAGGATGCTTGGAGAGCTGCCTGCTTCCTTCCGCAGACCATTTATGCCGAGCCGATCATTGGTGCTCTGTATGCCTTTATGAATGGCGACGCGACACCTGATACACTTTGGCCGGAATGGGTCAACGCCAGCGACAAGGGCGGTCCCGACCACAACTACGCCAGCCGTATACTCCCGTACTACTGGATCGAGTACGATAACTACAAGGCTATGATTAAGTGGTCCGACATCTATGCCGGCTCCGACTTCTTCGATTACCCGACAGAAGGCCTTGATGTTAACTCTTATTCGGCACGGGTTGCCGTACCCGATTACTACGCTGGTTAATTAAAGCAGCTATAAAAACTGAAAGCTTTAAAACAGGGCCCCAGAAGGGGCCCTGTTTTTTGCGGTAAAAGTAAAAACCGGCGCGAATGCCGCCCCATGCGGTATCACGCCGGCTGCGCTGTCCCGGCTTTTAATGTTTTTTGTTTATATATTCCGTGATGGCTCTAGCGGACGTTTTACCGGCGCCCATGGCGAGAATGACGGTAGCGGCGCCCGTGACGGCATCGCCTCCGGCCCAGATACCGTCACGCGTTGTGAGGCCGCGGTCGTCGGCTATAAGGCATCCCCATCGGTTTGCCTGAAGGCCTTCTGTTGTTGATTTGATCAGTGGGTTCGGACTTGTGCCGACGGCAATGATGACGGTGTCGACATCGATGGTGAAGTTGGAGCCTTCCACCGGTATGGGACGGCGGCGGCCTGAGTCGTCCGGCTCTCCGAGTTCCATGCGCACGCATTCAATGGCTGTAACGCGGCTGTTTTCATCGCCAAGGATTTTGACAGGATTGTTTTGAAGCTTAAATTCGATGCCCTCCTCTACGGCGTGATGAACCTCTTCGGCCCGTGCCGGCAGCTCTGTCATGGAACGGCGATAGATGATATAGACCTTTTCCGCGCCCATACGCTGGGCGCAGCGGGCGGCATCCATGGCGACGTTACCGCCGCCGACGACGGCGACGTATTTGCTTTTAACGGCCGGCGTATCGTAATCTTTAAGATACGATTTCATGAGGTTGATGCGTGTTAAGTACTCGTTGGCGGAGTAGACGCCTAAAAGTGATTCGCCCTCGATACCGAGAAATTGCGGCAGGCCCGCGCCGCTGCCGATAAAAACAGCTTCAAACCTGTCCTCAAACAGCTCGTCAATCGTGATCGTACGGCCGATGACAACGTCCTTACGTATCGTAATGCCCATGCTTTCAAGACGTTCGATTTCTTTTTTAACGATAGCTTTTGGCAAGCGGAATTCCGGTATGCCATAGATCAAAACGCCGCCCGTCTCGTGCAGGGACTCGAAGACCGTGACGTCAAAACCGGCCATTGCGAGATCTCCCGCGCACGTGAGACCCGCCGGGCCGGAGCCGACGACGGCAACCTTGTGTCCGTTTTTATCCGGTACGGATGCGGTCACGCCCGTATCGTGCGCCATATGCCAGTCGGCAATAAAGCGTTCAAGGCGGCCGATACCAATAGGCTCGCCCTTGATACCGCGCACGCAGCGCTCCTCACACTGTGATTCCTGGGGACAAACGCGCCCGCAAACGGCGGGCAGACTGTTTGTCGAGGTGTTGATTAGATAGGCTGCTTCGTAAGACCCCTCGACGATCTTCTTTATGAATTCAGGTATATGTACGTTGACGGGGCAGCCGGCCACACACGGCTGGTTTTTACAGCCGAGGCAGCGGGCTGCCTCTATTTTTGCCTGCTCTTCCGTATAGCCGAGCGCCACCTCCTGAAAGTTTTTATTGCGAACCATCGGCTCCTGCTCGGGCATGGCCGTTTTATTCTTATCCATATTAGGCATGACGGACACCTCCCGTCAATCTGCAGATGTGGTTGCGGTCGTGTTCCTCCTGCTCCTTATACAAGCCGTTTCGTTTGATCAGCTCGTCGAAATCAACCTGATAACCGTCAAAATCGGGCCCTTCCACGCAGGCAAAGCGCATGACGCCGTTAACTGTGACGCGGCAGCAGCCGCACATGCCCGTGCCGTCGATCATGATCGGATTCATACTGACAGTAGTGGGAACGGCAAAGGGTTTGGCCGTTGCGACAATGAGCTTCATCATGATGACAGGGCCAATGGCGATGACCATTTCGTATTTTCTGCCGGCCTCGAGCAGGGCTTTGAGTTTTGCTGTTGTAAACCCCTTTTCACCGGCTGTGCCGTCATCTGTCATTAAGTAGTAATTCTGGCTGACCGCGCGCATCTCGTCTTCCAGGATAATGATATCCCGTGAGCGAAAGCCCGCAATTACGTCCACCGCGGCGCCTTTATTAAAAAGAGCTTTGGCGGCAGGATATGCGATGGCATTACCGACGCCGCCGCCGACGATGGCGGCCTGTTTTATACCGTCCAAATGCGTCGGGATGCCGAGTGGTCCAACAAAGTCATGGATGAAATCGCCTTCTTCAAGCTGTCCTAGCAGGATCGTCGAGCGGCCGACGATCTGGAATATGATCGTGACCGTCCCGCGCGAGGGGTCAGTATCTGCGATGGTGAGTGGCACGCGCTCGCCGTATTCGTCGAGTCTGAAGATAATAAACTGGCCGGCCAGAGCCTTTTTGGCAACGGCCGGTGCTTCAATCTCCATCAGCGTGACTGTGTCGTTCAAACGCCGTTTGGTGACAATACGAAACATTAACTAACTTACCTCCTGTCATATTTGCTGAAGAAAAACCTCTGTTATGAAGTATAACAGAGGTTGGGTACCAAATCTATCTAAATAATGTCAATTTTTATTTTGTTAAGAAGTTTTGGTGTTATCGATTTCATTTTTCAGCTTTATATCCGCTTTTTCCCTTAAATCCAGCTTGCTGTACAGGTCCGGCCGGCGTGAACGCGTGCGTAAGAATGACTGTTTACGCCGCCAGCTGTTAATCAGCGCATGGTTACCGGACAGCAGAACCTCCGGCACGTGCCGGTCTTCCCACACTTCGGGGCGTGTGTACTGCGGGTATTCCAGCAGCCCATCCCAATGGCTTTCATTCTGAAAGCATTCTTCGTCTGGCAAAACGCCCGGCACAAGCCGGCAGACAGCGTCGGCCACGGCCATGGCGGGGATCTCGCCGCCCGTCAGGACAAAATCACCGAGTGATATTTCTTCGTCGACGCACGCCTCTATAAAGCGTTCATCGACGCCCTCATAACGGCCGCAGACAAGGATAAGCCGGCTGAAATCATTTTTAAGACGTACCGCGTCAGCCTGCGTGAAGGTCTTGCCGGCCGGCGACATGTAAATCGTGTGCACGCGTTCGCCGGCTTCCTGGCAGATATGCCGCCAGCAGTCAAAAAGCGGCTGCGCGAGCATGACACACCCGCGGCCGCCTCCATAAGGGTAGTCGTCTACCTGTTTTTGCTTGTTAAGCGTGTAGTCACGGATTTGGTGGCATTCAATGCGAATGAAGCCCCGGTCCTGTCCGCGCCCTAAAATGCTGTCCGATAGGATATCCCCGACTGTCTCGGGAAAAAGCGTCATAATATCTATTCTCATTATAAGCCCTCAATCAGGTGAAACCGGACGCATCCCGCGACGATATCAATCTTTTTAACAAAATCACCCACGGCTGGAACCAGAATCTCCCGGGCGCCGTTAATGACATAAATACTGTTCGGTTCAAGCGGCAGGATTTCCTTGATGATGCCGAGGTGCTCGTCCGTATCGTCGTCAATGGCGTCCAGGCCAATAAGATCGGCAATAAAATACTGGCCGTCAGTCAGCTTGATGTCGCCCCGGTCAATAAAGACCGTTTTATTCCGAAGCAGCTCGGCGTCCTCTAGACGCTCGATGCCCTCCAGCTGGGCGATGACGCTGCTCTTGTGAACGCGGGCGGCGAGCACTGAAACGGCAGTGCCGTCAATATAAAGCCTTTTGATGTGCCGGTACAAGTCCGGCGAGTCGGTCCAGGGCTCAATTTTAACCTCGCCGTGAACGCCGTGCGGGGAGGTAACACGCCCTGCTTCGAGATATGAACTTTGCATAAGGACCTCCCATGTATCCAAGTACATGAAACTCCCGGTAAAGGGAGGTTTTTCCCAGTTCGGATGAGCTTGCCCGAAAAAATGAGGCAATAAAAGGTTAAGTGTGAATAATCACACTTAACGCTTCTAAGTTCACGCTTCTAAGTTCAGTCGACGATATCGATGCTGATGCGCTTGCCCTGGCGCTGTGCAACGCTGCGCATGAGCTTTCTGATCTCGCCCGCGACCTTGCCCTGGCGTCCGATAACCTTGCCCATATCGCCGTCTGCGACGTGCAGCTCATAAACTGTTTCGGTTTTTGCTTCTTTTTCGGCGACCGTGACCTCATCTGGATTGTCTACTAAATTTTGGGCGATATACAGCAACAAATCCTTCATGGCAGTGTCTCCGGTCATATGGCGCCGGTTTTCTTTAACAGCGCCTTGACAGTATCAGTCGGCTGTGCCCCGTTCTTGAGCCAATATTGAGCACGCTCCGTATCGACATTCAGAGTTGACGGCTGAGTGAGGGGATCATATGTGCCGATCTCCTCGATGCACCGTCCGTCGCGGGGGGACAGGGAATCTGCTACGACAATTCTGTAATAAGGATTTTTCTTTGCGCCCATTCTGCGCAGTCTGATCTTGACCATGAGTATGCCTCCGTACTATTATAGTTAATTTATCGCAATACCGTTATCGGTAATAGCTGCGTTTTTATGAGTATCCGTTTACTCTCGTGCCTAAAAGCCAAACAGGCCCTTTTTACCTTTCTTGCCGCAGACTTTCCCGCCGCCGAACATGGCGGGCATGCGGCCCTTCGTCATCTGCTTTGTCATCGTCTGCATCATTTCAAATTGTTTTAACAGGCGGTTAATATCCACGACCTGGGTGCCGCTGCCGGCGGCGATGCGTTTTTTTCGGCTGGAGTTCAGCACGGTCGGGTTTTCACGCTCCTGAACCGTCATGGACAGGATAATGGCTTCTGTTTTGGTGATGGACTTTTCGTCCACCTGCGCGCCCGAAAGCGCCTTGGCGTCAACACCGGGGAGCATCCCGGCAATATCCGACAGACTGCCCATGGACTTCAGCTGCGTAAGCTGATCATAATAATCGGTCAGTGTGAAGCGGTTTTTAGCCAGCTTTTCGGCCATTTCGGCGGCTTTTTTTTCGTCAAAGCTCTGCTCGGCTTTTTCGATGAGCGTCAGAACGTCGCCCATACCGAGGATTCGAGATGCCATGCGGTCAGGGTGGAACGGCTCGATCTGGTCGAGCTTCTCGCCCACGCCGGCGAACTTGACGGGCTTGCCGGTTACAGCCCGGACGGAAAGCGCCGCGCCACCGCGCGCGTCGCCGTCGAGCTTGGTGAGGATGACGCCGTCGATGCCGAGCGCATCGTTAAAGGCCGTGGCCGCGTTGACGGCGTCCTGTCCGGTCATTGCGTCGACGACGAGCAGGATTTCCGTGGGCATCACGGTTTTTTTAATGTTTTTAAGCTCATCCATGAGCGCTTCGTCAATATGGAGCCGGCCTGCCGTATCTAAAAAGACGATGTCGTTGCCGTGTTTTTCAGCGTGCGCCACGGCGGCTTTGGCAATATCAACCGGATTGGCTGTGCCCATTTGGAAAACGGGAATATCCAGCTGCTTGCCGACTGTTTCCAGCTGCTTAATGGCGGCTGGGCGGTAGATATCGCATGCCGCCAGGAGCGGCCGTTTGCTCTGGTTTTTACGAACCCAGGCCGCGAGCTTGGCCCCGTTCGTCGTTTTACCGGCGCCCTGCAGGCCAACGAGCATAATAACGGTAGGGGGCTTTGATGCGATTGTCAGCTTGGCGTTTGCGCTCCCCATGAGCTTTGTCAACTCTTCGTTGACGATTTTAATAACCATCTGAGCCGGTGTAAGGCTTTCAAGGACGTCCTTACCGACCGCGCGTTCGCTGACGCTGGCAATGAAATCCTTGGCGACCTTGTAGCTGACGTCGGCTTCCAGAAGCGCCATGCGCACCTCGCGCATGGCTTCTTTAATGTCGGCTTCGTGCAGGCGGCCTTTGCCGCGCAGCTTCTTAAAGGCGGCATTCAGTTTTTCCGATAAGCTTTCAAATGCCATGATAACCTCCATGTACTGCTGTGCATGCGCTGGCGTAATAATTATGAATCGGTGCTTTAAATTCTATACTCTCAAAGCGCTTAGAATCTCGATTAACTGTGCGGCTGCTGCCGCATTCTCGTCCGTGTAAGACCGGCTTTTTAATGCTTCAGCCAGCAAAATAGCTCTGGACAGCTCAGATTGCATTTCGTTAAAACGGCTGATAAGGCCCGTTTTCCGTTCTGTGTCCTGAAGCGTAGCCTCAGCTCGGGCGATGATGTCATGTACGCCCTGGCGCGTAATGCCGACGTTTTCGGCGATTTCTGAAAGCGACAGGTCCTCGTTATAATATAGGTCGTAATATTCGCGCTGCTTTTCGGTGAGCAGGTCGCCGAAGAAATCAAACAGCATCGTTTTCATCAGCGTCTTTTCCGTAACACGATCGCCTCCATGATTCAAGTAATAATACTTGACACGATGATATTACAGCAAGGTTCTTAAAATGTCAAGACAGAATATAAAGTGTTTTTGTTTGAACATCGTAAGAAGTTGACAACAACGGCGTTTAAGCTTATTATCAGTATAAGCGCAGTGTCAGGTTTAGGCTTGGCGGCTGGACATAATATCATATTTATCTTCGCGTAAGGCGGTTTACTTATCGGGAGGAAAACAAATGCATTCAAAATCTGATAGCTATTACGATGGGGAGGGCCGATTGCGTACCCCCGGAGAAGCGTTTTATGACTATCAGGGAAATCTCAGGCAGCCGGGCGATCATTATTATGATTTCGAAGGAATACTACGCGCCGACGGAGAAAACTTTTTTGACGGAAAGGGTGTCTTTCGCATGGCGGGAGAGAATTTCTACGACAGCGAGGGCAACCTTCGAAAAAGTTAAAATCACCACGAAGACCGCCTGCAATAACGCAGGCGGTCCTATTTTCTGTTCATGATTAAAACAGCTTGTTTTTAATGAGCAGGAAGGACGTGAGAACCGACAACAAAGCCGTGCCGATGATAATGACCGGGAAGGCCGCCGGTGAGTTCTCCAGGAAGTTGGGCACGTTCATACCAAAAAAGCCCGATATCATTGTCGGGACCGACAGCGCAATTGTGATGATCGTTAGGGATTTCATGACGATGTTGAGGTTGTTGGATATAATGGAGGAGAATGCGTCCATCATGCCTCTTAAAATACTGCTGTAGATATTCGTCATCTCAAGAGCCTGTTTGTTTTCGATAATGACGTCGTCCAGCAGGTCCTGGTCCTCCTCAAAGCGTTTGATGGCCTCGAATTTGAGCATCTTTTCAAGAACCGACTCGTTTGATTTAAGAGAGGTCGAAAAATAAACGAGGCTTTTTTCAAGCTTTAAAAGCTGGTTGAGTTCCTTGTTTTTCATCGATTTTTGCAGGTCGCTTTCTACTTTGTTGCTGATTTTTTCAATGCTGCGCAGATAATGGAGATAAAAGGTTGCGCTGCGAAACAGAATCTGAAGTATAAACCTGCTTCTGAAATACGTATAAAAGGTTTTAACCTTTTTATTTATAAAATCGCTGAGTACCGGCGTTTCCTTCAGGCATACGGTGACGATAGCTTCCTTCGTATACACAATACCCAGAGGAATAGTTGAGAATATGTTGGTGTTGCCGTCGTTTTCGCTCGTCGGAATATCGACAAGAATGAGCGTCTGGCCATTGTCGGTCTCGATACGCGGGCGCTCCTCTTCGTCGAGCGCCGGCCGGATGAATTCTTCCTCAATGTCGGTGAGCAGGCAGGCGTCCTTGATTTCCGCTTCCGTCGGATTTATCAGATAAACCCATACCCCTGAGTCATACCCGTCCAACGTGACGAGGCTGCCGTCTACGGTCTTATAAAATTTCATCATGATGATCACCCTCCGTTAATAGTGTGTTCAGAGGGCTTATCCGTCAATCAGCCATATGGAAAAATAACGGCATGACAGATAAACCCGGTCTGTGCCGATGATACGTTTGTCTATAACTGCCGCCAGGATCGCCGTCCATGCCGTTCACCTCCGAGTGCGTAATAAAAATAAAACCGTCATTACACGAATGACGGCACACTAAATACACATCATTCGTTGAGCTTTAACTCTATACAGCGTCGAAGAGTCATTTTAGTGCGGTAAAATGAACTATTCAGCCACATTAAGTAATACCTTGAATTCGATAATACCTGTTGACCCATTGGCATCTCTCGATGTTTCCGGGCAGTAGCGTATATCCGTATAGTAGCCTCACCTAACGATGATTCGATTGTGGTTTGATTATAATACGATCATTGTCCAATTACAATACATAATCGGATGTTTTGCTGATATTGCTAATATTTCGTCTTTTTTCAGGCGTTTTTAATCGATTTCCTCGCCGTATCGCCGTCTTTGGGCCTGATAGCTTTTATTATCGCGTTGTTTTTTTACATCGTGCGGGTCTAAAGCGGCTAAACAGGTAATGTGGATAAGCCCGCGGGAATAAAATGTAGCAGGACTTATACAGGCTATCAGTAGCTGAAAGGAGACGTTATTGATGCAGTGCAGGATCGTCGATCTCCGATGTAAGGAGGTCATTGATATACATAACGGTTTGCGGCTGGGTTTTGTTTCTGACGTCATTTTAGACGTTGTGACGGGATGCCTGATCGCTATTGTTGTGCCGGGTCCCTGCCGTTTTCTCGGTCTCTTCTGGCGCGAGGATGATTTTGTCATACCGTTTGACTGTATCCGGCGAATCGGGGATGATATCATTCTCATTGATGTGGATGGGGAGTACCGGCGTGAAAAACGCCGTCGAATGGGCTGGGTTTGAATTTAAGTAAGTTAAAGTAAATTGTTTTGGTCTTGACGCATCAATATACGTGCAGGGCAGGCGTGAGCCTGCCTTTAATATTGCTCAGAAATGTGCGAAACAATTGCTTTTGACGAAAAGCCGAATAAAAACCGGATGCAAATCAGTATAATAATACTTGATTTTACCACACTTATCTGTTAGAATTCTCTTTGCTTTGAAAACGCACAGTACCCGGATTTCGCGTTATGTGCGCCGTACCAGGCGGTATGGTGTTAGCGCGGGAGATGAAGGGGCTGGAGGAACAACAAAAAACAGGAGGAAATTAAATGGCAGTCGTATCAATGAAACAGCTTTTGGAGGCAGGTGTACATTTCGGACATCAGACAAGGCGCTGGAATCCGAAAATGGCTCCCTACATTTATATGGAGCGCAACGGCATCTATATCATCGACCTCCAGAAGACCGTAAAAAAGCTTGAAGAAGCGTACAACTTTGTGCGCAGCCTGAGCGAAAACGGACAGTCGATTCTTTTTGTCGGCACAAAGAAACAGGCGCAGGACGCCGTGCGGGAAGAAGCCGAACGCGTCGGCCAGTTTTTCGTCAACGCTCGTTGGCTCGGCGGCATGCTCACAAACTTTAAAACGATGCGTACGCGTATCGACCGTCTGGCACAGCTGCGCAAGATGCAGGAAGACGGCACGTTTGACATCCTGCCTAAGAAAGAAGTTATCAAGCTCACGAATGAAATCGAGAAGCTCGAGAAATATCTCGGCGGCGTTAAGGATATGAAAAAGCTTCCCGCGGCGCTTTTCATCATCGACCCCCGCAAGGAGCGCAACGCCATCGCCGAGGCCCGTAAGCTGAAAATCCCGATTGTTGCCATCGTCGACACGAACTGTGACCCCGACGAGATTGACTATATCATCCCCGGTAACGACGACGCTATCCGCGCCATCCGCCTGATCTCTGCCACCATGGCAAATGCCGTGCAAGAGGGCCGTCAGGGCGCTGATGACGAGGCTGAAGGAGAAGCGGGAGACAAGCCCGATGCTGCCGAAAATGAGGCACCCGCTAAAACGAAAGCTAACGAGGAGGAGAAATAATCTATGCCTTTTACAGCACAAGATGTTAAAGAGCTCCGCGAGATGACCGGCGTCGGCATGATGGACTGTAAGAAAGCCCTGACTGAATCCGACGGCGATAAAGATAAGGCGATTGACTGGCTGCGTGAAAAGGGCCTGGCCGCCGCGCAGAAAAAAGCCGGACGCATTGCCGCCGAAGGTATCGCGTATGCGGATGTCATTGACGGTGTCGGTGTTGTCGTTGAGGTTAATGCCGAGACCGACTTTGTGGCGCAAAACGAAAAGTTTGTGGACTTTGTTAAAAACGTTGCCACAGCCGTTGCTAAAAATTCGCCGGCCGACGTGGAAGCCTTTTTGGATTCCAAAATGCCCGGTTCGGATAAAACCGTGCGGGAAGCACAGCAGGATATGGTGCTTGTCATTGGCGAGAATATCACTGTCCGCCGTTTCGTGCGTTATACCGAGGGCCTGTGCGTTCCGTACGTACATGCCGGCGGTAAGATCGGGGTCATGGTGAACATGATTGTCTCCGCCGGGCTTGAGACAAAGCCGGAGGTCATTGAGCTTGGGAAGGATATCGCGATGCAGATTGCCGCGATGCGTCCCACGTATCTCGACAAGAGCGAAGTGGACCAGTCCGTCATTGAAAAGGAAAAGGAAATCCTGACCATCCAGGCCAAGGAGGACCCGAAGAACGCCAACAAGCCGGAAAATATCATTGAAAAAATGGTTATGGGCCGCGTGAACAAGTACTACGAGGAAAACTGCCTGCTGCAGCAGGCCTTCGTCAAGGGCGATAAAATCTCGGTTGAAAAGCACGTGGCGGAGGTTGCCAAGGCCGCCGGCGGCGATATCAAGGTTGTCGGATTCACGCGCTTTGAAAAAGGCGAGGGCATTGAGAAGAAGGAAGAAAACTTCGCCGATGAGATCTCCAAGCTTGTAAAATAAAGCAACTTAACATAAAAGGCCGCTGAAAAGCGGCCTTTTTTTATATATCAAAAGATACGATAAATGTCCTAAGATATAGCAGTTTCTTGTAAAAAGCTTCTTAAGCGCCTATAATAAAAAGGTAAAACAAGGACTAACAAATGCCGGCGAAAGGATGTTTCTGTTTATGGAATTTCAGGATTACAGGTTTACAGGCGACAGAGACTTTGATATTAAGGCCTTTAACACAGCCGATACAGGCGAATTTGACGATAAACACGTTTGTAAATCGAACTGTGCAACGAATGTGCTGCAGTTGGAGGCGTATCAGGATAAGATGTACGCCGCGGGTAAGGATGGCATTTTAATTATATTTCAGGCTATGGATGCGGCCGGTAAGGACGGCGCTATTAAGCATGTATTCTCAGGATTAAATCCATCCGGCGTGGATGTGTACAGCTTTAAGCAGCCCACGGAAAACGAACAAATGCACGACTATCTGTGGCGCTGCCAGCGCCACGCGCCGCGCCGCGGCAAGATATCCATTTTTAACCGGTCTTATTACGAGGACGTGCTGGTGGCCAAGGTGCATAAACTATATCTGAGTCAGAATCTGCCCGAGCGCTGTAAAAGCGGCGATGTTATCGGAAGGCGTTATGAGCAGATCCGCCACTATGAGCAGTACCTGTGGGAAAACGGTATTACCATCCTCAAGTTCTTCCTGCACATATCCAAGGATGAGCAGAAGAAGCAGCTCATGGAACGTATCGACGATCCATCGAAAAACTGGAAGTTTGCCAAGAGTGATTTCCTGGAGCGCCGCCATTGGGAAGCGTACCAGGACGCTTATGAAGCGGCAATCAACGCAACATCCACAGACATCTCCCCATGGTACATCGTACCGTCGGACAAGCGGTGGTACGCGCGATATCTCATATCTGAGATTGTCCTGAATTGCTTTAAACAAATCGATCCCGAGTATCCGAAGCTGTCGGACGAGGCAGAAAAGGACATGAAGGAATTCAGCAAAAGCCTGAAGGTGTAAAGGGAAAGGACTGATGAAAAGAAACTTGATACTGATTGCCATTGTATTTGTTTTTCTAGCAGGCTACGTAATAGTCTCGCATCATCATTATTGCGGTGAGGTCAGGTTTAATATACAGCGATGGGAAGAGCGCCCTGATGAGAGGTACAAAATGCTCGATTCTCTCCGGGATCAATATAAAATAGTTGGTATGTCTTTATATGAAATAACGAACCTGTTGGGCGAAAAGGATATATTAGCAAGCGGGCAGGGCAATATAATGCAGTACTATATTTCAACGGGTATTGGTAACCCGGAATTTTTAGTTATATATTTTAATCAAGATGCTATTGCCTATAAGTATAAAATCGATGTCAGCTGATGATGTGTCGCCAGCAATGGGGACAGAACAAGAAAAAACTACAAATATGCCGAATGAATGTGCTAAAAGAGGTCTGGACATTATAAAATTGTCGTGGTAATATCAGTTATATACTTGGCTGTGCAACGGCGCAGTCTAAGCAGAGTAGGACGCAGTTCGTAAAGTGCCGACTGGACGGGGAGTTGTCAGTCGGACGAAGGATGTATTCCACGGTTCGGTGTCCGCATCCCGCTGCTGCATACCGGAGAACAAACCTCCTATATGTGGCGCATGACACGTGCTTGAGGTACGGCCTTATGCTGTGCTCGATCACGCGCACACTATAAGGAGGTATTATTTTGTCCAAAGTTAAATTGTTTTTTGCTCCAAGAAGGCTGACCACAATGGCCATTTTCATCGCCCTTCAAATCGTTTTGGCACGTTTTGTGGGCATCCAGATTTCGGAAGGCCTGCGTGTCAGCTTTGAAGCGATCCCCATCATTCTGGCTGGTATTTGGCTGGGCCCGATGGCCGGTTTCCTCGTCGGCCTTCTGAGTGACTTTTTTGGAACGCTTATCGCCGGTTACGGTGTCTATTTTCTGCCGCTGGCTATCACGCCGATTCTCAACGGCGTACTCCCCGGCCTGTGCTATCATTATCTGTTCAAGGATAATATGAATTTTGCAAAATGCATCGCGATGGTCATTGTGACGGAGATCATATCGAGTCTCTTGCTCGGTACCTACGCGCTGACATGGTACTTCCATCTTTTCGTCCCGACTAAGGAGGCGACATTTGCGATATTGTTTATACCGCGCCTTACGAAATTTGTAACGATTGGCTGCGACGCGCTGATCGTATGGCTTGTGCATAAATCGACTTATAAAGTCGCGATAGCACCGGTACTAACAAAACACGCCTGATTTATGAGCTACGATGAAACACTAAAATACATCCATAATGTAAAATGGCAGGGCAGCAAGCCCGGCCTGGAGCGGACCCAAACGCTTTTAAAGGCGCTTGGGAGCCCTGAAAAAAAGCTTAAATTCGTCCACGTTGCCGGCACCAACGGCAAGGGCTCTACAGCCGCCTGCATGGCAGCCGTGCTTCAACAAGCCGGCTACAAAACGGGTTTATATACCTCCCCTTATATAATCCGTTTCAATGAGCGTATGCAGGTAAACGGCGAGAATATTACCGACGACGAGCTTGAGCGCCTGACCGACGAGATCCGTCCGTATGCGGACGCAATGGCGGACGCTCCCACGGAGTTTGAGCTGATTACGGCGCTGGCTATGAAGCATTTTTTGTATAAGAAATGCGACGTCGTCGTGCTGGAGGTCGGCCTGGGCGGTGAGCTCGATTCCACGAACGTGATCGACACGCCGGAAGTCGCCGTCATTACGGCCATCGGGCTCGACCACACGGCGGAGCTTGGCCCGACGATTACCGATGTGGCGCGCGCAAAAGCCGGAATCATTAAAAATGGCGGCGATGTCGTCATTTACGGCGGCGAGCCGGACGTCGAGGCTGTATTTGAATCAGCCTGTAACGAGCGTCATTCGAACTTACACCGTACCGATTTCTCGCGGCTGAATATCCGGACTATTGACCTTGAGGGCGTGACGTTTGATTTCACGCCGTATCAAAACGTTTTTCTGCCGCTTGTTGGGACATACCAGCCAAAAAACGCGGCTCTAGCTATAACGGCGCTGGAATGTCTGCGGACGAAAGGCTGGCAAATTTCCGATGATAATATTTTTACCGGTCTGTCTACAGTCAAATGGCCGGGGCGTTTTGAGGTGTTACTGCGCCGTCCCGCATTCATACTGGATGGCGCGCACAATCCGCACGGCATCATTGCCACGGCCGACAGCCTCAAAAAGCATTTCGGGGAACAAAAAATCATCTTTCTCATCGGCGTTATGGCCGATAAGGACGTAGGCGGGATGATGGACGTCATCTCGGACTTGGCCCAATCGTTTGTGGCTGTCGAGCCGCCGAATCCGCGTGCCATGAAGGCCGAAGTGCTGGCGGAACAGTTGTCCGCTTACGGCCATCCGGCCACAGCGTGCACGAGCATCCCGGAGGGCGTGCGACAGGCGGTTATACAGGCCGGGGAAGACGGCGTCGTCTGTGCGCTCGGCTCGCTGTATTTTTCCGGCGATGTGCGCGAGGCTGTCGCAGCACTGGAAGCAAACGCACAGACATAAAAAATCCTGACAGAATATCCGGCGACGGTTGACTTGAGCAGAATAAGAGTATAATATATGTTTTGCAGGGGGACTGCTTGGCAGTTGAGAAGGTTGAAACCTGACCCTTAGAACCTGACGGCTAATACCGTGGTAGGGAGCACTGTTACAGCATTGGTTTGTAAGCGCTTGCCTTCCGGCAGGCGCTTTTATTATGTTTTAAAGACGAATGGTTGAGAAGGCTATTGACCTGGCGCTGCTCAATCGACTCAACCGTCCATGAATTAAATACTGGCGTTTGCGGGGGGACTGCTTGGCAGTTGAGAAGGTAAAACCTGACCCTTAGAACCTGACGGTTAACACCGTGGTAGGGAAGCACGCATCGGCAACGGAAATTGTCTATGCCCGGCTTTTCAGCCGGGCATTTTATGTTTTCAAAAAGAAGAAATACCTCAGATTAAATTTTTTACAGATCATAAATTCAGCCTTAATGCCTTCCCCTTGAGGGGAAGGTGTCAAGGCTCGCAAGCCTTGACGGATGAGGGGCTGTATAAAGGCAGAGTATGGAACTAAGGAGAATATTATGAAAAATCTGCTGACTATTGCCGGGTCCGACTGCAGCGGCGGCGCAGGGGTCCAGGCAGACCTGAAAACATTCGCCGCCCACGGCGCATACGGCATGAGTGTTATCGTGTCGGTGGTGGCGGAAAACACGCGCCGAGTCATCTCGATTCAGGACATTGAGCCTGCGATCATTGCCGACCAGCTTGATGCGGTCTTTGAAGATATCCAGGTCGACGGCGTCAAGGTCGGTATGCTGTCCAATGCCGCAGCGATGCGGGCGGTTGCCGGCAAGCTCCGGCAATACAGCCCTGTGAGGCCGGTGATCGACCCCGTCATGATAGCCAAAGGCGGCAGCGCGCTGATGCAGGCCGACGCACTTGACACGCTTGAACGCGAGATCATCCCGCTGGCTTTTATTCTTACGCCGAATATTCCGGAAGCCGAGACGCTTGCCGGCATGAAAATCCTCGGCGTGGGCGATATGAAAAAGGCTGCCGAGGTTATGCGCCGCCTTGGGGCAGAAAACGTGCTGATCAAGGGCGGACATTTAAGCGGCGACGCCGAGGATGTTTTATTTGACGGCGAGCGCTTTTATTCTTACCGCAATAAGCGTATCCCGTCTAAAAACACCCACGGGACCGGATGTACGCTGTCATCGGCCATTGCGGCTAATCTGGCAAACGGAATGACTGTGACGGACGCCGTGGCATCGGCAAAGGTTTACGTTACAGGAGCTATTGCACACACGCTCCCGATTGGGCGGGGGAACGGACCGGCAAATCATTTTTACAAAATATTTAATAACGAGGGGCAGCTGTATGAAATTTAAGACGCAAATGCAGGCCGCAAAGAGCGGCGTTGTCACCGAAGAAATGAAGACAGTGGCGCAAAAGGAAAACCTTGATCCGGAAAAGCTGCGGGGATGGGTAGCCCGCGGGCAGGTTGCCATCCCGGCGAACATCAACCATGCGTCACTCTCGCCGGAGGGAATCGGCACAGGCCTGCGGACGAAGATCAACGTCAATCTCGGTATCTCGGGCGATTGCCGGGATTACGAGATAGAGCTTGAAAAGGTGCGGCTCGCGCTGAAGTTTGGCTGCGAGGCCATCATGGACCTGAGCAATTTCGGCAAAACGAACACATTTCGCCGGGAGCTCGTCGCGCTCTCGCCGGCGATGATCGGAACCGTGCCAATGTACGACGCCGTCGGATATCTTGAAAAGGAGCTGTCGGAAATCACAGCAGAGGATTTTCTGAAGGTTGTTGAGGCGCACGCCAAAGAAGGCGTTGATTTCATGACGATCCACGCCGGCATCAACCGGCGTGCCGTCGAGAGCTTTCGCCGGGATAAAAGATTGACGAATATTGTTTCCCGCGGCGGCTCGCTCCTGTTCGCCTGGATGGATATGACGGGCCGGGAGAATCCATTTTTTGAATATTACGACGAGCTGCTCGATATCCTGCGGGAGGATGACGTAACGATCAGCCTGGGGGACGCGCTGCGCCCCGGCAGCATCCATGACAGCAGCGACGCGGCGCAGATTGCCGAGCTCATTGAAATCGGCCATCTTACGACGCGGGCCTGGAAAAAGGACGTACAGGTATTGGTGGAGGGGCCGGGCCATATGGCCATGAATGAAATCGCCGCGAACATGACCCTTCAAAAGCGCCTGTGCCACAACGCGCCCTTTTATGTCCTGGGCCCGCTGGTGACCGATATTGCGCCGGGGTACGACCATATAACGTCTGCCATCGGGGGTGCAATTGCGGCGTCACACGGCGCGGATTTCCTGTGCTATGTCACACCGGCCGAGCATCTCCGGCTGCCGGATCTGGACGACGTGCGGGACGGAATCGTCGCCAGTAAAATCGCTGCTCACGCGGCCGATATCGCCAAGGGTGTACCTAATGCCCGGGATATCGATAATAAAATGAGCGACGCGCGCCGGCGGCTGGCCTGGGAGGAAATGTTTACCCTGGCCATCGACGGCGAGAAAGCGCGGCGCTATTTTGAAAGCGCGCCGCCGTCCGACAAGAGTAGCTGCTCCATGTGTGGCAAGATGTGCGCCATGCGGACGACAAATCAGATCTTAGAGGGCGGCAAAGTGAATATCTGCCCCGAAGATCGTCACTAGAAAGGGTTACGAATCATGAATGATATAACAAAGCAGGCGGCAGAGCTCCTGTGTCAGGTGCGTGAAAAGACGCCGCTGGTCCATCAGATCACCAACTACGTTACGGTGAACGACTGTGCCAATATTACGCTGGCCATTGGCGCCTCGCCGATTATGGCCGACGATATTGGAGAGGCGGCTGATATCGCAGCGATATCGTCCGCGCTGGTTCTTAATATCGGGACCTTAAATGAACGGACAATTGCCTCCATGCTCAAAGCCGGCAAGCGCGCTAATGAGAAAAATATCCCCGTCATATTCGACCCGGTCGGGGCGGGTGCGTCCACGCTGCGCAATGAGACGACACAAACAATCCTCCGAGAAATCAAGCTGGCCATCCTGCGCGGCAACCTGTCGGAGGTTTCGTTTGTAGCCGGTCTGAAAGCCACGACGAGGGGCGTCGATGTTTCCGAAGCTGATCTCGGCAACGACCCGAAAAACGTTGCCATGAACGCGGCAAAGCATTTAGGGTGCGTCGTAGCCGTTACCGGCGCGGTAGATGTGATATCCGACGGCGAGCGGACGGTAACAATCCATAACGGCCATAGAATGCTCTCAAGTGTCACAGGGACGGGCTGTATGACAACGGCCCTCGTCGGGGCTTTTGCCGGAGCCACAACGGATTATTTTACGGCTGCGGCTGCCGGTGTGGCAGCTATGGGCATTGCCGGTGAAATTGCTTATGAGAAGGCCGGCGAGGAGGGGACAAGCAGCTTTCGCACCGCCCTGCTTGACACGGTCAGCCTTTTAAATACAAATAGTCTTGGACAGCGGGCGAAAATCCATGAGAACTGACTTGGATTATACGCTTTATCTCGTGACGGACCGGGCGCTTATGAGCACACCGACGTTGGAGGAAGCTGTAAAGCAGGCCGTTGCCGGCGGCTGCACGATGATACAGCTGCGGGAGAAGGCGCTCTCATCGATGGAATTTTATGAGACTGCCCTGCGCGTCAAGGCCATCACGGAGGCCTGTAAAGTACCGCTAATTATAAACGACCGGGTGGATATAGCCCTGGCGGTTAATGCCGACGGCGTCCATATTGGACAAAGCGATTTGCCGGCCCGTGTTGTGCGCCGGCTCATCGGTGATAAAATTATGGGCGTGTCGGCATCCAGCACGGCGGAGGCTGTGCTGGCCGTAGCAGATGGGGCCGATTACCTTGGCGTCGGCGCTATGTACCCGACTGGGACGAAAACGGATGCCGCTCTTGTCACCATGGCGGAGCTGCAAAAAATCCGCCGCGCCGTAGCCGTCCCGATCGTCGTCATCGGCGGTATCAACGTAAAAACGGTTCCCGATTTTGCGGGGGCCGGGATCGACGGTCTGGCCGTCGTATCCGCGGTGATCGCCCAACCCGACATTGCTGGGGCGGCCCGAAAGCTTAAACAATTATTTAGAGGAGAGCAATATGCCTGATTTTAAAGCGGCGATTTTTGATCTGGACGGAACGCTTCTGGATTCCATGGGCATATGGGAGCAGATTGATAATGAATTTTTAAAAAAGCGCGGCTTTGAAGCTACGCCCGACTATATACAGGCCATAACGCCCCTAGGTTTCCGGGACGCGGCGGCCTATACGATCGAGCGTTTCGGGCTGGCGGAGACGCCGGAGGCGCTTGTGGAAGAATGGGGCATGATGTGCCGCCGGGCTTATGAGCGTGAAATAACTCTGAAGCCGCATGCGGAAGCCTATCTGTTGGCGTTGAAGCAGGACGGCGTTAAGCTGGCCGTCGCCACCGCGCTTGATCCCGAGCAGTATATTCCGGCGCTTGAAAACAACGGCGTCATTCATTTGTTTGACGCCTTTGCGTCCCTCAAGGAGGTGTCTCGGGGGAAGGGCTTTCCCGATATTTACTGGCTCGCCGCTAATCGGCTGGAAATGGAGCCATGCGACTGCATGGTGTTTGAGGATATACTGGCCGGGATTGCCGGCGCAAAATCAGGCGGATTTAAAACGTGCGGCGTATATGACAATTCCTCGGCACATGAGTGGGATAAAATCTATAAAGCAGCGGATAAAACGATCATTCAATACAGCGCTGTCTGTCAGAACTAAAAGAATTCCCGCTGTTCAATGCCGACTTTTTATCATAACCGCCATTGTGCTCCATAACAGATTCCTTTATAATGGCCCTATTATTGTTTTAGGCCGGTGATTCCAATCATACAAATACAGCTCGAAATCATACTGCTCGCCGCCGTCGGATTTCTGATTACGAAAAAAGGGATCTTTTCCGTTAAAACACGCCAGGACATGACGGATGTCATCATTTATGTTATCCTGCCGTGCAACATCTTTCACTCGTTTGAGCAGAGTCTATCGATGGACGTGCTGCGGCAATGTCTCATCGTTTTTATCATTGCGATGTGCGTGCAGCTGCTCTACCTTGTCCTCAATCCCATCTTGTACCGGCGCTTTCCGATGGAGCGGCGCGTTGTTATGCAGTACGCCACCATCTGCAACAACGCCGGCTTTATGGGCCTGCCGGTGATCGAATCGGTCTTCGGAGCCACCGGGGTTTTATATGGGTCGATTGTTTTGATACCCATCCGGCTCTTTATGTGGACAATCGGGCTGTCTCTGTTCACAAAGTCAGACTCCAAACAGGCGTTTAAACGCCTGGCGACACATCCGTGCATCTGGGCCGTTATCCTCGGCTTTGCGTATATGTTTTTGCCCTGGAAGCTGCCGGTGTTTCTGTCCAGCGCCATTAATATTCTCGGACAATGCACAATGCCGCTGGCGATGCTTATCGTCGGCTCCATATTGAGCGAAGTCAATTTTAAAACCGTCTTTGAAAAGGCCGCCTTTTACTATACGGCACTTCGCCTTATTGTCATTCCAGCCGTCATATTCATCGCTTTGACGCTGATCGGGACGGATCCGATCGTTCGGGGCGTATCAGTTTTGTCTGCGGCGATGCCGGCGGCGCTTATTACAGCGATGCTGGCGCAGAAGTACGGACGAGACGCGGCGTTTGCCTCAAAGGTCATCTTCGTGTCGACGCTCTTTTCGCTCGTGACGCTGCCGGCGGTTGCCTGGGTACTGACGTCGGGCGTGATATAGCAAACCACCAGCCTGCCGGCGATTCATTTTACGGAAACATAAATAGCCTATACAACTAATACGAAATATTCGGTATTCTTATTTTAAGCTGAAGCCCGGAGCGTACACGACGCTTCGGGCTTTTTTAATGCCGTCGTTTGAATTTGTCTGATATCCCATGGTATAGCGTTCCACATACCGCTTAACCAGCGTCCGTGGGTCCGTGGCATGAGCAGAAGATACAACCTGCTGTCGTTTTGAAAATTTGTTAATAATCACATATCATAAAAATACCAATAAGCGCTATGAATGAAATTAGCCGCATTAGTACTCGAGGTATGTACAAGTGTGAACATGCACCGAATTCATTGAGTTCATGCCGAATATTTTAAGTTATTACATAGATAAAACGAGACGCGTAAAAACATCATTAATGCCCGAAAGGAGTAAATTGTATGGAAAGTGCATCCCTAAAGAGCAAAAGAAAGCATTCCCCTTATGTTTACCTTTTGATCATCATCGTTGCCTTTTTAACAGCTGGATTTTGTCAGTACCGTATGCAACCCATCCTGACCTATATTATGCAGGGCATGTCAATCGACGAGGCCCAAGCCGGATATCTGATTTCCGCCGTGGGGATCCTCGGCGTGGTATTATCAGTGCCTTTCGGCATACTCATGGGCAAGATCGGCCCAAGAAAAACCGGCTTGCTTTCATTTATCCTCATTATCGCAGGTTCTCTTGTCGGTGTTGCAGGGATCAGCAATTACTACGTTATGTTTGTCTCACAGTTCATCGTCGGCGGCGGTATCTGCGCTTTCAGCGTACTGTGTCCCTATATCATCGCCTGTGTGTTTGTTCCTGAACTCCGCGGCCGGGCAAACGGCCTGTACATTACCGCCGGCACCATCGCCCAGCTGATCATGTATAATCTGATTCCTCGGATCACCTCGGTGGATAATGTCGAGCCGGCCTGGTGGTTAACCATCATTTACACTGTTGTGATCGGTGTTATCTGGATGGTTTTCATCACAGACGATGTTGCTCCGCCCATGATAGCGGAGCCGGCTGAAGGCGATCAGGCAAAACCTTTAAAGATAAGTGTGTTGGCCACCTTGAAGGACCCTAAGGTGCTTCAGCTGTCTATCGGCGGCTTGGCATTTATGATGAGCGCAATGGCTGTCCTCAGCTTTACCCCTACTTATTTGGTGATGGACAGAGGCTACGACCAGGTAACCGCATCGGGGATCGTCAGTGTGGCGGCCATTGTAGGCGCTGTTTCCACCGCTGTCGGGGGATGGCTGTCCGACGCCCTGCACACCAGAAAATGGATTTACTTCGCGGCGCTTATATGGATGGCTGTATCCCGTTTTCTGATTATACTGCTGCCCAGCGGCTTCGGCCTTAATTTGGTTATCTGGGCACAGGGGCTCCCAGCCGTTTGCATGGGGCTTATCTACACGGTAGCAGGCGAGCAGTTTGAACCGGAAAAAACAAGTGTGGGTATTTCAACGGTAAACACCTTCATCGGCCTTGGCGGATTGATTGCAACGGCCCTGTTCGGTGTGCTTGTTGCGGCCGTTGATTATAAAATGACCTTCAGTATATTCGGAATCATTACCCTGGTAGGCCTGTTGGGCGTATTCACAATTAAGGGCGTGAAATAAAGGCGATGCTCTGAACTATATGATTTCTGCAAGAATAGTGAGGTATTATTATGATGACTTTACGTGAAAATGCTATGGCGATTTACAATCATCAGCAGCCTGATTTTTACGGCGATCTGATGGATGCCATTAATCTTTTGCCGGATCCCGTCCTGCTGGGGGACGCCATGATTGCTCAGGACGGAAAGGAACATTTTGACTCATGGGGCACAGTCTATATCTTCAAGCCGGGCGCTCCGGGGCCGCACCCGCATGTGAATGAAAGCAACGCCGTTATAAAGGATATTACAAAATGGCAGGAGCAACTAACGGTTCCGTCTCTGGACGGTTTGGATTGGAGTGAAGCAAAAAAGGCTGCCGAAGAGACCAATCGAAGAGAAAAATTTGTGGGAATCATGTTTGGCGGGGGCTTGTTTGAACGAACACACCACCTAATGGGAATGGAAACAGCCTTGTGCAATTATCTTCTGTACCCGGAAGAAATGGCCGGTTTGCTGCGAGTTATTGCCGACTATAAAATCGAATACATCCGACAAATGGCCCGGGAGGTAAACCCTGATATTATTTTTTACCACGACGATTGGGGCAATAAACTGAACCTGTTTTTGCCGCCCGCAGTGTGGCGTGAGCTGATCAAGCCTCTGCAGCAGGAAATCTCAGACACAATCCACGAATGCGGCATGATCTATATGCATCACGCCGACTGCATTTGTCAGCCTATTGTCACCGATATGGTTGAAATTGGCGTGGACATATGGCAAGGTGTGATAGCGCAAAACGACATTCCGTATATACAGAAGGTTACGGAAGGAAAACTTGCCATGGTGGGCGGTATAGATGGCCCCAAGGTGGATATTGAGAACATTACTGAAGAAGAAATCCGAGCCGAAGTACGACGGGCCATCGATACATATTGTCCCGCCGGTCGTTTTTATCCCTCAATCCCCAATGGCATTTGCTTCCGGGAGTGGAACAACAGCATTGTCATGGATGAATTGCACAGCTATGGCAGGGAATTCGCCCTGCTGCATCCCATTGCCTGACCGCTCTTTTACACTGCAGAATTCTTTAAATCAGCCTAATAAATTCCTGTAGGTGAAGACGGGTTTATAAAGTGTACAATGTGTTAAAGCAAATCCGCTGGCCGAAAGGTGTTATTTCATGGAAAAGGCACAGGCATAGGATGATATATGTCTGTGCCTATTTACGCGCTGAAATGAACTTATTCCCGAGCTAACCGCTGTTAATCCGGCGGTTAGCTAGTCTATTTCGCCCCAGTCGCTGGCGTTGTCCGCGTTCAGCCGGCTGCGGGGGAAGATGATGCAGACGTTATAGACCTTGCACAGGGCCTTGCTGATGCGCAGGACAAGCGCACTGGTAATGGTTGTGACAAACGCCAGCACAACCATTGCCGGGCCGATAAAAGGGATGGCGCTCGACGACATTTTGGAGATTAAAAGCGAAAATTCACCGCGCGGAATAGTGATAAACGCGATAAACAGGCTCATTGTTTTATCGCGCTTGAGTGCGAGCGTTATAAGAATGCTGGACAGAATTTTGCCGACAATGGCGGCAATGACGCAGATGATCAGGACGTCCAAATAGTTTAATAGGCTTCCGAGCTCCAGCGCCATACCGAATGAGAAGAAAAAGACGCTGCCGAATATATCGCGGAATGTCACTGTTACGCTTTCAATATTTTTGACATTTTTCATCCGGGAAAATACGACGCCGAGGAAGAAGGCCGACAGCGCCTTGGATACGCCGGCCAATTCTCCGAGCCCTGTCACCAGAAGGACCATACCGAAAAACGTAACCATTAACAGCTCCCGGCGCTTAAAGCCGAGGATCCTGTCAAGAAAGGCCGGCTTAAATTTGGCCAGTAAGATGAGCGCCGCGCAGAAAAGGCCTGCTTTTCCAATGTCAAGAGCCAGAAGACCGGGCGATACGGTGTCACCGCCGGACATCCAGGCCGAGACCAGAATTAAAAAGAGGATCATGACAAGATCTTCAAACACCATGATGCCCATGATGAGGCTGCCCTCGGGATGCTTGTTGATGTTCATCTCAATGAGGCTTTTCGTCACGATACCGGAGCTGCTCATATAAAGCGTGCCGGCGATAACAAGGCTCATTAAAACATTAAGGCCAAGAATCTGCCCGACGGCGAAGCCAATACCAAAATTGACGGCAAAATCAATAACCCCGGCTGCCAGAACGGCTTTTTTATTGCCCAGGAACGTATGCAGCGAAAACTCCAGACCGAGAAAAAGCATCAGGAAAACGACGCCGACCTCGCCCATAAGCTCGATAGTATGCGTCGAGGTGACGACGCCGAGTACATTCGGGCCGATGATAATGCCGGCGATAATATAAAAGGGTGCGAAAAAAAGCTTTGTCTTTTCCGCCAGGAAAGCCGACAGGGAGATGGCGGCAAAACAAGCGGCAATCTGTATATAATCGTTCATATCGTCACCGGCTTTCATTTAGAATTAAGTGGAATAATCGTTTAAAGCAACATAACATATCCCTCATTGGAATACAAGATGTGATTTCTGTCCGGTGAAACACCATAAATCATCTCGAAGAGCGGCAGCCGAGAGTGCTTATAACAGCCAAGTGGCTGAAGCGTTAACAGCATATTAGATGAAATGTAGAGAAAAATATCAGTCATTATTATTTGCAGAAAAACGCTGTCAAGTGTTTACAGGATATAAATAGAAACTTATAATTTAACTGGGTCAAATAAATATATAAAATAGTTTGACCGAAAAGCACACAAAGAGGTGTGCGGAAATATTGGAGGAAAATATGAACCTACAACAACCGAATGGCAATGACGCCACCAGAACGGCAAACCGCTCGCGGAGTGTCGTACCTTCCAGCGGCCTGTGCTCCAGATGCGTCGACGGATGTCGCGGCAACTGTGAAGTTTTCAAGGCCACATTCCGAGGGAGAGAGCTGATTTATCCCGGACCGTTTGGCGATATAACGGCCGGTGGGGATAAGGATTACCCCATTGATTATTCCCACCTCAACATTCAAGGCTACGCGCTTGGC
The DNA here is from genome assembly GCA_963675425.1 of uncultured Sporobacter sp. Taxonomy (GTDB): domain Bacteria; phylum Bacillota; class Clostridia; order Oscillospirales; family Oscillospiraceae; genus Sporobacter. The sequence continues at coordinate 3,503,328 of OY776214.1, read as the reverse complement.
GCAAGAGGGCTTCCAGACGGCGTGGAAGGGAACTCCGATACGGCCCGGTTTCCGAATGTCAATACAGAATGCGAGTATGGCTGGGACAAAAAGGTCAAAATGAGCGTGCCTATTTTTACAGGAGCGCTCGGCTCGACTGAAATAGCCAGAAAAAACTGGGAGCATTTTGCCATTGGCGCGGCAATTTCGGGCGTGACGATCGTCTGCGGAGAAAATGTTTGCGGGATTGACCCAAGGCTAGTGCTGGATAAAAATAATAAGGTTGTTGAAGCCCCGGATATGGACAGGCGCATTGCCGAGTATAGGAAGTATCATCGGGGTATGGGTGAAATCCTCATTCAGATGAACGTCGAGGATACGCGGCTCGGCGTAGCGGAATACATTATTAATAAGCATGGTATCGATACGATCGAGCTTAAATGGGGCCAGGGTGCCAAGTGTATCGGCGGCGAGATCAAGGTCTCCTCTTTGGAGCGCGCGCTCGAGCTTCAGAAGCGGGGTTATATTGTAACACCCGACCCGTCCGATCCAATTAATCAGGCGGCGTTTAAGGACGGTGCGATTAAAGAGTTCGAGCGACACAGCCGTTTAGGCTTCATCGACGAGGAAGGCTTTATGGCTGAAGTCGAGCGGCTGAAAAAGATCGGCTACAAGCGCGTGACGCTTAAGACGGGTGCATACGGCCTCAGAGAGCTTGCCATGGCCATTAAATGGTCATCGAAAGCGCATATCGACCTTCTAACTATCGACGGCGCTTCCGGCGGTACGGGAATGAGCCCGTGGCGCATGATGGAAGAGTGGGGGATGCCGTCTTTATATCTGCACTCGGCGGCTTACGAGTTTGCCGATATCCTTGCGAAAAAGGGTGAGCGCGTTCCTGATATGGCTTTTGCCGGAGGATTTAGTTCGGAAGACGGTGTGTTCAAAGCGCTCGCACTCGGCGCTCCGCACGCAAAGGCGGTATGTATGGGTCGGGCGCTCATGATTCCGGGCATGGTCGGCAAGAACATAGACCAGTGGATGAAGGATGGCGATCTCCCTAAGACCGTCAGCGAATTCGGCTCGACGAAGGAAGAGATTTTCGTTTGCTACGAACAGGTCAAGGATCTTGTCGGCGCTTCGGAAATAAATAAAATTCCGCTTGGCGCAATCGGTATCTACAGCTATGCTGATAAAATCCGGGTCGGCCTCCAGCAGCTTATGGCGGGGGCGCGCTGTTTCAATACAGCTAATATAACGAGAAGAGAACTCATGTCGCTGACAGAGGAGTGCGCAAAGGTCACGAAGATTCCATATTTGATGGATGCGTATCGTGAGGAGGCCATGGCTGTCTTAAACGGTTAGGGTTTAAATACATACAAAATACGCCAAAAGGAGTTGTCAGACGGCAACTCCTTTTGTAATGTCTATTTAAAAGTAAAGCGGTTGGACGTTTAGTATCCCATGTCCTCAAGAATCTCAACGGCGCTTTTGACCATGTCAACGCAAACAGTGTGAAACAGGTTGTGGTCCTGGGCGTACTTGCGTCCTTCATCCTCGCTTATATCGACGCCAAGAATATCACGGCAGGCAAGCGCGCCGTTGTATTCCTTAAATCGGCTGGTGAACTCGCTGATTTCTTTGCTGCAACGCATCTTGGCGTCTGTGTCCTCTGCGCTGGCGTGCCCCTTTACCAGGCCGATGACGAGCGCCGCGCCGGTGACCGCGCCGCATGTCCCGCCGCAGCGGATGCCGCCGCCTAAGGGGTCGGCAATCTTCAGCGCCAGCTCCCGGTCCAGTCCGTAATCCTCGGAAAAGGTTGCAAATACGGATTGCGCGCAGTTGAATCCATTTTGAAACAATTCGCTTGCAATTTCGGTTTTATCCATATCAGACTCCTTTTCAGTACAATAATGTTGTTGTTAAATAATTTATGTATTATAGCGGCCTTAATAAAGCCATCGTTACGCCGGCGGGATGCCAAGAGCCGACAAAACCTTGATTGTCATATAGCCGACAAAGCAGGCCAGCAGCAGAAAGCCGACCGTACGGCTGAGCTTTCGACGGGCGATGGATACAACAAAAAGAATGACGGTTACACCCATCATCGCAATTAAATCAAAGCGCAGGTCTGTTTCAACATTGATGGGATTAATGACGGACGAAACGCCTAAAACGAGCATAATGTTAAACAGAATACTGCCGATACAGTTCCCCAGGACAATATCCGGTTCTTTTTTCCGCACGGCGACGAGGCTTGTTATGAGCTCCGGCATTGTTGTAGCCAACGCAACAACCGTCAGGCCGATGAGCGTCTCGTCAAGGCCGAAGCCTGCGGCAATGTTTACGCTTGTAGACACCGTCAGACGGCCGCCGATGAAAAGGCCGGCCAGTGACAGTATGGAGAGTATCCATAGCTTAATAAGACCGCCCTTGCCGGACAACGCTTCGAGATCCTCCTGATCTTCCGGGACATTGTTGCCGTCGAAATCCGTGTCAATATCGCCCTCGGGGTCGATACGGATCGTCATGGAGCTTTTAGCGCTTCGGGTGACATAGACCATGAAAGCGGCAAAACACCCCAGGAGAATGAGCCCGTCAATTCTTGATAGCTGATGGTCAAATATAAGCAGAAGGCACATAAGGGATTCGGTGACGAAGAGCATTGGCAGTTCGCGCCGGACAATGGTATCTTTAACCTGCAGGGGACTTAAAAGGGCGGCCAGCCCGACAATGAGCGCGATGTTTGACAGGGAACTACCGATAATGTTGCCGAGTGTCAGCTCGTTGGCCTTGGCAATGCCCGATACAAGCCCGACGGCGAGCTCTGGTGCACTTGTGCCAAACGCGATGACCGTAATGCCGACGATGAATGAAGAGACCCCGTACAAACGGGCAATCTTAGCCGCGGAATCGATTAATATATCCGCGCTGAAGACGATCAGTGCCAGTCCCGCGACCAGCAGAAGAAATTGTAATCCCACAAATCTTTCCCCTGTATCTTTGGTGTATAACGTAACGGCAGTAAACACTTGAAACGTTTTGACAACGTTCTTATGCCAGCCGTTCATAAGGATTTATTATAGCATACGCCGATAAAAATACAACCGTAAACTCATTCTTACCGACAGCGCGTCTGGAAGTTATTTTTTCTTTTTGCCGGTGAACGAGCCTAAGGCAACGCCCAGACAAAGCCCGAGGGAAATCCCGATAGCGAGCTGATCGAGCGCTGTGCCAATGGCAACGCCCAGACATAAGCCGATCGGCAGCGTTGTTGAAATATTGCTTTTTTCCTTCGCATTTTTTCCGTTGCCGGCGGGATCGGGCGTTTCGCTGCAGCTGTTTTTGTTTTCGTTTGTTTTGTCAGACATTTATATACCTCCAGTCCGGCATAGAGTCAGTAATTTTAATCGCTATTATACCATAAATGGCAACGCAAGTCGATTGCTGGAAATCGTAATTAAACCCTGATAACGCGCATATTAACGCGAAAGCAGCCAGAAATGAAGGACTGAAAAGCACCGAAGATATTTTGTTTTTACACGTCGAGTCATATTGACAAATTTCGCCCCGTATACTATGCTGATATCATTATTGAGAAAAGGAGAGAGCTCGATGAACTATGCTCCTGTTTCCCCGAAAAGCAGAACCGTGGCATTGTTACTGTGTATATTTGTTGGGTACCTCGGTATACACCGCTTTTACGTCGGTAAAACCGGTACAGGCGTTATTTGGCTGTTAACAGCCGGTGTTTTTGGGATTGGCGCGTTGATAGACCTCATTATGATTATCGTCGGTTCCTTTACGGACGCGGCTGGTCTGATGGTCACGCGCTGGGATGGTTAACGGACAATAATATATAAAACCACGCAGTTTATATCCGGCTGTACCGGGCGGGAATTATCCCGCCCGGTGCCGTTTGCCCGGTTTGAAGCCTGATTTGAAAAATCGTTAAAAAAGACTTGACAGGATGACCAAAGTGATTTATGCTACTGTCTACGAGTCTGAAACAGGCGGCTCAAAATTGAATAGCGGGGTGTGGCGAAGTTTGGTATCGCGCTTGGTTCGGGACCAAGAGGCCCCGGGTTCGAATCCCGGCACTCCGACCATATTTGAAAGAAGTTGATTTCTGTTAGTAGATGTCGACTTCTTTTTATTTATGTGATATTATAATATAAAATGCTCGTTTCTTCAGGGGGTATAATGATGATTGATATAGAGATGCACCTGTATGAAAAGGTTAAAAGCATTATATCTGATTGGGATGAAAAATCTATTTATGCAATTTCTTTCTATGTGGAATCAAATGAAGCTAAAGAGTATAACGGTTATTCCAATGTGACTGATTTTGTCATTAGTTATAATACCGAAGCCGACTGTGATGGGGCAGATGAACTGAGCGAGGAAAGATGGAATTATGCTTTTTGGCGTCAAAACGAACACCCTATTATAGACACCTTTGAAAAAAACGAAGGAGCAAAAATTCTATTTGAATGGTATAAGCAAAATGGTATTAATAACATCGGATATGAAGACGAAAACTGTTATGACGCTGATTGTAATTATATAGGCAAAGGACCCGTTGGTCATTATGAACTGCTGACTATGGCAAGCAATGTAGCAAAAAGGCTGCAAAACGAGTTGTTTCTTAAAAGCAAATTTGGTAAACAAATACCAATTATTGTGCACGGACTCGAATATGCATGGTATGATATTCAAGCAACACGAAATGCCAATCCTAACGGCGAAGCGGATATATTTTTCAAAGCGATGTCAGAGCTTGGAATTGCATGATAGAAGACTGCTGCATCTATTTCAACCGGCAGTATCCCGGATTTTGTGTAAACCCCAAACAGGCGTAGAATAAGGCAAAATATAGCAGGGGACGAATGGCCCAGAGCCGTCCGTCCCCTTGCGCGCATTATAACGGAAAGCCGTAGCGCGTAAAATTTTGTGTAAAGTCCAAAGTCAGAGAAATACGGAATTAGATTCTGACCTCAACTCTGTCGCCGCCAAGGTGTCTTTTTTTATCTAAAATAGTTTTTCAACTATCTGTGGTATTTTATCTGTGGCATTTTTTATAGCGCTTTGGCGTTCTTCTTCTGTCGTACCCGTTCCGTCTACAAACAATTCATCAAAGGTGCTGATGCCAATAAATTTCATGATTTCATGAACATAGTTTGACCCTTTGGAAAGAGCTGGCTTCAGCAACCAGGGTATACTAGCGCCGGAAGACTGAACATAAATAAATGTTCTATTCTTATCATTCAAAAGGCCGTGAGGCTTGTTGTTTTCAAAAGTAATTGTTTTTCCAGCCTGAATAATACAATCCAAATATTCCTTCACAGGCGCAGGGAATGATAAGCTCCACATTGGAGCTGCCAGAACATATATATCGGCTTCTTTAAACTGGTCACAGAGATGTTCAATTTTAGAAACTTCGTTTTGTTCTTCTGCACTCAGCTTATCTCTAGCCGCTGAACTAACAATTGCGCTTCTGCTTTCAAAGTAACAGCCTTTTAACTGCGGGATATGTGCCTCATACAGGTTTAATTCCTCCAGTTTTGCATCTGGTACTCTTTTCAGAATTGTATTGACTAATCTTCTGCTTACCGTTCTACTTGAGGACTGTTCTTCATCCTTCGAGTTTGCAATAATATAAAGCAATTTTTTCATACAGTTTACCTTTAATCTAAAAATCGTTTAGGCCTGTCTTCTCTCAATCATAAAACCGACTATAAAATACTGCTTAAGAACTGCCACTCAACAGCTTTGTTATCAGCATAATTATGCAATATACAAGAGGCCTGTGGCAAGAAAAATACTTCCATATTTATTTTGCGCTATAAATTCTATTATCTCATTCATAAACCCGCTTCCCCCTCTTCAAATGATATATAATTGTTTGCTAAAATGTTGCATTATAGTATCTACATCAATGAAAAAGGTTATTCGTTTCCTAACTATTAATAAGACTCATATTACCATAATTGTACATAATAAGGGGAGCAGCATATCATTTTTATGATACGCTGCTCTCTCGTGTTGATGATTATCCTTATCTTAATGACATTGACCTTGAGGCCTGCGATCTTCCATATAGAACCAAATCTAGTATCTGCATGCAATATAGTCCTACTGAAAAGTCTCGCGCAGACCCGACCATTTGATGCTCAGGCGCTGAATTAATGTCTGTAGGTCGGACGGTGAATCTGCGTACTGCTTGATGTCCTGCCCTGCAAAAGAGGAAGCGTCATTCGCTGTTACCGTGTATTCCTGCCGGCCGCCTTCGGTCTCATACTGCCAGGTTACATATCCCAGATTACCGATTGCTGCCAGCATCACATAGGAATCCGCCGTCATAATATCCCGCGCGGCGCCCTCATCAGCCAATGCGATCAGCGTTTTAAGCTCAAGCGTCCAACCAAACGGTTCCTGCTTAGTTTGCAGCTCGTTGATATAAGGACCGAGCTGTTCGGATATCCCGAGGATTGATGCGATCTGGTTATTTGATGGCATGTCACCGACATATGGGTTTACCGCTGCATAAAGCTGTGCCGATGTGCGGCTTATGGCCATTCCGTCTTCCCAAAGGATCAGATTATCGCAGCGGACAGCACTGACTTCGCCTAAAGCGTCATACTGTTCGCTGAAATCACCGCTGTTAAAGAAAGACTTGGGCGCGGTGTAAACGGTCATACTGACGATTCCGCCGCTTTCATTGAAAACCACGCGGGAAACGCCGCTGGTGCCACTCAAAAGTCTGCCGTTTACGTATACTGTGTTGCCGACGACGTTGACGCTGTAATTGGCCTCTGCGGGATCAGCACTGCTTCCAATATAAAAATACCGGGTAAACAACAAAAACAGCCCAAGAACCACACCAATCAACGTAATTATAATCCCGCGCAACAGGCTTGCGCGATTAGTGCGGCGTCGCACTTTTTTCAGATAGTCCACCTCGGCGGCTGGTACACTCTCGGCCGGCACTGGTTCTTTCATACGGCATAGTGCTTCCGAGCAGCCCGCGCAATCGGCCAAGTGCTCCTCGATCGCCTTATTTGTAGAGCTGCTCGTCAGCCCGTCTACATAGGACGGCAGCAAATCGCGGACGATTTCACAACTTAGTTTATTCTCCATCTGTCAACAGCTCCTTTTTCAGTTTTTCTTTCCCACGGTAGTAGGTGACCCTGGCCCAGTTTTCTGATTTTGACAGGATATCTCCGATTTCTCGGAAGGACAGGTCGCCGAGTAGCCGCAGATACATAACCTCGCGCATTTCCGCGTTAAGCAAATGCAGTTTTCGTAAAAGTTCCACATGACCGGCTTTGGCAAGTGCTTCAGCTTCCGGCACATCAGAGGAGGCCGGCGCCGCGTCCAGCGTATCCGCAGGAAGATGCTTGCGGCGGTAGCTCATAAGCGAGTTTTTTGCTATGGCACACAGCCAAGTGGAGACCTTGCAGCTGCCGTCAAAACGCTCTACGCTCTTTACTGCCTGATAGAAGGTTTCCTGAGTCAGTTCCTCGGAAATATTGGTATCGTGGGTAAGTGAAAGAAGGTAGCGATAAACCGTCTGAGAATGGGCGCGATATATTTCTTCCATTGACAACATCGTATGACCTCCTTTCGTTGAACTGCTTATTAATGCTGGAAATACCAGATTCGTTACAGCGAGAAGAAATTATTTTCAATTAAAGGTCTTAATAAACATGTAAATTTGCGACAGCTTATTTGCTTGCAGCGTTTTAAAAGTGTTTATGTAAAATTTATGATAAAATTGTGAAATAAGACAAAATACAAATTGAAATACGGAAAATAATAGTATATAATCCTCATATGTCAAACAACAAGGAGGATGAGCTATGCTGACAGCAAAACAAAATATGCAAGAAGCCATAAGAGGCGGAAACCCGGAGAGATTTGTTAACCAATACGAGGCGATCCAGCTGTTGTTTCACCCTTACATCTTTCATTCTAGCGCCCTACTGGAGAAGGGGCAGACAAATGTCGTAAACGCCTGGGGCATTACGAATTCCTTCCCGGAGAATACACCCGGAGCGTTCCCCGTACATACGGCGGACAAGATCGTTGTTAAGGACATTGAGCACTGGCGGGACTATGTCCACGCGCCTCCCCTGAAGTTTTCCGATGAGGAATGGGCTATGTTTAAAGCCCAGTACGACGCCGTGGACGGTGACCAGGCTTATAAGGCCACGTTTATCGCACCCGGCCTTTTTGAGCAGTCACACCATCTGTGCGAGATCAGCCGGGCGCTGGAGTATTACGCGCTGTACCCTGACGAGATGCACGATTTAATCAAGTATCTGGTGGACTGGGAGCTTGAGCTTCTGGAGGGTATCTGCACGCACCTTAAGCCGGACGCCATCTTCCATCACGACGACTGGGGCGGAGAGAAGAGCACGTTTATGAGTCCGGATATGTTTGCGGACTTCTTCTTAGAGCCCTACAAGCAGATTTACGGCTACTGCCATGACCACGGTGTGGAGCTTGTCATACATCACGCCGACAGCTATGCCGCCACACTCGTGCCCCATATGATCGAAATGGGCATCGACATCTGGCAGGGCTGCATGGAATCAAACAACGTTCCGGAGCTTGTTAAAAAATACGGCGGCCAGATCACCTTTATGGGCGATATTGACAACAAGTCTATGGATTTCCCCGGCTGGACAAGGGAAGACTGCGCAAAAGCCGCGCGCAGAGCCTGTGGCAACAATGGCGCCAAATACTTTATCCCCTGCATCACACAGGGCGGACCCGGCTCCGTTTACCCGGGCGCTTATACTGTTTTAACGGAAGAGATCGACAAGTACAGCGAAGAGGTTTTCGGTGTCAAGGCCGATGACATCACGCGTCTGCCGATCCAGCTGCTGTTCTAAGAATAGCAGAACAATTTAACGCGACAAGCTGAGAGCAGGCTGGAAATTCCGGCCTGCTCTTTTTCATACGTTTTGCCGGAAATGACGGCACAAAATGGGCGGATGATGTGTAATTATCAGATTTTGTTGTCCTGCGTGTTATTTTCTCTCAAAGAATTGAGCCTCAAATTCGATAATGCTTATAGAGGGGTATTGGATATGCTACAGACTTTTCGGGGGCCGAAACAGATTATCGCCGGCGCGGCGACGTAGAAAGCTGCGCATTTGAGACGGCACAGACGGATTGGCAGCGGTCTCATGGAAAGGACAAATCAATGTTATTTCAGAAGCTGAGAACAAAAAAACAAAAAACCCGACCGAGGGTCCGCTTAGCCGGCAGGAAGAGCAAAATGGCCGCAAAAGTAAGTCGCTTGGATCCGTCAAGCAAAAAAGCGGCCTTTGTTTTTAAGGGCGTTTTTCATATAGCCACGCTGATCAGTGATTTTGATCTCAGGCTGTCATTTTTTGGCAGAAAAATCGATGCTTCGTCTGATCATTTAACCGGCATGTTCTCGAAGGTCGCGGCCTATTCAGAAGAAATATCCGTTTCAACGACCCAAATCGTGAGTGCGAACACCGAGCTTTCCGAAGCAATAGGTCGCATATCAGATGACGCGGAGCTTCTAAACCGGAACACGGCGCAAAGTAATGAAATCCTCAAGTGTATTGAAGATGAGAATACAGAGATGTTGGTGTATTCCAAAGACATGACGCAAAGCGTTGGCGACCTTTTGTCGGTGATCGACAAGATCAACGAAGCAGTCAAGGGTATCACGAAGATTTCGGATCAGACGAAGCTGCTGTCACTCAACGCGTCAATTGAAGCCGCGAGGGCGGGGATGGCCGGCAAGGGCTTTGCCGTCGTCGCCGATGAAATCCGGGAACTGTCGGAAACAACCAAGAAAATGACACTCAGGATCGACGAGCTGCTGACGGAGATGAACAGCGCTTCAAACAAAAGCAAAAGCAGCGTTGACAAAACCATCGATTCAATTGGTCGGGTCAGCGGCAGCATAGAAACCGTGTCGGGTGTTATGGCCGTCAGCGCCGCCGCAACGGAGAGCATAACGAGCCGTATAACCGAAGCGGCCGAGACAAGCCACGGCATCAGCGGGTCTTTGCAGGAATCGTCCGCGGCGTTGGCATCGGTCAATAATGATATACAGCGCCTGTCCAGATCGGCTGAAGAGCTCAAAAACATTAGTAGTGCGATCCATGAGATATCAGGGTCGATCGGGAATATAGAAGATACCGTTAATCAGCTGGCGCTGACTTCCGGTGAAATGGTTAACAGCAAGCTTTGCGGCCTTTCAAATGACGACTTTATTGAGACGGTGGAAAAGGCGATCAAAGCGCACGGCGCGTGGATGAATAACGTTAAAAACATGGCTAAGAACATGACGGTTATTCCCATTCAGACGGACGAGCACAAATGCGGTTTCGGCCATTTTTATTACGCCGTGAAGCCCGCGTCCGATAAACTAGCCGTTTTATGGGATAGTGTTGAGGCGCTGCATCATGACCTGCATAAAACAGGCGACCTCATTATCAGCCATATTGAACAAAACAATGCCGGTCAGGCTATGTCGGCTGCCAATGAAGCGGAACAGATTTCAGGTGTAATTATCGAAAAATTCAAGCAGATGATTCAGCTGGCCAAGGATATGAGCCTTAACAACGAATTCGTTTTCTAGCGTCTGAAGGCAGCAAAAACGTCTCATATAAGCCTCGTAACAAAGCTCACACGCTAGTGTGAGCTTTGTTTTTGCAGTTTCTTCAGTTTTGCGGCGCTTCTCCGGCCATAAGGCTGTCTCGGGCGCGGTCAAGCTTTTTGTTTCTGAAATATAAGGCCATGTCAATTGTGATTTCAATAATGTTGAGGCAATAGAAGAAAAGCGCCATGTAAAATAGAAAATCCAAATTGCCGCCGGCTTGTATCTGTATAATTTTCCGGACGATTCCGAATACGTAACCGACCCAGATGAAAACCTCAAATAAAAGGCTTTTACCTTTGGCTGTTCGGGATACATACGATCTGTAAATTGAAATAGGCCAGGACAATCCAAAACATAAAATCATCAAGGCTTCCAGTAGGTTTATCATTAGCTTCACTCCGATACTTTTAACGCAATAAAATCATTATAACGAAAACCCGGATGATTTGATATAGGAGAAATATAGAACATACATTGAAGAATACGATGGCATTAAGCTGTTTTATATGGTATTCTCTGATGTATACTAGTAAAAAGGCGGTAAAAAAATGAGTGTTGGTGTCATCGGGGGCGCAGACGGGCCGACAGCCGTATACATTGCTTCTTCACCCGTAAACTGGGCTGTGATTACAGGGGCCGCAGCGGCTGCAGCTGCTGCTGTTATTACGGTTATTATCCTGGTAAGAAGAAAAAGGGCCAAGCGCTAAAGGAAGCAGAATCAGGGTGGAACGATTTGAAAAATGAAAATAGCTACAAAATAAAAATCACGAAAAACGGACCGTATATTGTAACGGGCGGCGTGCCGCTCGCCGAGAAAATTATCGTCCCCAAGGGACGTGAATATGAATTTAAGCCCGGACGCGCGCTCCCCCAGCGCGAGACGTATTCGCTGTGCCGATGCGGCAAAACGAAAACGCCGCCATTTTGCGACGGGTCTCATATGAATGCCGTCTTTTACGGTGAAGAAACAGCCTCGAGAAAAACATACAGCGAACGGGCCGAACTGCTTGAGGGGCCGGGTATTGATCTGCTCGATGACGACCGGTGCGCTTTTGCTCGTTTCTGCCACCGAAAAAATGGCACAGCTTGGACGTTGACCGAAGAGTCCGTTACGGAAGAAAACAAAGCCGAGGTCATCCGGGCCGCGAATGACTGCCCGACCGGAAGGCTGACGGCTGTGGATAAAAACGGGACCCGTTATGAGCCGAAATTAACCCCGTCAATAGAGATCATTCAGGACCCGGAAAAGGGTGTGAGCGGCGGGATATTCGTCAAAGGCGGTATACCCATTGAATCGGCCGACGGGACGCTGTATGAACAGCGCAACCGCGTTGTACTGTGCCGATGCGGCAAGTCACGGGAAAAACCGTTTTGTGACGCCACACACGTTATGGTGAAGTATATCGCTAAATGACATGACAGAGCTATTAATAAAATAGAAGCTATCCGGGGCTCGACGCTCAGCGTCGTGCCCCGGATAGTATGAGACCGAGGGCTATGGAGGCCTGCGCCAATACGTCGCCTAAAAAAATAGGATGTCCGTCGACGTAAATATTGATAATTGTCGGAAATAATGATACGATGCAAGCAAAAAGACAAAAACTGCCGGACAGGCGGGAAGAGGATGGCATACGTATGAGCAGGGTGTATAGAAAGCTGAAAAGATGCGTTAAATATATACGGGCGAAGACGAATTTCACGCCGCGGGTAGCGCTGGTTTTAGGTTCAGGATTGGGTGACTATGCCGACGGGCTCAAGGTCGAGGCGAGCATTGATTATGGTGATATCGATGAATTTCCGGTGAGTACTGTACCGGGGCACCGCGGCCGGTTTGTATTTGGTTACGTTGGGGATGTGCCCGTCATTATCATGCAGGGGCGGGTGCACTACTATGAGGGGTATCCCGTTTCCGACGTGGTGATGCCGATCCGCCTGACGGGACTTCTGGGTGCTGAAAGCATCCTTCTGACAAATGCCTCCGGCGCGATCAACACCACGTTTTCGGCGGGGGATTTTATGTTGATCACGGATCATATCGCCCATGGCGTGCCGTCGCCGCTTATCGGAAAGAACATTGGCGAGCTGGGTACGCGCTTTCCCGATATGAGTGAGGTTTATAACCGCGGAAACCGCCAGCTGATCCGGGAGGCAGCCGAATCGCTTGGCATCGGGCTGAAAGAGGGCGTTTATATCCAGACGAGCGGCCCGAATTTTGAAACGCCGGCCGAGATCCGTGCGTACGGCGCGCTCGGGGCCGATGTCGTCGGCATGAGCACAGCCTGCGAGGCCGTCGCGGCGGTACACATGGGCATGAAGGTTTCGGGCATATCGTGCGTATCGAATATGGCGGCCGGCATCTCGAAAAATCCGCTGACACACGCGGAGGTTATGGAAACGGCCGACCGTGTCGCGCCGGATTTTAAGCGCCTGATCACCGAGTCCGTTATCCGTATCGGGGTTGCGAAATAAGATTTACAATGAAAAGGGGGGGCGAAAGCCCCCCGCAAATTTGTCTGACGGCTATTTTGCCGGCAGACTATTTTTATGTTTTGTATGGAGCCGTGTGAGCAGACTACTGCCAATAATGATTGTTATGCCGTATATAAGCGGATATACAAGCTTTGTGACGATATCCGGATACGGCAGGCTCCGAAGCGGTAAAATCGCCAGGCGCATCGCCGAAAACCATATTGCGTAAATGAGAAAGGATGTGCCGGGCGGAGATTTGCTTCTGAAATAAATCCAAAGGACCGGAGCAAGCCCCAAAAGCGCCAGTCCCATTTCAAAAAGCTGTGTCGGGTATACGGCAACCGTCGGTCTGCCGATCAGGTTGAAGATGTCCGAGAGAAGCTCGCTCGAGGTTTCGGAGGGGAAGACGACGCCGCAGGACGAGCTTGTGGGGATTCCACCGCAGCAACCGTTTAAGTAACACCCGACGCGGGCCGTTGCGAACGCGACACCAAAGGGCGGCGTCATCGCATCCAGTATCGGCCAGGGCGGCACGCGGTTTAAACGCAGCCAGACAAGCAGCGCTGCGAGCGCACCGGCAATACCGCCGTAGACGGAGAATCCTTTGAGCCGGAGCGTCCACAGGTGCAGGCTTTCGCCGTAAGCGCCGGGATTAACGAGCCGGTTCAGCAGTCGTGCCCCAACGAGAAAGCCCACAGCCATGACGGCCATCAGGATAAGCGACCGGCGGGTCGGCAAGCCGGCGCGGCGGAGCAGGGGAAGTGCGAGCGCGGCGGCCAATGCCGCGCCCAGCACTGTGAAGATGGCGTAAGACTTCAAAATGAGGTCCGCGCCGAAAAACGACAGATGTATATCAGGCTGCATATTACGGTGTACTCAGCGGCTTGCTGCCGTTGAGCAAGACCTTGATATAAAAATCATTCGGATACTGTTTGTATGTCAGCAATAGCGTACCGTTGATCGTTACATCGTTATTTTTGCCGTAAGCAGCATTGAGGCTTTGGCTGATATTAGCGCCTTGACTTGTGAAGTCAAAGTTTAGCTTACCGGCTTCGTACGTAAACGGCAGAGGTGTGTTTTCCTCTCCATCTTCGTCTAGCCAGACAAGTGTACCGGTGTTTTCTCCTGTTTTATGAATAATGATCGTGGTGTTTTGAGATTCACCTTCCAAAGCTTCCAGCATGGCGAGTATTTCAATATCGCAGCCCAGATCATCCTCGTCGGGCGAAGCCGCACCGTCTGCCACGCTGTCCTTCAACGCCTGTGAAACGAACACCTCGGCATATGTCAGCACACCGTCGTTGTAATTACCCACAAGCTCATCCAGAGTGGGGTAGGGCTCAATCTCCACCGTAACCTCGATATCCTGTCCGCCGCTGCCGTCTAGGACCGTAACGAGCGCCAGGAATCGATAATTTTCCGTCGTTACTTTCTTGAAATCAGACAATGTTATGCCGGAAGGATCTGAGGCGACTTTGAAATTTTTACCCAGGATAGCGAAAACACGCAGGTCGCCGCCGCTCACTTTAATGATGGGGTCAGACCCATCGGGAAGTTTTTTAAGTTCGTCCGCGCTGATTGTCAGCGCCACAAGCTGCGCGCCGTACTCCCCAACATGTACAGTCGTTTTCCCCAGCAGGACAGGATCGCCGTCCGTCTGGAGCTGGGAAACTTCATCGGATTCTGGCATAGTGAGCTCAACCGCCGTCCCGAGGCCGTCCGCCATTCCCTCAACCAGATTTTTATGGACCGTGTACGGTGAATAATCGCTCACCTTGCCGGCAACGAGCGCTTCGTAAAAGTCATCCGCCCACTCGGACGGGGGGCCGGCGGCTGACAGAAGCGCCGAGTCCCAATCAGCGCCGGAGCCAGCAATGGTATAGGCATTTCTTATAAAGTCCTCACCGCGCAGATTGGACAAAAACTTAATGAGGGGCATCCGGCAGTATCCGTTACCGGCGGTGTTGTCTTCCGGATAGACGCCGGAGAAGATCAGCTCCTTGTATTCGCCGACGATACTGGGTATGGCGTTGCTCATTTTTGTTGATTCGTAAAATGTTGCCGTCGCTTCGTCAAACCAAAGCAGGTCACTGCCCACGTCGACGTAATTGAGTTGGACAAAATGGAAAAATTCATGCGCTAAAAGCGGCGTGATACTTCCGGCGGTATAACCGTTATCAAACCGTTCGCGGTTTAAGAATATCTCGCCCGCCGCACCGTTATAACCGTAAGAGTAATACCCCAAGGCGCCGGATTTGCCGGTTACGTATTCTGTCACAGTCTGTAAATTTTTGATTGTGACATTCATCGGCCATCCTGATCGTTTACTATAGGTGTAGCCTTTGGCCAGATAGTCGTTGTATATGCCTTCAAGGTCGTCCAAAAGTGCGCAGCGCTCATTGTAATTAAGATAGAACATGTGCGCCTGAAGCGGCATGTATACCTTGAAATGCCCGCCGTCGGTATAGGTCGACGTGATCCAGAACAGGCCGAAGCTGGTGCGCTCCTTATACAGCGCGGACGAGCCGGTATTGGAGTCGCCATGGACGGTTATCTGTGCGTAATCGGTCGGTGTGAATTCGGCCGTGGCAACGCCGTTATTAAGCTCGACCGGTATGTACCGGTAAAACGTATCGGTCCCGCCGTCGGCGTCCATCTCGACGGTGGTACCGATACCGAGCACAAGCTCGGCCTCGTCGTCGTCGACAGGGGACGCACCGTTATATTTCAGCGTGACGGTGACGGGCTCGTCACACACGTCTTTCATATTGAGCTCGTACAGCTCGGATGCAAGGCCGTCCGGCCCGTCCTCCGCGCCGGGTTTTAATACGGTAAGGGTTGTTTCTGATTCGTCTGAAATACCATTGCCGCCAAAGTCAAGCGTGACGCCCTCCAATGTTAAAACGCCGTCTTTAATCCGCGGCTGACCGCCGCCGAACGGCAGCGCCGAGCAGCCGGACAATGCGAAGGCGGCCAGTAAGACGGCGGCAACCAGCCTGACTGAAGCGGCGGCTTTTTGCCTTCCCGCGTGACGTCTGTGTTTTATATTTGGATTTGGATTGACTTGCATCGGGATTTTAGTAATTTCCATTTAAACCTCCTTTTCATATACCATTTACGCAAAAATAATTAACCAGAATAATATTAACATGACGGTTTGCTGGAGGGAATCGCCCAAAAGGGTGATATACACTTTTCCGGGGCTGAAAATGCACCAATCTGCATATGCTCGTACAAATTGGAATATAATGGACTTAAGATAGTGTTCATATACGATACAGTTTGGAAAAGCTATAGCGGGGTGATAACAGCTTGGAAAAGTACAGGCCGTACAACGGCCGGAAGCATTCGACGCACCGGCGCCGGTCCGGATCCTCCTCAGACGGGCAGAGCGGCTCATCGCGCAGCGCGATAAAACTCTATGTCTGCATCGGCTTGTTTATGGCGGCGGTCCTGCTGAAGTTTGTTTTTCCGGCCGCGTTTGAAACGGTGGGCGACAAGCTCAATACCGTCGTCAATTACAGAGCGGCGCTGGCAACGCTGGGAGAGGGAATCAGCGGCGAAAAGAAATTTACCTCGGCTCTCGGCGAGGCGTTTACTTATGCGTTTACAGGGGAGACTTCATCTGTACCCGCCGGAACCGGAGAAACAGACGGGACGGAAGACGACAGTAGTACGTCCGGGCAGACAGAGGATACTGTAACCGTTTTCGGCGAGGACGACGACGCGGCTGTCACGGACAATGCCGCCGATTCGGACGGAGAGGATGCCGAGGCGACGGATTCGCCCGGTAAAACGTTTGCCGACGCCGTCATTGCCGCTTTTATGCAGGATCAAAGCCAGTATTCCGATTACGCGGTGCCGGCCGGCGTATCGTACGGCATGCCGAAGATCACGCTCGATTACACCACGCCGCTGGCCGGCGTGGTGTCTTCGCCGTTCGGCTACAGGGAACACCCGACGGAGGGGGAGGTCCGCTTTCATTATGGCGTTGATATAGCGGCCGAAAGCGGCGCGCCGATTGCAGCGTTTGCCGACGGCAAGGTCATCGCGGAAGGCGAGACGGAAACGCTTGGGAAATATGTCATACTACTTCACGGCCACGTGGAATCCCAGTACGCACACTGCAGCCAGGTTTATGTTGCGGACGGACAAGCCGTCAAAATGGGGCAGACAATTGCTGCCGTTGGCATGACGGGCAACGCGACAAATCCGCATCTTCATTTTGAACTGAAGGTCAATGGGGTTTACGTCAACCCCGACTATTATATGCAATGGTGTTAGCGCTGGGGCGGTTTAAGGTCAGTATCGCCGCGCTGGCGGTGCTGACAGCGGCGTTTGTTATTGACGCGCCGCTTCTTGTCTGGGCTCTGGCGGCGGCCGCCGCGCATGAGGCCGGACACATGCTGGCGTTCATGTTGTGCCGTCAGCATATCACAGAACTGAGACTGGAGCCCTGGGGCTTTGAAATGTCCTGCGGCGGGACCCTGTCTTATGCGGGGGAAATCATAACAGCGGCGGCCGGACCGGCCGCGAGCATATTACTGGCCGTGCTGCTGTCTTTGGCGGGACGGACCTTTAATCTGCCCGGGCTTTATTTTGCTTCCGGCGTCAGCTTTGTATTTGGACTTTTCAACGCGCTGCCCGTCTGGCCTTTGGATGGCGGACGTGTTTTATTGAACACTCTGGCGCTGCCTTTCGGTCCCTTTGCCGCCGAACGGGCTTTGTGCGTTACGAGCTGCATTGTAATTTTCGCGCTGCTCATTACCGGTGCGATAGTTCTTTTCAAAACGCGTGTCAACTTTACGCTGCTCTTAGCAGCGGTCTGGCTTTTTATCAGCTATTGTAAAAGAAGCGGTATTAATGTAGAATTGAGAAAAACCAAAACAAAAAATAAGGTCCTGAAATAGCTGTACGCTGCGGGTCTTAATTTGTGATTGGCATTAATAAGCGTCGGATGTGAACCATGGATAAAAAGCTGGAACGAATACTGATGAGCGTACAAAAACCCGCCCGATACACGGGCGGTGAGTACGGCGAAACGATTAAGGACAAGACTACGGTTGACACGCGCGTGGCGCTGTGTTTTCCCGATACGTATGAAATCGGCATGTCAAACCTCGGCATACGAATCCTGTACGCGCTGGCCAATGCGCAGGAAGGCGTCTGGTGTGAGCGCGTCTTTGCGCCCTGGTGCGATATGGAGGACGCCCTGCGCGAAGCGGCCAGGCCTTTATATGCGCTTGAAAGCGGAGATCCGCTGAGAGACTTTGATATTGTGGCCTTTTCCCTCGGCTATGAGATGGCGTATACGAACGTGCTCAATATGCTGGATTTGGCCGGCATCCCCATGCGGGCGGAGGAGCGGACCGCGCTCACGCCGCTTGTGATTGCCGGCGGCACGTGTGCGTATAATCCCGAGCCGATGGCCGATTTTATTGACCTTTTTATCATCGGCGAGGGCGAGGAGGTCAACACCGAGGTTATCGGGCTGTACCGGGACGCCAAAAAACGCGGCCTCGAAAAACAGGCGTTCTTAATTGAGGCCTCCAAAATACAGGGCGTTTATGTACCGGTATTATATGATGTGAGCTATAACGGGGACGGGACAGTCAGGACTATTGAGCCGAAGGAGGGCGCGCCGCTTCCCGTTAAAAAGCGGATTGTCAGGGAGTTTGAGGCGTCGTATTTCCCGGCTCAAACCATCGTGCCCTCAACAGAGATTGTGCACGACCGCGTCGTATTGGAGCTCTTCCGGGGCTGTATCCGGGGCTGCCGTTTCTGTCAGGCGGGGTACGCCTACCGGCCGGTGCGCGCGCGAACGGCGGACAAGCTGACAGAGTACGGCATTGAGGCCTTGAAGCACGCCGGATACGAGGAAATTACGCTGTCGTCCTTGAGCACCAGTGATTATAAAGAGCTCGGCGCACTGTGCGACGGCCTTTTAGACTGGTGCCGGCCGCGCAACACGAGCCTGTCCCTGCCCTCGCTGCGGGCCGACAATTTTTCCATCGAGCTGATGGAAAAAGCGCAGCAGGTGCGAAAGGCGGGGCTGACGTTCGCGCCCGAGGCCGGTACGCAGCGCCTGCGCGACGCCATCAATAAAAACATTACGGAGGATGACCTGCTGTCCACCTGCCGTATTGCGTTTGAGGGCGGGTGGAACAGCGTGAAGCTGTACTTTATGCTGGGGCTGCCGACGGAAACGGACGAGGATGTGCTGGGCATAGCGGAGCTCAGTGAAAAAGTCCTTCAGACCTGGAAACGGTACGCCGCAAATAAAAGCCGCGGCGTTAAAATTACCGTTAGTACGTCATGCTTTATACCCAAGCCCCACACGCCGTTTCAATGGGAAAGCCAGGTTACGCCGGAGGAATACGAGCGGCGCGTCACGCTATTGCGTGATAATATGCGTTCGCGCGCTATCCGTTATAACTGGCATGATAAGGAAACCAGCATGATCGAGGCTGTGCTGGCGCGGGGCGACCGGCGGCTTGGCCGCGTGCTTGAGACGGTTGTTAAAAACGGCGGCCGGCTCGATGCGTGGGACGAATGCTTTAGTTTTGAGCGATGGATAAACGCCTTTGAGGCCTGCGGGCTGGACCCGTCGTTTTACGCCCACCGGGAGCGCGCGTACGGAGAGATACTGCCGTGGCGGGTCACCACGGTCGGCGTCGGCGAGGCGTACCTCTGGAGCGAGCGTAACGCCGCTTATCAAAACGAGATGACGCCGGACTGCCGGAAGCAGTGTACCGGCTGCGGCGCGTCCGCGCTTTTGGAAGGAGGCGTGTGCGATGCTTAAACGGCGCATACTATTTACGAAAACCGGACGGACCAAATTCCTGTCTCATCTGGATTTGATGCGCACATTCCAGCGTGCGTTTTTGCGAGCGGATATTCGGCTCAAGCATTCGGAAGGCTTTAATCCGCATCCGATCATGTCGTTTGCGCTGCCGCTGTCCGTCGGAACCGAGAGCCTATGTGAGCTGCTGGATTTCCAGCTGGACGGCGAAACGGAACCGCCTGAGCTGGCCGCCAGGCTGACAGGTGCACTGCCGGAAGGGATTACCGTGCTGGAGGTCTATGAGCCGGTGCGGAAATTTTCAGAAATTAAGTGGCTTGAAATTGAAGGCCGGCTAAACTATGATGACGGTATACCGGCCGGCACGGCCGAAGAACTGGCAGAATTATTTAAGACCGAAAAACTCATCCTAAGAAAAAAGACCAAAAGGGGTGAGGCTGATTTCGACATTATACCGTGCATCAAGTGCATCGCGTTTGAGCAAACAGGCGAAGGCGAGATATTCCTGCGTGCGGAGATATCCGCTCAGGAACCGTCGCTCAACCCCAAATACATTGTTGAGGCGGCCAAGACGCACCTTCCCGGAGCTCAAGTGCCGGACTTCGCGTTTTTCACCCGCATCGGCGTCTCGGATCAGAGCGGCTTCCTATACAGATAAAAGTGGGGTGCAGAAAATGGTAAGCAAAGTTAAAAGAATAGGCGTTTTAACGTCCGGCGGCGACGCGCCGGGAATGAACGCGGCCATACGGGCCGTCGTCTTGACGTCGATCCATATGGGGATCGAATGCGTTGGCGTCCGGCGCGGTTATAATGGGCTCATAAGCGGAGACATCGTGCCGATGACGGCGGAAGACGTCAATGAAATCACGGCCCTTGGAGGCACGCGGCTGTACACGGCGAGAAGCCCTGAGTTCATGACCAAAAAAGGCCAGAAGCGCGGGGCTGACAATTGCCGGTTCATGGGGATCGAGGGCCTTGTTATCATCGGCGGCGACGGGTCGTACAGGGGCGCGCTGGCGCTCTCCCAGCACGGCATACCCGTTGTCTGCCTGCCGGGCACAATTGACAATGACATCGGGTGCACAACGTATACCATCGGCTTTGACACGGCCTGCAACACGGCTATTGACGCCGTGGACAAGCTGGACGATACGATGCAGTCCCACGAGCGGTGCTCTGTCGTCGAGGTTATGGGCCACCGGGCCGGTCACCTGGCGCTCAACGTGGGCATCGCCACGGGCGCGACTGTGACGCTCATTCCGGAGGAGGAGACCGATTTCGAGGCCGATGTTGCCGACCGTATCCGAAACGCCCGACTTGAGGGACATGACCATTTCACAGTTATCGTCGCCGAAGGCGCCGGCTCAGCGCACGATGTGGCCGCGAAGATCAAGCAGGCCACCGGCGTTGAAACGCGCGTGACGACGCTCGGCCATATTCAGCGCGGCGGTACGCCGCTTGTCCGCGACCGCGTAACGGCGTCGCGCATGGGCTATAAAGCTGTCCATCTTCTGGCTGACGGTATCTTCAACCGGGCCGTTTGCATGAACGGTGAAAAATGCGTCGATTACGACCTGGAAGAGGCACTCAACATGAAAAAGGGCCTTGACGAGGACGCATGCGTTATGCAGGACGCGTTAATGAGCTGACGACGACGGGCAAATCTTAAGTCGTAGGGGTTGTCTCAATATATTAATATTGGAACGGCCAATGGCCGTTCCCTGCGTTACGTTTCATTAACAGTATGTAGGGGGGCGGCCATTGGCCGTCCGTTGTTTTGTTTTACGAATCCGCCGGTTCCGGCGCTGGCAATTCATATTCGAAAACCGGCGTGCCTTCATAACCGGGGGCGATGGCGTACTGGTCATAAAAGGTGGAAACAGCCGACGGCAGTATGTAAAACTTAGACGGACTGAAATATTTCTTAATAAGCTTGGGATACTTGTCAAAATACTGATGCGTACCGGCGGCAATCTGCTCTGATGCGATTTTTATGGCGTTGTCGGTTAAAATGCGTTTATAATTAACACCATGCGGGAAGAAATCCGACAGCTCCATAAACCAGCCGGTCCGAGCGCGCCAGGTATCGCCGTTTCGTTTTGTTGTGCCGTGCGCACCGCCGGTGTATTCGTATACATCGTAGTAGAGACTGAGGATGTCGTCAGTGTTTTCGGTGACGGTATATTTCATGACGATTTCAAACGGACGGAACGGATAAGCGTTTTCGGAGGCAAAGCGCCACTCGTCGACAGCATCGGGCAGAAGCTCAAATTTGGCGCGCCGCAGCAGCGTTCTGGCGATGCGACGGTAGTAGTTGTTGATCCGTTTGTCTGCTTTTCCGTTTTCGCTTTCGACGATTGGATAGCGAAAATCGGCCGTAACCATGGTGATGTCTTCGTATGTAAGCTCTTCCGCGATGCGGCCTTCCGTAATACGCATCATGAATTAATCACACCCCTTCCATTTACAATATGACGGCCGGGTAAAAAGCGTTAAAAAAACTCTTTACTTTAATGCTTTAGTGCTGTACTATAAGAAATGTAACGATGGTAGATATTATAGTAAGAGTAATTTTGGCTATATTCTGATTTCATTAGTACGTGCCGGAAACAGACAGGCAAAAACGCTGAAACGGCTCGGAAAGTCGGATAAACTCAGTCGCAGACAGCACCAAGCGCCATGAGCGCATGCGGGGTTTCATGTGAGGTTGTTATGAATAAAAGTCCTAAAAATAAGAAAGACAGAAATACTGAAATGTATGAAGCGATCCTGACACTGGAGACCGTTGACGAATGCATTCGTTTTTTTGACGATCTGTGTTCGGTCACAGAGCTGCGCGCCATGGAGCAGCGCTATCAGGTGGCCGTTCTTCTGAGTCAAGGCCATATCTATAACAGTATTTTGGAGCAGACAGGCGCGTCCTCGGCGACGATCAGCCGCGTTAACCGCAGCCTGATGTATGGCTCGGACGGCTATGAGATCGCGTTTAAACGTCTGATGGAGAAGAATAAGTGAGCGCTTACGATGCGCTGGCTGAGGCTTATGACAGTTTAACGCGCGATGTGCCCTACCGGCAGATGGCCGATTATTATGAAGCGCTGTTTACCCGGGAAAACGTGCACGTTAAAACGATCCTCGATCTGGCTTGCGGCACGGGTACGCTCACGTGTCTTTTATCCGAACGCGGCTATGAGATGATCGGTGCGGACGCCTCGGCTGAAATGCTCGCCGTCGCCGCCGGAAAAGCGGCTGGCCAGGAAAAACAACCGATGTTCATTCATCAGCCTATGGAAGGCTTGGATCTGTACGGTACGGTAGATGCCGTGATTTGCTCGCTTGACGGACTGAATCATGTGCCGCCGAGCCAGCTTCCTGAGGTGTTGCGGCGCGTCCGGCTTTTTTTGGAGCCGGGCGGTTTGTTTATCTTTGACATATTAACGCCGGAGGCTTTAAAAAAACTGGATGGGGAAATATTTCTCGACGAGACGGACGATATTTACTGCGTTTGGCGCGCTGAATTTGACGAGGCCCTAAACGCCTGCTTTTATGATATGGATATTTTTATGCGTTTTCGTGACCAATGGGTGCGAAACAGGGAAGGGTATGCCGAATACGCATATGACCCGTCCGAACTGGAGAAACTGCTGGACAGTGCGGGTTTTACTGACGTGAAGCTTTTTGGGGACTTAACGTTTGACGCGCCGGCAAGCGGTAAGCGCCGGTTGTTTATTACGGCAAGGAAACCGCAGTGAAGCAGCCGTAAGGATAAGAAAGGAACCATTATGGACGAAATCATCAGAGCCGTCTCGGAAGACGGCTTTATTCAGATATCAGCCGTCACGACGCGCGATATAACCGAGCGCGCGCGTAACATCCACAAGACGCTCCCTGTCGCTACGGCGGCGCTAGGACGCACGATGGCGGCCGCCTCAATGATCGGGCACACCCTCAAGGACCCCTTGGCCTCCGTGACGGTGCGCGTCTCAGGCGGCGGGCCTCTGGGAAATATTTTCGCCATCTCCGACAGTAGCGGCAACGTTCGTGGATATGTTCAGAACCCGTGCGTGGATCTCCCAAGAAAGCCAAACGGCAAGCTCGACGTCGGCGCGGCTGTCGGCATAGACGGGACGCTGACGGTGATCCGGGATCTCAACCTCAAGGAGCCGTATATCGGCAGTGTCGAGCTCGTCAGCGGCGAAATAGCCGAGGACTTCACACGGTATTTTTATATCAGCGAGCAATCGCCGTCTGCCGTGGCGCTGGGCGTCTTGGTTGACCGGGACCAGTCTGTAATGGCGGCCGGTGGATATATCGCCGCGCTTTTGCCCGGCGCGCCGGAGAGCCACATTGACGCGCTGGAGAAAAACGTTATGCAAACGGGTCCGGTTACGGATGTTTTAAAAGACGCGAATGCCGAGGCGTTAGTCAAGAAGGTTTTGGCGGGTTTTTCGCCCAAAATCCTTGAACGTACCCCGATTGAATACCGCTGCTACTGTACAAGGGACCGGGTCATGGCGGCTGTTGCCAGCATCAGCGAGGAAGAGCTGGCGGACATCCGGCAGAAGGGCGAGCCGGTCGAAGTTACGTGTCAGTTTTGCGACGTTGTCTATTCGCTCACACCGGAGGAAATCGAAGAGTTTAGAAAAAAATAATATTGTTAATAATTAACATAAGGTTGAAAAAACGCAGTGATATCAAGCGTTGACGGGCATTCGGAATTACGAATAATTTGTGTTGACAACACACAGTCCTTCTTGTATAATATCAAAAGTCGCCGCAAGAAACACGCTGCGAAACAGCTTTAGGGAGCATAGCTCAGCTGGGAGAGCACATGCCTTACAAGCATGGGGTCACAGGTTCGAGCCCTGTTGTTCCCACCATTTATACGGCCCAGTAGTTCAGTTGGTTAGAACGCCAGCCTGTCACGCTGGAGGTCGACGGTTCGAGCCCGTTCTGGGTCGCCACAACGGGCGCTTATCGTGCCCGATATGCCTCTGTAGCTCAGTTGGTAGAGCAGAGGACTGAAAATCCTCGTGTCGTTGGTTCGATTCCGACCGGAGGCACCACGCGCAGTCACCATTAGTGAATAACTTCATAAAATGAAATTGCGCGACACGCGGGCGTAGCTCATCTGGTAGAGCGCCACCTTGCCAAGGTGGAGGTAGCGAGTTCGAGCCTCGTCGCCCGCTCCAAACTAAAGAGGCGCACGTGCGCCTCTTTTGATTCCGGCGACATAGCCAAGTGGTAAGGCATGGGTCTGCAAAACCCTGATTCCCCGGTTCAAATCCGGGTGTCGCCTCCAAAAGTGAAGCCCGCAATCCATTGCGGTGCAGTGGACTGCGGGTTTTATATTGTCTTTAGAAAGTACAACTCAATAGCTGCGGGCGTAGCTCATCTGGTAGAGCGCCACCTTGCCAAGGTGGAGGTAGCGAGTTCGAGCCTCGTCGCCCGCTCCAAACAAAAAGAAGCGCAAATGCGCTTCTTTTGTTTGCGTTACGGTATGTTAGAATTCTTGTGTTTAACTTGACGCAAGATAAGCTTATATAGTTTACTTAATGGTAGAAGGCAGCGCTTCTATTTCATCATCCGTAAAATCGTACCACGTTACAAGCGGTATCTTCTGCCATTGGCTGAACGCCTCGTTATATGCATCTTCCGTGACGCTTTGATGGTTAACAAAATAAGAGATACTCATATTGTTTTGCGAATCGGTTGTTGATTCGCTATAAGTGAATTGATCGATCGAGTACGTACCTTTGTCAAAGGTTATGGTACAAATGCCAACGTCAGCCGCGCCGCCGGAAGCTAAAAATGTTCCGTCGGTCCTGAGATCGCCAAATTGTCTCAAAGAAAAAGTGTAACCGTAAACGATTTCATCCTGATAGCTTAATACTTCGAAGCCATAAGGGTTGTCGTTCACATTAAGCGATAGTACAACAGCCGGTGTGCCGTCATGCCCGATATCAAGCACCGCGAAATTTGTGATATCAACGGTAACTTCCTGGGTACTGATGGCTTGGCTTAATTGGGACACATTCAAATTCTTATTGGCATCGGAGCTAAAAAATTCCGTCTTGTTTAGTAAAACCGACTGATAGATGCTTAAATATGACGTGCCTGACGGTGTGGCTTCCGGTGACGGATCTTCCAGATTTGGGTCCGCGTTTGTAGGTTTATCTGACGCGAGGTCAGTTTGATTATTGTTTGAAAGCGTCGTCGGATCATCTGAAGACGCAGTGGATGACGTTTTGGGTGATGTGAGGGGAGACGACGTTTCAGCCGGGGTGGCGGATTGTCGGGCTGTATTGCATCCGCCAATCCCAAGCATAATGACTAAGGTAATACAAAGTGCGCAGATTCTTTTTTTCATTCTTTTTACTCCGATCAACTAAGCTAGTGGTGATGACTTATTACTAGACGTTCCCCAACCAGACAGGTTCCCTCAAATGAAAAATTAACATTGGAGTGAAAGCTGTATCGGCTTTTTCAAGCACCGAATTTCTTTTAGTATCTTCGTAAACTATATAGGCTATGTAAAAGGAGTCTAAGCCCTATCCAATCAGTTCTTGTGTTGAAGTGCGGTATGTAAAACAATAGGTAGGAGACGGTATTATCAAAAAGTACGATACAATCATATTTGATCTGGACGGGACGCTCTTAAACACGCTGGAGGATCTATGTGACAGCGTTAATTTTGCGCTTGTAAAGCACGGGTTTCCAGTAAGGAGTCTTGATGAGGTCCGGCGCTTTGTCGGTAACGGCGTCGAACGGCTCATCCGGCTGTCAGTCCCGGCGAGGACTGAGGAGGCGGTTGTACTGGATTGTTTGAGCGCGTTCAAGCAGCACTACGCCGAAAATATGCGCCGCAAGACGGCTCCATACGAAGGGATTATGCCGGTGCTCAAAAAGCTGAAAGCGGACGGGAAAAAGCTGGCGGTCGTATCCAATAAGTTTGACGATGCCGTTAAAGCGCTGTGCCGCGATTATTTCGGGGATATGATAACGGCAGCCTACGGCGAGTCGGCGGACGCCGCGCGAAAGCCCGCGCCCGACACGGTGTTCAAAGCGCTGCGGGCGCTTGGCAGCGCTCCTGGTGACGCCGTTTATGTCGGGGATTCGGAGGTGGACGCCGCAACGGCGAAAAACGCCGGCCTTACTTTCGTCGGCGTTACATGGGGATTTCGCAGCAGGGAAGTGCTGGAGCAAAACGGCGCGAATTATATTATCGACAGGCCGGACGAGCTGACCAGCATTCTTGGGTAATGTGGTATATGTGTTTGGTACGTAACCGGAAACCAAAACAGCAGGACGGAAAAGTTCCGCCCTGCTGTTTGTATATTTGAAAATAAACGGCTTATTAAAATCGCGATTTAGTAAATCTCGTTCCGAAGGCCGAATTCGGCGTCCTCCACCCATTCTTCTGCGTGCCGGAGCTCATTAACCAGCTCGTCCAGAAATAAAAAATGCTGTTTTTCCTGCTCAACGAGAAAATTAAACAGTTCCTGCTCGTCCGGTCCGGACGCTTTGGACAGCAGGTCTTTATATAAGTCTATGCTCTTTTGCTCAAATTCCAGGGCGACTCTATAAAATTCGAGCTGGGTGGGATTTGCTTTAATATCGCTTTTAAAATTATCGGCGCCCTGGAATACGTTTTTCATATCCGCGTAGGATTCCGACTCGGGCAACGTATGCGACAAGCCATTCAGCTTGTCTTTTAAAAGCTGTTCGTGGCTGCGCTCGGCTTTTTCTAAAATGTTGCATACGACTTCTATTCTGGTGTTCTTATTGAGCCCGGCCTGCTCGCTGTAGTATTTTGCTCCGTCGACTTCCATCCTGATCGCATATTCCAAAGCATTCATACGAAACATCCTTTCCAATAAAGTGAATACAGCCCTTTTACCCGTTTGCGACAGGCCAAAAAGCAAGTGGAATCAATGGCATAAATCGCCAGGGTAGTTATAAGATAACATAGTTGGAGTGCATACGTCAAAAATGCGCGGACCGAGCCTTGTTTTAGTGATAAGTTTTCTTATGGGATGTCATCAAACAGTTCCCCGGATGGGCCGGGTTCCGCATTTAAAAAGAAATTGAAGAAATATCATTGACATATGTGTTCTATTGCGATAGAATATGGCCGAACATTCTACCGCAATAGAACGGCTTGGAGTAACAGGTATGGATATCAAATTATTCGACAGTGAGCTTAAAATTATGAAAATCCTCTGGCAGGAGGGCGATACAACGGCCAAGAGGATTGCCGAGCTGACAAACACACAGGTTGGCTGGAGTAAGACGACGACGTATACCGTTATAAAAAAATGCCTGAACAAAGGCGTTATTGAACGTCGGGAGCCGAATTTCGTCTGTCATGCTCTGGTGACCAAGCAGCAGGTACAGCAGTATGAGACGGACGAGCTTATCAACAAGATGTATAACGGCGCTACCGATCGCCTGGTTGCGTCGCTCATTGACGGCAAAAAGCTGACACCGCAGGAAATCGAACAACTTAAACGGCTTGTAAACGATTTGAAATGAGGTGACGATATGACCATTTGGCCCCTGACGTTACAGGCGTCCGTTTTGATTGCCGCGATTGTTTTGATCCGGGCCCCAACGCTCAGAATGCTTCCGAAGAAGACCTTTACGATCTTGTGGGGTGTCGCGCTGTTCCGGTTGCTGATTCCGGCGGCGCTTCCTTCCAGATTCAGTGTGTATGCGTTGGCGGAAAAAGTAGTGCAAGCTGATACGGCAGGTGTTTTGAGTTTCTCACCGCAGCAGGCGCCGCCAACACTGATGGCCGGCAGCGAAAGCGCCCTTAACGCTGCGCAGAAAGCTTCCGTCTCGCCGTTTATGGTCATCTGGCTTGCCGGTATGCTGGCCGTCGCTCTGTTTTTTGTAATCTCTCATATCAGATGCCGATGCACCTATCAAATGGCGCTGCCATTTGATAATGACTTTGCCTGGGACTGGAAAGGTACGCACCGGCTAAGACGTTCCGTTGAAATAAAACAATCCGACCGGATTGCCTCACCTTTGACATACGGGTTATTCCGTCCCAAGGTGTTGCTGCCGAAAGTGATGAATCAGGCCGGGAGCCCTGAAATCATTTATGTGCTGGCGCATGAATATACGCATATCATACGATTGGATGTTCTTTTTAAATGGCTGCTGGCAGCCGGTTTATGCGTCCATTGGTTTAATCCGCTGGTGTGGGTTATGTATGTGCTGGCTAACCGGGATATGGAGTTATCGTGCGATGAGGCCGTCATCCAGTTGTTCGGCGATACTTCAAAAACCGATTACGCCGCCACACTTATCGGTCTGGAGGAAAAAAAGAACCGACTGACACCGCTTTGCAACAGCTTCAGCAAGAACGCCATTGAGGAAAGGATCAGATCCGTTATGAAATTTAAGAAAGCTTCTATTATTACAATCATCATAGCCGTTGTTGTCGTCACGGGCATCACGACGGCATTTGCCACGGTGTCAAAGGTCAAACCTGAAAGCGGCAAAACGGCGTCTGCGACGTCTAGCTCCGTACCGGCCAAAGAGGGCATTGTGACAGATGAACCGTCAAGCCCTGTTCCATCTAACGAGCCTTTAGTGACAGATGAACCGTCAAGCCCTGTTCCATCTAACGAAGCTTTTGCAACGGATGAACCGGCAAGCCCCTATCCAACGGTGGGAGCTGTTGAACGCGATAAGCCGCCTGCTGAGCCGGTGACGGAGGACGCGCTACCGGCCTATTGGGCAATGGGGGCGCTGGATGTTGACGGCGTGCCGTATCTGCCGCTTATAGACACGGCGGAGATGCTGGGGTATACGGTCAATGTGAGTTCTCATACGGTTGACCCGAATTGGGACCCACAACATCCGGAGGCCGTTGAATACATATATAAAATGATAAAAGACGAGGAGTTGCTTGGTATTGCCAGCATTGCGATTTCCGATGACGGCGAGCTACTGGCTTCGATGATTGACTGTATCTTCTGCAATGTACATGATAGAGATACGAACAAATTTATACTGAGGGACGATGTCGTTTATTTTTCCGCGCAATTTTTTAAAGAGGCGCTGGATACCGAAGATATACTGCCGTAAACCTGGCCCGGTCTGCCGCTTATGCGAAAAAGCCGCTGAAAGCGGCTTTTTCGACAGTCTGGAAGCCCCCGGGCGGGGGCTTCCTCTTTATCGGGAACAACCTTAAAAACGTATCGGTACGTTGGACGTTACGATTTCAAAGTCGTAATTGTAGTTGGCTTTGAGCGTTTCAAGGGTGCGGATGGATATTTCTTTTTCGAGCAGCGGCCCGACGGTGATGCGGCCCAGCAGTTCCTTCTTGTATACGAGGTCGACGTAGGGTATAAGGTAGCCGCTTTGCGACGTGTATTTGATCTTGAGCCGCTCGTCGGTCGTAACGTCCGCCGGGAACTCAACGGGTACGTACAGCACAAGCCGGATTTCCTGCTCGTGGGCGAAAAACTGCGATTTAAAACGAAACATGCGCTTTTTAAGCTCGTCTTTGATCAGCTGTCGGCAGTTTTGATAGCCGGGGTCGCTGTCCGACAGGCGGTAAACGGCGTCAATAATCGAGAGAATGTCGCCGATCTTTTCATCCTCGTTATAAATAACGGACACCATCTCCATATGGATCGACTTGTTTTCAAGCGTAATGTTCTCCCTGTCAGTGAGGCCCGCGCCGAAGCAGACATTATAGCCCTGATTAACGCCCTTCTTGGCGTAGTAATTCCACATGGGCAGTGAATCGCCGTCCCGGGAGAAGCAGCATATATATGCCTCACAGCGCAGCGGCACGTATTCCTCCGAAATGTCAATCTCACGTCCGTCTAGGCTTAAATACTTGTCAATATTAAACGACATGACAGCTGAAACATCGAGGGCAATATCCCGGATGGCGTCATAAAAATTATAGCTGATGACATGGGCGTCGAACGCTTTATTACACGCCAGATGATAGCATCGAAGGACATCGCGCCCCTCAGACAGGTCGTTGACGCAGTCATAGCGTGTAAAACGCAGATTGATGCCCTTGTCCTTTATGATTCCTAACAGGCCGTCCGGCGACGTATAGTGGTAAACGGGCTCGTCGTGGGGGATGTCAAAATGCTGCCACTCAAATTCGTCCGCGAGCTTATCGAGCGGACTTTCAATATAATCTGCGACGGTCTCCGCCGGTGAAGTCGGTGGTTCATGCGGATCATTCACGCTATCCGTCCTTTCAGATGCCAGGATATAGTGCATCATAACAGGCGAATATAAGAGATACATTAATATAATGTTAAATTCTGAAAGCGGTCCTGTGCAATAACACAGAAATATTACCGACAATTTAAGCTGTATGATACGTTATTACCATTTACAAGCCATGACACAGAACCTATACTATAATTAATAGATAAAAAATGAGGAGTATATTTGACAATTAGCACAGACAATACGCAAAATAAAATCTGGAACGCCCAATTTAAGCATATTGCCGTTATAACCGTTATGTTCAATTTGGGTCAGTTTATGATGAATACACTCGTGCCAAAGTACACCGACAGCTTGGGTGCCTCAGCGGCCATCATTGGCGTCGTATCAAGCATATTCGCTATTTCATCTTTGGGCATACGGCCGGTTTCAGGTCCGGCTATGGATTATTTCCAAAAAAACAGAATGCTGTCGCTGGCACTGGGGTTGATCGTTTTGGCCTTCATTGGCTATGGTTTTTCCAACAACGTGGCGCTCGTTATTGTTTCGCGGCTGGTTCACGGTATGGGTATCGGCATGGCAGCGCCTCTGAGTATGGCTATGGCGAGCAGCGCGCTCCCGGAAGGCAAGCTGGCGTCCGGACTGGGGATCTTTTCACTTAGTCAGGCCGTTGCATCGGCAATCGGACCCACCATTGGTCTGACGCTTTCAGATTCTATCGGATACAGCGCAACATTCTTTATCGTTGCGGCTTTTGTATTTATCAGCTTCCTGTTAACACTTCGGCTTAAGTCAAATGAACCGCCTAAAAATACCGGATTCAAAATACAGCTAAATAGAATATTTGTTCCCGAGGTGATCGTTCCCACCGTTGTCACCGTCTTTATCACGATTGCATTCAGCAGTATTAATTTTTTCATCGTTATTTATGGCGGACTGCGCGGCATCACGAATATCGGGTTGTACTTTACAGCGTATGCGGTAGCTCTGCTGGCCTCCCGGCCCATCAGCGGGAAAATAGCGGATAAGTATGGCGTCGATAAGGCTATTATTCCGGGATTTGTGCTCTTTGGCCTTTCGTTTATCTTAATTAGTTTTGCCGATACGATTTACGTTTTTCTGGCTGCCGGTATTATCAGCGCCTTCGGATACGGCATATGTCAGCCGCTTTTAATGACGCTTTGTATGCAGCTTGTGCCTGAAAACAAACGCGGGGCGGCCAGTAATACAATCTATATTGGTACGGACTCAGGGTATATTCTGGGACCAACGCTGTCCGGTTTTATAATCACGGCCGTTACAACAAAAACAGGCAGTGAAATTGCAGGATATGAAATGATGTATCTAGTCATGATCCTGCCGGTGACAGTCGCGCTTGGCATATTCCTGCTGAGCCGAAAACGCCTGAATAAAAAGCTGCGAAAAGACTTGGGGTCTTCTAATGATCAGGCCGCATGATCGGCTTTTAAAAAATGTTACTATTAATGAAATTGTCAGCCGGGAATCCCGAATGGGGTTCCCGGCTTTAGACTGTCGAAAAAGCTGTATTATTTTTTAAGACAAAGCACTATGAGCAGCTGTTATAAAATAACGTTATGTGAGGGAAAGAGACTATGGCTCAGGCGTCAAATCGAATCGTGACCTTGAACAGGTCTCCGTCGACCGCCAGCTCAAAAACACCGTGCTGCAGTTCGGTAAGGCTTTTGGCGATGGAAAGGCCTAGTCCGCTGCCTTCCGTTGTACGGGCGCTGTCACCGCGTACGAAACGCTCGATCAGCTCGTCGGATGTAACGTTGAGCGGATAGCGGGAGATGTTCTTGAGGGTGATTACTGCTTTTCCGTCGGCCTGTGCCACGCTGATATAAACGCGCGTGCCGGGCTGTGAGTATTTGCAGACGTTACCCAGAAGGTTGTCAAACACACGCCACAAGAACCGGCCGTCGGCCGTGATAAACAGGTCACCGGGCGGAATGCTGATCACGGATTCCAGTTCGCATTCGGTAAAGCGTTCGGCGTATTCGCCGACCGACTGATTGAGAAGCTCAATGACGTTGGTTCGTGCGAGACTGAGCGCGACGTTGCCGGTTGAAGCCTTCGAGGCTTCCACCAGGTCTTCGGTCAGTTTTTTCAGCCGGGACGACTGCCGGTCCAAAATCTCGATATAGCCCTGGATCGTTTCGTCTTCAATGTTCTCTTTTTTCAGAAGATCGACATAGCTGACAATGGAGGTCAGCGGCGTTTTGATATCGTGCGAGACATTGGTGATAAGCTCTGTTTTAAGCCGCTCGCTTTTAAGCCGGTCTTCAACGGCCAGCGCCATGCCATTTTGAATGTTATTGAGTGTTTCAGCGTGGGTTTTAATATCCCAGCGCAGGCGCGCCGTATCGAGCTTTGATTCAAAATCGCCGGCGGCGATTAGCTGGGCGCCACGTTTAATCTTGCTGAGCTGGAGCATCAGTGTGCAAAGACCGGTGAGTACGGCTAGATTAAACAGGAAACCGAAAAAGACGCCGATGCCCCAGGCGCGGCCGAACAGCAGAAGGACAAAGATGAAATTGATAAAAAGATAGCCAATAAACAGCAGGATCGTTTTCCATAACATCGATAGGTTCCGGAAGATATCGCCGCCGGCTTTAAAGAGCGTGTGCAGCGCACGGTACAAAAGCCTCAGGATACGATAAATGACTGTGTTTTTCCACCAGCGGCCCGCTTTTACCCGTGCCGCAAAGGACAGGCATACGGCGAGCACCAATAAACAAAGCGCCGTTATGATGGCTGTCAGGCCAACCGCATTCCATATAAACGAAGTACCGTGATAAAATGAGAACGTAATGTTCAATATCGGAAAGGCGATCAGGACAGCGCCGGCGAGATACAGGTCAAACGGCAGTCTGTTCAGGCCGGACAGTACGATGCCGTCGCGGTCTTTTTTATGACCGGCTGCGTTCATAAGGAATATAAAGTCGGCCAATGCCAGCAGGGCCAACATAACAGCAGCCGCGATAACCAGATAACGGGAGGAGTATAAGGTCTGGGATGTTTTATACGACGAATAGTAATTATCCTGTGCGGTAATCGGGTCTTTAACGTAACAGGTGACGGTATATGTTTTGTCCGCCTGATTGTCATACTCTGCGTCTGTCATCGGGGAGTACGATGCGGTGGAGCCGTCATACTCGTAAGAATCCCTGTCAAAATGATAAGTCTTTATAGTTGCGTAATTCTGGCCGTTATAGTTTGTCAGCAGTGTTGTATCGGTCTCGTCTCTTATGGTAAAGAATAAATTCGTGTTTTTTTCGGAAAAGGCCTGCTCGTATTTTTTTAAATGAAATGTGTCTTCTTCCGATAATTCTGACTGCTGTACTAAAGGAAGGTAGTTATAAAACACGTTGTTGGCATAGTTGCGCGTAATATTGGCGCAGATGTCAGAATCGTAAAAAGAATATTCGTCCGTATCGTAGTAGCCGTTTTCCCCCATAAAAACTATGCCTAAAAGAGAACCGGACAGGGCGGCAATGAGGACGGCGAACAAAATAACGGCTGCGGCTTTGGCGGCTGTGCTGTGCGTGAATTTTTTCATCGTTTTTCACCCCGATCAATTTTATAGCCCTGTCCCCAGACGACTTTGAGATATCGCGGCTCGGACGGGTTGATTTCCAGTTTTTCGCGAAGGTGCCGGATATGTACGGCAACGGCGCCCTGCGCCTCATAAGCGTCGTTCCAGACGCGGCTGTAAATCTGCCGGGAGGAAAAAACGGTGCCCGGATTTTCCATCATCAGCTTTAGGATTTCATATTCTGTCGGCGTAAGGGAAACAGGCTCGCCATCCAGCGTTACCTGCTTTTCCCGGTCACATAAAGAAATGCCGCCGATTCGGATGCTGTCGCCGCCTGCGGCCATTCCGCCCAGGCTGGTATACCGCCGAAGCTGCGCCTTGACGCGCGCCAGCATTTCAACCGGATTGAACGGCTTCGTGATGTAATCGTCCGCACCAATGTTGAGCCCCAGAACCTTGTCGGTGTCCTCGCTTTTGGCTGTGAGCAGGATCACGGGAATGTTGCTCGTCTCGCGGAGCCGGGCCGTTGCGCTGATCCCGTCCAGCTGCGGCATCATGATGTCCATTAAAATCAGGTGGATCTCCATTTGCTCAAGCAGCGACAGCGCCTCGCGTCCGTTCGCGGCTTCCACTGTCTGATACCCTTCCGCCGTCAGATAAATTTTCAGTGCTGAAACGATGTCTTTTTCATCGTCGCAAATCAATATATTGTACATACCATCACTCTCCGGATTTATTGTACCGGATGAATTCTTAAAAATGAAGCGCCAAAATCTTTAAGATTTATTTAAGATGTAAAAAGGGCGGGCCAATACATATAAAACAGCCGGAAACCTCAGTGGTTTCCGGCTGCTAAAGAAAGTTTCTGGATTTGCTCTTTATAAATAGTTCAGGGGGTCGACGGCTGTCGAATCCGTATTGGCGATGCAATCAGCCGACGAACTGCGCAAACGGACCTCGAAGTGCAGATGAACGCCAGTGGACGTACCGGTGCTGCCCATATACCCGATGCGCTGGCCGACGCCGACCGTATCGCCCGCCGAGACAAGCGGCGCTGAATCGAAATGGCCGTAACGTGTCTGGATCGGCTGACCGTTAAACGTGCTGTTGATATAGACAACGTAGCCGTAGCCGTTCAGCCATCCAGCGTAAACGACCGTGCCCGTTTGGGCAGCAACGATGACGTCGCCGGTAACGCCGCGCGTGGCCGAGCCGATATCAAGTCCCCCGTGCGTGCCGAAATACTGGTTGATCTTACTGCTGGCAGGAACAGGCCAGGCCATAGTTGAATCAAGATGTTTTCCGCTGACATAACCTGTCTGTGTGCCGTTAAAGAGTATCTTATACCAGCCGCTGCTTTCGGCCAGGACAAGCACCGTCCGGCCCGGCGGCAGCTGACCGACAACACCATAAGACGTTCCGGCTCCGCTCCGGACATTAAGGCCACCGACAGCGTCAGAGACATCAAGGGCATATGTACCGTAGACATATCGGATGAAGTCGGCGCTGACATAGCCGTAACGGCCGGATGAGTATTCGACATACCACCAGCTGCCGGTCTTGTAAATCAGCGTTACATAAGAGCCGGGGGCGAGCTTTTTAACAATGGAACCTCCGAGACTGGCCGAACTGCGTACGTTTAACGCTGTAGACGTCGTGGTGACGATACCGGCTGCCGACGTCACAGTAGCTGCTTTTGCGCCCGTCATTGCGGCAGAGCCGATTACAATTGCCGCCAGGATCAAAAAAACCACAGCTGTTTTGTGGACTTTCTTTATTAGTATCATAAAACGATCTCCTCCCCAATAGAAAAAAAGCGTCCGATGTGCAACAAAATAGTAACAAATTGTAACCGTTTCGTCAAATTGTACTTCTTTCCATGGAAAAGATAGTGAATATTACGAGCCGATCGCCGCAGTTCGGCGGTTCGATAATATAAGAAACGCCGCTTTCCAGCGGCGTTTCCCGGTATGACAGATATAGATTGATCTAATTAAAACGGGCCATTATCAACGGCCAAAGCGCTCAGCGTGGCGTTGTTGATCGTCAGACCCGGCGTGATGTCGATAATGGAATTGGTAGAGAGCTCGACCGTGTACGTGTAGACGCCCGGCGCAACGTTGTTGTCAAAGTACTGGAAGGAAAAAGATTCGGCCTCCAGGACTGTGGGGAGGAATTGAGCAAACGTAAATGTCGAGCCGACCGGTACGGGCGTACCGCCTTGGCTGCTTCGCACGACCTCATGGTTGAGCGTGACGGTAATACCGGCCGGAAGATTGAGGATGCTCGTATATGTGAGCAGGACCGAGGGATTGCGCATCTTCCGCGTGTCGATTGTGACGTCAACGATGGTAATCGGACGGGACAGCAAGGTCGTAATTACCGGCAGCGGGCCGGCTCCGCCTGTCGCAGCATTGAGCTGAATGCGCGAGGAAGGCCCTCTATAACAATCGTCAAAACTCATTTTTAATCACCTTAATTTAGATTGAGGGCGTGATAACAAGATGAAATCGACTAAGCCCCTTTTTATTGTATGAAACAAGCGTTCTTTTGTTACAAGCCTGACACGCCTGCGGCTTGGCGCCTAAGACGCCTCGGCGGTGAGGAGATAACAGCCGCAACTAGAAAAAACTGGGTTAATCAAGGACGGGGAGGCAGGTAACAATAAACTGTACAGTTAGAAAAAGTATAAAACTATAAGTTGCGGAGTGAACCGCTAATGAAAATACCGGGTAAAAAAGCACAGGTACAAAACCAGGATACAAATCCTTCAGGTTTGCTGTTCAGCGATATACGCAGCAATATAGACGTTATCGTTTCGGAATTCGGAAAAAGCAGTGACCTGATCGTCAATGTCGATACCAACATAAAGACTGGCCATACGTTTGCGATCGTCTTCTTGTCGGAAATGGTTGACGAGAAAACGGTGAAAGCTCTGTCGGAGGAGCTTAACCGATCCAGGTCCGAGCAGCCAAAAAGCAGTCCCGAACAGTTTTATTTATTTTTACAGGAACGGCTGTCAAATATCTGGCGCAGATATGACAGCAATGATTTTAACGCGCTGTTTAACGAGATCCTTGATGGGAATGTTGTATTTCTTGTGGACGGCATGTCTGTTTTTTTCAGCATTGCCGCAAGTTCTGATGAAGGCCGGGCCATTGAGCAGCCGACGTCGCAGACAATCATTAAAGGTCCGAAGGACGCTTTTACTGAGGATGTCGACAAGAATTTGTTTCTGATTCGTAAGCGTATCCGGAATAAGGCGCTTAAAGTTGAGGATCTGTCGGCCGGCTTTGTGACGCATACACGGATCAAGTATATTTATATCTCCAATATTGCCAAAGCTGATATTGTAAAGGACGTACGCGACCGGATTATAAATATTGATTATGACGGCATCCTCGACAGCGGGTATGTTGAGCAGCTGATTAAGACCGATAAATACTCAATATTTCCGACATCTCT
Organism: uncultured Sporobacter sp.; assembly: GCA_963675425.1. Classification (GTDB taxonomy): domain Bacteria; phylum Bacillota; class Clostridia; order Oscillospirales; family Oscillospiraceae; genus Sporobacter. The sequence goes on along the minus strand of OY776214.1, from coordinate 3,465,189 downwards.
TAATTCTGAGAAGCCCGATGCGGTTGCCGGTGCTTTGTTGGAAGGACGGGTGGCTATTATTGTAGACGGGACGCCGTACGTACTAACCGTACCGGCTGTGTTCAACGATTTCGTTCAGGCCAGTGAAGACTATTATTATACGTTTTATGTTGCTTCCGCCATGAGAGTGACGCGCTATATCGCACTGTTTCTGACGCTATTAGTACCTGCGCTTTTTATCGCTCTGACAACCTTTCATCAGGAGATTATACCAACGCCGCTGCTTATAAGTATCGCGGCCCAGCGGGAGGGCGTCCCGTTTCCGGCTGTTCTTGAAGTGCTCATCATGGAGATATCGTTTGAAATTATACGAGAAGCGGGCATCCGTATGCCGCGAGCCATCGGCCCGGCCATCTCTATCGTTGGCGCGCTTGTACTGGGTCAGGCGGCCGTAGAGGCCGGCCTTATTTCCGCGCTCGTCGTTATCGTTGTGGCTATAACGGCTATATCCAGCTTTGCCATATCAAACTATGGCATGTCCAACAGTATACGGCTTTTACGGTTTGTTTTTATTGTTATGGCCAGCACGCTCGGGCTTTACGGCATCTCAATGGGACTTATTATTCTGGTGTTGCATTTGTGCAAAATCAAGTCGGCTGGAGTGCCGTATCTGACGCCTATTGCACCATACTTGAAAAATGTTAAAAAAGATATGATCTTACGGCCACCGTTATGGACGCTGAAAAAACGGCCTGCATTTTCGTCCGCCGACACGTCGGATAGGACAAGCGGGCCGCAGGGACTCAGCAATAAAACGAAAGGGAAGCAGGAGATAGGGTAGCGGATATGAAAAAGAAAAGCGTTCTTGTTATCTTGATACTGACGCTAAGTCTGCTGCTGAACGGCTGTTGGAGCAGCCACGAGGTCAATACGCTTGGTTTGACGGTTGCCCTCGGCATTGACAAAACGGACGAAGGGTATCTCGTGTCCGAGCAGGTTATTAACCCGAGAGTTATCGCTTCCAAAACAGGTTCAAGTGAATCTCCTGTAACGGTCCATTTTGCGCAGGGAAAAGATATTCAGGAAACGATTACCAGGCTGACAACGATGATTCCGAGAAAAATATACAGCTCCCACCTGAGAATGGTGATACTGAGCGAGGATATCGCAAAAGAGGGTATCACCGACATCGTTGATTATCTGCTGCGGTATCATGAATACAGAACCGATTTTTACTTTGCCATCGCAAAAGGGGTTACGGCAAAAGAGATCCTGATGACATTGACGCCAACAGAAACGATTCCGGGTATGGATATGTTTAATAAGCTGAAAACATCTTTTGAGGAATGGGCCCCGACCGAGGGCGTCAGGATTGTTCAGCTGGCCAATAAAATTATGGCCGACGGAGTCAATCCCGTAATAAACGCCATTGAAATCGTCAACGATGACGAAAAGACAATTTCGACAGATGTCCTAAAAAAAACCGGTAATTATGAAATGCTGAAATTTACTGATATAGGAGTGCTCAATAAAGATAAGCTTGTTGGGTGGCTCAATGAAGACGAATCGAAAGGTTACAGCTATATTGTCGGCACGGTTAAGCGTACGTCTGGCTATTCACTCGAAAACGGGATCAAACTTAGTGCTGACGTACTGAAAGCACAAGCGAAGATAAACGCTGCCGTTGAAGACAATCAGCCGAAAATAGATGTCGAGGTTAAGGTCAAGCAAAACATTATCGGCATCGACGGCGATCTTGATATTTCGAGAATTGAAAACATGAAGACCATTAATAAAATGGGTGAAGACAAAATTAAAGCATCATGTGAAATGGCTGTACAAAAAGCCCAGAAAGATCTGAAGACGGATATTTTCGGGTTCGGTGAACGAATTCACGCAAAAGATCCGGCGTACTGGAAAACGGTTAAAGACAACTGGAACGAGGTTTTTATAGAAATACCGGTCACGGTTAATGTGACCGTGGAAACCGTCTCGACCGGTGACCTCAAAAAACCTATTTCAAAAGACTGAACAGATTAAGGATGAGAAATTATGGCGGCTGTGGGGATTATTGCGGTACTCGTATTTGACGTTATAGTTTGCATTATAGAGATACCGAAAATGCTCAAACAAAAGCTTATAAAGGAGCTTGTCACATTTTCCGTTTTATTGCTGCTCGGGACGGTTCTTGCTACGCTCAAAGCGTTCGATAAAAAGGTGCCTAATCCATCAGACTTTTTGGCTTGGGTCTATTCTCCCGTGGCTGATTTGATGAAGTCACTCATGGAACCGTAAGGAAGATTTACAATGGATAATAAACGTATTACCAGTCATCAGCTCTATACACTAACGGCAACGATATCACTTGGCGGATCGATTCTTATCAGTTCGGCGACCGTTGCAGCCGTCGCCAAACAGGATTCGTGGCTGTCCGCATTAATGGCGGTAGGTTATGGCGTACCAATTATGCTGTTATTATATTTTCTGGGAAGCAAGTATCCGGGAATGACGCTGCTGGGAATGATTAATAAAATATTAGGAAAATGGCTGGGTCTCATTGTTTCGTGTGGATATGTATTCCTGTTTTTAATGGTCTCAGCGCATGTACCTTGGTATACCGGTAATTACTTTGGCCGAATCATGCATGAAACGCCAACATACTATTTAAATTTATTCTTTATTGCCGGTGTCGTTATCGCGGTTTTTTACGGTGTTGAAACCTTCGCGCGCGCTTCAGAATTAATTGTTTTGTTTGTAACAGTATTTTTCATTTTGTTTAATGTTATGTTAATAAAAGATATTCACATTGAGTATTTGGCACCCGTTTTGGAAAATGGAATTTTGCCGCCGTTGAAGGGCTCTATATTTTTATCAACCTATATCACCTTTGCGGTCATCAATGTGTTGATGATATTTCCACGGCATATCCGCGATATTCCGCAGGCAAAAAAGGCGATTATAAAAGGGTTTTTATGGTCGGGATCTATTTCATTTATTACAATACTGATGTCTACGCTTATTCTCGGCTCGGTATTGCCGGCTAAATTGAGCTTTTCTACCTTGATTCTTGCTGGGGAGTTAAACATAGAAACGTATATCAGCAGGGTGGAGTATATTGTAACGATCATATGGCTTTATACGCAGTTTATGATCGGTGTGTCTTTTTTTTATTCGGGAATAACAGGCCTTTCCGAGCTGCTTGGTTTAAAAAATCATAAAATGATCATATTGCCGTTTGGTTTGCTTGCGCTGGTTTTATCTGAAATTGTATTTCCTAATACGCTATATCAGAACAATTGGGTCAATATGGTCTATACGCCTTTTATTGCAACCTTCGGTTTTGTAATTCCGCTTATATTGATGATTGTTCATATAATCAGGAAGAGCATTTTAAAAATCATATCTGGATGATAAACCAGGCGGTATGCCAGGAGTGTAATAAAGTGAACAAACAAATTACAGGACATCAGCTTTATTCCTTAACCGCTACAATATCGCTTGGGGGCTCAATTCTTGTTATCACTTCGACAGTCGCGTCTGTTGCCAAACAGGATGCCTGGCTGTCTGGGTTGTTGGCTGTATTGGCGGGATTACCGGTGATGCTTATGTACTATTTTCTGGGTAGTAAGTATCCCGGTTTAACCCTTATAGGCATGACGAAAAAAATACTGGGGAAATACCTGGGTTTTATCGTATCCGCCGGTTATGTTTTACTATTTATTATTATTGCTACTCATATTCCCTGGTATATCGGAAGTTATTTCGGCCGAATAATGCATGAAACCCCGTTAAATTACATCAATGTATTTTTTGTTGCAGGAATTGTTATTGCGGTTTTATATGGTATTGAGGTAATCGCGCGGGTTTCAGAAATCTTCGTCATAGTAGTAACATTTTTTTTCATCTTATTTATGCTTCTATTGCTGAAAGATATACAACCTGTTAATTTGATGCCGGTTATGGAAAACGGGATTCTCCCGCCTTTGAAGGGTTCGTTGTTCCTGTCATCCTATATTACCTTTTCGGTTATCAACATCTTGATGATTTTTCCGCGGCATATCCGCAATGTCCAACAGGCAAAAAAATCAATCCTCAAAGGTTTCTTGTGGTCAGGAACCGTCATTTTCGTATCGATCTTGGTTACGACGCTTGTACTCGGGTATGCCCTGACGGCGCGTGCTAGTTTCCCGTCACTATTGCTTGCTGCCGAGATCAACGTCGGCAAAATAATAACAAGGCTTGAATATATACTGTCAACGATATGGTTGTTTACGCAGTTCATGATCGGACTGGCTTATTTTTATTCGGCAGTAACGAGTTTGTCCGAATTGATCAGACTGAAGGATCACAAAAGAATAACGTGGCCTTTCGGATTATTTGTGCTTGTCATGTCGGGTGTGGCATTCCCCAGTTCCGCTTACCATATCAACTGGGTCAATACAGTTTATACACCCATGATAACAACTTTTGGACTTTTCATTCCATTGCTTTTGATGCTCGTTTATCTTGTTAGAAAGCGGTTTATGAATCATTTAATTTAGTAGAATGAACCGATGAAGGCGGGAGTATGATACAATGAACAAACAAATTACCAGTCATCAGCTATTTACATTCTCGGCATTGTCGACTTTGGGCGGGTCTATACTGGTTGTATCGTCAGCTATTACCGGCATCGCTAAACAGGATGCGTGGATATCGGTACTCGTAACGATGGTGTTTGGCCTTTTTATGATGTGGGTCTATACTTTTCTAGCTACAAGGTTTAATGGGCTCACTTTAATCGGATTAACGCAGAAAATATTCGGCAAATGGATTGGTAAGCTTATTGCAATAGGTTACTTTCTATATATATTCATAACGGCTTATGACGTTCCATGGTATATTGGCGGTTTTCATTCAAATATTATGCACGAAACGCCTGTTGCCGTGATCGTTGTTTTATTCTATGCCGCCTTGGTTATAGCGGTTTATTACGGCATTGAAGCAATAGCGCGTTCTACAGAGTTGTTTTTTGTTTTGTTTACGGTGGTTATAATTCTATCTGTTTTACTCGTTCTTCCGGAAGTAAACATTCAATACATTCAGCCGGTTTTTGAGAATGGTATAAATCCGATATTAAAGGGCGCTGTGGTGTTGAGCGCCTATATATCGATACAAAATTTTACTATATTAATGATTTTTCCGGCTTATATCAAGGACAAAAAGCTGGGGAAAAGAGCGTTTGTCAAGGGTTTTCTGTGGGCTAATATAGTTGTATTTTTTACAGTGCTGGTTTCTATACTGGTTCTGGGCAGTGCCGTTATTGCAAAATCAGCTTTTCCAACGGTCACGCTAACTAAAGAGATCAATATCGGAATGGTATTGACAAGGTTTGAATATGTAATTTCAAGCATATGGACAATTTCCGAATTTGTTATTGCTATCCTGTACTTTTTAGGGAGTATATTGGCTCTTTCAGAACTTCTGGGTTTGAAGGAGCATACAAAAATTGCAGCGCCAATGGGATTGTTATGCATGATGTTTTCCTGGACCGTTAATTCCACCGCAATTGAAAAAGAGAGCTGGATTCCAGTGGGACTGCTGCCGAATACTTTGGTGTTAGGATTGATAATGCCGCTTCTTATGCTGGCGGTTTACGGAATAAGAAAGCTGATAAGAAAAGATTTTGGCAGTCAAGGCGGATAACCGACATATACTGCCATTGTCAATAATCCTAAAGCCCCCCAACGGCGGGCTTTATTTTGTTTGAGCAGGAAAATCATTGAAATAACCAAAGGATAACTATATACTAAAAGAAAAAACGGAGAAGGTAATGACGCTTGAGAAATCCAAAAAAAGCGGCAGCCGTCGGCAATCCCTTATCGCCGCTCAAACATCGAAGTTTCCTGTATTACTGGCTTGGCATGACGGTGTCCACAACGGGCTTGTGGATGCAAAATGCCGCGCAGCCGTGGCTGGCTTTGAAGATTACGGATTCCGCCTTTTTACTGAGTCTTGTCAGCGCACTCCAGTTTACCCCGGTTCTGCTTTTTTCTTTGTTTGCCGGCGTTATAATCGACCGGTTTAAGAAGAAGAATATTTTGATCATCACCCAATGCGCGGCCATGATTATAACGCTGGTTATTGCGGTGCTCGTTGTGACGAGACGTATTGAATACTGGCACCTGATCGTATCGTCGGCGCTTACAGGCTTTGTGAATACGTTCGATGCACCGGCCCGGCAGACCTTTGTTATTGAGCTTGTGGGTAAGGACGATTTGGCCGGCGGTATCGCGCTTAACTCCGCGCAGTTCAATCTTGCACGGATTTTGGGTCCGGCACTGGCCGGAATTATCATGGCCAGTTGGGACATTTCAGTCTGTTTTTTCATCAATGCCATCAGCTTCGGTGCGGTACTTATCAGCCTGTTTTTTATTAAACCGATGACGGTCGATAAAAAGCCGGTCAAGATTGATAATATTTTTAAGAATATCGGAGAAGGTCTTCATTTTATACTCGCCAAGCCAGTTTTATACATGCCGCTGCTTTTTTTAGCAATCGGCGCGACCTTTGCCATGAACCTGAATGTTTTAATCCCTGTATACTCCGACAAGGTGCTCCATCAGGCGGAAACAGGCTATGGCTTTTTAATGTCAATGGGCGGCGTCGGCGCGCTGGCGGGTGCTATTACAATGGCATCGATCAGCCGGGGCGGTATTAAAAACGCGTTCGTTTTCATCTTTCCGCTGATTGTCGGTGTGCTCGTGGCCGCCGTCGGCTTTACAAGCGTTTATGCGCTGGCGGCTATTGCTATTGCGGCCATGAGCTTTATATACATGATCTTTTTGGCAAGTGTCAATACAACGATCCAGCTCAATTCCACTAATGAATACCGAGGCCGCGCAATGAGTATTTATTCGCTTGTTATGTCGGGGTCGACCCCGCTGGGTAATCTTTTTGCCGGTGCGATTGCAGAAGGATGGGGGGCACGCGCGTCCTTCATTGCCTGCGGCGCCGTGATCGTTCTGGCGCTCATCCCCCTTTATTTTCTACAAAAGAAAAAGGGTGTGAGCGTGACGGCAACCACCTTGTAACACGCTTATCTTTGTTCATTACATCATCAGTCCGGGTATCCGGATATTGGCAGGATTCCGGGCTGATACTATCGCATGGTATTGAAATATTTAATAAAAATTATCACTTATTCTTGATAATTATGTATAAATAAAGTACAATGCTAAAAACACGACCGAGCTGAAAAACAGGTTGAATAACAATCAGGGGACGCGATATGAAGAAAACATTTGTGACATTGGAGCAGCTGAGAAAAATAACCGAGAAATACCCGACGCCGTATCATTTATATGATGAAAACGGCATCCGGGAAAACGCCCGGCGGTTGAATGAGGCATTTTCCTGGAACCCAGGCTTTAAGGAGTATTTTGCGGTGAAAGCCACGCCCACGCCGGCGATTTTGAATATCCTCAAGGAGGAAGGCTGCGGGACAGATTGCGCGTCGCTGACGGAGCTGATGCTCAGCGAGCGCTGCGGCTTTGCCGGAGACGAAATCATGTTCTCGTCAAATGTCACGCCGCCTGAAGAATATAAAAAAGCGCTGGAGCTCGGCGCAACGATCAACTTGGATGACTTGACGCATATAGAGTTCTTGAATAAGGTAGGAAAAATCCCGAAAAAAATTTGCTGCCGGTTCAATCCGGGCGGTTATTTTGCCATCTCCAACCAGATCATGGATAACCCGAACGAATCCAAATACGGTATGACCAAGGGACAGATGATTCTCGCGTATAAAAGGCTAATGGAGCTCGGCGCGGAGGAATTCGGTATCCATGCGTTTTTAGCCAGCAACACACTCACAAATGATTACTATCCGCATCTGGCCGCCCAGCTTTTCGAGTTGGCCGTCGACCTGCGGCGTGAGACGGGCGCAAATATCACGTTTATCAATTTGTCCGGCGGAATCGGGATACCGTATCAGCCGGATCAGCCGGCCAATGATATCATGATTATCGGCGAGAATGTCCGCAAGGCTTATGAATCGATTCTCTGGCCGGCCGGAATGGACGATATCGCCATTTACACTGAGCTCGGGCGCTTTATGCTGGGGCCGTACGGCTGCCTCGTAACAAAGGCGGTTCATGAAAAGCACATCTACAAGGAATACATTGGCGTGGATGCCTGCGCGTGCGACCTGATGCGCCCGGCAATGTACGGGGCATACCATCATATTACCGTCATGGGCAAAGAACATATGCCGCATGACCGCGTCTACGATATCACCGGCTCGCTATGCGAGAATAACGATAAATTCGCCGTCGACCGCGCGCTGCCGAAAATTGATGTCGGGGATTTCCTCGTCATACACGACACGGGTGCGCACGGACGCGCGATGGGTTACAACTATAACGGTAAGCTGCGCTCTGCAGAACTGCTGTTGAAGACTGACGGGAGCGTCGAAATGATCCGGCGAGCGGAGACGCCGGAAGACTATTTTGCCACCGCCATTTTCGATTAAGCTGCTTAAGCCGGCGGCCGTTCAAAAAATAGAAAGAAGGCGTCGCCTTAATGAACCACATAAAACGCATCGTTGTCAAAGTCGGCACGTCCACACTCTGCCATGGCGGAAGGGGACTGAATTTTAGAAATATTGACCGGTTGGCCAAGACGCTGACGGATATCAAAAACGCCGGGAACGAGGTCATCCTCGTAACATCGGGGGCCATTGGGGCTGGCTGCGGAAAGCTTAATCTACCCGAGCGGCCGAAAGACCTCCGCGTTCAGCAGGCTGTCGCGGCTGTTGGACAGAGCGAGCTGATGCACATATACGACAAATCCTTCGGCGAGTACGGTGCTGTTGTCGGACAAATTCTTTTGTCAAAAGATGACGTTGACCGGCCGACCGTTAAGCAAAACCTGCTGGGGACATTCCAATCTCTTTTGGGGCTGGGAGTTATCCCGGTCGTCAACGAAAATGACTCAATCTGCATTGAGGAGATCGAGTCGGAGCATAAAATATTCGGTGACAACGATATGCTCTCGGCCGTTGTCGCCGCATTGACACAGGCCGACCTGCTCGTCATCCTATCCGATATTGACGGACTTTACGAGGAAGACCCGAGAAAAAACCCTGATGCGCGTCATATTCCCGTCGTTGAGACGTGCTCAGCTTACGTCCAGGCCTGTGCCGGAGGCGCGGGCAGCGCTTTCGGCCGCGGCGGTATGTCGACAAAAGTGACGGCGGCCAAGCTGGCCGGCGAGGCCGGTATTGACACTATTATCACAAACGGCGCCCGGCCAGAGGATCTTTATACGATCATAGAGGGCGGCAGCGTCGGAACGTTATTTAAAAGCAAGTGAAGAGAAAGGGAGGATGACATGACGGCACTACAAGAACAGGGCGCGGCCGCAAAAGCGGCCGCTATGAAGCTTATGGTCTGCGGGACGAACGCTAAAAACAAGGCGCTTGAGGCGATCGCACGCGCACTGATTGATCATCAAAAGGATATACTCGACGCCAACGCCATCGATATGCAAAAGGCACGGGAAAACAATATGCGTCCGGCGCTTATGGACCGGCTGCTGCTCGATGAAAAGCGCATCGCCGGCATTTCGGACAGCGTCCGTCAGGTTTGCGCGCTTGACGACCCCGTCGGATCGTACGACAAAATGGGCACGCGGCCCAACGGGCTTGTTATCGGACGTAAAAGAGTGCCGTTGGGCGTCATCGCCATCATCTTTGAATCACGTCCCAACGTTACGGTCGACGCGGCGGTGCTGTGCCTGAAGGCGGGTAACGCCGTCATCCTGCGAGGCGGCAAAGAAGCGTTTAACTCCAATAACGCGCTGATGAATATTATGCGCAAGGCCGTTAAAGAAGCCGGTTTGCCGGAGGATTCCGTCGCGCTTGTGCAGGACACCACACGTGACAGCGTCACCGAATTGCTGCAGCTTAAGGATTATGTCGACGTGCTGATTCCAAGGGGTGGTGCGGGCCTGATCCAGCACGTCGTGCAGAACGCAAAGGTACCCGTCATCGAAACGGGCGTGGGAAACTGCCATATTTACGTCGAATCGACGGCCGAACTCAAAATGGGCGCGGAGATTATTTTCAATGCCAAGTGCTCGCGTCCGTCCGTTTGCAACGCGGCTGAGACGCTTTTAGTCGACCGGAAGATCGCTAAAGACTTTCTACCAATGGCCAAAGCACTGCTTGATCGAAAGAACACGGAGCTTCGCGGCTGCCCGGAAACGGCCGCCATTCTGGGCGATTGCGTCGTGCCGGCCACAGATGAGGACTACTGGACGGAGTACGGTGATTATATTCTTGCCGTCAAGGTTGTGGACGGTCTGGACGAGGCGATTCGGCATGTCAACAAGTATAGCTCAAAGCATTCGGAAGCAATCGTGACGAGCGATTACGCGTCGTCGCAGCGCTTTTTAAATGAAGTGGACGCCGCCGCTGTTTACGTCAATGCCTCGACACGCTTTACGGACGGCGGTGAGTTCGGACTTGGCGCGGAGATCGGCATCTCGACGCAAAAAATGCACGCGCGCGGGCCGATGGGGCTGGAGCAGCTCACGTCCATGAAATATGTCGTCTATGGCAGTGGCCAGATCCGGTAAAAAAGGCATATTTTAAATATCACACCGAATGTTCTTGAGCTTTGGCAGATCCGGTGGTAAAATAAAAAGGAAATAATACCCTTGCGGGCGAAAAGATGGAAATATACGAACGGCCTGAAGCCGGTTTGCACCGGCTTAACGAACACCCGCCGGTTCTTATGATTTTACTGGAGATGATTGGATGAACAGCATGAAATTCATCAAGACCATTGTCTTGACGGTCGCCGCAGCGGTTGTTGTTATATCCGCGATCTATTTTATCCTGAACAAGCTGAAAAAAGCGTAAGGTTGGTGTGATCATCATTCGAAACTGGACAGTCTAATTAAATCAGTGTATAACGTCAGGAAAGACAGCGACGGAGCATCCTGCCGCTGTCTTTTTTTACCCTAATACGCTATTAGCATTCATCCAGTGTATCAGTAAAAGGTCTGAAAGCATCAGGCGGGATGAAGACATCCCGCCCTGTTCGTTAACACTTATTCAAATCTATCCTGTCAGTTAAGAGCTGCCATTTGTTCATTGATTCTGTCCTCACAAGTGCGCATGGCCTCAATGGTGCGCTCAAAGAGCTTATCCAGATCCCAGCCCAGCAGTTCGGCGCCCTGAGAGATGATGTCACGCGAGCAGCCTGCGGCGAATTTTTTGTCCTTGAACTTCTTTTTAAGGCTTGATACCTCAAGATCCGACGCGCTCTTCGACGGGCGCATCCTGACAGCGGCGCCGATCAGCCCCGTCAGCTCGTCGATAGCAAACAGAACCTTTTCCATCTCGTGTTCCGGCTTGATATCAGAGCAGATGCCCCAGCCGTGGCTGACAATGGCATGAACCATATCGTCCCCGACGCCGCCGTCCTTCAAAAGCTCCGGCGCTTTTTGACAGTGCTCCTCCGGATACTGCTCAAAGTCGATATCGTGAAGCAGTCCGACGAGCGACCAGTAATCCCGGTCCTCGCCATACCCGAGTGTCCCGGCAAACCAACCCATAACGGCTTCAACCGTTAAGGCGTGCAGGATGTGAAACGGTTCCTTGTTATACCGGCGCAAAAGTACCAGCGCCTCGCCGCGCGTAATGGATGATGTCATTCGTGTGTCTCCCTTTACATTTTTTTCTGCGGCTATTTTACTCTTTTTGCCTGAAGCTGTAAAGAGAGATGCTGAAAACAATCTGCCCGGTCCGTGCTGTACGACGCTTACTGTTTGGCCCAGCTCAAAAGCGAGATGCCGCTGTCACGCGCTTCAATGTGCGACAGGGAAGCGGCCAGCAGGTCAGCCGCGCCGGCTCTTGTGAGGGTCTCCGTGTACGACGAGGCTCCGTGTGCGGGCATGATATTACAGGCTGCCAGATTCACTTCGGCCTGGTATGCCCAAACAGGCGCGGCTTCATCAAGGACACTGACAGACATGACGCTTTCAACATCGGTCAACCTAAGCACGTTGTTGAGAATCATCGCCGCCTCCGAATACGTGATGGGCTCCTCTGCGTTAAAGACGAGCCGCCCGTCCGAATCCCGGTATCCGGTGATGACGCCAGCCATCAGACCAGTTGACACATAAGGCTTGGCCCACATGGGGATGCTGGCATCGTCAGAAAAGCCGGTACGTGTAATGCCCTCCAGAGTCTCGGTTTCGGTGACGGCCAGACACAGCGCAAGAAACTCACTGCGCGTCATGGACGTGTCAGGACGGAAGAAATACTCATTGCCGAGCTTTTCGCCCATAAAAACGCCTTTTTCGGCCAGCACGAGCGCTGAATAATTCGAGCTGTTACCCTGCATATCAGAGTATGTTATCTTGGCCGACTGCTTTTGAATACTGATGGAGACGGTTGCTGATTCCGAGTGGTTGCCGAACGGGTCGACAGCCGTATACGAGAAACTGTCGGTGCCTTTCTTGCCCTCCTGCGGCGTGTAAACAAAGCTGCCGTCGCTTTGTGCCTCGACGCTGCCTTTTTTCGGCAGGTCGGTAATCTCAAAGATTACCTCGTCGCCGTCCGGGTCGGTTGCGGCCAGCTTTCCGGAGATGGCGATCCCCTTAAATGTTTCTAATTCAAGATTTTTGGCGATGGGGCTGGTGTTCTGCGAAATCACGGATACGATCTCGGGGCCTGTTGCCAGACAAGGAACACCGGTGATAACGAATCCGGCTGCCAGCGCGACGAACAGCAATACAGCGATGACACGCGCTGCTAATTGACGTTTTGCTTTCATACATGTACCTCCGTAATGAATGATTATCCGGCCTGCGAGTCACCCCGCGGGCAACTGGATCAACGTTATGATTTACCGATTAATGGAAATTATACGGCGTTATGCTTGATATTTAATGATAATTTTACACTTGATTTATTTAACCGGAGTATTATATTACGGACAATTTGCAACAAAGGATAAAATATCTTTCATATTTGTTGACAATGGCCATTTATCCCTGTATTATATATATTATGGAAACCTCTTAATTTTTAAGGCCGGGCGCTCATTTTAACCGCAGATTCAAATGGCGGGAAAAGGTCCCGCCGATCAGAATAAATACAAAATTGAGAAAAAGGAGTGTCGGCTATGCCGGATGTACGTTCCAAAAAAGTGTCTGAATTTTTAGACAAATGCACCGACGAGATTGAACGGAGCATTGTTATTGATAAATCGCTGTACAACGAGTTTGACGTTAAACGCGGCTTACGAAATGCCGACGGTTCCGGCGTCATGGCCGGTGTTACGCGGATCGGCAATGTACGGGGGTATTATATCGTCGATGGGGAGAAGACGCCCATGGAGGGTCAGCTTATTTATCGCGGTATCGACGTTAACGAACTGGTGTCCGGCTTCATGAAGGAGAACCGCTTCGGTTATGAGGAAACGGCATACCTTTTGCTGTTTGGAAATCTTCCGGATAAAAAGACGCTCGACGATTTTAAAGAAATCCTTGCAGAATATCGCTATCTCCCCGACGGTTTCACGGAGGATATGATCCTGGCCGCACCCAGTAAGGACATCATGAACAAGCTGGCACGCGGCGTGTTGGCGCTGTATTCTTATGACCCGGATCCAGAGCCGGTAGCCGGCAATATCCACAAGGAGCTCGACCAGGCCCTGCACCTGATTGCGCGCTGCCCCGTTATTACAGCCAATGCCTTTGCGGCGAAAAAGCATTATTATGACAACGAGAGCCTGTATATCCACTATCCAAAAGACGATCTGTCAACAGCGGAAAACTTTCTGTATTCCGTTCGACATGACAATAACTTTACGCCGGACGAGGCTCAGCTGCTGGATTTATGTCTGGTTCTGCACGCCGAGCATGGCGGCGGCAACAACTCGGCGTTCGCCTGCCGTGTACTGTCGTCATCCGGTACGGACATCTATTCGTCCATTTCGGCGGCCGTCGGCTCGCTGAAGGGACACCGGCACGGCGGCGCAAACAAAAGGGTTATGGAGATGTTCGACTTTATCGAAAACGATGTTTCCGATTGGAAAGACGACGCGGAGGTACTCGCCTATCTGCGGAAAATACTGCACAAGGAAGCCGGGAACAGGGAAGGGCTGATCTACGGCATGGGCCACGCCGTATACACCATGAGCGACCCGCGCGCTATACGCCTCAAGCAGTTGGCTAAAAAGCTTGCCGAAAAAAAGGGCATGGCGGATGAATTTGAATTATTCGAGACGGTTGAGCGGCTCGCGCCGCAGGCCATTTCATCTGAGCTGAGTACGTCAAAAGTCATGTGCGCCAACGTCGATATGTATTCCGGGCTTGTTTACAAGATGCTGGGCATTCCGAACGAGCTGTATACGCCGCTGTTTGCCATTGCTCGGATGGTTGGCTGGTGTGCCCACCGGATTGAGGAGGTATTCAACTCCAACAGGATTATGCGCCCGGCCTACAAGGCCGTAACGCCGAAAAAAGAGTATATACCGCTGGCCAAGAGATAAAATCGAAAACGAACTAAACCGCCGCCCGGAAAGGGCGGCGGTTTTACATGGCCTGTTTCAGCAGCCGGGTACCAGAAATCGGGAAAAACAGGAGTTTATATGTCTTTTAGAAAATACATCCGGTTATAATGAAGTTGTGCTTTATGTCGACGTCGAACTATGTTATAATATCTGAAAGCTATAAGCGATTAACGGCGTATTTAACCGTTTAAACTATGCGTAATAACGCTGCAGAATAAAGCTAAAGATAAATCAAGGAGGCAAACAAAGAATGTCAAACAGGATATTCACGTCCGAGTCGGTAACGGAAGGCCATCCCGATAAAATCTGTGACCAGATTTCAGACGCAGTGCTCGACAACATTATAGCCACGGACCCAATGGCCCGCGTAGCCTGTGAAACAATTGTTACAACCGGCATGGCGCTCATTATGGGCGAGATTACAACAAACACCTATGTTGATATTCCTGATATTGCGCGCGAGACAATCAAGGAAATTGGTTATGTAAATCCGGCGCTGGGTTTTGATTATAACGGCTGCGCCATATTGACATCAATCAAAGAGCAGAGCCCCGATATTGCCATGGGTGTCAACAGCGCCTACGATGACGCGAGCGAGGAGGGCGCGGGAGATCAGGGCATGATGTTCGGATTTGCCTGCGACGAGACACCCGAGCTTATGCCGGCGCCCATCTCCATGGCGCATGCCTTGTCCAGAAGGCTGTCAGAGGTCCGGAAAACAGGCGAGCTGCCGTTTCTTCGTCCGGATGGCAAGACGCAGGTCACGGTGGAATACGACGGTGACGGAAATATTGTTTGCTGCCCGGCTGTCGTTGTCTCCTCACAGCACGATCCGGACGTCAGCATCAAGGAAGTCCGCGAGAGCATCATCGAGTGCGTTGTCAAACCGATCATCCCCCCACAGCTCATTGCCGATTACACGAAGTTTTTCGTCAATCCCACAGGTCGTTTCGTGACGGGCGGACCTGTTGGGGATTCGGGCCTGACTGGACGCAAAATAATCGTCGATACGTATGGCGGCTATGCCAGCCACGGCGGGGGTGCGTTTTCCGGGAAGGACCCCTCGAAGGTCGACCGGAGCGCGGCTTATATGGCCCGGTATGTCGCCAAAAACATCGTCGCAGCCGGTCTTGCCAAGGCCTGCCAGATTGAGCTGGCGTACGCCATCGGCGTAGCCTGTCCCGTGTCCATTCTGGCCGATACGCGCGGTACAGGCGTAATCCCAGACGAAAAAATAGAAGAGATCATTAGTAGTCTGTTTGATTTTCGGCCATCAAAAATCATATCTCAGCTCTCTATGAGAACCCCCATTTATAAGCAGATAGCCGCCTACGGCCATTTTGGCCGGGACGATCTGGACCTGCCGTGGGAAAGGCTCGACATGGTCGAGAAAATTAAAGAGGCTGCATTTTAATTCATCAAGCAAGGAAAATTAGTATGAATGAGATACCTGGCAAAAAAGGACGGCCGCCAGCGCGTCATTATGACCCGTACGCCGGAAAAGACCGTCCTGAATTGTCCAATGATTTGAGCGATACGATCGAGGGAAAAAATGCCGTAATTGAAGCCCTTCGGGCCGGCCGGGCGATCGATAAGGTTTTTATCGTTAAGGGCGAAAAGGATGCCGCAATGGCGCATATCGCGGCACTGGCCCGGGAAGCCGGCGCCGTCGTGACTGAAGCCGACCGGCGCAAGCTGGATACTCTGAGCCGGACGTACTCGCATCAGGGTGTCGTGGCTTTGGCATCGGCCAAGGCTTATGTTGAACTTGAGGACATTCTTGATATCGCGAAAAGCCGCGGCCAATCGCCGCTTGTTGTCGTATGCGACGAGATATCGGACGTGCATAACATGGGTGCGATCATCCGGACGGCCGAGTGTGCCGGCGCACATGGCGTGATCATACCCAAACGGCGCAGTGTCGGCATGACGGCTGTTGTCTCCAAGACGTCTGCGGGCGCCGTCGAGCATATGGCCGTTGCCAGAGTCGCCAATATACCAACAGCGCTGGAAAGCCTTAAAAAGGCAGGGGTGTGGGTGTACGGCACGGCAAGCGACGGTGACAATGAACTGTGGCGGACGGACCTGACCGGTCCGGCCGCAATCGTGATTGGTTCCGAAGGCGAGGGTATTGGCCGGCTGGTCCGAGAAAACTGCGACTTTATGATCAGCATTCCCATGGCCGGCAAAATCAGTTCTCTTAATGCGTCCGTTTCAGCGTCCGTTATTTTATATGAAACATTCCGGCAAAGAACTGTTGGAGGCTTATGATCCGGACAGGCGCCGGCGACGAGACGGCGTCAGATAATATAAGTGGAGGCAGGTGAGCTTGTGGCCCGAGATAAAAACATAAAAGATATTGACCAAACCGCGTCGTCCGGCGAGGATGACATCTATACGGGTTACACAGACACAGACAGCGACGAGGATTTTTTGGCAGACGTCGATGTCACGCTGGAATCCATTCTGGCGGAATTTAAGGGGTCGGCATACATTGACGGCGACAAAAAAACGCCAAAATCGGTTCTTCAGGAGAAAACGGATCGGATTATCCAGGAGGCCGCGGGCGGCCCAAATAAGTACAGAGAGTCGACTGAAGAGCCGGATGCGTCTCACCCGCCATTGCGTAAAACGGGAGAAGGACGACCGGATGCGACGGAAAAATTCCCGGAACTGCGGGTAGATAAGCCTGATCAACCGAAACCGGGCGGCGACATGAGGGGGCTGCCGGGAACAGCCGGTGATACCAGAAGACTGCCGAAGGTGGACAGCGATACAAAGAGGCTGCCTAAGACAGACGGCGACACCCGACAGGCACGTCAAAAAAGTGGCGACCCAAAGCCGGCGAAGCCCAAAATCAATCCGGCTGGTCTGTCGGATTTAAGTACCGTCAATTTGGCAAAGAGTCAGGAATACAAAAACGAAAAAGCTAAGACAAGCCAAACCGGCATATCTGAAACAACGGGTGAAAAAGACGTTATTCCGTTCGACTCGTTTTTTGACCAGTCCGACGATATGGAAGACGAGATAGTCCGGGAGGTCTCCAAAGCTATTGAACAGCAGACGCAGTTCGAGCAGGAAACACAGAAATCCGTCAAAAAAGCTTTCCGCTTGTTTCGGCGAAACGACGACGAATACACCGACGACAACGATGTATTTGACAGCGGCTATGACAGCGACACAGAGCAGACGTACGAACAAACGCCGGTTGTTTTTGAAGACAGCTATGTTGATGAGCCGGATTTTAATGTTGCAATCAAGCAGTTTGCGGAAAAATGCAATATGTATTCCACGCGCTTTTTTTTCAGCCTGACGCTGTCCATCCTCCTGACGATTCTGACAATTGTTTTTCAGGCAGGCGTCAGCCTGCCGTTCGGCATCGGGCATAACTCCGCGGTCAGCGCCGGTATCCTGCTGATATTGATGTTCGTTATCATGATTTTCAGCGCCGAAAAGCTCGTTGACGGCTTTTCGGATATCCTCAAGGGACGGCAGGGGATTGAGACACTCAACCTGTTTTCATGTCTGGCGACGGCGGCAGCGGGAATTTTCGGTATGGTTACAAAGGATACGGCGGCCGGCATGCCGTTTTGCGCCGTTTCCGCCTTTTCGCTGACATTTACGCTGTGGAGCGAGCGCGTATACTACCGCGCGCTGACCGAGTCGCTCAAAACGGTACAGTCCACGTCAATGCCGACAGGCGTCGTCGTTGAGCAGTGTGAGGATATTGACCGCGCGGTGATTAAAAAGGTTGTCGGAAAAACGCAGGGATTTTACAATAACCTGATTCAGGAGGATATTACTGAAACTGTCTTTCGGTATGCTACGCCCATTTTGATCATTGCGGCCGTTGTGCTTGCGTTCTTCTCTTCCTTCGGCCAGGACATGCGTAATAATTTTATACATAACTTCGCGGCCATTATGGCGGCGGCCGCGCCGTTTTCAGCCATTATGGCGTACGCCGTACCGTTTAATGCCGTTGTGCGCCGAACACGCCAATCCGGCGCAGCCGTGGCAGGCTGGGGCGGCGCGGACGAGCTGTTCCACTCCGATGGGGCGAGCATGAAGGACGAGGATATCTTCCCGGCCGGGACGGTGTCCCTGGGCGGAATCAAGATATTTGAGGATGTCTCGCCGGAAAAAGCGATCCGGTACGCGGCCAGCCTCATTATTGCGTCCCGTAGCGTTCTGGCGTCGCTTTTTACACAGCTGTTAAACAAACAGGGTCTTACGAAGCTGAATGTGGAGGACTTCCAGTGTTATGAGGGCGGAATCGGCGGTACAATTAAGGGCGAACGCGTTGTAACGGGCTCAGCAGCGCTTATGAATCTGCAGGGGATTCGTGTACCCCCCAGCCTTAACATGAAAAACGGCGTGTTTACCGCCGTAGGTAAAAAGCTGATAGCGGTATTTACCATTGATTACGTACCAGTTAAATCGGTGCAAAGCGCGCTGGTATCTGTCCTGCGTTATCATGTCAAACTGCTTTTTTCCGTGCGGGACTTCAACATCACGCCCGTGATGCTCGAACAAAAATTTAAAGTTCCCGTTGACGATGTCGAATACATACCGATAGCAGACTCGTATGATCTGTCGGACGACAGCAAGCTGGATACGAAGAGAACGGCCGCCGTTCTCACACGAGAGGGGATGACCCCTTATGTTGAGGCCATTATCGGCGGACGACGGCTGCGCTTCACGGCGCTCGTGGCCACAATTCTGACGATCCTGTCGGCTGCGGGCGGTATGATCATTATGTATTCCATCTGCATGACCGGCGCTTTTTCGGCTGGCAGCGCTCCGAATCTGCTTTTATACATGGCCTCCATGACGGCGGTTGTGCTCATTGTGTGCGGGTTTGCGAAATACCGACAGTAGTGGCGGTGAATGATGAATTGATTGGAGCGCTGGCAACAGCGCTCCAAATTGTATTCACAACAAAAAACAGGCGAATTAAAAGTCAAGATAACAAAGTGACGGAAATTCTGTTGTATTTTGCCGCTCCTTAGTGTATAATTTCCTACATGAGTAAAGTCTAAGTAAAGACTGGTTTAACTGTCTTAAGGCCGGTGACCGGGTTTTAACAGCCGGTCCGGATGATGCAGGTAAACATTAATAATAAAAGGCCTTTCGGGTAAACCGGCGGATAATCATCCGCTCGCCAGCACAAAGGCCGATTTAAACTTTACTTAGGAAAAATGTAAAGTAAGGAGTGTAACAACGAATATGACCTATGCCACCGATAAAATCCGCAACATAGCTCTTCTTGGACACGGGAGCAATGGGAAGACCAGTCTTGCCGAAAGTATGCTTTTTTTAACGGGAGGAACCGACAGGCTCGGTAAGATAGCCGACGGGAACACCGTAGGCGATTCCGATGCGGAGGAGATCAAGCGGCAGATTTCGATATCAATGGCGACGATGTACGCTGAATATAGTAACTGCAAGATCAATATTCTGGACACTCCGGGTTATTTTGACTTTGCCGGCGAAGTGGTCGAGGCGCTTCGCGTTGCCGACAGCGGAATCATTGTCACAGCCGCCAAGGAAGGCGTTACAGTCGGCCTTGAAAAATCATGGAAGTATCTTGAAAACTTAAAACTGCCATGCATCTTCTACGTTTCAAAAATCGACGAGGAGAACGGTGATTTTGAATCGGCCTACGCCGCGCTGCGCGAGAAATTTGGTACATCGCTCTGCCCGATGATCGCGCCGATCAAAAATGCGTCCGGCAAGGTCGAGGGCGTTGTGGACCTCATTGTGAGAAAAGCCTATGTCGTCGAGAGCGGCAAGCGCAAGGAAATCCCTGTTCCCGACAGCATGAGCGCCCAGCTGGAGGACCTGTATGCAGCTGTGAACGAAAGCGTTGCCGAAACGAGCGAAGAGCTCATGGAAAAATATTTCTCCGGGAATGCTTTTACGGTTGATGAAATCATAAAAGGACTTAAATCGGGTGTTAAGGAGCGGATGCTCTTTCCCGTGTTCTGCGGCACAGCACTGAACGGACTGGGCACGATGCCGCTTCTCGACGCCGTTGTTAACATGGTTCCCTCGCCTCTGGACGGGCGCATGGAAGAAACAGCGGACGGGGAAGCTCTGGCGGTTGACCCGAACGGAGCGACATGCGTCATCATCTATAAGACCGTTTCAGACCAATACGGAAAGTTCAGCCTGTTTAAGGTCCTGTCCGGAAAGGTCACGTCCGACATGTCGCTGCTCAATACGCGTACCGGCTCTCAGGAGAAAATCTCGCATATTTACAGCATGCGGGGCAAAAAGAACGTTGAAATCAAAGAAGTCGTCTGCGGTGACGTTGGTGCCTTCTCTAAACTTGCCGACACGAAAACGGGTGACACGCTGTGCGATCCCAAAAAACCGGTGACGGTCAAGGGCATCGAGTTTGCGCCGCCATGCTACGCCATGGCCATCGCGCCCAAGACGAAAGGCCAGGAAGATAAGATTGCCGCGGGTCTCACCCGGCTCGGTGAGGAGGACCATACATTTACGGTTGTCAACAACGCCGAGACAAAGCAGCTTGTTCTGTCGGGGGCGGGGGATATCCAGATTGACGTGTTGTGCGCCAAGCTGAAAGACCGCTTCGGTGTTGAGGTTGAACTGTCGCCGGCTCGTATCGCATATCGCGAGACGATCCGCAAAAAGGTCCAGGCGCGCGGACGTCATAAAAAGCAATCGGGTGGCCACGGCCAGTTTGGCGATGTCGTCATAGATTTCGAGCCGGGTGAAGAAGACGATCTGACGTTTGAAGAGAAGGTCTTCGGCGGCAGCGTCCCGAAAAACTTCTTTCCCGCCGTTGAGAAGGGCCTGCGCGACAGCATCCATAAAGGCGTTTTGGCCGGTTATCCGATGGTGCAGCTCAAGGCCACGCTCGTCGACGGCTCGTACCATCCTGTCGACTCGTCGGAAATGGCCTTTAAAATGGCTGCACAGCTGGCATATAAGGAAGGTATACCGCAGGCCGGCCCCGTCATCCTCGAGCCAATTGGCTATCTGAAGGTTACGATTCCCGATACGTATATGGGCGACATTATGTCGGACCTGTCCAAGCGGCGCGGCAGCCCAATGGGTATGAATATGAGTGCCGACGGCATGCAGATTGTTGAGGCAGAGGTGCCGATGGGCGAGATGTCCAGCTACGCCATCGATCTGCGCTCCATGACACAGGGCCGAGGCTCCTTCACCTTTGATTTTGTACGCTATGAGGAAGCGCCGGCTGTCATACAAACGAAGATCATTGAGGAAGCAAAGACTTTAAGCGAAGCCGAATAAAAACTGGATACCATTATGGGGCGGGCAGAGAAAATCATGCCGGGACAATTACCGGCACTATGATATTTCATTGCCCGCCTGTTTTAAATGATCAGGCTGTGAAAACGGAACCTGCGGCCCGTATTAACGTCATAAAAATAAAAGCCGATATTTAAGGAGCTGCACATGGGGTGGCTGACAGATATATTGACGCAGATCGGCGTCTTCATAACGGATAACGCGGCGGACTATTTTTCGTATTATACGCTCGTTATCCGGTTTATACTGCCCTTATTTGCCGTAATCATTGTCTGGCGGTGCGTCCGGTCACTATTGGGCAAGGAATACGACCTGGAGGAATGGGGCTATCTGAGTCTTCCAAACGGAACCAAAATTCCACTCAATCATTGGGAAAATATAATTGGCCGCGCCAGAAGCTCGGATGTATCGATCCAGTATCCGACCATGTCCCGCAACCATGCGGCGTTGATACGCGACGCGCACGGCAGCTGGCGCGTATACGATCTGAATTCGAAAAGCGGCGTTCTCTTAAACGGAATTGAGGTTGCGGGCAGCGAAAGCATTGTCAACGGGGACATTGTGCAGTTGGGCGGCGCGGAGTTCGTATTCGTCGTCATGGGCGAGGCCGGCCGGGCCCAACGCGCTAAAAAGCGTGAGAGGCCGGGCAAATACGTCAGTGCGCCGGGAACTCTTTTCTATCTGACGGCGTTTCAGGTCGCGCTGGGCCTTCAGCTGTGTCTGGCTTATAACGATACGCTGACGGCGTCAATGCCGCTGAGCTTTTTGGCGCTCGTCGCGCTGACGTGGGTGAGCTATTTATTCACACGGCTTATGAGGCGCGTGGCTTTTGAGGTTGAAACGCTGGCGTTTTTCCTGTCGACGTTGGGTCTCGGCGTTGTGGCCACGGCCGCACCCGAGAACGTCATAAAGGAAATTATACTGATCGCGGCAGGCGTGATTGTGTATTTCCTGTTCGGCCGGTTTCTGCGCAATCTGGCGACGGCTGTGAAGCTGCGCTGGCCAATAGCCGTAGCGGGGCTCGTCCTGCTTAGCGCCACGCTTGTTTTAAGCGACACTGTACTGGGGGCCAAAAACTGGCTTATGCTAGGCGGTATGTCGGTCCAGCCGTCGGAATTTGTCAAGATCGCGTTTGTCTGCGCGGGCACGGCAACGCTGGACAGGCTTTTTGCCAAACGTAATATTATTTTGTTTGTCGCGTTTGCCGGCGCGTGCGTTATGGCGCTGGCGCTGATGGGTGACTTCGGAACGGCGCTCGTCTTTTTTGTGGCGTATCTCACCATCTCATTTTTACGTTCGGGTGATCTGGCAACAATTATTTTAAGCGTTGCCGGCGCGGGTCTGGCGGGCTTTATGGCTATTACGCTCAAGCCGTATGTCGCCAGCCGGTTTGGAGCGTGGGGGCACGCGTGGGAAAATGCCTACGCCTCCGGTTACCAGCAGACGCGGACCATGTCGGCGGCAGCCAGCGGCGGACTGTTCGGCCTGGGCGCGGGCAACGGCTGGTTCAAGCATATTTTCGCCGCCGACACGGATATGGTGTTCGGCATCATCTGTGAGGAGCTGGGCCTGATCATCGCCGTTGTTGCGATATTCGCGCTTGTGGCGCTGGCATTTTACGCCGTGCGCACATCGTCGGGGGCCCGAAGCACATACTACGTCATCGGGGCGTGCGCCGCCGTATCGATCCTGCTGACGCAGATGATCTTAAACGTCTTCGGCTCCGTCGATCTGCTGCCGTTTACGGGCGTGACGTTTCCGTTTGTGTCGACGGGCGGATCCAGCCTCATCACATGCTGGGGGCTGTTGGCGTTCATCAAGGCCGCGGACACGCGGCAAAGCGCCAGCTTTGCCGTGCCCATGGGAAAGCGTGTCAGCCGGAAAGAACGGCGGCATGCCGGCTATGACGACGACGGTATCAATGAAGTGATCGAAAATGGCACGATCGATCAGTATATGGAATACCGGGTGGCGGACGATCCGGATGACGGTGCCGAGACGAATGACGATGATGACAATGATGACGATATGTACGATATTGAATTTGATTTCAATGACGACGATGACTATTAAGTCCGTTCGCTGGAAGGAGGCGTCCGCGCCGTGAAAAAAGTCGGCGGAAGAGCCAATGCGCTGCTTATATTAGCGGCGCTCATATTGGTCGGCCTTGCGCTCTACATCGGGCGTATGGCAACGCGCGGGCAAAACTGGGTGTCCTTCGCCCCAAACAAATCGGTTTACAGCGACGGCGTTTTAAGGCTAGGGACGCTGACCGACCGGGACGGTCTGGTCTTGTCCGGCGTTTCAAGCGGGCAGCGGTATTACGCCGACGATGCCGCGGTGCGCATGTCAACGCTGCACGCCGTGGGCGACCTTGGCGGAAATATCGGCACGGGCGCGCTGTCGGTGTTTGCCTCGCACCTCATTGGGTACGACTTCTTTAACGGCGTGTACACGCGCGCCGAACACGGAAAGACGCTAGCGCTGACGATTGACGCGGGCTTAAATGTCGCGGCGTATAATGCGCTGGGCGGTCGGAAAGGCACCGTCGCCGTTGTTAATTACGAAACAGGCGAGCTTGTCTGCATGGTATCCTCGCCGTCATACGATCCGAATAATGTTCCCGATCTCACGGGCGGAAAATATGAGGGGGTCTATCTCAACCGGTTTTTATCGAGCGCCTATACGCCCGGTTCGACGTTTAAGCTTGTGACGCTGGCTGCCGCCATTGAGAATATCGACGATTTATACGACCGAGTCTTTACCTGCGAGGGCGGCGTCAATGTCGCCGGCGAATGGGTCGCGTGTACGGGCGTTCACGGAGAGCTGAAAATTGAAGACGCGCTCGCGGCCTCCTGTAACAGCGCGTTCGGTACGCTTGCGCTTGATGTAGGCGCGGACACGCTCGCGCGCTACACCGAGAAGTTCGGCTTTACAGAGAGCTTGGAAATCGACGGTATTAAGACGGCCGCCGGCAATTTCACAAAGGCGGATGACGGCTCGGCCAATCTGGCCTGGTCCGGCATCGGTCAGTATGAGGATACGGTCTGTCCATATGCCATGCTGAGGCTTGTGAGCGCCATAGCCAACGGCGGTCGCGCCGTCGATATGACGCTTGTTAAGGACACGGGATTAGCGGCCTTGTTGCCGCCAGGCTCGGAGCGCCTCATGAGCAGCGACACAGCCGATAAAATTGCCGTTATGATGAATTACAACGTCTATAAAACGTACGGCGAGAATAATTTTCCAGGGCTTGAACTGTATGCCAAGTCCGGAACGGCAGAGGTCGGCGGCGGTCAGTCGCCCCACGCGTGGTTCGTCGGCTTTATCACGAATGAAAATTATCCGCTGGCGTTCGTCGTGGTCGTGGAAAATGGCGGTGGCGGCAGCCATGTGGCCGGTCCGATTGCCAACACGGTTTTACAGGCTGCCGTGAACGGATAATGGCCGAATCAGGAAGCGGGAGTGTTATGATTCGAGAAGCTATCTATGAGGACTTCAACGGTCTGATGAAGCTTTATACCCAACTGCACGACACAGCGGTTCCTGAAAAGGACGGCCCTGCAGCCGCTTTGTGGACAAAGATCGTATCCGACAGGGACCATCATATCATTGTGGCGGAGGAAGACGGTGAAATCGTCTCATCCTGTGTCTGTGTCGTTATTCCATGCCTGACGCGGGCACAGCGTCCCTTTGCGCTTGTAGAAAACGTGGTTACAGACATTCATCACCGCCGAAAAGGGCTGGCGTCTGCTTGTTTGCAGTATGCAAAAGAGATCGCCGTAGACGAAAACTGCTATAAGCTTATGCTTATGACGGGGTCGAAGCAGGAGAGTACCTTCCGGTTTTACGAAAGTACCGGCTATAACAGGCTGGATAAGACAGCGTTTATCCAGTGGTTGAAGCCTTAATCCCTTTCGTCTTGCAATGCAGCGTTAGAATCCATAAAAAGGTTTTGATAGTTTGGATCAGTATGAAAGAACAAGAATGCTTGTAGGTGCGGACGCTGTTGAGCGGCTCCGGGCTTCCAGCGTTTTGCTTTTTGGGATTGGCGGCGTCGGCTCATTCGCCGCTGAGGCGCTGGCGCGCGCCGGCGTGGGCCATATCGAGCTGGTGGATAACGACACGGTCGGACTGACGAATTTAAACCGGCAGCTTGTGGCGCTGTACTCGACGCTTAATGAAAAGAAAACAGCCGTCATGGCTGCGCGCATCCGGGATATCTGCCCCGATACAAATGTTGTGACGCGTGACGTGTTTGTTTCAGCGGAGACGATCGGCGCGTTTAATTTCGAGGCATACGATTACGTGCTCGACGCCATCGACACCGTTTCGGCCAAGCTGCTCCTCATCGAGGGCTGCCGTTCGGCGGGGACGCCTATTATCAGCAGCATGGGTACCGGTAACAGGCTCGACCCCTCAAAGCTGACAGTTACAGATGTTTTTAAAACCTCCGGAGACCCGCTGGCTCGAGTGATGCGGCGCGAACTGAAAAAGCTCGGCGTTAAAAAACTCAAGGTTGTCTGTTCGTCGGAGGAGCCGCGCAAGCCGACGCCTTCATCAGAGGAGGCTTTATCCCGCCGGTCAATCCCGGCGAGCGTGTCGTTTGTCCCGCCGTGCGCCGGGATGATGCTGGCCGGCACAGCCATATGCGACCTTATTGCTGACCTTTTGTAAACTTATTTAGTAAGCAGACAGTAACAGATTAAAACGCAGGGTACGATATGACACCGTTCCCTGCGTTTTTTTGGAATCGCAAGTCGCCCATATGATGACCGATAATCGTTCAGCACGCGTTTAATTGCATGGCTTCCGTTGTCAACCTGCCAATCTTTGCGATTTTATAGTAAACAAGACAAATGATAATCGCGATAAAAGACGCCAGTGGCGTCCCCAGGCCGACCTTGAAAAGCGTTACACCCGGCAGCGTGCTCATAAAATACGCAAACGGTATGCGAATAAAAAAGGCGCAGAAGATCCCCAAAAGCATTGTAAAAAGGGTTTTCCCGTTGCCGTTGAAATAGCCGACAAAACACATATGTATGGCGACCATAGGGCTGTCCAGGGCGTAGGATCTTAAATAATTGCCCGCCGCGGCGATGACGGCGGATTCCTTTGAAAAAAGCCCGGCGAGTATACTTCCTAAAAAGAAAAATATAAAAAATACAATGAGACCGACGGAGACGGTTGCAGCCATGCCGTAGAGCATGGCTTTTTTGGCGCGGGCATGCTCGCCCGCGCCGGCATTTTGCGCCACAAACGCCGCCAGGGAGGACGAAAACGCAAACGGCAGAAGCATAACCATATAGCAAATTTTTTCACCGACGCCCGCCGCGGCAGACGCAACGATCCCGAGGCTGTTTATGATAGAAATAATAGCCATAAACGATATATTCGTCAGGACTTCCTGCGCCGCAATGGGTGTGCCAAATTTTAATATGGACATAACCTCGGCTTTATTGAAACGGATATTATCCCGGCTGAACGGAAATGGAAAGCCTTTTTTTCGGATCAGCCAGACGGAAAACACAACACTGATCAGCTGCGCAATAAGCGTTGCATATGCGGCGCCGTCAGCGCCGAGGCGGAATACACCGACAAACAGAAGGTCACCCAGTATATTAACGCCACAGGCGATGGCAACGAACAGCAGGGGCGCACGTGAATTGCCGATACCTCTGAAAACGGCGCTGACGGCGTTATACGCCGTGATGATAATACAGCCTGCCGAGCAGATTAATATGTAGCGATACGTTTGTTCAAACGCTTCCGGCGGCGCCTGCATCAGCGCCGTTACGGGACGCGCGACTATAATCATGACAAGCGTCAGGAGTACGCCGACAATTCCATATAATAAAATGGAAGAGCCGACAGCGTCGCCAGCGTGCTTCTCGTTTTTCTCACCGATTTTTTGTGCGAGAAGAATTGTAGTTCCCATGGTGAGCCCTGTAATAAGGCCCGTTATCGTTACCATGACGAGGCTACCTGTGGATACGGCGGATACGCCGGACTTGTCGCCGTAATGTCCGACGACGGCCAGGTCGACCGCGCCGTACAAGGCCTGCAGCAGCATGGCAAAATATATGGGGAGCGAAAAGCGGAGCAGGGGAGACAGTATTTTCCCCTGCGTGAAATTGCTTGTTGATTCCAAATGTGTCTCCTCCGATAAGCAAAATATTGACGGCTGGTGGGATTTACGCTATTGTAAACCGTGTTGTAACAACACAGTCAAGAGGAGATTTGACTTTAATAACCTCAAAAAAAGAGTAATAATGTAATAATTCAAGATTCTAAAGAAGAAGGGAAACTTGAAAACGACAATATTTGCGTTTAAGCGCCTGCGAGGTTGATATGGAAAAGGTAAGCGACAGCTATTTTACAGCGGGAGAATTTGCCTCATTGTGCGACACGACGAAGCAGACACTGCGGCACTACTGTGATATTGGCATACTGCGGCCTGAAAAAGTCGGCGATAATGGCTACGGTTACTATACGCCGTCGCAGTTTTTTGATTTTTATCTCATCAGCTCGCTGAAACGCGCCGGCAGCCCGCTGGGCGATATACGCCGCTATCTCGAGAGCCCTGACGCAAAGGAATTTCTTGAGATCTTATATCGGCAGAGGGAAGACCTGATGCACGAGAAAGCGATGCTCGAGCGTATGGAACAGCTTGTGGAGCAGTCCATTGCCAATATTGAGCTGGCAATATCCATTGAAAATGATTTCGGAAGGCCGGAAATTATTAATTGTCAGGAAGAGTATTTTATCGCCACCGAAGCACCCGATATACAGGACAAGACCGAGCTCGAGCAGTTTGTGTATCTGCGTGATCATGTGCATTACTGCACGGAGAATGATATCGGGGCGGAATTTCAGATTGGTGTGATCGTGTTGAAGGAGGAGCTGCTGGCCGGTACCTACAGGCCGGATTATTTTTGCAGCAGGGTGTTCAGAATGTGCCGATGCGACCGGCTGTTTGTCAAGCCGGCCGGGACGTATGTATCCATGCTGCATAAAGGGGCGACGGATACGCGCCCGACGCTCCAGCAGTTGATGACGTATATTAAGGAAAATGGACTGACGATCATCGGCAATGCCTACGAGTGTGAGCTGGCGGGATTTCTGTCCACCGGCGATGGTAAAAACTATATCTGCCGCTTGTCTATACAGGTGGAATAGCCTGTCCCGGGCGGTTAATTAACTTCAATGAAACGAGAATATTCTCACGATGTTGCGAGAATTCTCAACAATAATCACGTTATCGTGAGACCGAAACGGCTTTATGGACGGTTTCAAAGTAAAGAAAAAGCCGCGCAAGCGGCTTTTTGATAGTTTTAAAGCCGGCTTGATGCCGGCCTTAAGTTTATTTGAAATGTACGTGGTTGTTGATGTGGTCGATGCAATAAGCGTGATAGCCGTTGCACTTGGAGCAGTAGCGGAACTCCAGCTCCGGGTACTCGGTGTCCGTACGGCCGCAGACGGAGCATTTATGTCGGTACGGCTTGGCCGCCTCCTCGCGCTTGTGTTTTTTGGCCGCACGCCGGAAATTGATAGCCTGTCCGGACGTACGCGCTTTATACGGACGCAGGTATCGCACCAGATCGTCCAGGCAAAAAACAAAGAAGTTCATAATGGCGGCGATCGGAACGACGATATAAGCGACATTAGCGCCCAGAATGCTGGAGATGATCGTAATGACAAAAAACGCGGCATCCACAAGCGCAAGCCACTTGATCTTGATCGGGATGAAGAAAAACAGCATTACGCGCTGGTCCGGATAAAATACAGCAAAGGCAAAGAACATCGAGAGATTCAGATAGCTGGCGTCAATCCACACGCGCTGGCCAAAGATACCCCATACGACAAAAGCGAAAACGATGTGCATGAGCATGCCGAACAGATAATAGACTGTGAATTTCGCCGTACCCCATTCGCGCTCCAGTGTCGATCCGATAAAATAATAGAAGTAGAGCATAATGGCCGCAAATAATACGTTATCTGCCGTCGGATAAAATACCCAGGTGACAAGCCGCCAGATCTGCCCCTTCAGAATAAGTGTCGGATCGAAATTTACGGCTCTGATAACGGTATGGGACCCGTCCATCATGGAAAACAGATAAACGACGGCACTGCCAATGACGATATACAGCATCAAATTTGCAATGCCGAATCGCCTGTGTTTCAGGCAAAACCTGTCGATAACCCGCATCAGCGCTTTCAATACCATTCCCCCAAGTTAATTATTTACCAAGTTATAGTATAACATGTTTTAACGTGTATACCGTCCTGTTCATTAAAATTTTATATTAAAAACCGGTTGTACTGTAACTTAACCGCAGCGCACATGCAGATATCCTGACGGGAAGAGGCCGTGTTTATAGACGGAATTTAAACGACATAAAAGTGCTTGCAAATCCTGCCGGTTCATGTTAATATATCAGGGCGTTTACCTCGAAATGGCCTTTTTCAGGCCGTGCGAGTGCGCAAACCGTTGTTATCATCTGGGCGGTCCGCTGCGGGAATGTAACGCATGAACGCCTTATGTGAAGGGAGGATAATCACATATGGATCTCGTTAAAACGCTCAGCTCGCAATATATGAAGCCGGAGCTGCCGTCAATGAAGGTGGGCGACACCGTCCGCGTAACCATTCGCGTCAAGGAAGGAAACCGTGAGCGCAATCAGGCCTTTGAGGGCACGCTCATCGCTAAGAAGCACGGCGGCATCAACGAAACGATCACCGTGCGCCGCGTTTCGTATAACGTCGGCTGCGAAAAAGTATTCCCGGTCCACTCGCCCAGTATCGTATCGGTCGAAACCATTCGGCGAGGAAAAGTCAGGCGCGCAAAGCTGTACTATCTCAGAGACCGCGTCGGCAAGAAAGCAAAAGTCAAGGAACTCATATAACGCAGAAAGGCAACGGGAATACAATTCCGTTGCCTTCAGCAAAAATAAAAAAAGGGGTATATACCCCTTTTTTTTAGATTAAATTGGTGTATAATCATAAAAGCATAGACAGAAAAAGCCGTTTGTAAGGCGGCATATGAGGTTCGGCAGATGAGTGACATGGATTTTGATGATGAACTATATGAGCTTTACGGCCTGGATCTTGACGTCGAGCCGGACGAACCAGGGCAGACCGGCATAACGGCTGATCAAAAGGAAACCATACAGACAGAACGCCAGGCGGGGATGGGCCTGTATGACTGGCTCCAGAGCATTGTTATGGCTGTTTTATGCGGTATATTGATTTTTATTTTTGTCGGGCGTATTTCCGGCATTGAGCAAACATCCATGATGAATACCCTTCATGATAAAGACGTGGTCATCCTGTCCAATTTGTTTTTTACGCCGCACTACGGCGATATTGTCATTATTGACACGGATGCTTTTGACACTCCCATTGTCAAGCGTGTGATTGCCACCGAGGGGCAGACCATTGATATTGATTTTAATACGGGCGACGTCAGGATCGACGGCCGCGTTATTGAAGAGGATTATATCAAAGAACCAACCACAGCCCGGGAGGATTTTGAAGGACCCAGAACAGTTCCCGACGGCTGCGTCTTCGTTATGGGCGACAACAGAAACGCCTCTTCGGACAGCCGGGACGCGCGCGTTGATATGATCGATACGAGAAGCATTCTCGGAAAAGTTCTCTTTTTGGCTATACCGGGAAAGGACGATGACGGCCGGCAATGGAGACGCTTCGGTTCGGTTTACCGATAGGCCCGGCCGTGCAGTGGCTGGAATGAATAACTAATGGTTTCCGGGCCCTGTGACGAAAGCGCGGCGAAGAATGTCAAAGTTGCCGGCCGGGAGGCGACAGATGACAATCTCATGCTGTGCTTTTATTTTATCAGGCGTATTATCATATAATAAATGCGCACAAGGCCGTTTCATACTCTATAAAGGGGTTTGCTGATGAGCGACAAGGATTTTGATTACGATCTTTATGAAATCGAATATGGCATAAAGTTCAAAGAAGACGAGGCGGCGACACCGCCGGCTCCAAAGCCGCCCGAGAAGAAGGACGACACGGCGGTCAGCCAGGCCAGAATGGAGCTGTATGACTGGCTGCAGTGCATTGTTTCCGCTGTTTTATGCGGTATCCTGATTTTTATCTTTGTCGGCCGCGTTACCGGCATTGACGGCAAAAGTATGCTCAATACGCTGCACGACCGTGATGTTGTTGTGATGTCTAATCTGTTTTTTACGCCGCACTACGGCGATATTGTCATTATCGACTCGGATGCGTTTGACAAACCCCTCGTCAAGCGTGTGATTGCCACGGCGGGCCAGACCATTGATATCAACTTTGACACGGGCGATGTCATGATTGACGGGAAAGTGATTACAGAGGATTATATCCGCCAGCCAACAATGCGAAGTCTTGATTTTAAAGGTCCGATGACGGTGCCGGAGGGCTGCGTGTTCGTCATGGGTGATAACCGCAACGAATCGACGGACAGCCGGAGCTCACAGGTCGGTATGATCGACACGAGAAACGTGCTTGGGAAAGTGCTGCTTCTCATCATACCCGGAAAAGACGACGGCGCTCGGTCCTGGGACCGTTTTGGCTCCGTCTACGGATAAGGTTTAAATTATAATGCGTGAAGAAATCAACATTCAATGGTTCCCCGGCCACATGACAAAAGCGCGGCGGATGATGGCCGAGAACTTAAAGCTCGTTGACGCCGTATGCGAAATTATCGACGCCCGGATCCCCATATCCAGCCGCAATCCCGAT
This sequence comes from uncultured Sporobacter sp., assembly GCA_963675425.1. Classification (GTDB taxonomy): domain Bacteria; phylum Bacillota; class Clostridia; order Oscillospirales; family Oscillospiraceae; genus Sporobacter. The sequence continues at coordinate 3,432,586 of OY776214.1, read as the reverse complement.
CTGGACGACATTACAGGCAATAAGCCGAGACTTCTCATTCTCAACCGTATAGACCAGGCCGACCCGGCCGCCACGAAAGCGTGGTCCGCCTATTTCCGATCACAGGGTCTGGCCGTTATTGAAACAGACTCTAAAAGTGGTAAAGGTGTTAAAACGTTCCCAGGTGCCGTCAAAAATCTTATACGGGGAAAGCTTCTGGCGTACGAGGCTAAGGGACAGGCTGGACGGACGGTCCGGGCGATGATCGCCGGAATACCCAATGTCGGCAAGTCGTCGTTTATTAACCGGCTGGCGGGCCGGAAGGCCGCCGAGACGTCGGACAGGCCCGGCGTTACACGCGGACGGCAGTGGATCAGGATTATCGACGGGTTGGAGCTTCTGGATACGCCGGGTATCCTCTGGCCGAAATTTGAGAGCAAAGAGGTTGGCGAAAACCTCGCGTATACGGGCGCCGTCAAAGACGACGTTGTCGACCGGGAGGCGCTGGCCGGAAATCTCATGCTGCGACTTGCCGAGCTGTGTCCGCAAAAGCTGACAGAGCGGTATAAAATCACGCCCGAGGACGGCCAAAACGGTCACGAGCTTTTAAGCCGGGCGGCGAAAAAACGCGGTTTTCTCCTGTCGGGCGGGGAGCTGGATACGGACCGTATGGCGGCCGTACTGCTGGATGAATTTCGCGGCGGGAAGCTCGGGCGCATCACGCTTGAAATGCCGCCGGTAGCGGAAGTATAGAGCGGACCGCTCTCGTCTCAATTACACCACGGCTTCATTGGGGAGCCGCCGGATGAATAACTCTCTGAAGGAAGATTTCCTTACTTTTCGTTCGCGGAACGCGGGGGAGGCATACAATGGATTGGTGGGCATATGAAAAAGAGGCCGCCGCCGAGGGTTGGCGAATTCTGTGCGGTGTGGACGAGGCCGGGCGCGGCTGTCTGGCCGGTCCGGTATTTGCCGCCGCCGTCATCCTGCCGCCCGGATTGGATATTCCCGGGCTGGACGATTCGAAGAAACTGAAGCCGGCTGTCAGAGAAGCGCTTTATGATATCATTGTACATAGCGCCGTGTCGTACGGTATCGGATCGGCAAGTGAACGTGAAATCGAAGAGGTCAACATATTAAACGCTACATACCGGGCGATGAACCGAGCCATGGCGCAGCTGGAACCGGCGGCGGAGCTGGCGCTCATCGACGGAAACCGCGCCGCCGGCATAACATACTTAAACCGCTGTATTATAGGCGGCGACGGCAAGTGCGCGTCCATAGCGGCCGCGTCCATCCTTGCCAAAGTCAGCCGCGACCGGTTTATGACAGAGCTGGCAGAGTCCTACCCGCAGTATTTATTCGAAAAGCATAAAGGCTACGCAACCCCCGAGCATTATGACCGGCTCCGCCGGCATGGACCGTCTACGGTACACCGTGTAACCTTTTTAAAGAAAATGCACTGAGCACCAAGCCGGCTTAGGAGGTTTGCGTTGGATACAAAACTGCGGGGAAGCTGGGGAGAGGCGATAGCGTCGGCTTATCTCCGGCGTAAAAAATATACTCCGGTCGGTATGGGCTACCGTACGCGGTTTGGGGAAATCGACGTCATCGTCAAAGACCGTGCTTATATCGTTTTTGTCGAGGTGAAGGTACGTAAAAACAGCCGGTATGCCGAAGCGCGGGAGTTTGTCGGACCACAAAAGCAGGAACGGCTGCGGAAGACGGCCGCTATCTGGCTGTCCGAGCACGACACACAGCTGCAGCCGCGCTTTGACGTTATAGAAATCTACGCGCCGGACGGCCCGGATACGCGATCAATGCAGCTCAATCATATAGAAAATGCGTTTGAATAAAAGAACATGGAAGAAGCCGTTTGCTCAAAACGACCATATCGTCCTATTTCATAAGACCAAAAACCTTTTATATTTAAAGCGGAAGGAAAAAAAGCATGCTTTATCACAGCACACGTAATAAATCGGCCGTCGTCCCGGCGGCTGGAGCAATCGCGACGGGCTTATCAACCGACGGCGGTTTATTTGTGCCGGTCTCGCTGCCGAAGCTTACATCCGACGATATCACACGTTTAGCCGGCCTGTCTTATATCGAACGGGCTGTTGCGATCATGAAGCTCTTTTTAGACGACTTCACAACGCAGGAGCTTGAATCGTTTGCCTCGGCGGCTTACGGGCCAAAGGCGTTTGACCACGCGGACGTCGCGCCGGTCAGACCACTCGACGGACAGACCTCTTTTCTCGAGCTGTGGCACGGGCCGACCTGCGCATTTAAAGACATGGCGCTTCAGATGCTGCCGCATCTGCTGTCGGCCTCGCTCGACAAAACGGCCGAGGAAAAAGACGTGTGTATTCTCGTGGCGACCTCGGGCGATACAGGCAAGGCGGCGCTGGACGGCTTCAAGGATGTTCCGCGTACGAAGATCATGGTGTTTTACCCCGAAGATGGGGTATCCGATATCCAGAAGCTGCAAATGACGACGCAGGAAGGTTTAAACGTCGGCGTATCCGCTGTAAACGGCAACTTTGACGATGCGCAGGCAGGCGTCAAGACCATTTTCGCCGATGAGGCCATGCGGGAAAAGCTGGCGCAAAACGGCTATTTTCTGTCCTCGGCCAACTCCATCAACTGGGGGCGTCTTTTGCCGCAGATCGTTTACTATATCTCAGCGTATTGTGACCTCGTCAAAAAAGACACTGTTAAAAACGGCGAGAGTATTAATTTCTGCGTGCCGACCGGGAACTTCGGCAATATACTTGCCGGCTATTACGCAAAAAAAATGGGCCTGCCGATTCATAAACTCATTTGCGCGTCCAATTGCAACGACGTGCTGACGGAATTCATTGAGACGGGTGTTTATAATAAAAACCGGGCGTTTATGACGACCATTTCCCCGTCGATGGATATCCTGGTTTCGAGCAATCTTGAACGCTTGCTGTTTGATCTATCCGGCAAGGATGATGTGCTTGTAGCGTCCTATATGAAAGCACTGTCGGAAAAGGGCGTTTATACCGTCGCTCCGGCTATTAAAGACGCCGTCACACGTGATTTTGGGGCAGGCTGGAGCTCTGACGATGAGACAAAAAAGACGATTCGCACGGTTTTTGAGGAAAAGGGCTATCTGATCGACACCCACACAGCCGTGGCCTACAGCGTTCTGCAGAAACACCGGAAGAAAACCAACGACGAAATATATACGGTCGTGGTGTCGACGGCCAGCCCGTTTAAATTCTGCGACAGCGTACTGGACGCGCTCGGAGACGACGCGTCGGCAAGCGGCCTGGACCTCATTGACAGGTTGGAGGCAGCTGCCGGTGTAACGGCGCCGGCGTCCCTGAAGTCACTTCGGGGTAAGCCGGTGCGATTTAAAGCGTGCGTGGAACGTACGGGGATGGCCGCGGCCGTCGAAGCGTTCCTCACCTAGACGCCATAATAAGTAAATCGGGGGTGGACGCAGTGCCATCCCCGATTGTATAAAATTACTGCAGCAGGGCCGTCCTTACCGGTCGGCCGAACGCGGCGTAAACGTGCCGCAGAACGTTTCCGCCCTCTTGATGGCGCTCGGTGATTCAACCGCAATGTTTTCGGCCATGCATCTGTTATCATGCCCGTGGAACTTACAGTGAGCGGCATCGCAGGAAACGCCGTAAAGCGTATCGCCTGTTTTCATATCAGCCATATGATCTCTCTCCTTGTTTTTAATTGCAAGTGGCGCCGTTAGTATTTGCTGTGCGACAATTGTTTATAACAAAGCCTGTTCTTTCAAGATCAGGGAATTTTTTAAATTTATTGTAATAAGATTGGAATAGTTTATCGATAAAGGAATTGTGAACGATGTCTCTTTACGCAATCGGCGATCTTCACCTTTCGCTGGGTACCGACAAACCGATGGATGTTTTCGGCGGCGGATGGGACAATTATGTCGAAAAGCTTTCCGAAGGCTTCAAGATTCTTACTGATGACGACACGTGCGTGTTATGCGGTGATGTGTCGTGGGGCATGTCGCTGGAAGAAAGCCTGCCGGATTTTAAATTTATTGACGCGCTGCCTGGCCGGAAAATCATCCTGAAAGGCAATCATGATTACTGGTGGACGACCGCGACAAAAATTAGAAATTATTTCGATGCGCAAGCGATTGGGAGCATTGATATTCTGTTCAACAACAGTTTTATAGTGGGCGAAACGGCCGTCTGCGGCACACGCGGATGGTTTTTCGAGGAAAAGACCGGCTTGGAGCATGATAAAAAGATCATGTCCAGAGAAATAATAAGGCTGGAAGCGTCTTTGAAAGCGTCGGCCGACGCGCCTGAAAAAATCTGTTTTTTCCATTATCCGCCTATTTTCAAGGAGTATTACAGCGGCGGAATCATTGACAGGATGAAAATGTACGGCGTCAAAAGCTGCTGGTACGGCCATATTCACGGCCAGGGACATCGGTGGGCCGCAACGGGCGAACACAACGGAATCGACTTTCATATGGTCTCAGCTGACTTCGTCGGGTTTAAGCCCGTAAAAGTTCGGTGAAAATGATTGCAAACACAAAATGTATCTGATACAATTGCAAAAGTATGCCTACATTTGGTCCGAATTTGGCTGCTTTTTAATTTAGGAGGAAAGTAATTTGAACGTAACGAGCTGCGAAAAGAAGGAAAACATAAAAGCTGAGTTGACGGTCGTCGTGACACCAGAGGAATTCGATAAGGCGCTGGAAGAATCTTATAAAAAGAATAGGGCGCAAATATCAGTACCAGGTTTCAGGAAGGGTAAGGCTCCGCGCAAGCTCATTGAAAATATGTACGGCGCTAACGTTTTTTATGACGATGCGCTGGATATCATACTGCCGGCTCTCTGTAGCCAGGGCGTTTCGGAATCGGACCTGCGCGTTGTCGGTTATCCGCAGATTCTTGATATCGACTTTGGCGAGGACAAGTCTGTCACCGTCAAATATGCCGTTGAGCTGTATCCAGAGGTAACGGTGAGCGACTACAAGGGCATTAAAGCCGAAAAGCCCGAGGCCGCTGTCGAAGAATCAGCTGTGGATAGTGAGATCGCGTCGGTCCAGCTGAGAAACGCGCGCATCCAGACTGCTGAGCGCCCGGCTATTAACGGCGATACTGTAACAATTGATTTTGAGGGCTTTATCGACGGTGTGGCTTTTGAGGGCGGCAAGGGCGAAAACTACGAGCTGGAGCTCGGCTCCAACACGTTTATCCCCGGCTTTGAAGAAAAGCTGAACGGTATGCAGACAGGTGAAGAGCGCGATCTGGACCTCGTCTTCCCGGACGAATATAAGGAAGACCTCGCGGGCAAGCCCGTTGTCTTCAAGGTCAAGCTCAAAGAGGTTAAAGAAAAAATCCTACCCGAACTGGACGACGAATTCGCCAAGGACGTGTCAGAATACGATACGCTTGAGGAATATAAAAACAGCATTCGTGAAAATCTGAAAACGACTAAGGAAGCTGAAGCTCAGAAGGCTTTTGAGGATGCTGTTTTAACGGCGCTGTCCGATACGGTGGAAAACGAAGTACCGGAAGCGATGATTAACGATTTTCTTGACAATCAGGTTCAGAGCATGCGCCAGCAGTTGATGAGCTACGGGATGCAATTAGAGCAGTATATGAATATGATGGGTACGAACGAGGAAGGCTTCCGGCAGAGTATGCGCCCGAACGCGCTGCGTCAGGTCAAAACCACGTTGGCACTTGAGAAGATCGCAGAGCTTGAAAAACTTGAACCCTCTGAGGAAGAGGTTGAAAAGCAATACGCTGATATGGCCGAGCAATACAAAGTCGAACTTGAGCGCGTGAAGCAGTCCGTTCCGAAGGATACGGTCGTACGCGATCTTGGCATCCAAGCGGCGTCCAAGTTTGTTATCGAAAACGCCGTGGCCGAAGCTCCGAAGGAGGAGGCTGAGGAAACGGAAAAAAAGGAAACAGCCAAGACCAAGACTGCTAAAAAATCCAAAGCGGACGATGCCGAGGCTAACAGCGAGAAAACGGAAGACAAAGCTGAAAAAAAACCGGCTGCTAAGAAGACAACGGCTAAAAAAGCCTCGGACGGCGATGCGGAGAAGCCGGCGGCTAAGAAAACATCCGCCAAAAAGCCGGTCGCTAAGAAAACGCCCGCTAAAAAGCCGGATGAAGACGATGCCGGCAATGATGAATAAAATGTAAAATATTGAATACACCCACATTTTATTGGGTAATATCATTGACATACTTTCGAGATGTTGTTATCTTACCAATATAACAATAATAATGTAGGCATTGATTACAGTCCGTGTCTGCACACTATAAAAGGAGTTGAACATTATGAGTCTCGTGCCATATGTTGTAGAACAGACATCTCGCGGTGAACGCTCATACGATATATTCTCACGGCTTTTAAACGACCGGATCGTCTTTTTAGGCGAAGAGGTCAACGACACAACGGCCAGTCTCGTTGTGGCGCAGCTTTTATATCTGGAGGCGCAGGACCCCGACAAGGATATCCAGTTTTATATCAACAGCCCGGGCGGCTCGGTGACATCAGGACTGGCTATTTACGATACAATGCAGTATATAAAGGCCGATGTGTCCACCATCTGCATCGGCATGGCTGCCAGCATGGGCGCCTTCCTGCTCTCAGCCGGCACCAAGGGCAAGCGGATTGCGTTGCCTAATTCGGAAATTATGATCCATCAGCCATCCGGCGGCTTCCGTGGTCAGGCGACCGACATCCAGATCCATGCGGAGAACATCCTTCGCACGAAGGAACGGTTAAATAAAATTCTCTCTGAGAATACCGGCAAGCCCATGGATGTGATTCGCGACGCCACGGAGCGCGACACCTTCATGACGGCCGAAGAGGCAAAGGAATTCGGGCTTATAGACAACGTTATTTTCAAGCGTTAGGAGATTTTTAATGGCCAAATATGACGATAACAAGATCGTACGCTGCAGTTTCTGCGGGAAGCGACAGGATCAAGTTAACCGCATAATAGCCGGACAGGGCGCTTCTTATATCTGCAACGAATGTATCGCGTTATGCACAAGCATTCTTGGAGATGAATTCGTCCCGATGAAAATCGTACGGTCGGAAGAAAACGACGGTATTGTCGAACGCCTGCCTAAGCCGGCCGAAATACGCGCGGTGCTCGATGATTACATCATTGGGCAGGAAAAAGCAAAAATTTCTCTTTCAGTAGCTGTTTATAATCACTATAAGAGGATTTTTTATGGCGGCACAAACGATACGGAGCTGCAAAAGAGCAATATCCTGCTCGTCGGACCGACCGGCAGCGGCAAGACGCTTTTTGCGCAGACGCTGGCGAGAATCCTGCAGGTACCGTTTGCCATCGCAGACGCCACAACCCTGACGGAGGCCGGCTATGTCGGCGACGACGTTGAGAACATTCTCCTACGTCTTCTTCAGGCGGCGGACTTCGATATAGAGCGCGCGCAGCGCGGCATCATCTATATTGACGAGATTGATAAGATCGCCCGCAAGAGCGAAAATACGTCCATCACGCGCGATGTGTCCGGCGAGGGCGTCCAGCAGGCGCTTTTAAAGATACTGGAGGGTACGGTGGCAAATGTCCCGCCTCAGGGCGGACGCAAGCACCCGCATCAGGAATTTATAAGTATCGATACGACGAACATCCTGTTCATCTGCGGCGGAGCGTTTGACGGCGTGGAGCGCCTCATCGAAAACCGCATGGATAAAAAGAGCATAGGATTCGGCGCGGAAATCAAAAGCAAAAAAGATAAGAATGTCGGTGAGACGCTGGAGAATATCCAGTCGCACGACCTTCTCAAATACGGTCTGATCCCGGAGCTCGTCGGGCGCATGCCGGTAATCACGACACTACGCTCCCTAAGCAAGGACGATTTGGTCCGTATCCTGACGGAACCGAAAAACTCGCTTACGAAGCAGTACAGCATTCTTATGAGCTACGACAACGTGACGCTGGAGTTTACCGACGAGGCGCTGGCCGCCATCGCGGATAAAGCCATCGAGATGGAAATTGGCGCAAGAGGCCTACGCAGCGTCATGGAGGGCATTATGCTCGACATTATGTACGAAGCGCCGTCGGACGGTAAGATTGAAAAGGTGGTCATTACGGCCGAGTGCGTGGCAGACGGCGAAAAGCCGAAAGTCATACGGCGCGGAAAGCCCCAGATTGACCCCGACGTCACAAGCGCTTCTTAAGAGAAGACACGATCGAGCCGCACGAAAGTGCGGCTCGTTATCACATGAATAAATTGGTCCATTTGAAGGGAGGTTTATACCTCATGACAGAAGATACGGTAAACATGCCGGAGACGATAAAACTGCCGATGCTCGCGCTGCGCGGGCTGTCGGTATTCCCCAATATGCTCCTCAATTTTGACGTCGAGCGGCCGATGTCGGTCGCGGCGCTCAACGAAGCGGCCGACGGCGAACGTAAGATATTTCTGCTGGCCCAAAAGGATATTACAAAGGAAGCGCCCGAAGAAAACGATCTGTATAAAATTGGTGCGATCTGCTCGGTCCGTCAGCTGCTCCGTATTCCGGGCGGTGGCATCAAGGTGCTCGTGGAAGGGCTCGAACGCGCCAGCGTCGCACAGATTGAGAAAGAAAAGACGTTATTCAGAGCCACTGTCACGCCGGTTGAGGAAAAACAGATTGTAAAGATGACGCCGAAGATTGAGGCGCTCATCCGTAAAAGCGTCGGTCTTTTCGACGCGTACGCCTCCATTACAGGAAACGTGACCAAAGAGGCTGTAATAGCGATCTACGCCTCCAACGAGCCGGGTTATATCGCGGACTATATTGCGCAGAACATGTATTTGAAGCCGGAGAAAAAGCAGCTGATACTGGAAACGGCTTCGCCGCTTAAAAGACTTGAGATTGTCTGCGACATGCTGATGCACGAGATTGAGGTTATCGAAATCGAGCAGCAGCTTGACGAACGGCTGCGCGGACGCCTGGAGCGCCAGCAGCGCGAGCACGTGCTGCGCGAGCAGCTGCGCGTCATCCAATCCGAGCTGGGCGATACGTCGGACAGTTTGTCGGAATACGAGGATTACAGAAGCCGCATCACGGCGCTGAAGCTGGGCCAGGAGATTGAGAAAAAACTCATGAAGGAAGTCGACCGCCTGGAGAAACAACAGTTCGGCTCTTCCGAATCGTCAGTGATCCGCAATTATCTCGACACCTGTCTCGAACTGCCGTGGAAAAAGGTCAGTAAGGAACGGCTGGACGTCACGGTGGCACGTAAAATACTCGACGATGACCATTTCGGTCTTGAGAAGGTTAAGGACCGTATCATTGAATTCCTGTCCGTGAGGGAACTGAGCGATAAACCCATCGGCACGATCCTGTGTCTTGTGGGCCCCCCGGGTGTGGGAAAGACGTCTGTAGCTATCAGTATTGCCAAGGCGCTTAATCGGAAGCTGGCGCGTATGGCCCTCGGTGGCGTGCACGACGAGGCGGAGATCCGCGGACACCGCAAGACCTATGTCGGCGCGATGCCGGGCCGGATCATTACGGCGTTAACCCAGGCCGGGACGAAAAATCCGCTCATGCTCCTCGATGAGATTGACAAGCTCGGCAGCGACTACAGGGGAGACCCGTCCTCCGCGCTGTTAGAAGCTCTCGACCCCGAGCAGAACGCAACGTTTCGCGATCACTATTTAGAAATTCCGTTTGACCTGTCGGACGTTATGTTTATAACGACGGCCAACACAATCTCGACAATACCGCGCCCGCTTTTGGACCGTATGGAGGTTATCGAGCTGTCCAGCTATACCGATCTGGAGAAGCTTGAAATCGCCAAGCGGCACCTCATTCCAAAGCAACGTAAAAAGCATGGGTTGACCGCCCGTCAGTTTAAAATAAACGATGAAGCCGTCCTGGAGATTATCTCCGGCTATACGAAGGAATCCGGCGTTCGCTTGCTGGAGCGCGAGGTTGCGGCAGCCTGCCGGAAGACGGCGGCAAAGATCGTCGCCGGCGAGCTGAAGAGTGTGACCATCACGGCAGGGATGCTGGAAGAGTATCTGGGCGTTCGCAAATATAAGCCGGAAAGCATCGCCGGAAGAGACGAGATCGGTCTCGTAAAAGGCTTAGCCTGGACGTCCGCAGGCGGCGAAACGCTGGATGTCGAAGTCAATATCCTGGAAGGCACGGGCAAGCTCGAACTTACCGGCAATCTGGGCGACGTGATGAAGGAATCGGCGCACGCGGCAGTATCGTATATCAGAAGCCGAGCCAACTTATTGGGCATCGATCCTGAGTTTTATAAAAACCGAGACATCCACATCCACTTTCCGGAGGGCGCCGTGCCGAAAGACGGACCGTCGGCCGGCATCACCATTGCTGTGGCCGTTATATCGGCCCTCGCAGGCGCGCCGGTGCGCCGGGACCTTGCCATGACGGGCGAGATCACGCTGCGCGGTCGTATACTGCCCATCGGCGGCCTGAAGGAAAAGACGATGGCAGCGCTTCGAAGCGGCGTCAAGACCGTGATTATACCGGCCGGCAACGAATCGGACCTTGAAGAAATCGACCAGACTGTCCGTCGCGCGCTAAATTTTGTGACAGCCGAGCATATCGACAACGTCTTGAAGATCGCACTCGATTTCTCCGCTGTAAAAGCTGTCGTAAAGGGCGGCGAAAATGTGATGCCAATCCTCGGTGAAAACGGTGAACGCGCCGAGAAGGGTACTGCTATCAGACAGTAGGTATAAAATGAATTATCAAAACGTAAACTTTGTAAAGTCAGCGGCAGAGCCGTCGGGATTTATTTCCGACGGCCTGCCGCAGGTTGTTTTTGCAGGCAAGTCCAACGTCGGCAAATCGTCCGTTATCAACAAGATTTTAAACCGGAGAAACTATGCGCGCGTCGGTGCGTCCCCAGGCAAAACCATACATATCAACTATTTCGATATCGACGGAAGGGCGTATTTTGTCGATTTACCGGGTTACGGCTACGCCAAGGTGTCGCACGCTGTCAAAGCACGGTGGCATAAGCTTATGGAAACCTATTTCGCGCATCCGGAAGCCATCACGTTCAGCGTCTTTATCGTGGACGCGCGGCATTTGCCGACGCCGGACGACAAGGTGATGGCGGAGTGGTTTATGTCCACCGGACGGCCGTTTATTGTCGTGGCCAACAAGGCGGACAAGCTGAAGAAAAGTGAAATTGAGGGCAACCTTAACGCAATTCGCAACGCTTTGAAGTTGGGTGACGAAACGCCGGTCCTTGCGTTTTCAGCCGAGAAGGGCACAAACCGCGGACAGCTCATATCCGAGATTGAAAAATACACGCTGCGATGATATACTAGAAAAAATAGACAGGGAGACATGAATTTGGCGGATTTTCTAAAAAATCTGGACTGGACCCTCGTATTATCAATCATTCCAGCTCTTATTTGTATTATCTTCCATGAGCTGTCTCATGGCTATGTTGCATACAGGCTGGGGGACAATACGGCGAAAGAAATGGGGCGGCTAACGCTCAATCCGATCAAGCATATCGATATATTGGGGCTTGCAGCTATGGTATTTGTCCACTTCGGGTGGGCAAAACCCGTGCCGATAAACCCGAGAAATTTTAAAAACCCGAAAAGGGGAATGGCCATTACCGCCGTAGCCGGGCCGTTATCCAACCTGCTGCTGGCAATTGTAGCGCTTTTCATATACGGGTGTTTACTGCCGTTCAGCAACAGCCTTGTCGGGGGTATCCTCGCGTCAACCTTCAGCATCATTGCTGTGTTCAGCATCTGGCTCGGCGTATTCAATATGCTGCCGATCCCACCGATGGACGGCTCAAAGTTTTTCTTTGCCATCGCGTCGGACGAGCTTTATTTTAAGCTGATGCGTTACGAGCGCTACGGCATGCTGATTATCCTGTTCATCGCATTGTCCGGAACGCTTGGGCTGCCATTTGCGGACCGTTTTTTCGGCGCACTAAATATAGCGGTAAACTTTGTTCTTTCACATTTGAATTTTATTGCGAAGGCCGGATACAACCTGGTCAATCTGTTTTTGTAGTATCGCGGCTTTATCCGCATAACGCCGGGAGGTACAATGGAAAACCCGATTTTCACGCTTGAGGGCGTCGTCAAATCCAAAGGCGGGAGCGAAGATTTTGTCGGTCCGCTGGAGCTGATTTTGCAGCTGCTCCGGAAAAACAAAATCGAGATCAGTGATGTGAGTATCTCGCTGCTATTGGACCAATACCTGGCGTATCTCGATACCCTGTCGGCTATGGACCTGGAATATGCCAGCGAATTTGTCGCCATGGCGTCGTATCTCCTGTACATCAAGACTAAAACGCTTTTAAGCGGCACTGAGGAAGTCGATGAGCTGACGGAGTTGATCAATTCGCTTGAGGAGCTGCGTCGGCGCGACTGTTATACACAGATTAAATCCGTGACAGACACGCTTTTAGATATGTACCGCAGCGGCAGCGGCCGCATGGCAAAGCCGCCGGAATACTTTGAGCCCGACAATTCCTATCCGTTCGAGCATGACCCGGCCGATCTCCTGACAGCGATCAAATCTCTCATGGACAAGGAAATGCTTACGGCGGTGGCCGAGACGAAAACGGTCCGATATCCAAAGCCCATTGTCTACTCCGTAGCGGAGAAAACATCAGAAATCCTCACGCGGATTAAAACGCGCGGAAGCATGCGGCTGGACGACCTGTTTTACGAGGCGCAAAGCCGTACCGAAATGGTCGCCGTATTCGTCGCCGTTTTGGAGCTGTGCCGTTCCGGAGGCGTCTATCTTATCGGATTTGACAAAGAGCTGACGCTGTGCGCCAGTACGCCGGATGGCGAAAACGGATCGCCGGATGCGGAAAAAGAGGACGGCGGGGACGCGTCGGAAACGGGTGAAGCGGTTGACGGGGCCGTTGAACGCGCTTGATATAAAGATTCATTTTGCATTGAATGATGTGAGGTATAAATGAAACTGATAGATCTGGAAGGCGTCATAGAGGGGATATTGTTTGTGTCGGGCGAGCCGGTGAGCATCAGCCGCCTGTCGCATGTGCTCGATACGGACGAGCGTACCGTTACGGAGGCCTGCGTTAAGCTGCGTGACATGTATGTGTTCGAGCGGCGCGGTATCCGGCTCGTCTTTATGGACAAGACCGTCCAGCTGTGCTCCTCTCCGGAGTACGCCGAGACGATCCGTCTGGCGCTTGAGGCGCGAAAGCCACCGGCTCTGTCACAGCAGGCGATGGAGGTGCTAGCCGTCGCGGCGTATTTCCAGCCGGTCACAAAGACGTATATCGAACAGATTCGGGGCGTTGACAGCTCGTATACGGTCGGACAGCTCGTTGACAAGGGCTTTATCGAGACGTGCGGGCGCCTGTCTGTGCCGGGACGTCCATTATTATACCGGACGACGCCGTTATTTTTGCGGACGTTTGGCATCGAAACACTGGAGGAGCTCCCGCCGCTGCCGGAAACGGAAGGCGAAAGCCTGGCTGATGGCGGGCTGACGGTCGAGGAGGCGACTCTTCGGGTCTCGCAGCACTTCCAACAGTCGGCAGAGGAGCAGCAGGCATGACGTTTTTGATCGTTTTGGGCTGCATCCTGGCGTTTCTCGCGATTCTATCGTTGCTGCGCATCGGTGTGAGCGCCGAATACGCCGACACGGGTATTAACGCCAAGGCGCATGTCGGGCCGTTCAGCCTGACACTGTACCCCGCGAAAAGGAAAACGGAGAAGGAAAAAAAGAAGAAACGACAGGAAGATAAGGAAAAGAAAAAGAGGCAAAAAGCAGAAGAAAAGCCGAAACCGGGCGTATTTGAAGAATTGAAGGCGCAGCTTCCGGCGATTAAAACAGCGCTCTCACGCCTGAAAAGAAAGCTGCTCATTAAAGAACTAACCATCTATTACCTAGCCGGCGGAGAAGATCCGGCTCAGGCAGCCCTGTCCTTTGGGGGCGTTTCGGCAGGATATGGTATTATAACAGCCTTTTTAGAGAATAATTTCAGAATAAAGAAACGGGATCTGCGCGCAAACGTCGATTTTAACGCGGAGAAGCCGTATATCTATGTCAAGCTTAAATTATCGCTGGCTGTGTGGGAAGCTGTATACGTTGGATTCAATCTGCTCATGAGCATGGCTAAAGCTAAAAAAGTTCCGGCTAAATCGACGGTAGGCGTCTGAAAGGACAATTCCTGACAGACCGCCCGAAGCATTCCGTATACTAGAACGTAATTCAGAACAATCAGAAAGGCGGTTTAATAATGGAGAAGCATCCGATTGGCGACCTGATGGAAACAACAATGGAGAAAATACGCGAGATGGTCGATGCCAATACCATCGTCGGGACACCGATTACGACGGCGGACGGCATCACGCTTATACCGATTTCAAAGGTCAGCTTTGGCTTTGCCAGCGGCGGATCGGATATTCCGGGTAAGCAGCAGCCAAATCCAAATAACACGTTCGGCGGAGGAAGCGGCGCCGGTGTGCACATCGTTCCGGTCGCGTTTCTGATCGTTCATGGCAATAGCATCAAAATGCTTAATATCGCGCCGCCGGCCAACACAACGGTTGATCGGATCATCGAGCTCGTGCCCGACGTGATCGACAAGGTCAACGAGCTGATTAATAAGGAATAAGCTGCAGGCTGTCCAATTTCCTCTGCCAGGGTCTGGAAGCGATATAAAACAGTGGATATTTCGCCAACACAGGACAATAATAAGCACTGCCTTTAAAGCAAATGAGGTGGTGCTTATTTTGAATCATATTTGGAAGGCGCGCGGAAACAGACGCGCTGAACGGTTTAAGCCGGTTGTCTTTTTAACGCTGCTGGCGCTTTTAGCGTCGCCCGGCAGCAGTGTCGGCGCGCAGACAGCGCCCGGTACCTGCGCTCAATCGTGCATTCTAACGCAGGCCGATACGGGCGAGGTGCTGTATGAGAAAAACGCGGACAGCAAAATGCTTATAGCCAGCACGACAAAGATGCTGACGGCGCTCGTCGTGCTTGATAAATGCGACCTGCGCGAGCGCGTACTCATCAGCAATGATTTTCCGCCGGTTGAGGGTTCGTCCATGTATATAAAGCCCGGCGAGACGCTGACGGTCAGCGATCTGCTGTACGGGATGATGCTGGCTTCCGGCAACGATGCGGCTGTTGCGCTGGCACGATACGTATCCGGCAGTGTAGAAGCTTTTGCCGATTTAATGAACGCACGCGCCGAGGCGCTTGGATGTACGGGCTCACACTTTGTCAATCCGAACGGGCTTGACGCCGAGGGGCACTATTCAACGGCCCGAGACCTGGCGCTCATCGCGCGGGAGGCCCTGAACAACGAAACGTTTAAAATGATCGTCTCGACAAAATACATGTCGGCAGCCGGCCGGTCGCTGAAAAACCATAACAAGCTTTTGTGGAATTGTCCCGGAACTGTCGGCGTCAAGACCGGTTATACGGAAAGCGCCGGACGGAGCCTCGTCTCCAGCTGTGAGCGCGACGGTATGCGCCTGATCTGTGTGACGCTCAACGATCCGGACGACTGGAAGGACCATACGTCTTTATATAATTGGGCGTACGATCATTACAGCGTAGTAAAGGTCCGGCGTGAAGACGAGACGTTCGGCACGCTTCCCGTTATATCCGGACTTAAAAACGAAGTTCCGGTACAAGCGGCGGAGGACTTCGCGGCCCTGTGCCAGAAAGAAGATGAAGTGGCCATTGTCGTGGAAGCGCCCCAGTTCGTCTATGCCCCGGCGCAGGCCGGTCAGCGCGTCGGCGTCATCAACGTTATGGTGAACGGAGAAACTGTAAAAACCATTCAGCTTGTTTATGGTGAAACAGTTAAGCTGGACCCGGATATCCCGCTGACGAACTGGGAAAAGCTCCGGCGGCTTATCGTCCGGGAAGAGAAAACCGTGGTGACGTACAAAAACGGAGAGATATAAAATCAGGTGAGAGCAATGAAGCAGCGTTTACAAAAAATATTATCGGCTCACGGCGTGGCTTCGCGCCGTGAGTCGGAAAACCTCATAACGGCCGGGCGTGTCATGATTAACGGTGTACCGGCCGTTTTAGGGCAAAGCGCCGACCCGGATACAGACACCATATCGGTCGATGGTACGCCCATCCGGTCCGGCGTACATAAAATTTATGTTATGCTGAATAAGCCTCGCGGCTACGTTACTACGCTGAAGGATGAAAAGGGCCGTAAAAACGTGGCGGACCTTGTTTCCGACTGCGGCGAGCGCGTTTATCCCGTCGGCCGGCTGGACCTGGATTCCGAGGGGCTGCTTATTTTAACGAATGACGGGGATTTGACGCACACTCTCACACATCCTTCATATGAAAAGTCAAAAACCTATCACGTCAAGGTGAAAGGAGATGTGATGAGCGCCTTGCCGACGCTGTCGGAGCCGCTTGTCATTGACGGTTACCGCATCAGTCCGGCCGCCGTCCGCCCGATTAGCACGTCGCTGGACGGCGGAGAAATTGCCGTTACGATCCATGAGGGGCGCAACCGGCAAATACGAAAAATGTGCGAACAAGCCGGACTTGAGGTCCTGTTATTACGCCGTGTGGCAGAGGGCGGGCTGAAGCTGGGACGATTAAAAAGCGGTACGTGGCGGTATCTGACCGAAGAAGAAGTCAGCCGCCTGAAAGAGGGGATGGACGGCTAAGCCATGTCATGGCGAAGACACCGGGGAAGCTGAAAAGCTGAAAATGCAGGAGTGGTGCTGTGAAGCTGCATATTTGTCTTGATTTATGTGCGTGAGGACGTTATGATAGACGAAGAACCCCGCTTTACAGGAGGCTTAGCTATGGATAAAGAAATTCTGATGCTGATTGAGGAAGCGTCGCCTCGTTTTTCAAAAGGTCAGCGCAGCATCGCCAAGTATATTACGGAAAATTACGATAAGGCGGCGTTCATGACGGCCAGCAAGCTCGGACAAGTCGTCGACGTAAGTGAATCGACCGTTGTGCGGTTTGCCGCTGAGCTCGGGTATGACGGTTATCCGGAAATGCGCCGGGCGCTGCAGGACATGGTGCGAAACCGCCTGACGTCCGTGCAGCGCATAAAAGTTGCCAAGGACCTTATGGAAAGCCAGGACATTCTGTCGCTCGTTTTGTCCTCGGATATTGATCAAATCCGTATGACGCTCGAGGAAACGAATCGGGAAGACTTTGAAGCAGCCGTCGACGCCATTGTTGACGCCAGCGGTCTCTATGTATGCGGCCTGCGCTCAACATCGGCGCTGGCTAATTTTATCGGCTTTTATTACGGGCTGCTGTTTGATAATGTACACATTTTAAACGGTTCGTCGGCCAGCGATATTTTTGAGCAGATTCTGCGCATCAAGCGGGGAGACGTTTTCCTTGCGCTGTCCTTTCCGCGGTACTCGCAGCGGACCATCAAGGCCATGCGTTATGCCCACGAGATGGGCGCAACCGTTATCGGTATTACCGATACACAGGCCTCGCCCATTGCCAAGCTGGCCGATATCGCGTTGTATGCCCGCAGTGATATGATTTCGTTTCTTGACACGCTTGTCGCGCCCTTGAGCCTGGTAAACGCGCTGATTGTAGCGACCTCTGCCAAGGCCAAGGGCGACCTGTTCTCGAATTTTGAAAAGCTTGAGGGTATCTGGGAGGAATATGACGTCTACGAAAAGCTCGACTTATGACGCCGTTGTAATCGGCGGCGGCGCGGCCGGCCTGCTTGTCGCCGGCGAAGCGGCGCGCCGAGGTTTTAACGTTCTGCTTCTGGAAAAAAATGAACGGCTCGGTATTAAGCTGCGGATCACCGGCAAGGGACGCTGCAATTTAACGAACGACTGCTCGGCGCTGGAGGTCCTGGATAACATACCAAACGGCGGGCGGTTTTTATACGGCGCTTTAAACGCGTTTTCGCCGAAGGACGCGATGGCTTTTTTTGAAAGACTCGGCGTCCCGCTCAAGACAGAGCGCGGCGGACGCGTGTTTCCCCAGTCTGACCGGGCGGCCGACGTGGCCGAAGCACTTATAAAAAACGCGCGCGTAAACGGCGTGACCATTCAAAAAGATACGGCGAAATCCATAGAAACAACGGACGGAAGCGTAACGGGCGTTACGACATCCCGAGGCTTTATACCGTGCCGCGCGGCCGTTTTATGCACGGGCGGCGTTTCGTATCCGCGGACGGGGTCGACGGGGGACGGCTACAAAATGGCGTCGGCCGTCGGCCACACTATTATTCCGCCGAAGCCGTCGCTCGTGCCACTTTGCGCAGAGCCGGACACCTGTGCGCTGATGCAGGGGCTGGCGCTGAAAAAAGTGAACTTAACCGTCTATGACGGCGGCAAAAAGCCGGTGTTCTCGGACTTCGGCGAAATGTTGTTTACGCACTTCGGCGTATCGGGCCCGCTGGTCCTGTCGGCCAGCGCGCACATGCGGGCGTTTGACCGGAAAAAATACACGTTATCCATCGACCTCAAACCGGCGCTCGATGAAAAGAAACTCGACGCGCGTCTCTTACGCGACTTCGAAAAATACTTAAACCGCGACTTTCAAAACGCGCTGGGGGATCTCGCGCATAAAACCATGATCCCGGTGCTCGTGGCGCGAAGCGGTATCAAGCCGGATACGAAGGTCCATTCCATAACGCGCGACGAACGTAAAAAGCTTTTAAACCTGTTTAAGAATTTCTGTCTGGATGTCGACGGTCCCCGGCCGATTGACGAGGCGATCATCACGTCCGGCGGCGTCGCGACGGGAGAAGTAAACCCGAAGACGATGGAATCGAAGCTTGTAAAGGGGCTTTATTTTGCCGGCGAACTTTTAGATTTGGACGCCTATACGGGGGGCTTTAATCTCCAGATTGCCTGGGCGACGGCAAATGCCGCGGCAAAACATATACTGACAGAGTGATTAAGCAGTATGACAGACAAAATATTGCCCATAATAAATGGAAAGGATAAGCATGCCAATGGAAAACAGGAGCATCGCCATCGACGGGCCGAGCGGCGCGGGAAAAAGCACGCTGGCCAGGATGACCGCTCAAAAATTAGGATTGATTTACGTCGATACGGGCGCTTTATACAGAACCGTCGGGCTGTACGCCCTTCAAACGGCATTGCGTCGAAGGACGAGGAAAAGGTGGCGGCGATGCTGCCGGATATCCGGATTGAGATGCGTTACGACGACGAGGGCATACAGCGCATGTTTTTAAACGGCGAAGACGTCACGTTGGACATACGGTTTCCGGAGGCGTCAATCTACGCCTCGGATGTCTCTGCGATGACTGCGGTTCGCACCTTTCTCCTGTCGATGCAAAAGGATATGGCTCTGCGGTATAACGTTGTCATGGACGGGCGCGATATCGGCACTGTTGTCCTCCCAAACGCCGGTCTGAAGATTTTTATGACAGCCAGGCCTGAGATTCGGGCTGAACGCCGGCTGCTTGAACTCAAGGAGAAAAATATAGAAACCGCCTATGAGGACGTGCTTCGTGATATCCTTTACCGGGATAAAAATGACAGTGAGCGCAGCGCCGCACCTTTAAAGGCCGCCGCTGACGCTATCCTGTTGGACACCACGGAACTAAGCCTTGAAGAATGCCTAGCGGCAATCTCGAAGCTGGCGATGGAGAAACTGAGCCTATGAATCGGGAGTACCGCGCCTACAGGCGGCTATATTATTTTCTGACCATTGTCTTATTCCCGTTTTACCGGTACGATGTTATTGGGCTGGAAAACATACCGGACGGGCCGGCTGTTATCTGCGCCAATCATTCCAGCAATTTTGACCCGGTCATGGTCTCGCTGGCTGCCGGACTGAAGCATCATATACACTATATGGCCAAGATCGAACTGTTTCGGATACCGTTGTTGTCCCCGGTTATCAAGGCCATCGGCTCGTTTTCCGTTGATCGCGGCAACAAAGACGTCCGGGCGATTAAAACAGCGCTGAGATATTTACGGGCGGGGGAGAAGATTGGCATTTTCCCGGAGGGCACGCGAGCTAAAGCGGCAGGTGAAAAAGTTGCGAAAAACGGGGCCGTCCGTCTGGCCGATCAGACAAACGTGCCGCTGGTCCCCGTCTACCTGCCACGGAAAAAGCGTCCCTTTACAAAGATCCGGGTGGAATTTAAAAAGCCATACACGATTAATCCGGAACGTCGCAAGCTGTCCTATGAGGAATATAGTGTTTTGGCCGAGGAGCTGATGGACCGCATCAACGCATCGGAGTCCGATACGAAGGAGGCGGGAGCGTGAAGCTTATACGCGCTAAATCAGCCGGATTTTGTTTTGGTGTTCGAAGGGCTGTCCGCCTGTGTGAGGAGGCCGCCGCAAAAAACGGCAGTTGTCTGACGCTCGGTCCGATCATCCACAACTCCAGCGTCACCGGAAAACTGGCACAACTGGGCGTACGGGAAGCAGACGATCTGTCACGAGTACGACCGGGTGACACGGTGATTATCCGATCACACGGCGCTAAAAAGCCGGATATTGAGACACTCGGGACGCTCGGAGCTGACATTGTAGACGCCACCTGTCCGGATGTTGCAAAAATCCACAGGATTGTACGCGCGGAATCCGAGGCGGACAGAGCCGTCATCATCATCGGTGAGCGCGCACATCCGGAAATCGAGGCAATTTCCAGCTGGTGCCGAGACCGCCGGATCTTTGAAACGCCTGCGGAGATCAGGCAATGGCTCGACGAATCGCCTGCTAACAAGGATACGCCGATATCTGTCGTTTTCCAGACGACCAATACACGAGACGTATATGATTCGTGCAGTGAAACGCTAAAAAAAGAGTGTACAAATTGCAAAATATTTGATACAATATGCAACGCCACGTCTAAGCGCCAGGAAGAAGCCAAAGAAATCTCTTGTAAAGCAGACGCCATGATCGTAATCGGCGGCAAGTCAAGCGCAAACAGTCACAAGCTTGCCGAAATCTGCGAAAAATATTGTAGAAGAGTATTTTTTGTCGAAACAGCGGGTGAGCTTGACATTTCGAACTTCAGTGAGTCTGACACGGTCGGAATTACTGCAGGCGCTTCCACGCCGGCGTGGATAATTGAGGAGGTCTGTCAGATGTTGAGTGATGAAATGAATATCGAAGAAACAAACGGTCAGGAAGCCGTAAACACGCAAGCAGGCGAGGATGCCCGGAGCGAAGAAGCTGCCGTCAATAGCGATGCTGCAACGGCCGCAGAAACAGTCGACGAGGGTGCTGCCGAACAATCTGGAGCAGATGTTAATGGCGAAAGTTTAAACGGCGAAGCCGACGTAAATATATCTGAAGATAAGGAAGACGGTCAACAGGCCGAGACATTCGAGGAAATGCTCGAAAGATCGATCAAGACCTTGTCTACCGGTGAAAAAGTCACGGGTATCGTCGCGGCAATCACACCGACGGAAATTTCTGTCGATCTGGGTACGAAGCAGTCAGGCTACATACCCCTGACGGAGCTTACGGACGATACAACGCTCAAGGTCGATGATATTGTCAAGGTCGGCGATAAGATTGAAGCGTTTGTTCTGCGCGTCAATGACGTTGAGGGTACGGTTATGCTGTCGAAGAAGCGTCTGGACAGCGTGAAAAACTGGGAAGACATTGAGACGGCCAAAAACGAGAAGTCGATTGTCGAGGGCAATGTCACCGAGGAGAATAAGGGCGGCGTTGTGGTCTCGGTCAAGGGTGTTCGCGTTTTCGTGCCCGCTTCACAGACAGGTATTCCTAAGGATGAGCCGATGACGCCTCTCGTTAAAACGCGTGTTCGTCTTCGTATCACAGAGGTCAACCACTCCAGGCGCCGTGTTGTCGGCTCCATTCGATCCGTCTTAAACGACGAGCGACGCGAGAAAATGGAAAAAATCTGGGGCGAGATCGAAGAGGGTAAGAAATACAGTGGCGTTGTCAAATCAATGACCTCGTACGGCGCGTTTGTCGACATCGGCGGCATTGATGGAATGGTTCATGTGTCCGAGCTGAGCTGGACACGCATCAACCAGCCGTCAGATATTCTGAAGGTCGGGGACGAGATCGAGGTCTATGTCATCTCGTTTGACCGCGAGAAGAATAAAATTTCCCTTGGCTATAAAAAGGATGAGGACAACCCCTGGGTGCGTTTCACTTCTACGTATCAAATCGGCGATACGGCCCATGTAAAGATTGTCAAGCTCATGCCGTTCGGCGCGTTCGCCGAAATCCTTCCGGGTGTGGACGGCCTCATTCATATTTCACAGATCACTGACCACCGCATCGGTCTTCCGTCCGAAGTACTCGCGGAAGGTGAAGAGACCGACGTTAAGATTACTGACATCGATATGGACAAGCACAAGGTGTCACTGAGTATCCGTGCCCTGATGGAATCCGACAACAGGCGGTACGATGACGACGACCTTGAGGACGACGAGTAAAAAATAAGATGGCGTGCAGCCGAAAAGCTGCAGTAATTTGACAAGATCAGATGCCGGGAACGCCTCAAAAGGCGTTTCCGGTATATTTTTCTTTAAATTGGCAAAAAACTAATAAGGGACTGATAAACACTCAGCACATTCACCTTTTTTTGACGTACCGAATGAACACACAAATGGATTATGAGGAAATAGTGACGAAAACACTTGATATATCATGTAAAAAGGGTTTATAATGAAACTGTTATTACTGGTATGGAAGGGTTTTTTCAGCAGTAGAGGGAGTAGGATATGTTCAGAGTTGGCGATATGATCGCGCACCCCATGCATGGGGCCGGTATCATAGAAAGGATTGAAGAAAAAAAAATTGAGGGCTGCACCAGACAGTATTATGTCCTGAAAATGCCCGCAGGCGGGATGGTCGTTATGATCCCGACAGAAAGCTGCGATGCAATTGGCGTCCGGCCGATCGTTGATTCAGACACCGCAGAATCTTTGATGAAGCTCATGTCGGAAATCGAAGCCGACATGACGTCCAACTGGAACAGGCGATATCGAGAAAATATGCAGCGGCTGAAAAGCGGAGACCTGATTGAGGTCGCAAGAGTCGTTAAAGGCCTGATGACGCGAGATACAGAAAAGGGTTTATCTACCGGCGAGCGTAAAATGCTTCATTCCGCCAAGCAAATCCTCATTTCAGAGCTTGTTTTATCGCAGAAGAAAAGCTATGAAGAAGTGGAAACGCGCATCAATGCCGTGCTGGCCTGATTTTTAAGTTAAAACAAGTCCGATCTATTCGGAATGGCACAATATATCTAAGCGGAGGAAAAAACCTCCGCCTTTTTCTTACACAGAATACCGTTGGAGGTAAAGCAGATGGCTTTCGGTCTAAAAAAATTTTTGAGCCGGGTCGTCAATGTTCCGCCCTGCAGCGTCGTTGTCGCCGCTGCGGGTTCATCAGCTCGAATGGGCGGGATCGATAAGCTCTTTCTTGAAATCGGCGGGATACCTGTGCTTGCACACACGCTCAGGGCGCTGGCCGGCTGCAGAAGCATTAGGGAAATAATCGTCGTAACGCGGGCGGAAGAGGTCGAGAAAGTTGCCGAAATGTGCGCCGGACATCAAATTACAAAGATTTCAAAAATCATTGCCGGCGGTGCTACCCGGACGGAATCTGTTTATAACGGCGTGCTCCAGGTATCGCCGGAGGCGGAGCTCATAGCCATACACGACGGAGCGCGCCCGTTTGTAACGGAGAATCTCATTGCGCTCGTTGTGGAGGCCGCAGTGAAATATAACGCCGCCGCCCCGGCAGTGCCTGTCACCTCCACGGTTAAACAGGCTAAAAACGGTATGGTTGTCAAAACGATCGACCGGTCAGAGCTCTTTGAAATTCAGACGCCGCAGATATTTACGGCGGAGCTCATCAAAGCCGCGCTGCAAAATGCCATTGACCAATCGCTTTACATAACGGACGATTGTATGGCGGTCGAGGCGCTGGGCTGCCCCGTTAAATTGACGTCAGGCTCACGGGAAAATATTAAACTGACAACGAAAGCGGATATTATTTACGCTGAAGCGCTGTTTTCAAGGAGGCAGAGCAATGAGAATCGGGCACGGGTATGACGCACACCGGCTGAAAGCCGGCAGGCCGTGCATATTGTGCGGTGTCACAGTTCCCTGCGATGTCGGGCCGGACGGTCATTCCGACGCGGATGTGCCGGTTCATGCGCTGATGGACGCTATATTGGGCGCTTTAGCACTTGGGGACATTGGCGGATGCTTTCCGGATAATGACCCGCGGTATGAGAATGCGGACAGTCTGGAGCTGCTCAGAGAGGTTTATGGCAAGGCGCTTTCACGGGGCTACCGGCTCGGTAATGCCGATATGACTATTGTTGCGCAGCAACCTAAGCTAGCACCGTACATTACGCAGATGTGCGAGCGGACGGCCGGCGCTTTGGGCGTGGAGACAGGCCGGATCAGCGTCAAGGCCACGACGGAGGAAAAAATGGGATTTACAGGCGAAGGGATCGGTATTGCCGCCCACGCCGTTGTGCTGCTGGAAAAAATATAGACAGACATCAAGGCACCATCAACGCAGCCCGGGAATCGACGAATTCCGGGCTTTTTTTTATACAAAAAGAAAAGCCGAATAGCATAGGCCGGCATAGAATGTGTTAATGGCACGCGCCTTAAAGCCCGTTTTAAAGACGGGTTTTCCATCGCGCGCCGGATAACTCTTTCCGAAAGGAGAGCGGCTTTATGGTTTATTATCTGCTCATCTGCCGATCGCTTACTTATGCCCAGCGCACGGCAAAAGCGCTCGAACACGTTGGGATAACGGCTATCCTGACGAAAGTGCCAATGCATATTTCACCCGACGGCTGCGGCTATTGCGTCAAGGTTTCGTCCAAAAACATATCCAATGCCCTCATTGCGTTAAAAAACGCCGAGCTGTATCCGATTAAGATATTCGTATTATATGCCGACGGCAATTACGGAGAGGTCGATTTATGATTTATCTGGACAATGCCGCCACGACCCTCGTTAAGCCGTCAGGCGTAGCAAAAAACACAGCCTGGGCTATCGGGCATATGTCAACGCCGGGACGCGGCTCGCACCCGGCGTCGGCCAGCGCCGCCGAAACGGCTTACGCGTGCCGGATGGCCGCGTCAAAGCTCTTTCATGTCGACGTGCCGGAAAACATCATATTCACGTACAACGCCACGCATGCCCTGAATATCGCGATTAAAACCCTCGCACGCCGGGATGATAAGGTCATCATATCCGGATATGAACACAATAGCGTCACCCGCCCGCTTTACGCCATCGGCGCGCGGGTGTCTGTGGCGACGTCGGAGCTTTTTGAGCCGGAAATGGCCCTGCACGCGTTTGAACGGCGGCTTTCTGCCGATACGGCGCTTGTTGTCTGCAATCACGTGTCCAACGTTTATGGATACATTCTGCCGGTAGAACGCATTGCCCAGGCCTGCCGGGAACGGCGTATACCGTTTATTGTCGACGCGTCACAGTCCGCCGGCGCGATTGATATTGATTTTTTGAAGCTGGGCGCCGATTTTGTCTGCATGCCGGGGCACAAGGGGCTCTACGGACCACAGGGAACCGGCCTGCTGCTGTGTGGGAGAAAACCGGCCTGCGTTCTACAGGGCGGAACAGGCAGCCACTCAATGTTGCCGGAGATGCCCGAGGAGCTGCCGGACCGGCTGGAAGCCGGTACGCACAACATGCCCGGCATCGCCGGACTGAACGAAGGGCTGAACTTCGTGCTGGCAAAGGGAACTCAAAAAATATTTGCCCATGAGCGCGAGCTGACGGACATGGCGGCCGGAGAGCTGATCAAGCTGGACCGCGTACGTGTTTTTTCAAACGAATACGGATACTGCCAGAGCGGCGTATTATCGTTTATCGTCGACGGAATGGCCTGTGAAACGGTCGGCGAGGAGTTGTCACTTCGCGGTATCTGTGTACGCACGGGCCTGCACTGCGCGCCGCTGGCGCATAAAACAGGCGGCACCGATAAAACCGGCACGGTACGTATGAGTGTCTCTGCTTTTAATTCCAAAAGAGACATCCGCTATCTTATTGGAGCTGTGCGGGAAATTGTAGCGTCGGTTTAACAGGCGAAAAAGCCGGAATTGACGTATAAAATTTTTGATCAAAATTTTTGGTCACATATTGGATAAAAAAATAAAACAAATTGTTCATAGATGAGGCGTTGCCAATTGACTCAATTTATAATATAATATTAAAATAATGCTCAAATACCACATATTAGCGCCGTCAATCGCCGCGTTTCGCCGTTTCGCGCCGATTTTAACGGCTTTCAGAAGATAAAGGCCGGACTGAGAAAGAGTACGTTATGGATTCTGTGAGAGAAGTTCTGATCGTTCTACAGAATATAATACTGACGATGAATGGCTGGGATGTCCTGGACATTGCTATTGTCGCGTACATTATCTACCGGCTTTTAACCGTTGTTCGGAAAACAAGCTCCGGCAGCGTCATCAAGGGCATCATATTGATTCTAGCGATCATGTGGATTTCCTACCTGCTCCAGCTCAATGTCATCAGCTTTCTCATCGGGCAGACGCTTAAGCTCGGCGTTTTAGTTCTTATCATCCTGTTTCAGCCGGAGCTGCGCCGTTTTCTGGAACAAATGGGCAGCAGCAATATCAAGTTTATATTCGGCAAGAAAGTAAATATCGGCGTGATTGAGGAGAGCGTGGCCAACACGGTAGCCGCTTGTGTTGAGATGTCCAAGAAACGAACCGGCGCACTTATTGTCTTTGAGCGTGAGATTCCACTGGCCGACTTTGTCAAGACCGGCACAAGGCTTGACAGCGTTCTGTCGGACGAGCTGTTAACCACGATCTTTTTCCCAAAATCACCGCTGCACGACGGCGCTGTCATCGTGCGGGACGGGCGGATTATCGCGGCCTCATGTATGCTGCCTTTATCGTCCAACACCAACCTCAGCCGTGATCTTGGCACACGCCACCGGTCGGCTATCGGCATCAGCGAGGTCACCGATGCTGTCGTCGCCATCGTGTCGGAGGAAACCGGATCCATTTCCGTGGCAGTCGGCGGCATGCTTAAGCGTCATTTGGCGCAGGATACCTTTGAAAAGCTTCTTAAAAACGAGCTGCTGCCGGAAAGCATCGCCAGAGCTGAAAGCCCGGGACGAAGCGGGATGAAGGTGAAAAAATGAAGCTGCGAAGAGCCATACACAACGTTTTTGAAAGCAGAATATTTTATATTGCCTTTTCTATACTGGCGGCCATTACAATCTGGCTGTACGTGGCTTATATCGAAAATCCCGACGAGTCCATCCCGGTCAGCGGTATAAAAGTAGAATACTTAAAAGAAGATTACGTAAATGACCGAGGGCTCGTCATTACCGAACGAAGCACCGATACCGTTACCGTACGCTTTACAGGCAAGCGCAGCGTCATTGCAAAACTGTCAAATGAAAACGTAACGGTAACAGTTGATCTGGCCAATGTTAAAGCAACCGGCGTTTACTCGCTTCCGTATGACATTGTTTATCCCATCGATGTTAACGCGACAGGACTCACAACGTCGCGCAAACCCGAATTTATTACCATCTCGGTGGACAAGCTTGCCCAAAAAGAGGTTGACGTCAAAGGGACGTTCGGCAGCGTTGCGGAAGGGTATCAGGCAGAGCCGATTGAAATCACCCCGGGCGTCATAACGGTCTACGGACCGGAGGAGGTTGTTTCACAGATCGATCATGCCTGGGTTAATGTACCAAGGGACAATATCTCAAAAACCGTGGATGAGGAACTCTCGTTCACTCTGATGGACGCAGAGGGACATGAGGTCGTGTCAGACCTGCTGACCTTCAGCCAGGATAAGGTTAATGTCCGGATACAGGTCGACATGATTAAGGAACTGCCCCTGGAGGTGCTCCTGACCCCGGCTGCCGGCGCGGATGAAACAAATACGACGTATACGGTCTCACCGAGGACCATTACCCTTTCCGGGGATGCCGATATTCTGGAGGATATTAATAAAATATCGCTCGGGCCCATCGATCTGGCAAGCTTTACAACGACGACGACCGAGGAATTGCCGATAATATTGCCAAACGGCACAAAAAATTTAAGCAACATTACGACGGCCACGGTCACCGTTTCTGTATCCGGGCTTGATACAAAGACTTTGAACGTGACGAATATTGAAGCGATCAATTTATCGCAAGACCATACGCCGTCAATTCTCACGAGCGGCTTGGATGTCCAGCTGCGCGGCTTAAAGGAAGAGCTCGATCAGATCACAGAATCCAATATCCGCATCGTCGCCGACCTGAGCGAGTATTCGGAAACAACCGGCATATTTTCCGTTAACGCCAAGGTCTATGTAGACGGTGGATTTGAAAATGTCGGTGCCATCGGCACATATAAGGTGACCGTGTCTGTTACAAAGACCCCGTCGTGATGTAAGGCCGCCGTATAAATGCTGGATGTTACAAGGCGACGGTACGGTTATCAGGCCCATATGTTTATTCGGCACGGGAGGAATACATGTTCGGATATATCAGGCCCCTGAAGGACGAGCTGAAGGTTCGGGAATTCGAGCAGTTTAAAACATGCTATTGCGCACTGTGTCACACGCTCAAAGAGGAATACGGCTTCATTTCGCGTTTTTTCCTCAATTACGATTTTACTTTTCTGGCCATGCTTTTATGGGACGCGGGCGAAAAACCCGAGCCGCGATGCGCCCGGTGTGCAGCCAGTCCGCTTATTAAAAAAAATTACTGCGCGCCGACAGCGGCACTTCGCGACTGTGCGGGATACAGTGTCATTTTATCGTGGTGGAAGCTCAAAGACGCGATAAAGGACGAGGGGTTTTTCAAAAAAACACGCGCGTGGTTCTTTTCTATTCTGACACGGCGGGCCTATAAAAAGGCCGCCCGGAAATATCCCGCATATGCAAAGGTCGTCGGTGAGAAGCTGGAAAAACTGGCGGAGCTTGAAAAAGAAAACAGCGCGTCGCTCGATCAGGCGGCCGACCAGTTCGCCGTCCTTACGGACGCTTTGGCAGAATCAGAGACAGACACGGCCAGGCGCCGCACATTGGAGCAGCTTTTATATCACACGGGCCGCTTCATCTATATTCTCGACGCAACGGACGATATTGAAGAAGACGTGCGAAACGGCCGGTATAATCCCGCAGCCGGGCGCTTTAATGTATCGGACGGCGTTTTGGACGACCCGTCGAAAAAGGCCATTGAGATTACGATGCGCCACTCCATTAACATGATCGGTACGGCTTACGAGCTGCTGCCGGAAAATGTCTGGTCGCCGGTAACGCGCAATATTATTTATCTTGGGATGCCAGAAGTACTAAGGCGCGTTCTAGACGGCACATGGAATAAGGCCCAAGATTTAAAACAAAGATAAAGGAAGACACACATGAATGATCCGTACAGCGTCCTTGGCGTGCAGCAGACAGCCACAGACGCCGAGATAAAAAAAGCTTACCGCGAGCTTGTGAGAAAGTATCATCCTGACAATTATCACAACAACCCCCTGGCCGATCTCGCTCAGGAAAAAATGAAGGAGATCAACGAGGCGTACGATCAGGTTACAAAAAGCCGCGAGGGCGGCGGGCAAGCCGGCACGTACAGCCAGGGCGGATACAATCCGGGCGCACACACGCACTCGACGGGCGGCAGCGCTGAATTTAGTCAAGTACGCGCGGCCATCAACGCCGGAAATCTCGGCCAGGCTGAGGAGCTTTTAAACGGATCGTCCAACCGGAACGCCGAATGGCACTTTTTGATGGGGAGCCTGTATTACCGAAAGGGCTGGATGGACGACGCACGTCAGCATTTTCAAACGGCGGTTAACATGGAACCCGGAAATCAGGAATATACCCAGGCGCTTAATTTTATGAATCAGGGCGGGCAGGCCTATAATCCGTACGGGTATAACTACAATCAGGCAAACGGAGGCTGCTCGGCCTGCGATGTTTGCGCAGGGATGATGTGCGCCAACCTGTGCTGCAACTGTTTTTAAACGATGAACCGTTCTGTAAGAATGATTACACTGTCAGCCCTTATGGCGGCACTGAGCGTATCTTTTATGTATGTGGGGAATATACTGCCGACGGGAAGGCTGGGGATTATTGCCGTAGCGTCGCTGTTTGTGACAGCGGCTGTCATAGAGGCTGGTCTCAGCGCAGGTGTTTTCGTTTACGCCGGAAGTGGTTTGCTTGCCGCGCTCATCCTACCGGATAAGTCGTCTGCGCTCTTGTTCGGGCTTTTTTTTGGATATTATCCGCTTGTTAAAAGTTTGGCTGAGCGAATCGGAAAAATAGTTTTAACCTGGGCTGTTAAACTAACCGTTTTCAACGCGGCTTTTGCTGTCGTCTGGTTCTTGTTCAGAAAGCTTTTATTTGACGCGGACACGTTCACGGTCAATACACTTGTCGCTTTCGCGCTTGGCAATCTTGTTTTTGTTATATACGACCTGGGTCTGACGAAGCTCATCAGCTTTTACATCGTGCGTATTTCGAAATACTTAAAAAAAGAAAAACGGCGATATTAACGCCGAAAATATCTTTTTATACGCGAATAACTCCCGCACGGGGAGCTTTCGATATACTATCGCCATGGGAGGTTTTATGATCAACAGCATGACGGGTTACGGAAGCGCAAAGGGCGCATCCGGCAGCATTGATATTTCGGTCGAAGTTAAAAGCGTCAACAATCGTTATCTGGATTGTACGATTAAAATGCCGCGCGTCTATGCGGCAATGGAGGAAAAGCTAAAGGCCGCCGTGACCGGGAAAATAGCGCGCGGGAAGGTCGATGTGTTCGTGACGATCGACACGTCGAAGGCGGATGCTGTTTCCGTCCGGATCAACAAGCCTGTAGCGGACGCCTATGTAGCGGCGCTCAGGGAGCTGTCGGCGCAGTATGATCTGGCAGACACGGTGACGGCTGCAGAACTTACGCGTTTTCCGGATGTCTTGCTCATGGAGAAAGACGAGACGGATATTGAAGCATTGGCCGGCGATGTCCGCGCTGTCCTGGAGCAAGCGCTCGACGGGCTCAACGATATGCGTGCGAGAGAGGGAGAAAATCTCGCAGCCGATATATTGCGGCGTTTGGTAGAAATTGAACGCCTGACGGTACTTGCGGAAACATGCTCGCCGAAAAGCGTGGAGGAATATCGCGCGCGGCTTATGGCTAAGATGACGGAAGTGCTTGAGAATAAGGATATTGACCAAACGCGTATATTAATGGAAGCGGCCATCTTCGCCGACCGCATATCCGTCAATGAGGAGACCGTCCGGCTTAAAAGCCATATCGGTCAGCTGCGCCAGATGCTGGAAGGCGGCCAACCCGTGGGCCGCAAGCTTGATTTTCTTATTCAGGAACTCAATCGCGAGGCCAATACCATCGGCTCAAAGGGCAACGACGCCGAAATGGCGCGCATCGTTGTCGATTTGAAAGCCGAGATAGAGAAAATCAGGGAACAGGCACAAAACATTGAATAGGGGTATCGCTTATGAAACTGATTAATATCGGCTTTGGCAACATGGTTTCAGCCGGGCGGCTGATAGCGGTCGTCAGTCCCGAGTCCGCGCCGATCAAACGTATCATCACCGATGCGCGCGAAAAAGGCCAGTTGATCGACGCCACGTATGGCCGGCGCACACGCGCCGTCATCATCACGGACTGCGGTTATATCATCCTGTCGGCTATTCAGCCGGAAACGGTCGCCGGCCGGCTCAACGCCAAGAATGAACAGGAGACGCCGGAGGTCCCGGATGATGAAGGATAAGCCCTGCGGAAGAGTCTTTATTATATCCGCGCCGTCGGGTACGGGAAAAAGTACCGTTATTCAGCGGATCATGGAACTGCGAAGGGATTTGTATTTCTCTGTTTCTGCAACAACGCGCGAGCCGCGGCCCGGCGAAGTTGACGGGACATCCTACAGCTTTTTAACGCATGGCCAGTTTGAGGATCTCATCGGCCAAAATGATCTGCTGGAGTATGCCGAATATGTCGGTAATTACTATGGCACGCCCAAAAAGCCGGTGCTGGAGCATGTCGGCTGTGGTAGAGATATCATTCTCGACATTGACGTGCAGGGCTGCAAGCAGGTCAAAAAAGCCATGCCGGAGGCCGTGACGATCTTTATCGTGCCGCCGAGCCTTGAGGAGCTGGAACGGCGGCTTTGGCAGCGCGGTACCGACCCCCAGGAACGAATTTTAAAACGTATGGAACGCGCTAAGACCGAAATGGGTGAAAAGGACAGCTACGATTATATTATTGTCAACGACAGCGTCGATAAAGCGGCGCGGGAAATCATTAATATCATGAGCAAAGCGCCGGATAAAATCCCGTAATACGGTTATTTATAAGCTAAGTGCAAAACATCAGTCAAAGGAGCGTTATTTAATGCTATACCCGTCTTTATCCGATCTGCTAAAGCAGGTCAACAGCAGATACATGCTTGTCAACATCATTGCCCAGCGCGCAAGAGAAATTGCCATGAAAGCCGAGCAAACCGGTGAGCCGCTGGAAAAAAAGCCCGTATCGAACGCGATAGAGGAGATTGCATCGGGCGATATAAACGTTAAATATGACATACCCTGTTGAGTCATCAGTGTAAGACGGTGTCTTACACTGAACTTTCGTCAGGCCACATATTTCAGCAGTAAAACCGATACGGATCTGGGGGTGTCTTCCTCTGCCCGAAAAAGCGCTTGTTGCAAAACTGGCGGTCGCATCCGCGACCTATCATATAGATAAGCCGTACGACTACAGGATTCCGGAGAATCTGGCGGATAAAATCGCCGTGGGCGTACGTGTTGTCGTGCCGTTCGGGAGGGGGAATAAAAGAAGCGAGGCGCTTGTCTTGTCCATAGCCGATACGAGCGAATTAGCCCAGCTTAAATTTGTTGAATCGGTTCTGGACGAGGGGCCTGTCCTTATGGCGGAACAGATAAAACTCGCCCTGTGGATGAGCGACCGTTTTTTCTGCACAGTATACGACGCCGTTAAAGCAATGCTGCCGTCCGGTATGTGGTTTAAAGAGGGCGGGCGAAAAACGCTTGATAAAACGGTGACGATGGCCGTTTTAGCCATCCCGGCCGAGGAGGCGCTTATGCTGGCCGGCCAAAAGCGGCGCAGCGCGCCACAGCAGGCCTACATACTCGAGCTGCTCAGCCAGATCGGCAGCGCGTCGGTGCCGGAGATTCTTTATTTTACCGGTGCGTCTCGCCGGAGCGTCAACAGGCTCAGGGAACTCGGCGCCGTTGAATATGAAGAACGAGAGGTTTTCCGGCGGCCGGAGGTCAGCGCGGCGCCGGCCGCGGGCCCCATTGTTTTAAACGGGGCGCAGCAGGCCGCGTACGACGGCCTGTCGGCACTGATGGACAAGGGAGAGGCTGAGGCCGCGCTGCTTTACGGCGTGACAGGCAGCGGTAAAACGGCCGTCTATATAAAGCTTATTGAAAAAACGCTTGCCAGCGGTCGCGATGCTGTTGTGCTCGTTCCTGAAATTGCACTCACGCCGCAGTTGATTACCACGTTCTCGGCTTACTTTGGCGACAGCATCGCCGTACTACACTCAGCGCTCGGTATTGGCGAACGTTATGATGAATGGAAGCGGATTCGTTCCGGGATGGTACATGTCGTCGTCGGGACGCGCTCCGCTGTTTTCGCGCCGGTTAGAAAACTTGGCTTAATTATTATGGACGAGGAACAGGAGCACACCTATAAATCTGAAAACACCCCGCGTTACCATGCCCGCGACGTCGCCAAATACCGGTGTGTCTCGTCAAAAGCGTTTCTCGTTTTAGGCTCGGCGACACCGTCGGTTGAAAGTATGTACAGCGCTTCGACAGGAAAGTATAAGCTTTTTCGTATCAACAACAGATATAATAAAAAAGACCTACCGGGCGTTTTTATTGCCGATATGAAAAAGGAACTTAAAAATGGCAACGGCGGTTCGGTTAGTTCTGTTCTCCTTCGGGAACTGAAGGAGAATCTCACGCGCGGCGAGCAGAGCATCCTTTTTTTGAACAGGCGGGGCACCAGCACGCTGATTGCCTGCCCGGAATGCGGCTATACGTTTACGTGCCCGCGCTGCAGCGTCTCCGAGACGTATCATTCCGCCAACAGACGGCTCATGTGTCACTACTGCGGTTACTCCGAGCCTGTAAGGGAAGCGTGCCCCGAGTGCGGCGGCAAACTCAAATTTGTCGGCGCGGGCACGCAGAAGGTTGAAGAGGAGCTCAATGAGCTGCTGCCGGACGTCGGTATTGTACGGATGGATACCGATACGGTGACGATGAAAAAGTCACATGAGGTGCTGCTCTCGCGATTTCGTGATAAAAAGATCCCGATATTACTCGGCACGCAGATGGTTGCAAAGGGGCTTGATTTTGAGAATGTTACACTTGTAGGCGTCCTGTCGGCCGACCAGATGCTCTATATCGGCGATTTCCGCGCGCATGAGCGTACCTTCAGTTTGATAACGCAGGTCGTCGGCCGTTCCGGCCGTGGAAATAAACCGGGCCGCGCCGTGATCCAGACGTTTACGCCGCATAACGCTGTTATTACACTGGCTGCCAGGCAGGATTACGACAGTTTTTATCAGCGGGAGATTGAACTCCGAGAATTATCCGGAAGCCCGCCGATTAAGGATCTTATCACGCTTACAGTTTCAGGGCTTGAAGAAACGGCCGTTTTCAGAGGCTGCCAGAAGCTTCGACAGGCGCTCGGTGGATATCTGAACGATCTGGCGGACCTGAGCATTCTCGGCCCGGCACCGGCCACGGTGACCAAGGTTAATAACCGTTACCGCTACCGCGTCATACTCAGCTGCGTCACATCCAAACGAGTGCGCGACACGGTGGCGCACGTCGTACGCGAATTTTTCAGGGATAAAGAGCTTCGGGGGCTGCATGTCTTTGCCGACGCAGACCCCTATGAGATTTAAAGCCATTTTACGCAGATTTAAATAAAGACCCAAACAGAGAGGAAGAATGATATGGCATTGAGAAATATCGTTACGGAGGGCGACCCGGTCCTCAGCAAAAAGTGCCGTACGGTCGTCGATTTCAACGCGCGGCTGCATCAGCTTATCGATGACATGCGCGAGACGCTGCTCGAGGCCGACGGTGTGGGACTGGCCGCGCCGCAGGTCGGCATTCTGCGCCGCGTTGTGCTGGTTTTGGACATATCCAAGGAGGATTTACCGCCCGAAGAGCAGCTTGTTGAGCTTATAAATCCCGAGATTGTGGCTGAATCCGGCGAGCAGATCGGTCCGGAGGGCTGCCTGAGCATCCCGGGTGTTTACGGTATTGTCAAGCGGCCGGACCTCGTTAAAGTCAAAGCTCAGGACCGCTACGGCAAACCGTTTGAGGTGTGGGGCTCAGCGCTGACCGCCAGAGCCTTCTGTCATGAAATAAACCACCTGGACGGTATCCTTTTCCGCGCTCTGGCCGACAGGATTCTGTCGCCGGAGGAGCTTGATGAGATGGCTCAGCAGGATAACGAGGAAGAAAACAACGAGGAGCAGAAAAAAGTCTTATGAGAATCGTCTTTATGGGTACGCCGGATTTCGCGGCAAAATCGCTTGAGCGCCTGTACGATGACGGGCGTGATATCGTTGGCGTCTTTACCCAGCCGGACAAACCTAAAAATCGCGGGATGAAGACGGGTATGAGTCCCGTAAAAGAGCTGGCACTAACTCGTGGAACACCGGTCTATCAGCCGGTAACACTCCGGGACGGAACGGCTCTGGATATTTTAAAGCAGCTTGAGCCGGAGCTTATCGCCGTTGTGGCATACGGAAAGATATTGCCGAAGGATATTCTGGACTTGCCCCAGCTTGGCTGCATCAATATCCATGGTTCAATCCTGCCAAAATACAGAGGGTCCGCACCCATCCAGTGGGCTGTTTTAAATGGCGAAACAGAAACAGGCGTCACCGCCATGTACATGGCCGAAGCCATGGATGCGGGCGATATTATCCTGATAAAAAAGACCGATATCGGCGAAATGGAAACCTCCGGCGAGCTTTATGACCGACTCGGCGGACTGGGTGCACAGCTGCTGAGCGAAACAATTGAAGCTATTGAAAAGGGGACGGCGACACGAACCGCGCAACAAGACGCGGAAGCCACGTATGCCCCGCCCTTAACGAAGGAGCTGTCGCCGATCGACTGGGGCAGATCGTCTCACGAGATTTTATGCCAGATTCTCGGCTTAAACCCATGGCCCGCCGCGACGGCCATGATCGGCGGCATAACCTGTAAAATATTCATGGCTGTACCCACAAGCCGTCCGGCACAAGCCGTGCCGGGAACAGTTGTCGGGACTAGCGGCGGTATCGAAATAGCCTCCGGAGACGGAACCATCATGATTACGCAGCTGCAGGCACCAGGCGGCAAACGAATGAGCGCCGAGAATTATTTGAGAGGACACCCCCTATGACGATGACGGCGCGGGAGGCTGCGTTTAAAGCCTTGACGGTGTATAAAAAAACGGGCTCATGGACGGATGCCGTTTTAAACAACGTCTTAACGCGTGAAAAACTCGACGAGCGCGAGTCGGCGCTGGCATCGCGGCTGTTTTACGGTGTCGTGCAAAATATGGCGCTGTGCGATTATTATATCGCGCACTTCTCATCGGTTAAGCTTTTCAAAATGCAGCCCCAAGTGCTCGGCATCCTGCGTTTGTCTGTTTACCAGCTTGCTTTTATGTCGAAAATACCTGTTAACGCCGCTGTCAGCGAGGGCGTGGAGCTGGCTAAAAAATTCAGCAATCCCCGCGCCGCGTCTTTTGTCAACGCCGTGCTGCGAAAGCTATCGGCTAACCTGGACCGCCTCCCGGCTGTCAAGGCGGAAACGGCGGCTGAAAGGCTGTCCATCCTGTACAGCCATCCGGAATGGCTTGTGCGGGCCTTTATCAGCAGACTGGGTGAAGAAGACGCTGAAGCGCTGCTTAAAATCAATAATGAACCGGCTGTCATGACAGCGATGGTCAATACCTTGAAAGCAGACGTGCAGACAGTGCTGGCGTCCCTTGACAAGGCCGGCGCCGGCGCGCGGGCGCATCCATGGCTGCCGGATTGTCTGGAGCTTAAAAGCGCGCACAGGCTGGACAGGCTTGAGGCGTTTAAAGACGGATGGTTTTATATTCAGGACCCTGCCGCCGCGCTCTCGGTCCGGGCGGCGGAACCGAAACCGGAACTATCCGTCATAGACGGGTGCGCCGCTCCGGGGGGCAAGTCTTTTGCCGCGGCGGTTCTGATGGAAGACCAGGGCAGCGTTCTGTCCTGCGATATAAGGGAGAATAAGCTGCTGCGGATCAAGGACGGGGCGCAGCGGCTGGGACTCAAATGTGTTGAGCCGCGCCTGCTGGACGCGCGCGAGCTAAATGAAAAGCTCGTCGGCAAAGCCGACCTGGTCATTGCGGATGTGCCGTGCTCGGGGCTGGGGGTTATACGCAAAAAGCCCGAGATACGTTATAAAAATCCGGCGGAATTTGAGCAGCTGCCGGAATATCAGCTGCAGATTTTGAAAAACCTTTCGCAGTATGTAAAGCCCGGCGGCGTTTTGATGTACTCTACCTGCACACTGCTTGAGCGAGAAAATGAGGCGGTCGTGGCGGAATTCCTGAACTCAGAAGCGGACTATTATAAAGAGCCGTTTACACTGCCGGAGCCGATTGGGACAGCTGAAAAAGGCATGCTCACGCTTTGGCCGCAGATAAACGGCACAGATGGCTTTTTTATCAGTAAAATCAGGAGAAAGTCATGAAAGATGACATAAAATCTCTTCTTTTTCCCGAATTAAGCGGTATAATGGCACAGATGAACCAGCCGGCATTCAGGGCCGGACAAATATTTAAATGGCTGCACGCCGGTGTCATCTCTTTTTCTGAAATGACGGACATGCCAAAAATATTCAGAGAAGCACTTAACGAAAGATTTTATATCTCGGTACCTGTTGTTGCAAAAAAGCAGGTGTCAAAGCTGGACAATACCGTTAAGTATCTGTGGTGGCTCGGTGACGGCAACGCTATTGAAAGTGTTGTCATGCGCTACCACCACGGTAACTCGATCTGTATTTCCACCCAGGTCGGCTGCCGGATGGGATGCCGGTTTTGCGCGTCGGCGCTGGGTGGACTTGTGCGAAACCTGACACCCGGAGAGATGCTCGACCAGGTTCTTTTTTCGGAGAAGGATAGCGGCGAACGTATCTCCAATATTGTCCTGATGGGCATCGGCGAACCGCTGGACAACCTTGAAAACGTATCGCGCTTTTTAAAGCTCGTCACCGATGAGCGCGGTATCAATATCGGTATGCGTCATATTTCTGTGTCCACGTGCGGGCTTGTAGAAAAAGTTGACAAACTGGGTGAGGATAAATTACAATTTACGTTGTCGGTTTCTCTTCATGGACCCGATGACGAAACAAGATCAGGCCTGATGCCGGTCAACAAGGCTTATGGCGTCGACCAGCTGCTGGCGGCCTGCCGGCGGTATTTTGACAGGACAGGCCGGCGTATTTCTTTTGAGTACGCAATGATTGACGGCGTCAACGATACGCCGCGCCATGCGTCGCTTCTGGCAAAAAAACTGCGCGGAACCGGCAGCCATGTCAACCTCATAAGGCTCAATAACGTCGAAGAGAGCGCCTTAAAGCCGTCGACGCCCGAGCATCTCAAGCAATTTGTAAAGATATTAAGGGAAAACGGCATTAATGTAACAGTCCGGAGGCGCCTTGGCGGAGATATAGACGCGTCATGCGGACAGCTGCGAAAAAAACAAACGAATCAGCAGCCGTTAGCGGGAGATAAGATACAATGAACCTATGCGGAATGACCCATACGGGTAAAGTCAGAAAACTGAACCAGGACGTCTGCATGACATACTTTGACGACGAGAAAAATGCCGCCGTCTTTGTAGTATGCGACGGTATGGGCGGGGCCAAGGCCGGAAATATTGCCAGCGCTATGGCAGCGGAGAGCTTTATGGCCTCGGCACAGAAATGCTTGGCGGAAGAAAACAACATTATTGACATCATGCAGCTGATGAGTGAGGCGGTACGCGAGGCGAACGTCGAAGTCTATCAAAAGAGCCTTAGCGATCCCGATTGCTCCGGTATGGGCACAACGCTTGTGGCCGCAATCGTAGTGCAGGGGGGCACCGTCATTGTCAATGTCGGCGACAGCCGTGCTTATCATGTGACAGCTGAACGCATTAAGCAGATTACAAAGGACCATTCGGTCGTTGAGGATATGATCGACAGGGGAGACATCAATCGCTCCGAGGCTAAAGTGCATCCCAACAGAAACCTCATCACGAGAGCGCTTGGCACATCGCTTGATACGGAGCCCGACATCTTCTTCTTAAATTTGAAACAGGGTGAATATCTACTTTTATGCACGGACGGGCTTTCAAACGTCTTGTCCGAGCATTTCATGATGACGGAGATATTAAGTAATGTGGAGGTTGCGTCGAAATGTGAGCGCCTGATAAAAGCCGCCAATGACAAGGGCTCGCCCGACAACGTCACAGCCGTACTGCTTAGAAGATAAGCGGGCGTTTATCTCGCCGGGCATATCGAATTTCACCTTCTGACAGGAGGATACCAGATGGATCATACCGATAAGTATATCGGGCAGTTGCTTGACAATCGTTACGAAATACTGGAAAAAATCGGCGTCGGCGGCATGGCCGTCGTATATAAGGCGCGCTGCCACCGGCTCAACAGGCTCGTCGCCGTCAAAATACTTAAAGAAGAGCTGGCAGAGGATGCGGATTTCAGACGGC
This sequence comes from uncultured Sporobacter sp., assembly GCA_963675425.1. Lineage (GTDB taxonomy): Bacteria > Bacillota > Clostridia > Oscillospirales > Oscillospiraceae > Sporobacter. The sequence continues at coordinate 3,392,872 of OY776214.1, read as the reverse complement.
GCTTCCATTCGGAATCGCAGGCGGTAGCCATGCTGTCGCATCCGAATATCGTCGCCGTTTACGACGTCAGCCGATCCGGCAATATCGAATACATCGTTATGGAGCTCATTGAGGGTATTACCCTCAAGCAGTACATCAACCGCAAGGGCCTTTTAAACTGGAAGGAAGCGCTCCATTTTACAACACAGGTGGCCAAGGCACTGTCGCACGCGCACTCACGCGGGATTATCCACCGTGATATAAAGCCGCACAATATCATGATCTTAAAAGATGGCAGCGTCAAAGTTGCCGACTTTGGGATCGCCAGGCTGATGTCAACGCAGAACACACTGACACAGGAGGCGCTCGGTTCCGTACACTACATTTCACCCGAGCAGGCCAAGGGCGGTCATGTCGACGCGCGCAGCGATATCTATTCACTCGGCGTCGTCATGTACGAGATGCTTACAAGCCATCTGCCCTTTGAGGGAGAATCAGCCGTTTCCATTGCCATCCAGCATATCAGCGCCATTCCGCTGCTTCCCAGGGAAATCAATCCCGACATCCCCGTAGGCCTTGAGAGCATTACCATGCACGCCATGGAGCCCGACGTTAATAACCGGTACGCCACAACGGACGAGATGCTCCAGGACCTGGAGGAATTCCGTAAGAACCCGTCCACAAGCTTTTTATATACGAACGAGAACGTCGCGCTCACGCGTGAAAACGCGGCGCAGGCGACGCGTGAGGTCCCGACCGGATCCATCATGAAGGCTGACAGTGTCCTGCCGAAGCCTGTACGCACACCGTCCAGGAAAACGGAGCTCAGCCGGGAGGAGTATCGCCGTGTCAACCGCCGGGCGACCCGTACTTCCGCACTGGTGGGCATATTCCTTATAATTATCTTCCTTGTAGCCGTATCCGTATTTATATGGCAGAATTTCCTGAAGGGTATTTTCAACCCGCCGGAAGAGTACATTGATATACCAAAATTTATCGGGCAGAAATACTCGGATATTGAAAATAACGACGCATACAATGATATATTCGATTTTACGGTATCGGAGCAATACGATGACGAAGTGGACGAAGGGTATGTCATATCCCAGTCACCCACAGAGGATCGGAAAAAGCTGCCGGCCAGCGGCGTCATTGAAATCAGCCTGACCGTATCCAAGGGTGAAGAGCCGGCCCAGAAGATGCCGGACGTCGTTAATATGGATTACCGATCGGCAAAAATCCAGTTGGAAAATATGGGCCTTAATCTTGACGTGGAAACGACCCCAGAGAACAATCCGGACGTTACGAAGGATTATGTCATCGAAACGATACCGAAGGCTGATGAGGCGCTCAATGAGGGCCAGACGGTCTTTATCACGTATAGCCTTGGACCGTTAGTCAAAATGACAACAGTCCCGCCGCTTGAGGGCCAGAGCCTGGCGTCTGCAGAAAGCCGCCTTAGGGACTACGACCTGACGCTCGGCACCGTCACGTATGAGAAAAGCGAGGATATCCCTGAAAATCAGGTGATTTCACAGGGCCGGGTAGCAGGGGAAGAGGTACCATTTAACACGGCCATCAGTCTCGTTGTCTCCGAGGGGCCGCCGGAGGAACCGTCGCCCTCACCGTCGCCGAGTGATCAACCAACAACATCGCCGGACGATGGGGTGACAACGTCACCCGATGATGTGGCAACGCCGCCGGCTGTATCGTCATCACCGGACATACCAACGACAACGCCGCCGACATCGGGAATTACGCCCTGATGAAGACCGGTATTATATTAAAAGCCATAAGCGGGTTTTATTCTGTTGAAACAGAGGACGAAACGATCGTGTGCAAAGCGCGCGGTCGTTTTCGGCGTGATAAGATCACACCGCTTGTCGGGGATGTGGCGGAGATTACACTGACGGACAACGGGCAGGGAATACTTGAAGACATCAAGCCTCGTAAAAACGCCTTTATCCGGCCGCCGATCGCCAATCTGGACCAGCTTGTGATCATCGCCTCAGGCGCCCTTCCCATAACAGACCCGTTTCTCATTGACCGGATGACGGCGATCGCCGCGTTTAAAAACTGTAAAAGCATCATCTGTATTAACAAAACGGATCTACATCGGGGCGACGTGCTGTTTGAAACCTATAAGCGCGCCGGCTTTGTAACCATTCGCACGAGCGCCGAGACAGGAGAGGGCATTGAGCAGCTGCTTGACGCGATTAAAGGGAAGGTTAGTGCTTTTACGGGCAATTCCGGCGTTGGAAAGTCCAGCGTTCTCAACAGACTGGAGCCTGACTTTGAGCTTTTAGTCGGCGATGTCAGCACCAAGCTCGGACGCGGACGCCACACGACGCGCCACGTCGAGCTGTACCGGCTCGGTAACGGGGCGGTTGTGGCGGATACGCCCGGCTTTTCCTCATTTGACACGGAGATGATGGAGCTGACCGATAAAAGGCTGCTACAGGAGCTGTTTGTTGAATTTGGCCCCCATCTTGGCACGTGCCGCTTCAACGACTGCGCGCACGTCAAGGAAACAGGCTGTTCCGTGCTGGACGCTGTTCATCACGGCGAGATACCGTTATCGCGCCACGAAAGCTACGTGCGGCTATATGAGCAGGCCAACCGTCATAACGATTGGGAAAAACCCTCAGCCAAATAGCGCGCTCATCATTTGTTTACTGTGTAGTCCGGCGGTGTTACCAACTGCCGTCACCCTCACATATTACCGCCCAAACGCGTAGACTAGTAAAGGCACATTGGTGCATCTGGTCACGAAAGGGCGGTTTTATTTATGCGGCGGCCATGCAGACCAATTGGATTGTACATAGCTTTAGTGGGGACGCTGATTATCCTAGCTGTCATACTGCCGCCATGCCTGTGGTGGATATTTTTTGGCATGGCGCTGGTCTTTATTGGCTGGACGCTGTTCAGATGGTACTGAGCTGCTGAATTAACGAGAGCCACAAACCATAACCAAGCTGAAGCGAAAGGGCTGAACCATTGAAAATTATCGTGTTCAGGGCGCCTGGATTTCTTAAAGGTCTTCTCAGGGCTCTATTCAACTAATGTAAAATGCCAATTGAAATAACCGTTTACTGCGGTAATTTTGATTGGCATTTTGCATAGAATTTAAAACGGCGAACAACGTATTAAACAAGCTGTCATAAATGGTATCTCGACTTAATATATTTTAGAAGAATTCTTTTAAGGAGAGGACGATTTATGGACATTTATCTCAACAAAGAAAAAATAAATCACGTTAAGAGCGTTCTCAATACGAGCATCGCCAGCGAGGAGACAATGGAGATGATCGTCCCCGACGCGCTGCCGGACATTCTGCGTATCGTGGACGCTGATGCTACTGTATTCTTAAGAAGCAAGTCCACAGATCCCGGCCGCGTTACCGTCACGGGCGTTGCCGCCGCTACCGTCATATACAGCGGAGAAAACGAAAGCGGCGTTTATAAGCTGGATCTGGAGATTCCGTTCACGGCCGTGTCTTCCGACGGCGAAATTCAGCCCAGCACGCGCGTCACGGCAAACGTGTCCGTCACGATGGCCGACGCGGCGATGATTAATCCCCGAAAAATTATCGTACGCGTCAATCTGATGACAAACGTTTCGTGCTTTAATGAATCCGAGCTTTCCGTGGCATCCGGCATGGACGAGGACAACGATGCTGAGATCGAGCTTTTAACGGATGCCAACGAAATAGAGACTACGACCGGCGTCAAGGAAAAAACGTTCGTGATTTCGGACGAACTGAGCGTACCGAGCGCTAATCCGCCCATCGGCGAGATTTTAAAGTATAAGGTTAATCTCGTGCCGGAGGATACAAAAGTTGTCGGCAGCAAAATGATCCTGAGAGGGACGGCATACGTTTCGCTGCTATACAAGACGCCGGATGACAACGAACTGTCGCGCTCGGAGTTTAATACGGAGTTTAGCCAGATCCTTGAGCTGGATGGCGCGTCGGGGGAATGCGACAGCACATTTATCCTGATGCTCACGAATGCTTATTTCGACGCCGATCCCTCGGCACAGAATACCGACGGCCGGACCATCATCATGGAGGTACACGCCGTTGCGCAGTGCGTATTGACCGAGAAGAAAACATTGTCGTACATATCCGATATGTACAGCACCAAATACAAGCTGGAGCCGGCGACCGAGGATTATGTATTCGATGGCAGAAAACGTTTAACGGCCAACAGCGTATTCCATGGCATGCTGGAAACACCGATGAACGTATCGCATGTTATTGCGATTAATGTTCACCCGGGTCCGGTAACGATGTCACAGCAGGACGGCGGTCTGATGCTGACCTGTCCGCTCACCGTCACGGCGATGTATGCCGGCGATGACGGGAGTATCCAGTCGGCTACACATCAGTTTGAAACCGAGGCCAACGTTGAGACCGATGAAAATGTGCAGGGCTCTGCAACAGCCAACAGCGGTAAGGATGTTTACGGTGTGGCTTCCGCCGGCGGCATTGAGCTGCGCATCCCGATAGAATTCGATGTGATGCAGGTAACCTCAAAGCCGATCCGCACACTAACAGGTCTATCTTACGATGAGACGGACCCGGTCGACTATTCCAAAGCGCCGTCTCTCGTTGTCTACAGGGCAGGGCAGGGGGATACGCTCTGGAATCTGGCGAAAAAAAACCGGTCGACAGCGAGGCTTATTCTTGAGGCCAACGCGCTCGAACGCGAGGACGATGTAGCCGGTCAGCTTCTCATTATTCCTAAAAAACGATAAGTGACCCCATTAAAACTAGAACCGCTCGAAGACATATGTTCTCCGGGCGGTTTTTATATGTCGTCGGCGTTTATAACGCCAATCGGTAAAGAACGGTGTAATAAGTCTTCCGGTTTCAGGAGTCGAATATGCATTAATACAATATGTCGTATACAACATATTGTATTCGGTCTATAATATGTATATATTCATTATTCCTTCTTACCAGAACCTTTAGCCGGTTTAATGATATTTGAAAGGGGAGAGAGGGCGGCCGCTTCCCGTAAGCTGTCGCTTTCAACGTGCGTATAAATCTGAGTGGTATTGAGATGCTCGTGTCCCAGTAGTTCCTGAAGAGTACGGACGTCAACACCGTTTCGGAGCATCAGTGTGGCGGCGGTGTGGCGCAGCTTATGCGAGGAGTATTTGGCGGAATCAAGACCGGCGGCGGCCAGATGCCGCTTGACGAGATAATGAACCGTTGACGTCGATATCCGTTCTCGGCGTGAAGACAGGAAAAACGCGCGCGTATCCTTGGCCTTGACGGATTGCCGGATCAGCAGGTAATCATTGATGGCGTCGGCGCAGGCGTCGTTAATATAAACGATGCGCTCTTTGCCGCCTTTGCCCAGAACGCGGATAGCATCAGCGCTGATGTCGGCAATATCCAGGCCGGCCAGCTCCGAGATCCGAAGACCGCAGTTTAAAAATAGTGTGAGGATACAGAAATCGCGGTCACGATTTGGCCCGTCGACGGACATGAGAAGCTTTGTGCTTTCCTCAAGGCTTAAATAACGCGGCAGCGTCTTTTTGGTTTTCGGCGAGTCGAGCTCCGCAACGGGATTGAATTCAAGCTGTTTGGACTTGAGCGTCAGATACTTGAAGAAGGAACGGATTGTCGCGATCTTTCGGGCGCGTGACGTAGCGGACAGGCCAAGTTTGGTTTTTGTACTGCGGGCATTTCTTTCGCGCTCGCGCGCTAAAAATGCCAGATATTCATAAACGTCCGATAGCGTAATGTTTTTGACGAATTCCAGATCAATATCGGTGGTGTCAATGTCGTCAAGCTCGATAGTTTTATCTGATAATACTTTCTGGCGCTTTAAATACCTGAAAAATGTCCGCAGGTCCAAAAAGTATTCGTCAACGGTTTTTTTGCTGTGACCTTTGATCGTTTCATGGTAGACCAGAAAGTCCCGGATAACGTCCGGCGCTTCCGAGCGGTAATCCATAGCGCGCACCTCGCTTGAAAGAGTAGGCTTTGATAGGCATATTTTATCATTTGTTATTGGGGCTGGTCTATAGACAGATTCACTAAACATTGAGCAAAATAAAAATTTTGTTCAATGTGGGGTAGTGCTGAATCGTAAAAAGCCTGATTTTTAAGGTGTTTTGGATAACCTGATTTTATTGATAATTCCGTCCGTAAAATATTGTTTTGTTCAAGTTACTTGCCTTTCGTTTACCATTGATGTAGTATTATGGCGAATATATTAATATTGAGGTTGTTATGAATAATATAATTAATTACTTAATGAAAAGTCCATATTCGTGGTTTGTATTATCTCTAATAACTGTTTTTAGTGTTGTTATCACTATATTTATAGCATTAAAAAATCGAACTATTAAAAGAATCTCTTATCGATTTTCTTCATATGGTATAATTAGAAATCATAATAATGAACTGCAATACTTAACAATTAAGTACAAAGACAATGTTATTAATGACCTTACTATTTCAAAAATTTCGTTATGGAACAGTGGCAATTCAATAATTGAATACAATGATCTTGTTACAAGTATTCCACTAGCTGTTTCTGGTTCAGAGTTTTGTACCATTTTAGATTGTTCTATTTTAAATACTAATGAAAAGTCTAATCTCTTTGAAATTGTTAAAGTTGATAACAAAATACTGATTAATTTTGAATATATCGATACTAATCAAGGTTTAATTATACAAATAATACATACTGGTACTGATTTACATGTTGAGGGCAAAATTAAAGGAGGGGAATCATTAAAAGATATAACCCCAGATGTTTTTAATAGTAAATTTGCTGATAAATTTATTTCTTTTTCACAACGTAAAGGTACTTTGCCTATTGTACTTACTCCATTTCTAATAATGATTATAGTTATTGATTTATCAATACTAAAAATTTTGCCATACGGTTTTCTTGGTTTATATTTTATATACCCAAGTCGCTGGGATGTAATAGGAGTATTATTACTTAATATATTTGTTTTACTTACATTTATATTTACGCTGCGTTTAATAAAAAAGATTTACCCAAAAATACCCAATGATCTATATTAATCTATCATTAAGCGCCCCCAATGGGGCGTTATTAATATTACACTAAATATTATTGTATAGTATCTGGGATACTGCCATTCACATGACAGCATCGAACGACAGTTAAATCAAGACATGACCTATCTTAACATCGCAATCGATAATCTATCTGAAATCAAGTAAACGTAACACAAACTATAGATAAAACACTTGCGTTTTCGCCTTGGCGCATATATCATTATGTCCATACATAAAGACACAAGGCCTCTGGCCGGAGAGGACACGCTATGACAAATGACGAGCTTATATTGCAAAAACTGACAGAAATGCAAAACAGCATAGATAATAGATTTCTTACAATTGAAGAAAAACTAAGTGCGCATTCTGAAATGCTCCATGATATTAAAACCGCAACAAATAATCTGATTGACTGGGCCGAAGATGTTGGACGATTTACACACTTACCATTTGGCAAAGCTGAATAACATAACTATCCTCTGCCTTTCAGCAGAGGAGTTTTGAAGTTTAGAAAAATTATGTTCAATAAGGAATCGTAACAAAAATAGTAACAGCCGCTGACGCCGATCCTACCTCAGCTGCTGTTACTGTAATATTTTGATATATTAGTTATTTGGCCATTCATAAACGGCACTTCTCCCCTCTCCTTTTATAGAAAACAGATGCAATAACTTTTTAGTATTACCGTGTAGTATCTGATGAATTATAATAATATGGGAATTTGAATAAACAGAGGTACTCATATGTTTAAGGAATTTAAGAAATTTGCCTTTAAAGGAAAAGTTATAGAACTGGCTGTTGCCGTTGTCATTGGCGCGGCGTTTGGAAAAATTGTCACATCGTTCGTAAATGATATCATTATGCCGATATTAGGCGTTATTATTGGCGGTATCAATTTTTCAAATCTGAAGATCGTTTTAGCCCCGGCCAGCGGTGATGTCGCCGAGGTCGCAATCCTGTATGGAAGCTTCATACAGACAATCGTTGATTTTCTGATCATTGCCGTTTCAATATTCCTGGTTATCAGGCTGTTTAACAAATTCAAGAAAAAAGAGGAGGAAGCGCCGGCCCCCAGCAGCGAAGCCGTCCTGCTTGAGGAAATTCGGGATTTGCTGAAAAACAAGTAATTGAAGTTGCGCCTTTGCTTACCAGTGTATAAAAAAGCGCCGTCCGACGTTCAGCATCGGGCGGCGCTTTTAATAATATAAAGGCGATCATTAAAAATTTATTGTTCCGTTTGTTCTTCGGCAAAAACGAGTTCTTTTGGAAATGTACTGTCGCCATTTTCTTGGAGGAAGGTTGTGTTAACATAGCCGCTGACGTTGGCTCCGTCTGTAATGGCGATCGATCCGGCGGAAATATTTCCGATAATTATCGCGTTGGACTGAAGCTGTATTTTACTGCCGGCATCAATATTACCTTTTATCTTTCCGTCAACATTGATGTACTGTGCTTTCAGATCTCCCAGCAATAATGCGTCGTGATCAATTCGGACACTTCCCTTTGCAAAAACATTGCCCTGAATGGAGCATCCGTACATTTCACTGTTATTGCAAACCAAGTCTCCGATCAGCATACCACGGATCTTAGAATCCTTCATAACATCCACCTTGCCGCGAATGCTGCCGTCGATCGTCATGCTGGCAAGCGTGCGGACATTGCCGTCAATGACTGTATTTTTAGAAATCACCGTTACCTCTTCGGACGGCTGGAATTCTCTGTTGCCGCCGGCACGCTCAACAGTGGAAAAAATCGACGCGGCGTCCGGCGCATGCTTTTCAAAGCTTGGGGGCTCCGGCCAATCGTTAACGCCTTTGGCCTTAACGCCGTTTGAGCCGGTGGTATCTGATGTATTTTGTTGAGCATTGACACTATTGGAACTGTCAGGTTGTACGTCTGCCTCCACGTCCGAATCAATATCCAGATATGAATCCAGCTCCGAAGCGGCTTTTGCTTTTTTCTCCAGTTCTGAACCTACAAGACCCTCTCTGTTCATCAATTCTTTAAACGCTTGGCTTAAATTATCTTTCAGTCCCATATGTCATTCTCCTGTTCTAGAAAAATTATTTAAGTTAATCACGGCGCAGAATACTTGACAATGGGAAAAGAAAAGCGGACAGTGTGCTTATTTCCCGCTGTCTAAAGCGTCCTGTAATTGGTTGAGTTGCTCCAAAACAATCGTTAATTGATCACTCAGAGCTTCGCTCAGCTGATTCATCATTTCCTCAGAATCTATCGCCAATTGGTCCTTGAGATCTGCCTCTATCTGATCGGTTTGATCAACAATTAAAACAGCCAACTGCTGCTGTAGGTCGGATTGTTGAGTACTTAAATCACTCGTGTTCATAGCCAGCGAATTATCGATCTGTTTTTGAAGATCGTTCATACGGCTATTGAGCGTCATATCCAATTGTTCCTGAAGCTCTTTAACCTGTTCGCTGACAGATTCGTCGATATTTTCCTGTATGGTGGGTAAATGGTCGCTGAACGAACTGTCCAGAAGTTTGGTTAGATTGTCTTCTTCCGCAGGCGTTTTAGGTTCTTTTTCATATTGGCCCATAACCGCGTTCATTTGTTTAATTTCAGTTTTAGCTTCATTATATTTATGATTGAATCGAACACAAAAAAAAACGGGTACAGCGATGCACAGTAAAATGAAGGTTATTATAAGATGCTTAAAAAATCTAACGCTACCGAGGTACATGTTATTCTCCAATCATATCGAATATTGTCAAAATATAGCGTTTTATGTAAATATACAATAATATTTTGGATTATATAATGAAGAATTTGAAATGTCAACTAGGTTAGTTGCCGCAACGGTTATAGGTGTGTTTGGATATATTTTTCAAACGCCTCTCCAAGGCAGATGTAGTACAAGGGGAAAAGCACGTCCACTGCGCCCATGAAAAATAAATTCCGGTTGTTAATCTCGGACAATTCGGGTATGGCGCTATAGATATAGCCCTTAAACCATTCGGCATTGTAAACAGGAATTGTCTTTCCTTTACGGACAGCGGTAAAAATATCCTGATAATTTTCTTCTATGACTTCTCCATGAGTTTTAACCCCTCGTTCGATCACCTTATCATAAACCGCCTTAATCTGCTTTGCGTCCAATAGGCTGTTGTTTCCGACACTGCACAAGTCCGGAAGACGGACGGCCAGGCTGTAAATAATCAGCCTATAGATGTCGAAGTATGCCCGGGTATTAACCGCACTGCAAAGCTCGTCTTCCAATGAAAGCTGAAAGGCGCTCAGTTTGTCCGCGTTAAAGATATCGTTTAAAATGACGACAAATAAATCCCGGATACTGCCCTTGAAATAATTTTCGGCAGTGAATGCGTAAATATATTTTGTTGACTTAAACAGATTCGCTCCCGCTTTGACGATCATTTCGGATAACTGGGTTATAATTTCAGATTCATTGGGTAAGGTCATACACAAACCTGCTTTCTCAAAGAAATTATTACGCACTCTTGATTATTGTATATTATCGGCAGCAAAAAAACAACTCCTGTCGACGCCTTCATTGTATTGAAAACTGATATTTAATGTGCTATGATTTACCTGCAAAATTGCCGTAATTTATTAATTTCCGTGAGATCGTTGTAACAAAAAACGGTTTTATGGACCATATGAGGCCGTATATGAAAGATATCCTTAATTTTTCTGTGCCCGGAAGCAGCAGGATACATGACTTAAAACTTGGAATCACGTTAATACGTTTTATTGAGTTTGATTTATCATTTTTCAAAGAACAATGCATTAGTCTTTATGACAAGGTACAAAAAAATGAAAAGGACTTGCTTACGGAATCTCAGGCGGTAAAGGAGTATATCCGAAACTGCCACCCGTATTGCTCCGCGCTTATTAAAACAACGTTTGATAAGATAGCAATTGACTGCGTCATTGAAGAAATCTGCCTTAAAGACGGGATTGGCACGGAGGAGCTTTGGGTTAAAAATATGGCTGGGAAAACGCCTTCGGAGAAAGCGCTTTTCGAGCGTATAACCGAATATAAGGTGGGTTCCGCCATCAATCAATGGAGCAATCTACGTCGTATGCAGAAGTACGCGGCTTTAAAACTGTCCGTTTTATACGGCGGTGAGGAAAAAGATTACGTTATGCATAAAGCCAGAAAGCTTTACTTCGATACCGCCTTTAGCATGACGGCATCAAAGCTTGGTTTCAGCTACGACGATTTGCCAGATATGAAGATCAGCAGCGTTCCGTATCTTAGGATGGCAGACAGCCTGATGGGAAACACGATGAATATATTGGAACCTGTTGTTCGTGAAATGCTCGGCCATGAACCGCGAGAACCTCTGAGGGGAAAGGACTGTATGAAGGACCAGGCTGCCGGCGTGGTATACAATGCGATACGGGGACTTAGGCGCCCTGATGTAGATGATTTAAGACAAGTTCTTCAATTTTATGACGCTGTGCCGAATCTGGTTTTTGAACCGGCCTCTTTTAAAGCGGTTATAGATCTTGAGTTTGACTATCTGCTGGAGAACGGGTTATATATCAGTTCCGATCAGGATGGATATCTGTTGGAGCAGTACTTAGTAAAAACGGGCGGTATGCGCATTGAGCCGGACAGCGAATGTCCATCACCGGACATACCGGCAGTTGAGGCGCAGGCGCCCACGAAAGCCGAGCCACTTATCGGCAGTGCGGATAAAAAGAATTTTGAGCCTCAAAAAACCGATGCGTACGGTTCGGACGGTGTACAGGCCGAACAAACACAAAAACCCGAAAAAGACAACCCCGCAATAGCCAACGATGGCACCGTAGCTGACAATGGCTCAACAGCCGGCAACACCGTGATAACCGACTATGGCACTGTAGCTAACGTCGGCACAACAGCCGACGACGGCGCAGTAGCCGACGACAGCGCCATAGCGGACGACGGTGCAGTAGCCGATGACGGTGCAGTAGCCGACGATGAACCCGAACACATTTATGACAGGCACCTGAATACACGATCGAACGAACTGAAGATATCGACACACAGAGTCCAAAAAATCATAAAGCTTTCCGGGCAAATGTATCGGCAGTCAGCTAAACCCCGTACGATTGAAGAGGTCAACATGCATTGTTATCAGCTCTGGACAGATATGAAAACAAACAGCAGCTTTAACGTGACGCCGGACGAAGCCTCTGAATGGTTCAGATACATGACACGGGTGCGTCAAGAAATGGGTAAAGGCATCATACAGGCCGACAGTCTCGACCGATTCCTGGATGCGACATATACGGTGTTTAATTTGTCATCGCCTGATCAATAATGTTTTGCCTATGTGTAAACGTCACTCGAATATGCAGTAAAAGGGGCTGTAGCAAAACAAAAATTTGCTACAGCCCCCAATTAATGCCCAAAAGCCACTTGTTACAAGAAAAAAGATAGCCGCATGTGGAAAACTGGAGACGAGAATTTGGAGGCCGGCCTTAAACCTGCCACGTTGTGGAAAAGTATTCTGTTTTTTTGTTGTTAAGCTAAAAGTTTTTGGAACAGCTGTCGTCCAGTGCGATTTTTTTGAATCTTGTTGTGAAACTTGTTAATATCGTAGCCCATCGCCATCAGGAGCATTTCCGTCAGAACTTTATGGTTGCCGCGATGCAGAAACTGCCGGAAACGGTAATCCTGCTTGATGACCCCGAAGGCCCCCTCCGACTGAATAGAGCGGTTTATTCGAAGCAGAATGCCTTTCTCGCTAGTAATACGTATCAAAGATCGCTCGCGTTGCTCAATGAATCTTTTCGAGATATTGAGTGTTCTGTTACCCATCCCCCAGGCACATTTCTTTTTGTAGGGACAGCCTTCACAATTTTCACACTCATAGTAGGTAATATCGCTCTCAAAACCGGATTTGCTCTTCCGTTTACCAGTACGAACAACTCTAAGCTTTTTCCCGACCTGACAGGTGTACTCGTCTAAATCAGCGTCATAGACCATGTTTTCACGGAGCGCCATGTCACTCTTGTATTTCTTTGTTTTTGAACGCTCGTAATTCTGAGGTTTGATGTAGCATTCAGTGGATTTCCCCTCGAAATATGTGTAATTCTCCTCGCTCTCATAGCCGGCGTCCGCCGTCACATCCGCATAGCTTCTGCCCAGATGCGCTTCCATATCTTCTAGAAGTGGGATGAGCGTAAGCTGATCACTGCGTTCGCTCGAAACAAGGGCGCCTGTTATGTACTCGCCTTCAACCCCAAGCTGAATATTGTAGCCCGGCTTCAGTTGCGCATTGCGCATATGGTCGTCCTTCATGTGCATAAACGTTGCGTCCGGATCGGTTTTGGAGAAGCTGTTGCGCCCGTTAAACGTCTCCTGATACCCGGCGTACTTTAATTTCCGGTCGAGAAGTCCCTGGAGAAGCTCTATGTCCCTCTGCAGCTCACTTTTCCGTTTACCCCTGCCGTATACGAACGGAGCCGTCACACTGCTTTGAAGCGCACAAAGCAATTCCTCTGGGGAGTCCGCTAAGATGCCGTACCTGGAACAGAGTTCTGGCGTCAGCTTTGCCAGCTTATCATGCAACCGGGTCTCATATTTCGTCGTGCTTTTCTTCCACACGAAGCTATATTTGTTTGCATTGGCCTCGATTTTTGTTCCGTCCACAAACAGGTGCTCAAATTTGATCTCTCCGTGCATCGACAGCTTTTCTACCAACTGATAGAAAAGTTCTTCCATACACTCCGGCAGTCTCTTGCTCCGAAAGCGTGCAATCTCGCTATGGTTCGGTGCTTTTTCTCCATTTAACAGCCAAATGAAATTGATGTCCCGTATGCAGGCCGAAGCGATGGCGCGGCTAGATAAGATGCCCTGCATCATGGCATACACCAATATTTTCAGCATCGTGACGGGATTCGTTGCGGGGCGTCGACCTATGCGTTTGTATGCTCTCATTAGCGGGGTGTAATCCATCTCCTCCATAATTTCATCTAAGAGCCGCACACTGTCGTCCGCTGGTATTATCTTTTCCGCGACCATCTCGTCTATTTTCAGTTGCACATTCCGTTTTTCCGTGCCATAATTGACACGGTATTTATTTTGTTTCACACCTAAATTATACCAAAACAGAGCCGTTGTGTCTGCTTTCGCAGTCACTTCGGCTCTGTTTTTTTTCGGGCTGTTTTGCTACAGCCCCTTTTATCAATAATTACGACATTGGTTTTGTTACGCTTGGTTTAACCTGTACGACCTTCAGAATATCGGTACAAATTGACTGGTCGTCAACCGTCAGGTCAAATTTGTACGCGCCCTCTTCCGGGAACTTGGTGTTGTTCAGCTGCAGAACCAGGCTTGTCCTGAGACTCATCGGATTAACATTAATTTCACCGGACAGCGGCGGCAGAACATCACGTCCGTCGAGCCCCACAAAGGAAAGTCTAAACGGATGCTTGCCGATCTCCTCACGTTCAAATGCGATGTTGGCCACGTATGTAAACCTGGGATGCTGGCACGGAAACTTAAGCGCCCGGATGGTATCAAAGATACCCAGCGCGTTAAGCGACCCGTTGGATAAATTGGCTGCCTCACATAAAAACGAATATTTTATCAGCATGGCTATATCCCCCAATATTTATATTATAGTACAAGCCCTGCCGTAATGATAGAGTAAGTACATGTGAAAATACCTCTTAGTTCCCTTTCCCCAGCCCTACCAAAATATTGAACATTTGCATAAACTGATATCGGAGGCCGATGACCGGCTTCTAAAATATATTCAAGTTTTACAACGTCTCGCATGACTGGGCGAGATAATACGGAATCCTCTCGGGTGGAGGGATCTTGTGTAGGTTGTGTTCTGGAGCGTTGGCGCTGCAGCGGCACATGGGGAGGTTTTTATGAACGAATGCTGCCTGCCCGGCGGGATTACGGCGCTGGCATGCGCTATTGCAAACAACATTAAGAATACGGAAGATCTTTTTATGCTCGCTGCCATATGCGGACAGCTTGGATCCACATTGACGACCATCGCCTCACAGCGTATGCTCGCGGATGATAAAAAAAACGTTGAAGAACCGACGGATGACTTTTATTGACATCAATTATTGTATCATTTATTTCTCCAAAATGCACACACTACATAAAGCGGCGGTCGTGAATCGCCGACTTAATGGAGGCGATCCCAGTGAGTCTGATCCCGTGTACGGAGGACTGTGTGTATCAAAAAGACGGCTGCTGCGGCTTGGAGCGCGCGGCGTCCAAGGGCAAGCCGAAAAACACGTCCGACGGCTGCGTTCATTATATAAAACGGACTAAATAAAATCAGATGAGCGCCAGCTCAACCGCTTCCGAAATCGACCGTGCCGATAGGATATTCATGCCTTCCGGCGCGGCCGTTTTGCCCAGTGCGTTTTGCGGAACGATACAGGATGAAAAACCGAGTCTGACGGCTTCCGCCAGACGCAGATTGATGCCGGAAACAGGCCGCAGCTCACCGGTGAGGCCAACTTCGCCGATTAGGACGAGATCATCTTTTACAGGCTTGTCCTTATAACTGGATGCGAGCGCAATGATGACGGCTAGATCTGCCGAAGGCTCGTCTATGGTCAGTCCGCCGACCACATTCAAGTAGGCGTCGCAAGCGCCGACCCGCAGCCCACTGCGCTTTTCCAGCACTGCCAGCAGCATCATGGCGCGGTTATAGTCGATGCCGTTGGCGTTACGGCGCGGCACATTGTAAAAGCTCGGCGTCACAAGTGCCTGAACCTCTGCCAGAAGTGGACGCGTGCCCTCAATAACGCAGGTGACGCAGGTGCCCGGTGTTTTGGACGGCCTCCCGCTGAGCAGCAGTGCGGAGGGATTTTGGACCTCAATAAGCCCGGACTCATTCATTTCGAAGACGCCCAGCTCATTGGTAGAACCGAAACGGTTTTTAGCTGCGCGCAATATCCTGTAATTGGACGATTTATCACCCTCAAAATATAACACGCAGTCCACCATATGCTCCAGGACTTTCGGGCCTGCGATCGCACCCTCCTTGTTGACATGGCCCACGAGAAACACCGTCGAGCCGGTTGTCTTGGACAGCTGCAGCAGCGCCATAGCACACTCCTTAACTTGTCCAACGCTGCCAGGCGACGCACTTAGCTCGTCGCTGTAAAGCGTCTGAATGGAGTCGACTATCATGATGTCAGGCTGCAGCGCCACAGCCGACGCCAGAATTTCCGTCAGGCTCGTTTCGGACAGCACATAAAACGCGCCGCCGTCCGCGCCAAGCCGAAGCGCCCGCATTTTAAGCTGCCGCTCCGATTCCTCACCCGTTACATAAAGAATCTTATGCTTTAATCCTAAGAAGCCACAAATCTGTAAAAGCAGCGTCGATTTACCGATGCCCGGCGCGCCGCCGACTAAAACGAGAGAACCCATGACGGCTCCGCCGCCCAGCACGCGGTCAAGCTCTCCCAGCCCCGTTGAAAAACGCAGCTCACTGGAGCCGTCAAGCTCACTGATAAGCTTTGGCTGCCGGATGCCGGTTACAGCAGCCGTACGTGCTGTCGGCTTTACTTTTTTTTCCGCGGGCTGCTCAACGATTGTATTCCAGCTGCCGCAGGCAGGGCATTTGCCCTGCCATTTTGGCGTTTCATTCCCGCAATCCGTACAGTAAAACGCTGTTTTCGCTTTCATTTAAGCCTCCGTAAATGAGTTCTGTCAGGCTTTCCTGGCTGTATAAGTACCCGGCTGCTATAACGGCGGCCAGCTTGAGCCGGTAACTCTCGGTCCGTAGGAGCCTTTCCTCCTCCGGATTTGATAGAAAACCGCACTCGACTAAAACGGCCGGACATGACACGTTATTCATAAGCATAATGCTCGATGGAATCTTGACCGCTGTTCGGCGGTTTTGTGGATTGATCGAGTCAACAAGCAGCTGCTGCATGGTTTCGGATAGCTCCTTGCTACCGTTTGTCGGCGCATAAAATACTTGAGCCCCAAAGGGGCCGGCACTTGGATAATTGTTTTGATGGATGCTGATCAAAAGCGGCTGATCCAGTGCGTTGATCAGCGCCAAACGGCGTTTTTGGTCCTCCACCTTTTTTTCGCGGACAGTGTTGGAATTCTCGCTGTATTCAAGCGCTTCCGACGTGCGCGTCATGACGGTCGGCACACTGTAAAACGCGAAGATCAGTTCAAGCTTTTCAGCGATATCCAGATTGAGTCCGCTTTCATGCATGCCGGTCAGCGAGACGGCTCCGCCGTCCTCTCCGCCGTGTCCGGCGTCGACAACGACAGTAAATGCTTCCGGAACGACATCTGTAGCGGTCGTAAACGACACCTCGTCGAGCGGCGAAGAAATAAATAATAAGAACACCGCGGCGGCTAAAAGGGCCGGAACGATAATCTTAACAGATTGAAGAAGCCGTTTCACATGCCTTCCCCCTTTCAGTAGATGGTATGAAAGGGGCGGACGTGATATGTCCGGGAATTGGCGCGTACATCGGAATGAACACCGGTTAAATCGGTCTCATATAATGCTTGGGGGGAGTCCCCTTAAAGTCCATAACATAGGAGGTAAACACTTGGAAGACAGATATCCGCCAAACGCATACCAAGGCACAAGTCCCGCGCAGCATCAGAATAACAACATGAATGCGCCTTATGTACAAAATACGCCGCATTCAGTCAGCGCGGCTCGGGCCGCCAATAAATCGTCGTCAGATCCGCAGTCGGGCACGTCGCCGTTTTATTCCGGCGCGATCAACTGGATGACGTCACCGAACAATGATGCTACAAAGCCTATGAGCACCACAAATACCGGCGCGATGCCGTATGCTCAGGACAAACCTAATACCGGCATGATGCCGTCGTCCATGCAGAGCAATCCGAACAGCGGCACAATGGGCGCTATGCAGGACAAACAGAATACCGGGACGATGCCGTCGTCCATGCAGAGTAGTCCCAACAGCGGTACGATGGGCGTGATGCAGGGTAAACAAAACACCGGCATGATGCCGTCATCCGTGCAAAGCAATCCGAACAGCGGCACAATGGGCGCCATGCAGAGTAAGAAAGATTCCGGGATGCTGCCGTCGTCCGTGCAAAGCAATCCGAACAGCGGCACAATGGGCGCCATGCAGAGTAAGAAAGATTCCGGGATGCTGCCGTCGTCCGTGCAAAGCAATCCGAACAGCGGCACAATGGGTGCCATGCAGGGTAAGCAAGATTCCGGCATGATGCCGTCGTCCATGCAGAGCAATCCGAACAGCGGCACAATGGGCGCCATGCAAGGTAAGCAAGATTCCGGCATGATGCCGTCGTCCATGCAGAGCAATCCGAACAGCGGCACAATGGGCGCCATGCAGGGTAAGCAAGATTCCGGCATGATGCCGTATGCGGAAGATAAGCCGAACGCTGGTGTCATGCCGTATTCGTCCAATCAGTCCAACGCCGGCACCGGCGTGCAATCAGAAATGACAGAATGCAGCTATAAAATGGGGACTCTGCCGCCTTGCGCGCCGTTGTCCGCCGGGTTTGTTCCCTGGCAGCAGGAAAACTCGCCGAAATATTCCGCCGGGGATGCCCTGACGCGCGGTACGCTGTTTCCAGGGCTTGACCTGCCGTATCTGAACATGGTCAATCAGGATCATCCATACGCCGGCACGCCGCTTGGTGAGTTGATGGCGCTCGGCTTTGTGATCAAAGAACTCAATCTGTACCTTGATACGCATCCGAAAGACAGAGACGCGCTCATGATGCTTCAGTCCATGAATAAGCTGATGGCCGAGGGCACTGAAAAGTATACAAGAATGTACGGCCCCATTACGATCTCGAACATTGTCTCCGGCGATGAGTTCACGTGGATCAACAACCCGTGGCCGTGGGATTACAATGAAAGGCCGGTGGCAGAATAATGTTTGAATACCAGAAAATGCTCCAATACCCCATCCGGATCAAAAACCCGAATCCGGCGCTCGCCAAATTCATTATCAGTCAGTACGGTGGCCCGTACAC
Source organism: uncultured Sporobacter sp. (assembly GCA_963675425.1). Taxonomy (GTDB): domain Bacteria; phylum Bacillota; class Clostridia; order Oscillospirales; family Oscillospiraceae; genus Sporobacter. The sequence continues at coordinate 3,373,877 of OY776214.1, read as the reverse complement.
CAACAGGCTACTATAACGCTCACTATCAAGCACATTCATTATAATATATACAGCATATCCCCGCAAGCTGTGATCCACTATTTTCATTTGACATACACCGCTCTGCGTTTTATAATCAACTTCCCTAACTTCTATCCAAAGGAGAAGTAATATGCCTGATATTCGAACGTATGTGGAAGTTGTCACGGAATTTGACGCCGATGGCACGATGATACCATTGTCGGTTACATGGGAAAACGGTACGGTTTATGAAATTGATAAGGTGCTGGACGTTAGGAAATCCGCAGCCAAAGAAGCAGGTAGCGGCGGCGACCGTTATACTATAAAGACGCATGGGCAGACGACGTATTTATTCTTTGAGCGTATGATACCGGCCAACGATGTTATAGGCAGGTGGTTTGTCGAGCGACGCAAACCCACGTCATTTTAATAACCAGCAACAACGCCGCAGGCGCACCCGCCTGCGGCTCTTTTTTTCTACCCGTATCCACTTTTTTCTTTTCCATTATACATAAAATAGTAAATTATGATACAATTACAAATATCCAAAAATCCCTTATATGGGTAAAGAAAGGAAATACATATGAAAATCAAGCAAATTCTAAAGACAAAGCTCTTCCCCATCGCCTTGGTGGCAATCACGCTGCTCCTCCTGCTAAACACAACCGCACTTGCAGCTGACAGCTGGACATCGGTGGCAAGTATGTCAACAGCGAGAGCTAGTTTCCAAACAGAGGTATTGGATGGAAAAATATATACTATTGGTGGGATTTATGGCAATGGTTTGTGTACCTCATCAGTTGAGGTATACGAACCAGAGACAAACACTTGGACAACACTTGCTTCAATGTCGGAAGGACGGAGTTACTTCCGAACAGAGGTAATAGACGGTAAAATATATGCAATCGGAGGAAGAAATGGCAATGACGATTACCTTTCATCAGTAGAAATCTATGATCCCAACGTCAACACTTGGACGACGGCAGCATCAATGTCAACAGCGAGAAGTAGTTTCCAAACAGAGGTGATTGATGGTAAAATATACGCGATTGGAGGAATGAGCAGTCGTACCAATTATTCATCAGCTACAGAAGTTTATAATCCTGATACCGATACTTGGACAACGCTTTCATCTATGTCGGGATCACGGGCATTTTTCCAAACAGAAGTAATTGATGGCAAAATCTATACCATAGGCGGCTATGACGTTTCAACTTTCTTATCAACATCAGAAGTATATGATCCAAATGTAGATACATGGACTACGGTGGCATCTATGTCGATAGGTCGCTCCAAATTTCAGACAGAAGTAATTGATAGTAAGATATATGTTATTGGCGGCCAAATTTCTTTCAATGATTATGCATCATCAGCAGAAGTGTATGATCCTGATACAAACGCATGGACAACACTTTCATCCATGTCCCAATCGCGGGTATTCTTCCAAACAGAGATGATATATGGTAAAATTTATGCTATTGGCGGCTTGAACCCAACTTCCTTATCATCAACAGAGGTATATGATCCTAACACCAATACATGGACAGCACTTTCATCTATGTCAGTGGTACGGTATCAGTATGAAGCAGAAGTAATAGGTGACAAAATCTATGCTATTGGCGGTCATAACGGTACTTCTTACTTATCATCCGTTGAACGCTACACCGTTTCATCTTCCACCACCCCCGACGACCCCACCGACGGCAACGCGCTTCTTCGTATCACGATGATCACGGGAGAAAGCAAGGAATATGACATGTCAACCAGTGCCGCAAATGCCTTTATTTCATGGTATAGCAGCGGCGGCGCCGGCAGCCCCTCCTATTCCATTGCTAAAAACTATAATCTCGGTTCGCTGTCCGGCCGTACGGACAACATTGCTTTTAAAAAAATCGCCTTCTTTGAAGTAATGGCCTATAATACCTCGTCAACACCAGATACCAGCACAAAGACCACGCTTCTGAAAGTGACAATGGCAACGGACGATGTCATGGAATATGAAATGAATGCCGCTGAAATAAGCGCTTTTGAAACCTGGTACGACGGCGGCGCATCCGGAACGCCCGCCTACTCGATTAATAAAACCTTTAATATCGGCCCGTTTGCAAGCCGCACCGATTATCTGGCACATGACATGATATCTGATTATGAAATAATAACATTCTGATAATAGGCAGCAAAAAGCCGCAGGCACCGGTTCATCCCGGTCCTGCGGCTTTTACGTTATTAATTATAGCTTTCCGCCCATTTCCTGTACAGGTCTTTCGCCCATGGGCTTTTGTCGGTCAGCGAAAACACGCCGTCAGGATTGCTGAAATTGCAGTGATCCTGAATGATCGTCTTGTACTTTTCGATCTCGCTGTCCTCATAGTCCGGGTGTCCGTACCCGAGTATTTTAGCATAGCTCAGCGGATAGCTTTTCTTGGCCACACCGCCGCCGTTGGCAATCAGCGTCGACCCGCCCGACGTGTTGCCTTCAACGGTATAGACCCGGCCGGCGTCGACAGCGCGGACAATGCCGGTGTGCTGGGCAGTGCTGCCGCTGCCAAAGAATATGACGTCTCCGGGTTTCGGGTTTTTGTCAAACTGTCCGAGCTGCTTAAACCAGTTCATGCCCGCTGTGCTGGAATGATAGCGCGGAATAATGTCCGTCGAGATCCCGGCCATGGACGCACACCACGAAACGAACATAGCGCACCAGGCATATCCGTTCTTGCCCTGGCCGTACCACTTTCCGTACTTTGTCCAATTGGCTTTACCGGCGTTAGCTGTCTTGTCATTGAGCTGGTTGTTGTTGGCCTTTTCCAGATAACCGACCTCACCCTCGGCAATCTGGATAAGCTTCTGCGCCTGACTATTCATCGTCCGCCACCGCGTCTTTTGCCTTTTGCGCAGCCTCCAGCGCCGCCTTGACTGCCTCGGCGTCAATCTTACCTTCCGTCACGACATATGTAATGACGGATGCCAGGGACACAACGGCCCCCGCCACTGTAGTGATGATGTCCTGATCCAGTCCGAATACCATACCGAGGCCGGTCGCTACGCCGACAAGAGCCGCCCACAGCTTACGGCTAGATAGTTTCTTCATAATCGTTTTCATAATGTACCTCCGTATTACATTTTTCGTTTTCCGCTTTCTTCTTCCGGATCGATGCCGTCGCCCACAACTCCCCTGTCGTGAACGCAAACCATGACGCGACCAGTGCTGATGGTTCACTGGACGTTTTGAGGAATACGTACAGCACAGCACCGGCGAATACGACGTTGGCCAAGATAATAAACGCCACGATGATCTTGCTGTATTTCACATTAACCCACCGCCTCTTCCAGGTCCTCAATCCGATGGTTGGCGACCTTTATTTTTTCTTCAGCCAGTGTCATCCGTTCAACCAGGCAATTATGCTTGTCCACCTTCTTTTCAAGCTGCTGCAGCCGGTAATTAACCAGCTTGTTCGCAACCAGGATGCCGCTGAACGAGCCCACCAATGTGCCGCCCAGGGCCAGCAGCGCGACTATAATTTCATTTGACAATTTACCGCCTCCCAATAAAAATACCGCCTGCCGGCGGCTTGAATAAACGGAGCCGTTTCCGGCTCTGTCAGTTCCTGCTGTTCACGACGGCCAGCTTGGCCGCGTTGTACGCGTCGTCCCGCGCCGCTTTGATCTGCTCCGCTGTCGAAGAAGACGTAACAGCGGCATTAAACAGCCTGACATACGCATCCTTAAACAGACGTTTTTCAGACGCTGTAAGCGTGTATGACTTATTGTCTAGCGAAAATTCCGACGGGATCGTCATACTCACCAGCTCGCTGTCGCGCGTCTTGACGTACATGTTTATGAGCGATTTCGGATTGCTGAGGTACGGCAGCAGCGAATCTTTGGAGCTGTCCGTATACATCGTCGCCACCAGCGCCGCCGTCTGTTTGTCGGTTAGTTTGTACCAGGCAATCTTACTGATTTTCTGGAAGTCAGACACCTGCGTTTTTCCGGGCTCCGGTTTCAGCAGCGCTATCGTCGTGTAAACTTCGGCCGCTTTCTCCGGACTTAACCCGCTTGCGTTGGCGTATTCCTGTATTTTGTCTTTATCATCCGTTGAGGCCAGCAGCTCAGTGTAAACGTCCGCTTTCTGCGCCGCCGTCAGGCCGGAAGACGCCAGCGCGTTTTTCTTCGCCCGGTTCAAGGATATCGTATCCGTAGCCTGTGAGGTTTCAAGGGTGTTGAATATCTTTAGCGCCTGCTGCTGCGTCAGGTTGCCGCCGTCGATGAGCCGCTGCACGTCCTCTTTCCGTTCTTTATCCGCCATCAGCTCGTAGTAAAGCGTTGCTTTTTGATCGGCTGTCAGCCCGGATGCTTGGATCACGTTTTTCTTTACCTGCGTTTCAGACAGGTCGTTTGTCTTCTGCGCGGACGATACCGCCTGTATGGTGTCGTATGTAAGCTTGGCGTCGGCGCCCATATTCACAAGCGCCTGGTAGGCTGCCGTCTCCCGCACCGAGTTGGTATCAAAGTCGTTTTGTACCCAGTTCTGCGCCGTTGGCAGCGATGATTTGCCGAATAACACCGCCCTTCCGTAATTTTTTGCCGTTTCAAACGGGTTGTGGTTAAACACCGGATACTGCATGGTCTGCTCGCCGTAGCTGTTTTTGGTAAAGCTACCGCCCTGGGATACCGTTGGTATTCCCTTTATCGCTCGTTCAACCTGTTTGCCCCCGAACGGAAGCAAAATATTAAGTCCTGCCGAAAGCAGATCGTCTTTAATGTCTTCTCCCGATGCTGCAGATACAAACGGTTTCAACAGCATATTCAATCCAATATTTCCGGTGCCGTATCGCGTTGGGTCGGAATCTCCGAAAATCCGTTCCCTCTTATCCTCGTCCGGTATTATGTAGTCCGCAATCTGTGACCCGTAAGGCATCGCGGATAAAGCTTCTCCGCCGAGCCTTCCTAAAACATTAACAGTATTTTGGGCTATCGATTCGTCTTCGTCCCAATCTTCCACTCCTTCCTTGAGCGCATTTATCGGATCAAACGAAACGTCGAATCCAAACAGCTCTCTTGTAACGGAATTCATCAGCCACGAGACGACGAAGTAACCTAATAACCCCAGCGCGTCCTTCTCTGCTATTTTTTCTTTCATCAGCTGCCACGAGTTATTGACCTCGATCTGAAACGGCGCAACCAATTGTGTAATCACCGATTTCTGTGCTAGAGGAACTTCACCTATTCCACGCCCCGCAACCGATCTCTTTGCTATATCGTCCGCATAGGCAACCGGGTTTTCTTTCCCAAGTCTGGCCCCTTGTTCATAAGCGCTTGACCATATAAGCTTTGTCGCCTGTTTGTCCCCGACTGTTAAAAGCCAGTTTGCAAATTTCCCAGGAGCTTTTATAATCCCCTCATCGAATTGCGAAAAAGCCGAATCAAGATATCTCTCGTTTATAAATCCGCTCTGGTTCATCAGGTCTGTCGCGTCCATGCGGCCAAGCAGCTGGTCCATAAAAAGCTTCATTCCTTTTGCCCAGTCAACAGGGTTTTTGATATAGGCCGCTGCATTCGGGATGTTAAAAAACTGAGCTATTGCCGAACGCATGTTACCTAAAACCGCATTGCTTTTAACCCTACTGTTCAGCTGTTTAAGAAGCGCAATTCCTTTTCGGCTGATAATTTTTTGAAGCGGCCTGTCAAAAGGATTAGTTTTCCCTGCAAGATCATTAATATAGTCGGTGTACCATTCAAGGAACCTGTTAGCATTTCTCGTATTCGTTGTTGCTTCAGCTATTCCTTTGATTTGCGCTCGCCCGTTCGCGATAATGGGGTCAATATTCACTTTGTATTCCGCCGACGGGATATACTCAAGGAGGCCGCCTATAGCGTCTTCTTTGTATTTACCCGTGATCCGCTTCTGCATAAATCCGGCCCATTTTGTTTTTGGCTGCGTGTATTCTGACATTCCTGATAACTTCGCATCGATGTCTGCGGGCGTCGAAACGAGATTTACAAGCCCTGAAAAACCGCTAGCAATTTCCTGATAATGACGGTAATAGTCTTTACGTTTGAGAAGTCTCTTGTTCCTCAGCACTTCCCCGCTTTCGATATCGGCCGAAATGCTTGCCGCCGTGTATTTCGCCCGTTCGGCCATTTCAAAGTATTTGTCTATTTTTTCTTCGACCTTTGTGAGCCGCATCGTGTTGTAGTTCATGGAATTTTCAAGATCAGCCCGAACTTTGGTCCCTTCTTTCTTTGTCTTAAAAACGGTTTGTTTTTCTTCAATATTTCTTATTATTTCATTTCTCAGAGTTTCCTGTACCTTCGCCTGCTCCCTGTAGTAATATTCCTCCGCTTGTTTTTTGCCTCTGCTTTCAATGGCGTTTTCAAGTGCGTTCGGATAGATTTTCTCAAGAGTATGATTAATCCGGTCAATAAATTCATCGTATAGTTTTCGGCAATATTTTTCGGCTTCAACAATTTTCTGCCAGCTCTGCGGGAAGTCTTCTTTCAACTGAGCCAGAGAATAGCTTTGGATTTCCCCGTATTTGTCCTGGCGTTCTCCTTCGCCTATCCACTGTACGGCGGCGCTTTCATCCGTCCCCTTCTTAATGCCCAGCTTGTCCATAAACGTTTTCAGGTTGTTTAGCTTGTTTCGCACATTCTGTGCATACCGGGCCTTCGCTTCAAGAAGCGGTTTTTCTATCACGTCGTGTAATTTTGCCCGTAAGCTCTGATTGCCGCCAGCCGCGGCGTCAAGATTTCTCGTCAGGTCTTTTGAGTAGGCTATACCTTTTCCGCTCAGGCCTGACGCAAAACTGTAATCCGCTTCATCATTACTTGGTATATTTTCGCCTTCTTCAGCCAGCATGGTTTTAACATTGTCGATTTCCAGTGGGTTTACATCCGGTGTCGTGAGCTTGAGCGCGTCTGTCAGTGATTTCCCTGCGCTTGTTGCTTCCGACTGCTGTATTCCCGTTTTTTCAAATGGCGACGCACCTAGCTTCGCCCTCTGCGTTTGCCTCATCGAAAACGGATTCTTACCGATCACCTCCGCCTTGGTATTCAGCGCCGGATTCGACGCCGTTTGCGCCGTTCCCATGCTATTCTGCACATTGACATCACTGACATATTGTGGTACATTGGTGTCAATAGAAGGCGGCATTGTCTTAGTGGGCTGCGGATTGGATCCGTTGTCACCACGGGTAGGCGATGAATCGCCTTCTTTTAGATTCTGCGTTACGAAATGAAGTAGCGGCTTCGCCGCGTTCTGTACCGATGGCAGCGGCGGCGTTAACGCATTTGTCAGATTCGACGCTGTTTGCGCCGTTCCCGTGCTACTCAGAACATTGACACCATTTACATTTTGTGGTACAGTGGTGTCATTGGGAGATGCTTGCCCGTCGCTCGTCTTGGACGTAAGGGGAGGGCCGTTATCGGCACGATCCGCTTCGGGAGGCTTCTCCTTATTTATGTACATGGTATCGAACATGAGAGCATGCTGATTTGATGATATTCCCTGCAAGGTGACATACGTGTCGCCTATTTTTTTTGTAAATATCAGCGCAACTTTACCGTTTCCGTCAAGATTTGGTGAGACTTCCACGCTGTCTGGTTGAGCGATTATTTTCGGAAGCATTTCAAACGCTTCGGGCGTCAGCTTAATCTCATTTTTCTTATTTTTAAGAAAGTGATTTTTGTATGAGTGCCACGCGTCTCCGTCATTCATGATGACGTTGTACCCGCTCAAATAATACCCCGTCTCTGCAAGAATTCTATTCGCCGTGACTTGATTTAATTTTCCAACATAAAGCTTTTCCCCGGAGCCTTTTGACTGAATGGCAGAACGAACAAAATCAGTGATACTCGTCCCATAGCCAACTACACGGTTCTTTAACCCTGTGAGGAAATTCTGCGCCTCATTGGCTGTATAGGATTCAAGTCCCCGTGTTGCTTGTGTCCCTTGCGTCTTCGTTTGCGCTGCTCCCGTGCTATCCTGAACATTGACACCATTTACATTTTGTGGTATAGTGGTGTCAATAGAAGACGCTCCCTCTATCCCGAGTTGATTACTTCCGTAATCGCGCGGTTGAGGGCTCGCGTCTTCTGTTTGATTTAGCTTCTGCGTCTGCTGTGCCTGTGCCGGGGCAAAGGGTGAAACGCCCAAGGGCTTCGCCGCGCTCTGTACCGTCGGCAGCGGCGGCGTTAACGCATTTGTCAGATTCGACGCCGTTTGCATCGCGCCCATGCTATCCTGCACATTGACACCATTGACATTTTGTGGTATATTGGTGTTAATAGAAGCCGCCGCAGGTGTGTCGTTTAGGACGTTAGATGCAGGAGCTCCTCCCGGAGCGATTGCAGCCACACTCAGGCGGCTTCTCATATTGTTTATATAATCAGCCAATTGAGGGGAGCTGCTGTCAAACGTGTAGAATGTTTTTGGATACAAGCTCTTTTGCGCATCGGAATAAGCCTCAACAGCCACAGCATGGCCGTTGATTTTTTTTACGAAAATGAGGACGGGCGCGCCCTGTTTCGTCTGTTTATCGGAAAGCCCAACATAGTCCGGATCCCCGATGACCTCGCCGTACCTGGACAGGATTTCCGGTGTTACAGGAAGCTGTCCTGCGGCGCGCTCGTTCCCGGGACCGTGCTCGTTATAAATATGTGTTGCGTCAGTATTTTTCAGGATAACGTTCGCGCCGTCTACGTTTCCGGGCGCCCACGGGGTACCGGCAAGGATTGTCTTTACAGCATTGGATACGCGGTCGTTGATCCGGCCGATATACAGCCGGACGGCCTTCTGTGATCCGTCGAGCTTTACGCCGCTGCCGGTTTCGTCGTTATAATACTGCGCGGCAAAGTTTTTCAGCGTCGTATCGACATTGTCAACCAGATTATTGCCGCCGGTTTTAAAGGTGCTGACGTCTTGCGGCGTATACGATATAAGGCCGCTTTGCGTTTCCGGTGCCTTCGTTTGCGCCGCTCCCGTGCTATCCCGAACATTGACGCCATTTACATTTAGTGGTACAGTGGTGTCAACGGAGAAGACATCATCAGCGATCGCCTCGGGCAATTGACGCCCTTGTGAAAGAAGCTGATGGATGTCTTCTCCGTTTTCCGTGTTCCCCTTCGGCAGCGCCGCGTTAAAGGCCTTGCCCACAGCGATCTGCCCGCCGCCGAGGATCCCGCCCACCGTCGCGCCCCCGGCAAATTCCTGCGCGGCGGTCAATGGGTTTAATACCGCGTCCGGGCTGTTTGCGCTGGCGGTATAATTTGCTTTTAAGTTGTTGCCAAGTCCTGCGCCTGATTCCCATGTGAATTTCGGCGTTAATGGCGCCGACGGATTATAAACAGCGTTGGCAACGCTGCGCTGCACGATGCCCTGTGCCGGTTCCTCCGCGCCCTCTTCCATCGCTGTTTTAAAAAGCGCTTTGCCGAACGATTCCGTCCCCTTTTCAACCTCACCGGGCAGCTTCTGGATGCCTCCGGCCATCTCAATGCCGGACACGGCCAGGCCGGAAATTATTGCGGAAAGCTGCGCCTGCTCCTCCGTCGCGCCGTCTGCTATGGCGTCGTTATACGCCGACCCGTAAGACTGCATAAACGTCGGTAAGAATTGTGGGTTTTTTGCCAGCGTCGTAAGGCCCGTTTGGACGGCGGTCGCCATTCCCGCGTTGCCGCCCAGCGCCGGCAGCGCCGCAGCGGCGGAGGTCCCCCCGCTCATAACGGCCAGCACGGCCTGTGGCAGCGCCCCGCCGACGCCCTCGGCAATGGTCGCGTACACGTCGTACCCTTTACCGCTGTATTCCTTGGCCTGGTCAACCTTTTGTGTAAAATATTCCGTGTTACTGTTTACCAGATTTTTCAGTTTATCTTCCGCGTCGAATCCGGCCCATTTTGCGATTTGCAATTGTGGGCTGTATTTAAGAAACGGATTCTTAAACATTGCCGTCACAACGTCCTGATTAAAGCCAGACAGGCCCTTAAATATCGGGTCTATGGCCTCTGTTCCGGTAACGTTGTTTAAACGATCCAGTACGGCTTGCTTGGCCTCAATCTCTTTTGCCAGCTCGTCGCGCCGCGCGTCGTCCTCGGCTTTAAGCGTATACCCGATGCCGGATTGCTCCCGGCGCAGCTTTTCCAGCTCGTCTTCTCTCTGTTTTAGCCTGTACTCTTTGTACGGGCTTTTCGTTTGCGTACCCATTTGTGCCAGCAGCGGCCCGGGGTCCGCCGCGCCGTAATAGCTTTTAACGTCGTTTTTAAGCGTTCCGATTTCCTGCGACAGCTGGTTTTTCCGCGCGTCGTAGTCTTTTAGTACAATCGGTAGCCCGGCCTGTTGCTGCTCTAACGCCTGCAATCTGTTCCGCTTGTCGGAAAGCGTTTCGCTCTTAGGAACTGTAAACCTCAATTTTGGCGGCAAGAACACTTTCTTCTCTGGCGGAACAGTGTGCATTTGCGGCGCTGTGTACGTCTTGCCGAGCGCCGCCGCCAGCCGGTCAATGTTTCCGGTGCTCTGTGACGTTCCGCTTCCCAACAAGGATTTTAATTTGTCAACACCCGTTGCCATAGTGCCCTCCTAGTTTAAAGTGATCCCCGCGATCTGCGCGATTTGTAAGGCCTGATCCCTCGGAAACCCCTGTTGAATGAGCTCGACAAGATAATCGGCAACGCTGTTTTGCACGTCGGTTATGCTGGCTCCGGTGCCGACGCTGTTCATCATGGTTTGTACCCGGTTCAGCGCGCTATCATAGTTCGTTCCCCCCGCTGTTCCGCCGCTGTTCGTATAGAAGTTCCACAGCATGTCTGTTTTGCCCTGAGCCAGCCCAAGGCTTATAAGGTATTCGTAAGCGGTTGTGTCGTTTCCAAATCCCAGCATGGTATCAACAATGCCGGCGTCTTGTCCGCTGTCCGCGCTGCCGCCTCCGGTGTAGCTTCCCCCGCCGCTATACCCTCCCCCGCTCTTCTGGGCCGCCAGTGCCGCCGCTTCCTCTGCCTCCGCTGTCCTGAGATATGGGATTTGCCAATCGTTGGACGGGTCGCCGTCGTTTTTAATGATGTCGGCCTGCTGGCCGTACTGTCCGGCGTACTGGCCGATCGTGTCCATAAACCTTTGCTGGTCGTTCTGGTTCTGCGCGTTGATCTTGTCCTGCCTTGCCGACTGCAAGTATGGAATCTGCCAGTCGTTGGACGGGTCGCCGTCGTTCTGAACGCGGTTGATCTCAGCCTGATAGTCGTTTGAGAAGCGTCCGATGGTGCTCAGCCACGCGTTTTTGTCCGCCGTCGTCTGCGCGGCGGATTTTTCAGCCTGAGCTTTCAGCATGTCGATTTTCTGCTGAAGGGCCGCCGCGTCCAGTGACGCCCCGGCCTCCGCGATACCGGACGTCAGCTGGTTGTTTACCGTGTCGATGTCCGTGTTGTAGGAGCTTGTCAAAAGCGAACGCTGGCGGTCAATGGCGGCGTTTTCCTGAGCCTCGGACGCGTCGAGATTCCCCAGCGTGCCCTGCAGCGCGTTGTTGCGGTAGATTTCCGGCATGCCGCCGGCGCTGCCCTTCACGCCCCGTGACGCCATGTACTGGGCAAAGTTCATCGCGCCGATGTCGCTCTGCGCCGCCGCCTGATTTCGCTTGCCGTAATACCGCTCCCCGATCCCGCTCTGCGTCGTGTCAAGGTCGGAAAGTCCCGTATTATACGTCTTCGTCAGGTTCCCAATGGCGGACTCCGCGGCGGACTTGAGCCCCGCGATCTGCGATTCCCGCTGCGCTCTGTACAGGTTGTCGATTTCCCGCTGCAGGTCGATATCGTACGGGCTGGAGCTGCCGCCGTATGAGTTGCCGCTCCTGCCGCCGCCAAGAGACGTGTTTTCCCTTGGGTCTGCCACCCCTCCTCTTCCCCAATTAGTTGGCTGATCTTCGTTGTTTGGGTCCCACAGCTCGCCGACACCGTTCGATTTGTAATACTGCTTCCCGCCGGCAAATACGACAGAGCCGTTATCAACGGGGGTCGTTCCTTCGGGGTCCCTGTAGGTCTTTCCGTTGACGATGTATCCCCGCCGCATGGTGCCGGTCGGGTCTATGTATGTGGTTTTCGTTGACATATTTACACTCCTTTCAGGCATGCAAAAAGCACCCCGTTTGGAGTGCTTTCGTCTATATAAGGCTTCCCCTGGGGGAAGCTGTCGGCTTCGCCGGCTGATGAGGGTTTATTTTGCCAGCGCTTCTCGTATGTCGTTAATTGGAATAAAGTAACTATATTCTCCGTCTTCGCTTGCCGTACTTACTATGCCTATTAGTTCTCCATTTGCGTTGAAAGCTGCCCCACCCGAACTGCCGGGGTCTGCGTTAGCAGTAGTGCCGTAAACAAATACGCCACCTTTATGCCCGGCTGACTCGATAACTCCACTTGTCACAACGTTTATTTTATCGCCCGGAGAGCTTACGACATACACTGTGTCACCAATTTCTACCCCATCGCTGTCGCCGATTTTAACAGGCTTTATGTCGGTGCCGGCAGGTTCGAGGATAGCCGCGTCTTCGCTCTCCGCCGTGTCCGTCAGGTCGCACTGCTTTTCCGTCCCGTCTTCGTAAAACGCCTTAAACATTGTTTTGCCCTCGTCCACGACGTGATAACAAGTCAGAATTTCATCATAGTCTATAAGTACACCGCTGCCCTGATGTGTGTATTTACCGTCTGTGCCTACATGAATCTTCACACAGGCATCTTTTAGCGCCTCCGTGTCGATCGTTGGTTCCGGGGATGTGGACGGTTGGACGGTTTCAATAATAACCTGCTGGTTATTCTCGTCCCACTCAATCGGAACGCCCAGGGCATCCGCTACAGCCCGGAGAGGCAGCATCGTTCGCCCGTTGTAGTTCATCGGCTCCGCGTCCGTAAAGGTCATGGTCTCGCCGTTTACGATGATGGGGTATTCTACGCTCACGCATTCGTATGTAGCCGCCAGCGCGGTCCCGGTCAAAAGGATGATCGCGAATAGGATGGATATAGCGCGTTTTTTCCAGTTTTTCATAAAGGGTCTCCTTTCGAGGATTGTTTTCCGCCCGCCGTCTAAAAGCCTTCCCTGGGGGGGAAGGTGGCGCACAGCGCCGGATGAGGGCTTACCCAAAATATACGACTTTCGGCAGTATTTGTCAATGCGGCTTATCCAATGGCAATCCAGTTGTAATTTGTGTTGAATTGCCAAACCGGCAACACGGTTGTTGATCCGATAGCAGCTGCTCCCTGATTTTCTTTAATAATATAAAGAAACGGATTACTTGGACCTGTTGTCTTAATCTTTGCCGTATAAGCTGGTGCTACAGTAAAGCTTTCTTGGTATGTGGTCGAATAAGAGCCGTACGTAGCGTCGATGGCAATGACTACCTTGGGAGTAAATCCAACATTTAGTGTGATGCTGTAGAAGGTAGCAGCAACCCCGGTGTGTATATAAAATGTTGAACCAACACCAGTTGCCCATACAGACCCGCTTGCGATTTGCGCGCCACCGGCGAAATTCCCGGTAATGCCGAAAATATTTACGCCGCTTTTTATATTGCCGGCAATCAGATTGGCGTCGCCATACACGACGCCGGAACCGCTGTGCTTACCTGCCGGAATAGTCCGATTGCTGGCCGACGGCGTAATGTTGTACGTCCCCCGGTCGGGCATAGTGCCGGTTTTTTTGCCGTTGGCATAAAACGTTTTTGGAGCCAATACGTCGCCGGTTCCCGCCGTTGCGTCCGAGGTGTCCTCTCCAACGAAAATAGAATCTATGCCGTCAGACAGTTCATCAAACGTCGGATGATCTCCAGCCTGCGAGACGGTTCCGCCTTTGTTCTCTACGTCAGCAGCGAGGCCGTCTTTCCCGCTACTGACAGACGTAAAAAGTTCTGTCAGCGCCCCTTCAACGTCTGTCGCCGTATAATGCTCTCCGCCGTCCGTAATGGGTATGTCGGCCGCCGTCAGTGCATCAAACTCAGAGACTAGCGCCTCAAACTCCGTTTTGTGCGTGTCGTTGAACCAGGCCACGAACTGCTGCAGCTCGTAATCGAATTTCGACTTAAACTCTTGCGTCGTCAGTCCCCGTTCGGTCGCGTTTGTGCCGATATTGGTGATCGTATCGATCGTTTTCGTATATTCCGTCATAGCCATAAAATCATCTCCAGTCTTATAGCCTTCCCTTGGGGGAAGGTGGCGCGGCTTTGCCGCGACGGATGAGGGCACAGGCCCTGCGGCCCTATGTTCCGCGTAAAGGCTTGCGCTATTTGCATCTCATGTGTTTTTCGTCCCCCTCGGAGAGCAGAGGGGGGCATCAGGGGGGAACTGGTTCCCGCCCTGAAACCGCGTCGCCGTCAGGCGGTTTCAAGCCTTCGCAAAGGCTTGCGCGATTAAGGAAGGTGGCGCGGCTTTGCCGCGACGGATGAGGGTTACCCGCGATTTAATGTCTGTTCTTGATCTCGCCGCCGGCGCGCACCGGGATATTCAGTGATAAAACGGTCGCGCTGTCCGTCCCGTCGTTCACGAGGCGCAGTTTCAGGTAATCGATCTTTTTGGCCCGCATCTTCCGTTTAAACGGCTGCGGGCTGTAATTCGTCTCAAAGCTGAAATTGGAAAAGTCCCACGTCTCAAACGAGCTGAGCGAATAGCTCACGGTCCCAATCAGCTGATACGACGCCTTTCGGTCGGTCGACAGGTAAATATCCACATGCGTTCGTGTCATCGGCAGGATGGATATAAACATACGCAGCGCGAATTTCATGATGTAGTCGACGCCGAAATTGTAATAGCCCATTTCCCAGGCGGCCGAGATCGTGCTGCCGTCATACGTGCCGAGGCTTTCGTCAAACCGCATGATCATGCCGTCCGTTGTCCCGAAGTACAGCGCCGAGTTAACGATGGCAAAACACGTCGGCGTGTGCGCTAAGTCCAGCACGTACCACGCGCCCACGCGGTAATTGAGCACCCACGCTTTTGTCCCGATGCACAGCCAGTATAGCCCCTTGTCGCTCCAGTCCACTGTGACGGCCGTTGACAGGTCCGCGGCGTCCAGGTCGTTTTGTATCTTCTCCGAGACCCAGCCGACGTTTTTCTCGTTGACGACGCTCGTGCTGGCCCACTCGTAGATACCCTTCCAGATCGTGAACGGGTTGTTATAAATGATCCTGATCTGCCCCTTGGCCACGTTGCCGACCTTCGAGCTGATCGGCTTAACGGGAAACAGTGTGGTCAGGATACCCGTCGACGGATCGGTGTACGTCTCTTCATAGGAGTACCAGGCCGACGCCTCGGTTTCGTTGCCCGCCGTAAAGACAAGCTGCTTATCGTACTGGGTGCAAATCCCGGTTATTTCATATTCGCCGGCGTCGCTGTCGGCAAACTTCGGCCAGTACGTCGGGTCCGACACACCGGCCATCGTCACACCGGACACATACCGCGTATTCTTATGGTTCGGGTTGCCGTACAGCCAGTACCGCGAGTAATACACACCGCCGGAATACCGGTTGTTGGTGATCAGCTCCCGGTCCCCGGCGGCGACCTTTGTCCAGGTGATGACAATATTGTTCGTCCCCTTTAGCGGTAAAGACACGAAAGATACCGTGCCGCTCGTCTTATTAACGGTGTAGTCCGTTGTTTCCGTCTTCAGCGTCCCGTTGTAATAAACCTTGTCAACCGAGTCGATTTCATACTCGGCCAGCTGATAAACGGACGCCGTGCCGTTGGCCGAAAAATTTTGTGTTTTCTGCCCGCTCATGTAATTGATCGTTTCCAGAATCGTCCCGCCTCCGCTCGGCGGCGTCGCCGTGAAGGCCGTCGGCACGTATCCCGTTACAGCCGCGATGCCGCCGGTCCCGCTCCAGGAATACAGCTCGTTGCCGTCCATGATATACACCGTGTTGTTCGTTACCCAGAACGTCGTCGGAAAAGCGTCCTCAAGCGTGCCGAGGTCCGTATTCGTCCCCGCCGTCAGGTCATGCTCGTAAATGTGGCCGCCGGACGCAAAAAGAAAATGATAGATGCCGGACAACGCGCCGTGCCACAGGCCGTTGATGTTCTGGTCGCCCAGCGTATTAAAAAGCCGCACGTAACCGTACATTTTTTTAAGCTTCCGGTCGTCCGTGATCATCCAGTTGATCATGTCGCTGGCTTCTCCCAGCTCCAGCAGTGTTTCCGTCGTCTTTTTATTGACGCCCCGGAACGCCTCAATGGTAAAGGTCTGGGCCTCGCTCATTTATAATTCACCTCCAATAAAAAGGCTTCCCCCTGGGGGAAGCTGTCGGCTCTGCCGACTGATGAGGGTTATACTACCGGATACCCGATATCCCGTACACGTCCCGTATGCTCGTTGGCGCCTTCGGTTTTTTAACCGACATCTTGCTTTCGATCTCCCGGTACTTTCCCGCGCACATGTTCGCCATGTCCTCGTTCTGGTCCGATATGAAAAAGTGATGCGCGAGATAATACGCGCCGGCCGTCGCCGCCCCGTCGCTGATCTCCAGCGTCTGTGACAGATCCGTGATCTTTACCGGTGACGGCCGGTACGTGATCTTGATCTCGCCCTCATAGTCATACCCAACCATCAGGTCGCCGTTTTCCCACCGGTGCGTCAGCCCCGCCGACGGGGACTCCGTGAGGATTTGTGAAACGGTATCGAAGTTGTCCGGCAGGTCGTATCGGACGTACTCGCCGTACTCCGGTACCTTCCCGCAGCTTGAAAACGCGGCTTCAAACAGGGCGAAATTTGAAAACAGATAATAATATTCCCCGGAAAAGCGGATGCGCGTCTTGTCGCCCTGTGGCGTCATCCGGCACTTGAAAGACGACGGCGCCGTCAGTGCCGGTACACTGATCACCCCGTCAAACCCCGTCTCCTCCCCCTCGTCCTGAGAATAATATCCGGCCGCGTTTACCCACGCGCCGGACACATAGTTTTCTATATAAACCTCGGCCTGATCGTTTACGGTAAATACAGCCGCTTTAGCCGTCGTCCGCGACTCGTATGTGATATCTCCGGTAGAATGCGCCTGTACGTCAAAACGCGCGCCTAAAAGGTTTGTTTCCGACTTTCGGAGGATCGTCGCCGTTTCCTGCAGCTCCGTGTTTTCGTGCTGCCAGACGTCCAGCAGGTACGGCGCGCGGTACTTGTATTCGCTCACCTGCGAGTCCAAAACGGTTCCCGTGTCGCTCAGCTCGTCCAGTATCGCAATCGCCCGGTCAAAGATTTCCGTCCCGGTATAGGACATGGTTTCACTTCCCTTGATTTGTATTTATGTAAAAAAGTAGCGGTTTTTGTCCGCTACTCTTTCATATTGGCTAATTCTGGTGTATTATAATCATTATTGAAAAGCAAGATTGATAATAAGGTGAAACTTATCTGGAGGAAATTTTATATGGAAAGCGTAGGTCGATTTCAAGTTTATTACAAACGGGTCTATTCAGATGTCTCTGTAATCAAAGAGGAACAGGGTTACTCTAATCTCTCAAAAGCATTTGCTCATTGGTATTTTGAAAAATTCGAAAAAATGACAGTTCAAGAAATAGCAGAAGCCATAATTGACGGAAATGGAGATAATGGTATTGATGCTGTAATTATATCAGGTAACACGATACGTTTGTATCAGTTCAAATTTCCTGATAAACAAGCAAATATCGATAAACGTATTGATGAAAAAACTGCATTAAAAATAGAGAATGGCTATAGCAAATTAACTGCACCTCGTAAACCACGAGTTGCAAATGAACGATTTATATCATTTTGGAAAGAAATAAAAGAAAATAACATTTTTAACTATAAATACATTTTTGTTTCCTATACTGATGGGTTATCTGTACAAGCTCAGGATTCATTAGACACCCATATTGAAAGCGTTAAAAATTCGACCGGGAATTATATTCATATTGATACAATAACTAAAAAAAGAATATGTGATCTAATAGATAAATCTCAGAAACGCAGTGTTGTGGATATCTCTTTAAAATATGCAAGATTGGATCCAAGTTACAATCTTGATAGCGAGGGTAGTTCTTGGTCTGGTTTTGCGAATGCAAAAGACGTCTTATCTGCTTGTAAACCTGTGATGGATGTCATTTTTGATGAGAATATAAGACTTTACGAAGGTAATGTTCCTGTTAATGAAGGTATTAAGAGAACGGCTAAAGGCGAAGACTCCAAATATTTTTATTTTTTTCACAACGGAATTGTTTTTATATGTGATGAATGTCAAAACAGTACAGGAAGTCAAACAGTAACATTATCTGCTGCCTCTGTCGTTAATGGATGTCAGACAATTGTTTCTCTAAATAATGTTCAAGAATCAAATAACCTTAGCAGCGATGTTTTTCTTCCGATAAGGATAATTGTAACGGATGACTTTGATTTACGAGCAAAAATTACAGAATATTTAAACTCACAATCAAAAATTAAAGACAGCTATTTTTTAGCTAATAATACGTTTATTAAAGAGCTACAAGAACAGTTGTCTCTAAAGGGATATTTTTTGGAGCGATTGGCAAACGAATATAGCTATAAATTGACACTTAAAAAAACAACAGAGTTCCCTAAGGAAAAAATTCTTCCGCTCGAAAAAACAATTCAAATTTTTGTTGCATTCTACAATAACGAGTATGCGGCTACTGCAAAAAGGGGGAAAAACGATCTATTTAATCGTGAACAGATTGACTCTTTGATTACTGATATATCTGCTGATAAAGTTTTAACTGCATATCGTTACTATAATAAAATATGTGATAAAATAACGCTTTATCGAAAATGTAGACGATCAAGAACTATGAACAAAGAATTTTTGGAATTTTTAGATTATACTGTTCCTAATACAGAAAGCTACGATAGTTTAATGCAGGACTACATGTTCATGAATACTGCAGACTTATTGCTCTTAAATGCCTTTCAAAATTTGAAAAACAATCCAAACGCTAAATACTCCGACGATAATTCTTTAATTTGTACAGCTATAAAAATATGCAAAAATTGTATTGCCGAAAACACTTTTATGCTGCCATCTGCAGCTACCAAAAACTCATCTATTTTTAGTAAGGTTCAAGCTGCCTGCAACAATTTGACTGATTTCTCTTTATGACCAGAAAACAATACGGATAATATATTGCAAGGCCAACGGCTCTGCAAAGCGCTTTTGCGCTATGTTTATCCCCCCTCCCTCCTCCCTCATCCATGCACCTTCCGGATATGCGCTGTCAGCGCGCCTTGGGATTTATAAACCTTATCGCATTTGTCGCATTTAAACAGGGGCGGCTCGTTCTCCGGCTCCGGCTCAGGCTCGGCTTCTCCACGGTTCTCGATCTCCTCAGCTGTTTTCAAGAACGCGGCGACAAACGGATTGACAGCCGCCGGCGCGGTCGCCGACTCTTCACAGCGGATAAAGCTCTTGTTTTTCTTCATCCAATTGATCAGCATTTGGTCGGTTGTCTCAAATTCGCCGTTTTCATCAAAGCGGAACACATGCTTCAATCGCTTATAGTCGATCACGAACTGTAACGGCTCGCCAAAATATTTCATAAGTATCTCCTTACAGTCTGAGGGAGGCGGATTTTGTCCGCCTCCCCCTTTTTGTTTTTACAGCTGGATGACGCCGACGGTCACGGAGGTCGTCGCCGACAAAGTCAGCGTGATTTTGCCGGTCAGCTTGTCCCCAAACCGGGCGCTTTCCAGCGGGCCGATGATCGTCTCCGCGCCGGCCACCACGGTCACGGCCAAATCGCCCATGGCCGAAGCGATCCCGTTGCCCTTGACGACGGTCGCGGTAATCTCCGATGAGCCCCCGTTGTTCACATAGACGCACTGGCGCTCGTCCTTGTCCACGGCGATGGTCTGGGAGGCCGCGCCGGCGGCGGTGATGAAAGCCGTGCTGCCGTTGGTAACGGCATTTGTTTTCGTGAGGTCTGCCATAGTTTATTCACCCTTCCTTTCTTACGCTTCGCTGCCGGGCACGGCGTCGAAGAGGAACAGCTCTTTGGGGCGGACGATCTTCTTGCCCCACACCTGCAGGCTCTTGATGGCGTCGGCAAAGCGGCGGTCCGGCCGGTAGGCCTCGGTTTCAGTCAGCTGCGCGGCGAAGGAGACGGCCGCCTTTGTCCGGGCCAGGCATTTATAAGCGCCCTCACTCAAAACGATGTTGTTGGATTCCGAAATGTCGATGCCGTACAGCTTTTTCGCCACAACGCCTTTGTCGATGATCTTGCTGTTGTCGGTGTCCTGGGCAACCCGGGCGATCACAAACTTGGTGTAGATCGCCGGGGACACCTCTAAGTAAATCGTCTCCGAGTTCGGCACGTTCGCCTCTTTAAACTTCTGGCGGATCGTCGCCAGGAAGTGGAAGACGTTGGCCGAGGTAACCCCGCCCGTGCCGACGATCGTCTGCGCGGCCGATATCTGCGAATACAGCCCGAAGATATCGCTGTCGACGTCGTCGGCCATTTTAATGCCCAGCTTGCGCTGGCCCTCCTCCATCAGGCCGGTGTTCGCCTGCGCCTTGTCGACGTCGTCAATGGCGACGTGGACATATCTAGCCTTGTCGATGTCCAGCCACTGGGCCTCGTCGGTCAGCTGCTCCGGCGCGTCGATGTCCTGATTTCGCGTGTAGTCATGGGACGACACGTCGCCGATGGTCAGGATCTTCACGCGGTCGCCCTTTTCTTTGATCTGGCCCTCGTAGTCGCGGTTGCAGTGATTGGCCGCCACCATAACCTTGTCCCGCTCCTTCAGGATGCCGGTCGCCCATATCTCAGGGTAGAAGTTTTTTACTGACATTAGCCTCTGTCCTTTCGTTTATTTGGCCGACGGCGCTACTTCCAGTCATTCATCGACTTGATGATGAGGTCGTAGTTTTTCGTCAGCCAGCTCTGGTTGTTTTTGTTCTGCTCGTAGGTCTCTCGGGTAATCGTGCCGGTCGCCGGCGCCCCCGGACCCCTCACGCTGCCGGTGGAAGACTGGGCGTTGGCCGCGTTGGCCTGCTGTGTCTGCTGCTGCTGGACGTTCTGCCGGTACAGATGCGCATACATCGCGTCGGACAGTCTCCGCCCTTCCCGGCCGCCCGTCTCCAGCCACTTGCGGCCCTCAGCAAATACCGCCGGCGGGACATTCTTTGCCGCGTCCGCTTCGGCATACTGCGGGAAGTCTTTGAGGAAGTCCCGGTACATAGCGGTGGTGCGCTCGGCTCTGTCCCGCTCGTCCCGCTGCCGTTGCTGGGCTGCCTCCTGATTTTTGCGCCACCGCTCCAGCTCGTCCACCTTCGTCAGCTGTGCGATCACGTCCTCCGGGAGCCCCTGCTGCTGGTAGCGCTGCTGGATTTCCTGCTCACGCAGCGCCTGTTTATACTCGGCTTCCGTCGTGATTTTCCGGCCGTTCCACTCATAGCCCTGCTCAGAGATCCATTCGTCCCGGGCTTTCTGCCGGGTTTCCTGCTCGATCCGCGCCGTCTCATCCTTCAGCCGGTAGGCGAAGGCCTGCGTCTGCGTGACGTCCGGCGGCGTCTGCGGCTGCGCCCCCGGCTCTGCCGTCGGTGTGTTCAGCTGATCCGGCGCGGCCGGCGGCGCTTCGGGAGCGGCTGCCGGCGGCTGGTTCGTTTCGTCCGGGGCGGCGACCCCCTCCGGTGCGGCAACGTCCACCGCATCGGCATTAGCAGCCGTGTTTTCTAAGTCCATGCGTAACTCCTTTGAATGGTTTTTGGCGAGGTTCGGTCATCAGCCGTTTTGCAGCCCATACAAAAAAGCGCCTCCCGGCGCTTTTAGTGTAATAAATTATAAATTATGGTTAATACATGTATCATTTCTTGCGATATGTAAATAACCCTGATATAATCATTTCGACATAATATTTACATTATTGGAGGAATTAACTTGAAACGCAAAAGCACCAAACTCATTTTCTTTTCCCTGGTTATGACAGTTGTAATACTATTGTCAAGCATAACCGTCTCTGCCGATAATAGTTGGACAACTAAGGCATCTATGTCAACAGCACGGGAATATTTGCAGACAGAAGTAATAGACGGTAAGATTTATGCAATAGGCGGACGTAATGGTAATACTGGAACAACATATTCATCAGCAGAAGTTTATAACCCCAGCACCGATACTTGGACGACTCTATCTTCTATGTCTGGACGACGTCATATTTTCTGTACGGAAGTGATAGACGGAAAAATCTATGCTGTTGGCGGATATAATCATAATACCAACACCTATTTATCGTCAGCAGAAGTATATAATCCGGGCACTGATTCATGGACGACTCTATCTCCTATGTCCACACCACGGGATGAATTCCAAACAGAAGTAATAGATGGTAAAATTTATGCTATTGGTGGAAGGAGTAATACTTCTCCTCATTACATGTCCTCAGCAGAAGTATATGATCCGGATACCGATACTTGGACAACGCTTTCCTCTATGTCGACAGCACGTACTTTATTTCAAACCAAAGTGGTAGATGGCAAAATCTATGCCCTTGGCGGATATAATGGTTCTAGCTTGGATTCCGCGGAGGTTTATGACCCCGACACAAACACATGGACAACGCTTTCAGATATGTCTACAGCACGTTATAGACATTCTTCGGCAGTAGTTGATGGTAAAATCTATGTCATGGGCGGGTATAACACCATCACCTCAACAGAAGTCTATAATCCCGACACTGATACATGGACAACGCTTTCAGATATGAATGCGATACGGTTTGGTTTCGACGCAAAAGTGATAAATGGTAAAATCTATGCTGTTGGCGGAAATTACCAATCAGGTTTGGAAGTTTATAGTCCCAGTACCGATACTTGGACTACACTTTCAACAATGACGAACAATCGAATTAATTCTCGGTCGGAAGTAATTGATGAAACCATTTATGCCATTGGTGGATCTTCTACTACAAATCCAAGCGTAGAATTATCATCCGTTGAAGCTTTTAGAGCAACAGCCGTCCCCGAACCGCCGGCAAACCTTACGGCGACAGCGGGAGACGCGCAGGTAAGCCTAACGTGGAATGCGGTATCTAACGCAACCAGCTATTCTGTTTATCGTTCCACAACCTCAGGCGGCAGCTATACGGCTATCGCTACCGGTGTTACGTCCACATCCTATACCGATACGGAAGTAACCAACGGCACGACATACTACTACGTTGTGACAGCGGTCAATAACGACGGGGAAAGCAGTTATTCAAACGAAGTCAGCGCTACCCCTACTGCTTCGATTTCACTTTTAAGCATAACGATGGTTACCGGTGAAATTAAGGTCTATAGTGTAACGGAGGCAGAGATAGGGGCTTTCATCACATGGGTCAACAGCGAGGGCGCCGAGAGCCCACATTATGCCTTCGATATAGACGATGGCGGCTCGCACTATACGGAGTACATTTTATATGATAAAATTTCCAGCTTTAAGACCTCGGTAAATTAAAGCAGCCGCTTAAATAATCGCTCAGGTAGTCAATATCTGAGCGGTTATTTTTTATGATTAGTCATTCATATCCCGCCCTATTCCCCGCTCGTCAGCCTTCCCCTGGGGGAAGGTGGCGCGCAGCGACGGATGAGGGTCAGTTTACTTTGTTCCGCACCGTCCCGGCGCTTTTAGTGTTTATATATATACCCGAGGCGTTGACGAGCTTGTCGTACCGTCTGTGCGGGCGCAGGTTAATTTTTTTGAACAACAAAAAACACGCTCCAAATTGGAACGTGTCTCTTAAACTGATTATTTATCTTCTGAAGCAATTGCTGCAATAAACGGGGCGGTCATCACGCGGTTCAAAAGGTACCCTGCATGCCGCTCCGCACTCTGCACAAACCGCATCAAACATCTGCCGAGTGCCGCTGTTACCACGAGTGTTTCTGCTACCCTTGCGTTCATCACGGCAGGTCTTGCAGCGCTGCGGCTCGTTTGTGAAACCTTTTTCAGCGTGAAACTCCTGTTCACCCGCGGTGAAAATAAATTCTTGTCCGCAATCCTTACAGACAAGGGTCTTGTCACTGAACATGGAATACCTCTTTTATCAAAAATAGCTGTGATGTCGATTCACATCGCAGCTATTTAATCGTAGCATAGCAATACCAACAAGTCAACTTATTTAGAAGTACCGGCAGGGGATGTATTATTTAGCTGGCTCTGTTTTCGAGTTTTTCTATTCTTTCTTCAAGAGCTTTTACTTTATTTTCTAATTCCCACTGTTTTTCATGGGTTAGCTTATATCCGTCAAATAATGATTCAATTCGTTTGGATACGTCGTTTTCTATCATTAATTTGATGTTGACTGTTTGGTTTTCGATCATATCAGATATTTTACTGAGTAAATCGTCATTTGTCATAGCGTGTCCTCTCCGGCATAAGGCCTTGTGTCGTTATGTATGGCTATAATGATATATGCGGCATGATGAAAAATCAAGCATTTTATCTGATGTAACACAGATGGGTCTCAGCTGCCGCGGCTCTAAGCGTTGAAATTCTGTTACAAAATAATTGAACAGATTTTTTTCACATCCCGCCCAGCCGCCCTGCTAAGGTATTGCGCCCGTACCCAATCACCCGCTCGTTAGCCTTCCCTTGGGGGAAGGTGGCGCGCAGCGACGGATGAGGGTATCAGTTGACTTTGTTCCGCACCGTCTCAGCGATGGTCTTCGGGTTGTTCAGGTCCGGGCCGCTGTAATCGGCGCACTTGGGATTAATGCACACGAGCGTCATCACCTGATAGACGTCCGTTGTCCCCTCCTCGCTTTCAAACCGGCTGCTGGCTACCATCAGCGGCTGGCTGCATATTTTGCACGTCATTCGGGTTTCCTCCATTCGTCAATTCTCCTGTGATCATCTGCTTGATGATCTGTTCGTATTTCTCCGGCTCCTTCTGCTGGTACACTTCCAGCTCCGCCTTGACGTCCGGCGGCAGCGATTCCACGAATCGCGCCATCAGCATGTATAAAAGCTGCTTGTTTTCGTCCTTCTCGTCCAGCTCGTCCATCAGCTTTTCAACGTCCGGCACGAGATGATACCGCTGAATCCGCTCCAGGTACTGCCGGAATGTGATCAGCTGCATTTCCAGCCAGTTCCCCAGCGTCTGGATGCTTACGATCTCGGACCACTCCGCCGACGCGCCGACGTCGATCTTGAGCGAAAAATTAACATTGGCGTACGGCGCCGCGTCAAACGGTACATACTGGACCTCGTCGTCCCGCTCGACCTTGAGCAGCCGGTCTGCCGCGTCCGGTGTCTCCGCCGGCTTTCTGTAGTATGTCATCCAGAATTCGCGCCAGATCAGCCCGATGTCCTCGTTGAACTGCGCGAACCGCCGCTTGATGGTTGACATCGGCAAGGTCGTTGCCTTCTGCAGCGCGATGATCCCG
Source organism: uncultured Sporobacter sp. (assembly GCA_963675425.1). Classification (GTDB taxonomy): domain Bacteria; phylum Bacillota; class Clostridia; order Oscillospirales; family Oscillospiraceae; genus Sporobacter. The sequence goes on along the minus strand of OY776214.1, from coordinate 3,348,534 downwards.
GCCGCCGTCTTCGTGACGCTGTCGTCGCCCAGCGCCGTCTCGTTCGCGCCGGCCATATCCTTCGCCGTCTGGACAAGGAGGTTAAACAGGTTCATCACACCGGACGGCAGCCCGCCCCGGGATGCCTGCAGGTATTGCGCCGCGCCGGATATATCGCCCTCAACCGGTACTGCTTTCGTAATATCGTTGGTCCACTCCTGAATTCTGGTGCTGTCGTATATCGGCTTCGGGTACGCGTTGAGCATTGTCCAAAGCACGCAGGCCGCCATCAGCTTGTTGATGGCAACATTGGTCGGCACAAGCTCCGTCGCTTCCGGCTCTCCGTGGCACGAGTTCTTTCGCAGCTGCCAGTTCATCACCGCCACCGGGTACCGGTGCAGTCCCGTATCCCAGTCCGGCCGGATCACCAGGCCCTTGACGCTTTTGCGGGCCAGTATCGTTCCGTTATCGCCCGGCCACATCCGGAGCAGCATCGTGCACCTGCCCTTGTCCTTCGCCCCGGCCGCCTCGTCCCGTGCCCGGTCCCCGGCCTGATACGTGTATTCGTCGTCGGCCACGATCTCGCTAAGCGCGTCCTCCGGCACACCGTTTTCCGTTGCTTCCTGCCGCACGGCTTTTACCAGCCGGCGAAAAGCGATGATAATATACGGCTGCAGCGGCCCGTTTTCGTCGTTCGGCCTCGGCTCGGACGTATCACCCGGGAAATAGTTGACGTTGTCGATCAGCTCCTCGGCAATATCGCCCTTGACGCCGTTTCCAACGTCGAGCTTGTCGTTCCAGTAGAAGTACACAATCGCGTCGCCGGACAGGCACGCGTCCAAGAGTCCCTGCTCGTTTATTGAATCCTGCTTCAGCCGCTCCCCGGTTGTTTTCGCGTAGTCCGTCAGCAGCTGCGCAATCTCCTGGAGCTGATCGGACGCGTCCGGATTGTTTGGGTCGTAATTGGACGCGCTGTCGGCCGAAAACTGCATGGTGAGCATGTCGCTCATGACCTGCGCGATCTTGTAGTTGGCCACGCGCTTAACGAGATTAAGCACAATGGCCGGCAGCCCGCCCGTATCGACGCCGTCCCAGTGATGCCCGGCGTAAAATCTCTCGTTCCGGTTGACGGTGTTGAACAGGTTCAGCCTCTGCTTGTATTCAATCCCGTCCTGATAGTCCTGCCAGTCCTGCATGTAGTCATCCATGCCGCTTCTCCTTTTCTTTAACCGGCACGGCCGGCTCCGGGTTGCCCGTGAAGGCCAGCATGTTGGAATATCCGCGCATGATCCGCTGGTTTTCCGTCTCCGGCTGTTTCACACCCAACGCGTTTTTCACAGCGCCGGCCGGGTCAAGCTTTCGCGGCGGCTGTCCCTTCGCGGCCTGCATACCCATGCGTAGCCCGGACCGAAAGCCCAGGTATCCGCACAAAAACAAAAACGCGCCGATTCCCGCCGCGCACAGAATATTGACAATCACTTCTACCATCCCCCCTTGAAGAAGTCCTCCGTCACCGTGCCAAGCGCGCTTGGCTTCGGCTTCTCAGACTCGAAATTATAATGCGGCTGCTTTTTCTTGGCCTCGTCGCGCCATTTGAGGCACTCGTAATTCAGGCCGTACCGCGCCGCGTCGATTGTGTGGTTGTCCCGGTCCGGGAATTCCGCCCGGAAATTGCCGTTGGCGTCCTTCCCGAGCTCGTAACGGGTAAACTCCCGGGCCGCGTTCGGGCATCGCCCGTCGTCGATGATGATTTCCTCCAGGTCCTGCAAAAACTTGATCCCGTACTCGACGCTGTCGGGGCCTTTCTTAACCGGTACAATCCGCAGCCCGTGCTGCCGCATCTCGTTTATAAACCGCGACGCGGCGCAGTCGCAGTACACCACGTCGTTGAGCTTATTGAGCCGGCTGATCTCCTCAAACGCTTTGCGGTTGGATATACCGGCTCCGTAAACCTCGCCGAAGATATACAGCCGCCGGTATTTCCGCTCATACGCCATTTCAAGATAAGCCAGCGGATCTGTCGCGTACCCCTCGTCCAGGCCCCGGCGCTTAATGTAAAACAGCCTGATTTCCTCGTCGGTGATCCGCCGCAGCTTGACGTTTTTGAAGACCTCGCCGCCCGTCCCGGTCACCTCTCCGAGGTATTCATGCCGGTAAGCCTCGGGGTTTGTTTTCTTCAGGTGCTCCGCCTCGAGTATAAACTGCTCGCCCAGCCAGTGGCGCGGGACGGTCAGGTACGTGCTGTGATACGTTTTCGTGTCCGGCCGGTTCCATTGGGTTTCATCGTTGACCCAGCTGTTCACGGATTTCGGTGGATTGTATGAATAAAAGACGATGAATTCCTCACCGCCTCGCACAACCGACTGCCGTATGCTCCGGATCTTCTCCGGTCCCTCGAACTCGTCCAACTCCTCAAACCACAGGTATTTGATATAGCCCTTGGACACCTTGATGGATTTACGCTTTGTAACCTTGTCCGCGCCCTTGAACAGGATGACCTGACCGGTCGGCTTGTACGTCAGCTTCATGGGGCTGACGGTTTCTTTCCAAAGATGCGACACGCCCAGCGCGTCGATTCCCCACTTGACCTGTTCGAACACGCTGTCATGCAGGTCTACAGCATTGCGCCGAAATACAATGGCGTTTGACATGAGCCCGCGGTCCGCATCTTCCATCATGTTCAGCGGTATTTCACTGCCGCAGTCTGTTGACTTACACGATCCGCGCCCGCCCGGCAGTCTGAAATGCGTAAACCGGCGCTCTACGATGTCCCAGTGGAGCTCGTAAAACGCCGGCGCGATAATATCACTCAGCCGGATCTGTTCTTTTTGGGATGTCATTGACGATCTGCACCCCCAAATCGCCGTTCACGGCCAGGCTGTCGTTAAAGCTTCCGGTCAGCCGGGCCAGCAGCTCAATTGATTTCGTCGCGCCCCGGTCGTTAAAATTAAACGTCCCATCCGGGACGTATTCGTGCGCGCCGTAATCGTAAACGAGATGCGGCGAGCCTTCCATGCTCTGGTTGTAGACGTCCAGCGCCATGAGCGCCAATTTCTCCGCCGACAGATTCTGATTGTTATATAATTCGCGGGCGCGGGCGCGCCTGTACGCGGCGACCTTAGCATCCCTTAACAGACGGCTGGCCGTCACAGCCGCCGCCGCCCTGTTTTCTATCCGTTTCCCGTCTATGATCTTTACGCAGAACCCGGCGCGGATTGCCGCCTCGGTCGCGCTGCATCCGGCGTCGTAAAAGTCCACGAATTGCCGGCGCTGTTTGGATACAACCCGCTCGAGCTCCTCCAGCGTCATTTCATCCAGGTTCTTTTCAGTGTCAGCTGCTGCCATCTTTCTCACCTGCCCTGCTCGTTTTGACGGAGGCGGGGCAGCCCGCGCGGGAGGGGGCGCGCGGATGCGTCGCTGCCCGCTCGTCTCCGTCTCGTGGTTTTCCACGCTACAAGCTTAGCACGAAAGTACGTCCCCTGCGTGTCCCTTTTTTTAAATCATGCCCTTCTTCAATGCAAGCAGATAATAAAATCTTCGCCGGCTCTCATAGAACTGACGGCGCCCCATTGGCGGCTTCAGCACCTCCCATGATAAATCAAGCGTCACGGCACGCAGCAGCCACATAGAGACGTGCTCGCCAGCTTCTAAAGCTGTCGATTCGATGAGATCACAATCATCCGCGATTTGAGCCGCTTTAATCACTTTGCTTTCAGTCGGATTCCCAACCGCGCCGCCTTTAACCGACGCGCTCAGAGGTGCAGCGCTTAACTCCCGCATAAGCTTTAGCCGGCTTTTCTTTTCATGATACTGCATGCAAAAGTAATGCAATTCACGATAGGCGTTCTTGCTGATCTCATATTTGTCCAGCTTGATATCTCGCCTTCTCATTCCCGTTTGCCTCCCCGCTTTTTCTTTTCGGGCGGCGCGATGTACCGCACGTACTGGCACGGCACTTCCCGGTCGTACTCGCTGCGGTATAAAACTGTGGCCCCGCGCGGCGGCTTCAGCTCCCGATTCACCGTGATGATCTTCTCGCTTACAACGACCGGCTTCCTCAGATTCCTGGAGCATGTATATTTCTTCTGGTCCGGCTGCCGCCGGCATTGCTTGATGATATACTCTGCGATCGGCGTATAGTCGTCCTGATTCCGAAGCGGCTTATAGTCCACTTCCGTCTGGGACCATTTTTTGAAGACGCTCTCAAACGCGGCCGCCGGCAGGATGAGGTGATGATGCACCCGGACGAGCTCACCCGTCTTTCCGTCGATATCCGATGTGGCCGCGATGTATTTCAGTTCGACGCCCTTTTTTTTCATATCCCGCTCAACCCGACGCAGGAAGTTTCCTCTGTCACTAATGGCATACGTTCGGATCGTGTCCGACGTCACCTCTAGGCCGTCGTTTCGGATTCGCTGCTCAAGCTTCTTCATCCGGTTCGGATTATATTTCAGCGTGAGCCACATATCACCCGGTCCAAAATTGCAGTTTATGGACTGAGCCATCCGCCGGGCCGCCTGCCGCATGTTCTGATCCTGCTTTCGATCTGTCGTTGACCCCTTCTTTTTTCCTCGGCGCGGTTTCGTCGCATTCCCGACCGGAAACTGGGAATACTCAATCACCCGCCCCGACTGTATTTTCCGTATCATATACCGTCCTCCCGACATGAGATTTCACCTCTGTATGTAGTTGGTCGTAAACTTAGGCGCATAAGGGCCCTGCAAAATACGCGCGCGCGCGTATTATACGCGTATTATATATGTATACTGCTCATGGCTTCCCTCGGGGGAAGCTGTCGGCTCCGCCGACTGATGAGGGTTATTTTACTTTTCAGGTGCACATCCCCGTTTAGGGTTTTGCAGAGGAGGCCAGCCCCAAGGCTCGTCCCCTCTCCAAAACGCTAAAGCTTAGTTCTAAACAATACATGACCTACAGAAGAGCATCCCAAAGCTTTGCAGTTGTGGTTTTCGTCGTCCTCGTCAGGTGTTCCCGTTATCACAATTTCTTTATCCGAAACAAAAACGCCATCAACGTTTTTGATTTCTCGGTACCCTTCTGGCACAACTTCATCGACAGTATTTTTTTCCACACCATCATTCCTCCCGTATTGCTAAAACAAAATAACCTATGTCCGGTTCCGCTCCCCATTCAGGGCGGCCGCAACCTTTGCGAGGAATAACTGTTCGCTCTATTGTTGGACTGTCCGCAAAATAACCATTGCGAAACCGTACCCTAACTGGAATGCCGATCCATTTTTCAAATAGTCCCCGATAATATGGCGTATCGTCGCGGTATTCCTCCCGCTTTTCTCCAGAGGCTATCATGTCAAACCATTTCTTTTTTATTGGAAGCGTTATCACTTCTGACCTCCTTATTTCACCTTCCACCCACCGCCCCTTTTAAATGAGGTACCCGCCGGGCGCGGTCGTCCCAGTATTCGTCTGCGGTAATCTTGCGGCTCTCCGTGTAGTACCGCCCGAGGATTTCCGGGACATTCTCGTTGACAGCGTCGAAGTGCAGTCCGTACACATCGCACCAGTCCACCGCTTCGGCCAGCTCGTTACCGCATCGGCAAGTCCAGAGGATAAGCCGGGCGCCGGCGGCCCGCTCGGCCTTGGCCGCCTCGATCACGTCTATGTACGGCTTGCCGATCTCCGGCCACCGGTCCTCACACAGGCACCCGTCAAAATCGATGGCGATAACACGGATGTCATCCGGCATGGGTCAGCTTCTTTTCGCAATCGCTACAAACCAGCTTGTTCCCGACTGTCTTCAGCCGCCGCTGCGGCTGCTTGCACACTTCGCACGTCAGCAGCCGTGTCGACGCATACGCGCTGCTATATCCCCTTTTCGTGTTGCTCTTTCGTGCCATATTTCTCAGCCTCCAGACAGGCCCGGCATATATTCAGCCGAGCTTTTGTTTTTGGGTTTACGCGGGTTTCCCAGCCCGCGCGGAACATGGCCGCCACGGCGGCCGGAAACGATGGTTCCGCCGGCAGCTCCGCCGGCGGCTCTGTCGGGCAGTAGTCGCACTCCGGGCGATACAGGCCCCCAAACGAATCAATCGTTATTGCTCACTCCTTATTTCAAATCCCACCCGGCCGCCCGGGTAAGGTATAGGGGCCGCGCCCCTATGAACCGCTTGGCTCACTCCTCCAGCTGGTAGGCGTGCACTTCCTGCCGCTCTACCTTTATTTTGCCTTTACTGTTGAGGCTGATTTTTGCCCGTCCATATCCCCGAAGGTTGAATGTTGCCGATATCAAATTATGATGGACGACGTTTTCAACCGCTGTATGCAGCACCCCCAGCGTCTCATCCGATCCCACCGGCTCAAAGCCCAGCTCTGCCGCTTCGGTGCCGAACAGCTTAGCGACTCGCTCCTTTCCGGTCTTGATCTGGCGCTCAGCTTTTGACCCCTCGCAGTCGCACATCTCCATCGCCTGCGCGTTCGCTTCATCCTGTGACAACGTTGGAAACTTTAATGCGATGCTCTGTCCGCAATGATTACATTCGCCATGATAAATAAATCCTGTTTCAGCCAACCTGTCTCCCTCCTTTCTTCATTTCTTCCCGCCGCCAGACGCTGAGCTGCCCGTAACTGGTAAAGCCCATCTTCTCCATGATCCGCAGGTCTTCCGTGAAATTGTGCATGGACTGATAGCTCGTCGGCGGCAGTTTCGGCTCTGCCGTCTTGACCTTGCCTTTGTTCCGCTTTTTGCTGTCTTTCCGCTGTTTTCTACGCCGATTTTCTGAGCAAGACCGGCAGTAAATCATTCTACCTGTTATCGTAACGCTGCAGCCTTCCGTGGCACAGACGTGTTCTGCGCCTGTTTTCACGCGGCGCCCCCTTCTTTTTTGTTTTCCGACGTGAATAACTCGTGCGTCCCGTCGCGCAAGGCCTTTTCCTCGTCGGACATCTCGTAGCCGAGGGTAACAAGCGAATCGTAAATAGCGTCCAAGGTGTCATTCTTCTGATGTTCGATCTTGAAATTGTTCCATTCCTGAGCAGAGTAATATTTATTACTCTGCTTGTCGTCGAAGGTTACATATGCTGTAAGCAACGCAACCCGCTCCGGGTGTTCGCAGTATTTTTCAAATATCAGTTTTCGCTTTTCCGCATATGTTTCACTGCTGTACTTATCACCTGACGGTGTCTCTATATCTAACAATTTCATGACCTGTTCCAGATCTGCGGACCCATAATAAAGCAACCTCATAAATGTCAAAGCTCTGATCTCAGACGCGTACTTTTTCCAGTCACTAAACCCCAGCACAAAGGAAGCGCGCAGTTCGTAAGCCTGTTTGGTTAAGTCCTTCAGCTGGGCCTCTTTCTTTTTAAAAGCTTTTTCCGCAGCAGTTTTTTTCGCCGGCTGTTTTTTTTCGATCTTCTTATAGAGCGTCGCACCATATTGGTCAACACAGTATAAATACTCGGCCTTGTCTGCATCCTTTGGCTTTTTAAAATCATTAAACTTAAAGCCATGGAAGTTCTTTATATACTCCATACCGTTTGTGTTGTCCGTCTGTCTTGCAAACGATGCAAGCAGCTTGATCAGCGCTTTTTTACGGGCAGGTTTCTCCTGATCATCTAGTGCACGTTCATAATTCCATTTGAAATTTTGTGTCCCAATCGACTCGAGTAATTGGTTTTTGGTCTTTTCGCTCTTGATCTTTTCCAGTGCTATGTAGTCCTCAAGCCGTCCACCGCGCATGGATGCATCCTGCAGCTTCTTTTTGTCAAGCACGTTGAGGTTTATACGATGCCGCACGGTGGTTTCACTGAATCCTGTTTTTTTTGCAACGGTCGGCACCGTTTCGCCAAGGTCAATCATCATTTGGAATCCTTCAGCCTGCTCGACTATTGTCAGGTCGCTGCGGTTGACGTTTTCAACGAGCATTGTGCTGATCTGTGTCCGTTCGTCCATTTCAACCACAGCGCAGGGCATTTCCGTCAGTCCCGCTATCAAAGCGGCTGCGCAACGTCGGTGCCCGATTATCACGGTGTAAGTGTCACCGTCATTGCGTACAACAGTCAAATTCTGCAGAACACCCTGGGTCTTGATACTTTCGGCAAGCTCAGTGAGATCTCCGAGGTTTTTGCGTGGATTGTTCGGATGTGGAATAAGTTTCTCGATGCTGATATTTTCAAACATGTGCATACCCTCCTGTTTAGTGTGAGGCCGCCGGCGGCGGCCTCGTCTCAGTTCCTCGCGCCGATCCTTCGGTCCGGCTTCTTTGCGTAATACTTCATAAAGTGCCGCGTCTCCCGCGCCCGGTTTGCCTTACACGCCGGGCACTTCTCCTCGGGCTTGTCCGTAAAGAACGTCCGGCCGCAGCGGCACTCGTTTTTATAAGACTCGGACATCGGATGTACCGTGCAGAGATGCACCAGCGGCTTCCAGTCCGCGTCCCACTTCTCCGCCGCTTTCTGGACGCTCAGAATAAACAGATCCTCGGCATTCTTCGGCGGGTTCACCAGCTGCAGCAGCTGGTCTTCGCGTCCCGGGCACATCACGCGGACCGATGCCACCCGTTCGGGTTTTTTCTGTGTCATGATTTCCTCCTATCCTATGTACATCCGGCATCCGGCCACAATCCACAGCGCAATCGCCAGCCCGGCCGAGGCGATGACGGCGACATTGAGCCAGTGGGGCGCGCGGTCGCCCGTGTAATGCCTGATCTTGCGTTTCATCGTCTGGCCCTCCTCCGGTCACAGTGCGGACAAATATACTGCTTTGGGCCGGGCGACCGAACCGATACGTTCCAGCGCTTTTGGCAGATATGGCAATTCCGGTACCGTTTAGCTTGTCCGTTTAAGGCTTCCCCTGGGGGAAGCTGTCGGCTCCGCCGGCTGATGAGGGGTTCAAGGGGCAAAAAAACAGCGCATAACGGGCCCGTTCCCGGCATGTAGCGCTGTTTTAGTGCTGGTGCGTTTGTCATCGGCTTGTCCTCCTTTGTATGTCGTTTATCACGGTTTCACAAATTACGGCCCTTAAAAGTCCGCGAACACTTCGTCACGCGGCGGAAGCTCCGGCTCTTCAAATGTGGCCTTCCCGCGAAAAATCTCACTGTATAATATGTAATTAAGCCGCTGCGCAACGTAGTCGCGCTGCACCGGGTTCAGCGTGTCGACGTCCACTAAATGGTCCCCCACATGTATGTATGCTTTTGTACGGATTTTCTGCTCCTGTCTCGCCATGACACACACCCCCGTTCATCATATGCAGTGTTCCGCTCGTCCGATAACGCGCCTGTTTATATCGCGTACTTCACTGCCCACCAGGCCTCGCAGGCCTCGTCGACCTCTTTTTCAATTCTGGTCATCAGCGCTCTTTCATCGTCGGATATAACACCATCTCTGCAGATGCGCATTAAGTCCGTTTTATACGCTTCGACGTCTTCAAGCTCGGTCAAAAAACAAAGCACGGCTTCGGCCAGGCATTTCTGCTCAATCTTTGGCATGACCTTCTGCGCCAGCTCAGACCGCGCCCGCAGGTGCTGTACCGCCAGAAACTGCGTGTTATAAATCTCCACCATTCGGGTTACAGCGTCGTCCGGCGGTATTCGCACGCCGGTTTCGTACGCCCGGATGCTCTCAACGGATATGCCTATCAGTTCCGCTGCCCGTTCCTGCGTCAAACCGGCACCGAGACGCGCCTTTTGATAGATATTTATGTATTTTTGCGGCATGGCTTTACCCTCCGTAATGTGGTTTAATGGTCCCGAGGTGATTGATTTGACCAGAATTACAATCAACGTCGACGATCTGGCCGAGATGGCCAAAGAGCTGAGCAAAGATAGAATGAAGCTTGTCACCGTAACCTTTGAAGAAGCCGACGACGACGGCGACCCGCTCCCTGCCTGTCTGACCTTTCACGCCACGACGGACCGGAGCTGTCCGGAGATTGTCGACTACGGCGAGATTGACGCCGTCGAGGATTTAAAGCTGTGATGAAATCCGCTTAAACCGGCGTTCCTTCTCGTCCCATTCGTACAACCGGTCGTTTTTCTCTGCGGGGCCGCACAGCGGATAATACCGTCCACCTAGCTCTACATAGATTCCCTTCGGTCCGGTCATTTCGCATTGTCCTCCGATTTCAGTGTGTTATAATCCACTCTGAAAGGGTGTGTTATTGTGAACGAATATATTTACTATCTTCATTTCAAAGAACCTCAGTCTAACGACGTTATCGAGAAAATAACAGCTGTATGCTTCGGTCATCGCCAGGTTTACAAATCATCGTATGAATTGGCGTCAAACCTTTCGTTCTCAAAAATGAAGCATATAGTCAGGTCTCTTTCACCAATGCCTGAACATTATTTAGGTCTTTTGAAAAACGCCTACAACGCTTTTGAGGAAAAGTAGTGCATCGCCACGACGTATAGCCTTGCTGATCATCTTGTCCAGACTGTTTTTAAACTCTGGTCCCGCTATGATTGTCTTTGTTTCTGCGAATTTATCGTCGCTTATGGTTATTGTGTAAAATTTCTTATTGTACATAACGTCCACCCCCTCTCACTCGCTGGCCGCTGGCTGGGCCGGCGTGGCCGTTATTGTTTTTTGGTATTTCTTGTCGTATACTCGCCTCATGAGAGGAGGTGAGTACATGACATCCGTTAAAGTAATGGAGCTAACCAAAGAGATTGTTATCGCTCAGATCAGCGCTACAAATCACTATGTAAATGATGAAGTCGTAACCAAAAGTCTTGAATCCGTTTTTAACAAAATTAAGGAACTAACCAAAGAGGACTAAGCACTTGTCATGTACTCCAAAGCAATTCGCGCGACTGATGGTAGAGCCGCAATCTCCGCCTCAGTCGCGTTTTCCCCCGCCGCTCTCTCAACGAAGGTACAAAGCGCGTCTAAAACCTTTTCACGTTTTGCATTGTCCATTTGCTGCACCTCCCTTCAAGTGGTGTGTTTTAAGTTGCCTACTGCTTACGGTGATTTAACACAAATGTTGCAATACCTAAAATGATAGAACCTGACAAACAGATCAAAGTAATAATGTACCGGATATCTTCCCACGCCATTTGTTGTACGCTCCCCTCTCACGTGCTGGCCGCTGGCTGGGCCGGCCACCCTTGGTTGAATCATGGTAATATTTGTTGTATTCTGTTTGTGATTCTGTTAAAAAGGGGTTTATTCGTTTGGTAGATATAAAATTGAGGATCTTATCATGCATGGAATTTGGTAAATTTATATCACTTCAAGAATTGGACCAAAGATGCGGTATAAAGAATTTTCATAAGTTTTCAGTTAATCTGGATATGTTGGGCAGGTCCGGTTACGTTAAGACAGACGGTAAAACCCATGTTTCGCTTGCGTACCTGTCGGCAAAAGACATGTATTTACGAGAACGAAATAAAAAGATATTTTCATTGATTGCTGCTGTTGTTGGTATAGTCTCCGCTATTATTGCAGCAGTTCCTGTTATTCTGAATTTCTTCTAATTTAGCTTTAAGCATCTGGTTTTCTGCATTGTAATAAGCCAATACCTTGTCCCTGTCCTCAATCTGTTTCATTAGGTTGGCTTCGCGATACATAAATGAAATCGCTCGTTTCCTTCCTAACACTTTTCGCGCATTGCAATTCCTGCAGCGCCTGTTAAGAAACCAAAACATCCCCCCTCACCTCCCTCCTCACGCACTGACTGTCCGGCAAGCGCTTAACCGATATGAAAGCTCTGAGACAGTGGAAATAGTGCGAGCGCACCTGCTTGATAAAGAAATGTGTAAGTTAGCAGTCCTACTGAAAACAGGATAGTTAATACCCAGCTTACAGTTTCATGGCCTGTTGCCGCCATTATCAAAGCAAATATCAGAAGTAGGGCAAAAACCGCCACTAAAACCCAAGGTATTGAGATCACTTCACTCATCCCCCCTCACCTCCCCCCTCTCACGCGCTGGCCGCTGGCTGGGCCGGCGTCTCGAAAAAACGGGTCCATTCAAATTCGAGCACTTCGGCGATTTTTTTCGCCGTTTTTACGGATGGCTTTTTTACACCTGTTTCAATTGTTGCATAATGCGCCTGTGATATATTTGCTAGAATTGCCACCTCTTTTTGGGTTAAGTCTTTGTTCTTTCGTATTTCTATAAGCCATTCCAATACAATCACTCCCCTGCGTATGCCTTATAGCTATATTATAGGACGTGTTCTTAGTTTGTCAATAGCTATTTGGCATAATTTTTAGGTTGTCATTTATAGCAATTAGCTATAATATTTTCCTGAGGTGAAGTCATTGAACAGGATCAAGGAGCTTCGTGAGGCAAAAAACTTGCAGCAGAAAGATTTAGCTATTGATCTAGGCTTTTCTCAACCTACTATTTCAGATTGGGAATCCGGGCGGAAAACCCCCTCTACAAAAAGTGCAGGCAAAATAGCTGATTATTTCAGCGTTACAATTGACTACCTTCTCGGTCGAGACGAGCAAAAAGAAAAACCCGCCATCGATACCGATGACGGGCTTAGTGATATGGACAAGTTTCTTTTCAAATGGCTCAAGTCTCTGACGCCAGAAGAGATCGAAGCAGCTCAGGCGTATATTCAAGGCCGACGAGATGCTCAAAAAGACTGATTTTTTCGCTTTCTGAAAGGCTTCGGATAAACCCCCATATATATTCATCATTCATATTAGAACGATCGGCAGCACTAACAGGCCCCGCTTTTTTTGCTATCTCGCGGAACGTCTGACCCTTTTGTTCTGTTTTTTTTATGATAATCAGCTCCTAATATTTGAGATAGCTGCCGACAGTTTCCTATACTAATATCGCTAAAAATTACAGAATGTGTTATAGATTCATCTCTAATTTGACAACTGGAGCCATGACCATGCCGACACCTGAATTGAAAATCGCGGCGGCGTACATACGCGTGAGTACCGAGGATCAAACGGAGTATTCCCCGGATGCTCAGCTCGTTGAGATCCGCAAGTTTGCCAAGCGCGAGGGCTTTATCATTCCTGAATCGCATATCTACATAGACGAGGGCATCACAGGCCGTAAAACGGCAAAGCGTGATGCCTTTAACCAAATGATCGGCACGGCCAAAACAAAGCCCAAGCCGTTTGACGCGATCCTGCTGTGGAAGTTTTCGCGGTTCGCGCGCAACCGTGAGGACTCCGTCGTTTATAAGTCCATGCTCCGCCGGCAGCTCGGTATCGATGTGCTGTCCGTGTCGGAGCCCGTCGGCGACGATAAAATGTCCGTACTGATTGAAGCGCTCATCGAGGCCATGGACGAGTATTACAGTATTAATCTGGCCGAAGAGGTCAAGCGCGGCATGACGGAAGCGGCCCGGCGCGGCAAGCTCCAGGCCACGGCGTCGTTCGGTTATAAGCTGGTGGACGGCGCGCTCGTTCCGGATCCGGACGAAGCCGCATTGGTCAAGGAGATATTCCGCCGCTTTAATGGCGGCGACGGCCTGTACCCCATTGCCAGGCAGCTTAATAGCCTGGGCGCCCTCACTCATCGCGGTAACCAGTTTGAAAACCGCACCGTCGAGTATATCCTACGGAATCCTGTCTATATTGGGAAGCTGCGATGGAATCCGGCAGGCCGGACCCGGCGGGATTACAAAAACGAAAATATTATATTGGCCGACGCCGATCATGAGCCGCTTGTTGATAAAGAAACATGGGACCTGGCACAGCGCATTTTGGACGAGACAAAAGCCCGGCTTGGCCATCATCGGCGTCCGGCGACAGAGCTGAAGACCTGGCCCGGCGGTATCGTCCGTTGCGCGTCCTGCGGCGCGACGCTGATATTTTCAAAGCCTAATTTCATGAAGTGCAATAATTACGCAAAGGGCCGCTGCCTGACGTCTCAGCATATCCGCGCCGACCTGATCGAGGAGGCTATCATAGAACGTCTGGAGCGTGACCGTCAATCGCTGGTACCGCCTCCGTATAAAATAACGCGCCTGTCCGGTGATTATGACGAGCGTTCGAGCCTCCAGCGCGCCCTTGAAACCGTCGATAGAAAAATGCTCCGTTTACACGAAGCATTCATGGCCGGTGCCGACACCGTAGAAGAGTATAAAAATTATAAAGAGCAGCTGCAGACCGAGGCCGCCGAAATCACTGAAAAGCTGGCAGCTCTTGACACCGCCGCCGATGACGAGGACAACGCCGACAAACTGAAAACGGCCATAGGAGCGGCGCTTTCCGTGCTTCGCTCTTCCAGTACCTCAAAGCTTGAAAAGCATAACGCCGCCGATAAAATCATAGAGTCCTGCATGTGGGACAAATCAGAGTATCTTCTAACAATAACCTACCGCGTCTGCATCTGAGCCATAAAACACCTATTTTTTTACCCCTCATTGTAGCCTCTTGGCGTCCGGTGGCCCGGACGGCGAGCTCGGCGCGTCTCTCAGATACCTCAGTCAGCGATATACAATGCCGTATCCGGAACTGAAGGGGCTGCTTACCGACATAGGTACATCGTAAGCGGTTTTAGCCAGATAACGGTGTCAATCGATTATGCCGTAGATGAGCGGCGCGGGTGACGGGCAGGTCTCTGTTATGGTTATGGCGTCGTCCAGATAGGCCTCCGCGTCCGTCAGACGGCGTTTATCCGACGTGTGAAGCACCGCAAGCGTCTCGCCGGGTGAAACGGCATCGCCTGTTTTTTTATGAAAAACAATGCCGGCCAGATGGTCGATTTTATCACCGCTTTTGATGCGGCCGGCGCCGAGCGCCGATGCGGCTTTTCCGATACGCTCGGCGTCCATGTGATTGATGTAGCCGGCTTTATTACACGTATATGGATAGCGGATTGATGCCGTGCCAAGCTGCGCCGGGTCGTCGATAAACGCGGCGTCTCCGCCCTGGGCCGTGATCCACTGCCTGAATTGATTAAGCGCCGTGCCGTCCGACAGCACGCGGGTAACCTCACCAATGCTTTCTTCATAGCTCCAGCCCCGGCACATGCAGAGCATGCGCGCGGCCAGCTCGGTACTGACACTGACGAGGTCGTGGCTGCCGTGCCCGGACAACGCCTCAGCGGCCTCCAGGACCTCCAGCGCGTTGCCGACAGCGCTTCCGAGCGGTATATCCATGTTGGTGATGACGGCTGTCATGTTCCGCCCGGCGGCGCGGCCGATCTCAACCATTGTTTCTCCCAGACGGCGCGCGTCGGCTACTGATTTCATAAACGCGCCGCTGCCGGTCTTAACGTCTAAAACGATATTCTTTGAACCGGCGGCCAGCTTTTTGCTCATAATACTTGAGGCAATCAGCGGGATGCTGTCAACGGTGGCCGTGACGTCCCGAAGCGCGTAGATTTTTTTATCCGCCGGCGCTATATGGCCGGACTGGCCAATGACGGCCACGCCTACTTCATGTACCTGCTTAATGAACGCTTCGCGTGTCATTGTCGTCTGATAGCCGGGGATTGACTCCAGCTTGTCCACCGTGCCGCCCGTGTGGCCCAGTCCGCGTCCGGACATTTTGGCCACCTTGCCGCCGAGCGCGGACACAACGGGGGCGACAATAAGCGTTGTTTTGTCGCCGACACCGCCGGTGCTGTGCTTATCGGCCGTGAGAGTACCGAACATGGACAAATCGATACTGTCACCGGAGCGCGTCATTGTGATGGTCAGCGCCGCCAGTTCGCTTTTATCCATGCCATTGATAAAAATGGCCATCAGAAGCGCAGACATCTGATAATCCGGCACGTCGCCGCCCGTGAAGCCGTTTACAGCAAAGGCGATCTCCTCGTCGCCAAGGACCAAGCCGTCACGCTTTTTCTGGATGATATCATAGATTCGCATTACGTTCCCCCGTTTGTCATCAAAGGCCGCTTTCATGCGCGTGACCCGTTGAGAGATGAACTTATTTTAGCACATTTAACCGGATAAGTTAATCCTTTCTTATGTCCGGGTCACGCGCCAGCAGCCGTCATGATTTTTAAGAAATACCGTAAAAGCGTCAGGTCCGCCGACCTCTATTTTTCCCGTAAATCCAAGATAAAAATCGCTCGAATCATAGCGGCCTGAGGACATCTCACCGGCAAGGCGGGCCATTTCTGCTTCTGTTTGTGGTCCGTCATCCGGTACGGCAAGCGCCGTTTTTTTTCTTGAAATCACGTTTTCATAGTGGTTTTTCAGCGTCAGGTACTCTTCCCTGCCGAAATCGCCCGACAGATAGGCGTCGGCCAGTTTTATTGTTTTTTGCTCCAGCACGGCGATTTCACGGTGCAATGCGTCCTGCTGCGCGGCGCGATCCGGCGAGAGACGGGCCAATGCACCGGCAAATTCATCGCGTGCCTGTGCCGGTAGGGCTGACGCCACGATTTGCCGCAGGCAGTCGGCAAGCTGCTCTTCCCTTAAATAAATACGCGCGCCATAACAGCCTACGCAGCTGCCGCACCACGTCCTGTATGTCTTACCGCTTTGGCGTTTACGTGTGCGGCATGTAAAAACCCGTCCGCATACGGCGCATAATATTCTGCCGGACAGCGCGTAGCGGCTGCCATGGCCCGTCGACGGCGCCGCAGACGACGTCCGGCGGCGTCGCTCCGCCTGCACGGCGTCCCAGAGGGACCGGCTGATAATCGGTGCGTGATGATTCTTTATAATAACAAGCTCGTTTTCATCGGCATTGGCCGACTTTCTATGCGTCAGGTAATCTGTTGTCACCGTTTTGCGCTGAACCAGGTCGCCGCAGTATTTCTCGTTTTTCAGGATTTTCAGGACAGTTGCGGCCGACCAGACCGTTCTGCCCGTCATGGACGGGATGCCGCGCCGCTTCAGTGAATCGGCAATGGCGCGCGCACCCATTTTTTCATAGACATACAGTGCGTAAATGGTCCGGACAGTTTCCGCGCCGTGCGGCTCGATCTCGATTTGACCGTTTTGGACGTCGTACCCGAGAAGACTTGGCCCGAATACGACACCGCGCTCCATCGACCGGCGCTGTCCCCATTTAACGCGCTGGCTCGTTTTACGGCTCTCCTCCTGCGCAACGGATGCCATAATGCCCAGGCGAAGTTCCGCGTCCGGGTCCAGGGTGGAGATCCCGTCGTTTAAGAAAATAACGCCGACACCGAGCGCTTTCAGCTCGCGCGTATACGCCACGGCATCGAGAATATTCCGTGAGAACCGACTGACTTCCTTTGTAAGGATGACATCGAGAAGCCCCGCGTGCGCGTCGGAGATCATGCGAAGAAACCCGGCGCGGCGGAGCGCCGATGTCCCGGT
The DNA here is from genome assembly GCA_963675425.1 of uncultured Sporobacter sp. Taxonomy (GTDB): domain Bacteria; phylum Bacillota; class Clostridia; order Oscillospirales; family Oscillospiraceae; genus Sporobacter. The sequence goes on along the minus strand of OY776214.1, from coordinate 3,331,354 downwards.
GATACCCTCGTCGGCGTAAACGCCGGCCAGTGACCAGCCGGATTGTCGCTCGATATATTCGCTAAAAAAGGCTTTCTGGCTTTCAAAGGAATTGAGCTGGTCTTCCTTATCGGTTGAAACGCGGCAATACGCCGCCGCGCGTTTTGTCATGTTCCGGTCCCAAATCGATGCAGTCCCTTTATGTACAGCGTTTCAGACAGCAGGCCGCGTCCTTTCAGCTCCGTTAGCAGCTGCGTGTTAAATAGGCGGAGAAAAGCTGTAAAATCGCCTGTACCCAGATAATCGATTTGAACCTTTTTATATCGTTTCATCCTTTTCGCCTCCGTTTAATTCGTATTCAACGGCGGCGGAAATACTGCCAGTACGATAAAATATTGTACAAAAGTGCCTATAAAGCAGGTACGGAGGAACTCAACCACCTGGAAATGGTCGGCACGCTCGTACATCAGCTCCTGCGAAACGCCAACGTCCAGGATATTAAAAACGCTGGCTGGGAGGATTACTTTGTCGACCATACGCTGGGTGTCTTTCCGCAATTTGCATCGGGTTATCCGTTCAGCGCAGGGACGCTTCAGGTTACGGGAGATGTGCTGGCAGACCTAAACGAGAACATGGCGGCGGAACAGAAAGCGCGCGTCACGTACGACAATATCTTAAGGCTCTCGGACGACCCGGATGTCAATAACGTCATCCGATTTTTACGCGAGCGCGAAATCGTACATTATCAGCGCTTTGGAGAAGGTCTCCGTCTCGCTACCGACAAGCTTGATCAGAAGAACATATACGCTGTGAATCCCGCCTTCATGCCAGACCGGGGAAAAGCCTAGATTCTGCACTAAAATTTCTGCAATCGAATAAATACATAACGATGAAAACACCCCTGGCTGTCGTGTGCAGTCAGGGGTGTGACATATCTGTTTTTTATAGCATTATTTGAACTATGAAATGTCCAGACAGTCCGAGCCGGAAATCAGGCAGATGTACGACTTGCCGGGGCAAAGCTTAAGGCTGGTGCCGTCGGAATGCGTATAGTTATAAGGCTCGCTGACGCTGCCGCGCGACCATTTGATCGGCTCGCAATAGCCGCCGCAGATAAAGGTGCCGCTGCCGCTGCCTGTCGTTTCCGCGCTCATGCGCCCTTCTGCGTCGCTTGCTACCCTGCTGATCGAGGTATACAGAACGAGAATATTAGAAAAGCTGAGCTGCTCACCATTCCGGCCATCGGCATACGCCGAGCCGAACTGGGAAGCGTAATAGACGCCGTCCTGCTCCGAGTATGAAAAGGATGTCGACTTGGAGGACGAGATATGTACTTTGATGCTGTCTGCCACATCCCCGGCCGTCGGCGCGGCGTCGTCTGAAAACGCCAGGTTGTTGTCAAACCCGTCGTTATGCTCCAGACGGACGTTATAGCCGGGCAGATATTCTGAAATCAGCTCGCCTGAGGTCAGTAGGCTGTGCTCATACCCCAGTGCTTTCCGCCGTTCAGCGTCACGGAAATAAATGTCCTGCTTGGACCCGTTGACGCCGTCGAAATGAAGAATCTGAGTGCTATATAGCACACTGTAGGCGTCCGGGCTGCCGCCGGCGTGGATATAGATACTGTCATATCCGAGTGCGATTTTGACAAAGTACGGCCGGGCGCTTCTAACGCTGCCGATATCGCCGATGTCCGAAACATCCTGAAAGAGCGCCATCATGCGTGAGATACCGCCCTCGACAACGATTTCGTAGATGATATCGGCTTGAGACACGCCCAGCTGCGGCTGGGCCGCAGAGCTGTTGTTAATCATGATTGCATAGGGCCTGTTGTTGACGATGCTCTCGTCGGCCGGAAGACCCGTTAACGGATTTAAAGGCCCGTCGTAGATGCTTGGCGAGGGTGACGGTTCCTCCGAGGGTGACGGCAAGGGCGATGGCGAGGGTGAAACAGAAGCCGTCGGAGACGGGCTTTCGGCAGTTTCCTTGTCCTTCCCCACGCTGAGAATCGCCAGAAATACCAGCACAACGATCAGCAGAATGGGTAGAACCCTGATAACAATCTTCACAAAATCACATCCAGTTTCTTTCGGAGGTAAACGCGCACTGTACGAAAACCCGATTTTATATTATAATGGCATCAGCAGTATGTAGAATTAATTGCTTCTTAACGATGAAATAAACGACCGTGTTATCTCCTGTATTGTTCGGATACAGAACCGGCTTTTTTAGCACCAGCTATTATAATAGATAGCGCACCTGTAAGCAATATATAATTTCGCCTTAAGGAAGGTACCGCCATGGAACCGCACGTCGGCTTTATCCACGAAAAACTGGAGATCAAAATCCTCATTCTGTTTATACTACGGCGGCTGCCGGAGCCTATCACCTTCAATCAGCTCAGTGAGCTGACGCTCATTGACGAAGGCATCAGTTACTTTGAATTCGCCGAATGCGTCAATGAGCTTGTTGAGACGGAGCATGTCCGAACAGACGGGCATACCTACGTCATTACGGAAAAAGGCATTACAAATAGCGAGATCACAGAAAACAGCTTACCGTTTTCAGTGCGGCTGAGAGCAGAAAAAAACGCTTCCGATGCACGCGTGGCGCTCAGCCGAAGCTCGCTTATTTCAGTTGGACATACGATTCGGCGAAAAGGCGGTTATACAGTAGAGCTGTCCATGTCCGACGGCGTAAGCGACATCATTGATCTGAGGCTTTTTGCAGCCAGCGAAACGCAGGCCGTGGCGCTTGAGAACGGCTTTTCTAAAAATGCCGAGACCTTATATAATCAGATTATAAAACTTATCTTAGACGATAAGTGAGCTTTTTCGCCAAACATCTGCAAAAAATGCCGCATGCTTGCCATGCGGCATTTTCTTATATTCGGGCTGTCTGAGCTTAGGCTCTTGGATGCGTTTTGTTATACACGTCCTTAAGCTGCTTTTTTACAAGCTGTGTATAAACCTGTGTGGATGATATGTCAGCATGCCCCAGCATTTCCTGAAGAGAACGCAGGTCGGCGCCGTTTTCAAGCAGATGTGCGGCAAATGAATGGCGCAGTGTGTGCGGCGTGATCTCTTTCTCAATATTGGCTTTTTCCTGATAGTGTTTGATAATCTTCCAAAAACCCTGACGTGACATCCGCTCACCGGCCATATTGACAAATAAGGCTTCCTCTGTCGGCAGTGCCACCATCTGATGGCGTACGAGATTGATATAGTCGGACAGCGCTTTAACAGCAGCGGGATACAGCGGGATCATGCGTTCCTTTTCGCCGCTGCGGCAGTATATAAGCCCGGTGGAGAGATTGATATCGTCTTTATTGAGTGAAATCAGCTCGCTGACACGGATGCCTGTGGCGTATAAAAGCTCCAGCATGGCTTTATCACGGTAGCCCTTCATATCGGTGCATTCAGGCTGCTCTAAAAGGCGCTCAACTTCGGAGCTTGTCAGGATCTGCGGCAGCTTTTTTATGGTGCGGACCGTCTCAATATCGTTGAGCGGATTGTGTTTAACCCGACCCTTAAAAATTTGATAGCTGAAAAAACATTTGAGTGAGGCGATAGAACGGGATATGGTCGCCGTTGATTTACCGCTTTTCGTCATATAATCAATATAACGCTCAATGTCAGTTTTTGAGACTGCTTGTATATCGCTTAAATTTTTCGTACCCAAATAACGAATGAACTGATTAAGATCTCGCATATATGAGGATATTGTATTTTTAGAAGCCCGTTTCTCATTTGTGAGATAATTCTGAAATTCAGCGATATACTCAGAATCAAGCATTCCTTGTACCTCCGTTAAGTTTATATATGCGAAGCGGCAAAGCTGATCAGCTGTGGCGTCAGATACGTGTCAATGACAGCTGTAACGAGCAGGATCAATAGGCATAGGCCGCAGACTGTGATCATCCGGCTGTTAAACGGCGAAGCCGTCAGCTTCATGTTCCTTGAAAAGGATTGCCGGAAAATATAAGATGCGGATGAATACGCGTAAATACATAGGATGAAAAAGCACGGAATCGTCAGCAGCGTGTGTATACCGAATACGGACAGGGCCAGCCATACGCCCTTTCCGCCTAAAAGGCGAACGATTGCCGAAACAGCGTAGCTGAGCATGAAGCCGCGGACGGCTGATAAAAGCGGAACAAAAATAACGCCCAGAACCGACAAACCAAGAAATATGGCCGCCAGATGATACTTGAATGCGTCGAAGACAGACGTAATAAAATCGGGCGACGGCACGCTGCCGTTTATGTAAGATGCAATATAGTCTGATAAGATTGCGTTCAGCTTTGTCCCGTCTCCGACAAGGCCGGCTGAAAATGTGCCGATGACGCAGCCGCACAGGAACATGGCGCCGCAGATCAAGAGGCCGAAAAAATGTGTCTTATCACTTTGCGGCAGTACAAAAAATAATCTTTTGTTCAAGTAAATCACCCCATATAAAATATGGGACAGGACTTGAAAAAATGACAACACAACGCGCCTTTGTTCTTGTTGTGGCTTTTAATATATTACAAAGGCAGCTGATAATCAATATTTATACGTGAAATTTCGTATTTTTGTTAATTATGTCCATTTATTATGTATATATTATTATGTCTACTCTTTTTTGATTCATTGCTTATACGAATATAACGGCTTGCGATAACTAAATATTGTGCGCGGAGAAAACCGGCGATACTATATGTCGAAATCGGACGAAATATTATGTCAATTATTTAAAAAGCTGCCGTTTTGTCTCCGTACATTGGCGGTTGTTAATCTTCAGGCGTGTTTACGGCGTTTTCTTTTCAGACTTAAAAAGCTGCCGATAACGCCGCCGCCTAAAAAGGTTACCAAAAGAATCGTCGTCATGCTGCCGGCCAATTTCCCGCCGGCAAAAAGCGTAATGATGAATGTTACGATAAACATCAGCGCGCCGACGCTCAGACCGATCAGTATGAGCTGTCCTTTGTGAAGACGAACGGCAACGAATGCCCCCAGCATGGCGGATACAATAGCCGTTATTGCCGTCAGATACGGCATGAGGTTCTCGCTGGCCTTGCCGGACGAAATAATGGCCGAGAAAATAGCGAATAGAACTAACACGAGGAGAAAGCCGGCTGCCGCGCCATACACGATGGCGTGGATAAAGGGTTTGCCAGAGCCTTTTCTGTCTTCATTTTTGCGCATAAATAAGCCCCCCAAGCAAATAGTTTGTACCACATACTATTCGCCGGACGGGCATAAAATGACGGGCAGACGAAAAATGGCCGTGCGGGCGTATATGACGTAATTAAAACAATACAAAAGGGTCGGCTTGAAACGCCGCTACGCGTACCTAAAATAAACGGGCAACGGGCAACGACAAAATAATTCAAGGGCAATGCGCCCTAAATATGGCAAAGGGAATACCGTTAACGCCGTCCTTAAGTAATCATACGCTTAAGGACGGCGTTTTACGTCAGCGTGGAAAAAGCCACGCGTTTATTTTTTTGTCTCTTCCGCCGTGGCTTTGCCAACCGTCGAAATAGCCCATTTGGCAACCTGTATCCGAACGCGGTCCTCACCGGTTTCAAAGGTGATGGCTTCGTTGTTAGCGGATACGACAGTGCCGATCATCCCGCCGATCGTCGTAATGTCATCGCCGACAGACAGAGAGTCACGCATTTCCTTGAGCTTTTTCTTTTTCTTGTTCTCCGGACGGATGAGCAGAAAGTAAAATACGGCCACTAAAACGACGATCATGATGATCGTTGAGCCATATTGTCCAAGACTATCTCCGAACATTATTTACCTCCAAACATATTGTTGTTTGAATTATACGTTCCGTCCTCCAAAAAAGCAAGTCCTAATCAAAAAAACTATATTCTTTGATCCAATATCGACGTAAATTGTTGCTTAAACGACTGAAAATCTCCGTTTTCGATGGCTGAACGGATAAGCGCCATCAGCTTATTATAAAAAAACAGATTATGCACGACGCCCAAACGCATGGCCAGCATTTCCTCCGCCCGGAACAAATGGCGCAGATACGACCTAGAAAACGTCCGGCAGACGGGACAGTCACACTCGGGATCAATCGGCTCCGGGTCACTTTTATATTTTTCATTATTAATATTTCGGATGCCGGACCAAGTATAAAGGTGTCCGTGCCGGCCGTTTCTGGCGGGCATAACGCAGTCAAAGAAATCGACGCCGCGGCTGACGGCTTCAATAATATTAACAGGTGTGCCGACGCCCATAAGATAGCGCGGCTTGTCGGGCGGCATATGCTCCTCGACAGCCTCAATAACGTCGTACATTTCCTCCTTCGTTTCGCCGACGGCCAGTCCCCCAATGGCGTAGCCGGGTAAGTCGAGCCCGGCAATCTGGTCCATGTGGCGCGTGCGTAAGTCCTTGAACGTTGCGCCCTGGTTGATGCCAAAAAGCAGCTGGCCGGGATTGATGGCGTCCGGCAAGGAAATTTGGCGCTGCCATTCGTCGCGGCAGCGGACGAGCCAGCGATAGGTCCTGTCACAGGACTTCTCGGCATACTCGTAGGCTGCCGGAATTTTAACACACTCATCGAAGGCCATAGCTATATCAGAGCCGAGATTGGCCTGTATACGCACGCAGTCTTCGGGCGACATAAAAATGCGCCGGCCGTCAACATGCGAGGAAAAGGTAACGCCGTCCTCGCTGATTTTACGAAGGCCGGCCAGCGAAAAGATCTGAAAACCGCCGCTATCGGTGAGAATTGGCCCGTCCCAGGCCATAAATTTGTGCAGGCCACCCATTGCGCGCACAATCTCATCCCCGGGCCGGATGTGCAGATGGTAGGTGTTTGACAGCTCCACCTGGCACCCGACTGTCTTAAGGTCCCCCGCATCGAGCGCGCCTTTAATGGCCGCCTGCGTACCGACATTCATAAAAACGGGCGTTTGGACGGGCCCGTGTGCCGTAATAAATTCTCCGCGTCTGGCGCGGCCTTCCCGCGCTTGTACGTTAAACATGTATACCCCCGAGATTATAGTATCAACATAGCGTCGCCGAAAGAGAAAAACCGATACTGTTCTTTGATAGCCTCACCATAAGCGCGTAAAACATTTTCACGTCCAGCGAACGCGGAAACAAGCATAATGAGCGTTGATTCCGGCAGATGAAAATTGGTGATCAGTCCGTCGATGCATTTAAAACGGTAGCCCGGATAGAAAAAAGCCTCCGTAAACCCGGAAAACGGCTTTACAGGCCCGTTCTCCGCTGCGGCCGATTCCAGAGACCGGCAGCTCGTCGTCCCCACCGCAATGACCCGCCGCCCTTCCCTTTTCGCCGCGTTCACGGCCTCAGCCGTTTCCGGCGTGATTTCAAAATACTCGGCATGCATCAAGTGCTCTTCGATATTTTCTGTTTTAACGGGACGAAACGTGCCGAGCCCGACGTGCAGCGTTACGTAAGTCAGGATAACGCCGCGAGCTTGAAGCTGATTTAAAAGCTCGTGCGTAAAGTGAAGGCCGGCCGTCGGCGCGGCGGCCGAGCCGCTGGCGCGTGAATAGACCGTCTGATAACGCTCGACGTCCTCAAGCTCCTCGTGGATATAAGGCGGCAGCGGCATTTTCCCCAGCCGTTCAAGCGTTTCGAGGAAAATGCCGTCGTAGTTAAATTGAATGAGCTTGTTGCCGCCGTCCATTTCGCCGGTGACCTCGGCAGTCAGCTCGCCGTCACCGAAGGACAGGCGCGCGCCCGGCTTCGTCTTGCGGCCCGGACGCGTCAGGCACTCCCAGACACCGCCGCCCTTATCCCGCAATAGGACAACCTCCACGGCACCGCCCGTTTCACGTTTGCCGAACAGCCGCGCGGGCAGCACCCGAGAGTCGTTTAAAACGAGACAATCGCCCTCTTTTAAAAGAGATGGCAGCTCGTAAAAATGGCGGTGCATGATATCACCCGTCAGCCGGTCAAGTTGTAAAAGCCGTGAGGCATCCCGCCGGTCCAGCGGTGTCTGCGCAATCAGCTCCGGCGGCAGGTCATAGTAAAAGTCGCTTGTTTTCATCCGATGGTAACTCCGGTAAAATAAAAGTGAAGAATCTGGTCATATGTCATGCTGTGGTGTTTCGCCATGGAGTACGCACCCCACTGGCTCATGCCGACGTTGTGGCCGAGTCCGGTACCCGTCATGACAAACTTGTCAGATGAGGCTTTTTGCGTATTGCCGCCGACCTCCTGGACCTCGCCCGTGCCGGTAATGGCATAAACGCTATCATGACCGAGGACCTCGGAGTTTCCGCTCCCCCCAATGGCGTAGGACGATTCCAGGTTGTCGGAAATCGTTCCCCCGCTTCCATTGATGTAATAGGTATTGGTCGCATCCCCGCTGATTGTAAAGCGTATGGAATTAAGGCCCAGCACCAGGCGGATTTTTTCTCCTTTTTTGAAGCTCCACGTTACGCCGTTGGAATCGAGCAGCGATACTTTATATACGTTACCCACATCCGTGTACTCCGATACGGTCATGCTGACGATTGTGCCGACGTTGTAGTTCTTGCTTTGAAGACGCTGCGTCAATTCTGCCGGCGTGTATGAGACAGTCCAGTTATATTCCGGCACGGTGCCGGCGATATCTTCCTCATAGGGGTCAATAACGCCGCGCAGGTACCCAATTGCCTCATTCCAGACGTTTTCACTGTTTTCCGTGGCGCCGCCGTCGCTGGACGAGTAAAATGCGGTGCATAGCTGGCCGTTATAGGTCATGTATCGTCCGGCTGTCTGTTCAACCGCCAGATTTGTTGTTTCGTTAGCCCGCCCGACACCCCGGTAAACCTGGCAGCATTCTGTTGTACAAACGTCGAAGCCCGAGTGATTATGGCTGGCCATGACGTAGGTGCGCGCGCAGACAGCCTGGGCCTTAAGGGCCTCTATCGGGAAGCTGGGTGACATTTCGTAAGGAATAACGCCTTTGACATAATCCTCAATATCGACAGCATTATAAACAGTCAGGTCCCCGCCGCCTTCCCGGTGATACTGAAAGGCGCCGTAATACCGGTAGCCCTTAAGCCATGTGACGCATTTCTCGCCGTTTTGCGACAGCGGCATAATCGTAAGATAATACGACGTGCCGTATTCAAACTCAAAAATGATCTTATTGGTGCCGGTGGCCACAACGGACATCGTATACGATGAGCCGCTGTTAACGGAAGCGCCGGTAATCCCGTTTGAGCTGATGGCGGCCGTTGCATCCTCCGACGTTAGGTACTGGCCGATCATGCCGTAAAAGCTGCCGTTGGAGTATTTGACGAAACCGGAGCTGTAGCCGGCCACAGCGGCTGCCGCCCCATCGTACGTCGAAAACGGGCTGTCAAGCTGTACGTGGTAGCAGCCAACGACAACGGAGCCCGACGCGCCCGGATCATACCGGTTCTGGCTGCTGTTGTAAACCATATTCCGGTCACGCAGGACGGTGATTTTTGTCTCGGCTGTCGACGCGCCGATGGGAATGAAGGAGCGGTTGTCGTCCAGGATTCCGAACTGATAGCCGCTTCCGCAGCCGGTAACGTTCTGGAGATTGGCCGACGGCAGCGCGCCCGAGCCGTAATATAGCCCGACCCGGATGGTTGTAAAGGGTGGGGTATAGGCTTCGGCCTTGGGGTAACCGAAGTAAGTCGTCAGCACCAGGGCAAACGCTAAAAGTGTTGTAATGCTTAATTTTGCGGCTTTATTCATAGCGCGGTCCTTTCAAATACACTGTATTTTCAGGCGTTGTGACACAAACTGCCGTATTGACACTAAAATACTTGTATGTTAATATTTATACTTAATCAAAGAAGCGCAGAGGCGCGGTCTTAATCAGTAGCTGCGGTGAGGATTCCGATGATTCTGTAACCCGCTGTGAAAGGGCAGACCGCCGAAGGCCGGTCACACACGGATGTGGCTGCCCTGGTTTATGGGTTAACAGCCCGTAGACTGTCACCCTTCAGGTGGAGTACTGACTGCTTTTGAAATATGACCTGTCGGTAGTTTATCGACATTATATTACAAAATCAGCCGGTTTACCAGCCTGCTGATTAATTTTTATACAACATGCTGTGTTTCGCTTCAATTTAAAGGATAATGCGAATAGTATAGTCGTATAGTAAAATGAGAGGATTAACGCCAAAAGCTTCCCTGCGTTAATTGTTCAAAACAAGCACGTGCTCCCGCCTTACAAAAGCTTAAGACGCACAAACCGTCCGGTCCGTGAAAGACAATTTGTGTAATAATAAAACCCGAAAGGCATGGCTACTATTATGAAGAAGTACAAAGTCGGTATTATTGGCGCAACAGGCATGGTTGGACAGCGTTTTGTGACGCTGACCCAAAATCATCCGTGGTTCGAGCTGACCGCTGTTGCGGCATCCCAGCGGAGTGCCGGCAAGACGTATGAGCAGGCCGTCGGAAGCCGCTGGTTCATGAATCAGCCCATTCCGGAAACGGCTAAAGGCCTTATTGTCAAAAACGCCGCCGACGTCAGCGACATGGCGGGCGAGGTCGATTTCGTTTTTTCCGCCGTCGATATGAAAAAAGACGAAATTCGCGCGCTGGAGGAGGCTTACGCCAAAGCCGAGTGTCCCGTTGTGTCCAATAACAGCGCCCACCGCTGGACGCCGGACGTCCCAATGGTTATTCCTGAGATTAACGCCGACCACATCAAGATTATCGAGGCACAGCGAAAACGACTGGGGACGCAGCGCGGGTTTATCGCCGTAAAATCCAACTGCTCCATCCAGAGCTACGTTCCCGCCCTGCATCCCCTCAAGGATGAATTTGGACTGACGAAGACGCTCGTCTGCACGTACCAGGCCATCTCGGGCGCCGGTAAAACGTTTGAGACGTGGCCGGAGATGGTCGACAACGTTATTCCGTATATCGGCGGAGAGGAAGAAAAATCAGAGCTTGAGCCGCTCAAAGTTTGGGGGACGGTCCAAAACGGTGAGATCGTTACCGCCTCCGCTCCGTCCATCACCTCACAATGTATCCGTGTGGCCGCCGCGGACGGACACTTGGCCGCCGTTTTTATGTCTTTTAAGAATAAACCCTCCATTGAGCTCATAAAAGACAGATGGGCAGCCTATTCCGGCCGCGCACAGGAGCTGAAGCTGCCGTCGGCCCCGAAGCAGTTCCTCAATTATTTTGAAGAACCGGACCGTCCGCAGACAAAGCTGGACCGCATGCTTGAAAACGGCATGGCGGTGTCGCTTGGGCGCCTGCGTGAGGATACGCAGTACGACTATAAGTTTATTGGCCTCAGCCATAATACGCTGCGCGGCGCGGCCGGCGGCGCTGTCGAGTTGGCGGAACTGCTGTGTGCCGAAGGGTACATTAAAAACAATTGAAAAAATGTAGGCTAATGGGGGCCGAACGTCTGAGATAGACCGGCCTTGCTAATAAGGAGGAACACTCATGAAATCACCGATATTTACCGGTTCGTCTGTCGCTATCGTCACCCCCTTTCGGGATGGCAAGGTCGATTATAAAAAATTGGGCGAGCTGATCGATTTTCAGATTGCAGGCGGTACCTCCGCCATTACGGTGTGCGGTACCACAGGTGAAAGCGCCACCCAGTCCATGCAGGAGCATACTGAAACGGTTGACTTTTGTGTCCGCCATGTAAACGGCCGTATCAAGGTTATCGCCGGCTCCGGAAGTAACGACACAATGGCGGCGCTGGAACTGTCTCTGGAAGCCGAGCGGTCTAATGCCGACGCGCTTTTGATGGTTACGCCCTATTACAATAAAACTACACAGAGCGGACTCATTAAGCACTTTACATACGTTGCCGACCGTGTAAAGATTCCCATCATCCTGTATAACGTACCGGGTAGAACCGGTCTGTCATTTACGGCGGAAACGTATAAGGTCCTGTCTGGCCATCCGAACATCAACGGCATCAAGGAAGCCTCCGGTAATTTTGCGCTCCTGTCGGCTACCATCGCCGCGTGTGGCGACGATATTAACATCTGGAGCGGCAACGATAATGAGGTCGTGCCGATGATGGTACTTGGCGCGAAGGGCATCATCTCCGTGGCGGCCAACATCGTGCCGTCTGTCATGACGGAAATGGCCGAAAAATGTCTCACAGGTGATTTTAAGCGCGGCGCCGCTCTCCAGCTGGAATACCTAGACCTCATCAACAGCCTGTTTATCGAGGTTAACCCCATACCCATCAAGGCCGCCATGAATCTTATGGGGATGGACGTGGGCTCGACGCGTTTGCCGCTGTGCGACATGGAGCCGTCCAATCTGGAGAAGCTGAGCGCTTCCATGAAAAAGCTCGGGCTTGTTAAGTAGTCCGGAACGGCTGTAAGTATATCAAAAAACGCTTTTTGCTCGCCCTGCGGGCATCCGCAAAAACGAAAACGGCTAATGCTGTTTTTCGCCAAGAGCGCAGCGAAAGGAATGGTCAATAAATGCTAAAGATAATCATATCCGGCTGTAACGGATATATGGGACGAACTGTTGCGGCAATCGCGGCGGCTGAAGACGGTGTGGAGGTTACGGCGGGCTTTGACGTCAATACGGAAAAGACCGGCGGCTTCCCGGTCTATGCCGATCCGATGGAGTTCGGCGGACACGCAGACGTCATCATTGATTTTTCAAATCCCGTGGCGCTGTCGAATCTTCTGGGCTACGCAAAGCTTAAAAAAACGCCGCTGATTCTTTGTACGACGGGTCACACCGAAGAACAGCTGGACCTGATCGGCAAGGCGTCTGAAGAGGTGCCGGTATTTAAGTCCGGTAATATGTCCATCGGTATCAACCTGATGATGGATCTGATCCGCAAGACCTGCTCGTTTTTAGGACCGGGGTTTGATGTGGAGATTGTCGAAAGCCATCACCGGCGGAAGGTTGACGCGCCGAGCGGCACGGCGCTCATGCTGGCCGAGGCCGCGCGTTCATCGCTGCCCATGGATACCGAGTATGTCTATGAGCGCCAGAGCGTGCGAAAACCGCGCGCGGACAACGAGATCGGCATTTCGTCGGTGCGCGGCGGCACCATTGTCGGCGAGCACAGCATTATTTTTGCAGGTCTCGACGAGGTCCTGGAGATCAAGCACACGGCGTATTCGCGCGATATCTTTGCGGCCGGCGCCGTCAAGGCGGCCAAATTTATGGCAACCGTCAAAGAGCCGGGACTGTACAGCATGCAGGACGTGCTGAAGGCATAATTTCTTTAAATAAAAGCAACGCGGCTTGATGCTATGCATAAAAGCCGCGTTGCTTTTATTATACTTTCAATATGGCATACTGCACGACGAGTGAGGTCACGGATAAAACCGCCCAGCAGATAAAACCGAGCAGGATCGGCCTGCCGCCTCTTTTTACAAGCTGGGCAAGATTCGTGTTCAGGCCGATGGCGGCCATAGCCATAACGATCACGAATTTTCCAATTTGTGAAAGCACCGGTCCGACTGTTTGCACTAATGGTATAAAAGTATTCAGAACGGACGCCGCTAAAAACCATAGCACAAACCATGGAAATATTTTTGACAGGCCGGGACTTTTGAGCGCCGTCTGATCGGGCTCCGGGCACCTCGGCGTATGGGAATTCGAGGTTTTGCGCGATGTATAAAACGCCAGAGCGAGCGTCACAGGGACAATCATCAGCGTCCGTGTGAGCTTTACTATCACGGCCAGATTGCCTGCCGCTGTGCTGAACGTATAGCCGGCGGCGACAACGGAAGACGTATCGTTGACAGCCGTTCCCGCCCACAAGCCGAAATTTGTATCGCTCATGCCAAGCACATGGCCCAGAAACGGAAAAAGAAACGCCGCAATGACGTTAAATAAAAAGATAGTCGATATAGCATGGGCCACCTCCTCGTCGTCGGCCTTGATAACGGGCGCTGTCGCCGCGATGGCCGAACCGCCACAGATCGAGGTCCCTACGCCGATGAGCGTCGCCGTTTTCCCATCCAGCTTCAAGAGCTTTCCAACAATAAAGGCCGTTAAAAACGAAGCCGACAGGGTAAAGCACATGAGCAGCAGCGTCTGGCTGCCGACTTTGAAAACATTGAAAAGATTCATGTCAAACCCCAGAAAGATGATGGAATATTGCAGGAGCTTTTTTGAGGTATACCGCACACCTTCGTTGAATGATTCAGGTCTTTTCCAGATTGCCAATATCATACCCAGAAGGATGCCGAGCACCGGGCTGCCAATGATGGGAATTACCCGGCCAATCAGCCAGGCCGGTATGGCGATCATTGCTGTCAGTGCGATGCCGGGCAGCTTATTTACTATTGATTTCAAGGGAACGCCTCCTTATTAAGGTCAGCATACTACTTGACGAACGATAAGTAAAATATTATTATCTAATTAATATAATAAGTAATAACTTATAATTAAGAGGGCTTTTTTATGACGCTCCGTCACTTGAAAATTTTTATTACCGTCTGTGAATCGATGAATATGACCGAGGCGTCGGCGTCCCTTTTTATGTCGCAATCCGCTGTCAGCCAAGCCGTATCCGAGCTGGAAAAGCATTACGGTGTTAAGCTTTTTGACCGGCTGTCCAGGCGGCTTTATCTAACGCAGGCCGGCGATAAGCTGCGTAATTACGCCCTTCACATGATCCGTATGAACGCCGACATCGAAAAAGATATGAAAGCGCTCAGTATGAACAGTTCGCTCCGTCTTGGGGCCAGCGTCACGGTAGCCGCCGCCGTGCTTCCGACGCTTGTCGGCATGTTTCAAAAGTCGCATCCGAAGGCGGACATTGAAGTGTTAGAGGACAACACAGCTCAAACGGAAAAAGCACTACTGTGCGATAAAATAGACATTGGTCTCGTTGAGGGAGAAATAACATCGCCCTATATTTACAGTCAGTCCTTTATAGACGATGAACTGGTGCTCATATGCGGCGCTCAGCATCACTTTGCAGCAAGGAGCGTGATACAGCCCTGGGAACTTGAACACGAAAACTTCATTATCCGGGAATATGGAAGCGGTACGCGGAAAATGTTTGAAAACAGGATGGAGCTATACGGGATCAACTGGAAGGCCGGTTGGATTTGCAATAACGCGGATTCCATCAAAGCGGCGGTTGCCGCCGGTATTGGCGTTTCAGTAATATCAAAAATGGCGGTTGCTAAGGAAGTGAAAGCCGGCGAGCTGTATATGAAGAAAATTGAGGGAATGCAGTTTGACCGGGAATTTAAAATCGTTCATCACACGAATAAATACCTGACAAACACAATGCGTGATTTTATAGAATATTGTTTGGTTGCGTCGGCAGACCTGTTTGGAGCAGCTCCGGTCGATCTGATTCCTATTTCAACGAAAATATTGTAATATTTATTGGCACATTTTATAATTTCTTTATCCAAACGACATCTTTTATTGACACATACATGATTTACTGTATACTAAATATATATGAAATGAGAATTCATTTCCCTACATACGGAGGTGCCCCTATGGAGACGAGAGACGAGCTTATTAAAAAAATCATCACATTTGAGTGGGATATGTTCCAGGCCGTCAATGAGGGCGGCCCCCGCGCGTCATGCCAGAACGACCCGGCGACGTTTGAGGGGATGCGCCGCGGACAGTTTGAGGCCTGGTCCGACGAGACGCTGGCGTCTTATGCCGACGATCTGGCCAACGCCGTTTTAGACGGACGAAACCTAGTGATGGAAAAATATATTCATATGATGAAGCATTCCGAGCCTGCGCAGTATGAGAAGCTGATATCTCTTATCACGCTGCCGGACGACGGGATCAAGGCGCTTGCGCAGGAGATTTCCGATAAGCTTCTGGAGCAAACGGTCAGGCTGCATCAGGATTATCCGTACGTATCCGGCTCAGGTCGTCCCCTGCGCTCAGTATCCGATCTATCGGGCGTCACGTCCATCGAGACGTATCAGCTCGGGGAGCTTTACACCTATTCAAAAATGACGCTTAAAAGTCTTAAAGCCCGTCTTTTGGCGCTGGAAGCAGACGGTCAGTCTTTAGCTAAAAATATCCTGCAAAATTCCGTCCGGCATTACGGCTATAAAACGCTGGAGGACGCTGAGGCGGCCACTAAAAAGCGGGTAGATGAAACGGGTGTAGAGGCCACGATCAATGACGACGGCGGTACCACCGGAAATGTTAAAATATGAACGACTTTTTTGAAAAGCTTGATGCGCTTTATCAGGCCGGCGACTCCGCCGCCATTGAGGCGCATATTAAAGCGTATCTGGCGGTGCTTTCGGAGAAGGGTTCCGAAGACAGTATCGAATATGCTTCTGTTTTAAATGAGCTGGCCGCATTTTACCGCGGCGTCAGCCGTTTTGATGAATCTGCCGAGGCGTTTTGGAAGGCGCTCGATATATTCCGTCAAAGCGGTCTGTACGAATCGGTTCAGTACGCAACGGTTCTTTTAAACCTTGCCGGGCTTCAGCGTCTGACAGGCGATGCCGGTAAGGCCGTGGAGCAGTTTCTTGAAGCCCAAAAAATATTAAAGTCCTGCAACATGCAAAACGATTACGCTTATACAAGCGTTCTCAATAACCTGGCACTGGCCTATCAGGATCTCGGCGATTACGATAAAGCGCTGGAGGCTGCTAAGGATGCGTACACTGTCGTCCGTCAAAGCGAAGACAGCACGCATGAGCTCGCCACATCGCTGAACAATCTGGCGTCAATTTATTACAGGATGGGAAATACGTCCGAAGCCGAAAAGTCTATTGACGAGGCACTCGCCGTTTACGCCGCCATGCCGGAAGAAAACGTCCATCACGCCGCGGCGATTTCTATGAAAGCAATGCTCTTAAGCCGTGCCGGGAAGAAAACCGACGCCCTTGAATATTTTTATAAAGCGCTTGAAAAAACAGAGCGTTTCTTCGGGCAAAATATCGAGTACGCCGTCACGAAGCACAATATCGCCATGACCTGCCAGGCCCTCGGCGACACGAACGGCGCCGTCTGTTCGATGCAGGAAGCGTTAACACTCTTTGAAAAGCTTTTAGGTACGGACCACCGCCGTACGGCTGAATGCCGAGAAGCGCTTAAAAGCCTCGTCGGTAAGGAGAACCCTGATGACCGGACTTGAGCTCAGCCGAACTTATTTTCAGGATTATGCCGAGCCCCGCCTGAAAAAGGAGTATCCAGATTTATATGCGCGCATTGCGGCCGGGCTAGTCGGCAACGGCTCGGAATGCTTTGGCTACGACGACGAACTCTCGCGTGACCACGATTGGGGCGTCGATTTCTTTTTGTGGCTGCCGGAAAGTGACCGGGACGCCATCCCCTCCCTGCGGGACTGGAAAAACGGACTGTTTGAAGAGCATCCGCCTGAGCTTAAGCGGAAACAGTCCGAATACGGTGCGACGGTCGGCGTTATGACTGTTGGTGACTTTTATAAAAGCCTCATAGGCTATCCAGAAGGTCCCTGCGCGCTGCAGGAATGGCGGCGCGTACCGGAAGAAAATTTCGCCATGGCGATCAACGGCGAGGTCTTTTTAGATAATAGCGGCACGTTTACAGCCACGCGCGATAAGTTGCTGCGGCATTATCCCGAAGATATTCGTCTCAAAAAACTGGCGGCCGCGTGTATGGCGCTGGCGCAGACAGGCCAGTATAACTTCTCGCGTTGTTATAAAAGAGGCGACTGGGTTGCGGTCCGGACTGTTTTGTGCCGGTTTAACGACGCCGTACTATCGGCTGTTTTTCTTTTAAACAAGGTTTACCGGCCGTATTATAAATGGGCTTACCGGAGAATGACGGAGCTGCCGACACTCGCCGGCGCAATTGCCCCGATGCTCAAAACGATCGCCCGGCTGGGCCTCGACGAGATCGGGATGTTTGAAACCGTTACGGATCTTATTGAAGATATTTGCGCCCGCATCGCCATTGAGCTGCGGCGACAGAATCTGACCACGACGGACGACTGGTTTTTAACGACGCAGGCCGAAGAGCTTCGGACCGGCATCAAAGATGAGTTTCTGCGCGCTTTGCCCGCGCAGTATGAATAAGGCGGCGGACATTAAAACCGCGCCAATTTAGGGGGAGCCATATGAGTAAAAAAATACTGGCTATTGGCGGCAGCGCGTTTACGGGGCGCGTTTTCTCCATCCAGATGTCTAAAAATACGGATTATGAGCTGCACGTCGTCAATCGCGGGCAGTTTCCATTACATCTCGAAACCGTCAAGGAATACAAGTCTGATCGGCATACACCTATTATGATCAAGCACTTGCTGCCGAAGATCGATTTTGATGTAATGGTAGACTTTTGCGCCTATGCCCCCGGGGATGCCAGCTCTATTCTGGAAATGCTCAAGGGCCGAATCAAGCATTACATTATTTTCTCGACAGCCAGTGTTTACGAGCCGTTTGACCATAAGCTTAAATTTGAAGGCGATCCCGTTGTGACAAAAACCGAAGGCGACCGGGTTACGGACTATATCTATAACAAGGTGCTTTTGGAACAGGAAGCTGTTGAAACGTGTGAGCGACTGAGCATCCCGTATACGATTCTTCGTCCGACGTTTATCTACGGGCCCTTCAACTACGCGGCACGAGAATCCTATTTCGTCGAGCTGATCGCGCGCGGCCACGTCGTGCCTGTGCCGTCGGACGCCACGGCTAAATTCAATATGGTATATGTTTTCGACGTAGCCAGAGCGCTGGAATTGATGATGAATAACAAAAACGCCTACAACGAGACCTTTAATCTGTCCGCGCCGGAGGAGGTCACGTACTCCATGCTACTAGAAGCCTTCTTAAAATTTAACAACGGCCCATTTATGACGCGCTCCGTCACGGTCGAGGAGGTTATTTCCGACAGTATTCCCCTCCCCTTTCCGCTGACGGAAAACGAGCTGTTTTCCGGCAAAAAGCTTACTGATACATTTGATTTTGAATATACGCCGTTCATGATCGGTATGGAAAAGACGTATAAGATTTTCTATTCATTGTTCACGTCATAACGGATTTATTGCAACTACTAAAAAAGCCGGACGCTTTTGCGTCCGGCTTTACTCGATTTTGCTGCTTATTGTGCCTTTTCCTGCGCAAGGGTGTTGATGCCCTTGTAGTTGGCGGTTGAAATACAATGGACGGGGCATTCCTGCGCGCATTTTCCGCACAGGATGCATTTATCATAGTCAATGATCGGCAGGTTGTCAACGACGGTGATTGCACCTGTCGGGCAGCCGCGCTCACACTTTTTACAGGCAATGCATGCGTTTTTGCAGAGTTTCCGCGCGACGGCGCCCTTATCATGATTGCTGCACATGATGACCTGATGAATGACGTCCGGCTCGACAGAAATGATCATGTTCGGACAGACACCGGCGCAAATGCCGCAGCCGGTGCAGACAGTTGTATCAACCTGGGCAAGTCCGTCGATTATGGTAATAGCGTTTTGCGGACAGGCCACGGCGCAGTCGCCAAAGCCGATGCAGCCGTAGGAGCAGGCGTTTTTCCCGCCGAAAAACTGCTTGGACGCCTGGCACGTCTTTATGCCGTCGTATGACATCTTTTCGGATGTTGATGCGTTGTCGCCGCAGCAGTGCACGACGGCCACCTTTTCAACAACATCGGAAAAATCCACACCGAGAATATCGCTCAAATCTCTTGAGACGGTGTCCCCGCCGGGGATGCACAGATTCGTCCGCTCATCCGAGCTGTCGGCAAGTGCGGCCGCATAACCATCGCAGCCGGCGTAGCCGCATGCGCCGCAGTTGGCGCCCGGCAGAGCAGCGCGCAGCGCAACCATGCGTTCATCCGTTTTTACGGCCATGACCTTTGATGCAATGACCAGCATAACGGCACAGATAACGCCGATAACGACGACCGATAAAATCGCCAGTAATATTGGATTCACTGAATAACCACCTCCGCCTTTCTAACCGAACAGGTTTTCGATCACGCCGCTAAAACCGAAAAACGACAACGAGAGGATCGCGGCCGAAATAAGCGTCAGCGGCAGGCCTTTAAACGACTCCGGCGGGTCGCTGTTTTCCGTATACCCGCGGATGCCGGAGAAGAGCACCATGGCCAGTAAGAAACCAAGACCGCTGCCCAGCGCGTTGACCATTGCGGGGATGAATTTATATTCAGTGTCGATATTGGCGATCGTTACACCCAGAACGGCGCAGTTGGTCGTTATAAGCGGCAGGTAGACGCCAAGGGCCGTATACAAAGACGGCACGTATTTTTTAAGCGCGATCTCCACGAGTTGGACCAGCGAGGCAATCACGAGGATAAAGACGATCGTTTCGAGATATCCCAGTCCATTCGGTAAAAGCAGATACATATAGATCGGCCAGGTAACAGCTGTTGCCAGAAGCATGACGAAGATAACGGCAAAGCTCATGCCGGTGGCGTTTTTAAGCTCCTTGGAGACCCCGAGGAACGGGCAGATACCCAGGAATTTCTGCAGGACATAGTTGTTGACGAGCACGGCGCTCATCAAAATAATGACAAGCGACTTGAAATCAAAATCAGCCATTATTCAGCGCACTCCCCTTTCTCGATCCCGCACACGCCGTTGGCTGAGCAGCTCATGCAGCCGTTGGCCGGCTTTTTTGTAGCCTTCCCCTTTGTGATCTTGTTGACGAGCGCGATGAGAAAGCCAAAGACGATAAAGCCGCCGGGCGCCATGGTCATGATGGAGATATTGTGGTCGATCAAAACGGGAATCTCAAGGCCGAACCAGGTCCCGCTGCCAAGGATCTCCCGGATCGACGCCATGGCTAAAAGGGCTAGTGTAAAGCCGATACCCATGCCGAGCGCGTCCAGTATGGAATTTAAAACGGTGTTCTTGCTGGCGAACATCTCCGCACGTCCCAAAATAATGCAGTTGACGACGATGAGCGGCAGATAGATGCCCAGCGCTTGATACAGCGGATAGCTGTAGGCCTCGACGACCATCTGGACGATCGTCACAAATCCGGCAATTAAAACGATAAAGCACGGTATACGGACCTTATCGGGTATGATGCTTCTTAAAAGCGATACTGTAATGTTGCTGCACAGCAGAACGGCGGTGGCGGCCACGCCCATACCGATGGCGTTGGACGCCTGTGTTGAAACGGCCAGCGCCGGACATGTCCCCAGAATTAAAACGAGGACGGGATTTTCCTTGATGATCCCACGCGTCAGAACAGAAAGCTTCCCCATTACGAAACCTCCTTTACAAGGTCAAACGCCGTAAAGGCGTCTTTAACTGCGCCGATATAGGCCGAGGACGAAATGGTCGCGCCCGTTATGGTTGACACGCCGCCGAGCGACGCGTCCGCGCCGGGAAACTGGCCTTCAAACGGGGCTTCCGCAATGCGCGTGCCGAGCCCCTTCGTTTCGGACTGCTCAAGCGTCTTACAAGCGATGATTTTTCCGTCGTTGTCAATGGCGCAGATGAGCTTGATCTCGCCACCGTAACCGCGTGTTGTCAGCATGAAGATGTAACCGATATCGTTTGTGGTCCTGTAGACCTCTTTGACAGTTTTCGGCAGACCGTCTATGTCGAGTAACTCAAAGCCGGCGGCTTCGGGAATAACATCTTTTC
Source organism: uncultured Sporobacter sp. (assembly GCA_963675425.1). Taxonomy (GTDB): domain Bacteria; phylum Bacillota; class Clostridia; order Oscillospirales; family Oscillospiraceae; genus Sporobacter. Next base: position 3,309,872 of record OY776214.1, on the reverse strand, counting down.
TTGCCGCTTCGGCTCGGGCCGCGGCCGCCGCCTCTATGACAGGCTCGGTGAGGCTGTTCGTAAATGCCAGAGCCGCGGAAATCACAAGACAGATGGCCGCAAGAACGACAATGGGAATAACAAAATCCTTTTTCATGCGTTCACACCTCCAAACGCTTTGTGAAGCGTAAGCCGGTTAATAAACGGCACGGCCATATTCATCAGCAAAATCGCAAAGGAGACGCCCTCCGGGTAACTGCCGTAAACGCGGATCAAAACGGTCAGAATGCCGGCGCCTACGCCGAAAATGACGCGGCCCCAGTTCGTCTGCGGCGTGGAGACGTAGTCGGTTGCCATAAAGATCGCGCCGATAAAAAGGCCGCCGGACAGCATTTGATAAACGGGCTGCTGGCCTAAAAGCGCCGTCAGAACAAAGACGGTGGCGATAAATGTTACGGGTGTATGCCACGTAATAACGCGGCGCGCCAGAAGATAAATCCCGCCCAGCGCGAGCGCGATGACGCTTGTCTCACCGATGCAGCCGCCGCGCACTCCCAAAAGCATATTCTGGATCGTCGGCAGGGACGCCAGATCGCCCCGGGCGACGAGCGCCAACGGCGTCGCACTTGAAACGGCATCGGGAAAGACCCAGGTGGCCATGGCAACCGGAAAGGCTATAATCATGAAAACGCGCGCCGTGATGGCGGGATTGGCGAAATTCTTACCGATACCGCCGAACAACTGCTTGACGATAATGATCGCAAACGCGCTGCCGATAACGGCCATCCAAATTGGGATGCCGACTGGCAGGTTGAAGCCAAGAAGCATGCCTGTCACGACGGCTGAAAGATCACTGATTGTAGACGGCTTTTTCAGGCCCTTTTCATAGAGCCATTCGCTTAATACGCAGGTGGCAACGCACACGAGCACGACAATTGCCGCCTGCACGCCAAAAACCAATACGCCGACAATGAAAGCCGGGGCAAGCGCAATGATAACATCCAGCATAATTTTTTCAGTTGTTGCGTTGTCACGAATATGCGGTGACGCTGAAACTCTAAGATTACTCACCGGCCTTCACCTCCCCTTTTTCCTTTTCAGCCTTGGCTTTTGCTTTTTCAGCTTCGGCTTTCTTTTTGTCCTGATATTCACGGAGCATGATTTTCGACAGCTTCATCACCTGCACGAGCGGCCTTTTGGCCGGACAAATATACGCGCAGCAGCCGCATTCCATGCAGACGTTAACCTTGTACTTTTCCAGCATCTCCGGTTTTTTAAGGCTGTACGCCGTCTCGATATTAAGCGGCATCAGATGCAGCGGACAGTGCTCTACGCATCGACCGCATCGGATACAGTTAACCGGCTCCGGTATGGCGGCGTCCTTGCTGTTAAACGCAAGCGCCGCGTTGGTGTTTTTCAAAACAGGCATTGAGGTATCGGGCACCGATATACCCATCATTGGCCCGCCGAACAGGATTTTTTCGGCGTTTTCAAGCCCGCCGCAAAAGTCAAAGACGGCACTCAATGGCGTGCCGATGGGCGCGACGACGTTTTTGGGATTTTTAACGGCCGAGCCGTCGACTGTAAGGCACTTGGAGACAAGCGGCATGCCGGTTGTGATGTATTTGTAAATTGCGGCGAGCGTCGTGACATTCAATACGACGACGCCGACATCGAGCGGCAGCTTCCCTTCCGGAACAACGCGGCCGGTTACGCTGTAAATGAGGACTTTTTCGCCGCCCTGGGGATAGATGGACGGCAGCGTAAAGACCTCCACGCCATTAAGTCCGCCCAGAGTGTCTGTTGTTTTTTTGATCGCCTCGGGCTTGTTGGCCTCAATGGCAACGACGATCTTTTTCGTCTTCATGTATTCTTTAAGCAGCTCGACGCCGCCTTTAACGGCTTCCGCGTCGTCCAAAAGCGTGCGGGTGTCCGACGTGATATACGGCTCGCACTCAGCCCCGTTGATAATGATATAGTCGATCTGGTTGAGATCCTTAACCGTCAGCTTGACAGCTGTCGGAAAGCCCGCGCCGCCCAGGCCGACAACGCCGCTGTTTTTAACAGCCGCGAGAAATTCCTCGAGATTCGTGACGGTCGGCGGTTTAATCTCCTCAAGCGGTGTTTGCTGGCCGTCCGACACGATAGTGACGGCGGTTGTTTTTTGACCGGTTACCGTCATGAACGGTTCAACTGATTTGACTTTGCCCGAGACACCCGTGTAAACGGGTGACGAAACAAAGCCGCCTGGTTCGCCGATCAGCTGTCCGACCTTGACCTCGTCCCCGGGCTTGACGACCGGCTTTGCCGGCGCGCCGATGTGCATCGACATCGGCAGGACGATTTCTGACGGTATCGGCAGCTGTTCCGGCGTCAAGTTGGCTGTGTTCTTACGATGCGGCGCGTGTATGCCGCCAAGCCTTTTCATCTGCGGATATGCTCCCTTCTGCGTTTCATCTTTAACCTTGTTCCCTTACCAAATTCCAATAATATAACGCCCGGCTCGCTTTGTCTACTCAATTGGGCCAATTAATATAAATAGAAATAAATAAATATCCATTTATCAAGAAGATACGCTATTTTTTAACGATATTCAGTAGGCCTTTTAACGATGTTTGCCATGCAATGTAATAATTCCTGACGTTTTAAGCTTCAGCAGCAGATACTGTGCCGCAACGCCGGTAAACGTACCGGTGATGATCCCCGAAACAATGAGCAGCGGATAATACGTGACAAGGGCCGGCGTTTCGGTGATAAGGATTGCGGCCGCCAACTGACCGGTGTTATGCACAATGGCCATCAGAATGCTGATGACCCAGATACGTTTTAGCGGAAAGAGCCGGTACAGTATAACGGCCAGCCCAAATGCGGGCAGCCCGCCGAGAAGGCTGTATAGAAGCGCCGCTACCTGCCCCGTCATCAGACTCCCGAGTACAATGCGTACAACGAGCACCGCCGCCGCAAACACCGGACCGACACAGTACAGCGCAAAGAGCGTCACAACATTTGACAGGCCGAGCTTAATACCCGGTACCGGGGTCAGGCTCGGTATCTGCGCTTCAATATACCAGATAATGAGCGCCGCCGCAGCTAACAGTGAGGCGAGCGCCAGTTTTTTGATTTTATCGCTTTTCATTGTCATATACCAGTCATAGCGTCATATTCCGATTCGCGTTCAGATTCCCATCGTATAACGAGCCGGTTGGGCAGGCAGACGATAGGCGGCCCGTCGCCCAGAGGACCGTGGCGTACGCAGATTTGATCCGGACAGGAGGCTTCCGAAATATAAATGCCCGCTGCCGATACATAGATGGTGTTGTAGCTGTCGCCGTACGTCACGGTAAATTCAAACGGTTCCGTCACCTCAGAAAGATTGATCAAACGGACAAGCTCGCCGTCCGAATAGACGCCCGCGACCTGTCCGTGATGATCCTTATGCATGACGAGCCATGACAGGATGAGTGCGCCGGCCATAAGCCCGGCGAACAGAATAATCCAAAAACGAGTTTTCATAGTAACCTCATAGGTAAAATGCATATTTGCAATTTTATAAATATTCTTCCACAGGACGGCCTCATCTGTTAGTCAAAGCGTCGGATGAATTAAGGGCTTGAAATAAGAATACGTCGGAAGCCGTTATTCGATAACCTCAAAAGGACGGATCGACGAAAAACTATCCCGTAGGCCTGCCGTTACATATATTTGACCGTCCGTTGTCTCAAGTACGGCATCGAACAGGTCCCTGTGCGCGCGCCAGAACTGGTCGGCGGCGTCTTTTCCCATAATAAAAAGTGCCGTTGACAGCCCGTCCGCCATCGTTCCGTCCTCACTCACAATCGTTACGGATTTCAGGCCGCTGTCGGCGGGGAAGCCTGTCCGAGGGTCCACGATATGGTGATATGTCTTGCCGTCCATTTCAAAATAGCGCTGATAGCCGCCCGACGTAATAACCATTTTATCCGAAACCTGAAGGATGCCGGTATAACCGCTTGGGTTGTCCGGGTCCTGCACGGCGATGCTCCAGTCGCTGCCGTCGGGCTTGGACCCATATGCCACAACGTTGCCGCCGAGCGAGGCCAGCGCCGACGTAATCCCCTGCTCCTGGAGAACGGTGCGCAAACGGTCCGACGCATATCCCTTCCCGATGCCGCCAAGATCGACGGCCATGCCGGGGATGTCAAAGGTCACCGTGTTCCCGGCTAGCTGCAGCTTATCGCTGCCGACCAGCTTTAACAGCGGCGTGAGGTCGCTGCTGTTAAGCACCTTATAATCGCCCGAATAAAAGCCCCATGCGGATACGACGGGATAAACCGTGGTGTCAAACGCGCCGTCCGTCAAGCCGTACAGGTCAATCGCCGCGCGCAACAGACCCGCCGTTTCATCGGAGACCGTGCCGCCGCCATTTGTGTTGAGGACGGCGATTTCACTGGCGGAAGCACCGGTTGACAATAGATTGTCAAGGCGGTAAATCTCATTTTCACAGGCCTTTTCCGCATCCTGGGCGCTGTCGCCGTAAACGGTGATCGTCATAACGGTGTCCATAGCGAAAAATTCCGATTTATAACGGTCCCTGTCACCCGGCGTGAGCCGAGCGCAGCTTGATAGAATAAGCAATAAGAGAAAAACAGCCGTCAGCCTTTTCACAGCGCCCCTCCCGGACGATCAACGCTAAGCAATTAACGTCAAAATAATTAAAGAGTATTAATTAATTGTATAAAAATTATGACCGTTTGTAAACCATTATTAAACGATAAATGCTACCAGGCGCGCCACGACAACGACCTTAAAAAGTATCCGGCTGTATATTTAACGTACCGGTGGCAAAAAATATGATGGATTACCCTATACAGGAGGAAATGTCAGGTAATGTCACTCCGACGATACGACAACGATGTCAAGCTCGAAAAACTCGGTCGGTTTGCCAGCGCCGCCGCGAAAGAAACGGCGCCCGGCAAACCGGTTTCCGTCTTAAATACGGTTAAAACTGCCTATAAGCGTTTGGGATATATCAAGTCGGTCATGCAGGACGCCACGGCTTATGCCGATGAACACGTCAGCCTACCGCAGGGAGCCGAATGGCTTCTGGATAACTGGTATATTGCGGAGCGTGAAGGAAAAAGCGCCGCCCGAGACCTGAAGACCGCCAAGCATCTGAACGAGTCGCTTGGCCGAAAGCGTGAGCTGGTTGTTCTGTACGCAGCACAAGCGCTCATCGCGTCCGGCGGCGGAAGTGTCACAGCTGAACGGATTGAGACGTATCTCGACGCCTTTCAGGATGTTGTCTGCCTGTCAGAGACCGAGCTGTCGGTATTTATACCGTCATTAAAACTGGCGCTGATTGAATGGCTTTCCGATGCCTGTCGCGAGCTGAAAACGGCGCTTAATAACAATGTTTTTGAAAACGACCTCGCACTGGCTTTTGAACGGTGCTTTACCTCACTGCGCTTCTTGTCAGGCTTAGACGCGTCCGAAATTCTTGAAAATGTCAATCGGATTGAGCGGACGCTCCGGCAGGACCCTGCCGGCGTATACCCGCAAATGGACGAGCATACCCGGTTTTTATACCGGCATGAAATCGCACGTCTCGCTGATGAAATCGGCGAGATTGCTAGTGCAACGGCGGAAAAAGCGCTGGCGCTTTCCAAAGCCGATCAAAGTCACGTGGGATATTATATCTTCACGCGGCCGCCGGGACGCGAAAAAAAGCCGCGCTCGGGCGCGTTGTACATTGCTTTTATCATTTTGTCGAGCCTCTTTATTGCGCTTTTAATAAGCTTTGCGCTTGAAAACCCGGCTATATCCATTTTGCTGATGCTGCCGGTTTCCGAGATTATTAAAAATATCACGGATTACTTTATCATGCGCTTCAGCCGGCCGCGCCGCGTGCCGCGGCTGGAGCTGAAAGCCGGTGTTCCGGAAGACGGACGGACGCTGTGCGTCGTGTCGGTGCTGCTCTCCTCGGAAAAAAGCGGTGCGGCAGCCGCGCGGCTTCTGGAAGAATACCGTCTGGCTAACAGGGACGCCGGCAGAAACCTTGTTTTTGGTATTCTGGCGGATTTACCGGACGCGCCGTCCGATACGGCTGCGTATGATGAAAAGTACCTGAAAAGCGCGTCAGATGCGCTTGGGAGCCTCAATAAAAAATATGGGGACGGCTTTTTTCTTTTTTGCAGGGGACGGCGTTTCAACGGGCGGGATATCGTCTTTTCGGCCTGGGAGCGCAAACGCGGCGCTGTTTTAGAGCTATGCCGTTTTTTGAGGAAGCGGACAACAAAACTAAAATGTCTGCTGGGCCGAGTCGAGCTGCTGGATAATCTGCGTTATGTCATCACACTCGACAGCGATACGCGCTTATGCGCCGGAACAGCCCGGGAGCTGATCGGCTCGGCTATGCATCCGTTAAACAAACCGGTGATTGATAAGGCCAAAGGCATTGTCGTGTCAGGATCCGGTATTATACAGCCGCGCATTGCCGTGGATCTGGCAGCAGCCAACCAGACGTGTTATACGCGCGTTTTTGCCGGACAGGGCGGAATTGATCCATACGGCGGCATGACGGGAGATATTTATCAAAATCTGTTCGGCGCGGGCAGCTTTGCCGGCAAGGGCCTGATCGACGTGGACGCGTATCTCGCGTGTCTCGACGACCGTTTCCCCGAAAACACCATATTGTCACACGACCTGCTGGAGGGTGCTTACCTGCGCTGCGCGTTTGCGGGTGATATTGAATTGACAGACGGCTATCCGGCCAAGGTCACCACATATTACGACCGAATGCATCGCTGGACGCGCGGCGACTGGCAGTCTGCCCCGTGGATGGGCCGCCTTGTTAAAAACGGCAAAGGAAAAAAAGAAAATAACGTACTTCCTCAGATTGATCGTTGGAAAATCGCCGACAATATACGGCGCAGTCTCGTCCCTGTTTTTACAATGGCTTCGCTCGTTTTAGGCATGCTCTTCGGTACCGACGACTTTATCTGGGCGTCTATCGCCGCCGTATTATCGGCTGTATCGCACCTCATCATCGCGTCGGCCGCCGATATGTTTAACCGGAAACGCGGACGTGTTAAATATCAATCCGCTGTTATCAGCGGCGTTTGGGGCCAGTTTCTGCAAACGCTCATCCGGCTGGTATTGCTGCCATACGAGGCGTGGGTCTGCTTCAGCGCCATCGTGACGGCGCTGTGGCGCATGCTCATCACGCACCGGCGAATGCTCGAATGGGTAACGGCCGCCGATAGTGAGCGCCGGACCAATAATTCAGTTGTGCATGTGCTGCGCCGCATGTGGCCCAGTCTTGCGATAGCGCTTTTTATCGTTATTTTCACGCCGTTTATATCGGCAGCAATTGTGTCGGGCATCTGGGTACTGTCCCCGCTGCTCGTGCTCTATCTCGGCCGACGGCCGAAGCGCGGCGAGGGGTTGGAGGTCGAGGACAAGCTGATGCTCTCCAGGTTTGCCGGCGGAATATGGCGGTATTTTGACGAGCTTATAACACCGGAGGATCATTATCTTCCTCCGGACAACTTTCAGGAGCAGCCGGCTGTGGGTACGGCACATCGCACATCGCCGACGAACATTGGCCTGGCGCTGCTGTCCGCTCTGGCCGCGTTCGACCTGAACGCCAGCGCCAAGGAGCGCACCATCGAAGTAATCACACATATCCTGGACACCATTAAAATTCTTCCCAAGTGGAACGGCCATCTGTTCAACTGGTATGATACGCTGACGCTTCGCGTACTGCATCCCTCTTATGTGTCAACGGTTGACAGCGGCAACTTCGCCGGCTGTCTCATTGCACTGAGGGAAGGCCTTCTGGAGCTCGGTGAGACGGAGCTGGCTGACACGGCTGAGGAGCTTCTTTTAGGTATGTCATTTTTGCCGTTATACGATAAAAAACGCCAGTTATTTTATATCGGGCTCGACATTGATAAAAATTCCCCGACCGAAGGCTGGTACGACCTTTTGGCCAGTGAAGCGCGCCAGACAAGCTATATCGCTATCGCCCGCGGTGATATCCCCCGAAAGCATTGGCGTAAGCTTGGGCGCTCGCTCGTGACTCAAGACGGTTACCGTGGCATGGCCTCCTGGACCGGCACCATGTTTGAGTATTTCATGCCGGAGCTGCTCTTGCCCTGCTATACAAGCTCTCTGGTATACGAAAGCCTTAAATTCTGCCTGTATGTCCAGAAAAAAAGAGCCAAGGATATTCCCTGGGGCATGTCCGAAAGCGCCTTTTACGCCTTTGACCATACGCTTAGCTACCAGTATAAAGCGCACGGCGCCCAGCGGCTGGCGCTCAAGCGCGGCATGGGGCGCGAATCAGTCGTATCCCCGTATTCAACCTTTTTAGCACTCCAGCTGGACCCGAAGGCGTCGGCTAAAAATCTGCGCCGATTGTCTGATTTGGGTATGGAAGGGCGCTACGGCTTATTTGAGGCCGTGGATTTCACAGCCAGTCGCGTAAGAAATGGACAGTATGAAATTGTCCGCACGTTTATGTCGCATCATCTTGGCATGAGCCTTTTAGCCATCGATAATGTCCTGAACAATGGCATCATGCAGCGGCGATTTATGCGCGACCGGGAAATGGCGTCCTATGCTGAGCTTCTGCAGGAAAAGGTTCCGGTTGGCGGACTCGTCCTGCGCCAGACGCCGCGTGAGATACCGGATAAACCGTCCCGCAGCAACCTGCAGCGGTGGCAGAAGCTCTGTCCAGCCATCGACTATAGAAATCCGCGCTGCACGGTGCTCAGCAACGGTGCGTACACCGTTACGGCCTCCGAGACGGGACAGACGCGGTCAGTATGGAACAATATCGCCATGACAAGAACATCCTCCGATCAGCTCGGACCGGATGCCGGCCTGTCGTTTTATATTAAAAGCGGCAGCGAGCTTGTTTCGCTCCTCCCCTCCCCGGTCTTCGATCCCGGCGTGCATTACTCAGCGGATCTTACGGGTTCCTATTGCCGAATTGATGCTAAAAGCGGCAATTTGAGCGCCGCCATGATCGTCTCCGTTCCGGAGGACGAGGCCGGTGAACTGCGCTTGCTGGAGCTGACCTCGAGCGTGAAGCGAGAGGTGGAGCTGGTGTGTTATTTTGAGCCCGTCCTGTCACGGCTCGGCGACTACCTTTCGCATCCCGCCTTTTCTAAGCTGTCGCTGGAAACGACCCAATACGACGGCTCTATCGTTATAAAGCGCCGGCCCCGCGCCCGTGGGCGCGGCATCGCGCTTGCCTTTGACTGCGACTGCCCATATACGTTTGACACCTCGCGTGAGCTGGCGCTCGGTAGAGGCGGTATCCGCGCAATCCTGCCGGCACTCAGCCACCCGGCCGGCGAAACCGTCGGTGCCGTTTTGGACCCATGCGTTTTGATGCGTGTCCATGTACGGCTGGATCCCGGCGTTACGAGCCGTATCAAATTCGCGCTCACGACGGCGTCGTCTATTCAGAGCGCCTCCGCCGCGGCCAAGCGTATCTTGACATCAGAATCCGGCGTCACGTACGCCCGTCTGGACGAAACGGCGCGTCAGCTTGGCTTCGGGGTCGATCAGATCGACCAGGCGATGGCTATCCTTCCGGATATCGTCTATCACTCGCCTGACCGGCGTATTGCGCCGGAAGACGCGCCGGCACTCGCGCGCGGCCAGTCGGGGTTGTGGAGCCTCGGCGTGTCGGGAGACCTGCCGATTGTGGCCTCGGAAATTAATGATGAAAACGATATTTCCAAGGCCGGACGGCTTCTGGGCACGCATCGGCTGCTGACACAAAATAATGTTTCCTTCGATCTCGTCTATTTGATAAAAGGCGGTGGAGATTACCGCAGCAAGCTTAAAAATTCTCTGGTCGAATCGCTGAAGCTCTCCGAACCGGACCGTCGTCTCGGTGCGCGCGGCGGTGTCCATTTGGCCGAACTTCCGTCTGAAGCGGCCGAGCTTGTACGAGCCGTATCCGTCGTAACGGCGCAGAGCGGAGAACCGGAGAACAGTCCCATACGTGACGAAACGGTTAAGCCCGTAAGCCGCCCGTTTTTGCAGGAGCGGCCGGAAGAACCGCTGAGCTATCATTACAATTCGGATAACAGCTTTACGTTTGAAAGCGGCATACTGCCTAAAAACGCCTGGAGCCATATGCTGGCTAACGAATCATTTGGCTATATCGCCTCCGATGCCGGCACCGGCCATATGTGGCATCTTAACGCGCGGGAGAACAAGCTCAATCGCTGGCTCAACGACAGCCTCACGACGGATGGAACGGAAAAGCTGAAGGTGGCGTACCACGAAATGACGGCGTCCCTGTTTGCAGCGCCAGACGGCTTCCAGTGTGAAATCACCTACGGCTTCGGCTGGGCACGGTGGGTCAAGCGGATCGATGGGGCCGTCTTTAAGACAACGGCGTTTGTCCCCGTTGACACGTCCGCACGCATTCTCATCATTGAGTCGGAAAACGCGGAATTTTTCGACGTCACGTATTATACCGATCTTGTTATGGCCCCGGACGATGAAAACAGCGTTTACGTCGAGACGTCCCATACGCCGGGTGTCCTGATGGCCCGTAATCCGTACAACACGGCCTTCCCTGATACGGTGTTTTATCTGACGGCGTCGAGCCCGGAAACGTCTTTTACCTGCTCGAAGTCCAGCTTTGAGACGGGCTGCTTCGATCATAAGACCGGCGCCGGCTTCCCACCGTGTGCCGCGGCTGTTTATAAAACGCGGGGCGCGCTCGTGATCGTGACAGGTTGCGATGAGCTGGATAAGCTCCGCGCGCTGACCAGCGTCGACGCCGCGCGCGCCAAGCTGCGCGAAACAACGCAGTGGTGGCGCAACGTCACCTCGAAGCTTGTTGTCAACACGCCGAGCGAGGACCTTAATCACTACGTCAATGGCTGGGCAACGTATCAGACGCTGGCCTGCCGTGTGTTTGGCCGCAGTTCTCTGTATCAAAGCGGCGGCGCGTACGGCTTCAGAGATCAGCTTCAGGATATCTGCTCGCTGTTTGACGAGACGCCGGAAATCGCCCGCGCGCATCTCATACGCGCGGCCGGTCATCAGTTTCTGGAGGGCGACGTCCAGCACTGGTGGCATCCGGGTAAAAAAGAGGAAGGCCTCGGCGATAAGGGTGTTCGCACACGCTGCAGCGATGACCTGCTGTGGCTGCCGTACGCGCTGTGCCAGTATGTCCAGGCAACGGGAGACACAAGCATTTATGACGAGCCTGCGCCCTATCTGACATCGTCTGTTTTAGCTGATGATGAGGACGAGCGATATGAACAGCCAAAAATCGCCGATGTCACCGAGCCGCTGATCCGGCATGCCGTACGCGCCGTCGATCTTGCGCTCAGGCGGGGAACCGGAGAACACGGGCTGGCATTTATCGGCAGCGGCGACTGGAATGACGGGCTCAATCTTGTGGGCGCGCGCGGTAAGGGTGAAAGCGTCTGGCTGACATGGTTTTTAAGCGTCACGGCCGAGATGATGTCGAAAGCCTGTTTGGCGGTCGATAACCCCGGCGCGGCCTCCCGTTTTGCCGATGCGGCCGAAAGCCTGAAAACAGCCGCAGAAAACGCGTGGGACGGCGACTGGTATATACGCGGCTATTACGATGACGGCTCGCCGCTCGGCTCGTGTTCCTCGGATGAGTGTAATATTGACTCTATTGCTCAAAGCTTTGCCGCGCTCGCCGGCGGCGACCGGGATAAAACAAAAACGGCGCTCATCTCGTCGGTGGAGCGGCTGACGAAAGACAGCGACCGGGTTGTGCGCCTGTTCGACCCGCCCTTTTCACAGGGGCTGAGCGTACCTGGTTATATCAAAGGCTACAGTCCCGGTTTTCGCGAAAACGGCGGCCAGTATACGCACGGTGCCGTATGGCTGGCAATGGGTCTGTTTCTTGAGGGTATGACAGACGAGGGCTGGCACATCCTGAATGACCTGCTGCCGCAGGGTCGGCCAAACGATGTTTACCGTACGGAACCCTACGTCCTGGCCGCCGACGTTTACTCCGCCCCCGGGCACGTGGGACGGGGCGGCTGGACATGGTATACGGGCGCGGCTGGCTGGTTTAAGCGCGTGGCGCTTGAAAACCTGTTGGGACTTCGCCTTATTGACGGAAAGCTTCACGTCAGCCCGTTGCTGCCGTCGTCCTGGGGGGGCTTTGAAGCCGACTGGAATAACGGCGGCTCGGTGTATCATATAAAAGTCAGCCGCGACGGACAGGTTGACGTGACCCAGGACGGAAAGGATACAAATGGCAGTGTCATCGTTGAAAACCACCATCAAACATCGGCGCGGTCATAATGTTAACAATAAATTTATTTACCAAAGTTTATGAAACGTGTATAATAGTTAAATAACGGACAAATAGATTCAACGCCAGCGCTGACGCACGCTGCAGCCTAAAAACCAGCGCATCCTCAGCCTGAATAATTTTAAGCAATGGAGGCCGTTATGCAGGAAGTCGTACGAAAACAAATCATGCCGGACACGTTCCTGACGTATGTCAAAACGGATAAATTTAAAACGTGCTGCCTGTCCCTCAATCTCATTACAAAGCTTGACTGGGAAAACGCCGCGAAGAACGCCCTGCTTCCGCGCGTGCTGCTGCGCGGCACAACCACATATCCGGATATGGAAAGTGTCAATAATCATCTCGACGAGCTGTACGGGGCGCGGGTCATACCCATGGTGCGCAAAAAGGGTGAAATGCACTGCATCGGCTTTCTGGCCGATTTCATTGATGATGACTTTGTGCCAAAAGGCGAGAATATATTGGAAAAAACAACGTCGCTCATCGGCGAGATGCTTCTGTCGCCGAACACGCGCGGCGGCTTGTTGACCGCCGAATACGTCGACAGCGAAAAAAAGAATCTCATCGACGACATACGTGCCGGTATAAATGATAAGCGGCGCTACAGCATCGACCGGCTCTTTGAGCTGATGTGCCGCGACGAGCCGTTTGGTATTAACCGCCTGGGCCGGGAAAGCTCCGCGGAAACCATAACGGCACAATCACTCACAAAGCATTATAAGAACCTGCTGTCATCCGCGCGTGTGGAAGTCTTCTACTGCGGCGCGCATGATCAAGAACGCGTGGAGGCAGCCGTTTTATCGGCCCTGTCTTCCCTGCCGCGCCCGGAGCGCGCAGAGGCTGTCATGACCGATGTGCGCCTGACGCCCGTCGCGGACATGCCGCGTACGTTCACCGATAGGATGGATGTCAATCAGGGCAAGCTGTCGGTCGGATTCCGGCTGGGTAAAACGATGCTTTCGCCCAATTACGCCGCGCTTTTGGTCTTCAACGCCGTATTTGGCGGCTCGGTCACATCGAAGCTCTTCATGAATGTGCGTGAAAAGCTGTCGCTGTGCTATTACGCCAGCTCGCTCATTGAAAAGCACAAGGGCGTTATGGCGGTGGCGTCCGGCGTGGAATTTTCGAAGTTTCAAACAGCTCTCGATGAGATATTAGCCCAGCTTGACGCCGTTAAAAAAGGCGACATCAGCGACTGGGAGCTGTTATCGGCCAAGCGCGCTGTTATTACGTCGATCAAATCGACGATGGACAAAACGACGGGGCTTGAGGAGTTGTTTTTTGATCAGGCCGTGGCGTCCATCAAGATTACACCGGACGAGCTGGCGGCCTTGGCCGACGGCGTAACGCGCGAAGAAATTATGGCCATCGCATCCGGCGTCGAGCTCGACACGGTTTACTATCTGACGGGCGAACACGCGACCGAGGTGAACGAGGCCGTCATCAGCGCGATTTAATAAACTTGTATTTAGCCGATGACGCGGTAACCAAAGCAGCTAAGAGCGGTCTCCTTCACGGGAGGATTATAACTTTGCTGTCGGTGCGTCATGAGCATGGGAGGTTTTCATGAAAACGAAAGGCTATGATCTGATCGGCGAACAGGTATATACCGAAAAGCTTGAAAACGGGCTGACGGTCTTCGTCGTTTTGAAAAAGGGTTACAATAAAAGCTACGCTTTTTTCGCAACCGATTACGGCGGAGCGGACAGGCGTTTTAAATACGCCGGCAACTGGATTGATACGCCCATGGGCGTGGCGCATTTTCTTGAACACAAGATGTTTGACACGGAGGACGGCAACGCCCTGACGGACCTGTCGGCCAACGGCGCGTCGCCCAATGCGTTTACAGGATCGGACATGACGGCATATCATTTTGAGAGTACCGAGAAATTCATGGATAATCTTGAAATTCTCCTCAGCTTCGTCTCGGTTCCCTACTTCACGGATGAAAGTGTCCAAAAGGAGCAGGGCATCATCGGTCAGGAGATCGGTATGACGGAGGACGACCCGGACCATGCCGTCTATTACGGACTGATTAAGGCGCTGTACGCGAACAATCCCATCCGCGACTCTATTGCCGGGACGGTAGAGAGCATCGCTGAGATCACTGCGGACACGCTGTACAGCTGCCATAAGGTGTTTTATAATCCATCCAACATGGTCCTGTGCGTGGCCGGCGACGTCGACCCTGAGCAGGTTGTGGCAGCCGCGCGTAAAATATTGCCGCGCCAGCCCGGCGAAGTTCCCGAACGCGATTACGGACCGGCGGAAACGCTTACGCCGGTCGAACAGCTGGCTCAAAACGAAATGGAGGTTTCAAGCCCCATTTTCCTGATGGGATCGAAGGCTGAGCCCATTAAAAGCGGCGAAGCAAACCTGCGCCAGGAACTGACGGCCAGCCTGGCGCTGGAAATACTGGCCGGGCGCTCTTCCCCATTTTATAAGCGCCTGTATGACAAGGGACTTATTAACAGCGGCTTTTCAGCAGCTTACGAATATACGGCCGGTGTGGCTTATACCCTGGCCGGCGGCGAGAGCAGCGATCCCGAAAAGGTTTTTGAGGAATTTAAGCAGGAGATTGGCCGTTTGATCCAAAACGGCCCTGATAAAGCGCATTTCGACCGTCAGAAAAAAGCCATGCTGGGCCGCCAGATCAGCTCGCTCAATTCGTTTGAGAGCATCTGCCTCAACCTGGCCCGTGGTTATTTCCGGGATTACGACGCGTTTGAAGCCCCAAACCTTCTCTCAGAAATCACAGCGCAGGACGTGACCGATTATCTCAGGCGGTATATGTCGCCGGATAATTTGGCACTGTGCGCAATCCGGCCTAAAAACGCGGATATAAATAAAGCAGCGAAAAATCAAGCCGGTGTCACGGCCTCATAAAGGGTGTTTTACTTTTGGATGTCAAAATCTCATTTCCGCTGTTCGGTGATAATTTTGTGCTCGATCCGCCGACACACTTCACGATCTTCGGATTCAATATTTATTTTTATGCCGTCATCATCGCGTCCGGCTTTATCCTGGCCGTGCTGTATATTCTCCGGCGGCGCGATGATTTCGGCCTGAGTCAGGATAATGTGCTCGATATGTTCATTATCGCCGTACCGTCCGGCATTGTCGGCGCGCGGCTGTATTATGTTCTGTTTCACCCGGAGGGGTATTTTGGAGCGGGCAACTGGCTCAATATTTTTAATGTCCGTAACGGGGGCCTTGCCATTTACGGCGGCGTCATCGCAGCTGTTATAGCGATATTGATCTATAGCCGCAAAAAGAAGATCCCTGCCGCCGTCTTTTTCGATGTCGGCGCGCTTGGTCTTCTTATCGGCCAGATGATCGGCCGATGGGGCAATTTCTTTAACCGCGAGGCGTATGGCTACGAAACGGATATGCCGTGGAAAATGGGCCTCATCTCCGATACCGGCACGTTCTATGTACATCCTACGTTTTTATATGAATCCCTATGGAATCTCATCGGATTCATCTGGATTCACCGATTTTCTAAAAAACACCGGCAGTATGACGGCGAGATTTTTCTCCTATACGCGGCTTGGTACGGCCTTGGGCGCTTTATGATCGAAGCCCTCCGGACCGACAGCCTGTATCTTTTCCAAACGGACATACGTATTTCTCAGCTTGTCGCCGCCCTGTCGTTTGGTGTGGCAGTCTATCTGCTCATTCGAATCAGGCTGCGTGCTCAATTCACACCGGAACGTCTTTATGTTAATCGGATGAATATATTGAAAAATCAAGAAGTCTTGAAAGCAGAAGAAGCAGCCGAAGCGGACAATGCTTCCGGAGATGTGCTATCCGGCGGCGAAACGGAGAAAGACCACTAAACCACGGGCCAACTTCAGAAATAATACGAAAATTGGAGGTACATCATGAGTAACTTTAACGGATTTAAGAAAGTGGCAAAGGAAACGATGGAAACGATTGCCGACAGGTCGGCTGAGCTTTATAGAATCGCCGAAGAAAAGACAAAAATCATTGCCCGGCGCACAAAAATATCGGCCGAGATCGCCGTTGAAAAAGGCAGCGTAAGAAATCTCTACAAGGAAATCGGTAAGGTTTATTACGCGCTTCATCGCGATACGCCTGAGCCCTCCCTCAAGCCGCTGTGCGCCGAGATTGACGAAGCCATCGAGCGGATTAATGAAAAGCAGCAGGAGCTAGACGAACTGAAAAATGCCGTCTACACAGCCGATTATACCGCCCCGCCCGTTGACGACGAGACGATCACTGATGAATCGGAGGCCGATATGACGGCAGCCGCACAAACGGCTGAGCCGGCTCCACCGGCCGATGCCTACCAGCCGGATCAGGACACGGACGAAGCGCCGCAATCCGGCACATACACAGCACCGTCCCAGAGCGAAACCACACCGCCGCCCAGTGAAGACTGGCAGAAAAAATATCCGCCGGAATTCAGACTGTAACCTATGACAACCCCATGCTCAAATGAGTATGGGGTTTTTACACCTGTGAAAGCCGTTATTATTTTAAGTATGACTCGTTATACCGCATTAGCGGCATAACGCTGCAAACAATATCACCACTCAGGTAACGGTATGAATTTAACAGGTGGTGTTTTTATATCTATTACATTTTCATTATGACGTAACGGACCGGCGCCATTTGTAACATCGCGTTTTATTTAAGAACAGAAAAGTTTTACTGAGGCGTACGCATAAAGTAAGCGCCTTTACTCAAAATAAGTTGAAAACAAAACACCCGCAGGATTATTCACCCCAATAATCTGATTCTGATTTGCGGCTATAAAGCTCAATTCTCAAACTTGTGCCATTAATGCTTTAATATCGCAGGTATATTTTTGTATTATTTAATCCGTTTTTTGGACTATTGCATGATAGTGCCAGAATATCATATTTTTTGGCTGTGTTTTTGTTTACTTTATCCGATTGAAATGATAGAATCTAAACATTCTGTAATGGTTTTGTCGTTTCCTTCAAAAAAAAATCCTATAATTTAATCTTTAACAAGTCGTTATTTTTAAAGGAGAAAAAATGATAATACCGGAAATTATGGAAAGACGCATGGCTTTTTCATTTGAAGTTTTTCCGCCTAAGACCGATGCGGGCATGGAGAAGCTGATCGGTCAAGACGGCGTGCTCGACAAGCTGTGTACGCTGAAACCCGATTATATTTCCTGCACGTATGGCGCCGGCGGCGGAAACGTTGGAAAAAACCTTGAGGTTCTCGATGCCGTCAAGAAAAAGACAATCGGTATTACCCATTTCACCTGTATTGGAAATACCAGGCAGGGTATCAAAGAGCAGCTTCAAACCTATCTGGAACACGGGATCAGTAATATCCTTGCGCTTCGCGGAGACCTGCCCTTCGGCTGGACGGGTACAGGAGGCGATCTGCAATATGCCACTGAGCTCGTCAAGTTTATCCGTGATGAATTCGGCGATAAATTTACAATAGCCGTGGCCGGCTCGCCGGAAGGCCACATCCAATGCCGGAGCCTTGAGGCCGACATTTCTTTCCTGAAGCAAAAACAGGATGAGGGCGCCGACTTCATTATGACACAGCTGTGCTGGGATATGGACCAGTTCCGCTATTGGATGGACGCCATCCGTATGGCCGGCATTACTATGCCCGTTGACGTGGGTATCATGCCTGTTCTCGACGCCGCGGCCACCATCAACATGGCGCTGTCAAGAAACGGGTGCGTTATACCCCGAGCGCTCGCCGAAATTATCTCCAAGTACTGGATATTCCCTAATCCATTTGCGCCAAACGAAGCCGAAGACTCTGTCGCGGCAAAGAAGGCGGCTTTTAAAGAAGCCGGTATCGAGTATACAATCCGGCTCATTGATGAGTATCGGGTCTGCGGTATCGCTGGTATCCACCTGTATGCGCTGAACAAATATGACGATGTCGCCCGTCTTGTAAAGGAGTCGGGCATCAAGGATTTGTAAGCGGTTTTAAATTTTGTAAATCTAGGTCGCAACCGCGGCTCAAAGATATAAATTACCAAATTTCAAGGAGGAATTTATTCATGTTGGACCCGACCAAATATAAAGACTGGCAAATAGCTGAAGAAGCTGAAAAGACACTACCCGGTGTCGATTACTTCCGCGAAAAGATGGGTCTTCTTCCCGAAGAGATCATCCCTTATGGAAAAACGCCGAAGCTCGACTTTATCAAGATCATGAACCGCCTTCAGAATAAACCCGACGGTAAGTTTATCGAAGTCACGGCCATCACGCCGACGCCGCTCGGTGAAGGCAAATCCACAACGTCCCTCGGCATTATCGAAGGCCTCGGCAAGCTCGGTAAAAACGTTGGCGGCTGCCTGCGTCAGCCCTCCGGCGCTCCGACGATGAACGTTAAGGGCACGGCAGCCGGCGGCGGTAACGCTCTGCTCATGCCGATGACGGAGTTCTCCCTCGGCCTTACCGGCGATATCAATGATATCATGAATGCGCACAACCTCGCGATGGTCGCTCTTAACGCCCGTATGCAGCATGAGCGCAACTACACGGACGAGCAGCTGGCTGAACGCGGCCTGAAGAGACTCGATATCGATCCCGAGCGTGTTGAGTTCGGCTTTGTTATCGACTTCTGCGCACAAGGTCTGCGTGAAATCCAGATCGGTCTTGGCGAAGGTACAAAGAACGGCTTCCCGATGAAATCCAAGTTCGGCGTTGCTGTCGGCTCCGAGCTGATGGCCATCCTGTCCATCGCTCGTGACCTTAAAGACCTCCGTGAGCGCATTGGCAAAATCGTTCTGGCTTACGATAAGAAAGGCAACCCCGTCACAACGAGCGACCTTGAAGTCGCCGGCGCGATGACTGCCTGGATGCGTAACACCATTAATCCGACACTCTGCTATACGATTGAGCATCAGCCCTGCTTCGTACACGCCGGTCCGTTTGCCAACATCGCCATCGGCCAGTCCTCCATCATCGGCGATCGTCTGGGCCTCAAGCTCTTTGACTATCATGTCACAGAGTCCGGCTTTGCCGCTGATATCGGCTTCGAGAAATTCTGGAATGTTAAGTCACGTCTTTCCGGCCTCAAGCCCAACGTCTCCGTCGTTGTTGCTACAATCCGCGCACTCAAGATGCACGGCGGCGGCCCGGCTGTCGTTCCCGGACGTCCCCTGCCGAAGGAATACACGGAGCAGAACCTTGAGCTGCTTGAAAAAGGCACGGGCAACCTGTTCCATCATGTTAACAACGTTATTAAGTCCGGCATCAACCCTGTCGTCTGCATCAACAAGTTCTACACAGATACCGACGAGGAAGTTGCGCTCATCAAGAAGCTGTGCGCCGAGAAGGGTGTCCGTTGCGCGCTGTCCGAGCACTGGCAGTTTGGCGGCGACGGTGCCAAGGAGCTGGCCGAGCTGATTATCGAAGCTTGCGAGGAGCCCGTTGAGCTTAAATACCTGTATTCTCTTGAAATGCCTCTCCGCCAGCGCGTAGAGCTCATCGCCAAGGAAGTTTACGGTGCAGACGGTGTCGATTGGGCACCGCTGGCTATTGAGAAGGCCGAGCGCTTCGAGAAGGACCCGAAATATGCCAACTACTCCACAATGATGGTTAAAACCCATCTGTCCCTGTCCCACGATCCCACCCTCAAGGGTGTGCCGAAGAACTGGCGTCTGCCGATTCGTGACATCCTCGAATATGGTGGAGCTGAGTTCCTGTGCCCGATGGCCGGCACGATCAGCATGATGCCGGGCACCGGTTCCGACCCCGGATATCGCCGTATCGACGTCGATGTTGAAACGGGTCAGGTTTCCGGCCTGTTCTAAAAACGTCTCCTGTCCGCCATGCCGTCAAGCTCTGACGGCATGGCGCGCACTGTGCCGCCGTGTAAACGGCGGCGGCGAAAGCTAAGTGGCGTGTATTACGCTGCCCAGGCAGAGCGACGAACAATATTTGTCGCTCGGATAAACTTTGTACGGACAAAGACGTACGAGTAAAGGAGAATGCTTAAATGTCATTTGTTACGGTTAGCTGCACCGAGTTTGTCGACGTACTGGCGTCAAAAGCAGCCGTACCGGGCGGCGGCGGCGCATCCGCGCTCGTTGGCGCTGTCGGAACAGCTCTTGGCTCAATGGTCGGTAATCTTACAGTCGGTAAGAAAAAATACGCCGATGTCGAAGCCGATGTCCTGGCGATTATGGATAAAGCGGCCGCGCTTCAAAAAGAGCTTCTGCGACTTGTTGATGAAGACGCCGTTGTGTTTGAGCCGCTTTCTAAAGCCTACGGCATCCCCAAGGATGATCCCAACCGTGAAAAAATCATGGAAGATGCGCTGAAAAATGCCTGCACCGTTCCCATGGATATCATGCGCGCCTGCGCAAAAGCAATTGAGCTGCACGAGGAGCTGGCCGAAAAGGGCAGCAAGCTTGCCCTCAGTGATGTCGGCGTCGGCGTTGCTTTCTGCAAATCTGCACTTTTAGGCGCAAGCCTGAATGTCTTTATCAACACCAAATCCATGACCGATAAAGACTATGCTAAAAAGATAGAAACCGAGGCAGACGGACTGATCGAAAAATATAGCGCGCAAGCGGATAAGATTTACGAATCCGTCGTTTCCCGTCTGAGATAGGAGTAACCATATGGCAGAACTTTTAAAAGGTAAAGAAGTCGTCGCCGCTATGAACGAGAAGCTCAAAGCGGAAGTCGAAACGCTCAAATCCAAGGGCATCTCCCCCACGCTCGCCATTTTACGCGTGGGCGAACGTCCAGACGATATTTCTTATGAAAGAGGCGCGACAAAACGCTGCGAGACCGTTGGCGTCGCCGTTAAAAATGTCGTGCTTCCGGCCGATGTGACGCAGGATATGCTCATGAAAAGCATCGATGAGCTTAATAATGACACAAACGTCCATGGCGTTTTAATATTCCGTCCCCTCCCCAAGCACCTGGACGGCGAAGCTGTCCGCAAGGCGTTGAAGCCCGAAAAGGACATCGACGGTATCACGGACGGCTCTCTGGCCGGCGTGTTTTCCGGGAGCGGTGAGGGCTTTGCCCCCTGCACGGCACAGGCATGCATGGAGATTCTGGACTATTACGGTATTGACTGCAAAGGCAAACGCGCGACCGTTATCGGGCGCAGCCTTGTTGTCGGCAAGCCGGCAGCCATCATGCTGATGGGCAAGAACGCGACGGTGACGGTCTGCCATACGAAGACTGTTGACATGCCGTCCGTTGCCAAAAATGCTGAGATTCTGATCGTAGCGGCCGGCAAAGCGGGCGCCGTTACGAAGGAATATCTGTCGCCCGGTCAGATTGTCGTCGACGTCGGTATTAACATGAACGACGAAGGCAAACTCTGCGGCGACGTGAATTTTGAAGATGCGGAACCGATTGTCGGCGCGATTACACCGGTACCCGGCGGTGTTGGCACGGTTACAACCTCGGTCCTTGTATCACATGTTGTAGAAGCTGCGAAAAAATTATTGTAACCAAAGGAGCATTTATGTTATGATTATCATAGCTGAAAAGCTGAACGGCTCAATTCCGTCCTGTGCAAAAGCGATAGCGGCACGTGACGAGGCCTATATCACGGATATAGCCAAAAAGCAGGCCGATGTTATTGAAGGTGTCGAGGACGGTGGCTTCATTGATGTTTGCTCTTCCGTTAAAGAGGGCGAATTTGAGGCTATGCAATGGATGCTCGACCTCGTTAAGAAGACAACCGATTGCCCGATCTCCGTTGACAGCCCGGACGTTCATGTCTGCATTCAGGGTATGCAGTACCTGGAGCAAAAGTACGGCGACAAAAAGGGTCTTTTTAACTCCGTCTCCGGCGAAGGTGATAAGTTCGACGTTGCGTTCCCTGTTCTTGCTAAAAACAAGTGGGATGTTATGATTTTGCTGTGCGACGATACGGGTATTCCCAAAACTGCCGCAAAGCGCATCGAGGTATTTGACGCCGCGATGGCCAAGGCGAAGGAATACGGTATCGAAGACAGCCGCATCCACATCGATCCCCTGATCGAAATGCTTTGCACCTCGGAAGACGGCATCGCGATGGTCGTCGAAGTAATGTCTTATATCAAGAAGAACTATCCTAAGGTGCATATCTCCGGCGCCGTATCAAACATTTCCTTCAACCTGCCGGTCCGTAAGCTCGTCAACATCGCTTTCACCGTTCTGGCGATGAATGCCGGCATGGACAGCGGCGTGCTTGATCCGCTCAATCAGGACCTGATGGGCGTGATCTTTGCAACAGAGTCTCTTCTCGGGAATGACGAAATGTGCATGGAATATATCACGGCATACAGAGCCGGCATATTCGGACAAAAAAAATAGTGTACCATTTGGCATAAGTCGCTTATAATATTTCATTTATTTACAGGAGGTTTTTTGTTATGTCAAAAATCCAGGAAGTCGCCAATGCCGTTGAACTCGGCAAAGTTAAACTCATCGAAGGTCTTGTCCAGGAAGCTCTCGACGCGGGAGATGACCCCAACGAAATTCTTAACACCGGTATGATCGGCGCAATGGGCATCGTGGGTGCCAAGTTCCAGGCCAACGAAATCTTCGTTCCCGAAATGCTCGTCGCTGCCAAAACCATGAAAAAGGGCGTCGAGATCCTTAAGCCCCACCTCGCCGGCGACAGCGTTGGCAAAAACGGCAAATACATCATCGGCACCGTTGCGGGCGACCTGCACGATATCGGCAAGAACCTCGTTGCACTGATGATCGAATCCGCCGGCTTCGAAGTCATCGACCTGGGCGTCGATGTTCCGGCCGACAAGTTTGTCGAAGCGATCAAAGCCAACCCCGACTGCAAAGTCGTTGGCGCTTCCGCTCTTCTGACGACCACAATGGAATCCTTGAAGAACACCGTCCAGACAATGATCAACGCCGGCTGCAAAGACCAGGTTAAGATCATGGTCGGCGGCGCGCCGATCACCCAGGCTTTCGCCGATGAGATTGGTGCTGACGCTTACACGCCCGACGCCGGCGCCGCCGCTGTCAAGGCTGTTGAGCTCGTAGGCTAATTAATCTCCAGTAGATTATAGGTTATGATAAGGAAAGCCCGTGCCATATGGCACGGGCTTTTTTGCACAAGCAACTAACTTAATTTCGGTATAATCATTTGCATCTTTAGTCCGGTCGCATCTGTCTTTATATCATGCGTACGCGGAATTGTTGCGCTCTTTCCTTCCACGGCAAATCTTCCGACCAAGGCAAGACAGGCGGCATCTATTACATCATCTCTATATCGAATAAATAGCGGATGCGTGGCAACGGCGACCATGTTTACATCATATTTCTGAAGGAGTGTCAAGCGCTTTTCTACACCCTGCGCTTCCGTCTTTTTCTCCAATATTGGTTCCCCGCCATTCAAAACGGCAAAACCGACCTCGGGGTTACTTTCGCACAAAACGTTCTTCCATAACGGGTTATTTTGAAGGAAAGATCGACGTTATTTACAGCATCTCGTATACCCATCGTCATGTAGCTTGTACGGGCGTTAAGCTTCCTGCTAATATCCCAAGCCTCCGATACTTCAGCGGCTCTGGAGACGCTTCTGAAGGGGGCTGGGAAGATTGAGGACGCTTTTCTTTTTAATATTCTTCTGGCCGCCTGATCCGGCCTGTACACCGATTCTTCCCTGCTGTCGGCCAGGCCTACAGGAATATCAATTAAGTATTTTTCGGCTGTCGGATAAGCCGATATTACGGCATCTATTGTATCGTGCTTTTCAATGTGCAGGCCACTGCCGACTAATACCGCAACCATCCACCCGCCCTTGCAGCCGTCGATACCAACAGTTTTACTTATAGTTTTTGTACGACTCATCGAATCACCTCCTATACTCAAAGTGCATAATTCCATATTACTAACTGTCAGTAAGGAAATGGCCATTTAAAACTCACGCCCGCACCTTTCGGTGCGGGCTGATGGATTAAATGGCTTTCTTGCCGGCATCGCCGAAGTAGTTGTTTCGGAAGCGTTTGGGTGATACGCCCGTTTCCTTTTTAAAAACCTTTGTGAAGTAGCTCTGGTCCTTGAAGCCGCACTGACTTGAGATAATGGCCAGGCTGATACAGTCCTCCAAAAGCAGCTTTTTGCTCTTTTCAATACGAACCTTCGTGATGTAAGACGTCAGGCTCATGCCGGTCTCCTGTTTGAAGATGCTTGACAGATATGATTTTGACAGGTAGACCTCCTTGGCCAGAGAATCAAGCGTCAGCTTTTCAGCGCAGTTTTTCTTGATGTAGTTCGTTATTTTAAAGACGACGTCCGAGTGCTTAACCTGCGCCAGATCAAACGCCTGTACAATAAAGCGGCGGACAATATCCGAGATCCAAAACGCCAGCTGATCAACATCACTGTAGGACTCGATCTGAAGGATAAAGTTTTCCGAAAGTCGAAACGTTTCGGTTGGGTCCGCCCCAGCCTCGATGGTGGCGCGGGACAATATGACAAGAAGCTCCAAAAGCCGCGCCTTGATGGCGCTGATGTCGAAATTGGAGTAAATATAGATGTGTGCAAGCATTTCATTGAGCATCTGAAGCGCCGAGGTTTTCTCGCCTCGCAAGACGGCAATACGCAAGTCTTTTTCAAACTCCAGAAGCATGTCGGCGCTTTGGGCGTCCATGTCCTCGTAGTAGTCTTTAGCAACGTATATTTCTTTAAGAATCTTTTCCTGGTCATACAGCAGATTTTGAAGCTGCTGATGCTCAACGCCGGATATGTGCGCTGTGACGGCAGCCAGGATCTCAGATACATGCTGCACGTCCTGCGCAGAGATTACTTTAAGTTGTGATACAGCCCAGGACATTTCAGGCACCGGCATGTCCGCCAGTACATCCTGTGTCTCGCCCATTGCAATCGGGCCCAGAACAAGTCCGCCTGCCAGATCTCCGTTGCTGCCTGATATGGACGCGGCTATAAAAGTCAGTCCCAGCGGACAATAGTAGATGTACCGGCCGTTCCAGCGGTGCGCCTCATGGCATCCGTACAGATGCGTGCGCAGCTCATCCTTTTTTTCATACATACAGTGCGCGCAAAAATTTTGGAGTTCGTTCTGGTTCAACAGGCGCGGCGGCGCGTTTTCGGGCACATCGATGATCTTGCAGTCGATATCTAAAAGCTCCGAAAAATGCTTTTGGTATTTTTCACATTTTTCCTGCAAACGAGGCGTCATTGCCTGTCCTCTTTCCTTAATAAGTTACTCGCGTTATGCGACGACCTCTCAGCGCTTTTCTTCAGCACATAGAGATTTCTATCAATAAGAATAAAGTTATATTGAATATTTGTCAACGTTTACATTTTCCATAATAAAAAGGCAGACGCTTTTAGCGCCTGCCGCAATGCTTTTTGCGCTATGCCAAATGTCAGGTCGTCCTGGTCTTTATTTGCGAGCAGTACTCATACGCCACGTCGGAGGCTTCCACGGCATCATCTGTATAGATATCCGCACCGATGTGGTTGCAAAAACGCTGTGTGACAGGTGCGCCCCCGATCATGATTTTGACATTGGGCCGATATTCCTTATCCTTTAAGAACTCTACGACATGCCGCATCTGTTCCATCGTTGCCGTGAGGAGTGCGGAACAGCATATAATATCAGCGCCATGCTCAACGGCCGCGTCGTAATACTGCTCAGCCGATACGTCTACGCCAAGGTCAATGACTTTCAAGCCACGTGATTCCATCATGATATGCACAATATTCTTGCCGATATCGTGCATGTCGCCTTTAACGGTCCCCATGATAACAACACCGGCAAAATCGGTTTCATCTTTAATCAGGTACGGCCGCAAAATTCCGAGCCCGGCCTTGAGCGCGCGGGACGCGATAAGAACCTGCGGCACAAAAACCTCATCCGTCTTAAATTTTTCCGAAACAGCGCGCATACTCGTTAAAAGCCCTTGTTCCAGTATCATATTTGGAGGAATATGCTCTGCCAAGGCTTGCTGGACCACCTCAATGACTTTGGCGGAACGGCCTTTCTGCATAAAATCGCTTATACGTTCAAGCGTCGTCATCTTATCCTCCAATAATTATTTACATAAATACTATCACAAATTTACGACATTTTCAAATATATATTACAATTACAGCAAGTTTCAAAATTTGTGAAACAGAAATTGTCGGTTAAAGTTATAAGTTTTAACATCCAATAAAACAAAATACGACATATTATGACATAAATTTAAGGAGAAGAAGCCTTTAACTTCTTCTCCTTAGAAAGGCTTACCTCAAATTAATAAAACAATCGATTTCTACTAATTTAAAAAGTCCTTGAGCTTCTTGCTGCGGCTTGGATGGCGCAGCTTTCGGAGCGCCTTGGCCTCAATCTGACGTATACGCTCACGCGTGACATTAAACTCACGTCCAACCTCTTCCAGCGTCCTTGTGCGGCCGTCCTCGATGCCGAAACGAAGGCGCAGGACCTTTTCCTCACGCGGCGTCAGCGTTCCTAAAACCTCGGAGAGCTGTTCCTTCAGTAGCGTAAAGGACGCCGCCTCCGCCGGCTCGGACGCGTCCTCGTCAGGGATGAAGTCACCGAGATGACTGTCCTCCTCTTCGCCGATTGGCGTTTCCAGAGAAACCGGTTCCTGTGCGATCTTGAGTATCTCACGCACCTTCTCAACGGGCATGCCCATGTCCTCGGCAATTTCCTCCGGCGTCGGGTCATGCCCCAGCTCCTGAAGGAGCTGACGAGAGATGCGCATAACCTTGTTGATTGTTTCGACCATGTGGACCGGTATGCGGATTGTTCGCGCCTGGTCGGCAATGGCACGCGTGATTGCCTGTCGTATCCACCAGGTGGCGTACGTTGAGAATTTATAGCCTTTGGAGTAGTCAAACTTTTCCACGGCTTTGATGAGGCCGAGATTACCCTCCTGTATGAGGTCCAAAAAGAGCATGCCGCGGCCAACGTACCGCTTGGCGATGCTGACAACGAGCCTTAAGTTGGCTTCCGCCATCCTTTTTTTAGCTTCCTTGTCGCCTTCGGCCATACGCATAGCCAGCTCAATTTCTTCCTCGGCCGTCAGCAGGTTAACCTTACCGATCTCCTTGAGGTACATACGCACCGGATCGTCCACGCTGAAGTTATCAACGAGTGACTCCGGATCGATCAGCTCATCTTCGTTGAGGGTCTCGATTTCCTCAAGCTCCTCAATGTCCGGCGCGATGTCGTCGGTCGACTGGAAATCGGTTTCTTCCTCATCGCCTGTATCTATATTGTTGTTTTCGAGTGTGTCGTAGAACCGGTCAATCTGTTCCTGCTCCAGATTCATATCCTCAAGCACATCGAGCAGGGTTTTAGCGCTGAGCTTGCCCCGCTTTTTGCCCTCCTCGATCAGTGCCGCAAGCTTTTCTTCGACTAACTGCTCCTTGACCTTCTCTTCGGTTTCCTCGGCATTCGTCTTCTTCTTCTTTTCCATTTAGTTTCCTCCACAACCCGGTTGATCTCTATATTTTAAAAGGAGCGCCATTGGGTCTTCCCTGGCTGTTCTTTTTAATTTCTCCGATCTTATCTTTTCTATGTAATCGCTCATGGCAGCCTCCGCGTTGACGAGTGATTGCGGACGTCTGATAATTCGTGAAAGCTGAGACGCTTCCGCCCCATCCAGCTCCGCAAGCACCGAAGCCGGCGTGATGTCAAGTCCCGCGGTTCGCCGGTTAACGATGACTCTATACACTTTTAATAGAAACGGCGACGTAAATTCGTCTTCCCCAAAATTCAGCCGATCCAGCGTGTCTAAAAGCCCGTCGTCCGAGAGGAGCAAATGCAGGACGCCTTCCTCGGCGGCGGCGGAGTAAACATTATCGTACCGGATTGCCCGGTCGCCCGGCTGAAGGTTCATCGCCGCGTTGTGCTCCGTCTTTTCCCGCCGCTTCTTATCAGCATCAAATTTTTTCTTATAAGCTTTTTTAACTTCATTTTTAACAGCGTCCGCAGATACGCCGGCCGCTTCCGCGACCGTTGCGGCATAAATCTCGCGTTCAACGGCGTTTGGGATACCCGCTAGAAGCTGCGTTGCATCAGCCAGATACCGGATACGGCCCTCGTCGCTGTCAAAGCTGTGACGGTTTTTAATGGAAGCCAGTCTGTATTCCACCTGACGTTCGCTGCGGTCTAAAAGCGTCTGGAAAGCTTCGGGACTGTTTTTTTGGATGAATTCGTCCGGATCTTTCGCCCCAGGGATCCGCAGGACCCGGACGTCGAGGTCCGTCTTTTCAATAAGACCAATGGCTCTTTGCGCGGCCTTTATGCCGGCATCATCCGAATCGTATGCGAGCACCACACGCTTTGAGTACCGTGACATCAGGTTCACCTGCGCTTCCGTAAGGGACGTGCCGAGTGACGCCACGGCGCCGTCAAAGCCGGCCTGATGGAGCATGACGACGTCAATGTTTCCCTCCGTTAATATCAGCATCCCTGATTTTGATTTTTTAGCAATATTTAAAGCAAAGAGATTCCGGCTTTTGTCAAACACCGGCGTATCGGGCGAGTTGAGATATTTGGGTTCACCGTCGCCGATAATGCGTCCCGAAAAGCCTACAACGCTGCCCCGAACGTCTATAACGGGAAACATAAGCCTGTTACGAAACGTGTCGTAGACGCCGCGGCCGCCACGCTTGCTGGCCTTGACGAGGCCGGCCTCCAGCAGCTCTTTTTGCGAAAACCCTCTGCGTAGCATGGCGTCATACAATGCGTCCCAGGAATCGGGCGCGGCACCGAGACCAAATCGCTTGACCATATCCTTGGAAATGCCTCGACGAACGATATAATTTCTGGCCGCCTCGCCGCGTGCGGAGAGCAGCTCGGAATAAAAAAAGCGCGCTGCTTCCGTATTGAGTTCAAATAACCTTGCCCGCCGACTCTGGGTTTCCTTTGGTACGCGGTCGTCGGGCACCGTCAGTCCCGCGCGCTTGGCCAGCACCTGCACAGCATCGGGATAGGTCAGGTTTTCGATCTCCATGATAAAATTTACGACCCCGCCGCCCTTCCCACAGCCGAAGCAGTGATAAATCTGTTTATCGGAGCTGACGGAAAACGACGGCGTTTTTTCGCTGTGAAACGGACACAATCCAAACTGATTGCTGCCACTTTTCTTGGTGAGATGAACATAGTCGGATACGACATCGACGATATCGTTTTTTTGGATCAGTTCATCGAGGAAGGCCTCAGGAAAAGCCAAATCCGCCCATTCCTTTCATCTTAGTCTCGTAATTTGCAATGAGGCGCAGCGTCATATAACGCTGTTCGAAAAGCTTCCCCGCATCAGTCATTTATACCATTTCATCGTCGTTTTTATACATTTCTTAATAGCTGCCGCTTCCTTTTTCAAGAAATGCCAGTTTTTCAACGTCTGAAGTGTATTTTTCGTATCATTTTTGCAAGGGAATACTACGAAAGTCAACAGTGATATTCCGAACGCTGAAAAGGCGCTGGACGAGCCCACCGTTTTTTATCGGACCTGCCAGGCTTCCGGCATGAAAAGTTCGCTGAATTGATAGACAGCGTATTTGTCCGTCATACCGGATACGTAATCTGTCACGGCACGGGACAGCCCGTCTTCTTCGGCAATCTGTCTAAAATCGTCGGGCAGCTTGTCCGGATACTTCACATAGTAATTGAATATGCCCTCGATGATCCCGTAAACTTTTTTTTCTTCGCTCTTAGCCCGCATATTTGTATAGACGCTGCTATACATAAAACTGTAAAAGCCTTCAAAGATAAAGCTGATTCCCGGACTCATGGTGATACGTCCGACACTCTGGCTTGAACGAATGATATCTTTAATAATCGTGTCGATCCGCGCGCTGTTGTGATCGCCGAAGGCACAGTTTATTTCATCGGGTATATCGGCCTGCTTCAAGATGCCGGCCCGGAGCGCGTCGTCCACGTCATGATTAATATAGGCCACACGGTCGGACAGCCGGACGACCTGCCCTTCAAGTGTTTCCGGCGAACCGGCCTCCGTATGATTTAAAATGCCGTTTCTTACTTCATATGTAAGGTTAAGGCCCTTTCCGTCCTTTTCGATCCGGTCCACAACGCGGAGGCTTTGCTCGTTGTGTTTAAAACCGCCGTCTGTTGTCAGTATCTCATTGAGGGCGCGCTCGCCGGCATGTCCAAACGGCGTATGGCCGAGGTCGTGCCCCAACGCAATCGCTTCCGTCAGGTCCTCGTTGAGCGTCAGCGCGCGCGCGATGGTGCGCGCAATGCGTGAAACCTCCAGCGTATGCGTCAGCCGCGTCCTGTAGTGATCGCCCTCCGGCTGTAAAAACACCTGAGTTTTATGCATCAGCCGCCTGAAGGATTTACTGTGGGTTATTCGGTCGATATCACGCTGGAAGCAGGTACGGACCTCGCTTTCCGGCTCGGGGACGGCGCGTGCCTTTGAGTCGGCGGCGCAGACGGCCTTCGGTGATAGCATGGTTCTTTCCAATTCTTCTCTGGCTGTTCTGACATTCGTCAACGTCTTTCTCCTTTAAGGCGATGGTTAATCGGCTATTAGACTTATACGACGCGATTGGACAAAACCCTTTTTTTATTCATATTCTTTCACCCAGGTCCCCGATAGGAGGCCAGCCATCCTCCGAAGAATGCTAAACGCGCCCTGACGGCGCGTTTACCCGGCTGATGTCCGGGTGGGTCGCTGGGCAATAATTCGTGCTAGAGGTAACTTCGAAAACGCACCGGCATCGGACGCATCTTAATCCCGGATACGATACCCATCGCTGCATACAACGTAACGAGCGAGGATCCGCCGGAGCTGAAAAAGGGCAGCGTCAGACCGATAACGGGCGTGAGCCCCAGACACATGCCGATATTTTCAAACGTTTGGAATATAAGCATCGACGCAAGACCCGTGCAGACCAGCAGGCCGATGTTGTTGTTTGATTTGATCCCAACCTGAATGCAGCGGATGATGATCGCCATCAAAAGGCAGACGATAAGAAAGGCGCCGGCAAAGCCGAGTTCCTCGGCTGCCACCGAAAATATAAAATCTGTATCCTGTTCGGGTACACCTCCGGACTGTGTCATGGGGCCCTTGAACAGTCCCTTTCCGAGAAAATTACCGGCGGCGATAGCAAGCTTGCTTTTATTAGTTTGCCATTTGACGTCGAGCCCCTTCGGGTCGATTAACGGGTCGTAAGGGGCTTGTATGCGCTTTTTTTGATCCGCTGAGAGTAAATCGCTGTGCCACGCGATCCAAATGGCTGCGGCAACGAGGATGGCGGCTAAAAGTATCCACTTGGCGTCAACTCCGCCGACAAACAGCATAACAGCCAGTATGAACAAATAGACAAGGGCGGACCCCAGATCTCCCGATGCAAGGATGATGAGTCCGAACAGCACAGCAAAGGCTAAGGCGAGCTTTAAAATCGAAATCGGTGCATTGAGCGTCCGGCGTTCCTTATAATCGGATATCATTTTGGCCAGGATGATGACGTAAGGGATCTTGACAATTTCAGCCGGCTGTATACCGAAGGACCCGGATCCGAAGCGCAGCCAGGCCTTGTTTCCCGTACCGCCCTCAACGCCCCACAGAAAAAGTGTGGATATCAACAAAATGCTTAAAACATAAAGGATTTTGGACTTGTCGGCAATTGTATCAATATCGAACAGCGAAAAAATGATGTAAAGACCTATCCCGATAAAAAGCGCAACGATCTGAATATAGACGTCGTTGCTGTAAGACATGTGGCGTGTCGCACTTTCAATCAGGATGATACCGTATACTGAGCTTAAAAGGCACAAAGACAGCAGAACCATATCCGTCTGCTTTATGTATTTCAATACGGAATCCCAATGTTTTCTCACAGATGGCCGCACTCCTTACAAATACAAATACTGAAATTCTATTTTAACATTCTTTCCAGAACGAGTAAACCTTAAAATGACTCTTTAACATTTTGTTCATGAGTGGTATACTATCGAAAATGATAAGCGTGAAGCAAAGGACTCAGTACATGACGATCTATTCAAACGGTGAAGTGGATACGGAAGCCGCCGGCGCTCAGCTGGCCGCTAGTCTCCCCCGGGGCAGCGTCATTGCGCTGTCAGGCAGTCTCGGCGCGGGGAAGACGGCGTTCGTGCGCGGGCTGGCCCGGGGACTGGGACTTCAGGATCGTATCACAAGCCCGACGTTTACCATTGTCAACGAATATCTCGGCCAGATACCCCTGTTTCATTTTGATCTGTACCGCATCACCGGCGAGGACGAGCTGTTCGAGCTTGGGTGGGACGATTATCTTGAGCGCGGCGGCGTTGTAGCGGCGGAATGGAGTGAGAATATAGCCCATTCACTGCCGAAAAATACGGTGCATGTCCATATTGAAAAAACGGGTGATCACAGCCGGCGCATTGATATTAAATTTCCGGGTGAATAACGTAAATACTTGCACACGGTTTTAGTTGTCCTTGTTTCTTCCGCCTGTGGCGGGAACCGACAGGCGCTGACCTCCCCACACGGAGGTGTCTTTCAATACTGTTTGCGCGCCGGGCGCATGGGAGGTTAAAACATGAAAATACTTGCGATTGAATCCTCGGCAAAAGCAGCGTCTGTGGCGCTGTGTGACGGCGGGGTGCTTATCGGTCAATATTTTATGAATGCCGGCCTGACGCACAGCGCAACACTTCTTAAAATGGCCGAGGATCTGCTCAGCCATTTTAACTTGACGGTTAATCAGCTTGATGCGGTTGCCGTGGCCAACGGACCTGGTTCTTTTACAGGCATACGCATCGGCGTTTCGGCCGCTATCGGGCTTTCCTGGGGCGCCCAGATAC
The DNA here is from genome assembly GCA_963675425.1 of uncultured Sporobacter sp. GTDB lineage: Bacteria > Bacillota > Clostridia > Oscillospirales > Oscillospiraceae > Sporobacter. Next base: position 3,276,817 of record OY776214.1, on the reverse strand, counting down.
CGGTATGCGGCGTATCGACACTCGAGGCGATGGCCTGTCAGGTCGAAGAGCCTGCCGCCGTCATCTGCCCTGTTATGGACGCACGTCGGGAGCAGGTCTATACGGCGACGTTTGAATACGCAGACGGTTCTATCCTCCGGCTGAGCCCGGACAGGGCCATCCCCGTGGCTGAGCTGGCTGCCGAGGCGGCCGTTTCGGATAAGACTTATATACTGCTGGGAGACGGCGCGAATCTGGCTCGCGACGCCTTTTTTACGGCCGGGGCACCTTTCCGGCTCGCGCCGTCGCTGATTCGCCTGCAGAGCGCCTGGGGCGTAGCATGCGCCGCCCAGCGTGCGCCGACAGTGTCGCCGTACGAGCTGCAGCCGAATTATTTACGTGTTTCACAGGCCGAACGAGAACGCCAGAAAAGACTTCATGAAGAATCCGGCGCAGCCGGTTAATAAATTATTTATTCTTTTCTATATTACACATTCGTTTGCCGGCGGAACGGATGAGGAAAATAAACCGCCGGAGAAACGGATGTTTTAATATGGCTCTTCATGTTTTAGACCACCCACTTCTACAGCACAAGCTGTCGATCATCAGAGACAAAAACACCAGCGTTAAGGAATTCAGGGAGCTGATTTCCGAGATTGCCGCGCTGATGTGCTATGAAGCCACTCGCGACGTCGCCGTTGAGGTCTGCGATGTTGAGACACCGGTGGCGATGGCAAAGGTTAAAAAGATTGCCGGTAAAAAAATGGCCATTGTTCCGGTCCTTCGTGCCGGCCTTGGCATGGTTGACGGCATGCTCTCCCTCGTCCCATCGGCGAAGGTCGGACACATCGGCCTGTACAGAGACCCCGATACGCTTGAGCCTGTGGAATACTACTGCAAGCTGCCCAGTGACATTGCCGAGCGCGAGGTTTATATCGTCGACCCGATGCTGGCAACTGGCGGAAGCGCGACGGCGGCCATTCAGTTCATCAAGAATTACGGCTGTAATCATGTTAAGCTCATGTGCATTATCTCCGCGCCCGAGGGCATCAAGCGCGTACAGGAAGACCATCCCGACGTCGATATTTTTGTGGCGGCTGTCGACGAAAAGCTCAACGACCACGGCTATATCATCCCCGGTCTCGGTGACGCCGGTGACAGAATATTCGGCACAAAATAGCATACGGTTCCATAATGAATGACAGGGGATGGTTAACCGTCCCCTGTTTTATTGACAGTCCAACGGCCAATTTATCGTTATTTAACAGAACCAATGCCTGCCTTTATATATGCTCGCTTATTTCGGCCCACTCGTCGTATTTGACGTCCAGCTGGTCTTTAAGTTCCGTTTCCACCGCGTCAATTTCCATAAGTTTTTCATAATCGGCACAATGCGCCTCGCGCTGCTGCGCCAGCTCACCGAGCTGGCTTTCAAGCGCGGCTATTTCACGCTCCAGCCTGGCGGCCTGTTTTTCCGGTGACTGCTTTTTCTTGCCTGCTTCCTTCTTATTAACGGCTGTCTTTGCCTTTGGGGTGCTTTGCGCTGTCGCAGCGGCCGTCTTTGATTTTCGGTAGCTTTCATAGGAGCCCTTGAAATCGTTTATACGTCCGCTTTCAAGCTCCCAGACGCGTGTGGCAAATCGGCTGAGGAAATACCGGTCGTGCGAGACAAACAGCAGCGTCTCGCCGAAATCCTCGACGGCCTCCTCAATCCATTCGCGGGAGGCGATATCCAGGTGGTTCGTAGGCTCGTCAAGTACCATGAAGTTTACGTCTTCATCCATCAAGAGGCACAGACGCAGGCGTGCCAGTTCCCCGCCTGACAAATCCGCGACGTGTTTAAAAACATCCTCTCCGCTGAATTTAAACGCGCCGAGACGGTTGCGCGCCGTCTGCATGGTGCAGCCCGTCTCATAGATGAGCGTATCGGCCAGATTCCTCTCGGGATGCGCAAATTTCACGATCTGCGGCATGTAGGCCGTTTTGACAGACGGCCCTGTTTTGACAATACCTGTATCCGGACGTATTTCACCGAGCAGAATACTTAGCAGCGTGGACTTCCCGGTCCCGTTGTCGCCGATCAGCGCAATGCGGTCGCCGCCGCGTATCAGAAGCTCAACGTCCGAAAAGAGCGTGCGACCGTCAAAACCTTTGGAAACGCCCTTGAGCGTCAGAACCTCGTCAGCCTGAAAGGATTTTTCACCGAACCGTGCGCGTAACGCTTTTTCATTTTGCGGGCGTTCCGTCTGGACGAGGCGTTCAATCCGGCTTTGGATGGCAAATGATTTTTTCATGAGGTTTTTATTGCCGGTCCCCCATTGATACAGCCGGTCGGCCGATTCCTGCAGACGTTTGGCTTCCGACTGCTCCCGTTCGTATTTTTTGAGCTGTTCCTCATAGCGCCGCTGCTTCTCCGCAACGTAAAAGCTGTAATTACCGCTGTAAAACACGGCTTTTCCATTGACGATTTCGATGGTACGCTGAGCGACGCTGTCAAGAAAATACCGGTCGTGCGAAATGGCCAAAACGGTTCCTTTGAATTTTAGAAGATACGCCTCCAGCCATTCGGTCGCGTTGATGTCCAAATGGTTCGTTGGCTCGTCGAGCAGGAGGATATCCGTATCCTCCAGTATAAGCCGTGCGAGATTGACGCGCGTTTTCTCGCCGCCCGACAGTGTTGAAAAAAGCTGCGTCCGCTGTCCGGTGGGGATCTCAAGTCCGTTTGCCACGCGGTTTCGCTCAAACTCCATATCCCAGCCGCCCAAACGCTCAAATTCAAACGACAGCGCGTCGTATTCCTTTAGCAGCGCCTCAGACGCGTCGCCATCCATCTGCTCTTGAAGCGCTTCCATACGCGCTTTTATATCCAGCAGACGCTGCTGCGCCGAAATCAGTACGTCTTCCGTTGTGTAGCCGGACGGATAAACGGGGATTTGTGAAATCAGGCCGAGCCGCTTATTCTTCGGAGTAACAACAACGCCTTCGTCCGGCTCATATTCGCCGGCCAATATCCGAAAAAGCGTGGTCTTCCCCGCCCCGTTTTTGCCGAGCAGGCCGACGCGCTCACCCTCGTCGATTTCAAACGTGAGCCCGTCCAGAATATCCTTACCTTCTTCAAAGGCTTTTTTAATGTTTTGTATCGAAATATCTACCATTTTGTTCTCCAAGCTGTTATAATCCGCTTGTTGCAGAAACTTGGCGAAGTAATTAACAGAATTGTAGATCATCCGCCAAGCTGGTATTATAGCATAATCTTATTGTTAATCTCAACCGACGTGTGCTATAATAACCTTTAACGATTCACATAAAATCGACAAAACAGCATTATAGGATTAAAGAAAAATAAACACGTGCACTGAATAAAACGCCCGACGGATGGAAACGTCTCCGGACGCTCTTGTGCCCGGTGAAAATTAACCGAGGTGATCTCGTGCGATTTGCCATAGACGGCACCGTAAAGACAGAAAAAAACCTCAGCTACGACGTTGTAATCGTCGGAGCCGGGCTTGCGGGCATTTACACGGCGCTGAATATTAACGAGCAGTATTCCTGCATGATTCTGGCCAAGGACCGTATTGATATCTCAAATTCCTGGTTTGCGCAGGGCGGTATCGCCGCCGCCATATCACGCGATGACGCGCCGATTTTTCATCAGGAGGATACGCTGATTGCGGGCGCCGGTCTGTGTGACAAGGACGCCGTCGGCGTTCTGGTTGCCGAAGGGCCGTACGATATCGGGCGGCTTTTGTCGCTGCGCGTACCGTTTGACATTAACGAGTACGGCGACCTGCAGATTACACGCGAGGGCGGCCACCGTAAAAACCGAATCGTCCACGCCGGAGGCGACGCAACGGGCCGTGAAACGGTTAAGGCGCTGGCGCATATCGCTGCGCAGCGCAGCAATATCTATTTCAGCGAAAACACCTGCTTTTATGACATCGTCCAGGATGACGCCGGTGCTGTGTCCGGCCTTATTGTTAAAAAGGACGACACGGAATTTTACATGATCGAAACGTCCCGTGTTGTGATCGCAACCGGCGGCATCGGACAAGTTTATAAATCAACGACAAATCCGTCGGTAGCAACCGGAGATGGGCTGGCCGCAGCCATGCGGGCCGGCGTGTGTATTAAAAACATCGAGTTTATCCAGTTTCATCCGACGGGACTCTGGACGCCCGAGCCGGAGGACCGCGAGTTTCTCATTTCTGAGGCGGTGCGCGGTGAAGGCGGACTCTTGAAAAACAGCGCGGGTGTGCGCTTCATGGAAGGTCAGCACGAGCTCAACGAACTGGCCCCGCGCGATATAGTTGCCCGGGCCGTCGTCAAGGAGCTTGAGCGCAGCGGCGAGGATCACGTCTTTATTGATATCACACATAAATCGGAAGAGTTTTTACAGCACCGCTTCCCCACCATCTATGAAGAGTGCTTAAAGCACGGTATCAATATCGCGCACGACTGGATACCGGTTTGCCCCGTCCAGCATTATCTGATGGGCGGTATCGAAACGGACCTGCATGGGCGGACGAACCTCGACGGGCTGTACGCTGCCGGCGAGGCAGCCTATACAGGCGTACATGGCGCTAACCGTCTGGCATCCAACTCCATGCTGGAGTGCCTCGTCTTTGGTCGCCGCGCGGCCGAAGATATCAACAGCTCGCTCAGCGAAAAGCCGGCTGCCAGCATGCCGAATATTCCAGCGCTTCCCGTTCGTCCGGCATCCGATTTGGATTACAAGGCGCTCCGATTAAAAATTAAGGAGCTCATGAGCGAATACGGCTATGTATCCAGAAACGCCGAGGGACTGAAGTATGCTATGGACCAGGTCGAAGCCATATTAAAGCAAGTTGAAGCTGTTTTTGATAATAAAATCGTTTATCTGGAAACACTAGACATAACGGCTGTCGCTCTGGCAATCCTGACGGCGGCATATAACCGGCCCGAAAGCATCGGGTCTCATTTCAGGGAGGACGTATAATGTCCGGTCAGATCAACGCATTAGTGATGAAAAAGCTGATTTCCGAGGCGCTTATTGAGGACATCGGTACAGGAGATATTACAACCATCAGCTGTGTGCCCGCAGACTCCGTATCAAAGGGCCAGTTTATAGCCAAGGAAGCCGGCGTGGTCTGCGGCATTGAGATTCTGACAAAGGTCTTCTCCATGCTTGACGATCGTGTGCGCGTCACCCCCCGTCTGAAGGACGGCGACACGGTTGAATCCGGCGAGGTTATCGCGGAGATTCGGGGCCCGTCCCATGCAATTTTAACCGGCGAACGTACGGCGCTTAATTTCATCCGCCACCTGTCCGGCATCGCCACGCAGACGAATCAGGCGGTTAAAAGCGTATCCGGCACCCAAACCCAAATCGTTGATACGCGGAAAACAACGCCCGGGCTGCGTGTGCTTGAAAAGTACGCCGTAACCTGCGGTGGCGGTAAAAATCATCGGTTTGGCCTGTCCGACGGCGTCCTAATTAAAGACAATCATATCGTTGCCGCCGGCGGTATAAAAAAAGCCATTGAGATGGCACGGCAAAAAGCGCCGCACACATTGAAGATTGAGGTCGAAACGGAATCTGTGGCACAGATCGACGAAGCGCTGAAAGCCGGCGCGGATATCATTATGCTCGACAATATGGCCGTCCAGCAGATGACCGAGGCCGTCAGTCACATCGGCGGCCGCGCCCTGACAGAAGCATCCGGCAACATGGGCAATCAGGATTTGAAAGCCGTAGCCGATACCGGTGTCAACTTTATTTCCATCGGCGCGCTCACCCATTCCGTCAAATCACTCGACATCAGCCTGAAATTTAAATAAGCATTTACCTTAAATTCAAGGGCAGGGGGTTATCCCCTGCTCTTTCTGTATTCGGTTTCTTTTGCAAAGCCAAATCGCAGCCTCACACCGACAAGGCTTTTGTTTTCTTATTAAATGGGGCAAAACGCCTGTTTTATAACGCCTGCAAAAAATGCGTAGAAAGCTCCAGGGCGACTAAAACAATGACCAACACTGCGATAAAGATAAGTATTTTTAAGACGGTTTTTCTTTTCATTTCATCAGCCCCTTATATTATTTTGCAGCTTTGTAACGTAAAACCTTCCTAACCGGTTCCGTTTTGAGGTATCAAACCGTGTAATAACGCTTCAGAACTCGAAGCGCCCGAAGGGTGAGCCATTTGCTGGGCTCGCCTTTTTTCTCCATCGGTATTAATAGCCGGTCGCTGTTGTAGGTATTCTCCATAATCCAGCGGCCTTCGACATCCTGCTTGGTAACGACCAACTCCACGGCCTCATCCATCCGGCTGTCCCGGATCCCAAGCGCCGTTAGTATATCAAGAATTTCCAGCACGTCCGTCTGGTACATCAGCGGAAAACCGAACTTTTTCCAGCCCGGCTTGGAAACGCGCTTTAAATCGTGGCTTTTCTTAAAGACATGATGGACCAGCATAAACTCCGATGCATTTTGTATGGCGTCCCGAACGTCATCGGATCTGTTTTCTGGCGGAATGGCGCTGAAAGCCTTCAGCGCCTTAACAACGCCCATATGACACGTATGCCTGCCCCAGCACGTCTCATATCGTCCATACGGCTGGACCTGCGGCGTCTCTTCCACGCCGTCGTTGTAAACCATGAATTTTGTGAGCCAGTTTAGCCCCTTTTGAACGCGCGGGTCTTCCAGATAACCTAAACGTATCAGGCTCCACACCATATTTCCCGTCAGACACGGGATAACCTCTGTGATTCGCCCGCCGCCTGTTTTAACGGCCTCATGCATAGAAAAGCCGCCTTCATCCGTCTCCTGTGAATGGTCCAGCAAATAGCCGCAGAATGCCTTGATCGAGGGATCGGCCCAAACACCCAGCTCAGCCAGTAAAATCAGCTGCCAGACAAGGCCTTTGTATTTGTATGTATAAAACCGGGGGTAATCCTGGATATAGTCCGAATTATTCATTTTCTCCAGAATAGCCGGCACGGGTCCTTCTGCCATGATGGCCTTCCCGGCCTCAGAAACATACGGGTCTGTTGTCGGCAGGTCAAGAAGCTCCATCAGTGTGAAATAGCGCACCGACGGGTTATCCTCCGCCAACAGCCAGTTTATCGGGTCTGCTTTCAAAACACTTTTCCAGTCTTCCATATGTAGCCCTCCCGTCTGGTTTTATTGACATCCGCATACAGCTTCCATAAACAGTATATCACAGTATTTTGTCAGACAATAGCCGAATGCGAGATTAAGTTTCAGATATCAAACTTGATTGACAAGGTTTTAAGGCTGTGTTATCTTGTTTGGCGTGAGCAAAACATAAATCAAATAGTAAGAGCAGAAATTGAGGCAACAATGGATAAAGATGAACGTAAGAAGCATATCGACTCATATAAGGAACGAACCTGCGTCGGCGGTGTGTATATTGTAAAGAATACAGTTAATGGTAAGATTTATCTTGACTGTACGGCTGACATTGAAGCCATGAAAAACCGCTTTGCATTTTTAAAGCAGACAAATTCGTGTGTGTTTTTTAAGCTCCACAAAGACTGGAACACGTACGGTCCGGACGCTTTTAATCTGGCGGTACTTGAAACGCTTGAAAAGGGAGAAAATCAGACGAACGAGGCGTTTATGGACGATCTGATGACACTCAAGGAAATTAAGCTTCAAGAAGCCGACCCTGAATTACTGTATTAATAACAGCCGGTGCTGACACACCGGCTGTTAGACTGTCGAAAAAGCCACATTCGCGGCTTTTTCGTCAAGCTGACGCCTTGGCGAATCTACAATTCGCCAAGGCGTTCCGTTTTATTTAGTTAATCATTCCGTTTTATTCAAACCAGCTGTCTACCAAATCACGGTTTGCGTCAATCCAGACCTGTGCAGCTTCGTTGTCGTCGTCATACTCTTCCATGGCATTGATCAGATCACCAAACTCGGAAACAGTCAGCGAATAGTTATCCAGGAATGCATTGATTTCCGGATAATCCTCGGCAAAGCCCAAACGTGTGATCGGATTAATGGTTTCGCTTTCGCCATACGTCCCTTTGGGGTCCTCAAGGAACTTCATATCATAGGAGGCGAACATCCAGTGCGGCGCCCAACCCGTGATAACGATCCACTCTTCCTGCGAATAGGCGGCGTCGACCTCTGCCATCATCGCCGCGTCGCTGCTGGTGATGAGCTCGTAATCAAGTCCGTAATCCTCAATCGCCTGATTGGTGGTGGCCATAATGCCGGCGCCGGCGTCAATGCCAACGATCCTGCCGCCAAATTGATCTTTTGCGTCGTTGAGCTCGTCAATTGAATCGATTGTGACATAAGACGGAACAACAAGACCCGTAACAGCACTGTCATAAAGCGGACCAAGGTTAACAACGTCATCTTTCAGCTCTTCGTAGTACGAACCGTGCGTCATAGGCAGCCATGCCGTTACCATGAAGTCAACATCGCCTGTCGCAACACTTTGCCAGAGCAGTCCGGCTTCCATGTCTACCAGCTCTACTTCCACATTATACTTTTCTTCAAGCAGCGCCTTTACCATGTGTGAGTTGGCGTTGGCGCAGGCCCACGGGACATAACCAAGCTTCAAAACGTCTTTCTCCCCGCCCTCATCGACAGGTGTCTCCGCGGCAGAGCCTGAAGGCGACTCAGCCGGCGAGGAGCTGTCCGTCGGCTCTTTCGTACCATTGCCGGCACAGCCCGTTAAAACGAGTGCGAGCAGCATCAATACTGCCATCAATACAGAAATCTTTTTTTTCATGTTTTTCCTCCCAGTTGTTTACTTATTTCTCAAGGTTTTACCCTGTGTTAACCGATCTAATATAATAGCGATAACCACGACGGCCAGTCCGCCTTCAAAGCTCATGCCGACCTTTAAGGAGGATACGCCGGTCAAAACGATTGAACCGAGGCCTCCGGCCCCGATCATGGACGCAATGACAACCATGGAAAGAGACAGCATAATACATTGGTTGACGCCGGCCAAAATAGTTGGCGTGGCAAGCGGTAATTGTATCTTGAACAGCATTTGATACCATTTAGAACCGAATGATCGTCCGGCTTCGACAAGCTCTTCGGGCACTTGTCGGATACCCAGATTGGTCAGACGTATCGCTGGGGGCATCGCAAAAATAATCGTAGAAATAACAGCCGGAACGGCGCCGATTCTGAAAAACAGCACGGACGGGATGAGATAAACAAACGCCGGCATCGTCTGCATAAAATCCAATATGGGCCGCAGGACCTTGTTGAGTACGTTAAACTTTGCCGCCAGGATTCCAAGCGGTATGCCGATAATCAAAGCCAGAAGCGTCGCCGCGAATATCAGCGACAGCGTCACAATCGTCTCATCCCAAAGATCCATGGTGGTGATTAAAAGCAAACCGATCAGGCTGAATAAAGCCAGACCCTTGCCGTTTCTAAAATATGCGATAACGGCAATTATAATGGCTAAAAGCCAGAAAGGCGCCGCGGATAGAATAAAATCCAAACCGCCCACGAAATTATCAATGAATCCCCGGATGATGGCAAAGAAACCCGACCACGCCACTTGAAGATAATCAACGAAGCTCTCGAAAAGGTCGCCAATAGGTAACCTAGGCATTGACGTCACTCCTTTCCGATATCAGGGCGCGCAGTACACAGCTTTTAACAATTACGCCCAATAATTTGTTTGAATCATCAACAACTGCTACCGGTACCGATGACTGGAGTGTCAATTCGATGATATCCTTGAAGCTGTGGTCCGACTTGACCATATTTACAACGTCCTTTTGAACAATGTCCTCTAACGTCTTTTTCCCCTCGTTAATAGCTTTTTTGATATCGTCAATAGAAACCGAGCCGACTAATATCCGGCCTTCCTTCGTTACAAGGAGTGTTTCTGTGCCGTATTGCCTGAATTCCTTCATCGCCACATGCGGTCCTTGACTGATGTTGACCGTTGTCCATGGTTTTACCATAATATCGGCCGCCGTTAGGATATCGCTTTTGTCGACCCCTTTAACAAACCGTTCGACATATTCGTCTGCCGGATTTGACAGTATATCTTCCGGCCTTCCAATTTGGATCACCTGGCCGTCCTTCATGAGCATGATCCGGTCACCAAGCTTAAGCGCTTCGTTTAAATCGTGTGTGATAAAGATAATGGTCTTTTTCATTTTTTGCTGCAAATCAATCAGCTCGTCTTGCATATCGCTTCGGATCAACGGGTCAAGCGCGCTGAAAGCTTCGTCCATTAAAAGTATCTCCGGATCGTTGGCCAGCGCCCGTGCCAGACCGACGCGCTGTTTCATGCCACCGCTGAGCTGATCGGGATACTGGTCTTCATAACCTTCCAGGCCGACAAGCTTCAGGGCTTCATAAGCTTTTTCCATTCTTAAGCTCTTATCGATCCCCTGGACCTCGAGCCCATATTCAACGTTCGATAAGATTTTTCTGTTTGGCAGCAGCGCAAAATTCTGAAAGACCATACTCATCGACGTACGCCGTACGTCCGTTAGTTCCTTTTTTGTCATTTCAAGAATATCTTTTCCGTCTAAAACGATGCTGCCCGCCGTCGGTTCAATAAGACGATTAAGACACCGTATCACCGTTGATTTCCCGCTTCCGGATAATCCCATAATGACAAATGTCTCCCCGGCCGTTACTTCGAAACTAACGTTATTCACGCCGACTGTGAGGCCGGTTTCTTTGAGGATCTCGTCTTTTCCCTTTCCGTCTTTTATGAGCTTAATGCCATGCTTTGGATTTGCGCCAAAAACTTTGTATAGGTTTTTAACAACTAGTTTACTCATTTTTTACCATCCTAGCTTTATGATCGAAAGTCAGGCTTGCACTAATTAATCAACATATTTATAAGTTTTCCATTTAGAGCTTTAATATATTTCTCCCGCCCCGTCCCATTCTGTTTGAAAAATAAAATGTTGTATATTATCAATATAAAATAGCCTGCTCCGTAACGAGCCGGCTATTAGATTTTTATAGTTTATTAAATGCTAACAACGATTTAGACATTTGTCAAGCGCGCACAAAACGAGTGTACATTGCATATCAAAAGTCAATGGATTAAATAAACGAATTTTCAATTTTCTTTATTATTATTTTGTTCAGTATAAACCATTATCTATATTTCAATGCTGATTTACACATACTTTCGTGGTTCGTGCGGCGTGTTTTTGTTGATGTTGACATTGTGAATATTGGTTTATTTCAGCAAAGTTTGGATATAGTGCGCGTAATGCAGTACCGATAACTATGTAAACGTAAAACAAAACCCTGTTCATTTATGACTGAACAGGGTTTATTCCCGTACTATTTAATTAGCATCTGTGGCGCGTTTGATTTTAAGCTTTGCCGTCACAGCCAAGGACATTGACAAGTTTGTTTTTAACGAGCTCATGGATCATGTCCCGTCCGGGCGCAAGATACTTGCGCGGGTCGAAGTCTGACGGGTTTTTAACGAGATGCTGGCGGATTCCCGCCGTCATGGCCAATCGCAGGTCCGAATCAATATTTATTTTGCACACGGCGAGTCCAGCCGCCTGGCGCAGCATGTCCTCCGGGATGCCGACGGCATCCGGCATCTCGCCGCCGTTTTTGTTGATGATGGTGACAAGCTCAGGTATAACGGATGATGCACCGTGCAGAACGATCGGGAATCCCGGCAAACGCCGGCCAACCTCCTCCAGGATATCAAAGCGCAAGCGCGGCTTTTGCCCCGGCTTAAATTTATACGCGCCGTGACTCGTGCCGATGGCAATCGCCAGAGAGTCAACGCCGGTCTTCGTCACAAATTCCTCCACCTCAGACGGCTTGGTGAAGCTGGCGTCTTCATCCGAAACGTTGACGTCGTCTTCAATACCGGCAAGCTTTCCGAGTTCCCCTTCCACGACGACACCGCGCGCGTGCGCGTATTCAACGACCTCGCGCGTCAAACGGATATTATCCTCAAAAGCATGCTTCGATCCGTCGATCATGACGGAGGTAAAGCCGCCGTCGATACACGATTTGCATACCTCAAAGTTTTCCCCGTGATCAAGATGGACGACGATGGGAAGTCCGGTATCCGCTTCGGCGGCCTCAATGAGCTTCATGAGATAGACGTGCTTGGCATATTTTCTGGCGCCGGCCGAGACCTGCAGGATGAGCGGCGCGCTGACTTCCTGGGCCGCCTCGGTTATTCCCTGAATGATCTCCATGTTGTTGACGTTGAAAGCACCGATGGCGTAGCCGCCTTCATAAGCGTTTTTAAACATCTGCGTGGATGTGACAATCGGCATACTGTTCTCCTTTCAGCTTAAGGCAAAGAGCAAAAGATTAGCTGGGCCCTTTACCATTGTTGACATTATATTTTCCGCTTTACATCATTTTACCACATCACGTCCCGTTTTCAAGGCGGCGGGACGTATTTACGGTTTGATTTTACAGTGTTATTATGATATTATTTTTGTTAAAGTCAGAGCATTTCGGGAGGACAATTATGCCAGAAAAACTGATTGGCGCTTGCTTATTCGCCCAATCCGGCGGCCCGACGGCCGTTATTAACGCCAGTGCCTACGGTGTGATTAAAACGGCGCTGGAGGCGCCGGAAATCACGAATGTATACGGCGCGGCACACGGCATCACGGGCGTATTGAATGATACACTTTATGATTTGGGTCAGGAGGACGAATACGAGCTTCAGCTTCTGATGAACACACCGTCATCCGAGCTAGGATCCTGCCGATACAAGATGCCCGATCCAGACAAAGACGATACAGACTATAAACGCATCCTTGAAGTCTTTAAAAAACGAGATATACGCTATTTTTTTTATAACGGCGGCAACGACTCCATGGACACCTGCAGCAAAGTCAGCCGCTTCATGGAGAAATCCGGCTACGAGTGCCGCGTCATCGGCATACCAAAAACCATAGACAACGACCTGTGGGGAACCGACCACTGCCCCGGCTACGGCAGCGCGGCCAAATACATAGCTACCTCTGTTGCAGAGGTCTGCAAGGATACGCACGTGTACGACGTCGGGACCGTCACAGTTGTCGAGATTATGGGCCGGCACGCCGGCTGGCTGACGGGCGCGGCGTCTCTGGCGGCAATTGCCTGCGCGCCGCCGGACCTTATCTACCTTCCGGAGGTCCATTTCAGCGTCGAGGACTTTATTGAAGACGTTACTAAAATCTATAATGAAAAAGGCAAATGTCTCGTTGCCGTTTCTGAGGGCATTCATTACGCCGACGGGACGTTTGTATCGGAAGCGAAGCTGTCCGTAACGGATGGGTTCGGCCACGCGCAGCTCGGTGGCCTGGCGGCCACACTGGCGGGGCTCATACGCCTTAAAACAGAGGCCAAGGTCCGCGGGATCGAGCTGAGCCTTCTGCAGCGCTGCGGCGCGCACCTGGCCTCCCAGACGGACATCGACGAGGCGGTTGAGGCCGGACGTTTTGCCGTCACAAGCGCCCTCAGCGGTGTAACCGGAAAAATGGCGGCATTTGAGCGGGTAAACAACAACGGCAAGTATAGCTGCAAAATGATCCTGCAGCCGCTGGAGTCCGTTGCCAATGTGGAAAAAAAGGTCCCGCGCGAATGGATCAATGAAGCGGGCAATAATATTCTGCCGGCTTTTATAGACTATGCGCTTCCGCTTATTCAGGGCGAAAACCAGCGTGCCCTCGAGCACGGATTACCGCGCTTTGCCCGTCTTAAAAAGGTCCTTGTCGATTAAAGTCCAAGTCAAATTGCGCTATATGTAAATATACTGGAGGAATAAATATGCATATCACCTCAATGGACCACGCATTCGATCTCACCGGAAAAACCGCCATTGTTACGGGCGGCAGCAAGGGCATCGGGCTTGGCATCGCCACGGCTTTCGCGCATCAGGGTGCCAATGTCATCATCATGGCGCGCGACACCAACACAGCCAAGGACGTTGTGATGGACTTCAAGGATAAATACACGGGCAAATTTGCTTTTTACAAAGCCGATATTTCAGACTTCGGCAGCTGCAAGCTGGCTGTGGCTGAGGCCATCAAGGATTTTGGCAGCATAGACGTGCTCGTAAACAATGCGGGTATCGGGACGGTCGGCGATCTGCTGGATATGGACGAGGATCTCACCTCCTGGTTTGAATGTCAGAATATCGACTTAAACGGCGCCGTCCGGATGTGTTATCTTGTCTGCAAGCATATGCGCGATAGAGGCAAGGGCGGCCGCGTTATCAATATTACCTCCAACGCCGGTCTTATCTGCAATCAAAATCCCCGGATGATTGCCTATGCCTCGGCCAAAGCCGCGCTTAACCACTTTACAAAAGTTCTCGCGTCGGAGGTCTGCCAGTACGGCATCCGAGTCAACGCCATCGCCCCCGGCTTTACCTTCTCCAATTTCTCCAAGGGCATCCAGGGCGAAGCGTACAAAGCCATGTGCGAAACGATCCCGATCGGGCGCTTTGCCGAAGCTGTCGAGATAGGTGCGCTTGCGTCCTATCTGGCCAGCGACGCTTCTGATGCCATGACGGGTGCTGTCCTGAACATTGACGGCGGTTACGCGCTGACGCATTAAACGTTGATAAGCCGACATAAAAGGCCGATGGGAAACCGTCGGCTTTTTGCACGTGGCAGACCATATATGTTATAATCTTTACCAATACCACGAAAGGCCGGTGACATATGAAAAAACCAAAGCTTTATAAAACGCCGATCATTATCGCGTGGGTTCTGCTGATTGTTGGTCTGCTGGGCGTTTTTAATTTGCTCTGGCTTCCGCTTTTAATGTCCGGTTTTAACGGGATGGACGGCGGTTTTGCATTTATAATGATCGGAATCCTTTTATCCATAACAGCCATTGTCATGTTTTACTATTTTAGGCGGCTCAACAGTGATTTCACAAAGATGCTTACCGGCGCTTCTCTCTTAACATATGTTATGCCGACCGAACTCTACCGAGCCTTCAGTGAACAGGAGGCCGAGGATATTAAATCAAAAAACTCGGCCTTGCTTTTTATTATTTATGCGTTCAGCGTCCTGCTCGGTGTTATTCTCTCCTTGGCGGTCGATCCCCTGTTTATTCTTATTTTTTTGGGTATCGACGTCTTCTTCACTGCCGTACACTTTATCACGACGGCCTATCGCACTAAAAAAGTCCGGCGCTCCCAGGCGCTTGTCAGCCTCTCCGAAGGTGGCGTTTATGCCTACGGAAACATGCATTCCTGGAGTGTCCCGGGTGCCCGGCTGACATCTATAGCGTATGGCACAGAGCCGGCAAAAACGCTTCCCTGCCCCTGCATCAGCCTTACATACATGGCTGTTGCGTATCCAGCGCCGCGCCATGAAACGGTGACAATTCCCGTACCGTCTTCGCTTTCAACACAGGCGGCTCAGGCGGTGGAGGTTATACGAAACGCCAACAAGCTGTCATTTCAACAGTAACCAAGGAAACCAAGATATCCGTTATCAGATACTTTAGACTGTCGAAAAAGCCGTGTAAGCGGCTTTTTCAATCAATACGGGCTATCCGTACCGGATGCTCGTAATATAACATTGCGAAAACTGGGTCCCTGTTTAATCGTCTTTGTGATAGTATTCTTCGACGCTGTCGTCGTAGTCGGTGATGACCGGCAGTACGGCGGCTTTAGTGGCTGCAGCCTCTTTTTTCTTGGGCGACTTCTTCCTTTTGTTCATAACAGCTATGAGAATAATACCTGCCGCAAAAAACAAAAGCTGACTGAAGCCGGGCTCGGCGTCGCTCTCCAGCGCGCTGACAAAGGGCGCGAACGTAAAATAATAAACACGATGATCGGTCTGTACTGAATAATCGCTGCCACGACGCGTCGTATGTCCGTCGTGCTGTTTGCCGTCTTGATCTATGTAGGTATAGTCGACAGACCATGTGTATCGTTGACCCGGCATCGCCCCATCGTTTGAGCCGCCCTGTCGCCGGACGGTTACCTCGGCTGCCGCTGTCGCCCCGAATAAATACAACACAAGCTCAACGATAGCGATTAAAATAAGCGCAGCACCTACCAACGATATGAAAATACGCCAGAATATCTTTGGCTTTCCAGACGGTTTTTTATTCCCCGCCATTTAAACGCATCCTTTCAGTTACTATACGCCGACCATATTACGCAGCTGCTGGACCTGCTCTTTGGTGCCGAGGACAATCATCGTGTCGCCCTCATCCAACAGGACGCTGGAATTAGGATTAAAAACGAGATTATTTTCACCCCGGCCTTTGACAGCCAGAACGATCAGCCCTGTTTTCTCCGGGATTTTGGCTTCATATAAATGCTGTCCTACAAGAGAAGAGCGCTGTGGAATGGTGACCTCCTCCAGGTCTAGTGTGACGTCGCCGGCGCGGGTAATAATATCCAAAAAAGAAATGAGCGACGGGCGGATCATCAGTGCCGCGATTCGCTGCCCGACGATCTCATTGGGCGATATGGTCTTATTGGCGCCGGCTTTCAGCAGCTTGGTGTGGGCGCTTTTCTCAACGGCTTTTGAAACAATATAAATCTTCTCGTTCATTTGGCGCGCGGTAAGTACTGTAAATACATTGTCGGCGTCGCTGGCTAAAACGCACACGATACCCTTTGCTTTTTTAATGCCGGCCTTTTCAAGCGTCGATTCATGCGTGGCGTCGCCGTGGACGGTGAGGATGCCGTCCAGCGTCAGTTCATCAGCCAGTTCTTCATCTTTTTCAATAACGACAAAGCTGATCGATTGTTCTTTAAAGCGTTCAATGACCGTCATCGCCACGTCTCCCGCGCCGCAGACGATAAAATGATCCTTTAAATGCTCAATCTTCGTTTCCATGCGTTTTCTCCTCCACACGTCCTTCAATTCGCCTTCAAAAAACATCGAGAACACGCTGGATAATCCATACCCCACAACAGCCAGCCCCGAAAATATAAGACCGATACTGAAAATTTTACCGGCGTCCGTCATCGGCGCGACTTCACCGTATCCGACAGTTGATATAGTGATAACCGTCATGTAAAAAGCGTCGATAAGATCCACGCCGAGCAGCTGTGAATAACCGACGATGCCGATTAAAAGAACCGCCAGAATAAGTATCAGTATAAGAAGAAGCTTTCGTCTTTTCATAATATGCGCTCCTTTTTACAGACGGCCAGGCTTTTACGCCTCTTCCCCTTTCTCAATATCTTTCAAGGCCTGCATCGGGTTGTGGCCATTAACGCGGTCCTTGACAATAAAAGTCGTGAAATCCATGTTCAGGTGCTTTTGAATCAGGATATCGTGTCCAAGGCACAGGCCCATGAGAAGCGTCAGACTGACGCCGGCGCCGTTTAAAACGGCTGCCTGCCCGATCGGATTGCAGGATACGGTGCGGCTCGTCTTATCCGGATCAACGTCACTTTCCGTCACGCCGTCCACCGTACAGGAAACGAAAACTGTTTTGATACCATGCCGGTCGAAGTACTTGCGTAACAGCACTGCGTATTTCTCCAGCCCGTAGCAATACGCAACACCTATTTTCTCATAGCCGCGGCGCTGAACGTATTCCGTGATTTCTTCCAGCCGGCTGAGCGTACCGGCGCGGCCGTTATCCACGAGAGCCGACGCGGTTTTTATAAGCTCGTGATTTTCATCCTGAGCGTACCGCTCAATATAAGCGCCGCTGCGGTCAACGCAGGGCTGCCCGTTGCGGCAGCCCTTTTGCGTACATTTTGTACAGTCCATATAACCCCACTATTACCAATGCGCATCATCAGATTACGGCTTGGATTTCTTCAATAAATTTCATCGTACCCTCTTCAATTTGATCCATAAGCTCCTGCGACCGGTCAAAGTCCGGGTTGTCGGTCAACACACGCACAATTATGGCATCCGATGGATCATCGGTTACATTGAGCTCACCAAGATCTTTGTCGGCCAGTTCAAACTTAATCTGCCGCTGTATTTTTTTATTAACGGCTGCTAGCCAGATCTCAAACCGGCAGTATTCATGCAAAAAGACAATGGCGAATTTGAGCTTCTTCTCACTGAATTGATGCGGCGTAAATGCAAAGTGCGTCATATCCATATGACCAAAATAGATACTGCTTGACAGGTCACACTCGGGATGATTTTTAGCCATGCGCTTTTTGAGGTCCGTCATAAATTTCATGATACCGCGGTACGCTGTTACAATTTCTCCGCTTCTAATCTGATCCTTATATTTTCGGATGCAGCCCCCTAATGAGTCCATTATAAGCCTCCTTTAGTATTGAGTATCCATGTCTGACCGTATTTTACCATCTTTTCACCCGTTTACACAACAATAAAAACGCCCACGTTTTCAAGCACGCGGGTGTTTTATTGCATTTTCAGTTTTTTATGGGCGCTTTTATAGAGACCTATACACATGATGTATTTAATTATTCAGCGTGGTACAGTCTCTTTAAAACAATATTCAATAATTACTCCTACATTCTTGATAACGGTATATCAAATAACCATAGAAAAGCAAAGGCAATAAGCGATGATATCGGCCAGATTAATAGTGGTTTTCGATGGGCTAAGAGAATGATAGGAAACATGACGCAGTTAAATATGAATGAATGTATAATATTCCAATTATTATAATAGACAAAATCATTCAGAAGAAAGGCTATGAGTTCAATTCCCGTATATAAAGCGATCCAGAACGCCATATAAAATATGGTTTTCCATTTAGTCTTAGGTAAAAGGGATAAAAATAGCAGGGCCGTGCTTGGATATAATATTGCCGATAGCGCGATATCGAGCACCGGATACTTATATATAAACGCATTATAAGCCCACAGCGGTTCATTATACATCAGAAACGCACTGACAGTGTAGGATATAAAAAAATACAGCATCGTTGGATAATATGTTTTCCAATTCACCCAGTCTGCCCATTTATAACAGCATAATACGGTAATTAGTGCAAATATAAAAAACACCATAGGTAAATATCCCCCCGCAGCGTCTGATCACTTGCGTACGTGTCTATAAGCTTATTACTAGATATTGTTATATAGCCGTATAAAAAGTATGCTGTAAAATTATGATATGGTTCGTGGCTCATACATAGTATCGGTTTTTCAAATGAATATTAGCAAAATCTCACACTGAATACGCTGGAGGACAGATGCCATTACGGCATGCCAGTGTCTTGTCCAATATACGCTTGAATGCTGTTATTAAATATAATTAAAACAGCCCTGTAACTTTGCATGTTACAGAGCTGTTTTTTTTTGGGGTAATAAATTAAATCGCCAGACTAACTATTTTTCTGTCCAAGCTTACTGAGGAAAATTGCGAGAATAATAATCGCGCCCTTGATAACCTTTTGCGGATAGGATGCCAGGCTCATTAAATTCATAATATTTGTAATAAGCGCAAGGATCAGGACGCCTACAATTGTGAACGTTACCTTCCCCTTGCCGCCCGACAGGGAAACGCCGCCGATCACGCAGGCGGCGACCGTCGTCAGGGCATAGTCGCTGTTAGCAATATCGGGATTGCCCAGAGCGATGCGTCCGGCGACGAAGGAACCGGCCAGCGCAGCCAGCCCGCCGCTGATGATATAGACAATGAGCTTGTATTTTGTAACGTTGATACCCGCCAGCCTGACGGCAGCCTCGTTGCTGCCTACGGCCAGAACCAAGCGCGCAAAGGGTGTAAAACGCATGATAAACCAGAAAATCACCACAATGATAAACGCCAAGTAAACCGCAATCGGCACGCCGAGCCCGTCTCTGTAGGAAGCAAACCAGTTCAGCGCGTTGGCGGCGGCGATGTCCGTCTTGAGCTGGATCTGTGTGCCGCCGGTCAGCATGAACGCCAGGCCTTCTCCAGCGGACATCATAGCCAGTGTCACGATAAACGGCGCCATACGCAGCTTGCCGATCAGAAAACCGTTAATAAAACCGATGACGCAGCCCAGGACAACGGACGCCGCAATTCCAACAAACAGTATGCCGACGCTGTCCTGCCCCCAGGTTGTAATGATGATAGCCACGAGCACATTTCCGCAGCCGGCAATAGCCGCAACCGAAAGATCGATACCCGCCGTCATAATCGTCAGCATCACACCCAGAGAAATCAGCAAATACGGAACCTGCTGCAGTAGAACATTGAAAATATTCTGCAAAGTCAGGAAATACGGTGAAATAAGCGACGATATTACAAACAGGATCAAGAGAATGAACAACGCGTTATATTTAATCAGCACATCCAAAACAGCCTTAGAAGTTACATGCCGTGTTTTATCGGAAGTCGTTTTTTCTTTCGCGGCGGTTTCCATCATACGTATACTCCCATCGAATAATTTATTAAGTTCTGCTCCGTCAGCTCATCCTTCAAGAGCTCACCTGCAACACTGCCGTTGCGCATGACGACCGCCCTGTCGCACATACCGATAATCTCCATCATCTCAGAGGAAATCATAATAACGGCATACTTCTGACTAACGAGCGTATTAATGATCTTATAAATTTCGATTTTCGCCCCTACGTCAACACCTCGGGTCGGTTCATCGAGAATGAGTACCTTGCAGTCAGCCGCCAAAAGCTTTGATATGGCAACTTTTTGCTGATTCCCGCCGGAAAGGCTGCTGACATTATTTTCAATCGATCCAATCCGTATGGCCAGCTTTTCGATCATTTCGTTGATGTAGTCCGTCTCCTTTTTGCGATTAATGATTCTGAAAGGACCGGCGAAGGATTGAAGACGCGTGAGTGTTATGTTGGTGCGTATCGGCATATCGAGTAATACGCCGTGTGCCTTTCGATCCTCCGGAAGCATGCCGATGCCCTTTTTAACGGCGCTCATCGGGGATTTGATCTTAGTCAATCGGTCACCCAGGAATATCTGTCCGCTGTCCAACGGGTCCGCACCGAAAATGGCCCGCATCGTCTCTGTCCGGCCGGAACCGACAAGACCCGATATACCGAGCACCTCCCCTTCCCGAACCTCGAAGGAGACATTTTGAACAGCTTTTCCCCGGCTCAAATTTTTGACCTTCATAACGACCGGACCAATTTGCGGCTGCCGAGCTGGAAAATAGCTTTCCAGCGTCCGGCCGATCATGAGACTGACAAGCTTTTTATCGTCCAGTTCAGTCGCCTGATAGGTACCGACATAACAGCCATCCTTCATGACGGTGATCCTGTCGCAAAGGCGAAAAATCTCATCGAGACGGTGGGATATATAAATAATGGCCACACCTTTTCTGCGCAGATCTCCCAGGAGTTTGAAAAGCTGCTCTACCTCGCTGGAGGCCAGCACCGATGTTGGTTCATCAAGAATTAATACAGACGAATCCCTGGCCAGTGCCTTACAGATTTCCACGACCTGCTGGTGCGCTACGCTCAGCTCGGAAACGACCTTGTTAACCGGTATAGTCCCAAAACCCAGACTGTCGAGCACCTCCTGTGCTTTTATACGCAGTTTTTTCCAATTAATCAGCCAGCCGTTATCACTGAGCTTGTCGATAAAGATGTTCTCAGCAACCGTCAGGCTGTTAATTAACGCAAATTCTTGATATATAATCGATACCCCGTGATCAATCCCATCCTTCGGATTGCTGATCTGCACTTTTTTACCCTCTATGTAGATGTCGCCGCTGTCTCTTACATATGCGCCCGACAAAATCTTCATCAGCGTGGATTTGCCGGCACCGTTTTCTCCAACCAGCGCATGAATTTCGCCGGCTTTAATTTGAATGCATACATCTTGAAGCGCTTTAACACCACCAAATATCTTGCAGATGTTTTGCATGTCAACATGATATTGTATGTCAGGCATTGTCAAACTCCCCTTTTGGTCTGTGCTCCGTAGTATCAGCCGTGTATAAACTTTGCTGAATGAAATATTTCTATATATTTAGTTGAGTGCCTCCCGGCAAGTCCTGTATGATGTTACAGGACTTGCCGCGGGCATATTTTGAACATTATGAACCAACCGGTTTAAACACAACGTCCGGCAGGGTAGTAAACTCATCGTCCGTCATCCAGTCTCCGACATTGTCTTTCGTTACCAGCACGTTATCCACGTACGTCTCCGCCGGCAGATTGGTGGCGTCAAAGCCGTCGTGGAATATCATATATGCCAGCTGCGCACAAGCTCCCGCCCACGTATAGGGGCTGGCGAGCGTAATACAAAGGTACTTTCCTTCTTTAATCAAGTTCAGCGCTTCCTTTGTGCCGTCGCCGACGCTGCACAGCAGGATATCCGTTCCCGGCTTAAAGCCGGCGTTTTCCATCGCTTTAATGGCTCCCATGCCCTCCTGATCGTTATCGGTAAAAACCAGGTTGACATCGGGATGCGCAGCTAGGATATCTTCCATAGCCGTCAGTCCGCCGTCCTGGCTCCACTGACCGTCAATGGACGCAACGACTTCAAATTTAAGATCAGGATCGGAGAATTTAGCGTTTTTGACGATCTCCTGTTCAAGATTGTAGCCGTGGAGCATGGCGTCCTCCCGGGTGGCAAAAGGATTGCCCATCTGGATGGCTCTTTCATAAACAAAGCCACCGATAAAACCGTTGAGCTTGCTTTCGGCAATAGTATGGCCGATCATGCCGGGGAGGGTTGCGGCTTTAACGTCCACATCCTTAAACTGCTGCGCTGCCAGTTGCCCAACCATAAACCCCTGCTCATAGTATGTAGTGGCCGATGTTGTAATAACCGACGAATCGGCTGGGAACGGCAAACCATACCCGATAACGGGGATGCCGGCTTCCACCGCAGCATTGACAGCCGGGAGCTCCGCTTCCACACTGTAGTCACAGTCGATAATGACATCCACGCCCATCGTCGCGAGACTTTCAATATTGGCGACCTGCTGGTTGATATCACCGTCGGAGACCATCATGACAAATTCGTAGCCGTATTCCTTGCATAATTGTTCAACATAATCGGCCGAGGCCTTAAAGAACGGCGTACCAACCGTCCAAGTCGCATAACCCACCTTTACCGTGTCCTTCCTGTCATCAGGTTTGATAGCTTTATCTATATCAGCGCGGGATTCCGTTACCGGTGCGTAGACGCCGGACCACGGAACCCTGTTGGCCATAGTGTAGACCTCATGATTGGGATCACTGGTCGCGGGTGCGGCCGATGTATCAGCCGCAGATGTCTCAGGCGCTGTTGACGTATCAGTTTCGGCTGAGGTCTCCGGGGCTGCCGGCGATACGGACGGCTCTTCCGACGTCGTATTTTTTGCACACCCGATGAGAAGCGATGCTGTCATGATAACAACTAGCGTGAGTACGATGGCCATTTTTAACTTTTTCATATATTGTCCTCCTAAAAATATTTCTTGGTTTTTCCGCCGACAGTCAATCCATATATAGTTTACCGATCACCACCCATTAGTAGAATGTGAATATAAAAAATTGCCCTCTGCGTCTAAGTTTACCGATGAGTGCCTGTGCTTTAAGCATGAAGCGGGTCAGTAGAATAGAGCGGGGCAAGTCTGCTGTTATGGACGAGCTATTTAATCACGCGTTTTCGCGGGTAGCCGTTTTTGGTATGGGTGTCTGTTATGGTCGTTATATGCTCGATAAATTATCCTCGGATCTCTTATATCATAATGTATATATGCTAGATTATTTTACTACATAAAGCCTATATAAGCAACAATTATTCGTTGTTACCACAACAACTATTTGTTTATTATCACCACATCACCCCGTCAGCAGTGGTTTCAGCCTGTACCAGAGCTTACTACTGATACCGGTGAAGCAAGATAAAGGCCAAAAAAACCAAGCTTAAAGCTTGGTTTTTTTGTTTGAGAAATTTTTAGGATTCGGTGACTTACAGTAATATCAATGGTTTTCAGGCAAGCGGCAAGCAAAATTTACTCAGAGACTACCGACGAGCCAATTGGACATAACGGAACCTTGCTATCTCCCGGATTATGAACGGCACGTGTCCCGTACACCTTTTAATAAATCATCAAAGGCCCTTACTATCAGCCATTTCCCCTAAAAACTCACTTGATTTATAGTTTATTGCCATAACATTGCTATGCTCATATCTGAGTAATACTAATTCTATTCTGAACTGAGGTTTCCACCATTCGTACCATTTCAAATATTTATAGGTCGTATTTCCAATCATTTTAATGTTAAAGTCTGATGTACTACCGTCACCATTAGATACTTCTGCGTTATTGACTGGTTCGCCATATTTAGTTGCCAAGCTATTTGCTAATATTGTATATAACCTCTCAGCTTCTTCATCTGATATGAAAAGTTTTTTAACTAAATATCCTCCATAATATAATTGACCTTCTTCATTAAAGTAATAGTAAACTCTTACAGGTATAACGTCACATAATATTGTGTCATACGCTACCATCCTGATGCTTTCATCTATAATTTCCTTTAATTCTTCACACTGTATTACCTCTTCTTTATTTATGCCAAATATAGCATTTCTAAAATGTTTAAAATCCGAATACATGACATCACCCCATTTGGTATTATTTGTTATTTCGATGGTATCATATATACGACAAAACATGCTATATAAACTTTTCGCTTTTTTTGTATATTATGTGACATATTTACAGTATTAGTTGCAATTTTATACAAATTATTCTTAATTACTTTTTGTTTTTATTTAACAACAGAGAATCTCTCTAAAACAATTATGAAATTATTTCTTCTCAAACCCGCATGAATAAAGGCGAAGGGGCTGTAGCAATTTTCGTTTTGCTACAGCCCCTTTTTCCTAAACATTATTCGGCAGTTTTTCTCCGCAATACATGGTGCCGCACCTGTTGCACACCACTGTGTATCTGAAATTGCTTAGTCTTTTTTTGTTTATTGACAGCAGCGGAGATTGATCCGAGGGGCAGCACAGTCTGTTTTTTATCGAGATCAATGGCTTTTGGCATCCGAAAGCGGGAGGTTCGCTTAAAAATGAAATATGCGCTTTTCCGCTTCCGCCGCATGAACATGTATACTCCAAATCAAGGCTATCATACGTAACGTAGCAGAGATACCCGATGGTTTTGTCGCAGTGATCACAATAAATCCAACCACCATAGCTGTTTGCCAACCGTGTGTTTATAAGTACCTTGGTTTCCGGCACCCTTGGCATTTTCAACCACCCGCTACCATTTGTATTGTATGCATATCCTTTGAATTTAAGAGCCGTGTCAGAAAAGCCTTCACAGTCTCGGGCGATTTGTATTTAGGCAGTTCTGAAAAAACAAAAGATAAGTCATCCATATTTTCCATAGCCTGCTTAAAGCCCAACTTGCTGCTGTCCTCCAGTTCCGTCAGCTTGTTGTACTCAAGATGCTGTGGATTTAGACGATGGCTTTGGATCGCATAGCCAACGCGTTTATGGCAATTACACTTTCCGCTTCCGGACAAACCGCAGTATTCACCGAGAAATATACCAACCTTTTCCCTGATGCGTGAGAGCCTTTTCCGATATGTCTCAGGTGAAATACCGAGAATCTCACCGCAGATTTTGCTGTTAGCCTTAAACACAACGCCCAGTACATATATGCAGCGGCTTTCCGGGTCAAGGCATTGCAGCATAACATTTGTACAGGACATTTTTAGTTCGTCTGCCAGCAATTTTTCATTCACATCTTGAAGTAATTTATCGGTGTTTTGTATAAATCCATTATCGATATCCGCACCGTATACTTCAAAACTCAGCGGATGCTGGGCAAACATGGATTTCTTATAGTTTATCAGATAATTTGTGGCTACCCGGTAAACCCAGGTGGAGAACTTGCTTTCCTTCCTGAAGGTTGACAATTGGGTGATAATGCGAACAATAATTTCCTGCGTGGCGTCTTCGGCGTCATGGATCGACCCAAGCATGCGGAGCGACATGTTGTAAATTAAATCCTGTACGCTTAAAATCAAATCCTCCAATGCCGTTTTGTCGCCGCCTATAGCCTTTTCAATCAAATTTACCGGCTCCATTTTAGTGTCTGGTATGTTTGTATCCATATTCTACTTCCTCTCGTATATGATCATATAATCAATTTCGCATATGCACTCTAACAGGTATCATTTTATTGATTATACGATAAATTAGACAAGTCTCGGAAGTATATTGTGACAGAAAAAATATTTTATCAGTCAAAACCTCCGGCTAAGCCGGAGGCATGAATAGCCCTAGAAGGGCTTGGTACCAGCAGTGCCCCTCAAGGGGCCCGAAAAGTTCGCCGACCGCATTGCTCTTTCGGGCCGCCCCTAAAGGGGCACTGTTTTATGCCTAAGTATTCTTGCTACCCGTAAACGGGTCAACATATTCTTTCAGACTTATCTGGTCCGCTATCTGATCCTCTTGTAATTGATTCTGGATGTAGGCCGTTATTGCTTTTTTGTTCCTTCCTACAGTATCTACGTAATATCCACGTGCCCAGAAATGCCTATTCCCATATTTATATTTCAAATTTGCATGCCTGTCGAATATCATCAGGCTGCTCTTTCCTTTCAGAAACCCCATTATCTGCGACACACTATATTTCGGTGGTATACTTATCAGCATGTGGATGTGGTCGGAGCATGCATTTGCTTCTATTATCCCAACACCCTTCTGCTCACATAGCTTCCTTAGGATTATTCCGATATCCTGTTTTATTTTCCCGTATATCTCCATCCTTCGGTATTTTGGGGCGAACACAACATGGTATTGACATCTCCACGTTGTGTGCTCTAAACTACTCACATCTACACTTTTCATGAATTAACCTCCTGGATTTTTTTAGTACGGTCGGCAAACCTGTACCACTCTAATCCCCGAGGTTTTTTCTTGTCCACTTTTTTCCTCGCTAAAAGCTTTTTTTGCCCACCGGCAGAGCCGGTGGTTTACTTTGTCACAGACAATACAAAAAGACCACCGTTTCAAAAACGGCGGTCTTTTGATGGTCGGAGTGAAATTATAGGACTTGGAGAAATCCAGAAATATCAATGGTTTATAGGTGATCGGCAAACAGTATATATGAAGAACTTTACTTTTTCATCCAACCATTATCTAACCAAGACTAATTATCGAACGAAGATATCAGTGCACACATTTTATGTAATTCCGGTTTCATTTTAGGCTCAAAGGGAGTTATCCCTATATTATTCCATTTGTTTTCCTTTTTATTGCACGTATACTTCATCTTACATCCATATAACAACTGCTTACCAATATTTCATAGCGGTAAGAGTGACGACTGTTTATTATGGAATTAAAGGAGATGAGGTATTTGGAAAACATTATTGAAATAAGAGATTTGAAAAAAACGTACAAAAGTGTTGAAGCTGTAAAGGGAATATCCTTTTCAGTGAAAGCCGGTTCTTTTTTTGCTTTTCTAGGTGAAAACGGAGCTGGAAAATCGACTACGATCAATATGATTGTAACGCTTCTTAAAAAAACATCAGGCCATGTAATGGTGAACGGAAATGTGTTGGATGAAAATGACAGTGCAATCAGAAAGGATATCGGTGTCGTTTTTCAGAACAGCATGCTCGATGACTTCTTGACAGTTAGAGAGAACATTATAAACCGCGGCAAAATGTACCACCTTTCAAAAAGTGAGATTGAAGAACGCTTAAAGACATTATCGGAAAAAATCGGGTTAGAGGGTTTTATTGACAGACAGTACAAAAGCCTTAGCGGTGGACAAAAAAGGCGTTCGGATATTGCTCGGGCGCTAATTAACAAACCAAAGGTATTAATATTGGATGAGCCGACGACAGGGCTTGACCCAAAGACACGTATGGCCGTATGGGAAATGATAAAAAATCTCAAACAGGAGACGGGATTAACGGTATTCTTAACGACCCATTACATGGAAGAAGCAGCCCAAGCGGATCATATCGTGATAATAAACTCAGGACTGATCAAGGCGCAGGGAACTCCGGAACAGCTGCGCCGGAAGTACAGTTCGGATAAACTAATTGTCATCGCCAAAATAAAAGAGCATATGATCGAACGCCTTTATGAGATGGGGCTTGAAGGTGTTATGCTCTGCGGGGAAAGCATAAGCATTGCGTTGGAAAATTCAATGCAGGCTATCGACATTCTCTTGGCAGTACGGAATGATATCGATGGGTTTGAGGTTATCCAGGGAAATATGGATGATGTGTTTATCAATGCTCTGGCTCAATGAGAAGGAATAAATGTATGATAAATATAAGTGAAATAATGGTGTTTTCAGGCAGGAACATTAAAAGATATTTCAGAGATACGGGTGTTATTCTGTTTTCGTTTTTAAGTGTCTTTATCGTGGTTGGTCTGTATATGTTTTTTTTAAAGGATATGCAGGTTGAGAGCATAATCAAAGTAACGGGGAATCTACCAGGCATTGAAGATATGGTCGTTTCATGGGTTGTCGGAGGGCTTTTGTGTATACCGGCCATCAGCGTTCCGCTTTTAATAATGTGTTTTAGGGTAGACGATTTTATTGACAGAAAGCTGGACGACTTATTTGTAACTTCTGCAAAACGGTCTTCAATATTATTTGGATATCTTCTTTCCTCATGGA
The DNA here is from genome assembly GCA_963675425.1 of uncultured Sporobacter sp. GTDB lineage: Bacteria > Bacillota > Clostridia > Oscillospirales > Oscillospiraceae > Sporobacter. Next base: position 3,248,368 of record OY776214.1, on the reverse strand, counting down.
TCGTCGGGTTTGCAATGACGTTATTAACGCTTACGTTATGCGAAGGGGTCATTGTCATAAACGGAGGGCAGCTGTTATCGGCAATCGAAATTATGAAGGTAATTGGTATTATAAGCCTTGTAATAATTACATTTTCTGGTCTTTCGTTTGCCGTGGTGCTACTAATAAAATCCAAATCGGCTGTTACAGTAGTTGTCAGTATTTTGAATACGCTGCTTGGGTTTATGCTTGGCTTGTTCGTGCCGGTCGGCGTATTGTCCCCAGGTATAGCAGCTGCTGTAAAAGTATTCCCCGCGCTCCAGGCAGCATCAATGCTGCAAAATATATTTATGAAGACGGCTCTTGATAAGATTTCTTCAGCTGCCGGTCTTGAAGCTACAGCCGCCATAAAGGATACTTACGGCGTAGATATAACAATAGGAGGGCATCTGCTTGAAACACATGATATAATAGCAATATTTGTGATATTAAGCGTCGTTTTTTTAAGCGTATGTACTTTGATTGTCAATCGAATGAAACGAAAGTAATAAGGAGCTTTTGGTTATCAGAGGTGCCGCATGAATATTAAACTAGTTTGCAGCGATGAAAACAAGACTGCTATAAAAAAGCTTTTAATTGCAAGCTGCATCGACGTTGACGATGCAGCTGAGGTGGTTATGGTAGAAGAGGGGCTGGAGCACTGCGTTGAAAGCGAAATCAAAATCGTTTTCAAAAAAAGTGCATTTCCGGCTCTTATCAGCTTTTTGAAAAGCTCGGAAAGCTTTCTCAGTCCTGTCAGTATTATTACTGGAAAAATCAACGAAGTATATTTTCCGATCAGTATAGAGAACATTGTTTATATCAATGCCATCAACAATGAAGTTTTCATCCATGATACGCAACGAAATCAGTATGCTGTTAAGCATAAGCTTTACCAGCTTGAGCATACGATGCTGCCGGAATATTTTATACGGATCAACAAATCAGAGATAGTTAATATTAAGAGAATCCAAACAATTGCTCCAATGTTCAAGGGTAAGCTGATACTTTATATGGAGGGATACAGAAATCCGTTGGATATTTCCCGTAACAATACGAGAGCATTCAAGGAAAGGCTTGGGATGTTATAATGAGTAAAGAATATTCTTTGAGATTGCTGGCAACCATGCTGATTTCCGTTGCGATTTGTGCAGTTGTAAATGCACTATTTTTCTGTTCTAAAATGACAGCTGGCCTTTTGCTTGAAAGCATGGGACTGGGTATGCTTATATGGCTGGTATCAGAATTTACATTTAGTGTCACTTCAAAAAGATGGCCGCATAATATTATACCCAGCTACATTGCCTTGTTTGTTATAATTGCCATCGGCACAAGCGCCGGCACACGGCTTTTTGGCGTAACATCATTTAGGATCATATTAATGATTTGCACATGCGCGGAGGTATGCGGCTTTACTATCACAATTCTCTGCCGCCAAATATATAAAAAAAGGTTAAATACTAAGCTTAATAAATATAAGAGCGGAGAACTATAATAAAAGTGCAATCGTCAAAGACCATAAATGAGAAGCCAAACGCCTGCACTCTTTTGTTTATTCTATATACAGCAAAAATCCGAACCCTTCAGCAACAGGTTTGACCTGTCTTGAATGGTTCGGATCATGTGCGTTTGGTCCGAGTGAAATTATAGGACTTGGAGAAATCCAGTAATATCAATGGTTTAAAGGCAGTCGGCAAGTAGTATTTATATCAAAACAATCCGTTTATGCTCCGTCATATACGGATTTGCTCTTTACCGCTCCGGAATCCGTCTCACTTAATATTGTTAAACGTAATAATGCTCTGTTCCCTTGTGTACGTTGATTTCGGGCTGAACACAGGGGGCGTAATGCTTGTGCCTTGCATGATTCCGCCGTTGCGGACATAGTTAATGCCGTCTATCGCCCAGCTTGACGCTGTACTGATGTCGGTAAAGCCCGCCGCCGCGACGTTGCTTACATCCATGCCCGCAGTTTTACAAGTGTTCATTATCATGGTCGCCGCCTGTTCACGGGAAAATTGTCCGCTTGGCGTAAAAAGCCCCGGCGTTGTGTCTGTGGGTGCTTGCGTGCCGCCAGCGACACTTAAACGGTAAGCCGCGAGTATGTTCGCGTCTGTTGTGTCGCTGAAAGTATGCGTCATTCTTTCAGGTATACCACGCTCCGCAACTATCGCATCTATGTTCTTACCGAGCCTATATTCCAGCCACTTGACCGCCATGCAGCAGAACTCTTGGCGGGTGATTACGTTGGTGTAGCTGCCTTGAATGTCAGCCGGAACAAAGCCTTTAGCAATTGCGCCTGTAATACCGTCACGCGCCCATGTGCTTGCTGTATCAAGGTCGAGGGCTTCTGGAGTGGGCGTTAGCTGAGACGGATCTTCGCTCACGGTTTCCAATATTCCCCATTTATTGTTGGGATATATTCCTATACTCACGGCCGCAAGGCCCTCATTGAAATTCCTAGCAATTGTATACTTCAATGGGGTTGCCGCATTGCCTGTCTTGTCTATAAAACCGTCTTCATTAAGACCCTTACTTACTCTCGCAAAACCCTCGCTGAAATCGTTTATTTTTTCATACTCCAAAGGGACAATAACACTGCCTTCCGTATCGATTACGCCATATTTCCAATTGTCAGTTGTTACCACCACCATAAGGCCTTCAATAAATTTTGAAGAAGTCCAATAAAGAGTATCCAATGTTGCGACTACATTGCCTTTCTTATCTATTATTTGACTTTTTCCGCCGATTTTCCCTACCATCGCCAGACCTTCGTTGAAAGGAGTCGTGTAATCATACTCAAACGGGATGACTTCTTTACCTGTTTTATCTATATATCCGTATTTCGCATCTTTACCCATTTCCTTACTCGCCTGTGCAAGCCCATCGCTGAAAGACTCAACAAGTTTATAATTTAAAGTCAATACTATTTTGCCAGTCGCATCTATAAAACTATATTGAGGAGTGGATTGATACCATTTTCTCACTAACCCAAAACCTTCACTGAAGTCATATGCCCAATCATATTCAATAGGCAAAATAACCTTACCTGTCTTATCTATGTATCCCCACTTGTCGCCTTTTTTTACCACCGCAATTCCTTCGTGAAAAGAGCCTGAACCATATTCAATATCATACCCAAAAGGGATAACCTCATTTCCCGTTTGATCTATGAAACCCCACATGCCTCCCACGACCCCGGTTCCTTCCATCGTGTCACTGACAAATTTCCCGCCCTTGTTCGCTAAGGCGAGCCCTTCGCTGAACTCATATATCCAACCGCACTCTATTGGAACAACAATTTTGCCCGTCCTGTCTATAACGCCCCATTTATCACCTACGTGCGCCGGCGCAAGTCCTTCGCTGAAAGTACCAATTTCATTAAATTCGAGTATCGGCTCAATAAGAACATTAATGTAAAAATCCTGGGTCTGTGCTAATGCAACCGGTGCGGCGGGTATGAACGCAAGCGTGAATACTAATGCCATGATTATTGTAGTAATTCTTTTTCTCACGATTTATTCTCCTCCACCTAATACTAATTCGTTGCTAAATTCGCTGCGCCAATCCTTCTCGCCTGCACCAACGCAGAAAAGAACTATACCGCGCACGGCCATTGTAACATACCTCCATCCGAAGCGTCCACCCATATCTTGGAGAAGTGTCTACCAATTTGCGGTTAAACGGATGGGTGGGAGTGTTCTTATAGCATCTGGCCATGTAATACCCAGTAATTATTTGCCTATTGTTACGCGTTCTTGTTTTCGAGTGTACTCATAGGACTTGCCGCCCGCACCCCATATAAATGCAAGTGTAAAAAAAAGACCGTCGACAAAAAGTCGATGGTCTTTTCCATGGTCCGAGTGACAAGACTTGAACTTGCGGCCTCCTGACCCCCAGTCAGGCGCGCTACCAACTGCGCCACACCCGGCTATTAATTTTTCGCGCATCAAAATTTGACGCTTAATGATGATAACACAAATAAATGCGCAATGCAACACATAGATTTAAAATTTTTAAGACAGCGATACGCTTCTTTTTCTCATAAGTTTTGTACCGCCCTGAAGCTCTCGCCGGTGATTTTACCTATTACTGTTCCCGCTGTCATATCGGAAAGCCGCACAATAAAATTCGCCGCAATTTCGGACGGAAAAAGCGCCGTGACCGTGACATCCGCGCCGTATTCAGCGTTTTCAAGAACACCGCCAGTTGACTCAATCTCATTTTTAACACGCTCAAAAAGGCTGTAGGGACACACGGCCTCAACGGCGGTCCACAGACGCATTTCGGCAATGCCGGCCGCGTCAAGCGCCAGCTTGGCTGTATGAGCATACGCCCGCGTCAGACCCCCGGTGCCGAGGAGAATCCCACCAAAATACCGCGTGACAACGCATACAACATTTTCAATCCCACTGCGCCGGAAGACCTCCAGCATCGGCTGTCCGGCCGTCCCCTGAGGCTCGCCGTCGTCGGCATAACGGACAGCGCCGTCCGTTATTACGTAACACCAGCAGTTGTGCCGCGCGTCGTGGTATTTAGCCTTCGCGCGGTCAATGGCATCCCGCGCCTCCTCCTCGGCAGCCGCAGGCCATACCTGCCCGATAAAACGCGAGCGTTTTTCAATAAATTCCGCTTCTCCGTATCCGGCCGGCGTCAAATACCCCATCGTCAGCTGCTCCGCCGGTCATCCGAATTTTCTTGGGGTAAAGGCATGTTTTCGCTATCCATAGCCTGAGCATTCCCAAGCGGAACGTACCCATCTTCGAAGCTTTTCGTAAATGCGGTTTCTGTCATTAAAATCGGTCTGTTTGGATTGTTAACCTTTTTAAAGACCGGCAAACCATGCAGCAGGCCTTTCCCAATAAAGAACTCGCAGGCTACAGGCGACGAAAACGTAATAAGCTCCTTACCCTCCTCGCCGATGGTCAGCTCAATTTCACCGCCCAGATCAAGCATGTTCTCCGGGTCGGTTCCTGTAAAGCACACGTATGTGTCATACGTGTGCGTATGGGTGCCGGGGTCCGCTTCGTATGCATGAGAAACAGGTGTAAAACGACGGCGAAGCGCGTCTTTGCCGCGCAGCTCACCGCTGCTATAACCGGCGCGCGGATAGGGGGCAGACGGATGGATTGGCGTTTTAAACCAGAGTTCTTCCCCCGACTTGAACAGGACCGAAAAATCGGTCATATCGTCTGGAAGCGTCCCCTTGACAGAGGGGCTGAAGGAGAGCTCGCTGTAGAGAATCGGAAACTTAGGATCGCTGATTTCCCGAATTTCAATGCAGTAAAACACGCCCGCCGGGAGATAGACCGTAACGGCCCGTTCAAATTGGAAAACCTGCAGAGCATCCTGCGAACGCCCAATTGTAATAACGGCAAATCCTCCAAGGTGCAGCGCATTTCGCATATCGCCCCCCATAAGCGTTAAATAACGGTCTCTGTCATTTTTCTTCAGCTCAGGATACATAACAAAAGGCGCGCAGATATACTGCCAGTAGGACGACGTATTCAGATTCCCGAAATCCGGCGTGCTTAAAAGCCGGACCGAATCATATTTCATTTGCGGAAAAGGATTTTCCTCTTTTGCCAGACGCACCTCAGCACCCGTTCTGAAATATCGTGACGCGTACGCCATCTTTTGTGCCTCGTTCATTCCTATCTCCTTTTGGTCCATAGCCGATAAGCAAAACCGCGATAACGGCCTTCGTCTAACAGTCCCTTTTACGGATATATAAAATCGCGCAGCTTGCCGTATGTTTCAGCGCCGATGACCGCCTTAATCTCAATACAGTCATCCAGATATTCAACGCCCAAAACGGATGCTTCACGGTGAAGCTGCTCCAGCAGTCCGCCTTTATCATAAGGCAAACGGAGCGTCACCTTTTTCTTGGTCCGCTGTAGGGTCATTTCAATTTTTTCACGCAAGTTGTCAAGCCCTTCTCCGGATTTAGCAGAGATCTCGATGGCGTCGACGCCGCGCAGCCGCAGCTCCGGCGGCCTTAAGTCACATTTATTGAAAATCTCGATTCGCGGCGTCTCCGACGCACCGAGTTCCTCTATAAGCGAATCCACAACCTCCGCCTGCTGCTGCCATTGGGGGCTTGATGCATCAATCACATGCAGAAGCAGATCGGCATAGCACAATTCCTCGAGTGTTGCTTTAAATGCGTCGACAAGATGATGCGGCAGCTTACGTATAAATCCAACGGTGTCCGACAACAGGACCTCAAGCGTGTCGCTGACCTTTAAATGCCGCGTCGTCGTGTCCAAGGTGTCAAACAGCCGGTTTTTTGCCGGTATGCCGGCATCTGTCAGCACGTTTAAAAGCGTTGACTTCCCGGCATTCGTATAGCCCACGAGCGCTATGACCGGCACGCCGTTTTTCTCACGGCGGCGGCGTTGGGTGGCCCGGTTTTTCCGGACGCTCTCGAGCTCTTCCTCCAGCTTTGATATCTTGCGCCGTATATGTCGGCGGTCCGTTTCCAGCTGTGTTTCTCCGGGGCCGCGCGTCCCGATTGGTGCGGACGTGCCCGCCTGACGCTCCAGATGCGTCCACATGCCGGTCAAGCGCGGCAGCAGATATTTGTATTGCGCCAGCTCCACCTGAAGCCGGCCCTCGCGCGTGGCCGCGCGCTGGGCGAATATGTCGAGAATCAGCGACGAACGGTCCATGACGCGTACGCCGAGGTCCCCCTCCAATGCCCGCATCTGAGACGGTGACAGCTCGTTGTCAAATACCGCCAGCGTGCAGCCCTCGGTATCAATTAACTGTTTCATCTCAATAACTTTGCCCGATCCAATGAAGGTACGCGGCTCCGGGGTTGCCCGGTTTTGTAAAATCCGGCCGCGTGATACGCCGCCCGCTGTCTCTAAAAGCGCCTCCAGCTCATCCAGACTTTCGTCCGTAGACTGCTGAGCCGCATCCATACTGTCGGCATAAAGCCCCGCCAGCACGGCCTTTTCCGGTTCGTTTTGAATTGTGTTTTCGATATTTCTCACCTTTCCTGAAAAATCAGGCGATTTTCATCCCGCTTGGAAAAACAAACCCGCACCGATTGGTGCGGGCTTCTTTGCAGGTTTTGTTATTTATTCAGGCCGAACTTCCTGTTGAACTTATCAACTCGTCCGCTGGTGTCTACCAGTTTTTGCTTACCTGTATAAAAGGGGTGACACTTCGAGCAGATTTCAACCTTGATATCTTTCTTCGTGCTTCCCGTTTCAATAACCTCGCCGCAAGCGCACCTGATCGTCGTCTGCTGATAATTGGGATGAATCCCTTCCTTCATCATGATCACCTCTTTCGCTCTTCTCAATTTACGCAAAGTGCATTTTAGCACAGCTCATCGAAAAATGCAATACCTATACGACAATTTTAACTAAAGCTGACTTCCGCCGCGTCGCCCGTCGCGAAAAAATACAGTATAAGCCTTTCAACCGGTTTTTGAATAATGCGTTCCAGCGCGCGTCCGTACGCCCGGATTTGCCCGGTATAGAGCAGCCGTTTGGCTTCAATCGTTTCAGGTGTTACGTCGTCTGTTTTAAAATCAATAATGTGCAGGCGTCCGTTCCGCTCGTAGCAGCAGTCCACTACACCCTGCAGTAATATTTCGTCATCTTGACCTATACCGCTGTTTACGAGCCCATCATAAAAGTCTTCCGGCCGGACGAGAAGTGAAAACTTAAATTCACGGTAAAGCTTCTCAGCAGTCAGTACGTTTTCGCCGAGGGGCGAACCGAAAAATGCGGCTATTTTAATCGGATCGATAGCGGCCAGCTGCTTGTCCGACAGAAAATTGCGCTCACGCAGCCGGCCCAATTCTTGACGAACGCCTGCGACTTGCGTGCAATTTTCATAATTGATAAACTGCATGGCCAGATGAAGCGCCGTACCGCGCTCCGTCGCCGTCAGGCGCGTTTTTTCGGTTATAAAGACAGGACGGTCATATGGGCGAGGCCTGCTCTTCAGATGCGCTGATGACTCCGCCTCCTCCGCCGCCTCCAGATCAGTAAAGCGACCTTTGAGTTCGGTTGCCGTCAATTTAGAGGGGAGATTCATCGCGTTCTCATACGGGTATTTAAATCGCAGTCGTCCGCGAAGTGTTTCGACATCCTCCGGGTCGGCAGACACGCGCTCCGGCACATTTTCTACGGCTGCTTTTTCTGTCGTTCCGGGTTTTTCAGCGGCGACCAGCCGGATATCCCACGGCTCGTCGTCTGCCATAATAACCGGGACATCCTCCGTACGCAGACAGGCGGCCTCCGGCCGCGTCAGCACCGGCGTAAGAATAAAGCCGGCATAACAATTCAGGGTTTCAAGGACCTGCGGCGCCGCGGGCGCCGCCGCGTTTTGAGACAGCTTGTCCAGCTCGCGCCGCGCGTCTTTAAACGACGCGACGATTATCAGCCTTTCACGCGCACGCGTCATGGCCACATACAGCACCCGCAGCTCCTCGGACGCAATCTCGCCATAAAGCTTTCGGGATACGGCCATACGCGGCAGCGTTGTATACGCAATGCGCCGATTTATATCCGTCCGCTTCATTCCGACGCCGAGATCGGCATGCATCAGCAGCGGCTTTTTCGTATCCGTCGTATTAAACTGTTTTGTTGTGTCCGCCAGTATGACGACCGGAAATTCCAGTCCCTTTGATTTATGGATACTCATAATCTTAACGGCGTCTCCGGCCGACAGTCCGCCGTCATTAAACGGCTCGTCGCCGTTTTCGATGAGCCGGCGTACGAATGTCATAAACCCAAAAAGGCCATTGAGGCCATTGGCCTCGTAGCGCGCGGCCAGCTCCATCAGCTTCATGAGATTTTCCCGCCGCGCTTCACCATCGCGCAGCGCGCCCATGACGGCCAACATGTCCGTCTCACTGTATATTCTAAAGAGCAGACGGTCTGTCGTCATGTCCGGAGCAACGATCCGCAGCGCGTCGAGCCGGGATATGAAGGACCGGCATTTTTCGTCGGTTTTGGCTGCCGCCACAAGCGCGTCATATAGGAGTCCCTTTTTATCTGTCACGCGGATTGACGCCAGTTCATCCGCTGTGAAGCCATAGACAGGACTCCTGAGCGCCGTGATGAGCGGCACGTCTTGTCGCGGGTTGTCGATGATATCAAGGATTGCCAGCGCCACAGAGACCTCCAGCGACTCAAAAAAGCCTTCCCCCGCGCTCATGCCCACAGGTATGCCGAGCTTTGAAAGCGCCTCGGCGTAAACGCCGGCCTTGTTCTTGACGGAACGAAGCAGGATGGCAAAATCGCCGTATGACGCGCGGCGCTTGTTCCCCGCCCCGTCCGGTATCATCAGGCCCTCATCCAGCAGCTGCCGTATCCGCCTGGCTGTAAAAGCCGCTTCCGTCGCTGATTTCTCCGGGCTTTCCTCATCCGCCTCCGTCTCGATAGCACTCAGATCCAAAACATCCAGCTCCACGGACGTCCCATCCGATTCCGCGTCAGCCCGCCCGGGGTTTAAGTATTCCTTCTCGGTGTAATCCATTTCGCCGAAGGATTCGGACATGATGTTTTTAAAAACGAAGTTGACCGCGTCGAGCACGGCTTTTTTTGACCGGAAATTCGTCGACATAAAGATGCGCCGCCCCGTATCTTCGTCCTCCCCGCCCAAATCGTTATACCGCTTGTATTTGTCCAGGAATATAGACGGATCGGCCAGCCGGAATCGGTAGATCGACTGCTTGACGTCTCCCACCATAAAAAGATTTTTTCCGCCGCGCGATATGGCCTGAAAGATGAGCTCCTGTATACCGTTTACATCCTGATACTCGTCAATAAATATCTCTTTAAACCTCGACGAGACAGCTTCGGCCAACGGGGTTTTTTCACCTGTTTCACGGTTAAACAGCAATCGCACCGTCAAATGCTCCTGATCGGAAAAATCGGCCAGGGCGCGCTTTTTCTTTTCTTCGGCATAGGCCGCGTCAAAGTCCAGAACCAGCTTTAAAAGCTCTTCCACAGCCGGATGTACAGCCAGCATATCCTCAAACAGCTCTGCCGATGTGTATTCAAACACCTCCGAGACCTTTTTAAGGGCTGCCTTGCACCGCGTCCGAACGGCCTTTTGATGGTCATAGCCCTTGAGGTTGCCGGCTCGCGGAAATGCGATTGCTGCCTGCTCACACGCAGCATCCCACCCCAAATCCAAAGCGTTAATAAAACCGTCCAGGCTTTCAACCGTCGCCCCGACGCTGCCGCCGTACGCTTTCATAAAGTCCCCGCAATCCGCCGATGCTGAAAGCAGGTCCGATAAGACGCAGCGCCAATAAACAGCTTTATCGCGCGCATCCGCTATCAAATACCGGCCCCAAAGCGTCTCGGACGCGTCGGACGCATTCACAAGCGCCAGCTGATCCAGCTGCGTTTTAACCCATCCCGCCGGATCGGCGTGACTCTTGAGCTTTGTATGTGCGTCCAGGATGACCTCCACAAGGCGGCTGTCGTCCCGTCCGGCCGACAGCGTATCGACAAGCAGCGCAAAGCCCGGCGCGCTTATGATAGCCTCGTAGCGCTGATCAAGCACATCACTAAGAACACGCTCTTTTAATAGGCGGCATTCGTTTTCATCGGCGATGCGGAAGTCCGGCGGTATGAGCCCGAGATGCGCGTTTTCACGCAGAAGCTCTGTGCAAAAGCTGTGGATTGTGCCGATGCGCGCCGTATAAACAAGCGCGGACTGGCGGCGCAGATGCCGGTCGTCCGGATGTATCGCCATATATTCCGATAGTGCGTCCCGGATCTTGGATTTCAGTTCGGCGGCCGCCGCACGCGTATATGTAATGACAAGGAAATCACTGATATCACACGGCTCATTTTCATCTGTTAAAAAGCTCAGTAGCCGGCTGACGAGCACCTTCGTCTTCCCCGACCCTGCTGCGGCTGAGACGAGCAGCGGTCCACCGCGCGTTGTGATGGCCGCCTGCTGTTCTGGGGTATAGGTCAGTTTATCGCTCATGTGTCCGAGTCCTCCTTAATCTGCTGCCAGGCCTCCTCGGCTGTGAGCTTTTTCAGATACTGCCGTTTATCGCCGTCTTTCTCACTGAAATGACAGGCGCTTCGGTAATCGCAGAACAGGCAGGCTGTATCGGCCTGCCCCTTATAGTACGGCCGGGCCTCGATACTTCCGCCGTGAACGCTGCCGGCGATTTTCGAAAGCATCCGGTCTATGTGTCTTGATAAATCCTCAAATTGCTCGGTCTCGGCCAGCGCGTCGCCCGCTTTTAAACCGCCGGCCGAGGTTTTAACAGGCAGATACTTTTTATCGTCTCCGTGCTCCATCGCGTTGATGACACCGGGCTCGCCCAGTACAAGCCCGCTTCGCCGGAGCTTCTTGGCGCGTTGTGCTTCGAGCTCGGCATCGCTTAAGCTTCTCGACGCCGGCAATATGTCCTCCCGAGCCGGCGCGTACAGGACGCCGGCCGGCACGATCTTTTTCCCGTACCGCACGCCGCCGTTTTTCTCAAGCGCAAACAGGTAGATGAGCATCTGCATATTCAGGCCGTAACACACATCCGACAGGCTGAATTTCTTTTTACCCGTCTTATAATCGACGACACGGATATATAACTGGCCGTCCCTTTCCCAACCGTCCAAACGGTCTACAAAGCCCTTGATTTTTAAATGCGCGTCGCCGCTCTCTATCTGACAGGGCGGGATGTCGCCGCCTTCCGTGAAGGACAGCTCGAAATCCAGCGGTACAAAATCAGATTGCCTCAGCTCCCCTACCATATCCAGCACGATATAGGCCGCATCCTTTTTCAGCCGGTTGAAAAGATATACAAACCGGCTGGACTTGTCTTTAAACGACTGCAGGACGTCCCGGGCATATTCGTCGGCGTATTTTTCCGTCAGAATGGAGCACGCTTCGTCGTCAATATCGGTAAAGCCGCCGCGCTCCGTGATCTCTCGCGTAACATTTTCCAGCACGTAATGCATAAACGTGCCGGCCGTCGGCGCGTCAAACCCCGCCGGCTTTCTTGGGCGGGCGTTTAAGCCATACTGCAGAAAATACTGAAAGCGACAGGCATAAAACTTGTCCACCCGCGAAGCCGACATAGAGAGCTCGCTGCCGTACAGCTCGGCAGCTTTTTCATAGGAGAGCTTTCCGCGCGATTGGCTGGCTGCCGCTGCGATAGTACGCAGCCGCCGCGCCATTTCCGGCTCTTCCATAAAATAAGACGCGGCAGCCGCGGCGGCATTTCCGCCGCCATGCGTCACGTACGATGCGGCCAGTTCGAAGCACGGTCCTGCGGCGTTGGTTCTAAATTCCGGCGTCTCATCGGTCCGCTCAAACAGACCTAAAAGCTCAGACAGTCGCTTGACAACGAAGGAAGCGCGTTTTTCTCCGCCGCTGCCCCCCGTATGATAGGACACGATGAGTTTGTCGGACGGCAGCATCAGCGTCGAATAAATCGTATTCATTTCCCGGTACAGCCGTTCCTCCGCGCCACCGGGCAACTGGATGCCGCTGCTGAGAATGACGCGTCGTTCGTCATCGGATAACAGACCGCCGGCGCCTGTTTTCGGCAGGACATCGTCCGTTGCGCCCAGGACAAGAAGGCATTTTAGTCCGCGCCGGCGTTGGCGCGGCAGATCTCCCAGGCTGACCCGGTCGAGCGCGACGGGGATTGATGCGATTTCGTACTGCGACGTCAATAGCTTCCACAGCCGCGCAAATTCCATATTTGAACCGGTGACGACGCCCAAAACCTCATAAAACTGATCCAGCGCGCGCACGATAATATCCCACAGCTGGCGGTACTCGTCGGCGAGCTGCAGCTCGCCGTCCTCGCGCAGCGCCGCCTCTTTGTCCGCCATGCGTTCCGGCAGGCCGATCTCTTCCAAAAAAAGATACAGGGCGCGCAGCTTCCCGCCGTAGGTACGCGACACCGCCAGCGCGTCCTTGAGATGCAGGACGGGTCCGACAGCCAAGCGCCGCAGCGTATTGATACGCTCAAGCCGCTCCTGCTCTGCGTGATCATTCACCGGCTCATAACCCGACGTAGGCTGCGTCCAGTCCTCGCCGCGTGTCCACGCCGAGCCCTTGATATCCCATAAAAGCGCGTAGTTTTCGAGCTCGTCGCAGTCCACTGTGGACAAACCCGCCATACCGGTTTTCAGATAACGAAAAACGCTGTCGCAATCCCAACCGCCTGTTATGATGGCCAGCGCGCTGTCGAGGACTGCCAGCGGCGGCTTTTGTGTAATATCTGCTTTATGACCGACAAAGACGGGTATGCCGTATTTCGTGAAAATATCCTCAGCCAGACGGCCATATGATGAAAAGTCACACACGGCCACGGCAATATCACGCCACCGATATCCGCTGCGTACAAGCTCCAGAACGCGCGCGGCGGCATATTCGCATTCAATGGACGGCGTTGTCGCGCGGTACAGCTCAACAGCTTCAGACGGCCCGTCATACGGGATGCTGATACCCGAAAAAAGGTTTTGCTCAATGTATGTAAGCGCCGCGTTCCGTCCCGCCGGGTCTGCGGTTAATTCAACAACATTGCTTTGCTCTCCGCAGTCAGCGGCTGCTCTGAGCAGTGTATGCGCGGTTTTCCGTGCCAGCTCAAACAGCGGCTCAGCGCCGAATAAGCCGTCACAGGTCAAGCAGACCGTCATGTCCGTTCCCATCTGTATGAGCTTTTTAACAATGCGCAGCTCCTGGGCTGTGAAGTCCGAAAACCCGTCGAAATAGACGTGGCCGGAACGAAATAGCGCGCTTTTCGTCAAAACGTCAGCCAGGTGACTGAGCTTATCGTCCGGGTCTCCAATATCTCCGTTCAGCAAACTGTCATACGAACTGAGAATAAGTGATAGATCCCGGAGCTTGCCGTTCAGCGGCGCAGCCGCTGTCTGAGCCAGCCGGTCAAGCTCATCGGGCGCAATACCGGCGCTTTTAAATTCGCCGGCCGTCTGTATCAGCATTTCCAGAAAATCTTCTTTTCGCTCCAGTCCGCCGTATAAACACAGCTTATCGGATACAGCATCGACAGCGCGGCTCATAAACAACACCTTACCGCCTTTGTCGAGCATGGTGAGAGCCGGATTGCCGTTCTCGGCAAAAACCCGGCTGCAAAGACGGGAAAAGCTTAAAACCTCCCCTTGGAGGCTGAGTGCGTCCGAACCATATTTTAGAAGCTGACGCTCGGCATCGTGAGAGTATTGTTCGGGAACGATATAATACAGATTTTCGTCACCATTATTTATACGTCCGGCGAAATCATCCATAACGCGGCGCGTTTTTCCGGCTCCCGCACGCCCCAGGATCAGTGTGACCATGCCGTCACCTCGCGATTTATTCTTTAGTATACCCGCGCCATATGGTATGGCTAAGTATTTTTTCAGTTATCCAGTCGGCAGGCTGTGAAAAAGACTTTCAATACAATGAATATAGCTTTTCGAGTAGCTATTATACCATAGAATAACTGCTTCGATAAGCTTTTGCCAGCCAGATGCTGATGCGGAATCCTGCCGGTTCATTATATACCATATGTTTAAAAAATAGCGGTGCGGATTTTCTTCTTGTCGAATCGTGTTGAAATAATGATATTATTGATATTTTTTGTAACTTATTTGAGAATAATCTCACTAAATAGTATACTATACTTAGTTCAGCAATCATAAGCCCATCATTTTGTAATGCTCAGGTGTATATATGTTCTCTTTAAGTAAGCGGCTGTTGCCGATATTAATGATCTTTATCGTGTTGGCCGGCCTTGTTGGCTGTGGTATCGACATAAAATATGCAGACGGCAGCGGTGCGTCTGTGAAACCGACGCAGATGGTCACCGAAACGGCGACGCCACCTGCTTCTCCTTCGCCGTCCTCTTCGGCTTCACCCTCACCGTCGGAGGAACCGTCTGCCAATCCGGCTACGGTCGACCCATCGACCGACCCGACAAATACGATGCCGGACGTATCCGGCGGCACGTCCCCCACCCCCTCCACAGAACCGTCTTCCGACCCGTCGAAAGAACCGCCGGATGAAACAGCAAATCTCGTACCGTATGACGGCATCGTGGAGCATCTGTTCTACCATCCTGTCATTGCCTATCCGAAACTGGCTTTTGACGGAGACGCCAAGGCAGAAGGACTCGACTCGTACATGGTGACAGTGTCCGAATACAATAAGATGCTTGATAGCATTTATGAAAAAAACTATATACTTGTAGACATGAACGACGTGTGGTCAGAGACCGTCGGCGACGACGGCGTCCACCAGATGGTGCGGAACACACTCATGATCCCTGAAGGGAAAAAACCGCTTATTCTCTCCTACGACGATGTTAATTACTATAACTATATGCTTGAAAACGGTTTCCCTTATAAGCTTGTCATTAAAGACGGCGAGCTGTGGAGCTACGGAATAGATCCGGACGGCAACGAGGTTTATTCGCAGGATCTGGACGCCATCACTATTCTTGATAAATTCGTCAAGGCCCACCCCGACTTTTCTCTAAACGGTGCGAAGGGCTGTTTATGCCTGACCGGCTACGAAGGCATCCTCGGCTATCGTACAATGACGGATACCCACGGCATGACAGCGGATATGGAAGATGCGCGCCAGGCCGAAATTCAGGCAGTTAAGCCTATTGTGGCCATGCTTAAGGACACGGGCTGGTACTTCGGCAGCCATTCGTGGGGTCATATAAATCTGTCTTCGTCCAGCCTGAGCAGCGTAAAAAGCGATACGGTCCGCTGGCTGAGCGAAGTCGGCTCAATTATCGGCTCAACAAAGCTTTTTATCTACCCCTTCGGCGCGCGGCCGGACGGGGACGACGTGAGACAGACGGGTCCGATCTTTAAATACCTTCAGGGCAAGGGCTTCCGCGTTTTCGCGTCTGTCGGCATTGAGGCCTATTCCAAGATAAAAACGGATATTTGCGCCGTCATCTGCGACCGGATGCACTCGGATGGCGATACCCTTCGAAAATCCAGACAGCGGTATCTTATATTCTACGACGCCAAAGACGTTTTTGACTATGAGAACCGGCCCAATTACGGAAATACCTGGTGATAAAAACTATAAAGTAAGTCTCACGCTCACTCTGAATGCTAAAAAGCCGCTCTCGCGGCTTTTTTAAACTTGGCTTTTATCCAAAAACAGCGCCGTTGAGTCTGCTTGGCAGTCACAACGGCGCTGCTTGTTTCGTTTTTTTGTGGTTCCTTACGCATCTGCCTGTCATCGTAATCTATCGTATTATGTAAAAGCTGTGAAGTTCAGATGAAATTAATACGATATTACATAAATAGAGAGTCTTAACATCTTGCGTCAGAAAAGAGATAATTGATAATGAGAACAAAAAAGAATATTGCAGGTTTCATTTTGATTTTTGCGATGCTGCTTCCTATAGTAACTTTTAATGCTGAAGCAGCGTCAACCCCTTCCACGAACGCAAAGGCGGATTTTCTTTTGAATCTCACAACAGGAGAAGTCTATTATGAGAAAAATGCCGACAGCGTCCGGGCGCCCGCCAGCCTCACAAAACTTATGACAGTCCTAATGCTTTACGAAGCGATGGAGCGAGGTGCGGTCACCAAAGACACACTGGTTGAAATCAGTTCCCATACATATAAAATAGCAAGTGATCCAGAAGGCTCAAACGTACCGTTAAAATGCGGCGAAAAGTACACAGTTGACGAACTGCTTCATGCGGCAATGACGGTCTCCGCCAACGGCGCAGCCTGTGCGCTCGGGGAACTGCTGGGCGGAACCGAAGAATACTTTGCACAGCTGATGACGGCGAGGGCACATGAGTACGGGTGGGAAATGACCTATTACGACGCTTCAGGACTTTCAGACGAAAATTGCGTTACCGCCCGGTCCATGGCAATGCTGGCATCAACACTTATAACAAAATATCCCGACGTGCTCAATTACTCATCTTGTACCAGCATTAATTTCAGAGGCAAAACTTACAATGCTACAAACAGCCTGCTGCCCGGTAAATCGCAGGAATATGCCGGTACAGACGGACTAAAAACGGGGACTACAAGTCTCGCGGGCAAGTGTTTGATAGCAACATGCCAGCGTGACGGAAACCGGCTTCTGTCCGTCGTTCTCGGTGCCGACAGTACTTCCACTCGCTACGGGGACACGATCAATATGTTTAACTACGGATTTTCACGTACGATAACCATGATTGAGTCTCCACAGTCAATTACCGTTAACGGCATTGTGGTTGATATGACCGCTTATAATTATGAAGGTCATAATTATATCATGTTACGGGATTTAGCATCGTCTTTAGTCGGGACGGTTAATGAATTTGCGGTGGGCTGGGAAGAAAGCAGTAAAACAATTACAATTACCACCGGCGTGCCGGAGACAGAGACGGAAGCCGTCACGGCACTGTCGGTACCGGAAATCATAGGCGCCAGCCAAAACAGTGATAGTATAGTTGTTGACGGCAGCCGGATCAGCGTAAATGGATTTTTGGCCAATGGCAGGCACTATTATTCGCTGAGAGAACTGGCTCAAATTTTCGGACTGAATCTTGACTATGATGCAGCAACGCAGACTGTTTTAATCAGCGCTGAGCAGATAATCAATGTGATGCCGGTTCATTTAACGATATCTGACGAAGGAAATTCGGCTTTGTTACAGGCATACGAATCAGATGAGACCCTCTTCATCAAACCGAGCGATCTTGCAATGGCTCTGATAGAAACGACTTATCATTTCAATGTTGCTTGGGACGAGGATGCAAAAGCGTACTATTTGGAAACCGGATGCAATTATACGCCTGGCGAAGAGGCGTTGACTGACCATAGTACCGATGAATTTATAATCGCTCAGATAACCGAATTAACGTTATATGTTGATGATACTGAACAAATGCTTTCGGGTGTCGCAATAGAAGGTGCGGATTATTGTAGTCTGGATGATTTGGCTCGAATGGTTGGATTTACTTACAGCTGGGAAAATGACACAGTTTATGTAGCTTAAGTAACTAATGCTGCAGCAGCAAGGCGTCCGGATTACTCCGGTTATTGGTTTAGCCCTGTTCCGTATTGCCTGTGTACCCTTAACAGAAGACGTAAAATCCTTGGAACAACGTCGTTGTTCCAAGGATTTTCATGTATGTACTATTTTCCGTCATGAAAGCTTGTAACACACTGCTTCTCGCCAAGCGGAATGGGTCCCTCTCCCTTTTCAATGGACTTAAGAAGCCAGGCCATATTATTTCCGAGCGTGCGCATGATCTGGAGGCCCTCAAGATCCTTTTTTACGTGCTCTGGGATAAAACCGTGTACGGAATTCCAATACGATGAGGATACGACCGGCATCTGCATGATCGTGAAATACTTATTAATCCTGTCAAAAGCGGCGCTTGCCCCACCCCGGCGGCAGCTGACAACGGCCGCGCCCGGCTTATGCATCAACTTCGCTCCGGCCGATACGAACATCCTGTCTAGTAGTGCGCACAGCGCGCCGCAGGCGCTGGCAAAATGGACAGGTGTTCCGATGACAAGGCCGTCGGCTTTGGCGGCAAGCTCGGACATTTCGTTGCAGGCATCATCGTCATATATGCATCGCTTTAAGTCTCTGCATTTATGGCAGCCTGTGCAGCCCATGACCGGCTTGTTGCCAATGTGGTATATCTGCGCTTTGATTCCGTTGCTTTCGAGTGCGCATCCGACCTCGTTGAGGGCGGTATACGTACAGCCCTCCTGATGCGGGCTTCCGTTGATAAGCAATACCTTCATAATTTTTCATTCCTTTCGTTTGAGCTAAGGCGCAGTGCCGCTGTATGTAATATATTGGCGGCGGGCTTTTATCATACAACAATTACGTGGCGACAGCAACTTAAATCGTGTCATGCCCGCCAATAAGAGCAGTGTGTGCCTTTTACAGGCTCTATCAAAAAAGAGGCCGCCGGCGGCAGCCTCTTTTTGAATAACTCACGTGTTTAACTTTATAAGCCGAGCACTAATTTCAGTTTTTCGAGCAGCTCAATGGATTTAAATTTAAAGACATATTCCGGCCCGTCCTCGGTGATGAGACGCATCTCTTCATCAGACAAGCTGCTAAACACCTCTTCGGCGTCCGTCGCCGCCGAAACGCACAGCGGCGGGAATATGACGCACCACCAGTTGTGTCCACAGCCGGAGCCGATCACAACGCGCAGCGACGTATACTCCCCTGCCGGCAGCGAAAACGTGTCATAATCCCGCGTCGGGAATTTCTCCACACTAATGGATGCCGTGACACTATAATTATAGCCATTTTCCAAAACGACGTCCCGCGCGCCGGATAGGATTTCATCCAGATTTTCCTCAACCAGCCGCACGGCTTCTTCCCGAGAAGTTACGCCGTCCAATATTGCGGCAACATCGTTTAAAATACCATCACGTACCTTTAGCTTAAGCGCCTGATCTTCGTCCGAGTCGGAATTTGCCACGACGTGCAGACGTATCAGTTTTTCGGAAAGATCCGCCTGCTCTTTTCTCAGTCCTGCTCCCATTATAAACGTGAACACCAGCGCTGCGATAAGCGCCAGCTCCCATTTTTTTAGTTTCATAAGTAAAAACCTCCGAGAATACTTTGTCCGCTGATTCAAAGTATCGACGAGGTTTTTTCATAATATACCATTTATCAATAATTATTCTTATTCTATTTCGATCCGGTCCGACGGCGTTGTTGAAAAACACTCCCGGAAATCTTGGTTTAAATCCTTTTTGGCAGCCTTTGCCGCTTCCTTGTCGCCGAATATGCCGAATACGGCCGAGCCGGTGCCCGTCATGGCCGCGCCAAGCGCGCCGTGATCCAGAAGCCGCTGCTTGATTTCCTCCACGGCTCCGGCTGTTTTTGGCAATACGTCTTCAAATACATTATACATACGGCGCGCCGTATCCGTAAGGAAGCCGTCACAAAGCGCATTGATCAAGCCGTCGGTGTCCGGGCGCAGATGAATCTTGTCGCAATTAATCTTTGAGAAAAGCTCCGGCGTCGATATGGCAAATGACGGCTTGCAGATCACGATTGGACAGGACGGAAGCGCCGGCAGATCGGTCAGCACCTCGCCTTTTCCCTCGGCGAGCGCCGTACCGCCTGAGATGCAAAACGGCACATCCGAGCCGAGCTTTTCGCCAAGCCGTTCAAGCGTATCACGCCCGAGCTTTGTTTCAAACAGTGCGTTGAGGCCCCGCAGGACAGCGGCCCCGTCGGTGCTGCCGCCGCCAAGTCCTGCGCAAACCGGTATGTTTTTCCGGATGCCGATATGGGTTTCATAGCCGGATATGCCCGTGTGCGCAAAGAATACCTCAGCGGCGCGGGCCGCGATGTTTCGTTTGTCGTTCGGCAGATACTTCAGGTTTGTGCTTACAGAAATGCCGTCACCCTTCCGGCAGTCGATCATCAGCTCGTCATGTAGTGCCACGCTCTGCATGATCATACGCATATTGTGATAACCGTTATCCATGCGGGAAACGATATCAATAGACAGATTTATTTTTGCAAAAGCTTTAACTTTAGTATTCATACGTTACTTTCAAACAGGAGGCCCATCAGTTTTACCCCGGCGTCAACATACGGACCCTTGAGTCCGTTATTTTCGTTGTAGGCGGCCGTTGAGCTCAAAGTCTTCCGGCTGTCGTAAATTAAAAACGGAACGGGGTCGCCATCGTGGCCCCGGGTCGACGTGAGCGTTTTGTGGTCACTCAGGATCAGAAGCCTGTAATCCGTTCCGGATTGGTCCAGCTTTTCCGTCAATGGCTTTATGACACGGCTGTCGAGCCATTCGATGGCCTGCAGCTTCCCCTTCAGGTCGCCGTTGTGCGTGCATTCGTCCGGCGCTTCCACGTGTATGGCCGTAAAGTCGTGCGTTTTCAGCACGTCCAGCGCCGCGTCAACCTTGCCCTCATAATTTGTATCCAATTCACCCGTCGCGCCCTCGACCGTGACGATATCGAGGCCGGTAAGCGCGGCAATGCCATGGCAAAGCGGCACGGCTGATATAACGCCGCCCGTCTTATGATACTGCTTCGTAAACTGCGGCAGCGCCACAGCCGTTCCTTCGGCCCAAAACCATATGCCGTTGGCCGGAAGCTGACCCTTGGCGCGTCTTTTTTCGTTGAGCGGATGCTTGTCCAAAAAGCGGTGCGCCTGGGTCATCAGTTCTTTTAAAACAGCGGCATTATCGCAGCCGAACGGTAACAGCGGCCCTATGGCTTCGCCGAGATGATCATGCGGCGGGATAAGCACGATGCCCTTGATGTCGGCGTTCTTCTGGACAGCAATGTGCCTGAAAGACAGTGACGGATAAACAATCATCCCGGCCTTTTCGGCGGTCGTTTTAAATGCCGGGTCTGAAAATAGTTCCCGAACAAGCTGCTCAGACTGCTCGCCTTCAATAGAGCCGGCTGAGTGTGAAAGGATCTTTTTCTCGGTTAGCGGTTTGTCGCCGTCCTCATATGCTACCATGTTGCATCGATAAGCCACATCGCCCGGTTTCAGGCGTATACCGGCGGCGGCCGCCTCCAGCGGCGCGCGTCCGGTGTAGCAGACGTTCGGATCGCAACCGAAAATGGAAAGGATCGCCGTATCACTGCCAGCCGGAAGTCCTTCCGGTACGTTTTGGACGGTGCCGAGGAGACCCCTGGCTGTCAGCGCGTCAATCGTCGGTATGTTGGCATATTCCAGAGGCGTTTTCCCGCCGAGTTCATCCACCGGGTTATCTGCCATGCCGTCGCCGATCACAAGGATGTATTTCATAAGAACCCCCATAGATAGCCTCAAACGCTTTGTATGTGTTATACAGGCTCTTTTGGTTTCATTTACAGCCGTTTGAGGAAGCTTTCAAGACGCGTGAGCGCCTGTGTGATGTTGTCCAACGACGAAGCGTAACTCATGCGTACAAAGCCCTCGCCGCTCGTCCCGAAGGCAGTGCCGGGTATGACGGCCACCTTTTCCTCCAGCAGAAATTTTTCGCAGAACTGCTCGGAGGTGAGTCCCGTACTTTGGATACACGGGAACACATAAAACGCGCCCTTCGGCTCAAAGCACTCCATACCCAATTCGCGCAGACTATCCAGAATATACCGGCGCCGGTAATCGTAGTCACGCCGCATCGCTTCAATATCGGCGTCGCCTTCCTTCATGGCCTCGATCGCCGCGTACTGGCTTGTTGTCGGGGCGGACATGATGGCGTATTGGTGAATTTTAAGCATCTGTATGAGAATCTCGGACGGGCCGCAGACATAGCCCATACGCCAGCCTGTCATCGCGTGACTCTTTGAAAACCCGCCTACGACGATGGTGCGTTCATACATGTCCGGAATATTGGCCATTGAATAGTGCTTCTGCCCGTAAGTAAGCTCGGCGTATATCTCGTCGGACAAAACCATAATGCCGGTGCCGCGCAGGACCTCGGCCAGCGCTTCAAGATCTTCTTTCTCCATGATCCCGCCCGTCGGGTTATTGGGATACGGCAGGATTAAAAGCTTCGTCTTCGGCGTGATGGCCGCGCGCAGCTCGTCAGCCGTCAGGCGAAACTCGTTTTCCACCTTGGTATCTACGTAAACAGGCCTGGCACAAGCCAACTCCGTGACCGGTCCGTAACAGACGAAGGATGGGATAGGTATAATAACCTCATCGCCGGGATTTACGAGTGCTCGTACGGCCAAATCAAGGGCCTCGCTGCCGCCGACAGTGACGATAATCTGATTTTTATAATTAAAGTCAAGGTTAAACCTGCGCTTCTGGTAGCTGCTGATTTCCATACGAAGCCGGGACAGACCGGCATTGCCGGTATATTTCGTAAAGCCCTTTTCCAGCGAATAAATGCCGGCGTCGCGGATGTGCCACGGCGTTACAAAATCCGGCTCACCGATTCCCAGCGATATGGCGTTGTCCATTTCCTCAAGTATGTCAAAAAACCTTCGGATACCCGACGGTTTAAGTCCTTTTACATTGTCGCTCAAGAGGGATTCATAATCCATCATACAAAAAACATCCTCTCTTCCTGCTCTTCAGGCAAATTAAACAAACAGCCCTTTTCCTTGTATTTTTTCAAAATAAAGTGCGTTGCCGTCGCTGTAACGCCTTCCAGCGGCGCGAGTCGCGCGAATACAAACTGCGCGACGTCCTTGATGGAACGGGCTGTGATATAAACGGCCAGATCAAATGCACCCGACATCAGATAAAGACTGTCCACCTCATCATATTGATAGATACGTTCGGCGATCCGCTCAAAGCCCTCGCCGCGCTGAGGTGATATCTTCACCTCGATGAGCGCTGTTACGGCATCGTCGGTTACCTTGTCCCAATCGACAAGCGCCATATATTTCAATATAACGCCGTCCGCTTCACATTTGGCAATCACTGCTTCGACATCCTTAGCGTCCATGTCAAGCATTGATGCGATCTGCTGCGCGGAAAGCCTGCCGTCTTTTTCAAGAAGCTTTAATATTTCTTTCATGACGTAACCTCCAACGTATTGATGGAAAATATAATTTCTAATCATTATACATTTTCATTGTCATTATATCAAACACTAATTTAGCGTGCTGGAAAATATAGAAAAATTGAACGTTTTGCTTTAGCCGTCCCAATGCGTTATCGTGCGTTTCGTGCATAAATCACGTACGGTCGGTTATATTATGCACGTAGCTATTGTTCCGCCGGCTAAGCATTGTCTTGTCGTTTTAAGATATAACGGCTTAAGTGCATGTCCTGCCGTTTATTTTGGCTAACGATTCAAACGGCCTGTCAATGACAATTATTAATAGGCTGTTGTCCTAACCGGAAAAGGCAATATTTAGCCGGTGGATAAGAAGGAGGAATATGCTGTGATCATGGATAGAATCGCGCTTGTCCTAGCTATCATTGGCGGACTTAACTGGGGCTCGATCGGACTTTTTAGATTTGATATCGTCGCATATATCTTCGGCGGACAAACTGCTGCTGTCAGCAGAGTTATCTATACGCTCGTCGGCCTGTCCGCCATCTGGCTGATCTCTCTTTTGTTCAGAGAGCGCGAAGAAGAACACGGAGAACACGCGTAAAATATCCAGAGGATTTTTCCTCTGGATACATATTTTCAGGCTGGGTCAGGCTGACTTAAATCGGCCTGATTTTTATTTTTCTGTGAAAGCCTCTCAAGCTCTGCCACCCGCCTTTTATAGATTGGCAGGACAATGATAAAGCATACAAGCGCGATGGCGACCGGTACCGACATGACCCGGAACATAAACGCGTAATTCGTATGGGCATAGATAATGCTTCCGATAAGCGGCCCCAGAAAAAATCCCAGATCAATTCCTATATAGATCGTGTTGCTTGCAACGCTGCGTTTGAGCGGCACAACGCTTTGCATGCTCATAGCCTGAATCGTCGGCTGGGAGGAACCAATACCCAACGCGGCCAGCACACCGCCCACCAGCACGCCGCCAAATGATTTACTGAAGCCAACAACGAGAAAAGACGCGGTGAACATGAGCAGGCTCGGAATAATAACTCTCGCCGGCCCCAGGCGGTCCGCCAACCAGCCGGACATCGGTCGTGAGAGAACCAGTGTGCCCGCCATCAGCGTGTAGAATAAGCTGATATTCTCAAACCCTCGCTCTTCGCCCAAGTTGAATATATATGAATTGTAGATGGCGTATGCCAGAATGACAAAAAACAACACGATTGCCGTCGGCACAGCGTGAATCGTGACGATATTTTTATACCAGACGCCCGTACTGGCGACCTGTTCCTTTGTTTTTCTGTCCGGGTGGAGTATCATACTTGGAATGACTGCCAAAAATAGCATCAGAGCGGCAAAAAGGAATATCATGGTGTAGCCGAAATCCTCGTTTTTCAGCTGGGTACCGAGCTCATAAAGCCAATGCCCAATGGATGGCCCGACCGCAGCGCCGACCGCCCCACCGATCCCATAGATGCCCATACCGGACGCCATTTTTTCCTTCGGAAGGTTGTCACTGGCCAGCGTCATAATCAGCCCGCCGACAAAGCCGTACTGAATGCCGTTGATGATCCGGAAGAAGACAAACATAGGAATACTGTGAAACAGGGCGTAGCCCAGATTGGAAACACCTCCGATCGCAAAGACTATGATCATCAGCAAGCGTTTATCGACTTTTGTCATGACGGGACCGGTAATCGGCTTGAGCAGCAGAGATATTCCGAAGAACATGCCCGTGAGAAGTCCCATAACGACAGGCACCGCTCCCATAAATGTGGCGTAGGTCGCAACATGCGTGTTAACGGAAAAGTGCCCCAGCGTCAGCATGAGGTTTGCAATGAGAACGCAGATAAAATTCTTGTTCCAGATGGTTTTGACCTCTGGGAGCTCTGATATTGACCATTCAGAATCCATTGATTCAGCCTCCAAATTCGGCAAGCCGGAAATTAAGCATTTAAAATAGTTTATCACTTGCCGAAGGGCACGTCAAACATATATATGTCATCTGTGTATTTGTATTTAGCTAAGGCACTTTAGCAAAACGGCTCAGGGCGGCCTTTATTTGGCCGCCCTGCTTTTTAACCTGTTTGCATAATCTGTTATCCGAACAAATCGTCGTACTTACCCTTAAATAAGACTTTCAGCGGATCCTTCGGCGGACCTTCAAGCAGCTTGCCGTCGGCTGAAAAGCGGCCGCCGTGCGCCGGGCAGTCCCAAGTTTTCTCCGCCGCATTGAAATTGAGTTCCGTTCCCATATGTGTGCACGTAATGTCCAGAATCGTCACGTCGTCTTTATCATTGCGGTAAATGCCGGCTTTTTGGCCGCCGAAACGGATGACACGTCCCTCGCCGACCTCAAGATCGGCCAGCGGATTGGTCCCGCCCAGCTTTGACTTAATGAGCTCCGCCATTGACGTAACATTACTTCTTATGGCCGTACCGGGCGAGGACAAAAAATCGGCCCGTGTTCTTGAGTAGAGGTTTTCATATTGACAATTACCAGACGCAATCATTTCCGCCAGCAGATTGCCGGCCAGCGTACCGTTTGTCAGGCCCCATTTCCGGTAGCCCGAGGCGACATAAATATTGTTGTGATCCGATATCCGTCCGATATACGGCAAAAGATCCGGCGACTCATAGTCCTGCGCCGACCACATAGCCAGTACCTCGCCGACACCGGCCAGCTGGTCGGCAAACTGCATCAGGTTCTCAAAATGGACGGTCATTTCTTCTTTGCCCCGACCCGTCGTATGTCCGTCGCCGGCAACAATCAAAACAGGCTGTCCGTTTTCCATATGCGTCCGGAACGAGCGCGTGGGTTTTCCGGCGGTGATATAGCTGCCCTCCGGCCAGCTGCTTTTTGCTTTGACGGCAATGCCGTAGGTGCGCTTTGGAAACAGCTTAGAAAAAAACAGGTTGGGTCCGTCATAAATCGGATAACCCGTTGCCATAACAAGATGCTTGGTCCTTATGACAACATTGTCCTCGCACTCAACGGTAATGCTGTCGCCGTTTTCTATATGAATGGCTTTAGTCGCACAGTAGATGTCCGCTCCCCTTTTTACCGCAGCCGAAGCGAGACCCGCTACATACCGAACGGGATGAAGCACAGCCTGACGCGACACGCACGCCATCGCGGCATTTGGGACTGGAAACCACAGGTTCTTAGTAAACTCGGCTTCAAGACCAACGTGTTTCTCTGCTTCGTACTCCTTTTCAACGGTCTCTGCCTCACTTTCGGTGGCGGCATACAGGCAGGCAGTGCTGTCCGCCAGCTGACAGTCGATTTTTTCGTCCCGGACCGTATCCCGGACGAATGCCAGTGAATCCGATTGAGACCGGGCATAATCTCTCGCCGCGCTCAGACCGTGCTTTTTGATAAGCCCTGAATAAACAACGCCGTGCTGCGCCGTCACCTTCCCCGTTGTGTTCCCGGTCGTGCCATCGCAAAGTCCGCCCGCCTCAACGAGCACGGACGATATCCCTCTTATTCCCAGGCAATACGCGCATGTGACGCCCGTAATGCCGCCGCCGATAATAAGCGCTTCGGTATCCATGCCTTTCGTCAGGCGCGGATAAAACGTCTCTTCAGCCGTTTTATTCCAGTAAGACACCGTGTTTTTATCCATTTTCAAACCCCGTTTCATGCTTGGCACGTAAAGCCGCCTGTCGTACCTGACTTAGTTTGGTACGAAAGGCGGCATTTATGCGTTTTTCACCTGAGTAACAGGGTATCAATAATGTTTACGAAGTCTTTTGGCAACTACTTATGTGGCGAACAGGATTACTGAAAAAACCGAAATAAAATGGTCCGGAGCAACGTTTAAGCGTTCCGGACCATTCACTATACAATAAATATGAGTTTTAAAGTCTCGTGGGGACGTTTATATCCGCCTTCATCTTTTCAAGCAACTCGTGAGTGGCTTCCGCTTCGGCGACGCTGGTTTCGTCCCGTCCGGCTTCGGCTGGAATTGGACGCATCTCTAAAAGCGACGAGACGACCTCGTCAAGCTTTTGATACGGGATCGACAGGATATGCAGGCCCGCCGGATAGGTGTTTTGAATCTGCAGGCCGAGATGCATCCCTGTAAACAGGTGATTAACCTTTCCGCTTATGTACGGATAAACGTAGGTCCACGAACAGCTCATGACGTAAGAGCATTTGGACTCCCACAGGTCACCCGACCTGTAGCTCGTCGCGCGAAGGATCAGCTGTGCCTGATACGCGTCGGCGATGCAGACGACAAGATCCGGGTCAAAATCGCACTGGTCAACGGGACAGAAAACAACGAAATTGCACACGCCGCGCTTGAGCGTCGGCGCGTCGTAGTAGAGCCGCGCGTTCGGTGCCGGCGTTTTGAAAACACCCAGCTCATATCCCACCTGGCCCGAGCCATGATTTGTCTCGAGCTCCGTCATGCCCAAAACAACACGGCCCATGCATTTGTCGTTATCAACGGTCGTGTAGAACGGTTCGTTTCCCTCCTGGGCTTTTTTTAAAAACGCACAAAAAACATCCACGCCTTCGGCCTGGGTATATCCCGCCGGTTTGTTCCGGCAGAATTTGAGCGCGACAGCGCTGTACGGCAGCTTGAGATCACTAAATGCTTTTTTCGCCTGATCGCTAAACATGATAAGCCCTCCCGTTAGTAGTAATATATTGGATTATATACTCTTTTTCACATGCTGGCAAAAAAAATTAAGAACACACAAAAGAAGTCCGAAGGCTCATCGCTCCGGACTTCCTGATCTTGATTTCTGATGCGGCTTCACTGCGGGCTGATCAATGCGTTTGATAGTAATCCCGGACATGATTGAAATAGTAGTCCTTTATGATGTCCGTTTTAGCCTTCCC
The DNA here is from genome assembly GCA_963675425.1 of uncultured Sporobacter sp. Taxonomy (GTDB): domain Bacteria; phylum Bacillota; class Clostridia; order Oscillospirales; family Oscillospiraceae; genus Sporobacter. The sequence goes on along the minus strand of OY776214.1, from coordinate 3,220,061 downwards.
CGCCGGATCGCCGGGCGGCGCCATGATCATGGCGCTGAAGATAAAGCTGCCGCCGGGAGCAAACGTATCAACGTACGTCTCCAGCGCTTCCCGCAGTGTCTCCTCATCAACGTCGGGGCTACCGAGAATGCCCTGATTGTCCCAGCAGCCGTTAAGCGCCAGCTTGCCGGTGTACTTCTTTTTGACGGTAACCAGGTCGTTTGACACCTGCGCCGGATTCCAGCTTTTAATGCCGAGCTCAATCCAGTCGTCAATAAAGCACTCCGATTTGCCGCAGTCGTGTCGCTCGAGCAGCACGCCGTTTTCCTGAGCGAGATCTGCGTGGCGTTTATGAAAGGGCTTAATAAGCTTCTGGTACATTTCCACTGAGAAAAACGGCGCGCGGTATGCCGAGTCGTCATCCATTATGGTGTAAAGCTCGGGCTTCGCGTACTTGATCTGATTGCGCATGACGTCGAGATAATGTTCGGATATGTAGTCAAACAGCGCATAAACCTCGTCGGGCTCCTCGTACATCGCCATGAGCGCTTCCGTAAAGCCCATGAAGCTCACAAGCGTCAGAAAATAATCGGCGCCGTGGCAGGTGACGGCCTTATTTTCCCGATCAAATTTGTCTGTCTGCTTTTTGTAGTAACCTTCCCAGTCGCGGTGCGAGTTATCCGGATTTTTAATAACGTCGCGCCACTTCGTTATATCCTGGAGCAGAAACTTTCCGGGCGCGGGCAGCGCACCATTGTTAATCTCCTTGCTGCCGACATATTCCACGCCATAGACCGTCATAACGGGGCCGTCGGGTGCGGAAACCGGGGCGATTTGGTCCTCGGTGATCCTTTCGATGCACGGGTCAAAAAACATTGCGGGTATATAATCCGGTATCTCTCCCTGGAGGAGCCTCTGATAGTTTTCTTTTGGCGTAAGCGTCATAATTATTCCTCCTGAATATCTAAAATCAAGCATCTTTTTAGTTGCCGGCTAAACGGCGGGCACTATGGGAAGTGTACCCAGGCCCGCCGCTGTCAAGCTTTAGCCGACTGGGAAAGAAAAGGATAGTATCAAATGTCAGTAATTCCCCGAGGGTGGCGTGGTGTTGGGCGTGAACGGGTTTTTCTGCTCATGCCAATTCACGGCAGTACCGCCTTTCCTTTTTTCTTCATCATACCATCAAATCCAGCGCGCGTTAACGCGCCGTCAGGCTTAATTTTGCTTGGAATGACTGTACTTACAGCATAGTCCTAACAGGATAGTTCAGGGCATATATACGGGGACGCTTAGTAATGCGTCCCCGTATATGTTGTGCTGTTTACGCGCTCACACCAAATGGTCGTGGCGCGTGATGAGATCGTTCTGGCAGTCGGTGCTCAGCTCAACGAAATAGGCGCTGTAGCCGGCAATGCGTACAATGAGGTCTTTATACTCATCGGGATCCTTTTGCGCAGCCCGTAAAACCTCGGCGGATACAACGTTGTACTGGACCTCCATACCGCCGTTTTCAAAATACGTAAGCGTCATATCCCGGAGCTTATCAATGCCGTCGCTGCCGTTTAAAGTCGTGGGATGGATTTTCAGGTTGACGGCCAGGCCATCCATAAATTTCGAGTGGTCGAAGCAGACGGAGGACTCGAACACGGCTGTCGGCCCGTTGAGGTCCCGCCCCTGCGCCGGCGAGCTGGCGTCGGCAATCGGCTCCCCAAGCCGCCGCCCGTCGGGCGTGGCCCAGGTTGTATAGCCCTGGGTGACATGATCTGACGCGCCGTAAAGGCCCGCCTTGTAGTTCGTGCAGCGCATGCTGTAGCACTCTTTACAAGCGTCGTAATACGTGTCGCAAATCCACTTCATTTCCATGTCGGCGTACGGGTCACCGTTGCCGTAATGCGGCACCTCGTTGAGCACCTGCTGGCGCAGCGGCTCGTAGCCCTCCCAATTGGCCATGACGGCGTCGTAAAGCTCCCGCGTCGTACAAAGCTTCTTGTCAAAGCACATGTACTTGATTGTCGTCAGACAGTCTGCAATGGTAGCAAGTCCCGTAGCCGTACCGCCATAGGAGTTGTATTTGCAGCCGCCCCATGTGGCGTCCATACCGTTTTCCATGCAGCCCTCCATGCTGAGGGATATGAGGTTTTCCGTGCCGAAAATCTGGTGGAGATACTCGGTGTAGTTATCAACGCTCACCTGCAGCTTGATATAATAGAACACCAGCTTTTTCATCGCCTCGCGGACGTCCCCGATGGACTGCATTTCATACAGGTAACCCGTGTGTACGGCGGATTGCCCACCGTTAAAAGGATTCTTACCGTCATTGATGGCCATATCGAATACAACGCCGTAATTGAGGCTGGAATAAGGCGCCGTGTTGCCGTTGGCACAGGGGTACTCCTTGCCGGGCCCCATGATTTCCTGGCAGCCCATAATGGCATATTCCCGAGCGTCCTCAAGCGTGAAGCCGTTTTCCCGCTTGAGGCCTTTAATGATCACGTCGTCATTCTGGAAAAGCGGCAATCCGCCGACGATTTTCGTCGTCTCAATGGCCAGCTCCCAAATCTCCTTCGGCGTATCCTTGTCAATGCGCAGCGAAATCGTCGGGTCGTGCAGCTTGAGGCGCGCAATCGATTCAAGCACCATGTAGCTGACGGGATTGGTGGCGTCGTGTCCATCCCGGTCCACACCGCCGATGGTTGTGTGATGATACGTATTGGCGCCAATCATATGGACAAGATACTGGGTTGCTCCGCCGTAAAAGCTGTTGATTTTCAGGAAGAACGCGTCGACGATCTCCTGGGCCTCGTCCATTGTCAGCGTGCCGTTTTCGATATCATTTTTAAAGTACTTGTACGTAAACTGATCAAAGCGGCCGATGGAAAACGCCATGCAGCCGTCCTGATACATCAGCAAATCGTAAAGCAGCGCGGCCTGGACGGCCTCCCAGAAGGTGCGGGCTGGATTTCCCGAGATCCAGTAAAGGCTGTCGGCCATTTTTCCAAGCTCGGCTTTTCGTTTCGGTTCTTTTTCCGCAGCCGCTTTTTTCTGGCACTCATCGCCGTAACGGCGAATAAAGATGGTCGCCGCGTCACAGGCGATGACAGCTGAGGAATAAAACAGGTACTTTTTGACGTCGTCGCCCATGACGTTGCCGAAATGATCGTCGAGCCAGTCCTGTGCCTGCTTCCTGATTGCTGCGTAGCCAACGTCTATGATCTTGCCGTATCCGGCGATTAAATGCCCCGGGCGGCAGCCGATCAAATGACGCATAAAGACGTTGTGCTTCGTCGCGCCAATCCGGCACAGCTCGTCGAGCCCGGCGGGAGCCCAGCCGTCCCCGATGCAGTCAAACGTTCTGTATTTCCAGAATTCCTGTATGCTCTCAATGTTTTCAATGTCCTCCACAGACGCCGACAGGCGCAGGTCGTCCGTTTCGGGATTGTGATACAGGCCGTCCTCCCCCATCGTCCATTCGCCATTGCGGACAGCGTTGACGACCCAGCCGGCACCCTCATTGTTTTCGGGATACGCCACATTGCTGGAAAAATACCGGCCGCGGTTGCCAACAAGCACATCGATATCCTCCACGCGCAGCGTTACACCTGACGCCACAGCCTTCAAAATCGTCGGTCTTCTGATGGTCGGAACAAGATTTACACAGTTTTTAAACGCTTTCGTGACGATCATCGCACGTTCGGAATCATACTGTATCACGCGGTTACGTATTCGGCCTCTCATCAGCGCAATCCGTTCTGTGACAGGTCTGAACTGATACATGTGTTTCACACCCTTCTAATCAGATATTTTTACCATTTATTTATTTTATGGTATCATATCTGTTTTTGTTTTAGACTATCCTGACAGTATCAAAATGACCGGCCTTTATCAGGCCCGAAAGGACTATTTTTCAGGAGATATTCCTGCCCGCCATAAAATGTGTAAATTTATAGTCTTAAAATCAAAAAAGCCGCTGGGACGGCTTTTTTGTCCATTTGATTATAAAGCTCTTATGGTTTCTCATTAATGTTTTTATAGTCCTTGAATAAATCTGTCGGCGCTCTTTTAAGAAGCTTTTCCATGGTCCAGCCATCCTTATCAACCATCGTGGCGACGGCGGACGGATTGGCGTACCGGGCGATAAAACCGCCGCCGCATAAGAACACGGAGCCGTTTACATCGGCGGCGGCATTGGACGCAAGATACGCGATAAACGGCGCAAACAGCTCCGGCGGCGCGGTATCATCGTACTTAACGATTGGTTCGCCGGATTTTGTAGCCGTCTCGTCACGGTCAACAACCTTGTCGAACAGCTCCATATCGACGGACGCGCGCGTTTTCGCGCCGGGGGCAAACGTGTTGGCTGTAATCCCGTCCTCATAAAGCTCGCAGGCCAGCCCCCAGGTCAGGCCCAAAACCCCGGCGTTTGCCGCGCAGTATTCCGCCTGGCGGATCGGTCCGCCGAGGAAAGCCGGGGACGAGCAGTTGATAATGCGTCCCCATCCTCTTTTCTTCATGTACGGCACGGCATGGCGGATCACGTTGAAATAACCCTTGGGCTTGACGCCGGTGACCTTATCCCACAGTTCCTCCGTGATTTTCTCGACCGGTGAAAAACCGAACGCCCCCGCGACGTTAACCACGATATCGACCGAGCCGTACGTCAGTGCCGCCGTCTCGACTATCAGCTTCGCCACCTCAAAATCGGTGATATCACCGAAGCAGGCCGCGGCCTCACCTCCTGCCGCCCGGATGGCCGCCGCCGTTGTCTCGGCGTCTCCAGTATATTTTTTAATCTCCCGGCGATACCAGTCCAGCTGCTCTGGTGTCAGGCGGCTGAGACGCTCCGCGTCGAGCTGATTGGCTGTATTATGCGTCACCGGTCCGCGGTTGTTTGTAACAACTTTCGCGCCCTCTTCGGCCAGCGCCATGGCGACCGCGCGGCCGATCCCCTGACCGGACCCCGTAACGACGGCAACCTTGCCCTTTAAGTGTTCTCCCAACTGTATAACCTCCGTGTTCAATACGCGCCGGTCAGCCGGCGGATGATTCCTCCTCAAAAAAGTCGGCCATTTTACGCATAACGCCTGAGATATCTACAGGCTGCGGGCAATGTGGGTCAGCTGGCCCAATCGGGTACATCCGAGCGCGCAGAATACAGATTCAAATCCGTGACCTTATCGTAATTGTAGTGGCCGTCACTTTCAGAACCATACGCATATAAATCGGTCCATTCAAGATACGACTTGTAGTTCTCCTTGTCGATCCACTGTGTCGGCAGCATCATGCAGGCATAGTTATGCTCTTCTGTGACATTGCTGCTGTCGTCCGTAACATCGCCTTTATCAGCCGGGTTAGCCCAATCCGGCCACAGCGTGTCGAACGTGGACTGGCCGCTCATGAAGGCCCACAGCGCTCCGATGATCGGTTCGGCATAAATGGACTGTGCTGTAAACAGCGCATATCGCCATGAGGTTTCCTGCCCGTTGTCCATTTGTACAACAAGGTTGGAACCTCCGGAGCAGACCGTACAGACCTTATCGGTTATGTGTAGATTCTCAGCCGCGTTGGCCGCACCCATAGAGTAGTCGTCAACAGCTGTGGCGATAAGCCAGACTTCAATGTCGCCGGGATTCGAAAGGATCTGTGTCGCCAGATTTTGGGCCGTCGTCTGGTCCATGTTACCCGTAGCCACGTCTGCGATCCAGTAGTTTTTGGGGTTAACATCCACAGCGGGGTTATACGCGCCGAAGCTTGGATTTTTCTCCGCCCAGCTCATTTCAGAGCCGAGCGCGCGCTCGTGCACCTGCGGGGACAAAGAGAAGTCCAGGGAAATAAAGCCGACCTTTTCCCACGGGACATCCGGCCAGGTCTCTTTTTTCCACTGAAACAGCTTTTCAGCAAACTGCACGCCGAAATATGTATTGTCGAAGCCGACGTTCGGCCCGTACAGCCGGTTGTCCCCGGAGTAATTTCTTGCCTGGGACATACAGGACATCCACTTCACTTCAGGATTATCATTGAGCAATTCAACGATGCGCGGGTAAAGCGCGGAGTCGGGGTCTAAAAGCAGGCCGTCGTAGCCCTGATCGATATAGGTCTGCAAGCCGCTGAGATACTCGTCGGCATTGCTGGCTGACGGCGCCCACATACCGGTGTAGTTGATGTTCATCCGGGCCGCCCAATCGGCAAAGGCCTTGTCAAACTCGTCGTAAAGAAAGTTTGCCTGTGCCACGAGATAGCCGACCTTGTATTTGTCATGCTGGGTGTAATCATAATTCGGGTCAAAGTATCCTGCTTCAGCCGGGAAGCTCGGGCCATTGCCGCCGTTATCCGTCGCGCTTGTGCCGGATGATGGCTTTTCGGACGTCTGTGATGAGCCGGACGTGCTGTCCTTCGCGCAGGCAAACAGCGTGGCTACCAGAAGCAGCACCAATAGAATTGCTATTGCTTTTTTCACTTTGAATTTTCCCCCTTAATATAAGTTGATGCCAGGTGCTTATTTCACCCGCCCGCCGCTGACGTCGGTGCGGAGGAAAACATATTAAGCCGGCTTACTTATCTGGACATACCGGGCATAGCCATACCCGACATACCCGCCCCCTTCATCCGTTTTCTGGATGCGAATGCGTCTATGGTAAGCGCGATGAGCAGCAGTGAACCATTGACCATTGTTATAAACCAGAGGGGCAGATACATGCACTGCAAGGCGTAGGACAGCACCTGTATTAGCATGACCCCGAAGAAAGCGCCTCCCAGGCTGCCTGAGCCCCCCATAAACGATACGCCGCCGAGAATAGCCGCCGTTAAAGCCGTAATCTCCGGCATACCGGCTGTCAGGCCCGTCGGACTGAACATTTTCTGCTGCGATGCCCAGATCAGTCCGCCTACTGTGGCCAAAACACCGTTATTGACAAACAGCAAGCTTTTAATTTTATCAGGGTTCAGGCCGGCCAGCCGTGCCGCCGTCGGATTACCGCCTACCATCAGAATGCTTCGGCCGAATCGCGTACGCTTGAGAACCACGCTGTAGATAATAACAACGGCGATAACGAAGACGAACATCCACGGTATCGGCGAATTTCCAATGCAGGCTGAGCTGATTTTTGAAAAGCTCTCATTGCGAATGGGAATGGTGTTGCCGCGGGTATACCACTTAGCCAGTCCGTTCCAGATTGACGACATACCAATAGTGGCGATAAACGGCATCAAACGCAGTCCCTGGGCTAAAAACGCATTGATAACACCGGCAATCGCCCCAAAAGCCATAGCGGCCATCGCCGCGACAAACCACGGCAGGTTTGGACCCCACTGGAGGATCTGCGCAAAAACCAGCATGGCAAACGTCGCGTGCGCGGACGTCGCCAGGTCAATGCCGCCGCACATCAGAAGGCATGCCACGCCGACGCCGATAATGCCGAGATAGCAGAGAAGCGACATAATCTGCTGCGCGTTGCCTTTAGTAAATGAACCCGGCTCGACAACATATGTAATGGCCAGCACAATCAGTATGAGCACAATGAGAAATAGGGATTTACTCTGCAGAAACTTTTTAAGTACTGATTTTTTTTCCATCTCTTACTCCCCCCCCTAATCCAGCATGGCCATTGCCAGAACGTTTTCTTCTGTGGCGTCTTCGCGCTTTACCGTGCCTGTTATATGTCCGTTATGCATAACGATGATCGTGTCGGCCACGTTAATGACTTCAGTCAGCTCCGATGATATGAAGATCACACCAATCCCCAGCTTGGCAAAATCGCAGACCATCTGATAAATCTCAGCTTTTGTACCGACGTCAATACCTTTTGTCGGCTCATCCAATATGAGAAGCTTGGTGATCATTTTTTCGGACGTCCACCGCCCGAGGATGACCTTCTGCTGATTGCCGCCCGACAGCTCCAGCACCGATTTATCAAAGGTTGGCGTTTTAATGTTATATTTCTTGATGGCGCTCAATGTCAGCTCATCTTCTGCTTTCAAGTCCAGAAACAACCATTTCTTAAGCTTTTTCAGGACCGGCATGCAGATATTGTCACGAACGGAGGACCACAGCACAAGTCCCTGCTCCTTCCGATCCTCCGGGCACAGCGCGATGCCGGCATTTATGGCTTCGCGCGGGGTATCGAATTTGACGCATTGTCCTTCCAGTTTGATCTCGCCGGAAAGAACCTCGTCCGCGCCGAACAGTGCGCGCACAACCTCTGTGCGGCCGGCGCCGACGAGTCCGGCAAAGCCTAGCACTTCGCCCTGATGCAGCGAAAAGCTTATATCGTGCACGGCGTATGTCGTCATATTGCTGACTTCCAGCAGCACGTCGCCAAACGTATCGTTACGGCTGAGATTGGCATATGTATCGCCGATATCCCGGCCAACCATCGCGGCGATAAGCTCCTGTTCGTTTGTCAGAGCCGTGTTAAGCGTCTTGACGAGGCGCCCGTCTTTTAACACAACGATTTCGTCCGTGACCTGGAATATCTCCTTCATACGGTGAGACACATAGAGGACGATTTTTCCCGCCTTCTTAAGCTGGCGGATCAGGTCAAAAAGAATCTCAATTTCCGTATCCGTCATGGGCGCTGTCGGTTCGTCAAAAGCGATGACCTTTGAGTCGCGCCGGTAAGCCTTCATAATCTCTACCATTTGCTGATGAGCGATGGACAACGTCATCACGGGCGCTTCCGGGTCGATCGGGAGGCCAAATTTATCAATGATCTCCTGCGTATCAGCCTTGAGCTTTGCATAATTTACCAAGCCCACTTTGATTGGCAGCGCGCCGATGAATATATTCTCCATAACACTCATTGTCGGGATAAGCTGGCGTTCCTGATAGATGACGCTGATTCCAGCTTTAATCGCCTGATTCGGCGACGCCATGGACAGTGTCTCGCCGTTAAGAATGATCCTCCCCTCGTCGGCCCTCAGGTCACCGCTCATGATCTTCAAAAGCGTCGATTTGCCCGCCCCGTTTTCGCCCAGCAGCGCGAGCACCTTGCCGCCGTCGGCGCGGAAGCTGATATCGTCAAGAGCCTTGACGCCCGGAAATGCCTTCTCGATTCCGACAAACTCCAGATATTGATCATTTAAACGGATTTCGCTGTTTACCGTATTATTTTCTGTTTGCTGCATAGATCCGGCCATCCTTTCTCCATTCATTCCCTAAGCGCCGACGCGTTTGCGCTGTCTTCTCTGGCTCATATAGTCGAGCGTGAGCGCCGCGAGCAGCAGCGCACCCGACAACACCGACGTAAGATACGTGCTGGAGCCGCAGATCATCATGCCCTTGTTGAAGGTTTTGATAACAAGCAGGCCGACGAAAGCGCCGCCCATGCCGCCCGACCCACCGGCAAATGAGATGCCGCCGAGGATGGCGGCCGTCAGGCCTGTAAACTGATCGCTCTGGAGTGCTAAAAGGCTCCCCTGCTTGGACCGCGTTGTATAGATCAGGCCGGATAACCCGCCCAAAAAGGAACAGTTTATAAACAGGAAGTAGGATATTTTTTTTGAATTGATGCCGGAAAGGCGCGCCGCAGCCCGGTTTCCGCCGATCATATAGATGCTTTTTCCCAGCTGCGAGCGTGAAAGCATCAGACCGTAGACAATGAAGGCGATGACCATAAGTATAACGGTTGCCGGGATTTTGCCGATCGCATAGGTACCAATGACATTGATAGCCGGATCGTCAAAATTAATAACACTCTGCAGCACGCCGATGTTATCGGTGCTGATCAGCATCATGATGGCCTTAATGACAGCAGACATGGCGATGGTGGCGATGAAGGGCGCCATATGCAGCTCATTAATAATGACAGCATTGATGAGCCCGATGCAGGCCGATGCGACCAAAGCTACCAGCAGCGCCACAAACCACGGCAGATTCCACCAGCTGATGCCGATGGCCACAAAAACGCCCGTCATCGCACCGACGGATGACTGTGACAGGTCGATCGCGCCGGAGACGATAAGACAGCCTGCGCCGATAGCCAGAAAGGCGGGCACAGCCAGGTCCTGCAGAATGCTGACGAAGGTACGGCTGCTGAAGAAAACGGCGTCGTTGAGTCCTGCCAGAATCGTAAACAGTACGATCAGCATCACAAGCAGAATGATGAGGGTAAACGCCTTGGAGCGAATCGTTCTTTTAAGAAACGACGTTCTGGTTACCTTATCCATTCAAGTTCCTCCCTCTTGTTGTTTAGGGTTTTAAATTACCTCCTGATAAGAAACGCCATGGTTATGCCCCGCCGTCTTTGAGCGTCTCAGCCGCCGAGCGTGCCCATGTGAGAGCCCGCCCGTGGCTGTTGCCGCTTAATAGCAGCGGGTAATCAACGCCGTAAAAGCCGCCGGAAACGTTACCGACAGCAAAAAGGCCAGGCACCGGCTCGCGGTCTTTATTCAGCACACGCATTTTCGTATCGATGAGAAGCCCGCCGAAAACATTAAGCAGTGCGGGGCCCCATTTGAGCGCGTAATACGGCGGTTTGTCTATCCGCGTGAGGAGATTGGCGCGTTTGCCGTAGTCCAAGTCCTCACCCAGATCATACATGTCGTTATAACGCACCACGCTTTTCACCAGATTGTTTGCCGGCACGTCAATTTTTTCTGCCAGCTCCTCAAGCGTGTCGCACCGGGCGCACAATCCGTTGGCGATATAGTTTTCAATGGTTTTCTGCGTGTCGTTATTTTCGGTCCAGGGGCGGCCGTACACAGCGCCCAGCGAATCTACAAACTGGCCGCCGCCGTACTGGGCCAGCTTCGCGCATTCGTCGTACCATTTCGAATCAAATATTGTAAAGGCCCAGTCGCCATGAGGCTGCATCAGGCAGCGGATGGCTTTGGCCTGAATCCAGGTATCCTCGTTCATAAATCGATTGCCCTGGCGATTAACGTGCAGGAAAAAGAAGCAGTAATACGCGTAGGCAATCAAATGCAGCGACAGCGCCCAGGGCGCGTTTTCAAAAGCGCCGCCGGCCCAATAGCCCATTTTATGGCCGTCTCCCGTATTGAGGCCTGGCGGGTAATAGCCGTTTTTCGCCGGCGCGAGCCCGAGCGGCGAATACGCCGCGAGCATATCCGCATCGCCGCCAATGTCCCCCGTCGCCAGTACAACGCCGCGTGTAGCCCTATACCGTCTGTAAATTCCATCCGGACCTTTGGCAATGGCTGCCGTCACGCGGGTATCTGTTTTCTCCAGCTGCTCCACGCGCGTATTGCGGATGATTTCGCTGCCGCCGGTTACAGCCACGTCCTCCATGATCTCGCAAATGAGAAGCGCGCCCATATGTTTATACTTGCTGCCTTCCGCTCGCATCAAAAAATGCGTGCCCGCATATTCGGTGAAATCCGGCCCTCTGTAATTACCGCCGAACAGGACGGCCTTCACCTCGTCTCCGCCGCATTCCAACAGCCATTCAAAGGCTTCTTCACTGCGATTAATAAAAAGCCACAGGAGATTTTCGTCGACGCGGCTGCCGCAGATGCGCATCCAGTCCCGCGCAAACTGCTTTTTATCTATGATGACGCCGTTTTCCCGCTGGAGCTTTGAGCCAACCGACGCAATATGCGCCCCGTGGGCGACAAGCCCCCGGAATTTCTCCAGCACGACGCATTTAAGTCCCAGCTGCGCGCATCTGGCGGCCGTAGCCAGCCCCGATATTCCGCCGCCGACAATGACAACGTCAGATGTGATCGTCTCGCCGATATCGCCGTTGGGGATCGGCGCAGGCGGCGCATCCCATGCGTGCCGGACCTTCACCTCCGGATAACTCAGATTTTCCTCGTTGAATAAATACTCCATTGACACAGCTCCTTATCTCCAACGCTTTAAGCGTTTATGCCAGATGCTCCGTGCGTGTAATAAAGTCGTCCTGAAGCGGCTTGGGCACCTCAACAAAGTACACTGAAAAGCCCGCGATGCGCACAATCAGATCGCTGTACTTATCCGGGTTTTTCTGTGCGTCGTAAAGCGTGTCTGTGCCGACGACGTTAAACTGGACCTGCATGCCGCCTTCATCAAAGTAGGCGCCGATGAGATCGGAAAGCTTTTTTGTCCCGTCCGCACCGCGCACGGCCGTTGGCGAAAATCGGATATTGAGCATATCGCCGTTGCCGAGCTTGTAGTGCGGCAGCTTTGAAGCCGAGAGCATATAAGCCGTCGGGCCGTTTTTATCAAAGCCCTGCCGCGGCGAGATTGCCTCGGCCAGCGGGTCGCCGTCGGCGCGTCCGTCGGGGGTTGCTATCGTGACGTTCCCGAATTCCAGATGCGTCGTCACCGTAAACGTGCCGCCGCGCCACTTACCCCGCGGGCCGCGCGCGCCCATCATATGGTCGGCATACGCGCCCAAGGCAAATACACCCAGCTCGTCAACCTCTCTAATGTTATTGCCGTAGTGCGGCACCTCATGGATGATGGTCTGTCGAAGTGCCTCAAAGCCCTCCCAGTTATTGACGAGCGCGTCATAAAGCGTATGCGCCGTTATTCGCTTCTCGTCAAACACGAGCTTTTTGATGGTCATCATACTATCGGCAACATTGCCGACGCCAAGCGCCGTAAAGCCGGTGGAGTTATATTTCGCGCCGCCCTCCAAAACGTCCAGACCGCTTTCCATGCAGCCGTCAATCGTCGCCGTCGCGCTCACACACGGGAAAAACTGCCCGTAAGCCAGTTCATAGAAGTTAACAAACGAAATGTGCCAGTCTAAAAAGTATTTAAGCTGCTTTAAGAACGCTTCCTTAAATTCATCGAAAGACTTATAGTCGTAGAGATAACCGGTTTTAACACCGGCCGCGCAGCCGGTTTTGGGGTTAACGCCGTTATGTATGGCCATGTTCATGATACCGACGAGATTACTGAAGCTTTCGCCGCCGCTGCTGCCGCAGGCCGACCACTCATTGCCGCAGCCGGCCGGCTCAACGCAGCCGATGATGCAGTAATCGTTGGCGTCCTCATAGGACATACCGCGCTCCATGAGCGCCGGGATGATGATCTCATCGTTTTCAAACGTCGGCATCCCGCCGGCAATTTTCGAGGATTCAACGGCGTGCTCCCATACCTCGTACGGCGTATATTTATGTATACGCACGGAAAGCGATGGAATTGTGAGGTAAAGCCGCGCGTATGTTTGAAGGAACAGGAGCGTGAGCGTATTTGTCGCGTCCTGTCCGTCCTTCGTTTGCCCGCCGACCGTAAAATGATGGCCGCCGCACTCATAGTGGTATACTTTTTTTTCGTTCGGGTCTGTGCCGAGCGGCGCGTAAAACATCACAAAGTAGTCGCCCAGCTTGAGGATAAAAGCGTCGGCCATCTCCTGTGCTTCCTCCCGCGTAATCGTGCCCTCCGCCAGTTCCCTTTCAAGAAAATGGCCGCAGTACTGGTCAAGCCGTCCGAGTGTGATACCGTGCGCCTGGCCGTCCGTATGTAAAAGCAGCTCGTAGATCAGGATCATCTGCAGGGATTCCCAATACGTACGAGCCGGGTTATCCGCGATCCAGCTCAGGCTGTCCACCATTTTATAAAGCTCCGCTTGCCTATTGCCGCGGGCTTTTTTGGCCTGCGCGGCAACGAGCTCGGCGTAATGCTCTGTGAGAATTTTCGCACCCTCAGCCACCCGTTTGATCGAGCGCCAGGTTGTAAAGCGCTTATTGTCCGCGCCGTAGGCACGGCCTCCCACGGTGTCCATACGAGTCTGCGCTTCACGAATAATGCCGCCCCAGCCAATATCGATGACCTTGCGGTAATTGGGACAGTAGTGACCCTGGGGCATATTCGCCGTAAACATTTTCGCCCGGTTGCCGAAGGTCGTGCAGTTGTCGCCCTTGAGCGCCCATATCTCATCGGGTAGAACGGATAAAACATGCGCCTGGATCGTCCGGTCACGCCAATAAGAAACGGCATCCTCAAAAACAATCCGGTCCTCCGGCGATATGTACGCATACGCTCCCGGGGACTGCCACGCGCGGATAAAGTCCTTCTCGGGCAGCTTCAGCGCCTGCTCCAGCCAGCCGGCGCCCCACTCGACATAGGGATGCGCGCTGCGCCAATCCCGCCCGAGGTTGGCCACAAAGATTTCATCTTCCTCCAGACGGACCTCGTGCTGACAGCACCACGCGTACAAGGCGCCCGCACGCTTGAGGGGCGCCAGCTCAGCCTCATGGGCCTTGTAATATCGGGTGTATATATCCGTACGCTCGGCACATAAAATGACGTTGCCACTGTCATGCACACGCCTTTTGTCCCGAATCCGCTGGATTCTCGGACTGACCGCCACTTTTTGATACATAAAAAGACCTCCGTATGCTCGCAAGTCTTGCGCGCTATTTTATTTTGCAGTATCGTCGGTGCGAAAATCGGGCCTTATTGTCGAACGTGAACGGCTTACAGAATGATATGGAATATGACATTTCATTCTGTCGATTGGACGCTGTCACCTCCCGACAGCCATCAGAGTTATGCATCAAATTCTATCATGTGTGCCCTTGCTCATGTACGTGCTGAGAACATTAAGTTTAGCTATTATTACCATATTGACAGTAGGAGTAGCCCTATTGTATTAATGTTATTGCATAGTTCCTGTTGAAAGTGCTCGTCTACTATGACTGACATACTGTCAGAGCAATTGAATATCTTGGGAGGTAATGACTATGAAACTGAACCTTCAAATGATCATGGACCGTCTGTCTTTTCCAATAGAATATATCTACGGCAATACGGACGGTCCGATGGAACTGACGAGTATCTATCCGTTTATTTCAGGGCTTGGCAGCGACGCGCCCGGTATCGTCTATATCGCTCAGTGGGAACAGCTCCAGGACGTCGGCGGATACCCTAAAAATCTGATCTGTATCGGCGGCGGAAACGATGCGCGCGCTGTTTTAACCAATCAATCCCTCAACGGATTTGTGCTGGCCGGCAGTACCGACGTCTTAACCATTTTGCGTGAGATTCAGGAAACCTTTACAAAATACAACAGTTTGGAACGCAAACTGCTCGAGGCGCTTTTAGCCAACGAACCAATCCGCTCCGTACTGAATGCGTGCGCGATGTTTTTGGAATGTCACGTATCCCTGTACGCCTCTGATTTCGCGCTGATCGGCTACAGCGATAATTTTCAGCCGCCGGATGACGACGTTGTCTGGCAGAAAACACTCGCGGCCAAGCGGAGCATCGTGCCTATGGTGCCGCGCGAAAAGGTCCGTATGCTGCCAAATAACCCGAAAAACTTCCCGCGATCAACGTTTCTGGATGTCGGCGGCGGCATCCCGCGCCACCTAAATATCGCGTTTGATTATGGAGATATGCGCGTGGCCACACTCATATTCTGCGAGGTTAAAAAACCCCTGTCGGAGCATCATCAGTGGGTGGCGGACTACATTGCCGACCTGATGCATCCGATTATTATGGAACGGTACAACACCTTTTTAAGCACGCGTAATTATTTTCGGACGAGCGTGGCCACGGCGCTGCGCTATGCCACAATGGATTCGACGTTCTTACATACAAATCTTGCCCGCCTTGGCTGGAATGCGGGTGACGATTATCAAATCCTGCTTGTCAGGCTTCCGCCGGAAGACCGTAACGTCAGCCACTATCTGTATAATTACGAAAATGTTTTCGCCGGCGCTTACTCCGACTGCGTGGCGCTGCGTTATGAAGACTTCATCCTGATCCTGCTGCATAACGGCGCATGCGAGATGCTGAATCAGTGCTTGCCCGCGCTAAAAAAACAGCTTTCCATGGACAGCGCCCTGTGCAGCGTCGGGCTTCGGTTCTGTGATTTCGGTCAAATGAAAATGCAGTTTGATTTGGCAACACTGCCGCTTCGCATCTCGACAAAGGGCCGGCGAATCCTGTATTACCGCGATGTCATGGAGACGCACCTCATCAACGAGCTTAGCTCGTGCTTTCCGGTGCGTCATACGTGTCATCACGCTGCTATACGTGTGCAGGAATACGACGCGGCCAATGGAACGGATTTTCTGCTGACGCTGGAAACGTATTTGATGAACAATAAAAGCCTGATGACAGCGTCCGAAAAGCTCTTTATTCATCGCAGTACGCTGACCTACCGGCTAAAATCAATTGAGAAAATCGCTCCCATGCAGCTCGACGACCCGCCCGAGCGCCTGCACATACTGCTGTCCTGCATCGCTCTTCGTATTGTGAATAAAAACGTGACATCGGCAAGCCAGCCGAAGTATATGGAAAAAAACCGCGATCCGCATATTCAAACGGATTACCCAAAAAACCACGTTGATTCCTAACGCCGGCATCCGGCACATGCACCATTCAGCATAATTGGCAATCACTTTGTGTACCATGTTAGCATGGTTTATTTGCGGCGAATATATTTCCCCAGCATGGTATTCCATGCCTCTCGCTGTATTTGCAGTACAATAGACAAGCCGGCGGCGATATTGGACCGCAAAACGGTGCAAAAACAACCGGAGGGCCTGCCGCCTGCTTACGCAGACAACATGTCCTCCGGCTGCTTGACAACTGTATTTTGACCACAAGGTGACGATTAATTGAAATGTCGTATGCTTCTTGAATACTTGAGGGTCACTTCAAACGAGGCTGTCTTGGTTCATTTCGGCAGATCAGTTCCCTTGTAGACGTATGTCGGGGTGCCATCAGCTTTAAGCTCGCGGACAACCCTGCCGTATTCGCCGGAGGGATATAAGGGCATAAAGTTGATGGGCGCGCCGACGCGCTTAAATTTGACGGGACCATGCCACATTTTAGGTGGAATACGGATTACTGTTGGCTCTGTGATCGTATAGGTCTCCATATGGTCCGGGTCCTCACTGAGCTGCACCTCGATTTCGGCATCAAACTCGAAGAAATATGTTATGTCGGCGCCGGTGAAGAACAGGTACTCCTCGACGGCGTGGTGCATGTGAACCTCATCCCCAACTGTGCACTCCTGCATAACGATATCATATAAATATCGAAGCCTGGATTCCGGCATCTCGCTTGTGCCTCTAAAACCAGCCCGTGGACTGAGAAAGCGCGGGTCAGTGTGGTCTTCGGGTTTAAATGGATAAACATATTTGTCAAACTTGCCGGTGCGCGGCAGTTTTGCCATTTCATAGTACGGCCTGAGGAGTTCTTCCTGGGGAGGAGGTGTATCGTTTTTGGCCTTTTCGGCAAACTCGTTCATTTTCTCTGAGAAGCACTGCCCACAATAGACGCATTCCTTGGAGCGATCTTTTACGCAGCGGCGAACGCCGGCTCCGTCGTATTGAAACTCCTCCCTACCGTCTTCGTTGATTTTCGGGGTAACCTTGGACCAGTCACCATCAAGATAGAGGGCTGAAAAAACGATAGGCTTCCTGATGTTCTTGAAATTCAGAGGGCAATGATACAGTTTGGGCGGAATGCGAATGATGGTCGGTGATGTGATCGTGAACATTTCCATCCTTTGCGGATCATCGCCGAGCCACATATCGACTTCACCACCGAACTCAAAAAAGTTGTTCATGTCGGCACCCGTCAGGACAATGTATTCGTCAACGGCGTGGTGTGTATGCGGCACCTCCATCGCGAGCTCTTTCGTTATCGAGGTGAAGTCCACATAAACTTTGGCTTTGGGCATCATCGTGGTACCGCGGAAGAATCCTCGGGGTGACGCGAAACCATACCACTTATGGTACTCCTTGGGAATTGTAAAAACCAAATCATCATATCTTCCCATGCTTTTGACCATTCCTTTCTGCTTCGCACCAAGGCACAAAATGGCCATTAAAAGGAATGGATATTTTGTGCCTTGGTTGCGGTTGCCCACAGGATGAGCAACACGCATTTATATCTCCTTTAAACCACCAGTGAATCAGTTATTCCTGCAAGTAATCTTCCGGGCTCTGGAAGCACGCGCCGCATATATTGCAGCGTTTCTTGTCGTTAAACTTACAAAAGCGCACATTATCGCCCATATAGTTGTACGTGTGCTTCCGGAAAAAATGCGCATTTTCAAGCTCGTCTGATGAAAGCCCGGCGTCGGCCGCCCGCGTGATCGTTCCCCATGTGCCGGACAAAAATGCCGCCTGGAATATAATCGGCTTTTTCATCTTGCGGAACAGAATCGGGCAGTGCCAAACGTTTGCAGGAATACGCACAACCGTCGGTTTCGTGATGATCTTGCTCTCCATGTGATCGGGATCTTCTCCGATGCGCACCTCAATCTCACAGTCGAAATCAAAAATGTTCATCGGGTCGGCGCCCATAAAGTAAAAATACTCCTCGGCGCCCTGGTGTATGTGCGTGTCCTCCATGTCATTGGCTGCAGTGAAAACCTGCCAGCCGACATGATACGTCGCGTCCTCCATGTACGTTTCACCGCGGAAGTACACCTGAGGTGAGGGACACCAGTCTCCCCATTTTGTCTCTTCCTTCGGACACGCAAGAACGCATTTGGCAACCTCCTGTGAGAGCGGGGGCTTTTTGACTTTCAGTTTCGTCGCGTCCGAATATGGTTTTGACTTATATCCGGGCATAACGACACAATCGGGTGACGCCGGCGCCTTCGTGGGGTCATACGCCCCGGTGTCCGTATAAGATTTGACACCGTCCTCGTTGATAACGGTCCACTTCACATAGGAATACGGCAGCGGGGGCCGCTTCTCTGGGTGCGCGAAGCAATAGCCGCAGATAGTGCACTTCTTATGCGGATCCATGATGCAATTGCTGCTCGTTTCGTCGCCTATATATATGTACTGACGCTCGCCGTCTTTCCTCTCGACATATTTGACGAGTCCCGTCCTGCCTGAGAGCATAACGGCCTGGAACAGCAGCGGTTTGTCGACACGCACAAAGTTCAGCGGGCTGTGCCACCAGCCTTTCGGGAGCCTGACTATCGTCGGCTCCGTGATGACGATCTTCTCCATTGTGTCAAGTGTCTTGCCGACAAAGAAATGCACCTCAGCGTCCCACGACGAAAACACGTCGGGCAGCTTCGCGCCGAGAAACACGAGGTACTCATCCTCCCTGTGGAAGTGCGGCTCAGTTTCAAGGAGCTTGGGGGCCTTGAACACCTGGAAGCCGGTGTTCATCCCAGCTCCGGGCATATCCTTTTCCCCGCGGAAATAGGCCTGCGGCGAATGGCACCAGTCACCCCAGTGCGTTTCCTGCGGTACAAATTCATAGAACAGCTTTTCAAATTTTTCTTGCATATTTTACGCTCCTTTATATTTATTAATTACGAAGGTATGAAAACCGCTCCCCTATAACAAACGAACGGTATAGAGGAGCGGTTCGATTATGTTCCCGACTCATTTAAGGGATATAAATATCTTTATTTGAAAGCGATATCCTGGTAGAAAATGCTTCCGGATTTCATGTACTCGACACCGGTGACATCAGGCGCTATCGCTCTTGGCATAACCTCTTCGCTTAATGCAAACCACGGGTCGACGTCTACCCAGACCTTCAAAGCCTCGAACAGCTTATTGCCACGCTCGGTCGGATCGTATGTTGAGATAGCATCCTGGCTGAGCTCGCCGTATTTGTCGCGGTCGGCACCGGTCCAACCTAACGAGATGAACGTCGGGTACATTGACAGAATATCGACAGCCAGCATACTCGGGGCAGACGGCCCGAAGAGTGCAATGTCGAAATTCTTAGCGTCTCCGATCGTTCCGAAATATGTCGCCTGGTCGTAGTTGCTGATCTTGGCTTCGATGCCGATATCAAGCAGGTTTTCCTGGATCATTTCCGCCATCGTGTTATAATTTGATGCGCCGTTCGTGATGATGCGGATCGTCTTGCCCACGAGGCCTGACTTTTCGGCATATTCTTTTGCCTTATCAACGTTGTAACCGGTTGCATATGTATCGTGCATGTTGGCAAAACGGGACTCATAGTCCTGGTCGTATTGAGACACCGGATATTGGGCGACGGATGACAACCCTTTGTAAACAATATCGACAATCGCCTGCCGATCAACCGCGTAGCTGACGGCCCAGCGGGCTTCCTTAGTCGCAAACGGGCTATCCGGCAGCATGCTGAACAATATGACATCGGGATAGCCGCCGTTAAGCATGCGGACATCATATCCCAGCGACTTGACATAATCGGCGTCCTCAACAGAGATTGGCCCCGCTATATCGACATTTTTTGTTTCAATGGCGTTGACGATCTGCGAGGTTTCGTTAATGACCTTGAAATCGATGTTCTTGATTTTGGGCGCATCGCCCCAGTAACCATCGCGAGCCGTGACCAACAGGTGGCTGTTGACGACGTAGTCTTTTACCACATATGGGCCGGTACCGATGGGCTTGGTCGATAACGCCTTCTCATCGAAGGACTCTTTGTCCATAATGAACATTGAGGCGAAACCGGGTTCCTGGGAGGCGTTGTACTTTGTATACCAAAGATCGATCGTATAGTCGCCGGTCACCTTTGTTTTGTCAAAGTCTACGGCCTTGACGTTAAGAGAAAACTGTGGGTTGGCTTTGCATATCTGCATTGTAAACAGGACGTCGTCGGCCGTGAGGGGATTGCCGTTTGAGAACTTGACGCCCTCGCGGATGGTCAGCGTGTATTCAAGATCACTGACCCGGTCAAGACCCGTTGCGAGAATCCACTTGCGTGAACCGTCGGTCTTGGTTTCGTACAGCGGCTCATAAAAAGAGTACAACGGTATAATGAAGCCGCCTGTGACACCGAGGGGATAGAGCGTACCGCTATCCTGCATGGTTTGAATATTGAGTGTCCTGTTAGGATCACCCTCACTGGTCTCTGTGCTTGCGCTGGATCCGGGTTTCGCGCTGGTGGCAGGGGTGTTGCCCTTACACGCTGTCAGAAGCGACAGTATCAAAAGGACCGAGAGCATCAGTGCTAGCAGTTTATGTGTTTTTTTCATTTTGTTTTACCTCCTCATTATTATTTATTTCCTTATAACAGCAACACGCGACAAAATGCCCGGGTGAGCATTCCTCAAGTGTTTGCGGTTCGTTACATACCTCTTTGGCATACGGGCACCGTGCCATGAACCTGCATCCTGGTTTCGGGTTAATGGGCGACGTGATTTCACCCTGCAAGAGGATCCGTTTTTTCTTGTTGTGGATGTCCGGGACCGGAATGGCGGACAGTAGGGCTTTTGTGTACGGGTGACGCGTATTTTTGAACAGTTCGTCTGACGGCGCCATTTCGACCATCTGCCCCAGGTACATGACCATGATGTCGTCCGATATGTACTTGACCACAGAGAGGTCATGTGTGACGAACATATACGCAAGACCGCGCTCCTCCTGCAAATCGAGCATCAGATTGATGATCTGCGCCTGTATGGAGACGTCCAGCGCGGAGACGGGTTCGTCGCAGACGATAAACTTCGGTTTCAGCGAGAGCGCGCGGGCAATACCGATCCGCTGGCGCCGTCCGCCGTCCAGCTCATGCGGGTATGTATTTTCGAACCGTGCGGCAAGGCCGACCGTGTCCATCAGCTGCCGCGTTTCGGTCAGCATATCCGCCTTGGACATGCCCCCGCGTAAAACGAGGGGCTCCATGATGGCCTCATTCACCGTCATGCGAGGATCGAGCGACGAAAACGGGTCCTGGAAAATTATCTGCATGTCTTCACGAATAAGGTGCAGCTCTTTTTTGCTCGGGAACGTGATATCCTTGCCTTCAAACAGTACCTGGCCGCCGGTTGCGTCGAGCAGATGCAGGATCGTGCGTCCGAGCGTTGATTTTCCGCAGCCTGACTCGCCGACGACACCGAGCGTTTTACCCTTGTTCAGTGTAAAATTGATGCCGTCCACGGCGTGGAGCATCGCGTCACTGCGGGTCTTGAAGTATTTCTTCAGGTCGCGGACTTCGAGTAACGCAGCCGATTGTCCATTATTTTCGGTTGAAGAGGGGACATTATGCATGATACTTCACCCCCGCATTAAAACATTTTGCGAAATGCCCTGGCGTGACTTCAACTTCTTCGGGAACCGATGCGGAGCACTTCTCTGTGGCGTCGGGGCAGCGGTCATGAAACCGGCAGCCCTTCGGCAAATTCGTCGGGTCCGGCATCAGGCCCTTGATTGGACGAAGCCTCCGCTCCGTAGAGTCAAGCTTCGGAAGCGAGCCAAACAAACCAAGCGTATAAGGGTGGGAAGCGTGGTCAAAAATGTCTTCAACGGTGCCGCGCTCCACAATTTCACCGGCGTATGTAACGGCAACGGAATCGCAGAATTCAGCCACGACCCCGAGATCGTGCGTAATCAGGACGACGGAGGTGTTAAGCTTTTCTTTGAGCGACCGCATCATATCAAGCACCTGTGCTTGAATGGTGACATCGAGCGCGGTTGTCGGTTCATCCGCCAGCAGCAGTTCCGGATTACAGGCCAGCGCCATAGCGATGACGACGCGCTGTTTCATTCCTCCTGAAAACTGGTGCGGGAACTCATTGAACCGATCCATTGGGATGCCAACCATCTCGAGCATATCACAGGCCCGGCGCTCAGCTTCCGCGCGCGAAATCTTGTTGTGCAGCTTGATGGTCTCTGAAATCTGAAACCCGACTGTCTCGATGGGATTTAAAGCCGTCATCGGGTCCTGAAAAATCATTGCAATCTCGTTCCCGCGTATTTTTTGCATTGCCTTTTCGGACATCTCTAATATATTCTCACCCTTGACATAGATATCGCCCGAGACAAGCTCCGCCTGCGGCTTTGGCAATATGCGCAGGATGCTCTTGGCAATCGTTGTTTTCCCCGCGCCCGTTTCGCCGACAATTCCGACAGTTTCACCGCATTTGATCGTCAGATTGATATTGTTAACAGCATAGATGACGGCGTCGTCGGTATGGTATTCGACCGAGAGGTTGCGGATTTCGAGTAAATTATCTTGCATTCTTTTACCTCTAATTTTTAAGGCGCGGGTCCAGCGCATCCCGCAGCCCGTCTCCAAGCAGATTGCAGGCGAGAACGCTGATCATCACGCAGATGCCGGGGTACAGCGCATGTGTGGGATATTGCCGCATCGTGCTCCGCGCGTCCGAAATCATGGCGCCCCATTCGGGTATCGGCGGCTGTACGCCAAGGCCGATAAAGCTGAGCGCGGATCCGGCCAGGATGCAGGCGCCGACACCCATTGTAATCTGGACAATCATCGGTCCGATGGCGTTCGGTATAATATGCTTCATGATAATCCGGCCGTTGCCTGCATTGATTGCCCGGGAGGCCTCTATGTATTCTTTTTCACGTACCGTTAAGACCGACGCCCTCATGATTCGCGCGTAACCGGGCACCGTCCCTATACCCAGCGCGATAATCGCGTTTCGAAGGCTTGGTCCCATTATCGCCGCCAGCGCCACGCACAGGAGAAACATCGGTACAGCCTGATAAATGTCCAGGAGACGCATGCTGAGGTTGTCGACCCAGCCGCCGAAATAACCCGCGATGGCGCCGAGAGCGATTCCGATCGTTGCTGCGATCACCACAGCGATGACGCCCATTTGAAGAGACTGGGCCGACCCGTATATCAGACGGCTCAATATGTCGCGCCCAAGCTTGTCATTGCCAAGCAGATGCGCGGGGCTTGACCCCGCATTTGCCAGCTTTGCATTCTGCTGCGAGTATGAATAAGGTGCGATAACCGGCGCCAGCACCGCGACCAGGATAAGCAAAACCAGGACGACGAGCGCAACAACTGCAAGTTTATTTTTTTTAAGCTGACGCCATATTTCAAACAGCTGCGACTTCTTGCGCTTCTTTTGCATGATGCGTCGACCCCTTTCTTTTTCCTTTGCTGGCGTATTGTGAACGGATCCTTGGATCAACCAGCGCGAATATGATGTCTACCAGTAAGATGATAACAGCGAACATCGCGGATATGATCAGGATGCCGCCCTGGATAACGGGATAATCCCGGTTGTTGAGACCTGTCATGATATACTGCCCGAGGCCGGGAATCGAGAAAATGACCTCGGTGATGAGCGAACCGCCGAGCGAGGCGCCGAAAATGCCGCCGATGACCATGATGACCGGGATCATCGCGTTTTTTAGCGCGTGGCGGTAAATCACCTTGTGCTCCGCAAGCCCCTTTGCTCTCGCGGTCGTAATATAATCCTGCCGCAAAACTTCAAGCAGGTCGGATCGCATTTGTCTGGCTATGATGGCTGCGAGGCCGAGCGCCATTGCGACGCTTGGCAATACCCAGCCCGTCCAGGAGTCAACTCCGGAAATCGGCAGCCATCCTAGCTGGACGCTGAATAGTCGTATGAGTAATAACGCAAACCAGAAGCTCGGCATCGATACGGCGATCAGAGAGATAAAAATAGCGGTATTGTCTTTCCACGAATGCTGATGGGTCGCCGCGTAAACACCAATCGGGATGCCGAGGAGTACTGAAAATACGGTTCCGAGTGCGACGAGTGTGAGCGTATACGGAAAGCGCTGCATCATCTCGTCAACGACGGGCCGTTTTGACATTAAAGATGTGCCGAAATCTCCCTGCACCACACCGCCGAGGAACCGCACGTACCGTACCGGAAGAGAGTCGTTCAGTCCCAACTCATCACGGAGCTCGTCCACCTGTTCCTGCGTCGCTTGTGCGCCGAGCATCATTCTGGCCGGGTCTCCGGGTGTGATGTCGATCAAAATCAGAACGACCAATGAGATGCCCAATAGAACAGGTATCAACATCAAAAGCCGCTTTGCAATATATCTAGCCATTATGTACCTACCTCTGTTCAGATATCAAAGTAACGAATATTCCGTTTTATCTTTTCCAATCCTCTTCAAGGCATTTGCCGCAGGAATCACACTTTTTCTTCGTGTTGTACTTGCACGGGACAGGACCGTTATAAAACATTTCCTTCGGCCCGTCGGGCGTGTCATAGATACCGCCGAACATCGGCATCATGCAGGCGGCCTGGAAGAATACCGGCTTGTCTATCCGTTTAAAGTTCAGCGGACAATGATACACATTAGCGGGGATACGAATGATTGTCGGCTTGTTGATATGAAATACCTCGGCATCGACACCGATTTGGCCAAGGGTAAATTCGATATCGGCGTCAAAATCAAAAACATTCGGAAAGGCGCCGCCTAAAAAAATAAGATACTCATCCTCGCTGTGGCGATGGGGCATCCGATCGAGGAAAAAGGGTTTGACAAAGACCTGAAACCCGATATTGAATTTGGCACCCGGTATCTGCGAAGCGCCTCTGAAATACGCCTGGGGCTTGATCACATAACCGGGATCATCACCTTTGGCAACGATCTCGTTGTTTTCTTTGGGAAAAGGGAGTACTAATTTTTCGTACATGTTGTAATCCTTTCAGATAAAAATATATTTCTGTAGCGAGCGCTTAAAACATCATCTCCAATCTTTTTCAATACAGTTGCGGCAGCAATCACATTTTTTTTCGGGCTCGAGCTTGCACTGAATCGGTCCGTTATACCACAGCTCTTTTCGACCGCCGTCCTCAGTTTCATAAGTGCTGCTGAACATGTCCTGCATCAGCGCCGCCTGAAAGAAAACCGGCTTGTCGATCCGTTTGAAATCGATAGGGCAATGATCAACGCCTGCAGGAATGCGTATGATCGTCGGTTTGTTGATATGGATGATCTCCGCGTCAACACCGACCTTGCCGAATGTCAGTTCGATATCGGCGTCAAAATCAAAAAGGTCCGGGTATGTGCCGCCCAAAAATACAAGATATTCATCCACATTGTGGTAATGTGGGATCCTGTCAAGGACAAAAGGCTTGACAAAAAACTGAAAACCGACATTGAATTTTGCCCCGGGAATCTGAGAAGCGCCTCTGAAGTACGCCTGAGGAGACAGAATGTAACCAGGATCATCTCCCAGAGAAACAAGCTCGTTATATTCGGCCGGAAATTCAAACACCAGTTTTTCATATTTCTTACCCATATTCAGGTTCTCTCCTCACAAAATTGAATTTTATTTATTAATCGCTCGTTTAATAATTTGCAAAAAAAATGGATGTCACTGACAACAATACTATTATATTTCCTTAAGCATAAATGTCAATAACAAAAACATAACATCGCACTAATTTAGCTATATTGCCGGCAGTTAACTTAAAACCATATTTAAAAAAGCCAGATACCATGGGAAGTTTTTGTAGTATATGTCGATTAATGTAGCAACTTATATAAAAAATAAAAAAGCTATTGAAATTGGAAAATGAGTATGAGAAAATGAAGAGACATTTAAGCGGTTGATTAATATGTAAGGTAATAAAAAATACGTAGATGAGGCAAAGCGTTTTGAAAAAAGCCGAAAAGAATAGCAAAAAAAATCATATAATTGAAAAATGCTATGAATGTTTCGTGAAAAATGGAATCGAAAACACGACCACTCGCGATTTCTGTGTAGCGGCAAGTGTCAATGCAAATACGCTTTATTATTATTTCGAATCCAAGAATCAGATCTTGATTGAATGTGTTAATTATGGTTACAGGCAGCTGGAAAGCGCACTTTTCGACGCGCTGAAGGAATTTGACAAGTCGTCCTTTGATATATTCCCCAGACTGACGAAAATCGGGCTTGACTATGCTCCGAAGATGAGATTTCTGCATCAGGCCGTATCGAGTCCCACCTACGAGGAGCACAGGGAAGCACAGTTTAAAAAGGTCAATGCCTTCTATGATAGACTGGGCATGGAACTTGCCGAGCGGTTTGACTGCCCGTATGAAATCATCAAGGACTATATTTATGAAATCATGACGCTTTTATCCTATTACTCACTCTGGGGAAGCCGGGACATGGCGGCGATACAGTTTAACCGAATCTTCATGGATTTTAAAAACGCTATAACGAGTTATCGGCAAATAAGTTCACTTACGGATTAAATCCCCTATTCCAGTAAATAAACGGTCGGCGTGTTTAGTAAATATAACCTTCGCGATGTTGATGTGGTAAGAACCATTACAATCGCCGCCAACTCACTCTCATATATTAGGAATTTTCCGCATATAGTCTAGCATGACTATTGCCGGGAGTGATGTTTTTGAAATCCAACATCGAGGAACGCGCCTGTGATTTGGCGGCATACATCATAGAGAGCAAGGCGACGGTGCGATCGGCAGCAAAGAAATTCGGCATCAGCAAATCTACCGTACATAAAGATTTATCAGAACGGCTTGAACACATTAACAGGCCCTTGTACCTGCAGGTCAAGGAGGTTCTGGAATTCAACAAGGCCGAACGGCATATACGAGGCGGATTGGCAACAAGAATGAAGTATAAAGGCGTCTAAACCAGATAAAGGCGGCATTCCGGCAAAGGTCGGAATGCCGCTTTCTTATGCCGGGAGCATAGGTTTTAAGCCATTTTATCGTCCGGCCAGTATTAAAATCCTTCACAAGCCAATTAGGTCCCCGGCAAATATTGACACTGACTCCAGCCATGCTAGAATTTAGGAAAAGAAAACAGCACATCGAAAGGAGACACGCAGCATGAAATACGAACGACCGTCGTATGGGGCTCCCGGCGTTGAAACCATGCGCAGAAAATCCCTTCGTCCCGGACCGGAACTGACTTTTCCCAAATTTGATTATCCCGTTACGCCCAAGGAAAACTTCCTACTGGCGGCCACCCACAAAACACCGTACTGGATACCGATTTCTCTGACTGACGACCAGATGCTCATGGCGCAGGACCTCGTTACCGGCAATGTGCGCGGGATGCAGTCCAGCGCGGACATATCTCGTATCGTCACGGAAAGCTACGCCTTTAACGACTGGTTTAACACCAACTGGACATGGGTCGTCTCCGCCGGCGGGCCAATGCTGACGCCCGGCACATGCCTGTGCAAGGATATCACGAAATGGGAGCGGGACGTCATCTTCCCCGACCTTTGCGAATGGGATTTCACGACGGCTGCCGAAACATTCATGAAAAACATGTACGACCCCACAAAGCTCATGCACATCAACATTGGACAGGGCGCGACGGAACGGCTGATATCCATCGTTGGCGGTTATACGGAGGGAATGCTGGCGCTCGCCGTCGAGCCGGAGGCCGTCCGCGATTTTCTCAATCGCTTCGCTGATTTCACCATCCAGTATTTCGACCTCGTCTGCAGCCTGTATCCCGTCGATATGGTGACGTATCATGATGACTGGGGCACGGAACGCGATACTTTTTTCAGCGAGAAAATGATGGAGGAGATCATTTTCGAACCCACAAAGCGGATCCTCGACCATATTAAATCTAAAAACGTCCTGTTTGAATTCCACTGCTGCGGCAATGTGAAGCGTTTTATCCCCTATATGATCGAGCTGAACATGGATTTTCTGCAGCTCCAGCGCCGCGCCAACGACCTGCCGGCTTTGAAAAAGAAGTATGGCGACAAGATCGGCTTTAATGTTTTTATCGAAGATTTCATGTTCGGCCATCCCTACGCCAAGGAAGACCTTGACGAAAAGCTGCGCAAAACGGTTGACCTCTACGGCCGGGGCGGAGGAGCTTACATAAACATTTTTGAATTCGACCCTGAAAAAGCATGGAATATGGTCGCGGAAATTTATGCTTACAGCCGTGAATTCTATGATAATGAGCGAAGCAGCGTATTAATTCCGAACACCTGATTAAATCGACTACAGTTTTGCATTTTTAGTTTTGCCATGCGTTTAAAGGGCTTGCTAAAACAAGCCCTTTTCTTATACATAATGTAATATATATTGGGTATTGTTTTATTGATATTTACCTATTTATTTGTATTTTATAACTATAATCTCCTAAAGCTATTTACACAGAAACAACAATGTCGGATAATGGTATCAGTTCTAGTGTATCGATACTTTTTTATCGATTTATCCTTGGGAGGTATACGTATGAATATGTATAACTGGACCGAACAGATCATCTATACGGAGCGCAAAAAAGCGCTTCCCATTCTGACGTTCCCCGCCGTGCAGTACCTGTATCTCACTGTCAGGGAGCTCGTTGCCGACAGTAACCATCAATCTGTCGGCATGCGGCTGATTGCCGATCATTTCGACATGCCAGCCGCGCTGGCGTACATGGATCTGTCCGTTGAAGCCGAAGCGTTTGGCGCACATACGGTTTATAAGGCCGACGAGGTCCCAACAATCATTGGTAAGCTCGTGGCCACCGAGGAAGACGCTGAGGCTCTCCAAATCCCAAAAATCGGCGACGGACGCACCGGCGAGGTCGTCGAATCGATCCGCAAAGCACAGATGCTCATAACAGACCGTCCTGTTATCGCCCAGTGTATCGGTCCATTCTCGCTGGCCGGGCGCCTGATGAACGTCAACGACATCCTGCTGCAGTGCTATGAAGAACCGGAACTGGTTCATACGGTTCTGAAAAAGGCGACGGCGTTTATCATGGATTACGCGGCGGCTCTTCAAAAAATCGGCGCGGACGGCATCATCATGTCGGAACCGCTGGCGGGTCTTTTATCTCCTCAGTTGGTGGACGAGTTCTCCAGCGACTATGTCCGCGAAATTGTCCATACTCTTCAGGACAAGAATTTTATTTTCATATATCATAACTGCGGCAACGCCGTTCCTCACCTGCTCGATTCAATCGTGGACACGGGCTGTTACGGCTTCCACTTCGGCAACAGCGTTGATATGCTAGCGATGCTTGAAAGGGTTCCGCGGAACTATCTCGTCATGGGTAATATCAGCCCGGCCAATGTATTTAACGGCAAGTCCACGGAGCATGTCCGTCTTGAAACGCTAAAGCTTTTAAATGCGTGCGGTAAATACAACAACTTTGTGATCTCATCCGGCTGCGACCTGTCGCCCGACGTCGATTTGGACAACGTCCATATGTTCATGAAGACGACGGAAGCCTTTTATTATCGGAAATCACTTTATAATGCGATTTCATAGATTCCTCCTTGAAAAGCAAAAGCGGCGCTGACTGCGCCGCTTTTGCTTTTCATTAACACGCGCCTCGGGGTTCGTGTTTTCCTATGAACATTCAGCCTGCTTGATACTCATAAACCATTAGTATATTTCCGTTGGGCAACTATAGTAAGGGTCCGTCCATCCAGACGTGCCCTCGTGGTAATATAAAGTTAAAGAAGGCGCATCAAATACATAATTTGCAATTTGCGGTGCGTTACCTTCAAAGTAAACAGATTTCAAATTGGTACAATCCGCAAATGCACAGTTCCGGAGGAGCGTAACACTGGCGGGGATCGTAACAGTTATGAGGCTGGAGCAGCTATAAAACGCATTGTCTTGTATTTCGGTTACGCCGTCCGGAATGATGACGGAAGTTACCGTGACGCAGTTCTGAAACGCCCCTGTATCTTCGAATATATTTCCGATTGCCGTCACTTTTTTTCCGTCTATTTCAGATGGTATTACGACATCCCCGCCTTCACCTGTGTATTTTGTGATGGTTACGGTATCGTCACTGTTATCAGAGACCTGATAATCGTCGGACGGCACAGCTTTGGATTCATCACTGTCTGCCGTGGTGTCGCTTGTTGTTGTGGACGACGGTATATCTTGCGGCGTAGGGTTTGATATTTCATCCAACGAGTTACTTACTGGTGACTGGCACGCACTGAGAAAAAAAAATATTAGGGCCGGGAGCATGCAGTTAAAAGCCCTTTTACAAAATGTACGCATTAATATCTGACTTCCCTTAGCAATAGTTTTTACTAAAATATGCACGAGCATTTCTGTGAAACCCATCTGCGTCAGCCCGTGTCGAAATTCCAAGCAGAGCCCCGATTACCCCGCTGCGCGCTCTTCTTTGGCCTTCCTTTTAGTTTAATATACCATTTGCGTGTTTGAGCCGCAAGTTGTTTGTATTTACGTGTATGTGTCAAGTAAACCATCAGTTAATTAAATTTGACAGATTCTTTCATCGTTGATAGACTTGAAAAGTACAACGTCTGCCAACCAAAGGGGTTAATTGTATGCGGAGATACACGTTTATTCTGATGCTTGTCGCTGTCGTGCTCCTAACGGTCTTCATAACAGGCTGTGCAACAAACGAAAGCCTATCTAATAAGCCGGAGAACCCGGAGGATAAGGACGCCGTCACGACTTCCGGCACTTTTCCAGACACGTCCCTCAACATCGACGATATTGAAAAAATAGATATGGGAACGCCGATTGACGACGTTCATGCCGCACTGGGTGACCCAGCCGGTCAGCTATCCGGTTTATGGGGCGACGTTTATGAGCTGGAGGACGGCGGGCAGGTCATTTTTTACTATGACGCTGACGGGCTAGTGGAACGTATTAATAAGCTCCCCGCCGATGAAAACAGCTCCGTTAGTCCCGACAGCGTGTCTGCCGTTTCCGACGACTATCATTTCATCGTCGCAGCCGATGTGAACCGGGACGATTCGGATGAATCCTTCTATCTGGACAAAACACATATGGACACCGATCTTTATATCACGCTTCATGTATGCGATAACAGCGGCAAAGAAATATGGAGTGAGGATCTGGCTGCCGCTCATGCCGGCTGGGATTCGCTGTTTCTGTGCGAGCTGGACGATGAATTTTATATGCTTCGTTATAAACCGGGTATGTTTCAGGGTTACTGTGACTATGCATATTCCGTGTTCACGCTGGAAGGCGGAACGGAAAATGTTTTTCGCAGCGGCAAACTTGAGTTCGATATAAACGGCAACAAGGAATTTAATGCACCCGAAATGGTCTCTTTTGCCGACGAAGTGAATGCGCTCTTAGAAAACAGTATCCTGCTCGTGAGCAGCTCGCTTTCGACTGGTGGCGACGGCGGCTACTCCTTTGGCCCTTCATCGTCCGAACCGTTTTATGAGAGATTTTCCTGGCTGGACGGTATGCCGGAGCTCTATAACGACGGCGACGACCTTGAAACACGGCTGTCTAAATTCAGCGACTACGCTGTTTCAAATTATGGAGCTTAAATAAGTCAAAACCTCCGGCTAAGCCGGAGGCATGAATAGCCCTAGAAGGGCTTGGTACCAGCAGTGCCCCTCAAGGGGCCCAAAAAGTTCGCCGACCGCATTGCTCTTTCGGGCCGCCCCTAAAGGGGCACTGTTTTATGCCTAAGTATTCTTGCTACCCGTAAACGGGTCAACATATTCTTTCAGACTTATCTGGTCCGCTATCTGATCCTCTTGTAATTGGTTCTGGATGTAGGCCGTTATTGCTTTTTTGTTCCTTCCTACAGTATCTACGTAATATCCACGTGCCCAGAAATGCCTATTCCCATATTTATATTTCAAATTTGCATGCCTGTCGAATATCATCAGGCTGCTCTTTCCTTTCAGAAACCCCATTATCTGCGACACACTATATTTCGGTGGTATACTTATCAGCATGTGGATGTGGTCGGAGCATGCATTTGCTTCTATTATCCCGACACCCTTCTGCTCACATAGCTTCCTTAGGATTATTCCGATATCCTGTTTTATTTTCCCGTATATCTCCATCCTTCGGTATTTTGGGGCGAACACAACATGGTATTGACATCTCCACGTTGTGTGCTCTAAACTACTCACATCTACACTTTTCATGAATTAACCTCCTGGATTTTTTTAGTACGGTCGGCAAACCTGTACCACTCTAATCCCCGAGGTTTTTTCTTGTCCACTTTTTTCCTCGCTAAAAGCTTTTTTTGCCCACCGGCAGAGCCGGTGGTTTACTTTGTCACAGACAATCACAACACCGCCGGACGCTGACAGCGTTCGGCGGTGTTTGTTTTGCTTTTTAGTTATACGGTTTGCGTAGTCTATTTTTTTATCGGCTTTCTGCCGGACGATTTTTTTGTGGTTTTACCCGGGGGTTGTCTTGTCGGCTTTTTTGCCGGCTGTCTGCCATCGGTCCTCATTGGGCGGACAAGGCAGTGCTTGCTAAAACCGATGAGGTCTTCCCTTCCGGCTTTTTTCAGCGCTTCCAGCACGAGCGTTTTGTTTTGCGGGCGCTTCCACTGTAGGAGCGCGCGCTGTAAAGCTTTCTCATGCGGCGTTTT
The DNA here is from genome assembly GCA_963675425.1 of uncultured Sporobacter sp. Lineage (GTDB taxonomy): Bacteria > Bacillota > Clostridia > Oscillospirales > Oscillospiraceae > Sporobacter. The sequence continues at coordinate 3,187,174 of OY776214.1, read as the reverse complement.
TGGCACATAGACGGGTTGCATGGTATGCGGGTCCAGTTGCGTATAATACATACAGGTCGCCAGCGTCCCCGGCGTGGGATAAAAGTCTTGTACCTGCTCCGGCTGGACGCCGCGCCTGTTGAGGTATTCCGCCAGTGCCACGGCGTCTAAAAGCGTCGAGCCGGGATGGGACGAGATAAAATACGGTACGAGAAACTGCTTTTTGCCGTATCGTTCGTTGAGCCGCTTGTATTTTTCTTCAAACCGCTCATAAACGCTGTGGCGCGGCTTTCCCATATATTCCAGCACGCTGTCCACGCAATGCTCCGGGGCGACCTTGAGCTGGCCGGAAACGTGATTTTTCACGAGTTCGGCAAAAAACTCCCCGCTTTTATCGGCCAGCAGGTAATCAAACCGGATCCCGGAGCGGATAAAAACCTTTTTAACGCCGGGTATCAGTTCGATATTCCGGAGCAGCTTCAAGAAGTCTGAATGGTCGGCGTCCACATTTTTGCACGGCGACGGCCCGAGACACGTTTTATCGCGGCACAGCCCGTTTTTCAGCTGCTGCTTACAGGATGGACGCCGGAAATTGGCCGTTGGTCCGCCGACATCGTGAACGTACCCCTTGAATTCCGGATGCGTTACAAAACGCTCGACCTCGCGCAGGATGGATTCGTGGCTTCGGGCGGTGACCATGCGCCCCTGGTGAAACGCCAGCGAGCAGAACGAACACGCGCCGAAACAGCCCCTGTTATGGATGACGGAAAAGCGCACTTCCTCAATGGCCGGCACACCGCCGTCCTTGTCGTATATCGGATGGACCTCCCGGGTGTAAGGCAGCTCGCTGATGCGATCAAATTCCTTCGTGGTCAGCGGCAGCTGAGGCGGGTTAACCACCAAGAGCCGCCCGGCGCAGCGCTGAATGATGGTGCGTCCGCGTACGGGGTCGTGCTCGTCATACTGGAGCATCGCGGCCTCGGCATAACGCCGCTTGTCCGACGCTACTTCCTCATAGGACGCGCATTCAACGGCGTCAGTCGGGCCTCCTGATTGATCTGATGAAATATAAGCCGTGCCTCTGATGTCGTTTATCGTCTCAACAGGGTCTCCGCGCTTTAAGCGAGCGGCAATTTCCCGGGTAGCGGCCTCCCCCATCCCGTAAACGAGAAGATCCGCCCCGGCGTCCAACAAAATCGCCCGGCGGACCTTGTCTTCCCAGTAGTCGTAATGTGCAAACCGCCGCAGTGACGCTTCCAGCCCGCCGATGATAACCGGCAAGCCAGGAAACGCTTCGCGCACGCGGTTGGCATATACAATCGTCGCCCGGTCCGGCCGGCGTCCGGCCTTACGGCCGGGCGAATACGCGTCGTCGTGGCGCGGCTTTTTAGCCGCCGTATAATGCGCGACCATCGAATCTAGATTTCCCGCACCAACAAGCGCTCCGTATCTTGGGCGGCCCATTGCCAGAAAATCGTCGGCACTCTTCCAATCCGGCTGCGCCAGCACGGCGACGCGGAAGCCGTCGGCCTCCAAAACGCGGCCGATAACGGCCGTGCCAAAGCTCGGGTGATCGACGTACGCGTCGCCCGTGATAAGAAGAAAGTCGTAATAATACCAGTCCCGGGCGAGCATATCATCCCGGGAAACCGGCAAAAAATTGCTTGGCGTCATGTATACCTCTGCAGTCCGATATTTGATAATTAATAAGAAACCCGTGATATTAAACCCAGTTAATTGACAATTGCGTGATAATTAATGGTAATCCGCTATTCGTTGAAATCCGCCCCTTCATCATCCCAGACACCTCATTGCAGGGCAATATTCATTTCCAATATCAAGTGTTTCCCAAACCGGTTTTCGAATACGCCGGCCAGCTCAAAGCCGTACTTTTCACAAAAGTTCAGCGCCCGTTCGTTTTTATCGCTGACCGTCATACGCAGCTTCTCACGGCCGAGCGACCGGAAAACGGAGACAGCCTGACCTAACAGCTGTACGGCGATGCCCATACGGCGATGCTCCTGTATCATATAAAAGAATTCAATCACACCGACCTTTTCAGCTTCACCCTCTTGCGTGTTCAATTCAATCACGCCGACCGGCGTGTCATGAATCAGCGCAAGGGAGACGGCACGCGGATGCGCCCGGGCATGTGCCGCGGCATTTTCCAATATGCTCTCGTCGACCGGCAGCTCCGCCCCGTAAACCGAGACGTGTGCGTCGCAGCGGTAGTCCAGATATAACCCGCTGTCATTTGCGAAATCAAACGATGTAAATCGCAGATTCGTCGAGTCATACGTTGTGTTCTCGCGCCACCATTTCTGATGCGCAAAGGTACTGATATCCTCCGTCAGGTGTGAGTTATCACCGAACCAGTCGACATCGATCTTCTCTCCGTCAACATGTAAAAGAGCCACAGCCGTGTTGTCACTGTGCTTGATGCGCGAAATCTCCTCCGGCGTGATGCCGAGCGCCCCGGCTAAAAAGGTCCGCGTGGCCTGGCCGTGGGAAAAGATGGCGACCGTTTCGCCGTCGTGCTTGGCCGCGATATCCAGCACCGCTCGTGTCACGCGGCTTTGAAGCTCATAGTAATCCTCCCCGCCGTCGACCTTCCAGCGCGCCGGGGCGTTATTAAAGTTTTCAAGCTGCTCGGGTTCAAAATGCTCAACCTCACCCCATGTCCGGTCCTCCCAGACACCCATGCAGACCTCGCGCAATCTTGGAGAAACGATAAGCGGCAGCTTGTGACTTAAGTATATGGCGCCGGCTGTCTTGATCGTCCGTAACAGATTGCTGGCATACACCGCGTCAATTTTAATGGCTTCAAATCTTTTTTTCAGCGCGGCAATTTGTTTGTAACCGCGTTTGGTAATCAGGCTGTCATAAATGCCGTGAATACGGCGGTAAAGGTTACCCTCCGCTTCGGCATGACGGATGAGATAAATGGTCGTCATCAGTATGGCTGTACCTTTCCTGTTATTTCTGTTACATGCTCAATATTCTTCCGCTCCAGATAGGCCTTAAGTCCGTTCGTTATCTTGACAGGCGCCAGCGGCTCGGTAAATAGGGCCGTCCCCATCGATATCAAATCGGCGCCGGCCAGCATCATTTCCACAGCGTCGTTTGCTGTCGAGATGCCGCCCATACCCATTATCGGTATCCCTACGGCGTTTTTAACCTGCCAAACCATCCGGAGCGCGACGGGCAGGACGGCTGGGCCCGACAGCCCGCCTGTGTTGTTTTTGAGAATGGGCCGGCCCGTCTCAATGTCTATACGCAGTCCTAAGAGCGTGTTGATGAGTGAAACGGCGTCCGCGCCGGCAGCCTCGACGGCGCGGGCGATCTCCCCGATATCGGTCACATTCGGCGACAGCTTGATCATTACAGGAACGGCCGCATGGCGCTTGACCTCCCGGGTCACCAGCGCGGCTGAATCGGGTGACGTACCAAAGGCCAGGCCCCCGGCTTTAACATTCGGACAGGAAATGTTGACTTCAAGGAGGTCAACATTTGCATCTGAGAGTTTTTCCGCCATTTCGCAGTATTCTTCCACGGTATTTCCCGATATGTTGGCAATAATATTTGTATCGTACCGGCGCAGAAACGGCAGCTCATTCATAATAAACGCGTCGACGCCGGGATTTTGGAGACCAACGCTGTTGAGCATCCCCATAGGCGTTTCGGCTATGCGGGGCGGTGGATTCCCCTGCCGTTCACGCGCTGTCAGTCCCTTCACGGCGATGCCGCCGAGGTCCGACAAGTTAAATAACTCGCCGTACTCGTGTCCAAAGCCAAATGTGCCGGACGAAACGACGACGGGTGTCTTGAAATCAACACCCGCAAATTTAACGCTCAGATCCGTCATTCCCAGACCACCTCCTGCGCGTTGAATACCGGTCCGTCCCGGCAGACGCGGCTCATATGTTCGCTGCCGTCCTTAACAGTTTTGCAGGCACAGACAAGACACGCGCCAACGCCGCAGCCCATCCGTTCCTCCAGTGAAACCTGACAGCTGACGCCATATTCCCGTGTTAGTGCCGCCACAGCTTTCAGCATTGGTTTGGGGCCGCAGGCCAAAACGGCATCGAAGCGGTTTTCATCCAGCAGCCGTTTCGATACGTCCGTAACGAACCCGCGCTCACCGGCCGTGCCGTCGTCAGTCGTCAGACAAAACGCGTCACAGGCGCTTTGAAATTCATCCTGAAGAATAACGCACCCGGCTGTGCGAAAGCCTAGTACAGACGTCACGCGGCCGGCTGCTTTTCGCGCCGCGTATAAAAGCGGCGGCGCGCCGATTCCGCCGCCGATCAGCAAGAGTCTGCCGCCGGCAACGTCATAGCCGTTTCCAAGCGGGCCAAGCAGGTCCACCGTCTGGCCGGGCTGACGTCCGGCCAGCCAGCGTGTTCCCGCCCCGCGCGCTTCGACAACGACGGTCAATACGCCGGCTTCGGCGTTGCAGATACTGATTGGGCGGCGCAGCAACTGTTCTGCGCCGCATTTGATATGAACAAACTGGCCCGGGGCGGCGGTATCAGCAATATCCGGCGCATCCAAACGCAGTAAAAAGGCATCCTCTGTCAGCTTCCTGATTTCAAGGACTTTCGAGAGTCTTTGAACGGGCATAAAAACCTCCGTGAAATTTTATTGTTGCTATTTTAACGCATTTACATTTTGTTTACAACTGCCCGTTGGTGAATTTAACAAAATTACGTTTTGATTTTGGATAATCTTGAAAATGCACCTGAATTATTATACTATGTTATCGATTTATTGTAGATTTCTATTGATCTGTCTCGTTAGATTATCGACGTTTACAAATTAGTTGATGGCTAAAGAGCTATAAGGACAAATATTAGTGTGATTTTTTCCCGTATATTACGTTTTACCACCGTGGATGGACAAACCTAACGGCGGGGATTTTAAATTTATCGACACGCAAGGGTGCGTACGGGGAGGTAAAGATGAAAAAAGTAGCAGTGGTCATGGGCTCTGACAGCGACCTGGGCGTTGTCGGCGGGGCAATCAAGCAGCTCAGGGCTTTTGATATTCCATTCGAGGCACGTGTCATCTCAGCGCATAGGACACCGTACGCAGCCGAAGCTTTTGCCGTATCGGCAATTGACAACGGCTTCGGCGTAATCATCGCGGCCGCCGGGAAGGCTGCGCATCTGGCCGGCGTACTGGCCGCTTATACGACACTCCCCGTGATCGGACTGCCCATAAAATCCTCTACAATGGATGGCTTGGACAGTCTTTTATCCATCGTACAGATGCCGTCCGGCGTACCGGTGGCGACGGTGGCGATCAACGGGGCCGACAACGCGGCCATTCTGGCCGCTCAGATTCTGGCTTTATCCGACGACGCTTTGGCGCGGCGGCTTACGGAGTTTAAATCAAAAATGGCGCAGATCGTTTCGGACAAGGACGCAAAACTTCAAAATGAGGTAGAAAATCTATGAAAAAGATGGAACAGATTTACGAAGGAAAAGCTAAGAAGGTATTCGCAACCGACAACCCTGCACTCGTCGTCGTTGACTACAAGGACGACGCAACGGCTTTCAACGGCGAAAAGAAGGGCACCATTGTCGGCAAGGGCGTCATCAACAACCGCATGACAAATCACTTTATGCGTCTTCTGGATGACGTTGGCATCCCCACGCATTTTGTAGAGGAGCTCTCCGAGCGTGAAACACTTGTTAAGCGCGTGGATATCATTCCTCTTGAGGTTATTATCCGTAACATTGCCGCGGGTTCGTTTTCCAAACGCTTCGGCGTCAAGGAAGGCACCGTATTCAAAAAGCCGACACTGGAATTTTCCTATAAAAACGACGACTTAGGCGATCCGATGATCAACATCTCACATGTTTATGCCATGGAACTGGCGTCGCCGGCCGAAGTTGGCCTTATTACGGAGTATGCGTTTAAAGTAAACGATTTTCTAAAGGCAACGCTTCTTCAGTGCGGTATCACGCTTGTCGATTTCAAGCTGGAATTCGGCAAGACGACAGACGGTGAAATCGTTCTGGCCGACGAAATAAGCCCCGACACCTGCCGTTTCTGGGATGCCAAAACCGGCGAAAAGCTCGATAAAGACCGGTTCCGTCAGGATCTCGGCAACGTGGAAGGCGCTTATCTGGAGATGCAGCGCCGTATCTTCGGCCAGTAACGCGAAAGGAAAAGCGTATGCAAAATTCATTTTCAGAAAGCTACGCCGCGGCAGGCGTCGATGTGACAGCCGGGTATGAGTCGGTAGAGCGGATTAAGCCGCTCGTTGAAAGCACCTTCCGCGAGGGTGTACTCGGCAGTCTCGGCGGCTTCGGCGGGATGTTTGAACCGAAGCTGGATGGAATGGCGCATCCCGTTTTCATTTCCGGCACGGACGGCGTCGGCACAAAGCTAAAAATCGCCTTTATGATGGACAAACACGATACCGTCGGTATCGACTGCGTGGCCATGTGTGTCAACGACATCATATGCTCCGGCGCGGAGCCCCTGTTCTTCCTGGATTATCTGGCCATGGGTAAAAATATTCCCGAGCGTACAGAGCAGATCGTCTCCGGCATTGCCGAGGGCTGCCGTCAGGCGGGGTGTGCGCTCATCGGCGGTGAAACGGCTGAAATGCCCGGCTTTTACACTGAAGATGAATACGATATGGCCGGCTTCGCGGTCGGCGTGGTCAACCGCGATAAGATCATCGACGGCAGCACCATCAAAGCCGGCGACCGGCTGATCGGTCTGGCCTCCTCGGGTCTTCATTCCAACGGCTTCTCACTCGTACGCAAGGTTCTTGATCCAACACCGGAAACGCTCGCGACTAAAGTACCGGCACTGTTTTCGACGCTGGGCGCGGAGCTTATCAAGCCGACGCGTATTTATGTCCGGCAGGTTTTGCATTTGATTAAAACGCTCGGCATGAATATCAAAGGCCTCTGCCACATTACCGGCGGTGGGCTATTCGAAAATATCCCGCGCATGCTGCCCGATGGCATCACTGCCAAGATTCTTCCGGATGGCTTTCCCCAATGCAACATCTCCTCGTATATTCAAACGGTCGGTAAAATTCCCGCGCGTGATATGTATAACACGTTCAACATGGGCATCGGCCTCGTGATGGCCGTCGGCAGCGAAGACGTCGGCGATATCGTCAACGCGCTCATACAAATCGGTGAACACCCATACGTTATTGGAAGCTGCGTCAATGGAGAAAAAGGAGTTGAGCTGAAATGGTAAGAACCGCCGTACTTGTCTCCGGCAACGGAACAAACCTTCAGTCAATCATCAACGCAAATAATTTTGGCAGAATTAAAAACTGCGAGCTCGCAGCCGTTATTTCATCCAGGCCAGACGCTTACGCGCTGGAGCGCGCCAAGAGCGCCGATATCCCATCTTTTGTTATCGATTATAAACACTTTCCCAACAGAGAAGGCTTCAACGAGGCAATCTACAAAAAGCTAAAGAGTCTGGACATTGAGCTGGTCGTCTTAGCCGGCTTTCTCGTTGTACTCGGCGCATCCGTCGTCGAGGCGTTTGAAAACAGAATCATTAACATTCATCCGTCGCTCGTCCCGTCCTTCTGCGGCGAGGGTCTGTACGGCCTGCGAGTGCATCAGGCGGCGCTCAATTACGGTGTCAAGCTGTCCGGCGCGACGGCCCACTTTGCCACGGCTCAAGCCGATATGGGGCCTGTCATAAGCCAGCGCGCCATAGAAATACACGAGGACGACACGGCCGAATCGCTTCAAAAGCGCATCATGGAAGAGGTCGAGTGGCAAATTCTCCCCGAGGCCATTTCTCTGTACTGCGAGGGTCGACTGCAGGTTGTCGGACGTATTGTCCATATCAAGGAGGCTGCTAAATGACCCTGCTTGACATAACGGCTGAGCTTCGAGCCAATACGTATCCAGGCCGCGGCATCATGATTGGCTGCAGCGAGGACGGCACCCGCGCCGTCCTTCTCTATTTCATTATGGGCCGAAGCACTAACAGCCGAAACCGCGTCTTCCTGCCTACGGACGACGGTATCCGAACCGAGGCGTTTGACCCGTCCAAAATGACGGATCCCAGCCTCGTCATCTATCACCCCGTACGCATTTTTGAGGATACGATCATCGTCACAAACGGCGACCAGACCGATACGATTCGCGCCGGCGTATCCTCCGGCAACTTCTTTTATTCGTCCCTATTGACACGCACGTTTGAGCCTGACGAGCCGAACTATACGCCGCGCATTTCAGGCCTGATTGAACCGAGCGGTAGTTATAAGCTATCCATTTTAAAAAGTCTTGACGGAAATCCGTCCTGCAGCTGCCGGCAGTTCTTTGAGTATGACGCGCTGATGCCCGGCATCGGGCATCTAATCCACACGTATAAATCCGACGGCAACCCTATCCCATCGTTTGAGGGCGAGCCGAAAGCCGTAGCCGTTACAGGGAGCCTGCGCGATTATGCCAGCGCTGTCTGGAGCGCACTGAACGCAGATAATAAGGTCTCTCTGTTCGCCCTGTCCAAGGACCTTACGACGGGTCGGATTGAAAACTTCATTATCAACAAAAATCAAAGCTGAGGTATACGATATGACAGAGCTGGAACTTAAATACGGCTGCAACCCCAATCAAAAGCCTGCTCGCATCTTCATCCGGCACGGCGAGCTGCCGATCCAGGTACTCGGTGGAAAGCCCGGCTATATCAATTTCCTCGACGCGTTTAACAGCTGGCAGCTGGTCCGCGAGCTGAAGGAAGCGTCCGGCCTGCCGTCGGCCGCCTCCTTCAAGCATGTCTCCCCTGCCGGCGCGGCCGTCGGTACGCCGCTGACCGAGCTGGACAAAGCCGTTTTCTTTACGGACGAGCTTACCCTGTCCCCCATCGCCGCCGCCTACGTCCGCGCGCGCGGCGCGGACCGTATGAGCTCCTACGGCGATTGGGCCGCCTTGTCAGACGTCTGCGATGAGGAAACGGCGTCGTTTTTAGCACTTGAGGTGTCCGACGGCGTCATCGCCCCGGGGTTCACGCCCAAGGCCCTTGAAATACTGAAAAAGAAACGAAAAGGCCATTACAACATTGTCCAGATCAATCCGCACTACAGGCCTGAAAAAACAGAATATAAAGACGTGTTCGGCATCAGCTTTGAGCAAGGCCGGAATGAATTTAAGATCGACGAAACCCTTTTAACCAATATCGTTACGTCTAACAAAATGCTTCCGGACAGCGCCAAACGCGATCTTATCCTCTCTCTCATAACGCTCAAGTACACCCAGTCCAACTCCGTGTGCTACGTCAGGGACGGGCAGACCATCGGCGTTGGCGCAGGCCAGCAAAGCCGCATCCACTGCACGCGCCTGGCCGGCGGCAAGGCCGACAACTGGCTGCTCCGCCGCCACGAGAAAGTCCTCACGCTGCCGTTTAAAGCCGATATCAGCCGCCCCAACCGCGACAACGCCATTGACGTTTATATGTCTGACGAGTATGAGGACGTTCTGGCCGACGGCAAATGGGAAGCCGTTTTTACCGAAAAACCGGCTGTTTTTACACGCGAGGAAAAGAAAAGCTGGATTGCCACCATGACGGACGTCGCGCTTGGCAGCGACGCGTTCTTCCCCTTTGGCGACAACATTGAGCGCGCGCACAAATCCGGCGTCAAGTATATCGGCGAACCGGGCGGCTCCATCCGCGATGACAACGTCATTGAAACCTGTGACAAATACGGCATGATTATGGCGTTTACCGGGATGCGTTTATTCCATCATTAATGAAACCGGCTCTTTATAGGGGCAATTCATCGATCGCGCCTATTTAACTGTAACTGACAGAACGGGCGATTCGTGAATCGCCCCTACTTTTATATCATAGGGGGACAAATTCATGAACGTATTGGTTGTTGGCGGCGGCGGGCGTGAACACGCGATCTGTCTGGCGCTGAAGCATTCCAACCGTGTCGAAAAGCTTTTCTGCGCGCCGGGAAACGGCGGCATCTCGGACATCGCCGAGTGCGTCGACATTAAAGCGACCGATATCGACGGTATTGTCCGCTTTGCCCAGAATCATCCGATTGACTTCGTCATGGTCGCTCCGGATGATCCGCTGGCGCTTGGGATGGTCGACGCGCTGGAGAACGCGGGCATCCGCGCCTTCGGGCCACGCGCCAACGCGGCGGTTATCGAAAGCAGCAAGGCTTTTTCAAAAAACCTGATGAAAAAATACGGTATCCCGACGGCGCGGTATGAGGTTTTTTCTGATTACGACTCGGCTGCGGCTTATATTAAGGAGCAGGGCGCGCCAATCGTCGTCAAGGCCGACGGTCTGGCGCTCGGCAAGGGCGTTGTCGTGGCGCCGGATGTAGACACAGCGCTGGAAGCGCTGGCGTCCATGATGAAGGACAATAAATTCGGCGACAGCGGCCGCACGGTCGTCATCGAGGAATGCATGACTGGCCCGGAGGTGACTGTGCTGGCCTTTACGGACGGCCAGACCATCGTCCCCATGCTTCCCTCCCAGGATCACAAGCGCGCGTACGACGGCGACGATGGGCCGAATACGGGCGGTATGGGTGCTTTCTGCCCCAGTCCCAAGTATACGGACGCGCTGGCCGAGATTTGCATGAACACCATCTTTCGTCCGACGCTTGAGGCCATGAACCAGGAAGGGCGCACGTTTAAAGGCGTCATCTATTTCGGGCTGATGCTCACACCGGACGGCCCGCGTGTCGTAGAATATAACGCGCGCTTCGGTGATCCTGAAACGCAGCCGATCCTATCTCTGCTTGAGACGGACCTTCTGGATATTTTCGAGGCCGTCGTTGACGAGCGACTAGATGAGATCGATATCTGTTGGAAATCCGGCTCGGCTTGCTGCGTCGTCATGGCCAGCGGTGGCTACCCTGTCAGCTATGAAAAGGGCTTTGAGATCACAGGCCTTGACGCTGTCCCGTCGGATATCACAGTTTATCATGCGGGAACGGCTAAAAAGGACGGACAATATTTCACAAGCGGCGGACGCGTACTCGGCATAACGGCAACGGCTTACACGCTTGAGGAGGCGGTGCGCCGCGCCTACGAGGGCGTCGGCCTGATTCATTTTAAGAACGAGCATTTCAGGACGGATATCGGACGAAAATAATGAGCGATGTATTAATTTGAGGAGAATAAATCTGCTATGAAGCTGAAGGTTAATTTTTTACGTCCGATGTGGCGCAGCATGAAAGTATCAGCAAAAACACACCCGCGTCTTTTTGCCTGTTACTGGATATTGAGACTCCTCGTAATAGCCGTTATGATCGCTCAATTTATCAACAAAGATTATGCCAACGTATTCCTGTGTATCCTAACACTTATATTGTTCATGATCCCCACCTTCGTTGAAAAACGAATCAAGGTTGACGTTCCTGATACGCTTGAGGTCATTATATTACTGTTTATTTTTGCCGCCGAAATCTTGGGAGAAATCCATGAATACTACCTCAATGTCCCGGGATGGGATACCATGCTACACACAATTAATGGCTTTTTATGCGCGGCAATCGGCATTGCGTTGATAGATATTCTAAATCGACATAAAAAATTCTGCATCAGCATGTCTCCAATTTTTGTAGCACTCGTCGCTTTCTGTTTTTCCATGACCATCGGTGTTCTTTGGGAGTTTTTTGAGTACACTGGTGATAGGCTACTACATATGGATATGCAGAAAGACACAATTGTCTCGACAATCAGTACGGTTGACTTTAATCCGGCGGGCCGTAATGTGCCGGTGATTGTCTCCGACATCTCCAAATCGGTTATTTACGGTACTGTAAACGGCGAGCCGACAGAAATCGTCGTAAACGGTTATCTGGACATCGGAATTATTGACACAATGAAGGACCTGATTGTTAATTTCATCGGCGCATCGGTGTTTTCAGCTATCGGCTATTTCTACATAAAGCGCCGCGGTGAACGCTATAGCAGCTTTGTCGGACGTTTCCTGCTCACCAAAATCCCCGATACCGCCGATATGCAATCCGGTCACTGCGGCAGCGGCAAAGGCTCTGACGAAAGTAAATGACCCCATGACACATAACTGCCGTAGTATGAGCCTTTCAACGTCTCAGGCGCAGTAATAAAGAAAAGTCTTATAGTCCTTGTAATTAAAATACTGTTTCATCACCGGAGTAATCGCAAGCATAACCTCAAACCCATTTACCTATTGGCACTTTTAGTTAAGACTTATCTCCAAAAAGCAATACTTAAAGCCAAGCTCGGAAATCTGCTGATTTCCGGGCTTTTGCAGTTGGGGTAGAACTGCGTCCATCCGGATACGAGCTATAGGCGCCGGGAACCGGGGCCGGACCTGTTTGACCCGGCCCCGGAACATGGCCATTTCGCCCGAGCCGGCGGTGACGCCGGCATCGCAAAATAGCAAGAATTATTAAACGTACGTTTCTTGATTTTGGTATACTGAAGATATCCGCATAGCATCTATCGAAAGGAGGCCGATGGAATGACAACTAACAGCATTAATAATACAGCATTAGCCATTGATTATATAGAGGCACATTTAACCGAAAAAATTGATCTGGATATTGTGGCAAGTGCGGTTCACTACTCAAAGCATCACCTCCATCGTATGTTTACGAACACAATCGGACTTACCATCCATGATTATATTCAGCGCCGGAAATTGACCGAGGCCGCAAAGCTGCTGGTTTTTTCTGATAAGCCAATCCTGGATATTGCTCTGATCGCGGGATATGAAAGCCAGCAGGCGTTTACGAATATTTTTACCGCCATGTATAAGCAGCCTCCCAGCAAATATCGGGATAATGAAAGATTCTATCCGTTACAATCGAGATTTGAATTTGAGGGTGGGTACGAAATGCTTAATAATGAAGAAAACATTCAATGGGCTATTGATTACGCATCAGAAGAAGACATTCCCCGCTGGATGGCTCTAGTTCGGCTCGTTATTGACGGGTTTCCGCATCTGCACGAGGATGAATACATTCAGGTACTGAAACAGCGAATCAAAACCAGACAGGCTCTGATATTAAAAGACAATGAGAATGCAATCGGGGCCATGCTGTTCTCTTATAAAACCGGAAGCATTGACTTTATGGGGACACACCCGCTATACCGAAAAAAAGGGATTCCCAAAGCGTTTCTTGATAAAGTAATGGGAGATTTGCTGAAAGGAAAGGATATCAGTATTACCACATACAGAAAAGGCGATAAAGCGGATACCGGACATCGACAGGCCATTCTGGATTTAGGCTTTGCAGAGGCCGAGCTGCTGGTAGAGTTTGGTTATCCCACCCAACGCTTTATTTTACCAAAGGAGAAAACCGATGGGCAACGCGCAGAAGTTTGACAGGAGCCTTCAAACTACTCCTGCTGTAAATACCGATAACAGCATTCCTTTTCTGGATGAAATACACCATCTTGAAGAAATTGATCAAAAGCTGGACGATGCTTTGGAAGAGGCCAACGCCGATGTCGAGCGTATTGATGGAGACTATATGGATTTGAAGCGGTACATGGTGGAAAATCGCGGGGATATAGACCCACATGAAATGTTCCAGAATGAATTGGCTTTAAATAGAATTGACAATACGGGAGCATTTTCAGTAGGCCTGCGGGACAGGATTGCCAAATTAAAAGAATCGCCTTACTTTGCCCGCATAGATTTTCAGGAAAACGACAGCAATAAATCAGAAAAGTATTATATAGGGCGGTTTTCGTTCAGTTACGAAAATGAGCTGCTCATATTTGATTGGCGGGCGCCCGTTGCCGGTATGTTCTATGATTATGAAATTGGACCGGCAGGCTTTGACGCTCCCGTAGGAAGAATTGAGGGAAAGCTAACCCGGAAACGGCAATTTAAAATAAACGACGGCAAATTGGAATATGCCCTTGAAAGCTCCGTCAACATCCAGGATGATATCCTGCAACGGGAACTGAGCCATACCTCCGATGAGAAGATGAAATCCATTATTGCCACCATCCAGAAAGAGCAAAACCAAATCATCAGAAATGAAATTTCAGATACGCTTATCATTCAGGGGGTTGCCGGTTCCGGTAAAACCTCTATCGCCCTCCACCGAATCGCCTTTATACTATATCGCTTCAAAGACAGGCTGTCGGCCAGCAATGTGACAATACTGTCGCCCAACAAGGTTTTCGGTGATTACATTTCCAATGTTCTTCCGGAGCTTGGCGAAGAACCTATTTATGAGCTGAGCTTTACGGATATTGCCGAAGTGCAACTGGAGGGCGTCATTGATTTTGAGGCAGACAAAGACCCGATAGAAACAAACGACAGCGCATGGGCCGAGCGAGTACGCTTTAAGTCTACGCTGGATTTTTTAAAGCAACTGGATAGTTTTATTGGCCAATTGCCCGGCATTGTTTTTGAACCTGCTGATTATACGTATGGCCGCTTCACCGCAAAAGCAGAAACTATAAGCGCACGTTTTGACGCTTATCGCAAATATCCCGTCAAGCAGCGTTTACAGATGATAGCTGATGATATTTATGACCGCTTTGATACGGATAATGTTATGGAAGATGACATACCGAAAAGCCGGACCATTTTAAAAGCTTTAAATAAGATGCTGAAGGTTAAAAATACGCTGTCACTTTATAAAGCGTTTTATAAAAAGGTTCAAAAAACGGAGATGTTTGTCATGCCGGCAAAGAACACACTGGAATGGGCCGATGTTTTTCCTTTTCTGTATCTTCACGCCGCTTACGAGGGATTACAGAAAAGCGGCATAATCCGGCATTTAATCGTTGATGAAATGCAGGACTACACCCCTGTCCAATACGCCGTCATTAATCTGCTGTTTAAATGCCAAAAAACCATTCTGGGGGATTTCGGTCAATTTATCAACCCCAACCATTTGCACACCTTAGACGACATGCGGCAACTATATAACGGCGCGGAATTCGTTGAACTAACAACAAGCTACCGCTCGACCTATGAAATTATTTCCTTTGCCAGGCAGATCGGGGGTACTGGAACGATAGAAGCCGTTGAGCGCCATGGGGAACCCCCTGCGCTGATTAACTGTCAGGACAAGCGTGATGAGCTTATGCGTATTAAAAGTAGAATTAAAGCCTTTTGCCAAACGGCCTATTCCTCGCTTGGGATCATTACAAAAACCAACCATGACGCAAAGCTGCTCTACGACCGGCTGTCTCCCGATTATGATGTACATTTGATTGCACCGGAAAGCACCCGTTTTGTAAACGGTATATCCATCACATCCATACAGATGTCAAAGGGATTGGAGTTTGATGAGGTCATAGTTCCTTGCGTGGATAAGGTTACTTATTCTACGAAATATGACAGAAGTTTACTTTATATCGCCTGCACACGGGCTATGCACCGGCTGACCCTTTTATATTCGGGGGAAATATCTCCTTTATTAAGGTCAGCAATACTGGAAAACTGCATGCGTGTTGATAATTCCTGCAATAAATAAGACAATATCCGCTTCTGGATACACGCGGTAAAAGCGGGCCGTTCCCATTGACAGGCTGAGTCGCATTTCCCTGTTTTCAACTGCGCCGTACTGGGTCAGGCGGCCATGTTGAACGGGTGACGCGGTACGGCGCAGTCATTTTCCAATTATCAATCCGCCTTTTAACTATCAATATCTCTTGCTTTCATTTTGTCTAATTCTGCTTTTTGCCTTTTATTGTATTTCACTCTGCCCTCAATCCAACCTTCTGTTATAAAAAAGTTAACCACAAAAAATACAATAAATGATGTACGGTCAAAGTTAATCAATCCAGTAGCTAAAATGTAGACACTGGTTGCCAATACAAGCAACGGCATGATGCCGCCCCAAAGTGGATTTTTAAGTTTTGAACAATAAGATTCAGCAATCCATAAAGCGATGACTATTATAGTGCTGATTATAATTCTCAAATACATAATAACTATTTCTCCTTTTCATTTTTGTATTTTTCAATAATAATTTTTGCCGTTTCCAAATCTATACGTGAGTCAACCGCTAATCCCTTAATAAAAGTGGAGAATGGTTCCTCTTTTTTCTGGTCACTCATCTCAATTTTTTGAATAAGTTTATCCAGCCGTAATCGTACAGTAGGGTATGAGACTTCATAAAGTTTTGCAATTTCTTTTAAAGACCCTGATTTTAAAACAAAATTTTTCAGGAAAGTAGCATCTTCTAGCTCTAATGCAAGTATCCACTGTGGGATTATGTCAATATTCAATTGATATCTCCTTTCGCAACAACTTCAATAATATTAATTATATACTTAATATTATTGAAGTCAATAGTTATATTAAATAAATATATTTGCATAACTATCGGCATATTACATTTCGTCTGTTGGCTTATCTATGTGCTTGCATATTGAACCTCATACACGTGTCCGTAAATTTCTACTGACAGAAGAATAATTAAAACTTGGCACACGGTATCCCCAAAATAGACATTGTGGTATTCGTAATACCTTGCAAACACTTACTTTTTCAACAACCCATTTATTTAATGGTTATATGTATTCAAAAAGTGATTATTAACAGCCTTATAAAACAATAATGACCAAATATCCTAAGATTTCTGGCCATTTCCATGGTGGAGAAGTAGCGTGTGCCATTAGTGACCATTTTAAGAATACTAACAAAAATGCGGATTTTCGGCTTATCATTTGCCAAGCCCACAATTTTTATTAAGCGCAGAAAACAACGGCAGATGTTCAACCATTCCAAAAGAATGTTCATAACACCTGCCGTCGTTCATGCCAGCTTGATCACAGGCTTTACGGATTATCCAGCTTCTCCACAATAAAGATGATATCATATACACTTAGTTTATTCTGAAATGCTAAGTTAAAATTAAAGTTACTGAGAACGATTTTAAGATTAGGGGTGGGGCTAACTGTGTTATAAAGAAATTGAATAATAAGTTGTGTGTCCAAAACAGCATTGGGGTCATTTGGTATAATACCATTGTAGACCATATCACCAACATTTACATTTGATTCATTCAAAATGCTGAAAACTATCTGATAAGTTGAGCCAAATGGAGGGGGACTGAGCGGTAAGAAAAAACTTGCCCGCAATGAAATCTCCAAATGATAAAGGCCGGGACCAGGAAAATTGAGCGTATCGTTAGTAACCGTAGTTGTTGTAAGGGTGTAACCCCCGGTTGTAAATACGGGGTTTATTCCATTATTAGACAAATTGAGTGGTGCATCAGATATAAGTTCATTGGTATAGTTTCTATCAAAAAGTTGAATAAAGCTTTGTGGTGCAAGCGGCCCGGTAGGCCCAATAGGCCCCGTTGCTCCAGTCGCTCCGGTGGGTCCGGTGGGTCCTGCAGTACCTCCTGCTGCCAGCAGTGATGCATCATCAATGATAATATCTGCGCTGCCTGCTTGTGCTTGTTTACTGATAAAGACAAGAGCCTCGGTTGTCCCGGCAGGAGCCGGCTCCGTTGTTTGATAAACTTCAATCCAGTTTCTTTCATTCGCTTCAGGAAGAAAACCCGCCGGAATAATTCTAAGCAGTCCTGTGCCAAGATTGTTTGAAGCCGCATCTTGAAAAATTATATTTAATGATATCTGTGGACTGGGTTCTGTTCCGACCTTGGCTAAAGACACAATAAACTCATACTTTTCGCCCACATTGACAGGTGCAATTTGATAAATAAACGAATAGGATAATTCATTGATTAATTGTGCAGCGAAACTCCCGGAATGACAATATTGTGACGTTATGACTGTATCAATGGATGTCCAAGAAGAAAGTGACCCAGTTTCAAAGCCACTGTTAATTATTAAATTATCAAGTGACAAGGCGCATATCTCATTTTAATGGTATTCATTTTAGTATATGCTATTTTTACATTTAAGTGAGATTAGAGGGTTACTTCGATTCTATAAGACTCGATGCTGACTTCGAGGCCATAAAAAAGCATTAGTGACCGCTGTAAAAACGGTCACTAATGCAATGGCGGAGAAGGAGGGATTTGAACCCTCGCCCGCTTTAACACGGCTACTCCCTTAGCAGGGGAGCCCCTTCGGCCTCTTGGGTACTTCTCCATATTATATTGATACGTCCAACGGGAAAATGGCGGAGAGAGTGGGATTCGAACCCACGGTACGTTGCCGTACGACGGTTTTCAAGACCGTTCCGTTATGACCACTTCGGTATCTCTCCGTATACGCCAGACGCAGAGAGTATACTAACATAAATGCATTATCTTGTCAACGATAAAGGGACGGAAAATCATCAAAAATAAAAAGGCTGAATGCTAAACGTTTTTAACGGATCTTTTATACGCACGGCGGCTCCTGTTTCCAACAAATTATTCATAAATATCTTTCACGCCTTCATCGGCTATCGCTCATCAATAGGCGATGCAGTTTATCGGAGGAAGGGGCAGGGACATTTACCCGGATGTATATACATATCTTTGTTATTTGGAAGCTGAGGCGTATTAATCCACAGCTTTGCTGTCACTTTCCAATATAAACTCGGCGATTTCCTGCGCGGCCTGCGGATTTCTGAATTGGATCTGGCTGTCGCGGATTTCCCTAAGCTTTTTTCCGTTTTGCGAAAGCAGCTCAGAAACCATAGCGGGAAGCTTTTTAACGTTGGTACAAATGATCCCCAGGTTATGTCTTGCCACAAATTGAGGGTTTTTTTCCTCCTGGCCCTTTAATGCGCCGACGACAATAATGGGTTTGCAAAGATTGACCGTCTCCATCAGCACATTGGGGCTGGCTCTGATGATTAGGATATCTGCTGCAAGCATGTGTGTCTTTATGTCCTTTGTAAAGCCATAGATCTGGACGCGGGCACCGGTATACGGCGATAATTTCCGTTTCAGGTGTTTGATTAGGGATGAATTATTTCCCGCAATGATCGATATGTGAGCGCTGCTGTGCTTTAAAAGCACTTTGGACATTTTCAATATTCGCCGCGATCCCTGACTTCCGTTTATCAGCAGAATGGACGCGCCCTCATCAGACACACCGCGTGCTTCATCCTGAGGTTTGGGAGCATAACCACTGAATTCTTCCCGGACGGGAAAGCCGACCAGCCTCAGCTTGTTTTCCGCAATCCCCAAGGAAAGCATGGACCGCTGTACTTCCACACTGGGGCACAACGTGTATTCAGACCGTTTATCCGCCCAAAGGCTTGAGATATTGTCAAGGTCCGCGACGAACGGTATAACGGGTATATCCAAGTTTTCCTTTTTCAGAATATTCAGGACCGAACCTATGAAAACCGCGTGAACTGTAACAATCACATCCGGCTTAACATCTTCAAGGCACCGGACCAGCTTCTCCCTTATATTTTTTGAAACAAAAGCGTTGATCGGCCTCACTGCATGATTTCCCACTCTATAAATAAGACCCCACAAGGCGGGGACGTTGACAACAAGCGGATCATAAAGCTGTCCAGCCCAATTAAGCGTCTTTTTTCCGAGGGAAAATCCGTCCACAACGGTAACCTGTACGCCGGGATCGAGCTTTGATATTTGTTGCTGCAGAGTCTGAGTGATGCTTTTATGGCCGTGCCCGGTATTTTCTGCGGAAATAATAAGAATTCTGCCCGGCTTGAACCGGCTCGTGTCGGGTTTCTGCGCCTGCTTATCCCGGCTGTGCGCGAGCAGGGAACGGATTCTCGGCCGGTTGTATCGCTGAATAATAATATAGGGCAGATTCAGGACGAACGCGATTCCGATCATAACGGATGTTTTGATAACGTTATTCCAGAGTCCGAACAGGAAGGAAGAGAGTATGATCCCCCAATGCACCAGCTCGGCGCGGCAGGATTCGACGAGATATCTCTGCAGATAACCACGGTTATGCGATGTTATCCGTTTCTTCGAAAATATGCATTTGAAAAAATCGCCGAGCTCAGGCAGTATGTTTTTCCAGCGCTTCACTTTAAATATGCGCTGATAAACAGCGCCCGAATCTTCCCATCGTCTTTGCCTGAAAAGCCCTCTTCTGTAATCAAGAAAAACCGGTTGTATTTTTAAAGACAGTATCGTATTAAAAATTGACAACAAAATAAATACAGAAACATTACTGAAAATAGTGGTTTGCATATCCGTTATATCTCCCTCTAAAGCTGAATGGTGTGACGGCACAGCCGTCTATGCAATCTTATGGGCTCTCCTGTCCGGTAAAACGTACAGCAGGATATAGAAAAAAGCCGCTGTGATGATAGCCCAGAAAACATCTAAAACAGAATGCTGTTTAATCATTACCGTTGAAAGACATATCAGTATTGTCAGACTGAAGGATGCAGCTCTTCCGAATTTTTTGGAAGCAAACGCATCGGAGTGTTGCAGCGCGGTATTTACAGCAATGGAATTGATAACATGGACGCTCGGACATACGTTTGTGGGGGTATCCGTGTCGTAAATCAGCTTTACAAGCCAGGAAAACAGGTCGTCCTCAGAAATGTCCGGCCTTAAATCCTGCGCATTGGGATAGATCATACAAACTATGTAGGCCACCGACATTCCCCCGGCAAGGAATATATACAGCCTGAAAAAATCTCTTTGGGAATGTATCCCCGTGTATATAAGCCCAAAGGCAATATAAGGGAACCAAAGCAGGTAGGGTATGACAAATTCCTTGACAAACGGGATCCGGTCATCAAGCGCCGTATGCATGATGTATCGTGGTATAAGGACCGCTTCCAGACATTTAAACCATATTAAAATGGGAGTCAGCAGCAACAGACAATAGAAATGCTTATGTACCGACAGAAAATCGCGAATCTTTTTCACTTGTTATCCTCCGTTGGCAAAGCTATCCCGCCACTTTCACATTTTTAATGACATAAGCCGATGGCAAAAAAACAGTACCGCCGGGGCGCTGTGGCGTTTGATGCTAAAATACAAATGGGGTCAATGCCTTAATGCAGGGACAGGCGATTGCGCACAGGCAATCGCCATATCTTTTCTGCTGGAGACGGCTCGCCTCATCCGGTCCTTATCAATCAGTCGTTTTCCCCAAAGGGATCCATAGCGGCTTCCAGCGTATCCTTAGCCGAAATCATCTGGTCCGCATTTTTGCTGTTTAGCGCTTTTTTCGCCGCTTTAATCGGTTCCTTCAGCGCGTCTCTGGCCGCTTTGAAGGCCTGCTTATCCTTGTTTTTAGCCGCCTGCTGCTGCACCTGCTCCGCCTGCAGAATCAGCCTTTGCAGCTCTTCCCGCACTTCGGCTTCACGGCGGAACTGATCGTCCTCGGCGGCATACTGCCGGGCGTCACGTATGGCTGCCTGAATATCTTCGTCACGCATATTGGAGGATGCTTCGATAGTGATCTCCTGCGCCTTGCCGGTTTTCAGATCTTTTGCGGCTACATTCACGATGCCGTTTGTGTCGATATTGAAGGTTACTTCAATTTGCGGTACGCCGGCCATGGCCTTTTGAATACCTTTTAGCTTAAATTTACCAAGCGTTTTGTTCTGGCTGGCTTTGGGACGTTCGCCCTGCAGGACATGAACCTCAACGGCCGGCTGAAAAGGGGCGGCTGTGGTGAACACCTGGCTTTTGGAAATGGGAATCGTGGTATTTCGTTCAATCACATGGGTACATATGCCGCCCATCGTCTCAATCCCGAGAGACAGCGGCGTCACATCCAGAAGCAGCAGACCGTTTACCTCGCCGATCAGCACGCCTCCCTGCAAGGCCGCGCCCATGGCTACGCACTCGTCGGGATTGATGCCTTTGAACCCCTCTTTGCCGGTCAGGCTTTTCACCTTCTCCTGTACGGCGGGTATACGCGTGGAGCCTCCTACGAGCAACACTTTGCCGATGTCACTTTTTGTAATATGCGCGTCCTCCATGGCCTGCCGCACCGGTCCCTCGGTTGCGTCTACCAGATGAGCGGTAAGTTCGTTGAACTTTGCGCGTGACACGGAGACGTTCATGTGCAGGTTTGTCCCTTTGGATTCCATAAGATAGGGCAGGCTGACGACGGTGCTCTCGGTGGCGGAAAGCTCTTTTTTGGCCTGCTCGGCCGCCTCCTTCAGGCGTTGCCTGACCGCGGACTGCCCGGACAGGTCCACCTTGTTTTCACGTTTGAATTCAGCGGCAAGCCAGTCCATCAGGCAGGCGTCGAAGTCGTCGCCCCCCAGACGGTTGTTGCCCGCCGTCGCCAGCACCTCGATGATACCATCCTTGATGTCCAGCACCGATATGTCGAAGGTGCCGCCCCCAAGGTCAAACACTACGACCTTTTGGCTTTCTTCCTTATCCACACCGTAGGCCAACGCCGCCGCCGTGGGTTCGTTGATAATACGTTCCACCTCCAGCCCGGCAATGGTGCCGGCATCCTTGGTGGCCTGCCGCTGCGCATCGGTAAAATAGGCGGGCACGGTGATAACCGCCTTATTTACTTCTTCGCCAAGATACGCTTCGGCGTCTTTTTTCAGCTTCCCCAGGATCATGGCCGATATTTCGGGAGGCGTAAAGGACTTTCCGTCGATTTTAACTTTATACGCAGTGCCCATTTCCCGTTTTATGGAACTGACCGTGCGGTCGGCATTGGTTATGGCCTGCCGGACCGCAATCTGTCCCGCCAGGCGCTCGCCGCTCTTGGAAAAGGCGATCACCGACGGCGTGGTGCGGGCGCCTTCGGCATTCGGTATAACGACGGGTTTACCGCCCTCCATAACCGCTGTACAGGAATTAGTAGTGCCGAGATCGATACCGATAATTTTTCCCATTTGCTTACCTGTCCTCCATCATTCGTCAATTAGTTGCATTTCAACAGGGGCGGCAGCAAAAAAAGCAAGCCACCTGCGCCAGCAGTATCATCAGAAATGTGCGCCCCATCCTCTGCATGTCAAAGCCCTGTCCTTGACCGGCCTGCCGGTATGAAAAGCTTCCCTGCTGGAATTGGTCCAGCAGTTGCTGGTATTCCGGATTTAACGGATCCAGGCGCACGGCGTCTTTGGCATGGCTGAGCGCCGTTACCCGGTTGCCGATACCGGCATTGGAAAGAGCGCTGAGGTAATACCATTCGGCATCGCGCTGCTGAATTTGAGAGAGTATACGCAGGGCATTTTGATACTGCCGGGCCTGGATATAAAGACGCGCCTGCTGTATCGCGGAGGATCCGGCGCCCCCGGCATTCTGCTGTTGCCGCGCGTAACCGAAGATATCGCCGAAAATGTCGTCGAAGCCGCCGAAATTGAAACCGCCGAAGGGGTCTTCCCCCCGGTAGGTATACCCTTCGCCGGATTGGCCCCGCTGCTGGCCATAGCTTCCGTCCGGCCGTTCATACGAGGCGCCGCCCGTTTTTCGCGTTCTAATTTGTTCATATGCCGCGTTGACCTGGCTCATCTTTTGGGCGGCGGTTTTGTCTCCGGGATTCAAGTCGGGATGATATTTTTTAGCAAGCTTTCGGTAGGCTTTCGTTACTTCTTCTTCCGTTGCGGAAGGGGCGATGCCCAGCACCTTGTAGGGGTCTTCCATGTTATACGTCCGTCCTTTTCTTTTTCCGCACCCGATATCGCAGCCAGACGCCGGAATAAAGATGATTTTTCAGAATGTGGCTGTCCCGCCCGATGGGCAGCTTTTCAAATTCGGCGGTGCATTCGGCCATCACAAGAGTGAGAATGGGGGTAAAATCAGTCTCCTGCTGTGCCACCAGCGGATTGTACCGCAGTTTTCTAACATCGGCTTTCAAATCATTCACCGCGTCCAGCAGGTAGATAAAACGCCCTAAGGCCGCACCCATTCGCCACAGCGTGTCGGTATACGTATCCCGCCTCCAGACAAACAGCGCGCCGATTAATTCGCCAAAGCAGTTGGCGGGCAGATCGGGATTGAGCTCGTTTGACTTTTCCATCTCGCCGAGCCGACGCATATTTTCCGCAATCGCCATGCACTGATCGGGATTCGCTTCTCGAATGCGGGGCAAATATTTTTCGAGCTGCCTGCCTTTTTCCCTGGCGACCGGACTATGGCTGTCATTCCAGTCGTCCAGGCACTTGTAGTAGGCCAGAATAATATTCAGATCCGCCGCATAGGCCGTGGCCGGCGTCACGACATAGGGATGCCGTTTAATTGGATGAGGAACACAATGCCGAATTCCCTGGGTTTCCTCCAATTCGTACAGTGCTGAAAGCAGTATGGTCAGAAAGGTCATGTCGTAAGTGAGTGTGGCATAGCCAATACCGCCATATTGCGCATCCAATTGGTGACACAGTCCGCAATAATATTGCATGTATCTGGCTTTGTCCTCTTTTGACAGGTTTTTTTGGTCTGCCGCAATATATCCGAACATTCAGGCCTCTCCCCTTTTTGCCTTCCGAAATCCCCGTTTCAGCAGCTCCAGTTGGGCCGCATATTGCCGGCGGCTGTTTTCATAGCTGGAAATGTCCAAAAAAGCCTTGGCGAAGGCCTCTCCAGTGAGGGATAGTATGATTTCCAGCATATTGCCGAAATCCTCCTCACCGCGGATATCCAGCAAGTCCATATCGATGTACGGCAGTAGCTCACCGGTTAACTGCCCAAGACTGCCGTCGCAGTTCTGTTGTTGAAACAAGTCGGTATTAATGCGTATGTCCGAAAAAATATTCCTAAAAAATGTATTGTTCTTTTCCTCTGTGACAAACGCATAGGAAAAATCAAGGATTTCCAGAAACACCTTAAATAAATCGCCGCCATTTTGTTTCAGGCTCAATAATGTCTTGTTCTTAAGCATCTGCCTGTAATCAGACGTCAGATACTGCAGCATGTCCTGCTTGCCGTTAAAATACTGATAAAAGCTGCCGCGGGGAATACCGGCCGCCTTAATGATCCGGTTGATGGATACTTCACCGAACGGTACACGGGAGAATTCCCCATAAATAGCCTCCAGCAATTTTTTCCGTTTTTCATCCGGCAGATTAAAAAATGTTCTGGTAGGCATGTTTTTCCCCCGTATCAGGTTATTTTCTCAAATGACGCATTACATTTCGGGCAACGAATGGAGATACGGCCCTTACCCTTCGGCACTCGCAATTGCTTTTTACACGAAGGACATTTATAAAACCGGTGTGTTTTTCTTTGATTCATTCGGATTTTAATAGTGCTGAATATCTGAGTAATTCTTCCCCTTGCCCGGAGAAAGGTCCTGTTTTCCTGCCCGCGCCTTTCGGTTTTGCGGGAAAACATGCGGAAAATACAATAGAACAGCAGTGCCATCGCCAGGGAATTTAATATTGTCCATCGCGTAAATAGGGCTATGACACAAAGAATAAGCGCCGTAACAGACAGGAATCGGTTCAGATTATCCTGTCCATAACGACCATACATAAAACGTCCCAGCCATGCTTTCATCGTCAGGCTCCTTTTAGTAGGCTGCCGCGAATTGTGACACGGTGTCACATCTCGGCATCACGCATTATAATATGGCGCCCTGTTACAAGTCAATCAACACCAAATAACCTTTTCAAAACGTTTACATTTTGTTGTTAAGCCTATCCTCTTAACTGAGGACAAAACTGAAAAAAGATACCGTCGCCGATTATTGGCCCGGAACCTATTTCTATCAGGTATATATCAGCTCATCTCTTTTTCAGGCGGCGTAAGCGGCCATTTGGTCCCATTGTCCGTTGTCCGTTGTCCGGCCGGAACAGATCGGATACTTACAATCCATTGGGAAATACTACTTTTGGAGGTGCTTATTATGGTATCGCGGAAATCGGTTATAACATTCGGCATGGTTGCCATCCCAATCGCCATGTTTACGGCGACGCAGGATAATGACATTCATTTTAATCAGCTGCATAAGGAAGACAACAGCCGCATCCGGTATAAAAAAACGTGCGCCCATTGCGGCAAGGAAATTACGTCGCAGGATATCGTCAAGGGCTACGAATATGACAAGGACAAGTATGTCGTCGTCACGGATGATGAGATCGAGAAAATCAAAACCGAAAAGGAAAAATCTATTCAGATCCTGCACTTTGCTCAGCTCAACCAGATCTCCCCCGTCTACTACGACAAGACGTATCAGGCCGTGCCCGAAACGGGCGGCGAAAAGGCTTTCGAGCTTCTCCGGGCAGCATTGATGGCCGAACAGAAAATTGCTATCGGCAAAACCGTCATGGGCACCAAAGACACGCTGATGGCGATCATCCCGCGCGAAGACGGCGTGCTCATTTCCACCATGTTCTATGCCGACGATATAAAAGAGCTTCAAAAACAGTACAACAAGCCGGGTATTTCCGATCAGGAGCTGAATATGGCCAAAACACTTATCAATTCGATGGATACGCCGTTCGATCCATCAAAATACAAGGACGAATATCAGGTCAAGCTCCACGAACTCATCGAAACGAAAATCTCCGGCAAGGAGATCGTCGCCGCGGAACCGGAGAGCGCCGGCAAAGTCATCGACCTGATGGATGCCCTTAAGGCCAGTGTTGAAAAAGCTCAAAAAGAAAAAGCGCCGGCATAATTATTATGGTTAAATTAGAAACGTACAACCAAAAACGCGATTTTGAAAAAACCGGAGAACCGCAGGGGGATATAACACAGCCCGGCGAGGGGCTGCGTTTTGTCGTCCAGCATCATCTGGCCAGCCGGAACCATTACGATTTTCGTCTGGAGTGGGACGGCGTGCTTATAAGCTGGGCAGTACCCAAAGGTCCGTCTTATAATACGCATGATAAGCGTCTGGCCATACAGGTGGAGGACCATCCCCTCGATTACCGGAACTTTGAGGGCACGATCCCTAAGGGCGAGTACGGCGGCGGCACCGTTATGCTGTGGGATGAAGGCTTTTGGGAGCCACAGGCTAATGTCGAGGAAGGCCTCCGGGACGGCGCGCTGAAGTTTATCTTGTATGGAAAAAGGCTTCGGGGAAAGTGGGCTTTAATTCGTCTGAAAGCCAAGGGCGGCGAGGCGAATAACAATTGGCTCTTGCTCAAAGAAAAAGACGAATACGCCAATGCCGATGAACATGCTGCCGTTTTCGATGAGAGCGTCCGAACCGGGCGAACCATGACGGAAATCGAGCAGGGCGAAGACGAGAAATTTATAAAAAACCCCTTTAGCATGGTTGATGTGCAGCTGGCCAAATTAGTGAATACAGTCCCCGAGGATGAGGGCTGGCTGTACGAGCTGAAATATGACGGCTACAGAATCATCGCGTTTATAGAAAATAATGCCGTGCGGCTGATCACAAGAAACGGCCACGATTATACGGCGCGCTTCCAGCCCGTCGCCACGTCCCTTTTGGATTGGTCCGCGGGAAAAGCAATGGTACTCGACGGTGAAATGGCCGTGACGGATGAAAACGGCAAAACGGATTTTCAGGCGCTGCAGAACACCATGAAAAATCCCAAGGGCCAGCCTCTCACCTATATCGTCTTCGATCTTTTGGCGTTTAACGGCGAGGACCTGCGCAACAAGCGGCTGATTGACCGCAAGGAAAAGCTGGAAGCGCTGATGCTGGATGCCCCAAATAATCTTTATTACAGCCAGCATGTCAGAGGAAACGGCCAGAACAGCTTCGCTGCGGCGTGCGAATCGGGCCTTGAGGGAATCGTCGGTAAAAAGGCCGGCAGTATTTACAGCGGGACGCGGAACGGCGACTGGATTAAGCTCAAATGTGATAAGCGGCAGGAATTTGTCATCGGCGGCTATACGCTGTCTGATAAAAAAACGAGCGGTGTCAGCTCTCTGCTGCTGGGCATTTATGATGATGACGCGCTCGTCTATGCGGGCCGCGCCGGAACCGGCCTGCGTCAGTCCGATATAAAAGAACTTGAAACCCATTTTAAAGATATCAAGAGAAAAGAATCCCCGTTTAAGCAAGCGCCGAAACCCAAATCGTCTGAAAATATCACCTGGCTGGAGCCCCGTCTGGTAGCGGAGATCAAATTTGCCGAGTGGACAGATGAGCAGCTGCTCCGGCAAGCCAGCTTCAAAGGTCTGCGTGCGGACAAAGCGCCCGGGGATATCAGACGGGAAAAAGCGAATGACGCGGCGCAGCGTCAGGCATCCGAGGAGGAAACGGACATGCCGATAAAAACCGATGGAAAGCCCCTGATCATCGAGGGGATAAAAATCACCCACCCGGACAAGGTCATGTTTAATGATCCCGACATCACAAAAGAGGATGTAATCCGGTATTATGATCAGGTAGCCTCTCACATGCTGCCCTATGTAGCGCATCGTGTTTTAAGCATCGTGCGTTGTCCTAAGGGCATTTCCGAAACCTGCTTTTTTAAGAAGCATCCCGGCCCCGGCAGTAAGGGGGTTGTTACAATACCTGTTACAAACAGCGACGGTGATACGGAAGATTATTTTTATATCGAAAATGTATCCGGCTTAATTGCCGAGGCGCAGATGGGAACGCTGGAGTTTCACACCTGGGGCAGCCGCGTTGACACGCTGGAGCAGCCGGACATGATGGTATTTGATCTCGATCCGGACGAAGACATGGAGCTGAGCGATGTCCGACGCGGTGTCATTGACGTTAAAAGCATTTTGTCGGAGCTGGCGCTTAAAAGCTATCTCAAGACCAGCGGCGGCAAAGGGTATCATGTGGTTGTACCTTTAAAGCCGTCCGTAGCATGGGATACATTTCACGATTTTGCCCGGCGCATCGCCGAGGTCATGCAGCAGAAATGGCCCGACCGCTACACAAGCAACGTCCGAAAGGCCGCCCGAAAAAACAAGATATTCATTGACTGGATCCGAAATGGTCGCGGCGCGACGAGCATCGCCCCCTACTCCATCCGGGCGAGATCGGGCGCGCGCGTCTCCATGCCCATTACATGGGATGAGCTGAACACGGTTGCTCCATCCGACGTCACCATGTCAGACGCCCTTCGGAGAAGCCAAAGCCATGACCCCTGGGCCGGATTTTTTCAAAACGATCAGCTTTTAAAATAGGTGCTTCTCCCCTGTTCTGGTCAATCCTAGACGCACATAACTTTAAGTTGTGTGCGTTTTTCGAGCCAATAACATCTTTTTGCAAGTCCTCGTCATTTTATGTCTACTCCTTTTGTGCGCATATTACTACATCAGATTTTCAAAAATTACTCTTATATGTCAGAAATATTATCTATCATCAACAGAAAAGAGGCTAAGCGCTTAAAAACGCCATGGATTCATTGACATTTGAGTATTTGTAAAATAGAATAATGAATATAAAGCAGTTTGTAATTTCATTTATCGAGGTGATACGTCTTGAACAGCAGTATAATCGCCGCTTTTTTGAATGATGCACAAGAACTTGTTTCATTGCCTTTTGCCAAACAGGTTCATCTATATGAAAGGCAGCCTAATGGATGGGCTTCCACGCAAATACATTATGTTGACTTCGATCCCGCCTGTGGCATGAAGGCGCTGCGCAGCTTGGTGCGTGAGCTGGCCGACAGGCTTGGCGATTGCCGCATCGCGGCGGGCAGGCAAATGACAGGCATCATCTACCGCGAGCTCGACACCTGCGGCTTTTCCATTTTCGAAATTGAGGACGTAAATCCCGATATTTTGGACGGAATACTACGGGATATGACGGAGCCCGACACAAAAGCCGACGATCAGACCCAGCCAGTTGAAACATCCGAACCCGGCGTTTATACGTTTGATCTGGTCCATTATCAAAACACATACCCAGATAAATCCTCCAAGCAGGCGCTCAAGCCGTTTCTGGAAAACACGCCGTTTTATGAACTAAAGCTTATCTGCAGCCACGTTCCCCCCTGGCTGGAACAGGATTATCAGATTGATATGAATTCTGAGGAGGACGGCCGTGCGTCGGTTACCGTCCGGAAAAAGCAATGCAGCAACTAATTAAGGAGTGATTGTGCTATGACGAACGAGAAATCAACGCCGATGTTGAACGACATGTACAACGGCATAAGCGATATTACTTACTATAAAGACGGCACTGTCAACGGATTGCGCTTTAACGAGAAAAACTGGATCCTCACCCACGCCGGGCAGCTGGTCCCCTATTACAGCGAAGATTCCCCCCGACGCAAATACAAGGCCTCCGTTACATTTTACCCGGACGGCGGTCTCAAGGCTGTCTCCCTTGACGAGCAGCAGGAGGTTGTTACACCGATCGGAGAAATGCCGGCCGAGCTGGTGACGTTTTACGATACCGGCGAGCTGAAACGCGTGTTCCCTCTGGA
Source organism: uncultured Sporobacter sp. (assembly GCA_963675425.1). Taxonomy (GTDB): domain Bacteria; phylum Bacillota; class Clostridia; order Oscillospirales; family Oscillospiraceae; genus Sporobacter. Next base: position 3,157,078 of record OY776214.1, on the reverse strand, counting down.
CGGTAAAATCAGCGGCTTCTGGTCCGAGGAGGACGAGCGGGGTCTCAATATTCCTTTTAATTTCGAGTTTGACTTTACGTCTTTTAACGCCATGCTCTCCGGCCTATGCTTTTATAAAAGCGGCAATATCAAAAGCATCACACTGTATCCGAATGAAATTATCAAAATTAGTCTTGGTCAGGGCGTGGTGCTGGATGTCCGGCAGGGTTTTTCGCTTTTTGAAGACGGGCGCCTTCGGTCGCTTGAGCCGGCGCAGCCTGCCAAGCTGCAAACGCCGGTTGGGATCATTACGGCCTACGATCCCAACGCGAATGGGATCAACGCGGATAACAACTCGCTCTGCCTTGATGAGCAGGGCCGCATCAAAAGCCTTGTCACCGCCGGGGACCGGATCCACGTCTTTCGTAAAAGCGACGGCACGTCCTTCACCTTCCTGCCCAAAATCGTTTATACCGAGGACGAGATTGCTGAGCTTCTGACCTTGAAAGCTGATTTTGACTATGACGGCCAAACAGTACTGATCACCGATGCGGACGGCACAGAAGTCAGTTTTGCGTTTGACGACACGTTTGTGATCTATAATAATGTCGTACCAACGCTCGGCTGCGCCGGCGGAGACTGCTCCAGCTGCAGCCTCTGCGGGAAATAAAACGCCGTAATTATAGAGCGTAGACAACAACACACCTGCCCCCAAAAGAGAAAGAACAGGATAGCGCCTGTTCTTTCTCTTTGCTGCAGCTCCTATTGTCTGCCTCTTGCCGTAATGGCCAGCGTATTGATTGCTCATAGCTTTAATAGTATAATGGCTTTAATTATTACATTTGGAGGCTAGCGCTATGGATATTTTATTTCATCCGATCGGCGTCATTCGATCACCGTATCAAACAACAAAGCAAACGCCCAAGTGGGGTGCCGACGATACGGATACCGAAGCCGAAATTGTACTGGACGAGCAGTTTCTTGAGGGCATTGCCGACATGCATCCCAGCGAAAAGTATCAGCTCGTTTTTTACTTTCATGAGTCCGACGGCTATCAGCTGACGGTGGCCAGAGGCGGCGGGACAGGACCCATGACGGGTGTGTTTTCAACGCATTCGCCGCGCCGTCCAAATGCTGTCGGTATCTCGATCATTACGATCAAAGCTGTTGAAGGCAACCGCATTCGTTTTACCGGCGTGGATATGCTCGACAATACGCCGGTACTGGACATCAAATCTTACGCCGGTTAAAAAATTTGGGATGCCCGATTGTCATGCAACAATCGGGCTGTTTTTATATCCCGCTGCGGTAATCCCACAAAAACTCGCCGAACGTGCCGCCCGATCCGAAGCCGTCCGGGCAGCGCCCGCCCAGGCCTTTCCCGGAACGGAACATGGCGTGCATCTTGCGCATATGGGCTAGGCCCGCCAGTCCGCCCATATGCATCGGACCAGGAAACCAGCCGTCTGTCGGGCAGTTGTCATCCGCGCCTTCCTCCGCCGCTTTACGTTCCAGCTCGTCAATAACCCGTGACATATACCCTCGCATTGTCGCCTGTTCGTCCTCACTGAGAACGCTGAATGCTTCGTCAAAGGCTGGAAAGCCGGCGGCTTCTTTTTGGCCGAGCTCGGTGAGCGCGACGATTTTTTCAACAGCACCATCCTTTGCCGTCACCTCGATATAGCCTTTTTTCTCTAAACCAAGCAGCAGCTCCTCCCCAGCCGGTATACGGCGGCCTAATAGCTCAGTCAGCTCTGACATCGTCAGGCCCGAGTGCGTCTTAATAAGCCCCAGAAGACGCTTCCGCCAGAAATCCGGCTCCGGACTGTCATCAATTTGGCGCAGGCGCGTTTTCATGACCAGATGGCCCAGCTTAAGAAATTGTTCGTTTAGAGTAAGTTTATCGTTTGACATGATATAAAACCTCCTGATTATTTTTTGTTATTGAAAAGTAATAAAAACCACTGTTTTCATTTATAAAACTATCTGTTCTTTTCACTTCTGGCGAAGAAGAAAGTCCCGATGACGAGACAGACCGCCGTGATGACAAGGATGGCCGCGAGCGTGACAGCCGGATTGAACAGCACAACACTGTCATATTCCGGCGTCCCGGCGTAGACAACCGCGCGCACCAGATCCAGGCAATACGTCATGGGCATCATACGGCTGAGAACAAGCAGCACGCCGCTGGAGTTACTAATCGGTATGATTGCTCCTGACAGGAACATTTGAGGCATCGTGATAAGCATAACGGCGATATTGGCCAGCTTATTGCTCTTGATAAGCCCGATAACGATCATCGCCAGCGCCCCGGCCGACAGACACATGAGCGGCGAGAGCGCAAGTATGGCCAGCATTTGTGAAAACGGCAGCGTAATGCCCATAAACAGGCCGACAACGAACGTGCCGATCATCCCCACAATCGCCCCGAAGGACGAACCGATGATCTTCCCGATAACGATGGCATACCGGGACACCGGCGAAATCATCATCTCCTGGGTGAAATCGGTCGTCCTGTCCTCAACGAGGGAGGCGATGCCGGTTGTCGTTGTCATGAACAGCATATTGACGAGCATACCCACCAGCATGAACGTCCCGTAATTAAAGCCAAGACCGCCCGCCATGTTCTGCTGGAGGCTGCCGCCGAGCATACCCATCATCAAAACCGGCATGACGAGACTCATGATGACTGAACCCGGCGATTTGAAAAACAAGGTAATATCCCGGCCGGCAATGGCAATAATGGCGTTAAGCTCACGCATAAAACGTGACTGGATACCGGGTTGTGTTAGTACCATTTCGCTCATGCCGCCTCACCACCTGTCCGCTTGAGATATTCAATATACGCGTCTTCCAAAGACGGCTCCTGAATTTTAAGCACCGTCAGCCTCGTTTGAAGACCGGCAATAATCTCCTGGGGAGACCGGTCCTGATAGGGCACGATGATATGGCCTTCCACCCGGCAGCTAAGCCCCATCGCCTGAAGCTCTGCGAGCAGTCCTTTCTGATCCGCCGCGTCGACAATCAGCTCCTGTTTTAAAAGGCTGGCCTTCATATCCTCCGGCGACCCAGTTATGGCAATCTTGCCGTGGTTGATGATACAGACGTTGTCTACGTGCTCCGCTTCATCAATATAATGGGTTGTTAAAAACACTGTTGTGCCGTTTTGTTTGCGCACATTGTCTAAGTACTCCCAGAGGCTGCGCCGGCTCACCGCGTCCAGTCCCTGCGTCGGCTCGTCAAGAAACAAAATCTTCGGCGTGTGGATGAGGCTGCGGATAATCTCCAGCTTGCGCTGCATGCCGCCCGACAGCTTTTTGATGGGCTTGAACAGCGCGTCCTGTATGCCGACGATTTCCGCAAGCTCCAGCACGCGTTTCCGGTATGCTTCCGGCATCAGCCGGAAGCTGGGACGGTAACCGTACATGCCGTACAGGCACGCGTGAAACCGGATATTTTCCTCCGCCGACAGCTGCGGGTCAAGACTCGGCTGCTGGAAGATGATCCCCACTTTCTCCCGTACCCGCTGCGCCTGACTTTCTACATCGCACCCGGCAATCGTCACACACCCTGATGTTTTGGACAGCGTTGTCGTCAATATCGAGATCGTTGTCGTCTTGCCGGCTCCGTTTGGGCCCAGAAACGCAAAGAAATCTCCTTCGTTTACCTGGAAGCTTACGCCCTTGACGGCAGGCTCCCTGGCCTTGTCGTATTTTTTCACAAGCTCGTTTACATCTATGATAGCACTCATTATATCTCCTCCATTACGGTAATTGGATGCACGAGGAACAGTATATCCTCCTCTTCGGTCTGATCGGCCGTGATCAAGCTTTTCAGCCACCCAAATAACAGTGCGATGAGTGAGAACATATAAAACACCTCCGTTTGATTGATGGCCTTATTGTACGGCCACTTATTAAACGGAGGTTAAATAGTATTTAAACGCGATGTAAACGGCATCCTTATTTTTTAATGGGCAGCGTGACCGTAAAAACACTTCCCTCGCCAACCCGGCTGTCAACTGAAACGTTTCCGCCGTGCAGCTCCACGATCTTTTTCACAAGCGACAGGCCGAGCCCGTTTCCACCCTTGACGCGCTCTCGGGAGCGGTCAGCCTTGTAAAAACGCTCAAAGATACGCAGCCGGTCCTCTTCAGCTATGCCACAGCCTGTATCAGATATACGGCAGACAGTCTTCTCCTCGCCGCTAGTCAGCGTCACGCTGATATTGCCGTTCTCAGGTGTGAACTTAATCGCATTGTGAATCAGGTTAATCCAAACCTGCGACAAGAGGCCCTCATCGCCGCAGTATACCGATTTATCCAGTGACAGTGACATATCGATGTCTTTTGCTTCCCACTGCGGCTCCAGAACCAACACGGCGTTTTGTATCTGTTTACCTAGTGAAAACGTCTTGACGTTCAGCGGTTCCTCGCTGCTTTCAAGTGTAGAGAGCCTCAGGAGGTTTTCGCTCAGCTTGGACAAGCGTCCGGCTTCCGTCTCAATAACGTCGATATAATGCGCACGCTGTTCTTTTGACAGTGTTTCACTTTTTAAAAGCTCGGCAAAGCCGGCGATTGATGTCAGCGGTGACTGGATTTCATGCGAGACATTGGAGATAAAGTCCTGACGCAGGTTTTCCATTGATCCCAGCTCCCGCGCCATCCTGTTGATGCTTTCCGCCAGCTCTGAAAACGGGTCATGCTCGTTAACGGGGACGAACACGCTGAAGTCACCGTGCGCGATGCGATCCATGGCTTCAATTGTTTCACTGTAAAACTGGTTTCTGAAATTCTTCAGGCGTTCTTTTTTATGCCCCCGTATTCTGCTCATCCAAATAATAATCCGCATAAATATCAAAAATATGCCTAAGCCCAGAAGCCCCGCAATCAGCATCCGCCAAATGTCGGCCGGATATCCCGTTGCCATATACACCAGCTCGGACAGTCCGTAGCCGCCGATAAAGCTAACGGTGAACAGCGGGACGGAAATAGCTATCCCATACCACCATTTTGGTTGATGGCGCAGCCTTCTGTCCATTATCCAACCACCTCCAGCCGATACCCGAGGCCCCGCACTGTCGTTATTTTGAAACCGTACCGCTCGGACGGGTAACGCTCACGCAGGCGGTTAATGTGCACGTCAAGCGTCCGTTCATTCCCGTCAAAGTCATAACCCCAGATATCTTCAATCAGTTCATCGCGCGTAAAGGTTTTGCCCGGACGAGAACCCAGCTTGAACAATAGCTCAAATTCTTTCATGGGGATGTCCGTCTGCTCACCGGCGCAATAGACAGCGTAGCTCGTTTTATCCAGCGTCAGTGCGCCGATTTCCTCCGCCTCAGATATGTTGACCTTATAGCGCTTTAGCAGTGCCTTAACGCGCATCACAAGCTCGATCCCCTCAAAAGGCTTTGTCAAATAATCGTCCGTACCAAGCTCAAAGCCTTTAACCTTTTGGCTGAGTTCGCCTTTAGCCGTCAGCATTACAATCGGCAGGTCACCATAATACTGCCGGGCATATCGGCAAAATTCATAACCGTCCATTTCCGGCATCATTAAATCTAAAACGCACAAATCAATTTTTGTATCACCGAGCTTTTGCAGCGCCTCGCGGCCGTTGGAGGCTTCCTGAATACTAAACCCTTCGTTTCGCAGCAGAGTGCTGACAAGCTCGCGGATATACGGGTCATCGTCAATTACTAAAATAACAGCCATAAGGCGGCCTCCTTCCAGTTACTATTCTGATCTATATTATAGCAGAAATGTAAACGCAGAATAAACAAACGCCTTACTGCGCCCGTGCGGCATTAATACGCCTCAATAAACAAAAACATCCCGGCAAGCGGGATGTTTTTGTCATAGCTTTTTTACGTCTTTAAATAGTCCTGGAAACCGGCGGAATATTCAATACTGCCGTCCTTCATCACCCAGGCCGCCTCGACGTCTTTCAGGCCGTTTATAAAGCTTATACCCTCATCAAGGGGCATATTGAATACGGCTGTTGACAGCGCGTCCACCTGTCCGGAATCCCGACACAAAAGCGTTACCTGAGCAAAATAAGTGGCAGGCATCAAGGTTGCCGGATCGATAATGTGATGGTATTGGACGCCGTCTACCGTGTAGTAACGCTCGTAAACACCGCTGGACACGACGGACATACCATCAATAAGCACCGACATAATCTCTGTCTGGGGACTTGCTTTGTCCGGGTTCTGGATGCCGATAGTCCAGCGCTTCTCGCCGTTTGACCCGGCAACCTGTTTTTCACCGATGGCCCGGATATTCCCGCCGATACTGAGCAGCATTGATGTGACGCCCTGCGCTTCAAAGTAGTCCGCCACCTGCTCGACAGCATAGCCTTTGGCGACAGCGCCGACATCCAGACGCAGCTCCGGATCGCTTAGGAACACGGTAGACGCCGCCTCGTCAATCACGACGTCCTCAATGCTCGTATGCCGGGAGGCCGCCTCTAAAGCAGCCATAGGTGGCAGCTCGGCTTTAGCGGGGTCATCTAGTCCTGCTTCCCGGTAGTCGTGCCAGATGCTTAAAACAGCGCCAAACGCCACATTAACAGCGCCGCCTGTCGCCTTGTATTCATTCTTGGCAAACTGGAGCATCTCGATGATCCTGCCGTCCACCTTTACAGGGGATATCCCGGCATTATCGTTGATGGTTTTAATATTATTGACGCCCTCATAGTCGTTATAAATATCATACAGCTGATGATATTCTTCGATTTCAGCGCGGACCTGCTCCGCGAACGCCTTAAAATGCTCCTCACTGTCGGAATAACCAACCACCGTCGTGACGGTGTCAAAGAGCGACAGAAACTCTGCCTGATAGCGGTGATTTTCAGAGTGGGCGCAGCCGGTAACCAGCATTAATAAAAGGGCTAGGATGATTGATATGATTCTTTTCACAGGCGCTACCTGCCGTTTATAGATTTAAGTACCAAATCGGAGAGGCGCAAATGCCTCTCCGATCATCATTCATTTAGTGCTTGCGCTTACATTGCGGCAGCTTTTTCGATCAGATCGATAAAGTCCACGATGTGAATCGTGACGGATGCCGTCAGGTCTGCCGATTCGGCGTGTCCGTCCTCGGTCACGGCGATGCCCTTAACCTCGTCAACCGTCTTGCCGGTAACATAGGCGGCAAAAGCAGCAGCCTGCTCGTTCCACTCTTTACCGATCGACGAAACGGCGCCGAGGCCGTATTCGGGGCCGAGCTCATCCTTTGTCATCGGCGGTACGGACAGATCGGTTGTTATCATACCGCTTGTATCAAAGTTGACGTTCGACTGTGAAGCATCGAAGACGCAGCTGGTGATGACGCCGGACGCATCCTGCGTAATCGCAACGTATGTCGAGTAAACCTGCGCGAGACCCTCGGCATCGGCGGTTGCGTTCGCGGACTTGGCGATATTCGTTACGGTAGCGATTTTGACCTTATCCCCCGCCATCGCGCCGAGTTCCATGGCGTTCGCGGCGGCTTTTTCAATAGCGGCGGTGAAATCTGTGATGTGGACCGTGACAGAAGCCGTCAGGTCACTGTCTGTGGCATGGCCTTCTTCGTCAACGGCAATACCCTTGACATCATCGACGGTCTTGCCGATGACATAGGCAGCAAAAGCGGCGGCCTGCTCGTTCCATTCCTTGCCGATGGCCGACACTTTACCCATACCGTATTCTGCGCCCAGCTCATCCTTCGTCTTGAATGTGGCATCCAGCGGCGTTGTGAGCTCACCGGACGTATTGAAGTTGACCTTCGACTGCGCCATATCGATGGCGCAGTCAACTATTGTACCCGTACTGTCAATAGTCAGCGCGACGATGACAGAATCGGCTTCCGCCAGACCTTCTGCGTCGGCAGTGGCATTGGAAGATTTCTCAATAGAGTTGACAATGCCGAGGCCGGTCTTGACGGTATCGCTGCCGCCGGACGGCTGAGTCGAGGGGGCCGTTGATTCGGACGGGGCTACGGATGCTGACGGGGATGCTGACGGCTCTGATGTCTTGGGCGCGCAACCGGCCATAAGAGCTATGGCAAACATCGCGACCAATAAGACTGCTACAATCTTTTTCATGTTTTCCTCCTAAAGGTTCAAGGTTTTTTATTTAAGGTGCGAGCCCGGAAATACACGAGCTGTTGACGACTTTTGTCTGACCGGGTTCGCAAAACCTGTCATTATATTCTACCGGTTTTAAAAGTTAATCATACCGGTAATAAACTTTATGGGACGGGTTTGTGTCTATCGAGGTCCCCAGCCCGGCAGCAGGCTGCCCAGGAATATTAAAATAATATGGACCGAAATGATCATAATAAAGTTTTTAATCGATACAACAAACGTCTCTTCCTTGACCTGCTTCTTAAAAAAGGTGTTTATGTTTTTCTGGACGGGTATCAGTGTTACGAGCAGCAAAAGGCTCAAAGGCGATAGAAAATGCAATATGACCATTACGACGACCGATACATACGTTACGTAATAAAAAAACGCAAAGAGATACAGTGCATACTTTTTTAGATAAAACGCCAGTGTAAACCGGTTTACCTTAATGTCATGCTCGACATCGCATATATTGTTGGCCAGCATGATGTTGGCCGTCAGACAAAACGGCAATACTGCCAGGAGAAGAAAGCCGAGCACCGGCATGACATTGATGTCCAGAGATAGTCTCTCCACGGAGAATGAATAAGTGACCAGATCCGTTGGATCATTAATATAAATCAGGATAAACGGAATCAGCGCGCCATAGAAAAAGCCGGATATAATTTCGCCGTAGGGTCCGTGTGACAGCGGAACGGGGCCATAGGAGTAAATCACGCCGAAGAAGAAGCACAGTCCGCCCGCCAGAAGCACGACAAGATCGGTCAGGCTGACGAGCCAGACGCCAAAGGCCACGCTGAAAGCAAATAATATGCTCGTTATGATCAACGCCGTGCGTCTGGGAAATTGAAGTGTCTGATGATTTGTCTTAGTGTCGTTGTAGTTATTAATTGTCGTAGCTGTCAGGTCAAACAGGATCATGCCGCCAAAAAAGACGACCGAGCGCAGCGGGTCTATCGCTTTGTCGTTTAATATCAGATACGCCAGAGTCATCAGATACGGAAAGACGCTCGTTATTTTAGTCTGGATCTCGACATAGCTTAATAAACGCTTCATCAAATACTCAACACTTTCATCACAGACGGCTTCATGCCTTCAACCCAGTTGATTTTTTGAGCAATCCCGTTAAAAGCGCCCTTTTTTCATTGTTAATGTCCAGGGTTGTAATCAGCTTTGTTGTTTTTTTACTAAGTCCTTCAATTTTACTGTGCGTGTATTCCAGACCGCCGGCTGCAACAATAGCGTCTTTCAGCACTTCGGGCTTCATCCCGGTATCAATTCTGCCCGCCAGAGTTTTATCCGTTTTCAGCGCGTATATAAGCGGAAGCGTGACAACGCCACGGCTGTAATCGGATAACACGGGCTTTTTGGTCTGTATTTGTGTGGCTTCGTAATCGGCGCAATCGTCTGCGAGCTGAAAGATGACACCGATATTTCCGCCAATCTCCTTATAAACATTCTGCAGCGCGTCGTCTTCATCAGAGAACAAGAACCCCGTATAAAAGCTTGCTTCAAAAAGCGCGGCTGTTTTACCCCGAATAATCTTGAAATACTCTCGCGAAGACAGTTTTAAGTTATAATTGTTATGGTTTTGCCGCAGCTCGCCGAGGCAAACCTCCGTCAGATATTTTGAAAAAGACCGGTCCAGCCCGTCACGGCGGTTTTCCAATGGCGTGACCGTTGAGACGAACTCCAGAGCCGTGCAGAATAGCCAGTCTCCGCAAAGTACGGCGTACTTCTCGCCGAATTTTTTGTGGAGTGCGTCGATACCGCGCCGTTTATCGGCGTTGTCGATGATATCATCATGCACGAGCGTCGCCAGGTGTAAAAGCTCCACAGCTGCAGCCGTTTTTACTGCGTCGGGATTGATTCGCCCATCCCTGCCGAGAGCGCAGGCCAGCAGCGCGCGCGCCCGAATCATTTTCCCGGTAGCTTTGGCCAAATGCGACGTCTGCCTGCGAATAACGGATGGCGCTGTTTTTAGAAGCTTTTTAATCTGTTCAGCTGTTTCGGCAACAGCCTCATCATAGGCCAGCGTAACGGCTTGATTCTCGTTTGATAAATCAGTCATGATAGAGATACGACTTCCTTACCCATCCGACCTTGCGCCAGCCTTTACTCATCAGCGGACCTGCGTAGTAATCCAACCCGAAGATTTTACCCGCGCCGAACAGGAGCGCGATCGCACCGAAGACCATCCAGAAGCTTGACAAATACAATCCAGTCGTAGCCGTGAACATGAACAGCAGTACAAGGGAAACAAGGCTTGCCAGCGTCGTTAAAAGACCGCCCATCATCGCCAAACCGATCAGGATTTCTGCCACAACGATGAATATTTGCATGGCTTGTGCCAGGCCTGGATGTGCAAGCAGCACGTTCTGGACAAACCAGTTCATCAGCGGAATATCAAGCTTGAAGGCGTAGTCTGCCACCGTCGCCTGATCCAGAGGCTTGCCGCTGACAAATATCGCTTTAAATATACCCAGAAAATCAATATTAAATAAGACCTTGCCAACAGACACGGCGGTTTCGCCACCATCTGTTGTGCTCGCGCTCGACACAGCATCGGCAGCAGCATTGGCAGCCGCCCCGGTATCTGCCACACCGGCGCCTAAAATCGAATTGAACCAATTGGTTGCCGCACCGAAGAAGCCCTCGAGCTTCGGCGTTTTCATCCAGCCTTCGACGATCTTCATGACGCCTTCAAACACCCATACCGCACCCAGCCACAAACGCAGCGGAACGAGCAGGAAGCTGGGCGTCCTGTTGGAAAAGTGCCCGCCGACAAAGCTTCTGCGGTAGCGGATGGTAAAAAACTCGTTTTTCAAATAGCCGATAATTTTGTTCCAGCCCGCTACCTGAATGAAATAAATAATATTGATAAAATGCTTGGCAAACATCGCAAAAAACGACGCCAGCGAAAATTTGTGTTTATCGGTGCCGACGTAAGCCGAGCCGTAGCGGCCGCCGATGCAGAGCATCGCACCGTGGAATTTCGGTTCGTATTCCTCCATCTCCCCGTTGCCGGTGAGATCAACAATGAGATTATGTGCAACCGTATTGGCGCTCTGTTCCGCGTTTTCAACCATTTGCGGCACAGGTTTCCCCTGATTTTCAGGCACGTAAAAAATGTTGTCGCCGGCAACAAATATATCTACCCGGCCTTCCGCACGCAGATACGCGTCGGTCTGGAGCCGGCAGCGCCCGGCTTTCTTCAAACAATCAAGCGTGGCGACCATGTCGGCGCTTTCTACGCCGGCGGTCCAGATAACAGTCGCCGTGTCATCGCGTGTGATTTTGTCGTCGCGCTTGAGCTCGATATAATCCTCGCCAACAGAGGACACACCTGTTTTCAGCACAAGATCAACACCCATTTTACGAAGCCGTCTGTCGGCTTTGGCCGAGACATTCTCTGGAAAAGTCGGTACAACCCGGTCTAGCATGTCGACATTGACGATTCGGACGCTCTCGCGCTCAATTTCATATTCATCGCAGAGAATGGGAACCCATTCAGCCAATTCACCGACCATTTCAACGCCCGTAAAACCGGCGCCGACAACATAAAACGTGAGAAGCTTTTTACGCAATGCCGGGTCCGTTTCCGACACGGCCTGCTTAAAGACGTCTATGATATGATTTTTCAGCAAAACCGCATCGTCAAACGACCAAAGCTTATACGAAAACTCTTCCGCGCCCGGCGTTCCGAAATAAGTTGGCTTTGAGCCACAGGCTACGACCAGATAATCGTATGGGTATTCTCCAGCCTGACCGACTACCGTTTTGTTTTCATAATCGACACCAGTGACCGTATCAAGCTTCACGTCCACCTTTCGCCCGGCAAATATTTTGTCCAGACTGATTCGCACATGATTGTCGGGGACCCGGTTGGCCGCGACCTCGTGCAGCTCTGTAAGCATCGTGTGGAACGGATGCTTATCAATAATTGTGATATGAACGTCGGGTGTTTTCTTCAGCCTTTTAGCTAGTTTCTTTGCTGTCAGGACGCCGGCGTATCCCGCCCCGACGATGACAATATTCTTTCCCATTTGACAACTCCTTCAGTAGAAAAGCGCCTCACGGTATCGACGCATAAAGGTTGACAACAGCGCTGTTTCGTTCAATAATTAAGATGAACATTAAATGCGGTTTCATAACGATAAATTTTCTTTTTCTAGTTTATTAAAAATTGCATATCAGAACTTTGTTAAATTTATGTTTATTATAAAACAAAAATATAAATAAATCTCGTATCCCGAGATACGCTGGAGGCCATATGGACCCCAAACATTTAGATAATGTGTCTCACACGGTACTGTTTAAAGGAATAGACATCAAGGATATTCCGCACGTACTCGACTGCCTTGATTACAAAATTGCACACTTTGAAAAAAATGATTATATCGTCAAAATCAACAGCCCGTTTAAAGGCGTGTTCATTCTTCTGGAGGGTGAAATGGCCATTATTCGGGAAAATTACAACGGCAACCGCGTCGTCGTCAATCTCTTTGAAATCGGCGACATCTGCGGCGAAGCCCTTGCTTTCTGCGGAACGGAGATGTGGCCGGCGTCGGTCCTGGCCTTGGCGGATTGTACGCTGATGATCGTACACCCGGAAAAAATCCTGAATATGTGCAGCAGGGCCTGTACGTTTCATAAGATTATCCTGGCTAACATGATCCGCGTTGTCGCTAAAAAAGCGTGCGACCTCAACAAAAAGGTGGAGTATCTTTCGCTACGGAGCATTAACGGCAAGCTGAGCAAATATCTGCTCGAGCAAAAAGAAAGATCCGGTAGTCTATCCTTCAAGCTGCCGTTAAATCGGGAAATGCTGGCTGACTACCTTAACATTTCCAGGCCTTCCATGTCCCGGGAACTGTGCCGTATGCGCGATAACGGCATTATCGAGTTTAAACGGGAGTCGATTACGATCAAGGATGAAGATCGTCTCAAAGCGCTTTTGGAGGAATAAGCACGGCGCTAAATTTATATTGCGTTACATCCGGTTCAACAAACCGGATGTTTTTACGTTCCTGGCATAAGCCCAACATTTACCGCGTCATGGCTTTGGATAACCCAGATGCAAAACATCCACAATCAGTTTCTGGGCGCCCACGTAGGGACTCGGAAGCGTGACGCCGAACGACAGCAGTATTGCAAGAGTCAGCACCACCACATAAAATCCGCCTAATATTCCGACCATTTTCCATTTTTTATCTTTAATCAGCCTCGGAAAATCCGACAGTGCCAACAGAATAAATATGAAAACAACAAGTATGAACAATAAGTTCCCCTCCTCAACTCAAGTAACAATCGCCTTAGCCTCGCACTAAGATGCTCCGGCTAATCGTCTTTTTGATGTCAAGCTCTCTCGTAGCAGGGAAATGAGAAGTGTTAAAACCGGCAGGACTACTACAAAAAATGTAGAAAATACCGGCGCGGCTGTCATTTTCCACTTCGCATGATCGGCCACAGCTGAAAAGCTGGCCGAGGCGTATAAGCAAATCAGTGCGCCGATAATATAAATGAAAGGTTTATAGGACTGCATCCCGAATAAATGCGTAATACCGCTGACGGTGGCATAGAAAAATATACTGACTTTGTAAAACAGTAAGGTGATGAGGATAATGGCATAGACAATTTCCACCCGCGTTAAAATGTCCCCGATATCAATAAATCGCGCCGCATAATAGGATGGCATCGTAAAAAGTGAAATAAACTTACCAAGAACGACCGTATCCCGCAGAACAACAATAAGGATTGTAATTGCCGCAATGATAGTACCTTTTAAAATAGCGCGGCCGAATTCTTGAGGCTTGTACATAAACGGAATAAACACTAGAAACACCGCCGTGTCACAAAACGGCAGTATCATAATCATATGCGAGCCGATCAGATAATTTCTGAACGGTTGGTTAAAAGCCGGCAGGAGATACTTCAGCTGGAACTTGTCGGTCAGCAGCAGCGTAAACGAAACGATGGCGGCTATGGTCACTAGTGTCAGCAAAAACCCATACCGGGTCATATTAACAGGACCCTGACGAACAGCCCATGTACACAGTAAAACAAATATAATAAATGTAATCATCAGCGGTGTCTGTCTCAAAACGGAGCTTGTAACGAAATCTCCAAGATCACGCGTATTTAAAAGCGCAATAGAAATGAAAAAAAAGACATAGAAAAAAGATACAACCTTTCCGGCGATTTTTCCGTAAACGGCCGTATTGATATCGAACAGGCCCTTACCGGGATAGCGTTTAGTCAAAGTGATAAATACGCCTACAACCAAAAGGCTCGCAGCAAACCCCGTAATGACAGCGACCCAGGAATCGTTTTTTGTAAATTTATAGACACCGCTTAAAATCAGACTGGTCGATAGTACGAACGAGCAGATTGAATATGCCAGCTGACTGGAGGATATGGCTCTATTCATAAGAATATCCCTTCTGACTGGAATTTGCCGTCTGGCAGTTCATTGGCTAGACACCTCTTATTTCCCGATATTATGCAGCTTGTTATGCGGATTCAGAAGCATGCTTTTTAGGCGATAGGCTGTTCCGGATAAGTGAAACAATCAGAGTCAGCAACGGCAATATCAAGATAAAAACCGTTGAAAACGTAGGCGCCGCGGTCATCTTCCATTTCACATGGCCAGTCATCGCCGGAAAGCATGCAGCCGCATAAATGCAAATCAGAGAGCCGATGATATAAATCAGCGACTGATACATACTCGTCCCTAATATCTTCGTAAGGCCCGCTATGGTAGCATAATACGTGATACTCACCTTAAAAAACATCAAGCCTATAAGCACGATCGCATAGACAATCTCAACACGTGTGAGTATATCGCCGATATCAATATATCGCGCCGTATAATAAGAGGGCATTGAAAATATTGTGATAAACTTACCCTCAACGACCGTGTCTCGCAGCACAACGATCAGCATCATAACTGCTGCTATCGTCAGCCCTTTAAGCATAGCTCGTCCGAATTGATTCGGTCTGTACAGATGCGGAATGAATGTGGTGAATGCCAGTATTTCACAAAACGGAAGCATTGTTACGATATGTGTGCCGATCACGTAGTTACGAGCCGGGAGCATAAAAGACGGCGCTAAATATTTTAAGTTATATTTATCTATCAGCAGCAGCGTGATCGTTGCAATCACCACGATCGCCACAAAGGTGGAAAAAAAACCATAACGCGTCATATTGACGGGCCCTTTACGGACAGCCCAGGCGCAAAGGAGAATAAATACGACAAAAATGAGCATCAGAGGCGTTCGTGTCAGCACCTCACCTTTAACAAAATCTCCCAATTCACGCGTATTCAAAATTGCCAAAGAGATGAAATAAAAAATGTAGAAAAACGACATGATTTTACCGGCTATTTTGCCGAATACGGCATCGTTGATTTCAAACAATCCCAATCCGGGATAGCTCCTGGACAGCAGAATATAGATACCGATGATCAAAAGGCTTACAACAAACCCCGCAATAACAGCGAACCAGGAATCGTTTTTGGCAAAGGAATAAACGTTGCTTGTCAGCAAATTTGACGCTAGAATGAACGCGCTGACTGAGTAAGCCAGCTGATTGGACGATATAGCTTTATTCACGACGCTTTCCTCCTCTATAGCAACTTACCTTTATGAATCCTCCGGAGTAAGCGGCTTTGTAATACGCCCGCTGCCGTCGGCTTTCATCTTGATGGAAATGTCGACCGTTACATTCGGGAAGATTGCGTCCCAGTTATCCTCCATGGACTTCCATTGATCAGGATATTTACGTTTGATATCTTCACCGAATCCGAACACATCGGCATTATATTCTTTGGCTTTGTCAACAGCATTTTGAATTTCCGCCTTAATAGCCTCCTCGGCAGCGGTCAGGAACTGGGGCATATGATCGGGTTCCGCCATATTAAACGTACCGGTCTGATCACCAAGGCCAACCGTGGCTTCTACTTCAACATCATATTTAATACTGCCGTCCTCATAGAGATGCGGTTTAACACTGCTTTTTGCCTTGCGAAGCTCTGCCGTTATGCTCGCGTCCTCAATATTTAACGAGAGAACACCAGCTTTTAATTTATTCTTAATAAACAGCATGCCCCTTGTCTGCGCCTCATCGAATTTACCCACCATAGCGCCATTTTTAAATACGGCACAGCCGTCAACCTCCATACGCCGCTGCTCTTCATCCTCCAATATCCGCACGATCGGCATAACAGGACACATTGTTTTTCGGATCATTCCGTTCATAAACTCAAACTCGGTAATAACCGGCGCCTGTGACGTAAGCTCCTGATTTCGAAGCATTTTGACGAGCATTGTCGACGGGAAGCTTTCCAGCTCGGATTGAACGCTGAAAATATCCAACGCTTTGCCTTCGGCCATAAACAGCAGGTCCGTCATGCGTGCCTCCGGTGCGCGCGCGAAGAAATCAAGGCAGTCCTTGACGCCTGCTTTAGCCTGCTCCTCACCGATCACAATGCACTGGCTGTGCGCAACATAGACGCGCCGGCTCATTTTATTTTGCATTTCACGAATAATATAGTTGATGTTTTTTCCCTTTTCGCTGATATTTATATACTCGGAGGGTTCGCTGCCACTGCTTTCTTTTTTCGTTTTACCCCCGCCGCCGCCACTTTCGCTTGGGTTAGCAATCTGGATCGTCACCTCATACCCTTCTTCCTTTTCGGGTTTATCGATGGCAACGCCCATGACAATAATAATTGTATCGAGCTCCCGCCGGTCAAAGCAGCCCGTCAGGCACTGTATACTTAAAAATAGTACGAGGGCACAGGCAATTGGCTTGATCCATTTTTTCTTCACGGCCTCTATGTCCCCTCCTTCTTATTTTTATCCGAGCCGACCGGCGGGACCATATAGTCTTTGCGCTGCTGATCGTCCGCCATCCCCTTCGGACGGGTCAGCATGATCCATAACGGTGCGCGGATCATTGCGTCTTTGGAATCATTGAGATTAAACGGCACTGTCGGAGACAGATACGAATAACCGAAGGACTCCAGCGCCGACAGATGCACCAGCGCCCCCAGAAGGCCGAGCGTCAGCCCAAAGCCACCGAACATGGCGCTTAAAACAAGCAATATCAGCCGCAATACCACCGCGGAATTGTTCTGTGTCGGGACCATGAAACCGGAAATAGCCGTAATAGCAACGACAATGACCATCGGTGCGCCGATGAGGCCCGCCGAAACGGCCGACTCGCCGATGACCAGAGCACCCACAATACTCAGCGCCTGCCCCACCGGCCGCGGCAGCCGCACGCCGGCTTCGCGGATGATTTCAAACACAACAATCATGAGCAGCGATTCAAGAAAAGCGGGAAACGGTACGCCTTCCCTGGATCGTGCCATTGTAATAAGAAGGCTCGTTGGAATTAGCTCCTGATGAAAGGTTGTGACAGAAACATAAAAAGCCGGCGCCAACACGGTGATTGAAAACCCGATAACCCGGATAATGCGAATAAGCGTTGTATAGAAGGGCCTGAAATAGTAGTCTTCAGCAGACTGGAAGCCCTCGACAAATAAATACGGTACCGTCAGGACAAACGGTGTGCCGTCCACAACAATAGCAACGCGCCCTTCCAGAATCTTGGCCGCAGCCACATCCGGCTTTTCCGTATATCCAACTGTTGCAAAAATAGAACCGGGCGCGTCCTCGATATATTGCTCGATATAACCGGATTCAAGAATTGAATCGGTGCGGATAGCCTTCAGGCGCTTTTTTACTTCGTCGAGCATTTCTTTTTTCGCCAGGCCGTCTATATATACAATACTTATTGGCGTTCGCGTGCGTCGTCCGATAACCATCTGCTCAAAGGTCAGCGCCGGATTTTTAATTTTCCGTCGGATCATGGCCGTATTGAACCGCATATTCTCAACGAAGCTCTCCCGCGGGCCGCGGATAACCGATTCACTGGACGGCTCAGATATACTCCTGTTCTGCCAGCCCTTGGTGTTAATGACAAAGGCCTTGCCGGTTCCGCCGATAAACAGTGCCGTATCGCCCATTAGCATGCCGTCAATCGCATCATACAGGCTGTCCACCAGCTTAATCTCATCCACCGACAGCAGGCACTTTTGAAGGTACTCAAGGATGCCGTCCTTTTTTTTCGGGATAGCATCATGGCGCACCTTATATAACAACGGTTTTATGATATCATCGTTGATGATATCGGTATCCACCAGGCCGTCTATATAAATGGCCGCCGCGTCCACATCCACGTCCCCATCGATATAGAATTCCCGCACGACGATGTCCTTGCTATCAGCCGTACTCTGTTTAATGGTCTCTACGACATCTTTAATCGCCTGCGGTATTCCTTCACGCTGTTCTTCCGGTTCACCCTGCTGCGGCGACTGCTGTCTTTTTGCAAACCAGTAACCTGCTTTTCTGAGTAAAAAGCTAAACATAAGACCTCCCCTGCGCTGCGCGCAATTTTAGTACAGAATAGCAACTCCGCATGGGAAGTTTTCTCCATCTGTTTCATCTTCCGCCGAAGTCTCTGTCAGCCACAAAGCTTTCAGAGAAACCGGGACATATTCAAGCGCTACGTCGCTTTCCCAAATCGTGCGATATAGTCTGGTGCTGAAACCGCCGTCGTCCGGGTATTGGTCTTTAATCAGGACCGGCAATTCAGAACCACTCTGCCGGCAGTCATACTTGGCACGAGCTTTACGTGTATTTTTGTTTATCAAGGATAGTATTACATTTAGATTCCATATCATTTCCTTAAACCGAGGCCAAGTATTAACAACGGAGGTATTTAAAAGCAGGAACACATTGCCGCCGGCACGTTTTTTAGACGGCCGGCAAACAAAAATAAAAAGCCGGAAATCCGTTATATAGGATTTCCAGCTCTTTCATGATCGTTAATCCCGTCTGTTTTCACAGTCGGGTGAAATGTAATTATGTCACGACGACGCCCGTCCCGATTTCACGGCTTCTCAGTCGTAGCCTAATGACGCGTTGATTTATTTAAGGCAAATAGAAGGTCAACGTGATCTGTTCCACGATACCGTCAACAACGATAAACGACAGCTCATTAAAAGCGTCCTCCGATGTGCCGGTTAATATATAATAGCCCTCGTCCACCTGCTCGGCCTCAGGATATTTATCCATCATCGTATTCACAGCGTCGCCGACCTTGATCCCGCGATAAGTAATGGCCTTATCGCTCGTCGCAGTCATCCGCATGACCCAGAAGTTTTCGGGATCATCCTTCGGTGCAAATAAATCTACCTCAAAGCCATCATACGTAACCGTGCGGATAAAAGAACCGTTAAATGTATCGCTGTCAGGCCCTAGTTTTTCCGTATAATCTGATACAAACTCAAACGGAAGCTGGTTTAACACATTTTCAGCGCCATGCTGCCGAATCGTCAGCGTTTTCTCACCCAATTTCATTGAGAATTCAGGACCGGAGCTCAGCTCATCTTCTGGACCATTTCCGTTTTCGGACGGCAGCGCTGTCGTATCAACCGATACTTCCGGTATTTGCGTTTCGTCCGAAGGCGACGCACCTGTTTCCGCCGACACTGGTCCACTCACGTCCTCAGACGATATACCGCCTGCGGTCTCTGCGGCTGGCTGCGCCGATTCGTCTGTTTTTCCGTCTTCCTTTGAGCAGGCTGCAATCGTAATCAACATAAAAAACGCGGTCAATATCGCTGAAATTCGTCTTTTCATAACAAAAACACTCCTCATCTTAACTTTAAGTATATAGGAAGCCGCTGTATTGTCAATCGCAACCATCGGACAAGAATATATTACCAGCCAGAATAAAAGCCCTCCGATTTTTACCGGAGGGGCAGTACTGTATTGAAAAGACTAAACCGATAAGCCGGTGATCTTGTCGCGGAACGTGGGTACCAGCACATGTATCTTACTGAACGCCGCGTTGTAATCCAACTTGTCAATGGACTGACACAGCTTTTCAAATTCCGCCTCAAAGAGTAGGGGCGGATTGTCGCCTGCTTTCAGAATAAATATCCTGTCGTTGCTTGTTTTTGTTACGGATTCTTCGCTCTGACTGATTTCCTCAAAAAGCTTCTCACCCGGGCGCAAACCGGTAATCTCAATTTTAATATCTTTTTCCGGCTGCAGTCCCGACAGGCGGATCATAGACGTCGCCAGATCGTAAATATAGACGGGCTCACCCATGTCCAAAACAAATATTTCGCCGCCCTTTGAAAGCGCGCCGGTCTCCAGCACAAGCTGTACGGCTTCCGGAATCGTCATAAAGTAGCGTTTGATCTGTTTGTCCGTTACGGTAACAGGCCCGCCAGCCTCAATCTGCTTTTTAAACAGCGGTACAACACTGCCGTTGCTGCCGAGGACATTCCCAAAGCGGACAGCTGAAAAGCTTGTATTCCCCCAAGCGTTGGCGCGCTGGATAAGCATCTCGGCCACCCGCTTGGTTGCACCCATGATATTTGTGGGATTGACGGCTTTGTCTGTTGAAATGAGGATAAACCGGTCGACCTTAGTCTTAATGGCCATTTCGACCATATTGAGCGTCCCCATAACGTTGTTTTTAAGCGCTTCCTGAGGATTTTTCTCCATCATCGGCACGTGCTTATGGGCCGCTGCGTGAAAAACGATAGACGGTTTGTATTTTTCAAAAACCTCGCGGAGGCGTGCACGGTCCTGTATGGAGCCAATGCAGGAGACAAACTGTGTTTGGGGGAACTTTCTGCTCAGTTCAACCTCGGCGTCAAAAATTTTATTTTCATTGATATCAAACAATACGACGAGTTCAGCCCTGTAATGAAGGATCTGGTTACACAGCTCAAAGCCGATAGACCCGGCGCCGCCTGAGACGAGTACCGTCTTGCGTTCGATATAGTCGCTGACAGCTTTAAGATCCAGTTTGACGACATCGCGGCCCAGTAGATCTTCAACGTTGATTTCATTGATCGTGGCTTTTTTGAGCGCTTCATCTGTAAAGGTTGTCATATTCCCGAAACGGCGGACAATGCAGTTTGCGTCGTTGCACAAGCTGAAAATGTCGCGAATCGTCGAATTGTCAACAAACGGGATGGCAATGATAATGATATCCGCCAAAAATTTCTCAGCCGTATACGGAATGAGCGAGCGGTTGCCGATGACCTTGATGCCTTTAATGATTTTGCCAGTCAGTTCCGGGTTATCATCAATAAAGGCCACGGGGTACATGTTCTTGGACTTATCATTTCGCAGCATGTCGGCCAGATACCGTCCCGCGTCGCCCGCGCCTATGATAATAACGCGTTTTACACCCGACTTCTGGTTACGAACGACCATATAAGTATACAGCCGCCGGAGCAATAGAAGCGCCAGCCTGTATAAGCCCAGGAAAAACAGGGCGTATACGACAATATTCACCATAAGAATCAGGTTAAACTGCTTCATATTAATCAGGAACATGATGACAACAGCTAACAGAAACGCCAACATGAAGGTGCCCATGGCTGACAAAACGCTCATGGCAATATTATCATAAATCGTATTTTCGTATGTTTTTAATATGAGGCCTAAAAGGCCCATTGTGATGACCATTACTGCAACGAAGGATATAACGCTGCCGGAAAGAAGCACCGTTGGATAAAACATCAGCGTACAGATAAAGCTACCGGCTACGATGCTTAATGCGTCAGCCGTAAAAGTTATTACTTTACGCAGTTTATCGCTAGCTTTCATGTGCTCTCACCTCATTTCAAAGAAGCCAAAGACGTAGTTTCGTCGCAGTTTACTTCTCTGCTTGCTTGAGCAGCTGCAATACCTTTTTGTATGTTCTGGCTTCCTCTTCAATCGTAGTCAGCCTGGTGACAATTGTGCGGATATCCTCTTCGGATATCTCCGGTTGATTTGTTTTCGATTTTCGAATCCATCTGTACATGGTCGATTTGGGAACGTCGTACTCTTGACAGAGTTCCTCGACGCTCTTCCCTTCGCCATGAAGTGTCAGCATATGCTGTTTTAATGCATCCCTGGACATGTGCTCTCTCCTCTTCAACCAATTGAGGCAAACCGGTTCAAAGGAGTTTTAGATATAAAAACTCCTTCACCGAACACTCGGGAAGGAGTTAGTTTATAATCCTCCAAGTTCGGCAACCGGCTGTCATAGTCCAAACCTTTTGAAAAGCTTGTGAACCTTAGACCCTCAGTTTTGCGTCCCTGCCTTTCAGCAGGTTTGCCCTTTCGTCCTGATATGCCCTGACTTATTTTCATCTGACAAGATAACACAATTTTCATCCTTTGTCAACACAATTTCTCATTTTTTCTCACATTTTTAGCTTATTCCCATTATTCTCCGCTTAATATTGGAAATGGCCTTTAAAACGGCGTTTTCATGTCTCATTTTTAATATCATTGCTGACATGTGCTATTTTTCAGGGTCTTCCAAACGGCAGCTTTCTTTTGAGGCACAGCTGTCACACGAATTACAAGAGTCGCAGCCACAGGTGTATTTGCTTCGGTTTTTTATCAGCCAGACGGTAACAAGAACGATAACGGCCAGTAAAACGACACCAATGATAATCGTTGCCAGATTTTCCGTTATAAAAGCCATATCACACCTCGATTGCCAAGCCGCTGCCGGTTTTACGCCGGCCGCGGCTTTAGCTGATTTTTCAATTATTGTGCCCGGCCAGGCGATAATTTATAGCGGGAGCTTTCCAACTGCCTCCAGCTCATCCGCAACATTCTTCAAGCCATAACGCGTCAGTGTTTCCCGCGTCGGCCACCCGGTCTTTTTATCCCAGCCGCGTTTTTCATAGTACAGATCGACGAAGTCGTTCCAGTCCTCCCAACCGACGGTTTCACCCCACGGATCAGGATACTGCATTGTGGGAAATATTGCGTTGACCTCCATATCGCGGTCACGCCTGAAATTACGTATTAAAATTGATCGAAATAAAAGCCTTGACCGTTCGGCTGCCACGTCAAGCTCTTCCTTTGTCATGGGGATGCCTGTCGCGGCGGTATAGGCCTCAGCCTCCATCTCCGGCCAGAAGAGGTCCGGCGACTGCCATTCACAGGACGTGACAGAATCCTTCAGTTCACCCTTGTTCTGATTCATGATGACACCGTCGACAAGCACCGAGCTGTGACAAGGGTCGTCTTTAAACTGCAGAAATTCTTCGTATTTCTGGTGGTGATGCTCAACGGTCTGACAGTCGCGCGTCGAGGTCATCAGCTCCAGAGATGTGGCGAGCCATCCCGGCTTCGGGATACTGGCCTCAAAGCCTCTGCCCTGCCAGTGATAGCTGTGGCCCCAGGCCGTCTCAAGACTGACTGGGATATCGAGCCGCTTGCCGTCCAGCACCTGTGAAAATCGTCCCTGATAAATTGTGTCGCCGTATTTTTCTTTTCCAAGCGTCCGGATGGCGCGGGCCATGCCCTCGGCAAAGACCGGACCGTATTTTCCTTTACGATAGGTGATCATATCCAGGAAATACTTGACGAATTCCTCATTTTCAACATCGGGCTCCATACCGAAATCAAGATCGTCAAGCAGGCCTTCCTTTTTTGCCATGGAAAGCCATGTCATATACCAGACGATCACATCCCATTTATCAATACCGTATTCGTTGCACATATCCATCATGACGCTGCCTTTTTCAAAATCCGGCTTCCAATAATCGACCTTATCGCCCGGTACTTTTTTAAAGAGGTCAGCCACATACTCGTCGGTCATATCGATCTCCGGCATTTCGCAACTGAGCATTTTACATGGCAAAAAATGATTCTTTTCCGTTTCGAAGCTCATAATGGGCGTCCAGCTGCAGTCCTGCTGAAAACCGTATGCAAAGATACCGACGCATTTTTCTACCTGATTGATCCGCTCATCGCCGAAAGCCGATTTCATATCCATCATCAGCCGGCAGCAGTGCTGGTTGCAGCCGTGGCTGCAGGCAACCTGGCCGCGATACCACCCGCCTTCAACGGGAATCTCATTATTATCCATGCCGTGCATCGTTTCTTTGATAACGGGACTCGGACGCATATAGGGCTCGCCCATCTTACGGCGCAACTCGTAGAGCTTCTTAATATCGGCCGGGCAGACGGCGCCCGTGCCTCGTACGGTGATGGCTTTAAGATTCTTTGAGCCAAAAACGGCGCCGAAGCCGCTTTTAGCCGCAACATTATCGTTAGAGGTGGTGATGGTGGCGTTGCGCATCAGGTTTTCGCCCGCCGGCCCAATAACGATACTCTTGACTTTGTTACCGTATAGCTCCTCCAGCTTTTTTTGGGCAGGATGTACCAGCATACCCCATAGCTCGTCGGCCGGAAGGAACTTAATCTTGTCGTCTTCAATAAGAATACGGGTGGGCTTTTCCGCCTTACCTTCCAGTACAAAGCCGTCCCAGCCGGCAAATTTCAGCTCCGCGCCGAACCAGCCGCCGATACCGCTCCAGGTGTACTGCTCGGGGTAGCTGTTTGGTGAGATGCCGGTAAAAACGGTGCGTCCGCCGGTGGGTATACCGGTCGCCGTTGTGGGGCCTGTCATATAGATGATCTTATTTTCAGGGTCAAACGCGCTGACACCGGGCTTCACCTCGTCCCAGAATATCTTGTTGCAGACACTGCGCCCTCCGATATATTTCGGGACATATCTGCTGGTCGGGATGATGGTGACGGTGCTGTCCGTTAAATTAATCCGGGCAATTTTCCCGACGTAACCATAAGTCCTGTTTTCCATATCAGCCCTCCTGTCTGACCGGCGGAACCGGCAGAGGCTCACCGCTGATGCCGATGCACCGGACGGGACACCACTCAACGCAGGCCGGCCCCTCTGGCCGCGTACGGCACATATCGCATTTTCTGGCTTTTCTCTTACTTTTGTCCTTAGACTTTTCGACGTTGATCCGCGGCGGATCAAATACACAGGCCTTGGCGCACAAGCCGCAGCCGATGCAGCTTTCCTCATCGATATAAACGATGTTGTCCTCATCAATTTTCATAGCCGTACCCTTTTTGGGGCAGGCATCATAACAGGGGTGGTCGGAGCAGTGCTGACAGGTTAATATCGTATGTACCATAGACCGGTTGTCCCTGTCCACAAACAGCCTGGAGAAGCTCGGGCTGACACTGCCCTCATGCTCCAGCGCGCAGACAACTTCGCAGGAGGTGCATCCGGCGCAGAATGAGTAATCCGGCGGATACTGTACGACATGTCTGCCGTACGATCTTTCTTGCGTTTTATCCATGTGATGTCGCGTCCCACGCGGCGGGACGCCGCCCCTTTCTTCAACTTTTAGTTCGAGTATATCGGTATTAAAACGGGCTGTCAATGTGCGTTTGCACAGTTAAGCCATGCTATTTATGTATGAATGCAGCTTTACAACATATCCAAAGCGGGATATAATTATCATAAAATTTTCTGCGTTTTTACCGATTTTTCAAACGTTATTAAGAAAAAAGGAGAATGGACCATGGGAAGAATGGATGGCAAAATCGCCGTCGTCACAGGCGCCGGCTCGGGCATCGGTCGCGCCACAGCGATCATGTTTGCCAAGGAAGGCGCCAAGGTCGTCTGTGCCAACCGCAACGAGGCCGACGGCAACGAGACGGTGGCCGGTATCAAGGCAGTCGGCGGCGAAGGCATCTACGTCAAAACCGATGTGCGTCAAAAGGACGATATCAATAACCTTCTTAAAGCCACGCTGGACAAATACGGCAAGGTGACAACGCTTGTCAACAACGCCGGCATCCTTGTACATAAACCGTATCTGGAGCATACCGATGAGGACCTAGCCAAAGTATATGAAACAAACTTCCGTGGCTATTACTGGATGATGCAGGCTTTTTTACCCTCTCTTGTGGCGCACGGCCATTCCTCCATTTTAAATGTTGCGTCCATCTCCGCCTATAAGCCGGAATCGGATGCTTACATCTACGGCGCGTTCAAGGCCGCCGTCAACAAGATGACACAGAATATGATCCGGGAGTTCTCGCCTCAGGGCGTACGTCTCAACGTCCTGTGCCCCGGCCCCATCCAGACAAATTTGACACCCGAATGGGTGCGCAACAATCCCGAAATCCAAAAGCAGATCCAGATGGAGGTCTGCCCCGTCGGACGGCTGGGCGTTCCGGACGACGCGGCGTACGCCGCCGTATGGCTGTGCTCCGACGAAGCCGACTGGGTTACCGGCAGTTCGATCGTCGTTGACGGCGGCGCGTGCAACATGGGGTAAGTCCAAGTCCGCAGCTCCAAAGATCGGCGGTAATTACAGGAAGTATCTATAAAAGTCACAAACAACGGTTGCTGCCGGGCGCAGCAGCCGTTGTTTTGCCGTATAACGCTGTCAGCATACGGTTTATCTGGCTGCCTCAGGCGGCAGATCAAGTATTTACTCATGGAATTACCGCTGTTTGTCCGTTACAGTATAGTCATAGAACGTTTAAAATATTATGGGAGGTTTTTTGTGACTATTGTTAAACGGACCGTCAGTCTTTTTGTAGTCGTCCTCATCGCTTTCTTTTTGGTGACTCCGGCCAGCGCAGCAAGCGCGGCCAATTATAAGTTTAACATGTCATACATATATTTCGGAAACTCATCCAAATATACGACACTCGTAGACGCGACGCAGGATTCGATGAACGAGGTTGCACCCAACTACTTTTCATTGGACGAGAACGGCACGCTTGTTATTACAAGCGCGGCCAAAACGAGCTTTGTGACGGACATGCATGCAAAAGGCATTCAGGTCGTACCGTATCTAACGAACGACTGGGACCAGGATACCGGAATTAAAGCGCTTGAAAACAAAGAAACACTTGCCGCCGGCCTTGCATCTGCCGTTGCAGCCTACGAGCTTGACGGTATCAATATCGACCTTGAAAACCTTACGGTAAATGAGCGTACGGATTACGTGGACCTCGTCCGCCTACTGCGCGAACTGCTGCCGGCCGATAAAAAGATTGTTGTTGCCGTCGCGGTAAAACCGGGCGGATGTGAAACCTCATGGTCGGCATCATACGATTATGCCGGCCTGGCCAAGTACTGCGATTATCTCATGCTTATGGCCTATGATGAGTCCTATTACGGCAGTAAGGCATTGCCAGTGGCCAGCTACGCATTCGTCGAGAATTCTGTTAAGTATGCCGTCAGCCAGATTCCAAAAGAAAAAATTGTGCTCGGTCTCCCCTTTTACGGACGCATCTGGTCGGATAGCGGCGATTACCCGCAGGGCTACGGTATCAGCAACACAACCGTTGATCAGCTTGTAGCCCAATACGACGGTACAGTAACCTATGATACGCCCAGCCGCTCGGCAAGGGCACAAATAACCATCGAGCCAGCGGATGCCAAACCGGTCGTCGGTGGCCATGAACTGGTTGCCGGCACCTATACAATCTGGTATGAAAACGAGCAGTCAATCAAAGCGAAGCTGTCGCTCATTGAAAAATACGATCTCAAAGGCGCTGGCAGCTGGAGCCTTGGGCAGGAAACCGCCGGCACCTGGGATTATTACAAGCTGTGGCTCAACGGCTGTACCTTCGGCGACGTTCAGGATAACTGGTCGAAGGATTATGTCCTCACCGCATACAAAAACGGCTGGGTCAACGGCACATCCGACACAAACTTCGAGCCCGACGCCAATCTTACTCGTGCGCAGGCCGCGACCATGCTTGTGCGCCGGCTTGGCCTCCCTGTAGAATCCAATAGGTCGTATGGCTTTGACGACACGTTGGGAAGCTGGGCATCGGATTATATTAATACGGCCAGAAAATATCAGATTGTCAACGGCGTCGGCGGCAATGAATTTGCCCCGGACCGTCCCGTAACACGGGAGGAAACGGCCGTTATGCTCAACAACATTCTGCTTTTTTCATGCAGCACGTCTGCGGACGGTTTTAAGGACGTCTCTGCCAGCTCCAATCCGTGGTCATATGATGCGATCTATGCCCTGTGCGATAACAACGTTGTGACCGGGTATCCCGACGGCAGCTTCCGGCCCGGCTCCTACGTCTCACGCGCTGAAATGACAGCTCTCATGTGCCGAATCGATCCCGTATAATTAACTATTTAATGCCGCAAGCGGCTTATTAAAGTTTGAACCTGTCCTCAGGCGTTGTTTACACCTGAGGACAGGTTTTTTTGAAGCTTCCGTCAGCAAAACGCCATTCGCCACACCATTATTTTCCTTTTTTGTGTTTCCCGCCATTTTCCGACAGTTTTCTCGCCGGCAACTCAGTACACTTAAGCTAATCTATCTTAGGGGTGATATTTTGAAGGCGGCGAAAAAATGCATTATGATGGGCGTCTGTTTGGCCATCTTACTATCCGTATTACCGATACTGACACAGCAGAAAGCGGAAGCAGCTGAATATAGATTTAATATGTCTTACATATATTTCGGCAATTCCACAAACTATACAAAGCTTGTGGACAGCACGCAGAATTCGCTCGGCGAGGTTTCACCAAATTATTTCGGGCTCGACAAAAACGGCGACCTCGCGCTGGCCGCTTCGGTCAGTATGGATTTTATTAATAATATGCACGAGCGCGGCGTTTCCGTCGTGCCGTATCTGACGAACGACTGGTCACGCGCTGTCGGTAAAGCCGCCCTTAATAACCGGGATAATCTCGCGCGGGACCTGGCTGATGCCGTCGTACTTTACGAGCTGGACGGTGTGAATATCGACATTGAAAACGTTACCTCGTCGGAGCGAGAGGCGTATGTCGAATTTACGCGTCTTTTAAAGGAGCTCCTTCCGGATGGAAAAACGGTCGCCGTTTCCGTAGCGGCCAACCCCTGGGGCCTCGACACGGGCTGGCAGGGCTCTTACGATTACGCCGGCTTGTCCGAATTCTGCGATTATCTCATGGTCATGACTTATGACGAGCATTACTACGGCGGACCGTCCGGTCCCATATCAAGCTACGACTATATCGACAAGTCCCTCAAATACGCCGTCAGCGTCGTACCGAAAGAAAAAATCGTTCTTGGTCTCCCCTTTTACGGCCGTATCTGGAGTGCAGACGGCGGCCATCCGAACGGCTACGGCGTGAGCAATACGATGATCGCCCAGCTCATCAACGATTATGGAGGCGCTGTGACGATCGACTCGGTCAGCCGCTCGACGCGCGCTGTCATTACCATCGGCGAATCGGAGATTAAACCGGTCATCGGCGGACAGGCCCTGGCGGCCGGAACGTATACCATCTGGTACGAGGGCGAATCGTCCGTCAAGTCTAAGCTTGAACTGGTGAACAAATACGATATTAAGGGCACCGGCAGCTGGAGCCTCGGGCAGGAATCCGACAACACCTGGAACTATTACAAGCTCTGGCTCAACGATTGTACGTTCAACGATATTGAGACCAGCTGGGCGAAGGACTATATCCTCGACGCCTATCTCAAAAGCTGGATCACCGGCTACAGCGCCGATAACTTCTCACCCGACGAACCGCTCACCCGTGCGCAGGCCGCCGTTATTCTGGTGCGCCGTCTCGGACTGTCGCCGCAATTGGAGCCGGCCTGCCGTTTTGACGACTGCGTCGGCTACTGGGCGCAGGCCTATCTGGAAACGGCCAGAAAATACCACATCATCCAGGGCATCGGCGACAACATGTTCAATCCGGACAGGCCCATAACGCGCGAGGAAATCGCCGTCATGGTCAATAACGTCCTCAAATATCAAAACACCTTTGGATACGGCCTGTATTCGGATGTGACGCGTACCAGCAATCCCTGGTCTTTCGACTCCATTGAGGCGCTGAGCGCCAACGGGATCATTACCGGTTTCCAGGACGGGACATATCAGCCCTGTAACTCGCTCTCTCGCGCGGAGATGGCGGTAATCGCTGCCATGATGCCGTCGATTGACACCAGCTCACTGAACGTTATTCCAACCACAAGCCCTACTTCCTCCTACTATTTATATTGACGCTGTATCATGTGTTTTTCCAAGCTCATGTTGATAGTTTTATCCATATGTGGTATGATTTGTATACATCAGCGACAGTGGGGTGAAGGAATATGGAGCCAGCCTATTGCCGGCATCAGCATATCGTCCGATTCAGATCGTTTATTTTTGAAGCCCCTTTGCGGTATCAGGTTTGTGATCACTGCGGAGGCGATATTCGTCTGAGCTGGTTATGGTGGATATTGGGCGCGCTTGCGAAGCTTCCGGGGCCGGTCTCGGTAATGGTGATTTTTTACTACAAGCTGGGCTTTGTCATTGAAAGCCTGATTTTCATTACGGCCTGGGGCGGTGCATACGTCCTGTTGTGGCTGATAACTCAAAAAGGCCAATATGTTTTAAGATAACGAATAAAAGCACGGTTCAGCATTAAGCAGCGGCGCTGCCACTGCCGGCCTTTAATAAACCGTCAGACAAAATAAAAAGCACATCGGCGGATGAATCATCATTCCACTTCCGTGCCTTTTCACGTTTGTATGCTTTTGGATTTTCCGGCTTTCTCGTGACCGGATTGACGCTGCCCCAGGTCCGGCGCTGTTTTGCCATAAGCTCGCGCTTTTTACGTTTGGACAGCTTCTCAAACGATATGAATTTGTCCATAATACAGTCCTTTCTATAGTTACTGCCAACAATCTAACAGACGCCGCATCATTTGTCAATCCGGCGTTTGGCATCTTTCGTTACGCCGCATCATTTGTCAATCCGGCGTTTGGCATCTTTCGTTACGACACATAATTTGTTCTTCTGCAGCTGGAACATAATAGGCTTAACGTCGTCTAATCCATAACGACGAACGTCTTAACGGAGGTTTATATGAAGAAAATTGTTGTATCCTGCCTGATGGCCCTGACGCTGACGCTCTCCGTATTCACTGGTGCTTTGGCGGCCGGCAACGCGGAAAGCTACGGCGACATCAAGGACGCATGGTATTATGACGCGGCCGACTCTTATGCTTACCCGGAAATATTTGACGACGGAGACGGCCAGCTGAAGGCCGACCAGGACATCACACGGATTGAATATGTCCGTCTGCTGCATAAGGCACTGGGCGTCTCAATTAACTACCTTGTAGTAAACGATATTGCCGACAGCTATGACGATATGAAAAACAACGACGTGGGCGCAAACGAGCTCATCGACCTTGTAACCGTCGGAATCGTCGGCGCCGGCGGCAGCTTTTCACCCGACGCAGCGCTTGACCGCGAGCTCATGATTCACTGGACGATGGCCGCGCTGGATTACATGACGGGCGGCGACTACGCGATAATTGAGATCATGCCCGCCCCGTTTGACGATGAAGCCGATATCACGCCGGCTTATAAGGACGACGTGGTCAAATCAGTTGTTTTGCAGCTCATTAACGGCCGTGGTGACAATAGGGTCTGCCCGCAGGACGGTGCGACGCGTGCGGAGGCTCTGACGGTTGTATATCGGCTGACTTCCCTGCTTGAAACGCTTCAAAGCGACGTCACGGTTGACGCAACGGCGACAGTGTCCGGTGACAAGCTTCTCATGTCCCTGACGATCCGCAACAACACGAACGAGGCGGTGACAATCCACTATACGAGTGGACAGCAATTCGATTTCAAGCTTTTTGACGCGGACGGCGCGTCGCTTTACACCTGGAGCGCCGATAAATCGTTTATGCAGGCGCTGAGTGATATCGACATTGAACCGGGCGAGCAGCTCAATTACACCGAAACGCTTGACGGCGATGCTTTCGCCTCAATCAAAGACAGTGCATCACTGCTTAAGGCGTTTATCACCGGCACGTCCAACGACTTCGAGGTCAACAAGGACGGCTACGAGGCTATGATTGCATCATAAACTTACCATCAGCAAATGACACAAACCGGGATTATTCTCATTAATTTTGAGAATAATCCCGGTTTGTGTCATTATTTATCAGCGCAGTGCTTTGTTGTTGCCTATCCCCTTTTGAACCGGCTTTCAATGGCCCGATTACCTTTCAGCGGATCAATTCCCATGTCTTTAAGAATGGCGATTTCATCAAGTGTGCCGCTGCCCTGCGGGACACGCCACGCGCCGCAGTCGCTGCCGGAGGCGATCAGCACGCCGCGCCCATACGCCTCCATGAGGACGTTTTTTTGTGTTTCATGAATATGGCGCATAACCGCATCCGAATACCGGCCGCTCCCGATAAGATTATAGGCTGTGGCGCAGGTCGGAACCCAGACGGCCCCTGTCTGCAGAAAATAATCAATGACGGAGCTGTCCGGCCAAAAGCCGTGCTCAACACTCTGCACGCCGGCTTCAAGCGCGCTTTTAATATGGTCCGCGCCGTTGACGTGCGCCATCACGGCAAAGCCCTCGCCCTCGGCGATCCGGACCGCTTCACAAAGCTCCTTCGTACCGAACACCGGGCCCATGATCTCGCCGGTACTGTCAAAGTCCAGCATACCCGTAACGGTGATTTTAATAAAATCCGCACCGAGCGACGCGGCCTCGCTGACCAGCGCTCGGTATTCTGTCAGATTCTCAAAGCTCCTGCCGTACATAGCGCCGTAATAGCCCTTTTTATGGGTGATATAAACAGGCGTGCGGTAGTCGATACCGTATTCCCCGGCAATCTTTTTGGCATAAGCGGATACCATATATTTGTCGCCGCCGTCCCGGTAAAAGCCGATGCCGCACCCAGAGGCCGTTTTTAAAGCCCGCTGAACGTAATCCTTGTCAACGCCGTTTTTATGCCGGCTCATGGCGTCGGCATAGCTGACGCCGTCGGCGATGATGTGTCCGTGACACTCGTAAATCATATTGCCAGTAACCCCTTGTCAATCAGCCATTCGACACTGTGCCGGCTTTCCCGGACCTCCAGCGTCATCGTCATGTCCGCCGGCCCTTCCAGCATCATATTTATCAGCGCCTCGACATCCATCTCGCCGTCATCAAGCGCGTTGTGCGAATCCGGCCAGCCGTTGTTGTTGTGCAGATGGACATGCCCCAGATACGGCAGCACCGCCTTTGTCCAGTCCATCATCGTCAGGCCTTTTTTCGTGATGTTGGCATGCCCGATATCAAGGCACAGCCGAAAGCGCGGGTCGTCTACGCCCCGCACGATATTGACAAGCATTTCGGGCCTGTCTTCCAGAACGTTTTCCAGAACAATCGTAAAGTCTTCCGGCAGGTTTTTTAAGTATTCGCGCCAGAACGCGACGGAGCGCTCCGTAAAGTATTCCGGGAAATAAACAAACGGAATATAACCCGAATGGACAACCATTCGATTGATTCCGTAACGCCGCGCCAGCCCGAAAGCCTGCGCGTACCGCTTTTTTGCAATATCCAGCACAAGCGGATCAATCGCCGACGGGCACAGCTCGTTAAACGGCGCGTGCAGCGTCACCCGCGGCACGTCTTCCAGCTTTGACAGCACAAGGGTGTTGGTTGCTTCAAATTCCGTATCCATATTATAAGCGGTGCAGAATTCAGCCAGCTCTATCCCGATGCCATAGGCGCGTGCCGTTTCCGGCGCGTCCTCCGCGATTGTCGACAAATACAGGCTCTCGGGCCGTATTTTTTTCTTCACGTTGATCACCTCAAAACAAAATTAACGGTAACACGTCCGGATATTAATGTCAATCGTTGCATTCTTGGCCCGGACGGTCCCAAAGCTTGACAAACGGCAGTTTGACGGATAGAATAAAAAAATCTCCATTCAAGTAAATAAGGAACATTCAAATGCGTATGGGAAGCCGGGTGTAATTCCCGCGCGGAGCCGCCGCTGTAAAGGTACCAGCCCGTTTCAGGAGGAAGAAACAGGATCCTCAGCCACTGTGAATAGCCATAAGGCATTCACGGGAAGGCGAAACAGGACGTTAAGGCCTGAGCCAGAATACCTGCCGTTTGAATCACACACAAGCTGACGGACTTTTGGCGTTGTGACGTTTTTTCCATACTCTCCGTCATACGGGGATTATTTTTTTATAAAGACTTCATAGTCTTATACGAAAGCGAGCAGACGGCTTTGGCATACCTGCCGCCTTCTCCGATCATCTGACTACATAACAAAGGATACTGTATGGACTTTATTAAACTCAACAAAAAAATACCGGCTTTTAACACGGCCGCGGCCGACGAATCGGCAGCCCGGTGGGACGCTATCGCCAAACCTCTTCGAAGCCTGGGCCTGCTGGAAGAGTCGATCATCCGGATCGCCGGGATTACGGGCATGCCGAGCGTGCACCTGACGCGGCGCGGCGTAATTGTTTTATGTTCGGACAACGGCGTCGTGGCCGAGGGCATCTCCCAGTCCGGCTGCGAGGTGACGAAGATCGTCGCGGAAAATCTGACAAAGCGTCAGACGTCCGTATGCCGTATGGCCGCGGCGGCAAATGCCGACGTCATCCCGGTCGACATGGGTATGGCCTCGCATCTTAATAACGTCCTGCTCTTGGACCGGCACATAGCAGACGGTACAAATAATATCGCTGAGGGACCAGCGATGACGGAGGCGCAGACCCTCGAAGCGATCAAAGCCGGCATTGAGCTCGTGGAAAGCTGCTGCGAGCAGGGGTATGATATACTGGCTACCGGCGAGATGGGCATCGGCAACACAACGACGTCCTCCGCTGTGGCATCCGTCCTTCTGTGCCGCCCGCCGGCCGACGTGACTGGGCGCGGCGCGGGATTATCGGATGAAGCGCTGGAGAGAAAAATCAAGGTTATTCAGAAAGCTATCGACGTCAACAAACCCGACCCGTCCGACGCGCTGGACGTTCTGGCCAAGCTGGGCGGGTTTGACATCGCGGGCCTTGCCGGTATATTTATCGGCGGCGCGCTGTACCGTATCCCGATCATCGTCGACGGGATCATCAGCGCGGTCAGCGCCTTGGTAGCGGCGCGGCTATGCCCGGCCTGTCAAAACAGCATGCTCGCAAGCCACGTGTCACGCGAGCCGTCAGCACGGATACTGCTGGACGAGCTGTCTTTAAAGCCTCTCATCACGGCTGAAATGAGCCTTGGTGAGGGCACGGGGGCCGTGGCAATACTGCCGCTTCTCGATCTGGCTCTGGCCGTTTATCACGGCTCCTCGTCGTTTTCCGATATCGGCATCGACGCGTATAAACCGCAGTAAAGCTGTCGGAAAGCCTTGGGGCTATACCACTAGTCTGCAACGAAAAACAAATGAAAGGCGGCGACGGAATGCGCGCGCTTGTCATCGGCGGAGCCGCCAGTGGAAAAAGTGAATACGCCGAGGCGCTGGCGATCAGCCTGCCCGGCCCGCATTATTACGTCGCGACCATGCAGCCGTGCGACGAGGAAGACTGGCAGCGCATTGAAAAGCACCGTGCCATGCGCGCCGAAAAGGGTTTTTCGACTCTCGAACGGTACACGGCCCTTGATGGACTTGAGATTCCCGCACGCGGGACCGTCC
Source organism: uncultured Sporobacter sp. (assembly GCA_963675425.1). Classification (GTDB taxonomy): domain Bacteria; phylum Bacillota; class Clostridia; order Oscillospirales; family Oscillospiraceae; genus Sporobacter. The sequence goes on along the minus strand of OY776214.1, from coordinate 3,121,655 downwards.
TGCTCGAATGCCTGGGCAATCTCGCGGCCAACGAGCTGTTTGCGCCGGAGGGCGCGGGCAGCGGCGCGCTGGACGCCGTTATAAACGGCATTAACCATTTGCAGACGCAGTGCGACAATCTCATCGTCGTCTCTAACGACATCTTCGGCGGCGGGTGTGAATACGCCGGGGACACCGGCCTATATATCGACATCGCAGCCGGTGTCAACAAGTCGCTGGCCGCCCGGTTTGACCGTGTTGTGGAACTTGTATGCGGCATACCGGTGCCTGTCAAGGGGGCAATCTCGTGATGACCTTTGTGCGTTCGCTGATCTCGGCGTTTTCCATGTTCTCGCGTCTGCCGATGCCAACGCTTGAATGGCGCGGAGACAATATGCGTTATATGCTCGTTTTCTTCCCGCTGGTCGGCGCGGCCGTCGGCGTTTTCGTCTGGGGCTGGCTGTATTTATGCCAATGGCTCGGCTTCGGTGTAATTCTCCGCGCCGCCGGCTTAACACTCGTTCCTGTCGCCGTCACGGGCGGCATCCATCTGGACGGCTTTTGCGACACGATCGACGCACTTTCAAGCCGCGCGAGCGCCGAGCGCAAGCGCGAAATTTTGAAGGACCCCAACGCCGGCGCTTTTGCCGTCATCGGTCTTGCCTCGTATATCCTCCTGTATTTCGCCATAGCAACGGAGCTGCCGGAGCAGGCAAATACGGTCCTTCTTCTTTTTTTAACATATGTAACATGCCGCATTCTTTCGGCGCTGTCCGTACTGCTCTTCCCCACCAGCGCTCAAAAGGGACTTCTGTCGTCCTTTCGCGAATCGGCAGATACCCGGATTTCGGTTATCATTCTACTTGTTTTCTTTTTAGGCGCAGCAACAGGGCTGATTCTGGCCGGCGGCGTTTCGGGGATTGTCATGCTGGCCGCCGCTCTTTTATGCGCTGTGTATCTGTATATCATGTCGCGCCGGTCCTTTGAGGGCATGAGCGGCGATCTGGCCGGATTTTTTCTGCAGCTGGCGGAGCTCACCATGCTCGCATCCATTATTATCGTAAACAAGGCGGTTTCACTGTGATTTTTGTAATCGGCGGTCTCGCATCAGGAAAGCGGGAATTTGTTAAAAACACATATGGGTACGGGGACGGCGACATGGCGGACGCCGTGCTGGACGGTAAGCCCGTCATCTATAATCTTCAAAATCTCATATCGGCGCATCCGGACGAGCAGGACAAGCTTTTACCGGCGCTGCTCAGCAAAGAGGTCGTCATATGCAACGAGATCGGCAGTGGCGTCGTCCCCATCAACAAGGCCGAGCGGATGACACGCGAGGCCACCGGACGGCTTTGTGTCCTGCTGGCCGAAAAGGCCGAAAAGGTTATTCGGGTTTTTTGCGGCATCCCAACGGTGATCAAGGAGTAAGTCATGAAGGTTTTGCTCATGCGGCACGGCGTGACAGCCGCAAACTTAAAAAAGCTCTATAACGGCCGCACGGACGATTCGCTTTGCCCCGAAGGCGTTGAGGCAGCCATCAGTTCCGGTATTGATCCCGGTATTAAAAGCCTTTATGCCAGCCCGATGAAGCGCGCGCTGGAAACGGCTCGGATCAAGTTCCCCAACGCGGAGATTACGATTTGCCACGATCTGCGCGAAATGGACTTCGGTGATTTTGAGGGGCGTTGTTACGAGGAACTGAAAAACGATGCAGATTACATCACATGGATGGAAAGCGGCGGCACAGCCACGTGCCCCAATGGCGAGAATATGTCCGGCTTTGCCGAACGTGTCTGCCGGGCGTTTAACGCGCTTGTTGCCGAAAGCATTGAAAAGGGCGCTAGCGAGCTGACTGTCGTTGCACACGGCGGCACGATCATGGCGATCATGAGCCAATACGGCCGGCCCGAGCAGCCCTATTACAAGTGGTATGTCGATAATTGCTGCGGCTACCGCGCCAACCTCGACGAAACCGACTGGGCGCAAACGCCGGTCTTCACAGACTGTGAACTGTATGAAACGCTTTGAGTCTGGTCATGATTTAAATCACGAGAGGGATGTGTCACGATGTCTAAGGGTCTCATTCATTTATACTACGGCTATGGAAAAGGGAAAACGACCGCGGCGCTCGGCCTGGCTTTGCGAGCCGCCGGCAGCGGCAAAAAGGTCGTTATTGTCCAGTTCTTAAAAGAAACCAACACAAGCGAGCTCAAAAGCTTTGCGAGCATCCCGAACGTCACGATCCTGCGCGGGACGGCCGCGAAAGGCTTTGTACGCGACATGACGTCTGATCAACGGGAGGAAACAAAAAGAATCCAAAACGAAAACCTCCGCAGCGCCCTGGACGCAGTCGCCGCCGGCAGCTGCGATTTATTAATTCTTGACGAGGCGCTTGACGCATATCAGCTCGGCATGCTTGAGCCCGGGTTGTTTTGGGATACGGTCCGCAACAAGCCTGAAGAGCTGGAGCTCGTTGTCACCGGCCACAAACCGGACCAGCAGCTCATCGAAGCGGCCGATTACGTCACGGAAATGACGAAGGTCAAGCATCCGTACGACAACGGCGTTTTCGCCAGAAAAGGCATCGAATTCTGACGGAGTATGGTTTATTTGAGAAATTGACATCGATCCTGCTGATGTGATAAAATGGTTATAGTAAATAAAGGAAAGATTGCAATGATGAATGAAAACATCGTTGGGTAAACCCGGAAAGGGCCGCTTTAGCAGCCTTCACTTCGGGTTTTTGTTTTTTGCCCCTATGTAACTGCCAAACCCTTGGTATGCCGCGCGGTTATCTGAAAAGTCCCGACGCATCATTCGTCAGCCGTTCTTTCAACGCGAAGGAGATTTTTCATGGAATTGAAAGAATTTTTTTCCAAAACGCCCCGTTTTGCTCTGGCATTTTCCGGGGGCGTCGATTCGTCCTACCTGATGTACGCAGCTAAAAACTACGGCTGCGAAATCAAAGCGTATTTCGTCAAGACGCCATTCCAGCCGCAGTTCGAGCTGGATGACGCAAAGAAAATGGCTTATTTCATGTCTGTGCCGATGGTCATCGAAGCAGCGGACATCATGAGCGACACCCATATTACAGACAACCCTCCGGATCGCTGCTACTACTGTAAAACAGCGGTCTTCCAGAGCATTGCCCAGCTGGCAAGGGCCGACGGTTTTGACATCGTCTGTGACGGTACAAACGCCACCGACGACTCCACGGAGCGCTCGGGCATGCGCGCGCTTGAAGAAATGGGAATCGTATCCCCGCTCCGGCTTTGCGGCTTGACTAAATCGGAAGTCCGCCGTTTATCACGCGAGGCCGGCCTATTCACCCATGACAAGCCGTCTTACGCCTGTCTGGCCACACGCATTCCAACCGGCCGCCCAATTACCACGGAGCTATTAACAAAAGTGCACGATTCCGAGCATGAGCTGCATGGGCTCGGCTTTACGGATTTCCGTATCCGCCTGATCGGCGAATGCGCCAACATCCAGGTACCTGAAAACCAGATTAAAGACGTCATTGCTAAACGCAGGAAGATCCTTGAGACACTGAAACCTTACTATAAAAAAGTGCTGCTGGACTTAAAGCCCCGCAGAACGGAGGAATGAGTGTGCAGCGTGATAAGCTCCTGAAGCTTTTAAAGGACGTCCAGGGCGGCGTCCTCTCTCCGGAGGACGCTGTTTTACAGCTGAAAAAGGCGCCGTTTGAGGATATCGGCTACGCCAATATTGATCATCAGCGCAGCCTGCGGCACGGCATACCGGAGGTCATATACGGCGCGGGCAAGACTCCCGAGCAAATTGCCGGTATTTCAACCGTGCTGAAAGAGCGCGGCAACGATAACGTACTCATTACGAGGGTGGACCCTGAGAAAGCTGAAGCGCTTGAGAAGCTGCTCAGTATTTCTTACGATCCGGTGTCCCGCATCGCCATACACGGCCGGAAGCCGGAGCCGAACACAAACAGCTTTATCGCCGTCGTCACCGCCGGGACAAGCGATATCCCGGTGGCAGAGGAGGCCGCCGTGACGGCCGAAGTCTTCGCCAACCGCGTGGAGCGCCTGTATGATGTCGGTGTGGCGGGCCTGCACCGGCTGTTAAGCCGGCTGGATCTGCTGATGTCGGCCAAGGTCATTGTCGCAGCCGCCGGCATGGAGGGCGCGCTCGCTACCGTTGTTGGCGGCCTCGTATCCTGTCCCGTTATTGCCGTGCCGACCAGCATCGGCTATGGCGCAAACTTTAACGGCTTGTCTTCACTCCTGTCCATGCTCAACTCCTGCGCCGGCAATGTTAGTGTCGTCAATATTGACAACGGCTTCGGCGCGGGATATCTGGCCAGCCTTATTAATCATATCGGGGAGGCCGTGCAATGAAGCTGTATCTTGAATGCAACATGGGAGCGGCGGGCGATATGCTCATGGGCGCGCTCGTTGAGCTGCTGCCTGATCGAGAGCTCTTCTTTGAGCGTATGCGAAACCTGGGTTTACCCGGTGTTGAAATAACCTGTGAGCGTGTGACGAAGTGCGGCATTACCGGCACAAAGGTACATGTTCTTGTGGGGGGCGTTGAGGAACTGCCGGCCGGCGACGGCGAACACACCCATATCGTCCACGACCACGAACATGAGCACGAACACGTTCACATACATGAGCACGAACACGTTCACATACATGAACCGGACCATGATCACGAGCACGGTCACTACACGTACAACGATATCCGGGAGCTGATCAGCGGGCTGGATTTGGCCGAAAACGTCAAGGCCGAGGCGCTGGAAGTCTATAAGCTGATCGGCGAGGCGGAGTCTGCCGTACACGGCGTAGCGCTTGATAGTATCCGCTTCCACGAGGTTGGCTCAATGGACGCCGTCGTGGATATTGTCGGCTGCTGCCTGCTGTTTCAAATGCTCGGTGTGGATCAGATTGACGCTTCGCCCATTCACGTCGGCTCAGGCTTCGTGCGCGCCGCGCACGGCATTCTCCCGGTTCCCGCGCCGGCAACAGCGCATATTTTAAAGGGCATCCCCATATACGGCGGCCAGATCAAGGGCGAGCTATGCACGCCGACGGGCGCGGCGCTCCTGCGCCGTTTCGTCACCCGGTTCGGGGACATGGAAATGACCGTTTCGCGTATCGGTTATGGTATGGGAACAAAAGACTTTGAGGCCGCCAACTGCGTTCGAGCATACTTGAGCGAGCAATCCCGGTCCGGCGGTGCGGTGGTGGAAATCGCGTGCAATCTGGACGATATGACGCCGGAGGCTATCGGCTATGCCACGCAGCTTTTAATGGACAGTGGCGCGTTGGACGTCTTTACCACGCCTGTAAACATGAAGAAAAACCGCCCGGCCTTCGTCCTCACATGCCTGTGCTCGCCCGACGACAAGGACGCAATATCCCGCCTTATACTGCAGCACACGACAACGCTGGGCCTTCGCTATCAAACGCTGCGCCGCGACGTGCTTGATTATACGCTTTACCGCGTCACGACGCCGTATGGCGACATCCGTATCAAATCAGCCTCCGGCTACGGTGTATTCAAAGAAAAACCGGAATATGAAGACGTCAGGGCTGCCGCCAAGGCCTATGGCGTACCGTTTAATCATGTCTACGCCGCTTCCATCGCAGCCACGAACGCGCTTAAAAAGTCCAATTCATAATACGTTTTATATACACGTAAACGCCGCCGGATTTTTGATATCCGGCGGTTTTTTATGTCATCAGGGATCAATATCTTAATAATGACAATAAAAAAGCCTTGACACATTCCCTATTATTACTTATTATTACTCTATCGGTAGTAATAAGGAGCACTATTATGGACAACACGTACTTTACAGTCGAACAGGTGTCAGAGCTTTTAAGCCTTCACCCCAAAACGGTTCAGCGCTATATCCGCGAGGGAAAACTGCGCGCAACGAAGATCGGAAAGGGCTGGCGCATTGCAGGCCACGACCTGAGCGTCTTTACGGAAAACGCACCGGAGATTCCACAAAAAAGCGCCGAAAACGCCACTGGCGTAACAGTCTCGGCCGTTGCCGATATCACCGTCCGCGGTAAGGACGAAGCGATTCGCATCATGACGTCTTTGTCGGCCGCTCTTAATTCCAAGCCGTCCGGCTATGGCCCGTCCTCACTGCACACACAGTATATCGAGTCGTCCGCAATCGTCCGCGTTACGCTTTGGGGCGGCGCGCGCTTTACGGCCGTTATGATGGACGCCATTGCCGCCCTAACAGATAATAATGAAATGAGTGATCACGATGACGGAATCCGTTTTTAAGTCAGCCGATGCCAGGGTGGCATTCCGGGCACATTACGAGGCTATCCTCAGCCGCTTCCCATTCGGGTCGCAGTATGTCGATACCTCATACGGAAAAACGTTTGTCCTGCACGCAGGCAGTACGGAAAACCCACCGGTTGTTGTACTCCACGGCTCCTGCAGCAACAGCGCTTTTATGACGCCGGAGCTTTCCGCGCTGTCGGACCATTACCGCGTCTATGCCGTTGACATTATCGGCGAGGCTGGCAATAGCACAGACAAGCGCCCGTCGCTCCACACCGATGCGTTTGCCGTATGGCTGGGTGAAGTGCTTGATGCACTCGGCCATAAAAGCGCCGTTATTGTCGGCAATTCACTCGGCGGCTGGGTCGCCTTGAAATTCGCCGTGACGTATCCCGATCGCGTAACAAAGCTCGCACTCATCGCGCCGGGCGGCCTGTCCGGCCAAAAGCCGGAGCTGCTGGAAAAAGCCCGGCACGCCGACGCGCAGGGTGATACATTGACGGTTGAATCCTCCGTAACCGGCGGTGAAGCGTTACCCAATCCAGTTGCGGAATTTATCAATCTCATATTGAAAAGTTATAACCCCATTACGGAGGAGCTGCCGATTTTTAAAAGCAGCGAGCTTTCCAGGCTCACGATGCCGGTTTTATTTGTCGCAGGAAAACGTGACAATATGCTTGACGCCGCCGGCGCGGCCGAACGGGTTCAAAACCTTTTGCCACAGGCAGAAGTCCATCTGCTGGAGAATGCCGGACATATGATTTTAAACGGACCGGAGTATCTTGTGCCGTTTCTCGGCAAGGAGGGGTGTTATGACAACGCTTAATGAAAACGGACAGAACGTCGCGCTTGTTGACAAGGAGGTCCGGATCGTCACCGTTCAGGATCTGCTGGACCTGTTTGTCACAGCCAATTACGAGACCGGCTGCAGCGGACTGATCGTTTTTAAGGAGAGCCTCGGTTCCGACTTTTTTGATCTCAAGACGCGTGTAGCCGGCGAGCTGCTGCAAAAGTGCTCCAACTATCGCGTCCGCATCGCCATTGTCGGAGATTTCTCGTCCGTTACAAACGGGAGCCTGCGTGATTTTATCTATGAGTGCAACAAGGGTAATCTTGTCTTTTTTAAAGGCAGCGTCAAGGACGCGCTGGCTGCTCTGTCATATCCTGGATGATGCAGCCGCGACGTCCATGCTGGCAATATACCTCAGCGCAGACGTGCATGCTGACCTATTTCGGTCAATAATCTGATTGACAAAAGAGAAGCGGTAAATTATAATTTTACAAAATATCTGTCTCCGAGCTTTTAAATCTACAAACAAATTGTTCATGATTTAAAAGCCTGAACGGCCAACCGTTCACAGGGCCATATTGGAAACGATGGGGCCTTCCGCATTTGAAAAGGGGACAAAACAGCCGATCAGTATTGAAACCGTTCTTATTGAGACAGTCTGTTTTGCCTTTTCAGCAAGACAGACTGTTTTTATTGCCGGCGTATGCCGAAATTGAGAAAGAAGGTTTTTAAATGCTGAAAAAGAACAGAAAAGCTGTTGCAGTCCTGCTGGCTGTCTTAATGGCGTTCAGTCTGCTGATGACCGGCTGCACACCCCAGACGGAACAGGACACAGCCTCTCCCAGTCCGTCAACATCGTCCGAACCGTCCGCATCAGCCTCGCCGTCCGAGGACGTAACCCAGCCGGAGGAAAGCGCCGAGCCGGTGGAGCTCATCATAGCCGCCGCCGCGAGCCTCACAATCCCGATGACCGAGATTGCCGACAATTATATGGCTGAGCATCCCGGCGTGACGGTCAAGCTTGACTTCGCCTCAAGCGGAAAGCTGCAGACCCAGATTGAAAACGGCGCGCCGTCAGATATCTTTTTCTCCGCCTCAACGAAGCAGATGGATGCGCTGGAAAGCCAGGATTTGATCGCTGATGGTTCCCGTGTCGACCTGCTGCGAAATGAGATCGTTTTAATCGTACCGACCGATTCATCGCTGGACCTGACCAGCTTCGAGGATGCCGCGACCGATAACGTTACCTCCATTGCCGTTGGCGACCCCGCCAGCGTCCCGGCCGGCCAGTATGCTGAACAGACGTTTACATTCCTCAACATATGGGACGCCGTTAATGCGAAAGCCGTGTTGGGCTCCGATGTCAAGCAGGTTCTTTCCTGGGTGAGTACGGGCGAAGTTGACTGCGGTGTGGTTTATAAAACGGACGCGGTAGCCGACGGCAACGTCAGTATCGTCGCCATGGCCCCCGATGGCAGCCACAATCCCGTTATCTACCCCGTGGCGATAGTCAAGGCCAGCGAGCAGCAGGAAGCAGCCGCGGCTTTTATCGACTACCTGAAAACAGATGCCGCGCTGTCCGTACTTGACGCCAGCGGTTTTCTCCCATATTAATTGATCCATTCTTGAAACCATAGCGGTTTTAAGTACAAGGTTTTTCGGCGATGATGCTGAAAAACCTTGTACTTTAAGTTATACTATTCTTGTGCCGTCTTTAAATCCGGCGCGTCTACAGAAAGAGGTGGGATTTTGGATTTGTCTCCACTTTGGATCTCGCTGCGAACGGCATTTGCCGCGACAATATTTGCCGTTGCGATCGGCATCGCCGCCGCCTACTACGTCAATCGCCTGGGAAAGGTACTCAAGGGGGTGGCAGACGGTCTCCTGACTCTGCCGATGGTCCTCCCCCCTACCGTCGTCGGCTTTTGCCTGCTGGTCTTTTTCGGCTCACGCGGGCCCGCCGGTCAGTTTTTTATAAACGTTTTTCACACGAAGGTCGTTTTTTCCTGGTACGCGCCGATTATCGCCTCAACGGTTGTGGCCGTGCCGCTTATGTACCGCACGATGCGCGGTGCGTTCGAACAGTTTCACAGAACGCTCATCTATTCCGCGCAAACGCTTGGGCTGACAAATACGTTTATTTTCTGGCGTATCATTCTTCCTAACTGCCGCCACAGCCTGATCGCCGGGACGGCCCTCGCTTTCGCCAGAGGCCTAGGTGAATTCGGCGCGACGATGATGCTTGCCGGCAACATTCCAGGCCGTACGACAACCATGTCCGTGGCTGTTTACTCGGCCATGGCGGCCGGTGACAACGCTCTGGCATTTAAATGGGTACTGATTGATTTGGCCATATCCTTTGCCATCATGCTCGTTATGAACCTTTTTACAAGGCAGGAAAAGAGCCGGCACCGAAAAAAAGCGCCCGTATCGAAGGGGGGCATTTGAATGGCCCTCGAAATTGATATAAAAAAAACATTTCCCGACTTTAAACTGGATATACGCTTTAAAGCCGAGCATGAAATCCTCGGAATGCTCGGAGCATCCGGCTGCGGCAAGAGCATGACGCTCAAATGCATCGCTGGCATTGAAACGCCCGACGAGGGTGTCATTATTTCGGACGGCGTACCTCTTTTTGATTCCGATAAAAATATTAACGTGCCGCCGCGGAAGAGGCGCACAGGTTACCTGTTTCAAAATGCGGCGCTCTTTCCGAACATGACCGTATATCAAAACCTTCAGTGTGTCATAAAAACGAAAACCGACCAAAACACCTGCCGCACAAATATTTCGGATATCCTTAAAACAATGGGCCTGTCCGGGTTTGAAAACCGTTATCCGCGCCAACTTTCCGGCGGCCAGCAGCAGCGCGCGGCCCTGGCCCGCATCCTGCTCTCCGAACCGGATGTCATCATGCTCGACGAGCCATTTTCAGCCCTCGACAGCTACATCCGCTGGCTTCTTGAACAGGAAATGGCCGGCGTACTCGGCGCATTTGTCGGAACATCCATTTTTGTCTCGCACAACAGAGATGAGATCTACCGGCTCTGCGACCGCCTGGCTGTCGTATCGGATGGCCGTGTGACTGCCTTTGGTGATAAATGGGACATATTTAACGACCCTCGGGATTATGATGCGTGTCTCTTAACCGGCTGCAAAAACATATCCCCTGCAATACCGGCCGGAGACGGGAGTGTTTCAACCGTTGATTGGGCACTAACCTTCAATACGGGCGGCAGGACCCCGGAGGACATTGGCTTTATCGGCGTCCGCGCGCACGACTTCGTCCTGACGGATGATGATAGCCATCCCAACAGCTTTGAATTTGAGGTACTGAGCACGCTCCGTGATACGTTCAGCTATATACTGATGATCCGGAAAAAGGGCTTTTCAAACGGCAAACCACTGCGCTATGAAATGAGCCGTGAAAGCTATGAAGCCCTCAAAAGCATCCCTCGCTACGCATACATCCCGGAACACAAAATTTTATATCTTGATAAAAAATAAGCAACGGATATGAAAACAGCGGACAGCCATTGGCCGTCCGCTGCTTACTTTATGTATCCGTGCGTCGTTCGTTATTATCCCTGACGTATTGCAAACGATTACGCCCACTGACCGCGCCATTTTCCGGTAATCGCGGCGTCTATGCAGTCGTCCTGCGAGCCGTAGCAAACGCCGAGCGGCTCATCCGGATAGCAGCCGGTGATGTAATACGACTGCTTGGCTGAATCAACAGCCAGCGTCTTGACGTTTTCCGGAACACCGCCCATGGCGGCCAGGCACGTACCGGTCATCAGCGCCGCGCCGGCGTCCTCAAATACCTTCAGATATCCCATACTTCGCGCCACATCATAAAGCCAGGGCGCCGTCATGATCCAAAGCGGAATCCGGCACTTCTTCCCTTCCAGTTTGTGCGCCAGCTCCATCAGATCAACGATGTTGTAATGCGGACAGCCGATAAAGACGAGGTCCACCGCGTCTGTCACGTAGGTGTTGAGCGTTTGGTAGGATTTCGCCAGCGTGCTCTCGCCGATCACAACCTCGCGTTTCGGCTTTTTGCCGCCGAAGGCCATTTCCGTCGTATGCGCCTCGGGCGTGCTGCCGGGAATATGATACATACGCACCGCGCCGCCTGTGTTCATACCGGAATTGAGCTTCATAAACTGCGTCATCGTCGGCTTAGCCGTCCCCGTAAGGCATGGGACATGTACGCCGCACTCCTCGCCGACCGCGAAACCGAATACGTCCCATTCAATATCCGATTTAATAAGCCTGTCGGATTTAACAAGTACCGTTGCGTAACGGTTCTCGGTTATATGCATGTCATAGTACGGCACTTTGCCAAGAAAACAGGTTGCAAAGCTGCCGTCGATGTTGGTCCTAGCGCCTAATACCGCATTGCAGTATGGGACGGCGGAGCTTTCATTCCACGAACAGTGCTGGCCGAATGTCGGCAAATACGTCGCCGTCATATAAGACGCACAGGAGTGCGTCAGCATCATGCCCATCTTTCGGTAGAGCTCATAATATTCTTCGTGCATGGCGGCTTTGTGAAATGCCGGGTCATCATGGCATCCCTGCCCGCGCGAGCACATATGACAATGCTCCCAGCCCTGCACAGGCGTCAGCTCGCCGAAGGGCGACTTGTTGGCAAAGGTGGGGATTTTAAAGCGCGCGCCGGACTCGGCCAGCTCGCGAAGTTCCTCAATGGGAAACTGATAATATGGAACAAGCGCCGTCTGGGGTGTGTGAAAATCTCCCGTTCCGTCCAGGTCTACCAGCTTTTCCGCTCCGGAAACCTCGGCCATTTCCACAAGAAACTGCATACACAGCTGGGCAATCGTCCCCCCCTCGCCCTGCAGCAGTCTTTTCTCGTCGTCATTCAGCTTAATCACGTTAGTCATCCCCCTCTTCTTTTTTGGTAATCTCTATGTATCCTTCGTCCGCGTTCACTAAAACTAGGTCTCCTGTTTCAATGTAGTCAAGGGGGTCTTTTTCAAAATCGGTCATCGCCGGTACTCGCGCGACCATTGCGCACACAACGCTTAAAGGACAGCCTTCCGTATGGATAAACGCCGCCGGCTTTTTGCCCATACCATACGACAAGAACCCGCCCGACCCGCGCGGCGACGGGTATACGAGCACTTTGTCCGTATAGGGCACCTTGAAAAGTGGGTGATTACGTTCCGTTACGCAGCCCCTCATAGGGCTGCAGTTGGTGAAGCCCTCCAGCGGCTTTTTTGTTACGAGCGCCTCAGCCTCGACTCGGCCGCCGAATTCACCGCGGCCGTAAATCCTGATCTTTTTCAAAACGCACCTCTTTTGTTTTGTTTTTCAACCTGCTTTCCGTCAGGTTCTTAAACCAGTAGCGCTTCACGCATCGGGAACTCAGGTATAAATAAGCCAGAAGATCTTTTTATCTCATCGAATCAAAAACACGCAAAAGCGTGTTTTTGATTTGATGCAATTATTCGTAAGCTGAAACAGATTACTCGGACAAATTAAATTCTTTGGCAATATCGGCCTGAACTGATTTATACGTATCTTTCGTAACCATCTGGTCGCCCGCGATATAAGCCGTACAAATGTCGCCGGGAGCACGGGATTCCGCCCAAAGCGTATCCCAGGTTGCTCGGCCGTCTATCAGGGCGATAAGACCGCAGAGTGCCGGGACAACATAGTTGTAGTTATAAACGGCGTAGGAGGCAACCCAGCAGCCGTCATAGCCGGCATCCCATTCAACCGGGAGGACATTCGCGCCGCTTGTAACGATCAGGGTGATGTCTTCCTTGCCGGCCGCCTCGATGGCACGTGCGGCGCCCTGGCCAAAGTTCTCGATCGTACCGGTGATAAACCAGTGTTCAACGTCTGGATTAGCTGAAATTAGAGCTGCAGCTTTGTCATAAGCAATCTGCTCGTTGAGCGAATTGCCCGCACAGTCGCCGATCAAAATCTCATTGTCCGGGAACAGCTCCATGAACTTATCCTTGACGCCGTCAGCGCGCGTGTCAAGGTCCGGACTCGTCGAGTATTCAATAGACATCAGTACGATTTTCGACTCGTCGACATCGCCCCAATAATCCCTATAATGGTCATAGAACCACTGCGTCTGGGTCTGGCCGTTTTTATACTGGTCGAGAACAACAGTCGGGACCAGATTGGCGCCATTTTCATCGCGGTAAGCATTAACGGTATAAAGATAGGGAATGCCCAGATCGTTCATGACCTCATAAATACGGTCATAAACATTGGCATTTGATTCAATGACATAGCCGTCAAAGCCCTGCGTAGCTGCGATTTCCATATTCCGCAGATACGTTTCCGCGTCATCGTTGCCGCTGAATTCCGACGCTTCAAAATTCAGGACCGACTCCATGTTCTTAATAGCTTCAAAGTGCAGCTTATTAAGTGCCAGGGGCGCGTAATAGAAATAGCCTATTTTGTATGTATCCCTCGCGAAGTGGTCGACATCGTCGGTTATATAACCAACCGTGCCGGCCGTCTGCGAGCCCTCCGTGGCTGCGTCTTCTGTTGTGGGTGCGGAGGATTCGGGTGCTGTGCTTTCTTTCGGGGCGCTTGAGCTGGGTGCCGTGGATTCTTTAGACTGATTACTGGATGAGTTGCACGCGATAAGCGAGCAGGCGATGATAAGAACGAGTAAGATTGCGACTACCTTTTTCACCTTTTTTCTCCTTTCAACATTGTATATATGTGTGTAGGTTATACACATATTCATCGTCCGAATTATATGCCTTCACAGTCATATTGTCCAATATCAAAAATCGGGCTGGCTATAGCCTGATAGGAATACCCAGCTATAGTCCAACTCTTTTTATAAGATTTTAGAACACAAAACAGAACAAATATGCGGTCTGCCAGACTGATAAAGATCCATAACACGCTCATGCGTGTTTCAGCTTGTCGAAAAAGTCTTTTGTCTTTCTTTGGTACGTCCAATCGCCGTGCGATTTAATTTTCGGCGATGACGGCGAGTTGTCTGGTCTCATCGGCGAATATTGTTTAATTTCAATGCTTTGAGGCATTCACTTCCGAAAAGCATTACTTTGCAAGCGCCTCAGCGTGAGAACCCTTTATTTGTCGAAAAAGCCGCGAATGCGGCTTTTTCGACAGTCTGTAACACGCTCATGCGTGTTTATTAATCTTTATCAGCATACCACGCTTCAGGCTCCGTTTTCTCATCCGGACCGGCCAGCGGGAGCACCGCTTTATCAGCTTAAGCATTCCCCGGTTCCACGTGCTGATGTGAATATAAATACCAAACATTCATTACCACTCACCGTGTAAATGCACGCCCTGACTTTCAAGCTTTTTTTGGAGGACCGTAACCTCCAGCGCCGGAAAATTGTCACTCAAGGCGGCAGCCGTACCGGCCGCTTCGCCCGTAACGGCGCAGGCCGGGATGACACGCGTGATATCCCACATCGCGTCGGTTACGGAGATATCGCGTCCGGCGGCTAAAAGGTTTGGAACCTTCACGGTAAACAAAGAACCGAACGGCAGCTCAAAGGCCGGCCCACGTTTCCGCCAGTCACCCGTCATTCCAATGCTATCCGGCATATGTTTTTTATTCTCGGATTCATCCATTGTGTATGCGCCGACGAGACGGCGCGACATTCGGACAAGCGGGATCGATGAGGCTGAAACCGGCACGTATGCCGGGTCCTCTTCCCTTTTCTTCAGAATATCTTCGTACATTTTCTGGTGTCCGGATATGACAACCTTTGAAAGTTCATAACCGTCAACGCCCGAAAAGCGCATGTTTTCGTCCAGACTCGCCACCATAATCGTTTCGGTCGGAACGACATTGTTGCTCTTATCGCGCTCCGGTTTGCCGCCCTCCGGCTTTTCCTGTGCCACATCGGCCAGGCCGAACATTTTGAGGCTGACCTTTCCCTCGCTGAAATAGTAATACCAGTTGGCAAGCCCGTTGCCCTTGCCGTGCAGCGATGTCTCCGCGCCAGCCAGCTCGCAAACATCGGCGTCACCTGTACAGTCAACGACCGATTTGACCGCGATAGCGCTGCGTCCGGATTTATTCTCGACAAGGACCGTCTCAATACGATCATCCGTTTTTGTGACGCCGCAGGCCGTCGTGCCGTAAAGTATTGTGATACCCAGCTCCAACATCAGCTTTTCGACCCGGAGCGCAAACAGATTAGCATTAAACTGAGTCATAAATCTATTTTTCACACGCTCCTCCACGGAGCCGTTTTCCATCCAGGCTTTTGGATAGGCCGCTTCGGCCCCGTGCGCAATGGACAGTTTTAACAGCTCCTCGCCCAGCCCGAAAACAAGCTGCTTTCCTTGTCCGTCGCACAGCGGCAGATAGATGGTCACAAGGCCGAGCGTCGCCATTCCGCCGAGCCCATACTCACGTTCAAGCAGGATGACGCTGGCGCCGTTACGCGCTGCGGCGATGGCTGCCGCCATGCCGGCGATGCCGGCTCCCGCCACCAAAACGTCGCAGGACGCCTTGATATCAATCATTCGGGTTGGTTCGACAACATATTTTTTCATAGATACCTCCAGCGCTAACACGCATATTTTACTTTAAAAGTTATCCCTTAACAATTTTAATTATAAATTTTGTATCGCTTTATGACAATTCCTTTTTGCCGGCAGGTATTACATTTACGTCTTGAATCAAAGTCGGTGACATGATATAGTTTGAATGACGTTTTGTCATATTGTACATATCAGTTATGTCAGGAGGCCGCCGTTGTGTACAACATTACTTTTCAGCAGCTTGAAAACTTTTTTGCCGTCGCCGAGCGTCTTAATATTTCGGAGACTGCCAACGCGATGTATATATCCCAGTCGGCTCTGAGCAAGACGATCCACCGCCTGGAAGAGGGCCTGGGCTTAAAGCTCTTTTTAAGAAGTAACCGGGGTCTTATGCTCACAAAAGAAGGCGAATATCTATATTCAGAAATGCGCGCACCTTATAACACTATGTGCAAAAATATCGTGAATGCCAAAACCATGCAGGAAACCAAGGTTCTTCGAATCGGTTATCCAAGTACTTACGACTCCAGCGACGATTATGACAAGCTCAAGCAGGTCATCAAGGGCTACGCATCCAAGCATCCGGAAATCGAGCTTGCCGAGGTCCTTTACGATTTTCCGCAGCTTAAGCACGTGCTCATCTACGGTGATGTTGACATTGCGTTTTCACATGATTTTGTCGCGCTTGATTCCCCACATACGTCACGGAAGAAGGTCTGCCGAAGCCGTATGTGCCTGGCCATGTCGACGCGTCACCCTCTGGCCGTGTATGATTCCATCAGTGATTTTGACATCAGCCAATTGGACGACGAAGTTTTTTATGTTCAGGAGGTTAATGATGAAGCGTCCGACAAGGCGCGCGCCACAGAGAATCTGCTTGGTTATGGTATCCATCCCAAGGAATTCAAATATGTCGCTAACTTCAATTCACTCATGCGGGCCATCTGTCAAGGCAAGGGTATGACTTTATGCGGTTATTTCCCAAAAGCACCCGGACATGAGGACATCAAATTCTACGACTTAACAACTTTGAAAGAAAGTCCGTTTTTAACGGCGACGTGGCGCACTAACGACGTTTCAAATCAGCTTCAGGAGTTTATTGCGCTGTTTCCCGATGACCCGGACGAGATGACAGTCTTCGAGCATTCCAGATGCAAACAGTAAAACGATTTATACCCCGCCTTTTTTAAACTGGCGGGGTATTTGGTGCAGTTCGATTTTCATAAATCACGCCCCTATGGTTTTATTGACCATCTTCAATCTTGAAATAACCTGATTGTTGTGATATATTTCAGGCAGTCATATTTGCTGAATTCGACATGTTTCAAACGTATGGAGGCGCGATAAATGTATAATATAACGTTTCAGCAGATTGCAACGTTTTTCGCCGTCGCCAATCATCTGAATATCTCCGAAGCGGCCAACGCCATGTATATCTCCCAATCCGCGCTCTCTAAAACCATCAGCCGGTTAGAGGACGGACTGGGCATCAAGCTGTTTATACGAAGCAACCGGGGCCTTAAGCTGTCAAAGGAGGGCGAATTTCTATACGCTAAGCTGCGTACACCCTATAATAATATGTGTAAGTATATCCAGCAGGCCAAGGATTTGCGAAAAAAGAAGACCATTCGCATAGGATATCCAAGCACCTATGACGCCAGCAAGGATTATGACAAGCTCAAGCGGCTTATCAGCGACTACGCAACCCAAAAACCGGACATTGAGCTTAATGAGATTCTATATGATTTTATGGACCTTAAACATGCGCTTCTGTACGGAGATGTCGACATCATATTATCACCCGACTTCATTTTGGAAAATGTCCCGAATATTTCAATAAAGCAGGTCTGCCGAAACCGGATGTGTCTGGCGATGTCAACAAATCACCCACTGGCTGCCGCCCGCAGCTTTGAGGAAATCCATAAGGATAGTTTTAAAGACGAGATCTTCTATTTTATCCAAATCGAGAACGAAGCCAGCGACTGGGACCGAAACCTGTCCCGATTGCAAAGTTACGGCATCATACCGAAGGATATCCAGTACGTCTTAAACTTTCAGTCGCTGATGCGCGCGGTCCGGCAGGGCAAGGGCCTGACCGTCGGCGGATACTTCCCGAACGCCCCCGGCCATGAGGAACTCAAATTCTTAGAGCTGCCGCACGTAGCTGCCAAACATTGTCTTGTACTGGCCTGGCGGACAGATGATATCTCGGACGAGGTGACGGATTTCATCAGTGTCATTCCCGAGGATCCGGATGGCATGAGCGTTTTTGAGCATGACGAACAATGAATATCAGATTATAGCATCCATAAGGGGCTGTAGCAAAACAAAAATTTGCTACAGCCCCCAATTAATGCCCAAAAGCCACTTGTTACAAGAAAAAAGATAGCCGCATGTGGAAAACTGGAGACGAGAATTTGGAGGCCGGCCTTAAACCTGCCACGTTGTGGAAAAGTATTCTGTTTTTTTGTTGTTAAGCTAAAAGTTTTTGGAACAGCTGTCGTCCAGTGCGATTTTTTTGAATCTTGTTGTGAAACTTGTTAATATCGTAGCCCATCGCCATCAGGAGCATTTCCGTCAGAACTTTATGGTTGCCGCGATGCAGGAACTGCCGGAAACGGTAATCCTGCTTGATGACCCCGAAGGCCCCCTCCGACTGAATAGAGCGGTTCATTCGAAGCAGAATGCCTTTCTCGCTAGTAATACGTATCAAAGATCGCTCGCGTTGCTCAATGAATCTTTTCGAGATATTGAGTGTTCTGTTACCCATCCCCCGGGCACATTTCTTTTTGTAGGGACAGCCTTCACAATTTTCACACTCGTAGTAGGTAATATCGCTCTCAAAACCGGATTTGCTCTTCCGTTTACCAGTACGAACAACTCTAAGCTTTTTCCCGACCTGACAGGTGTACTCGTCTAAATCAGCGTCATAGACCATGTTTTCACGGAGCGCCATGTCACTCTTGTATTTCTTTGTTTTTGAACGCTCGTAATTCTGAGGTTTGATGTAGCATTCAGTGGATTTCCCCTCGAAATATGTGTAATTCTCCTCGCTCTCATAGCCGGCGTCCGCCGTCACATCCGCATAGCTTCTGCCCAGATGCGCTTCCATATCTTCTAGAAGTGGGATGAGCGTAAGCTGATCACTGCGTTCGCTCGAAACAAGGGCGCCTGTTATGTACTCGCCTTCAACCCCAAGCTGAATATTGTAGCCCGGCTTCAGTTGCGCATTGCGCATATGGTCGTCCTTCATGTGCATAAACGTTGCGTCCGGATCGGTTTTGGAGAAGCTGTTGCGCCCGTTAAACGTCTCCTGATACCCGGCGTACTTTAATTTCCGGTCGAGAAGTCCCTGGAGAAGCTCTATGTCCCTCTGCAGCTCACTTTTCCGTTTACCCCTGCCGTATACGAACGGAGCCGTCACACTGCTTTGAAGCGCACAAAGCAATTCCTCTGGGGAGTCCGCTAAGATGCCGTACCTGGAACAGAGTTCTGGCGTCAGCTTTGCCAGCTTATCATGCAACCGGGTCTCATATTTCGTCGTGCTTTTCTTCCACACGAAGCTATATTTGTTTGCATTGGCCTCGATTTTTGTTCCGTCCACAAACAGGTGCTCAAATTTGATCTCTCCGTGCATCGACAGCTTTTCTACCAACTGATAGAAAAGTTCTTCCATACACTCCGGCAGTCTCTTGCTCCGAAAGCGTGCAATCTCGCTATGGTTCGGTGCTTTTTCTCCATTTAACAGCCAAATGAAATTGATGTCCCGTATGCAGGCCGAAGCGATGGCGCGGCTAGATAAGATGCCCTGCATCATGGCATACACCAATATTTTCAGCATCGTGACGGGATTCGTTGCGGGGCGTCGACCTATGCGTTTGTATGCTCTCATTAGCGGGGTGTAATCCATCTCCTCCATAATTTCATCTAAGAGCCGCACACTGTCGTCCGCTGGTATTATCTTTTCCGCGACCATCTCGTCTATTTTCAGTTGCACATTCCGTTTTTCCGTGCCATAATTGACACGGTATTTATTTTGTTTCACACCTAAATTATACCAAAACAGAGCCGTTGTGTCTGCTTTCGCAGTCACTTCGGCTCTGTTTTTTTTCGGGCTGTTTTGCTACAGCCCCTTTTGCCGTCTTTTGCCGTGTTTTCACCGTATTTTCATATACCCAAGAGGACGCTGACAATTACGTGATGGTTATAGCTGAGAGCAAGAATCGAGATTGACAGTCCATCGTGATTTATTTAGACTTGACTTAAGTAATCTGCGTGGTTCCAGAACGTTGAATGGGGGCGGACACATTGAATCTTAAAGAGCAAATCAAACAAACGGCGCTGACTCACGGCATGGATTTATGCGGTTTTGCCGGCGTCGACCGGTTTGTCGAATCACCGGCCGGACGGCATCCCACCGATATTCTGCCCGGGTGTAAAACAGTCATTGTTATTGGCACAAGACTTTTAGATGGTATCATTCAGGCTAATTTCCGCACGTTTGAAGACGGCCGACGAGACCTCAAGGGACTTTACGGTACATATGGCTACGCATTTTTACCGAACTTCGAGTTGACGTATGCCTGCTACTCTATTGCTCAGTTCATCGAACGCACGACAGGTGTTATTACGACGCCCTGCTCGACAGGGCCGATGACAAACGGCATGCAGCTGAGCCTCCGCCATGCCGCCGTCGCAGCCGGCCTTGGGGAATTTGGCTGGATGAGCATTGTTCTGACGCCTCAGTTCGGTCCGCGCAACCGTTTTGGTGTCGTCCTCACGCAGCTTGAGCTGGAGCCCGACCCGCTTTATACGGGAAAAAAGCTGTGCGAACCCGAAAAGTGCGGCATCTGTACGCGTATCTGCCCGACGGGCGCCCTCTCCGAAATCGGCGCCGAGGACATCCATCGCTGTAACATCGGCGAGCACCATTATGAATACGGCAAGTGCAATTGGGAAAAATGCCAGATTGGCACGCTCGGCCTTAAAAAGATCACCGGTGCCAACGAAGATTATCTTGAAACCTCGGACCCGACGCCGCAGGATATCCTAGACGCGGTGCACCGTATGCCTATAAACGAAGGCGGCCTGCAGCATCACACCTCGCACAACTGCGGCAAATGCCTGTCTTACTGCCCCGTTGGCGACTGGGGCGCTAAATTCAAGAAAACAGGTGTCAGCAAAGGCGCCGGTTCTGTATAACCCCCGCGGACTATTATCTATACGAAAGGATCAAAGATTTATGAACAAACTGCACGATCTGCTTGATCCCCGTGGCTTCCAGAAACGGGAGGTCATCGATCTCGCCCCTCGCGTAACGCTCGATGATTTAAAAAACGGTAAGGTACTTTTTTACAACAACACAAAGCTGGACTTCTGCAACTACATGGCGGTCTTTGACCGGATCAAGGAACGCTTTACGGAGCTGGGCATCACGAATTTCGTGGACTATTACGAAACGGTGCGCGGCAAGAACACGGAAAAGCTCTACGCCTATGCCGAGATGATGTCAAAGGAAAAGCCGACGGCCGCCGTCGTGGCTTTCGGCGACATGGGCACATCAGCCGCTACGACGATTGTGGCGATCGCATTGGAAAAGCTCGGCATCCCCACCGTCTACATGACGGCCCCTCCGGGTTCCGGCATTACCGAGGGCGTCGGCGCGTACCGCGCCGGGAACCTCTGTCTGTGCTCCGTCGACGTCTATCAGGCCAGCACCCACGAGGAAATCTGCGCCCAGGTGGATCTGAAGTGGAACTACATCATGGATTCTCTCACAGCTACCGGCGAGAAGCTTGCAAAAACAGCCGAGATTCCCTTTAAGCTTGATCGGATTCCGCCCGCCGACAGCGGCCTGCTGCCGATCATCGACACGATCGACGCCGAGCCTGAAAAGCTTCTGGAGCCCGGCGCCTACATGGAAGAGATTAACGACTACTTTAACGCCGAGCATATCTCGGACGGCCTGCCGATCATACCACCCACACGCGCGCGGTATGAGGCGATGTTTGAGTACTGCCCGTTCCCCGAGGACATGGTCCTGTGCGAGGAAGTCGGCCCGACGGGTCAGGATATTGTGGTGCGGGATGTTGCCATCGCCGCCGTTATGGCCGGCTGCAAGCCCACGGCGATGCCGGTACTCATCGCGGCGTTCAAGGCGCTCAACAGTCCGAAGTACAACCTCATTCAGTCCGTTACAACGTCGCACCCCGGCGGCAATCTCGTGCTCGTGAGCGGTCCGATTGCCCAGGAGCTCGGCATTTCCGGCAAGCAGGGCTGCATGGGCCCGGGCTACCCGGCCAACGCCACCATCGGCCGTGCCGTCAACCTCGTGATTCTTAATATCTGCCGCGCCTTCCCCGGCTTCATCGATCTTGACTGCCTGGCCTCTCAGGCCGAATTCACCTACTGCTTCGCCGAGGAGCCGTCCTTGGCACAGTGGAACATGATCAACGAAGACCACTTCGACGCGGAGACGACGACGGTATACGTCCTCAAAGCCGAACCCCAGCACGACATCATCGACTTTTTAAGCCTCAACGGCCATGATCTTCTTGATACGATCACAGACTGCTGCACGACGCTCGGGTCGAATAACGCCTACATACCCGGCCCCCTGGTCGTCTGCCTCACGCCGGACCACGGCATGATGCTCAAAAAAGACGGCTACACGAAGGAAATGATCCAGGAGCATATTTATACGTATGCGTATCATCAGACACCTATGGTCAACGGCCGCGGTCTCGTGCCCGTACGTCCGGCCAGCTTCAAGGATAAGCATCCGATGCCGGTCACGAGAAGCCCCAAGGACGTCGAGGTTGTCACCATTGGCGGGCGCGGCGGCCATTCGGCCGTGATCCTGCCGTGGGCGCTGCACAGCGAGGGCATTGTCGAGGCGCTCTGCCTGCCGGACGGCACAGTTGCCAAGACTATCGCCGACTTCAAGGTGAAAAAATAAGGATGTAAATTCCCCCGCCTTCGACGAGGGGAATGCAAACAAACCTGCTGTACCGAAATGCTGGAGAAAAACAAATAACCTGCACATATAAATCATGTAAAGAACAGGAGAATGAACATGGTCAGAGATTACAAATACGACGTGATCGTCTGCGGCGGCGGCACGTCCGGCGTTGCGGCCGCCATATCGGCCGCCAGAGGCGGCGCGAAGACGCTGCTCATCGAACGGCTGGGCGCACTGGGCGGCCAGATGAACGTATCCGGCCCTCCGGGATTTTCCTACGCCTATCTTTATAACGACGCGGGCGAGCGCGTCATCGACGGCATCATCGGCGAGACCCACGAGCGGCTCCTGGCCGAGAACCACGCACGTCCCACCGACATGAACGAATACCGCAAAGGGGACGATTACATTTTCTCCTTCGTCGATCCCGAATGGTGGGGCCTGCTGATCTTCCAGATGATGACCGAAAACAACGTCAACCTCCTGCTGCACTCCCTCGTTGTTGACGTCATCAAGAACGGTGACAACGTTAACGGCGTTGTTGTCGAGAACGCCGCCGGCCGCCAGTACTTCGAGGCGAAGGTCGTCATCGAGTGCACCGGCGAAGGCGATATCGCCGTCCGTGCCGGCTGCGACTACGAGCTCCTGTCCCGCGAGGAAAGCGAACCCCAGTCTGTCTGCTTCACCCTCGACGGTATCAACTGGGACGAAACGCTGGCATATATCAAGGCCCATCCCGATCAAATCCTGCCGCGCGGCGATGCGGACCGGACGCCGGAGGAGCGTTACGAACTGATCCGAAACGTCAAGGACATCGGCGAGCTCGGCGACATGCTTGGCTTCTTTGACATTATGAACGAAGCACTGAAGAATGGCGACTGGCACCCGTACGCCGGGATGGGCTTCTTCATCGGGCCGAAGCCGGACGGCGGCCATCTGCAGGCCCATTGCCAGCACTCTGCCCAGGTCCCGAACCTCTGGAGCTGCGACCCGTGGGATCTGACGTACGGCGAGGTTGAAAACCGCCGGCAGATCCAGATCGCCGTCAAAGCCTTCAAGAAATACATGCCCGGCTTCCAGAACGCCTATATCACAAAGATGGGCCTGGAGATGCGCCTGCGTGAAGGCCGCCGGATTATGGGCGATTATAAGCTGGGCTGGGACGACGTTGCCGAAGGCCGACGCCACTACGACTGCATCGGCAAGAGCACGTTCTCGGCTGGCGCCGTCCACGTGGCGGACAACCGCACCATCGCGGCGTCCAAGCAGGGTACCGTCAAGCCTCCCAACAAGGGCACCTACGACCTGCCCTACAGGATGCTCGTGCCGCGGAAGATTGAGAACCTCCTGATCGCCGGCAAGCACGTGTCCGCCGAGCGCTGCGCGTACCAGCGGTTCCTGCAGGAGACGATGGTCACGGGCCAGGCCGCCGGCACCGCCGCCGCCCTGTGCGTCAAGCATGGCGTCACTCCGCGAGAGCTTGAGGACGAAAAGTATACCAAGGAGCTCCAGGACATCCTGCGCAGCCAGCGCGTTATCCTCGACGGCGTTCGTTAATCATTCGTACCCATCCAATGAGTAAATACAGCTGCACACTGTTTACTCTTTTTTCAATACCCTCCACTGGCAAAAGCACCCGAAAGGGTGCTTTTTGCTCAAGCTGTCGACAAAGCCCTCCGAGCTTTGCCGACAAGAAGTTTGCATGACGACTGCTCAGCCGCAACCGTCATGATAAGAGTCATTTCCGATTCGCATGTCCCCGGAAATGACAGATATTACTTTATTTCCGTCGTGCGCGACGGAAACTCTGCGAGGCTTTTTAAATTTTTTGCTTAGTTTGTCACCTGACAAGCTTCCGTCATACATGAAGCTCACTTGAATTTTGCTGGCTGTTTTGATATAACCTGAGTTAAGATTAATACTCCTATCGTGAACTTGTGGTGAGAAGATGCTGATCAGCGCCAGCCGCCGAACCGATATACCGGCATATTATTCGGAATGGTTCTTTAACCGAATCCGGGAAAAATACGTACTTGTACGAAACCCGATGAATCACCATCGGGTCAGCCGCATTTCACTCACCCCGGACGTCGTCGACGGAATAGTATTCTGGACAAAGAATCCGCTGCCGATGCTGAATCGCTTAAATGAGCTGAAAGACTATATGTACTACTTTCAGTTTACGCTCACGCCTTACGGCAGCGATGTTGAGCCGGGCATTCCGTCCAAACAGGACGTACTCGTCCCGGCATTTCAGCACCTGTCCGAAACGCTCGGGCCGGGCCGCGTCATCTGGCGATATGACCCGGTATTTTTAAGTAATATGTATACGGAGCAGTATCATTACGAAAATTTTGAAAAGCTCGCTGAGCAGTTGTGCCGCCACACGAAGAAATGTACGTTCAGTTTTCTGGATCTTTATAAAAACACGAGAAGAAACGCCAGTGCGTTAGGGATCATACCACTGTCGGATGAGAAGATGATCCGAATGGCGAAGAAATTTGCCCGGATCGCCGGCCAATACGACTTTACTCTTGACGCGTGCGCTGAAAATACGGATTTTACGCCATTGGGCATCCGTCCGGCCCGCTGCGTTGACGCTCAGCTGTTTGAGCGTCTGCTGGGCTGCCGGCTGAATACCGCGAAAGATAAGAATCAAAGGCCGGAATGTAGCTGCGATGCCAGCATCGATATCGGCCTGTATAATACCTGCCCGGGCGGCTGCAAATACTGCTATGCCAATTATAATGCCGGCACGGTTTCCGGGAACAAATCAAAACACAAGCCGGACTCACCGCTGATCTGCGGTGAGTTGACCGATGCGGATATCATCAGAGACAGAACAACCGCATCCCTGAAAGACCATCAGCTGCGAATATTTGACGGCTAAATATGGGTTTCCAATAAAGCAAGAGCGCCTTATAGACGCTCTTGCTATTATATGTCCGGTTTTATTCCGCCACCGCTTCTGCCGGTTCTTCCCCGCAGCAGTGGGCGCAGTTCATGTCGCAGCCGACGATGGGCTCGGGGTCTACCCCCTGCCGTTTGTAATAATCACCGATAGCCGCCTTGATGCCCTCCTCGGCCAGTACCGAACAGTGCATCTTAACGGGCGGCAGCCCGTCGAGCGCCTCGGCAACGGCCTTGTTGGTGATCTTCAGCGCATCCTCAATCGTCTTCCCTTTTACAAGCTCCGTGGCCATGGAAGACGTGGCGACGGCCGCGCCGCAGCCAAACGTTTTAAATTTAATATCCTTAATTACGTCCTCTTCGATCTTCATGAATATTTTCATGATATCGCCGCATTTCGGGTTGCCGACCTGCCCTACGCCGTTGGCATCCGGGAGCTCGCCGACGTTTCGCGGGTTATTAAAATGCTCCATTACTTTATCTGAATACATTGGGTTGTCCTTTCTGTCTGATCTGTATTATTCGTAACGGCGTTCGCTACGCCTCTGTCTTGTTTATACTGTTTGTGCCGCTTCATCCCACAGGGGTGACATATCCCGCAGCCGCGAGACCACGGCCGGTATCTTTTCTAGCATATAATCAATATCCTCGTCCGTATTGAGCTCGTTAATGGACAGCCTCAGTGAGCCGTGGGCGATCTCGTGGGGCAGGCCGATACTCATCAGCACGTGCGACGGGTCCAGCGAGCCGGTGGAACACGCCGAGCCGGACGACGCGCAGATGCCGTTTTGATCCAGGAGCAGCACCATTGCCTCCCCCTCGATGCACTCAAACACGAAGGACGCCGTGCCGGGCAGCCTGTTTACCGGGTCGCCTGTCAGCCGTGAACGAGGAAGCTTTAACAGTCCTTCTATCAAGCGGTCACGCATGGCGGTGATTTTTTGCGTATGTTCGGCCATATTAGAAACAGCATCCTCCAGCGCACGGGCCAGACCCACAATCCCGGCGACGTTTTCCGTCCCGGAGCGTTTGCCGCGCTCCTGTCCGCCGCCATGAAGAAGCGCCGGCAGGCGGAGGCCTTTTTTAATATACAGCGCGCCGACGCCCTTGGGTCCGCCGAATTTATGGCCGGCCAGCGACAGCATATCCACGTTCATCTCCGCGACATCGATGGGGATGTGGCCGACGGCCTGCACCGCATCCGTATGAAACAGGACGCCCGCTTCCCTGGCAATAGCGCCAATCTCAGCAATCGGCATAATCGTCCCGATCTCGTTGTTGGCGGCCATAATGGTGATGAGCACCGTATCGTCGCGGAGCGCCGCGCGCAGCTCATCCAGCGAGATACGTCCATATTCGTTTACCGGGAGGTATGTGACCTCATACCCCTTCTTTTCAAGATACTCAAGCGTATCAATGATCGCATGATGTTCTATAGCCGAGGTAATGATATGCTTGCCCTTTTTGCTGCCAATTGTCGCTTGGATCGCCCAGTTGTCGGCTTCTGTACCGCCACCGGTAAAAAAGATTTCCTCGGGCGCGGCCCCGATGGCCCAGGCTACCCCGGCGCGGGCATTTTCAACGGCGCGCTTGGCGCTGCGTCCGTATGAATAGATGGACGACGGATTGCCGTACTGCTCCGTCAGATACGGCATCATATCTTCAAGCGCGGCTTTTGAAAGCGCCGTTGTCGCGGCGTTATCTGCATAAACAGTTCGTTTCATAAGCTTACTCCTTTGTATATTGAACACTTAGTCGTGAAAGTTGTTTATTACATAGTTGTTTTCTAGGTTATGAGCGTATAAAGACCCCTTTAGCATTACCCGATACGATTCAATTAAATGCTGTAGTTTAATGCACCTTTTTCATAATATCGCTCCGTCAGATCTCGCAGCGTAATGTTATCGACAATGTCATTAACAGCCTCGTCTATTTTTTTCCATACCTCTACCGTAACACACTGCTCGGCGCGTTCGCATTTGTTTTCCTCGTCCTCAATACAACGGACGGGGGCAAGATCGCCTTCCATCAGGCGCAGGATCATACCCACCGTAAATTCAGACGGCTCCTTTGACAGCATGTATCCGCCCTGCGCGCCCCGGACGCTTTTGACAAAACCCGCGCGGTTTAAGACTGTTATGATCTGCTCAAGATACTTCGTTGAAATTTCCTGACGCTCGGCGATCTCTTTGAGCGATATAAATTCGCCGTTATAATGAAGCGCCAAATCAAGCATCAGCCTGAGCGCGTAGCGTCCCTTTGTCGATATTCTCATACCCTCACCCCAATAGCTTCGTTCATCCATCCATCATAGCATAGCAATCCGGTCGGTACAATGCATTTTAGTTTCTTGCCCCTTAGTACTCAGATGAATGCTACAGCAGACCGTGCTTTATATAACGAGCGCTTATGCCTCATCCTTGTACAATCCTGTCGACAGATACCGCTCGCCCGTATCGGGAAGCAGTACGACGATCATTTTCCCGGCGTTTTCCGATCGGCTGGCCAGCTGCATCGCTGCATGGAGTGCCGCGCCCGATGAAATCCCCACAAGCAGCCCTTCCGTCTTCGCAGCCGAACGTGCGGCCTTAAACGCCTCGTCGCTTGTGACCGTGATAACCTCGTCGTAAACGGATGTGTTCAGTGTCTTCGGAACAAATCCGGCGCCGATCCCCTGAATTTTATGCGGCCCCGGTTTACCACCGGACAGGACCGGTGAATCAGCCGGCTCAACCGCGATAATCCGAACGTCCGGGTTTTTCTGCCGAAGCACCTCGCCGACGCCGGTAATCGTCCCGCCCGTCCCGACCGCGGCGACAAATATGTCTACTTTACCGTCCGTATCGTTCCAGATCTCAAGCGCCGTCGTCTTCCGGTGGATATCCGGATTGGCCGGGTTTTCAAACTGCTGGGGCATGTAGGCATTAGCAATGGTATCAGCCAGCTCGCGCGCCTTTTCGATGGCGCCGTTCATGCCCTCCGCGCCCGGCGTGAGTACGAGCTCTGCGCCCAGGGCCGACAGTAAATTCCGGCGCTCAACGCTGAAGGTCTCGGGCAGCGTGATAATAAGCCTGTAGCCTCTGGCGGCCGCAACATACGCCAGAGCAATGCCCGTATTGCCGCTCGTCGGCTCGATGAGGACGGTATCCTTATTAATAAGCCCTTTTTCCTCACCATCCTGTATCATCGACAAACCGACCCGGTCCTTCACGGACGACAGGGGGTTAAAGTATTCCAGCTTAGCGACAATACGCGCGCCGGCACTATTCGCCTGCGCGTAACGCGAAAGCTCCAAAAGCGGTGTATTACCGATTAAATCGGTGAGTTTTTCAGCTATTTTTGCCATGTGTATTGTCTCCTTTTCAGTCATCAAGCGCCTGGTCCAGGTCGCTTATCAAATCGTCAATATGCTCCGTCCCGATGGACAGGCGGATCGTGCCGGGTGTAATTCCCGATTCAAGCAGCTCCGTCTCGTTCAGCTGCGCGTGTGTCGTGCTGGCCGGATGGATGACGAGCGATTTTTGATCGGCCACATTTGCCAAAAGGGAAAACAGCTTGAGCCGGTCGATAAAAGCCTTGGCTTTCTGTGCGCCGCCCTGTATCTCAAACGTAAATATGATGCCCGCGCCGCGAGGATAGTATTTTTCATACAGCCTGTGATAGGGGCTATTCTTAAGGGCCGGATGATTGACCTTTTTGACCTTCGGATGCCGGCTTAAATAATCAGCTACCTTCAGCGCGTTTTCAACGTGGCGCTCCACCCTCAGCGACAGCGTTTCAAGTCCCTGCAGAAATAAAAACGCGTTAAACGGGCTGAGCGCCGCGCCCGTATCACGCAGGAGCGCCACGCGCATTTTGACGATGTATGCGGCCGCGCCGCCCGCCTGCGTGTAACTAATACCGTGGTAGCCGGGAGCCGGCTCCGTCATGCACGGAAACTTACCGGACAGCGCCCAGTCGAATTTTCCCGCGTCTATTACAACGCCGCCGATCGACGTCCCGTGCCCGCCGATGAATTTTGTCGCGGAATGGATCACGATATCCGCGCCGTGTTCTATCGGCCGCAGCAGGTAGGGCGTTGCGAACGTATTATCCACGATCAACGGTATGCGCTGTGCGTGTGCAGCGCGGGCTGCTGCTTCAATATCGATGATGCTGGAATTTGGATTGCCAAGGCTTTCAATGAATACGGCCTTCGTATTTTGCCGAATCGCCCGTTCAAAGCTGTCCGGCTCGTCCGGGTCGACAAAGGTCGTCTCGATTCCGAAGTCCGGCAGCGTATGCGCAAACAGATTATACGTACCGCCGTAGATAGTCCTGGCTGACACAATGTGATCGCCGGTGTGCGCGATATTCTGGATCGCATAGGCCGCCGCCGCCGCGCCCGACGCAAGCGCCAGCGCGCCTACCCCGCCTTCCAGCGCCGCAATGCGTTTTTCAAAGACGTCGGTCGTCGGATTCATGATACGTGTATAGATGTTTCCGCCTTCAGACAAGTCAAAACGCGCTTCTGCCTGGGCGCTGTTTTCAAATACGTAAGATGCCGTCTGATAAATGGGTACCGCCCGCGCACCGGTTGCCGGGTCGGCGTTTTCCTGTCCGGCATGCAGCTGCAGCGTTTCAAAACGATAGGTCTGTTCGTTTAAGTCTTTCATTGTTTTTTATCCTTTCAAATATGATGTTCAGTTGGTTCATCGGTTTCATCACATTCGGCAGGATAAAATGTTATATGTATGCGCTGCTTTCCTACTGCAATTTTTCATGCCGGCACCTCCGGATTTTTATCTCCTAGTTATTTAGTATGTTTTCTATGTGTTAAGTTTATCGGATAAATCCGCATCTGTCAAGACCCTTTTTTATTCTCTTGATCTTACCGAATAGCGAAGCCCTGTCGCCCACTTTAATGCAGGCCGAGCAAGCTGTTTTCCCAAACAAAAAGGCGGCCCTTGGCCGCCCAGACTGTCGAAAAAGCCGCATTCGCGGCTTTTTCGACAAATAAAGGGTTCTCACGCTGAGGCGCTCGCAAAGTAATGCTTTTCGGAAGTGAATGCCTCAAAGCATTGAAATCAAACAATTTTCGCCGATGAGACCAGACAACTCGCCGTCATCGCCGAAAATTAAATTGCACGGCGATTGGACGTTTAAACGAAGGACAAAAGGCTTTGTCGACAGCTTGAGGCGGCCCTTGGCCGCCCCAGTTAACACTATGTTGTTTTAAGAAGCCTCGGAGGTTTTTATAAACCTGTTTTACAAACCGGGATAACGTAAATGACAGGCACCTCATAGGGATGGATCTCCTTAACAGCCCGGATTGTTTCGTCGATTTTGTCCGTTCGGCAGAGAACCTCAACCTTGAGCTCATCCGCCTTAGACATGACATTTTCCTTACCGTTATACGGGGTGCTGCCGGGCAGTGGCCGCCAGCACCCTGTTGTTTCCGTGTACGACAGGACTCGGTCATAATTGCCGATATGTCCGGCATCTACATGCCGCAGCGCCTCCTGCAGAAGAGATAAATGCGTTTTCGGAATATGGATCTCCATTTTGCAGTATTCCGGCTCGTCAGTACATATTCCGCCGCTATCGCCTTTGTCGGGGATGTCACGGTCCACGTCGGTCATCCAGCGCTCGCCGCTTTCATCCGGGACGTATGCGTCAATATGATCAAGCGCGGCCGATACATCCTCCGTCACAAAAAAAAGCTCCAGACAGGCTTCCCGTGCAAAATTTTTACGTACGGTCATTTCAAGCTGCGCCAGGAGCGGATTAAAATACCCGTCAATATTCAATATGACAATCGGCTTGGCGTGGTACCGCAGCTGTTTAAGCGTGATGATTTCCATAACCTCTTCGATTGTTCCGAAGCCGCCGGGCAGCGCGATAAACGCGTCCGAGCGTTTATCCATTACCGCTTTCCGCGTGCGCATGTCCGCTGTCACGACCAGCTCATCGCACGATTCATAGACGATACCCGTCTCGTTTAAAGCCTCGGGAATAACGCCAATGACCCTGCCCCCATGCTGATGGACCGAGCGCGCGCATTCGCCCATGAGGCCCGTCAGGCCGCCACCGTAGAGGAAATAGTCGCCCCGACGGGCGATTTCGCTCCCCAGCCGCGACGCCGCATCAAAATAGACACGGTCAATCGTATTGCTGGACGAGCTGAAAACGCAGATAACCTTGTTCATATAGTAACTCCCGGTAACACTTTTAAGAGATTTTTTCATTCCGCCGCAGCTGGCCGCAGCCGCCCCGGATTTCGCCGCCAAAGTTACGGAAAATGTCGCACTCGGCCTTATCTTTTATTTTATTATAAAAATCCAAAACTTCAAGCGGGTCCGGCGCGTTAAGCCCGCTGATATGGTTGTCGTTATAGCCGGACAAAACAAGCTTCATATTCTTGCCGTCTAGAAGCCGCGGCAGCTGCTCAAGATCATCCGGCGTATCGTTAAAGCCTTTTATAAGCATATAACGCAGCCGAACCCGCGATCCCGTGATATCAGCATAGTATTTCCCGGCATCCAGTATTTCATTGACGCCGTACGTTGTTGTCATTGGGATCAAACGGGCTCTTTTCTCATTGGTCGGCGCGTGGAGCGACAGATTCAGCCGTACATTGACGCCGATTTTCGCCGCGTCTTCAGCCAGCCTGCGGATATTCGGGACTATGCCAACGGTAGCCAGCTCGAACTGCCGAAGGCCCAGACGGCTTTTAACCAGTCCCATTGCTGTGATAACATGGTCGTAATTTAAAAGCGGCTCACCCATCCCGGCAAACACGATGGCGTCCAGCGGAAAATATCCGCCCTGCCGGCAATTCCGGTCGCAGATATTGACCTGCTCGAAAATCTCCTCCGCGGTGAGATTTCGGATAAGGCCGCCCTCGCCGGTAGCGCAAAAGCGGCATTTCATGGCGCAGCCCGCCTGCGACGATACGCATACCGTGCTGTGATACGTCAGCTGCCGTTCCCGGTCACACATATAAAGCGTTTCAATGGTGTTGCCGTCATCGAGACCGAAGAGGTATTTGACAGCGTCCTCTGTTTCAAGCTGTTTTAAAACGATCATATTACCCTCCGCGTTTCGGTATGGGCCGGAAAAACAAAAAAATCCTCAAAGCGCAGTGCGCTTTGAGGATTTTACCATTGTCCTCTTAACCTTATCCTCATACCGGAATAAGAATTTAAACAAATCAGGCAGGTCTCCTGGCTAACGGATCACAGCGCGTCCCCGCCTTCCCGGCTTAACCAGTGGCGTGTGGGAACGGCTCCCCGGATACAGTGGCGGGACCGCTCGGTTGTTTATCCGATTCCCTATTCTCCCCTTATGGGGCACCTGACTTGTCGTATTAAACTGATAAAAATGTACCACATCGGCCACGAATTTGCAAGACCCAAGCTGGCACTTCTTTTGCACTTATGTTTTTTAATCCCTAAAACAGGCTCAGCTGCTCGCCGGTCTGCTTGTCCTCAAATTCCCGGATGTAACTAAACACCTCGTCAGTGTTACAAAGGACGCCGTGCGCGCGGCACGCGCAGCGGTAGATCGCCATCAGCCGCTCGTTTTCGGGGCTCAGGCACGAATAACTGTTGCCGAACTCCTTAATGTACCGGTCCTTCAGGCTTGGAAAAAACGCGTCGAGCCTGTTATAAAAGTACTCGCGGTCACCCTCGCGCAGCGTTACACCCATACCGAAGCAGAGAATGCCCCGGACCTCCGCTTTAAAGCAGTAGTCTAAAATACCCCGCAGGTTCTCCTCCGTATCGTTTATAAACGGAAGGATCGGGCATAGCCACACCACCGTTGGGATACCCGCGTCTCGCAGCTCTAAAAGCGTCTCAAAACGTCGGCGTGTCGTGCTGACATTCGGCTCCAGGACGGCGCACAAGTCCTCGTCGTATGTTGTGAGCGTCATCTGGACAACACATTTTGTCTTGTCGTTGATGCGTTTGAGCAAATCAATATCCCGCAGAATACGTTCGGATTTCGTGATAAGTGAAAAACCGAAGCCATACCGTTCGGCCAACTCCAGACATCGGCGCGTCAGGCACTCCGTTTCCTCAAGCGGGAGATACGGGTCACACATGGATCCGGTCATGATCATGCAGCGCTGCCGTTTGCGCCGGAGCGCGTCCTCCAAAAGCGCCGGGGCATTAGCCTTGACCTCCACGTCCTTAAAATCATGCGTCATACCGTAGCAGGCGCTGCGAGAATCGCAGTAGATGCAGCCATGCGTGCAGCCTCGGTACAGGTTCATGCCGTTATTCGGCGAGAGGATGCTTTTAGCGTTTTTATAATGCACGGCTGTGCTCCTTCCTGATATCGGCGTTGTCTGATACTACGAGAACGCTTCCGGCACGTACCGCAGGTCATATGCATCCTTTTTAGCGCTTTTATTCTTATGGCTTTGAAGGATCTCATCTAAATGGTCGACGACAAAGCGCTGAGCTTCTCCATTATAAAAAACAGCCTTATAAGTGCCGCGCTGACCGGTCCTCATTTCGTCGGACAACCCGATTTTATGGCCGAGCGGCGTCGGCTGCCTATTTTTCCGCCCGTCTTCTAACTCAACCTGTTCCAGAAAGCCTTTATCGAGAAGCCAGTCCGTTACAACCGTCGTCGTCAGCTTTTTCATCTGACTGACGTCAACACAGCTGTTGAGCTGCTCGACGAAACGGCTGATCTGCAGGGGTTCATCCGAGAATGTCAAGCTGCTGCGGCAGTCCGGGGATAGCTCATAATCCGCTTTGGCCGACGGCTTCACCGGCTTGACGGAGCCTCCGTTGTCGATCACCTGACGCAGAATGTCGGAGACATAGAAAAAACAACGCGATAAACGAACATTATTAAGCGCATTGTCCTCGGGTACTTCCGTATCGGTCAGCGGATCAATGCCGTTCGCCAGCTTATCCAGATACATTTTAGCGCGCTTAAGCTTTTCCAGCTCAGTCATGATTATCCCTCCCAATAAGTTAGCCGCTATTTATTAATGTCGGTCCCGTTCCTATATAAAATACTACCGCTAATGACCGCAAAAGGCAAGGAACACCTAATAAAATCATTCGCAATACCTCTGTCTATTCGGCTGTTCAATCCGTCGTAACAAGGCCATTTTTATAGGTATTTTTATTATCTTACAATCCGTTAAAATAGCGCCCAAGCGGGCGCTATTTTAAGCGTAGCGTATATAAAAACCCCTTATAAATGCCATCGGTCCAAGGATGAATTTTACATTATTATCGATTTATGAGATAATACCAGCATCAGCCGGTATTTCCATTATGTCTTTTTTCCACCTGCCGAAGAAGCAGATTTGTAAGAAAACATATTATTTTATAAACGAACCTTGTTTATGAAATAATGATAATTTGACACAAAAGGAGGGATATGAATGAGCAGAATTATTTTCATTTCCAATCGTCTGCCCGTTACTGTCCAGAAGAACGATGAGATCGAATACCACAAGAGCATCGGCGGGCTGGCAACCGGGCTTAAAAGCTATCACGAGCAGTCCGGCAGCATATGGGTCGGATGGCCCGGATTATCCAGCGATGACATTACAAAAGAGGAACGAAAGAAAATCCGACGTGAGCTGGGAGACACCTATGGGTGCCTGCCCGTTTTTCTGTCGGGACAGGAAATCGACGAATATTACCATGGCTTTTGTAATAAGACCATCTGGCCCTTGTTTCACTATTTTCAGAGTAAAACGGAATACAATTTTACAGCGTGGGAGACGTACAAGGACGTCAACATCAAATTCTTCAAGACGGTTGAACCGATTATCGGTGACGAGGATATTATCTGGATCCACGATTATCAGCTCATGCTGTTGCCGAACCTTATTAAAGAACGATTCCCCAACACCCGGATCGGCTTTTTCCTGCATATTCCCTTCCCCTCCTTTGAGATTTTCCGTCTGCTGATCTGGCGTGAAGAGATCCTGCGCGGGCTGCTCGGTGCGGACCTGATCGGTTTCCATACGTATGACTACGTGCGCCACTTTTTAAGCAGCGTCCGCCGCATTTTAAACCTTGAAAGCAATCTCAACAGCGTCAACTATGAGGATCGCTGCATCCGCATCGACGCGTTTCCCATGGGCATCGATTACGACCATTTTTCATCAGAAATCGAGACGTCACCAGAGTTGGTCATCGACCAAACGGCGGACATGAAAACCATCCTGTCAATCGACCGTCTTGATTATACGAAGGGCGTTCCGGAACGAATCCGCGCCTTTTCTAAATTTTTACACGATTACCCGCAGTATCACGAAAAAGTCAAGCTGTATCTCATTGTCGCGCCGTCCCGCGAGGAGGTCGATTCCTACGACGAGCTCCGGCGCGAGATCACCGAGCGCGTAACCGAGATCAATGGCCGTTATGGGACCGTCAACTGGATGCCGCTGTGGTTTTTTTATAAATCGTTTACACAGGAACAGCTGATCTCCTTTTACAGGCAGTCGGACGTGCTGCTTGTGACGCCGCTCAGAGACGGGATGAACCTGATCGTTAAAGAATATATCGCCGCGAGGACCGATTTTCTCGGCATGGTCGTTATGAGTGAAACAGCCGGCGCGGCCAGCGAGCTGAGCGAAGCCGTCATTGTCAACGCCAATAATTACCGCGAAGTGGCACAGGGTATTAAAAATGCGCTGGAGATGCCGGACGAGCAGAAAATTCTTCGAAACCGCGTAATGAACAATCGTCTTAAACGGTATAATGTCCATTTCTGGGCCAGCGAGTTTTTAAACGAGCTCAATCAGACGGTCAGCCATTCCAAACTGTCAATCCCGGAACGGAACATCATTAATGACAGCGCTGAACTCGAAATTGATTATAAGAATGCAAAAAAGCGCATCTTATTTCTTGATTACGACGGTACGCTCGTGCCCTTTGCGCCGACGCCGGACCAGGCGGGGCCGGATGCCCCGCTGAAAAATATCTTGTCCGATCTCACGCACGACCCAAATAACACGCTTGTCATCATCTCCGGACGGGACCGCCACACGCTGGAAAAGTGGCTGGGTGATCTGGATGTGCATCTGTTGGCCGCTCACGGCCTGTGGCTGCGCCCGCCACGCGGCAAGTGGTCTATGACAGTTAATCTGGAAAACACCTGGAAGGAATCCATTCGCCATGTGCTGGAACTCTTTGCCGACAGAATGCCGGGCGCTCTTATTGAGGAAAAGGAGTATTCGCTGGCATTTCATTACCGTCAGTGTGACCCGTATATGATTGAGGTCAAGCTTGGCGAGGTACGCGAAGCGCTCATGAGCATGACACGCTCAATGAACCTCGGGCTGCTGGAGGGCCACAAGGTCTTAGAGATTAAGGATAACCGCGTCAGCAAGGGCTTCGGCGCATCGCTTCTCATTCAAAACGGATACTATGACTTCATTATGGGCGCGGGCGACGATTATACGGACGAGGATCTTTTTTCGTCGCTGCCGGAGAGTGCCGTCAGTATAAAAATCGGCCCGGGTGACACATGCGCCAACTACCGGGCCAAGTCTGTGCAGGCCATGCGCCTGCTCCTCAAAAAACTTCGGGAGCTTTCCAAGCACGCCGAGTAAGTTCTGCTGTAATATAAATTAACAAACTATATTCTCATTTCACGCTGTTAGCCAGTCGGCCGACAGCATATTCCGCGGAAGCTGAGGCTGACGGAGCCTCCTGCGCGGAGGATGACTACATTTTATGATGCATCGTGTCCCGTGGGCTCGTGTGTATTTTAACACGAGATATTTCCGCCTTCGTATTCTCCCGTCTATGCCGCCAAACCGGCCAGAGCGTTCGGCGGCGTATCTTTCCAAGCGCTTTTCACGGTGTGCATGTGAGGTTTTTATGTCAAACAGACGTCTATACGAACTTGAAAATTACAGTCTGGATAATGCCCGCCTTCTCCTCAACGAAACGCTGTTCCACAATGCCAACGGTTATATCGGTGTGCGCTACGTTTTTGAGGAGGGCTATCCCGACAATATGAGCTCCATACCAGGCCAGTATATCAACGGATTTTATGATTTTGTAAAAATGTATCAGGCCGAGAACCTTTACGGACTGGCCAAGGAAAAGCAGACCATGCTCAACATCGTCGACACACAACGTATCCATACGTTTCTTGACGGCGAGGCGTTCAGTATGTTTACGGGGACCGTTCTTGAAAGCCGGCTGACAGCGGACATGGATAAGGGCTTAACAATCCGCGAGGTCGTCTGGCGTTCGCCTTTGGGCAAGGAACTCCGCCTCACTGTTAAAAGAATGGCATCGTATCATCAGCTGAGCCTGTTTACGATTGATTACGAGATTGAGCCGCTGAACTTTTCCGGTGAAATCCTCTTTGAATCCCGTCACAACGGCAACGTCAATAATTTTGTGGATCCGGACGATGTACGTACGGCCAACACCGTCAACCAATATCTCACGCCCATCAGCTCCCAGATCTATAACAACACATCGTACATTACCTCCCGGACCTCCCAGTCCGACCTGGAGATTTGCAGCTGCGTTAAAAATGTCCTTTCAAAAGACAGCCGCCAGGAATTTCTGTTTAACGACAACCTTGCTATCTGCCGCCTCAAAACGACCGCCAGGCAAAACGAAAAAATCCGTCTGCTAAAATACGCCGTTTTCTGCGACAGCATCCGGCATGACAACTGCCGGGAACAGGTGGGCGACGAGCTGCAAAAGGCCTTGTCCGTCCCGATCGAAACGCTTTATGACAAGCAGGCGGAATACCTTTCCGACTACTGGGAAAAATGTGACGTTGAAATCGAAGGCGACGAATCTTTGACAACGGCGCTGCGCTTTAACCTGTACCAGCTGCTGCAGTCGGTCACCCGGGACTCGTATGGAAATGTCGCGCCGAAGGGGCTGAGCGGCGAGGGCTATGAAGGCCATTTTTTCTGGGATACGGAAATGTTTATCCAGCCTTTTTTTACCGTGACGAATCCCGCCTTTTCCAGGCTGCTTATCGAATACCGCTATGAGATTTTAGATCTCGCCGTGGACAACGCCCGAATTCTCGGCCACGTCAAGGGCGCGCTTTATCCATGGCGGACCATCATGGGCAAGGAATGCTCCGGGTACTTCCCCGCCGGCTCGGCACAATATCATATCAACGCCGACATTGCCTATTCCATCATCAACTATTATCTGGCGACGAAGGACATCTCGTTTATGCTCGAAAAAGGCGCGGAAATCATTTTTCAGACGGCCCGTCTGTGGATGGATGTCGGCCAATTCTATAAGAAGAAATTCCGTATAAACGATGTGACGGGCCCGGACGAATACACCTGTATCGTCAACAACAATTATTACACCAATGTCATGGCGCAGCATCATCTGCGCTGGGCCGTCAAGTTATACGAAATGCTGAAGCCGTACGAGCTGTTTCAGCTGGTTGAACAGAAAATCGGCCTGAGTGAATTGGAGGTCAACGGGTTCCAGCAGGCGGCGGAAAAAATGTACCTTCCCTATAACGACGAGCTTAAAATCAATCCGCAAGACGATTCCTTTTTAAAAAAGGAGCGACTGGACGTCCTGGAGATCCCCCACTACAAGTTCCCGCTGCTGCTGCATTTTCACCCGCTGTACCTGTACCGGCATCAAATCTGCAAGCAGGCCGACACGGTCCTGGCCCATTTTGTGCTGGAGGACGCCCAGCCGGAGGAAGTGATCCGCAATTCGTTTTTGTATTACGAACCCATCACTACGCATGACTCCTCCCTGTCTAAAAGCGTGTTTTGCATTATGGCGGCGCGGCTCGGCATGGAAGAGCGCGCGATACAGTACTTCAGCGATAGTGTCGACATCGATTTCAGTGACCGTTATCACAACACGCGAGACGGCATACACGCCGCCAACATGGGCGGCAGCTTTATGGCGATCGTTTACGGCTTCGGGGGCTTCCGGCTTAAAGAGAGCGGCATATCCTTTGCGCCGATGCTGCCGGAGGGCTGGGCCGGCTATTGCTTTAAAATCAGCTTTGAAGGCAGCCGTATAGCCGTACGCATCACACCGGCTGATTGTACATTTACACTTGAAGACGGCGGAGCCAAAACCATAACGATCTACGGCACGGACTACGAGCTGACAGACCGGATCATTATACCCCGCCGTCAAACGGAAAGGGGTTTGGATGAAGTATAAAGCCATTATATTCGATCTTGACGGCGTCATCTGCCGGACGGATCAGTACCATTATCTCGCGTGGAAGAAGCTGGCCGCCGAAATCGGCGTTCCCTTTGACGAAGCGCTTAATAACCAGCTTCGCGGCATTGGGCGCATGGAAAGCCTCGAAATCATATTGAAGGGCTATAAGGAAGCGGTGACGACGGACGAGAAGGAACGCTACGCCGCGGTAAAAAATGACTACTACCGTCGTTACCTGAAACAGATGTCCCCCAGGGACCTGCCTTCCGACGTTAAGAGCACGCTGGACCTGATCCGGGGTAAGGGCTACAAAATCGCCATCGGCTCAGCCAGTAAAAACACCAAGTATATTCTCGAACGGCTCGGCCTCGATACGTATTTCGACGCCGTTTCAGACGGCACAAATATTACCCGGTCCAAGCCCGACCCCGAGGTGTTTTTAAAGGCAAGCGAGTTTTTAACAATCGCCCCGGCTTTTTGCCTGGTCATAGAAGACGCCAAAGCCGGCATCGAAGCGGCCATAGCCGCCGGGATGGACAGCGCCGCAATTGGCGACGCCGTACAGTATCATATCGCCACTTACGAGCTCGACCGGCTCGGAGACCTTTTAAAGTTCCTTTAATTCTTTGTGCCTGATGCAGCGTTTTAAAAACGCTCGGGGCAGCCTGTCGAAGAACCCGGCTCACGCATCTGCGTAGCCGGGTTCTTCGACAGGCTGAGGTAGACACAAAAACCGTGCCTGCCTTTTTTAGTTTGCTGTTGGCAATAGTTAGATTCTTGCTAACTGGAAATACGTACCGCCTGCAATCAGGATCATCGTATCGCTGTCTTTAAGGAGAAGCGCACATCCGCCGACGGCTTCCGCGCCGCTGACGACAACCTCCGTAACGGTGTCGGCACTGATATCCAGCTGAGCAAACGTCATATTGAAATTGGCTGTAAAGTCACTTGCTGAAAGAGAGCCCTCTTCGTATTCCGGTGAATTAAGGGCTACCGGGGAAGCGGCGGGCTGATCGTTAATGATAACGGCTTCCGTGTCGGAAAAGCTCAGAGATTTGCCAACCAGCTTTTCGGCATCCTCACTGCTGTAGGTCCCCGCCTGGCCATAAGCCAGCACCTTTTCCACAGTCCATTGCCCAAAATATCCGTTTGCGTTGCTGTTTGTATCAGCGGGGCTCTCCGTGGGGCTTGAAGCATCGTCGGACACCTCGGGGTTCTGATTATTCGGGGTGCTTGAGGCATCGGGACTGGCGCTGCTGGCCGGGGTGGTTATATCAGACGGCTCCGTACCGGGCTTATCGGCGCAGCCTGTCAGGCCAACCAGGGCCGAGAATGTGATGATACCCACAGCCAGCAGCGTGCCGAGCCAGGGTTTCTTTTTAAATTTGCTGATCATAATGATTCTCCTTTTGCTTGAGTAAATTATTTCCCGCTGTATGCAGCTTATATTCATGGATGACTGGATCTTACCTGTATGTCCTCAATAATAATTAGGCGTCTGACACGAGTGATTTGTTCCATAAACTTTGAATATTTTCAGACTATTTTATTTCAAAAACGAATCGATTGATTGCCGGCTTTAAAAGTCAAGGCCGCGATACAGGGATCCGGTCGGAGCTTAAAAACTCGACATACGCAAGGTTGAAATAACCTGGCGTTTGCCGAGGGCTCTTTAGTTTGATGATTATCTGCATGACATGGTGTTCGTACAGCGGTACGCCGCGCTCAACCGGCTGGCCATAATTTTAAAGCGGCCGAATAACGGAAAATACTTTAACGAAAAAGGCACCACTAGGTGTCTCCAGACTGACAAAAAAGTCCAGCAATAGCCGGACTTCTTTGTCAGTCGGAAGGGCCCGTCGAAAATGTGTTACAGGTAACATAATGCGACGAGCCCTTTAACCATTGATTCATATTCAACCAGTAGATAAGCCTGTAGTCCTATTGCAGCAAAGGCAAAAATATTCCGGTTGCCTCATGTAGATTCGCAAACCATTCGGGTTTATCCATTTTACCCAATTACTTTGTCATTAAGCAGAAAGCAGATTGTACAGTACCTGGGCCATTTCAGCGCGAGTCGTGGTTCCCGTGGGATTCAGCTTTCCGCCGCTGCCGGAGATGATCCCCGCTTGGACCAGGGCGTTCATGGCTTCCTGCGCGTAGCTTGAAATCAGCCCGGCATCGCCGAAATCGCTCGTGGTCTTACTGCCTGCGGCCTCGGGGAGTTCATCCAAAATACCCAGCGCCCGGTAGAGCAGCGTAAACATATCCTGCCGGGTAATCTCGCTGTCGGGCGCGAAGGTGTTATCGCCAACGCCGGTGGAGATGCCCAGCCGCTTCGCTGCTGCCAGATAATTGCTGTAGTAGGTGTCGCCTGCGTCGGAGAAGTTATCCGCGGGACTCGTATCGGCTTCAATTCCATAGGCGCGCATCAGCATGACGATAAACTGTCCGCGGGTCAGCGTGTTGTTCGGACTGAAGGTATTCGCCGTTGATCCGGTGGTAATCCCGCGCGCGGCAATGAAGGTCACGGGTTTATAGTACCAGTCGGTGCTCACCACGTCGCTGAAGGCGACCTTGTTGTATCCGATTGCGTACCGGGAGAAGTGCGTGGTGGTAAATTGAACGGTACCGGTGGCAGAATCGTATTTCCCGCGTACTGTTTGCAGTTCGCCACTGTTGCTGATGTAGTAAACAACGATAGCGTTGGGATCTTCACCGGGAACCGGCGTATACGGCAGGCTGATGCTTGCGCTTCCGCCGCCGAAGCCGGAAATCGTCGTGTCGCCGGAGGTTAGGGTGAAGTCGTAAACAGGCCGGTCACCGACGGCTGCCTTTTCCTCATCTGACAGTCCGGCCGTGTCCGCTTTGGTGATATCAATCGAGATGTCTCCGGACGAAGCCGCCGCATTAATACCGCTCACCGCCGAAGCGTCGAAGATCACGGTGCCGAGTCCCGTTTCAACAGAGAGCGCAGCGTTTGTTTCATCCGCCAGTTGGCTGAATGCACGCTTAGAAATGGTAACTTTAGCGGACGCCGCGGCGCCTGATCCCTCCAGCGTCACCTTTACGACGGCGTTTTGGCCGTTGTTTTCCACATCCTTTGCGCCTTCGACCAGTGCATCGGCCAGTTCTTCATCCACAGAGGCGGATATTTTGCCGGAATCGTTGGTTGTACCGGAGACTTTGCCACTCACGGTCGTCGTTCCGCCCAAAGTTTCGTTTGTTATATCAGAGTCATTATTATTTCCATTTGCGGACCCATCGGTGCTACCGCCGCCGGGATTATCGCCAGGATTGCCGCCGGGGTTATTGCCGACCGGTGCCCATCCGGCGTAGAGCGTTATTTCACCTGTCACAGGTGTCGTGAAATCCCACGCAGTCGTGCAGACGGCATCCGAGTACCAGCCCTTAAAAATGTAGCCGGAACG
This sequence comes from uncultured Sporobacter sp., assembly GCA_963675425.1. Classification (GTDB taxonomy): domain Bacteria; phylum Bacillota; class Clostridia; order Oscillospirales; family Oscillospiraceae; genus Sporobacter. The sequence continues at coordinate 3,078,614 of OY776214.1, read as the reverse complement.
GACCGAGTCGGCGGGGCGGGTAGCCGGTGCGCCGGAAGTTATGATCTGCTGATCGACCGCGCTGCCGCCCCGGCTGTCAAAAGTGACAGCATAGAGGGCCTTGCCATTCTGGCTTGTAATGAACGTTTTTGAAATATAACCGCCGCTGATCTTCCCGTAGGCGTCTATGGCGTATATTTTGAGCTCATACTGCGTTCCGGACGCAAGACCGGTAGCCGCCTGTGAGATGGTGGCCGGCATCGGCAAAACGTAGTACTCCGACCAGGTCTTGAAAGTCAGGTCCACGCTGCCGGTTGCTTTGTTGATAAAATCGTAACGGTAAGAGTGGACAATATCGCCTGTACCGCCGGAGTCCACTTTAGCCTGATCAAAGTTGATCAAGGCCGAAGTATCAGTGATTTCACTGACTCTGATCTCGGCGCTGTCCGGGAATACCGGCGCTTCGGCAAGGTCGGCGCGGGTGCTGGTATAGGGAAACTCCTCGGGCTTGGACACGTCAAATGTCCAGGTTGAGATATCCTGATCCGCCAGAAGATCTCGGTTTATGATGGTGACTTTGCTGCCGTCCAGTTCGACCAGCGAAACCTGGGCAATATCGCTACTGTCCGGCGGTGTGGTGCCGTAAATCATGCCCGATTCCATTTCCAGATAGAACGTGGTCGGTACGTTGACTGTGGTAAATCCGCCGTCCTGCCAGATGCTCAGTGGGTTGTTGTTGGGAGAATGGATATGGGCGGAGAAGCATACCGCCTGGGGATAATTATCAAAAACCGACTCGAAAGTATCGCCGGAACCTGTAGACAGTCCGGAACCCGGCCATTCATCCGATACATAGTGCGTGCCGTACATCGGCTGATGAAAGAACACCATAATCGGCTTTGTGGGGTCTTCCGCCACGGCGGCGGCGAGCCGCTCTTCAAGCCAGGCCCGGACATAGGAGAAGTTGCCGCCGCCCATCGAGGTTCCCAGACCGGTACCCGGGTCAAATGTGCCGGAGCCGGGACTCAGCGTGATAAAGTGATAGCCGTTGACGACATAATCGGCGTTCGGCTTGTCACCGGTGGCGGCGGTAAACAGAGAGGCGGTACCTCCCTCGTGGTTGCCCATGCAGGCAATAAGCTCGACATTGCCCTTGTTGGCGTTCACGACGGATGCCCAAGCGTCATATTGGGACTGGAGGCCGTTGTTCGTAAGGTCACCGACGCAAACGGCCGCGTTGGCACCCTGGCTGTTAAAATACTGGAGCACTTTGGCAACTCGCTCTTCCATATTCGTGCTTCCGCCGCTGTGGGAGTCGGCAAACGTACCGAAAACAACCTTGCCGCTTCCGGCGTCCGGCTGCTCCGCAACGTCGTTAATACAGATGCTCAGCTCTTTTGTATCTTCGCTCACGGAATTTGCCGCTTTCACAGTAAAGGTGTATGCTCCGCTCACTGTCGGCGTCCCGGATAGGGTGCCGGTTGAAGATAACGTCAGTCCGGATGGGAGGGCGCCGCCGTTAATACTCCAGAGGATATCACTGCCGTCGGCCGCCAGCATTTGCTCATACCCAAACCCTACGGTACCGTCCCAGAGTCTCCCCGTTGTAATGGCGGCGGGCTGCACAACATAATTTTCAACAACATACACCGGGAACAATCCACTCGGACTGGTCCAGTAAGCGGCGCCACTGTTGAGCCACGTAACATAGGTCTCCCGCTCATTGTCGCCGTCATCATCGTCGTTGACCGAAATATTGAAGCCGAACTGCGGCCAGTTGTCTTTATTTACCGCACCGGACAACGGAATGGCAACTTCCGCAATATAATGGTCGTTATCCGCCACAACAGCGTGCGTCACGGCCGTAACATCGCTCCACTCCGGAAAGCTTGTCCCAATGGAATTATTGCGGTCGATCAAAAAGTGCGTAGCCTCGTAAGAAGAATAAGTAACGCTGTCCTTGTCATTCCAGTTGATCCAGATATCGACACTGTCATTTTTTACGCCGATACCGGATTTGGTCCCTACTTCCGGCTGGGGGCTCAACGCATAAGGCGTATCGTCGCTGACATCGACGAGTACGTAAAGGTTATCATTGTCCCACATCGCCCTGCCTATGGCAGTGATAGCCGCGCCTGACCTGAAAACGTCGAACGTGGGGCAATTATCCCAAACAGAATCCATAATTCCGTCTATCGTCGGCGTGCCATAAATTGCCTGTGAACTGTACGTCTGCACCGGAGTGTCGGGTTCGGCAACCGTACCGACAGTTACATTTATCGTTGCGGATAACGGGAATGAAATACCGTAAGCCGATATCCCCCAGGCAGCGCTGGCGGTGACGGCCGTCGTGCCGGAATCTGTAACGGCGGTAATCTTTCCGGTGTTGTCCACCGTGGCGACGGAGGGGTCGGCTGATGCATAGGTAACACCGGAAAAAGCCGCTTCGCTTATACCCGAACTGTCAGTTTTTATGAGAATCGGTGTGGCGCTCTCCCCGTTGGCGAGAGACAATGAGGTGGCACTGTAGTACATACGGGGCATAGCGTCACCCGCGCCGTAAAGCGCCTGTACTTCAGCTTCGCTCAGGGCCTTGTTGAAGAGCATGAAATCGTCGATATCCTCGTTGGGAGCGGCATCCTGGTAATTGCCCGTTCCGTCGTTGCCGATCATCGTATCAAGGGCGGTAAGAGCCTGGCCGGCGTACGAGGAGATATCGCCCTGGCCCACGTTAACGCTGTCAATGTACATGTCAACAGTACCGTTGCCTCTGTCCACCGTGGCGCTGAACATATGCCACGTGCCGTCGGCGATGGAAGAAGATGTTTCAAAGTCTTTCCGTTCGCTTTGGGCAGCGTCATTGACATTAAAGCATATGTTGTCGGTTCTCGTTGAAAAGATGAAGCCGGGGTTGCTGCCGCTGCCCCAGTTCTTGTTGCTGAAGATGCCGGGATCGCCGCCGGTCTGATTGTCTTTGATCCACAGATTAATGGAAAAGCTGTAGTCGGCGGGATAACTGGTGAGATCCGTAAGCTTCACATACGAGTTATTCTGGGTGAATTGGGCGGCCTGACCGTATTTGCCCTGAACGTATGTAACGTTATTTTCGGCCGTCGCCTTGCCGGTAGTTGCATCCACGCAGCTGCCGTCAAATGGAAGATAATACTGCAGATTGTTCACAAAGAGGCTGATCACGGTATTGTCCAGGCCGGCTGCGGAGGCGCGCATTCCGACACCGGGCAGGACAAGCGTTACCATGAGCAAAACCGCAAGAACGATGCTGCCGATTTTCTTAGTTATATTCATTGGTGTTAACCGCTCCTTTACTGTGTAATAATTTCTGATTTACGTATAAATCGTTAGATGCTGTTTTTGGCCGTCGGGTGAATGTCATAAATAATTTTTTCCCCTCCTTGAAACGCTTCGGATCTTTTTAAATGGAAATTGACACTGACAATTCTAAAAGGATTAACGCCGTAAAAGCCGTTATTTCCGACTTAGAAACGCCTTAACCAAGTCCACCAGTTTATACATATCGGTTGGAAAAACATTTCCGATATTGCCGATTCTGAAGGTCGGCATATCGGTGAGCTTACCCGGATATATGACAAATCCGCCCAGCTTGAGCATGTCGTAAAATTCCGGAAAGCTTATTTCTCCGAGACTGAAGGTTGTTATGATATAGGACTGAAACTCCTCCGGAAGGATCGGCATAATTCCCAGCGACTTCATGCCGGAAATCAGAATATCATGATTTTGCCTGTACCTTGCCGAGCGGGCCTGCAAACCACCCTCCTTCTGATATTCATCAATAGCCTGACGCAGCGCCAGCAGAATATGGGTCGGAGAGGTGTAGCGGAATTTTCCGTTTCCCTGCTCAAAAGAAGTGAACTGATCGAATATGTCCAGCGCAAGCGATTTGCTTCGCCCGCCGCAGCCCGCCAAAAGCTGTTTGTCCGCAATGACAAACGAAAGCCCCGGACACCCCTCAAGGCACTTGTTCGCGCTCGCGGCAAGGGCATCAATATTTAATGAAAACATATCGATGTCATAGGCGCCAAAGCTGGACATGGCATCCACGAATACCTTCTTTCCGTATTTCTTTGAAATCTCCGTCAATTCCCGCAGCGGATTGAGGATGCCGGTGGTGGTTTCGCAATGTACAAAGATCACCGTATCAATGCTGTCGTCCGATTTCAGCTTTTCCTCAAGCAGCCGGCCTGACAGGGGCAAACACATGTCCGTTTCAATACAGTCGTAATTCTTACCTGACCGATGAACAATCTCAGCCAGTCGCCTGCCGTATTCGCCGTTTACAAGCAAAAGCAGCTTTTCGGATCCGTCAGAAAGGCCGTTCAGCATGCTCTCGACGGCATAGGTGCCGCTTCCCTGAAAAAGCACGGTGGAGTAGCCTGACGGTTCCGACGCGGCTATATGGGTAAGATCATCAATGACGCTTTTTGTAATGCTCTTGTACTCCTCATCCCAGGTACAGTGATCCGTAAGCATGGCAGTCTTTACCGAATGCCGCGTGCTGAGCGGGCCGGGCGTTAAAAGTTTGTTTTCGCGCCACCTCCGGCTCTTTTCGTTGATGTCCTCTAGCACCGCCGGCAGCTCAGACAGATCGTTTATGATGTAATCGGCACCAGCTTCATAAAATTTAGCCCTGCACTGACTCTGATACTGCCTGAGAAGCTCATCCGGCAAAACGTCTTCAGCGGCCTTTGAAAGCCCCATTTCACTGCTGCCGTTTATCACCGCCACGGTCCACGCGCCGGCATTTTTACCCTCCAGGATATCGGCGGCGGTATCCCCAATTTTCAGGACGGTTTTCGGGTCTTCAACGCCGAAGGCCAAAAGATTACGCCAGATCATGAATGGCGCGGGCCGACCCCTTTTAACCTCGTCGGAAGCAACAATAGAATCCGGCCTGAAGCCTGATTGCTCCGCGATGGGAATAATCCGGTCCATCATTTTCCTCGTATAGCCCGTGGTCGAGCCTATTTGAATGCCTCGTCTTTTCAGCTCGTTTACCGTGTCAATGACAAAAGGCTTGATGTCGACGTAATCCGCGACGCAACGGAGCAGTTCGGCTTCGACGGCCTCGTAAATGCAACGGATGTCCTCATCCGTCGGTTCCCTCCCGTTTTTCAGCCGAAACTGATCTTGTATGCGGGGCAGGCGTGCGATCTGGGCCGTATGGTCGTACTTGGCAAGGCCCATCGGTCCGCGCGCCTCCGAATTGGTAACGTCGATACCCGCGGTGCGAAAACCCCGGATAAAGCTTTGCACCGGGGCCATGCATCCGTAATCAACCGTCGTCCCCGCCCAATCAAAAATAACTGTTTTAATCATACTTTAATCCTGACTTCTCCTAAAATTTTAATCATAATGATCCGGCTTTACCGGGTCGCTTTCTCAGCTTGTAGATAATAAGCTCGTACAGGCTCCGTACCAGAACGTTCGTGGCGATGATCAAAACGCTCATAGCGGCGGCTTTAGCGTAATTACCGGCGTCCTCCATATTTGATATGGCAACGGACGCGATGGGGAATTTAGCCGAATAAATAAACACCAGCGCGGAAATCGTCACCATGGAATTGACGAAGTAGTACATGGCGATTTCAGCGACAGCGGGCATGCAGATCGGCAGCGTCACCCGAAAGAAGGTTTTTGCCCCGCCGACGTTCATACTCTCGGAAACGGTCTCGATTTCACCGTCCAGCTTTTTCAGCGCGCTCGCCGCGGTGACGTATGGCACGGAATAAAAGTGCACGACATTTGCCGCTACAAGAATCACGACCGTACCGTAAACAAAATGAACCGGATTATCCGGATTGTTGAAAAACAGGATGTAGGACAGTCCTATCACGAGCCCCGGCAGCGCCATTGGAAGCAGGGACAGCAGTTTCCCGGTTGTTTTAAGCGCTTTCGCCGGCCGGCCCTTTTCAATAAAATAGGTATACACAAACACGAACGCCGTGCCGGCCGCCGCCGTGATTGCGGACATAATCAGGCTGTCGGTAAAGCTTTTCAAGCCGCCTGTGGACAAATCAAATTTAAAATTAGTCAGCACAAAGTTCAGATTATACGGCCAGTTTTTTATAAATGCGCTGAAGGTGATGATCCCCAGCAGCATCAGGATTCCCAGTGCGATAAGAGAACAGAAAATAAAATAGAAAGCGTCCCTCGCGCCGCTTTTTCTGATTTTCAGCTGCGTCGCTCTGGAACTGATCGTGCCGCTGTTTCTGCTTTGTGTGAACCGGTCGGCCATAAAGGAGAGCAACGCCGGGATGATTAGAAAGGATCCGACAACGGCACCCATCGGTATGTTAAATTGCCCGATCACCTGTTTATAAATATCCGTCGCGAGCACATTGTAGTTGCCGCCAAGCACCTTGGGCGCGCCAAAATCTGTGAATGCGAGCGTAAAGCAGACAAACATCGTGTTGACAACCGTATATTTTGTGTCCTGCAGCGTGACGGTAAAAAATCGGCGTACGGGGCCGGCGCCAAGCGTTTCTGATGCCTCGTGGAGCCGTCCGTCCGAATACGACAGGCTGACATACAGCATCATATAGGCCTGCGGAAAGGTATATATAACCTCGGACAAAATGATGCCGAACGGCCCGTACAGCTCGACACTCAGCCCGAGCATCGTCATAAGGCCCTTGTTGCCCAGAAGATAAACAAGACCGATGCCGTGCGTCATGGTCGGCATGAAAAGCGGGATCAGGGCGATATACCGGAAAAACCGTTTTCCACGAATATTCGTCCGCGTGAGCGCGTAGGCGTAGCCGTAGCCCAGGACGGTGGAGATGACCATTGTGACCGATGATATATAAACCGAGTGTGTGACGGTGGACGACATGGACGGCGTCGACAGATATTTATTGAAATTCAGAAATCCGATATAATTCCCGGAGGTATCGTATAACGACCGGGCGAACAAAACCGCTATGGGCAGGATGATCAGGCAGATTAAAACAGCCGTCATGATCGACATGGCTGTCGACTGGACAAGCGTATTTCTGCTGAAGAATTTTAATCTATTTCTCATACGGCGACGGGAGCTTTATATATTTTGATATGCTTTTCCGGAAGCGTCATAAAAACAGGCATTCCGCTGTGAAGCTCCCATGAAGCGCACAGCTCCGCGCCGATATCAGCACACAGTACCCGATCATCCTTGAGCGAAGAGGCATATATTCTCGTTACACTTCCCTTGTACTCGACGGAATTGACAACAGCATCGATACACGGACTGCCCGGGCAGATTTTTTGCTTTTCCAGAGACAGCTTGATGTTTTCAGGCCGGATTCCGTAAATACCGGATGCGTTTTCGATTAAGTTGATGGTACCGACGAAATCAGCGACAAAGGGGGTCTCAGGATTTTCATAGATGTCCTCGGGCGTGCCGATCTGTTCGATCACAGCCTGATTCATGACGACAATTTTATCCGCCATCGTCAGCGCTTCCTCCTGGTCATGGGTCACCATGATGGTGGTGATCCCCAGCTTGCGCTGGAGGCTGCGGATTTCACCCCTGAGCTGCTGGCGCACTTTCGCGTCGAGAGCCGACAGCGGCTCATCCAGCAGCAGGAAGTCCGGGGTCAGGGCCAGCACTCTGGCCAGAGCGGTCCGTTGCTGTTGGCCACCCGACAGCTGGCGGGGGTATTTATCGATATGCTCAGCGAGTCCGACCAGTCTGACGACGTCAGATACGATTTTGTCAATACCGGCCTTCCCGCCGTGCGTTTTCCGTTTCAGGCCATATTCGATATTCTGACGGACCGTCATGTTGGGGAAAAGCGCGTAGGATTGAAACACAATCCCCATATTTCTTCTGGACGGCGGAAAAGACGTATAATCCTGTCCGTCGACGAAAACAGTCCCGTTATCCGCCTGCTCGAGTCCGGCAACAATTCGCAGGAGCGTGGATTTGCCGCAACCCGAGGGGCCGAGCACGCAGACAAGCTCGCCTTTTCCGATCTGGATCGATATATCATCCAGCACGGTGATGCCACCAAATTTTTTTGTAATGTTCCTGATTGAAAGATATTCCACAAAACGTCAACTCCCAAAAGTGTTTCTGTGGAGACGGGAACCGCCTCCACAGAATAAATGGTTTTACGGTCAGGTTTTTGGCGCGGATTTTGAATCGAATTCGCTTGCCCACTGCGCCAGAACATCCTCTCTGTTGGCCGCGGCTGTCGTAAGGTCGATGTCAAGCAGCTGGTCGATGGGATTCATGCCCTCAAATCCCTTGTATGTACCGCCCTTGCCCGTGGATATGATCGGGTAATTTTCCTTATAGAGGTTCATTGCTTCATCCGATATGGCCCAATCGAGAAAGGTCAGTGCAGCGCCGTTAATCTCCTTTTTATTCATCAAGGCGTTTGCTTCCAGATCCCAGCCGGAGCCCTCCTTAGGGAACACAACCTGAACGGGAGCGCCTTCCTCGACGCGCTGGATCCCGGCATATCCAAATGAAATGCCGATCGCGCACTCGCCGGACGCCGCCATTTTTGAAGGCTTGGAACCGGAATGCACATACTGAGCGATGTTGTTATGAAGCTGCCGGAGGTATTCCCAGCCGGCTTCCTCGCCCTTGAGCTGTAAAATTCCGTTGACGGTAAGGTATCCCGTGCCGGAGGACGACGGGTTGGACATGACGATAAGCCCCTCATATTCCGGTTTCAGAAGATCGTCGTAGGAAGTCGGAACTTCAATGCCCAGCCTGGCACATTCGTCCGTATTGACTATAATAGCCGTCTCCCATACATCGATTCCGACCCAGGTAGGAATGTCCTTGCCGGACTTGAACTGCGGCAGCACGCCCTCTACGCCGTTGGGTGCATAGGGAGCCAGCAGGTTTTTGTCTTCCAGAACCAGAAGGCTTGAAGCCGCTGTTCCCCAGACGAGGTCCGCCTGGATATTATCGGCTTCAGCCAGAAGTTTGGCGGTGACGATGCCCGTGGAATCTCTGACGATGTTAACTTTGATATCGGGGTATTTCGCGTTGAACGCTTCCAGATACGCGGTGACCTGCTCGTCCTCCAGAGCGGTGTAAACCGTTATCTCGCCGCTGGTCGATTTATGGGCACCGGTATCGGTCGAGCTGTCTGTGTTGATTTGCTCCGTTTGAGTTTTTGCGCACGCGGTCAATGTCAATGAAAAAAATAAAACGAGCGATAAAACTAATATTAAAACTTTTGGCCTTTTCATAATCTCCTCCTAATAATCATGGTTTATAAGCGATAACCGACAAGTCTTATTATTATAAAATGTTGTTAAAGGTTATACCTCCCAAAAGTAAAATGTGAGTAAATTATTAATACATCTCGTTAATTCTCGAGACAATTGTGACTATATTAGCTGTATTTTACGCACTATATTGTCATATTGTTTTAATTTTTTCTTGAATATTGTCTATGAGTATGGTAATGTTATGATGTTGTCATAATATTAAACGAAAAGGGAGATTCTATGCTGCCGACAGAGAGACAAAAGCTGATGCTTGAACTTTTTCAGGCCAAAGGTTCCGCCACGATTAAAGAATTAATTAACGAATTTGGAATTTCGATAGAAACCGTACGCAGGGATTTATCGGTGCTGGAACACAAGGGGAAAATAGAAAAGATATATGGCGGAGCGAAAATTAAGGAAACGTTATTCTCAGAACCGGCAAGAGAGAAACGCGTCATCAGCAAGATGGAGCAAAAAGAAGCCATCGGCAAAAAATGCAGCGAATATATAGACGACGGCGACCTTGTTTTTATCGACAGCGGCACAACCACTTATCACATTGCGAGATTCCTTGAGGGTAAAAAGGACCTTACCGTCATCACAAATTCCATACCCGTCATAAACGAGCTGATGGAAACAAATTTCGAAGTCATTATTGTCGGAGGCCGGCTCAGGCGAAGCGAAAGGTCGGTTGTTTCATATGGCAATATGTTCGATTTTTCACAAATAAATATACAAAAGGGGTTTATCTGCGCCGGCGGAATAACGCCTGAAAACGGTGTCTCTGATTTTGATATGGAGGAATCCGCCACACGGAAAATGATTCTGAATCGGGTCAAAGAAGTATACGTTGCCGCCGACAGCAGCAAATTCGGCAAGGATGTGACAATCGGTATCATGCCGGTCGACAGAATGGACTATTTGGTAACGGATGATCAGCTCGGCAAAAACTATATTACGGCTTTTAACAGAACATCTGTCAAACTCGTATTGGCATCATCAAATGGTGGCATTTAATAATTCTGTTTTGTGTAAATATACTTCTTTGTAGAAATAGGTGGTATCCCGCCTGAAGTAGATTTTCGCAAACTCTGCTCTTTTGCAATATTATGAGTAAATTGCCTGCGGTAAAATAAACTGTTTACGCTTTTATACAGCACCCTAAAGCAGCTCGAAATGCTGCCATCTGCAGCTGCAATAAGACACATTCCGATTTTTCGGATGCTTCCGGGGTTGCTCCTTGGGCCGAGGAGGCAATGAAGGCATTGGTGGAAACCGGCGCAGTTACTGGCTGTGACGGAAAGCTCGCACCCGATAGCTCCGCCACGAGGGCAGAAATGGCGCAAGTGCTTTATAATTTGCTTTCAATTTAAAAACAAGGATAGGATGTGGCTTTTCTGATTTCCAGAACGCCACATCCTATAATTTAAATACGTAATACCGCACAGGTACACGGTATAGAAAAACACGGTTTCTCGACAAGCCTATTCAAATGATTTCAGCGATTCGATCATGTCGACCGTTTTAATTTTATGAGAAAAACGTACTTTGAGGGGAGATATTGGGGAGATAAGGAGAGATAACGGGGAGATCAAAACACATTAATGCATAATTATTCACCAGGTATCGCCTACCGTTGACAATCATGTTTCAGGTGGTATCAGTATGAAAAAACAATTAGCGGAATTGAAAATATCCATAAAACACCCTGTTAAAATGAATAAAGATCAGTTCTATCAGATCGCCCATATTAGTAAAAAGACCCCCCTATATCTTCTTTCAACCGGGATTGTTCCCTGTAGAGGCAGCGGAAAGGAGACCCGGAAATATACGATTTATACAAGATGTCATTAGATCATTGATCGGGACATACATCCCTCTCAATACACAGAATTGGAAGGATGGTACTGCGGCAAGCGGGGTAAGTATAAGAAACAGTCCAGTCGGGCCGCTCTTATGGAGCTCGACAATGCCCTTGAACGGTTCAAAGAGTATCTGATCGAAAAGTTTCCAGAGGCGGGCGACCCGCTGACCATACCCCAGATGTCGGAGTTCAACGGCTACAGTCGTTTTTTTTGTATATTATTCGCAACGTCACCCAGAATTTTGTGTAATCATGCATAATCAAGTGGCTTTAACACGTCTTAATTTCAATGAAAAAGGCTCTTGAGGTGACGCCTCGTTTATGTTACAATCACGAGAGTAAACTTACGGGAGGACCGCAAATGGGCAAGGCATACCTGATACTGGAGAACGGCGCCGTTTTTGAGGGCCAGTCTTTTGGCTATGACGGTGAAGCGGTCGGCGAACTGGTGTTCAATACCGGAATGACCGGGTATTTAGAAACACTCACCGATCCAAGTTATTACGGTCAAATTGTCATTCAAACCTTCCCGCTGATCGGCAATTACGGTGTCATACCATCCGACTTTGAAAGCGCCGGGGTTCAGGTAAAAGGTTATATTGTACGTGAGTGGTGTCAGGAGCCTTCGAATTTTAGATGCGAAGGCGAGCTTGACACTTTTTTGCGTGAAAACAAAATACCCGGCTTATATGGTCTGGATACGCGCGAGCTGACGCGGATCGTTCGCGAATCGGGCGTTATGAACTGCAAAATATCCAAAAAGCCCGAGCTGACGAAAGAAGAATGGCAGGATATTAAAGCTTACGTGATTCGCGAAAGTGTTGAAAGCACTTCGACACAAAAGCCTTATACGTTAGTAGCAGACAAACCGGTATATAACGTGGCACTGTGGGACTTCGGCGCCAAAGGCAATATCGCCAAGGAGCTTTTAAAACGCGGCTGCAACGTCACGGTTATGCCGTGGTGCGCGACAGCCGAGGAGATTGCCGCTTTGAACCCCGACGGCATCATGCTCACAAACGGCCCCGGCGACCCGCGGGACAACACACAGATTATCGCCGAGCTTAAAAAGCTGTGCACCTATAACATTCCGACGTTCGGCATCTGTCTGGGCCACCAACTGCTGGCGCTGAGCCAAGGGGCGGACATTATCAAGCTGCATTACGGACATCGTGGCGCCAACCAGCCTGTTCTGGAAAAGGCGACAGGCCGCGTTTTTGTCACAAGCCAGAACCATGGCTACGCCGTTGTCAGCGACAGCCTGCCGGAAACAGCCGAGGCCAGCTACGTTAATTGCAACGACTTAACGTGCGAGGGCGCGGACTATAAAAACATTCCCGTCTTTTCGGTCCAGTTCCATCCCGAGGCATGCGGCGGCCCGCTCGACTCAAGATGGTTGTTTGATAAATTCATTGATCGGATTGAAGAATCAAAACAAGCGTAACGCCGTTATCTCCCCGCCGCGGCGGGGAGATAACTTAAGCGGTCGATAAAGCTCTCCGGGCTCCATCGACAAGAGTATTGCATGACGCCTGCTCTGCCGAGCCGCCATGATAAGTGTTATTTTCGATGCCCATGTCCTCAAAAATAACGTATTTAAATTTATTTCCGTCGTGCGCGCCGGAAACTCTGCGAGACTTTTTAACAGCCATGTGCAAAAAACCTTCGCCGTTAAATTACAATACCCGCTATCCCCGCCGGCGGCGGGGATATGCAAAACAAGCTGTCGTCTCTCCGGCGAGACACGGCAGTTATATAAGAATCCTTCGCCGGGGAAATTACAATACCCGCTATCCCCGCCGGCGGCAGGGATATGCAAAACAAGCTGCCGTCTCTCCGGCGAGACACGGCAGTTATATAAGAATCCTTCGCCGGGGAAATGGATGATATTATGCCGCTGAACAAGAGTATCAAGAAAGCGATGGTTATCGGCTCCGGCCCTATCGTCATCGGCCAGGCGGCCGAGTTCGACTACGCCGGGACGCAAGCCTGCCGCGCCCTCAAAGAGGACGGTATCGAGGTCGTGCTTGTTAACTCCAATCCAGCCACCATCATGACCGACAACCACATGGCGGACCGCATTTACATTGAACCGCTGACGCTGCCGGTTTTAAAGCGCATTATCGAGAAGGAGAAGCCCGACAGTCTCTTATCAACGCTTGGCGGCCAGACAGGTCTTACACTCTCCATGCAGCTGGCCAAGGACGGCTTTTTAGAGAAGCAGGGCGTTAAGCTGCTCGGCGCGAATCCCGAAACCATTGACAAGGCAGAAGACCGCCAGATGTTCAAGGATACGATGCAGTCCATCGGCCAGCCCGTCATCCCCTCAAAGGTCGTCACCCACATGGAAGACGCGCGGGCCTTTGCCGAGGAAACGGGCTTCCCGCTGATCATCCGCCCCGCCTTTACGCTCGGCGGCTCCGGCGGCGGCATCGTGGACAATATGGACGAGCTCAATGAGATCGCCGCGAACGGCCTGAGAATGTCGCCCATCGGTCAAATTCTCGTCGAGCAGTCCGTCGCGGGCTGGAAAGAGATCGAGTTTGAGGTCATGCGCGACGCGCTGTCAAACGTCATCACCGTGTGCTCCATGGAAAACTTTGACCCTGTCGGCGTACACACCGGCGACAGCATCGTTATCGCTCCGGCTGTTACGCTTTCCGACAAGGAATATCAGATGCTACGCACAGCGGCGCTCGATATCATCAACGCCCTGAAGGTTGAGGGCGGGTGCAACGTCCAGTTTGCGCTCAACCCCGACAGCTTTGAATATATGGTCATCGAGGTCAACCCGCGTGTATCGCGCTCCTCGGCGCTGGCGTCCAAGGCCACCGGCTATCCCATCGCCAAGGTCGCCACGAAAATCGCCATCGGCTACACGCTCAGCGAAATTAAAAACGCCGTCACCGGCAAGACGAGCGCCTGCTTTGAGCCGGCGCTGGACTATGTCGTCGTCAAGTTCCCCAAGTGGCCCTTTGATAAATTCGTCTACGCCAAGCGTACCCTCGGCACGCAGATGAAGGCCACCGGCGAGGTCATGGCCATCGGCACAACGTTTGAGGAGGCCATCATGAAGGCCGTGCGCGGCGCGGAGATCGGCCACGACAGCCTTTTGGACAAGGTCTGCACGAGCCAGGATGACGCGACGATTAAAAACCGCCTTCACGATTGCACAGACGAGCGTATTTTTGTCGTCTACGAAGCAATGCGGCGCGGTGTTACGATTGATGAAATATTCAATATTACAAAAATAGACCGCTGGTTTCTCTCCAAGCTCCACAACCTCATGAATATGGAGCGCACACTCACAACCGGCTTTGACGACGCGACGTATCTGAGGGCGAAACGTCTGGGATACCCCGACAAGCTCATTGAAAAGCTGTCGGGCCAAACGGTCACCAAGTCCCGACGCGCCGTTTTCAAAATGGTCGACACGTGCGCGGCGGAATTCTCCGCCCAGACCCCCTACTTCTACTCCACATATGACAACGTCAACGAGGCTGAGGAATTTATTAAGGCGCACAACTCCGATAAGAAGACCGTCATCGTCTTCGGCTCCGGCCCGATCCGCATCGGGCAGGGCATCGAATTTGACTACGCGTCGGTCCACTGCGTGTGGGCGCTCAAGGACGCTGGCTACGACGTCGTCATCGTCAACAACAACCCCGAGACCGTCTCAACGGACTTCGATACGGCCGACCGGCTGTATTTCGAGCCGCTGACGCCTGAGGACGTCGGGAACATTATCGAAACGGAACAGCCGTACGGCGTCGTCGTGGCCTTCGGCGGACAGACGGCCATCAAGCTGACGGCCTATCTTGACAAGCTGGGCATCAAAATTCTCGGCACATCCGCCGACAGCATAGACGCCGCGGAGGACCGCGAGCGGTTTGACGCGCTCTTAGAGCAGCTGGGTATCGCCCGACCCGTCGGCGACACCGTCATGACGGAAACGGAAGCGCTTGCCGCGGCGCAGAAGATCGGCTATCCGGTGCTCATGCGCCCGTCGTACGTGCTGGGCGGTCAGAATATGATTATCGCGTGGAACGACGAGGATATCCGCGAGTATATGGCGATCATCCTCATGCAGGGAATTGAAAACCCGGTTCTTATCGACAAGTACCTCATGGGCACGGAGCTCGAGGTGGACGCCATCTGTGACGGTGAGGAGATTCTCATCCCCGGCATCATGGAGCACGTCGAGCGCGCCGGCATCCACTCGGGGGACTCCATCGCCGTCTACCCCGCCTGGAACATTGACGACGATATGCGCGAGATTATCGTGGACAGCACGGCCAAGCTTGCCCTGGCGCTTAAAACAGTGGGCCTCGTCAATATTCAGTACCTGATCGCCAACGGCGAGCTGTACGTCATTGAGGTCAATCCACGCTCCTCGCGTACAATCCCGTATATCAGCAAGGTTACGGGCGTGCCGATGGTGGAGCTGGCGACCAAATGCATGGTCGGCCAGAGTCTTTGTGATATGGGCTACGGCACGGGGCTTTATAAAAAGTCGCCGTATGTGGCCGTCAAGGTCCCTGTCTTCTCGTTTGAAAAGCTTTTAAACGTCGACACGATGCTCGGCCCTGAAATGAAGTCCACCGGTGAGGTGCTCGGCATCGCCACAACGCGCGAGGAAGCGCTGTACAAGGGTTTACGCGGGGCAGGCTACAAGCTCAATAAAACCGGCGGCATCTTCGTCACCGTGCGAGACCGCGACAAGGCGGAAATCCTGCACGTTGTGCGCAAGTTCTCCAATCTCGGCTTCACGGTCTACGCCACGTCCGGCACGGCCGAAGCCCTTGAAAACATTGGCATCAAAGCGATCACCGTTGGCAAGATCCATGAGGACGACAACAATGGCCTGTCGCTCATCGAAAGCGGCGACGTGGACTACGTCATCTCCACCTCGACGAAAGGCCGGCTCCCGACGCGTGACAGCGTTAAGATCCGCCGCAAGGCCGTCGAGCGCGCTATTCCCTGCCTCACGTCCATAGATACCGCCAACGCCGTGGCGGACTGCCTCATGAGCCGGTACTCCCAGTCCACCATTGAACTGGTGGACATCAACCATATGCGCAAGAAGAAAATCCAGCTGCCGTTTTCAAAGATGCAGACGTGCGGCAACGACTATATCTATTTCAACTGCCTCGAGGAAAATCTAGTTGGCAGCCCCGAAAGCCTCTCCATCCGCCTGTCCGACCGTCATCTCGGCATCGGCGGCGACGGCGTCGTGCTTATACTTCCGTCAATGGAGGCCGACGCGTCCGTACAGATTTACAATATGGACGGGACGAACGGCGGTATCGGCGGCAACGCCCTGCGATGCGTGTGCAAGTATCTCTTCGACACGGGCATTGTGCCCAAGCGCGACATGGTGATTGAGATGGGCGGCAAGCTCAAAAAGATGCACGTGTACACCATTGGCGGCAAGGTCTCCACCGTCACGGCCGACATGGGCAAGGCCGAGTTTGCGCCCGTACGCATCCCGGTAAACCTCCCGGGGGACAGCGTTATTAACAAGCCGCTCCGGATCGCCGGGGACGAATACCGTATTACGTGCCTGTCGGTCGGCAACCCGCACTGCGTCGTCTTTCTGCCGAACATCCACAGTCTGGACCTTGAGAAAATCGGCCCGCTGTTCGAGCACGATCCTATCTTCCCCGAGCGCGTCAACACGGAGTTTGTCCTCGTGATGAACGAGAACACGCTTTCTATGCGCATCTGGGAGCGCGGCAACGGCGAGACCCAGGCCAGCGGAACCGGCGCGTGTGCGGCCGCTGTGGCCGCCGTGGTCAACGGTTACTGCAAGAAAGACACGGACATAACCGTCAAGCTCGTCGGCGGCGACCTCAAAATCCGGTACACGGACGATGGTATCTTCATGACGGGCAGCGCGACCAAGTGCTTCGACGGTATCGTCGAGATATGAGGACGAGCCCATGAAAATGAATTTCCACAAGAAACTCATGATCGCCGGTTTTGCGCTCATTCTCTTCGGTATCATCCCAGCCGTTATGCAAGAATCGGGCTGGGCCTATGCCGCAGGCGGTTTTGGTTTGTTTTTCGTCATCGTCGGCTGCTTTGGGCACCCGGAGGAATCATCCGATACCAACGAAGCATCCAAAACCGATGATTAAAAAGCAACGATAATAACTATCCAAATATTCAGTCATAATAAAACGCCCCATTTGGGGCGTTTTTTGCTGTCAAGACCGACAATGGCTGTTTCGCCAGTGAATATCGAATACGCCGCGTTTCCTGCTCCCCTGTCCCTTGTGCCCTGACCGCGCCAAGCCTGTTATCTGCACCAGCCACACTGTACGCGCCCCCCCGCGCAGTCTGTCATATACCTCACCATGCGAATAACATCGGGTCTGCTTCGGCTTATATCACCGAGCGCGGCGTCTCATAATCCGCGCCAAAGAAAATTTGAATATTGCTTGACTTTGGTATTGACACGGGACATGCTTCAGTGGTAATATACTAAAGCTATCCGCGCGAGTGGTGGAATTGGCAGACTCGCTAGATTCAGGTTCTAGTGTCCAATACGGACGTGGGGGTTCAAGTCCCCCCTCGCGCACCATGAAAAGAGCTTGCAGACTATCGTTTGCAAGCTTTTTGTTTTTTAGCCAATTCTCTAACCGGCATTCTCAACTGTTCACTGACGACAGCTCGTCTAAAACAATCCCCTACTTTGTACAAAAACAACCCCCTACTTTTTACTTTTTCTATTGACAAATATGAAAGCTCATGTTATAGTGAGATTGTATCAAGATAATTACTTTGTTCTCACGTGTAGCAAGTCATTGTTTTTGTATGATTTGCGGAAACATGTGAGTTTTTTGTTTTTCTGGGTACGAATAATATTTATGGAGGTACCCAATGAATAACGGTACAGTAAAATGGTTTAATTCGGAAAAGGGCTTCGGCTTTATTTCCAACGACAATGGCGGCGATGATATTTTTGTGCATTTTTCCGCAATCCAGTCTGATGGATATAAGGCTTTAGATGAGGGCCAGAAAGTATCCTTTAATATTGAGGCTGATCCGAAAAACAGCAGCAAACTTAGAGCCACAAATGTTTGCATTGCCTAATCAGCAACAAATATCTAGTTGATAAGAATGGCAGGACAGATAGCATCTGTCCTGCTTTTTTGTCCCATAAAATTTATAAGGCTGCTTTACCCATATCTATTATCAACTACACTAGATCGATAATTTAGCGCCATCCTCATAAAATCTTCTTATTAGCAGCGCAATTTATTGCGGTTACAAGATATGATTAAGCATCAAAAAACACCATCCTGAAAATCTTGAATTCACAAGGAACGAGGCTTTTTTTAAAGAAGGAAGCTATTTAAACGCGTGTTTAATGTTCTTGTGTCCAACAACGGACATGAGGGAGGCACGTTCCCTCCCTCGAACACCAGACCCGGCAGGGCATTTCTGAGACACAGGAGATATAGCCCATAGGCTATATTCATGTGAGCTCATATTGATGGTGCAGTTGCCACAGGTAATAAGTACGGTCATGCTGTTAACGCGGCCATCTACGCGGACTTTCTCGTAAAGAGCATCCGTCCATATCACGGGGTAATGGGTGTCTGCCAGTGAGCGACTCCGAAATTCCTGCACCTGATCATTGAGGCCCCTTGTCATCTCGCTAACTTGACTGCGGGAGAGGTTCTCAATTCCGAGACCGTGTGCCAGCTTCTCCTCCAACGATACCGGAAACCTCCGCCTCTATCAGCCTTTGCGGCGCAGCTCAAAGAAATCTGGCTGACGCTCACTGTTGAGTTGCCCGTCAGCGAGGATAATTTAGTCCTCAGAACGGCTCTTTTTCTGGTTCTCGCTCCGGTTCCAGATCAAAGATCGGGGGCTGTAGCAATTTTTGTTTTACTACAGCCCCTTTTTCATTCTTATTTATAAAGTACAAAATTTTCTAGCCTTCGACTTCCATTCAAACCATCCTATCATTCGTAAATACTTTACGTCAGCTTTGTTATTATTATAGCAGCAAAAACGCAAGCGGTCACTGTTAAATCCTATATTTCCAATTCAGGCAGTATTTATGCAGGAAAAGGGGTTTTTCTTCACATAACAAGTATTCGCTTTCCGACGCATCGCAATCCTCCGATTGTGTTGCATAATTTGAATTACCAATGAAACACTGCCTGCACACATGCTCAAGCTCTATACTTCCGGAAAACCGCAGCTCCATTTTCAGTTTTTTCAACGGGTGGTTGACGTTATACTGCATGATTGGTACGGCCGTCTGGTTTTTATCGTATAATTTTAAATTGAATTTTAATTCGACACTTTGATTTTTCTGGATTTTTCTTGGAAATATAACGAGATATCTTTCATAATCATCCGTTTTTTCAATTTTATTCAGACTATAGCCTTCCGACAGGATTTCTATAGTATAGTCATTCCCGGTCCACTTAAAGATAAAAGTATCCGTATCAATCGCTGAGAAACTCTTGTACCTGTAATGAATCTGGCATTGTATCAGCTCACGTGTGACATAAAACATCGTATAGTAATAAAATTCGTACTCTCTTTCTATGATCTGCTTATCAACGTATACAACATAATATAATATATTTGTTTTTATGTAGTTGAATAACAAAAAAGTAAAAATAAATATAAAGATGGACGTTACGAGAATGCTTGAGCTGAAAAGCTGAGTCGCAACATCCCGGACACTCTGTGGCAAAACATTAAACAGCGCCGTCGTCAGTATTGAAGCAGCGATATCGCTTAATATCGATTCAAAAAACGCTCTTATTTTACTCTTTTCCATCACTAACCTCGATTGAAGCAAAATTTCTGATTCAGCAAATGGATAATGCCTATACGACGCCTTCCTATTTACTCAGCTTATATCTTAATATTAATATATTTACGCACGCTTTTTAGTTTTTTTTAGTCGAACGCTCTGTCAGCAAATATTCCGTTTAATCCCGAATATCCAAGCTGACGAATAAAATCAACAATATTACCAGACTTTTTATCCTGCAATACTGTCTTCGTCATACACAAAAATACAGCGCAGGGCTCTTGCCTTGCGCTGTATCTTGTATTTATTTATAGGCTTAAGTGCTGAGAGGCTTTTTGGCTGAGATTAGCAGATTGATTAGACCAGCGTCATGAGCCATGTCACCTTTGCATCGGAGACCTCGAGAGAGTCCTTCCATGCCTGCAGGTCTTCCTGCCGCAGCTTTGTATCAGACAGGATGTTGCTGTACAGATCGTCGGTGCCCGCAAAGTAGACGAGATAATATCCCACATCCTCGGCATAGATCAGCTTGTAATCGCCGGTCTGTCTGGCTGAATCAAAAATCCAGTCGTTAACAGTTTCGGGCATCTGGTCCTTGTAGACCTTTTCTAAGAGGCCGGATTTATCGCTGTCAATCTGAATGGTACCGTTATAGAAATCCGTCTGGTCAATAAAGGCTGCTTCCTTGTCATCCTGACTGTCAATAACCGCAAGGATATCGTTGGCCGTTTTTTCGGCCGCCGCACGGGCCGCTTCAACAGCCGCATCATACGCATCGGTCGTCTCATCGTCAGCGTAATCATCGGCGTTCACCGTCTCCGGCGGGCACAGGATTACGCGTACGTCGGTGGTATTGTAATGATTGTCGGACCGCGTGCCGTAGTAGACGACATAGGTGCCGTTGGAGGAGCGGAACGTCGAGACGTCGCCCTCCTGCCGGGCACTATCCTTAAGCCAGTCGCCGTAGGTGGCGCCTAACAGCTCGCCCTGATAAGAACGCTGTGACGAATCGTCCTCCGCATACATCTCGGGATCATATTCGCGCGCGGTCTCAATAAAGCTGGCCTCGTCTGTAATCTCGGCGAGATAATCCTGAGCGCGCTGCTCGGTATCATCGATGGCCGCTTCCTTGGCCGCGTTGTATTCCTCGTCGGTGTCGTAATCAGCCTTCTTAATATCGCCGGCCGATATGTGGAAATACCGGTAGGTAAACGTATCAAGCTTATCACGGTTTTCCGTATAGTAGTTTTCCAGATCATCCTGCGTATAGGTGAAAGAGTCGTTAATATAATTAGTATATGAGGTAATCAGATAAGTACGCTCCACCGCCTCGCGGAATGCTTTCTCGTTCATGCCTTTGCCGTACATGGCCTTAAGGTAGCTGTCGAGATCCGGGTAACCATAGCTGGAAGACGAGGTCCGTACGTTTTCGATTTCGTCATCCACAGCGGCCTTGTCCTCATCAGTGAGCTGATACCCAGCGTCCATTGCCGCAACCAGAATTGTATTATCCTGCTTCAACTGCTCAATGGTCATTTTTTGGAAAAACTCAGCCCAGGTTTCACCTGTATCCTCATCATAGATTTGAGATTTCAGCGACTTGCCTTGTTCCGGCAGCATGGCGTTGGTGAAATCGCTGCCCGAGCCGCTCATGCTGCTGTAATACTGCGCATACAGATTCTGATAATTATAACTAAAGTCTGTAATGGAGTATTTCACGCCGTCGATTCTGACACAGGCTAGGTTCTGCCGGAGATAATTAGAGTTAATAAACAGCGCGCCGATAAATAAAACGGCGACTACAATCACTGTAATGATAGCGGTCCGTGCCGTCTTTTTTGCGCGTTCATCATCCTTCTTCTGCCGGTTTTTAGACGTGTTCAGATCAAATCCCGATGTGTCGCGCTTATTTTTGTCCTGCGATGCACCCATATGCCTACCATTCCTTCTGTTATTATGTAAGGTTGCCGCCGACTTACCTTTTTCATTGTCCGGCGACCGGGCCAGTCCCTGCCGAAAATCGGCGAAAAAAACGGCCCCGCTATACCTTTTTCGCCCTTAATCAATGGTATAACAGGGGTTATTATACTCGAAAGCGCAGTCGCTTTCAAGCTTTAAAAAAATATGTTCCAAATAAATTTACAAATGACACACGTTTCCCGGCGTCAAAAACTGACCCCGCCGTGCCGTGTAAGCCCCATTATAACCTGCACCGCTCGGCAGGTGGGTTTCCTCCTTCCAGTTTCTCTGCTTCCAACATCCAAAGGCCGTCACAAGGCGGCCCCCGGGAGGCCTGCAATTCGCCGGAAGAGCTCAGAATCCCTTATCAATAATGTGGGTTTAAAAAGGCCTATCACGAACAAGGCAGGGTAAAAACGAAAATACAAATATGTTCTGTACGGAACCGCAGTATTGTCCCGCGGCTCATATTTTAACACACAGGAACCGTTTTTTCAATTCCCAGGCCCGCCGCCAAATAAAGACAGCATTGGAAATACCGCATCTCGATCACGGATTTGATACGTCAGCGCCTTCCCCGTCTTCATTAAACAGCTGGCTCATAAACACCTCGTAAACAGCGTCCAGCTCCTGCTGGTCATCAACAGTCGCCAGGATTTCCTCACCATCCGATTCCTCGACCTTCAGGATGACAAGGCCGTAATCGTCGTCGTCTTCATCCATGTTGGCTGGTAAAAACGCCATATACAGCACACCCTCATATTCTATGGTGTCCAGATGCTCAAGTTCGAATTCATTGCCGTCCTCATCTGTGACCGCGATATAATCATTTCCGTATTCTTCACTCATAATGACCTCCTCTGCTCCGCGCTAAAGGCGGCCGTGTGTCTGGCCAGCATTCTCCGGAGCGCTCAACTAAAATGAAGTCTTATCCTTTTTAGCGTCGGGCCAAAAATGCCTCTCGACGCGCCGTATGCCTATAATACGCCAGACAAACTCATTAATCAAGTACCCGCAGATACGGCCACCGGCAAAAAAGAAGGCGGCAGCCGTCGAATCAGCGGCAGCCGCGCGGTAATCCGGCATAATGCTTATGTTAAAAAAATAAAAATGGAGAATATGCCGGAACAATATCAGATTTTTTACGTTCTTTATTATATTCGAGTCGTTTTGTACCCCCGGCGCGTTTTAAGACGCGGCTTTGTTGGGCAGTCTTAAAGAGCGCCATGTATGAGCGCCCTATGAACCGAAGTCTTCCAAAAGCTTAAGGACGTCCTCATATGAGGCGGCCTCAATGCCCTGCTCAAGCTTCTGCCGGTCGACATCTCTGAGACTTTCAACCTTAATGGTTGTCTCAATAGCCGGCGCATCGGTATCACCGAAAAAGACGGCGATATGACCGTTATACGCACGCAGCCAGTAACTCTCGGTCTCCTGCGTCTCGGCAAGCACCGGCGCGGTTTCCTCCTCGGCAGCCGACAGCGTCGGCACAATCGCCAGCGCGAGCAGCATCAGCATTGCGCCCGATATGAAAACCGACAACAAAACGGCTTTAATGGCTTTAAGCATATGGGTATCCCACCTTTCATTATGCATACACACCAATTATTTCCATATTTTTGCCATTTCATTCCTTCCGTCTGTTCTATAAGCGTTTAAATGGACAAAGGAAATTGCTTTTTTAAGTCTTCATTAATGCGCTCCATCAAACCGTCTTATATTTATTGGTTAATTATTGGCGAACAAGCCGGCGCAATTATTTATTTTTTATGCAAATATGTGCTTTTTCGCGCTTTTCAGCAAGCAAAATTTACAAAAAGAAATTGACAGATGTGCTACAATAGCATTAATATTGCTTAGTTACAAAAGGAACAAGAGGTGAACCGCTTGTCAAGAAATCAGAGCGACAACGTCAGCAAAATTGCGAAAACGGGCGCCCGGACCATTGGCGGCCTGATCGTTTTAATATTAAAAATCATCGGTACGCTGGTTCTGATCGGCGTAACGACTACATTGATTCTCGCCTGTATTTTTGCCGTCTACGCACAAACAAACCTGGTTAAGGATCTGGACGTCAGTCTGGATGAGCAAAAAATGAAGCTGTCGAGTATTATTTATTATGAGGACGCCAACACAGGCAGCGATCAAGAACTCATCACACTTCAGAGTAAGGAATATCGTCTCTGGGTTGAATACAAGGATATTCCCGAGTATATGGAGCACGCGGTTGTGGCCATTGAGGACAAGCGTTTTTACGAACATCACGGCGTCGACTGGTATCGTACCGTTGGTGCGTTCGGGAATATGTTTCTTCAGATGAAGGACAATTTCGGCGGTTCAACGATTACACAGCAGCTCATCAAAAACCTGACTCAGGAAGATGAGGTGACCGTCCAGCGCAAGCTTCAGGAGATCTTTAGGGCGCTGGAGTTTGAAAAGCAATATGAGAAGTCCGATATCATTGAGTGGTATTTAAACAAGGTCACCTTCGGCGGCAACACATACGGCGTCGGCGCGGCGGCCAACTACTACTTCGGCAAAGAAGTGGGAGATCTGACGTTGGCCGAATGCGCATCCATTATCGCCATCACGAATAACCCCTCCCTGTACAACCCGTACATTAACGCCGAAGGCAATAAAAACCGTCAGGAACTCATTCTTGAGGAGATGCTCTATCAGGGATATATCGGCGAGGACGAGTACAATCAGGCTATGAGTGAGAAACTCAACTTCGTACGCGGTGAAAACGAAACATCCAGTACCGTTACGTATACGTATTTTGAAGACGCTATTATCGAAGATGTCATCGGCGACCTGATGGAAATCAAGGGCGTCTCATATAAAACAGCCGAGGAACTGCTGTTTACAAACGGCTACAGGATCTACTCGACGCTGAACCCGACCATTCAGTCGTATGTCGACGGCATTTACAACAACCTGGATGAAATCCCCGTTGTCACCGGCTCCGATGAGCAGATCCAGTCGGCAATTATTATTGCCGACCCGCATACCGGAGACATCGTGGCGATGGCCGGCGGTGTCGGCGAGAAATTGTGGAGCCGTTCTCTAAACCGCGCCACACAGTCCAGGCGTCCGCCAGGCTCCTCCATCAAGCCTCTGTCCGTCTATGGCCCGGCGCTTGAGTACGGGCTGATCACGCCGGAAACACGCTTTATGGACAGCGCGGACGTGACGCTTAAGGGCACCGATTGGATGCCGAAAAACGACGACTGGAGCTATTCCGGCGTCGTCAACATCCGTACGGCCGTCATACGCTCAAAAAATACGATTGCCGCACAGGTTGTCGATTGGCTCACCCCCGCCCGCTCGTATGACTTTATGACCCAAGTACTTGGCTTTGATTTGCCGATAGCTGACGCCGACTATGCGCCGATGGCGCTTGGCCAGCTGACATACGGCGCGACGGTACGTGAAATGGTATCTGGCTATACCATGTTCGTCAACGATGGAGTCCGGATGGAAACACGCACCTATACCGAGCTACGCGCCAACGATAACAAAACGGTCGTTTATGAAAACGCAGCCAAGGAGACGGTTGCCATCAGCAAAGTCACTGCGTACTGGATGACGGATATTTTATCGGATGCCATCCAGTACGGCACCGGTTATGAAGCCAATATCACAAACATAATGGCCTGCGCCGGCAAGACCGGTACGACGACCGATAAGAAGGACCGTTGGTTCTCCGGATATACGCCCTATTATGTAGCGTCTGTCTGGACCGGTTATGATACCCCGGCCACAATGTCGGTCCATGGTAATCCGGCCGCGCAGCTGTGGAAAAAGGTCATGACGCTTGTGCATCAGGATTTGCCGTACGCGGATTTTGAAAAGCCGACCGACACCTATTTATCGCCCGTTCCCGGGGTAGACCCGGAGGTTTCTTACACCGTACGCGGCATAACGCTTGACGGAGATGTCCTCTACGAGACGACGGAAACAGCCATCAAGGGCAAAAACATCACAGCCGAGGCTGAGACACTCGAGGCTTATGAAATCGTCGGCGCGGCTGAGAAAACCATTACTATAACCGATGATCCGGCTAATAATGTTGTAGAATTCCATTACAAACCCATTGACGAAACGCCAACCGGTGAACCGACGGGAGAACCGACCGGTGAACCGTCGACGTCACCGTCCGGGGAACCCACTGGTGAGCCGTCGACATCACCGTCCGGGGAACCCACCGGTGAGCCGTCGACATCACCAACCGGGGAACCCACCGGTGAGCCGTCGACGTCACCGTCCGGGGAACCCACAGGTGAACCATCGACGTCACCGTCACCATCTCCTTCACCGTCGCCCTCCCCGTCTCCTGATGGTGATTCGCCGCCAGCGTCGTCAATACTATAAAAGCGAGACAGCGGATCAAGCACGATCCGCTGTCTTTTGGTATACTTTCCTTTGATGGGATAACTTCGCAGAAACCGGATTGACACTCATCAATCGAAAACGGCTACACCTCCTATGCCAAAAACCTTTAGAGGTACCGGCGGAAGCAATTTTTCTACCCTGCATAGAATCAGATCGAAAAGCAACGAGATAGGGTGTTACATATGGCGGGGGCTATTTTAAAAGCTTTGACAGGGTTGAAACGAGTATATAACACTATCCAAAGAGTCCGATATTGATTACAGTGTGCCTTTAATGGCCAATATATAAATATCTGCATATTATCCAAGACATTAAATGGGGGCGGCCATATGAACTGGCCGCCCCCGCGTTTATTTAAGTATGAATCAATTTTCAAAGAATTTGGCGTGGATGGCCTGGACGGCCCGGTCAGCCTGGGCCTCGTCGACGAGAACGGAAACCTTGATCTCACTTGTAGAAATCATATTGATATTAATCTTCTCGTCATACAGCGCCTCAAACATCTGGACGGCAACGCCCGAGGAATTAACCATGCCAACGCCAACGATGCTGACCTTGGCGACCTTTGACGTTGTGCTCAGATCTTTAAACCCGATTGTCTCCTGATGCTCCCGCAGGGCCTTTTCGGCTTTTTCCAAATCGGACTGAGACACCGTAAAGATGATATCCTGCGTATCATTATGACCGATGGACTGCAGGATAATATCGACGTTGACATTCTCCTTGGCAAGGACTCTGAATACTCTAAAAGCGACGCCGGGCTCGTCCTTAACGTCGAGGAGCGCGATGCGCGCAACGTTGGAGTCCTTGGCGATACCGCTGATTTTTGCCTGTTCCACTTTTGTTACCTCCTTGACTTTAGTGCCGGGCTTTCTGACAAAGCTGGACAGCACCTCCAGATTCACGCTGTATCGTTTAGCCATTTCCACAGACCTGTTATGAAGCACCTGCGCGCCGAGCGATGCCAGCTCAAGCATCTCATCGTATGTGATTTCCTCAAGCTTGCGTGCATTCGGCACTTTTCGGGGGTCGCTCGTATATACACCCTCCACGTCGGTATAAATCTGACACAGGTCCGCGTTCATCGCCGCGGCAATCGCGACGGCCGTCGTATCCGACCCGCCACGTCCGAGCGTCGTAATGTCGTCATACTTGTTAATGCCCTGGAAGCCGGCGACAATGACGATGCGCCGCTTGTCCAGTTCATTTCGGATACGCTCGCAGGTAACCTTATTAATACGCGCACTGCCGTAATCGGTATTCGTCTGCATCCCGATCTGCCAGCCGGTCAGCGATATGACGGGCAGGCCCATTTTCTCGAGTGCCATGGCCATGAGCGCAATGGAAATCTGCTCGCCGGTTGACAGCAACACATCCATTTCACGCTTCGACGGATGCGGGTTGAGTTCGGCGGCCTTCTCAATCAGATCGTCCGTTGTGTCTCCCTGCGCGGACAATACGACGACAACGTCGTTGTTGTCGCAGTAGGTATCGGCGATGATACCCGCCACACGATTTATTCTCTCAGTGTCGGCGACCGAGCTTCCGCCGAACTTCTGAACAATAAACGCCATTTAGTCATCCTCCATTGCCGACGCGCTGGCTAGTTTTAATATATGAATATTCGGGCAGCGCGTCCGATATAATTTATCGGGGCCGTAAAACACGGTCGTAATCATTCTATCGGCCTGTACGTAACCACCAGGTTTAAATCAAACGTTTCTCATCCGGACATCCGTTAATCAATTATCCGGAACGCCGACAGGACATTGATTTGTTTGAACAGTGCCTGGGCTTCGTTTTGGTCCATTGTCTTTGTTGTGAAAACCAAAAGGTCCGTGGGGGTGTCTTCCACAAACGACACATCGCCGAAGAGGCTTTGTATCTTTTCCGGATCTCCGCCGGCACGTACGTACCATCTGCTCTTTAAAAGCGCAGCGTCGTAGATAAGGTCCTGCGAACCATCTTCCCAACTGATCCACTTGCGCGCGCCCATGTGCTTGGCCGCATCAATCACGTCGGCTACAACCGCGCTGGCCGTCGGCAGTTTGCCGGCGCCCGCGCCGTAAAACATTACGTCGCCAATGGCGTTGCCGCGGACAACAATGCCGTTCATAACGCCCTCGACGCCGGATACCATATTGTCGTCGCCTACGAGATGCGGCGCGACATACGCGGCGATTTTACCGTTTTCGAGCTGGAGGGCCCGCCCAAGCAGCTTGATCTTATATCCGATCCGCCCGGCGTATGAAATATCCTCAAGCGTAACCGCTTCAATCCCCTCTGTCGGAACCTGATCGGGGTATATGTGGCGTCCGAAGCACAGCGCCGCCAGAATACAGATCTTCCGGCAGACATCGTAGCCCTTGATATCGGCTTCCGGATTGGCCTCGGCGTAGCCGTTGTCCTGCGCCTGACGCAGAGCTGTTTGAAATGGCAGGCCGTTTTTAACCATTTCGGTGAGGATATAGTTTGTCGTACCGTTGAGTATCCCGTAAATCTCATTAATCCGGTTGGCGGCCAGACACTGGGTAATCGGCCTGATAATCGGTATACCGCCGCCGACGCTGGCTTCAAACAGATAGTTGGCGCCGTTTTGCTTCGCCAACTGCGTCAGCTCATAACCGTGCGTCGCCACAAGCTCCTTGTTCGAGGTGACAACACTCTTTCCTTTTAGCAGGCTGCGCCGTGTAAAATCATACGCCACGCCGACGCCGCCGATCGTCTCGATGACAACGCGGACGTCCGGATCGTTTTCAACGACGGCAAAGTCCTTGACGAACAGTTTTTCATAAGGACTGCCGGAAAAATCCCGGATATCGACGATATATTTCACATGGATATCCTGCGCCGCGTTCTGGGAAACCATGTCGCTGTTTTTCTCTATGACTTCCATCACTCCGGAGCCAACCGTGCCGAATCCCAGAATAGCGATATCAAACATCCCAAACCCCTCCGTATTTCAATGCGTGAGCATCATTTCATATCTTCCGAATAGACTCATTCGTAATTTAGTATACTACCATACGTTCATTTATTGTGCAACCGTTTTAAGCGTATCAGATGAAAAGAGTTCAGAACGGACTTTATTGACGTGCAGATACGTATGACTTGGATCAGTACTTCTGCGTACAGCGCCTGGGAGGGACTTATGCCGGAAAACAAACACCTTCGCCGCGCGCTGTATGTCCTTTACGGCATAGCCGCCATCGGCATCGCGTGGCTCGTATTGCGTTTTGCTCTGCCGTGGTTTCTGCCGTTTATTGTAGCGTTTATCATTGCCCGGCTTATGGAGCCGGCCGTTCGATTCCTTTCAGAACGATACCGTCTGCGCCGCGGATTTGCCTCGGCTGCCTGCACGCTCATCATTTTTGCTGTCCTCATCGCTCTCACGTCGTTGATCATTGGCCGTGCGGTCATTGAACTGACAGCCTTCGTAAAGGACCTTCCGACCCTGCTCTCCAACATCACGAGAACCGTCGGCGTCATCGGCGACAGAATCGACGGCTTTATCCAATCCGCGCCGCCTGAGATACAAAATTATCTGAATCACGCACTTGACGGTTTTAACACCAAAAGCGCCGAGCTTCCGACGGTATTATCCGGTAAGGTGTTGGGGATTTTGTCCAGTATCGCCAAATTCACGCCGAGACTCGTTCTGTTTCTCTTCGCGTGCGCGCTGGGCGCTTTCTTCATCAGCTGCGGATACAAAGAATTTACGGGCTTTATCCTGCGTCAGATTCCTAAAAGCCGCCACAAATCTCTGGTCGATTTTAAAAACGACCTGATGGTCACATTTGGTAAATGGGTTAAGGCCGAGCTGATGCTGGCTGGCGTGACGTTTGTGGAGATGACGATTGCTTTCCTGATCCTGCGCATTGATTTTGCCATACTGCTGGCGCTGCTCGTTGCCGTTGTGGACGCTCTGCCCGTCATCGGCTCGGGCGCCGTTCTCATTCCATGGGCTCTCGTGTCGCTCATCGGCGGCAACCTCCAGACAGCGGTCACGCTGGCTGTTATTTACGGCGTGAATATCGTCATACGCAACCTATTGGAGCCCCGACTCATCGGCCGGCAGATTGGCCTGCCGCCCATCATTACGCTGATTGCCATCTACGTCGGATACAGCGCTATGGGCGTTGCCGGCATGATCGTCTTCCCTATCGGGCTAATTATGATTAAGCATCTAAACGACAAGGGATATATCCGGCTGTGGAAATGATACCCAAAATATCCGAACAGAGGTTTATACCATTACTCGTTTAAAATTATCTCCCGTTACCTACGAAAAAGCCGCGGATGCGTCTTTTTCGACAGTCTGACCTTCCCTCAGGGGAAGGCTTTTTTTATCAAGCGCAACGTTGCTTGCATATCGTGTGTTTCTACATCAGGCTGCCATTAATTTTAATAATCGGTCTTCGAACGGCAGATATTAACTGTAAGTGACAGCAAAAATATCATATTGGATTGTGATTCACATAATTGACCGTCGCTCAATATATATCCGGAGGATACAGAATGCCGCAAAAAATAAAATGTGTCGTGGCGGGACTGCTGACCGGCGCGCTGAACGGATTCTTCGGTGCCGGCGGCGGCATGCTTCTCGTCCCGCTTCTGCTCCGCTGGGTAAAGCTTGAGGAGCGGCAGGCGTTCGCCACCTCTGTTTTCATTATTTTACCGCTTTGCGCCGTGTCGGCCTGTGTCTATGTATTTCGGGCAGGGATTGATCCGACGCCGGCTGTCCCGTATCTGATCGGCGGGCTGGCCGGCGGCTTCATCGGCGGCCGGATTTTCAAAAAAATACCGACGTCGCTTTTACATCGGCTGTTCGGCCTTCTCCTGCTCTATGGCGGCGTACGCTGCCTGTTTGGTTGATGGGCATGACGGGCGCTACGGCGGTATTTTCAGCGCTGGCCGGCTTTCTGGCGGGTATTTTGTCCGCCTGGGGTATCGGCGGCGGTTCGCTTCTGATCTTATACATGACACTTGTAGCGGGACTGGATCAGCAGACGGCACAGGGGGTTAATCTGCTGTATTTTCTGCCGACTTCCCTGTCTGCGCTGTTGTCGCATCTTAAAAACAAACTCGTGGCAGTCCGGCTGGCTATCCCGGCGATCATTGCCGGCGTCATCTCGGCGCTCGTGGTATCATATTTTGCCACCGGACTCCAGACGGCTGTTTTGAAAAAAATATTCGGCGGCTTCATTATCCTCGTGGGCCTGAGCGAGATATTTTTTAAAGCAAAAAAGAAAGAACCTGATGAAAAGAAAGATATTTAACACCAAATGCGAACGTCTTTCTGGGACGGAATATGGAATTCGCCCCTACGTTTTCGAATTTTGGAACCACTCGTGTCGCTCCAAAAAATCCCCTGCTTCGTCACGGAAGCAGGGTGAATTTTTCATAATTGCACGCTGTGCGTAGTGTCATCTGATCCCGTCAGAGCTGATCTGCCAGTTCCCGGACCTGTTCGCCGATCGTATTAAGCTCCCGGAGCGAATGGGCTATTTCCTCCAGAGCCGCCGTCTGACTTTGAAGCAGCGCATTGGACGTGGTAATTTTAGTGGAAATCTCATTGATCGACGAGGTCATCAGCTTCAGGAAATCCTCGATTTGCGTCACCGAATCCGAGACGGAATGAGACAAGCGCTGGATTTCCTCCGCTACAACGCGGAAGCCCTGTCCGGCCGACCCGGCCCGGGCCGCCTCGACAGCCGCATTGATTCCAAGCAGGTTGGTCTGCAGGGAGATATCCTTGATCAGCTTAATAATCTTCGATGAGCTTTCAGCACCGATGCTGGCTTTTTTGCTCAGCTCGGCAATAGCCTCGTTAGACGCGACAACATTCCGTGCGTCTTCCGTCAGTGTTTGAATCGCTTCGTTGGATTGTCCCAGAAAATCCGCCAGCTCCTGAGATACGGATTTAACCTTTTCGCTGCGCTTCAAGTTGCGTCCCACTGAAATCGCGCCGACAACGCGGCCGCTGTCATCCTTCAGCGGAACGGAATACGATCGAAAGGGCACTCCGTACACAGAAGCCGGAATTTCACGAACAACCGACCGTCCCCCTTCAATAGCCTCCGACAGGCCGCCCTTGGGGATTTTGTCACCGTATTGTTCCTTAAGCGGCAAACTTTTCGACGGCTGATTGATAAGAAAAATCTCCCGGTTGACGAGACCCGCCGAAACATCCTCCTCCCGGTCAAAAAAGCCCGGGATATAGGGCATAATCTTTGCCATGATCTGTAAGACCTCAGGCTCTTTTTTCATAAAATCTTCCATATGTATTAACTCCATACGAATTTTTATTTCCCAGAACGCCTTAATCTATTAGTTATATCGTAATAATAGCGGCAACAGTTCAGTTAATTTGGTATTTTATCTATAATTGTTATAATATTCCTGTTTAAGCGTAAAAAAGCCGCCTGTGACGAACATCTCGTCCACACGGGCGGCTGATAAACAAGATAGAGACTATTACCCCGCTTTATGCGTCGTTATCGGATGCTGCCCAGATAACCCTCCAGAATCAGCGCTGCAGCCACAGCGTCAAGCTTTCCCTTCCGTTTCTTGCCATATACGCCGGCGTCCGATAATATCCGTTCGGCGTCCACCGTTGTTCGCCGTTCATCCCACAGCACAACATCCAGCCCGTGGCTGTCTCTGAGCAAGAGTGACAGACGCTCCGTCTTCTCGGCGCGCGGGCCGAGGGTACCGTTCATGTTCTTGGGATAGCCGAGCACAATACGCCCGACGGCGCGGGCTTTGGCTTCTCCGGCAATCTTCTGCGCTATACGTTCGGGCGAGCGCTCCGTTATGATGAAAGCATCGCCGGGCATTATGCCCAGTGCGTCAGAAACGGCGATCCCCGTTCGCGCGTCTCCGTAGTCTACAGCCATTATCCGCATTTTTGGGGCCTCCTTTTTTTGCGTGTGTATTAGTGCCGGTCCCTTTCTCGTGAAAGTCGACGCTGACGGCCCTGCTCAAACAGGAGCTTTTCTTCCTCTGTTTGCAGCTCCAGAGCGGGCAGTTTTTTGGGCTTACCCATCTTGTCCAGCGCAACCATTGTAAAAAATGCCGTCTGCGTCCGGACCGGCGGGTCCTCAGAGTCGAGGTCCTCCACGTCGACGGTTACGATGACTTCCATGGAGGTGTTGCCGACATAGGCAATCGTCGCCGTACACGTTATAAAAGCGCCGATCAGTACCGGGTATAAAAATTGCATTTCGTCGACGCGCGCCGTGACGACGTTACTGCGCGAATATCGGTGTGCCGCGGCCCCCGCGGCCTGGTCCATCAGTTTCATAATCTCGCCGCCGTGCACGTTTCCGGCGTAATTGGCCTGGCTGGGCAGCATCGTCTGACTCATAATGATCGTCGTCCGTTTATCCATCTTAATCTCCTTTTATCCAAATTCACGTCATGTTGGTGATTATCCAATAATCCAGTTTTTAAACAGGCGGCCGGATTGCCGTCCCGCTTGCACGGTCAAATTATACACAATTGAGAGGCGCCTTACAATGGGGTATTGACAATACGTCGAGGGCAGAAAACAGTCTTAAAAACATAACTACTTGCCCTTTAGCGGTATTGCTAATATACTGAACTTAGAATAATCGACCATACTCCCACCTGCTACAGAAACGGAGGTCCCACATGAGAAACCCTGTCAAATGTAATGCCTGCGGGTACATAACGACCCAAGGAAAGGTCAAAGACGTTTGTCCGGCCTGCGGCGTTCTGTCAACATCCTTCGAGCCGTATGTCTCAAAAGTTTCCGGAAAACGGGAGGCGCTGCTCTCGCTGCATCTGCACCCCATTATCGTGCATTTCCCGATGACGCTCGTATTTCTCTGCCTGCTTTTTGATATCGCCGCGCTGCTCTTCACGGGAACGATAAACGAAACTCTGACCACAGGCGTTAAATTGAGCGCCGTTTTACTTCCGTTCGGCGTACTGGTTGCCGCGCTGACCGGTATGCTGGACGGTAAAACGCGCTTTAAGCGCCTGACGACGAAGAAGCTGCGGTTTAAAATGATGGCGGCGCTCGTCTTGCTTGCCATAGCCGTCACCACAGCTCTCGTGGCGCTGCTTGTGCCGCCGTCACCGGGCGCTCTGACCGTCCTTTTAGTCCTGACCTGTGCCGCCGTCGTACCGGCCGGTCTGCTGGGCAAAACGGGCAGCGAGCTGCTCTGCGCCGTCATGCCGGGCTAAGGCTGTCGCAAAAGCAGCCCCCGCGGCTTGTTCGACAGCTTAAAAAAGCTGCCTTCCATCCAGTGAGGCAGCTTTTTATAATTATAACCCTTACAAGCAATCCGCGAAGCTCAGGGGCGTGACGTTAATTCATCTAAATTTACAGATATTATCCGACTTTGAAAATACTGATGGTATCTTTAAGAAAGGCGGCCTGAGCGGAAAGCTCTTCGCTGGTGGAGGCGCTTTCCTCGGCCGTCGCCGCGTTGTTTTGTACGACTTCCGAGACCTGCGCGACCCCGCTGCTAATCTCCTGGATGGACGCGGCTTGCTCCGTTGAAGCGTCGGCTATTTCTTCAATCAGTTCCGCGGCCTGCGTCACCTTTTCCACAATCTTTCCAAGGGCAGCCGCCGTTTGATCGGCGATCTTCGTTCCCGCTTCGACCTTACGAATGGAGCCTTCGATGAGCTCCGTCGTCTCCTGCGCCGCCTGCGCGCTGCGGCCCGCCAGATTTCTGACTTCTTCTGCTACGACGGCAAAGCCTTTGCCCTGCTGTCCGGCCCGTGCCGCTTCGACAGCGGCATTCAGAGCCAGTATATTTGTCTGGAAGGCAATATCGTCGATAACTTTTATGATTTTACTGATGTTCTCGGACGAAACACTGATTTCTTCCATGGCTTTGAGCATCTCTCTCATCTGTGTGTTGCCGTCCTGCGCATCATTTTTAACCTCTCCCGTCAGGGTGCTGGCCGTTTGAGCATTTGACGCATTATGGGAGGTCTGAGAACCAACCTGTTCCAGGGCCGCGTTAAGTTCCTCGACGGAACCCGCCTGATCAGCAGCGCCTTGCGACAGGCCGATACTCGAATCTGATACGAGCGCGGCGCCGGACGCGACCTGATCAGCCGCGCTGATGACCGATGTCATAACCTCAGCCAGATGTTCCACCAGGCTGGACAAGCTCTTGCCAAGGATGTCCTTTTCAGACCGAATACTGAAGTCAACCGTCAGATCGCCTTCCGCAAGCATCTGCGTATGGTACGCCTGTTCTTTTCGGGTTTCCACAACCTTCGCCATGGCGGCCGTCAGCTGTCCGACTTCGTCATTCGATTGGACCAGGAGCTCAATATCGGCGTCACCAAGAGCCAGTTTGTCGGCCGCTTCGGCCATCTTTTTAATCGGGTTGCCAATCAGGCGTGATATGTAAATCCCCAGTATGATGGAAATTGCCAGGCCGGCGGCAACAACGGCAATAAGTATAATGGTTGAAATGCGTGCCTGATTTGAGTTAGAGGCCGCACGTTCCGAAGCGTAGTCGGCGACAACAGCCATCAAGGATATTAAGTTGTCTTTGATGGTTAATCCGTCAGGTGCGAAAACATCGTCGATTAACTTTGAAATATTGTCGCTGTCACCGCTCTTTGCTGAATTGACCAGCTCCTCCATATATGTTTTATAATGTTCCCAGGACGTTTCCGCAGTGTTCATATAGGCGGCGGCTTCCTCGGAAGAAATAACCTGATGCAGGTTTACAAAAGCATTATCAACTTCGTCGAGCATGTCTTTAATATTGCCGTACGTTTCATTGATTTCCGTTTCCGATGTTAACGTTGTCAAGGTCAACAGGTTGTAACGAATTAACAGGAATTCCGTAGATGCTTCTCCGCTGTACTCCAATCCTAACGCATTCTCTTCATACAGACGCGTTGACGAGTTGTTTAATTTGATCATATTAATTATTCCGATAATTCCTATGGCTGTGGCAATAATGGCCATGATAAGAAATCCGATAATCAATTTGACCGCGATCGGTTTGTCTTTATACCACTTCATAAATTCTCCCCCTAATTTTCGATCGGCATCTTTTGTATATTTTTACAATCAATTTCGATCAATTCAATTATATTATCGTACATACACAGAATATAATTAGTTTATTATTAGTAGTTTAATATAAATTAACGGTACATATTTGGTCATATTTTCCTTACTTGTAAGTATATTTACATTACTAATATATACACGTCTTCCAGTTAGTATTGTATTATTTTACAATTCCATATTGTGAATAATGTTTTGTATAAAAATAAAAACTGCCTTATAATCTAAAGGCAGTTAATTTTTAATCAAAACTTCATAGTCTGTCAACATCTCGATGTATATCTTTTAACAAATTGTCGCTACAATAAGATTACAGGGTTGCAAATCATCCAATCTTTTTCATTTTTCTTCCTTTTTTCATTTTTTTCAGAAAACAAAGTAACGCAAGCACAAAACGCTTAACGTTACTTTGTTTTTTTGTGTTTTCAATTTTAAACTCAGCTTTAACGGCACGTCCGCAAATAGCCCCGCAAGGACAAAAATTAGTACCGGCTGTATCACTGTTGGGTGTGCTTGTC
Organism: uncultured Sporobacter sp.; assembly: GCA_963675425.1. Lineage (GTDB taxonomy): Bacteria > Bacillota > Clostridia > Oscillospirales > Oscillospiraceae > Sporobacter. The sequence continues at coordinate 3,041,790 of OY776214.1, read as the reverse complement.
ACGGCACTTGGGGCAGTAGCCATAGATGTCAAGCCGGTGGCCGGAGATCAGGTAATCCGTCTGTTCAGCCAATGATTTCTCGTAGTCCTCCAGCGGGCAGTACTCAATGGCCTGCATCTTTTTGCATTCCAGGCAGACAAGGTAATGCTTGTGTACCTGCCGATTCAATTCGTAGAGGGCTCTGTTGTCGCCGGAAACCTTCACCTTCGTGGCCAGTCCTTTGTCCGCAAGCGTCTCGAGCGTCCTGTAGACAGTGGACAGATTGACCGTCACACCGTGGTCCTTCAGGTTTAGGAAAACCTCTTCAGCCGGGATGGGTTGGGCACTCCTGTCAAGAATATTGAGAATCTCGATACGGTGCCTTGTGTTTTTCAGCCCGATCGACGCCAGTTCTTTCTTAAAATCCTTGTTCGCCACTTAATATCACTCCTGACGCTGCTTACCAACGCATACCGCTTGCTTCTAAGCGGCTGTTTTCTTAGTTTTTGTCCGTGCCGTATGAATCGCCAATACAATAAGATAACAGATAACGGACAGCGTCACGATGCACGCGCCGGACGAAATGTTGAGCTCATACGACAACCAAAGCCCCGCAACACAAAAAATAATCCCAAAAACGCCGGCAAGGGTCATGCGCTTTTTAAGGTCGCGTGTGATAATGCCAGCTGTTGCGGCAGGTGCTGTCAGAAGGGCCAGCACAAGGATAATCCCGACAACGCGAATCAAAACAACAACGGTCATCGCCACTAAAACGAGCAGCAGGTATTCCAGAAAAGCCGTCTTGATACCGATGACATAAGCAAACTCCTGATCAAACAGATACGCCTTCCAGTCGTTATAGAATATGACAATCATGAAAAGCACAACGACGGTGAGAATGATCATCAGTAGCAGGTCCGTACGTGTGACGGACAGGATACTGCCGAATAGATAGGAGCTGAGGTCCGGCGGATATCCTTTCATAAAGGCAATGAATAAAATCCCCATTGCCATGCCGAAAGACCAGAACAGCGCAATAACCACATCGGAGCGCGCGCCGCCCTTTCGGCTGATGCGTCCGACGCCGAGCGCGGCGAGCACGGAAAACAGAAACGCACCGATAATCGGCTCAAAACCCAGTAAGTACCCAAGCCCAACGCCGCCGTATGCGGTGTGGGCGATGCCGCCGCTCATCATAACGAGCTTTTTTTCCACAATAATAACGCCAATCACGCCACAGACAACGCTGGCAAGTATGCCTGATATGAGGGCGTTTTGCAGAAAGTGGTATTCGAGCAAGGCACTTAGCATCCCCCGTCACCTCCATGCTCGTGCTCCTTGAGAACGCGGTGCGGCACACCGTGGGCTATGAGATCGACCGGACAGCCATACAGGCTCGAGACGACGTCTTCTGTCAGCTCCGGCTCACCGTGATAGACAAGCGTCGTGTTCAGACAGGCCAGCTCGTGCACATGCGTGGATACCGCCAGAAGATCGTGCGTAACCAGTATGATTGTAATATCTTTGTTGAATTCACTGAGCAGGCCGAATATCTGCTCGCGCGATATAGCGTCTACGCTGGCCGTCGGCTCGTCCAGCAGCAGGAGCTTTGGCTTTGCAATCAGGGCCCGGGCCACGAGCATTTTTTGAAATTCGCCGCCGGAGAGCGCCGAGATCTGGCGGCCGGCCAAATCGTAGAGGCCAACCTTGCCGAGCAGTGCCTGTGCCTCTTCCCGGTCCTTCTGTGAAAAGCGGAAAAACGGGGACAGGCCCGGCTTCATTTTTCCGGTGAGGACGACCTCCAGGACTGTTATCGGAAATTTCCGGTCAATAGCGCCGAACTGCGGGACGTATCCAACCGACGCTCGTTCCCCCGGCTTTTTGCCAAAAACCTCTATGCTGCCTTCATGGATCGGTATAAGGCCCAGCAAAGCCTTTAAAAGCGTCGATTTCCCGCCGCCGTTCGGCCCGATTATGCCCAGAAAAGAGCCCACGGACACATCAAGGCAGACACCCGCCAAAGCGGGTGTCTGCCCATAATATACAGACAGATCGTTTATATGGACTGCGGTTTCACTCACTGCATAACCTCCGCCATGAGACTGGCCATGGCTCTTAAATTCTCTATATAATCAGGGGATAGTGGTTCAAGCTGCATGGTCTTACCACCAATTTCCTCGGCAAACGCCTGGGATTGGCTGCTGTCGATCTCGGCCTGATAGAATATCACCTTGGCGTTATCGGCTTTGGCAATATCAATGACTTCCTGAAGGTGCTCGGCGGTGGCCTCCTTGCCTTCCTCCTCCAGTGCGTACATCGTCAGCCCGTAATCATCGGCAAAGTATCCGAAAGCGGGATGATAGACTATAAACGACTTATTTGTAACGCCGGCCAGCGCCTCATTAATTTGTGTGTCGACCTCGTCAAGCTGCGCCTTATAGGTATCAGCGTTCTTATTATACGCCTCGGCGTTTTCCGGGTCAAGCGCGGTCATTTCCCGTGCAATCACATCGATCATGACTTTAACACGCACCGGCGACAGCCATATGTGCGGGTCTCTTTCTTCTCCAAACGTCCGGTCCGGGTAGACCTTCGCCACCTCATCCTGCAAGGACACGACCTTGACGTCTCCGACGTTCGGCAGGATGTTCGCTTCTTCGGTGGGTACGCCGATGGCGAAATAAACCGATGCGTCGCTGAATTTCTCCATCTCGGCCGGCGTGGGCTCATAATTCTCAGGGCTGCTGCCGGGCGGTATCATCGTTACAACCTCAACGGCATCGCCGCAGACAGCCTCGACAAAGGTTTGTTCCGGGACGATCGACACGGCGACAATCGGCTTGGCGCTCATATCGTCCTGCGGCGGTTTATCACCACACGCGGTTAATCCGAGCAGTCCGGCTATGACTGTCAGGACCATCAGTGTACTTATAATACCCGTCTTTTTCATTGGACATCCGCCTCTCACATATGCAAATGCAATTAAGAATGGTTTGCATTTGCATTATATATCCACAAAACCGCATTGTCAATATGCGGCAACTATTTTTTCAGGGTTATTATAGCCTTACTCGGGCGGTAGTAAAAAACACCCTATCGTAACATAATTTTATGGACGTGTTCTCCTGGGCTATATTCTGTAACTCAAACGTAGGGAAAGACCCTGTTTATCTTCATATAGCCCAATGTAGGAAAAGGCCCCTGTGGCGTTCCTCAAATAGCGAACAAGCCGCATGATGCGGCTTGTTCGGTAAAATAGGGTTCTCGCGCTGCGGCGCTCAGCGAAAACGTTCAAATATAAAGCTTTTTGCCGGGTCTTAAATATTTATCCAAAAAGCCGAATACCCGGTCGACAATCGGCTTGTCGTTCCAGCGGAGATCAACGCCGCCGTGGCCGTAGCCTTGCAGGATCTCCATCTCCACGCGCTCCGAGCCGCAGACCGTACGGACCTTTTCCTCCAGAAGATACGCCTGGATAACCGGGACCACGTTGTCGTCCGTGCCATGCAGAATCAGCACCGGCGGAAAAGCCGGTGAAACGAACCGAATCGGATTTGTAAAATGCATGAGGCCGCTGATCTGGCTTGAATGCGCGCCGAGCAGCAGCTTGTCAATATCCGGCATGTTGGGATCTTCCAGGCCATACTTAGCTACCGCCCTGTCCTGCGTTATAATATCAAAAACGCCGAACAAGCTGACGACGGTACAGACCCGGCTTGAGTACGCGGCGTTGCCCTGTGACAAGTCCTCAAACACCGGATTGTCCTGTGTGGCCGCCGCCATGACGGCGTAATAGCCGCCGGCACTATCACCGAAGGCCGCAAAACGGTCGCCGTCAAGGCCATAGACCGAGGCGTTGGCCCGCAGGAAACGGATAGCCGCCTTGACGTCAAAAAGCGCTGCGGGAAACTGCGCTTCAAAACCGAGCCGATACTCGACGGAGACAACGGCATAACCCCGGTTGATCCCCTCCAGGGCCTGCAGGAGCTGGGTATCCCGCTTGTTGCCAAAGATAAAAGCGCCGCCGTGGATGAAAATAATCGTCGGGAACGGGCCGTCACCGTCGGACGGCAGATAAATATCCAGCTTTTGACTCGGCGACTGGGCGGCGTACGAAATATCGAGGAATTTCCGCTTAATGGCGCTCACATCAATCTGAGGGGCTTCTAAAGAGTCTTCCGGCTGTTCAATAATAGACCATGTATCCATACTGCTTCCTCCTGTATTTCATATAATTTTATGACGGGTATGACGGGATAGGCTCAACTAATTGTCCGGTTATAGTAGTACGCTAAGCTTTCAGATGCTTGTCAAAAAAAGCAAACATGTCGTCGTTGACATCCGGCTCATTCCAGCGCAGGTCAATGCCGCCGTGATTGTACCCGTCCCGCAGCACCAGCTTGGCATGGCCTTCGCCGCAGACGGCGTGCACCTTCTCTTCAAGCAGCCGCGAGTGGATTACCGGCACGACGATATCGGCCGTACCATGCTCGATAAACACGGGCGGGAAGTCCTTTGTTATGAAATTCAGCGGATTTGTAAAATAGAGCAGCCCGCCGATATCCTCGGAATGCGCACCTAAAAGATGCATTTCGATATCGGGAAAATACGGGTCCGCCGTCGGCGGATCCCGGCGCGCCATTTCGCTTTCCAGCGCAAAGTCGTACGGACCAAAACGGCTGGCCACAGCCTGTACCGCACCGGAATACGCGGCATGGCCCTGTGATAAGTTCTCAAACGCGGGATTATCCTGCGTGGCGGCAGCCATCACGACATAGTGCCCGCCGGCGCTGTCGCCGCAAAGCCCGAAACGCTCCCCATCAAGCCGGTATTTGGCAGCGCTCGCGCGAAGGAAACGGACAGCGGCTTTAACGTCAAAAACCGCGGCGGGGTATTGGGCCTCAAAAGCCAGACGGTACTCCACCGACACAACGGCGTAACCTCGGTCGATCCCATCAATCGCCTGTAAAAACTGATCGTCCCGCTTATCGCCGAGTATAAAGGCCCCGCCATGGACGAAAATAACGGTCGGGAACGGGCCGTCTCCCTCCGGCGGCAGATAAATATCGAGCTTCTGATTCGGCGACTGTTCCGCGTACGCAACGTCGAGATATTTGCGTTTGATATGGCCAACCTCGAGAATCGGCTTTTCCATCGAGCCTTCAAACGGATTGAAATCGGCATAGGAATCCATAATATCGCCTCCTGTATAGACTTTTAATAACCTGTGTCGACGAAAACGCTGCCCTGCCCATGCGCGCGCCCTCAGTCAGCTGCACTGACGGCTCCCTCGGCGTGGGAGCCTATTGAGCCTTCCCCTGGGGGAAGGTGTCGCGGCGTCAGCCGTGACGGATGAGGGTTCTGTTTATGCCGTTATTCCCTCATCCGTCAGCTGCGCTGACAGCTCCCTCGGGGAGGGAGACAAAGCAGCGAGCGGGATACGGTCAAGGGTTTTCCGCTTTCACGGCGAGATCTTTAAGTATACCGGCAAACTCGTCGTAATACTGCTGCTTGCTCTCGTGCGAAGACAGATGATGTTCCATGCGCGTAAGATTCGTTAAAACCGTCGGGATCCACGTGTGCGGGATGCTGATAAGCAACGTGTCGGACGGCCAGAGCTCGCGGCCGTGCGGGCCGTGAACGAGCGCGGGAACGGTAAAGTTCACCTCATGCGTTTTATGCGGGTACAGGAGAAACCACGCGCACCCCATCACGGGGGTACAGGACGATTTATACATCTCCCCGGTTGAATACGTCACGGCGCGTAAAACAATCTCCGCCTGCTCGGGCGGTGCGCTGACGACCAGTACGTCCGGCTCAAAATTAAGCTGGTCGACCGGCGAAAACGACACATAGTTTGTGATATTGCGGTCCAGCTTCGGGACGAACTGGTAAAAATGCTGGTTGGCTCGCGCCTCCTCGAAAACGCCAAGCCGCTCGCCGATATTTCCACTCTCGGCAAACGGGGCCATGTCCTCCATACCCAAGAGGATCTTCCCGACACACGTCTCCTTATGGTCCTTGGAAAAATAAAAAGGACGGTTTTCAACCTGCGACGTCCGAAGCATCTCACACAGCGACAGCTCAGCCGTCTCCTCTAGCGGCGGGATGCCTTCCGGCCGGAAGAAATTGAATTTGACGCCGACCGGCGGGTCCTTCAGTCCCAGATCCCGTAGCGGCGCGTAGTCGTTGCGCAGTGTATTAAACATGAAATCGTCTCCTTTTATGTATTCAATCTTTAACAGCCCCGCATATGCGGGGCTGTTAAAGATTTTATGACTTATAAATTAACATACGCGGCGCGGAAGCCGACGTCAGGGAATATCCAGGTGCGTGCGTCGCGGATATAAAGCTCCCACAGGCCGGCGCTGTTGCCGTCAAGCCAGGAGCCGCCGCGAAATGCGATATGCTCGCCGTAATTGCGGACAAACAGCCGGTCGGGCGAATCGGCAACAGGATACAGGCCCAGCTCCAACAGCTTCTGGTGGACGGGGATCCCGTCTACAGCCGTCAGCTCTCCAATCGGCATCATCGTCCAGCTGTGAAAGCTGCTGCCGTCCTCGCCGGTATACAGCGACTTTGTCACTTCCGTACTCAGCCGGACGCCGCCCTGAATCAGCGCCGCGTCACTGTCCGCGTTGCCCTCCTCAACACCATCGTATTTATAGGTACCGACGCTTCCCGGCTCAACATAGCTTCCGCTTGTATCAACGGCTTTCCACAGCGCGCTTGATGTGCTCTCGTCAACGTTGAGGGCACTGTCGTTATCGGGGATGACCTGCAGCTCGCCGTCCATAATGCGAAGACCCGCCACGAAGTCCCAGACGTTTCCGGCGAGATCAAAAATACCGGCCGATGTCCCGTCGTGCGACCAGTCGTCCGGACCGCTGCCGGTGAGTGTGCGCCCTTCCTTATAGGGACCCATCGGAATGCCGGAGGGCGGCGCTTTTACCCCGCGCCGGTGCGGCGCGGCGATATCGCAGCCGTACTGGTTGTTGCCGCGCGGCAGTGTTCCGTTCTTCCTGCTCCAGAAGGCAATCGCCATCCATTCCGCGTTCGTGATTAAGTGCCAGCCGGGCCCCTTCCGGGCGCAGGCCTGGCGTGCTTCGTCAATGGACAGTGTGTGCGCCGGTTCGCGATTTGGGAGCGAGTAGGCGCGGCCCCTCTCGACGATATTGAGATATTTACTGATATAAATACAGTCCTTCACCTCACCGCCGACAACAAACGCCGAGCACGGCTCGTCCGCGCCGCCGTCTATCACGTCCGACCAGTTGAAGCGCGGTATGCGCACCATAACAGAGGGCATACCCACTTCGTCCAGAATCAGCGTATTCTTGCCGCCGGTCGCGGCCTCCAGCGCGAAACGCGCCTCATCAAATCGTGCCATATGTTACACCTCCAATGCCCAGAGCGTCAGCTTGATGGCATCCGTTTCAAGCGGTTTTGCAGACTTACTCAGCTGCGGGAAGCCGAAATCGTCCGGCATACCGGCTGTGATCTCGTACGCGCGGGGCGGAATATCCACCTCGGCGACATACCAGTCGGCCGGGCCCAAGACAATTGCGCCCGCCGCGTCGATACTGATATCCAGATGGACGGGAAAATCCCGCTCAAACGCCGCAAGATTGAGCGTCAGCTCCCCGTTATTAAGATGGAGCTTAGTACCGTCGAGCGTATAGGGCATATAAATACCTTTGTTCTTCTCAGTTACAATCATGACAATCCCCTCTGATGACGCTGTACAGAATAACCGCGTGTGCTGCCGAACCGGTAAACGCCAGCTTAAACCCGTTTTTCGCCTTGCCGAAAACAATGACGTCGCCCGTTTCGCCCGACGATTCGGCCACCTCCGTCAGGACATCATACCGGCACGTATCCAGCGAGGCCGGCAGCGCGACTGTTGTAACAGAGTCGTTAAACGGATACGGCTTCGTATTCGTAAGCGTTACAAGACCCGCAAGCGTTTTTTGATCATTCATGGGTTGTCCTCCTCCCCCGTAATTAACCTATAATCAGTTTATCTTATGAGACTAAAACCGTCAACCAATATTCACCGTTCTTTCCATAAAACAGGCCTCAGCCTTAATTAATTTGCCCAAGCAGCGCGCGTATAATAAAAAAACTGCTGTGTAATTTATCGATTGACTTCGCCGGGACCGCGCCTTATAATACATATGAACACATATTCATATGATAGGATGATGCAACAATGGATGATCAGCCACGGACCCAGCCTGCGATGTGTTGCGAGGGCGCTGAAAAGGCCGGAGAGGCGATGCCGGACGACGAGATTTTATACGATTTGGCGGAGCTGTTTCGGATCTTCGGCGATTCGACACGGATTAAGATTTTATATGTCCTGCTTCAGGCCGAAATGTGCGTGGGTGACGTAGCCCAGCTCCTGGGTATGAGCCAATCGGCCATCTCGCACCAGCTGCGCGTTTTGAAGCAGAGCAAGCTCGTTAAATACCGCCGTGAGGGTAAGACCATTCTGTATTCTTTGGCGGATGGACACGTACGGGCGATTATTGATCAGGGTATGGAGCATATCTCAGAATAAACGGAGGCAATTATGACTAAGAAATACACGCTTAAAGGACTCGGCTGCGCCAACTGCGCCGCTAAAATGGAAACGGCCATCAAAAAAATCAAGGGCGTTAACGACGCTTCGATCAGCTTTTTGACACAACGGCTGATGCTGGACGCAGACGACGAATGCCTGGACGAAATCCTCGCAAGTGCGGCGGCTGCCTGCCGGCGCATTGAACCGGACTGTGAGCTAAAATACTGACAGGAAGAGTAAACAGATATGAGCACCACACAAAAAAGGACACTGTACCGTATACTGGCCGGCGCCGTTCTTTATGCCGCCGCGATTTTAATTCCGGCCGAGGGCTGGCTGAAGCTGACCCTGTATTTGATCCCCTACGCCGTCGTCGGGGCGGACATTTTATGGTCGGCCCTGCGCAATATCACGCGCGGCCAGGTTTTTGACGAAAACCTTTTGATGAGTCTAGCCTCCGTCGGCGCTTTTTGTATCGGCGAATACCCGGAGGCCGTGGCCGTCATGCTGTTTTATCAGGTTGGCGAGCTGTTCCAGGACTACGCCGTGGACCGTGCGCGCCGGTCCATCACGGATTTGATGGACATACGTCCGGACTATGCCGTTATTGAAAAGGACGGCGCGCTCACACGCGTGGACCCGGAGGATATCGCCATTGGTGACGTCATCGTCGTCAAGGCCGGCGAGCGCGTCCCCCTTGACGGCGTCGTGATCGACGGCCACGCCGCTCTGGACACCGCCGCGCTGACGGGCGAATCCGTACCGCGGGAGGTTATTGCCGGCGACGATATCGTCAGTGGCGTTATCAATATCAGCGGCCTTTTACGCATCCGCGTCACAAAGACCTTTGGAGACTCCACTGTTATGCGCATACTGGAACTGGTGGAGGACTCGGCCGCTAAAAAGGCAAAGGCCGAAAGCTTTATCACCCGCTTCGCGCGGTTTTACACACCCATTGTTGTCATTGGCGCGCTCCTTCTGGCCGTGCTCCCGCCGCTGTTCTTTCACGGTGTCTGGAGCGACTGGATACAGCGGGCGCTGATTTTCCTTGTCATCTCCTGCCCGTGCGCGCTGGTAATTTCCGTACCGCTGAGCTTTTTCGGCGGCATCGGCGGCGCGTCCAAATGCGGCATTCTCATTAAGGGCGGCAATTACCTAGAGGCGCTGGCCCGGACGGAAACCGTCGTGTTTGACAAGACAGGCACGTTGACGAAAGGAACGTTCCGCGTCACGGCCGTTCATCCGGAAACCCTATCGGAGCTGGAGCTGCTGGAGCTGGCCGCCCACGCCGAGAGCTTCTCGGATCATCCTGTTTCCCGCTCTCTCAAAGAGGCCTACGATAAAGACATCGACCATGCCCGCGTCACCGTCGCGGAGGAAATTCCGGGACACGGGGTACGCGTCCGGCTGGACGGTGTACCTGTTGCAGCCGGCAACGGCAAGCTCATGGATCTGGACAATATACCGTGGGAAGAATGCGAGCTGCCGGGCACTGTTATACATATCGCGTCAAACGGAACCTATATGGGGCATATCGTCATCTCCGACGAAATTCGGGAGGATGCCGCAGAGACGATTGCCGCGCTCAAGCAAAACGGCATCCGCCAAACTGTCATGCTCACCGGCGACCTGCGCGCCGTCGGCGAGCGCGTGGCCGGCAAGTTGGGGCTTGACGGCGTTTACACAGAGCTGCTCCCGGCGGACAAGGTGGAAAAGGTGGAACAGCTGCTGGCTCAAAAGTCACCCCGGGGCCAGCTCGTCTTCGTCGGCGACGGGATGAACGACGCGCCGGTCCTGTCCCGCGCCGATATCGGGATTGCCATGGGCGGCCTCGGCGCGGACGCCGCACTGGAGGCGGCCGACATCGTCCTCATGGACGACGCGCCGTCCAAGCTCATTGCCGCACTGAAGATTTCCCGGAAAACCCGGCAGATTGTCCTGCAGAACATCGTGTTTGCCCTTGGCGTCAAGGCCGTCGTGCTTGTGCTGGGCGCGCTGGGGCTGGCCAACATGTGGGAGGCCGTCTTTGCCGATGTCGGCGTGTCCGTCATTGCTATTATAAACGCGGCGCGGGCGCTGAACGTACGCGATATTTGCCGCTAGCCTTTTCTGATTACGTAGCAAAGCAACCTCGTTTTTTCGAGGCTGCTTTAGCTTGTAAAAAGTTTTTTAGTCTTGACACCTGCCTCCTACAGCTGTAGTATATTTATGACTACAGTTGTAGGAGGCATTTCATGATCCGATTAACAGACGCCGAATGGTCCGTCCTGCGGGTACTCTGGGGCGGAGACGGTTTTTCACTGGGCGAGGTCGTTACGGCGCTGCAGCCGTCCACGGGCTGGAGCCGCAACACCGTCCATACGTATTTGACGCGCATGGAAAAAAAGAGTCTTGTACAAATCGAGCGGACGACGGAGCCCCATTGTTACGCCGCCGCCGTCAGCCGCGAGGCCTGCGCCCGGGAGGAACGCAAAACGCTTCTTAATAAGGTTTACAAAGGCGCTGCCGGCGACCTTATTGCCGCCTTTTTGAAGGAATCGTCCATTACCTCCGAGGAGCGTGACCGCCTCCGTCAACTCTTGGACGAGATGGAGGTATAGCGTGACAAACATCTGGAGCTTCCTGCTGCAAAGCTTAACCGTATCGCTTGTCGCCGCTCTGCTGCTGCTTTTAAAAAATCTGCTGGGCGACAAGCTCTCACCGAGATGGCAGTACGGCATCTGGAGTATACTGGCGCTGCGTATCGTCCTGCCGGCCGGTCTGGCGGGCCGGTATTTTGTGCTGCCGCTGCCGCTCTGGCTGGAGACGGTAAAAGCCATAGCCGAGCGGACTCTCGATTCCGCGTATACCGCGGCATACATACCGTCCCTCCCCCGCTTTACTGTTCCGTGGATTACCGGCAATCCGGTCAGTGTGACGGACTGGCTTTTTGTGGTTTATTTTGCGGGTACTGTGGTATCGCTGGTTTGGTACGTGTTTAGCTACATACGTCTGCGGCTACTTCTTCATCGCGGCCGCCCTGTTTCAGAAATCGTACAAAAGCAGATCGAATACGTCTGCATGCGATACAACCTCAAGGCCTGCCCGGCCGTCATGGTGGAGGGGCTGCCCTCCGCGTTTATCTGCGGCGTCATTCGTCCGGTGCTGGCCGTCCCGGCCGATGGTGATATTGATGATAAAGTGCTCCTGCACGAGCTGCTGCATTTAAAGCATCAGGACGCCCTGCAAAGCGCCCTTTGGACTTTATTGCACGCGCTTCACTGGTGCAATCCGTTTATGCAGTATATCTTCAATCGCATCGGCAACGACATGGAGGCTCTATGCGACCAGCGTGTATTGGAGCGGCTGGGGGGCGAGGCGCGCCGGGATTACGGTGCGATTCTGCTGCAGATGACCAGCGAAAAATATCCCCGCGCGCCGGGGACAACTTCCCTGTCCAACGGCGGGAAGAACATTGCGCGGCGCATCGCCGCCATCACGCGGTTTAAAAAATACCCCAGGGGTATGGCGCTGGTTTCAGTCTGTATCGCCATTGTGCTGCTGCAGCCGGCTATTATAGGCGCAAAAGCGTCGGGTTATACCCCCGCCGTCGGGCATTCGGTGCGCAGCTGGACGTTTGAGCTGGCGATGGCGTCGGCCCGGACAACGCGCTGCTCAACCCTTGCCGGCGCGCTTGATACGTACGCCAAAGGCGTTATGCTCGACAATGGTTTGTACATCGCTATGGCATCACCGCTCTCGGAGCAGGAATATCTGGCTGAGGCCATGCGAACCGATACGCTGGACGACCACCGGCAGGATTTCTACCTGCTGGGCCAGCTTGGCGGCTCTTGGGCCAACAGCCCCGACGCCTACAAGGTTTATAATCTGGAGGAGCAGGCTGACGGCAGCTACACGGCGCTTTTGGTATTCCAGATGGACTCTCTCGTCGTGGACACACAGGGTGACCGCATAACAAAGGAATCCGGCATCTATCCGGACGGCGTCGCATGGCTGCCCGTCCGCGCCGGGCGTGAGGACGGCTGGGTCGTCACAAAGGCCGGTGGTATGGAACGCGCGCCTTATACCGGCAGCATAACAGCAGCAAGCCTATGGAAGCTTCTCCCGCCTCAAGCAGCATACTCAGCCAGCGGCGAATCCGGCTCTGTGACAGCCGAGGCCTACACCGCTTACAGCGTTGACAACCGGCCGGCAAGCACCCAGAACACCGTTTTTATGGGTACGGCAGGTCCGCCGTTTGATACCTCGCTCAAGCCTGACGCTAAATTTACAGGAAGGTCAGAAACCCTCAATCCCGTTTACACCTTTGGCGGCACGGACGCGGAGCGCCGAGGTCTGACGGGCGCGGGCTTTCAGATGATACCCATTGACAACTTAAATAAGATTCTGGAGTTCCCCAGTCCAAAAGGCGGCTTTTACGGCGGACAAAGCGCTGTCGGTTCGGATTACAGCATGGTCAATGAATTCGTCGACGAGGACTGGGATAACACAGCCACCATCGGTTTCGGCAATACGACGTATGACACTAACGGCGTTGAATTCAGCAGTCTGCCGCCCGGCTATGGCGTGGAGATTTACTGGAACGGCGAGCTGCGGGAAACGCTCATCTTAAAGGCGGTGACCGGTAATGAATAGACAAAGCTTAATCGATGCGATTGGTCGGGTGGCCGGAGGATACCTGCTGCTGCACTTACATTTTAACCTGGGAACGCTTAACATCCTGCCCAACTGGCTGGGATATCTTCTAATGCTGAATGCGCTGCCGGCCATCGCCGAATATGAGCCCTCTGCCAATCTTCTGCGCCCGTTAGGTATCCTGCTGGCTCTGTGGGAGGGCTTTTTATGGCTTATTGCACTGTTTGGCGCAAGTGTTAATGTCTACTTTGTGGAAACGGTGGCCGCCGTCGTCGGGTTATATTTTCATTTCCAGCTGCTGACGAATCTGGCCTCTGTCGCCGAGCGAGATCGCTGCCCGGAGCATCGCCGGATTCTCACGCTGCGCACCGTGCGTACGGTGCTCATGACGCTGATGTTTCTCCCATTTCCCTGGGAAACCAATCAGCTTCTCGCGTGGCCCGTCATCATCGTCCATGTGATCGTCGCGCTGTGGATCGCGACAACGCTGTTTTCCCTCAAGCGCTCGGAAGCGGCACTTCTCGACACCGAAAACAGCGGCGGAGCATGATCACGACATTGACGGATAACGCCAGATACACATCAGCACAAATGATAAAATATCCCCGCCATCCGGCAGCCGGATGGCGGGGATATTGCTGTAGCTTCTCGTTCTACTTAAAATAAATCGCGCTTTGCTTGCGGACCTCGTCCATAATGCAATCGTTAACACCCTCGAAGATGCTGCCCTCGCCGCCGTAGGTCAGGCACGGGATAAACATACCGTCCTCGTGGTATTCCTTGCACACGCGCGCGACCTCGCCGCGGACGACCTCCTCGGTCCAGTCCTTACGGTCAACAATCGACGCGTCGATGCCGCCCATAAGGGTCAGCTTATAATCGGTGTCCTTTTTGATCTGCTGGATATCGTTGGACGGCAGGATGCCCTCCCAGATATCGATACCGATCTCAACCATGTCCTTTGCAATCGGCTGGCAGAAGCTGTCGGCATGATGCATGGTGATAATATTGTGTTTTTTAATCAGGTCATAAATCTCTTTCCAGGGTTTTTTGTAGAACTCACGCCAGACGTCCGGCGACATAAACAGCGCGTGCTTGGAGCCCCAGTCGTCGTGCATCATGATGACATCGGGATTGAGATTGTCGATGATCAGCTGGATCTGCTTAAGCTTAAAGTCTTTAATGGCGCCGATCAGCTCATGCATGTCGTCCGGCTCCATCAGCAGGTTGCACAGCGTGTCCTCAAAGCCCATTAAAAAGTGCGACTGCTCAAACAGGCCCGTAACGTTCCAGACCATGACGAACTTGCCCTCGGCACGGACCTTTTCCGCATCGGCCTTGGCCTGCGTCCAGTCGAAACCAACGGCGTCAAGGTCGGGGAATTTGACGTAATCACGCCATTTGGTAACATCGGGGCAGACTTTCGTGGCTTCCGTGACGATTGGCATCGCGCCGGGCTCTTCCTCACCCCAGAACAGCTTAACGCCGAGCGGGTTAAGCGCCTCCTGACCGGGCGCAACCGGGTTCATGTAGTAAAAAACCGGATCCCATACCTGGGGGAACGGCTCCCACTCGTTGACAAAAGCATCCGGCTTACCGTGTTTTAAGGTTTCAATAACATTTTCCTTTAAAGACAGCATAAACATCCTCCTTGGTTTGAAAGTATTACAGCATACGACACCGGCCTCGGGCCATACCCAATGCGGCGTCAATTCTTGATCTCTCCTATTATTAATAATAAAACAAATACCGCTTATAATTCTATATGGAACATGGACAATCGCACCATCATGTTTTCACGGTAACGCCAAAGCTCTTTTATACCTCCGATATATTTTGACAAACCTATCAGCAAAAACCGCATTATCCTGCGCAAATGACAAAAAGTGCGCCCGCCCCTTAGCGCAGATGCTTAAAAACGCTGAGTTGGACGTACTTCTCCCGCTCTGCAAATACGGTCCGGTAAAATAACGGCGCTTAAACCAGAGAGAATGCTATCATGTTTTTGTCTTATAATCTCTACTTTATTATTTTGACTTTTGCTTTCCTGATTTTTATGATATTCTTACCTTAATTTATTTTATCCATTCAGTTCACGCGCATTTTAGGAGGCACAAATGGTAAATTTAAGAGGAAAAACAGCTTTTATTACGGGTGGCGCCAGCGGCATAGGCCTGGGCATTGCCAAGGCCTGTGGCCGAGCCGGAATGAATGTCGTCATCGCGGACCTACGCCAGGCAGCTATAGATGAGGCGTTGCCGTTCTTTAAGGAAAAGGGTTGGCCGGCACACGGTATCCAGCTTGATGTTACCAACCGCGAGGCCTATTCCAAAGCCGCCGACGAGGCGGAAGCGACCTACGGAAAAATCCACGTGCTGGTGAATAACGCCGGCGTTGAAGTACCCGGCGGGCCACTGTGGAATGCCTCTTTTAAGGATTGCGACTTCATTGTCGGCGTCAACATAATCGGCGTCCTCAACGGCATCATCACGATTGTGCCGCGTATACTGGCCCATGGCGAAGAGGGACATGTTGTAAGCACAGCCTCGACATCGGGTTTGTCCGTTGTTCCCAACGCAGCCCTTTACTGCACGACAAAAGCCGCTGTGGCCGGTATGATGGAAACGCTGGCTTCCGAATTATCCGATACGAACGTGGGGGCTTCCGTGTTTTGTCCCGGGCCGGTGGTCGGAAATCTTAAAGCCACATCAAAGCAAGTTCGTCCGGATCATTTACAAAATACGGATGCACAGACTGCCGCCCCAACCGCGCCCCCGTCAAAGGGTTCGTCCTCACCCTTTGACTTTGAACACCTTTTCATGCCGCCGGAAGAAGCCGGTGAACGTGTCGTACGCGGCATCCGGCGCGGCGATCTGTATATAATGACGCATGCCGAATTTAAGGACGCCATACGCTCCAAAATGGACGCTATTGTGCGCTCTTTCCCGGATCAGCCTGTAAATGAAGAATTTATGAAAATATTCAGTTTCCTGACCCACAACCCCATTTACGACACGCAGACCACCCCCGGCGCACCGGACTGGGAATAACGCCGATTTAAGTCTTTTATAGGCTGAAACATCCCCGCCTTCAGGTTCTTTAGGCGGGGATATCAGACTGTCGAAAAAGCCGCGAATGCGGCTTTTTCGACAAATAAAGGGTTCTCACGCTGAGGCGTTCGCAAAGTAATGCTTTTCGGAAGTGAATGCCTCAAAGCATTAAAATAAACAATTTTCGCCGATGAGACCAGACAACTCGCCGTCATCGCCGAAAATTAAATCGCACGGCGATTGGACGCACAAAAGAAGGCGACAAATCTCCACCCGCCCGCAGAAAAACGCCGCGGGGCGGGTGTTGATGTATATTCTGTATTTTATGGTATTTTTTTCTTGTTTACTGCCCCTTAAAATGATACACTTAATGAAGAACAGCAAGTACGTATCTGGGGGAACTTAATCATGCTGCGACAAATTTTGCCCATCTTTTTACTTTGCGCGCTACTACTCACCGGATGTACCACTGTCTACACAGACGCGGCCTCATCGGTCCTGCCGTACAACACAGCTTCTTCCAAACCGGCGGCCGAATCCGAAACGCCGCCCGCCGACGAGGAGGACAAACCTGACGCGGCGATTGCCTGCGGCGCTTCCGCGGGTTCGTCAACCGCCGGCGCGCCCGTCGCGTCCGAAGACGAGGTCCGCGCTATTTATGACGGCACGGACATGACCATTTACAGTATTACGCCGTATAACGGCGACTTTCTGGTGCGGTACAGCCCCGCGCCGGATAACGGCCCGTGGTGGCTGGACTGGATCTATGGCGAGAACGGTACGCGCGTCAAGCTCATGTTCTGCGACCAGGGCATCCGCGAATGCGAGATTCAGGCAGCCGGCAGCATCCGCGTTGTCACAGACGGCCAAAACAGCGAGTGGGCATACCGGTCTTTTCCGCATATACAATACGCCACCGCCATCCTGAATCAGGATGAAAACGGTGCGCCGGTTTTTGACGAGGACTTATACTACTATTCTTCCTCCGAGACATACTGGGCGGATATCACCGAGCCCGTTTCCATGGGTATGGCGGAACGCCGTGAGACGGTTATCGACATGGCCATGAGTGTTGCCGGCGTGGACATCGCGTTCGGGCCGCCTGTGGACCTGGAGGGCTTCGGCAGCTTTTATGCCGACGTCTGTACGCCGCCGGCAACGGAATTTTCTTATGACGCCGGCAGCCGCGTTCTGTCCGTTATTTTCCGGGACACGTCTTTATCCAGCGGCGACGTGCCGGTTTTAGACGACGAATTTCTGCGTAACCATTATACCAAGCAACTGGAGGAAACCGGCGTCACCTTCCCCACCGGCTTTCCGCCCGGCCCGCTGGAAGGCAGCAATCCTCTGATTGTATCGGCTGACGTTGAGGAATCGGACACCGACACACTGTTAAAGCTGGTTTTGACGGAGGACGTAACCTCCTATACCGTGGAATCCGGCTATACGGGTCCGGATGACAATGGTCCGTATCTGCGCCTTATCCTCCGTGAGCGCGGCAGCTGGTGAGTGCGCACACCAAAAAAACAGCAGCTTGCCGGGCGGCAAACTGCTGTTTTTGAGTTTTGATAGGAGTTTTATTTAGATTACTGGTTTTTAAAGTTGCCGTTAATATAGTTGTCGATGTAATCGAGATATTCCTGATACGTGTCTTTGGTGACAACCCGCGTGTCGCAAAGGATGTTGGCATATTTCGCGCCCGGGGCTTTCCATTCCGGATACAGCGACTCAGGGGTGGCCCGGCCGTCCAGCATGGCAATGATGCCGCAAACGAGCGGCTCGCAGAAGATGTCCTGCGCGTAGTAGATACCGGCAACCCATGACTTACCAGCAGCATTCTGCTCAAACATAGGAATGAGGATGTTCGCACCATTGGAGCAGATAAGAACCTTATCCTCGACATTGAGAGACACGGCAGCTTGGGCAGCGCCCTGGGCATAGTCTTCAAGGGCTGACGTAATAAACCAGTGCTCAATTTCGGGATGCGCCGCAATTGTAGCGGATACCACCTGATAACCCGCATCCGCGCTGACACCAAAGTTGATGCAGTCGCCTTCAAAGACATTGACGCCCGGATAGGCTTCCTCGATACCGGAGTTGGAGTAGTCGTAAACAACCTTCAGGATGGGGTTTGAAGCGATGGTCAGGCACATGTAACCCAGTGAGGGGCCTTCGAGCTCGATATCGCCCCAGTAGTTCTTATAGTTATCGATCAGCCAGTTGTTGGCCAGGTCAGCCTGATATTTAGTGCCCAGCGTTACCATCGGCTGCATCAGGTTGCCATCCTCATCCATCATCGGGGTAACACCCGGCATCCAGGCAACGCCCAGCTCATTAGCCATCTCGGCAACACGCATGCCAATCGTCGCGTCGGGCTGAAGAATCATGCCCTGCCAGCCCTGAGAGGCACAAACCTCCATATTGTTAAGGAAGAGCTCGTTATCCTGATTGCCGTCAAATTCGGCATAATCATAATTAACGCGTTTACTCCAGGCTTCAAAGGATTCGCCCTCCATGTCCGTCAGCGCAAAAGCCTGACCGTAAAGGAAAGCGATTTTATAAGGGTCACGGGCAAACCAGTCCACATCATCTGTGTACCAGCCGGCGTCACCGTGTGGCGGGGGCGGGTCTATAATCCAGTCGGGGCCGCTCCAGTATCCGTTGGATGACGCTTCTTCTGTGGGCTCTGCGCTTTCTTCGGGGGCAGTGCTTTCATCAGGGGCGGTACTTTCATTGGGGGCGCTGCTTTCGGTCGGGGCGGTGCTCGGTTGGTCAGATGTCGTTTTGCCAGAACAGGCAAAGAGCGAAAACATCACGACCAGTGCTAATGAGATTGCCAGTATCTTTTTCATTATTTTACCTCCATTTTCAATTTATAATTTAAACTGCTAATGGTTTAACCCCTAATTTAACGCTCGCCGATATCGAGCGCGATCTGGTGCGCGGTGCGCGTGGCCTCATAGATGTTTTTCGCGGCCAGACAGTCGCCGATCTGATGAAAGGACGGCGCGGCAAAACGCAGCTCATCGGCTGTTTCCTGCAGCGGCAGCAGGCCCAGCGCGCAGACAACCGTGTCCGCCTCAAAAAGCTTCTGTGCGTTTGCATTCTCTCCCAGTACACCTCTGTCGCTGATCTCAACGGCCTTTGTGCCCAGCGCCACGCCGACGCCGGCGCGGTCCAGCTCTATACCGACAGCCTGCCCGTGCAGGATATTATCGCCGGCATTGAGGCGCGGGAGCATTTCCAGTATGGTCACTTCCCTGCCCAGCCCCGTCAGATAGATGGCAAGCTCACAGCCCACGAGGCCGCCGCCCAGAATGATGATCTTACGTCCGGCGCGGTCAGGTGTATTATAGACCTCAACCGCACTGACGACGTTCGGCCCGTTTATACCCGGGATATCCGGGATAAACGGCTTAGCGCCGACGGCGGCGATTATCACATCCGGCCCAAGCTTCTCGGCCAGCGGTTGGGTCGCTTCCGTATTCAGGCGGACCTCAATGGTCTCCGCCTTGATATTTTTCACCTGCCAATCCAGATATTCTCGCAGATGCTTTTTAAAGGGCACATTATCCTCGCATCGTAAAACGCCGCCCAGCTGCCCGGATTTCTCGCACAATATGACCTCATGCCCGCGCCGGGCGCAGGTCACAGCGGCTTCCATGCCGGCGATGCCGCCGCCGGCGATGAGAACCTTCTTCCGTTTGGCGGGCGGCCTGCAGTATTTCTGCTCCGACTCATCGCTGATTTCCGGGTTGAGTGCGCAGACAATCTGCCCGTGCCGAATCAGATTGGAAAAACAGGTAAAGCAGCGGATACAAGCCACGATTTCATCGTCCCGCCCCTCCCTGGCCTTGTTCGGCAGATCAGGGTCGCAGATCAGGCCTCGCGCCAGCTCGACGACGTCGGCTTTTCCCGAGGCGATGATTTCCTCAAGCATCGCCGGGTCCGACAGCGCGCCAACGGTGGCAACCTTGGATTTTTTTACATGCTTTTTAATTTCGGCGGCGTATTTCACGTTGACGCCATCAGCCAAAAACATGGACGGGTGCGTCACCGTAAAAACGCGCGCGTCTTCATGGGAGCCGGCTGATACGTGGATGAGGTCCACAAGGCCGTCGAACGCTTCAGCGATACGGCAGCCGTAATCAATGCCGTAGCCGCCCTCATAAACCTCACTGCCGGATATCCGAAGCTCCAGCGGGAATCGTGGCCCAACCGCCTCCCGAACGCCCCGGACGATTTCCAAAGGAAACCGCAGGCGGTTTTCGAAAGAACCGCCGTACTCATCCGTGCGATGATTGAGCGTTGGAGACATGAACTGATGCATGAGAAACCCATGCGCGGCATGCAGCATCACCATACCAAAGCCGCAATCTTTAGCCTTTAATACCCCGTCGATATGCTGCCGGATAATTCGGTCCATCCCTGCCCGGTCCAGCGCCTTCACCTGTGCTGCTTGATGATTGCCCAGAGCGCCGACAACATTTTCGTCCTGTGGCCCGTAGATATCATGGCCGGCGTGATACGATACGGATGCGGCGGAGCCGGCGTGAAACATTTCAAGCGTCGCCACAGCCCCGTGCCGGTTAATCTCAGATGACAGCTTGTTCAAAACCGGCATCAGACCTTTGTCCTCCATGAGCATACAGTATTCGCCGTGAGCGCCGTGCTCACCATCAACCATCGCGTCGCCGACGCAGACGGATGCGGCACCGCCCTTGGCCTTGCGCTCGTAATAGCAAATCGTCTCATTAATCGGACGATGGCTCGGGTCGGCATAAAATACACCTGTGGGCGACGCGAAAAGTCTGTTGCGAAACAGCGTATCCCCCAAGCGTATTGGAGAAAACAGATGTGGATATTTGCATATGTACATTTCTCATTCGCGCGGACATGCCACGCGCTCCTTTCTTTTGGCCGGAAGAAAGCATTTACTTTATAATTACATCTATATTAACGGAAAAATAGCAACTTGAAAACTACCGGAATTTTGTATATACTACAACCTGTAATTGTAGATATATTTGTCAACTATGAACAGAAAGCCGGTGCATGGCGTTGGAATTTAAGCATATCGCGTATTTCGTCGAAACATGTAACCATAAAAGCTTTTCCAAAGCCGCAGCCGGTCTTTTTATATCCCAGCAGGCGCTGAGCCGGGTTATCGCCAACCTTGAAGAGGAGCTGGGCTGCAGTCTGTTTAAACGGTCTATCAAGGGTATTGCGCTGACATCCGACGGTCAGTATCTTTACGAGCAGTTTCAGCCCATTGTCATGACTTTTAATAATGCCGTCAGGCAGACTGTCATCCATCTCGCCAGCCGTCCTGTTAAAGTGCCGTTCTGCTGCGGTCCCGGCATCATCCGGCATGTTTCGCCGGAGCTGCTGCTTTCATTTAATGAAAAGCACCCCAACATTGAGCTTGAGATGATTGAGCTGTCCAATATCCAGTGCGAGGATTATATTCATGAGGACAAGCGGCACTTCGGGCTGATGGTGGCATCAGAATGGAAGCATCGGCAAAATCATGAGTATATTCTGATCAAAACGGAACCATCTTACCTTCTGGTGCATAAAGACCATCCGCTTGCCGCCCGGTCCAGCGTCTCTCTGCGCCTGCTGAAAAACGAACGGGTTTTAACGCTGGATAAAACGTCCTATTTTCTAGAGGACCTTAACCGCGCCGTTGCCCCGTACCATTTCACCATCCGTCCATTTTATGAAACCTCTGACGTCACCCAGCAATGCAGCCTCGTAAACAAGGGAAAGGGCGTTATGCTTGGCATCCGGCAGATTGTAGATGAATCGTCGTGTAAAAATGTCGTACTGATCCCGCTGGAAGAGCGGACCTTTGACTATAATGTGGCTTTTATCTTTCAGGATTACGACGCGCTCGACACCGCCGCAAAACAGTTTATCCAGTTTTTTATCGAAAATATTGAGCCCGACTCTGCCAGGAACGCTTAACACCACAGGTGCAGCGTCGGAGCGCTTCGGATAAAAAATGTGCCGCAAAACGTTTAGAACGTTTTGTGGCACACTCTCTTTGTATACGGCCGCAGTCATGAACAGCACGCATAAGTATAATGGTTATTCGTCTGGTATATATTCCTCAGGTATTTTCAGTTCGGCCGTCACCATGTCTCCGGCTCTAAAAACCGTCCCTCCGGGTATATGCAAAACCGCGTTGCTCTCCTCGGCACCCCGTCCCCGGCCGGCAAACATATTTATGGGATGCGCCGAGTACTTTTCTCCGCGCCGGACGATTTGAACCTGCGTATAAAAGTCAAACGGGACATGCGCTTTGACAGCCTCGGTCAGCTCGGCCTGCACTGTTCGCGGCTTTAAATCGGGAATGCCGAGATATTTACAGACCAGGGGCCGGACATACCAACCGGCGGTCAACTCCGCGCCGCCGGGCGGGCCGACCAAGCCGATTACCGGCGTTCTGTCCGCCATGGTAAAGCTGGTGTGCTTGCCAGGCCCATGCCCAACCTCGTATACGAGCACCTCCCCAACCCTACCCAGCACGTCTGTTGCATAATCGTGGCTGCCTTTGGACGAACCGCCGTTAAAAACGACGATATCCGACTCTTCGACCGCCTGACGGAGTGCCGCGTGCAACTGCTCGGGATCGTCCGGTATGATCGGGTAAAGCGCCGGTTCAGCCCCCCATTTTTGCAGTAGGGCGGAAAGGACAATGCCGTTCGTCTCCACGTTTTTGCCCCTGGGGAGCGGCACCCGGTATGATACCAGCTCGTCTCCCGTGGGGATCACCGCCACGCGCGGCTTTCTGATAACGGGAACCTTTCTGATGCCGCAGGAGACCAGAAGACCCATTTTCTGCGGCGTGATCACAGTCCCCCTCGACAGGATCCTCGTACCTGTTTCGACACGGCTGCCCGGCAACGTAACGTTTTCACCGGGCGCTTCGGGTGCTTTCGTGATCCGAAGCACCCCGTTGGCACTGAATTCGACCTGCTCAATCAAAACGACGGTGTCGTACCCCGACGGTATGGCGACTCCTGTGTTGCTGAACACATAGTCGGCGCCTTCCTGCCATTTTTCTGTATTGCCTGCGCATGTATTCCAATCCTCAAAGCGTATCGCTATGCCGTCCATGCGGCTGGCGGGTGCGTTCGGCAGAGTGTTGACGGAGACGATATCCTCCGCGGCGACACGGTCGACACTGTCGAGCACGGGGACGATCTCGGTTTCAGGGACGAAGTCCACACGCTCCATAAGCATGGCAACCAGCTCGTCCCTATTTGGCTGCGGCGCACTTTCTCGTTTCATCTCAGCTCCGCGGCGCGGACAGGCCGTTCATCAGGTCCTCGTACTGCGCGTCCGTAAGATCCATGCCATAATAATTACTGTAGAAATCCAAAACCGTATCCTTGACGTCTAAATCGGTCAGCAAGTCGGGGTAGACCTCTTTGGTAAACCAGACCAGCTGGAGCGCAATTTCAACGCCGAATTTTTCCCATTTCATGACGCCCTGCGGATTCATGATGATCCTGTCGGCGACCACGGCGTCAAGCCCCTTCCAGGCGCTGTCGCTCATAATGGTATCGCATGCCGCCTGCTGGTTCGAGCCGCCGATAACAATGTAGTCGGGGTCGGCGTCAATGATAACCTCCATGCTGACTTCCTTGTCACCGCCATCCATAACATCTACGGCTATGTTGTCAACGCCCGTAATATTCATCCAGGTCTGTGTGATATAATTATCACCGCAGGTGAGCAGCGGGCTGTCCCCGTGCTGTGCGGAGTTGTAGTATATACTGACCCGCTCGTCGGCGGTAAGCTGCGATGTGGCGGCGGATACCGTCTCCACAACGCCGTCAAGATAATCGCAGTATTCAGCCGCCTTCGTAACAGCCTCACCGCCAAGAAGCTCACCCATACTGACTACATACTCCTCAAGCGACTCGATTGTCTCCTGCGGCCCCAGCATACAGATACAGGGCACGCCCTGATCCCTGTACGCTTCAGCCGCGTCTTTATTCGGGGTAATAACAACGTCCGGCTCGATCGCCAAAAGCTCCTCCGCCGTCGCCTCGCCGGTAAAGCCTGTCACCTCAAGCAAATGCGGGCAGGCCGTTGTAAGCCAACCCCAACCCTTCTGAACCGGTACCAGCGTACCGGAAATCGTATCGCCTGCCCCGAGGAAAACCTGCAGCGCCGTGCTGGCCGGCCACAGGTGGACAACAGACTTAATCTCGGCGGGCAGTTCGATCTCGAAGCCGGTCATATCGGTGAACAGGCGCGTCTGCGGAGCGTCGGTCTGCGCCGGTTCTGACGGCTGTGCATCGCCCGGAGTCCCGGCGGTCTCCGCCGGCCCGGCTTGGCTGGCGGAAGCGTCCGCTGCGGGTGGCGTTTCATCCTGTGCGGCGCACCCTGCGAGCGCGCCCGCCAGAAGCATCAGCACCATGAAAATGGCCAGCATTCTTTTTCTTGTCTTCATACTTGTTCCTCCTGATGTTAAACGGATTATTTATTGAAAGCTGCGATCTCAAACGTTTCTGCCAAAGCAGGATTTTCTTCCGATCCTGTCGATGTAAAACAGGTCAATATCGATATCGTATATGCTTTTCAATATCTCTTCAGTCATAAGGTCGTTGGCCGCGCCGCATAGAAAGCCGTCCTCCCCACAGAGTATCCCGACCTTACCGTTATACATGAGCGGGTGATCCGGCATATGGGTGGTCAGTATGACGGCGTAGCCCTCGCCGGTAAGCGCATGCAGCAGCTTCAGTATCCGCTGCTGGTTTCCGTAGTCGAGGTGATTCGTCGGCTCGTCAAGCAGTATAAGCCGGCTCCCCTGCACCAGCGCGCGGGCAATCTGCGTCAGCTGCCGTTCCCCGCCGCTCATTCTGGAATACGGCTTATTTGCCAAATGCGTTATGCCCATTTTCTCCATGACGCGCCAGGCCGCCTCATAATCCTCTTCAGCCGGCATACGCATAAAACTCAGATGGGGGGCTCGTCCCAGCACAACGTAGTCCTTCACGAGAAACGAGCAGTTGTCCCGGTATATTTGCGGGACATAGGCCACGCGTCGGGCAACCTCTCCGGGGCTCAGCTCAACAGTCGGCGTCCCGGAAAGGAGCACCCGCCCCCCGTTCAGGCGGTAGGTACCTGAAAGGCAGTTAAGCATGGTGGTTTTTCCACAGCCGTTCGCGCCAAGGAGAAACAGCATTTCTCCCTGACACAGCGAAAAACTGACGTTCTTGAACACCGGCTTTCCCACTTCATATAAAAATGTCAGATTCTCCGCTTCCACAATCGCGTGACTCATGATATCTCCTTTTTTTGCAGCGCCATGAGCAGCATGAAAACCGGCACGCCGATGATACCTGTCAGGATGCTCACCGGGATTTCCGAACCCGTGAGGTTCCGGGCCAGAAGATCAATGAGCACCATAAACGATGCACCCAGCAGCAGGCCGGCGGGAATCAGCTGACGATTGTCATTGCCCACGACAAGACGCCCGAGATGAGGCACCACGAGGCCGAGCCAGCCGATCGTTCCGCTCATGCAAACAGCGCAGGCCGTGGCTGTCGTGGCGCATACGATGCACACGCCCCGGACCAGCCTGACATTAACGCCGAGCGATTTGGCCTCCGTATCGCCCAGTGACAGGATATTGATTTTCCACCTCATGATGACAAGAACGGTCCACGAAATGAGTATGGCGGGTGCCAGCACCCAAACCAGATTCTTTTTCGTTGACGCAAAGCTGCCCA
This sequence comes from uncultured Sporobacter sp., assembly GCA_963675425.1. GTDB lineage: Bacteria > Bacillota > Clostridia > Oscillospirales > Oscillospiraceae > Sporobacter. The sequence continues at coordinate 3,015,808 of OY776214.1, read as the reverse complement.
TCGTCCAATAGACGATGGACGCCAGCTCCTGCTCGGGATCGGCGACGTATTTAAGCAGCCCGAGAACTGCACTCATAAAGCCTGTAACGATAACGCCCGCCAGAATCAGCATAAGAGTGCTGTCATTTCTGAACATTTTGGGAATCAGCGTCGTAATAAACACCGCCAGAAGCCCGGCCAGAAGCGCACACAGCTGAACGGCTATAAGATTCATATGTAACAGGATCGCCAGGGCCGCTCCGGCGCACGCCCCGGCCGAAACGCCAAGCAGGTCGGGAGAAACGAGCGGGTTTCGGAATACACCCTGATAGGCAACGCCGGAAACGGACAGCGACGCGCCGACAAGCACCGCGGCAATGATCCTTGGCAGCCGGACGTTGAGGACGACGTTTTCCATTGAATCCGTCCATGTTTTATCAACGGGTACGAGTTCGCCGAGCAGAATTTTGAACGTCTGAATCAACGGCACCCCGTATCGGCCGACGGTCAGGGATAAAACGATACAAAGCACCAGCGAGGCGCCAAGCAGCGTAAATGTTTTATTATAGGACGGCTTCAGGTCCTGAGGTTTTGTTTTGTTCATATTACACCGTTTTGCTATGTCTATTTTCGATTTTGGGCAATAAAAAAGCCCTCCGCTGTTCTCACAGCAGAGGGCGCAAAAATACACGGAATTTTTGAGCCTTTCTTTCCTAGCAGCAGTCCGACAGTCGATCCATCCGTATCTATGTATCTTTTGCCCGACGCTCTGCATCATGGGAGGTAAATGCATTTCTGCATTCACCCTGTGAGCCTTCGCTCAGGCTGAATCCGCAAATAGCACAGGCCTTAGCGAATACAGCTCGAAAAGCATTACTCATAAATGAGTATATTAACTTATAAATCCGAAGTATACCGTATGCCTCTCCGAATGTCAACATAATAATGGTCATTATGGTTATTTAGCACAGTTGGTTATGCTTTTTGGGCTTCTACCGTTGTTCTGACCGCCCACTCAAACCAGCACAGCGTCCGAACACATTGTGCCTCTTGCTTTTTATCTACCGATCTTTGCCCGCGTCGCCCGACAGGTAGACGACGGCACTTTGCAGCCGGCGGTTTTTGATTTCCGTGACCTTGATGACGAGGCCAAATTCCTCGATCACAGGCGTGCTGCCGTCTTCCGGGATCGTGCCGAGAATACCGAACACCAGCCCGCCGAACGTCTCGTAATCCTCCTCCGGCAAAGTGATGCCGAGCTGCCTGGAGACCAGCGGCAGCGGCGCGACGCCGCGTACACGCCAGGTCTTCGAGTCGATGCGTTCAATGAGCGGCTGCTCCCGCGGCACTAAAATGTCGTCCTCGAGATCACCCACGAGCTGCTCAAGCAGATCGTTCATGGTGACGATGCCGCTCATGCCGCCATACTCGTCAATCACAACGGCGAAATGCCGTCGGGATTTTTTCATATTGCGAAAAAGAATGTCGTTGCGGATTGACTCGGGAACGTAGTAAACGGCCCGGACGGCGTCCTTCATCACGGCGTCCCGCGTTTTGTCCTCCAGGCGAAAGTAATCCTTTGCATACAGCACGCCGACCAGGTCATCGGCGCTTTCATCGCAAATAGGATACACGGAATACCGGCTCTCGTTAATCGTTTTGGCCCATTCCTCGTCCGATTCATCCAGCCACAAAAGAGTAACCTCCGTCCGGTGCGTCATAATATCGGAAGCGAATGTATCGTCAAACTCAAATATGTTCTGGATCATATCCTTTTCTTCCGGGTCAATCGCGCCGCGCTCACTGCCCGCGTCCACCATCAGGCGAATTTCCTCCTCGGTCACCGCGTCGTCCTCGGCGTTCGGGTCAATCCCGAACAGGCGCAGGAGCCCGTTTGTGGAAATAGTTAAAAGCCAGACAATGGGGGCGAAAATCTTGGATATGACGGATACAAAGCCGGAGATGGCCATAGCCAGCCTGTCGGCGCTGCGCATAGCCACGCGCTTGGGTACAAGCTCTCCGAGAACCAAAGTGAAATAGGCCAGCACAATGGTAATCAAAATAACAGAGATTGTATCGAGCGTATCGGCCGGGATGCCCACACCAATGCGGACGAGCCACGCCGTCAGCTTTTCAGAAAAATTGTCGGCCGCGAAGGCGCTGCCTAAAAAGCCGGCAAAGGTAATGCCGACCTGAATTGTGGCTAAAAACCGCGCAGGCTGCGACGTCAGCTTCTCAAGACGGACGGCCCGCTTGTCGCCCGTCGCCGAAAGCTTTGCCAGCTTGTTGTCGTTCATCGTAATAACGGCAATTTCCGCGCAGGCAAATACGGCGTTTAACAGTATTAATATGAGCTGCAGCACAAGCTGCCAAATAATCGGATCATTGTCCGGCAATGAAATTCCTCCTTGAGGCACTATTTTTATTTTTTCCGATGCGCGCCCAATAACAATTGGTATTATTTTATCACAGACACGACAAATAGCAATAAAACATGTCGTTCTGTCGTTTGGACAGAATCAGCCCCGCCGCAAAACCTGAGTTCTGCCGGCGGGGGTTGTTCATTATCGTAATTTAAGATGCACTGACCATCAGTTTATCAAAAGCGGTCCAGCAGCTCCTCAGCGAACTCGTCGAGGTCCTCCGGCATCCCCTGCTTGAGCTCGCCGCATTTTGAGCAGTAGGGCCGCCACGTACGCTCGCCCTGCAGAAATTTTTGCTGTATTGTCCACAGCTGGATACTATCCCAGACTTTTTTCGGGGATTTATAAAGACCAAGCTCCCGGCCTAAAATCAGGCATCGCTTCCAGTCAAACCGGCACATGCTGTACGTACCGTCTGAATTGATGGCCAATTCATAAAATATATACGGGCACACCTTCACCTCGTGCGCTTCGTTACCGAGTATACCCACGTCCTCGTTGATCTCAACTTTGTCCTGCTTAAACGTCGGCCAGTAATCAATGGCGTGCTCGATAAAAATACCGTCGGTGATGTCGCCAAACGTATCGAAAAACTCCTGCTGCTGCGCCTCCGTCAGAATATCGCCGTTGATTTTAATATTCATTTCGCACTGTTTCCGGTGCTCGTAGAAAAACGCGATGTTTTCAACAAACTTCTCATAGTTGATCTGATACCGCGAAAAATCGGCGTACTGGGCGGCGTTGATGCCCTCCACGGAGATATTGATCCGGTCGAGCCCCGCGTCGATGATGGACAAACTCAGCTCGGGATTTAAAAGCGAGGCGTTCGTCGTCGTGTCCACCCGCTCGCAGCAGCCGGACTGCTTGGCGTAGCGCACCATGTCTGCGAACTGCGGATGCAGGAGCGGCTCTCCGTCCTTGTACAGCCGGATAACCTTAACCTTATCCTGAAAATCACAGATACCGTTAACGAGCTCTTTATACCGCTCAAAATCCATAAGTCCGTGGCCGCGCCCTTGAATTGTTTTCATTAGCTCTCGGTCGCCCGTGGGGCAGAACTTGCATTGAAAATTACACCTGTCGCACGGGTCAATATAAATCACATAGGGTGTGCGAAGCGGGATAACCTGTCTTAATTCGTCACGGTCATATAAATCGATGCGGGGTTTAAATTCTGCTTTCATACTGGGTCTCCTGAATAACGCAAGATATGTTAACGTGTATATACACGCTGAGTATAGCACATCTTCAGCACCGGCGCAAAGACCTGCCGCCGCAAAGCCATTTATTACTATATATTCGTAAAATTTTACCACAATAGCTCCGGCTTCAATCACCGTTGTTGTCCGCTGACATCAGGCTCATTATCTGTTAGCTGCTTTCGGGTTTTGGATTTATTTTACCACTATAAAAAACGCCCGGCTATTGGAGCCGCGGTGCTTACTATGTTATAATTATCCATCTTCAAGTTTGATCTCATCGGAGCAATCAAAGAAAAAAATATAAGTTTATCGCAGCAAAAAGTATTGACCTGACTACAACTTTATAGTTTATGATCAGAATGGAGGTGCTAGAAGATGTACACCGTTCGCGAACTGTGCAAGCTCTCGAAGCTTTCACGAAGTACACTCCTATATTACGATTCTTTGGGAATTCTTAAACCGGTCAAGCGCAGCGCAGCCAACTACAGATTATATTCCGAGCAGTCGCTCGAATGCCTGAGAAAAATATGCATGTACCGTGATGCTGGGGTCCCTTTGACCGACATCTCAAAGATGATTGAAGTATCTTGTGACGAAGATACCGCGGTGGATATTCTTGAAAAGACACTGCATGTGCTGAATGAACAGGCACGCCGGATACGGGAAAAACAGCAGGTAGTGATTAATATGATCAGGCGCCGAAGCAGCGAGGCCGATAAAGGCGGCCCGGCTCTTTGGGATGATGAAAAGCATTACGACGAATTGATGGAGAGAATGTCCGTGTTTGCCTTTGATATCGGTGAATATTCCGGCCGTAATATGGATGAGTATTAAAATTACATAATGAGAGGATGTCGAATAATGAAACTTGAAGATTTGGACTTTGATACCGTCAGCACCGAAAAACTGAAGATGCTTGAAAATGTGAAGGAAATGGTCCTGTCGACCTGCTGCGGCAGTCATGTGACATCACGCGTGGTCTCAACGGCCTGCCAAGGGCGGACGATCATTTTTACTTCCTGGGGCCATAACACAAAATGCGTTCAGATCAGAGAGAACCCAAACGTTGCCATCTGCATCGACAACATACAAATTGAAGGGGTGGCGACACTCAGGGGCGACCCACGGAGTAAAAGTAACAGCGGGCTCATGTCGCTTTATAAGGAAAAACAGGCAGCATATCATGATATTGTCCTCAAAATCGAAGGAATGGAACTTGTCGAGATCACAATCACGCGTATGGCCTGCTATACACTAAACACCTGGTTTATTGATAGAATTGATTTTGAAAAACACACGGCCTTTAGAGAGACAATACAAAAAGACTAACTCCATCCTGCAACAGCAGTCTCTGTGCTCTTAAACTTAAAGGACTTCTAAATTAGAAAAGCGATAAGGGGTAAATTTTCAAAATTTACCCCTTATCCTGATGATATTGTGTTGGGCACAGCCTTTTAGTTTAGTATATCGAATCCTTGACAACGCCGTCGTATGTTAAAATCGGTTGGTATAAATCGGGCCGCCGATCCCGGAACAAGCCCCAATCTGCTCTTTGATATTGGGCCAGATCCAAATCAATTTCATGTACCAGGACCGTCTCCTCCATCCGTCCGGCTTCCGCCAATTTTACGCCTGTGGCATCGGTAATAAAGGACGAGCCGTAAAATAGTATCTCCGAATCATCAATCCGCTCGCTTCCAACACGGTTGGATGCGATGACCGGCACGAGATTGCAGGCGCTATGCCCGATCATACAGCGCTGCCAGTGATCTCTGGAATCAATCTCCGGGCTCTCCGGCTCCGACCCGATGGCCGTCGGGTAAAACAAAAGCTCTGCTCCCATCAGCGCCATGCACCGCGCCGCCTCCGGAAACCACTGGTCCCAGCAGATACCGACGCCTATTTTAGCGTACTTCGTATTCCACACCTTGAAGCCGGTATCGCCGGGGTTAAAGTAGTACTTTTCCTCGTAGCCCGGCCCGTCGGGAATATGGCTTTTCCGGTACGTACCGAGCACCACGCCGTCCGCGTCAATCACCGCCAACGAATTGTACCGGGCATTGTTCTTTTTCTCATAAAAGCTTATCGGCAGCACCACGCCCAGCTCCCCGGCGACCTTTTTAAAATGCGTCACCGCTTTATTATCCTCAAGTTCCAAAGCGTAATCATAAAATTCCGGTTTTTCCTTCTGGCAGAAATACGGCGTTTCAAAAAGCTCCTGCAGCAGGATAATCTGCGCGCCCTGGGCGGCCGCCTGCCGGACCATCGCGTCGGCTTTTTTAATATTTTCATCGATATTATCAGTACAGCACATTTGAGTGGCCGCTACCTTAATCCTTCTCATGGCTATCCCTCCATTTATCGGATCTACCGGATGCCTTCCGGCATCTGCTGCGTGATACAGTGCACGTTGCCGCCTTCTTTAATGAGCGCCATACCGTCCACCGGGACGATCCGGCGCTTCGGATAGAGCGCCTGCAAAATATCCGCCGCTTTTTTGTCAGTCTTCTCCGCATCCCCGCCAAACACCGGCAGGATAATACCGCCGTTTACGAAATAGAAATTCAGGTAGCTGAGCGTCAACCGTTCGTCCTGATAAAACCGAGCCGGCGGCTGCGGGAATTCAACGACCTTCAGCGTTCTCCCGGCGGCATCAACGGCAGACTTTAAGATGTCCAGATTCTCCATAGTACTGTCAAAGTTCGGGTCGCTCGGGTCACGGCACGTTTGGATGATCGCAACGCCCGGCGCACCGAAGCACGCAGCGTTGTCCACATGGCCGTCCGTTTCATCACCATACAGACCCTTGTTTAACCAGATAATCTTGTTAACCCTCAAACTGCGCTTCAACTCCGCTTCGATCTCCGTCTGAGAAAGGCCCGCATTGCGGTTTGGATTGAGCAGGCATTCTCTCGTCGTGAGAAGCGTCCCCTCGCCGTCCACATGGATGGAGCCGCCTTCCAAAACAAGCGGCGAATCAAAGCACGGCACGTTAAAATATTCCAATACAGCAGGGGCTACCTGATTGTCCAGCTCATAGTGAGGGTATTTCCCACCCCAGGCGTTAAACTGCCAGTTCATCCCGGCCAGCTTTTTATCCTGATCAAGTAAAAACGTCGGCCCGTTATCACGGCACCACGCATCATTATGCGGGATTGTCAGATATTCAATGCGATCACCGCAGAGCTTCCGGGCGTCCCCCGCCGTCGTGTCATCGACGATCACCGTGACCTTTTCAAACGCTGCGATGGCCTTCGCCACCTCGGCATAGCCGGCACAGACTTCGTTATAATTATCCGGCCAGACCATCGATGCCTGGACCGGCCATTCGATCAGCGTCCGCTCATGCCGCTGCCACTCGGCCGGCATGGCAAACTCTTTTATATCAACCATGTTTTTCTCCGATTACGCTTAAAAAGCATCTGTCTTTTTTTGCTTTGCAGTATATCATATCCTACGCCGCAATTCATTAGCCGTTGCTGTGCGATTGATATGCAGGTGAAGCTTGGCAGGTGTTCAGCCAAGCGCAACATCCAGTATCATCATTACGGCAAACCCAAGCATGCAACCTATTGTGGCAATATCCGTTCTGGATTTACCAACATCCTGCTGTGCTTCCGGAATGAGCTCTTCTACAACAACATAAATCATGGCCCCGGCAGCAAATGCCAACGCGTAGGGTAAGAGTGGACGGATGGCAACGACGGCAAACGCGCCGATAACCGCCGCGATCGGTTCAACAATTCCGGAGGCCTGCCCGTACAAAAAAGCTTTTCCTCTGGAAAAACCTTCTCTGCGCAGAGGTATTGAAACCGCTGCACCCTCGGGAAAGTTTTGCAGGCCGATACCGATGGCCAAAGCAATTGCTCCGCCTAATGATGCTGACGGTATTCCATACGATACGGCGCCAAAGGCAACACCGACGGCCAACCCCTCAGGAATATTATGCAAGGTTATGGCCATCACGAGAAGGATGCTCCTCTGCCAGCTTGTTTTAATTCCTTCCGCTTCAGACGTCTTAAGCCCCATATGTAAATGCGGCAAAAGCTTATCGACCAAAAAAAGGAACAGTCCCCCGCCCAGAAAGCCGATCATAGCGGTTAACCAGGCTGTCTGTCCCAAGTCTTCTGCCATTTCGATACTCGGCGCCAGCAAGGACCAAAAGCTGGCTGCAATCATAACGCCCGCGGCAAAACCTAACATGCCATTCAAGGCCGTCTTATTGATTTTTTTAAAGAAAAAAACCAAAGCTGCGCCAAGCGCTGTAACGCCCCAGGTAAAGAGCGTCCCCATCAGTGCTTGTAAAACCGGATTAATTTGTGAAATCCATTGAGTCATATTAAGACCTCACTCTCGTTTAGCTGTTTCTATAATAACACCTTCCCTCCTGTTTTTGAAGTGTGTACCAGTCTAAAACAGCAGTAAATAGATCGGTCTTTGTATCATTAATATTGATCGCGCAAATGACTTTTTGATATAATAATAACCAACAGACACATAAATCAGGGAGGGTAAGCTATGAAAATAGGCGCGGTAACGTTTGACTCACGCAATTCAGAGGAGCTGTCCGGCTTTTATCAAAAGCTCCTGGGGTTAAATAAATTCCATCACAGCGAGGATGGCAGCGATTTTATTGGTTTGTATAACGAAAACGGCGAGGGTCCGCTGCTGGTTTTTCAGGATGATCCCAATTACGAAAAACCCGTATGGCCGTCCGAACCGGGCCGCCAGCAAACGATGGCACATTTAGACCTTTATGTAACACGAGACGAGTACGAGGGAGCCATCGAGCATGCCATCTCATGCGGGGCCGTACCCGCACCGGTACAGTTTTCAGACAAGTGGAAAGTGATGCTGGACCCCGCCGGGCATCCGTTTTGTATAGACCCGGTTTTGCCGGACAAGATGTAAACGTATTCAAACTGCTTGGGCCTACATAAACAGCAGCCCCGCCTCCGGTGGCAGGCGTCCACGTCAATCTGCCGTCGGGTGTTGCCCAAGCGGTATAACCCTGACCCACATGGTCGACCGTGCCGTAAAGGCCGACTTTGAAAATCCTGGTGCGGGTGGAGCAGCACTCCTTGCAGGCGTCATAATAGGCGTTGATAACCCAAGTCATCTGTTCGTCGGCACAGGGATCGACATTGCCGAAGTGGCACGCCTCGGACCAGGTACTCCAGGTAGTTCAGGCTTACCTTGATTCGACAAGCGCAACGTCCATTTAAGAATGAATATCATTATATTCCATTGCTTTTCCCACAAATGTTATCGCTCCGGAACCATACATTTCATCCATTACTTTTATAACCTCTGTATTATTCATATAACCGCTGTATATCCGCCGAAACATATCCAAATACTCATCCGTTTCGAAAATTTCCTTCGCGGTTTCCTTCCATTGGTTTACGAGCTTTTGCACCTTCGGATTGCTTACATCTTCACCTTTATAAGCGGCAATTTGCTTAACGAGGCCGTCAAGTTTCAATTGCAATTTCCCCCTATTCTCCGTGGGTAACGGCGCCTTTTTTAAGGCGTCAATATACTTAGCGACACTTCCATAATGCTTTACGGCCGACACCTTAATTTTAGCTTCATTTTTTATCAGTTCTTCAACGCAGGCGTCAATACTTCCGTATTCATCAACCAATGCCTGACGGTATTCCTCACCCAGTTGCATAATCCGATTTGTGAATACTTCTTTTAATTCATTATGTTCAAACACGCTGAAATCCATTTTATTGTTTCCTTTCAAAATCTGTTCCATCATTTCAATCATTTTTGTTAACCGATTTCTCTTCGCTATCAGCAAGTCCATTTGATCGCCTATGGCTTCCTTTTGATTGAAATCAGGCTGACTCAATATATTTTTAATTTTCAGAAGGGGCAGGTCCATTTCTTTATAAAACATAATCTGCTGCAGACGTTTAAGCGATTCCTCGTTGTATTGTCGGTAACCGTTTTGCTCAATACGGCAAGGTTTCAACAAATCTATCTTGTCATAATAGTGTAATGTCCTGATACTGATTCCGCTGATATTGGCCAATTCACGAATCGTCATATCTCGTTTCCCTCCTCGAATTTCATACTACACTATGACCTAACGTCATAGTCAAGATTTTCTTTTAAAAATATTTTCACTCCAAAAACCTGTAACTTAATAACCAAGCAGGCCCCGCCGGATGACGGGGCCTGCTTGGTTATTTTTTAATCTTATTTTGTTGGCTTTCAGTGCGGCCTGGGCGCTATAGACCTGCCTTATGCCTATTTAATGCCTAGGTTTAATTGATGAAACCCTGACAGATAACCTTTAGCATAACATTATAGCATATTTATTGTTTTTATATATTTTTTTTTGTATAATACAGTTAATATCGATTAATAACCCACTCTTTTACAGGAGGCCAATAAATGGAATCGGCAGCTACTATAAATAAAACAGAGGTCGATGCAAAAACCTTTATCTGTCCCAGTTGCGGCGGGACTATCAAATATGATATCAGCAGTAGTGCGTTTTTATGTTCTTCTTGTAGAACGACATATGAAGTTGAGGCTTTATCCGAAACGGTCAGGGAATATGACTTCAGCGACTATGCAGAGCGTGAGAGCCGCGTGACACCCTTCGAAGGGCTTGCTGTTGTCCGCTGCCAGAACTGCGGCTGCGAGATTACCTTTGACCAGCAGCAGGTATCTGCCATATGCCCCATGTGCTCCTCAACCCAGGTAGCGGAATTAAAGCAGGCCGCGGGCATACCGCCGGAGGGCATACTCCCCTTTGAAATAGATAAAGACGCGGCCTCTCAACGATTTAAAAAGTGGGTCAAGTCCCGGCTTTTTGCTCCTGGTAATTTTAAGAAAAGCTGTGCCGAGGGGGCCCTCAAGGGAATGTACCTTCCCTTCTGGACTTATGACGCCAATTCAGTAGGCTTCTACACCGGACGTGGCGGCAGAGACCGGACTGTCACAGACAAGGACGGTAAGACACATACGGAGACAAACTGGTACCATGTTTCCGGTGTAGTAAGCGAAACCTTTAACGACATTCAGGTCTGTGCTTCGGAAAAGGAGGCAATTATCAACGGGATTCTCCCCTTTAATACTGTGGAGAAAACTGTTCCATATTCTCCGTCTTATCTGTCCGGATTTTACACCGAGATATACAAGCTCAAGGCGGATGAAGGCTTTAAATATGCGCAGTCCGTAATTGAAAAAAGGCTGAGATCACTGGCGGAGCACGATATATTAAGAAGCTACGACAAAGCAGATGTGAACGTAATCAATATTAAAAATGAAAACGTAACCTATAAGCATGTGCTGCTTCCAGTGTGGAGCTCGGTCTACTCCTACGCAGGCAAACTGTATCACTATTTTATTAACGGCGAGACGGGAAAGGTCTCAGGACGCCGTCCGTACAGTCCGCTTAAAATAGCGTTGACCATAGTTGGCGCCTTGATTATTTTGTTTGGGATATACATGGCGGTCACAAACCGGTAATGCCTATAACCGTCAGTTAATGCTGAATTGATGAATTGTGGAGGAATATAAATATGGCATGGTTCAAGCAGGGCAAGGATACGATCGAATGGGAAGAATTCAGAGACGATGTGCTGTTTTTTAAATGGCCGGCGAATGAGCTAAAAAGGGGCTCCAAGCTCATCATTCGCCCGGGTCAGAAGGCAATATTCTATGCCAACGGCGCCGTTGAGGGCGTATTTGAGCAGCCGGGTACATACGATATTGAGACGCAGATAGTACCATTTCTTTCTACACTTAAGGGCATTTTTAGCCTGCGCAGCGACACCGGTATGAGAGCCGAGGTATACTTTATAAATTGTAAAGAACTGCTCTTACCCTGGGGCACACGACAGAGGCTGATGATTCCCACAGCGGAGGTGCCCTCCGGAATCCCCGTGGGCTGCAATGGCAACATGATTATTGAAATTCATGATTATGGCAGATTTATTGAAAAAGTGGCCGGCGTCAAATCGAGCTACACCCTCGATGATATCTCCGAGAGAATCATGGGTGAAATCAGCCCTATTATAGCCGAAGCCATACTCGGCGGGCAGCATATAATCGGGCTTAACGTATTGATGGCGCTTCAGCAGAACAGCCGCAAGCTCGGAGCGGCCATTAATACTGAGCTTGACAAGGAGCTGGGCGATTTTGGTTTCAGGGCTGTGGATGTAAATATACTGAGTATCAACTATCCCGAAGAAGTACGAAAGATGGCCGAAGAAGTTGCCGGTCAGGCATTTATCGGAAATGTGGGTAAATACGCAGCAGTGCAAATGGCCGACAGCTTTGATACTGCCGGTGGCGGCAATATGGCAACTTTGGGGGCGCAGATCGCAATGGGTGCTCAGCTTGCCCAGCAAATGTCCGGAACAATGAACGGCGGCGAAAGCACTCAGAATCCACAGGTATCCTCAGCGTCCTATGTTTGCACCAACTGCGGAAATACCAGCGGCACGCCTATGAAATTCTGCCCTCAGTGTGGCAATCCGATGACATCCCAGAGTGCCGTCCCCGCCGGAGACAGATTCTGTCCCACCTGCCGAAAGATGGTTTCGAGTAATTTCTGCCCGGATTGCGGCACACAGACCGTATAAAGCCTTAAGAATACGCAGAGCGACTGTTTTCATGATTTATAAACAGGGCTCAAATGCTCATGACGCAAGGTTTTTTGCCTTTGGGCCATATTGATAATCATCGGTTTTCCAATAAATGGTGGTGTAACTTGTTTTCATTGTTGACTTGGATTCGATAGCCTTTGTTCCGACATGCTTTATGCCTTATCAGCACCAGTTAATTATTATTTTATAGCAACATTAAAACAGGGTATTGCACCATTTGGATGCAATACCCTGCTTGATTTTATAATAGTCTTATTTTGTGGCTTTCAGTGCGGCCTGGGCGGCGGCCAAACGTGCAATCGGTACGCGGAACGGCGAGCAGGAAACGTAGTTGAGTCCTATGTTGTGGCAGAACTCAACAGACGACGGATCGCCGCCGTGTTCGCCGCAGATGCCGATCTTGAGCTCCGGCTTCGTGGCGCGGCCCTTTTCAACGCCCATCTTGACAAGCTCGCCGACGCCGGTTTGATCCAGACGCGCGAACGGGTCGGATTCCAGAATCTTCTTCTCATAGTAGGCATTGAGGAACTTGCCGGCGTCGTCGCGGCTGAAACCGAACGTCATCTGCGTGAGGTCGTTAGTACCGAAGGAAAAGAACTCCGCTTCCTTGGCGATCGCGTCAGCTGTGACACAGGCGCGCGGGATTTCGATCATGGTGCCGACCTTGTATTTGAGGTCCACGCCGCTTTCCGCGATAAGCTTGTCCGCCGTCTCAACAACCACCTTCTTAACGTACTGGAGCTCCTTGACCTCGCCGACCAGCGGGATCATAATCTCGGGCACCAGGTCCCAGTCGGGATGTTTTTTCTGGACAGCGAGCGCGGCCTTGATAACGGCACTCGTCTGCATGACGGCGATTTCGGGATACGTGACAGCCAGGCGGCAGCCGCGGTGACCCATCATGGGGTTGAACTCGTGGAGCGAGGCGATGATCGCCTTGAGCTCATCAACCGTCTTGCCAAGGTCTTTCGCCACCACCTCGATGTCTTCCTCTTCCGTCGGAAGGAACTCATGAAGCGGCGGGTCCAGATAGCGGATGGTGACCGGGAAGCCTTCCATAGCTTCGTAAATACCCTCAAAGTCGCTTTGCTGCATCGGCTCCAGCTTGGCCAGAGCCTTGACGCGCTGCGGGGCCGTGTCGGCGCAGATCATCTCGCGGATCGCCGGAATACGGTCCGCCTCGAAGAACATATGCTCTGTGCGGCACAGGCCAATGCCTTCCGCGCCAAAGTGGCGCGCCTGAATGGCATCACGCGGGGTATCGGCATTCGTGCGGACGTTAAGCGTCCTGTATTCGTCGGCCCAGGTCATGATACGGCCGAACTCACCGCCGATGGTAGCGTCCGTCGTCTTGATGGCTTCACCGTAGATGTTGCCGGTTGTGCCGTCGAGGCTGAGCCAGTCGCCTTCGTTATAAGTCTTGCCGCCGAGTGTGAAGCGCTTGTTTTCCTCGTCCATCTTGATCGCACCGCAGCCGGCGACGCAGCACGTGCCCATGCCGCGGGCCACAACGGCGGCGTGCGACGTCATGCCGCCGCGGACCGTCAGGATCCCCTGCGCGGCTGCCATACCCTCGATGTCCTCCGGCGACGTTTCCAGGCGGACCAGTACGACCTTTTCACCCTTTTCTGCCCAGGCTTTAGCGTCCTCAGCTGTGAAGACGGCGCGGCCGCACGCGGCACCGGGAGAAGCGGCCAGGCCCGTGCCGATAATCGCGGCGTTTTTGAGGGCCTCGGCATCAAACTGCGGGTGCAAAAGTGCATCGAGCTGTTTGGGGTCGATCATCAAAACGGCTTCCTTCTCGGATATAAGGCCCTCGTCCACAAGGTCGCAGGCAATCTTGAAGGCTGCCGCGGCTGTACGCTTGCCGTTTCTCGTCTGGAGCATGAAGAGCTTTTTATCCTCAATGGTGAACTCCATGTCCTGCATGTCGCAGTAATGATTTTCAAGCGTGCTGCTGATTTTTACAAATTCGTTATATGCATCGGGCATGACCTGCTTGAGCTGGTCGATCGTCTGGGGCGTACGGATACCGGCCACGACGTCCTCGCCCTGGGCGTTCATGAGGAATTCGCCGAAGAGCTTCTTTTCGCCGGTGGCGGGGTTGCGCGTAAACGCCACGCCCGTACCGGACGTGTCGCCGAGGTTGCCGAATACCATCTCCTGCACATTGACGGCCGTGCCCCATGAGCCGGGAATATCGTTGAGGCGGCGGTAGACGATGGCGCGCGGGTTATTCCAGCTGCGGAAAACGGCCTTGACCGCGCCCATCATCTGCTGGATGGGGTTTGTCGGGAAGTCTTGCCCGAGTTTTTCCTTATACGCATCCTTAAACTGCTGTGCCAGCTGCTTTAAATCGTCGGCCGTCAGCTCCGTATCGTTTACGACGCCGCGCGCCTCTTTCATTTTGTCGATGAGCTGCTCAAAGTATTTCTTGCCGACCTCCATTACAACGTCGGAATACATCTGGATAAAACGGCGGTAGCAGTCCCACGCCCAGCGCGGGTTGCCGGTTTTCTTGGCCATTACTTCAACGACGTCCTCGTTGAGGCCGAGATTCAAAACCGTGTCCATCATACCCGGCATGGATGCGCGCGCGCCGGAGCGGACTGATACGAGCAGGGGGTTTTCCTTATCGCCGAATTTCTTGCCGGCTTGCTCCTCGAGCGTCGCGACATTTTTCATGATCTCGTCCTGTATCTCCTGCGAGATGACTTCGCCGTCCTCATAATATTGCGTGCACGCTTCCGTTGTCACGGTAAATCCACGCGGGACAGGCATACCGAGATTCGTCATTTCCGCCAGGTTGGCACCCTTGCCGCCCAACAGTTCTTTCATTTTCCCGTTGCCTTCGGCAAAGAGGTATACGTATTTTTTGCTCACTAAAAGTCCCCCTAAAGATTTTAATATATTCAAATCTGGTTAATTTCCAGCGTTGATTATAACGTTGCCGCTCCAAAAAAGCAAGATTTACCGGTGATTATTTTACCATAAAGCTAAACATTTTACAAAAACGTAACAAGTGCGCTATTTACCGACGCAGAACCGTTCGAAGATGCGCGCGGTAATATCTTCCCGGATAGTTTTACCCGTAATTTCGCCGAGCGCCGACATGGCTGATTCAACTTCTGTTAAAACGGCGTCGGGCGTGACGCCGGACGTCATCGCCGAGCGCGCGCTTTGAAGGCTCTCAGCCGCGCGCCTGACGGCGTCGGCCTGACGCACATTCGTCAGGATCTCCCCGACCGGCGCGTCCGTATCTCCGAACAGCCCCGCCACCGTATCGGCCAGCGTATCCAGGCCTTGTCCTGTTTTCGCCGAGACGTGCAGGATGTAACGGAAAGCGTCTTTCAGCTCATGATCGTCAAGCCTTGGCGGCAGGTCCGATTTGTTGACAACCGCAATGGCTGAATACACGGTGCGTGCTGAAGCTATCACATCCCGATCGTCGGCGGTCAGTGCCTCGCTGCCGTTGAAGACCGCCAGGACAAGCCGGGACGCTTCCGCAGCGCGGCGGGCACGCTCAACGCCGAGCCGCTCCACCGTATCGGCGGTCTCCCGGATGCCGGCCGTATCGGTCAGGCGCAGGAGTACGCCGCCCAAAAGCAGCTTTTCTTCTACGGTGTCGCGTGTTGTACCGGCAATATCCGTCACGATAGCGCGCTCAAAACCAACCAGTGCGTTAAGGAGCGACGATTTGCCGACATTCGGCCGGCCGATAATAGCTGCCGGGGCACCGTCCCGCAGGACCTGGCCACGATCAAATGTCGCCAGCAGCGCGTTAAGCTTCCCGCCGGCGCCCGCCAGAACGGCATCATACTGCGCCAGCTCAAAGGCTTCGATATCCTCATCGGGATAGTCGATCACAGCAAAAAAATGCGCCGAGATGTCCTGCAAAGCAGTATACACCTCGTCGATCTTCCGGCTGACGGCTCCGCCGAGCTGGCCGGCGGCATTTAAAGCAGCTGATGTCGTTTCGGCTTCAATGAGGTCAATAACCGCCTCCGCCTGAGACAAATCCATCCGTCCGTTTAAAAAAGCACGCTTGGTAAATTCACCGGCCTCGGCCTGCCGGACACCGCTACGGAACAGCGCTTGCAGGGCTCCGGCCAGCACGACGGGCGACCCGTGGCAGTGGAACTCCGCCGTGTCCTCGCCCGTGTAGCTCGCCGGCCCCCGGCTGATCGTACACAGGCATACGTCCAGAACGCGATCTTCGCTGACAAGCTCGCCGAAGACCAGCTTGCGGTCCGGCGCGTCTTTCATTTTTATACCGCTTTTTGAGCGAAATATACGGTCGGCGGCTGAAATAGCCGCGTCGCCGCTCATTCTCAGTATGCCGACGGCTGAAACGCCGCCGCCGGTAGCTATCGCCGCTATGGTATCCGTCATAGTCATCATCTTTCTAACTGGTTTTCTTTAAACGTATCGTTTACAAATATCGGTGTATGAATACCACCTGGTCAGGGTCCGATGCACTCATCGTCCCTAAGCGCAAGTCTCAAAGTCTAAAACGGGCGATCAAAGCCCGCCCCTGCAACACAGCAACCTTGCTAGCGCACAGGGGCGAACGTTGTTCGCCCGAATTCTGTCAGCTGTTTAATCAGAAGTTAAAAATTCCGCGCTTTTTACGGGAAACAGCGCGTTTGGCCGCGTCGACGATGGCATCCGATGTGAGGTTATATTCCTTGCGTAAAAAGTCCTCGGTACCGACCTGGCCGAACTCGTCCTGGACGCCAACCATCTCGATGGGCGTGGGCGTCGTCTTCGCGGCAGCTTCCGCCACCGCCGAGCCGAGCCCGCCGTATATGTTATGATTTTCAGCTGTGACAATGGCCTTCGTCTCTTTGGCACACTTGTCCACAAGCGCCGTATCAATAGGCTTGATGGTGAACATATCGACGACCCGGGCGAGAATGCGGTAATCCTTCTTGAGCCGGTCGGCCGCCTTGAGCGCCTCGGCCACCATGATACCGCTGGCAATGATCGTCACGTCCTTGCCGTCACGCAGGACATTGCCCTTGCCAATTTCAAACGACGAGCCGTCCTCATAAATACCCGTGACGGTTTTGCGCGGCATACGCAGGTAATGCACACCGTAAATGTCCGCGATCTGGCGGACGATGTCTTCCACCATAACGGGGTCGCACAGGTCGAAGATCGTGATATCCGGAATGGAGCGGAAAACGCCAATGTCCTCAAAGGGCATATGCGTACCGCCGTTGTACGCCGCCGTGACGCCGGGGTCGGAGCCTAGAATCTTGACGTTAAGCTTGGCGTAGGCCGCCGAGATCATGGTCTGGTCGCACGTTTTGCGCGTGGCAAACGTGCCGAAGCTGTGCGCGAACGGAATCTTCCCCACCAACGACAGGCCGGCCGCAATGCCGATCATGTTTGCTTCGGCCACGCCGACGTTAATGGCTCTGTCCGGATATTTTTCAAAGTATGGCTTCATGCCGGAGGAGCTGACAAGGTCGGCATCGAGCGCGACGATGTCTTCATTTTCCTCAGCCAGCGCCATAAGCGTCTGGCAGTACGCGTCGCGCATGAGCAACGGACTGTTTTCAAGTGTTGTGCGGACGTTAAACATTCTCTTCACCCTCTTCCCCGGCAACGGCATCGTCTTCTGCGTTGGTGTTAACGGCTTCACCGTTAGCGGCGGCGATAACCGTCACAGCTGCCTTGGCTTCGTCCAAGCGTTCGGACGCGAGCTTCACAGCCTCTTCAATCTGATCTTTCTTAAAGTTCATGTGATGGTTGCCCGCGATGCCGGCCGCGAACGTGCCGTAGCCCTTGATGGTATCTAGGACAATAACGGACGGACTGCCCTTATTGGCCTTGGCAGCCGCGATTGCGCGAAGAATCGCGCCGGTATCGTGACCGTTGATTTCCTGCACATGCCAGCCGAAGGCCTTGAATTTAGCCCCGATATCGCCCATATCGAGAATATCCTTCGTAAAGCCGTCCAGCTGCTGTTTGTTGTAGTCCACAAAGGCAATAAGGTTGTCCAGCTTATGGAAGCCCGCAAACATCGCGCCCTCCCAGACCTGTCCCTCGTTGCACTCGCCGTCGCCCATAATGAGATACGTGATACTGTCGGACTTATTCATCCGGCAGCCGAGCGCCGTGCCGATAGCGGACGATATGCCCTGCCCTAAAGAACCGGTTGTCATGTCTACGCCGGGCGTCTTGTTCCGATCGCAGTGACTGGGCAGGCGTCCGCCGCCCTGATTGAGTTCGCTGAGCATCTCCTTGGGGAAAAAGCCCCTTAGAGACAGCACCGCGTACAGCGCCGGTCCGGCATGTCCCTTGGACAGGACGAGCCTGTCCCGCTCTTCCCATTCGGGGTTTTCCGGGTCGTAACGCATCTCGCTGCCGTATAATACGGCCAGCGTCTCGACGATGGACATTGCCCCGCCGATGTGCCCGGCCCCGAAGCCCTCCAGTTCCTGAAGCGTGACAAGCCGAATTGCTTCAGCCAGCACGCGTAACTCCTCCGCGCTTTTTTGATGTTCCATGCTCACACCTCAATATGATAATTTATGCTGCCAGTAGTATTCGATTTTCCTGTAATCATTATAAATCGTCTTCGCCTCGTCGGACAGTACCGTTGCCAGCTCTCCGTTTTCCCGGAAATAGCCGTCGGCACTGACGATATCCGTGACGGCATACACCGTATTGGACGCCTTCATGAACGCATTGCCCTTCCAGCCGCATAAATCAAAAACCTTGTTCATGAGAAAGCAGGGCGAGATATCGCCGCCGAAGCCCGTAAAATCGTTATTTAAAATCTCTTTGGCCGCGTCGTTGGCCCAGATAATGTAGGGCGTTGTGTAAAAATTATAAAAGCCCTCTTCGGTCGACAAATCAATGTTGATGCCCACCTCGCTATAAACAACGTACGCGTTGCCGAGCCAAGGCTTATGGTCTCCGTAAAGCACGATGACGACGGGCTCGTCCATCGTCCGGAAGTTATCGACAAAGGACGCCAGTTGCTCGGATGTGTCGGCGATGCCCTCGAAGTAGTTGTTTAAAATACAGTAGGCGCTTTCAGACAGGCTGCCTTTTTCAATATACGCCGTATCGGAGGTTATCTCCGAGTCGTACGGGCCATGGTTCTGAAACGTCAGGTTGTAGCTGAAATACGGCACGGATGAATCGCGTGTATCAAACATCTTCTCAACCTGCGAAAAGAAAAATTCGTCCGTACGGTCCTCCGTCTCCAGATCCTCAAGGAAATAGTACCGGTCGTACCCCAGATTGTCGTTGATCCTGTCCCTGTCGTAATACCACTCGTAACCCGCGTGAAACCCTTCCGTATAGTAGCCTTGCCCACTCAGATACCGGACATAGGAATTCGTCGGCAGCTGAAAATCGCCGAGATGGGTATACCCTGTTAAGAAAGAACGTTCGCTGTTCGTCGTGCCGCCGGCAAAGGTATTGGCCACAATACTGCCGTATACCGATTCCTGCTGCAGCGCGTGAAGCGGACCATAAACGTCTTCTTTGAACTCCAGAATGTCCAGCAGAGACAGGTCTGCATACGACTCCAGCATCACACTGATGACATTAACCTTCTTGTCGTCCGGTATGCCGTCATCCGTGTAGGACGCTAAAAGCTCGGCGGCCTGGCTGGCCTTGTACCCATCCGGTGGTTTATTCGTCCAGTCCTGCAGGCTGTATATAAATGGATAAGTAAAGCCTCTGGCGATTGATTTTTCCGAATTGGACCAGATGTTAATCGCATAGGCGGCCTTGGTATTCCCGTAGAGCTTTTCGCTGCTATAAAGCGTTAAGTAAGCCACCGACGAAACGGCGGCGACGGCCGCAATACCGATCAGCCGCGTTTTTTTTCCGGGCCTGTATCGCAGCAGAAGGCCTGAGAAAACCGTCCCGGCCGCGACATAAAAGGCGGCCACCCAGACCTTCCAGTTGATGATCATTGCATAGCCATCGGCGACATTGCCGACCTCCTCCGTCAGGCCGAAGTCTGACAGAACGAGCGGCTCGCTTCTGACCTGGATCTTGAAAAAATCAATAATGCTCAGCGCCAGCACAAAGACCGCTGTGATTAAAAAGGCGATCCAGGCCCGGCCGCCGATGAAGTAGGCCAAAAAGAGAATGAGCACCGGCGGCAGCAGGTTTAAAAGAATCAGCATCGGGCTGCCGAAATACGCGTAAAACATTGGCAGGCCGAAATACGCCGCACCAAGCATCATGGAAATGCATCCCGTCCCGATACCGAGCAGCAGCAAAAGCGTCAGGGTTACATAACGATTTTGCGTGAACGGCGCGAGTGGCCGGCACGTTATATTTTGTTGTGTCAATAAGCAACCTTCCCTGCAAGATAATAGACAAGTTCGTCGATTTTGACGCGTTCCTGCGTCATGGTATCACGGTCGCGCACGGTAACGCAGCCGTCCTCCTGAGACTCGAAGTCGTACGTTACACAAAACGGCGTGCCGATTTCGTCCTGACGGCGATACCGCTTGCCGATGGAACCGGTGTCGTCAAAGTCCACCGAGAACGGCTTTTGCAAACGCGTATACAGCTCACGCGCCGGCTCGGACAGTTTTTTGGACAGCGGCAGAACGGCGCACTTAAACGGGGCGAGCGCCGGCGCTAAGTGCAGGACGACGCGCGTGTCGTGTTTCTCGGCGTCGACGACCTCCTCGTCATACGCGTCGATTAAAAACGCGAGCAGAACGCGGTCAGCCCCCAGGGACGGCTCGATGACGTAAGGGATATACTTTTCGCCCGTCTCCTGGTCGAAATATTCCAGAGACTCGCCCGACGTCGTCTGATGCGCCTTGAGGTCAAAGTCTGTACGGTCGGCAATGCCCCACAGCTCCCCCCAACCAAACGGGAACCGATATTCAAAGTCGGTAGTGGCATTGGAGTAGTGCGACAGCTCCTCCTGCTCGTGGTCACGAAGCCGGATGTTGCCCTCCTGCAGGCCAAGGCCTAACAGCCACTCGTGGCAGTAGGCGCGCCAGTAGTCAAACCACTCAAGGTCCGACCCGGGCTTGCAGAAAAACTCCAGCTCCATCTGCTCAAATTCGCGCGTACGGAACGTAAAGTTACCGGGCGTAATTTCATTGCGGAAGGATTTGCCGATCTGGCACACGCCGAACGGTATTTTTTTACGCGTCGTGCGCTGGACGTTTTTAAAATTGACGAAAATGCCCTGCGCCGTCTCGGGCCGCATATAGATCTGGGACGCCGAATCCTCCGTAACGCCCTGAAACGTCTTGAACATAAGGTTGAATTTACGGATGTCTGTAAATTCTGATTTGCCGCAGCCGGGGCATACGATGCCCTTGTCGCGGATATACGCGATGAGATCGTCGCTCGTCATGGCCTCGACGGCGACGTCCGTCACACCGTTGGCCTCGTTCCATGCTTCGGCGAGCTTGTCCGCGCGGTGGCGCATCTTGCACGCCTTACAGTCTATAAGCGGGTCGTTGAACGTGGCGACGTGGCCGGAGGCCACCCACACCTGCGGGTTCATCAAAATGGCCGAGTCAATCCCGACGTTGTGCGGGCTCTCCTGCACGAATTTCTTCCACCAGGCGCGCTTGATATTATTCTTCAGCTCCACGCCCAGCGGCCCGTAGTCCCACGTGTTGGCCAGTCCGCCGTATATCTCGCTCCCCGCATAAATGAAGCCGCGCCCCTTACAGAGCGCAACGATCTTGTCCATCGTCTTATCTATATTTGACAGCATATTTCCTCCCGAGTACCTTTTTAAACTCCTGTAAAACGGCCAAACCCGCCAACAGATAAATATACCAATAAATTATAACCGATATGGATGCGTTGTCAACTGTTGGCACGTCTGAATTTCGTGGCATTTTAACCGTTACGCTTGCAATTATGACGCATTTCGCTTAAAATTATTTGCCGGCGCTATTAGTTAACGTCGAAATATGAGCCGAGAGGGGTAAAACGGCCGTTTTCTCCCACAGCTGTGCTGACGCCGGCAAACAGCGATTTGAACATTAATTCAACAGTCTGACCCTGCGTTCAGCTTTTTCAATCAAAGGAAGCCATTCCAGTTATATTGTGCCGGTATAAAGCTCCCTTTTCCATTATTTACACATTTTGAATCACCATTCATCCCAGTATTTACCATCTGGATATAAGTATTTAGATCGCCGGAGGGCAGCATGGCATTTGACGCCGGACAATTTGATATCGCCGTGATCGGCGCGGGCCACGCCGGGATTGAGGCCGCGCTGGCGTCGGCGCGCCTGGGTTTGAAAACCATTTGCTTTACGATCAATCTTGACGCTGTGGGCAATATGCCGTGCAATCCCGCCATTGGCGGCACCGGCAAAGGGCATCTTGTTCGTGAGCTGGACGCGCTCGGCGGCGAGATGGCGCGGGCGGCCGACTCAGCCTGCATCCAATATCGGCTTTTAAACCGCGGCAAAGGGCCGGCCGTCCACTCGCTCCGGGCCCAGGCCGACCGGCGTAAATATCAGGACCTCATGAAGCATACGCTAGAGCGCCAGGATAACCTGACGCTTAAACAGGGGGAAATTACCGAAATCATCGTTAAGGATGGCGCGGTCACCTCCGTCCTGACGGAGACGGGCGCGCGCTATGATATCAAAGCCGCCGTGATTTGCACCGGGACGTACCTGTCCGGGCGGACAATCGTCGGCGACGCGGTCCGCGAGGGCGGGCCGGACGGCATGTTTGCCGCCACGAAGCTGGGAAACAATCTGAAAGCGCTCGGCCTTGAAATCCGTCGCTTTAAAACCGGCACGCCGCCGCGTATCAACAAGCGGGGTGTCGATTTCTCCAAGATGGAGCTGCAGCCCGGCGACGAAGACCCGCTCCCCTTCTCCTTCGAGACAACACAGCCGCCTGAAAACAGCGCAGTCTGCTGGCTGACGTATACGAACGAGCAGACGCACGAGATTATCCGGCAAAATCTGGACCGCAGCCCGCTGTTTTCCGGCGTCATTGAAGGCGTTGGTCCGCGCTACTGCCCGTCCATAGAGGGCAAAATCGTCACGTTTCCCGACAAAAAGCGCCATCAGCTGTTTATCGAGCCGATGGGACTCACGACGGACGAGCTGTATGTCCAGGGCTTTTCCTCTTCTCTGCCCGAGGAGGTCCAGCTGCAGATGCTGCGCACGATCCCCGGCCTTGAAAACGCGGAAATGATGCGCTGCGCCTACGCCATTGAGTACGACTGCGTCGACCCCACGGAATTGTTGCCGACGCTTGAAACAAAAAAAATACAGGGACTTTACGGAGCCGGCCAGTTTAACGGCTCGTCGGGCTATGAGGAGGCCGCCGTCCAGGGCTTTGTCGCCGGCGTCAACGCCGCGCTTAAAATTCTCGGCGATGAGCCGCTTATCATCCGGCGTGACGAGGGCTATATCGGCGCGCTTATAGACGACCTTGTCACCAAGGGCACCAACGAGCCGTACCGCATGATGACGTCCCGCTCCGAGTACCGGCTGTATCACCGTCAGGACAATGCCGACATCCGGCTGGCCCATCACGGCCATCGCATCGGCCTCGTCTCCGGAGAACGCTACCAGCGGATTTTAGACAAATATAAAGCCGTCGACCGTGAGATCGCCCGGCTTGAAAAAACGCATCTGCCGCCGACGGCTGCGCTCAACGCTCTGCTCAAGGAAAAGGGCACGGCGGAGGTCGTGTCCGGCGTCAGCCTCGCCGCGCTTCTGCGCCGGCCGCAGATTGATTACGACAGCCTCGCCCCGTTTGACCGGGAGCGCCCCGCGCTCTATAAGGCTGTTGCCGAGCAGGCTGAAATATCGGTTAAATACGAGGGATATATCAAGCGCCAGATGCGCCAGGTCGCGGAAATGCGCCGCATGGAAGACGTCAAGCTCCCGCAGGACCTGGACTATAACAGTATGCAGGGCCTCCGTCTCGAAGCCCGCCAAAAGCTTACACAGATCAAGCCGCTGAACCTTGGCCAGGCCTCCCGCATCAGCGGTGTCTCCCCTGCCGACGTTGCCGCGCTGATGATTTATTTGGGGAAATGAGATTAATATGAGTTGCTAACAGCCCGCAGCGGATGCTGCGGGCTGTCTCGTAGTTTGAATAATAGTATTTGAATATTAGCCATTATGCTTACTGTTAACGAGCTTCATAATTTTCTTTCTATTAAAAACAATAAATTTATATTTTATTCCATTCCTTAATGCTACTAAAATTGCAGAAAAAATAAGTAAGGATGGAACCGCCGCCATGGGCCCCTTCATAACACAAGCTGACCCAGAACACCTAGATACATTTGCTCACCTGCCCTATTATTATAGATCATTCGTGATGCGACCATACTGCAAGGATAGCATTTGACAAGGCAAGCACCAGCGGACGGCCAATGGCCGTCCCTACGCGTTTAAGTATTACGGTTTAATATACGCATACCCGTCCATTTGCCTGTCCAAAAGCTCCCGGACACCGGCGGGTACGATATCGACAAACGGATAGAGCTTCTCTTTTGCTATTTCCAGCCTATTTAGCGCATTATTGCACGCGACAAATCGGACGCCCTGCTTGGCCAGATGGTCCATTGCCAATAACGTATCGCCGAACCGATCCTCCGCATAGGCTTCGACCGCTTCCGAGTTTGCCAGCACCTCGATCATTTTAACATCCGATAAGGTTTCGTCGAAGGATTTCAGAAGATTTGCGACGTTATTGAGTAGCAGCTTCCACTTTGGCATTTCATCGATGTGAAAAACAACCTTGATAGGCATATCCCTTCTCCTTTTAGTCAGATATTAATTGGACTGCGTTCGCGGCAGATTATTCTATGACGCCGTGTCGCCGGTCCCAAGTTGCTGCATCAAGCAGGGTGAGAAGCTCGGTACAATCGGCAGTATAGGTATTGTCCCCGTCTTCGTTTCGGGCAAGCAAAACATCGTCACCGATGATCCTAATAACGTCGGACGAGCCGTCGTCATGCCAGCAGCGTATCTGGTAGACGGTCTCGGTCAGATTAAATTCCGCGTCCGGGTCCGGCTCCTGCAGATCCAGATCGTTAATATGGCCGATAATCTCTTCAATCCGAGTCCTGTCCGTTACCGTAAAATTATTGCCGCCGGACGGCTCTATTTCAAATGTAATGCTGCCCACTTCTCCGGCATTCATCGGGAACATCGTGTTATCTTTGGTCAGGACAAGGATCAGGAGTATTGAAACGGCGGCAACCGCAACAACTGAACCGATTAGAATAAAAAACCTTTTCATCAAGAGCCTTTCTATGTACGCAGAGCATTCAGCCTTTCGCTCTCATATTCCGCAAGGCGACGCAGCCGGTCCCATTAAGTTCCGAACGCAGGACCGTCAAGTCAGAGACTGCTAATGATTATTAGAAATAAAAGCACAACTAAAACAAAGAAAATCATGCCCAGCACAATCAGCGCGATCTTCAAGCCCTTTCGTACAGGCTTTTTATAATAGCCGCGCGATCCGGTGCTGGCCGCTTTAGCCCGTCGGGACTGGTATTCGGCCACAAAATCCGCTGTATTTCGAGAGTTTAACTGCTCGTCATACGCTTTTCGGGATACCGGATGACGAAGCGTCTTATACGCTTCGACGATTTCGTGTGTTTTTGTGGCCGCGAACTGTTTATCCCCCTGATATTTATCAGGATGAAAAGCGATGATCATCTGACGATAGGCTTTCTTAATTTCAGCATCATTCGCCGTGCGGCTTATTCCAAGAACATCGTAATACGTCATCAAAGCACCTTCCTGGGTTTCTCAAAATACTCCTGTATGGATACATATTATACCACTTTTTGTATCTATTTGTCGAACATTTCCTGTCCGAATTTAACGGCGTACGGCTTTAACCGGTCAGAGTCACGAAGACGGAACGAATACATCAAAAAAAAAGCAACGGAAACGGATAAAGCGGCGGAAGATAACAGACTATAATCGGCGAGGTGGTAAAAATGAAAGGCAAGATCGCCATTGAGCCGAATATGACGCGGTACAGCGATTACCTGACAAGCCAGGGATTTGCCGTGCACCCGATGCCCATCGAGGATATGACGGCGAAGAATATGCGCGGATACGACGCATTCGTCATTTCGGGTATGAGCGAAAACTTCCTTGGCTTCGAAGATACGCAGACAAAAGCGCCGCTCATCAACGCTAAAGGCCTGTCTCCGGAAGACGTTGCAAAAATGATCGGAACACTCTGACATCAATGCCGCGCTAGAAACTTCATCTTTTGTTGACAAAGTCCACCAAATTGCTTAAACTGCAAAGGTGGACTTCGTCCATTACTACCCTGCCATCACGGAATGTCAGATGCTCCGGCAGCATGCGTGAAACAGCAACTGTGGGCAAACTGTTCTGGAAGAATAATGGCTCCTGAAGCTGTAAGTTGGTTTCGTTGTGCCGCAAATTTAAAGTGTCGCTTTAACATCTTTACATATAATAATTAAAGCTTTACAATTAATAGGGTGTGTGTTAAAATGCCTTAGCTTGGCTTAAAATGCCTGTTTTTAAGCCCCATTTCTTAGTTTCGGGACAAAGCCGGATCACATTCCGGTGCCTTTTCCGCCCGTTACTCGGTTTTGGGGAAATCCGGCAGCATGCTTAACGCGGCGCCGAGAAAAGAAAGGACTATATAAATGATTACGAAGGAACAAAAAAACGCTGTTATTGAGTCAAACCGCACGCATGAGACCGACACCGGCTCACCAGAGGTTCAGATCGCCATCCTGACCGAGCGCATCGTGCAACTCACCGAACACCTCAAAGAGCACAAGAAAGACAACCACAGCCGTCTGGGGCTTCTCAAGATGGTCGGTAAGCGGCGTAACCTACTGGACTACCTGGCTAAGAAAGACATCGAGCGCTACAGGGCGCTAATTGCCAAACTTGGCTTAAGAAAGTAAAACAACCAATGGGGCTGGTCTGAGCGTATCAGAACAGCCCCGTTATGCAATAATAAGAAAAAGACGCTGACTTTGTATGACGGCGGACCATTGAGGTTAAAACTATAGTACGTCTCAAGGCCGCTTTCAGATAACAACCCTAAACATATATATCAGAAGCATGCAATCCCATAGCAGTTGAAAATGCGTCCGAGCCGGATCGGGCCTATTTTCAAGTGCTAGGTGATTGTGGCTTCCCACAAATGAAAGGAGCATTCCATGATCATCAAGCAAAGAGAGTTTAATGATTATAAGCAGTATTCCATGACGCTGGCCGGACGGCCGCTCACGTTGGAGGTCGGCAAGCTCGCAGAGCTGGCCAACGCCGCTGTTCTCGTCCGCTACGGCGAAACAACCATTCTGGTGACGGCAACGGCTTCCGCTCGTCCGCGCGACGGTATCGACTATTTCCCGCTCGGCGTTGACTTTGAGGAAAAGCTTTACGCCGTCGGCCGCATCCCAGGCGGCTTCCTGCGCCGCGAAGGCCGTCCCAGTGAACGCGGTGTGCTGGCCGCTCGCATGATCGACCGGCCGATGCGTCCCCTTTTCCCCGGCGACCTGAGAAACGATGTCATCATCACATGCTCAGTCCTCGCCGTTGATCACGACAACTCGCCGGAGATTGCCGCGATGATCGGCGCAGCCGCCGCCGTCAGCATCTCCGACATTCCGTTTAACGGACCCATCGCCGGCGTGGCGCTCGGCCTCATTGACGGCAAATATATCATCAATCCCACGTCCGAAGAGCGTGAGAAGAGCGAGATGTTCTGCACCATCGCCGCAACGAGTGAAAAAATTGTCATGATCGAAGCCTCCGGCAAAGAGATCCCCGAGGACGTTATGCTCGGCGGTATCATTGCCGCGCACGATGCCATCAAGCCGGTTATCGCCCTCATCAATCAGATGGTCTCCGAGGTCGGCAAGCCGAAGTTCACCTATGACAAGGCCGCCTTTAATGACGAGCTCTTTGCCAAAATCGTGGACAAGTATTTGCAGGACGTCGAGCACAGCATGGACACCGACGACAAGAACGTCCGCGAGGAGCGGTACAACGCCGTCGTCAACAAAATGATTGCCGAATTCGGCGAGGAATACCCGGAGATTACCTCTCAGCTCGAGGAGATTACGTATAAGATTCAGAAGAAGGTCGTCAAGGCCTGGCTGCTGCAGGGAAAACGCGTCGACGGACGCGCAATGGACGAAATCCGTCCGCTGGCCTCCGAGGTCGGCGTCATCCCGCGTGTGCACGGCTCGGGCCTGTTTACCCGCGGACAGACGCAGGTTCTTTCCATTGCCACACTCGGCATGCTCTCCGACGCGCAGAAGCTTGATACCATTTACGAAGAGCAGTCCAAGCGTTATATGCATCACTACAACTTCCCGTCCTTCTCCGTTGGTGAGGCGCGGCCCAGCCGCTCCACCTCCCGCCGCGAATACGGCCACGGCGCGCTGGCTGAAAAGGCGCTTGAGCCCGTGCTGCCTGCATTTGAGGATTTCCCATATGTTATCCGCGTCGTCAGCGAGGTTCTCAGCTCCAACGGCTCAACATCCCAGGGCTCCATCTGCGGCTCGACGCTGGCACTGATGGACGCAGGCGTCCCGATTACGGCTCCGGTTGCCGGTATCTCCTGCGGACTCATCTCCGATGGCGACAAATGGACAACCTTTATCGACATCCAGGGCGTCGAAGATTTCCACGGTGAAATGGACTTCAAGGTCGGCGGCACGAAAAAAGGTATCACCGCCATTCAGATGGACCTGAAAAACGACGGCCTGACCTATGACATCATTAAATCCGCGTTTGATATCACACGCGAGGCGCGCATCCAAATCCTTGACGAGGTTATGCTCCCCGTTATCTCCAAGCCAAGAGAAGAACTGGCCGCGTCGGCTCCGAAGATGATCTCCATGAAGATCGACCCGGAAAAAATCCGCGAGGTCATCGGCTCGGGCGGCAAGATCATCCAGAAGATCGTGGCCGACACCGGCGCGAAGATCGATATCGAGGACGACGGCAGCGTTTTCATCTCCTCCGCCGATATCGATGCCTGCCGCGCCGCCAAGAAAATCATTGATAACATCGTGTTCGTTCCCGAGGTCGGCAAGCTCTACTACGGTAAGGTTGTGCGCATTATCCCCATCGGCGCGTTTGTAGAGCTTGTACCCGGTAAGGACGGCATGGTTCACATCTCGAAGCTGGAAAATCGCCGTGTTGAAAAGGTTGAGGACGTGCTTAACGAAGGCGACTACACCTGGGTTAAGGTCACCGAAATCGATGACCGCGGCCGCGTTAACCTCTCGCGCAAGGACGCTATCAAGGAGCGCCAGGCAGCGGGCCTTCCCATCGACCAGGCGTAAAAAACACCATAGGGGCAGCTGCTATCCGCCCTCTGACCAAATGAAAATTAAAGGGACGCTGATACCAGCGTCCCCTACTTATTAAATCTCAAATCGCAGAGGTCATTTATGTACGAAAAAATCACACTGCCCAACGGCGTGCGCATTGTCCATGAGCATATACCCTATGTTCGATCCGTCGCGCTGGGAATCTGGGTCGCCACGGGGTCTAGATACGAATCCGCGCGCATGAGCGGCGCGTCCCACTTTATCGAGCATATGCTGTTTAAGGGTACCGATACGCGCACGGCCACCCAGCTGGCCGACATTATGGACGGCATCGGCGGCCAGGTCAATGCCTTCACGACTAAGGAATGCACCTGCTTTCATGGCCGTGTACTCGACACGCATCTGGACCAGCTCACCGATGTGCTGTGCGACATGTTCTTCAACTCCCGTTTTGACGAGGCCGACGTCAATAACGAGAGAGGCGTCATCCGGGAAGAGATCGACATGTATAAGGATACGCCGGAGGACCTGGCGTCCGAGCGGCTTCAGACGGCAGTCTTTCGCGGCTTTTCGCTGTCGCGGCCGGTGCTCGGCACAAAAACGGCGCTGTCTAAGATGACCGGTGCGGCACTCCGGGCGCATATGGCGGAGCACTACCGTCCGCGTTCCGTCGTTGTTGCGTTGTCCGGCAGCTACAAGCCGGCGGATATTGAGCTGCTGACAGCGCGCTTTTCAGCCATGCAGGACGGCGGCGGCAAAACATTTAAGCCGGCGGTTTATACGCCGTCGTTTACAGCCAAACGCAAAAGCCTGGAGCAAAATCACCTCCTGCTCGCCTTCCCCGGCCTTTCCGTTACGGACAAGCGCCGGTACTCTCTGCAGCTCCTCAGCGATATTCTGGGCGGCGGGATGTCCTCGCGCCTGTTTCAGACGGTACGCGAGAAGCGCGGGTTGTGCTATACCGTGTATTCCTTCGGGTCCAGTTACCGCGACACAGGGCTTTTTGCCGTTTATACCGCTTTAGGAAAAGATACGGAACGCGAGGCTATTACCGTCATCCTCGACGAACTGCGGCAGATCAAGGACGGTGTTACGCCGGAGGAACTGACACGGGCACGGGAGCAGATCAAGGCCAACATCCTGATGAGCCTGGAACAAACAGGCTCTCGTATGCATCGTCTCGGCCGAAACGAGCTTTACCATGGATATGTCCCGGAGCTTGACGAAATTATCGCCAACTATGACAGTGTTACAGCCGAGGACATCCGGGCGCTGTCGGAAGAGTGCCTTGATTTTTCAAAGGCATCGTTTTCCGCCGTCGGCCGCGTCGGCGATGCCGATTATTACCGCGAGCTTTTAAACTGAATAAGATTCAAGATATAACAAGCTGCCAACCGGCAGCTTGTTTTTTCATGCATGGGTACTATTTGACTTCCCTGCCCTGCCGGACTATAATCTGACAGGTAGGCCTGTTGATGAAATCGCACGAAAGGACTGTTTGTATGGTTTATGAACTGGAGATTGCCGGACTCAAGCGAAAGCTGCCGCTGTGCCGGTTAAACGATGAGCTGATGATCGCGGGCTTTGTTATTTTTGGCGATGTGGAGCTGACTTGCGCCTGTGCCGCCGCGCTCTTAAAAAAGGCGCCCGAATTTGATTTTCTGATAGCTCCCGAGGCCAAAGCCATACCACTCATTCACGAAATGGCCCGGCAGAGCGGACGAAATGATTATTTCCTGGTCCGAAAATCGCCGAAGCTTTATATGAACGGCGTATTTACGGCCGACGTCAAGTCGATTACCACCGACTTTACCCAGAAGCTGTATATGGACGGCGCGGATGCCGCTAAGATCGAGGGTAAACGCATTCTCATTATCGATGACGTTATATCCACAGGCCAGTCTCTTAGTGCCGTTGAGGAGCTCGTCCAGCAGGCCGGCGGCCTCGTCGCCGGACGCATGTCAATCCTGGCCGAGGGCGACGCCGTCGGGCGCAGCGATATTATTTATCTCGCGCCGCTGCCGCTGTTTGACAAAACCGGGAATCCGATTGGCTGAACAGGCCGTTGACGTCATGATCACATGACGAAGCCGATTGCAATACGGCTGACCATCAAATAACAGCTGCCGCATGACAGTGTGCCCAATTCGCACCAAACATAAAAAACGCCGTTACCGGCGTTTTTTTCTTTATGCCTTATGGTAAAGTCGGCTAAGTCTGTGAAGTACCGGGCGAATTCTCACGCAGAGATTTAAAGAAGTCCGACATCAGCGCGGCGCACTCATCGTTTAAAATACCGCCGACGACCTGCGGCGAATGGCCGAACCGCTCCATAAACAAATTAATGACGCTGCCGCACGCGCCGGAAAGCTCCTCCCGCGCCCCGTAAAAAAGCTTGGGAATACGCGCATTGACAATAGCGCCCGCACACATGGGACAAGGCTCAAGCGTCACATACATCGCGCACCCGGACAACCGCCAGTCGTCCGTATTCCGGCAGGCCTCGTCAATGGCTTCGAGCTCCGCGTGAGCCAGAGCGCTTCGTTTTTTTTCGCGGCGGTTGCGCCCGCGCCCGATAATATCGCCGTCCTCATCCACGATAACACATCCGACGGGCACCTCCCCTTCGCGCATCGCGCGCTGTGCCAGCTCCAGAGCGGTTTTCATATAATCTTCATGCTCCATAATCTCTCCCCTTCCCGTGCGGTCCATAGTATCATACGTCCGCGGTGATGACAACGCCCACAATATTATTTTTGCTTTTAGGATTGATCTGTTCCCAAACTCACCCTGAACCGGATTGAAGACGGCGATTTATTTGTTTTTGACCTGATAGGGTTTGCGTTATATTCAAATTCTTGGCAAACACAACATATTGCGGTATATCTTAAAAATAATGGACATACTATGGGTGTTGTGTTTTTTTGATATTTTAATAAATCTATGGTTGATACAATGAACAACGAACAACAATACCGACGGATAAAGGCAAGAGTCAGTATCCTTGGAACAACACAGATGCATCTGCGTTCCCCTTGGATCATTGCGCTGTGGTCAGCGATTTTCCCCGGCTGTGGGCACATGCTGCTTTCGAGGTATTTAACGGGCTTTATTTTGTTCGTATGGGAAGTTTTTATCAACCTTAAAGCGCAACTCAATCTATCAATATTCTATAGTTTCATTGGGGAATTTGAAGCCGCTAAAGCCGTGCTCGATAACCGGTGGCTGCTGCTTTACATCCCTACCTATCTGTTCACTGTTTGGGACAGCTACAGACTGACAATCGACATGAATAATAATTATATCCTGTCTTCCAGAGAAGACGCGAGCGTTAAGCCCTTTATTATCCATCCTCTTGGTTTTAACTATTTGCGAAGAAGCCCGCCCCAAGCCGCCGTTTTATGGTCCATGATCTCCCCCGGTACCGGTCAGCTGGTTAACCATAACATAATGGTGGCGTTTTTTCTGATGGCGTGGTGGATCGTTGTCGCCTACTTTTCAAAGCTGCTGCCCGCCATTCAATTAACCACGCTGCTGCAGTTTGATGCGGCAAAATGCATCGTGGACAAACAATGGCTTCTCAACGTTCCGTCTCTTTTTTTCTTCGGCATCTACGGCGCTTATACAGATATTATCGAAGCCAATAAGCTGTGCCAATGGGAGCTGAGCAAATTTTTAAGGCAGGAATACCAGTATAAAAATTTTAAGATACCGGTTGGACACGCCTTAAAAAAAGGAGCGTTAATGTATATCGTATCGAATTTTGAAAACACAATCCATATTGAAAAAGCAGTAACGGCACTTCAAATGAAAGGCGTTCCAAAAGAGGATATCCTCGCCGTTCCGTTGGACAAAAAAGATGACGAGCAACAGCTATTAGACAGTATTCACAGCTCGGATCGTGTCAGCACATTGGACTACCCGATCATTTCAGCCACCACGTTTGCCCTCTTCGGTATGATATACGGCTTTATACTCGAATGGGGCCCGATTATTTGGGCGCTCATCGGGACAGCTCTCGGTTTTGGCGTCGGTATTTTGATAAAATTGTTATCCGTACGTAAAAACATAAAAAAAAACAAAAGCCTGAGCGAAGTGGTTCTGATCATCTCCTGCGCCGACACGCAGGCCGATCAGATACGGGATGTCCTGTGGGCTAACGGCGCGCTGGGCGCCAGCCGATTAAGCCTGGAACCGTAATAAATGCCGGTTGCTGTGCTATCGGCATCGGCGATAGCAGCCTAACCGACCCAACGGGATTATGAATATCAGCTTTAAATACCCCGGTAATTCGCCCTTTGCATCACGGTATATATTATGCCTGTTTGGTTAATAATCAACATGACCCCGGAAATTACATCCTAAACTTCTGAGGAGGCTAAGTATGCTCGTATCGGATCTTATGTCAGACAGTGTGATTACCATCGGACCGGATGAACCGACGTCGCTGGCGGCACGGCTTTTGTACCGTCACAATATCGGCAGCATCCCCGTGTGCACCCCGGACGGCAAGCTCAGGGGTATCGTCACCGACCGCGATATCGTTCTTCGGTGCGTCGCGGCGGAAAACGATCCCGACACAACGCCGGTCCGTGAGGTTATGACGCGCAATCTGGTAACGGTCACCGCGAAGGATGACGTACGCGAGGCCGCCCGTCAGATGGCCGACTCGCAGGTGCGGCGTCTGCCCGTTGTGGACGACGGGCGGCTCGTCGGTTTTCTGGCCCTTGGTGACATGGCCAGAACCCATCAGTTCGACATGGAAGCATCTAAGGCGCTGTCGGAAATTTCCCTCAACGTCCGCAAACGCTGAACACCACCCTCTTACCGGACATCGAAAACCGTTTCTCCGCAAAACTGGGAGAAACGGTTTTTGATCCGTCCGGAATATTGACATTGTGTCCGCTTGCATTATAATATTGTGTATCGTCTGCTTACCGGCAGACGGAACGCACGGGAGGTCAATATGAAAAAATACGGTCTAAACGAGCTGCGCGAAATGTTTTTGTCCTTTTTTGAAAGTAAGGGCCATCTTCGCCTGCCCAGCTTTTCACTCATACCGCAAAACGACGCGTCGTTGCTTCTGATTAATTCGGGCATGGCTCCGATGAAGCCGTGGTTCACCGGCGAGCAGGAGCCGCCGCGCCGCCGCATCACTTCCTGCCAGAAGTGCATCCGGACGCCTGACATTGAAAATATCGGCAAGACAGCCCGGCACGGTACATACTTCGAGATGCTGGGCAACTTCTCTTTCGGCGACTACTTCAAGCACGAGGCCATCGCCTGGAGCTGGGAGTTTTTAACCCAGACAGTCGGCATTGACCCGGCGCTTTTGTATCCCACCATTTACGAAAATGATGAGGAAACCTTTGATATTTGGAACAAGGAGATCGGCATCCCGGCCGAGCGCATTTTCCGCTTTGGTAAAGCGGATAATTTCTGGGAGCACGGGGCCGGCCCCTGCGGACCCTGCAGTGAAATTTTCTTTGACCGCGGGCCGGACAAGGGCTGCGGCAAGCCGGACTGCACCGTCGGCTGCGACTGCGACCGCTATATAGAGATCTGGAACAATGTTTTCACACAGTTTTCCAATGACGGCAACGGGAACTATACGGAACTCAAACAGAAAAATATTGACACCGGTATGGGCCTCGAGCGTCTGGCCGTCGCCTGTCAAGGCGTAGACAGTCTGTTTGACGTCGATACGGTTATGAGCATCACACACAAGGTATCCGAGATTACCGGCGCAACCTACGGCCAAAGCGCAAAAACAGATATATCGCTGCGCGTCATCACCGACCACGCGCGCTCGTCCACCATGATGATCGCAGACGGCGTCCTGCCCTCTAACGAAGGCCGCGGTTATGTCCTTCGCCGTTTACTGCGCCGCGCGGCTCGCCACGGAAAACTGCTGGGCGTATCCGGCACATTTTTATGTGAAGTCTGCCAGACTGTCATCGCCGAAAATGAAAACGCCTACCCGGAACTGGCAGAAAAGCAGGGCTATATCACCCAGATCATCAAAACAGAAGAAGAAAACTTCAGCAAGACGATTGACGCCGGCATGAATATTCTGACAAGCCTTCTCAACGAAACCCGGAAAAAGGGTGAAACGGTCTTCCCCGGCAAAGACGCCTTTAAGCTCTATGATACGTACGGCTTCCCCGTCGATCTTACCATTGAGATTCTGGAGGAACAGGACCTGACGCTGGACCACCCCGGCTTTGACCAGCTGATGGCCGAACAGCGTGAACGCGCCCGGACGGCTCGGGCGGCATTGGGTGATTTGGCCTGGGCCGGCGTCGAGCTTGGCCTTGACAGCACCCCGACGGAATTTGTCGGCTATGAGATGCCCGGCGAAAAATGCCATATACTCGCCATTGTCGCCGACGGCGAGGTCTGTTCGTCCATCCGTACGGGCGATGAGGCCGTCATCGTGTTGGACAAGACGCCGTTTTACGCCGAAATGGGCGGCCAGATGGCCGACTGCGGTACGATGACGACACCGGAGGCTCTTTTCAAAGTTACGAACGTCCAGAAAAACAAGGGCGGCAAGTTCCTGCACCACGGCGTCGTCGTCGGCGGCGAGATTACCGTGGGCGATGAGGTCATGGCCCTGATCGACGAGGCCCGGCGCGACGCGATCCGCCGCGCCCATTCGGCCACGCATTTGCTGCACAAAGCCTTAAAAACCGTGCTCGGCGACCATGTCCAGCAGGCCGGCTCTCTCGTCGAGCCGGACAAGCTGCGCTTTGACTTCACCCATTTTTCCGCTATGACGCCCGAGGAGCTCACACGGGTTGAAGAACTGGTCAATGACGCCATTTTGGAAGGCGTACCGATCAAGGTTGAGGAGATGTCCCTGGCAAAAGCCAAGAAGACCGGCGCGACGGCGCTGTTCGGTGAAAAATATGGCAAGACTGTCCGCGTTGTCAGCATGGGTGCGTTTTCGACGGAGCTGTGCGGCGGAACACACCTGGACAACACAGCCAAGGCCGGCGTGCTGCAAATTACGAGCGAGTTCTCGGTCGCTTCCGGCGTCCGCCGCATTGAAGCCATCGTCGGCCGTCAGACGCTTGAACGCGTCAAGGAAAACCGAACGCTTTTGCAGCAGCTTTCCGGCCTTGTCAAAGCCGCCAGCCCCGAGGATCTGCCCGAGAAGGTCGAGCTGCAGCTTGGCGAGCTGCGAACGCTTCGCCGCACCGTCGACGCGTTTCATTCCAAGGAGTCCCAAAACGACGCGGCCCGCTTCCTTCAGGACGCGCGCGCGGCCGGTGACTTAAAGGTCGTAACGGCAACGTTGGAGGACGCCGATGCGGACAAGCTGCGCCAGATGGGCGATTACCTGCGCGATAAGGACGAAGCGGTTGTCGCTGTTCTGGCGACTGTTCGGGATGATAAAATCACGTTCCTGGCTGTCTGCGGCAAACAGGCTGTATCAAAGGGTGTTAGGGCCGGTGATATTATCAAGGCCGTCACAAGCGTCTGCGGCGGTTCCGGCGGCGGCAAGCCCGATTCAGCCATGGGCGGCGGCAAAGACGTGTCCAAGCTGAAGGATGCGCTGGCAGCGGTGGACGGTATCGTCACCGAGAAGCTGAATAAATAAGGAGGAACCACTCATGTCCGATTGCCTGTTCTGCAAGATTGC
Source organism: uncultured Sporobacter sp. (assembly GCA_963675425.1). Lineage (GTDB taxonomy): Bacteria > Bacillota > Clostridia > Oscillospirales > Oscillospiraceae > Sporobacter. The sequence goes on along the minus strand of OY776214.1, from coordinate 2,978,630 downwards.
AGCCGGCGAGATTCCGTCGTCCAAGCGGTATGAAGACGACGATGTCTTCGCGTTTGACGACCTGTATCCCCAGGCGCCCGTACACATCCTCGTCATACCCAAGCAGCACATTGCCTGTGCAGCCGACATAACGGCGGACAATTCTGCCCTTGTCGCCAAATGCTTTGCAGCTATTGCAAAAATAGCCAAGGAAGCCGGCATCGAAGAAGGTTTCCGCGTTATCACCAATTGCGGCGCGGACGCCGGGCAAACAGTTTTTCACCTGCATTTCCATATCCTCGCCGGCCGAAAGCTCGGCGACAAGCTTTGCCCGATCAGCTGATAATCCCTTGTTTTAGAATCTGACCCCCGCTTTAAGTCGGGGGCAGATTTTATTGTATTGGCGTTCTGGCTATTTACAGCCTATCCCAAATGAAATATAATGTCATCAACCACAAAATAGGGAGGATACTAATATAATGTCGCATTTTATTGGCGCAAGCATTTTTATGGTATTATACAGCTTTATCGGAATTGCTGCCGGCATTGCTTTAATTGTGCTGATTTTCATAGTTTTGCTCAAAGTCAACAAGCTGCTTCAGCTCAGGATCGATAAAGAGGATCCGAACAACCATCCTAAGCCGCCGATGCAGTGATCTTATGGCCCCCCCCCCGCCCAGAGAGCGGGTGCTGCCAGCTGTTTAAGCGCCCGCAGGACGAACTAAGGTGCATATAAGGTACTTAGAGTTATGTCCGGATAGCAACGGAGGTCTATTATGATAACTTTCACCGACATCTTGATACAGATATTTAACATGGTGGTCTTATTCGTCATGGTAGCCGGAGGCATCGCTTTATTTGTATTGATTTTCATGGTTTTACTTAAAGCTAATAAGCTGCTTCAGCTTAGAATCAATCAAGAAACAACGGACAACGATCAGAAGCCAGCGACCTTCTGATCCCCGGGGACAACCCGGTCCAGGCGTATTTATTTCAGAATCACTTTGCAAATTGTGCCCCCAGGTGTACAATGTTTTTTAGAACCTCGGGTTATTTCTGACGGCAGGGAGAATTTTATGGATAGTAAATCCTTGATCCTCAGCTGGATTGTTTACGCGATCATCGAATACGTTGGTATCATTTGTTTAGTAGTGCTTGTTGTCTATTTGCTCAGAAAAGGTAAATTCAAGCAATGGAAAGAACAAAGACGGCAAAAAAAGCTCAATAAGGATAATAACAATAACAATACGTAAACACCCGCCAACCGGCGGGTGTTTTAAGTGTACTGAACAAATATTTAATCCTTCGTCTATGTATCTAACCCGGTCAATACAAAAAGCGCAAATGCGGCTACAGCCACAAGTGTTATTGAAGATGATGCCCGGCCGAGTTTTTCATTCATAACATTTCTGCCAAAATTGACTTTCAATGTAGCTTTTGCATTTTATCATTGGGTATTTTGATATACAAGAATAAAGCCCCGGAATTTTGTAATAATGTTGCATTTAAGCCAGTTTTAGCATCCACCTTTATGTAGGACATTGATGATCGTAGTTGAAATGGCGCCAGATTGCATTTTTTCTTTGATGATTTCGACAAAATTCGCTTTTTGAACTAAATGCGGCCGCATAATAATTCGATTAAGAATCTGTGGGACAAATAACGGTCAGTTAGCGGAAGGATGTTCACCATGAGATTTGTGCCGGCCAACTGCCTGCGTGAGGGTATGAAACTTGGACAAACAGTTTATGGCAGGAATGAAGAACGATTATTGATAGCGGGTACAACGCTGACAAGTAAATACATAAAAAGCATATCAAAAATGATGTTAAACGGGCTTTATATTGATGACGATATTTCCAAGGATATCGAAATAAAGAACGTTATAAGCGAAGAATTGCGCAGCGAAACCACAAAATGCATCAGAAGCCTTTTTGTCTGCGTAGAAAAAGACACCGTTCCCGTCAATATTAACAGTATAAGCAACCGTGTGGAAAATATTGTCGAGGAATTGCTACAGCACAAAAATATGATGGTCAACATGATCGATCTCAAGGTCTTTGACGATTACACGTACTCTCATTCTGTTAATGTCGCCGTCCTGTCAATCATTGTCGGCGTCACGATGGGACTTAATAAAAAGGAACTCACAAAGCTCGGCCTGGGCGCACTGCTGCATGACATCGGGAAAGTATTTATCGACAAGGATATTATTAACAAACCCGGGAAGCTGACGAGCGAAGAGTTTGACAGCATCAAAATGCACTCCAAGCTGGGATACGAGTATGTCCGAGACCGGTTTCAGTTACCCGTTAAAAGCTATATCGCCGTACTCGATCATCATGAACGATATGACGGTTCTGGGTATCCCAATAAAAAAATGGGTGATGAAATTTCTGATTTCGGCAAAATGGTGGCGCTGGCCGACGTTTATGACGCACTGACCTCCGAGCGGCCATACCGGAAGGCACTGCCACCCTCAGAAGCTATGGAATACATCATGGGAAACAGCCAGGTTCATTTTGATCCGGAGCTCGTGGATGTGTTTGCCAAAAAAGTCGCGCCGTACCCGATTGGCACCCTCGTCAGGCTGAGCAATGGTATGACGGGTCTCGTCGTGGAAAACTATGAGGCCTTCTGCCTGCGGCCAAAAGTCAGAATCATCCGGGAAAACGGCAAACCTGTCAAACTTTATGAAATTGATCTGAAAGAGGACCCGAATTACATGAACGTCATTATTGAGGGCATTGACACGGAAGCTAGCAGTGGCGACACCGGCAGCCAATCAGCCTAGACGAATCAAAAACAGACAACATAGCACTCGTCGAGAGGCGGGTGTTGCTTAATAACGATAACGCCGTTTTTCCGGCACCAAGTTAAAGCAGATATGGCTTATCCCGCACCTGTGGACGGTCAAATTGGAAAATTCAAGCTTAACGTTAAAACTGGCTTATATCAACGCTTTTCTCTTATATTCCTGTTTTTTCGACGTTTTATTGTTCTTGACAAAGTGATTAAAACTGTTACAATATAGGTGTATTCATGATAATTGCTTTATCCTCACAGGTTTGCTGCGGATTATTGACGTTTAATGATTTGCACGTCTTGTGGGAATTGTTTTATATGGGTACGAAATTTTTTGATGGAGGTACCCAATGAACAGCGGTACGGTTAAATGGTTTAATTCAGAAAAAGGTTATGGTTTTATTTCCAACGACAACGGCGGCGATGATGTTTTCGTGCATTTCTCCGCAATTGCGGGAACCGGCTTTAAATCCCTCGACGAGGGCCAGAAAGTCACGTTCGATATCGAAACTGATCCGAAAAACAGCAGCAAGCTCCGGGCTGCCAACGTCAACCTGATCTAAACTAAATACAAAGAATCGTCCGCTTTAGCGGACGTTCTTTTTTTGCTGTCAAGACATATTCCTGCCCTTTCATAGATGTATTAAGTATCATATATAACCCATCCGGCAGGAAAGTGCCAGACGATGCATCGCGCTTTTTCATGGTTTTTTTAGCCTTACGCTTGCTGGCCGCGCACGTAATATGACAGCATTGTTATCTGATTTTTGAATAATGCTCGTACCCTCGTCATATTCTCCAGTATATAGAATTTGGAGGGATGAACATGCGCAGCGAATATGAGGGCAAGGGCACAACGTTCATTGTCTTTACAAAAAGGCGTATCGCACTCGGCGCGACGATACTGGCTGTCATACTGATATTTTTTGCCGTCAACAATCCGGCTGTCGTCGGGGCATCGGCAACAAAGCGCGCGCTGCCGATTTACTGCGTCCAGCGCGACAACAAGGCCGTATCGTTGACGTTTGACGCGGCATGGGGCAACGAGGATACGAATCAGCTGATCGATATACTGGGCCGGTACGGGGTTAAGGCAACGTTTTTTGTTGTCGGGGCCTGGGTCGACAAATACCCGGAATCCGTCAAGCAGCTTGCGGACGCCGGCCACGAAGTCATGAGCCACTCTAATAACCACGAGCACTTCTCGAAGCTCTCCGCCGAACAGATCGTTACAAACCTCACAACCTGCAATGACAAAATTGCCGCCGTCACAGGCGTCGTACCGACGCTGTTCCGGGCTCCCTACGGAGAATACGACGATCACGTTATAAAAACCGTCACCTCTATGGGAATGTACACAATCCAGTGGGACGTTGATACACTCCATCTGGTCTGAGTAAACCAAAGCGCATGATTGATTGTCAAGGGAGTGTCTCAAAACAAATTGAGGCACTCCCGAAGTATTTAGGCAGAAAGGCGGCCACAAATCCACAAAATCACGCCGAAAAGTAGATAACAAGTGCACTTTTACAGGGCACTGGGAGGTGTCCTGTTGTCGTTTCTCATTTTTTGTAGATTTAGGAAATCATTTTTTTGAAAATGTGGTTTTGAAGACGGTTGTTCTGAAATTTCGCATGTAGCTTGTTGATATTATAGCCGAGGCACAGCAGATAAAGCTCGATGGAGATGTTATGCTTTCCTCGAGTCAGAAACCGTTTGAAATGACGGTCGTATTTTAAGACACCAAAAGCTCCCTCGACCTGTATTGAGCGATTAAGGCGAAGCTGTATACCCTCCGGCGTTGTGATATTCCGCCGAGACTGCTCGCCCAGTTCTACAAGATCACGCTTGACTGTGAGCATCTTGTTGGGATACTTTTTAGATTGAAAACACTTATCCTTGTACTGGCAGCCGCTGCAATCACTGCATAGATAATATGCTGTTGTCTTAATATACTCGTCCTTGGTGACGACGGATTTCTCCCTGAACAGGGGCAGTTTCCTTCCATCGGCACAGAAGTAGCAATCCTCGAGATCGTCATACCGCATGTTCTCACGGCGCTCGATTTTCGCCTTAAACTGCTTGCTCTTTTCGTATTCAATATTTTGCGGCTTGATGAAGCTCATCTGCCCATGGCTGTCCAGATAGAGATAGTTGTCCTGGCTCTCGTATCCTGCGTCGGCAACGATTTTGTGATATATTCGTATGATGACCACATTCCATCTCTTTAAGGAACGGGATAAGCGTTCCGCTGTCCGAGCGGTCAGGGTACGCGGCCACACCGGTTATGTACTCGCTATTGACCGCTATTTGCATATTGTAGCCGGGCTTCAGCTGCCCGTTCCGCATATGATTCTCTTTCATGCGCATGAATGTGGCGTCGGGGTCTGTCCGTGAATAGCTGTTACGGTCTTTTTCGTTTTCCCATCGCGCAAGCCAATCCTTGAGTTTCTCCAATTCTCTTTGCTCCTAGGGTTTCCGCTTTCCTTTGCTATAAACAAATTCGATCCACACTTATAATAACTTCATCACCGACGCGGCAGAGGGCAGTCAGTTGTTCGAAAATTTCGAACAACTTAAAAATTAACACTGAATTTGGCAATCTAGTATGTGCCGTTATTTTCAAAAAGGGTTGTCAACCTGATTACAGGTAAGCGTAAAATAGGCCGGCATCTTGATTTTATGTCAAGGTGCCGGCCTATTTTACGCTTACAAAAATGCCGCATAAACACAAGGAATATGGGCATTTTTGGACTGGTTCCATTATGAAATTATCCGCTCTAAAACGTCCTTGCGTCTAAGCTTTTTCTCCAGTCTTGCGCCATCAATCAGACACGATAATTCCTCGCCGTTCAATGTCATCGTGGTCTCTCCATCCGACGACGGCCAACGGAAATGTCCGCGTTCGAGCCGTTTGAAATACAGCCAGTAACCGTCGCCGTCCCATTCGAGAATTTTCAGGCGGTCGCGGGACCGGTTGCAAAACACGAATAACGCTTCGCTGTACGGGTCGAGTGAAAAGCTGTGCTGCACGAGCGTCATCAGCCCATTGATAGATTTTCGCATATCTGTGTGCCCGCAGCAAAGATACACGGGTTTCCCGCCAAATCATATCATACTGAACTGAGAGCCCGGCAGACCTTCGCCAGCAGCTCCAGGTCGGTCTTTGCGGTTGCTGTAATTCGACACCCATTGACTTCTAACGTTACTGACGCTTCCGCGCGATCAGCTACAGTTTCAAGCTGTGCCCATCCGCTTGGGATGAGTCTGTTCTCAGATCCAGTCCCTTTCCCGGCGAGCTCCGCGCAGGCGCCCTCCCGCAGCTTTCGTTGCCAGTAAAAGTATGCATTCCTGCTAATTCCGGCTGATGCGCAGAATTCCTTAATGCTTTGGCCGCTTTGTACCCGCGCTTGTATCGTCTGCGCCCACTGCGCCAACCGATACTCCGCAGCCACTTCCCGTGTATCCATACAACCACTCCATTCCCGGTTGAATTCGTTGCATTACTTTTTCAACCTGTTCTGTTGTGATTGTACTATCCTTGCACGCCAGCTGCTATGTGACCTGCTGCTTGACGCTTACGTTTCAGGGGTGCGAGCACCTGACAAGAAGTATTTGGATATCCTAGGGATATCCAAATACCATGCTTGCAAAAGCGATGCACGTTATTCACCCGGCCGGAAAAAAAAGGTCCCCTCATATACCGTGACATTTTTCGCCCTAAAAGCAGCCCTACAAATTTCACAAAATTGCTCGCTGTTTTTATGAAATTCTATTTCGCCCTGAAATTCCAGCAATTCCGGGCATGGTAAAGGGGCCGTCTTTTTTCAAAGACAGCCCCAGTTTTAACCATGGCCATTCTCAAATTTAAAGTTACACAACTATTTATTGCTTGCCGATCGCATGCAATTCCCATTTTACAATCATCTTATCTGTCCAACCCTTCTTTTTATAAGTGTAACAATTAATTAGAGCGTAAACTAAATTATCGTCTGCTAATACGGTTGAACAGATATCTCCATTTGTTTCGTATGTCCATATTTTACTTCCATCTTTTGAAAATGCGTCTATCCATGTTTTGTATTGCGGATAATGCTGCATACAGCTTTGTTGATATAGGTCTCCATCTTGTCCAATTATGGGAGGCATTGATGTAGCACCACTAATTTTTGTTTCCCAAATCTCTTTTCCATTTTCATCTAGAGATACCAGTCTAGATCTATTTAAATTCAATATTAAACTTTTATCTTTAGAAAGCGCAGGTGAAGTTGCCACAATCCCGTCTTTCGGTTTATATTCCCATATAATTTCTCCATCTGGAGTTAAGGCAAATAGGCCGCCCGATAAGTTTACATAAATAGTGCCATCGTCTCTTATTACTGGAGGATATAGTCCTAACCCTTGACCTAAAGACTTAGACCAAAGTTCCTGACCGTTTTTATCAAATGCATATAATTTTTTATCAACATTAAGTCCTACATAGATAATTCCATCTTTTGATATAATTGATTCATACCAATTAACTGAGTTAAACACTCGCTTCCACCTTAAACTGCCGTTACTACTAATACATAACAATCTACCTTCACGATCACCGTATGTAAATATATATATATTGCCATCTTGGTCTATTACAGGTTTAGAACATGCAGAATAGTCAATAAGAAATTCCCATTTTACAGTACCATCATTTTTTAAGCAAAACAATTTGTGATCTCTTGAATCCATAGCATCGCACGTTGTTACGTATATAAAGCCACCATAACCAATAACTGGTGATTTCAATCTCCTTTCCGTAATAAACAGCTGATTGATTTCTCCATTGGGACTAACATTCAACAATCTGTCAAAGTGCTTACCAGATAGGTTATTATCGCAATCAGTTATTAGTATGTTCTGATCTTTGTCAATAACAAAAGCTGTCTTAATATTCGTTCCATCAATAAAAGCATCATCGACAGTCACTTTCCAAAGCAAATTTGGTTGGCCGGGTAACGAAAATCTTGATTGCCTGGTCCAATTTGCATCGACAGGATGGCATGCATGCAGATCATATCCGCCTACCTCAAATCCTCCAATGCCTTCATTATTATTAAAACTGTTGATATTTTTTATCATATTCTTCTCCTAATTGGTATGAATAAGGAACAGAAAAACGATCATTCTGTTCCTTATTCAGCTTTTTAACCAGCAAGTATTGCACTTGCCGCACTCAAAGCGAGTGCTAATGCAGCCGGGTCATCAGCGACGCCTATTCCTGTGATGTCATCAGCAACTCCAAGGCCTAAAATTCCTGCGGCGGCAAGCGTTGCACCTGCTTGCTTTCTTCTAAATGCTTTTGCAACCTCAACCGATTCAACCCGTTCATCAGGATCATTCTTATAAAAAAAGTAATTAGCTAATCCTTCACCGGTAAAATTAATGCCCATTTTATAGTCTCCGATCACAGGAATATTTAGAATTGGATCCATAATAAATCCAGGCATCAAATTACTATTTTCAACATATTTATTTAGTTGCGTTAAACCGCTAGTTCCTACAGGTTTTACCTCCCATACCATACTTGCAATATCAGCTCCTGCGACAATGTCAGCTTCATATTTTTTAGATCCACCCCACCAAGTTTTTTCTGTCTTCGAGTAAATTGGATATTCTAAAATTGTTGCATAGCCCATTTCACTAAGCTTTTTTGCGATATTCATCTGTGCGATTTCATGAAAAGCCGTATACGGATTAAGACCATTTAAAAGTAGAGCACCAGTTGAAACGTTTTGTGTATCCAAGATATCTGTTATATATAAATAACTCATTGCGTTTAAGTTTGTGACTGACATGTGTCCGCTAGGGTCCTGTGCATTAATTGGATTACCTTCGCAATAGGTATATAAATTCAAACTCAGCGGATCAGTTGCTTTTCCACGATATGTATCTTCACTCAAGAAGCGGCCTGTTGTTGGATCGTAATTTCTAGCCCGTAAGTAGTAGGTATTCGTCTCTAAGTCATAGTATTCCCCCCGCAGTAGCGGAAGGGGTTTGTGTCGTTGTCGTCGATGTTTTGTTCAACACCAAAGGCATCGTAGGCGTAGTTTTTTATAACAGTGCCGCTGGAATTTGTCAACTGCACGACGTCGCCATGTCCGTTGTACAGATAGTAGCTCGTCATTGCGCCGATCGTCGATGAGATCAGGTTTATGCCGCGGACATATTTTGCGGTTGCGGTTCCGTCGGTCAGTTCAAGCACAACATTGCCGCCGTCAAGGACAAAATCAATTTGCGTCTCATCCACCGTTTTGGACGCCCGGAGACCTGATGAAAAATAAGTATAGGAGATCAAGCCGTCTTCTGTCTCGACGCTTGTTAGCTGGTTAAATCCATTATAATGGTTGAGTTGGCTGTCTGCAATGCCTTCTTCCAGCGCATATTCCGCTGTTCCGGCTTCTCCGGTAATGCTTTCATTTTTAGACGATAACTGATTGCCGTTTGGATCATAGAAATAGGTCGTCGTATCCGTTGACGCCGAGGTTGTTTTCGTCTCGGTAAGCAGACGGTTATTCACGTCGTACGCATACGTCGTTGTATACGCATCTAAACCTGTCGCCGTGAGGCTTGACCTGTTATTGCTGTCGTCATAGGCATAGGTGTATATCTGCTGCGTACCGCCGGCCGTCTCTGTTTCGTCCGTCAGTCGTCCGAGATCGTCATATTGTATACGTGTTGACTTTACCGGTATGATCTGTTTTGTTTATCTGATTTCCGTCCAATGTATATGTATACGTATATGCCGACAGTACAGTCCCGCCACTGTTCTTATTTGTCAGCGTTGTCAACAGATTTGCGAGGTTATAGTGATACTCATCCCGCAGGCCGTTATTATACTGGACGTAACTGCGGTTCCCGTTCGTATCATAACCGTACGTAGCCGTTGTGGCGCCCTCGGTCATACCTGTTAAGCGGTTAAGCGCATCGTAAGTGTAAGTAGTGCCGAACTGCGAGACCCCGCCCACAGATAGCGCAAACGACGTACGATTGCCGCCAATGTTGTAAGCATAAGTCTTAACCGTGTTGCTGCCTGTACCACTAAACGATTCCTGCGTTGTCCTTCCAAGCGCATCGTAGTTATATGTAGTCGTCCCCGTGTCGTTGCTCTCGCTGCGTTTGAGTCCCGTCAGCGTATATGCGATTGCGCCGGCGGCATCGCCGGCATCGTCGGGCGTGTCAACTGCGGAGGATACAAGACGGTCGAGATCGTCACAGGCATATGTGGTGACATTTCCATTGCGGTCTGTTTTAGTCAACTGATTTCCGTTGAGATCATACGTGTAGCTTTCCGTTTGCGACAACGGGTCGGTCATCGTCGCCATATTGGCAAATCGGTCATAAGCATACCGTGTAACCGAATAACTAGAATCTGATCCGCTAACAGCATCAAGCCCCGTAATGGTCAAGGGCGACGACAGCCCCGTATACATACGAAGCGTGTTGCCAAGTGCGTCGTAATAATACAGCAGCTCGTCGACTGGAGATGCGTTTTTAAGTAAAGTCAATCCATCGTATGCAGTTATCTCTGTAGGTACCGGCAACGATTACGGCCATCCGACACAAGCAACACTGGATAAACTAAGTGCTGCAGGGTCGGCGATTTACCGTACTGACTTGGATGGGACAATCGTTTTCACGTCAGACGTGACATCATCTCAGTCGACAAGGTTAACCAATACAAAGGAGAAGCTGCTGACGATACGCCGGCTAATACATCCACTGATGTTATTATCAGTAGTGTTGACAAAGAAGGTGAGATCGTTACAATCTCAAATAACGGTTCGGCCGATGTAGACATGACCGGATGGGTCCTTGTCTCGGTGACGGGAACCAGCGTTATACATTCCCATCGTATACGCTTAAAGCGGGGGCCTCAGTAACAGTGGCCAGCGGCGATGCCTCAGGTAATCTCAAGTGGACAACGGCTAACATTTGGAACAATTCAAGCAGCGATCCAGCCGAATTATATGATTCGTCCGGGCAGTTGATTGATTCTTATTAGAGGCGGATTTATGAAAGTAATTATTGACCGATTTGAGGGCGATTTTGCTATTGTTGAAACGGAAGACAAGAAATTCGTTAATATGTCCCGGCAGCTTGTGCCCGCAAGCGCGGGGGAAGCAAGCGTACTCTCTATTGAGTTTGATGTTGAGGGAACGGAACGGCGACGAGCCGCAATCTCAGATCTAATGAAGAAGGTTTGGGAGGACTAATTTTTTTGGATCGTAATAATTAAATATATACGCACGCCGGTCTCCGGTGTGCGCACAAAATAGCCCTCACCAATAGATTCTTGAAGAGGGCTATTTTTTCCGGGCTAATGACGTCTTATTATGGATAATGAGATGACAAGCGTCCGCATCGATCCGTCCGTTTCAATTATTCCGGTAGCGCGTAAAAATTTGTGTAAAGTCCGAAGTCAGAGAAATACGGAATTAGATTCTGACCTCAACTCTGTCGCCGAAGTAAATCATGAGATGGTCTAAAATCGTACCCCAATTCCTAATGGGCATAGTCCATTTCTCAGTAATATTCATGGTCGCTAGGTAGAGAATTTTCATAAGAGCGTCGTCGGAAACGAAGGCGCTCTTGGTCTTGGTCACCTTCCGCAGCTGACGATTGAAATTCTCGATGGCGTTGGTGGTGTAAATCAGCGTGCGAATCTCCGGCGGATATTTGAACATGGTGGAAAGCTCCGGCCAGTTGACCCGCCAGCTCTTTACGCCAAGGGCATATTTGGCACCCCACTTGGCCTCTAAATCATCCAGCGCGGCAAGTGCGGCTTCTTCCGTCGCCGCCTTGTAGATTGGCTTCAGATCAGCAGAGAATGCCTTGACGTCCTTGTAGCTCACATACCGCGTGGAGGCCCGAATCTGGTGGATAATGCAGCGCTGAACTTCAGTTTGAGGAAACGCCGTGTGAATGGCCTCTACAAAGCCGGAAAGGCCGTCCACAGATGCTATGAGTATATCTTTCACTCCACGATTCTTCAAGCCCGTCAGTACATCCAACCAATATTTTGCTGATTCATTTGCGCCCAACCAAATGCCAAGGACATCCTTTTTACCTTCAAGATCCGTACCTATTGCCACATAGGCAGCTTTCTTGGTAACTATACCGTTTTCGCGAATACTGTAGTGTACCGCGTCCAGAATCACCATTGCATACACGCTTTGAAGCGGACGCTCCTGCCATTCCCGTATCACGGGCAGCAGCTTGTCTGTGATCTTGCTTACACGGCTGTCATCAACTTCTATCCCGTACATCTCCCGCATCGTTTTCTGGATGTCACGGGTAGATACCCCTTGTGAATACAGGAATATGACCTTGTCTTCGATGCTGGACACATCCGTCTGATGCTTCTTCACAAGCTGAGGTTCGAACTCGCCTTTACGGTCTCGGGGAACGTTGATCTCCAGCTCTCCCATGCTGCCTTGAACCGTCTTCTGCGAATATCCGTTCCGACTATTGTCTGTCTGTTTGTTTTTGTAGTCGTACTTTGAATATCCAAGTTCGCTCTCAAGCTCCGCGTCCAGCGCTGTCTGGATCGTCTCTGCCGTAAGCATCTTCACAAAGGTGTGAACGTCCTCCATTGTCTTGACGCCATACTCCTCCATTAGCTCCCGGAGCTTGCTGTTGTCCTTGCGTTCTTTCCTTGCCATAGTTAAAACCTCCAAAGTCATTTTTATTCTATCTGACTTCGGAGGTTTACACAATATTTTGGACACTACCATTATTCCCCGACGTTTGGAACCGATCACGCGAAGATTTCCGCACCTCCCCTTTTGTATGCGGCCCGGTTGGCTGCATATTTTTAGATCCAAATGGATTGTCAACGCACAAACTGCGGCATACCGCTGCTACCCTCATGTATAAATACGGACATGTAGATATCCGTTCTTTACAGCAACTTTTAGGCCATGAAAGCATTGCCACAACCGAGATTTATACGCACGTTGACAATAGTCAACTTCAGGCTGCTGTCAATGCCAACCCCCTAGCCATGATGTTCAGCTGAGCATCGTGGCTAGTCTTTCTATGGATAACGGGCAGCTTGATTTCTTCGCATAGTGTAAACAAACTGTGAATCTCATTCCTACAGGTATTTACGTACCATAATGGGAAACTTGCTTTTTTGTGCCGAGTTGTCAGGTTTGCTCATAATCTATACTTCTCAAACGCTTTTTCGGGAGTGAGCTTGACATCTTTAAGTAAAAGAACAAGCCATAATACCGAACCGATAATCGCAAAATAAAAACTTATAAAGTAAGACAAAACTCCGCTAATAATCATTATTGAACCCCATATTAATAGCGAATTACGCATATCCTTGCTCATACGAATTTCATCGTATTGGGCACATTCTTCTTTTGTTAACGAGTTGAAACCACTTATAAGTATTGCTCCTTTTCTTCCCATTAAAGCAAATACCAACGCCAAGATTCCAAAACTGACACCCATCACTAAGCAAATAATCGCACTTATTGTGTTTCCGGTCATAAGATAGTTCTCCTACAAAGAAATGGCCTATTTACTTCCTTTCGTGAAAACATTAACCACTTGGAATAATTATCACTCCATAATTTGCTTTTTTTCTACATGGTTCCAGTTTCTATTCTCACACCAATATACAATGTTATTTGTTGCATCAAAAACCATTGATACAACGGTCGGACATACTGTCTGTGCCGTTTCTTTCAGTATTTCAAAACAATCCGAAATACTAAAATCCTCTTTTGCTTCTTCCAACATTCGGATAGCTTTGTTATACCTATCTAATCCCATCCAAGGGTGTTTTTCTATATCTCCCTTAAACGGTGAGAAGTCAGTCATCACGGAATACTCAGGCTTTAGAATATGTTTATACCCTTGTCCCGGAATTATTTGAAGAACATTGCCTTCTTTATTCGATAACTGAGATTGAAATGTAACACCCGGTACGCTGAAAATGTGGTTTTTCACTGCAATCTCTGTAATCTCTTCAAACGTCTTTTTGCCCAAAAGCAAGTCAATATCCAGCATAATAATGTTATTGGAATCTGCATTTACCGGATCGCTTCTTTTGTCATATGGCCAACAAGTAGGCATTGCAACAAAGTCACCTCTCACATTTGCTCCGAAAAGAGGAAGCCATCCCTCCTTTTTATCATATATTGCTATATAGACCATATTGTCTTCCGCTACGACCTTGTGTTCCTTGTCCAGGATATCAAGATTCCAGCCGATAATGGTCTTTTTACGATTTGATACAATGCTTGTACACATAATAATCTCCTGCATTCAAATTAATCATTTGTTTTTAAGTTTATTGAGCTAATATAGGCCTACCGTTTAGGTCTGAAATCTATCTAGTCCACTCATCCTATGTAAATCCATTTTATTAACTCAAGCTTCTTGTGTGGTTGGTTTGGATGTTGCTCATAAAGTGTAGTGTTTTCAATGGTTTACACGCGACATTAATACCACGCACTCAACGTGCACAATAAATGAGAACATCCCAGTATCTTTATATTCAATTTTTAACTGCGTATAATTGTTAGAACGAAATAGCTTACGCTATTGTGTACCGCCAACAGGCGGCGTTTGCAAAAATAATAATCGCATCTACCGCTTACTCCTATATACTTTGGCATAGACCAATTATGAAGGAGAATCCATATGATAGATGAAGAATTATTAGAACAACTTAGACAGGATATTCGGTTGCGGGGGCACAGTCATAATACAATGGACGAGTATGTTCATCGTATTAGAAAGTTTATGATTTATTCAAGTAGCCCCTTACAAGAACTTGACGAAGCAGATGTGAAAATATTTCTGCTATACCTCATGGAAGAATGCAATTTGAAAAAATCCAGTGTCAACACATACAATAGTGCAATTCGATTTTTGTATGGCGTGACATTGAACCGTCCTCTAAATGTGTGGCAAATTCCTCGCTGTAAGTCTGAGCGCGAATTGCCCCAACTGCTTACACAAGAAGAAATTTCAAGGTTGCTTGAGCATACGCCAAGCCCCATGTATCGTGCGCTGCTCATGACTATTTATGGGTCAGGATTGCGTGTTTCAGAGGCTGTTGGAATCAAGGTTTGTGATATTGATAGCCAAAAGATGCGTATCTTTATCCGGCAAGGTAAGGGTGGTCGAGATAGATATGCAACATTATCTCAAACAGCCCTAGATGAGTTGCGATCTTACTGGAATACCTGCCACCCAACCGATGATTTGTTTCTAACGAGACTTAAGAAAAAGCCTACGCCTCGCAGTGTGAATAATGCGTTTCAAGCATCGATGATGCGAGCAGGCATTAGCAAAAATGCAACTGTACATACACTTCGCCATTGCTTTGCTACACATCTACTTGAGTATGACACAAACCTTTTTCACATCAAAAAATTGCTTGGTCACCGTAGTATTCGTTCAACATCTTGGTATCTTCACTATGCCGAAGGTGCAGCTTCTCAAGTGATAAGCCCATTGGATCGGATCGGAAGATCCGATGATTGAACTGCAAGACATCATTCAAGAACACGGCGTTGGGTACACTAAAGGTAGAAATTTGCTTCCGGTTCAGCACAAGGCGTTAAACGCTATTGCTATCTGCCGTACCGCTAGTCTAGGCGGGCACGCTGACCATTACGACTGCGGACACACAAATATATCTTACAATTCGTGCCGCAACATTCTGAAAGGAGACAACAAACCATGTCCGAGAAGACTATACACTTGAACGAGGGGATCATCAAAAACGAGTTAAAAGAGCTCGTCCGCAGCAGTGTTGAAGACACGCTGAACGGGTTGCTGGAAGCAAAGGCTAACCAAACTATACAAGTGCCGCCAAATATGAGCGCACAAAGGAACTCCCAGGCTATCGGAGTGGCCACTATATTACTTTATTCATTTATACCATCTCAAGATCTTTAATTAGTGACATACGTCGTTCAACCAGTTCGCTTTCAGGGACACGGTATGAATAGTCAGATATCTTAGTTTTGTTTGTAATTACCCAGAAAAGAATTGTAACTAAACGGTGTATCCAAGCAAACGGTATTAATAATGGACTTCTCTTGACATATGGGAATTTTTTCACAAGTTCTTTCGCACCTGGAAATAGCCGCTTTTTTAAGGGTTCTCTTAGCCATTCACGGATGTACGTATCATAGTCATCGCCTTGCTTGAACTCAGGAAATCTTTCCTTAGTATATTTTATATAAAATCGACTCATCTCACTTTGCGGGAAACCGAATAATCCCCCAATTTCCATATCGTCAAGAATACGTTTTATAAGGGTGGTTTCAGTTGTGCCATATCTCGGCAAATCTGAGATCATAAAATAATCTCTTCCGATCTGAAAAATACAATCGAGTAAATGATTATATTTCAGGGTCCTCATGAGGTCATCGAATCTATTCCAGTTAATTTCATCCTGGTGCCTTAAAACATAGAGAATCAAATCCATCATTTGACGTATTCCTACACCGCGTGTCAGGAAATGCTTAATAAAATGCAAGGTAGTAAATATAAACCCATCCGTTATGCCTAGTACGGGGACCGTTATATTCTGGTCAACTAGAGTAAGCTCCCTGTATGGCTCCTGATTTGCCATGCTGTAATTAAACCAAACATCCTCAAGGATTTCATCATATAAACGCAGATGTAATTCAACAAGCCCACCTTGCGCATGATAGCAACGGACATGATGGGAAGTCTTTTTCCTTTCTTCAACAGAACACCCGAGTCCTTGCATGATTTGGGTGGCATCCCGCTCGGCCGATTCTGGTATGAGAATATCTGTATCGCTCGAAATCCGATACAACGGATTCTGATACAAGTACGAAAGGCTCTCTCCCTTTAAGAGACAAAACGGGATCCCAGCTTCCCGTAATGTTTGATAAAGCACTAAATTATAATTATCTCGCAATAGCCCCCGAGTAACATCTTGCAAGACTTCGTTTTTATATTGTAACAAGTCTGAATCGCTTATATCAATAAACGGCGACGGAATAAGGGATTGGATAGTTGAAAAAGTAATCGGCCAGATACCTTGAGCTATTGACAACCTGCGAATTTCTGCAATATTGAGTTGGTGTGTCAATTCAGGTTTCCGCCCGGTTGAACCACACGCAAACAAATCAAGCAAATCATGAAATGCTGTATTCAAAATGTATACTCCTTTAATTGTATCGATAGGTCTACATTCGCCCCTCGATCATAAGAGCGTCGATTCCATCAATTTACCATTCTCGATTTCTATTTTCCTATTGCAAAAGGCTAAAATCGATTTTCGGTGTGTTATCATCACACAAGTCGGGTTATATTCAAGTTTTTTAATCCCCTCGAGAATTTTAAGCTCCGTCGGCTCATCAAGTGACGACGTTGCTTCATCGAGAATTAACAAAGGTGATTTACGAAGAATCGCTCTGGCTATTGCAATCCTTTGTGCCTGCCCTTCCGAAAGTCGCTGGCCTCGCTCCCCTATTACTGTATCGAGTCCCAGAGGTAAATCAAAAACAAAGCTTGCAGCGGCAGCATCCAGAGCCGAGCGCATTTCCTCATGGGTTGCATCCGGTTTTGCAATTTGTAAGTTATATTCAATGCTTCCGCTGAATAGGGTATTACCTTGTGGAACATAAGCGATTAAATGTCGTGCAGTCGGCCCCGCCGAGATAGTATACCCGTCTAAATCATAAAACTCGATAAGACCACTCTGCGGATAGATAAAACCCATCAACAAGCGTACTAGTGTCGTTTTACCGATCCCTGAACGACCTACAATGGCAACCGTGTCTCCTGGAGCAATCTTTATTTTTGCATCGTTGATGATTTTTTCCTCAAGATATGCAAAATCGACATGGTCGATATCGATTCCGATGTCAACTGGGGCATTCGTAATTTGTTCGATTTTTGGCTCGCATTCAAGACTGTTAATTTTAGACAGTCGCTCGACAGAGGCCATAATTGTTATTAACTGAGGGATAGTCTTGGCCAACGAAAAGATCGGTCCCTGGATTTGCGATACAAGCGAAAGAAATGCCGTCATAGTACCGTAGGTAATTTGTTGCAGTGAAAGCTTTAAGACGCCCCATATAAAAGCAACTAGATATCCACCAGAAAAGAATAAACTCATAACCGTGCTCGTGATCACAGTCATGCGGTTTTTTTTCAGTATCCAGTGTAAGCGCTCAAGATGGAGTTCCTTAAGTTTTTGACTACTATGCTCTTCCGAAACAAAAGACTTAATTATCAGTATGTTCTCAAGACTCTCTTGAAGAAACGATGAATACTTTGACTCGCTTTCCTGTACTTTGAGCTGCAGTGCCTTGAGCTTTCTACCCATTATCCAACTGACAATAGCGGTTATGGGACCTATTATCAATGCAAAAAGCGCAAGTGTTGAATCAAAATACCACAATGTAAAAAATGCGGCCACAATCCGGACCACAAGTGTGATGATTGAAGGGATTGTATCAGTGATACCGCTTGTAATCGCTCCAACGTCGCTTTTTAGTCTGGTTAACAAATCACCGCTGTGATATTCAGCTATAGCAACCCATCTCGTTTTGAGTATTTTATCGAATAATTTCTGACGAATATAAAATGTAAATTTTTCATTGATGACTGTAGTAATCAGAGCAGAAAACAGATTCATCGCCAACGTCACAAGGGTCACAGAAACTAAAATAATGATATTCGTTATCAGGCTGGAATGGCTAGTTGCAGTATCGACAACAAACTTTGATACGATAGCACTGGCCACGCCGAGTAATGTAATGACTGTATCAAGGAATAGTATGAGTAGCAAATAAGGAATAAACGGCTTCACAAGAGCCAATATCCATTTCGAGTTCTTCAAGATCCCTGGGAAGCTCAAGAGGTGTTTTTTTGTCTCTTTAAACATTTTTACCTCCAACGAGCTGTTTTCAATTTATTCCAACCGCTTACAAGTATAGTTATCATACTTAGCTACTGTCAATATTTTTTTTCATTTTTTATCATAATGTTTCTAGGTAGCCGAAAACCGCTTATCCTTTAAAATACTTTTATATTCGTTTTAAAAATGTGTAGGACTACAATAGATATTGGATAGTAGGGTGGACGCTACGACGGAATTGAATCATTGGCCTGCCGATCCCGCAGGCCACACAACCACCCCGTGCGCACACACAGCAGGAATTGAAGCTAATAGTAACTGTCCGAAGACGGAACCCGCGACTGGGCCTTCTGGAATTTTGGGACCGGCTCAGGCGAAAAGGATACACCAGGCTGCCGGGCATCTGTCTGACTGTCCAATATGTTTGATATTCCTACACTTTTTATATATTCGCTTTTAGAAATGATTATTGACAATAATCATCATTTGGACTAATATGGTAGATGAGATTTTTATAATCTCTGTTTTAAGGAGATTTATTTATGAAGATAAAGTCAGGTTTCATTTTACGAGAAATAGCGGGACAGTGGGTTGTTGTTCCTCTTGGTTCAAGGACGGTTGAGTTTAACTGTATAATGACATTGAGCGAAAGCGGAGCCTTTTTATGGCGCATGCTCGAACAGGGCACTGACGTGGATGAGATGGTAAATGCATTGTTAAAGGAATATGATGTGGATGAAACTTTAGCAAAACAAGACGTCAAAAACTTTGTTGAAAACATCACAGAAAAGTCATTATGTGAATAAGGTTGGTGGAAATATGGCACTTAGTTATGCCGATTTTTCTTTAGATATCATGGCAAACAGCATCGCGAAGCATATTCCAGTTGCCGGCCTTTTTGAGCTAACAGCAAGGTGCAACTTTCGATGCAAGATGTGTTACATATGCGGCATGGAAGACCACAGTACACTGATTAAAAGTGAGCTTACGGCAGATCAATGGATAGAACTTGGGCGGCAGGCCAGAGACGCTGGGATGCTTTTTTTAACATTAACCGGCGGCGAAATTTTCATCCGCAAGGATTTCTGGCAGATATACGAAGCCTTGACGCAAATGGGTCTGATCATCACGCTCTTTACGAACGCCTCGCTGCTAACTGACGAAATGATCGAACGCCTTGCAGAGTTACCACCGCTTAAAGTTAGCGTTTCTATATACGGTTCGAACCCGACGACATACGGCAATGTCACAGGCCATCCCGAAGCGTATCAGAAAGTTATCGACAATATCCGCAAATTGACAGATGCCGGAATTAAAGTTCACCTAAAGACGACAGTACTTAAATACAATAGTGACGAATACGACCAGATTTTAGAGCTAGCACAAAGCACCGGACATAACCTCGATATTGTCAATTACATTTCACCGAGGCGAGAAGGGACTGGATCGGATCCATTAGCTAACAGACTCTCACCACAGGAATTGGCAAATTACGAATTACGAGCTTTTCCCCCTCTTAAACCAGATGATTCTCGCAATACGGGCATTAAAACCCCTCGAGTAACAACTGATGACATAATGACGAGTGAGCACTTACAGAAAAATTTATGGGCAGCACTCGCCAATAAACCTACTGGGAAAAAATATGCTTTTAGGTGCGCAGCCGGTAGGGGTACATTTTGGATTTCATGGGAGGGGAAGCTTTTCCCTTGTGGATTACTATGTGATATCGTGTCCGAGCCTTTGAAAATCGGCTTTGAAGAGTCTTGGCATGACATTATAAAAAAATGTGAAGACGTGCCAATTAGTAGTGAGTGCGAAAATTGCGCTTCTTATGCAAATTGTATGACTTGCCCAGCGCGGCGTAAAGTGGAAACCGGCGAGTATACAAGTCCCCCCGCGTATTTATGCGAGCTTGTGAAAGCCGAGGCCGATGTTCTTGCATCTCGGTAAATGTCGAATTGTGGAATCCTTTAGAAAGGAGGTTAGGTAGATGAAAATATATAATGTTCCAAAACTCGAGGTCGTTGAACTTAGAATCGAAGAACGCATTGCTTCATCAGGATGCAATTGCTCGGGTACAGAGGCGTTCAACGGCATGGGTCCAGATACGTGTGCTCTAATTCCCTTTGTTAATTATGATATTAGTTGATATTTTTTTCTGACAGGAGGTGAAAATGTGAAAAAGTATGTTACACCAGAAATGACGTTTTTAGAACTCAGGTCTGAAGAAAACATCGCTACTGGTTCGCCAGGATGCACTGAAGGATATTGTAATCTTGAAGACAACGCTCTATGCAGCGGAAGGTTTGTTGGTTTTTCAGGATCCTAAGATTGGTATAGTTATTTCAAAAAAGGGGTTACATTTGTAACCCCTTTTTAGTAAATTGATCGAAATCGGAGGCAACATATATAATGCTATACAATATCGCAGGGTTATGGCTGTATTATGAAAGCGAAAATCAATACTTTGAAGAAAGATGCAAAGCGTTCCAGATGGAGATTTCCGAAAAGAATATTGAAAAATGCGATATTTGCATTTCTGCTGCATCTTATAAAAAAGTAAGAAGACCACAAGGCATCGAGGTTATGAAAGGGGCAGAGCCCGCCGTCATTCGTAAGAATCCGCCGCTGGAAGGATACTATATATATTCATTACTTCCTACGTTTGAAAACGGTGTACTAAAACGTGATAGGATTCCACAGCTTCTGGATACTGACCCAAACTGGAGTAATATTAGAATAAAATATATTTGCGATGATTCTCTACCATTTATAAACAACGACTGCTCGCTCAGCAATTGGAACGAGTTCAGTTCTTTTTTATTAGCGGGCGTCGCCTTCAGATATAGGTTGATAAAAAAGAACGGCCTATTAATTCACAGCTCCTCCATAGAATATAAAGGAAAGGGGTTGATTTTTTCCGCTCCATCCGGTACCGGCAAATCGACACATGTGAGGCTTTGGCAGGAATTGTATGGAGACGCTGTCACAATTATTAATGAGGATAGACCTGCAATACGCTATATTGACGATATGCCCCTGCTTTGCGGGACTCCGTGGAGCGGGTCATCGGACTATTTTACGAATAAAAACGTACCATTAAGCGGTATTGTGATGCTGGAACAAGCACCCCAAAACAGTATTGAAATATTGTCAGGTCCCAAAGTGGTGCAACTGTTGATGCCGCGATGTTTTTTACCGTATTTTGATGCTGGTATGATGATTGAAGCATTGAACACTTTGGAGCGATTAGTTAACGACGTCCCCGTCTATCTGCTAAAATGCCGCCCAGATTATGAGGCTGTCGAGTTGGTGCAAAAATGCCTGATCTAAATTCTGAATTAAGGAAAGTTAAAGCCTTCGAGCTTTTCAGTTTGACAACCGAAATAATCGAGCAGGGTGGAACTGCTTGGATCACCGTAACCGGGATGAGCATGTATCCCTTCCTCAAGGAAGGCCGGGACAGTGTCGAGCTTTCTAAGGCCGATTTCCTGCAGCTTAAAAAAGGTGCAATTGTACTTATCAGAAGAGTTAACGGCGATTTTGTACTGCATCGCATATTAAAGGTAGAGAAGAACTGTTTTTACATGATCGGCGACGCGCAGCAGTGGGTTGAAGGTCCTCTCCTACCGAATCAGTTATTTGCTGTAGTACGTAAAATAAAAAGAAACGGCCGAGTCATCAGTTGTGATAATCTAAAGTTGAGATTCTGTGTATTCACATGGCTTCATGTTATCCCTTTAAGAGGGATATTACTAAAAATATTTCGCTTTGTAAATAAATTATGCATATTTTGACATAATTTATTCCAGTTAATGTCTGCAGCAGTTGAATGCGATACGTTTTATATAGATGAGGATGTTTAAGCGCGTGCAAGTGTTGCCGGTACCGAGAAAGTGCTCTCGATACCGGCAATACTTTTTCAGCACTATATAATTATTCAGTATCAATCACATTGAAAGGGTTACTTTGTAGAGCTTGACTTCCAGCGGCTTGAGTTCATCTTGAATCGAATTATTCTTGACAGCGCAGTCGTTGCCGCTGCTGAAATTCGTGACTTTCTCGGCTGATACTTGAATTGGAATTTGTGCAGAAACGATTTGATCACCCGGATTTACAACGATTAATAAACCTTCGTTTCCGTTCTGAAAATATCGTGTGTCGAGCCCTTCGATCTGCTTGAAATCACCGCGCTCTGTCGACAGCAGCCAAGGTAAAATTGAATTGACTTCCGAAACCACAGTCGTTACATTTTCCCAGTTCTCATCAAAATTAGGCGATTGCTTGAGATCAGAATATGAGTAAAACATCAAACCAGTTGCTCCATGTGTTAAAGCTAAAAATGTCATACATCTAATTTGATCTTGCGACGGGGGTATTGATTTTAAGTTTGGGTTATATATTGATTTATTAAATATCTGAATAGCATTCCACACAGGTCTTTCTGTTTTTACAGCTTCATCAGTCCAAGTTGCCACCTCATTGACCGGGCTATCTGCGTAAGTAATTGGATACATATCAACGCCAAAAACATCAGTCGTGTCTTTGTATGAATTAAGCTGGTTAATTTGACATAGAACTGAGTATCCAGGATGATTCGGATCAAGTTTTGAAACTTGCTTATACGCACTGAGCAATTGATCATGCATTGTGAGTGGCCCCTCGTCATTCAGATACCACGCAAATAATGCTGGATTATTCTCAAACTGAGTGACCAGTCCATTAATAATCTCTTCTGATCCATTCCAATCCCCATATTTCGTCATTTTATTGAGGACAATATCCTTAAGCGAATATATACATTTTAAGCCTAGTTCATTAGCGCAGTTTAAGTAATTCGAGATACTAGCAATTGAACTGTCATTTTGTCCATAATTCATAAAGCAATTAAATCCACCTGCTGCGATTTCACTTAGTCTTGTTAAACTTGAAGAACTCCCCGGATTTGCCCCCTCATATACACCCAGTGGAAAAAACGGTACATCATTAACTACTGCTATGTTATCTGACCTAAACGACACCTTGTTATTCTGCGGCGCATCAACTTTACTAAAAGTTGAATTCATTTCACAATATTTTGTTTTTGTTTGAGTTTCTACTAAATCGAAGCTTACTCTATAATCCCCATTTGGTAGGCTAGCAGTCGGCATTTCAAAATCCACCAGTTGATTTTTCGGTTTTTCGATAACATGACTAACATATTCTTTTTCTTGGCTAATAGAAGTAATCTTTGCAGTTATACTGATATTTTTCGAAAGATACGACTGGCCTATTTGACCATTAATGTTTATCGGGGCGCTTGCATTTCCTCCTGTTAATTGACCCTTGTAACATGGTAAATCTATCTGACCAACGAATGGTTTGCAGCTTTCTGCTAGATAAATATCATCGAACCACGCTTTACCTGTTGACCCCTTTGTTAAATATAGAGTAATTCTAAGAGTGCATGCCGATGCAGGTGCTTGATCTGATTTTCTCGAAACTTTTGTCCAATCATTAGTGCCCGTTATTCCATTAGCATAACTACCTCCGACATATTTACCATCTCTGTCTTGCCATTCAATACAAATAGTTGCCTGTCCACCTTTATTGACATTTTCTGTCTTAATCCAACATGAATAATCATACGTACTACCTGGATATGCTGGGATAGTCTCTATGAGTAAGTTATATTTAGCCGGATCATCATTCTGTATGGCCGCAGAGACTATACCAGAATGTGATACTTTCGATGTTTTCCAATTATTATTCCAGCCGTTCCATTTTTCAGGCACGCTTCCATCAAGATTTTCAAAACTGGCATTTTCAGTTATATTGGGATTGTTATCAGGTATGTCAGCTGCAATTGTGTTATTCGATAAAACAAGATTTAACAGAATGGCAATACTAATTACAAATACTCCTATCTTTTTCATTTTTTCTCCTTTCGGTAACCGGCTGTCATGGTCCTAAGTAATCGATTTTATCGACTGCTTTGACTTTAGACCCTTGGCTTTGTGTCCCTGCTTTTCAACAGGTTTGCCTTTATCGTTTGAGACGGGAATCGCGTTAATACTGGTAATTTATGGGCCCATTTCAGATTGCCTGAAATGGGCCCATTCTCTTTATGAGATGATCCTTTCGGCAACCGGCTATCATTGTCTTTTCAGACTTTAGACCCTTGGCTTTGCGTCCTTACTTTTCAATAAGTTTGCCTTTTCGATTTTCACGCTAAGTATGTAAGCGGTCAATACAAATGCACAGATTTTCGCCACAAAGTGCACAGATTTTTACGTAATGGTTTCTCTATGCTCTAGGCGATAGCTGTTACCGGTCATATTGATGATTTCACAGTGATGTATGAGCCTGTCCAAGATGGCCGTGGTAATCGTGGCGTCGCCGAGAAACTCAGCCCATTCGTCAAAGCCCTTGTTTGACGTTATGATGAGCGACGTCCTCTCGGCCATAGAGGAAACGAAACCGAAGAACAGGTTTGCTTCGCCCGGAGAGAGGGGCATAAAGCCTACCTCGTCAACTACGACAAGAGCCGCCTTACGGATATACTTAAGTCTCCGGCTGCTGACGCCCGATATGTTTTCTGTTTTAAGACATTTCATCAGGTTATCCAGAGTCTCAAAGGCAACGCTGTAACCAAGGTCGAGCGCCCTGACGGACAGGGATAAAGCCAGATGCGTCTTGCCGACACCAGGTGGTCCGAGAAAGCATACGTTGAAGGCCTGCTCCACCCAGGTCATATCGCTCAAGCGGAGCATCTGTTCTTTCGAGACGCTGCGCTGGAAGCCGAAGTCAAAGGTCATAAGCGTCTTTTCGGTGGGGAGGTTCGCTCTTTTTCGGCGCAGGATATTCTGCTTTTCAATACGAAGCCGCTGCTGCTCCTGAAGGAAAAGCTCAATGATTTCGAGCGGTGTTAGGTTGTTTTTCCCCGAGAAGGTAGTGTCAAAGTCGATGGACGGCATCCGGAGATTGCCCAACAGAAGTGTTACACGGTCAAGAGCGTTCTGATTCACTTACCGGCACCCACTTTCGCATAGACCTCAAGGGGGCGCTTCTCGGTCGTGATGTGATATTTTCTGTCGCTTATCGGGATAATCGGGATCTCATGCGTGATGACCGGCGTAGCGGAGTGCTCCAGATAGTCCTTCATATAATTGACGCTGAAAAGTCTGCTCCCACTGCAAAAATCGATGGCCTCCAGCGTGGCGGTGAGCCCGTATCTATCAAATAGCGTTCGCATGAGCCTAAACTGGTCACGTGTGTAACGGGTCTTATCGGCGCGTATCGCTTGAAGAAAATCTGACGCTTTTCCATTAAGCAGCGCGTTCAGCTCATCCTGTATGCGGTCGAGGCTGGTGCTGCGGTCTCTGAGATGATGATGGTTCTGTAAGAGCATACCCTTGCCGGTAGAAATCCTGTGCTGGCAAATATCGTCGCCGAAAACCGTTTGTATGAGAAGGAAACCGTCCTGTTCCACTACATGGACTTCAGGGTTGTTTGTATATGTTCCGAGCGGAACGGAATAGCGGTTGCTGCCATAAACGATGGTATTATCCTTGCGCACTGACCGGCAGACGAAGGCGTCCTTGTTTTCCGGAATGCTGATGAGCGGCCGGAGGTAGTTCTGTTCCTCTTTGAAAACCTCTGCAGGGACGCGCTTAGTCGTGCCATGGATTTTTGCGTTGGCGGTGCGGTCAAGCCAGTCAAGAAGGCTACCGTTCAGGATACCGTCGTCAACATATATGCGGTTTTCAAGAAAGTTCCCCTTGACATATTTGACGACGCTCTCAATCTTCCCCTTGCTTTCCGGATCGGCGCCGCGGCACATATATACGCTGAATTTGCACTCCTGTCGTAGTTTCTCAAATTCGTATGTATGGATGATATCGCCGTTGTTCTCGGAGACACAGACGATACTGTCCTGGTCAAAGACAATCTCATGCGGCATACCGCCGATATATCTGAAACAACGATGGCAGGCAGCTACAAGGTCTGTCGCCCTGTACGGCCGGGACTGGGCTTCGGCGTATTTGTATCTGGAACGGGAGAGAACAAAGGCAGCAACGTAAACTTTTATGCGCCCGCCCCCCACGTCCTTCATCCATTTCTCACCGAAATCGACCTGCATCTGTTGACCCATCGGAAGCTCGGCGACGGCCTCGTATTCCCTCGGCTCTGTGATTTTTTTGATGCCGTACTCGTCTCGAAGGCCTTTTACAAAACGGCTGACTGTCCGCTCGGTAAATTCGGCACTGTAATGCTCCTTGAGCCAATCGCACACCTGCGCAGCGCTCATTGACGGATAATCACGCAGCCATTTGAGGATGGTGGCCTCATATTCACCAAGAGCTTTCTCCCGGCATATATTTGTGGCGTTTAATTCATAATCGTCGGCGAGCATATCCCAGTAACGGTTTACTGTCCGACGGTTTATGCCAAGCATCTTCGCAACGGTATTCTTCTTGAATCCCTTTTCTTTTAACTGCTGAATTTGACTGTACACACAATACCCCTTCATTTCTTGCCGCCTCCATTCGCTGGCGTTATTTTACCAGACGAACGGAAACTGCGCATTTTCTGGCGAGAAAGTGTGCACTTTGTGGCGAATAACTGGGTAGTTCTATTGGCGGAAATCTGTGTAGTTTATTTTACCATTCACAAAGTATTTGCTCTAAAAAACAAAACCCATTTCAGGTTACCTGAAATGGGCTCATCTACACTATAAGATGATCCTTTCGGCAACCGGCTGTCATTGTCTTTTCAGACTTTAGACCCTTGGCTTTGCGTCCCTATCTTTCGATAAGTTTGCCTTTTCGATTGAAGAATATGGGTTGGAAAAATAAAATGAGCTCATCTCAGAGTTGCCTGAAATGAGCTCATCAATATTATGATGATACTTCGGCAACCGGCTGTCATAACAGTTCCCTGCTTTAGACCCTTGGCTTTGCGTCCTCACTTTTCAGTAAGTTTGCCTTTTCGATTGATAAATACAAAGACTATACTAACAATATTTATATTATATTTATCTTCAATGTTTGTCAATAGCGTTTTTAATTTTTTCGCAGTTCTCTTGGATTATTTCAATGTTTTATAAGGTATGTATCATATTTGTTACACACTTTATCTTGAGCGCAAAATCTTTGATATGCTTTTAATTGCTATATTTACCATTTCTCCAATAAACGCCCTCTTCAGAAAAAGTAGTCCAAAGCAAATTAGTATCGAGATATATAAGCTGTAGGAAAAATTAAGGCAACATATAACTGTTTGGGCGATTAGCAGGACGTAACATGCAATATCTTCTTTTATTTTTAGTTTCATAGCCATTATCCTTCTTGAGTCTATAAGACGGAATAACCAGATGACTATATAACTTACCAAAGTAGCAATTGAAGCTCCCATAAGTCCGTAATGCGGTATTAGTAGATAATTTAGTACAAGATTAACACAAGCTGCTAATAAAGATGAATAGAAAAGAATATTCGTTTTCTTTGCGGAGGTATAAATTGTACCTACGTAATTAGCAAAACCACTAAACATTACTGCCAACACTAAAACCGGTACATAGAACCATGCTTGAAAAAACTCATTAGAATAAAGCACTTTTGCAATGAACTTATTAAAAAGGATTATAATTGTAGCACATATCATCGTAAAAGAAACATAATTATTATAAATCTTGCTATATTGTTCAATTGATGAGTCGTCATTATAACTATCTACAGCTGATAGTCTCCATGCATCAATAAAAATACCGCTTGCTACACTTAGTAATGTTGGGATTTTGTATGCAACTGAATAAATTCCATTTTGAGCAATTCCACAAAATATAATTACAAAATATCTGTCAATAGAATTACTGATCCACCAACTGATTGAGTTTGGTATCATTGGTATTGAATACTTTAGCATATCTCGCATTAATTTTTTATTTATTTGTTTCTTAAGACTAATGAATTTTGACATCCTGGCGAGAAGAAAAACAACAATTGATGATACTATATTAGATACTATAGCTGCTGACAAGTACCCGATTAACCCCCATCGGAATACAACAAGAAAAAGCACATTAAGTGTTACTGCTAAAAAAGTACTTAATACTCCACCGATTGTAACAACATTAACTTTATTAATACCTCTAGCAAAATACTGTATAGACAAGCCAAAACTATACGAAAAATAATAGAGGATTATAAACCAATAATAAGATTTTAAATTCGGAACCAATAGAATAAGAGGTGATAATAGAAATAGTAATAGGAAGCCTGCTATATTTACAAGTAGTCCAATAGTAAATACTTCGCTTTTCGAAATATCCTTATCTAATGAAAACCGCAAAATTGATTCACTGATGATCAAAGTGAAAATCGGCATTAATAGTGTTACTGTTGTAGAAATTAGGTCGAAAACACCATATTCAGATGTTGTCAGTATTGCAGTATAGAGTGGCAAGAAAAAAAATGATAACAGTTTAGAGCTGAGACTTCCAATCGTTAAAAAAAGAATATTCTTCCCAAGTTTTTTATTTTGTTGCATATATCCTCTACGCCCGCTTTTTACAATATTGACTTAACGGTGTTTTTTAGAGCATTAACATAAGTGTTGAACTCAAACTGTCTACAGTATTTTTTTGCTATTGATTTTAATGATTTATTACTTACTGCCAAATCCATCATTAACTCATCATAAAATAATGGTAATGGTTCATTTTGATTTTGTTGGTATAAACAATAATCTTCTGTAGGATGTCTGGCTATTGTAATATCGCCTTTTTTCTGTATTTCTTGTATAACCTGATCCCCTTTCTCTGTCAAGGATATTACCATGCTAACACCAGTTTCATCTTTCGCAAAGCTATTGCCCCAGTAATCACCAATTCGAATATCAGCAAATGAAGCTGCTCTATATGGACATTCGTAACAACACTTTGCGTAACAATGCCCAAGTTTAAAAAACCGATAAAAACTGTTCTTATGCTCGTTGATAGTAATCATTTTCTTATCATTGATGAAAGACATATAGTACTTATGCCAACTCACTAATTTATTTCTAAAAACAATATCTGGATTATTTAGAAATCTCCATTTATGTTTTATTTCATCTAGGAACTTATCGAATAATTTCTGGCTCGGAACCCCATGACATATAAGGTCAACTAGAATAAATTCACTTCTTTTCTTTTTCAAAGATAAAAGATTATTAACTGCTGATATTTGGCAAGGTAGTCCAAAAAATACTGTTTCTTTATTACAATTAGTTGCATATTCAAGCGCAAATAAAGAATTACTTTGAATATACTTAGATCCAGAAAATTTTTTGATTAATTCCTGATCTCCATCTTTTGCTACTGCTAACTCAGCTTTCCCATCGGTGTTATAAACACATCCAATAATATCAAATCCTCTGCTAGCGTAAAGCTTTGAAATTTCATAAGCAGCGCCACCGGAGGAAGATCGCTGCAATATACTCACATCTTTTGATTGTAAAGAATATAACTCTCCATTAGAGATGGCAGGTTTATCTTCTTTATAGCACATAGGACATACGGTTTTACAAGCCTCACAATTTATACAAGTTGATGTATCGCACGTTGCTTCCATAAAGCCATATGAATTCTTGATAATTCTAACAGACTTTGTTGGGCATATACTCATGCAAGCACCGCAACCACAACAAGTTCTCGTTAAAGGAAATACATCTGAAATTTTGTTATTAGATTCATTTTTAACCTGTGATAAAGAAGCTACTAGGTAATCGTGTGATTTAGCACGTAGTTCTGATAAAGCAATTTCTGAAAACTTAAAATCACATTCTTTGTCAAATATCTGATTGTTTCTCGTTATAAGTCTTGTACTTAGTTCCATTTGATTAAGTAAACTATATATTCTTGAGTTTTGAGATTTTGGATCTTTCTTTGAAAACCTTTCATATATAAAAAAAGGCTTTTTTAAATTAATCGAAAAAGCTAATCCATGAAAAGAATCTGTACATACAAAGTCTGCATTCAATAATGCATTTACAAACTCTTTAGGCCCACATCCTTCCAATATTTCCGTTCCATTTAGGTATTTACTATCGTGTTTTGGTATAACTTTAATTGGTAGTCCAACTTTTTTCGAGAACTTCTTTACATGCTGCCAAGCGAATTGATTCTGACCTAAAAAATACACTAATATATAAGGTTTAGAGTTATCAGGCTCAAGCTTTAAAAGTCTAATCCAATCGTCCGGTCGAAAAAGAAGAGTAGGATCAGCAACAACCTGTGCTTCAATTTTATAGTAGTTACTCAATAGTTGTGAACCTTGTTCTTCTCTTACCGAAATATGTTTGAATCTTCTTAACAATCTTAACATCTGATTCTTAATATACTTATCTTCAATGTCGGACAGTCCTATACTCGGTGCATATGCTATTATTTTATTCTCATCACGAACAAAATCGAGAAAATAGCGTGTGTCAAAACAAATTGGTGCCCAAATCTGATCACTTCCACATATAAATGCATCATAATCGTCGTTTAAATCATCAAAATCTGACAAGACTTCACAAGGACGTGTTAATGGAATATTTTCATTTATAAACTTATTGACCCCTATATCAGAAGTAACATCATTATATTCATCATATTTGTGATTTTTAAAGATTCTATGAATCACTTTAAGGAACTTTTTTATTATATAATGACGTTCCAGCCGTATTGGTTCTTTATTCGGCATATATGAAATATGAACGACCTCATTGCCTAATTCACGAATATATGTTGAAAGAGCATATGCTTGTAGAACTGTCCCAAAGTTATGGTAATGAAACCATGATATTATAGCAACTCTCATTATGATCCTCTATCATTAGCTTTTACAAAATTTTTATTTTTTTAATTGCAGCATAAACGCCATTCTCATTTATATATTGGGGAATCCGAATACATTTATTTATGTTTTCACTCAATTTGATTCCAAGCTTAGGTCCAATTAGCTTTATGAAGAAATGTCTTCTGGCAATTTCTTTTTTCTGTTTGTCTGTCAACCACGAACCACTGAAGTTATGTATGCAATAGCTGTTTTCAGACAGGTTAATTTCTCCAGTTACATAACTTTTTGGGCAAAAATAATCTTTTGGAAATATCGCGACCTTATCTTCTATCAACTGGAACGTGTTATTTCTAATAAGATTGTATTTCCTGCACATCATATCCGTAATTATTGCAACATTCGTTGTTGTATCAAATGTTCCATCATTCTTTACAAATTCTTTATCTTTATAATATCCTAATAAATACTGAATCCATGAATGTCCGCTTCTGGCACCCATTATAGCTGTAGATACGCACTCATCATTCTCAAATCCTGTAAAACCATCATAATCAAGAAAAATATCAATATTCCTAATTAATTCAACATCGGTATCCATATAAATCCCGCCAACATTATAAAGTGCATACAATCTAACATAATCCGTAATAAATGCCCATTTCTTTGCATCGTAGGCTTGCTTCACATACTGATTACATTCAATATTGAAATTTTGCTCATCCCATCTTTTTATCTGATAATCAGGACAATGCTTTTGCCAACTTTCCACGCATTTTGTTGCTAATTCCGATAATTCATTTCCACCAAACCAGCAATAATGTATAATTTTTGGAATCATAAATACCTCCAGCTTATAGCCTGATTTAGTTTCATCTATTTTTACAAGCTAGTGAATTAATAGGAATGTTTTTCAGATATACATACGGAATAGATAACATGAGATATATAAGGCAAACACATTCCTGTCTCAATGAAATATTATAAAACTCCATAATAATGCAACAAATAATAATGATTATTCCCGTATCAGAATAAATTACCAAGTCATTAGAGCTCGATTTATTTCTTATTCTAGTTAAAGTCACGAGTATTATAATGAAAAACCCATTAAAAAATACTAGACCTATATACCCTGTTTCTAAATATAACCATGCTATTGATATCCATTGATAATGTAAGTACGAATATTTAATGTAAAATATACTTACCAATGCCATTATATTTGAAGAATAATCACAACTACCTAATCCCAATCCAATTATTTTCTGCAAAATTTGATTCTCAAATACAGTTTTATTAATAGTTGCAATTGCCGAAAAACGACCTAAATCCTGACTATTCGAATATCCATTCGTTAGACTGCCGTATATCCTATTAAACGTAAAAAAATCTTGCCACCCTGGGAATATAGAACCTAGAATATTAATCGTGACAACTAAAGATACAATACAAATAAAAACAAGGGATAATTTTCTCCATGAAAACTTCGTAAGTAATACACCTAAAGCTATAATTACAATCAACTCAAGATAAAACGCTTTAAGCTCTGATAAAGCTGCAATTAAGCTTGCACTTGCAATCACGAAGAAACCGTTCCCAATGTTTATTCGCCTGTTAAGATATTGCAAAATTTGATAAGTACAGGATATGACTAGAAATACGTTAAGATAACCATTACATCCTTGTTGAATACCAAATATTCCTCCGAGATAATCTCCTTTTTTGTGTAATACAAAGTATTCAAATAGACAAAGAACTAAATTAATAAAATAAGCAGTTTTGAAAATCCTAAATATTGATTGTATATCCTTAATTTGTAGAAAAACAATACATGCAAAAAAGAATATATAAAATCTAAAATTATTGCGTAATCCCCAAGTATACTGAATTATCGGTTGTTTATTAATGATATACGTACATAACGTATAAATAAAAAAAGAAATAACCCAATACAAGCATATTTTATAATACTTTTCTGTATATTTCGAAAAAATCAATTGAAAAAAGAGAATAATTATAATAGCATCTATACAATAGTTTAATAAAGATGGAAGTCCTAATATATTTTTTATAGAAAGATAGTATAAAATAAATACAGTCAAAAACTGAATTATTTTCGATTGTCTGTTTTTATTTTCTACCCTAATTAACATTTATATACCAATCCATCTATTTTTTAGTTTTCATCTTAGTAAATATATATACCAGTGGTATAATTTTATTTTTTAATGCGTATTTTAACAATCTGTAAGTTATAGGTAAGTTGTTCATTGAATTATTCAGAAAATAATTCTGAATGTAGTTATCATTACATATTTTTTTTAGATTATTAATAACAGTTTTTTTGCCTAATATTCGTTCATTTGAAACCTCCTGTTTCAGACAAACGATAGTATTTATCATTAGACACCTATCTATATTACCTGAAGCAAAATCTCGAATGTTATATTTCTTCAAATTGCTTTCTAAAAGCTTCTGATGCCGTATTGTTGCTTCAAATCTATCCGATCTGTAGCTCGTAGATAATGAATTACTATTATGACAATAATAGTAAAAACTCTCAGGGAAAACAATTGCTTTTTTTGATAATGCAGAATAGTTTATATTAAAAAAAAGATCTTCACATAAACAGACCTTTTCAGAATTGAACATAATACTATTTTCTCTAATACAGCCTAATCTATAAATAGCGGTGCAAACTGATACATTTATGAAATTTTCTTTAACTGCGCCTATCGCAGGGACAAACAAATCCCTTAGTATAGCTTCCCCATCATAAACTAATTTTGTGGGATATTCTTTTATTTCGCTTGTTTTGTTTGTCCAAACATTAATTAGTCCAAAATAACATATATCTGCTTGTTCTTTTTCGAGTTGAGCAATGACTTTTTCATACATATTAGTCTTAATATAGTCATCAGAATCTATAAAACTGCAATACTTCCCTGTTGCAACTTGTAATCCAGTATTTCTTGCATACCCTAAACCTTCATTTTGTTTATGAATAACAGAAATTCTGTTATCTTTATTTTTCCATTTTTCGCATATTGCACCGGATGTATCTTTTGATCCGTCATTAACAAGAATAATTTGAAGATTTTTATAACTTTGATTAACAACTGAACTAATACATCTTTCAATATATTTTTCAACGTTATACACAGGTATTATAACACTTACTAAAGGCATGTTCACAAATTTCACCACATTTATATTTATGTTATCTTTTCAAATACGTTTTTATGAACAAGTATGCAATATGTTCATTTGTTAAACTATCTCTGTAAGAAAGGCAATTATCAATGTATAAATCCATATTGTTTAGCAATTGCTTCATTGTATTTGCATTCCATTCATCGCTAACAATACCTAATTCATTTTCTACTATAACAGATGCACTGTATGGAACTCGATTCGTTATTACCGGTGTTCCACAAGCAATAGATTCAATAATACATACCATATTTATATCTTTTGAAGTATTAACCAATGTTGCAGCTGCACGTGACCATAAGATTCCTAATTTTTCATGTGGTATTTGGCCTAATAATTGAATGACATTCTCTAAACCTAATTCTTTAATTTGTAAACATAGGTTTTCGCGCTCGTCACCTTCGCCGCATATATATAGCTTATATTCTTTATTTTCTTTATTTTCTTTATTTTCTTTATAAAATTGGTAAAATTTGTCTATTATTGTATTAACCTGTTTACGCTTGATTAGTTGTGTAACAGAAATAAAATAATTATCTTTTTCTTTAGAGGCCCTCAAATGATCTGTACTAATTGAATTATCAATGATGGTCTTTGAAGTATTTTTGCAGTATTTTGATATAAACTTCTGGGCTGTTATTGAACGCGGTACAACCGTGATATTTCTAAAAAATGTTCTGCCAATTAAGTTATACCATAATTTTGAGGCTAATTTATACATCATTTTATTATGTTCGCCGAGTTCTTGCCATACAATAAGTTTCTTTTTAACATATATTCTGGTGATTAATGAAGTGAACATAAATACTTCTGATGATATTACAAAATCAAATTTATCACGATTCATTTTTAAGTATTTACGCAGACCGATTGGAAAGGGAAATCGATTTGGTGGAAATAAGTACTCCAATCTTGTTTTCAGGAAAAGTATCTCGAAAGGATATTCCTCTTTTTCAACGGGTCTAAACTGAATATCTGATATTAACACTGGTTGCCAGCCATTTTTTGTGAACCCTATACATAGATTATAAATTACAGTATCTTTAATCGAATTAACTCTTCGATTTCCATTCTCATTTGTGAACAAAAAAGGACAAACCACCAAAACCCTCGGCATGTGACACCCCTAGTCAACGGTCTTCAAAATGAAGTCCAGATATTTTTTCGCAATCGCATCCCAGCAAAACCGATCTTTGACACTTTGGCGCGCTTTCTCTGCAAGTACTTTTCTGTGCTCAGAACATAATATATCCTGTTTTATAATTTCATCGAATTGCGAAGGCGACGAATATGCAATACTTCCCTCTCCAACGTCAAGTTCTAATTCTCGGTCATATATTACTGGAATTCCTGCTGACATTGCTTCGATCACTACTAAACTAAATGCCTCAATTTTTGATGGAAAGGCAAAGGCTTCCCCTATATTGTAAAACTCATTTAACACCTCTCCTGGTTCTAACTCGCCCATGTATTTAACTTGCTCTGACAGATCATGCGTGACTACATACTCATCCAAGATATCTTTATACTCTTGCGAGACAACACCTCCGGCATACGCATAAACAAGATTCTTGTCACCTTTGAGAATTTCTTCCAACATCTGAATTGTCCCAAGTTGATTTTTCCAATCGTATACTGAACCGACCTGAATGATAACCTTTTTGCCTTCAAATTCTAGCTTCTTTTTAATGCCTGCGATTATCTCAGTAGACAAAGGCTTATATACTTCAGTATTAACACCATTTGTTATTACTTTTATTTTCTCATTCTTTATTTTTAAATGCAGATGCAAGTTTTCCTTTGTTTGCTGATTCAGAACAAAAATAGCATCAGATTTTTTTTGTCCGTATACTTCCTGAAAGAATCTTCGGTAAATAGTTTTTCTAATCCTGCTCCATTCACCTCGCCATACGCCATTGTGATTTGTATATACAATCCTTACTTTTTTTCTTTCTTTCCTTCTCGTGAAAAGGAGAAAGAAAAATATATTATATTGATTATGAAAATGAAAAATGATCTTTTCATCATGTCCGTTATTAATAATTTCCTTTAGCTTTGATACGAGACAAACAGAATAGATAACTCTTTTCATTTTATGCATAAGACCAAGCTGCTTATCTGTACCTAAAAATCTATCAGGAATAGTTACCTCAGTTATCGGTAATGAATTAGGTCGACGATTCGGATCTCTAATATCTACTATTCTGACATTCGCTTTCATATTTAGCAATGATTTTGTGAGTTCTTCAACAACTATTTCTGTAGCAGCACTTATTTGAGCAGGTATTGAAGTATATCCAGTCCCTATCTCATAAATTATCATGAAGACATCAACCCTCTCCTCGATAAATATCAAGCAATCTGACATAGTAATCTTCTATAGAGAAATATTTCTTATCCTTGCAGTTTAACTTATATTGCTTTATTTTATTTTCATTATTCCATAGTGATGTTATTTTTTCACGCAGCATGACCTTGTCGCCACTTTCAAAAAGCTCACCTGTCACGCCATTGTCAATGAGTTCTGGTATACCTCCGATATTTGCTCCTAAAACAGGCGTACCATATGCTTGAGATTCAAGGACCGAAATAGGACAATTTTCGTACCATTCAGATGGAAAAACGCAAAAGCGTGCATTCTGAATAAGCTTTATTAGAGAATCTCCAGTTTGAAAACCAACATAGCTGATGTTGGAAATTCCTTCTAGAATAGTTTTCTGTTGACCTTCCCCAGCAAAGACAAACGGGATATTTGGTAAGGATATTGCAACTTCAACCAATGTATTGAATCCCTTATAGATGGTAAATGAACCAAAGAACAAAACATAATCACCAATAATCAAATCTGATTGATTAGGAGGAACATTAATAAAGTTGTTTAGCCATACTGTCTTATCAGATAACTCTGGACGTAATGATAGTTTTTGCTGCATTACCTGGCTTGGGCAAATGATTGTATTAATGCGCTTATAAGGCGTCATTATTCTACTCAAACGCCCCTCAATCGCACCAATTAAACTCTTATTTATTGAGCCTTTTACACACTTGCCTAATATACAGTGTAAATATGATTTTGTTATACATTGCTCACAGTTTTGATTTGTTTTATAGTTACGAAGTGCATGATTTGGGCAAATAATGGAGAAATCATGCGCAGTATAAACAATATTAAGTTCTTTATGAGTTTTTCTTTTGTATTCATCAGCTGCGATAATAATAGATGGCGTTAGTTGATAATTGAAGTTATTCAGATGTAACACATCGGGTTGAAACTTTTCAAGAATACTGCTAATTTTTCTTTTTGCTTCAAAAGAATATATAATACGGAAAGGATAAGACATCTTCTTTAGATAGCTTTTTGTTTGAAAATCAATCTCATTAATATAACACTCTATACTATTTCCAACAAGACGCCTTTCATGTTCCATACCGAAATATTCTATTTCATGACCTTGTTCAAGTAAGTAAGCTCCGAGATTAAAAATATATGTCTCTGCTCCACCTGCAGGATGTAGATACTTATTAACCATAAGGATCTTCATTTAATCTGCTCCGCTATAAAGCTATTATCGTTTAAGGAATATTTCTTTAAAATCTTATATTTCATAACCCATAATGCAGGCACCCAAACATATTTATGCATTGCCGGACTTGCACTGCCAATCATCCAACAATTACGGTCACAATGATTAATCTGCTCCCTGACCTTCTCCGCCCGTTCGGAATTCCATAGCTCTTCCCAGCTTTGTTCCCGCAAGTTGCCCATGATCATCTTTTCATTCGTTCCATTGCATGGGACGACGTCACAGTAGGGGTCAACAAAAAATGCATTTTTGCTCATCTCGCACGGCAATAGTCGCGGTTGTCCATAGATGTAGTTGATAAGGCCATGGTTGAAAAAGGCACGGAACCATTTCTTTGGACTTTTACTCCGCAGCAGCTCATTAATAAGCGCCTCGAAATTTTTAGCAACATGCAGTTTGTCATCGACCTTATTATCATATTTATGGAAATAGAAGGAGTTATGTAAGGTTGCAGTAGCAAATTCCATATTTAGCTCGTTAGATATTCTATAAAGAGGAACAAGATCTTCGCAGTTGAGATCTTGTACGGTCATTCCGAAGCCCACATCGGGGTGTCCCATATCGACGAGCGTCTTTAATGTATTATATCCCCGGTTAAACCCATCAGGTATGCCGCGGATCTTGTCATTTGTCTCTTGCAAGCCCTCAATACTGATTCGAACACCCACTTTAGGAAAACGTTTGCACAACTCGATAATGCGTTCAGTAAAATAACCATTAGTAGAAATAACAATTCGGTCGGATTTCTTATATAGTTCCTCAACGATTTCAGGAATGTCCTGTCGTATAAATGGTTCTCCTCCCGTTATATTTGTGAAAGCCATCTCGGGCAACTTTTCAATTTCATCCAGTGTAATTTCTTCCTGTCTCCCTGTGGGATACTGGTAAACATTACACATATTACAGCGAGCATTGCATCGGTATGTAACAATGACTGTTCCCCAAAGTCTTCTTTTCTGCATATATTTTACTGCTCCTATTTTTTATAAAGCTTCTCAGTCTCGCAAACGATTTTATCCCAACTAAATTTTTTGCAAATAAATGGTGAAGCATCTCTCTTGTAATCATCAACAACTTCAGGATACTTAATTAGATCAGCCAATTTTTCACGGAGATCATCAACGTCTCCCCTGCTGAAGACGACAGCATGTCGTTCGACAACTTCAACGCATTCCGGAATATCGCTGACAATACAACAATTACCATAACTCATCGCTTCTAGCAGGCTTATAGGCATACCTTCAAGATCAGATGGCAGAACATAAACATAAGCATTGCTGTACAATTCTTCGAGCATCTGTCCTTGCACAAAACCTGTAAATAAAATTCTGCTATTTGATCCTGCCCTGCTTTGTAACTCACGCATATAATCATTCGTATCTGATGATCCCCCGGCAATTACTAAATACTTTTTCGTACTAAGTGATTGGTATGCGTCAATAAGATAATGAATACCTTTCTCTGGAACGATCCGCCCCAAATAAAGAATATAACTATTCTTTTCAAGTTTCCATGTATCCTGAATTACGTCAGGATTTCGAATATTCGTACCCTCTATTCCATTAGGGATATAGACCGTTTCCCTATTATATATATCGCGGAAATATTGCCGCATGTTCTTGCTTAATACTATAACCTCATCCGCATATTTCGCTGCGATTTTCTCACCAAGCTTCAGGTATTTCGTAGCGAAATTGCCCCATTTTGCTCTTTGCCAATCTAAGCCATGAATAGTTGCCACTGTTCGAATACCAAATAAATGTGGTAATAATAGCATTGCTGAAGGGCCCTCGGCGTGATAATGAATACAATTATAGCCGCAGAACAGTGCGTGAAGAGTTGCAAATAAAGACGAAGTTAGTGCAGCAAGTCCTTTTACTTGTATCGCAGGAACAGATATGATGCGAATACCTTTATATACACCCTCATCAGCCCCGACCTGCTGTTTAACAATGTCTTTTCCACTAACATGATGTCCACGCCGGTTATATACAGTTACCAGATGTCCGTTCTGTGCAAATCGCGTTGCCAATTCATTGACGACTATTTCGACGCCACCTTCTCGTGACGGGATTCGCTTGTGTCCAATAAATGCAATCTTCATATTATCTAATTAATACGCTCCCGACCCCGTCAATACAGCCGGAATAGTCATAAAAATAATCTTTATATCTGTCCATAAGCTGCGTTCTCTGATATACCTAATATCCAACTCAATCCATTCACTGAAGCTGAGTGTATTTCGTCCGCTTACCTGCCAATAACAAGTGAGCCCCGGTTTGACGCGTAATCTGTTTCGTTGGTATTCACTATATTGCTCAACCTCCCTGAGTAGAGGCGGCCTTGGCCCCACAACGCTCATGTCACCCTTGATGATATTAAGAAACTGCGGTAACTCGTCAATGCTCATTTTTCGTATGATTCGACCGACGTTAGTAATGCGTGGATCATTCTTGACCTTGAAAACCGG
Source organism: uncultured Sporobacter sp. (assembly GCA_963675425.1). GTDB lineage: Bacteria > Bacillota > Clostridia > Oscillospirales > Oscillospiraceae > Sporobacter. Next base: position 2,937,860 of record OY776214.1, on the reverse strand, counting down.
CCCGCTCATCATATTCATATGCTGTATCTCTTTTAAGCGCTCCTCTGCATCGATATACATAGACCGAAACTTATACATTTCAAAGAGATTCCCGTCACGACCGACTCTTTCCTGCTTGAAAATTATCTTGCCTTTTGATTCAGAACGGATTAAAATCGCTACAATGATAAAAATTGGCGATAAAAAAATCAGACATATAGTCGCAAAGATAAGGTCAAAGCTTCTCTTAATTATTGTGTAGATAATCTTTTCTTGGATTTCTAAAGGACTAACAAAATCCACAACAATAACATTTTCATTATTTGCTTCTATATTTGCTTCCATATATCTTTCTTTGACAGAGTTCCGCTCACGCATATTTTGCCACTCCCAAATGTTTCTCTTTTTATTAAGGCACAATCATGTGAGGCGCATCCAAATAAAAATCGGCTTTCTCATTCCATTAATTCCCTTTTTCAAAGTGCTTTACATAAATATACTGCAAAACTCATATTTTTTCAAGAATTTTCTGTCAAATAATTGATGTTTTACTTGTTTTTTATATAAAACTGTCTAGTATATTACTTTTTTGCAAGTAATTCGGTTTTAGTTGTACACCAAATGTCAAAATGCTATGTTTGAAAGATAATAACTATTACAAGTCATCTTAAACGTCGGATAATTTTGGAGGAACATTATGGAAAAACCAAGTGCGGATAACGTACTAAATAAATCAAAGAAAAAAAAGATTGTTGTCACAGTACTAATTGTTCTTTTCGCTCTAATCCTTGTCGCTGTTCTGTTTGTCGTTTTATACATAAACAGCAAACTCGACAAGGTGAATTATACGAACGGTGAAGCAACACCGGCAATTAGCGTTACATTACCTCCAATCAGTAGCCCCACGCCCTTCACTGTATCAGGATCGGAACCTGATGTAAGCAGCTCTTCAGAGTCTAAAATCAACGCAGCCGAAAAAGCAATTGAGGATAACCTGAAGAACAATAGCACCGATATTAAATATGACAATGATGTTTTTAATATACTGCTAATCGGATGCGATTCGCGTCAGGATGAAAATGTCGGCCGATCTGACAGTATGATTCTTATTTCAATCAACAAGAAAACTCGGCAAATTATCATGACCTCATTTTTACGTGATATCTATGCGCATATTCCCGACGTGGGAAATACCCGACTAAACGCCGCTTATGCTGTCGGTGGTGAAAATCTACTAATGGATACGCTTGAGGAGAATTTTAAAATCAAGGTTGATAAATTTATCTCAGTCAATTTTTTTTCGTTTATCAAAATAATCGATGACCTTGGGGGAGTTCAAATTAGCGTTACCGAAGACGAACTTCCCATTCTAAACAATTATGTAAAGGATATCAACAATCTGGAAGGTTTTGGTGCCGATGACGATTTACTGTTAACCGCGGGAAATAACTTGACTCTTACAGGAAAGCAAGCCTTGGGATACTCGAGGATCAGATATGTCGGTACCGACTTTCAGCGCACAGAAAGGCAACGCACAGTTCTGCTTAATTTGATTAACAAGCTAATGCAGTCGGATATTTTTACGATAAACAATATTTTGAATGAAGTTCTGCCTAATGTTTCCACCAACCTGACAAAGGGAGAACTCTATTCCATCATTTTATCTCTGGCCGATTTGAGAAATTATATAATTATACAAGATAGAATTCCTATCGACGGGTCTTACAGTGACGTTTTCATCCGCGGCATGGAAGTATTAAGCATAGATTTTTCAGCTAACAACGAGGACCTGAAAAATAAAATCTACGGATGATTTAGCCACATCTTAATATAGTGTCACAATCTGGACAAAGAAGCACCATGGGCGGTGCTTCTTTTGCATCTAGTATATTTTGACTACGCCAGTGAGGAGTTGCAGGGAGCTGGACATGATATCGTCAAACTTATCTCCAAGTATCTTATGCGCTTTTGCAAATTTTCTATAGTTATCTGCTGTGCCGTGGATATCGCTGCCTAGTGCCACGATACGGTCTTCGTCTATCCATTTCATGAGGTCTCGTCTTTTGAAGATATTAGTGAGGCTTTCAACATTGATCTGCCCTAATGCGCCCATTTCAAAAAGAATCTCAATACTTTTTGCATTATACCTTTCGACATGCGCGAGCACCGTTGTTTCCGTCATTCTAAGAATCTTCTCGACAGAATCATACAAGCTGTTCTTCCATGTCAATAACGGCATTTCAAGCAACAGGACTTTCTTATCTCCCAGACATAGCTCTGTAATGCCGTCCATATGCTCCATACCCTCGAACAGGAGCGTTTCTGCGCCTAAGAATACCTTCGGCAGATCTGGCGTCAAAGCACGTCGAAGTATTTTCCAAGATGTTTGTCGGCGACGCAGAAATGTTTCTACCGCTTCCTTGTGCGGGTAAAAATGTGACGTTGCAACAACTATGTCGACATTCGCCTTTTTTGCAAACTTCAGTTGACACAGGGATGTCTCAATATTGGTGCAACCATGATCCAGCCCAGGCATGATATGGGCGTGAAAATCAAGGATCATACGTTACTGCCGTCAGATGAATATTTATATGTCTCGTAGTATTTATACATATTCTTTTTACCGTAAGTATAGTTTTTGGGATTTAAATCGTTGAGGATGAAACCAACAATTCTTGCCCCTCCTTGCTCAAGCGACATAATACTATGCTTCAGGATTGAACCGTCGGTAATACCGCTCCGGACAACAACGATAACTCCAGTTACTTGCTTGGCAACCACCATAACATCCGTTACAATCTCGACTGGTGGTGTATCTATGAAAATATAGTCAAACTTTTCTTTTGCGAATTGTAGGATTTTTGCAGCTCTCTCCCCTGACAATAATTCAGCAGGATTAGGCGGTGTCTTGCCGGAACTAACCATCCAGAGATTCTCATAGAACGTCTCTTTAAAACTAATCTGTTGATCAAGACCGGCTAAAACCTCGCTAACGCCATGTTCCTGCTGCAGCTTAAAGAACCTATGAAGCGAGGGATTGCGCATATCAAAGTCCATAACGAGCGTTTTTTTCCCCATCATGGCAAAAGAAATGGCAAGGTTAAGGCAAGTAATACTTTTGCCGTCGTTTGGCATGGCACTCGTAACTATATAAACAGGACTCCCGTCACCAGTGTTCGTAAACATCAGGTTCGTTCGCGCTGCGTTGTAAGCTTCTCTTATCGCAAAAGGTGAATTATGTTTGAGTAGCTTCTTAATATCGTTGGCTCTGAATCTTTTTGGCTTGGTTTTCTTCTTCAACGATCTCATCTTTGTCTCCCGTCCAGCACTAGTTTTCGATCAGAGGCGGAATTATCGCGAGAACAGGAATATCAGCGATGTACTTAAGATCTTCCTCCAACCTGATTTTTGTATCAAGTAATAGTTTTAAAAGATAGACGCCGCAACTGAGTACAAAACCTACCACCCCAAAAATCGCACTATTACGCATCGTATTTGGAGAAGTTGGCGACATAGGTTCTTTTGCATAATCAATGACCTCCGCGCCACCCGCTTTGACGACGCGTACTATTTCACCGGGTGCAACTTTGGCAATTGTATTCACAATTGACTGTGCAACCTTCGGGTCCGAATCGGTATAACTCACCGTGAATGCCTGCGTCATCTCAATAGCACTGGTCGTTAGTCTAGAACGGATCTCGCCCGTAGAATAAGACAACTGAAGCTGCTTAACGACCTGATCAAGCACACTGTCGCTTTTCAATACTACTAAATAAGTGTTAACTAAAGAAACAGCGGCCGAAAGCTCCGAAGATGAGATGCTCGTATCCTTGCGGTTTGGATCGCTGTAGACGTACATCGATATGCTCGCTGTGTATAAGGGAGTAATATAGTTGTTAGAATAAAAATAAGCCGCAACCGCAAATATAGCAGTCGATAGGATAATGACAAAGATTCTCCGTTTCAAAATAGCAAATAATTGCCTTAATGATATCTCTTTTGTTTCCACATGATTACCTCAGTCAATAAGTTCTTAATTATCTCACTATGTATAGTACTGTATTTTAGCACATAATACTATAATAATGCAATTATTTTCGACGAATTGGCAGTGTCAATGTGATTTTCATTCTACAACGAGAATATGGAGAAACTTAACAGGGGCTGTCTCAAAAAGACAACAATAACAAGCGTGAAGGATGCCCCCAAGGGTTTTCCTTCACGCTTGTTTCCGTAAAATAAGTCGTGACAAACAAATTACAGCAGTTGAATTGTACTGCAATCGAGCAGGAGGTCACCCATTAGTTGAGTGACCGACCTCTCACACCACCGTGCGTACCGTTCAGTGCACGGCGGTTCAATCGCATAAGTGGGAGTGTCTCAAAACAAATTGAGGCACTCCCTGTATTTAAAGGCACAAATGCGGACGGAAAACTGCAAAATCACTCTGAGATGTGGATAATGAACGCACTTTAACAGGGCACCGGGAGGTGTCCTGACGTCGTTTTTCACTTTTTGTGGATTTACGAAATCATTTTTTCAAAAAGGTGATTTTGAAGACGGTTATTTTGAGATTTTGCATACAGCTTGTTGATATTGTAACTGAGACACAGCAGATAGAGTTCAATGGAGATGTTATGCCTTCCTCGGGTGAGAAACCGTTTAAAATGGCGGTCGTGTTTCAAGACACCAAAGGGCCCCCTCGACTTGTATCGAGCGATTAAGCCGAAGCTTTATCCCCTCCGGTGTTGTTATGTTTCGCCGGGACTGCTCGCCCAGTTCTACAAGATCACGCTTGACTGTGAGCATCTTGTTGGGATACTTTTTAGATTGAAAACACTTATCCTTGTACTGGCAACCGCTGCAATCACCGGATAGATAATATGCTGTAGTCTTAATATACCCGTCCGTGGTGACGACGGATTTCTCCCTGAACAGGGGAAGTATTCTTCCGTCGGCACAGAAGTAGCAATCCTCGAGATCGTCATACCGCATGTTCTCACGGCGCCCGATTTTCGACTTAAACCGCTTGCTCTTCTCATATTTAAAGTTTTGCGGTTTAATAAAGCTCATCTGCCCGCGACTGTCCAGATAGAGATAGTTATCCTGGCTCTCATACCCGGCATCGGCAACGATCTTACGATATTTCGTATGATGACCACATTCCATCTCTTTAAGGAACGGGATAAGCGTACCGCTGTCCGAGCGGTCGGGGTATGCAGCCACACCCGTTATGTACTCGCTATTTACTGCTATTTGCATGTTGTAACCGGGCTTCAGCTGCCCGTTGCGCATATGATCTTCCTTCATGTGCATAAACGTGGCGTTGGGGTCTGTCCGTGAATAGCTGTTACGGGCTGTTCCCATGATGGCCAGCTGCTCTTCGTATCTTTCCCATCGCTCAAGCCAGTCCTGAAGTTTTTCCAGCTCCCGCTGCTCTGGAGTTTTCCGCTTACCTTTGCCATAAACAAATGCGATATCTGCGTATTTTTGAGAGACTTCATCGACGAGAGTACGGAGTTTACCCACAGTGACATTACCCTCTATCCCTCTGGCCTGAAACGCTGTGCGCACTTGCTCCCGAAGACGGGCCAGGTTCTTCTCCATGCTGCCGCGCCAGACAAATGTATATCTGTTGGCACAGCTCTCTATCTTCGTCCCGTCGATGAAAACACTCTCGTGGTCCGTTTCACCCATCTCTTCCAGCTTTCGGGCATACTGGTAGAACAGGTCTTCTACCGCAGCTTGCAGCCGTCCCGTCCTGAACCGTGCATCAAAAGTATTGAGGACATACAGGATTTCTACAAAGAGATGATCGGTGAATTTCTGGAAAGAGGCCTGGAGGCCGAGATGGATGATGAGCTCGGGTACAGCAGGTATGATTACAGGAATAAAGAGACCGATAACAGCCGGAACGGACATAGTCAAAAGAAGATGAAGACCAGTTCTGGGGAAGTAACCATGGACGTTCCCCGTGATCGCCAAGGCGAATTCAACCCGCAGCTGGTGAAGAAAAATCAGACGACGCTCACGGGCGATATAGAAGAGAAAATCTTATCCATGTATGCCAAAGGAATGACCACATCAGATATTGAGGCTCACATCAAGGATATCTATGGCCTTGACGTCTCCGACAGCACAGTTAGTCGTATAACCGACAAGATTCTCCCGGTTGTGAAGGAGTAGCAGCAGCGGCCTCTGGAGAGCATCTACGCCGTCGTATTCATGGATGCCATCCACTTCCATGTTCGCAGTGAAGGACAAATCATCAAGAAGGCCGTATATATAGCAATCGGGATACAGTTGGACGGCATCCGGGACGTTTTGGGCATGTGGGTAGGAGAAAACGAGAGCGCCAAGTTCTGGACAGGTATTTTGAACAGCCTTAAAAACCGAGGGGTTGACGATATACTGATCGCCTGTGTCGACGGCCTAACCGGGTTTCCCGCCGCTATAGAGGCTGTATTTCCCCGTACGGAGATACAGCAGTGTATCATCCATCAGATTCGGAACACCACAAAGTATGTTTCCTACAAGGATATCAAGCCGCTTATGGCAGATCTGAAAACTGTCTACGCTGCCGTCGACGAGGATACAGCCTTATACCAGCTCGAACTGTTTTCGGAAAAGTGGGATAAAAAATACCCCAAGATTTCACAATCCTGGCGGTCTAACTGGCCGAATTTGAGTACGTATTTCAAGTATCCCCAGGAGGTCAGAACCCTTATCTACACCACGAACGCCATTGAGGGATTTAACCGCCAGCTGCGGAAAGTGACCAAATCAAAGTCTGTTTTTCCAACCGATGACGGCCTTCTGAAAATAGGGTGAAATGAACGGCTGCGCAGGCAACCGCCCTTGACATGCCTTCGGCTTTCCGCTATGATGCGCGCAAGGAGACGCCCGGCTTTGGGCCGTTCGCCTCCTGATATATATTCTGCCTTATTCTATACCCGTTTGGGGTTTACAAAAAATCCGGGATACTGCCAAACGACGACAGGACACCTCCTGATGCCCTGCAATAGTACGCTCGTTTTCCACATTTTATTGTAATTGTTGGCTCATTCGGCTATACTTGTGCCTTAAATTTCAGGAGTGCCTCATATTTGTTTTGAGGCACTCCCTTTCCACTCTATTTATTCCTTCAGTTATATTACGACGCATGATGCATCGCCGCATACTCACCTGAAGCACTCATCATCAGTTCCTCTGCTCTTACATCCTGCATAGACCGGGATTTCATGAGCATCATTATCAGGAAACCGACATTAACACCGACAATAAGTCCAATAATAAGTAACAACATAAAATAACCTCCTCAAATTTGGTTTGTTTTACCAAAAGGAAAGTTATCTGAGATAAAAAATGCCTCCCATTAGGCTGACCTAAATGGGAGGATTTAACCTCGAATAATCACCATTTGGCAGCTGGCTGTCATTGTCTTTCGACTTTAGACCCTAAGCTTTGCGTCCTTACCTTTCAGCAAGTTTGCCTTTTCATGCTATGGCATAAATATACTCTACATTTCTAGTTCTGTCAACACTTTTTGTGAACTTTTTGCTTTTTTTCTTAAAATACTAAAACAGAACCGGTGCTTCAGTCCTTCTACTTAACATATAGTATCATTTAACGTAACTTAATCTAAATATTCCGTTATTAGCCCTAAAATAAGATAAAAACATTCCGATAATATACGATAAGAGTGATATGAACTCAAAGCTGCTATTCATCGGTTTTGTTATCGGGGTAAACTTCGGTATAATCATCATAGCACTCATGAAGTCTCGTTCAGCACACGAACCATCGTAAAGCGTTCTTACGCTTTTTGCAAAGCTTAGTTCTTCAATTGACGCTTAGTCCAATGAGTTAAGCGAATGTATTTCCTATTTAGCTGCATCATTATACGGTGCAACATGGTTTAATGGATTTAATTGTTTTATTTTGCAGATAAACAGAAGTCTAATGATCGATTATTTATATATGCGAGGTAATAAAATGAAAATACAAACGGAACGCTTGGAATTGATTCCTCTGGCTCCATATCAATTAAAATAATTGCCGAAACTGATTTACATAGTTTTGCCTCTCAAAAAATATTGGAGTGCTGTGGATTTAATAAATATAAGGAAGCGGAAACCATTTCGTGGAGATTACAAGCATAATCTGCACCTGAGGCAAGATTTCTATTTATAACTCAACTCCAGAAAGACATATCTTCCGCCAGGGGGGTATGTATGTCTTTCTTTATAATCATTAACTCTTTGAAACAAATATAGTGTTGCTGTTTTTGTGTATCCAATTCCTTTTCCACTTTGAATAATATGCGCCCTTAAATCGTCGTAAGTTTTCTTAGTGATGAAATACTTGTCCATATATTTCTGGAGATACGTATAGCGATTACCTCTTCGGTTAAAGACGCCGCATAAATTATATTCAGGTTCTAGTGTCCAATATGGACGTGGGGGTTCAAGTCCCCCCCTCGCGCACCAAACAGGCCCGCAGGGCATTTCTGAGACACAGGAGATATAGCCCATAGGCTATATTCCTGTGAACTCAGATCTATATTGTATAGAGTTCGTTCGAACATTTAGCAGATATGCTTAGCCACTGCAGCTTTTCGCCTCAGACATCCCAGACTAAAACGGCGGAACATCAAGACCAGCAAAGGCGACAAGCGCCGTCTTATTATAAAAACGGCGCACATTGTCAACGCCGATTTGAAATTGTAGATCACCGATCTCAGTCACGAGCTGAGTCCCCAAGGTATTTCCAACGCCATGCATTGCCATAACGACAGAATATTCTGGCAGTAAAGTCTGATAAGTGCCGCATTTTCCTCATGATAACGGCCAGCGTCTCAGCTATCGTAGTGAGCTGCCGAATGGCTTGAGTAATAAGGGGTTTGAATCTGTCGCTTAACATATCGGTTCTTCTTCTGCCAGCGAAATTTTACCCTTTCGGTGGCTCGTTTTGTTGTACCATTTTTGTCATGCTCAATATTCTATGTTTTAGGGCTTGACTTTTATTTACAGGTCTTATCAATGAGTTCATCCGATTTTCTATTTTGTTTAATTAATAATATAACCAAACAAATAAATGCAATAAAACGAACTAAATATCTAGTGAAATCAAATGCATTAATATCAAATAGTGCATCAAAAATAATTTCGGTTTTTAATATTTGCCACAACGAAAAGACCGATAAACAAAAATATACGAATGATAATATAGCAAACATAATTATAATCATCTTCATATTAACAAAATTAAAAATCATTATATTATCTTTTAAATATCTATAAAACAAAAATAAGGGTATTATTACAAATAATATTTGAAATTGTCACCGGTCAAGTATTTTGAACCAAAAACGGCCAGATGAATTGAGCCACCCCGGCAGTAAAGAATATCTCAAAGGATACGTTGACGATGCTTCACTCGGTAACCGTCTCCTGCGAGGTTGAAAATTTCGCATTTAAAAATGAGCCTGTCGAGAATTGCTGTGGCGATAACAGGGTCGCCCAGGAAGTCAGCCCAGTCATCAAAGCCTTTGTTAGAGGTGAGTACGAGCGATTTGTTTTCGTAACAGTTGGAGACGAAAGAGAAAAAGAGGTTGGCTTCAGCTTTAGAGACAGGCATAAAGCCGATTTCGTCCAGGATAACGAGAGAGGCGCGATTTATGGTGGCCAGACGACGTTTGCTGGCGGCGGAGATGTCCGCGGTCTTGAGGAGACGGATAAGGCCCTCCAGCGTGACAAACGCCACATGATAACCGACTTTCGCAGCCGGCACGCCCAGGGCAGTGGCAAGATGGGTCTTCCCGACGCCGGGGGCACCCAGGAAAACCACGTTGAAGGCTTGCTCCAGCCAAAGGAATTCACAGAGGCGTGTCATCTGATCCGCGGTCACGCCATTTTGAAGTGTAAAGTCATATTCATCAAAGGTTTTCACGCGCGGAAAACGGGCCTTAGCAATTCTCGCCTTGGCGGCCTGCTCCTGCTTATGGGCTTGTTGTGTTTCCAGAAAACGCGTAAGAACCTCCATTGACGACAGATTATCCGGTAAACCATGCAGGAAATCGGCAGGCTGCACGGCATCCATTCTGAGAGATTTACACAATGAATCGAGCTTAGAGATAGAGGCGTTCATTGTCTCGCCTCCAGGGCAGCTTCGGCGTAGACCGACAGCGGGCGAAGCTGCACATCAATATGATATTTATCGTCGCTCACAGGCAGTCGCGTTGCCACCGGCGACGGAGTTCGTTCAGACAGTGCCGCAGAGGCATTTGCCAAATCCGACGCACTCCACAGCTCTTGCTCAGAACAGAACAACACGGCTTTCAACGTCGTTTTCCGCCCATAGCTCTCACAGGTCTTGACGACTAGAGCCAGCTGTTCTTTGACGTAACGCGGTTTTGACTGACATAGGGCGGTGAGATATTCCCGGAATTCCTCACCAAGCAAAGATACGGCTTTTTCAAGGCGCTCCTGAACCTTCTGATTTCTCTCATAACGGTGGCTGTCGGCCTTGACAAGTTTGCCTTTATCGTGGCACAACTGATGCTCTGCCAGCAGGTCGCTCGTTTTAGTAAATATCTTCAGGCGCTCATCAACAATCTCTAAATTCACCGTTTTCTGTGTGTTGAAGGTGCCAAGCGGAAGAGAATACCGATTAGAGCAGTAAAGGATTGTGTTATCCTTTCGAACGGTGCGGGACATATCGTCAGTATTTTTCTGAGGCGGGGTTCCAAACAAAGGTAAAAGGCATTTCTGTTCTTCGGCAAACAACTCGCAAGGCTTGCGTTTCGTGGTTCCATGTACACGGCCGTTTCCGGTACGGTCAAGCCATTCTTCAAAAGAACGGTTCCATATATCCAGATCCATAAACAGCCGGTTTTCCATGAAGTTTCCCTTGATGAACCGTACAACAGCTTCGATTTTCCCCTTTGTTTCCGGGTCCGATTTTCGACACACAAGCGTTTGCAGATGCGTTTCCTGCAGGAATGCCGCAAAAGCGTGGGTATGTATGATGTCACCATTGTTTTCGCTGACTACGAGAATGCTATCCTGATCGTATACAAGCTGACGTGGCATCCCGCCCATGTAGTCAAAGCAGCTATACAGTGCCCGCACCAGGTTTTCGGACGTGAACGGCTTTTCCTGAAAGATACCCCATTTATACCGGGAACAGCTCAGTGAAAACGCTGCTACGTACAGTTTTGTATATCGACTGCTGTATGCGCTGCGTACGGTTTTTACGCCGAAATCCATTTGCAACTGAAACCCCATGGGCAGTTCGTCCACTGCCTCATATTCCCGCTGGGGTGTATCCTTCTTTTTGATTCCGTGTTTCTCGCGCAGGCCGGCAACAAAGCGTCTTACCGTCCGTTCTGCTGCATCAACGTAATATTTCTCACACAGCCAGTCCCGCACCTGTGCTGCCGACATGCAAGGATAGCGCTCCAGCCAGTGCAGCACCGGCGGCTCATACGCTGCAAGCGCAGATAGCTTGTTAATGCTTGTCAGCGTGGCCGCGTATTCTTCCGGCGGCATGTCCCAATATTTTCGTATGGTATTCCGGCTCACACGGATCAGCCGCGATACCTGCCGGATACTGAAGCCCTTTTCTTTTAATGCCTGGATTTCACTATACATATGCCATCCCTTCATTTCTCGCTCACACCTCCCGACTTCATTTTACCATTCGGTTGGTTGTGGCTTTTCTCGGGGTGGCTCAATTCGTGGCCATTTCTGGCTCACTTCTCTTGGCCGTTTTTGGCTCAGTTTATTTTACCGCTTACAGAAATATTGCTAAAGCAAAAGGTCTAATAAAAAGTATCTCAATAACATTTTGTATAACAAGTAACAACACTGCTGTTTTAATATTCGAGAACCCAATCATTACTAATACAATTAAGGGTAATAACGAATACAATAAAATATAAAAAACTGTATATCCAGAATTGTCTTTATTAAGAAAATAGTAAATATAGTATGCTAAAGCAACTATCAAACCCATTATCGTTAGTATATTAATCAAATATCTTTTATTCAATTTATCACCCTAATATAAATTTTATTACAAGAATCAAGATTAGAAGATGATTCTAATCTTGATTCTTTTTTGGTAGTGTCCAAAATATTGTGTAAACCTCCGAAGTCAGATAGAATAAAAATGACTTTGGAGGTTTTAACTATGGCAAGGAAAGAACGCAAGGACAACAGCAAGCTCCGGGAGCTAATGGAGGAGTATGGCGTCAAGACAATGGAGGACGTTCACACCTTTGTGAAGATGCTTACGGCAGAGACGATCCAGACAGCGCTGGACGCGGAGCTTGAGAGCGAACTTGGATATTCAAAGTACGACTACAAAAACAAACAGACAGACAATAGTCGGAACGGATATTCGCAGAAGACGGTTCAAGGCAGCATGGGAGAGCTGGAGATCAACGTTCCCCGAGACCGTAAAGGCGAGTTCGAACCTCAGCTTGTGAAGAAGCATCAGACGGATGTGTCCAGCATCGAAGACAAGGTCATATTCCTGTATTCACAAGGGGTATCTACCCGTGACATCCAGAAAACGATGCGGGAGATGTACGGGATAGAAGTTGATGACAGCCGTGTAAGCAAGATCACAGACAAGCTGCTGCCCGTGATACGGGAATGGCAGGAGCGTCCGCTTCAAAGCGTGTATGCAATGGTGATTCTGGACGCGGTACACTACAGTATTCGCGAAAACGGTATAGTTACCAAGAAAGCTGCCTATGTGGCAATAGGTACGGATCTTGAAGGTAAAAAGGATGTCCTTGGCATTTGGTTGGGCGCAAATGAATCAGCAAAATATTGGTTGGATGTACTGACGGGCTTGAAGAATCGTGGAGTGAAAGATATACTCATAGCATCTGTGGACGGCCTTTCCGGCTTTGTAGAGGCCATTCACACGGCGTTTCCTCAAACTGAAGTTCAGCGCTGCATTATCCACCAGATTCGGGCCTCCACGCGGTATGTGAGCTACAAGGACGTCAAGGCATTCTCTGCTGATCTGAAGCCAATCTACAAGGCGGCGACGGAAGAAGCCGCACTTGCCGCGCTGGATGATTTAGAGGCCAAGTGGGGTGCCAAATATGCCCTTGGCGTAAAGAGCTGGCGGGTCAACTGGCCGGAGCTTTCCACCATGTTCAAATATCCGCCGGAGATTCGCACGCTGATTTACACCACCAACGCCATCGAGAATTTCAATCGTCAGCTGCGGAAGGTGACCAAGACCAAGAGCGCCTTCGTTTCCGACGACGCTCTTATGAAAATTCTCTACCTAGCGACCATGAATATTACTGAGAAATGGACTATGCCCATTAGGAATTGGGGTACGATTTTAGACCATCTCATGATTTACTTCGGCGACAGAGTTGAGGTCAGAATCTAATTCCGTATTTCTCTGACTTCGGACTTTACACAAATTTTTACGCGCTACCACAGGTCACCGGTAAACCGGCAATCTGTCTTTTTTAGCGGGGGGTATGTATTTTGTCATCAACATTTCCATATATTTTACGTACATCGTCATTATACGTGTTTGGTCAGTAAAAGAGCTCTAAGATAAATATATTTACATTCTACGTATATTATAATGACATTGTATATAGATTGTCACTATATTTACATACAGTTGGACTGGTCCGATATAGTAAGGATTCTTGGCGTATATTTGCTTTCAAGCTGCCGTTGCCGCTTATTATGGAGTTTCGTCTCGATCCTTTCGAATGGAACGCCTTTTAAATTACTTACCAGAACCTGCAGCATTTCCTGATGCTGCTTAACTGCCCGGCGTCTGACCCTGACATCTTTCAGCTGTTTTGCAAGCGTGTACCCTTGCACGACATTAAAGCTGGAGTATTCGAGCCGGTGCAGAATATCCTGCGCTTCGAGGTCAAGTAGGCTAAGTTGCTTTGAGTACAGGTTGTACTCGTCTTGCGCTTGATTTAACAGCGCAATCATCTGGCGGATATATTCAATTGTAGCTTCCATAGAGTGTTTCTCCGTTCTTTCTCGGCGCCCAGTTCTTCAGCGGTGGTATCAGGGGGCTGTTTTTGTCAGTGATGTTTTTGAAAAACCAACCACATTTAGGGCATCGGCCTTTTTGTTCAACAAGCTTCTTAGGGGTCTTTGAAAAAGTATGGTGGCATCGGAGGCATGTGCAGTTCAGCCGAATCAAGGATGATTTTGGCCTGAGACGCTCAGCCTTAAGCTTGTCATCGGGATGCAGTAATCTTCTGAATACGGGGTATTTTCGAATGAAGCTATCCTTGAGAATTCTGACGGGGACGGCGTTCTGCCGGGCTGATAAGATATCGCCATAATCATAGTCTGATGATATCCAGAAGCTTTCCTGCAAGATAGCAGATATTTGCGCAAGGACATCCACCAGATACTTGTAGTTATTATCGTAACGACATATTATGACTTTGCACAAAGACTTATCGAGATCGGCGGCGCTATCCTCCCGCACCCTAACTAGAAAAATATTGTTCTTTAGACAATACTCCGATTTCTCGTTATCAACCCGCAACCTATTCTTGTCGTGCTTATATCCGTCATATTCTATGGCGAACCCGAGTCTGTTCGAGTAGATATCAAGTTCACGCTTCCTGCCATTAAAATTGAAGATATACTTGTATTTCAAGTCCGGTATCACCGTCTTTAGCAGCTTATAGAGGATAAGCTGCGGCATCGAATCGTGATTTCGAGCGCATAAATGTGGACAACCCGTACTTTGATTGATCATATAGGCAACCGGCTTGAAATGGATATCGCCGCAATAGTCGCATGAAAACGGTAGCGGTATATGGCTGTATGCGGAAATTTCCCATGGATCAAATGGCTTGGGATATTTCCTTTTATCCAAGGCGTTATATGTATCGATATCAACCATCTTTGCTATGCTCGGGAACAAAGCCATCAGGCTGGTGCATCTTCGGCATAGGTTCTGTCCCTTCACAAAGTCGGCAATTCGCATGGGTTTTTCTATTGGACCGTGTTCGGGACATTTCAAGAATATTTTCTTGTTTGAGTTCACGGCCAATAAATCGATAGAGATGCCGACAGCTTGATTCTTTTCAAAATCATAAAACCTATCACACAGGGCCTTATAGTTGCCATACAGACTGTTATCCTCCCGGACACCCTTCCGATTGCAATTCCTGCATAAGTTGAACTGTTGGTTCCTCTTATACTGGGTATACACGTGATTCGGAGATTTCGAGAATTCCGAACCACAATACGCGCAAATCCAGTTACATGGAACAGAACTCCCGTGGCTGATTTTGGATGCATCCTGACCCGGAGCAAGCCATCTGCGAATTTCGGGGAAATCAGATAAATATTTAACGTTTTTACTCATATATTTTTCAATTCCGGCGTGTCTTTTTCTTCAAATTCCTCATGCCAATCGGTAATAGCGTAACCTACTCGTCCTTTTTTACTATCAGCATCCTCTTTCAAAAATCGTTGGCCTTCAACAATTTCATACATACTGTAATTCTGCAATTCTTCAACAGACACTTACGTTCCTCCTTCTGTAGAGCTTAATGAGTTTGGACGGGGTTCGCGAGGAATCGACTGATATCGGCAATTATCTTGAGTTGATCAAGCTTCTCGCTTGGGGTCAGCAGCTCGGATTCAATTGTTCCCTTCATTGCCCAGACAATTAACTGCTTATGGTCTGGCAGGAAGCTATCCACCGCCTCTGGCTGAGACTCCTTCCCGCCATAGTCCTTAAAGAGCGTCGCCAAATCTGAGCCGAGTGCTGCGGCGATGTTCCAGAGTATGGGATACCCCACGTTCGTTCTGCTCCCGTTTTCTATGCGATTGATGTACGAAGCGCTGACATCGACCTTTTCGCTTAATTGAGCTAGGGTTAATCTTTGCTGTTTTCTGAGGCGCAGAATATTCCTGCCGACACATTTAGGAATGGTGCGTGATGTGATATTGACAAGCTTATTCTCGAATGCGATTTGCATACGTGTTTCTCCTTTGCGTTGTAATAGACTTGCTCCTGGCGATACTATTTACTTGACTATAACACATTATATAGATTTTTCTACACGTTGTCAAGATTTTGCTACATTATTATTCAGGATATTCTAAATGTCTTCCAGAATACTGTTGAATATGTTTAGAAACGGCTATATACTCTTTATGGAGAGTGATCTGAGATGTATGCAAAAAAAATAAAGGCTGCCATTGCCTATTCCGGGAAAAGTGAAGCGTGGCTTGCCAGAGAACTCAAAACGACACCATCGGCTTTTAATCAGAGAATGAAAACCGAAAAATTCTCTTACGAGGAGTTGCAGAATATAGCTATACTTTTAGGTGCAGATTTTAAGGCTGAGTTTGAATTTCCCGATGGAACAAAAATATAAAGTATTGATACAGAGCGGCATGCGATAAAAAAAGTTACATTTATAATTAATAAAGAATAAGAATTCAGCAAAGAATAAAGCTTGAACTACTGTAGATTGATAAAGGTGCCATATGTATGTATTAAAAGATGTCGCAAATACGGGTGAACCCGTTTTTAACGTACTTGTTAAAATTGCACGTCCACTCGACGACTTTAGGCTTTGGATTCTGTTCTCAACAGATGAGGTGAAGATATTTGATTTTAAACCGCTTCTCACTTCGCCAGCTTTCACCCCGCTGACTGATAAAGCCATATTCGATAATGTTTTTGTGGAAAATGGCTATCCCGTTTGGAATAACGGAGAAATAGATATATCGCCTGAAAAGCTTTACGCCGAAGGTATTGCGATTCTATATTAATTAGCAAACAATCCGTCACCCCTCGTCCTCAACACCATCAAAGATGCTGTACAAAAAGAAAGGCCGTTGCAGAGACACAACTCCACAGCGACCAAGGGTTTCAATACAACTCGCAAGCATAGCCCAGCTGTTGATGTTCCCTTTCTTTTGCAGTACAATTTAACTGCTGTATGTTGTTTGTCACAATTCAATTTTTACGGCAATAAAGTGTGAAGAGTAACCCTTTCGGGTATACCCTTCACACTTTTTATTGCTGTCTTTTTGAAACAGCCCCTATGCAATAATTTCGAAATAGAAAAGAAATACGCCAACCTCTCACCGTCGCAGGGTACCAAATTAGGGATGCTTTTCGTTACTCAACAAGACAAACCCAGCTACGACACACTCGAACCCTCCAACGGAATATATCCAGATGTACCTCAATAAAATATGAATTGAACAATAGATTTACATGTTTTCTATTCATTATTGGAGGTCATCTACACATTGAAAACATTGCGAAATGTCAATAAAACCACACTATTATGTCAGGCAATGCATAATTGCTTCTCGCTATTGTCTATTGGGTTCAGGATGCATATGTTGCATAACCCGGCCAACCTGCCGCATACAATTCCAATGAGGAGGCGGCAGATATGCAAAACATGAAATCTTCAACTCCGACAAAAAGTAGATATACAGTGCGAAACGTATTCCCCGGTAAGGTTTTTTCTAAGCCTGAACAGCAGAAAATTGCAGCACAAATATCAAAACAGCTGAGTCTACATAAAGACACAAAAAACTCTGAAGCTAAGTGAATCTGGCAGAATTCAGTAAATAATGTTATAATGGCGCACGACAATCAATCGTGCGCCATAACTATAGGAGGGCGTTATGGACGCAGTATACGCAAGACAATCTGTTGACAAAAAAGACAGTATTTCGATAGACACTCAAATAGAGTTCTGCAAAAAAGAGGTCGTCAATCCCAGCAGTTTAACTGTTTATTCGGACAAGGGGTACAGCGGAAGCAATCTTCATCGACCTGAATTTCAGCGACTCCTCGACGATGTAAAGGTTGGGAAAATCGACCGAATCATTACATACCGTTTGGATCGTATCAGCCGCTCGGTTTTGGATTTTGCCAATCTAATCGATTTTTTTGAAAAGCATGGCGTGTCTTTCAATTCAACACAGGAAAAATTCGACACCAGCACACCCATGGGCAAGGCTATGCTGAATATCACCATGGTTTTTGCACAGCTTGAACGTGAAACCATTCAGCAGCGCATACGGGACAACTACTATTCCCGAGGAGAAAAAGGGATGTATCTAGGCGGCCCGGCGCCATTTGGCTTCAGTAAGACAGAAATGCACACTGAACAAGGCCGATTAAAGCTGCTGGAAACAAACCCACAGACGGTTGGGAAGCTAAAACGACTTTTCCAAATGTACGGTAACGAAGGTATGACGCTGGGCGCTATCGCCAGACAATTCAACGAGGAAAAAATACCATCGCCGAACGGGACGGTATGGGACTCCTGCAAGGTCTCCAGGATTCTCAGAAACCCGATTTCCGTCAGAGCTGATGTCGAGGTCTATCATTACTATAGGAATCGCGGATGCAATTTCACAAATGAGCTTTCAGATTTTGCACTCGACAAAGGCTGTTACCTCTATGGGAAACGTGAAGGCCACGAACGCAAGTATACCGATGTGACCAATCATATCTTGTCTCTCGCCCCGCATGACGGCATCATTCCTTCCGACCTGTTTTTAAGATGTCAGCACCGGCTTGATGAAAACAAACAGATAGACAACCGGAGAAAATCTCAGATCACCTGGCTAACGGGTCTGATAAAATGTGGATTATGCGGGTATTCCGTCACACCCAAGTCGAGCTGCCACGGCAAGTACACCTACCTTTATTGTACCGGCAAAACCTCCTATTCATGCTGTGATATCGAAGGAAATTTAGGTTCTTTAAAAACCGTTGAATCAATTATTGAAGACAAAATCTTTCAGTGGTCTATGCAGTATTCGGATTTGAAAGCATGTATGGAGGCTTCTGAGAATAAAGAGCGAAAAAAAGTGCTTTGCCGTATTGAGGAAATCAATCTGAGCATTCAGAAGCTTATTGACCTTGTACTTGAATCCAACAACATCACAGCACAGTATCTGAATACGAAAATATCCGAGTTGGAAACTGAACGCCATGAGCTTGAAGAGGTCGCCGACAAACTCAGCCTGGGACGACACGAAGCGCTGACAAAGGAGATTGCGGACATTCAAAATGAATGGGCTGGCTTGACCATTCCGCAGAAAAGCCGCATTGCCTCCCTTCTCATCTCCCACATCCGGCTTTTCACGGATGAAATTGAAATTATGTGGAATTATGATTTCGACATCGACTGATATTACTCCAACACGATGGAGTGCTGACAGCCTCGACTGGAAAGACCTGTCTGCCGGCGAGATTAAAAATCGTGTGACGAGCAAAGTCCAGCCGGGAAGCATCGTCTTGTTCCATAACGCGGCGCTGCACACCCCAGAGGCGCTTCCGGCTATTATTGAGTACCTGATTGCCAACAACTATACAATCGTTCCGGTATCGGACCTGATCCTGAAGGAAAACTTTGATATCGACCATACGGGCCGGCAGTTCCCGGTGGCGTAGCAATCTACATAACGCAAAGCCATCGTATACAGGCAGCAGCAGAATACTTATAAAATTCTCCATAGTTAAAAGTCATGATTTTACCTTTTTTTCCCGTCAAGAGGATTATCATGTCCATATGGGAGCTTTCAACAGGCACAAAATTTCAGTTTGCTGAAATTCCCTCATTCATGAAAATCACGCAGCAACTGCTGGCACGTGATTTTCCGTTTTTACGAGCGCCGTAACAGGCGCTGCGATACAGGAGCTGCCTATGCGTAAAATTACCATACTTTTAACAACGGCCTTTTTTCTGCTCAATCTGACGGCCTGCGGCCTTGTCTCCGACGGTCCGGGCAGCAGCCGACAGGATACCGCGCCGGCTGATATCATCGAGGATACTACTGAAGAGCCGCCGGATGTCAACGCCGGTTTGAACAGCAAGCTGGACGGACCCGTTACTCTCAAAACCGAATGGCCCGATGCGCTCGGCCTCGTACCGATCTTTACATACGGCCAGCTGACCAGCGTCATCAGGCTTTCCGATTCATTCGAGGGCATTGGGTACACCGATTACCAGCTCGACATCGAAATCGACAGAATGGAATCCGGCGAGCAATATGCGGCCGATCTGGAAGAAGCCGGCTTTAGGCCCGTCGGCGAACCGATGCGGATTGGCGATGAGATCTCCTACTACGTCCAGTATTCCTATTCAAAAGATACCATCGATTCAGGCGGTGCGCCGACAGACGTCAAGGTCGATTTTCGGGTGGATAATGATAATGCCGGAACGGTCTATATCTCCGTTCCCAAGGCCGCCGGAAGCGCATCCGTCACGACGGTAAGCGACGCCGGAATTATCCAAAACGGCCAACGGCTGCGGACTAACGCCGGAACCATCGGAGGCGGCTCTCCGACGATTACTAGACCGTTGTGAGCTATACGGTCACCCGAACGAAATATGACCAAAAATGAATCTCTACGCGGCGCGGGATAATCCTGCGCCGCGTTTTGCCGTCATCCCTCACTGCAGCATGGGCACAGTCTGACGCAAAATTCTCTCTTGACAAAGTCTGTCTATCTCGGTAGACTAACAATAGAGTCTATCACAATAGACAGGAGGTTTGGCATGAACGATTTAAAGCTGCATGACGCGGAATTCAAATTTGCTGAAATTGTGTGGGATAACGAACCCATACAATCCGGCGAGCTGGCAAAGCTTTGCGCGCAAAAGCTCGGCTGGAAGCGCACAACAACCTACACGGTCTTAAAGAAACTGATCAGCCGCGGCCTGCTTCAAAATGAAAACGCCATTGTAACATCGCGGGTAACGAAAGGCGACGTGCTCCGGTATGAAAGCCGCACCGTGACGGACAAGACGTTCGGCGGCTCGCTGCCCTCATTTATCGCTGCTTTTTTGGATGGCGGGGAGCTCACGGATCAGGAGGCCGAGTCGATTAAGCGGATGATCGACCGGCACAGGGAGGACAGGAGATGACGAACGTGCTGGAAAGCGTATTCCGCGCTATATTGACAATGAGCGCAACGGCAGCAGCAGCGGCTCTGGTCGTCATGCTCGTACGCCTGCCGCTTAAAAAAGCACCGAAAGCCGTCTCGTACGGGCTGTGGTTTGTCGTATTGTTCCGGCTTATATGCCCGGTGTCGTTCCAGAGCGCGGTCAGCCTGTTTTCGTTGCGCTCCACGGCGTCGTCGCTCGTCTCGGACGGCGGCAGCCCGACCGTCCCGTCCTGGGCCGGGGCCGATCCCATTATCGCAGCCGCCGGCAGTGTGACGGCGACCGCCTCCCCCGCCCCGGCGGCGCAGAGCGCACTGTCCGTTATGGCGATTCTGGCGATCATCTGGGCGGCCGTCGCGCTGGGGCTTGTGATCTATGGTGTTGTATCCTACGTGAAAACGACGCGCAGCGTCCGGGCGGCCACTTTTATTGAGGGCTGCGTGTATGAGTCCGAAACAGTCGCAAACCCCTTCGTCTGCGGTTTTTTCAGGCCGAAAATATACCTGCCCACGACGCTCACGGACAGCGAACGCGGCTATATCATCCTGCATGAACAAACACATATCCGGCGGAGGGATTACATCGTCAAGCCCGTCTGGTTTCTGGCCGTTTGCCTGCACTGGTTCAATCCCCTCGTGTGGGCGTCCTATATCCTGCTGGGTCGTGATATTGAAATGAGCTGCGACGAAGCGGTAATCCGTAAAATGGGAGACGCCGTTCGAGTGGACTATTCCACTTCCCTGTTGGCCCTATCAACGCCGCACGCCACGATCACCGGCAGTCCGCTGGCCTTCGGTGAAAGCCATGCGTTCTCACGCATTAAAAACGTGCTGAATTTTAAGAAACCGGTTTTCTGGGGTGTAATGCTCGCCATACTGGCCGCCGTGGCGACAATCTTCGTGCTGGCGTCCAATCCTAAAGAGAAGACAGATACGGCTTCGGACCCGGCGGCAACCGTAACGGACAAAATCGCAACGCCAGTGGCGCCATCGGCCGCGCCGTTGGGGGAACCGTCCTACGCGTATGGCAGGATCGACAAGGACGATTTAGCGTATACCATATCGCCGTTCGGTGCGGACGACGCCGTGCTCGCTAAACAGATTATCGAAGACTTCATGATCAAATCCGCCGCGTGGGACGCGCTGGATATCCGCCAGTTCGACACGTGCTATATGATACGCCAGTCATACCCGGACGGCACGGCATTGACGTACTACGCGTTCATGTACGACGGGAAAGCCTGCCTGCAGGACGAATTGTCCGGCCAATACAGCATCGTTCAAACAGAGCTGTACGACGCGCTGGGGCAGTTTATAGATGCCAGCGAAACGGCCGCTGCGGTCGAGGTAAACCTTTCGGACATTATGTCCTCGCCGGCATACTCGTCAAATCCTGGCGACTATATCGACGCGCACCGCGAGAAATACGAAGCCATCCTCAAGCTGGGGCAGCCGGCGCTCGATTACATGCTCTCCTGTTTTGAGAACGGCGAAGGCGATACGCTTAAGGGGCATATTATGAAGGCGCTGTGCCAGGACCTGCTGGGGCCTCGGGACAGCCTGTCCGGCGAACCCCTGCAGCCGTCAGAATGGTACGAAAAGCTTCAAATACTTCAGGAGACTGAGCTACCCAACTACGTCTATACGGGAGACGATCCTGTATTGAAGCTGGTCTATGAAACGGAAACGGCACAGCATCATGACTGGAACCGGGATGGCGGCTTTACGGTCGTAGCCCCGCATGTCTTTGGAAGCTATGAGGAAGACGGGTATTTGAAGGTCTTCGTCACAACATATGCTGCGAGTTATAATCTATTCGGAAAGACGCTCGATGAAAATTCAGGCGCCATCATACCGGCCGCCATCACATATAAAATAAACGCGGACGGCGCCTACACGCTCACCTCATATAAACAAGCTCAGGATGGCAGTCTCTTCGCCCCCTCCATCCGTGATTACTGCACGATGCCCGCCTCCGGCGATACGATCCCAGGCCTGGCAGACGAGATTCTTGAGCATTACGGCAACTACGAAGACCTGTTGGAACTGCAGAGAAGCAATCTGGAGAAGCTTCTCGCAGACAATGGCATCACGGACGTCGAGCTGCCATAATAACAATCCCGACCGCAGACAGAATAACCGCACTTCGCTGCTACTTTTTTTCAAAGTAAATATGCTATACGTCATAAATTGCAAGCCCCTGCCGGATGATCCGGCAGGGGCTGCGGCATATTCAAAGTTTTAGTCAATGGCGCCCGGCCTGAGCCGGAACTTCTCAATCTGGTTTTTAAGCAGTTCGGCCTGCGAGAACAGCTCTTCGCTGGAGGCAGCGCTTTCCTCGGAATTGGCCGAATTATCCTGAACAACCGTGTTGACATGTGACAGCGCCTGATCGATCTGCTCAATACTGGCCGATTGCTCGTTGGACGCGGCGGCAATATCCTCGATCAGAGCAGCCACCTTGTCTATCACTTCAACGATGCGGTTTAAGGAGCTTGCCGTATCGTTGGCAATTTTAGTACCGTCGGCCACTTTCCGGATGGAGTTTTCAATCATTTCCGTCGTCTCTTTCGCAGCACTGGCCGACCGTCCGGCCAGATTGCGCACCTCCTCGGCAACAACGGCAAAGCCTTTTCCGTACTGCCCGGCACGGGCAGCCTCAACGGCGGCGTTCAGCGCCAGGATATTAGTCTGGAACGCAATATCGTCAATCACCTTGATGATTTTAGAAATGTTCCCGGATGAGGTATTGATCTCGTTCATGGCAGACAGCATACCGCTCATCTGGCGATCGCCTTCCCGGGCGTTGGAGCTGGCCTGCTCACTGAGCATGCTGGCTTCATTGGCGTTTTCAGCATTCTTTTGCGTCTTTGTTGCAATCTCCCGCACCGACATTGTCAGCTGGTCTATGGAAACGGCCTGCTCTGTGGAGCCTTCCGCCAGGGCGGTGCTGAAGCTGGCCACCTGGCTGGCGCCTGAGGAGACCTGCTCGCCGGCTTTGCTAATTTGGCCAAGTGCCATGTTATTTTTATCGAGCAGCTCGTTGAGCTTTATACCGAGAATATCGCGCTCGGAACAGACCGGTATCTCAACCGTCAGATCCCCCGCGGCAATCCGCTCGACACCCCGTACCTGAGCCCGGATATTTTGGATCATCGTCTGCAGTGACGCGGCCAGCCTGCCGATTTCATCTGTTGAGGCAATATCTATTTCAATGTCCACGTCGCCCAGCGCCAGCTGGTCGGCCGCGGCAACCATTTTATTAAGCGGCTTGATCATCAGCGCTTTACTAACCTTAATCAGCATAACAACACAGATAACTATAAACAGGAGGGTTACGCCGAGAATAATAAACAACAGCGTGTTGATTTCAGAGAAGTATTCTTGGACGGGCGCCGCCAGCGCGATCGACCAGGATGTATGATCTATCGGCGCGTATGCGACGAATTTTTCCACGCCGTTAAAATTATACTCACCATACCCGGCTTCCCCGTTAATCATTTTTTTCATAATATCCGACAGCCGATTGAGAGACGGGTCTTTTTCGGCTTCTTGGATGAAATTATGCTTATCTTCAACGTACGACTGGTCTACATAAGCAATCATGTCGGCATTTTTATTAATGACGTACGCATAGCCCGTCTCGCCGACCTTCATCGTATTTGATATATCACTGAGTACAGCCACGTCATATGTCAGCGTCAGCACACCGACCGCTTGTCCCGAATCATTCATAAGCGGCGCGGCTGTCACGACGACCATTTTACCGTCCTTGTCACTGTACAGGGGGTCGCTGACAACTGTTTGTCCGCTTAAGGCCGACTGTATGTATTCCTCGCCCGACACATCGGCTTGTGAACCGTCTGAATATTGCACCGTACCCGCTGGCTGTACGATGCCGATTCTCAGACAGGATGCGGCGGTTACGAGCTCGCCCAGCGAAATTCTCTGCATCTCCCAGTTCATATGGCGGATGTCGGTTCTTACCGCAATCATATCCGCCTGCTGCTTTAAAAAATCTATATGGGTCGAAAACGTTTCAGATGCGGCCTCGGCGCTGTTAATCAAATCCCGTTGAATAGCATTGTTGAGCGCCCGGGACGCGCTGACGTACGATATACTGCCCATAAGTAAAAATCCCACGGTGAGCAGCGATATCACCGCAATTGAAATTTTTGTTGTAAGGTTTTTGTTTTGAAACAGTTTCACCGTCTTCTCCCCCTTATACTACAGAATAATACTGCATCAACACGCCGTCAGGTTCTTATCACACTCCATCTTCGGCGATGCCGCTTGATTCGGCACCGTTATTGTATTCTTTATCGTAAAATATGAAGATGTTCTTTAATAATTATATAATATTTAACTATATTGCGTTTTATCTTTACAGCTGATTTTGTATATTTCAACCCAATCTCATCTGTTATTATTTGCCACAATTGCAATTACTGCGTTGTTTTAACAGGAATTCGTATTAAAAAACCCCTCCTCGGAAATACTGACTTTTGCACGGTCATTTTTTGAGGCGGCGGGACCGATAAACGCCGCCCCTATGGGGAGGTAACATCCGTTGGCGGGAAAGGTCGAGATTTGCGGTGTCAACACGGCCAGACTCAAAGTTCTCAAGAATGACGAGACAACCGAACTGTTAAAGCGAAGCAAGGGCGGCGATAAGCAGGCCCGGGAAGAACTGATTGCCGGAAATCTCCGGCTCGTCTTGTCTGTAATCCAAAAGTTTTTAAATCGCGGCGAAAATGTGGACGACCTGTTTCAGGTCGGCTGTATCGGCCTTATGAAGGCCATTGATAACTTTGATACAGAATTGAATGTTCGCTTTTCTACGTACGGCGTGCCGATGATTATTGGCGAAATCCGCCGCTACCTGCGGGACAACAGCGCTATTCGCGTCAGCCGAAGTATGCGCGACACGGCGTATAAGGCGCTGCAGATGAAGGAAAAGCTCACAAACGACACACAGAAGGAGCCGAGCCTTGATGAGCTCGCGCAGGCACTTGGCCTCAAGCGTGAGGATGTCGTGTTCGCGATGGACTCCATTTCCGATCCTGTATCGCTGTACGAGCCGCTTTACACGGACGGCGGCGAGAGCATCTGCGTCATGGATCAGGTCAGCGACACAAAAAACACCGATGAGAACTGGCTGGAACAAATCGCCCTGAGCGACGCCATCGAACGGCTGGGCGACCGTGAAAAGCATATCCTCGCGCTGCGGTTTTTCCACGGAAAGACGCAAATGGAGGTTGCCGAGGAGGTCGGCATCTCCCAGGCCCAGGTGTCAAGGCTGGAGAAAAACGCCATATCCCAAATTAAAAAGAACTTATGATATCAAAAAGTATCTGAAATAAAAAATAAGCAGATTTTTTTCTGCTTATTTTTTGTTTACCTATTTAAGAATGCGGTTTCAACCGTTAACGGTTCGGCTCTGTCAAAACAGCCGTGCCGCACAGGTGACAAAAGCGGCTGTCCGGCGACAGCAGCGGCTGTCCGCATCGCCGGCAAAAGCGCGGCCGGCGTTCCTCGGCGGCAGGAGCTGCCGCTCTTGATGGATTAACCGTCTCGGGTGAATAAGCCTCCACGGCTGGACTTTCCTGCGCCGTTTGAAGTACTTCCACAATCGGAGATGCCTCCGTAACTGGCGATACCGCCGAAACATGAGACGTGTTCGCAGCGTTTACGCCCGTCTCGCTGACCTCACCGGATTCGCTCACCTCGTCGTCATAGACAAATCGGGCTCCGCAGGAAAAACAGCTGCCGCGGTTTGGCATCTGTGTTTTACGACAAACGGGGCAGGTAATGCTGTCAACTGAGCGTGTCGGGAAATGCACCTCATCAACCGGCTCTTGATCCGACAAGAGCGTCGGCTCTATCGGTTCTGCCGGGGCCGGCTCGGGCGGCTCGGGTGGATTCATAAACGAGTCTGTTCTGTAGCTGTCGTATGTATCAGCCTCTTTTTGAATCACAGCGGCGTGAATCAGGGCAATAAGCCATAAAAAGAAACCGTAAACCCACCAGAGCCCGAAGCTTCTGCCCTTATCGCTGGCGATCTTCGCCGGTATCAGCGCCAGCAACGCCCCGACAATGAGCCCGGCAATAATTTCTCCGCTATTGTAGTAGTACATAGTCCCTACCTCTAATCGTTGGTTTTTCAGCTTACTGTATATTCAGCCTATTGCAGTATAACCACCGCCTCCTGTCATATCAAGGGTTTTATTGATATTTATCCCATTATTGTGCCAATTTGTGTCGTATTATGTTATCTTACAGCAACAACAGGTTACACCGCGGCTTATCAACAACGAATAGCCCGCAGTTACCCTGTGGGCTGTTGTTCTTTATCGGATACACCCGTGTATGGCGGCCTGCGCCAGCTCCAGATTGTCCTTATGCACGTAAAATCTGTATTCATAGATATAGTCCAGGTTAAGCCCGAAGCTTCCCCGGGAATGGCCGCCGCCTCTGTTGGCCACCGTCATTTTATAGTCGATATGGTGCTTGGATAAAAGCTCCCGGATTTCTGCCTGCCGCTCCATGGAATCCGTGATTGTCAGCTCCCTGCGGTTAAAAAGTGTAATCATATTGAGTAACCTCCAAACACTGTATGAAAAGACCGGCTCATATTTGCGCGGCAATATCATCCGGCGTTATGCCCGGATGATGGTATCGCCCCTTTTTGGCCGTGCCGGTTCTTTTCAGCTGGATAGCCTGAGCCGGGCAATGATGGATACAAGCCAGGCACAGCTGACAGGG
Organism: uncultured Sporobacter sp.; assembly: GCA_963675425.1. Taxonomy (GTDB): domain Bacteria; phylum Bacillota; class Clostridia; order Oscillospirales; family Oscillospiraceae; genus Sporobacter. The sequence goes on along the minus strand of OY776214.1, from coordinate 2,910,149 downwards.
CTTGTTGGCGTCCCATGCCGGTTTCCCGGATATAAGGCTGATCCGTTCCGACAGGCACACCCTTTCACAAAGGCCGCAGCTCGTACAGGCGTGGGTGGCGTAAAACCGGTTGGCCATATTAAAATAATTCGTCTTTCGATTGAGAAACGAGAAAAACCGAACAAGTGAGTAGAGCGCGGCAAAAATAAACGGCAGCTTCTTGGCCTCCTGCATCTGTACCCGCTGCTCCAAAACGGCGGCTGTCAGCTCATCTAATCTGGCTTCCAGTGCCGCATCCATCCGCTCGACATCGGCCTGATCGGCCATTTTAAAGACCGGGAGATAATTCTGCGGCATCTGGACGGATAGCGTCGCAGACAGCTTCCCGCCCTTTTTTGCCAGGATCTCATCCATTTGAGAAAAAACGTGATTCATGCAGTTCCGGCTGGAAACGGCAAATATGTAAGGGGCCGCGTCCCAGGTGAGGCGCTCCAGAAACTGCCCGATAATATCCGGAAACGTCGTGGCATAAATCGGGAAAACAATCCCGACTGTATCGGCGCCTGTTTTGATTGTCCCGCCTTTCATGGCGCGGACAATCGGAACCAGGACCGAACCGGGAAGCCGTTTTTGAAGCTCCCTTGCCATGTGCAGGGTGTTGCCCGTCCCGCTGAAATAATAGATTTCTGCAGCCATAGTACCTCCCAAAACCGCCCAGGGCATTTTTATTTAACGCTATCATACACGAAACACAACGACTAAAAAAGATATTTTCGCCAAAATAATACTGTTTATCGGGATTCCTGTTATCTGTCCGTTTGTATTCACGCAGCCTGTATACGTTTAAGGAGCAACAGCCCGCGATATTTGCGGACTGTTATAAATCTTAGCGGCGGCACAGCCGCATCGTCAGGCAGCGCAGGCTGCCGCAGCCGGCCAGCAGCGCGTCGGGATGAAAATGGATAAACCGGACGCCCTCCCGCTCCAGCGATTGAATCGATTGGGGTTCCAGCGAAATATCATAATTAAAGATCACACCCGGCTCCAGCGGGACAAAGGAGCTCCCCCAGCGTTCCTGTTCCCCGTCAGTCAAGGGATACAGCTCAATCTGCCTTTTTTTCATAAACGGCTTGAAATCAATAATCTGCCGAGCCTTCTTTGTGATGTGATAGGTTTCCAGAAACGCCGGCGGGTAATAAACCATCAGATTATCCGTGATGCGGTTTAGCACCATATCCGGGTGCATAAACCGGCGCTCCTCCGGGATACGGGCATAGAGCACCTCGTCAAAATACCCGAGAATGAATTCGACAAACCGCTCAATGGACTTTTTGTCGTGACGCTCGGTGTCTGCGATAAAGACCGTTTTGGGGCTGAGCAGAAGGCACCCCTCAAATGACGACCCTTCCGGCAACTCGTAAAGGGTTGGGATGCCCAAATCACTCAGTGCTTCCCGCACGACGATTTCCTCATGACAACGGCCCCTTGACGACATTTTTGAGACGATCGCCCCGTGCGAGGTAATCACCGCCGTGTCATGCAGATACGCCAGATTTGGAAGCCTTTTCAACAGGTCGACATTTCTATGCACATGGTCAGACAGCTGATGGACGGTGACGCCGTGCTGCTCCAGCAGCCGGCTGTACTGCATGTGCTCCTCCAGATATCTATCCACGTCCGGCACCTGGTCAAAGAGAAAAAACTCCCGGTTGTCTGCCGTTACTTTAAAAAGGGACGTGTCCGGCCGATGCAGCAGTACGCTCTTCAGCCGTCCAAACCTTTCTATACCATATTCGATATGCTCCACACCCATGCTCCTTCGCTGTTAATATCGTTTGTCTGTCATCTGGCCTACATCATCTAACACTGTACAGCTTAATCAATATTTAACTATTATTACACGTTTAAAACCCGATACGCGCGTGTGCGATTACCTATTATTTCATAAGCAGGCAGCTGGCAATTCTCTGCCTTTTCACAGCGCAGGCAGTCACTGGAGCGCATCACAAGCGAAAAAGTCATTCTGCTGCGGATGAACCGCTCCATCAAATCAGAGGGGGCTTTTGGGGGTGTCAAACAGAATTACGGTTTCAGGCAGTTGCTGCTTTCTCCTCCAAATGGCTCTTGTTCTGGATTTCGATCCAGATCCAGTGCATAAGGAAGGGGCTGTAGCAATTTTCGTTTTGCTACAGCCCCTTTTGTCTGGATCCGAATTATTTTAACTTTTCGATCTCTTCTTCGACTTCTTCTTTGCCCTCGTCGTAGAAGCCCTGCTCATCCGGCGCCAGCTCATGCAGCAGCCGCAAAAACTCTCCGGCGTGCACGCGCTCCTCGTCGGCAATGTCCTCCAGCACAGCGATAGCCAGCTTATTATCGGTTGATTCCGCCAGCTGCATGTAAAGCTGAATGGCTTCGTATTCGGCCGATACCATAAAACGGATCGCTCTGATGAGCTCCGAGTCCGTTAGTTTACGATCCTTCTTCAAGCCTGAAAACGGCGTTCCAAAATCCGGCATAACTTGACCTCCTGTATTTTTCTTTTATAACAGATGCGCTTATCGGACGGCGTCGTCTCCCCGTTCCCGCGTACGGATACGCACGGCATCCAGAATCTCCGACACAAATATCTTACCGTCTCCGACCTCTCCCGTATGGGCTATGTCGCAGATTTTCCCGATTACATCCTCGGCCCTGTCGTCCGGCACCACAATCTCCAGCTTGAGCTTTTGGAGGAAATTGTATTCGACCTCCGTGCCCCGTATGTATTCCTTCCAGCCCTTTTGATTGCCGCAGCCCATAATCTGGCTGATACTCAGGCCTTTCAGATCGAGATCGTTGAGCATCCCCTTTAAGTCGGACAGCTTTTCCGGCCTGATAAACGCCTCTATTTTCTTCATGACTTTACCCCTGTTACAGTATGCGTCTTATTATATCATAATTTGGCAGGCTTTCAACACCAGCTATGACATTTACGCCAAAGTTGAAGAAAACTGTTATGATGAATATACAGTGATGCCGCTTCACCGGACGGCGTCGAGGCCGTGCTCTCCCGTACGAATCCGCACGGCGTCCGTCATCTCGGATACAAATATCTTGCCGTCTCCCGCTTCGCCGGTGTAGGCAACATCGCAAATTTTGCTGACAACCGATTCCAGCTGCTCGTCCGTCACGACGATTTCCAGCTTGATTTTAGGCAGAAAGTTATAATCGATTTCCGTACCCCTAACGTATTCCTTCCAGCCCTTCTGCTGTCCAAAGCCCATAACCTGGCTGATACTCAGTCCGTTGAGGGCCAGATCGTCAAGCTTTCCCTTCAGGTCTTCCAGCTTTTCCGGCCTGATATAGGCCTCTATTTTTTTCATCAAAGGCTCCCCCTTTAGTCCATTCCGTTAAACGCCGGATAAGCCGATTCGTTGTGCTCGCCAAGGTCGAGGCCGTAATCCTCGTCCTTAGGCGCCACGCGGAGCGTTTTCGTAAAGAGCTTTGCTATGAGCACGGCAATAACCGTCCCGACTGCTGAAAAAGCGATGATAAAGACGATGGCCAGAAGCTGCCGGAAAAAAAGCGTCGTTTCCCCGAACGCCAGGCCGTTCCACTGGATGACGGGGTTGAGCGTTTTATCGGCGAAGATACCGGTCGTCAGCGCGCCGAGTATGCCGCCGATACCGTGGCAGCCGAACACGTCCAGCGCGTCGTCATACCCGAATTTCGGCTTGACGCGTGAAATAAAGAAATAGCTGATGGGACTGATCAGCGCGCCGACAATGATGGATGCCCAGATAGGTACATATCCGGCGCTGTTTGTAATGGCGGCCAGGCCCACAACGAAGCCGGTGCACGCGCCCACGAGCGTCGGCTTCCCGTTGAATATTCTCTCGAGCAGCATCCACGAGAGCATCCCGGCCGCGGCAGAAGTGTTCGTCACCATGAAAGCGCGCACAGCTATTTCGTTGGCGGCGAAGGCGCTCCCGGCGTTAAATCCGAACCAGCCAAACCATAACAGGCTGGCCCCCAGAAGGACAAACGGGATATTATGAGGCCGATACGCGACTCTTCCATGGTTTTTACGTTTGCCCACCATGATGGCAACAACGAGGGCCGCGACGCCCGAACTGATATGTATAACGGTACCGCCGGCAAAATCCAGCACACCGAGCTTCTGCAGAAATCCACCACCCCAAACCATGTGTGCCAGTGGGTAATAAACTAAAACAGACCAGATGCCCGCGAATATAAAAAGCGTTGAAAATTTCATGCGCTCGACAACGGCACCTGTGATCAGCGCCGGTGTAATGATGGCGAACATCATCTGGAAAATGGCAAAGAGCAGGTGCGGAATCGTTGGTGCGTACGGCCCGGGCAGCGCGTCCACGCCGCTGAGGCCAAACCATTTGAGTGTACCGATAACCCCGCCAAGATCGCCGCAGAACGACAGCGAGTAACCGATGAGTATCCAAAGGATTGATGCCAGACCCATGATAGATACGGACATCATGAGAGTGTTGATCACGTTTTTTCTCTTAACAAGACCCCCGTAGAAAAACGCCAGGCCCGGCGTCATCAGAAGAACAAGCGCGGACGATACAAGCATCCATGAAATATCACCGGAATTCAAAGCAGACATACTATACACTCCCCAATTTTTGCATAAAAAATGCGCCTTTTTCGCACAGGGCAAAAGGACACAAAAAGATCAGGAAGAATGCCGGGCATTCCTTTGTATGCAGGACATCTTTGTCTTTTTAAAGGCTCCGTTATCACTTAATAACAGGTGATAACGGAGCCTGAAACTGTCACTGAACGATACGTTGTCATATCATCAGAAATGATGGCCCTTACTTTTTTCCTTGCAAAAAAAAAGTAAGGGCCGCCGACTGTACGTGATCATCCCCGTAACAGTCTTCGGCCCCATTGCCTTACGCTTTTAAATTGTGGTCATGATACCACATCTGATCGTTAAATGCAACATGAATCTTTTTCTATGTCGTCATGCATTTGGCGCATTCCTTTCAGAACGACGGCGGCGTCTTCTGACGGCTTTAACAAGTTCATACCACAGTACACTGACAGCGGCCAGACCCAGAATCGTCAGCAGCTGAAGCCCCGAGGGCGCGGCCAGTTTTAAAAAGCCGCTCAGTGGGGTATAAAGAATCAGCGTCAGCATCAATATAATGCCAAACGAGGATATCCAAACTGTTTTTTCCCGCTTTAGGCGGCCAATTGAGACGAAAAGACTCTCCGTATCGGAGCTGCCCGTAAAGACGAGGAATAAGTTAGCCAGCAGAATGACGCCTAGACCCATGCTCCGCGCCAGCGGCGCGTTTGAAGGCTGGCTCATAAGCGTAATATAGTACGCGCCGAACGACGCGGCCAGGATAGCCAGCCCCTGGACAACGCTCATGCCAAGCGTTTTCCTCGTTAGGAGCCGGGCATCCGGCTTTCGGGGCGGCCGCTGCATGATGGCAGTCTCTGCCGGCAGCCGCTCCAGAACAACCGAGCAGGTCGGGTCAATCACCAGCTCAAGCAGCACGACGTGCAGCGGCAGAAGAAACAGGCTTGCCGGCCCAATACCAAGCATTGGCGCCAGAAGCGCTGAAAACGCAATAGGTATATGGATGGTAAAAACGTAACCGACAGCCTTGCGGATATTATCATAAATGCGCCGGCCGTCCCGGACTGTTTCAACGATCGTTTTAAACCGGTCGTCCATTAAAATAAGATCGGCCGCCTCTCGGGAGACCTCGCTTCCGCGCTTCCCCATGGCAATACCAATGTCCGCGCTTTTAAGCGCCGGGGCGTCGTTGACGCCGTCGCCCGTCATAGCAACAACCTCGCCGTTTGCTTTGAGCGCTTTTACAATACGCATCTTGTGCGCCGGTATAACGCGTGAAAATATCCGAACGGTTTTAACTTTTTCGCGCAGCTCCTCGTCACTCATAGCCTCGAGACGGTCTCCCGTGACGACGCCGGCGTCGTCCGGTATGCCGACCTGACGCGCAATGGAAGCTGCCGTCTCACCACTGTCACCTGTTATCATGACAACCCGGATACCCGCCCGTGAACAAACGTCAATGTCTTCCCGAACGCCGTCCCGCGGCGGATCTAAAAGGCCCACAAGGCCGCAAAACTGCAGCCTGGCAGCCGTCAGCTTCTCGGGGATCTGAGCCGGGCCGGCCGGCTTCATCATACCGACGGCAATCACCCGGAGCCCCTTTTTAGACAGCGACGACGCCTTATCCTCCGCGGCCCGCCGTTCTTCATCCGTCAGAGCGCACAGATCAAGCAGATGTTCCGGCGAGCCTTTCGCGGCCAGGATGATCTCATTTTCGTGATGCCAGACGTGTCCCATCATCTTCAGTTCGTCTGTAAACGCATATTCTGTTATAAGATCTTCACCAAACAGATGCTCTTCGGTAATGCCGAGCTCGCGGCAATAAGTAAGCATGGCCTTTTCCATCGGGTCATAGGGCTTTGTTTCACAGGCCAAACCCATGGCCTCACAGAGCGTCGGCTCGTCGCCGTCCGGCGCCCACGTTTCGGACACCGTCATCTTGTTCTGCGTAATCGTGCCGGTTTTATCAACGCACAGGACGGTAACGGCGCCAAGCGTCTCTACGGACGGCAGCCGTTTAACCAGAGCATCCTTTTTGGCCAGCCGCCACGCGCCCATCGATAGAAAAACCGTGAGAATAACGGGAAATTCCTCGGGGATCATCGCCATTGACAGCGTAATGCCGGCTAAAACGCTTTCAATCAGCCGGCCACCGAGTGAATGATCGGTTATGTTGAAAAACGTGACGATGCCAACGAGGAGAAAAAGGACAACCGCGATAGCCGCCGAGGCTTTTACAATACCGGCTGTCTGCTTTTGCAGCGGTGTTTTTTCTTCGATCGTGGTAGCCACAGCCGAGCCGATCTTTCCGTATTCCGTCGCTGTACCCGTTTTTGTCACGCGAACAACAGCCGTCCCCTGCGTGACGAGCGTACCCGCATAGCAGGTGTCCCGCCGCCAGTAATCGTCGCCTAAATCCTCGCCCGTATATACAGCCTTCCAAACGCCCTCCGGCTCGCCTGTCAGCGTTGATTCATCTGTACGAAGGTCGCTTTGGCTTACAATGACGCCGTCGGCTGGAAGCTTGACACCCTCGTGGACGATCATAAGATCGCCGGGTACGAGCTCCTTACTGTCGATTTCGCTCTCAACGCCCTCACGTATAACGGTAATAAGCGGCGCGGAAAGGCTTTTCAGTGCACGGAGCGTTTTATCGGTTTTCCACTCCTGAATAATGTCAATACTGATAATACCAGCGACAAAAACAAGCATGATGGCACCGTCGCGCGCCTCGCCCAGCAGAAAGTAAATAGCCGATGCGGCAATCAGAAGCAGAAACATCGGTTCCCGGAGAACGTCGAGGGTTTTTTTCAAAAAGGTTTCACTTTTTTCTGCCTGAAGTTCGTTTGTGCCGAACAGTTCCCGCTGTTTTTTTACCTCGGCGCTTGTCAGGCCATTCAAAGCTTTTTTAACATCATCCATTAATTAGTGTCCCTCCAACTTGAGTATTTGCACTTCCGTAATCCCTCATCCCGAACACCAGCGAATTTACAGGCCAGGTCACTTGGGCTTTTTTTCCAGCCTTATAGCCATAAAAAAACACACCTAGTGAAACAATTACTGTCCCACAGATGTGTGAAATGTCATCTGTTGCCGCTTCGGCGGCCCGGCTTCATGGACCAAACACAACCCATAGCCTGCTCAGTTTGTACTGTGGTCGTCATCCCGCCTGCGGGAATGCCTGCCAGTGCAAAGAGATCGCAATATATTATATGCCCAAACCGTTTGTTTTGTCAACCTATAAAACACGCTGATGATTCGAATCTTTTGTATATTTGTATCAAGAATTGGTAGATTATTTTGTAAAATAATACGCGACTATTGAAAAGGCAGTAGGTTATTGTTAGAATTGATCAAGCAGTCATACTTGTTAAGGAGCTGAAGTTTTTGGAGAATTTTTTCTGGATTGGTTTTCTGGGCAGCCTCATAGCTTTGGGCTTTGCTTTTCTGCAGAGCCGAAAGGTCATGCGTTTCTCAGAAGGCACCCCGACCATGATCAAGATAGCTGCGGCTATCCGGCGGGGCGCTAACGCCTATCTGAAACGTCAGTACAGGAGCGTCGCGATCTTCTTTATCGTGATGGCGGTCATCCTGGGCGTTTTGGCGATCGTAGGCCTTGTGTCCGTCTTCGTCCCCTTCGCCTTTTTGACCGGCGGCATTTATTCATCTCTGGCTGGTTTCATCGGCATGAAAATCGCCACAGCAGCCAACTCTCGCACGGCTCAGGCCGCCAGCGAAAGCCTGAATAAGGGCCTGAAGGTTGCGTTTTCCTCGGGTTCCGTGATGGGCTTTGCCGTTGTGGGCCTCGGCATCCTCGATATCACGACGTGGTTCCATTTATTAAGGTATGTATTCGATTGTGACCCTTCAACCATTGCGACCACCATGGTCATGTTCGGCATGGGCGCCTCGGCCGCCGCCCTTTTCGCGCGCGTCGGCGGCGGTATCTTTACGAAAGCGGCCGATGTCGGTGCCGACCTTGTGGGTAAGGTCGAGGCCGGTATTCCGGAGGACGACCCACGAAATCCCGCTACCATCGCCGATAACGTCGGCGACAACGTCGGTGACGTAGCCGGTATGGGCGCCGACCTGTACGAGTCCTATGTCGGATCAGTTCTGGCTACCTTTGCCATCGGCTCTGCCGCCGGCTACGGCCTCAACGGCATGTTCCTGCCGATTGCGCTGGCCGTCGTAGGCATTATCTGCGCCGTCATCGGTACATTCTTTATCCGCACAGGCGAAAAAGCCACTCAAAGAGAGCTGCTTAAAACACTGCGCACCGGCACGTATATCGCCGCCGGGCTGGCAGCCGTGGCAGCCATTCCCCTCACCTACTTTATTATGAAGGACATTGAGGGCATCAACTGGTGGGGCATCCTGATCGCCATTTTCTGCGGCCTGCTGGCCGGCTGCGCGATCGGTTATATCACCGAGTATTTCACTTCCGATACTTATAAACCGACGAAAAACCTCGCCGCAGCAACTGAGACAGGCGCGGCCACAACGATCATCGGCGGCATCTCGCTGGGCATGCAGTCCACAGCCGCTCCGATCATCATTATCGCCATCGCTGTTATCGTCAGTTTCGTTGCGGCCGGCGGCGTCCTGAACACAGGCAGCGGCGATTACGCCCTGCACTTTAACAACGGCCTGTACGGTATCGGTATTGCCGCTGTCGGCATGCTCTCCACGCTCGGCATCACGCTGGCGACAGACGCATACGGCCCTGTAGCCGATAACGCGGGCGGCATCGCTGAAATGAGCGGCCTTGGCCACGAAGTCCGCGAACGCACCGACGCGCTGGACTCGCTTGGCAACACAACGGCCGCTACCGGCAAGGGCTTTGCCATCGGCTCGGCCGCTCTCACGGCACTGGCTCTGCTTGTATCTTACGTTGAAGTCGCCAAAACAAAGCTGGGTGACAGAGTTATAGACCTGTCCATTACGAATCCGTCTATCCTCATCGGCATGTTTATCGGCGCGATGCTCGTCTTTACGTTCTCGTCGTTTACGATGAGCGCCGTACAGCGGGCCGCCCAGTCCATCGTCATTGAGGTCCGCCGCCAATTCCGCGAGATCGCAGGAATCATGGAGGGCAAAACCGACCCGGATTACGAATCCTGCGTTGACCTGTGTACGCGCGGCGCGCTCAAAGAAATGATCAAGCCCTCCCTTCTGGCCGTCATTGTTCCCATCGTCACCGGCTTGATTTTAGGCGTCGAAGGCGTCGTAGGTCTTTTAGGCGGCACAACTGTCTGCGGCTTTGCAACAGCCGTCTTCATGTCTAATTCCGGCGGCGCGTGGGATAACGCCAAAAAATATATTGAGAGCGGACAGCACGGCGGTAAGGGTTCCGACTGTCACAAGGCCGCCGTCATCGGGGACACCGTTGGCGACCCGTTCAAGGACACGTCCGGCCCGTCTCTCAACATTCTCATCAAGCTGGTTTCCACCGTTTCAATCGTCTTTGTCGGCGTCATCGCTGCTGTCTCCATCTTCTGAGAAACCACATAGTATATAAAAGGGGCTGTAGCAAAACAGCCCGAAAAAAAACAGAGCCGAAGTGACTGCGAAAGCAGACACAACGGCTCTGTTTTGGTATAATTTAGGTGTGAAACAAAATAAATACCGTGTCAATTATGGCACGGAAAAACGGAATGTGCAACTGAAAATAGACGAGATGGTCGCGGAAAAGATAATACCAGCGGACGACAGTGTGCGGCTCTTAGATGAAATTATGGAGGAGATGGATTACACCCCGCTAATGAGAGCATACAAACGCATAGGTCGACGCCCCGCAACGAATCCCGTCACGATGCTGAAAATATTGGTGTATGCCATGATGCAGGGCATCTTATCTAGCCGCGCCATCGCTTCGGCCTGCATACGGGACATCAATTTCATTTGGCTGTTAAATGGAGAAAAAGCACCGAACCATAGCGAGATTGCACGCTTTCGGAGCAAGAGACTGCCGGAGTGTATGGAAGAACTTTTCTATCAGTTGGTAGAAAAGCTGTCGATGCACGGAGAGATCAAATTTGAGCACCTGTTTGTGGACGGAACAAAAATCGAGGCCAATGCAAACAAATATAGCTTCGTGTGGAAGAAAAGCACGACGAAATATGAGACCCGGTTGCATGATAAGCTGGCAAAGCTGACGCCAGAACTCTGTTCCAGGTACGGCATCTTAGCGGACTCCCCAGAGGAATTGCTTTGTGCGCTTCAAAGCAGTGTGACGGCTCCGTTCGTATACGGCAGGGGTAAACGGAAAAGTGAGCTGCAGAGGGACATAGAGCTTCTCCAGGGACTTCTCGACCGGAAATTAAAGTACGCCGGGTATCAGGAGACGTTTAACGGGCGCAACAGCTTCTCCAAAACCGATCCGGACGCAACGTTTATGCACATGAAGGACGACCATATGCGCAATGCGCAACTGAAGCCGGGCTACAATATTCAGCTTGGGGTTGAAGGCGAGTACATAACAGGCGCCCTTGTTTCGAGCGAACGCAGTGATCAGCTTACGCTCATCCCACTTCTAGAAGATATGGAAGCGCATCTGGGCAGAAGCTATGCGGATGTGACGGCGGACGCCGGCTATGAGAGCGAGGAGAATTACACATATTTCGAGGGGAAATCCACTGAATGCTACATCAAACCTCAGAATTACGAGCGTTCAAAAACAAAGAAATACAAGAGTGACATGGCGCTCCGTGAAAACATGGTCTATGACGCTGATTTAGACGAGTACACCTGTCAGGTCGGGAAAAAGCTTAGAGTTGTTCGTACTGGTAAACGGAAGAGCAAATCCGGTTTTGAGAGCGATATTACCTACTACGAGTGTGAAAATTGTGAAGGCTGTCCCTACAAAAAGAAATGTGCCCGGGGGATGGGTAACAGAACACTCAATATCTCGAAAAGATTCATTGAGCAACGCGAGCGATCTTTGATACGTATTACTAGCGAGAAAGGCATTCTGCTTCGAATGAACCGCTCTATTCAGTCGGAGGGGGCCTTCGGGGTCATCAAGCAGGATTACCGTTTCCGGCAGTTCCTGCATCGCGGCAACCATAAAGTTCTGACGGAAATGCTCCTGATGGCGATGGGCTACGATATTAACAAGTTTCACAACAAGATTCAAAAAAATCGCACTGGACGACAGCTGTTCCAAAAACTTTTAGCTTAACAACAAAAAAACAGAATACTTTTCCACAACGTGGCAGGTTTAAGGCCGGCCTCCAAATTCTCGTCTCCAGTTTTCCACATGCGGCTATCTTTTTTCTTGTAACAAGTGGCTTTTGGGCATTAATTGGGGGCTGTAGCAAATTTTTGTTTTGCTACAGCCCCTTTTTAATTTCAAGCGTATTCAAGCGGCTAAGTTTTACGAAATTATCCGTATCGAAATTGTTTATCCGGAGCATGGCTATCCTGCAACCTTAAATCTTTTAAAGCGTGCTCGTATTAACCATCCTATAACGACGGCCTTTTCTGCTTTGTGTTCAGCTCCTTATAAACAGGACACGATTTGTATAAAAATACTTACCCCCGCCGACGGCAGGGGTAAGCCTTATAACAGTTTCTCGTCAGATTCGGCATTTGAATACAAACGCCTGTTAATGACGTGGGTTTTGCATAACCTTCATGACGGCTTTCGTCACCTCAGCTGTTAATGTTACCTGACTGGACATCGTTATATTGGAGATCTGCGACAGCAGCGCGCCTTTTTCCGACGTGACGTATTTCGGTTTCAGCTCATTGAGAACGATGGCGCAGGCATTGGAAAAACATAAATCGCACTGGCAGGCGCCAAGCTCTTCCATGCATTTGCGGACATTTTGCTTTACGAACTCCACGTTGATATTAATGGGCTCGAGTTCTTTTGGTTTTTCACCGGTTAAATCGCCAGCCATTTGTATGCCCCCTGATTCAAATTGTTTATCCTGATTATTATTAAAATAGTTTATCTTCTAAAATGTATGCCGCCTCGCCCGGCGTTTATTACTTGTGCCATAGTAGTAGCTGCGCGGATTGATCGTCATGTTCGTCAGAATCATGCCCATGGTTTTAACACTGACCTTGTCGAGTCCTTTTTTCGCTTCACGCACAAGCGCTCTGTTCGTCTTCTCCATCGCCACGACGAATAAAACCTTATCTACAAGCTTTGAGATAATAATGGTATCTGATACATTTAAAACGGGCGGCGCGTCAATGATAATATAATCGTACTTAGCCCGGGCGTCATCAATGATCCTTCGAAACGACACGGAACCTAACAGCTCCGTCGTCATCGATGTATGCCGGCCTGATGTCAAAATATCAAGGCCGGGTACGTTGATAGCGTGCTGGACGGCTTCCTCGAGCGCGTACTTGCCGTAAATGATGTCCGTCAGTCCGGGCAGCATATTGATTTTGAACACTTTAAAAAGGTTCGGCTTTCTTAAATCTCCGTCAATAAGCAGCACTTTTTTATGCTCCTGTGCCATTGCAATGGCCAGATTGCAGCATGTTGTCGTCTTCCCTTCCGACGCGACGGAGCTGGTAAGCATAATGACCTTGCTATCCGTTTCCTTGTTCATATAATTGATATTTGTACGAAGCATTTTAAAACTTTCGGCTAAATAGGAATTCGGCTCGTTGAGCGCTATCAGGCCTCTGTTATATGCATTTTTCTTTTCCTTATATTTAGGGATAATAGCGATGACATCCATCTCCAACTCCCGTTCAACGCTCTCCTGCGTATCAAACGAATCGCTGAACAAGTCGTTGAAATAGACGAACAACAGACCCCCGACCAGGCCAATGACAGCCGCAAGCAGGGTGTTAATATTGACATTGGGAAAAACGGGCTCCGTCGGCACTGGCGCCTCGTCGATAATCCGGATATTTTCAACATTGACGATATCGGCTACAGCAACCAGCAGCTGCCGGGCCATTTCATTGGCCACATCGGCCGCCAGCTCGGGGTCTGTATTCGTAAAGCTCAGCGAGAAAAGACGCGAATTTTCAATCGTTTCGAGAGATAAGGCTTTCCTGAAATCCTTGACATCCATATCAATACCAAGTTTGTCCATTACCGTGCTAATCACGAGCTTGGAGTTGGCTATTTCCGTATAATCAATAATCAGCTTGTTTGAAGCCTCCAGGTCGGATAAGGTGATGCTGGTCTGCCCGCCCTCTTCCTTACCGGTGAACATGGTCGTTTCCGCCTTGTATTCCTTGTCAATGTAGTTCTGGCTGATAAAACGTGCCCCAACCGCAAAAACTACAACAAGTAAAAGGATGATCCACCCTTTTTTTGCGACCTTTTTTAGCGTCTCTTTTAAGTTAATACGATAATTCATATCAGACATCGCCCCAATCAGACTGAAACGCACGCAAACGCGTCCTGCTTACCGGACTGCCGTAACCGCGGCATTTCGGTAAGATGTATTCGAGCTTTTCCTTCTTAAATCATTACAAAATCCCGAAAGTAAACAGTGCTTTTCACTTGATATTATCACAAAATGCATATAATATCCAGACAATTCAACATAAATCACGTTTTTTCGCGGCATCAGACCGATACAATGGATGAATCAACCACATAACAAAAGCGGGGATACGACGTATCCCCGCAAGCTTTTTAAGAACTCATCAGACGGTCACTGCACGGTAAGCGCGTTGCCCCCCAGATAACCACCGGTAACATTACCGTTGAATACACAGCTCTTGTCTACCACAACGCCGTAAATTCCTGTACTGAAGCCAACCGTCAGCCCGTACCGCTGCGTTCTTGACGACTGGTCGTCGACGAATCGGCAGCCCTTAAACGATACCTCGCTGATCTTGCCCGAAGCGTCATAGTTATCAATACGAATGCCGTCGAGCTCGTTGGCGGAATATTTGCTGTTATTTTTTAATGAGCAAGATTCAAAGACAATGTTCGTGGTATTGCCGATTTGGTCCGTCGTTATAAGAGAAACACCGCGAAAGCTGTTACCTTCGACCGATACATCGATAAACTCAATGTCGTTGGCGTCGCGCGGGATTGCAATACCCGTCTGATTGCCCGATACGGTCGTATCATTGATATGCATCTGCTCGCCGTTGACGATCCGGATACCCGACTCGCCGTTATTGCTGATTGTGCAGCCGGAGACCGTTATGCCATAAATCCGCTCACACCATCCAACGATATCCAAACCCGTTCCTTCATTGCCTGAACAGATGGTGTCTTCAATGCTGATATTCTTGGCCGTCTCCCCATCGTTTGGCTCGATATCGATACCGGCAGCCGGACGCGTTCCGTACGTATTGATGAACTCGCTGTTGACGATCTCCACCCGCTCGGCATTTGTGATCGATAATCCCTGCCTTCTGTTACCTTCGCTTGTAACGCTGTTTATAGTGACGTTTTTGGACGGATGATCGCCGCCGATGTAAATCCCGTCACCCCAACAGTCTCGGATTGAAACATTTTCAATGGATATGCTGGCACTGTCCAGGATGTAAATACCCATGCCCCATTCGCCGGACGAACCGCTGTGAGATGCGCGGTCCCCGACGAGCTGGCCGCCCGTTACCGTAACGTTTTCAACATTAAAAATCTGAAGAATGCCGTATTCCCCGCTCGATGTCGGCAACGCCTGTAATACAGCGTTCTCGTCAAGCGTCAGCACTTGGTTGGACTTCAGCTTGAGCCGCTTATCGACGTTTATGTAGTACGTGCCCTTGGGGATATAAACGCTGTCGTATTGATTGAGCGCATCCTGAATCGCGCTCGTATCGTCGTCGCGGTCTCTTCCGTCGGCGCCTGTCTGCGTCACATCCACGCCGGTTGCCTGTTGCGCATACCGGGTTGCCGCACCCCTGGCTGAATCAGCGCCTGAAGCAAGGGCGAAGCTGCTTGTCCCGATAAGCAGCGTGAGGGTCATAGCGGTCAAAATCGTTGCAACCGTTTTGGCATACCTAAATTTATATAATACTTTCACCTAAATAACCCCTTTACATTCTCCGCTCTCAGATCACACGGCAACCGGCTGTCATAACCTGCCTCCCGCAGGAGAACTGTGGTCTTAGACCCTTGGCTTTGCGTCCCTTCTTCTCAGAAGGTCTGCTATTTTTAAGGCTTTTTAGAACAAATAGCTCTGTTTGCGGCTGCGCAAACAGAGCTATTCAACGTAACTCAGTCTTCGGCAACCGGCTGTCATAACCTTCGGCTCCAGGCGGAGTCCTCCGATTTTAGACCCTTGGCTTTGCGTCCCCTCTTTTCAGAGAGTTTGCTATTATCGGGACTTAGTTTTCAAAACCCTTTTAAGAATATTTCCGGGACGGTGGCTGACGCCCTGAACAACAGAATTATGCTTTTGTTCGGAGTAGTAAAAAAACAAAAAAGCTCTGTTTGCGGTTGCGCAAACAGAGCTTTTAACATAACTCACTATTGGCAACCGGCTGTCATAACCTGCCTCCTCTGAAGGCTGTGGTTTTAGACCCGTGGCTTTGCGTCCTTATTTTTCAATAAGTTTGCCTTTTTCAATTAGGTAAATATTCCAATATAATTTTATTTTAACATAGCCCGACAATTTGTCAAGGTTTTTCGAGAAATTACAAATTTTTTTGTTTTTCGCGGTAAAAGCGCGATAAACTGCACAAATCGGGCGATATCCGGTCAAACACTGCTCTCGTTTCGCCATAACCTTTTTATAATGAATATAACAACTTTGCCTTTGAGGTTTTTGCCGACCAAGACATTGTTATATGGCGTTAGAAGACCATGAAATTCCATTTTAAAAAAGTCCACCCCGTTGGGCTTCTGATCGTCCGTAATACCGCCCCAGTCATACATTTGCAGCCCAAGGCTTCGCATATACTCCATTTCCTTCCAGTGCAGCAGACGATTAGCATTTCCAGTCAGATTCCTGTCCATCTGCTGATCGCGGAATTTTGATACGGAGTGCAGCAGTCGCGCGGAACTGCCATCGGTGACCAGGACATGCTGCGCATAGTCTATGCCGTCTTTTGAGGCTTTCGTCAGGACTGCGCCGCCCTTGTCGATATACCGGGCCATAGCGGATGGATTAAACAGGTTTTCAATGCCCTTTATTCTGGAAAACTCGTCAAATTCCCGTCTAAATTCAGCCATCAGCCTGGGATTTGCTATGAGGGCCGCCGCATTGTAATATGAAAACGTTATTCCCTCACGCTCAGCCCTGCGGATTCCATTGCGGCACGTACTCCCGAATTCCGCGAATATTTTCTCCGGTGGTTGACGGAGGTCAGTTTTCAGCGTCTTTTGAACCATGACGACGCTGTTTTTCAAGCCGGGATCGTCAATACCATGAAAGAAGACGATATCCGCGCAGCTGTTTTTTATGATGTCGGCATAGTTGCGGCCGGCAAACCAAACCGCGTTGACCGTCACACCGCGCCGCTTATATACAAAGTCTATCATAAAAACCTCGTTCTCCCATAAAATACCGGGCACAAGATTTTACCGCTCATACAGTATGCCGTCAAATCTTTTTAAAAGAAAAATAGCGGCTTTTCCCCTTGCGGTCTTTCCCGAGAGCACATTGAATTGCGTGCATATCTGACCGCGGAACTCCATCTTAAACGCATCAACGCCGCTGGGCTTCCTGTCGTCGCGGATACCGCCCCAGTCGTACGTTTCAAAACCGTGCCGGCGAAGATACTCAATTTCCTTCCAATGCAGATACCTGTTGGCATTCGCGGAAATTTTCGTGTCGAGTCCCTCAGTCCTGAAGTTTGAGACGGAATATAGCCCCCGCGTCTGCCTGCCGTCGCTGATAAACGTATGCTGCGCATAGCAGACGGTTCCCTTTGATACTTTTGTCAAAACCAGCGCGCCGCTGTCGATGTATTGCCGGATCGCTTTCTCGTTAAAAGCACTGTTGATACCCTTGAGCCGGATGAATTCAGCAAAATCACGTTTAAAAGATTCCATCAGATTCGGGTCTTTTTTCAGCTCGGCGGCGGTAAATACTGCAAATACAAGGTTTTCCCGTTCCGCCTTATGTATTCTGTTTTTACAGGAGCTGCTCAAGCAGCCGAACAACTCGTCGAGCGGCCGGCGCAGATCGGTCATCATTGTTTTTTGCGGAATTGTTATGCTGCCCTTCAGCCCCGGGTCATCAATTCCGTGAAAAAAAATAATATCGGCAGCAGAGTTTTCAAGGACCTGATTAATGTCCCCGCAAAACCAGACGGCATTAATGTTAAAACCATTTTTTTTATACGTTACGTTAACCATTTCACCCTCCCCAAGTCAGTACGCTTCTGGGACTTTGACTCTATCCGGCCCGCCGAGATACCTCAGAACGCTGTCCCTGACAGTCTGGACACGGTCGGCGGCGACGGCATAAGACGTACCGCGTCCCGAAAAATACAGCTTCAGCTTCGGCTCTGTACCGGACGGCCTGACGGCAAACCACGAGCCGTCGGTAAAAATCACCTTGACAACGTCGGAGGCCGGCAGCGCAATTGGCACAGTCTGTCCCGTTTGCACATTGAGACGTTTGCAGCATGCATAGTCCTCGATCGTCATCATATCGTCAAACAGACCTTTGAGTGGTTCGCTTCTTAAGCGGCCGAACAGCTTTTGTATCTGCTCGCCACCCGGCGCGCCCTTAACCGTATAGCTGATCAGCTCGTCGCTGTAATACCCGTATTCCCGGCTCAGCCTGTCAAGCGCGTCAAAAAGGGTCAGGCCTCTATTAAGATAAAACGACGCCATATCGCAAATTAAAGCAGCGGCAACCACAGCGTCCTTATCCCGGACGAAGGTGCCGGTAAGATAGCCGCAGCTTTCCTCATAGCCAAAGGCAAAGTCGTTCTGTCCACCTCTTTCAAATTCGCCGATCATTTCGCCGATATACTTAAAGCCTGTCAACGTGTTAAAAACCGACGCGCCAAGGTCCTCTGCAATAGCCGCACCCAGCTCGGACGTTACGATCGTCTTGACAACGGCATCCCGGCGTGTGACATTTTTTTTAGACGAAAGGACATAGTGCGTTAAAAGCGCGCCAATCTCGCTGCCGCCGAGTACCGTGTAGCCGCCGCTCTTATCCCTGGCCGCGACACCGAGCCGGTCGCAGTCGGGATCGGTGGCCAGGATGATATCGGCGCTTTGAGCGGCGGCGAGCTTGATAGCCTCGTCAAACACGGCAATGTCAGACGGGTCCGGCGTTTTGACGGTTGGAAAGCCGCCGTCGGGATCAGCCTGAGATTCGACAACAAAGACGTTTCGGTATCCCAGCTTCTCAAGCACCGCCGTGACGGGCATCAGTCCCGCACCATGCAGCGGCGTATAGACGACGCGGAGCGTGTCATGCCCGGCCTGCCGACAGGCGTCGAGGCCCGTAACAGCATCCATATACGCCTGGTCGACCGTCTCACCGATCGTAACAAGAAGCCCCTGCTTGCGGGCCTTCTTTTCCGACAGGCTTTTAATATCTTCAAACAGGTCGAGCTTATCGATGGCATCCGTAATTTTATTAGCCACCTTCCGCGTGATCTGCCCGCCATCCGGCCCATAGACCTTATACCCGTTGTACTCAGGCGGATTATGGCTGGCCGTTATAATAATGCCGGCATGGCAGCCGAGATGACGCACGGCGAAGGACAGCTCCGGCGTCGGCCGCAGGGACTCAAACAAATAGGCCTTGATCCCGTTGGCGGCCAGTACGAGCGACGCCTCCAACGCAAACGTACCGGATAGATGCCGCGAGTCATACGCAACGGCGACGGCGGGGGCGTCCGGCTTTTTCTTACGGATTATGTCGGCCAGGCCCTGTGTGGCCCGGCACACGGTATGCACGTTCAGGCGCGTCGTACCCGCGCCGACAAGGCCGCGCAGGCCGCCGGTGCCGAATTCCAGCTCGCCCTTAAAGCGCTCACGGATCTCGTCCTTGTCGCCCTTGATGGCTTTCAGTTCTTTTTTAAGTTCGTCGCTAACCCGGGGGCTTTTACGCCACTCGTCGTATTTTTTCTTATAATCCACACGGTTTCACCCCTGCTCTCGGCCATATTCGTCGTCCAGCCGTATGATATCGTCTTCCTCAAGGTATTCGCCCATTTGAACCTCAATGACCTCGAGCATTGTCTTTCCGGGATTTTCAAGGCGATGTTTCTGCCCCGGCTTGATCCAGATACTCTCGCCCGCGGCAACGAGCCGAACGTTGCCGTCGACCGTGACGCGCGCCATGCCGCGCACGACGACCCAATGCTCACTGCGATGATAGTGGAGCTGATAGCTAACCTTCTTAAGCGGATGGATGGTAAGCCGCTTGATCTTGAATGCGCCCTTTTCTTCCTCCAGAACCTTGTAATGTCCCCATGGCCGGTAATCCTGTACGTGAAACGCCGTCCTGCGGTCTCCTCTTTCTTTAAGCGCATCGACAACGCCGCGAACCTTTTGCGACTCATCCTTTTTGCAAATGAGCAGTGCGTCCCGGTTATCCACAACGATTAGACCATCAACACCAACAGCCGCAATAACCTTGTCCTCATCTGTATAGATGAGGTTGTCGGCCGAATCTAGTACTACCGCATCGTCCGGCAGTACATTGCCATCTTGATCCTTTTGAAGGATTTCACGAAACGAATCGAAGCTGCCCAGATCGTTCCAGCCGATATCAGCGGGCACAACGGCAACGCGGGTACTTTTCTCCATGACGGCATAGTCGATGGATATTTTTGTTTGGATCTTTGAAAACGCCTCGGTAAGCGTATCCGCAGCCTCAAAAGCTGAAAAGACCTCCGGCGCATACGCCTTCACTTCTTCGGAAAGAAGCGCGGTATTGAACAGGAAAATGCCGGCGTTCCACAGGCATCCGCCGTCGATATACGCCTTAGCCTTTTCAAGCGTCGGTTTTTCCATGAATGCCTCAGCCTTAAAGCCCAACGACAGCGCCGTGCCGGGGCGGATATAGCCGTAGCCCGTGTTCGGCCCGTCCGGCGTGATACCAAAAGTGACGATATACTCGCCCGTCAGACCTGCGGCGGCTTTGATGAGACCGGTAAATTTCTCGCTGTCCCGTATCAGATGGTCCGACGGAAAAACAGCGACGTCGTCGTCGCCTTTTTTAGCGATCGCGTCCACACCGGCAAAGATAGCCGGCAGCGTGTTTTTGGCCTCGGGCTCAACGAGAATGTTTTCTTCATCATAGCCGCAGCCGAGCTCCTTGACTTGTCCCATGATGAGAAACTTGTAGTCCTTGTTTGTGACGATATAAATATCTGACGGCTCAGTCAGCAGCAGACTGCGGTCAAAGGATTCCTGAAACAGTGAACGCTGTGCACCGGGCAGCTTGACAAACTGCTTTGGGTAACGCTCACGGCTGAGCGGCCACAGACGTGTGCCGCTGCCCCCCGCTAAAATGATTACTTTCATGTGTTCCCTCCGCTGCTTACGGTATATCCGTCAGTCCAAGAGCCTTTTTGATATTTCTATCCCAGTCCAGCCGTTCTTTCGAAAGCCTCAAAGCGCCGCGGCTGAGTTTTTCGCGGACGCTTGGGTCGTTCATCCTACCAAGCGCATGGCTCATCGTCCCGATATCGGCGCAAACATAGCCGCTTTCACCGTCTTCGACGAATTCGGCCAGTCCCCTGACGGCGGACGTGACAACCGGTACGCCAAAATGGTATGCCAGCGGCAGCACGCCGCTTTGCGACGCCTCGATATACGGCAGCGCAACCGTCAGCGCGTTTTGAATCAGCCAGAGCATTTCGGCGTCGTCTACAAAACGGTTAATGAGCACGACATCCTCATTTTGGGCGGCCAGATTCGCTTCTTCCGCCTGCAGCGTGCCGCTGCCGGCGATAACCAGCGGCGGCCTATCCGGCTCCGCGAGCCGTTCATACGCTTTAAGAAGATTGACAATGCCCTTATATTTATCAATGCGGCCAAAGAATAAATAATAGCCCGATGATTGCGTCATTTCAGCAGGACGGACAGGCCGCGTGTCCGGAATATGCGCCCCCAGCAGCATATAGTCCGCTTTGGTCCGGTATTTCGGATATGCCGCCAAAAACTGCTCATAACCGTTTTTTGAAAGCATTCGGATTTGATCAGCCCGTCCGAGTCCCTTTCGCCGGTATGTTTTTTCAAGCTGCATCCGCAGCCGCTCATAGATCCCCGTCCAGCTCGGGTGCGGCAGGACATCG
Source organism: uncultured Sporobacter sp. (assembly GCA_963675425.1). GTDB lineage: Bacteria > Bacillota > Clostridia > Oscillospirales > Oscillospiraceae > Sporobacter. The sequence continues at coordinate 2,888,398 of OY776214.1, read as the reverse complement.
TGTATAAACTGGGTCGTCTGAATCTTTTTATCAAGCCGCAGCAGTATTTGCTCGGTTATGATCGTATCGTCGCACAGCAGCACCCGTGACGGCTTTAAGCCGGCCAGCCGGCGCGCTAAATCGGCGGCGTATTTGTTTCCCGGCATCGCCTTGCGATAGCGTTTAAAACGATAAACCGTAACGGCTGGCGGCAGCGCGATGTCTCGGGCGTTTTCCGGAAGAAACAAGCAGACGCTCCGGCCCTGCCGTGCGAGCACCTGTGCCAGATAAACAGCAAACTGCAGGATACCGCCCGCATAATTAGCGGTGAACAAGACGATCGCAGGCTCTTGCGCATTCGACTCGGCAGCCGAATCATCCGATATCGGACGTTCCTTGTTTTTAAGGCTTTTTCTCAAGGTAAGCACACACTTTTCCATGGCACGGCTGAGAAGCCCGTGTCCCGGCGTTTTCAGCGCCGCTTCGTAATCGCAAACGCATTCCCGGTTATGCTCAAGCCACTTATAAAGTGTTATAAACGCTTCATCCGTCATCGTGTTCGGATGCAGACAGACTGTAAGCAGCCCAAATGGGATTTTCCGCGGCACGGACGTCTGGCACGGGATAAATTTAAGGCCGTGTCTCTTGTAGGGTAACAGGCTGTATCCGTCTGTCACATATCGAAACCCGAGCGCGCTGAGCGCCTGAAGCGTTTGATCATCGTAAGAATGAGCCGGGGCCATAAAAATATCGGAAGCCAGGCCGTGCTCCTCAAGCAGCTTGCGGCCGTCACGCAGCATGTCAAATTGCGTTTGATACGCAACACCGGCAAATTCGCTGTAATGGTTAATCCCCAGAAGGCCGGCGTTGTCGCTGGCGTACGCATGCTGATATCCATGCTGTGCCATCAACCATCCCCGGTCCTTCAGTGCTTTGATCTTCGCCCAGCCGTCTTCGCGGCAGGGCAGCTTTAAAAGCGTCGGGTCGCGGTTATCGGGTATGACGCCCAAGAGCGGCTTAATCTGATATTTACTAAACAGCTCAACGAGTCTGTCAAACATGTCCCAGTTCATATGCGTTGTGATGTCGTCGAACCTGAAGGCAACTTTCATAGGTTCAGTCCTTTATCAATATCCTGTCCGCATGATTGTGAGAGTTCTTCCGGCGCGGCCTTTTCAGCTTTGTCTGAAAAAACATATAGAATAAGCAACAAATAGAACAGGTTCCTGTTGAAAAGAATCTGGTCGGTTACATAAGCAATTAAAAAAACAACGAAAAGCATTTTATTCCTGCTCAGCCGATGAAGCGTGAAAATAAAGTATGTCCAAATCGAGCCGCCGAGGAGTCCGAAACTTAAAAACGAAAAAATAAGCGCGTTAGCGTAGTTCGTCACATTACGTGAGGCTGTAAGCATCAGATATTCGGACAGACGGTTGAGGCCAACGCCGAACAGCAGCTCCTTCGCGTCATAATGCTTAAAATACTCCAGAGAACCGAAAACGCGAATATTGCTCTTCAAATTCACAAACTGGACTTTTTCGAAAACACCGCTTTCATTAATGTCCGGCAAAAATTGTATAAATAGCAGGATGCCGATAAGGACAAAAATCCATTTGATAATCAGCGGGATCTTTGGTGATTTGATAATAAATACGCCCGTTACGATTATCGCCCCCATCATGCCGGTTGAGCTGGTGGACAGGATTAACGCCATCAAAAATAGAAGGCTCAGCCCAAACTTCCTTTTAAAAAGCGACAGCGTATAAACCGGCAGTATGTATATCGCAAAATGCGCCGGTTCGGTGAAAAAAGACGGCGGCCGGCCGTAGCTGATTGAGCCGCCTCCCGCGGGGTCGGTAATGGAATAGTCCGACGGCAGCCACGTTATGATCCCATAAAGCACGGTGCCTCTTAAATACAAAACATACTGGATAATCGTAAACAACGAGCATACAACGCCTATGACGCATAAAAACTTGTAAAATCGATCCTTATTAACGACGTTATCCCTGACGTAATAGGTGGAGACTACCATGAAAAGAATCATCATCAGAGCATTCTTCATCGTCAGCTCAACATCAAAGGACCTCATGTGAATAAAACCCGTTATAATGTTCAGAACAATCATGATGGAAAAAATCACGAGCATATCCGCATTGATTTCAAAGCGGCCCCTGTTGAGGATAATCTCAAGGATCATCAGCAACAGCAGCACGGCAAACCCGAGATCGACAAAAGAGATACCCTTATAAATATTCAGTATCGGCAGCAATGCCAGGGTGCCGTATTTAAAAAAATCAAACACTTTGTGCTCACGTGAAATATCTTTCATACGAGCTCCTGATTCATGGTTTCCGCCGCTTCGCCAGCACGTCCAAATAAAAAGCCTGAAGACGGCGTGCTGTTTCCGCGCTGTCATAACCGGCCATGCGGACAGCGTCCCGCATATCGGGCCGCCGGGTGTCCTTTGACACGGCCAGAACTCGGTCGGCCCAAGCCTCTACCCCGGCCTCAAGCGGTAAAAAAGAAACGAGCGGTGATATTTTTGCCTCCGTCGTAATAACATCGGACAAAATGCAAGGCAGGCCGGACGCCTGCGCCTCGACGGCGGTCAGCGGCAGGCCCTCCCACTTAGACGGGAGCACAAAGACGTCCATGGCGCATAAAAGCGCCGGAATGTCCTTCCGGACACCCATAAATATCAAACGTTCCCGAATTCCGCGCTCCCGCGCGAGCGTTTCAATATTCACCCGCAGTTCGCCCTCGCCGATGAGCAGCAGAACGGCGCCGCCGTTTTTCCGGCTGACCGCTTCCAGCAGCTCAAGGATGAACGCGTGGTTTTTCACCGGGATGAACGAGCCGATATGCCCGAGAACGAACGCGTCCTCCAGCCCGAGCGCGGCTCGGGCGGCGCGCCGTTTTTCGGCGTCAAAAGCGAAGACGTCGGCGTCGAGCGCGTTATTGAGCACAAAGTAATTGCCTTGCCGAACGGCTTTTTTTCCGAACAGCCAGACACCGGCGGTGTTTGAACAGGCAATGAGGTAATCAGCCGTCCACCGCAGCGGCAGCTGGAGCAGATTTTTCGCAAGGGCGGCAAGGCCCTTGCCGGAGGAGGTACTGTGGCTGTGCGCAATGGTAACAAGCCCATAGCGGCGAGCAATACCGAGGTAGATTGACGCAGAGCTTCTCAGATGGCCGTGGATGATCTGATATTCGCCGTGCGTCTTGAAAAATTCGCTCCAGGCTCTGACGAAGGGGAAAACCGTTTTGAGCCCGAATCGCGGGACCATGTAGATCCGGCCGCCGAGCGACAGAATCTCGTCGGCAAACGTATCTTTTGTCTCCCCGCAGCTGCAGATCATAAAATCAAACTGGAGGCGCGTGCGGTCAATGTCCCGATAAAGATTCATCACCATCGATTCCGCCCCGGCACGCCCGAGCCCGGATAATACGTGCAAAACTCGAACCGGGCTGCTCATGATTCAACCCGCCGGCCGGCACGGCTGCAGCTTTCAGCCGCCGAATCAAGCTCCTGCAGGTAAGCGCCGACAACGAGCGACCGGTCAAACTCACGCAGGACCTTATCTCGGCCGCGCTGTCCCATTTGCTTCTTTTCATCGTATCCGAGCGCCAGAAAACAGCCGACAGCCTCGATGAGCGCCGGACTGCTTTGCACCGGAACAAGAAAGCCCGTCACACCGTCGTCCACGATCTCCCGGCAGCCGCTGATATTGGTTGTGATAACGGGCCGCGCGCAGCATGCGCTTTCCAGGAGGACGTTGGACATGCCTTCCCAGTACGACGGATGGATCGTACAGTGAGACGTTTTGTGGAATTCGCGCACATCTTCCGTCTGGCCGTGATAGACGACGACGCCGCGCGCCTGAAGTTCAGCCAGCCGCTTTTCATACCGCTCCTCACAGCCGCCCAAAATAAGAAATTCCACCGGTGCGTTTTGAGCTTTGAAGCATTCGGCCGCGTCGATAAAATGCTCAATCCCCTTTTCCGCCATAACGCGTCCGAGAAATAAAAACCGGATGATGCCGTCAGGCGGATAATCCAGCGGCGCGTAGTAGTCCGTATTAACGCCGCTGCCTGGAATCAGGCGCGTTTTCTGAGCAGTTACAACCTTCAGCTTTCGCATAAGCTCAAGGTTTTCCTGATTCTGAAAGAAAATGCAGGAGGCCTTTTTTAAAGCCGCCCGGTATAAAAAAAGCGTGACGCGCCGGAGGGCTCCGCCCTTTTCAATCGACGCGCCGAGGCCCGTGATATTCGCTAAATACGGGACCTTCAGCTGGCGGCAGGCCAGGCCGCCGTAGATATTCGGTTTGATGGTGTACGTCAGCACGGCATCCGGGCGAACCTGACGGACAATGCGTCTGAAGGTAAAAAGAAGCGCGAGTTCCTTGACCGGATTCGTCCCGCGCCGATCTATCGGCGTGTCGACAAACCGGCAGCCGAGCGACTGCAGCCGCCCGATATACGGCCCATCCGGCAGCGCGATCGTCACCTCGTGGCCGCGCTCCAGCAGAGCGCGTATCAGCTCCAGACGAAACCGGTACAGCCCGCTGTCGGCATTGGCTAAAATCAGTACCTTCAAAATAGAATTCCTCTCGTTGGCATCTTGTTACTGCGGCGCATCCCGCCGTGTTATTCAGCGATGGCGGCTGCCGGTCTCCGCACGCCCGGCTCATAGGATATGAGCTCTGTTTCCGACAACAGCCCGTGCGCGATTAAATCGCGCTGATATTCGTCAAAATAGCCGACCGGCTCCGTGTTTTCCGCCCCCGCTATCGCGTCGTTTCCGCCGAGCGCCTTGCGGAAGGTTGAAAAAAATATGGCGACGTCTTCTTTAAGCGAAAGGCTTTTAACGTAATGTACGTCGTACTCAAAGCGCTTGTCCCACTGAAGATTGACGCGCCCGCAAATCTGGGCCAGGCCTGTCAGGCCCGGCCGGACCGAATGCCGGAGGTTTTGCTCCTTCGTATACCACGGGACGTACCGCTCCATTAAGGGGCGCGGACCGATAAAGCTCATGTCACCCCTGAGAATATTAAAAAGCTGTGGCAGCTCGTCCAGGCTCAGCTTTCTTAAAATACGGCCCGGCCGGGTCAGCGTGTCGGTGGTAACAGCCCCAACGCCCTCGCATTCGGGCTTCATTGTACGGAATTTATACATTTTAAACGGCTTTAAGTCCTGACCGATCCGCCTGGCGTTATACATAACGGGCGCGCTTTTATCGTCGAGCTTGATGACCAGTGCGCACAGCAGCAGGACCCAGAATGTCAGCGCCAGAATAAGCGCTGCCAGAATGAAGTCCAGCGTGTATTTTATGTAAATATATCTTTTCATACAGGATATCTCCTGTCCGTCAGATTTATAGCCCAAACAGTCCTTTAATGACGCCGATGACCTCCCGCTGCTGCTCAACCGTCATTTTCGTATCGCTTGGCAGACATACGCCGTGCACGAAAAGCCACTCGGCATTGCCGCCACCGACCATTTGGCACCCGCTGAATACCGGCTGCAAATGCATCGGCTTCCAGATGGGGCGGCTGTCAATTCCCTCTTTTTCCAGCGCGGCCAACACGTCCTCGGGCTTAACGGTCCCATCGAGCGTGATACAGCTGAGCCAGCGGTTTGGCGTGTCAAAATCATTGCCCGGCATAAAGCCGATACCGGGGAGCCCGTCAAGCTCACGCCGGTACAGATTGTAGATCTCTCTTTTTTTATCGACACGCTGGTCGAGAACCTTGAGCTGTCCGCGGCCAATTCCGGCTGATACGTTGCTCATTCGGTAATTGTAGCCGATTTCGTTGTGCTGATAATGCCGCGCGGGCTCCTTGGACTGGGTCGCCCAGAAACGGATTTTCCGTATCCGCTCCTCGTTTTCGGATACCACCATGCCCCCGCCGGAGGTCGTGATGATCTTGTTGCCGTTAAATGAAAAAACGCCGTAGTCGCCGTACGTGCCGGTAGCCCGGCCCTTGTACAGCGTCCCGAGGCTTTCAGCCGCATCCTCAATCAGCGCCGCGCCATGCTCCCGGCTCAGGCGGACAATGGGATCCATGTCTGCGGAGAGACCATACAGATGCACAACAACAACAGCCTTCGGCCGCCAGCGCCGAAAGGCCTCCGCCAGCGCGTCCGGGTCCATATTCCAGGTCTTCCGATCGCTGTCAATGAAGACGGGCTGCGCGCCGAGATAAACAATGGGATTGGCCGAAGCGGCAAACGTCAGGCTCTGGCAGAAGACGACATCACCAGCCGTGACACCGGCAGCCTTGAGCGCCAGATGAAGGGCCGCTGTCCCCGAGGACAGCGCCGCGCCGTAACCGGCGCCGACCTTTTCGCACAGCTCTTTTTCAAAGCCGTCAACGTTCGCGCCAAGCGGCGTGATCCAGCCTGTTTGAAACGCTTCGTGTACATAGTCAAGCTCATACTCTTCGCCGCTCATATGCGGCGTAGCTAGGTGAATCCGGATTTCGTCCGCCATGCTCTCTCCTTAACGCCCGTCCTATATGTTCCGGCCGGCTTGCCGATACCATAAAAAGGAACGTGCGGCAATAAAATGCTTTGCCTATTTAATTAATTATAGCTTAAACGTATAAACGTGACAAGGATTTTGTCACATTAAATACTCATGTCTCATTCACTGTACTCAAGATATTTGTACTTGTAGTCGAAACAGCCAGTCCTACCCAACGGGTAACGGACCGGCTGCTTGAATATTATTCTGTTTCCGGCGGTACATTACAGGATTATCCCGAAATGCTCTTCATTGAACCGGTCGATTTCGTCATTAATAAACCGGTCGCCCTGCGGATAAATGGTTGTCGGCCCGCCATACGTGATACACGGAATGAAATTTCCGGCTTTTGCATACGCGTCACAGACCCGGCGCGTTTCCGCACGTATCTCTGTTTCCGAAGAATCCGGACGGTCCACGACAGCAGCGTCAATGCCGCCCATCAGGGCCATACGGCCGTTAATTTGTTTTTTCAGCTTCGGAATGTCGTTTTGCGGCAATACGCCCTGCCAGATATCTATATGTAAGTCAATCATATCCTCAACAACAGGTTCAAGATAAGAATCGGCATGATGCATGATAATAACGCCGTTTTCATGCAGGAAGTCATACGCTTTTTGATAATTTGCTTTTATAAACTGCCGCCAAAGCTCCGGACTGATAAAAAGATTTGCTTTACTGCCCCAGTCGTCGTGCGACAGAATAATATCCGGGTGCACCATTTCCGTCATTAGTTTAAAGCCGTTATAGCGGTATTCACCAACGGCCTCACACAGGTCCGCCATAGCTTCCGGTTCCGTCATAAAATTGATGAACATGTCCTCAAAGCCCATAAGGAAATGCAGCCGTTCAAATAACCCGGTCGGCGCAAACATCATCAGCAGTTCTTCTCCCCTGTCAATCTCGGCTGCCCTTTCCAGATATGGCTCCCAAATATCGCGGGACGAGCAGTTGGCGATAAGTTCCGGCACCTTTGTAAAATCACGCCAGCATGTGACATCTTTTATAACCTTAGTCTCCTCTGTAACATGCGGCATAGCCGCGGGTGCATTATCCGGCCATACAATTGTCGTCCCCCACAAATCCTTCTTTGGCGGCATCCCTTTGCGGCGTTCACCGCGCACAAAATAATTAACAGGATCACCGAGCAGAAGGACCGTACCCTCAAACTGCTTGATGAGCCTGTCAGGTTTACCGTCTTTTTTAATGGTTTCAAGAAAGTTTTGTTTCTTATTGAGCATTTTATGCCTCCATCCTTAATAACCGCGCTGCGCCACCTGTCGTTTCTGCCGTGTTTAAATCCAGGCTCTTAATCAAGCGATAGCCGTAAATCTTAATAGACTACATTTAGAAAATACCATTTTCTATATAACTTTGTCTTTGTCTGTAACCAACAATCTCGCGCCGATTCTTATGCTTAATTTTAAGTTTTGTCTATTTATTTGACCTGTAATGACTTCAGGTCAGGTCCACTCATCGGGATAGATCAGTTTATTTGTAAATAAATACAATCTTCCATTCGTTTTATTGTAGTTAATCAAGAAACCGCGCCTGACGCACCAGCAATTTGACGGTTATTTCGCTTGTTTGCATCAGAGTTTTGTGAAATACGTTTACTAAGTAGGGCTAAATAGTTAGATTATACCAAAGACACAACAATTACCAAAGGGTAAAATCAATATAGCAAGATAGTGGTGCATCTTGTATGATCGACATTTTCCAAACTGGTAAGGTGGTGCTTCTTAAAGATATGGATCCTACATTGCTGGCATTATTAGGTATTGCGTTAATGGTTCTTCTGGTTTTCCTTGGAATGAATTTAGGCGTGTCCATGTTCCTTGTGGGGCTATTGGGATATGCCCTTACAACCGGCAGCTTTCCAAACGCCATGCAGCTTTTCCGGACCGTCCCGTTTTCAACGGCCTCCATGTATACCTTTTCCGTCATACCTTTATTTATTGTTATGGGTGAATTTGCGCTGCAATCCGGCATGAGTAAAGGGCTGTACGACGCTTGCGAGAGATGGTTCGGAAAATATCCCGGTGGCTTATCGTTTGCTTCCATCGTCTCATGCGGCGGCTTCGGTGCTATTTGCGGCTCCAGTTCCGCGGCCGTTGCAACCATGGGAAAGCTCTCCATACCCGAAATGCGCCGGTATAAGTATGACGACGGATTCAGCGCCGCGACGGTTGCAACCGGCGGCACACTGAGCTGGCTGATCCCCCCCAGCACTGGATTTATTCTATACGGCATCACTGTATCCGTTTCTGTCGGCCGTCTGTTTGCGGCCGGAATCATCCCCGGTATCATTTTGACCATCGCCTTCATGACAGCCTGCATGATCGCCTGTATTCTCAAGCCGTCTCTGGCACCCAGAGGACAAAACTATCCAATGAAAGAAAAAGTTTCATCCTTACTGGGACTCATTCCGATCGTGGCCCTGTTCGGCATCGTTATCGGCGGGATGTTCAGCGGTATATTTTCTTCGACGGAAGCGGCGGCTATCGGCGCTTTTTTATCCATCGTCTATGCGCTGGCCCGTCGTACGCTGACATTAAAGAGCTTTTTAACACGCATGGGCTCGGCGCTGAAATCAACTTTGATGGTCTTCCAAATCATTATGGGCGCTTACGTATTTGGTTATTTCCTGACCATTACAAACCTGCCCCAGGACCTGGCGTCTTCCATCGCCGCCATGAATGTCGACCGTCTTGTGATTATCGGATTCATGTTCATTCTTTACATATTCATTGGCATGTTTATGGATACGCTGTCCGCAGTCCTTCTTACCGTACCTATTTTCTATCCCATTGTCATATCCCTGGGGTTCGACCCGGTCTGGTTCGGCGTTGTCATTGTGCTGGTTATGGTTTTAGGTACCATCACACCACCAATCGGCATCAATCTGTTTATAGCGGCCTCCCTAGACAAGGGGCTGACGCTCCCATCCATCTACAAAGGCGTTATTCCCTACATAATAGCGCTGATCATTGTAACAATTATTGTCATCCTTGTCCCGCAGTTATCGCTCTGGCTGCCCAATCTGATCTATGGCGCATAAATGATTTGTGAATAATCAGCCTCGCTCGTCCAACTAAAATAATGTAAAGGAGAAGTAAAATGAAAAAAATTTTTAAGCCCCTGTCACTGATTGTCGCCAGTGCGTTGTTGTCCATGCTTTTGCTGACGTCCTGCAGCAGCAGCAACAATACCGGCAGTGATGCATCTCAAGAACCCGCCTCTCCAGATCCTGCCGCCAGCGTTGACAGCACGGAAAGCGCCCAGCCCAGCCAGCCTGTAGACGACACGGTCTACACCTTTAACATCGACTACCCCAACTCTGAAAATACGGCGGTCTATCCCGTTCTCGCGGCCTGGGCCGACTATGTCAACGAGCAAAGCGGCGGGCGTATCGACGCGAAAATCTATTCCAACGCCGCGCTGGGTAAGCTGCCGGACTGCGTCACCAACTGTGTCAGCGGTCTGACGGACGGCTTCTGGAGCGGGGTTACCATTTACGCCGGTGTTTTCTCCTGTACGGAGGTTTTCGGCCTGCCCGCTATGGGCGCTAATAACCATCAAGTCGTCACAGCGGCTATGAACGCCATGCTTACTGAAACCGATTATCTGGCGCCCCAGTGGGACAGCTTATATGTGGTGGCCCTCCACTCCGGCCCTATCAGCCCCATTCTGTTTGCAGCTGACAAAAATGTGACCTCGGCAGCTGATATGTCCGGCTTGAATCTGCGAATCTCAAACGCCTATACAACCAAATGGTTTGAGCTGCTCGGCGTCAACGGTGTGACCTGCGGCTTCAATGACGGCTATGAGTACATTGAAAAAGGTATCATTGACGGCGGACTGTTCTTCTACGATCAGCTCCAGGGCTTGGCGCTTTATGAAATTATTGATCATATGCTCATCGGTGACGAGTCTATTTATCCTCTTACGATGTTCTGCCTGAACAAAGATGATTACAATGCGCTGCCCGATGATCTCAAACAAATCATTGACGACAGCCGGCAATGGTTTGTTGATCAGCTTCCCGCCGTTTTTGACGAGCAGATTGATTATGTCCTGGGCAAATGCGACGAATACGACGTGCAGTATTATGAAGCCGACGATGCTTTCTCAGCAGAGATCACAGCAGCCGCGGAAGAATCATGGCAGTTATGGATTGACACCATGACAAATAATGGCTTTGACGGTCAGGGTATTTTTGATTCGGCAATGTCCTATATTGACCAATTTAACGCGGTTTATCCCGACTAATATCCATCTCAGATATTACATATCGGCATTGAAAAGGCAGGTGCTTATCTTTGAAAATACTCAAAAAAATTGAAAAAGCCATGAACATATTTACCTGGATATTTTGCTTTGCGGCCATTGTGGCACTTACCTTTAACGTGCTGATTATCGTGGTGGATGTGATCAGCCGGTATCTATTCGACGCGGCCATTATCGGCTCGAGCGAATACGTCAGTGTTGCCGAAGTCATATTGATTTTCCTGGCACTGGGCTATACGCAGTATAACCACGGACTGGTCCACATTACCTTTTTCATGAAGAAGTTTCCTAAATTAAGTCCTGTTATCCTGTGGACATTACACGAGTGGCTCAGTACGGCTGTCGCCGCCTTGCTAACGTATGCTTCATGGATGCAGGCCGGCGTCATCGATAAGCTGCACCTGACATCTACCGCTCTGCAGATACCGTTTTATCCGTTTTATATCATTATGATGATTGGTTTTTTCGTGTATACTGTGGTACAGCTGTATGGTGCATTTAAAAGTACCATTGCTTTGTTTAACAAAGAAGTACGGCAGGACGTCATGGACAACTGGCCCGCTTAACAACTCAATAAAGCAGCCGGGGTGAACCGATGCGGTTCACCCCGGCTGCTTTATTGTCCTTTTATAACGGTCATTCCTCTTTTCCGGGTATTACCCGCTGCTGCGCAGCGCTGCAGTATTTCATCATCTGAAACGACATCATCAGGTTCAACCTTGTCGTTTTATCGTCAAGACTTATTTGCAGCATTTCTTCGATGCGGCTGATCCGGTAAATAACGTTATTGCGGTGCATATGCAGGCAGTTGGCTGTTTCTGTGGCACGCCGTTCATTCATAAGATATGTATGGAGCACTTCAAGGTTATTTGTATTTTTTTCAATGTCGATGTCATACAGTTCAAGAAGGATTTTTCCGTATTTACTCTTCTGCCACAACATTTCAATTTGCTCGCTTTTATTGAGCAGGCAACTGGCGTAATACGTATCAAACAATGCGATATTACTCCATTCTTGTTTATCTTTCGCGAAGATAACGCCTCTTTGTCCGCTGGAATAACATTCGTTTAACGAAAGCTCCGCCTGACGGTATGCCTCAGGAAGTTCCAGCAAATCACGGAATATATCGCTGACGCCACAAAAGACATTGTTTTCAGCAAAATAGCTGTCCAGCCTGCCTAAGATATCTTGTTCTTCAATGAAATCAGCCACATTGGCATGATGCAAAAAAAGAAGAAGACGGCAATTATAGTATACCAGCCGAATATTGGTCAGCATACGGAACATGTCCTGTGCCATCAGGCCGGGAAAGATAGAATTGCTTTTGTCTCCTCCCGACAGCAACAAAACAACATACTCTTCATCCGGATTAACGCCGACAATTTTTGCCCGTTCAACAATGACGTCACGGTCGTTAATTTTTCTCTGCATTAAATCAACAACCAGTGAATTATAAACATGATCAAAATCCTTTTTCTCTTCCCAATTGCGCCGGATGTAATAACTCAGCACACAAATCAGATGGTTAAAAAGATCCAGCAGGCCCGCCGTCATCTCCCGGTGGTTACACATCATAACGACATGTGTGAAATAGATTTCATTAAACTTAAACACCTGATTGATAACGATATATTTTGAGATTTTTCGATCTGTGCTGATAACGGGACCGTTAGAGTTCATCCAAATATTGAATTTGTTATATTTTTTAAACTTTTTAATAATCTGCTCGGAATGATAGCCATTTTCTATAAGAAACAATGACGTAGGGTCATCTGTAGATATATTTTTAGTATACGCTAAAAGCGATAACGCAGAATCCGATACCGAGATAAAATTACCAATAATCGGCTCGCTCATACTGATAATATCCTGCATGCTTCTTTGTGTGATAATTGCCGACTGCATATCCTCGTACCAGTCATTAATACACACAAACGTATCCTGAAGTTCAGAAAACAACTGTTCGAGCTCCATGTTTTGATTAATGACAATCAAGCCGGACAGCAATTCATTGGTCTCACGCTCATCTCGTATCCGGTCGCGAAGACACATACAGTAAAAATCCGTCACTTCCTTTTTCAGACGCATCGCCTCCGACAACCGGCAGACATACAGACAGTCCGGCTTGGACGCGTTCATTTCTCGCGGCAGCAGTGCTATCCGGCGAAATGTTATATCTGACGGCAGATCAATATGCAATTCATATTTGTAGTGACTGATGCTGTCCAAGATAATATTGAGGGATATATGCACGTTCATCACCCCGCTCACTCTGTCATAGTAACCTTTTCGGTATAGGTTCTATCGGTTGCGTATCCGCATAGGCAAGTTGCTTGGGTCAATTCCGGCAATCCAGACTTCAAATAAACTATCCCTAATATAACAGCAAATGGTACATTTCGCAAGTTGTGTAAATTCATATTCTCAGAGGGTACGCAGCTCAATGCATCTTGGCATTGATTTTTTACCGGTTACCGGCCCCGTCTTACCTTTTGGCCAAAACTTCTTCCAATTTCACGCCAGGCCGCTATAATAAGGCTCGGGAGGTGAATCGGTGAAAATACACATCGAGATTGTCGGAGACCTGACGGAAGACGAAGTGATCATCCGCTGCGGCCGCGTGGATGACACGATCCAGAAGCTTCACCAGTATATTCTGGAACAGACGCAATCGCCCGTCAAGCTGACGTTCTATAAGGACAATCAGGAATTTTACTTCCCGCTTGACGACGTACTGTTTTTTGAAACAGACGGCGAGCACATCCACGCCCAGACGGCTGAGGACGCCTTTCGGATCAAATACCGTCTATACGAGCTCGAGGACATGCTGCCGAAGAATTTCGTGCGCGCATCGAAATCAGCCATCGTCAACACCCGTAAAATTTACTCCGTAACGCGAAACCTCACCGCATCCAGCCTTATACAATTTGCCGGCAGCCACAAGCAGGTCTATGTATCGCGGTACTATTACAGTAACCTGCGCCAGCGGCTGAGTCAGGGCGCAAGCCGTCCGTCAACGCATAAATAAACGAGACGCACATTTCGAAAGGAGACTAATTATGAAACATAATAATTGGTTTTGGGGTATATTTTTCGTCCTGGCCGCCATCTTTGTCATTGCCACCCAGGTCACCTCATTTACCGTAATCGGCTTTTGGTCTATTGCCGCTACCGTTTTGCTCGCGGCCATCTTCATCCAAAGCCTCATCAAGCTCAATTTCTTCGGCGTGTTTCTCTCGCTGGCCTTGGCGTATATGATTTATCAACATCCGCTGGGCTGGTATATCATTTCGCCGTGGCTTCTCATCCTCGCGGCCATCCTGGTCAGCACCGGTTTTCATATCATTTTCGGCCGCCAAACCAAATGCCGGTATGAAGATCGCCACGACGGCCATGTGGACCGGTTCGTCGACGACGGACACCGGGTGGAGGACGTTGACGGGAACAATCCGTACGTCAAGCTGTCCTTCGGCTCCTCAAGCAAGTATATCCACGCCGACGCTTTGAAAAGCGGCCAGTTTACCTGCAGCTTCGGCACGCTGTCGGTCTATTTTGATCAGGCACAGCTTGATCCTGACGGCGCGGAGATTTATCTTGACTGCAGTTTTGGCGAAATCAAATTGTACTGCCCGAGAGAGTGGAAAATCGTCGACAAGCTCAAGGCCAGCCTCGGCAGTGTCCGTAACGACCTTCGCTCCGGCAGCGCGCCCGATAGCCCGGCTGTCGTACTCACCGGAGGCACGTCCCTCGGCAGTATTGAAATCCTCTATATCTGAGCGCACTATTCAATTTTATACGGCTGGTTTTGCGGCGAGCTTTCGCCGCAAAAATTTAGCCTGAACTTTAGGACGGGATATCTGTGATAAAAAAAGAAAAACTCTGGACACCGAGCTTCCTCGTTTTATGGCAAAGCCAGCTCGTCTCCACCATTGGCGACGCCGTGTACACGATTGCGCTGGGCTTCTGGATCCTGGACGTCACCGGCTCAACGGCACTCATGGGTGCACTGATGGCCGCTTCCATGCTGCCGGGTATTTTAGTCGCGCCGTTCGCCGGCGTGCTCATTGACCGGTCAAACAAGAAGCTGATCATGATCTTAACCGACGCTGTGCGCGGCGTGTGCGTTCTGCTTCTGGCGATTGCCGCTTATAGCGGCCTTATTGAAATCTGGATGGTCTTTGCCGCCGGCATCCTGCTCAGCGCGGGCGGCGCGCTGTTTTCACCCGGCGTCCAGTCGGCTATACCCGACCTCGTACCGGCCTCGAAGATTACAAACGCCAACTCCGTCTTCGCCACGGTTACCACCGGCGCAAACCTCATCGGCAACGCCGCGGGTGGATTTTTATATCAAACGCTCGGCGCGCCGCTCCTGTTTTTTATCAACGGGCTGTCGTTTTTATTTTCCGGCGGCTGCCTGCCGTTTGTCAAAATCCCCAGTGCCCAGCGCGAAGAAAAACCGCACTTTTTTCAGGATATGGCGGATGGATTTAAATACATGTGGGAGCAGAAAGGCTTAAGAATTATCCTGATTATCGCCGCACTCATTAATTTCTTCTCCTATATCGCCATCACGCTGTTTCTGCCCCTTTGCCGATTTGACCCGACTCTCGGCTCAGGCCGGTACGGGATCCTGATGGCCAGCTTCATGGGCGGCTCTGTTGTCGGCTTCACCGCGCTGTCCGCCGTCAACATCAGGCCGGCCGTCAAGATGAAGCTGTTTATCGCAGCCAGCATCATCAGCAATGTGCTCATTATAACAGCCTTAAACCAGCCCTATTTCCTGCTCATGGTCGTGCTGGTCGTGCTGTCGGGTATGACAAACGCCGTCGTCAATGTTTTATTGATATCCACAGTTCAGACGAGAACACCGCAGGCCATGCGCGGCAAGGTCATGTCGTTCATGCACATGACGACAAGCGGACTAATGCCGTTCGCCGCGGCACTCGGCGGTGTACTCGGCGGCATCCTGCCAATCCGTCTCGTTATGACCGTCTCCTTCGGTATAGGATTTATAATCACCGTGCCGGCTTATTTCTCCCGCGCCTTCAAGGATTATTTGACGGCGGACATCCCGGCCGGAGTGTCATCCTGATACTCATACATACTTGTCGAAAAGCCGCGGATGCGGCTTTTTCGATAGTCTGGGCACACGTACGTGTGCTTTTTTTATATACCTGTTCAACCGCCTGTTGAATTTTCCGATACTTTCGTCCGTCAGGTTATTGCCCGGATCAGGCCGCCCGGTTAAAATGGTGCTGAGGGACCAGCAAGTCCACGAATAAAATCATTTATAACAACAACCGTATGTACGAGGAGGCATTTATATGCATAATTTACTCGGGCAGAATATAGCCAGGCTGAGGAAAGCCAAAAAACTGACACAGGAGGATTTGGCGCGCCGGCTCAATATATCGTTTCAGGCTGTGTCAAAATGGGAAAACGGCCTGTCGCTGCCGGATGTTTCGGTTCTGTCAGAGCTGGCTTATCTACTGGATACAGACGTCAACGCGCTTGTCGGCTACAAGTACGATGTGCGAAAAATAACGATTTATGAAGAAGAGTATCGGGATGACACGTATTATTGGGGTACCGTTCCGTCTAAAACCTGTTTCGACATTCTTCAGATGATACCGCCGGTACGGCCCGTCCGGCTTCTGGATGTCTGCTGCGGCGAGGGGCGCGACAGCGTCTTTTTCGCGCGCAACGGCTATCATGTCACGGCGTTTGACGTCTCCGGGAACGCCGTTGAAAAGGCCAAGCGTCTGGCCGGGCAGCAGCATGTCCCCCTTGATGTCTTCCGGGCCGACATTAACGATTTCAGGCTGGATACAGCGTTTGACATCATTTATTCAAGCGGCGCTTTCCACTACATCCGGCCGGAATTGCGTGAAGAGCTCATCGTAAATTTCAAAACCCATACGTCCCCCGGCGGCCTCAACGCCTTTAACGCATTTATTCAAAAGCCGTTTATCGCTCCGCCCCCTGAAAACGAACAGCTGAGCTTCTACTGGAAATCGGGTGAATTATTTACCCGCTATACCGACTGGCTGCTGCGGGAAGCCCGGGAGTATATATTTGACTGCACTTCATCCGGTGTGCCGCACCGGCACTGCATCAACCAGATCATCGCGGAAAAGATTGTCTGAAAGACGTTTTATTTCCAACGGTTTTCTAGTATAATGGCAAATATTAACCAGGCATTTTCAAAGACTGAACAAGGGGCGGCTGTATGGCAAAACATAAGTACACCCGGGAAGAAATCGCCGAGTGGCGGCAAGCTCACGGGAACTTCTTTTACTTTAACACAGACGACAAGAATTTCGTCATTCCGAAGGCTTACACGTTCGGCACGACTTTCAACTGGGCGCATCCGCTTGCCTGGATCGTCGGCGCGGCTATTATAGCGCTGCTCACCTACTCGCTCTTTTTTAAAGGTCACACTTAAATTAAAGCCACATCATTTAGGAGATGTTGAAAATGAGATATTACGTTGCCGATACTTTTACCGACCAGGTGTTTGGCGGAAATCCCGCCGGCGTCTGTCTGCTCGACCAGTCCCTGGACGCCGTCGCAATGCAGAAAATCGCATTTGAAAACAACTTATCGGAAACCGCGTTTTTAGTGAAGCAGGACGGTTATTACGATCTCAAGTGGTTTTCGCCTGAAATGGAGATCGACCTGTGCGGGCACGCCACGCTCGCCAGCGCTTTCATCTTGATGAGTTTTGTGGAGCGCGGCCTGGAAGCTGTTGATTTCAAGACGGTCAGCGGAAAACTGAGTGTGCGCCGGGAAGGCGATTTGTATGTGCTGGACCTTCCAAGCCGAAGACCCTCGCCCTGCTCAATACCGGACGGACTGGCGGAGGCTCTGGGCGTCCCGGTGCTTGAAGCACAACAGTCCCGGGATCTTATCGTGCTCCTTGAAAGCGAGGACGCTGTCCGCCACCTGAAGCCGGACCTTTCCCGGCTGGCCTCGTATAGTGATACGTTTGCTTTTGTAGTGACAGCGCCGGGCACGGACTGTGATTTTGTGTCCCGTTTTTTCGCGCCGAACGCCGGCATTCCTGAAGACCCCGTCACCGGTTCGTCTCACGCAACGCTCACACCCTTTTGGAGCCAGAGACTTGGCAAAACGGAAATGACCGCCCGCCAGCTTTCAAGACGCGGCGGCCGGCTCACCTGCCGCGATCTGGGCGAACGCGTTGAGGTCGCCGGGAAAGCCGTCCTGTATCTCGAAGGTACTATTAAAATATGAAGCGGAATTACCCACACCAAATGATTATTTTATATATTAAACATTCATTCAATAACTCTAAACACCTGTTCATTTCGACAGGGTGCGCTTAAACCGGACCAAGAAGCACCACACTGCCGTCTTGTACCCGATTTGAACGCCTATTCAGCAACAGGGAGGTTTCCGTATGGGTTCACGAAACGATATCGACCACGGCAGAGCGTACGACTGGGGCAAGGTTTCCGGGGAATACGCTAAATACCGCGACATTTACCCGCAGGAATTCTACGAGCGGATCATCGGCGAAGGCCTCTGTATAAAAGGCCAGACCGTGCTGGACCTTGGAACGGGCACGGGCGTACTGCCGCGGCACTTGTATCCATACGGCGCCCACTTTATCGGCACGGATATTGCTGAAAACCAGATTGCCGAAGCACGCCGCCTGTCGGCAGAACAGGGCCTGGATATCGACTACGTCGTCTCCCCTGCTGAGGAGCTTGACTTCCCGGACAATAGTTTCGACGTGATTTTGGCCTGTATGTGCTTTTTCTATTTTGACCGTGAGGTCATGCTGCCTAAAATTCAGCGCATGCTGAAAAGCGGCGGCCGCTTTTGCACTTTATATATGAGCTGGGTGTCCGACCCGCTTGGCATCGCTTTAAAAAGTGAAGAGCTCGTCCTCAAATATAATCCGCTCTGGACCGGGTACGGTATGCGGCGTGTCCCGCCCAACGCGCCGGGTTGGGCGAAGATTCATTTCGATGTCGTCAGCGAAACGGCATACGAGGTGGATATTCCGTTTACGCGGGACAGCTGGCGCGGCCGGATGATGGCCTGCCGCGGCATCGGCGCGTCGTCACTTTCCGGCGAAGACATCACGCTGTTTGATAACGAGCTGCGGGACTATCTCGAGACGGTCCCGGAATCGTTTATGATCCCGCACTATGTAAACATGCTTCATTTGAAGAAAAAGTAATTTAAGTTCAGCGCCGGGGCGCGGCCACGCTCTGACCGGCTTAAAAAACCAAAAGGCTTTCGGGAATCCCGAAAGCCTTTTGGTTGCAACGCACAGCGTTCTTATTACTGGAACGTGAATAAGCTATAGCTGCAGGCCGAGCTGCAGCCCCGCATAATAACCGGCCAAGCCGATAATTAGCGACGCGCCGATATAAATTGCCGCGTTCAGCCTTTTCCCGACGTCAAAGAGCGCAAACCCCTCGAACATAAACGTCGAAAACGTCGTATACGCACCTAGAAAGCCGTCGCCCAGAAGCAGATACGCCCCTTTAGGCGCGTCGACCCCCGACAGCACCCCTAATAAAAGCGCGCCTGTGATATTGACAAAAAAGGTCGCGACGGAAAAATGCGCTTTTTTCAGATGTGCCAGACGCTTTCCAATTTCGTACCGCGTGACGGCGCCAAAAAGGCCCCCGATTCCGACAAGGGCGATCATCTGTCCACATCGCTTTCCGAATCGAGCAGGCCGTGGCTTTGGCTGCCCGAACGATTTTGCCGAGTGCGGCCAAACCGGCGCGCGAGAACCGTCCCGCCCCAAGCGCAGACAAATCCGGCAAGAACCGAAAAAACACTGTACGCGGCGGCGTCAAAGATATGGCCGCCCATCGTCAGGCCGACCACCTCCTTGCACAGTGTCGAAAATGTCGTGAGCGCACCCAAAAGGCCGACGGACAAGCCCGGCAAAAGCTCCATGTTCACTTCTTTTATTTCAAGCGCAACGGTCAGGATAAACGCCAAAACAAAAGCGCCGACCATGTTGACAGCCAGCGTCTGCAGCGGTATGACCCCGTCATACCCGCTCAGCTGCAGTCCCTTTACAAGATACCGGATCACAGCACCGACAAATCCGCCCGCGCCGATATAAACATACGTTTTCATAGAGCCCCCACAATAAAAAAAGACCCCTGTTAAAAGCAGAAGTCATCAGCACCCGGTGCGTTTTAGCTTTCGCTAGGGAGAACCTCATTCCCTGTATTTATTTTAACATTTTTATATCTAAAAATATACTGTTGGAATGTGGTAAAGTCCTCTTTAAAAGCAAGTAAGTGTTATACAGACTGTCAAAAAGCCGCTTAAAGCGGCTTTTAAACTGTCGACAGCATGGCGTTTTCGCGTTGAGGCGCTCACAAAGCGACGCTTTTCGTGATCACACCGCATTATTAATTGGAAGTTCATTTTCAACCATTGAAAGAAAATGGGTAATCGTATCACGGTCCTGCTGACTGCCGTATAAGTTGCTGCTGATCGTCAGCGTATCGGAAAAACTGCTTAAAGCCACTTGAAAATGCGGACGGTACTTGATTGAACTGCAAACATAGGCGTTCGCTATTTCGCTTCCTCTGAAACGAAGCTGTTTATCATCAATGATTCCAACATTTGTCATGCAAATGAGTGGGTTTTTTAAAGAAGCCTTGATTAGTTTGTAGCTTAATATTTTATTTGGCAGTTGAAAAGCAAGGCTGAGTTTTACAAATACATTCATGCCAATATCCGTAGATTTTTTTATTGTTGTCTCCCTGTTTATTTTTGTAACCGTTTCATCAAAGCTTTCAGAAACGTTTACCGGTGCGTGTGTGATATGTGTGGAGGACAGGTTCGTGAGCGCATTGAATTCCTTATTTTTCAGGTATCTTCGCATATCCACCATAATCGGTATATGCAGCGTTTGACCATCCACCTTTAATTTTTGTATAAGCGCCCGGTAATAAGCAGCAAGAAACACATCATTTATCGTCACATTATTCTTTTTACAGTAAGCCTTTATCAGCGCAAACTTTGCCGGCTCGATTTCGCGCGTTACTATAAACGGAAAATCATTTGTATCCCCGCCCAACGGGAATACGCTTTTACTGGCCTGATTGCTTTCGCTGTTTTGAAACAGCAAAGATTTTATTCGGATCCAAAAAGGAATCTGTTTTATAATTGTTTGAAAGCTGCGGTCACCTTCGATTTTAAAATCCGGCAAATATGCGGGGTCTTTTATCAGCTGGGAATAAAGGTCGGACAACAAATATAGACACTGCTTAAATCCTGCGGCGTCGCATACCATGTGATTGATAATAATGGAAAGTGCGTCTTTATCGGATTGATACAGGCAAGCCTTTATCTGCGGTTCGGCAGACTCATCAATTTTTGAGGTTGTAAAATGTTCAAACGCATCTGCATCCTGCACAACGAGAAGCGTATGTTCAAAACGGGACGGATTGGTGCTTTCCCAAAAATCATTGCCGTTATTGTGCTGATAGACACACGCTAAAATCGGCACAACATGCAGGAGCATCACAATCGAGCTTCTCAATGCTTCCTCGTTCAATTTACCATTAAAGCGAATCACACAATGAAGCTGATGATCCGTAAATTTTGTCACTTCATACAGGTATTGAACCTTATCAAAAACTTCTGCTTTGTATTTCATAACATCATCTCTTTTCTTTTTTATTGCTGCAATCAAGGCATGTTTAACTCTCGCGTAACGCGGCTGGTGTTTTGCCAGCCCTGAAAACAAATTGATTGACGACGCCGGTCCGTTATGCTAAAATGACGACAAAATGAATAGCGTGTGTTAATGCACCACTGTGCTGGCAAGGATTTTGCCAAGGGAACGCGGATGAAAATTCCGGACTATCCCAGTAACCGTGAAGCTGACAAACGGGCAGCAGGCCACTGTCTTTAGGATGGGAAGGCGCCCAAGTAGGATGAAGCTAAGTCGGGAAACCTGTTTACACATGGATACCCTGGGTTTGGGATAAGCTATGCATAGTTGACTATGTATGTTCTGGTTGCGCCTCAAACTTTGGGGGGCAGCTTTTTTGTGCTCCTTATCACCCTATTCATTGTCAGAATTGAAAGGAGAATACAAAATGAAAAAAATAACCGCTTTGCTTCTGGCCCTGCTGATGGTCTTTACCATCGCCGGATGCGCTCAGAATGGCTCGGACGCATCGGCCTCACCGTCTGACACCGGGATCACCGTGACGGATATGACCGGCCGCGACATCACGCTTGACAAACCGGCTGAGAAGATCGTCGCCCTCACGGCTTCCGACTGCGAGATTCTCTATGCCATCGGTGCGGGCGACATGCTCGTCGGGCGGGGTGAATACTGCGACTACCCGGCCGAGGTCCTCGATGTCCCCGCTGTGGAATCCGGCAGCGAGACCAACATTGAGCAGATCATTGCGCTCAGCCCCGATGTCGTCCTGATGAGCACGATGGCTCAGACAACGGAGCATATAGAATCCCTGGAGGCCGCGGGCATCAGGGTTGTGGCATCGGAAGCCACCGATATTGCCGGCACCTTTGAGGCCATTACATTGATTGGCGCCGTCACCGGCAAATCTGCCGAAGCACAAAGCGTTATTGACGACATGCAAGCCACGTTTGACGATATAAAGAGCAAGGTCAGCGACGACGAAAGCGGCAAAACCATTTATTTCGAGGTCTCCCCGCTGGAATACGGACTGTGGACAGCCGGCAGCGGAACATTTATGGATGAACTGGCAGCCATGCTTGGTTTGACGAATGTTTTCAGCGACATCGAAGGCTGGCAGCAGGTCAGCGAGGAGCAGGTTATAGATCGTAATCCCGATTATATCGTCACCACGACCATGTCCTACGAAGGCGCGCCAGATCCCGTTGCGGAGGTCAAGGGCCGTGCCGGCTGGGAAAACATCACTGCCATCGTTAACGGCAACGTTTTAAACGCCGACTCCAACACCATCACCCGCCCCGGTCCGCGTCTGGCGGATGCGGCGCAGGAGCTGTACAATTTTATCTATGGCGCGTAAGCATTCCGTGTTATAATTGATTTGTCGTATCTGAAGGTACGGGGGCGCACAGCGTCCCCGTACTCAAAACTAAAATGGGTAAGTTGGGGTGCATTTGAAACTGAAACAACGGTCTGAGGGCTTCCGCCCAATTGAATATCTGCTGTTTATCGCCGCCATGCTCGTAACGATGATTTTATGTGTATGCGTGGGAAGCGTCAATATACCCGTAAAAGATACATTGACGGCTATCTGGAACACGATATTCGGACTTCCGATTCCCCAGGGCATTGCACAGTCCGTTATCGTCTTTGTCCGTCTGCCGCGCGTTCTGGCTGTGGCGCTCACCGGCGCAACCCTCTCGCTGTGCGGCGCGGCCATACAGGGTCTGCTGCGCAATCCGCTGGCCGCTCCTTCCAACATAGGCGTGTCGTCGGGGGCTGGGGTGGGCGCCGCCCTCTCCATTGCCTTCGGGTTTACCCTGCCGGGCATCGGTAACGCCGGGACGATGATCACGGCGATGCTCTTCGCGTTTTGTTCGCTGGTGTTAATTCTGGGACTGGCCTACAAAATTGATTACTCGCTCTCGACGAATACCATCATCCTCATCGGTATGATCTTCACCATGTTTGCCAGCAGTATTTTAAGCCTTATCCTAACGTTTGCCGGTGACAAGGTCCATTCCATTGTCTTCTGGCTGATGGGATCGTTGAGCGCCGCCAAGTTTAATGATGTGCTAACGCTGCTCATTGTACTGGCCGTATTCGGGACGGTTATTATGTTCTACGCCCGGGAACTCAACGCTTTTGCCATCGGCGAGGACAACGCCCGGCACATCGGTGTCAACGTCAAGCGATCAAAATACATCATTCTGATCGCGGTGTCGGCCATGGTGGGCGTGTGCGTCTCCATTGGCGGGACGATCGGTTTTGTGGGACTGGTGGTACCGCATATGACACGCATGCTCGTGGGGCCCAACCACAAGCGCCTGCTTCCCGCATCCCTGTTTGCCGGCGCGACATTTCTGATGCTGGCGGATTTGATTGCGCGCGTCCTGCTCAACCCCAGGGAGCTGCCGATCGGCGTCGTAACATCGTTTATCGGCGCGTTCGTTTTCGTCTTTATTTTCTATAAGACGAGAAAGGCGAAGTAGCGGAATGCATCACATTAATACTTCATCGGCAGAGGTTATCTTTAAAAGCTTTATGCGCTTTTGGCGCTTGGAAGGTTAATAAGCTATGCTGGAAATAAAAAACCTAACAGTTTCATACGGAAGCCTGACCATCTTGGATAACCTGAGCGTCACCGTTAGTCCGCAGCAATGGCTGATGGTCGTGGGGCCTAACGGCGCGGGAAAATCAACACTCGTATCCTCTATCGCACAGGGTGTGCCCTACCGTGGGAAGGTTCTCATTGACGGACAGGATGTGGCACACATGAAGCCGAAAACAGCAGCGCGTCTATTCGGCGTATTGACTCAGAAGCATGCCGTCGGCTATTCGTTTTCCGTCGAAGAGATCGTCCGTTTGGGGCGGTATGCGTTTACTCGGGGTATGTTTTCCGGGAAAAGCGAAGAGGACGAACATAAAATCGAGGACGCGCTTCGTTTAACCGGTATGGAAACGTTTCGTAAGCAGTCGGCATTGACGCTCTCGGGCGGTGAGCTTCAACGCACGTTTCTCGCACAGCTGTTAGCGCAGGACCCTAAGCTGCTCATTCTTGACGAGCCAACGAACCATCTCGATCTCGTCTATCAGAAACAGATATTCGGCCTGATTAATGACTGGCTTAAAGAACCGGGCCGTGCCGTCATCTCCGTTGTACACGACCTCAATCTTGCCAAGGCCTACGGAACACACGCGGTGCTGCTGAATCACGGCCGATGCGTCTCCTCCGGTGAAGCTGGAGAGGTACTGACGGCTAAAAACCTTGACGCGGTTTATTCCATGGATGTCTGCGGCTGGATGCGCGGTCTTCTTTCACAATGGTCGGCGGAGGACGTGTTATGATTCTGTATACGTTCCGAAGCGGCGACCAACTCGTCCGACGGGATCAGGCGCTCATCGTCAGCTTTACCGGCCGACGGGATATTCTGAGTACCTCAGCCATCAACGGCGGCCTTCAAAAAGATCTTAAGTGGGTCTTTAATCACGATTGCAAGGACAACGGCCGCAAGGACACGCCTTTAAAAGCGCCGACCTATGCCGGTCACATGGCCGTCATCGCGCGGCAGCTCGGCCTTGACCCGGCTTATGCCTGCGGCCTTTCGACGGCGGCCGATATGGAAAACGCGGCCATCGAGGCTGAAACCTATGAAAACATGACGATAACCGCCGTCGTCACTGGCGGCATCGACGTCAACGGCGGGCGCGCCGGCGACCCGGCCGACTGGCATGAGCGCGACGGTGACTCGGTCTCCACAGGCGGGACAATCAACATCCTGCTGTTTATCGACGCACATTTGACCGAGGGCGCTCTGGCACGCGCCCTCGTCACCTGCACGGAAGCCAAAACGGCCGCTCTGCAGGAACTTTTAGCCCCCAGTCTGTATTCCACCGGCATTGCAACCGGCTCGGGCACGGACGGAACAGTTATTATCACCGATCCCGATTCCCCGATTCGGCTGACCTATGCCGGCAAGCATTCCAAGCTTGGGGAACTAATCGGGCGTACGGTTATGAAGGCCGTTAAAAAAGCTTTATTTTTACAGACAGGCCTTAGCCCCAAACAGCAGTTTAATATTTTTTCCAGGATCGGGCGGTACGGCATCAGCTATGACAAGCTTCTCAAAGAAAAGCCGGACCTGGATCGTCACCAACTGGATGCGCTTTCAAACCGAGCCGACATGGTCTCATTGACGTCGCTGTACGTACATCTGCTCGATCAGCTGTCATGGGGCCTTTTATCCCCCGCCGATGTGCAGGACACCGCTCAAACGCTCCTTATTAAAATGGGTATGAGGGGTTTTGAAGCATCAACGGCTTCTGCCGATGCTTATCAGCAGCAAATGCTCGACGCTTATTGCCAGGGCCTGAACAATCTCGCAAAATAACAATCGGAATTAAAAAAATGGCGTGCCGCTAAAAGCGGCGCGCCATTTTTTAGAGATCATTAAATTGCCGACTCGATCAGGTGCGCGGCATAGTAGTCGTTTAAATAACCCTCGAGCTGCTGATAGGACACCTCAAAATTCTGGATGCCGGCGGCATATGGAAAGTATTCGTACTGCTGGAAATATAGCACGAGCGCCTCGTCCGTTAAATACCATTGCGAGGTGTTTCCGATATCCTCAAAGGGTGTCAACTCGTACAGCTCTCCATTTGTGACGCGCCGGTCGATCTCCTCGTGAATGACACTATTGATAAGGCCTTTATAATCAGCGCTGTCCCGCATGAGATCACCCAAGCTCAGCTGATCACCCGTAGTTAAACTAAACGTGAGAGCTATAAGCGTCGTCTCGCCGTGGGCGCCGCCGAGATAGCGGTAATCGGCCAGCGTGAGACTTAAAATCCCGTCTTTCAAATACTGGACATCGAAGCTGACATTAATGGCATAGGGTGCGGCCGCATGGCCTTCGTCATGCTCCTGATGGCTTTCCGTTTCATAGGGCTCAACGTCCGACTGCGCGTAACGTGCGTAATCGCTGAAAACAGCGTTAATCTCATTTTGGATTGTTTCATTCTGGAGGCCTGTCAGTCGCGGTGTCACTATAGACACGTCGACATAGTCCGAGCTGTAGGTATAAGGTTCTTCCGCCATGGCCAGCTTGCTGTAATCCGGCCCGGTTGAAACCGCTGCCGGTTCGTCTGTCGCAGCTGCGTCGTCCGTCGTTTCCGGTTCGTGTGTCGCTGCCGGTTCGTGTGTCGCTGCCGGTTCGTGCGTCGCTGCCGGTTCGTGCGTCGCTGCCGGTTCGTGCGTCGTTTCCGGTTCGTGCGTCGTTGCCGCTTCGTGCGTCGTTGCCGCTTCGTGCGGTGAGGCCGATGCGTTGACCGTATCATCGGTATCCGTGTGGTTTGTTGCAGCGGCATCGCTGTCATCGTCATTGTTATTTTTGTCATCACCATCGTCACTGTCGTTGCTGTTGCTGCTGACCGGACTGACCGACGGCGTTTCGTTTGCATCGGGTATCGCCGCGCTCACATCATCCGGTCCATCGGGTCCGGATTCACCCACAGAGGCACAGCCGAATAAAGCCGATACAAGCATCAGGATCACAGCGGCAGCCGCAAACGTTTTTTTCATAGGAGTCCTTCTTTCTGTGTGACCATACGTTAATCATACAGCATAATTCGACAGTGTCAATAGACGGTTCGACAACATATATACTGACGTTTTTTTCGACAATTGGTTCCTGAATACAAAAAAAAGCGCGAACCAAAGTCCGCGCGGCGGTATGCCGATAAAACGGCAGCCCGAAAGAAGAATGAAAATTAAAAAAGGGAAACAAGTAAGCTTTTAACGTACGGTTATCCTAACAAAATATATATCGTCACCAATTGCTTCTAACTTAATATTAAAAGGCGTACCGCTTGAAAACGGCGCATCCTACAAAGTGCCGCGGGACGGCGTTTAGATTACAACGATGTGATAGACAACCGTTTTTTCAGCCGTATCCTCGCCTTCCCATTCCCGGTAGTATTTAAAGGTCAGCGTGGCCTTGCCGGTACTGACAGCCTTGAAATTCCAGACGTACATCCCGCCGGCGCCGGCGAGGCTGTTCCCGTTTGAAGGCTCATACCAACTGCTCAGCGGCCTCATACTGTCGCCGGAAACGGTTAAATACCAGGCGTAGCCAGTCGACGGGTTTCCCTGAAGCCGGACGCGCCCGATATCGCCGATGGCAAGCTTATTGGTCTGGTCATCTTTGAGGCGTATGACTGTACCGCCCAAAAAAGCATACGGTCCCGTGAACAGACCGCTCAGTTCTTCATACGGGACGGCAAATTCCTGAATTCCGGCGGCATACGGAAAATATTCGTACTGCTGAAAGTAAATGACGACAGCGCGGCCCGACAGATAGTAGCCGGGATTTTCTCCAATATCCGAAAACGGCGAGAACTCAAACTCCGTGAGCTCCCCGGCCTCAACACGCCGTTCAATCTCCGCACGGATGTATGCGTTGACCAACACATCGAACCGGGCCGTCTCATCCAGCAGGTCTTCCAGTTTCAGCAAAGTGCCGGTATTAAGGTCAAATGTAAAGGCGGTTTGCACCGTACTGCCGTGCGCGCCGCCGGCATATTGGTACGCCATCAGCACCACACTGAACAGCTCGTTTTGATTATACGTAACCCTATAGTCAAAAGCTGTCTCGCACTTGCCGACAGCGCCCGTATAGCCATCCCGCACAGAAGCCGCCATATCCAACGCGTTTTTTCGGCCCTCGGCCAGCGTGTCCTCTGCAATCCGGCTGAGCGATACGTTGATCGAGTCTTGAACCGTGGCATCGGCCAGTCCGTCTAACTGCGGATATTGAAGCTCTGCCGATAAGTACGCTGTCTCAGCCGTAAGCGTTTGCGTACTGACAGTGACATTGTTTTCAGCAATTCTTGTAAGCGCCACCCGTCCGACCTGCGGATCATAATCCGCGCTGACGGGAAAAATCGAGGAAAACAAACCCGAATCGATATAGATGCTGCCCGATATTAGCCGGATACCGCCGCCCGTATGCGTACCGGAGGTAACAGTATGGCCGTTATCAATAAGCTGTTCACGTGTCAGATTGATTATAACGGTGTCCGAGCCGGTTGTGACCGTGACTTTCCGCTCACCGCCGCTGTCCGACCATTCGACCGTATAACCCAACGCTTTACAGACATCACGGACGGGCATGCTGACAGAAGTTCCATCGACGAGCGCGCCGGCGCCAAGCATTTTCCCGTCAAGCATGATCTCCGCTTCCGTCCCGGCTGCTGACGAGGCTGTCAACAACATGGCCGCCAGCGCAAACGCCAGAAGCATCGCTGTTATTCGTTTCATCATTGGCTTCACTTCTTTCCTCATTGATCCTAATCCTAAGCCCGGAACACGGCTTCGAAAATATACCGTTCCCGAGGCCGAGCAAACTGCGCCTCCGGCCGACATTTTATCCCGTAGCCTGTCCTTATTTGGCTCATCATACCATCGCCGCCGACAGAATTTTGATGAATTTAGTCATGACCGGGACGATTAATGCGCCGTCTTTTTTCATTTTTATTATTGACAGCGTCACTCTACTGTTGTAGAATATCCTCAAATTCTTCAATTGTAGAAGGAGTGATGTTATGTCCTGTAAAATCATCCGCCTGCCGGATTCCGAGCTCGAAATCATGAAAATCATTTGGGCGGCCGGCGGCAGCGTCACGTCGGCCGACGTGCTTGGGCAGCTTAAAGGCAAGCGGGACTGGAAGCCAACGTCTGTTTTAACATTTTTATCCCGGCTGGCGGATAAGGGGTTTGTCGCTGTGGAGCGACAGGGCAAAACAAATCGCTATACGGCGCTCATCCCTCAGCGTGATTATCTCAATAACGAAAGCCGTTCGTTTTTGGAAAATCTCTGCGGCAACTCGCTCAAATCCCTCGTAGCCTCCCTCTATGAAAGCCGGACCGTCACGGAGGACGACTTATTAGAGCTGCGCCGGTATATCGATGAAAAAACCGAGGAGGTCTAGCGATGGCGGATCTGTTCGTTACATTAGCGGAGATTTCAGTCAGCATGTCCCTCATTATCGCCGTACTGCTTCTCATTTCGCCGCTCTTATCCCGGCGCTTTCCGGCAAAAAGCCTGGGCGTCGTTTGGCTCGTCTTATCCCTGCGGCTTTTAGTTCCGGTGGCCTTTCATCTCATACCGCCCATCAGCATCCCCTTGCCCGATATCCACGTCCCGGAAACACCTGCTGTCGTTTCATCTGTCATACCGGCAGATGCGGAGGACAACAGTATTGTCCCTGCTGCGCCGCGGCCGAGTCCGGCAAATATAAACAGCCCGGCTGAGAGAACGGCGCGTCCCGAGCTGACAGCTGAAGAAATCCTTGGTATGGTCTGGGCCGCCGGCGCCGTAACGTTTTTTGTGATCCGTTTAACCGGATATATTCTTCTGACACGGCGTATTCGCCGGTTCGCAGTGCCCGTTGCCTGCCACGCGGCACTGGCCGTATTCCATGAAGTCCTGGCCGACATGCAGATCCGGGAAGATCGCGTAACGGCCCTGACGTATTCCGGGGCCATAAGCCCCATGATGACAGGCCTTATACATCCGGTCATCTTAATGCCGGAAAAGCTGGTAAGCGACCCGGAGGAGCTGGCGCTTATTTTCCGGCACGAGCTGGTACATTATAAACAGCGTCACATCTGGTATAAGCTGGTTTTAATGTGTGTGGGTGCCGTACACTGGTTTAACCCACTCGTCTGGGGCATGACGCACGAGGCCAACGTTCAGCTTGAAAACGCGTGCGATCAGGAGATCGTTAAGAACGCGGATTTCAGCCTGCGAAAAAAATACTGCCGCTCCATCCTGTCGGCGGCGATGCTCGGCCAGCAAAATAAAACAGGCCTGAAGGCCTGTCTCAATGGGAGTAAAAAATCAATGAAACACCGTTTTAACAACATTTTTGACCAGAAATCCAAAAAGCACGGTGGGCCACTCATAGCCGTTGTTTTAATAACCGTTCTCCTTGTGGGCGCCCTCGTCAGCTGCCGAGCCACAACCGACACGTCCCAACCGGCGGATTCCGTTTCCCCGTCCGCCGAGCCGTCCGAACCGGCTATTTCCGAATCGTCCGAACCGACAGACGTTCTCCTGGATAACATAACGGTCGCCCGGATCTGGGCCGACGCCGTACAAAACCGGGACGGCAAAGGCCAGTACGAGCTCATGACGAAAGCGCTGCAGGAAACCGTTCATGAAGAGTTTGCCGATCTCAACTGGGTCACCGGCACATCGAGCCCATGGGTTGAAAGCTACGAGCTTAATAATACGGCGGACGGCGTCACGGTTACGTTACATTACACCACATCCGCTGGACCCGCCGGAGTCTACACGCAGGAACTCACATTTACCGAAGAGGACGGCCGGAATAAGATCAGTAGCATTTCTGAGCCTGTGCCGGCCGACAGCGACGCATCACCCGCTCCGGCAAACGAAACGGCTTCGCCGGCCATGGTACCAGCGCCGTCGGCAGCGCCCTCCCCGGATCCAAGTCCGGGTATAACCTCGATGCCTTCCGAAATGCCTTCCGAAATGCCTTCCGCAGTGCCTTCCGCGGTACCTTCCGAAATGCCTTCCGCGGTGCCTTCCGCGGTGCCTTCCGCGGTGCCTTCCCCGATGCCTTCCGAAATGCCTTCCGCGGTACCTTCCGAAATGCCTTCTGCTGTGCCCTCCGCAGTGCCCTCCGAAACGCCTTCCGCGGTGCCTTCCGGAATGCCTTCTGCGATGCCTTCTACAAGTAGCGCCAATTAGCCGATACCGTCTTTCGCTTTTCAAAAGGCCGCTGAAATTCTATATAAAAAAGAAACCGGATTAGACCCGGTTTCTTTTTATTGAAAAAATCTTTTGTCCTTCGTCTTACGTCCAATCGCCGTGCGATTTAATTTTCGTCGATGACGGCAAGTTGTCTGGTCTCATCGGCGAAAATTGTTTGCTTCAATGCTTTGAGGAATTTACTTCTGAAAAGCATTACTTTGCGAGCGCCTCAGCGCGAGAACCCTGTTATGTCGAAAAAGCTGCGGAAGCTGCTTTTTCGACAAGCTAAAAGAAACCGGATTAAAAAACCCGGTTTCTTTTTATGTAACTGAATGTTATTGAATGAGCGTGATTCCGCCGATGATCGGCAGCGGCTTCATCTGGCCGTTA
The DNA here is from genome assembly GCA_963675425.1 of uncultured Sporobacter sp. GTDB lineage: Bacteria > Bacillota > Clostridia > Oscillospirales > Oscillospiraceae > Sporobacter. The sequence continues at coordinate 2,856,753 of OY776214.1, read as the reverse complement.
ACGGTGTTAACAATGCCCATAATGACGCACACAAGGCTGAAGATAAAGCCGATGGGGGCGATGATGTACCAGCCCAGATAGGGGATCATCGACAGCAGGCTGACGAGAATTGAAAATATCAGAAGAACAAGGCCCTGATTGGAGTGATACTTCACGTAGCCGGAATGAGGTTTGGTGAGAAGCGGGATAAGTAGAAATATACCGAGGTAGCTCAGCACGCATATACCCTTGTTTTCGGCGACATCCGCCGGATTCGTCTGATATGACGGGCCAGAGCGCTGCGCACCCGGCTGATAACCGTAGCTGTTTTGCTGGCCGGGAGCCGGCTGATTGGGCTGATAGTAGTTTTGCTGCGGCTGATTGGGCTGGGCGTAATAGTTTTGCTGCGGCGGCGTCTGTGGCTGGCCCGGCTGGGCGTAATAATTTTGCTGCTGATTCGGCTGAGCATAGTAGCTCTGCTGCGGCTGATTCGGTTGAGCGTAATAGTTTTGCTGTGGCGGCGTCTGTGGCTGGCCCGGCTGGGCGTAATAATTGTGCTGCTGATTTGGCTGAGCATAGTAGCCCGGCTGCTGGGGTGGTTGTGCTGCCACATAGTTGCCTTCCTGAGCCGGCTGCTCAAGTACCGGCTCCTGCTCCGGTGCTTCCACAGGCTGGGCCGGTGACGGCGGCTCTACGGGTTGGAACTCCCCTTCAGCTTGCGACGGTTCCGTCCATTGCGGCGGCTCAACCGGCGCTGGAGGCTCAACCGTTTCTATTTCTTCGACTGCCTGCTCTGCTTCTACCCACTGCGGCGGTTCAACCGGAGCCGGCGGCTCCACCGTTGGCAATGTCTCTATCGGCGGCGTCTGCGGCTGCGGTTCGGCACTCAAAACAGGCTGCCCGCAGGAGGTGCAGAATTTTGCCCCTTCGGTTAGAGAATTGCCGCAATTTGTACAAAACGCCATATTGCTACCTCCAAAATCATTTTATCACCGCTTAAGCATTCCGCTTACGTTGTATCACGTTAATGCGGATGAAGGGACTCGAACCCACACGTCTTGCGACACAGGAACCTAAATCCTGCATGTCTACCAATTCCATCACATCCGCACGTCTAATACGGGTTTATAATAGCATAGCCTGACCAAGCTCGTCAATCAAATAAAAGTAAAACAAGGCGACGCTCCAGACTGCTTTTTATTAATGAAAGCGGCCTTTAATCATTCAGATGGGGTTTTCAGCCGTCTGTGTTATTTTCAATCAAAGCGGAGGTGATGCTCTTTCCGCAAAAATAGACAAAATTCCATTCATAAATTATGAACAAATTATGACCACAGTCACTTTTTAACGGCCCGGCAAACAGATATAATCATTGGCGTCTTGTGACTATACATAATTTGATCTCATCGGTTCAATGTGCTTTTGGAGGAATGAATAATGGAACCCATCACAATTGCCGTACTCGGCATTGTCGTACTGATTGTTCTGCTCGCAATGGGTATGAACATCGGTATCGCAATGTTTGCCGTCGGATTTTTCGGCTATATGCTGATACGCGATTGGGGCGCGGCTGTCGGCGTTTTGAAATCCGTCCCCTTTAATCAGGCGTTGAACTACTCCTTTACCGTCATACCGCTGTTCGTTTTGATGGGACAGTTCGCGTTCCATTCGGGGATGTCAGCCGATTTGTTTGACTTTGCCAACAAGTGGCTGGGCGGCTTGAAGGGCGGCCTGTCCATGGCGACCGTTATGGCCTGCGCGGGCTTTTCCGCCATCTGCGGCTCCACCGCCGCCACAGCGGCCACGATGGGCGTCGTAGCGCTGCCTGAAATGCGCAAGGCCGGCTATGACGACAGCCTGTCCACCGGCTCTATCGCCGCCGGCGGGACGCTGGGCATACTCATCCCGCCCAGCACGGGCTTTATTATTTACGGCATCGTTTCCGGCACGTCAATCGGCAAGCTTTTCATGGCCGGCATCATCCCCGGCATCGTACTGGCCCTGTGCTATATCATCGCGGTTGCCGTACGTGTTAAGCTTAATCCCAAGCTGGCCCCGCCCACAAAGAAATACAGTCTCTGGGAAAAAATTATCGCACTCAAGGGCGGCATTGCGATGATCGGTTTATTTGTCATCGTCATCGGCGGCATGTTTATTAATCTGTTTACCGCCAACGAGGCCGCCGCCATCGGCGCCATGCTGGCTCTGGTCTACCTTATTGCGCGCGGACGCTTTACCTGGAAAGTTTTTGTCACCTGCCTGCGCGATACTATTAAAACCTCCGCGATGGTCTTCCTTATTTTGATCGGTGCGTTTGTTTTCGGCGCATTTCTCGCCATCGCGCGGCTGCCGATGACGCTGTCCGGCTTTGTCGAGGGTCTGGCCGTCAACCGTTACGTCATTCTCGCTTTTATTGTGGCTTTATATGCCGTCATGGGCTGCCTGATGGACTCTCTGGCGATGGTGACGCTCACTGTTCCGATTTTCTTGCCGATCGTTACGGCACTCGGCTTTGACCCCGTCTGGTATGGCGTTTTAATGATTATGGTCATGGAAATGGGCCTTATCACCCCGCCGGTCGGTATGAATGTGTATATCGTAGCGGGCGTTGCCAAGGATGTGCCGTTAACGCGAATATTTAAGGGCACGGCGCCGATGGTGCTGGCTATGCTCATAGCTGTTATCATTGTTATTGCCATTCCCCAGCTTTCATTATGGCTTCCCAGCTTTATGGCCGGATAAAAGGCAATCCATATCCGGCTGGCTGTAAAAATTATATTTAGGAGGATATCTTATGAAAAAACTACTCTCGCTGCTCCTCGTATTTGTCATGGCGTTTTCGCTTCTGACCTTGACGAGCTGCAACAAAAAAACCGCTCCAGACAGCGGCGACGCAAGCGCCCCGGCTTCCGACGCCGGCTCAGATGACGGCTCAAGCGCCCCGGCTTCCGACGCCGGCTCAGATGACGGCACGGTCTACAATTTCGTCGTACAGAACCACGACCCGGCCAGCAGCATCTGCGGCCAGTACGTTGAAGCGTGGGGCAGCGCCGTAACAGAGGCCTCCAACGGCCGTATCACGTTTGACTACTACCACGGCGGCTCTCTTGTCGGCGCGGGCGATTCCGTCAACGCTGTTCTTGACGGCACGGCCGACATGTGCTGGAGCGCCGCGACGATCTACTCCGGCCAGTTCCCCATTTCCGAGTTCATCCAGCTTCCCCTTTCCGGCATTAACTGCGCGCGGATGGGTTCTGATGTCATGATGGAAATGTACAATGAGATGCCTGAATTCCAGGATGAATATAAGGATTTCAAGGTTATCATGCTGGGTAGCTGCACCTATGCCCCTGTCAGCACAACTGAGAAAAAGCTGGAGACCTTGGATGATATTCAGGGCCTGAGAATCCGTGCTCCCGGCTCCACCTGCGGGCTGTGGTGCACCGCCGTCGGCATGAGCCCGATGACGGTTGCAACGCCGGAAACGTATGAGCAGCTTGAAAAGGGCGTTATCGAGGGCTGCCTCAACGACTGGCACAACATCTCCGCTTTCAATCTTGGCGAAGTTCTCGACTATATTATGGACTTTCCGACACCCGGCTCCCCGATCTTCCTTCTGATGAATAAAGATAAGTATAACGCGTTGCCCGATGACCTCAAGGCGATCATCGATGAGTATTCCGGCGCCTACGCCAGCGACATGGCCGGTATCTACTGGGATTCCACACGTGCGTGGATCTATGACAATGCCGATGAGATTGGCGTCGAGATCTACGAGCCGTCCGATGAACTGTATGCGGCATTTACAGACACCGCCGTTCGTGACGAAGTCCACACGCAGTATATCGAGTATTTAAATCAAATGGGCCTCGACGGCCAGGCTATCTATGACAAGTGCATGGAGATCGTATCGAGTTATTCCGACGAGTACGCCGATCCTTGGGCCGAGCCTGTTCTGATCGAAAACTTCAACGGCTAAACATTACTTTCAGGTCTGCAAGTGCGGAAAGGATTGTTGTAAATGAAGAATTTTACGAAAGTTACGAATAAAATCAGTGTGTACGTCAGTTATCTCAGCATGGCCGCCGCGGTGTTCATCATGCTCTACATGACACTCGACGTCATCTTGAGGCACTTGTTTAACGCACCGATTACAGGTGGTTTTGAAATATCCACCATGGCTATGGTCGTTCTGATTTTCACGTCCTGGTCGTTTACGCAGACCGTGAACGGGCATATCCATGTGACGATGCTCATCCGCAAATTTCCGACCATACCACGATTTGTTGTCTTTGGGCTGACGTCCCTGCTGTCGGCTGTGGTTATGGGGATCGGAACGTACGCGGCAGCTCTGCTGAGTATCCAGCAATATAAGACGAACGCCTGTACTGGTATGCTCCTGCTTCCGCACTGGCCCTTCGGTATTGTTGAATGTATTGCTTTAGGCTTTTTCACCTTAATTTTGCTCAGGGATGCCATCCGGGCGTTTCTGGCAATCGGCAACGATGAGGTCGCCGAGGAAATCACGTCACACTGGACGTAATACGACGTTCCCCCAAAAAGCGCGGGACTGCCTGATCGGCAGCCCCGCGCTTTCAGTTTGTCTAAAACTTTTTTGCTTTGTCTGTTCGGCCAATCGCCGTGCGATTAAATTTTCGTCGGTGACGGCGAGTTGTCTGGTCTCACCGAAGAAAATTATACAATTTCAATACTTTGAGGGATTCAGTTCCGAAAAGTATTACTTTGCGAGCCCCTCAGAGCGAGAACTCTATTTTGTCGAGAAAGCCGCAGAAGCGGCTTTTTCGACAGTCTGAAAGCGCGGGACTGCCTGATCGGCAGCCCCGCGCTCTTTATATTGATATCCACCCCGATAATAGCCTAAAGATCCTTAAAGACTTTGGATAAATACACCGCCAGCGTCGCCCGGTCCCGGATGGCGGCCTTGTCGTAGATTTTTGAGATATAGTTTTTAACCGTCCCCTCCGACAAAAACAGCTTCTCGGAAATCTCAACGTTTGTGTACCCTTCGGCCAGTAGTCGGCACACGTCCAACTCACGGCTGGTCATCTCCCGAAGCAGCCGGCCGTCCGGTTCCGTGAAGCTTTCCATCTGATTGGTTTTTCCGACATAAGCCGCCAGCGCGGACATCACCTTCATATCCAAAAGGCTCTGGCCTTTTGCCACGCTGCGCACAGCGTTGACAAGCGCGCTGCGTCCGGCATCCTTGAGAATATACCCGTCCGCGCCGTTGCGTATCGCTGTAAGGATACTCTTTTCATCATAAAAAGTCGTCAGCACAAGAATCTTCAGGTACCCATATAGCCGGCGCAGCTCACCGATTAGCTGCAGCCCATCCATGCCGACCATTCGAAGGTCTACGAGGGCAATATCAGCACGCTGCCGCTTCAGCAGCTTCAATGTCTCATACCCGTCGGAAGCGGTCCCCACAACCTCAAAATCATCCTCCATGGAGAAAATAAGCGTCAGGCTCTCCAGCAGCAGGGGCTCGTCATCCACCAGTATGATCTTCGTTAGTCCACTCATTAATACCATTCACCTCCGTGGGAAGCCACATTCTTACTGTAAAGCCTTTACCGTCCAGGCACTCCATCCTGCCGCTGTTAGCCTTCAGATAGGCCTCTATTTTTTTCAGGCCGAAGCCGAGGCTTTCTCCGTCATCGTCCGGACGGCCGCAGCCGTTATCTGCCACCTCAACCGCTACGATGTCATCGCTGTAATCCATCCGCACTTTGACGGCGCTGGCCTTACCGTGCCGTACGCTGTTGGACAGGCATTCCTGTATCGCACCGTAAAGAAACCGGGCGTGCTCAGCGGATATGCTCTGCCCGTCCACTTTTTTACGGAATGCTTCCAAGTTACCGGTTATCCGAACATTGGCATCCATCTCAAACTGGCGAATACAAATGCTGAAGGTTTTGGCCAGATCCTGCATGGCGATGGTGGTGTCCCCGCTGTCAACCATACGCACGCTCTCCCGGATCACTTTGAGGCTTTCCCGCATGCGCTCACCGGCCGCTGTTACCTTGCTGTCGGCCATGTCCGGGCTGACGCTGCGCACAGCCTCCGCCGCGTCGATCGCCATAATAGCCGCGGTTATTGTGTGTCCCACGCTGTTATGAATATCCCGGCTGATCTTTTCGCGTTCTTCCAGCCGGGCAACCTTATCGGTGATGGAATTGCGCAGCTCCAAAAGCTCCTTTTCCTGCGTAACACGGTGTATGTTCAGCATGAGCGTGGAAGTGCGGTTGCTGAGAATCCAGAAAACCACCGCAAAACACAGATAGATCGCTATTCTTGGCAGTGCCCCGAAGCGTATGATATTGGGTATTCCCTTGAACGGTTCCAGTATCTTCGCAAACATCAGATAATGACTGAGAATGTGTGAAACAAAAATATTCACAACCGATTCCGCGCAGATAACGATCATCACAAGCTTGTTGTAATACAGTGCGGCCACAACAGTCGGCAAAAGCAAAATCAGCATGAGCTGAAAAGTAAACGCCGCATAGCAAAGCCCGGATGCAATGACGCTGCAGGTTAAAACGGCGTATTTGACCCAGCCCTTATTAAGATGCAGCACGTCCACAATCAGTGTCGGCAGCAGAAGCGGGGCTGTAATCAGCTTGAGCATCCGCCCGAGCGTAACCCCCGGTACATACATTACATCATAAATACATAAAATGCACAGCAGGATCATAATATAAAGCTCTATTCTCGAAACGCGGGACGCCAGCTTATTGACGGCCGCCTCATTGGCCCGAAGCAGTTCTTTATAGGCTTCCAAAATCATCACCACTCTTTAGTTTGCAGTCCGTTGTTATTATAACGGGGGATGCCTTTTAGCGCAAATGGATTATTTTGATCCTCCGGCGACATTGAACAGGCGTATAATTGATAAATCCCGCGCCTTTCGGCGCGGGACGTTTATTTAGATATTAACCGGTCGTAGATTACTGAATCGGCGCGCCGTTCTTGCGGCTGAATTTCATGGCCAGATCGCCAATGCCGGGAATTTTATACTCAAAATACTGGCCGGCTTTAACACAGCCGATAATGGCAAACACCGTAACGACAGCGAAAACGATCCATGACAGAATAGACGCTACCCAATAACCCACTCCATAACTACCATAATAAAGTGCAGAATAAATAAACGCGCTAATAGCTATCCTTTGAATTATATAAAATATCAAACCCAGTACGCTGTTGAGCACGTTAATAAGGAACGCCTGCATGGCATGAAATTTTACAAAAGGGCTATCTTTTTCAATTAAGAAGATAACCAACGGCGCACCCCATGCTAAGAATTTTAATAAAGGAATCCATGCAAGAACAAATGCTGCAATATAGCACAATAGCGCAAGGACGTTTGCGTCCATGCCAAGAGATGATTTATGCGGATTAACTTTCATTGTATTGACCTCCCAAATATACTTGAATTACTCCAAACTTTTCCCTCAATGAGTGTATCATACCGCATAAGCTGTTGCAATAAAAATATGAACAATTCGTTAACAGGCAACAAACGTTACTGAAGCAGTTGCTCAAAGTCCGCCTCGGTAATGACTGAAATCCCTAAACTTTGGGCTTTTGTCAGCTTTGAGCCGGCGTCCTCCCCGGCCAGGACAAACGTTGTCTTTTTTGAGACACTGCCCGTCACGCTGCCGCCGTGCTTTTGGATGAGTTCTTTCGCTTCCTCGCGTGTATAACCCGACAGCGCGCCTGTTAAAACGAAAGTCTGCCCGGCAAACCGGTCGTCTTTTTTCTCCGCGCGGGAATTCATGTTAACACCGGCCTCCCGCAGCCGCCCCAGCAAATGCTGCGACTGAGAATTCGAAAACCAGTCCATGATGTTCCCGGCCGTCACGCCGCCGATGTCGCCGACGGCCGTCAGCTCCTCGGCGCTTGCCGCTTCCAGCGCCTGCATCGACCCGAAATGCTCCGCGAGCGCTTTCGCGGCGCTCTGTCCGACCTGCAGGATGCCCAGCGCGTTTAGAATCCGCGACAGATCATTTTCCTTTGATTGTTCAATAGCATTAATAAGATTCTCGGCCGATTTCTTCCCGAAGCGCGGCAGCGCCTCGAGAGACGCCGCGTCAAGATAATACAGGTCTGCGGCCGACTTTATAAGTCCCGCGTCCAAAAGCTGACCCACAACGGCGATGCCGAGCCCTTCGATGTCCATCGCGTTTCGCGACGCAAAGTGGACAATGTTCCGTAATAGCTGTGCCGGGCACTCCGCGCCGCGGCAGCGGATCGCCGCGCCGCCCTCGTCACGCGTGACGGGGCTGCCGCACTCCGGACAGACGTCCGGAAAGACATAAGGCTTTGTACCTTCCGGACGCTTGCTGAAGACGACCTCCAGCACCTCGGGGATGATTTCCCCGGCTTTTTGCACGACAACGGTATCCCCCACCCGGATGTCCCGCTCTCGGATGAAGTCCTCATTATGCAAGGAGGCATTCGTCACAGTCGTCCCGGCCAGGCGGACCGGAGACACAACGGCCTTCGGCGTCAGTACGCCGGTACGCCCCACCTGAACGGTGATGTCCTGGACGGTCGTCTCTTTCTTCTCCGGCGGGTATTTGTACGCCACTGCCCAGCGCGGTGCTTTCGACGTGCTGCCCAAGCTTCGGCGCGCCGCGAGCGAATTGATTTTAATCACCGCGCCGTCAATCTCATAATCAAGCAAACCGCGGTTTTCACCCAAAGACTCAATCCTGTCCCGGCACTGCTCAATCGTTTTATACCGCTCGCCGTCTATAACGCGAAAACCCAGCTTTCTGAGATAGTCGAGCGTCTGTATATGCGTTTTAAACGTTACGCCGCGTACGGCCTGAATATTAAAAACGATGATATCCAGCCGGCGCTGTGCGGTAACCGCCGCGTCCAGCTGGCGAATGGAACCGGCCGCGGCGTTTCTCGGATTGGCCAAAAGCGGCTCCCCGTTGATTTCGCGCTCCTCATTGAGCTGCTGAAAAACGGCGCGCGACATATACACCTCGCCGCGCACAACGAGATGCTCCGGCGCGTCCGGCAGAGACTGCGGCAGGGACGCGATTGTTCTAAGATTGTGCGTCACGTCCTCGCCGGTTACGCCGTCGCCGCGCGTCGCACCGTATGACAGCACGCCGTTGTCGTAATACAACGCTACGGACAGCCCGTCAACCTTTGGCTCGACGACAAAGCCGTCTTCACCGGCCAGCTCCCCGATTCTGTTATTAAAAGCCTCAATCTCCTCAAAGCTGAATACGTCGTTGAGGCTTTCAAGCGCCACCTCGTGCCGCACGGGCGCAAACGCCTCGGACACATGCCCGCCGACCTTTTGCGTCGGGGAATCGGGCGTTATGAATTCGGGGTTCTCCGCCTCAAGGGCCCGCAGCCGCCTCGTCAGTTCATCGTATTCAAAGTCGCTGACGAGCGGCTGGTCTTTATCATAATAAGCCGCGTTATAAGCCTCAATCTTTTGCCTGAGGGACGCGATTTCTTCTTTTGCGTTCATACCATTCTCCTGTTAATCGAATGACTCAGTGGTCCTAATTCCCCTGACCGATGTCGGCGTAGACGTTGGGGACCTCGCCGAAGATTGTGTAATCGGCCACTTCGACCTCTGTTTTGACGGTCGTCTGCGTCTGGTGCGTACCGGGAACATAGATGTCCACAACGGCTGAAACGTTCAGCATAATCTTGTGATGCCACTGATTGATACCGGCAGGTTCATATTCATTGATAAATTGCGTGGAGACGCTGGTCACCGAAAGTATTTTAACCGTCAGCAACGGGCCGCGCCCCGAGAAAATCACACCGCCAAACGCATTGCCGACTGGAATTTTAATATCCGTGACAATACTGTTTTCAACCCGGTTGACAACGCCTTTGGATATCCGAGCCTGCAGCAGATTGATCATCGGCATATTCATTTTAAGCGCCGTAATATTGCCGCCGTAATCCTTTTCCAGCTTAACGAGATTGCTGTAATCCATCGACCCGCTTGACATTTCTTCGTCGATCACGTCGTTGATATCGAGCATAACCACTTTATAGACCTCAGAGGTGGCAAGGCTGAGGATAATAGGCCGGATGCGTATAAAGGCGCTGACCACAACGATGGAAAGTATAAGCATAATGATGAGGAAGAATAAAAAGACGCGCTGAGAACGCGGCATCGGCCTGAAATACAGGTTCGACCGCATTCGTTGTCTTCGTCTTCGAAAAGGCATATGGATCACACCCCTTATGCCATCCATATGCGCTGATGCCTGTACTTATTTGTCCGGAAGCTGATTGGCTGCCGTCATAACGCCGAGACGGCCGGACTCAAACGTCAGCCCCCCCTGCAGGTACGCCGTGTACGGCGCGCGCATGGGTCCGTCAGCCGACAGCTCGATGGACGCGCCCTGTATAAACGCGCCGGCCGCCATAATGACCTGACAGCCATAGCCCGGCATATCCCATGGCTCGGGCGTCACGAACGAATCCACAGGTGCGCCGGCCTGTATGCCGCCGCAGAAGCGCCGGAGCAGCTCCGGGTCGCCGAAGTCGACGGCCTGGATGATGTCCGAGCGCGGCGCGTCCCAGCCGGGCGAGGACTTGAAGCCCATCAGCTCCAGCAGGCGCGCGGTGAAAACGGCCGTCTTCAGCGCCTGGGCAACCGTGTGCGGCGCGAGAAAAAAGCCCTGATATAAAAGCCGGTTATTAAAAAGCGACGCGCCGCACTCTCCGCCGATGCCCGGCGAGGTGAGCCGGAAGGCCGCCGCCTCGACGAGTTCTTTTTTACCGGCAACGTAGCCGCCCGTCGGGGCGATACCGCCGCCGGGGTTTTTTATGAGCGAACCAGCCATGAGGTCGGCCCCGACCGACGTCGGTTCCGTCGTCTCGACGAACTCGCCGTAGCAGTTGTCGACAACGACGGCGGCGCGTGCGTTGGCCGAACGGACTGTCTCAATGATCCGCCCTATTTCAGCTACAGACAGCGCTGGCCTGCTTGAATAGCCGCGGGAGCGCTGGATAAACACAGCCGCTACGCGCGTATCCGAAGCTAATTTGAATATAGCGTCAAAATCCGGTTTCCCGTCCGGCAGCAGCTCGACCTGGGCGTAACCAATGCCGTAGTCCTTCATGGAGCCACGGTAATCGCCCTCAATGCCGATAACGCCGCGCAGCGTGTCGTACGGCGCGCCGGTCACCGAAAGCAGCACGTCGCCGGTTTTAAGCGGCGCGAACAGCGCCGCCGTTAACGCGTGCGTGCCGTTGACGAAGCCGATGCGCACAAGCGCATCCTCCGCGCGGAAGACATCGGCATAGATCCTGTCGAGCGTGTCGCGGCCCTTGTCGCCGTAGCCGTAACCCGTCGAGCCGGTCAGGCAGGCGTCCGATACGCGGTGCTTTTGAAAGGCGGCCAGCACCTTGGCCGTATTATCAAACGAGACGCGGTCAATTTCCGCAAGCTTTGGTGAGATATCGGCCATCGCTGTTTCCGACAGCCGCAAAATTTCCGGTTTAATATCTGTATACTCCATTAATATTTATTTCCAATCTCGGCCAGAAACAGTCCGGCCAGGTTATAAACAGCCTCCAGGTCGCTGATGGCAGCCACGCTGGACGGCGAATGCAGATTGCGGACAGGCGCCGCTATGGCCGCTGTCATAACGCCGCCCCGGGAGCGCTGAACAGCACTGGCATCCGTACCGCCGGAGATATATGTTTTCGTCTGCCAGGGGATAGTGTTCTTCTCGGCCAGAGCTGTGAGCATCGAAAAAAGCTCTCGATTATAGATCGTGGCCCCATCCATAAACGGGATGACCGCACCTTTTTTAACGGCGCAGACCTTTTTGCCCGACGGCACCGACGGCAGGTCGGCCGCTGTTGTGGCCTCCACGATGAGCGCCATGTCGGGCGCTGCGCCGAATGACGCTGTCATGGCGCCGCGGGTGCCGACCTCCTCCTGCACCGTGAAAACAAATGTGCAGTCCACCGGCAAAGCCGACTCCAGAAGCTTTAAGAGCACGGCGCAGCCGAACCGGTCGTCAATGGCCCGGGCTTTGATTAAGCCGTCGCCAAAGAGCACCGTATCACTGTCAAAGGCGCCCGTATCGCCGAGCGCCACGTCTTTCAGCGCGGCTTGCTTATCCTTAGCACCGATATCGATATACATCTCGTCGAGCGGCGGGACCTTGTCCCGCTCGTCTTTTTTGACGAGATGGACGGCCTTGTTGCCGATAACGCCCAAGATATGGCTTGTACCGATGAGCACGGTCTTCCCGATCAGCACCCGCCGGTCAACGCCGCCCACGCAGGAAAATTTGAGATACCCGTCGTCCGTCACGCCGGTAATAATCACGCCCACCTCGTCCATGTGCGCGGCGAGCATAACGGATTTTGAGGGCGTCTTCGCGCCTTTTTTGAAAATGACTAGATTTCCCATAACGTCCGTTTTAATCTCGTCGGCGTGCGCCTTGGCGCGGGAAATAATATAGTTTCTGACCTTATCCTCCACGCCGGAAACGCCGTCCAGAGCGCAGAGGGTTTTAATGGTTTCAAGCATGGCTGTTCTCCCCTTTCACGTTTTTAGCAAGCGCCGCCAGAAGCTTGGCGGCAGCCTCGGCATCCTGCAGGGAGACGACTTCCACCGGGCTATGCATATATTTGAGCGGCAGGCTTAAAAGCGCCGTGGCAATCCCGGCGCGCGACACCTGGATAACGCGCGCGTTCGTGCCGGAATCGCCGGGCTCCACCCCGATCTGATAGGCGATGGCGCTTTCTCCGGCCAGCCGGACGGCCTCGTCGGTGAAAGCCCGGTTCATATTGGGGCCGATAGCGATCACAACGCCGCCGCCGACAAGCTTGGCGTCGTATTTCGTGTGATCTGGCGTCTTGGCGTGGTCGGCGTCGATGACGACGCACCAGTCGGGATCGATGGCAAACGCGCCCGTCTTGGCCCCGCGCGTGCCGACCTCCTCCTGGGATGATGCCAGCACGTACAGATCCGCTTCCAGCGTTTCGTCTTTTAAAAGCTCCAGCGCGCGCAGGATCACGGCAAAGCAAGCCCGGTCGTCAAGCGCCTTGCCGCACACGAGATCCGTGCCGAATAAGCGGGCACCCGTATTGTAGACAGCAAATGTCCCCACAGGGACGGCCTGCTGCGCCGCCTCCTGCGGGAGGCCGATATCGATATATAAATCCTCGATCTTGATGGTCTTGTCCGATTCGCCGCTCTTCTGGATGTGGGGCGGGGTCACGCCCACGATGCCGACGAGTGGCTCGTCCGTCAGAATTTTCAGCTCCGAGGCCGGCAGCATGCGCGCGTCGACGCCGCCGACGGCAGCAAAACGCAAAAAGCCTTCCTCGTGACCGGTGATGATAAACCCGATTTCGTCCAGATGCGCGTCGAGCATCAGCTTTTTCGCGTTTTGCTTTCCGCAGCGCTTCACGCCGATAACATTACCCATCACATCCGTTGTGACCTCGTCCATTAACAGCGCCAGCAGCCCGGACGCAAGACGCGCCACATCCCGCTCAAAGCCGGACGGCCCGGAGGCGGCGCTGAGTTTAATAATATCATCCTTAATTGCCATAGCTTTTTACTCCAATCCGTTGACAATCTCTTTAAAAGTATTCCCGCGTTCTTCAAAGTTCTTAAATCGGTCAAACGAGGTGCAGGCCGGCGATAAAATAACAATATCCCCGCTTTCCGCCGCAGCGTGCGCCGCCAACACGGCCTCGTTAAAATCTTCTTTTTCAAGGATCACCGGGCTGCCGTTATAGCCCGGCGCGTTCTCGACGGCGGCGCGTATTTTCGGTGCCGTGAGCCCCGTAAGCACCAGCGTCTTTACATGCTCGACGATCTCCGGGCCCAGCGTATCAAACGGTACGCCCTTGTCCTTGCCGCCCGCAATCAGAATGACCTTTTGCTTAAACGAGCGCAGGCCCGCTATGGTGCGCGTGGGGCTTGACGCGATGGAGTCGTTATAATACCGCACGCCGTCTAAAGTCCGCACCAACTCGATGCGGTGCGTCACGCCTTTAAACGTCTCGGCAACCCTCCGGCATGTTTCACGGTCAACGAGTCCGCGGACGGCTGCAAACGCCGCCATGTAATTTTCGATATTGTGTATACCCGGCAGATAGATCCGTGACGTATCAAGCAGCGGCTCGGCTTTGCCGCCTTCTGCCGTATATATTGTCTCTCCATCCAGATAAACGCCGTTTTCCACCCGGCGCTTCAGGCTGAAGGTCAGAACATTTGCCCGCGCGGTCTCGGAGAAGGCTTGGGTGATCTCGTTGTCAATATTCAAAACGGCCGTATCGGACGGCGACTGGTAGCGGAGAATATTCCGCTTGGCCTCAATGTACTCGTCCATATCCAGGTGCATGTCGAGATGGTTTGGCGTAATGTTCGTCACGGCGGCGACTGGTGGGCTTTTCTTCATCGTCATGAGCTGAAACGACGACAGCTCCAAAACGGCAAAATCATCTTCATGCATGTCGTCGGCCTGATTTAATAACGGCGTACCGATATTGCCGCCCACATGGACGGTATGACCGGACGCCCGCAGCAGCTCGGCAATGATGGACGTTGTCGTCGTTTTGCCGTCGCTGCCGGTAACGCCGATCATCCGGCACGGGCAGACGTCAAAAAAGACCTCCATCTCCGAGGTCAATACCGCGCCGTTTTGTACGGCCGAGGCCAGCTCAGGTAAGTCGGGCCGCATCCCGGGCGTACGAAAAATAATATCAGCGTCGAGCCCTTTCAGATAATCTTCACCCAGGCGGAGCCGTGCGCCCCGCTCCTCCAGCCGCGCCGCCAGCGCCCCAAGACGGGCGCGCTCGGACCTATCACAGGCTGTGACGCGGCAGCCACCGTCGAGCAGGAGCTCAATAAGCGGCGTGTTGCTCACGCCGATGCCGATAACGGCAATCTTTTTATCGCGGATGGAACGGATATAGTCGTCCAGTTTCAAATCCTCACCTCATGAGCGCAAAAATTGCTTTATACAGAGTATTTTACCCGTTGTGCGGGCAAAAGACGCGCTTTCGCGTTTTAATATTATATAATGGAAACATCTGTTTTTCAAACAGAAACTTGCCAATAAACAGCCGTCATTGACAAAAAGATTGGAATGCTTTATAATAGGTAGTTGCGAGTAAGCCAGGCAGCCGCGGGAGAAAGCTGAAAAGCTTCTCGCGAGGAAAGTCCGGGCTCCACAGGGCAAGGATAACGGGTAACGCCCGCCGAAGGCGACTTCAGGACAAGTGCAACAGAGATATACCACCGCTTTCGGTGTTACGGAAGCGGTAAGGGTGGAAAAGTGAGGTAAGAGCTCACTCGGCGGCTGGAGACAGTCCGCTGCTGTAAACTCTATCCGGAGCAACACCGTGGTACGAGAGCAACAGGCCGGCCCGGCCGCTCTCATGGAGGTGGCTTGAGCTCATCGGCAACGATGGGCCTAGATAGATGGCTGTCCACGACAGAATCCGGCTTACAGGCTTGCTCGCAGCAAAAGCGCCGACTCATCTGAGTCGGCGCTTTTGCTGACTGTCGAAAAAGCCGCACCCACGGCTTTTTCGACATATTAAGGCTCTCGGCCTGCGGGCCTTTCAAAGTAACACTCTTCAGAATTGAATTCCTCAAAGCGTTGATATACAACAATTTTCGTTGCCGAGACCAGACAACTCGCCGTCGTCAGCGAAAATGGGGTCGCACGGCGATTGGACGCAAAGACGAAGAACAAAAGAGTTTTTCAAGTTGTAAAACGCCCCTGAGGTCATTCCCTACCGTCTATGTACTATTGACTTCTCCGACCGACGGGCGCAAACTGTGTACAGGCTTTGGTAAAATCCGGGAACATCCTGCTTAACTATAACGTCAATTTATATGTCACTCTAAATGAAAACAAAGCCTGACAAACGAGGTGATATAACGTGCGAAAAAAAGGCGCGCTTCTTTTAGCGGCACTTATGGTAGTGCTATCCTCCTGCGCCGGCGTGCCGGGAGCGCAGACTTCAGTGACGCCGTCCGGAGAAGCATCGGAGACCGCTGCAGATACCGGCGATACGTCCGCAAATGCCACCGAGTCCGGCGGCGTACTTTTGCCGGACGGGCTGCTGCCCCAGACAGAATACATACCGCCCAGTCCGCCGCCGCGTTTTTATGAGGACGTCACACTGGCGCTTATCCCCCGCGGCGATTACGGGCGCATCTGGCCGTATATCGGCGGCCACCTCACGCAGATGTGGATGCAGGGCGAGCTGTACGGGCTGTGCGATGAACAGGGCCGCGTCATCTGCGACCCGGCTTATAACGAGGTCCAAATCATCGAAAAAGACGGACTAAGGCTGTATAAGCTGACTAAATACGCCCGGGACAAGGATTACCGGGACATCTCTAAAATAACACTGGCAAAGCTGGACGGCAGCTGGGCCGAGGAGTACGACGACGTCGAGACCCAATGCTATGGCACGGAGTTTGCATCCGACCGTGCACTTCAGTGGCGCGAGAACGTCACTTACGAGTACATCACCGTCCGCCGCAATGGGAAATGGGGCGTCATCGACTATGACGGCAGTGAAATCCTCCCCCTCGTTTACAACGCGCCGGTATGCTTTTCAGAGGGACTGGCATCCGTTCTCTCGGGCGATGGGACAACGTTCAGCTTTATCAACGACACCGGCACGGTCGTGCTCGGCCCGTTCGGGACGCCGCCGGCACAGGTCGACTTTTTTGAAACCAGCGACGACCCGTCGTATCCGCTCAATCACGGCCTGATATTTTGCGACGGGCGCGTGCGGTTTTATGAGGACGGAAAATACGGCGTGGTCGACCGGGATGGAAACATTGTGGTACCGCCTCAGTACGACTTTATTTCCTCGTATTCAGACGGCACGGCCGAATTCCTGACGGACGGTACACCAGATGCTCCCGGTTTAGCTGGCGTCATCGGATTGGGCGGCAAGATATTGTTTGGGCCGACGGACACCTGGTTTTCAAAAAGAACGGGCGCGACAGCCATACTCTCCGAGCAGGACAGTCAGATATCCGTCAATTTGTTAACCGGTGAGCGCACGCCCTGGGCCGGGTCGGAGACCCCAAGCTTTATGAGCAGCAGCGAAGATGGCGTCACGGTGGAATGGGCGGGCAACACACTGCATTTTCCGGAGGCTACAAACATCGCGATGCTTGACAACGGAAATTTCGCATTGTCCCTGCGCGGAGATCCCGAGACGTGGAAGATTGCCGACCGCAGCGGCGAAACGGTCGCCGGGCCGTTTGACGGCCGTATTAAGTATTCGAGGGACGGATTTATAGTCGTTGAGCTGGGGGAGCCGTACGATCCGTCAACGTGGGCATTCTGGACAACACTGTACGACGAGACGGGCCAGCGCGTGCTGCCCGGCACATATCTGTCAATCGTATTCTTTGACGGGCGGTATCTCGCGCGTACCGATACCTACGGCGGGCTTCTGGACGAGAACGGAAACTGGGTGGTTAAAGCGCCGCTCTACGATTATCTAAACGATTGAGGAGGAACATCATGAAGCGTTTTTTAGCAGGCCTGTTATCCTGCGTTATCATCACAGCGCTATCCGCCTGTACGGCCGAAACGCCGCCGGATGCGGCGGCGTCAGCATCTTCAACACCGTCAGCCGAGGCCTCCGCGGCTCCGGCATCCGATTCGGCTGAGCCGGAGGCTTTTGTGTTTACACCGGAGACCATGCCGCGCATTGACGGCTCAACGGCAACCATCCCACTCATTTCAGCGGTGCGCTCAGTACTTTTGGGCATACCCCGCGAGGACAACGTCACCGTTTCGGGGACCGACGACGCATACGTCAGCCTCATTGACGGCAACGCCGACGTGCTATTGGTTTACGCGCCGTCCCCGGATTCTCTGGCCTACGCCGAGGGACAAGGCGTCGAGCTGGAGATGGCCCCCATCGGCAAGGATGCGCTGGTTTTTCTCGTCAATACAAAAAACCCGGTTCCGAGCCTGACGGAAGAGCAGCTTGTCGGTATATACTCCGGGCAGATCACCAACTGGCAGGAAGTTGGCGGCGAGGACATTGCGATTCGCGCCTATCAGCGCCAGCTGCTGTCCGGCAGCCAGACGATGATGAACAAGCTCGTCATGAAGGGTGTCCCGATGGCCGAAGCGCCGGCGGATTATGTCATCGGTGAGATGGGCGGCCTTGTGGACGCCGTGGCGGTCTATGACGGGGCTGAAGCCGCTATCGGCTACAATGTATATTATTACGTCAGCCGAATGAAGCTTGACGAAAATATCCGGCTGTTATCAGTGGACGGCGTCGCGCCGTCGATCGATAGCATCACCGCGGGAGACTATCCCTTCGTCAACGACTTTTACGCCGTCGTCCGCGCCGACGCGGCCGAGGACAGCCCGGAGAGGATCCTGTTTAACTGGATCCAAACGCCGGACGGCCAAGCGCTTGTCCGTAACGAGGGCTACGCCACAGCCGGCTGACGGTCTGACCAGACAATACAACTCCTTCTCCCCCGCTGGCAGCCAAACGACAACGCCGCCGATGTTCTCCGCGGCGTTCAGCCTGTCATAGGGGCATAGCCCCTGTTCCTTAATTGGACGGCAGGCGGATGACATGTGATATAATGGTTCCAATAAATCTGCATAGGAGCGTTCATTATGGCTGATTTGAATACTCATTCGACATCAGAGATACCGGCACAATGGGACGAATCCGTTGACGTCGTCGTGATTGGCTCCGGCTTTGCCGGCCTGGCGGCGGCAGCCGAGGCCCGGCTCAAGGGCGCTGAGGTCGTCATATTGGAGAAAATGCCCTACTTTGGCGGAAACTCCGTCATCGCCGGCGGCGGCTACTGCAGCTGGGACAGCCGCCTGAAGCTACGCGAGCAGCTCGGCCTTGGTGAGGACTCACCGGAGCTGCATATGGCGGATACGCTGAAAAGCGGCGGGTATTTAAATGATCCGGCACTCGTCGAAATTCTCGTACGCGAGGCGCCGTCCGGACTTAACTGGCTGCTGGATGCCGGTGCCGTCTTCAGCCGGACACTCAACAAAATCGGCGGCCACAGCGCCTACCGGAGCCATCACGCCGCCTGCAATCTGGCCAAAATATTAAAGGAGCATACACTTTCACTGGCCGTACCGCTGCGGCTGAATACAGCCGTTACCGCGCTCTGCCGGGACGGTATGGCAGGACCGGTAAAAGGTGTCCGTATTGTCGCGGGCGGCGCTGAAAAGGCGTTGGAGGCGCGGCTGGGCGTCGTTATCGCCTCGGGCGGGTTTGGCAGTGACACAGCATTGCGCGCGGCTTATCAGCCGGCCCTCGACGCGTCTTACAATTGCACGACACACAAAGGGTCAACGGGCGAAATGATCGGGTTTGCTCAGGCCGTCGGCGCGGATACGCTCCATATGAAATTCATCCAGCTGTTTCCCTGCGCCGAGCCGAAAAACGGCGGGATTGACAAGTTTGCACTGGATTGCTATTCCGGCCCGGATTACGGGCTGATTTATGTCAACACGCAGGGCCGGCGCTTCGTCAATGAGCTTTTAGGGCGTGATGCGGTTTCAGACGCGCAGGTAAAGGCCGGTAGCAAACCAACATACTCCATTCTTACGGAGGCCATATTTAAGAAGTTAGGCCGGACTGACGAGGAACTCCGACGGGGCGTATCGTCCGGCCGGCTTTTCCGTGCCGAAACCTTGAGCGAGCTGGCCGGCGCAACTGACATCCCCGCCGAAGCGCTGGCGGATACGGTGGCGCGGCACAACGACGCTGTAAAAGCAGGCGTCGATCCCGATTTCGGCGAGCCGATCACAAGCCGGATGCTGCTGCTTGACAAGGGTCCGTTTTACGCCGTCGCACAGTGGCCTTCCGTCCATTACACCATGGGCGGGCTCCGGATCGACACCAGCACCCGCGTGCTGGACAAGCAGCGCTGTCCGATCCCGGGGCTGTACGCCGCCGGCGAGGTCTGCGGCGGCATTCACGGCAAAAACCGGCTGGGCGGCAACGCTATTGCCGAATGCATCGTCTTCGGCCGCATCGCCGGACAAAGCGTATCGAAGGGACTTGACGCGTAATACGTGACTCAGGGAAGCAGCCGTGCAAAAACGGGGTGTCCTCAGACACCCCGTACAGACTGTCGAATAAGTCTTTAGTCCTTCTTTTGTGCGTCCAATCGCCGTGCGATTTAATTTTCGGCGATGACGGCGAGTTGTCTGGTCTCATCGGCGAAAATTGTTTGATTTAAATGCTTTGAGGCATTCACTTCCGAAAAGCATTACTTTACGAGCGCCTCAGCGTGAGAACCCTTTATTTGTCGAAAAAGCCGCATTCGCGGCTTTTTCGACAATCTGAACGGGGTGTCCTTAGACACCCCGCATTGCTGTTTAAAAGCTATTTCTTTTTGGTGTTCTTCTCGTAAATGAGACCAAGGCCGCGGAGAAGCAGATTTTCGTCCAGATTGATCTCGTGCCGGCAGTACTCGGCAATCCGCGAGGACAGCCCGCCGGTTGCCACAACTGTCATTTTCCTGCCGAATTCCTCCTCAATCCGGTCGATCATACCGTCGACCATGGCGGCGGTGCCGAAGATCGCGCCGCTTTTCATGCAGTCGATCGAATTGGCGCACACAACCTTATCGGGCGGTTCAATCGGCACGCGCGGCAGCTGTGACGTACTGCCGGACAGCGCGTTCATCGACAGGGCAACGCCCGGAAAGAGCGCGCCGCCGAGAAAGTTGGCCTTCTCATCAATGACAGATATCGTCGTAGCCGTGCCCATGTCGAAGATGATAACGGGCAGCTTATACGACGCGATGACCGCCACGCCGTCGGCAACGAGATCGCTGCCGAGCTGGGCGGGATCGTCAATAAGAATATTCATCCCCGTCTTGATGCCCGCGCCGACAATCAGCGCATTTTTGCCGGTGATTTTTTTGACCGCGTTTTTTAGAACATGCACAAGCGGCGGCACGACGGACGAAATGATCGCCCCGTCAAAGCCCTCGCATAAAAACCCGTCGAATTCGAGTATGCTTTTGATGCCGGCGGCGTACTCGTGCTCTGTTTTCGATATATCGGTCACCATTCTGAATACATGCGAGATCTCCCCGCCGTCGATACAGCCGATAACGATGTTTGAGTTGCCGACATCAATAGCCAAAAGCATAGGGTTATGACTCCTTTATAACTTTTTTATCTGGAAAATACCTGATGAGTATCTTACTGATGGTTCCACTTACGACGGCACAAAGTCCAGCCTCAATTAAAGCTTGGACAGCAACACCGCCCAAAACGAATAAAATGATCTTCGTAGCGCTTCCCGTTACACCGCTGCCTTCCGCATAACCGACAACGAAACTATTCCAGAAAAGGAGTATCAGCCCGCCCATAAAGAAAATAGTGTTGAATGCTGCCGTCAAGAAGCCGCTGACTGCAAAGCTTGCCAGGCGCGTTCGGTCTATTTTATAAAGTGCTTTAAAAATAAGCCCGGTCAGCCAACCTTCTAAGATACGCGGAACCACACAAACAAGTACCGTGTAAAACGGACTTATAGCTAACAATATCGGTCCAAGATCCAGTCCCATAAATGCGCGAATAAGTGACATTATACCAAATAGTGCGCCTAAGAACGCCCCTCCTAAAGGGCCGAAAATCATCGCTCCAACGGCCACCGGAATTGGAAGCAATGTCAGTGACAGCGCTCCAACCGGCAAGAAACCAAGGGGTGTAAATGACATAATAATGACGATTGCGACAAGTACGGCCATACGTACCATCTTGCCCGTGCTGATGGCTGCTCTGCTCATTATTCAGTTCCTCCTTGCTGCTGCTCCAGACTCTTCAAGTATGTAAGATGCAGCGCAATTATATTCAGCCCCGGCATACCGGCCGGAACCGTGCCTCATTTTACAGGTTAATCACGAAGATTTCAACACTTTTTTAGACGAAAAAGCTGGCTGTTTGTCCATGTATCTTAGAAACGCCGACCTTAATTCCGGGAAATTTTTCGCTTAAACGTTCGGCTAAAGCAGGCGTGACAACATTCTCCGTACAGAAATGATCACCGTCGATAAGATTGAGCCGCAGCTCCTTAGCCTCCAGAAAGACATCATACTTGATGTCTGCCGTGATAAATGTGTCGCAGCCGTTGGCGATGGCATGCCTCAGTTCGCTGCCGCCAGAACCGCCTACTACGGCGACCTTATTAACCTCGAGCCCGGCGTCATAATAGCGCAGGCCGCTTGTGCCGAGTCTTCTTTTAAGCAGAATCATGTATTCCGAAAGCTTCATGGGCGATTCAAGATACCCGATACGCCCATAAGAATACGCCTGCCCATACGCGTCGGACACGTCCTCATGCAGCAGCGATTTCTGCGTCAGCCCGGCGGCCGAGGCCAGCGCGTCATTAACGCCGCCCCACGCGGCGTCCAGATTTGTATGCATACACACCGCCGATATGCCGTGCGACAACAGCTTCGTGATCTTCCGGCCCGTCCGGTCCGTATCCGTTACGCTTTTCAGCGAAAAAAACAGCGGATGGTGCGATACGATCAGCTGCGCATTTTCCCGGACGGCCTCCTCCACCACCTCGTCGGTGATATCAAGGCTGACAAGCGCGCTTGACACCTCTGCGTCAGAAAAACCCACGAGAAATCCGACATTGTCAAAATCCATTTTAAGTTCCAGCGGAGCAATGAGTTTCAGCGCCTTGTAGATTTCTTTTACCTTTGCCATGCGTTTGTTTCCTCCTTCAAGCACTGGAGCGCTTCATACTGCTCTTCCTGACGGGCCAACTCGTCGGCCTGTCGCACCGATTTTTGCAGCCCCGTAATGACGCGCCGTTTCTTTGCGATCAATTCATCCAGATAATCCGGCAGGAGCGGATCGCGCTTACGCACTAAAAGCCGAAGCGGCGTTTCGCTCGCCTTCCCCGCCCGGGTCAGCAGAACGATGTAAATGCGTCCGTCATCCCGGACAAGCCGCGCGTCTGACAGTCCGTATCCATTAACGGCAAGCCACGCCGACAGCTCATCGCATTTTGTCTGCGGCTGCAGGATGCACTGTAGGCCTTGAGTTCTTGTCCATCCGGCTCTTTCCAGTATACCGCGCATCGTTTCGCCGCCCATCCCCGCTAATATAACGGTATCGATCCCCGCCTGCTCCAGGCCATCCAGTCCGTCCGTCCGTATAAAATCGACCCGGCCGGCTACGCCATATACCTCAGCGGAGGATCGCGCGCTTGTCAGCGGGCCGTCTTTTATATCTGTTGCTATGATACGCCCTGCCAGCCCGTTTTGCGCGAGATAAACGGGGATATAGCCGTGATCGGTTCCGACGTCGGCAACGGCGGCGCGCGGTCGTACAAAATCAGCCGCCGCCTGAAGGCGCGGCGATAAAATTATTTTTTTTATGTCACTCATTATAATTACATCTATCTTTTTATTGGCCGGTCTGCTTACAGCTAAAAAGCGGGGGATATCGCGTCCCCCGCTTCTCGTTTTTGGGCTGGAAATTACTCTTTGACGTATTCCTGCAGCTGCTTGATGAACTCGTCATAATTAACGCCGTGGACCTCGCAGGCCTCTCCGAGCGTTTCGCCGCTGGACAGCGCGCAGCCGAGGCAATGCATACCGATGGACTGAAACAGCGGGACAGAATCCGGTGCTATTCTCAGTATATCCGCAATGATTGTATCTTTTGTGATTTGAGCCATATTTTAAACCTCCAAAATTGACTGTTTATTGCCAGATTATATTTATTATATCCGATTACTATAATTATTTCAACTAATAAGCTTAAAAAATGTCACCCTTATCAGTTTAACCGAAGACGGAGAAAAAGCGCGTATAAAATACTGTCATATTGATGCCCTGACTGGCAGAACTTTCATTATTTACTGAGCTTTCTTGATTTTTACTGTAAAAATGTCCTGTAAAGACAATATTTAAGTATACAAAAGCTTAAGCCCTGCTTTTATACAGAGCTTAAGCCTTTACGTAAGGTTGCCGTCCAGCTTGTGACTTTCCAGGTAAGCTTTACTCAGGCATTCTCACGAAGCTTGGCGAAGCATTCACTGCAGTAGACCGGTCTGTCGGTCTTCGGCTCAAACGGAACTCTCGCCTCGTTGCCGCACGATGCGCAAACGGCCGTAAAGTATTCTCTCGGGCCGCGGGCAGCATTTTTCCGCGCGTCACGGCAAGGCTTGCAGCGCTGCGGCTCGTTCTGGAATCCACGCTCGGCATAGAATTCCTGCTCGCCGGCAGTAAAGATAAACTCATTACCGCATTCCTTGCATATCAGTGTTTTGTCCTCGTACATGTTGAAACCTCTCTTTTGACAAAAAATCTTACCCTTTGGGGCTGTTTATTTGCGGTCAGCTTTCACTGATTATCGCCTTAATTAAATTGTGCAAGCTTTTTCCTGATTCTTTGCACAGCATTATCCACAGATTTTGAAGGCTTGCCTAATTCGGCGGCCATTTCCTCATAAGACAGGCCGTCTAAATACAAACCCAGCACTCTAGATTCAAAACGGGACAGAGAGCCGCTCAGACAATCTGTTATCTCATTAACGCGCTCTCTCGCTATAACAAATTCTTCAGGATCGCGCAAAAAAAACATGCCTTGGGTAATACTTTCGTCAAGCTCAGGAGATTCCAATGATACATAATCATTAAGTGGAATATGCTTATACCTGGAAGCTGATTTTATCGCGCTGTATAGTCGCCGCCTGATACAAAATTCGGCGTATGTTTTAAACTTGACGTCTTTTGCCGGATTATAATGACGCACGGCCGCCAGTAGCCCGAGCATCCCTTCCTGCATCAGATCCTCGCTGTCGCCCCCGGCCAGAAAATACGGGCGGGAACAGATCTTTACGAGCCGGCTGTATTCTGTAATCAGTACTTCCTCAGCCGCGGCATCACCGTCGGAAACCCTTCGCCAAAGGTCTTCGTCACGGTTATTGTAAAATTTGCTCATAATTGTACCAAAAATGTAAATTGACTCACGCAACCTTGATTATAGGGTTAGTTGTACATAATGTCAAGTATTTTGCTGAATATTTTTCGATATTTAGTTAAAAATCACCCCACCATCTCTTTGTCGGCAGATTATTAAAGCGTTTGAATCACCGCAATGAGATTTGTTGCCACCTCGTCGGCCAATTCTTTAGTTTTGGCCTCCACCATGACACGGATAAGCGCCTCCGTCCCCGACGGCCGGATGAGAATCCGGCCCGCGCCGGCCAGTTTTTCTTCCTCCTCACGGATGGCTTTTTCCAACTCGGCACTTTGCATCACGGCCTGTTTGGCCGCGTTGCCGCCGCATACCTCCAAATTTTTTAATACCTGAGGATACTGCGGTATATCGGACACCAGCTCGGACACCTTTTTCCCGGAGGAACACACTACGTTTAAAAACTTGACGGCCGCCAACTGACCATCTCCTGTTGTGGCATCGTCGAGGAATATGATGTGTCCCGACTGTTCCCCGCCAATATTACAGCCGCGCTTTTGCATCATTTCCAGCACGTTTCGGTCACCTACGGCGGCGCACAACAGTTCGATTCCGCTATTTGAGGCAAACTCATGAAAACCGATATTCGACATCACCGTTGCGACAACAGCATTGTTTTTAAGGCAGCCGTTCACCTTCATATGCCGCCCCATGACCGCCATCATCTTGTCGCCGTCTACAAGCTCGCCGCGTTCGTCAACGGCCAGGCAGCGGTCGGCATCGCCGTCAAAGGCAAAGCCGAGGTCAAAGCCGCCGGCCTTGACAATAGAACGCAGATGCTCCATATGCGTCGAGCCGCAGCCATCATTGATATTGACGCCGTTCGGGTGATCATGCAGGAGCTCAAAATCAATATTGAATGACGAAAACAGCCGTGCTGCCGTTTGGGATGCCGCGCCGTTGGCGCAGTCAACCACAATGCGCAGGCCCTTGATGTCGGCCGCGGCGGCGATCAGATAATCCACATACATCTCCGCGCCACGCCCGTCGTCAGAGCGCACGCGGCCAATGCCGCCGTACGTTTTTTTGCCGCAGGGCTCCTCACCGTCGAGCATCCGCTCAATGCGCTCCTCCAGCGTGTCGGAGAGCTTAAACCCATTGTGATCGAAGATCTTAATGCCGTTATGCTCAAACGGGTTATGAGACGCCGAGATCACAATGCCCATACCGGCCTTCATTTTAACCGTTAAGTACGCCACTGCCGGTGTCGGCAATACACCCAGGGGCAGCACGTCGGCCCCGGCCGAGCAGATGCCCGCGATAAGCGATGCTTCCAGCATATCCGAAGATATGCGCGTATCCTTACCGATCAGTATCAGCGGCCTGACGCCTTCCAGCTCCAGCAGCACCGTCCCCGCCGCGCAGCCGACCTTATACGCCAGCTCCGCCTCGAGCGATTCATTGGCAATACCACGTATACCGTCCGTTCCGAAATATTTTCCCATAGGAGATACTCATTCCTTTTCCATCATTATTTCATCATTAAAGCCTCCCCCCCTGTCAAAGGGAGGCGGCATTCGCGCCGCAAATGCCGGAGAGCTTCTTTCACAGCTGTTTGAATCCCCCGGTCACGCGGGGTCGACAGCCGTTCGTAGGGGCGATCTGCAATCGCCGGCTAAAACGCAGTTCGCCCCTATAGTTTTATTCAAAAACTCATCTGCCCCGGATCGTCGCCGGTAAATGTTAACCCCAAATGCTCATAAGCCTGACGTGTAACACACCTCCCGCGGGGCGTGCGCGTCAGAAAACCCTGCTGCAGTAAAAACGGCTCGTAGACGTCCTCTAGTGTAATCGGCTCCTCATTGATGGTCGCCGCGATCGTATCAAGCCCTACCGGCCCGCCGCCGTAATACCGGATAATGCCCATGAGTAGCCGGCGGTCGATGGCGTCAAGGCCCGTTCGGTCGATCTCAAGCCGCGTGAGCGCGTCGTCGGCCACCTCGCGGGTGACGATGCCGTCTCCGATGACCTCCGCAAAGTCGCGCACACGCCGAAGAAGCCGGTTGGCTATACGCGGCGTCCCCCGGCTTCTGGACGCAATCTCCGCTGCGCCCTCCGGCTCTGTCGGAATGCCCAACAGCTTTGCCGAGCGTTCGACGATGTGTGTAAGCTCCTTCGTCGTATAAAGCTCCAGCTTCAGGTCAATGCCGAACCGGTCGCGGAGCGGCGAGGACAGCTGTCCCGAGCGCGTGGTGGCACCGATGAGTGTGAAATTTTTCAATTCCAGACAAATCGATGTAGCCGCCGGCCCCTGCCCGATAATGATATCGATCTGCTTATCCTCCATGGCCGGATATAAAATTTCCTCAATGGCGCGGTTCATCCGGTGGATCTCATCTATAAATAATATATCGTTTTCATTTAAATTGGTTAACAGCGCTGCCAGGTCCTTCGGCTTCTCGATAGCCGGTCCTGAGGTTTTGCGTAGCGCCACACCCATTTCGTTGGCAATAATCGCCGCGAGTGTGGTCTTGCCCAGACCCGGAGGGCCGTGCAGCAGCACATGGTCGAGCGACTCCCCGCGGCGGCGCGCGCCTTCAATAAAAACGGCCAGGTTGCTTTTGACTTTTTCCTGACCCGTATAATCGGCCAGCGTCTGCGGACGCAGGCCGCCCTCCCCGTCGTCCTCCCGTGTAAAGGACGCCGACAAAAGCACCTCGCCGTCATCTCCGCCGCTTTGTTTGGCCGCATCGGTGAAATCAATACTCATCTGTTATGCTCCGTTACCCTTTCAGGCTGTTTTTAAGTACTTCCCGGATGATCTCCTCAACGCTCAGCGCATCGGTATCCACACCGCGCAGCGCAGACGAAATCTCGCCTTGGCTGTAGCCCAGCACAGCCAGTGCGGAGGCAACGTCCGACATCTTTACTCCCGGCAAGCCGGCGGCGGCCGGCATTGAAACAGTGCCTGATCCGGCTGTCGCGGACGCATCTTTCGAAATCTTATCCTTGAGCTCCAAAATAACGCGCTGGGCAATCTTTTTCCCGATACCCGGGGCAAGCGTCAGCGCCCGCTCGTCGCCGCCGGCGATTGCCATGGCCAGAGACGCCGGCGTGCCTGACGACAGGATTGACAACGCCGCCTTCGGGCCGATACCCGACACACTGAGCAGCTGTTCAAAAAAACGCTTCTCACCCGGCTCGAAAAAGCCGTAGATATCGAAGGCATCCTCTCGGATATTGCAGTATGTATAAAGTCGGGCCTTCTTCCCTGTTTCAAGATGAGACAGCGTATTCATTGTCGTGTAACACGCATAGCCCGCGCCGCCAACGTCAATAACCGCGAGATTTTGCTCCAGAATCGTCACAACGCCTTCTAAATAGTAGAACATATATTGCCTCCGTTCAGGTTAAGGAGCGAGCCCGCCGTACGCGCGTGGCAAATGGCGATAGCCAGCGCGTCGGCCGCGTCATCCGGCTTTGGAACGGCATCCATCAACAGCAGCCGCCGGACCATTTCCATCACCTGCTTTTTTTCCGCTCTGCCGTATCCGGCAACCGTCTGCTTGACCTGCAGCGGTGTATATTCATACATTGGAATACCGCGTTCCTCACCCGCCAGAATCAGGACGCCGCGGCCATGCGCCACGGATATGCCCGTTTTGAGGTTTGTATTAAAAAACAGCTCCTCGATCGCCACCGCATCGGGCTTGAACGTATCGAGAAGCGAGCCGGCATCACGATAAATCTGATCCAGACGGCTGGCAAGCCGCAGTCCGGCATCCGTGCGGATGACACCGCAGCGAATAAGCGACTGGCGGCTCCCAGATGCTTCGATAACCCCGAAACCCACAGTGGCAATCCCCGGATCTATGCCAAGAATGATCATCTGTATCCCCCGTCGCCTTCTTTTTATGTTGTGAACAGTCCCTTTACCAAAACCGCTCATATAATATCTCAGTTAGTATAAACACCTATAAACCAATGCCAGTATTTTACCACAAGCCGTAAGGGCTGGCAACTGTGCGTCTTATTTCACACTATTAAAGACGACGCATACACTGTATTGAAGTAAAACACACCCATTTCATTCTATCAAGGAGGAAAACAAATGCCAGATCGGGTTTTACCGGGCCCCGTACAGGAAAACTCCTGCATCAGAGAGGCCGTTTGCGTGCATACACGTAAGATATATGATTCTTGCCGGGATAAAGACTGTATCGAAGACCTGCGGCTTTATCCGACTCGGGAATCCCAGTGCTACATAGAAAACGCCGTCAGCATCCGTGCAAAATCAGCCAAGCTGTTGTATGTCACGATAGATGTCGAGGAAGTCGCTTTCAACAAAGGATACTACACCTGCGATCTCAGGTATTTCTACAAGGTCAAGGGCGAGGCCTACTCCCTTGTCAATCGGTCCGCCGAAATTTCAGGCCTTTGTATATTCGACAAAAGAGTCATGCTCTTCGGGAGCGAAGGACGCGCCAGGGTCTTCACTTCAAAAGTCAATCTGAACGATCTGGATTCGCGTACGATCGAGTCGACCAATTTACCGGTCTGCGTCGTGGAATCCGTCGATCCGATCATCCTGGGCATGAAGCTCGTGGACGTCTGCGACCATCCGCGTGATGATGAGCTGTGCCCCATGGAACTGCCGAACTTCATCACCGAAAGCTTTTCAAACGAACTGCTCCTGGAGCAGCCCAGGCGCCGCGTACTCGTAACGCTCGGACAGTTCTCCATCGTCCGTCTGGAGCGCGATACACAGCTGCTCATCCCGTCCTATGACTACTGCATGCCCGATAAGGAGTGCATCGGCTCCAACGAGGAAGACCCCTGCAGCCTCTTCTCGAGAATCAACTTCCCCGTCGACGAGTTCTTCCCGCCCGACTCGCTGGAATGCCCTGAGGGCTATCGGGAAGCACGCGATCTACATACGTCGTAATCGAGCGCCGCGCCGCCCGGCCGACTACCGAAAACGCCCGCCGAAAGGCGGACGTTTTTGTTTTTTTCCGTTATCTGATTTTATAGCAAAGCAGTATGACGGCCTTATTGTTCGGCAGGCTCGGGCTGGGGTTGGCTAACCAGCTCGATCGCAACAGCCGTAACCTGTACGGGGTACGATTCCGCAATCTCAGGTTTGATCGTGATCTTCACCGTCTGGCCGGTCACAAGCTCGAAATCAAGCTTCAGGTCATCGGTAAATTTAACGCTGGCTTTATCAAAGTCCGCGTCACCGGTCGTTGTGACGAGTATAGAGTCTTCGCCGACACCTTCAATAATTGCTGTAAACGTAACGTTATTCCCCGAGTTTTTGCCGGAGCAGCCGGTTATAAGGGCCAGACAGAGGATCAGGCATAATCCAATCGCGAGCTGTTTTTTCATAATGCTCCTCCTTGTGACTGAATGTATCATTTTGTAGACGCTGAAAGCGATACTTTTGTTCCTGTCCGCACAAAAAAATCAGGCGGGCTCTACAAGCCCGCCTGATCCAAGTTATTATATTGGTTGCTCAGAGCTTAGTCTGTTACGTACGGCAGCAGTGCGATCTGACGCGCTCTTTTAATGGCGACCATCAGTTGGCGCTGGTGACGCGCGCAGGTGCCGGTCGTCCGACGGGGCAGGATTTTGCTGCGGTCGGACATAAAGCGGCGCAGCCGCGACGTGTCTTTATAATCGATGCTTTGGCATTTATCAACGCAGAACTGGCATACCTTCCTGCGCTTGCGTCCGCGACGATTGTCTCTATCATTTGCCAAGGTTATTACCTCCTCTAATGTTCAGTTAACTGCATAGTGCAGGCGCCCGGGAATTTAGAACGGCAAGTCGCCGTCATCCTCTTCCAGTTCCGAAAAACCGGAACCGGGGACCGGTGAATAATCGCTCCCCGAGTCGTCTTTGACGGAACGGGTGTATGACGTGCCGCTTTCCCTGCTTTTTTTGCTTTCGGTAAAATAGACATTATCCGCCACGACCTCAGCCGAACGGCGCTTGTTGCCGTCTTTGTCTGTCCAGTCGCGGAGCTGCAGCCGGCCTGTAACAGCGGCCATCTGCCCTTTTACAAAATATTTGGATACGAACTCCGCCGTATTGCGCCATGTCACGATATCGATAAAATCGGTCTGCCTTTCACCGCCGTCCTTAGGGGTGAAGCCCCTGTCGACTGCCAGTGAAAACGTTGTTACGGGCGTGCCGGTCTGCGTATGCCGGAGCTCAGGATCGCGGGTTAATCTGCCCATCAGAACGACTTGATTCATGACGTTCCTCCTATTGCCCGACGACGGTGATCAGCGAACGCATGATCCCGTCTGTGATCTTCAATATGCGGTCAAGCTCGGCCGGGAATTCCGGCGCGGACTGGAACCGTGTGAGGACGTAGTAACCGTCCGACTTATCGTTGATCAGGTACGCCAGCTTGCGCTTCCCGATCTCTTCCTGTTCACCCAGCGTACCGTTGGCCTCGATAAGGGCTTTGAATTTCTCCACCAGCGCAGAGATCTCTTCTTCTCCCTTGTCAAGGTCAATGATGTACATGAGCTCATAGTTCTCAGTTGTTTTTGCCATCATTTGCACCTCCTTTTGGACATTGGCCCCCGATCTGTGCCGGGAGCAAGGGTTTTAGCCCGCATTTAAGCAGGCTCAAAATATTATACATGAAATTGGGCGAATGTCAAACGAAAGATGATAATTTTGTAAACCTCGGATGTTGATTCCGATACCCATAGAAAAACGACAATCCTCAGGCAAAGCAGACAGCTCCTTTGCCAAAGGAGCCTTTTTATTGCGGTGACACGGCAGTCGTTACAACATTAGAGCAGACAAGTATTAGCAATAAAACCGGCTCCCGCACCTGAAGGCGAAGGAGCCGATTTTGGTATCTGCTTATTCCTGAATGCCCGGAAGCTTGGGGATTGTATTAAACCCGCGCTGAAGGTCTTCGTCCGTGGGAATATAATCCGTCATCTTGCCGGCGCTATAAGCCATATAGGCCGTCATATCGAAATAGCCGGTGCCGGACAGGCCGAAGAGGATCGTCTTGGCTTCGCCTGTTTCCCTGCACTTGATAGCCTCGTCAATGGCCACACGGATGGCGTGCGCCGATTCCGGCGCGGGCAGCAGGCCCTCCGTTTTAGCAAACAGAACCGCCGCCTTAAATACGTCCGTCTGCTTGACAGTGCGCGCCTCGTCGAGGAACCCGTCGTGATACAACTGGGAGAGGATCGGGCTCATGCCGTGGTAGCGCAGACCGCCGGCGTGATCCGGCGACGGAATAAACGCCGAGCCGAGCGTATACATCTTGGCCAGCGGCGTCACCATACCGGTGTCGCAGAAATCGTAAGCGAATTTACCGCGTGTCATGGTCGGGCAGGACGCCGGCTCAACGGCAATGAAGTAAGGGCTGGTCTTGCCCGTCAGCCTATCCTCCATAAACGCCGACATCAAACCGCCGAGATTTGACCCGCCACCGGCGCAGCCAATGACGAGGTCGGGATACTCGTCGATTTTTTCCATGGCGAGCTTGCTTTCCTGGCCGATGACGGACTGATGCAGCAGCACCTGATTGAGAACGCTGCCGAGCACATAGCGGTAACCCTCGGACGACACAGCGACCTCCACCGCCTCGGAAATAGCGGTTCCCAGGCTGCCGGTGCTGCCCGGATTAGCTTCAAGCATTTTGCGTCCGACGTTCGTCGTATCGGACGGCGAGGCGATAATAGACGCGCCGTACGTCTCCATGACGGCTTTACGGTAAGGCTTTTGCTCATAGGAGACCTTGACCATGTAGACCTTGCAGTCAAGTCCCATAAAGCTGCAGGCCATCGACAGGGCCGTTCCCCACTGGCCGGCGCCCGTCTCGGTCGTCACGCCTTTGAGGCCCTGCTGCTTGGCGTAATACGCCTGCGCAAGGGACGAATTGAGCTTGTGGCTGCCGGAGGTATTGCCGCCCTCAAATTTGTAATAGATGTGCGCGGGTGTATCGAGTTCTTTTTCAAGCTGATAAGCCCGCATCAGGGGCGCGGGGCGATACATCTTGTAATAATTACGGATTTCCTCAGGTATTTCGATATACCGGTCTTTGTCGTTGAGCTCCTGCTTAACAAGCTCATCACAAAACACGGGATTCAGGTCAGCCTCCACCACCGGCTGCAGCGTACCCGGATGGAGCATCGGGCGGTGATCGGTTTTCATATCGGCGCGGACATTGTACCACGCGGTTGGGATCTCATTTTCACTCAGGACGATTTTGTAAGGAATGTTGTTTTTAGACATGTTTATGCTCCTTTCTGTATTGTGAGACAGTAGGACGCCGATTATCCGGCGGAAATGCCGTTTGCTGAACAAGACTGATGATTGAACCGTACTTTGTGTACGGCGATTGAGTCAGGCGAAGTTCAGCCGACGGCAGGCCGTCGGAGGCAAATAAAAAAGCCCCTGTCTCTGCTATAATGCAGGGACAAGAGCAATAACTCCTGCGGTACCACCCGGCTTGGCGCTGAAAGCGCCCACTCAGCGCACACTGATATGTGCCGGCGTTTTTTAACGAAGCGCCTTCTCCGTCTCCCCTACTCGCCGACTTTTAAAGCCGTTTTCAGTTTGCCCTCTCAGGTCCATTCGCGAATGGGTCCGCGCCGCGTTTCCACCGTCAGCGGCTCTCTATGCCGGACTGCCTAATCGTTACTTACTCCCGATCAACAGTTTGTGCTTTTTATGCTAGTATATTCTGATTATAACGGTAAATTTCATGTTGTCAAGCCGTTTAACAAAAAAAGTCATAAAAGCGGGTTGAGCGGCTCTTTTCCTATTGTCATCATCCGTCGATTGTTCTATAATTATCAATATCTGTCATGAATTCAACATTTTAAGGAGGCCTATCATGTATCGGCAGTATTCGCAGCCGTCCACCGTTATTTTCGGGTGCGGCGCCATCAACATACTCGGCGACAAGGTCAAGGAGCTCGGCGGGACGAAAGCGCTGTGTGTTTTCGACGCGGGCGTCGAAAAGGCCGGGATCGCGGAAAAGGCTTTTGAGAGCTTAAAGGCCGCGGGCGTCGGCTACGCATCTTACAACGGCGTTATTCCCGACCCGCCGGCCAGCATCGTCGACGCGGGCG
This sequence comes from uncultured Sporobacter sp., assembly GCA_963675425.1. GTDB lineage: Bacteria > Bacillota > Clostridia > Oscillospirales > Oscillospiraceae > Sporobacter. The sequence continues at coordinate 2,822,679 of OY776214.1, read as the reverse complement.
CAGACATCGCCAAAGCCGAAAATGTCGACTGCATCGTCGGCATCGGCGGCGGCGGCAGCATGGACACAGCAAAAGCGATTTCCGTTCTCCTCACCGAACCGGGAAAAGCGGCGGATTATATCCTTGCAAACCCCATTTTTGTCGACACCAAAACGCCGGTCATCCTCGTACCGACAACGGCCGGCACCGGCAGCGAAGTCACATCCGTCGCTGTCATTTCACGCCCGGACGAAAATGCTAAATGGAGCGTATTCGTCAATATCAACTACGCCATCGTCGACCCGGAGCTCACCTTGACGCTCCCCAAGGGACAGACAGCTTCCACCGGACTTGACGCCCTGTCGCACGCAATGGAGGCTATCACAAGCCTCAACTGGAATCCCCACAGCGACCTGGTCGGCGAGGCCGCCATTAAAAAAATCGCTAAAAATCTCGCGACGGCCTATAATGAGCCGGACAATATTGACGCACGCAGCGAGATGATGCTGGCGGCCAACTTTGCCGGTTTGGCGTTTAACGACCCCATTACGCATGTCGGCCACGCCGCTGCCGACGCGTTTTCCTGCCATTTCCACACGCCGCACGGCTATAACTGCGCCGTAGCCCTCCCGTCGACGATGGCGCTTGTCGCACCCGTCATGCCGGAAAAAATGCGTGTAATCGCCGCCGCCATGGGCGCTGAACTCACCGGCGGAGAATCCGGCAAGGAGCTCGGCGAGCTTGTCGCCGACAAAATCCGCGAGCTGATGCGCGCCGTTGAGCTGAAATCATTAAAGGCCATGGGGTATTCCCGCGAGGAGGTCGTGAGTTTCGTTCCCGACGTCGTGAGTAACCATCTGTCCTCCTTCTGCCCGGTTAAAATAACGGAAGACGTGGCACGCAAGCTGCTTGAGGACATCTACGACAGCTATCAGTAGACTGTACATACAAATGTACATACAAAGGGGCTGAGTTCAGAAAACTCAGCCCCTTTTTTTATTGGGAACAATCCTCAAATTAAACGGGCGGGCGATTCGTGAATCGCCCCTACAGGTATATCAACGAGTTCTATCGCATTATCGTCCGGGCGAGTCATAGGGCCTTGGGCCCTGATCCTTTATTGGGCGGCGTGCGGGTTTAAACTAATCGACGTCCTCCACAACGGCTTCGGGCGGCACATCCAGCTGCTGCGGATGCCGGATATAGCTCTTTAAGTACTTGAACACCTGAGCGAAATAAAACCCGTCACTGATGCGTTCATCCAAAACCAACGTGTAGTCCACATATTTCTTTTCCGCAACCGATCCGTCGGACTGGAGCTCAAACACCCGCCGCTTCGCTCCGAAAGCCAGGAAAAGCGGTATGTTGCCGAAGTTGTATAAATGATGATAGACCGGCGGGATACCAATTGAACCAAGGTCTGTAACAATCAGTGAGCCGTGAAACGGGCTGGCATCGATAAGCGACTGCGGCAGTTTTCCGAAATACTCAAGGATGCCAAGAATAAAAACGCAGAATTTCAGGATGACTCTCGGGATTTTTATCAGGGCTTTCGCCACGTCGTCCGTGTCGGTTTCCTCGCCGTTTTTTATTTTATCAACCTCGGCATTGATCTTATGGTAAATATCCGATATGGTATCGCGCGGGTCGAGCTTTAATTTGATCGACGTCTCTCCTGCTTCAATAGACATCTTCTTCTTAACAATCATGACGATCTCGATGCAGTTTCTGGCATAAATCCGCTGTCCGGCGATAAACCGATTGAGCGCCGGCTTCTGGCTGACAACGCGCACGTATGAGGCTAAAAACACGTGCAGCATGCCCATACCGGGATAACCCTCCGTCCTCTTTTTTTTCAGAAAACGTTCGACCTCTGTGATCTCGATACTGTCGGCAAAGCTATTGTTCGCATCGTTTTTCATTTTCATAATAAACGGCGCGAACTTATAAAACGGGTCGAGCGATCGGAGCAGCCGTCCGTCCTTCCGGTCGCCGAAGCGTTTTTTTCTGGTTTCCATAACCCCACCCCTTAAACAGATGCCTTTATAATATATGAAACGTACCGAACATGCAATACCATAAAAAATGTCCGCCGGAGGAGCCATCCCCTGGCGGACATATCGGCAAAGACCGGAAGGCGGCCTGCCGGCGTTTTGTTTAGCCGGCGCTCCAAACCGCAGCAATAAGGACAGTTACCTGCCGGAGTTATCAAGCGTTACAGAATGGCCGGCAGCGAATCGTCGTTAAACACCCAGTCGCGTACATTCGTTACAGAAAACGCGTCGTTGTGCAGGCGGCAGACGACCTTTGTAATACCGGAATTGATGATTTGCCGACGGCACATCGTACACGGTGTTGCGCCGGAAATATAATCGCCGCTGCTCGTCTCAACGCCGACGAGATAAAGCGTGGCGCCGATCATGTCCCGGCGGGCGGCGGATATAATCGCGTTGGCTTCCGCGTGGACGCTGCGGCACAGCTCGTACCGTTCGCCGCTCGGTATCTTGAGGTTCTCACGCGTACAATACTCCAGATCAATGCAGTTTTTCCGCCCGCGCGGCGCGCCGTTATAACCTGTGGAAATGATCTCGTCGTTACGTACAATGATCGCGCCGTACTTTCTCCGCAGGCAGGTCGACCGTTCCAGAACGGTTTCGGCAATATCAAGGTAATAGTTTTCTTTATCCATCCGCTTCATATCCGTACCCCCAAGACGACATTTTTTACAAGCATTGCTGATATTATATAATCCACCGGAAGACCGGTCAATCCCACATTCCAATAAAATAAGGCATGATTTTTCATTTATAATGCTACATAGTCTATAGTTTTCCATCCCCACCACAATATATTGAGATTTTAATAAAATCATGCAAAAGGCTATTGCTTTTTTCCGAGGGTTGTGCTAGTATACGTAATGCTCCGTATGCGCCTGTAGCTCAGCCGGATAGAGTGCGCGGCTACGAACCGCGAGACCGGGGGTTCGAGTCCCTCCAGGCGTACCAAACAGTGGCTTATCCGAACACATAGTATTTATTTTCGTAAACGGCATTTTCGGGTGCGTAATAAATCGTATTGAATAAGCCTAATGCAATAGGGCGTGGTGTTATGACACCACGCCCTATTGCTCTATAATAAGCATGAAAATTATGTTTCTTAATTCTGTCTAAACGCAGTTTTTGGAGTGTAAAATTATTCTACCTTTACGTAGTGTGTCTGGGCAAAACAGAGGATCCCCGGCACCTCGATGGTGCCGGGGGCATTTCGTTATTCCGTTTTGCTCTAATCGATCTGTGTCAGGGCTTTCTGTAAAAATAGCCGCAGGGGTTAATCCCTGCGGCGTAAATAGTCAGTATGTTGTTGGTTATTTATCATCTAGTTTCGGGTGTTTACTAAACCTGCACTCTGGATGCCTTTTATACGCATATTCAGATAGCTTCCTGCCAGGAATGATTTTACTGTTCGGCAAATCGCAATCCTTAACCGTGCAATCCCAGCAGTTTGTTTGAACAGCCTGTGGAATATTCGGTTTGTCTTTATTCATTTACAAGTGCTCCTCTGCAACAAATACAATTATAATAGTCCAAATTGTTGAAAAATGCAACATAAAGCGAAAACTGCAGAAACCAGCTTTGCTGGCTCTGCGGTTTCTACAATCACCTCTATTTGCTTTCTACCGGCACCGTTTTTGTTTTCTGATCCCAGTCAATGGTGAGCTTGTCGTCTTTCTGGGCGTCGGCCAGATCTCGGATGCGCATGTAATTCTCATCATGGTACACGATGCTGGTCAGCTCGGTGGGCTTGCCGTTCTTCCTCACCGTTATGGTTGTGGTTTTTACGTCGTCATCCTCCTGTCGTATGACGATAAGGTGGTTATGTACTTCAACATCAAAGACACCGGCCAGGTTTCCTATATTGAAATGCAAGAAGATTTAGAGGGTTTGTGCGGTTCGGATTTGAATGGTTCCGCTGTGCCAATAAAAAACCCTGTGATTTAATCGTCACAGGGTTTTTTGTTTTACCGAAGTACCCACTTCGTATTTATGAAGCCGCACCCAGGCTCGGCAGGCCGCCCAGCACGGGAGCAGTATCGGGTACGGTTATTATATAGTTAAGGGTTATGCGACAAGGCTGTAGCCTACGGTGGTGTCTATTGTAATGACATTGTCGACAAAGTCTACGCCATAGCCTATCGCGCCAGCTAAATCTCTTAGCTTGTAATAATTGTTGCCACCGATGTTGTATGCGGATATGCTTGTATCCGTACCATCAAAGGTTACTCTATGTGTGGATAGTACCACGTCTCTGTTTACCGTACCAGCAGGTGCCATTTCGGTACCGTTAGGGGTATAGCCTTCGTAGAGTGATAAATCTATCGTTTCTGTCTCGGGAATCCAAGTCACAGAGAATTGAGAATTTGTACCATTGAATACATATGCGAGATCTCTAAGCTTGAAGTACGTGTATCCATTGATGTTGTATGCATCGAAAGCAATTACTTTACCGTCAACAGACACGTTGTTGTGTGGCGAGGGAACCGCGGTTAATGTTGTTCCGGTAATGGGTTCCGGTTCCGGCTCGGTTGGTGTTGCCGTTGAAGAATCGTATTTTACATTCGCAAGCTCAGTAGTATAGTCTACCAGAGACAGGAACGGGAAAAGGGTTTCGTCGGTCTCAACCGTATGGCTTGAGTCAAAAACATCTTTTCCGCCTAAAAAATAATCCGAAGCTGCAGTGTAGTCCCCCGAATCGGTGGGGTCGTCCCAAGTGGGATCGACAAAATACCATTTGCCGTCAAGATAAACCGAGTTCCACGCATGAGCATCGGCGTCTCTGCCTTCTCCGGCTTGACCGGGAATCATTGCTGCCGTAATCCCGGCTTCAGCACACAGCCTATAAAACAGCAATGCATAGCCGTTACACATAACTGAGCCTTGGAGCGCATCATATGCGGAGGATTTTGTCAGGGAGTCATCGTATTCCGTAACCCTGATGACATAATTATGAATTGCATATATTTTTTCGTAATCGGACTTTCCGGCAAGATTAAGAGAAGCCATAATCTCGGTAATCTTGCTGTCAACAAAGTCCTCTTGTTCTTTGGTCGTGTGGTATTCCTGCTCGAAGTAGACTTCGACAGAGCTGCCGTTGTCTGTTAAGTCTATGTATTTATTGCCCTCCATATTGCCCCACACATAGTAAGTGTCGGCCGTTGTATCGGCGAAGTCAGTGAGGTAAACGTCCTTCCAGAAGGCTTCATTATCTTCGATTTTGGAAATAAGGTCATCGCCGGCATTATCAATATCAACCGAAAAGCTGGGATTTCTTGCAACAAATTGTTTTGCAACAAGCTTTACAAGCTCATCGTAAGTGGTGGCAGTATAGTCCGCGGCGAGAGCTGTGGCCGGCAGCACCCCAACAATTATCACGAAAGCCAGAGAAAGGGCAAGTGCGGATTTTAAAACTTTTTTCATGTGGGTTTACCTCCTGAAAGATCCGGACCATCAGCCAAACATTTGCAATGCATACAACGAACGCCAGATACTCCGGATTTAAAAAAAATTTTACATATAATATATCGTCACGATCAATTTTTTTATAAAATTTTTCCGGACAAATTCTAAGAGCACAAATCGAATGGTTGCACATCAAAAAGGGGCTGTAGCAAAACGAAAATTGCTACAGCCCCTGATTTATGGTTGGAATCCGAATCAAAACCAGAAGTCCAAAAACCCGACATCATGTTGAAAACTGTTCAGTTTTTTACTCAGTTAAGCTGTAAGTTTTTCAAACAGCTGTCTACCAGTACGGTTACTTTGAATCTTGTTATGGAGTTTGTGGATGTTGTAACCCATCGCAACCAAAAGGATCTCTGTCAAAACCTTCTTGCTACCCCAAAGCAGATGCCCGCACCAGGCTATTTTGAGTCATTCCTCACTCGTATTTTTAAAACTGTATATTTTGTCGTACGTCACACCTACTTTTGCCAGATGCCTGTCCATGTATTTGAATGCTTTGACGCCATCTCTGTTTTTAATGGCCTCAAATATCTTATAATGCTCCTCATACGTCTGATTTCCCCGATCGACCAGGCCGAAGATCGTCTCCCGGTCCTTCTGATGAACGTCTTTGGTCAAATCAAAAATACTATCCAGAAACGGGTTGTTCAGCGCTTTATATATCGCCTTATGAAACGCCAGCGATTCTTCTTTGCCTGTTCCGCCTCTTTCGATTGATTCTTTCATTTTTTCAAGAATCGATTCAAGCATGCTGATATCAGCCGCTTCCGCTCTTTGGGCCATGAGCTTTGCCGCGTTCGGCTCCAGGAGCCGGTCAAGCTCATATACATAATAGGAATCCATGCCAAGATTCTTGACGCTGTCAAGAATCTTGCTGTTAAACGCCTCAATATCGGCAGTTTTTACGACGGTACCTTTGCCTCTTCTGGTCTCGACCAGACCGATCAACTCCAAGCTGCGCAAAGCTTCCCTCACGGTCGATCTTCCCACGCCGACGCTTTTGGATAATTCTTCCTCCGAGGGAAGCACATCCCCGTTTTTCAGCTGTTTGGTTTCTATTAAATATTTAATCTGATTGGCAACTTCTTCATACAGTTTTTTGCCACTGGCTTTAACAAACATATTTCTACATCTCCTGTAAAGATTACCGGAATTATATAAGATTCAGTAAAAATAAGCAAGGGTTGAAATTTCGGCCCCAACGGATGAAACACTTGATATATCTATTCTTTTTTGATATAGTTCAAGTACAACTTGTCAGACAACCTGATAAGTTAGCCCCATTCACACGCTTGAATAACCATAAAGGACGGGATTGCATGAACGGAAAAGAAACAGAAGTATTGACTGTATGCGGTGCCTGCACCAACAGCTGTTCTCTGAAAGTAAAGCTCAAGGACGGCAAAGTCAATAAAATCGAGGGGTACGCCAAAGATCCCCGGACAAAAGGCGCTGTTTGTTCAAAGGGCCTGAGTGCCAAACAGCTTCTCAGCGACGTCAATCGTCTGAAATACCCGGTGAGGCGTGCCGGTCAAAGAGGCGAAAACAAGTGGGAACGCATCAGCTGGGACGAGGCTTTGAGCGAAATTGCTCAGGCCTTCAACAAAGTCAAAGCGGAACATGGTCCGCGCGCGGTCGGCTTCTATAACGGACAGGCGTCCGGCTGGGGCTTCCCGTATCAGATGTATGAGCGTCTGGCACACGCTTTCGGGGCCGATGTATCCTGGGGTACGTCGGAGTGCTTTGTTCCCCGCCTGATCGGTCAGGCCATGACGTATGCCGCAATGCCCTTATATCCCGATTACGAAAAAGCTAATATGATCGTCTACTGGGGCAGGCAACCGGCCTTTTCCAGCGCAACACAAACGCATTTTGCAATGGACGCCCGGGACCGTGGCTGTAAAATCGTTGCGATTGATCCCCTGCATTTCCATATCGCAGCCAAAGCGGATCAGTATATACGGATTGAGCCCGGTACGGATCTGGCGCTGGCCCTCGCCGTTTTATACGTCATCATTGAAAAAGACCTCTGGGATCACGATTTTGTCAACAACTACACAAACGACCCCGGGCTGGAAAAGCTCCGGGCCCACGTCAACGGCGGGAATAGCGACAAGATCATATACACCCCCGAATGGGCATCCGGTATAACGGGCATACCGGCCGGGACGATCCGGGAATTTGCCGAAGAAATGGCAAACACGAAGGGCGTCTGTATTCTTACGGGTCACGGCCTGGAGGGCCGCATCAACGTTACACAGACGGCGCGGGCCGTCGCCATCATCCGGCTCGTTACCGGCAATCTGGATGCGCCGGGCGGCGACCTGATCACCAATATGTCGCCAAAACTGAATGCAGAGTTTACGCTGAACAAAATGGTCAATCCCGACGAGCCGCCCCGGGAATTTGTCGAGCTCATGAACGTACCGCAATACAACCCGCCGGAAAGCCATTGGCCACTACTGTATTCCATGCAGGGCTGTATGCCGACGCCGGACGCCATGGAGCTGATTGACAACGGAACGGTAAAAGCCGGCATCATCCAGGCCTGCAACCCGCTTCTTATGTTCCCCAATACGGCAAACGTGAAAGAGACGCTGTCGAAGCTTGATTTTCTGGCCGTTGTGGACCCGTATATCACAGATACCTGCATAGAGCTTGCCGACATTGTTTTACCGGCTGCCAGTTTCCTGGAAAAAACAGAACCGGAATTTTTCCAATACGACAGGTTTTATCCGTATATCCGGTTAAGAAAGCAGGTCGCGACGTTCGGGGAAGCGCTTCCCGACTGGCTGATCTGCGTCAAACTGGGCAAGGCTCTGGGCCTCGAGGCGCATTTCCCCAGCGAGAATATCGCTTACTACACCGATCTGATGCTCAAGCCCTCGGGGATTACATATGATCAGCTGGAGAAGGATTTCGGGGTAAAGTTCGCCGATATCGAGTATCAGAAACATGAAAAAGGCGGGTTTGCTTTACCGGGCGGTAAGGCGAATATCTTTTCGGAGGTTTTCGCCCAGATGGGTTACGAGCCACTCCCCCGTTATGTGGAGAGCTCGGAAAACAGGCGCTCCGCGCCCGATACAGCCAAAGATTACCCTCTGATATGCTTTACCGGCCGGCCGGGGCCCATGTACGTACATGATCAGGGACGGACACTCCCATGGATCCGCGAGATGCGGCCGGAGCCGGAGGCTATGGTTAATACGCTGGACGCGGATAAATACGGCATTGCCGACGGCGACCTTGTTACGCTGGCATCCCTCCGTGGACAGATCGATATTAAGGCGCACGTCACAAATATCGTGAGCGAAGGCTGCGTTTATGTGCCCGGCGGCTGGAGCCAGGCTAATTACAACCGGCTGAGTATAGACGACAAGTTTTGCCCGATCTCCAGCCAGGCCAATTACACCAGCTGTCTGGCCAAAATGAGTAAGGCTGAAAAGGAGGCCCACTAATGAGTCAAGCAATCTATTTTGATATAGACCGCTGCATCGGCTGCTATGCCTGTCAGGCTGCATGCAAGCAGGAAAATGATCTGGCGCCGCACACACTGGAAAAGGCGCTGGAACAAACGTCACCCGTCTGGAGACGCGTGATGGAGGTTGAACAGGGAAAATACGGTCAGGAAACGGTCAGCTATATTTCGCTCTCGTGCATGCATTGCGCGGATGCGCCGTGCGTTATCGCGTGCCCCACCGGCGCGCTTACCCGGGAAAGCGACGGAAGCCGTGTCGTTGTGAACCAAAGCAAATGCATCGGATGCAAAATGTGCCTGCTGGCGTGTCCGTTCGGCGTGCCTCAATACGGCGAGGACGAGCTGATGCAGAAATGCAATCTGTGCCTCAGCCGGCTGCAGGAGGGAGCGTCGGAGCCGGCCTGCGTCGCGGCCTGTCCGGCGAAAGCGCTTCGCTACGGCGATACCGCCGAGCTGAGCAAAAACGAACAAAACAAGGTTGCCTCCCGGCTGGTTCTGGCCACCGGCAACAAATACGCGGCGGGCATTTGATAACACCAGGACAAACTAAACATTAAAGGCGGTGAGGCATTTTGCCAGAAAATAAAACCATGTGCATCCTCGGAAACGGCGGAGCAGCCATAGAAGCGGTTAAAGCATTGCGCCAAAGCGATTTCACCGGTGATATCCACATGATCTCAGACAGCATTTGGCCGGCCTATAATCCGATGCTGACGACTTATTATGTATCGGGAAAGATCGATTTTTCGGCAATGTTCCCCTTTGGATATGACAGGGACTTTTATACCCGTCATGAGGTAAAGCTTCATCTCGGTTCACCCGCAGTTAAGCTGGATACGAAGACTAAAACCGTCAACAGCGCGACCGGCTGCACCTGGCATTATGACAAATGTCTGGTGGCTACGGGCGCCAGCCCGTTTCTGCCGCCCATTGAGGGGATTAAAAACAAAAATGTCTATGCCATGCGGACGGTGGAGGACGCGCTGAAGCTTAAAGACACGCTCAAGCAGTCACCTAAAAAGGGACTGGTCATCGGGGCTTCCATGGTGGGCATCAAGATTGTCGAACTTTTATATAACGCCGGGCTGGAGGTCTGTCTGGCCGATATGGCCCCGTGTCTTTTTCCGCTGGCGGCGCACAAGGAATGCGCCTGTATCATTGAAGAAAGGCTCGTCAGCAAGGGCATAAAGCTCCGATTCGGCGCCGGCATTGAGAAAATACTCGAAGCATCCGGCAGACTCAGCGGGTATTTTTCAGATGGCGAGCCGCCGGAAGAGGCCGACATTGTCGTTGTCTGCATCGGTGTACGTCCCAATCTTGGTTTTATAGACAAGCAACAAATCGAGCTTGACAGAGGAATCGTCGTGGACGAACACATGCGCAGCAGCAACCCGGACGTCTATGCCGCCGGTGATGTGGCGCAGGGCACAAACCTTCTGACCGGAAAAAAACAGATTATCGGACTGTGGCCGAACGCTCGCTATCAGGGACGGACGGCCGGGCGGAATATGGCTGGCCGCGAGGATACCTATAGCGGGACGATTCCGCATAACATCACGCACTTTATGCATATGGTATTTTCCGGCCTCGGCGACCTGGCGAGCGGCACCCGGACGGAAACCGAGCAGCGGAACGGCGGATACGTCCAAAAAGCCTGGGACGACGAGCGCCTGGTCGGTGTGAACATGCTTGATAACAGCTGCGCCGATATCGGTATCATAAAAAGCGCTCTGGAAAAAAGCCTGGTAACCGGCAATCCGGCTGATTTCAGAGATCTCTGCAGTACGAGGCAGCGCAACGATCTTTTGATATCTCATTTCAGGAAATAAGCATCCTTCCTCCCGTATTACAACGCTGATGAAAAGTAACGCACCGGAACAAAACGTCTGTTCCGGTGCGTTACTTTGTTGGCTGCGCAGGCACCCGCCGTTTCATTGCCGGATTTTCAATCCAGGCGGATTTATGTTATAATCAAGCGCCATCACCGTATTATTTCAGAAAGGTCTATCGCATGAGTTGTATTACAGTATTATCTCTGCAATTTTATGACGGTCATCAAAGCTTCCCGCTGTATCTGTCTGTTTTAAAAGATCACGACGGGCTTGTTTTAGTCGATTGCGGATACCCTGGCTTTTCACCGGAAATTGAGAAAGCACTGGCACAGGCCGGACTGCGCATGGCGGATGTCTCCAAGCTCATTATTACACATCACGATCACGATCACATGGGCGCCATGAAAGAAATCCTGGATAAATATCCCGCTATAGAGGTTATCAGCTCGAAGGCGCAAAAGCCGTACCTGACGGGCGAAAAACCGTCTTTGCGGCTCGTCCAGGCCGAACAGCTCCAGGCGTCATTATCCGCCAAGGAAAAGGCCGACGGCGAAAGATTTATGAAGCTGCTCCGTACGATCGGAACCGTTAAGCCTGTCACGACGGTAAACGACGGCGATATCCTGCCGGTCTGCGGCGGCCTGGAGGTCATTGATACGAGCGGCCATATGCCCGGCCATATTTCGTTGTATCTGATCCGGGAAAAAACGTTGATAACAGGCGACGCCCTGGCGATGTATAAGGGCCGGTTATCCATCGCCAATCCCGGGTATGCGCTGGATTTACCGATGGCCGTCGAGTCCGTCAGAAAGCTTTTAAGCTTTGATATCGAAAAGTTGATCTGTTATCACGGCGGCGTTTACGACGGGGACATCCCCGCCGCTTTAAAACAGATCATCGCTGAATATAAATAAGTACAGGTGACTATTCAGCTCAGCATTATATAGCGTTATCTTACGGCAGGATTATCTGAAAGCTGAAGCTTAGATAATCCTGCTCCTTTTTTCATACAATAGCACGCAAGCGTAACATTACCTCACCGGCGAGCGGGGACGTTTCCTATACCACGATGTTGCCATCCCGACAGAGACGGGCGACAAGGGCCATACACTCGTCCCTGAGCTCGTGGAGACCCAGCCGGTACATCAACCCCGAGCAGGATGCCTGGCAGCCATATGCGCCGCGCTCAAGCCAGAGCTTGGGGTTGGGGTACTGAATGTCGGCTGCACCAGTTCTCTGCTTCTCCGGTTCGCCGGCTTTTTAAGGCGTTGCCCGGTAGCCGGCGCTGTGATACAATAGCCCATCATAAAGAAAGCTGGTACCTTAAGATGACATTCAAGCAGACAACGCTGGCGCTTGGCACGCTCACGGTTTTCCGGTCCGCTGCCCAATCGCCCGTTTTAAAATCCTTTCGGGCGCTGTGCCGGGCGCTCGACCAGGAGCAGCCGGAGCAGGCAGCCGAGCATTACGCCTCGGTTTACTCTCTTTTAAGCGAAGCCCGCTCACCCGGCCTTGGGGATTATCTGCTCGACCATTTGCGATATAACGAATCCGACTATGCCGAGGCGCTTTTAAAAGGCCTGACCGGCCCCGAAACCGACGCGGCGGCCCGTCGTGATTTCAGCATCTTGTCAGACGTGTCGGCGCTGGCCTGCGCGGAGATTAAACGTGAGCTGAAAAGTCTGTCGTCCGGCCAATTTGACGCGCTCATCGAGTCCCTGCCGGAATGGAAAGCCGGCGTGGACCTCCGTTTTGACGCCCTGAAGGATTTTTACCGGGATAACGGCTGCGGCGCGTTAGCCAAATACCGGGCGTTTTTATGGTCCGGCCGTCATCTTACGCCGATTGAGTCGCCGGATACGCTGAATTATGAGCGGATGGTCGGGTATGACTGGCAGCGAAGCGCCGTATTGGACAACACGAAAGCGCTGCTTGGTGGCAGCGCGGTTAATAATATGCTGTTATACGGCGACAGCGGGACGGGTAAGTCCGCCACGGTCAAGTCCATGCTTGGGATTACAGGGTTTGAAAAGCTGACGCTCATTGAGGTCTCCAAGCAGTCTCTGGCCGAGCTGCCGAAGCTTATCGGCGAATTGGCCTGGCGTCCGCGCAAATTCATCCTGTTTATAGACGACCTCAGCTTTGAGACGCCCGACGCGGGCTACTCCATGCTCAAGGTTATACTGGAGGGCGGGCTCGTCCGCCGGCCGGCCAACGTGATGATCTGCGCCACCTCCAACCGCCGGCAGCTGACGAGGCGGCATTTCTCGGATCAAAACGATATGAATGATACGGAAACAGTTGAGGAGAAAACGTCTCTGGCCGACCGGTTTGGCCTGCGCATCCCGTTCTTTTCCCTCAGCCGGGCCGATTATCTCGACACGGCCGAAGCGCTGGCACGGCAGGCCGGCGTTGCCTCAGACCGGGACGAGCTTCGGAAGCTGGCAATCCAATGGGAGATGTCACACGGGTCCCGAACGCCGAGGACGGCCTGCCAGTTCGCTGAGCATCTGGCCGCCGGTCTGCTTCCGTGAAGCTTTACCAGATGTCATTTAGTGAGCCTGCGCGCCCCAAACCCGAAGCTCGACAGGCGCGGCACAAGCATACCGGTTTGTTCCCTGTAGGCAGCGTATTCCGGCTTACTGTTCACCTGACGCCGTTCCAGCATCGGGATGCTGATGAATAGGAACATCAGGGTGTTGACCAATGGCCCGGCGATAAACACCAGTTGTGACGGCCCGGAAAACACCATCATCAGATAGATGCCCCACCACATGAGGATCTCACCGAGATAGTTGGGATGCCGGGAATACTTCCAGACGCCGGCGCGGTTAACGCGTCCGGCGTTTTCCGGCGCGTTGCGAAAGGTGCGCATCTGCCGATCCGCCGTATACTGCAGCAGTACCGCTCCAAGGCAGACAAGCGCTCCGGCGGCGATGCCGGCATTGAGCGCGGCGCCGCTTTGCACGAACGCGACAGCCGGAAGTAAAACCAGGAAGACCACAAGTGTCGGAAACAGGTGGATGCCAAGCAGATTGATCGCAAACCAAAGCCTCGGGTGCGCTGTTTCGAGTCCGGTATAACGCCAATCCTGAACGCGGAGGCTTTTAAACGTCGTCGTCCAGTGCGCCGTCAACCGTAACCCCCAGAAAAGCACGACGGCCGAGATGAGAAAGAATCCGGCCGTAAGCTGTCCCAGATAGAATCCCGTTAACAGCACAATGACGATGGGCGCAACGCTCCAATACGGATCATAGATTGTCGCGTTGCCGAAAAGAACGCTCATCAGCCAGACAAACGCCGTGGCAGCCATATCCGATGTAAGCAAACGTATATAGATAACGTAGCCGTCCATATAACGAAAAACAAGCAGCCCCACGGCGGCGGCAAGTATGTAAATTACTAAAATCACGATCAGCCCAAGCTCTCTGGAGGTATAGAGGCGGCGCATTCCGTCACCCTTTCTTTTATAATATCTAGTAGTTTGAAGAAGCGAACTGTTAGACGCGCAGCTTTTCGTCGTCGAGATGATAGCGCGGCTTGCCCCTGGCTTTATTTTTGTATTCGATGGCCTGCGTCGGGCACAGGCAGATGCAGGCCATGCAGTGCGTGCAGCTGCCGCCCCATAGCGGGCGGCCTTTTTCAAGACAGACATTATTGAGCGGACAGACCTCGGTGCATTTACCGCAGGAAATACACTGGTCGGTAGCATAAAAGCCTTTGTCATTTACCATGAACTTATAGTACAGCGTATTGACAGGCCCGCTCATAAGGCGGCCTGTTTTTTTTCCAGCCGGCAGCGGCTTCCCCGCTTTAATCAGTTCCGCCGCTTCAAGGATATGCGGACCGGCCTTCGCTATGATCGCATCTGCTTCCTTCCGGTCCGGCGCCTTGAACATGACAATGTAATTTTCAGGCATAACAATGCCGGCAAGCCCCATGAAGTACAGGCTCTTTTCATGGCACAACCTGCTGGCATACCGGATAGCGTCGCCCGTGCTGGTGCCGCAGGTCAGGATGAAATAGGCCTGACGGCTGCCCGCAAGACGCGCGTCCAGCAAAAAGCGTTCGACAATTCTCGGGACGCGCCAGGCATACGTCGGGCAGACAAAGACGTACGGCTTATCCGATTTCAGCATAGCCGGCTGTTCACCTTTAATCAACTCGTTCATGGAAATGACGTCGTCGCCGATTTTTTCACCGATGACCTTGGCGACATAGCGGCTGTTACCCGTGCCGCTGAAATATAAAACCATTTGACGGGACCTCCTTACAGGCGCGTTTTGTCTTTATTATAATCGATCAGGGTGCGTTTTTAAAGCACGCGGGATGGATTATTCCAAGCTGCCTTCACAGTTGAGGCCAATTGTGACATTATCATTTTTTATCACTTTCCATAGTTTCACACCCGCGGTGTAATCAGGTCGCATGATTCTGGGCCGGCGCAGCCCGGCCCAAACGCTAAAAAGATGTCACTTAAGAAAGGCCCCCAAAAAATCATAACCGGACTGCTAAGCAGTCCGGTTGTTGTTATTAATAGAACTTTTTCTTATTGCTGTTTTTTCTGGCCGCTTCAGATTTCTTGCGGCGCTTGACACTGGGGCTCTGGTAATACTCTTTTTTTCTGAGATCCGAGAGCACTCCGGCTTTTGCACAATTTCGCTTAAATCTCTTTAAGGCACTGTCCAAAGATTCATTATCCTTGACATGGACTTCCGACACTTGTTTCCCTCCCTCCAAATACGCGCCGACGGCGCGTTTTAAGGGCCATCGCATGGCTTTGACACCCCTCATTATAGTTTGACATCTGATTATTGTCAAGTGCGAATTTATCAACAAGGGGATATCTGCTGGCATTTTATTCTATTTGTCGGCCTGATACCGCCACTGAATATACCGGGCTACGGGCGCTTTTTTAATTCCTATGCAGACCATCTTATGCGCCGGCACGGTTAATGGTTGCCGCACACTCCGGGCTCCTTATTTAACAATCAGGTTGATGAGCTTATTTTTTACAACGATCATCCGGATTATGTCTTTGCCCTCAATGAGCTTCTGAATTTTTTCGTTGGCTTTAGCCGCTTCGAGCACGGTGTTATCGTCGGCATCGTTGGGCACCATAACGGTCGCCTTGAGCTTTCCGCCGACCTGTACGGCTATTTCACGCTCGGCCTCAATCGTCTTGCTCTCGTCGTACGCCGGCCATCCGGCCTCACAGGCCAGTCCGCCAAAGCCCTGGATCTCCCAAAGCTCCTCGGCAACATGCGGGGCAAAGGGTGACAGCAGCGCTAAAAGCGCTTTGATGTCCCCCCGTGACGGGCTTTTATCGTAAAAATCGTTGACGAGCGCCATAAGCGTTGCGATAGCCGTGTTGAACTTCATGCTTTCGATATCGTCGCCGACCTTTTTAATGGCACGATGTACGGCGCTCTCGTTGGCCTCGGAGTAGCTTTCGCCGCCGCCGAGACGTTTCTCGGACAGGTTCCATACCCGGTCCAAAAAGCGCTTACAGCCCTTGACGGCGTTAGACGACCACGGAGCGGCCTTCTCAAAATCACCGATAAACATGATATACAGGCGCAGCGTATCCGCACCAAATTCATTGATGATATCGTTGGGATTTATGACGTTCCCGCGCGACTTGGACATTTTCTGTCCGTCCTCGCCTAAAATCATGCCGTGGCTGGTACGCTTTTTATACGGCTCACTCGTCGGGACGACGCCGATGTCATACAGGAACTTATGCCAGAAGCGCGAATACAGCAGATGCAGCGTTGTGTGCTCCATGCCGCCGTTATACCAGTCCACCGGCGTCCAGTAATCCAGCGCCGCTTTGGATGCCAGCGCCTCGTCATTGTCCGGATCGGTATAGCGCAGGAAATACCAGCTTGAGCCGGCCCACTGGGGCATGGTGTCCGTCTCGCGCGTGGCCTTGCCGCCGCACTTGGGACACGTAGTCTCAATCCAATTCGTCATGGCGGCCAAGGGGCTTTCGCCCGTGTCCGTCGTCTCGTAGTTTTCAACCTCCGGCAGCAGGAGCGGCAGCTCGCTTTCCGGCAGCGCCACATAGCCGCATGTATCGCAGTGCACAATGGGAATCGGCTCGCCCCAGTAACGCTGGCGTGAAAAGACCCAGTCGCGCAGCTTATAGTTGACCTTTTGCTCGCCGAGTCCACGCTCACTGAGCCACTCGGTAATTGTTTTAATCGCATTTTCGACGCTCAGGCCGTTTAAAAATCCGGAGTTCACCATGGTACCGGTCTCGCAGTCCGTGAACGCTTCTTTCTCAACGTCGCCGCCTTTTACAACCTCTATGATCGGCAGGCCGAAGACCTTGGCAAACTCCCAGTCGCGTGAATCGTGACCGGGGACGGCCATGATCGCACCGGTGCCGTACGTGGCCAGAACGTAATCGGAAATAAAGATTGGAATCTCGTCCCCTGTCACAGGGTTGACGGCACGCACGCCTTTGAGCTCGACGCCTGTTTTCTCCTTGGCCATCTCCGTGCGCTCAAAGTCGGACTTCTTGGCCGCCGCCTCCTGATACGCGCACACCTCGTCCGCATTTTCCAGAATCGAGGTCCATTTCCTTAAATACGCGTGCTCCGGTGACATAACCATATAGGTCGCGCCGAAAAGCGTATCGGGCCGCGTTGTGAACACGCGCAGCGTCTCGCCGGTGGTCGTGTTAAAATCGACCTCCGCGCCTGTGGAACGGCCGATCCAGTTTTTTTGCTGGATTTTGACACGCTCTATAAAGTCCAGATCGTCCAGATCGTCGATCAGGCGCTGGGCATACTCGGTTATTTTCAGCATCCACTGGCTCTTTTCGCGCCGGACGACGTCGGCCCCGCAGCGCTCGCACACGCCGTTCACGACCTCTTCGTTGGCCAGCACGCATTTGCAGGAGGTACACCAGTTAACAGGGATGGAGGCCTTATAAGCCAGTCCGTTTTCAAACAGCTTTAAAAAGATCCACTGCGTCCACTTATAGTAACCCGGATCGGTGGTGTCGACGACGCGGTCCCAGTCAAAACTGTAACCGAGCATCTTGAGCTGCTCCGTAAAGCGGGCAATGTTGCGTTTTGTGACAATAGCGGGATGAATCTTGTTCTTGATGGCATAGTTTTCCGTCGGCAGTCCAAACGCGTCAAAGCCAATGGGAAACAGGACATTTTTGCCCTGCATCCTCTTTTTGCGCGCGATGATATCCATCGCCGTATACGGCCGGGGATGCCCGACGTGCAGGCCCTCTCCGGACGGATACGGAAACTCGATCAATCCGTAAAACTTCTCACGGCTATCGCCGTTTTTGGCGGCGAAAACCTGGGCTGCCTCCCACTTCTCCTGCCACTTTTTCTCGATACGGGCAAACTCGTACTTCATCAGACCAGTCCTTAATTTTTATTGTTTCAGTCTTCGGTGATCCACTGGGCAATATCCACTTCACGCGCGTCGCGCCACAAGCGCTCCAGCCCGTAAAACTCGCGGATATCGGCTAAAAATATATGCACGATGACGACGCCAAAATCGATCAGAATCCAGCCGCCGCGGCGGTATCCTTCCTTGTGAAGCGGCGGCTCTCCCTTTTCGCCGAGAACCTTATCCACCTCGTCGGTCAGTGTTTTAATCTGCGTGGTTGAGCCTGCCGTGCAAAGAATGAAATAGTCGGCCAGCACGGTGACGTCTGTCGTCTCCAGCACTTTAATATCCCGGGCTTTTTTACTGTCCAGCGCCCGGACGGCCAGCTCGGCTATTTCTAAAGATGTCAGCATTTAAGTGACCATTCCTTTCCTGTACTACTATGATAACGCATACCTGCGTTTTAAATATACTCTGTTAAGCTTGTCAGCTCAGCCGGCCGTTATCCCCGACCCGGAAGAGCCGGCATCACTGGGACTCGGCGACGGGCTCGGACTTGGCGACGGACTTGCGCTCGGTAAGGCGGAGGTGTCCGGGCTCTCACTGGGAGACGGACTTGGCGTGGCCGAAGCATTCGGACTGGCGCTCGGCGACGGGCTCTCGCTTGGCGGTAGGCTTATGCTCGGCGAAGCCGAGGCATCCGGGCTTGTGCTCGGCGACGGGCTCGGACTTGGGCTTGCACTCGGAGAAGCCGAGACGTCCGGACTGGCGCTCGGAGATGGACTCGGACTTGGGGACGGACTGGGGCTGGGCGACGGGCTGGGCGACGGCGAGGCGCTGCCGGAAGATGTGGAAACGGTGCTTTTCCCCCACGAGGATTTCCCGGCGTAGTTACCGTCCGTCACGTACAAATTACCATTGGCGTCACGCGTGTATATGCTCAGCTGGTTGGCGGTTATATCATTCTTATACGGATTTATTTTTGCGTTAAGCAGCTCAAGCCAGTCGTTGACATAGATGGTAACATACGAATTTTTATTAATGGAGTCGTTGACATCGGCCGGGATCGTCTGGAAGGAGATATTCTCAGCGTCCATTTTGAAAAACTGTTGGCCGAGCCAGACAAGATTGCCGGCCGTCAGGTCTGTCTTAACGTAGTTGAAAAAGATATTGGCGATTTCCTTAATGTTCAGTTCTTCATGCTTCCCGATGATCTGGCTGCACGCCTCCATCAGGAATGCCTGCTGCATTTCGATACGTCCGATGTCTCCGGTAATGTATCCGGTTCCCCCGGTTCCCTTTCGGAAGCGTACCAGCTGTAGCGCCTCGGCGCCGTCCAGGTGCTGCGGACCTTTCTTCAGGTGTATAGACAGATTCTGCGCGGGATCCTCATAATCCATATTCCTCGGGACGTCGAAATCAACGCCGTCCACCGCGTCGACGAGGGCAGGAAACGCGTCCAGGTCGACAAGGACGTAAAAGTCAACCGGAAAACCAAGTATCTTTTGCAGCCCGTTTTTAACCCCGTCGATGCCGCCGCCGGCATACATGGAATTGGCCTTTTTCGTATACCATGAGACGTTGACGAGCGTATCGCGTGGGATATTAACGACATTCATCGTATAGTTTACGGCGTCAAAATTGACGACCATCATCGTATCCGTGTTGCCGTTGCCATCGTCAAAGCCGAGAATGACAAAGGTGTACATGTACTCGGATTTCCGATCCGTCAAAGCCCCAACCGCTTCCCCGCTCGGCGTCTCGGTGGGATCCGCATTGTTTGAATTGTTATCGTTATTATTGACGTTGGGCGAGGATGTAATACCGGGCGGTTCCACCATATCGGGCGGTTTGACGGCCAGCTTATAAATGGTGAACAATACGGCTGCCAGCGCCAGAATAGCGACCAGTACAATGATCACGATTTTCAGTATTTTGGGCGGCCCCTTTTTCTTCTTCTTTGCGGGTGCGCGTACTGTCTTCGGCTGCCCATTCGCGGCGGACTGGACGCGGCTCGGTTTAGAAGCTTGGCCGCGCGCGCCGTTGCCTGCGGCATAGCGGCCATTTTTCTTATTTCCGGATAGCTTCATTGCTTTGATCCCCTTTTAATGCGGTGACTGCGATGTGGGTGTGAACCAGCTGAGAGCCTGCTGGGAACGCTCATGCGGCACAATGCCGCGCTCATGCATGTCGTCTATACTCATCTGAAGGCCTCTTCTAACAGCCGCATCCAGATCGGCATAGGCCAGGCTTCTGAGCTCCTTGACATTTTCAAACTCCCGCGTCGGTTCTATATAATCAGCCAGATAAATAATCTTTTCCAAAAGCGTCATGTCCGGGCGTCCCGTTGTATGCCACAAAATCGAATCATGGACCGCGTCGGACGCGCCGAACAGCTGACGGGCCAGCGCCGCGCCCGTTTTGGCGTGCAGCAGCTTGACCTCCTCGGCTTCGACAGTGTCAGTCATAATATCATATTTTTCACACAGTTGCAACTGATCGGGCAGCTCCAGCTGCTTGGTGATATCGTGCAAAATTGCGGCTTCCCGCGCCTCTTCTTCGTCGGCTTTCCAGTGCCTGGCAAGCCGGACGGCTTCAGCCTCGCAGCCGGCCACGTGCAGAATCCGCCGCGATTTAAGCATGGTGTAAGCCTGGACACGCAGCCAGTCAAAATCAGGCTTTGCGCCATATAGTTTATTTTGGATAATATACTCGTATACCGTATCCGTTAAATAGTCGCTGCCCTCCCGGAGTGCCAGCATTCCGCGCAGCTGCGAGGACGATATGTCGATGGCGTCGTGCTCAATGATGACAGACTCGACGCCGAACTGCGCCCGAAGATGCTTTTCATATTCACCGATCCGGGCATCCTCCCCGGCGCCTCTTGAAAATACGGCCGGTGTAACGGCGTTTAAAAGCTGACCGGCCTGATACCACTGGCCGAGTGTCACATACATATCGGACCCGACAATCAGATACATCTGCGCGTCGGACCATTGTTTTTTCAGCGCTTCAACCGTCTGGACCGTGTAGCTGACGCCGTTTTTTTCGAGCTCCAGCTCCATAACCGTGGCGCAGCCAATATCGGCAAACGCCAGCCGCGTCATCTCCAGCCGTTCTTCCCGTGACGGCGAGCCCGGCTCAAGCGTTTTATGCGGCGGTATCCCTGTTGGTATCACAAGCAACTGATCCAGCCCCATCTGTGACACCGCTGCGGCCGCCGCGCGAATATGTCCGATATGCGGGGGATTAAACGTCCCGCCGTAAATTCCAAGCCTCAAAAACATCACACACCTAATTATGGTTTTTGCTTTGAACGCCCAGGCGCCGAATGCCTGTTTCAATTTAAACCGGCGTTCAGCCTATTATTTCACGAGCTTAATGCGCTTCTCTTTCGGGATTTGGGTGCTTTCCTTATATAAAACAAAGCGCGAACCAATCGTCTGGACAGGTTCGGCCCCGATGCGCGCCGCCAGCTCGTCGGCCGCCTCCCGGGCCGAGAGCAGGGACGACTCCAGAACGCGGCCCTTGACGAGCTCCCGCGATAACAGTGCGTCCGACATCTGTGTGACGACGTTATCCGTAATGCCGCCCTTCCCGATCTGCAGGATCGTATCAAGGGGATTGGCCATGGCGCGCAGCTGCGCGCGTTGCCTGCTGCTGAGCATAGTTTTCCTCCAATTTTTCTAATTAAAAGTTCAAGTGGGCTTGCTGGAAGCCGCTGACGAGAGTCTGTTACTTCCCGTCCGGCCTGCGGCTTAAATAGTCTCTGAGTTTCGGAACAAAAGCGCGAAGCGCTTTGCCGCGGTGGGAAACGGCATTTTTTTCTTCGCTTGTCAGCTCCGCTATACTTTTGTCTGTACCGCCGACGAGAAAGACCGGGTCATAGCCAAAGCCGCTGTCCCCGCGCGGTGCTCGGAGAATCTCCCCCCCGCACTCGCCCCGGGCGCTGACCTCACCGCCATCCGGAAAACAGCAGACAATACTGCTGACGAATCGGGCGGCACGATGTTCCGTGTTTTCGAGTTCTTTCAACAAATACGCGTTCCGTTCGCCATCGTCTGAAAAGCCGCCGTAGCGCTTGGAATAGACGCCCGGACGCCCGCCCAGAGCTTCCACCTCAAGGCCAGAATCGTCCGCAATGGCCGGCAGTCCGGACGCTTTCATAACGGCCTCGGCCTTTATACGCGCGTTTTCATAAAAGGTCTCACCTGTTTCGTCGGGCTCAAGGGTGAGACCGGCTTGCGTCTGAGAGATGACATCCAGCCTGTATTCGGCCAGAATCTCGCGCATTTCCCGGAGCTTGCCGGTATTTCCCGTTGCTAAAACGAATCTCATCGTAAAAGTGCCTGGGCAAACGCCGTACTTTCAAATTCCAGCAAATCTTCCGGCTTCTCGCCGACGCCGACGAGCTTGACGGGCACCTGAAGCTGATCGGCAATGGCAAATACGATGCCGCCCTTGGCCGTCCCGTCGAGCTTCGTGAGAACAAGCCCCGTGATGCCGGCGGCCTCCTTAAAAACCTTGGCCTGAATAAGTCCGTTTTGGCCGGTGGTGGCGTCGATGACGAGAAGCGTCTCCCGGTCGGCGTCCGGCAGCTCACGGCTGATAATACGGCTGATTTTATTCAGCTCGTTCATGAGGTTTTGCTTATTGTGAAGCCGGCCGGCCGTATCACAGATGATGATATCCGCACCGCGCGCCTTGGCCGCTGCGATTCCGTCGAAGACGACAGCGGCGGGGTCCGCGCCCTCCTCGTGGCGCACGATGTCCGCCCCGCTGCGCTCGGCCCAGACTTGAAGCTGCTCACCGGCCGCGGCCCGGAATGTGTCTCCCGCGCATAGAAGCACTTTTTTACCCTCATTTTTATACTTGAGCGCCAGCTTCCCGATCGTCGTCGTCTTTCCGACGCCGTTGACACCGATGACAAGAATCACCGACGGCTTCGTTGTGAGTTTCAATCCCACGTCGCCGATCTCTAAAAGCCCTGATAAAATATCCTCGAGCGCTTCTTTAATTTCCTCACCTTTTAAATACCCCTCGCGCTTTGTGACCTCGCGCAGTTGGGTAACGGCCTTGTCGACGGTTTCGACGCCGAGGTCGGCTAAGATCAGCGTTTCCTCCAGCTCTTCAAAAAAATCCTCGTTGGCGCCCGTAAAGGCGGCAAACAGGCCGTTTAATTGGACGGTGACAGACTTTTTTGTCTTTTGTAAGCCTTCCCGTATCTTGTCAAAAAAACTCAAGCGTGTTCCTCCCGAATAATGCTTTATGGCGGCTTCCCGTATGAGTATTGGAATAAGCCGCTTTATGTATCAGGCCCTTTTGCGAAGCGTCTGCTCCGCCTCGGCCAGATCGATGCTGATAACGCGCGACACGCCCTGCTCCTGCATGGTCACGCCGTATAAAACGTCCGCTTCCTCCATGGTGGCCCGGTGATGGGTAATGATGAGCATCTGGGTTTTGGCGGACATCTTGCGCATGTTCATGGCGAAGCGCTGGATATTCGCCTCGTCGAGCGCCGCTTCTATCTCATCCATAAAGACAAACGGTGTGGGCTTGACTTTTATAATCGCAAAGTACAGCGAGATGGCGGTAAACGCCTTCTCTCCGCCGGACAGCAGCGTGATGGTCTTGAGCGATTTACCCGGCGGCTGGACCTTGATCTCGATGCCGCTGCTGAGGATATCGTCCGGGTCCTCCAGCTCCAGCGAGGCTTGTCCCCCGCCGAAAAACTCCAGAAACGTCTCCTGAAAGCTCTCGCGGATGACCTCGAACGCCTGGGTAAACAGCGTGCGCATTTCGTTCGTGATGTCCCGGATGATCACCAACAGCTCCGTTTTTGCCCGCTCGACATCGTCGCGCTGCTCCGTCAGGTACGTGTAGCGGGTATTGACGCGCTCAAACTCATCAATCGCGCCGATGTTGGGATTTCCAAGTTCGGAAATCCCCCGCTTGAGCTGTGCTATGCGCTTTCGGGCATCTGTAATGCCGTCAAGTTCCGCACGGACGGCCATGGCCGCCGAACGCGTCATCTCATACGTATCCCACAGCCGGTCGATGATTTGCTTTTCCTCCATCTCGGCCGCCAGCTTTTTTTGCTCGAGCCGCGCGCATTCGCGCTCAAGGTTTAAAAGCTCCTGATTCTTATCCTGCATGAGCTTGTCGCGCCGATTCCGGTCGGCCTCAAGCTTCAGCTTTTCTTCTGTGATGGATGCGGCGCGCTTTTTAAGCTGTGCCGTTTGCTCGCCTAGCTTACCGAGCGCGGACTCACGCGCGGTGATTTCCCGAAGCATTTCAGCCTGTTTAGCCTGCAGCTCCTCGACGTATTGCAGCTGCTGATTGCGTCCGCCGGACAGCACGTCGCGCAGCTCGGACAGCTCCGCGACGGCTTTCGTCAGCGCGTCGCGCTCGGCGTCAAACGAGGCCTCCTTCGCGCGCAGCTCCGACAAAACCGCGTTGATTTTCTCACGCTCGGCAGCGAGCTGCTGCTGCCCTTCCGTGTCGCGGGCGGCCTGCTCACGCAGCTGGGACAGCTCCTTTTCAAAGGCCGTGATATCGGCCCGGGCCGCTTCGGTGTCGAGGCCGTTCTGGGTGATGCGCTCGTCCATCGCCGACGCATCGGCCTTGAGCGTTTTAATATTTTGATTCGACGCGTCCAGCATCAGGTCATAATGCTTTAAATTTGTTTCAAGCTGTAATACCTTGTCTTCCAAAACACGCATCTCGCCGTTCGCCGTTTCCAGCTCGTAAACGGCCGCGTTTTTTTCACGAACGGCCTCATTAAGCTCCCGTTCCAGCCGCGCGATAGTCTCCTCCAGGGGACCAATCTGCCCGGCCAGCTGTTTAAGCTCGTTGGCTCTGGACAGAATACCCGTATTTCGGGCGGCCGAGCCGCCTGTCATCGAGCCGCCGGCGTTTAAAACCTGGCCGTCGAGCGTCACGATACGAAAGCTGTTTTTATTTCGGCGCGCGATGGCAATGGCGTTGTCGAGGCTGTCGGCCACGGCTACACGGCCAAGAAGGCTTTTATAGATCCCGTCATACGCGCCGTCATAGCGTACGAGATCGATAGCCAAGCCTTCGTAGCCTGTTTCGTTTACAAGATTTCTTTCATCGAGCACATGGCCCCGGACGGCCGACACCGGCAAGAACGTGGCTCGCCCGCCGTCACGGCGCTTTAGGTAGTTAATGGCCTGCTTGCCATCCTCCTCGGTGTCGACGATAATGTTCTGCATCGCGCCGCCCAGCGCCGTCTCAATCGCCACGGCATACTTGTCGTCCGTCTTGACGAGATCTCCCACCGTACCGCGTATATTCTTCAGTATGCCCCGGCGCTGCTCCTGCATAACGAGCCGGACAGCTTTGGAATAACCCTCGTAATCCTTTTCCATCTCGGTTAAAAGACTGATGCGGTTTTTCAGAGCGCTGAGGTCCATCGTCATTTTCATTTTTTTATCGCCGGCGTCTTCAGCCTTTTTACGTCGGCTTTCCATGCGCAGCGTATAGCCGCTGATGACGTTTTTCAGACTCGTAAGCTCTTCCCGTACCGTTTTCAGGTCGCCCGCGCACGTAGCGCGCTCTGTTTCAAGCGTGGCGTGCTTATCCATCGCACCGGCGGCCTCCTGTGAAGACAGGCGCTCCCGGTCGTACATTTCCTGCGCGGCGGACGCCAGCGCCGACAGGCGCGATTTGGCGTCGCTGACCGAAGAAATGAGCCCGTTTTCCCGCGAGAGCAGCTCCCCGAGCCTTTTAGCGGCTTCGCCGGACGTTTCGGAGACCTTCTGCAGTTCGTTAATAAGCCCGGACGCCTCCGCGGAAAGTCGCTCTTTTTCAGCCAGGAGCTCGGCAATGCGGCCTTCGCGTTCGGCGATCTGGGCTTTGAGCCCGCCGTCGCGCCCGGCCTGCTCGTCCAGCTCGCGCCGGATGCGTTCGGCCTCTCCAATATTGTTTTCCAGCTTTGTCTTAAGCACGGCAATGGTACTGTCCTGCTCGGCGGCCGACGCTTCCATACCGGATATGGACCGGCGTATGTCCTCCAGCTCGACGTCCTTCTCGTGCATTTGCTCTGAAAACGCGCTCAGCGTGTCGTAATACGTATCAATCTCGTTTGTAACGTTTTCTTTTTGCGCCTCGGCGCTCAAAAGGTCCGCATCCGTCTTGGCCGCCTGCTCGGCGATGTTTTCCAGGCTCCGCATCCAGACCGAAATCTCCAGCTCGCGCAGCTCGTCCCGTAAAAGCAGATATTTTTTAGCCGTTTCAGCCTGCTCGCGCAGCGGCTCCACCTGAAGCTCCAGCTCAGAAATCTTGTCGCCCAGGCGCACAAGGTTGTCCTCCGTCTGCTGCAGCTTGCGCTCGGACTCCTCCTTGCGGTGGCGAAAGCGAGAGATGCCGGCCGCTTCCTCAAATATCTCGCGCCGGTCCGTGCTCTTGGCGGATAAAATCGCGTCGATCTTCCCCTGCCCGATGATGCTGTAACCCTCGCGCCCGAGCCCGGTATCCATTAAAAGCTCGTTGACGTCCTTCAGACGCACGAGCTGCCGGTTAATAAAGTATTCGCTCTCGCCGCTTCTGTAATAGCGGCGCGTAATCATAACCTCTGTGAAATCCATATCAAAAAGGCGGTCCGTATTGTCTAAAACAAGCGAAACCTCCGCAAAGCCGACCTGCGCCCGCCGGAGCGTTCCGCCAAAGATGACGTCCTCCATTTTGCCGCCGCGCAGCGTCCGTGTGGACTGCTCACCCATGACCCATAGGACCGCATCGGAGATATTCGACTTTCCGGAGCCGTTGGGCCCGACAATGGCCGTAACCGGTTTATCAAACGTGAGACGCGTCTTTTCCGGAAAGGATTTAAAGCCCTGAATCTCCAAAGACTTTAAATACAAATCAAACCACCTCCTTTTCCTGACTTCTGAGGGCGGCGCTCCCTGTTAAAGGCGCGCCGTCTCGATTAATAATTTATTATATCCTTTTCAGGGTCCTTTTTCAATGTCCATTATAACAATTTCACCCGGCTGCGTTTCGGCCGGCCGTACACGTACGGTGATCGGGCCCAGCTCACGCCGCAGCGCGTCAATATTACTTTTGGCGTGTCCGACCATGCAGGAAACCCGGCTTTTCCCAACGCCCAACGTAACGCTTTTAAAGGGCCCCTGCGGGCGAAGCAGCGCCAGCGCGCGGTTTAAGTATACCCGTGAAAAAACGAGCTCGCCAAACGCCGGGTGATACGCGCCGCCGGCGGCATCCCCGCCGGTGAGGTCCTCCGTTGGATTAAGCCCCATGCGGATAACCGGAATGCCGGCCTTTTCAAACAGCTCGTAAAGCTCCGCGCACAGGCTGACGGCATCCTCTACAGTATGCTCGGTATAATCGCCGTGCCGCCACAGTTCAAAAAGCGCCGTGTCCCGGATGACGACGGTCGGATAGATCCGTACGCCGTCCGGTTCGAGCTCAATAAGCCTGCGGGCCGTATAAAGTGATTTTTCCGGCGTATCCGCCGGAAGCCCCGTCATCATCTGCAGGATGAGCTCCAATCCGGCCTCGCTTACAAGCCGTGCGGCCTGGACGGTGTCCTCCGGCGTATGGCCGCGCCGCGCGGCTGTCAGGACATCCCGGCACATGGACTGTGCGCCCAGCTCGACCGTTTTAACGCCATATGTCAAAAGGCGCCCGAGCGTCAGCCGGTTGATGCTGTCCGGCCGCGTCGAGACGCGCAGGCTTGCGTTTTTAAATCGCTTTAAAAGCGGACTCGCCGCGCTCAGCAGCGCGTCCTGCTCGGCTTCGGGGATCGCCGTAAAGCTGCCGCCGTAAAACGCCAGCTGGACCGGCTCATCCGCGGGGAGGTCTGCCGGAATGCCGGCAATAGCCGCCGATACCGTATCCGGCGTTGCCGGCTGCAGCTGCCCCGATATGCGGCGCTGGTTGCAAAAAATACAGTCGTTCGGGCAGCCGAGATGCGGGACGAAAACAGGAATCACGCGCCGGCGCGGCGTCATATCGACAGCGCCTCAAGGGCGGCCCGGGCTGCCTCCTGCTCCGCTTCCTTTTTACTGCGGCCGCCGCCCGTTCCCATCGTCTCACCGTTAAGTCGGACCGCCACGGAAAAATGCTTCAGGTGGTCCGGTCCGCTTTCGGAGATCAGGTGATACGTGAGCGTCTGGCCGTTTTTTTTCTGGACCAGCTCCTGAAGCGATGTTTTATAATCGGCCGCCGCCTGTCCGGCCGACGTCATCTGCGTCAGGATAAACCGTGCCACGAGCTTATGGGCCGGCGGCATTCCGCCGTCGAGATACACAGACGCCACAACCGCCTCAAAGGCATCCGCTAAAATTGAAGGCCGGGTACGGCCGCCGCTGAGCTCCTCGCCGCGCCCAAGCCGTAAGAAGTCCCCCAGCTGCATCTCGTTTGACGCAATATCGAGGCTTTTTTCGCAGACGAGCTCGGCGCGCGTACGCGTCATCTGCCCCTCGGGCATATCCGGCGCCAGCGCGTACAGATGCTCCGCCACTAAAAAACCAAGAATGGAGTCGCCCAGAAACTCCAGGCGCTCGTTACATTTTGATCCACTTTTCCGGTTTTCGTTAGCGTAGGAGCTGTGTGTGAGCGCCTCTTCCAAAAGCCGTTTATCACGGAAAACGTAACCGATATTCTGTTCCAGTCTGTCCATATCCACCAAGCCTTGTCTAATCCTCTGATCCTTTCACACTCATATCCGGCCGTCCGCCGGCCTGTCCGTGAGGCGTGTAACAAACAAGGGCGGGTGTGACCCGCCCTCAAAAAGCTTTATCAGTCAATTTTACTGGCAATGTACCGGTACACGTCACCGACAGTTAAAAGCTTATACAGCATCTCTTCATCGGTTTCGGGGATGTCGAACTCTTCCTCAATGGCCATCGTGAGCTCTACAACGTCGAGTGAATCGGCCCCCAAATCGTCCGTAAATGAGGTATCCATGTCAATGGAATCCTCGCTCACTGAAAACTGCTCTGCTATAAGTGCGCGCAGCTTTTCAAATATCAATAGTATCACCTCATATTTACTAAACTGCGGCGTGTGCCGCCGTCTAACGAAAATATAAAACGTCCGATTGTGTTTGTCAACAGTTTTAGATATATTATTTTTCAGCCGCGTCCGTTATCTTCATACGCTCGATGTTATTCTTTATATCCTCGGTGATCGCGGCATTTACGGTGCAGATCGCCTGATAGACGGCACTTTTTAAAGACTCCGCATTCGACGAGCCGTGCGCCTTGACAACGGGTTTTGAAATGCCCAAAAGCGCCGTTCCGCCGATCTTGTCCACATCCATGCGCTCCTTCAAGGCCAGCAGGCCTTTCTTGGCCAACAGCGCGGCAATCTTTCCAGAAGTGCTGCCAACCAATACATTTTTCAGCTCGCGCATGATGAATTTTGCCGTCCCCTCAACTGCCTTGAGCAGGATGTTGCCGGTATAGCCGTCCGCAACAATGACATCGCACTCGCCCATCAAAACGCCCTTGGATTCAATATTACCGACAAAATTGATTGCGCCGTCCCCGGCGGCCTTCTCAAGCAGTTCATACGCCCCGACCTGCAGATCGGTCCCCTTGGTAGGCTCGGTGCCGATATTTAAAAGGCCAATACGCGGCTTTTCTATTTTCAAAACGCGTTCAGCGTAAAAAGAACCCATAAAGGCAAACTGCAGCAGATATTCGGGGGTACACTCGGCATTGGCCCCGCAGTCAATCAGCAGGACGCCTTTTTCGGTTACGGGCAGAACGGGCGCAAGCGCCGCGCGCCGTATCCCCCGGATACGCTTCACAATAAGCGTGGACGCCGTCAGCACGGCGCCGGTGCTGCCGGCTGAGACAAACGCGTCCCCGAAGCCGTCGCGAAGCATGGTGAGCCCCACGGACATGGACGAGTCCTTCTTGTCACGCGTGGCCGCGACGGGGTCCTCCTCCATGGATACGGTCTCGGTGGCGTTGGCGATCTCGACGCCCTTGGGCAGTTCCTTTTTGCCCATTTTTTCAAGGCTTCTTAATATCTCCTCGCCTTTTCCGGTCAGGATGATTTCGACCCCGTATGTTTCAGCAGCCTCCAGTGCGCCGCGTACAATCTCGTCCGGCGCGTTATCGCCGCCCATGGCGTCAATAATGATCTTCATCTGTCACTCTCCCTTCCGGCTTTCGAACGTCGCGAGCGACCGTTCGGCCATGGCCAGATACTTGTTCCTTTTTCCCTTAACGCGGTAAGGCAGCGGCTCAATCAGGCCGAAATTGATATTCATCGGCTGAAAATCCCCGACGCTGCCACCGGAGATATAGTGCGCGAGCGCCCCGATCGCCGTTGTTGCCGGAAAGTCGGCGGGCTCAAGCCCCAATAGCTCCCGGGCTGTTTCCAGACCGGTTAAAAGTCCGCTCGCCGCAGACTCCACGTATCCCTCCACGCCTGTCATCTGGCCGGCGAAACGGATACGGGGCCGGCTTTTCAGCCGGTAATACTTGTCCAGCAGGCGGGGTGAATCAAGATACGTGTTGCGGTGCATCACGCCGTAGCGCAAAAACTCGGCGTCTTTAAGCGCCGGTATCATTGAAAATACGCGCTTTTGCTCACCGAATTTCAGATGCGTCTGAAAGCCGACCATATTAAAAAGCGTCCCCTCCGCGTTGTCACGCCGGAGCTGGACCACAGCGTAAGGATCTTTCCCTGTTTTCGGATCTCTTAGTCCGACCGGCTTGAGAGGACCGTAGCGCATCGTATCCTCGCCTCGCCGCGCCATAACCTCGATAGGCATGCAGCCCTCAAATACGCCGCTGTCCTCAAAGCCGTGCACCGGAGCCTCCTCGGCCGCCTTCAGCGCCAGCCAGAACGCTTTATATTCGGCCATGTCCATCGGGCAGTTTAAATAATCGGCCGTACCCTTGTCGTAGCGCGAGGCAAACCACGCGTGGTCCATGTCGACCCCGTCGAGCGCGACGATGGGCGCCGCGGCGTCGAAAAAGCTCAGCGGACGCGTATCGCCCAAAAGGCCTCCAATCGCTTCGGCCAGCGCGCCGTCTGTTAGCGGCCCCGAGGCGATGATAACCGTCCCGTCAGGGATCGCGGCTTGCTCGCGATGGATGACGGTGATCAGCGGATGCGTGGTGATTTTATCCGTGACGGAACGGGCAAACGCCGCGCGGTCAACAGCCAGCGCACCGCCGGCTGGAACGCGCGTTTCATCAGCCGAGGCAATAATGAGGCTCCCCAGACGGCGCATCTCTTCTTTTAAAAGTCCGACGGCGTTTGTCAGCTCGTCGCTGCGAAGGGAGTTGGAGCAGACAAGCTCACTGAAATCGCCCGATACATGAGCCGGTGTTTTTTTGTCCGGCTTCATTTCAATCAGCTCAACCGGAACGCCCCGCTCTGCCAGCTGCCAGGCTGCCTCGCAGCCGGCCAGCCCCGCCCCGACAACCGTGACGCCCGTCACGATTTGTCCGCCGGCGTTTTTTTGGCTGACGTACCCGCCGCTTTTTTGCTCTTGGCGGGCACCTTTTTAGCCGGCGTTTTTTTGGCTGTTGTTTTTTTAGCCGTGGTTTTTTTAGCCGTGGTTTTTGACGCGGCTTTAGTATCTTTTTTAGCCGTGGTTTTTTTCGCTGTTTTGGCCTCATCCGACTCGGCGGCATTATCATCCTTGCCGGCCTTGTCATCCTTGTCAGCCGACGGCTTTTTACGATAACCGCGCTGGTCTTCCGGCAGGAAGTTGGGGCACTCCGCATTTGTGCAAAACGGCTTGTTGTAGCCCCGTCCAGATTTTTTAAACATCGTTTTGCCGCACTCAGGGCAATTGTCCTTGGTCGGGACGTCCCACGTCATAAAACCGCATTCCTTGAGCTTTTCACAGGCGTAATACGTATAACCGTTTTTAGACGTGCGTTTCAGAATCCGGTTGCCGCAATTGGGGCATTTACCCGGCATTTCAATGACGAGCGGCTTGGTAAAGCTGCACTCAGGGTAGCCGGGACAGGCCAGGAAGCGTCCAAACCGGCCGGATTTAACGACCATCTGGCGTCCGCAGACGTCGCAGATTTCGTCGGAAACCTCGTCGGGAATCTTGATCCGTTCACCCTCCAGGGCCGTTTCGGCGTTTTTCAGCGATGTGTCGAATTCACCGTAAAAATCAGACAGCACACTCTTCCAGTTCTTAACGCCTTTTTCGACGCTGTCGAGGTTTTCCTCCATACGCGCCGTAAATTTAAGGTCGACAATATCGCCAAAGCGCTCCTTCATAAGTGTCGTGACAACCTCGCCGAGCATCGTCGGGCGAAGATAGCGCCCTTCCTTGACGACGTATTCCCGATCGAGAATGGTGGAGATCGTCGGCGCATAGGTGCTCGGACGGCCAACGCCCGTCTCCTCCATGGCCTTGATAAGCGTGGCCTCCGTATACCGCGAGGGCGGCTGCGTAAATTTTTGTTCTTTCCGCATGTCTTCCAGCTTTAAAAGCTCCCCAACCTCAAGGTCCGGCAGCGGCGAATAATCTTCCTCTTTTTCGTCGTCGCGGCCTTCCACATAAACGCTCGTAAAGCCGGCAAATTTGATGACGGTGTGGCTCGTCCTGAAAATGTACCCGGCCGAACCGATGTCGACCGTAACGCTGTCGTAAACCGCGCTCGTCATCTGGCTGGCAATGAAGCGGCTCCAGATTATTTTGTAAAGCCGATACTGGTCTTTCGTGACGCTGTCCTTGATCTTATCCGGCGTCATGAATATACTTGAGGGCCGTATCGCCTCATGGGCGTCCTGTGCCGTGTTTTTGGTTTTGTAGCGCGTCGGGCTGCCGGGATAAAACTTTTCGCCGTATTGCTCGGTGATCAGCGTCCGCGCGTCGGCAAGGGCTTCCTCCGAGATGCGCAGCGAATCGGTCCTCATATAAGTGATAAGACCGACAGTCCCGTCGCCCTTGATGTCAACACCCTCGTACAGCTGCTGCGCAATGGACATCGCGCGGCGCGGCGTCATACCCAGCTTGCGCGACGCCTCCTGCTGCAGCGTTGAAGTGATGAAGGGCGGAGACGGCGACCGCTTTTTATCGGTACGCTTGACGCTATCAACGGTGAACGGCGCGTTTTGGACAGCCGTAACAACCGTGACGACGTCCTCTTCACTGTGCAGCTCCATTTTTTTGCCTGCTTTGCCATGGAAACCGGCCTTGAAGCGTCCGTCCTTCACTGTGCGCGAAACATCCGCCTCCAGAAGCCAATACTCCTCCGGGACAAATGAGCGGATGCTTTCCTCCTTGTCGGTAACCATGCGCGTCGCCACGGACTGTACGCGCCCGGCCGACAGACCGCGTTTGATCTTGCGCCATAAAAGCGGGCTGAGCTTATAGCCGACGATCCGGTCTAAAATGCGTCGGGCCTGCTGAGCGTTGACGAGGTCTTCGTCAATCGCGCGCGGATGCTCAATGCTTTCCTGCACAACCTTTTTGGTGATCTCATTGAACGTTACACGAAATGCCCGATCATCTTCGAGGTTTAAAAGCTCTTTTAAATGCCAGGAGATGGCCTCGCCTTCTCGGTCAGGGTCGGTTGCGAGATAAACTTTATTGCTCGACTCCGCGGCCTTTTTCAGTTCGTTGATTGTTTCCTCGCGTCCCTTGACCGGCTTGTAGTCCGGCGTAAATCCGTTTTCCAGATCGACACCCAACTGGCTTTTCGGCAGGTCGCGCAGATGCCCCATGGACGCCGTTACTTTGTAGCCGGTCCCAAGGTATTTGCCGATTGTTTTTGCTTTTGCCGGTGATTCAACGATCACGAGGTTGGTATTTGCTTTTGCCATCCGGTAAAGTCCTCATTTCGAAATATGTAAGTTTCAGCGGCATTTATCGGGTGAACCGCTCTATATGAAAGCCGGCGGCAAGGCCGGCGGGTGTTTTCAGCCCGGCTGCTCGTATAAGAGCCTGAAGTGTTTGCCTGCCGTCTGCTCGACGTAGCCGTCAAGCTCCAAGAGCGTCAGTGCCGGCAGCACGACGGACGCCCCCAAACCGCTTTGAGCGATGATTTCATCGATATGCACCGTCCGGGGCCCGATCGACATGAGTATATTATACGCGTCGTCGTCAAGCTCCTGCCGGAGTTTACTTAGGTCAATATATTCCACGGTTTTTTGATTGTCAATCTCTTTTTTTGCCGTTTTCTGCCGTTTAGCTGCGTCATAATCATCGATCAGGCGTTTTTCCATCGCCGGATCGAGGGATATTTTTTGCCGTACGGATACAATTTTATCCGGAAATAAGGCGGCGTATTCCTCAGCGATTTCGCGCCCCGTCGTGACGAGAACAGCGCCTTCTCTTAAAAGCATATTCGAGCCCTTGCAGGCCGGTGTGTCGACGTTTCCCGGCAATGCGAAAACGTCCCGCCCTTGATCGAGCGCGCGGGAGGCCGTGATCAGCGCCCCGCTTTTCAGCGGCGCTTCAACAACCGTTACCCCCACGCTGACGCCGCTCATGATCCTGTTGCGCTGCGGGAAATGTGCGGACAGCGCCGGCGAGCCGGGCGCATATTCGCTGATGATCGCGCCGAGTGTCGTGACATCGTCAAAAAGCAGCTTGTTTTCCGGTGGATAAATAATATCGAGACCGGAGCCGACAACCCCGACAACACGGCCGCCCGCGCGCAGCGCGCCCTTGGCAGCGGCTGTATCGATCCCCCGCGCCAGGCCCGAAACAACGACGCAGCCATGGCGCGCGAGCTCATATCCAACCCTCTCGGCAGCCTTCAGACCGTACGGCGTACACCGGCGCGTCCCGACGACAGCCACGGCGGCCTCCTCGTCCATAACAGGCAGCCGTCCCTTAACATACAAAACGGCCGGTGGGTCGGGAATGTTCCTCAGCCGCGAAGGATACGCCCCGTCGTGCAGGGTCATGACCTGAAAATCATACGTCTCGCAATCGTCCAGAATTCGTTTGGCTTCATACAGGTTTTTTTCCGACAGCGCCGCAAGCTCCTGCTTTAAAAGCCCCGGAATTTCCTTATAGACCTCGTCGTCAGCGAAAAAAATCTGCTCCGGCGAGCCAAACCAGTCCAGCAGCCGGCAGGCTGCGGAAGCCCGCAGGCCGGGAAGAGATGCCAGCCACACCCAATATTTCAGCGCTGCCATATCCATTCTCTCTCTTTCTTTTAAATGATACGCCGAGAAGGAGGTTGCTGTGCAGAGGTTACATAAAATATTTTATTTAGATTACGTCTTGTGGCAAAGGCGTCTCCAAATCAATCAGCGCACGATCGAAAAGTCATATGAAACAATGCACAGCAAAGCGGTTAATTACAAGCCATGTGCTTTTGCCGCTTCCCACATTATAATAGCGGCGGCGGTGGCGGCATTGAGAGACTCAGCTGTGTCGGCCATCGGTATCTTTATTTTGTCGTCGCAAAGGTCCAGAAGTTCCATCGATAATCCCCGGCCCTCGCTGCCGATGGCAACAGCGGCGTTTTGGAAATCTGCTTGCCGGACGTCCGTAAAGCTCTCCCCGAGCGCCGCGGCATAAAGCTTTACACCGGCTTTTTTAAGATAGGCGATCGCATCGAGATCCATTGTGACGGGCACGAGGCGAAAGACCGCGCCCATGGAAGCCCGCACGGCCTTCGGGCCGTACGGGTCGGCACAGTTACCCGTTAAAATGACGCGCGCAACGCTAAACGCGCCGGCCGTCCTCAGAATGGTACCGATATTGCCTGGGTCCTGTATCC
Organism: uncultured Sporobacter sp.; assembly: GCA_963675425.1. Classification (GTDB taxonomy): domain Bacteria; phylum Bacillota; class Clostridia; order Oscillospirales; family Oscillospiraceae; genus Sporobacter. The sequence continues at coordinate 2,786,795 of OY776214.1, read as the reverse complement.
CTTCCAGAATAAGCTGTAATCCTGATGTAAGCATATCTTTTGCCGGACCGGTCAGCGCGCAGGAGAAAACAATATCCTGCGGCGTTTTAAGCGGCGACGCGGCCTCAATAATATCCCGCGGCGCGTGATAAACCGGCACGCCGTCCGGTAGGAAGTCCGGCTTTGCACTGCCAGTGAGAACGGCCGTGATCACCGCCCCACTGAGCACGGCCTCACGCAGCAGCTTGTCCCCGTCGCACAGAAACTCGCCGCTCTGCCGGCGGTAATCGCCGTCTGTTCCAAGCTTTTTCAGATGCCGGACAAGTGTGTTTTTCCGACTTGTAATCTCTTCCATATCAGGAGTCTTCACACCAATCATACCTTATTAAAGAAGCTGTGGCAATAAGGAAACCCTTATGGCCGCAGCTTCAGTTTTAGTCTATCGGTTTCATTGTCGGGAACAGCAGCACGTCCCGGATAGAGGCGTTGTTTGTCAGCATCATGACGCACCGGTCAATGCCGATTCCGAGCCCGCCCGTGGGCGGCATGCCATATTCCAGGGCATTGATGTAATCCTCGTCCATCATGCACGCCTCATCGTCGCCGGCGCACCGCAGCTCCACCTGCCGCTGAAAGCGCTGCTTCTGATCGACGGGGTCGTTGAGTTCGCTGAAAGCGTTACCCATTTCATTGCGGCAGATGAACAGCTCGAAGCGTTCGGTCAGTCTCGGGTCATCAGCTCGGCGCTTGGCCAGCGGCGACACCTCAACGGGATGGTCCGTAATAAACGTAGGCTGAATCAGCTTGTCCTCCACGCGCTGGTCGAAGCATTCGTACAGAAGCTCACCCCAGGACGGCTCCTTGCCATCAGGCATCTTAACACCGAGCGAATCGGCGGCCTTTACGGCGTCCTCCGTTGTATTAAACGATGTAAAATCAACGCCGGTATACTGCCGGACTGCCTCGGCCATCGTCAGCCGGGGCCAGCCCGGCGTCAGGTCGATTTCCTCGCCCTGCCACGAGGCCTGATAGGTGCCCAAAAGGTCCATAGCGGCGCTGGATAAAAGCGCTTCAAACATATCCATCATATCGTTGTAGTCGGCATACGCCTCATACAGCTCGACCGTTGTAAACTCGGGGTTATGCTTGGTATCCATACCCTCGTTGCGAAAGATACGGCCAATTTCGTACACGCGCTCAATTCCGCCGACAATCAGGCGCTTTAAATGCAGCTCGGTGGCGATACGCAGGTACATGTCAAGGTCCAGCGTGTTGTGATGCGTAATAAACGGGCGCGCTGTCGCGCCGCCGGAAATCGTATTGAGAACCGGTGTTTCAACTTCCATATAACCGCGCGCGTCGAGAAAGGCGCGCACATGCCGGATAAAGCGGCTGCGAATCTCAAAAATGCGGCGCGTTTCGGGGTTCATTATGAGGTCGACGTAACGCTGGCGGTACTTGAGCTCCGTACTGGTGAGCCCGTGGAATTTTTCAGGCAGCGGCCGCAGCGATTTTGCCAGCAGCTGGAGCTGTTTGCAATGGATGGAGATCTCGCCCATTTTTGTTTTAAAAACGAAACCGGTCACACCGATAATGTCGCCGATATCGCCTTTTTTAAAAACAGCAAATACGTCCTCGCCGACATCGTCACGCCGAATATACAACTGTATCCGGCCTTTGGCATCCAGCAGATCGGCAAAGATCGCCTTGCCCATACCGCGGCGCGCCATGACCCGGCCGGCCAGAGAGACCGTCTCGTTTTCCAGTGCGTCAAAGCTGTCTTTAATGTCGGCGGAATAGGCCGTCCGCTCAAACTTGGTAATCAGGAAGGGGTCCTGGCCCTCTTCCTGTAGCCTTTTCAGCTTATCAAACCGAATCTGGACAAGCTCCGAAAGCTCCTGCTCCTGGTCCTGCTGTGATAGTACATTTTCGTCTGCCATTAAGTCCTCCCGCGCCCCGCGCATAAACATCGTAGTCCTCATATTGAGGCTTTGCCCGTTTGTAAAATAATCACCGTTGGAATAGAAACAGGACGGGCTCTTCAGAGGGGTAGCGCACGCGCCTTATTTCCCTTACTTTTATTTCCCAATCTTAAGTATCTCAAAACTGAGACGTCCGGCCGGCGCGTCAATCTCAACATTGTCGCCAACTCTGTGTCCTAAAAGACCCTTACCCAGCGGGGAGTCGTCCGAGATTTTCATCGCGCTTGGGTCGGCTTCCTGCGAACCGACAACCTGATACGTTTCTTCCGAATTAAACTCGCAGTCTTTAACGGTGACGACGCTGCCGATGTTGACTTTATCCGTCTCGTCGCTTTTCGTGATGATTTCGGCGTTTTCTATCAGTTTTTTTATTTCCGCTATTTTTGAATACAGCTTGCCCTGCTCCGTTTTGGCTTCATCGTATTCGCTGTTTTCGGAAAGATCGCCAAAAGAGCGGGCCTCCTTAATTTGTTCGGCCACCTCTTTCTCCCTGACTGTAACAAGATACTGGAGCTCTTCCTTAAGCTCCGCGAGGCGTTCCGCGCTCATTTTAAATCTTGCTTCCTTTCCCATAGCCACCATCCTTTCTATTTAGGACCGATCCGATGTCGGGCCAATCTCCGAATACCTGTACTAATGCAGATTGAAACTGCGGTAAAACAATAAGCCCGTCATTTATAAAGAGAATCGGCACTAAAAAATATTAAAAAAATACCGTGCCGGAAAAACCGACACATGAAAAGCATAGTTCATCCAAATGTGTATACGGCGCAACGAACACATTGTTGTATATTACTGCCGTATTTAAGCACTAATTATAGTAAAAACTTGTCAGTTTGTCAAGTCATTGAGCGTCGCATTCTGTCGACGGGATGTCTCAAAACGCAAAGCACGCAGCCGCACCGACTCCGGCGCGAGCGCCCGGCATTCCAATGCCGCCGATATGACCGGCTCATAAGCAAAGCCCTCGGGGATGACAAAATCCGTCCCGTCAGAGGGCCCGATGTCAACGCCGGTTACAGCCGTCCTATAGGATACGCCATCCAGCGCCCCCGGGCCGGCCGGTATGGCGACGGCTTCGTCCTTTAATATAATGGGGTATCCCGGCGCGTCAAAAAAAACAACCACATCGGCTTTTTTTAGTTGACCCGCGGTTGGGTCAAAGATCACGGAAATTCCAAGCTGCCTGCCAAGCGTCCGGCAGGCGTCTGCGCCCGATGCGCAGACGAGCATAACTGTTTTAAAGCTGCTGCATAGCTCCGTCAGCGTCCGAAGGGCGGCGGACGTCAGGCGCTGTGTAAACACAGCGGCGCTCTGCTTGCTTTCAGCAGCGCGTTGCGCCATCGTGCCGGCCATAAGCTCCATCAGGGCCCGCGTGTCCGCTTCCTTAAAGCCTTCCCTTAACACCGATTCTCGATACGGGAAGTTTTCGGAAAAAAGAACAGACCCCGTTCGCTGCGCCCGAAGGTGCGCGGTAACGTCCTCGAGTTGCTTTGTGACAGCCCGCGTATTTTTATCCGGCAGCTTTTCAATTGTTATATAGGCGGCGCGCATACCTAAAACGGCAATTTGCCGGCTGTTAACACTGTTATAACCTTTCGGTCTGCGCGTAAACCAGGACGTCCGGCGCCGCCCATCGGGTGTATTCACAGCGTCCATCAGACAAATCATAGCACCTTTATCCCGGTCTGCCGCGTTAACGCGGCTTATGTCTGCGTTTCGATTTATTATATGAATGGGAAAGACCAATATGACATCGATTAGTCCGCGTCATTTTTCATAAGCTCTATTGCTTTTTGAAGCTGGTGGTCATCGGCGCGGTCGAGCAGTCCGGCATAGAGACTGGCTGTGTCTTCGTCGCTCATCTCAATTTTGATATCAGGACGGATGCCGCCCTGTTCGGTCAGGCTCACGCGGTTCGGCGTAAGGTATTCACCGCTGGAAATGTGCAGAGCGCCGCCGTCCGGCAGCGTGAGCGTAATCTGGCTGCGGCTCTTACCGGTCGTGTTTTGTCCGACGACTGAGGCATAATCGTATTCCTGCAAAACGGCGGCGAAATACTCGGCAGCTGAAAAAGAATAACCGTTGACGAGCACGACAGCCGGCAGCTCAAGCGCCGTTTCATCGGAATAGGAGATGTCTTCCTGACCATTTTTTTCAACGGCGACAAAAATCTCACATTCGGGCAGCAGCCGATCCAGAATCTTTTTTAGCTCCGATACACGGCCGCCGCGATTATTACGCACATCATATATAAAGGAGGTTGCGCCGTCGTTGACAAGCGTGTCGACAGCATCCAGGAAACCTTCCGCTGCGCCGGCTTCAAAATTCTCTATGAATACATATCCGATATTTCCGTCAAGCATTTCGTAACTGACCGGATTCGTTTCAATGACAGCATAGGTTGCTTCCACCTCGCGTTCAGCGCCGTCTGCACCCAAAAGCGTCAGACGTACGGTCTGGCCGACTTCACGGTCTATCAGCGCCGTGGCGTCCGTCAGCGTCATGTCTGCCGTGAGCGTGGTGTCGTCGATTGCCGTGATGATATCGCCAATCAAAACACCGGCCGTTTCGGCCGACGATCCGGCGAAGACATCCTGCACAATCAGGCCGCCGGTAGCCTCGTCTTTGGAGACGCTGACCCCAAGCCCGGAATATTGGTTATTGGAGGCGGCGAGATAGTCCGCGTACGCCTCCGGCGTCATATAAAATGACCACCGGTCGTCCAGCGCGTCCACGGCGGCTGTCAGGGCAGCGTCTGAGACGGCACCGCTGTCATAGTCACCGATAAATTCCTCCTGGATGTCGTGCCGGAGCGCAATATACGTGCGTATTTCACCATACAGGTCTGTGCCAAACCCGAGACGTACGGCAACCAGAGCGACAGTTAGCGTACATGTTAGCGCTGACGCAGTAAGCATCAGCGCTATCACCGTTTTTAAACTAAAATTTTTCTTCATAGCCTAATCCTGAGCTTATTATCAATCTACAATGGTATAACCCGAAAAGAATTGAAGCGGATTGACTCTTTTGCCATCCTTTGAAACCTCATAATGCAGATGAGGCCCCGTCGACGCGCCGGTCGAGCCGACCTTGCCGATAACCTGTCCCTGCGTTACATTGTCGCCGTAGGCGGCTAGACGCGAGCTCAGATGCGCATAAAGCGTTGTATACCCGTTTCCGTGGCTGATGACAATATAGTTACCGTAAGAGGAGCTGTATTTTGAGGTAATGACCGTACCGCCATCCGAGGCGACAACACTTGTGCCATAGGATGCACCGATATCAATGCCGGTATGCATCCGCAGCTCATGATAAATCGGATGCATTCTCATTCCGAATTCCGACGTGACCTTGTAACTCGACGGAGTCGGCCAGATGAGCGTACCCGTGCCGGTGACGGTTTGTTGTTTTTTCAGTTCCTCAACTTTTTGGTTAATCTCCTTTTGAATGGTGTTATACTCAGCGGTCTCCTGCTGATATAAATCGCGCTCCGTCTCCAGGTTATCTTCAATTTCCTGCAGGAGCGCATCGGCCTCCGAGCGCTCGACATTAAGCTCTTCCTGCAGCAAAACCATGTTATCCTTTTCAGCCTGTCGCTCCTGCTGCGATTCCTCAAGAGACTGTTTGGCCTCCAGCGTGTCCTGCTTGGCTTGCTTGAGCTGCTCATACAGCAGCTCGTCGCTTTCCATGATCTCACCGACATCAGCAATACGCGAAAGCAGATCAGCGTAGCTGTTGGCTTTTAGTATAACGGCTATGTATGTGATCGTCCCATGCTCTTCCATAATCCTCAGCCGCGTTTTAAATCGCTCCAGCTGCGATTCCTCGTGCTGCTGCATCTCATAATATTCCTGTTGCTTGTCCCAAATCAACTGATCGTACGTCGCGATCTGCTCAGTGAGATTGGCAATCTCTTCTTGCGTGTAGCTGATCTGGTCGTCCAGAACGCTTTTTTTTGCCAGCACCGTTGCCTGCTGATACTCAAAGGAGTTGATCTGCGACTGAATCTCGGCCTTTTTGGTTGCAATTTCCTTCTGCTGATTTTTCAGCGCGTCGATTTCAGACTGCGTCACGGCTGAGGCCGTGAGGCTGCCGACAACGGCAAACAAAACAGACAGCACCATAAGGATCGCCATTATAATGGCGACAATCCGTACAAATTTATTTCTCGACATGATGTCACCCCGCAGCGGTTATGCATTGCTTTGTTACATAAGCTCCGCTGGTCCGTACGTCAGACTCTTAAATAATTTTTGATAGCCATCGTGCTGCCGCCAACGCCGACACCGAAACCGATAGCGACGAAGATGCCGAAGAACAGTATAGCCACCTGTGAAAATGGGATCGTCGTAATAAAGCTGATGGTATAGCTCCGAAGAAACATGTTCATAAGCAGCGTATATAGCAGCCATTGCGCTATGAAAGCTGTCAGCGCGCCGACCAGCCCCAATATAAATCCCTGAAATATAAACGGCCAGCGTATAAAGTTGTTGGTCGCGCCGACCATCTTCATAATGGCAATCTCGTCGCGTCTGTCAAACGTGGCAAGCTTTATCGTGTTTGACATGATAAACAGCGAAATGACGAGCAGAATCGCTACAATCACAACAGATACGCCGCTGACGACATTTCGGACCGTGACTAAACCATGGGCGATATCAAGGTTGGCGGTGACATTGACAAGGCCGTCGATATTAAAAAGATCCTTCTGCGTCTGCTCTATCAGCGTAATGTCGCGAACATAGACGGAATACCGGTCTCGCAGGACGTCGGACTCCAGACCCTCGAACATCGATTTGTCCTGATATCTGTTCTCCAGGTCCTTCATCGCTTCTTCGCGTGTTTTAAACGCGGCGTATTCCACATTGGGAATGCTCTCGATCTTGTTTTCAAGCGCCCGGGCCTGATCGGTCGTATAATTCTCATCGACATACGCCAGAACGACGTTCTCGTCTTCAAACTGGCCGATAATCGCGTTGACGTTAAAGGCTAACAGTGTGAAGCTGCCCATAATGATGAGGCACGCCACGATAATGCACACCGACGCGAAGGACATAAAGCCGTGCGAGAATATCCCGCTGACGCCCTCCTTAATGTAATAAGCTGTATTATACCTCTTCATAATTATAGTACCCGCCTAATCCGTCACTGATGATTCTGCCGCCGTCGATGGCTATAACGCGTTTTGAGAACGTGTCAACCATCGCTTTTTCATGCGTGACGACGAGAACAGTTGTGCCTAGTTCATTGATTTTCTGAAGAAGCATAAGAATCTCCAGACTGCGTGCTGGGTCTAAGTTACCGGTCGGCTCGTCGGCGATGATGAGGCTGGGGTTATTGATGAGCGCCCGGGCAATCGCCACGCGCTGCTGCTCGCCGCCGGAAAGCTCATACGGCTTCATCTTGGCTTTCTGGTCAAGACCGACAAGGTCCAATACATACGGAACACGCTTTCGGATTTCTCTGTTTGAGGCTCCGATAGCGTGCATCGCGAAGGCCACGTTTTCATAGACTGTTTTTTTGGATATCAGGCGGAAGTCCTGAAAGATAATGCCAAGAGACCGCCTCAGAAACGGCATCTGCCGCATTTTTATGCTTTCTAAGTTAAAACCGTTGACGACCACACGGCCGTCCGTCGGGGCGATCTCGCCGGTTAAAAGCTTGATGACGGTTGATTTTCCGGAACCCGACGGCCCGACAAGAAAAGCAAATTCGCCCGCCTCCAGCTTGACGCTGATGCCCTTGAGCGCTCGTGTCCCGTTTTCATATGTTTTGAAAACATCGATTAGTTGAACCATGCATATACCTCAAAAACGCCGGCAAGACCGGATCACGCGCCGCTTTTTAAGCGCCTCGCATCCGTTTCTTGCCGTGCACAAAATCAATAGTTTCTGCGGCCGCTCAGTTCAGCCGCATTTCCTGCGAGTTTAAGTATTTCTTGACCATCAGCGCGACTTTAAAAACGATGGCGTGGTCAAATTCGCGCAGGTCGAGACCTGTAAGCTTCTTAATTTTCTCAAGACGGTAAACCAGCGTGTTCCGGTGGACGAACAGCTTTCTGGACGTCTCGGATACATTTAAGTTGTTTTCAAAGAATTTGTTGATGGTGTAAAGTGTTTCCTGATCCAGAGATTCGATGGGATTTTTCTTAAAGACCTCTGACAGGAACATTTCACACAGCGTCGTCGGTAACTGATAAATCAACCGGCCAATACCCAGATTTTCATAGTTAATGATGGTTTTTTCCGTGTCGAATACCTTTCCGACATCGATGGCGACCTGTGCTTCCTTATACCGGTCGGCCAGTTCCCGTAAATGCTTGGCCGGCGTGCCGATGCCGATCACGGTTTTAAGTCCGAGTTCCTCACCCAGCTTGCTTTCAATCGTCGTGGCCAGCTTCTGGACATACTTGGCGTCCACAACCGCGTTCATTTCCTTGATGAGGGCAATGTCTGTCTCGCTGACGGAAATCACAAAGTCATGCTGTTTGTCCGGGAACAGATTCTGCAGCAGCTCAATGGCGGTTACCTCGGCCCGGCCGAGCTGGCGGATGACCATGACGACGCGCGTAATGTCTGTGACGAAATGCAGTTCCTTAGCCCGGACATAAATGTCACCGGGCAGGATATTATCGGATATGATATTCTTCACAAAGGCGCATTTGTCATGATTTTCTTCATAATAAACCTTTGCTTCCGAAATTGCAATATACGCCATGATACAAATGGTTTTAGCAAAATCGTCTTCACCGTCCACAAAAACGGCGTAGTCGAAATGAGGCCCGGAGTTACCGAGCATCTTAAAGGTCCTACCAAAGTTCTTGACGACCTTGTCGCCCGTTTCCTCGGCCGCGGCGGGAAAAACGCCGATGTTAGACCCGACAAGCGCCAGCTCGCTGCTGGCTACGACCGTGCCATCCGAATCGATGACGCCAATCAGCCGTTTTGTCGCTTCTTTCATCTGAACGATGACACTCTGAAAGATCCTGCTGGACATGTGCATGTCCTCCCCATTTAAGTTCATTTTATTGCATCGGAATTGCACGGTTGGTTATTTTGACTATACTGCCGACTACAACATAATATACTGATATCCAACAATTTTCAATAGAAAAATCATCACAATTTGTGAATTATTTAAGTTTTTCTTTGATTACCCCGTCGTCATGACGAATTTTCACAATTTTTTAAAATTTCGCTTTTGGCACCAATTGTGCTATTGGACGAATCCGCAGGCGCTACAATTTAACGCAAAAGGGCTCCGCCGGCGCCTGTTTGGCGCTTATTATACGAGGCTCGTTTAATTCCGGCATATCGGGGGACAACGGCGAATAAGCTTTACTAACCAAATTGACGGGGTGAAAGATATGTTTGTTCTTACCGCTAAGTTCAACCGTAAGAAAGCCATCGCTATTGTGCTGGCTCTGGCCGTACTGCTCATTTTGATCATTTTGATCGCCGCAAATACCGGTAAAAAAAGCAACAACGCCAACAGTGCCAATGAGGCAGCCGCCTTGTCAGCGGTGGTCAAAAACAACGAACAGCGGGTCAATTATCTCAACGCGCTCGGCTGGGAGGTGGAGAAAAACGCTCTGGAGGAGCAGAAGGTCATGATACCGCGCGAAATGAACGATGTCTACGCCGATTACAACACGCTGCAGAAGGCGCAGGGCTTCGATTTGTCAAAGTTTGGCGGGCTCGAAGCTATGCGGTATACGTATAAGGTCCTCAATTATCCCGATGCAGCCGGGACGGTCGTGGCCGATATCATCGTCTACCGCAACGAGGTCATTGCCGGCGACGTTCAGTCCAACGCGCTCGATGGGTTTATGGTCGGCTTGGAGTATCCGAAAACCGATACATTCCAGACGGCTTCCACCGGTAATGCACTGACAGATGATTCACAGTCCGGAGCCGCCATGATGCCGACCGAGGTGCCGGAGAATACGGCAGGTGTTTCGCCGTCTTCAGACAACGCTGCAGAGAATACAGCTGACAACGCAACGGAGAACACGGCCGATAACAATGCATCTGACAATAACGCCGCTGATAGCGGCGCCGATGGCGAAAACGCGGCGGTTGAAAACGAAGCGCCGCAGGAGGATGCAGCTTAAACCGTACGCTGGCCTTTAAGCGTAACAGTTTAACAATGCTAAGGGCATTGCCGACACCGGCAATGCCCTTTTTAACTTTGTGTCGTCCTTACTCAGCAACAGCGGTAACAACGCCGGAGCCGACGGTACGGCCGCCTTCGCGGATAGCGAAACGCAGGCCTTCCTCGATGGCGATCGGCGTAATGAGCTCGACATCCATCGTGACGTGGTCGCCGGGCATGCACATCTCTACGCCTTCCGGCAGGTTGATAACGCCGGTGACGTCCGTGGTGCGGAAATAAAACTGCGGGCGGTAGTTGTTGAAAAACGGGGTGTGACGGCCACCCTCGTCCTTGGACAGGACGTAAACCTGACCCTTGAACTTTGTATGGGGCTTAATGCTGCCGGGCTTGGCCAGAACCTGGCCGCGTTCGACATCCGTCTTGGCGATGCCACGCAGCAGCGCGCCGATGTTGTCGCCGGCTTCCGCGTAATCAAGAAGCTTGCGGAACATTTCGATACCGGTGACGGTGGTTTCTCTGGGCTCGTCCATCAGTCCGACAATCTGAACTTTTTCGTTCATGTTGATCTGTCCGCGCTCGACACGGCCCGTGGCGACAGTACCGCGGCCTGTGATGGTGAAGACGTCCTCAACCGGCATCAGGAACGGCAGATCAGCCTTACGCTCCGGTGTCGGGATATAGCTGTCAACAGCGTCCATGAGTTCCTTGATGCAGACATATTCCGGCGCGTTGGGGTCGGTGGATTCAGAGGCCAGGGCGTTAAGAGCGCTGCCCTTGATGATCGGAATGTCGTCGCCGGGATACTCGTACTTGGAGAGCAGCTCGCGGACTTCCATCTCGACAAGTTCGAGAAGTTCGGGGTCGTCGACCTGGTCGACTTTATTGAGGAAGACGACGATGGCGGGGACGTTAACCTGATGCGCGAGCAGGATGTGCTCACGCGTCTGAGCCATCGGGCCGTCGGAAGCGGCGATGACGAGGATCGCGCCGTCCATCTGAGCCGCGCCGGTGATCATGTTCTTGATATAGTCGGCATGGCCCGGGCAGTCGACGTGCGCATAGTGGCGGGCGTCTGTCTCGTATTCGACGTGCGCCGTATTAATCGTGATGCCGCGTTCCTTTTCTTCGGGAGCCTTGTCGATCATATCATAGGCTTCGAACTTAGCCTTGCCCGAGAAAGCCAGATACTTTGTAATAGCGGCGGTCAGCGTGGTCTTACCATGGTCGACGTGACCAATTGTGCCGATATTGACGTGCGGCTTTGTTCTTTCAAACTTTTGTTTAGCCATGGTGTTGTGTTCCTCCTTAACAGTGTTATATTTACAGTATCGTTTGTTTTTGTAACCTTGTATTGCGGTATTTTACAGCATTTTTATGAATTAATCAATCATTATTTTTTATGAGCGTTTTCCGGCAACAAGCTCTTGCTGCAGCGACTTGGGAAGCTCGACATAATGGCTCGGCTCCATGGAATATGTGCCGCGTCCCTGTGTTTTGGAACGCAGGTCCGTCGAGTAGCCGAACATGGTCGACAGCGGGACAAAGGAATTGATAACGGTCGCGCCGCTCTTCGTTTCCATGCCGCTGATTTGCCCGCGCCGCGCGTTGATATCGCCCATGACATCGCCCATATATTCCTCTGGGACTGTGACAACGACCTTCATGATCGGCTCAAGCAGCACAGGGCTGGCTTTCTGCATGGCTTCTTTAAACGCCATGCTGCCGGCAATCTTAAAGGCCATTTCCGAGGAGTCTACCTCGTGGTAAGAGCCGTCGTACAGCGTAACCTTGACGTCAACGACCTGATAACCGGCCAAAACGCCCGCCATCATGGCTCCCTGAATACCCTCGTCGACCGACGGAATATATTCCTTGGGGATTGTACCGCCGACGATTTTATTAATGAACTCATAGCCCTTGCCGGACTCGTTGGGCTCCACAATGATCTTGACGTGACCATACTGGCCTTTACCGCCCGATTGCCTGACGTACCGATGGTCGACATCGGCGGTGCCGCGAATCGTTTCCTTATATGAAACCTGCGGCTTGCCGACGTTGGCTTCTACCTTAAACTCCCGAAGCAGCCGGTCAACGATAATCTCCAGATGAAGCTCGCCCATGCCGGCGATGATCGTCTGGCCCGTTTCCTCGTCCGTATAGGTCTTAAAGGTCGGGTCTTCCTCGGCGAGCTTACTGAGCGCAATGCCCATCTTCTCCTGGCCGGCCTTGGTCTTAGGCTCAATGGCCACGCGGATAACCGGCTCCGGAAATTCCATGGACTCGAGGATGATCGGCTCTTTGTCGCTGCACAGCGTGTCGCCGGTCGTCGTGTTCTTGAGGCCGACTGCGGCGGCGATATCACCGGAGTAAACGGTCTGGATGTCCTCGCGGTGGTTGGCGTGCATCTGAAGAATACGCCCGAGGCGTTCCCGTGTTCCCTTCGTTGAGTTTAAAACCGTCGAGCCGGCGTCGGCTGTTCCCGAGTAGACCCGGAAAAACGACAGGCGGCCGACATACGGGTCCGTCATGATCTTAAACGCCAACGCTGAAAACGGCGCGCTGTCATCGGCCGTGCGTGTGTCGTGTTCGTCCGTGCCGGGCTCGGTGCCCACAATTGCCGGAACGTCCAGCGGCGAGGGCATATAATCGACGATTGCATCCAAAAGCTTCTGGACACCCTTGTTCCGGTAAGACGTGCCGCAGGTAACGGGGATCATCTGAACGGCGACGGTGGCTTTGCGGATGGCGGCCCGGATGGCATCCGTACTGATTTCCTGGCCTTCCAGATAACGTTCCATGATCTCGTCGTCGAAATCCGATACGGCCTCCAGGAGGTTAATGCGGTATTCCTCGGCAAGATCCCTCATGTTTTCCGGAATGTCTTCCAAACGCATATCCTTGCCAAGCTCATCGTAGTAGATGCTCGCTTTCATCTCCACGAGGTCGATGATACCGCGGAAATCAGCCTCCGCACCGATCGGCAGCTGGATGGGAACCGCGTTGGCCTTCAGCCGGTCCTTAACCATCTGAAGCACGTTAAAGAAATCCGCACCCATGATATCCATCTTATTGACGTAAATCATCCGCGGGACGTGGTATTTATCGGCCTGACGCCAGACCGTTTCCGACTGCGGCTCAACGCCGCCCTTGGCACACATGACTGTAACCGACCCGTCCAGCACACGAAGCGAACGCTCCACCTCGACGGTAAAGTCCACATGTCCCGGTGTATCGATAATATTGATGCGGTGATCTTTCCAGAAACACGTCGTCGCGGCGGAGGTAATTGTAATCCCCCGCTCCTGCTCCTGTTCCATCCAGTCCATCGTAGCAGCGCCCTCGTGGACCTCGCCGATTTTGTACGTGCGGCCCGTGTAGAACAGCATGCGTTCGGTGGTCGTGGTCTTTCCCGCGTCAATATGAGCCATTATGCCAATATTACGAGTTTTTTCCAACGTATACTGTCTCGGCATAGTACTCACTCCTTCTTTGTGTTCTCATGGTCCCTGGCGAAAAAGACCGTGTTTTTTTTTACCAGCGGTAATGGGCAAAAGCTCTGTTGGATTCTGCCATCTTATGCGTGTCTTCACGCTTTTTAACGGCGTTACCGAGGTTGTTGGCCGCGTCCATGATTTCGCCGGCCAAACGTTCTTTCATAGTCTTTTCGTTACGGGCCCTGGCGTAGTTTGTCAGCCAGCGCAGACCAAGTGTCTGACGTCTGTCGACTCTGACTTCGATGGGCACCTGATACGTGGCGCCGCCGACACGGCGGGCCTTGACCTCCAGCGTCGGCATGATATTTTCAATCGCCGTCGTGAAGACATCCAGCGGGGGCTTACCGGTCTTTTCGCCGATAATCTCGAAAGCACTGTAGACCACTTTCTGTGCCACGCCTTTTTTGCCGTCAAGCATGATGCTGTTGACGAGCCTTGTAACGAGCACTGAGTTATACAGCGGGTCCGGCAAGACTTCTCGCTTCGGTACGTTACCTCTTCTGGGCACTATACTTCCCTCCTTCATATAAATGATTTCACAGGTACTCCGGGAACAGACTCCCGGTTGGTGCTGATCGCCGAGGCAACATACACTGATAATGTATATTAACCTTTCATGGCAAAGCAATTACATGGTAAATGCTCTTCATAAAGCGTTGTCAGCGTTATTATTTTTTGCCTGCCTTGGGTTTCTTGGCGCCGTATTTTGATCTGGCCTGCATACGCTTGGCAACGCCCTGCGTATCCAGCGATCCGCGAATGATATGGTAACGGACGCCTGGAAGGTCCTTGACACGGCCGCCGCGGATCATTACGACGGAGTGCTCCTGCAGATTGTGGCCGATGCCGGGGATATAAGCCGTGACCTCGTAGCCGTTGGACAAACGGACACGGGCGATTTTACGAAGCGCGGAGTTCGGCTTCTTCGGCGTTGACGTACGAACAGCGGTACAAACGCCTCTCTTCTGGGGTGAAGACAGGTCCGTTTCCTTGTTCTTAAGCGTGTTGAGCCCCTTTTGCATGGCCGGAGATGTCGACTTATACGTCTGGACTTTTCTGCCCTTCCTGACAAGCTGGTTAAATGTCGGCATGGTTTTCCTCCTTTCATTAATAATGTATATATTTTTCCCGGTGAGCCGTGGCGTCATCCGGCAAAATATCAAGTTTTCAGTGCTAATTCCGTAATTTAACGCACAGGTTAATACGATAACACAAAAGCTATCGCGCGTCAATATTTTTTACAAGGATATAACCTATATTATTTTCTCCCGCTTTATAAGCCGGTTAACGCAAATAGACGTCACAGGGGGCTTTCGCCCCCTGTGCTTTACTTTGACGGGCGATAATTTACAGCGCGTTGCCGGTGCCGATAAGGATGGACAGGTCGACCCCATCGTCCTCCGGTTCCTCGGCCTCAAAGGCGTCGTCGACGTCCCACGAGCTGTCGCTGACTTCTCTTTCAAACTTTCTATAAAGCGGCAGGCCGCTGCCGGCCGGGATAAGCTTGCCGATGATGACGTTTTCCTTCAGGCCGACAAGGTGGTCGACCTTACCTTTGATAGCGGCCTCTGTGAGAACTTTTGTCGTCTCCTGGAAGGACGCCGCCGATAGGAATGACTCGGTGGCCAGAGACGCTTTAGTGATGCCCATGAGCACCTGATTGCAGGTGGCCTTGCGCAGCTCCGTCTCTCCGGCGTCGATGCGTTTCTGTATCTCCTGATTGGCACGCTTGAGGTCCAGAATGTCGATGGTCGTGCCCGACAGCAGGTCGGTGTCGCCGACTTCGTCGACCTTGACCTTGCGCAGCATCTGGCGAACAATAACCTCAATGTGCTTATCGTTGATTTCAACGCCCTGCTGGCGGTAAACCTTCTGAACCTCGGAAATGAGGTAGGTCTGGGCCGTATCCTTGCCGCGAATGCGCATAACGTCATGCGGATTCAAAGCGCCGTCGGTGAGCATCTCGCCTTTTTTGACAACGCTGCCGGCACTGACACGGATACCGGCCGAGTACGGCGTCTGGTATACTTTAACCTCGCCGTCCTCCTGATTGGTAATGGTGATGGCTACGACGGAGTTTTTCCGCGTTTCCTCGATTTCAACAACACCGTCGATTTCGGTTAAGAGCGCCATCTTCTTCGGCTTACGCGCCTCAAACAGCTCCTCAACACGCGGCAGACCCTGCGTGATGTCGTCACCGGCGACGCCGCCGGTGTGGAAGGTCCGCATCGTCAGCTGCGTACCCGGCTCACCGATCGACTGAGCGGCGATGACGCCGACAGCTTCACCGATGGAAACGGGTTCGCCGGTAGCCAGGTTGATGCCGTAGCATTTCGCGCAGACGCCGCTGGGAGATTCGCAATCCAGAACCGTACGGATACGAACTTCCTTGATGCCGTGTGCTTCAAGCGTTTCGGCGTCGGACGACAGAAGCATCTGATCCCGTACGAACAGAACCTCGCCCGTATCGGGCGCGATGATGTCATCCGTCGGGAAACGTCCGTGGATGGCATCACCGAGGCTTTGGCCGATACCCTCCACATCTTCGCCCGCAGATACAATGATGCCATCGTGCGTGCCGCAGTCGGAATCACGGATGATGACATCCTGCGATACGTCGACAAGACGGCGTGTGAGGTATCCGGAGTCGGCCGTACGGAGCGCCGTATCAGCAAGGCCTTTACGCGCGCCTCGTGAGGAAACGAAGTATTCAAGCACCGTCAGGCCTTCGCGGAAATTGGCCTTGATGGGAATGTCGAGGGTTTTACCGGCTGTGTTGGCCATCAGTCCGCGCATACCGGCCAGCTGACGAATCTGGTTCATGCTGCCTCGGGCACCGGAGTTGGCCATCATATAAATGGGGTTAAACTCGTCGAGCGAATCCTGCAGCGCCGCCGTAACCTCGCGCGTCGTGCGCTCCCACTCCTTAACGACAAGGCGGTAACGCTCATCGTCCGTGATAAAGCCGCGCTTAAACTGCTGCTCGATGGCGACGACCTTCTTCTCCGTCTCCTCAATCAGCGTACGTTTGGCTTCAGGAACCGTCATGTCCGAGATGGAAATGGTGATCGCGCCGCGCGTGGAGTATTTAAAGCCCAGAGATTTAATATTGTCTAAAAGCTCCGCCGACAGCGTAAAGCCATGCCTTTTAATCGTCTGCTTAATAATTTTCTCAAGCTGCTTTTTGCCGGCCTGGAAGCTGATTTCGTAATCGAACATATGCTCGGGGTCCTTGCGGTCCACAAAGCCGAGATCCTGCGGGATCGGTTCATTGAAAATAATGCGCCCAACGGTCGTATCGATGAGCCTGCGCTGGGTCACGCCGTCGATAACGCGCGACACACGCACCTTGACAGGCGCATGGATACCGACATCTCCGCTTTGGTAGGCAATGAGCGCCTCGTTGGGCGAGGAGAAGCATTTTCCCGCGCCCGGCTCGTCGTCGCGCAAAAACGTCAGATAGTAGGAACCGAGAATCATGTCCTGGGTCGGTACCGTCACCGGCTGACCGTCCTTCGGATGCAGCAGGTTGTTGGCCGACAGCATCAGGATGCGGGCCTCCGCCTGCGCCTCCGCCGACAGCGGTACGTGGATAGCCATCTGGTCACCGTCGAAGTCGGCGTTATACGCCGTACAGACGAGCGGATGCAGCTTGAGCGCGCGGCCCTCGACAAGGATCGGCTCAAACGCCTGGATGCCGAGACGATGGAGCGTCGGCGCACGGTTTAAGAGCACGGGGTGTTCCTTGATAACGACATCCAGCGCGTCCCAAACCTCCGTGAGGCCCTTGTCGACCATTTTCTTGGCCGATTTAATATTATTGGACACACCGTCCTCAACGAGCTTTTTCATGACGAACGGACGGAACAGCTCGATGGCCATTTCCTTGGGAACACCGCACTGATAAAGCTTCAGGTCGGGACCCACGACGATAACCGAACGTCCGGAATAGTCCACGCGCTTACCGAGCAGGTTCTGACGGAATCGGCCCTGTTTACCCTTGAGCATATCGGAAAGGGATTTGAGCGCGCGGGAATTGGCGCCCGTGACGGCGCGCCCGCGGCGTCCGTTGTCAATCAGCGCGTCGACAGCCTCCTGAAGCATACGCTTTTCGTTGCGGACAATGATGTCCGGCGCGTTGAGCTGTATGAGCCTTTTAAGGCGGTTGTTGCGGTTAATGACGCGGCGGTACAGGTCGTTAAGATCGCTGGTTGCAAAGCGGCCGCCGTCGAGCTGCACCATCGGCCGGATTTCCGGTGGGATAACGGGCAGCACCTCGATGATCATCCACGTCGGGTCATTGCCCGACTGACGGAACGCCTCGACCACCTCGAGCCTTTTGACGAGCTTGGCTTTTTTCTGGCCGGAGGCCTCTTTGGCCTCGGCGCGCAGCTGCTCGGAAAACGCCTCGCAGTCGATATCGGCCAGAAGCTCACGGATCGCCTCCGCGCCCATGCCGGCCTTGAAGTCATCCTCGTATTTTTCGCGCATTTCGCGGTATTCTTTTTCGGTAAGGATCTGGTTTTTATGCAGCGGAGTCATGCCGGGGTCGATGACGATATACGCCGCGAAGTACAAAACCTTTTCCAGAATTCTGGGCGTCAGATCCAGAAGCAGGCCCATACGTGACGGGATGCCCTTGAAATACCAGATATGGGACACAGGCGCGGCCAGCTCAATATGGCCCATGCGCTCTCTTCGGACGTTCGATTTCGTGACCTCGACGCCGCATCGGTCGCATATTTTGCCTTTATAACGGATTTTCTTATATTTGCCGCAGTGGCACTCCCAATCCTTTGTGGGCCCGAATATCCTTTCGCAGAAAAGGCCGTCCCGCTCCGGCTTGAGCGTCCTGTAGTTGATCGTCTCGGGTTTTTTAACCTCGCCGTATGACCAGCTGCGGATCATTTCGGGCGATGCCAGTCCGATTTGGAATGCGTCAAAAGGTGCACAGCTCATATCGTTTCCTCCTCGTCTTCCACCAGATCAAACAGTTCGTTGTCGCCCAACGACTCTTCTTCGCCGTTGTTGTCCGCGTCGCCTGCGTCTTCTTCTTCCTCAAAATCAGCTTCTAGGTCCTCCGTTTCCTCCAGGTCGACGTCCTCGATGCTGTAGCCCTCCGCGATGATTTCCTCTTCGTCGGAGCGATACATCGTCCGGTCTTTGATATTGTCATGGAAATCGTCGTCATCGTCGCTTTTCAGATCGATCTTGTTGCCGTCCTCATCGAGAACGCGCACATCCAGACATAGCGACTGAAGCTCCTTGACGAGCACCTTGAAGGATTCCGGCACGCCGGGCTTGGGTATATTATGACCCTTGACAATCGACTCGTAGGTGCGCACGCGCCCTGTGACGTCGTCGGATTTGACGGTTAGAATCTCCTGAAGCGTATACGCAGCGCCATACGCCTCCAGCGCCCAGACCTCCATTTCGCCAAAGCGCTGTCCGCCGAACTGCGCTTTACCGCCCAGCGGCTGCTGGGTGACAAGGCTGTACGGACCGGTGGAGCGCGCGTGGATCTTGTCGTCGACGAGATGGTGCAGCTTGAGGAAGTAGACATACCCGACGGTAACGGGATTGTCAAACGCATCGCCGGTCCGTCCGTCGTACAAAACGCTTTTGCCGTCCGCGCTCAGCTCCGCCAGCGCCAGCGTCTCAAAAATCTCCTTTTCAGTCGCGCCGTTGAAAATAGGCGTTGCGACCTTCCAGCCGAGCGTTTTGGCCGCATACCCGAGATGAACCTCAAGCACCTGGCCGATATTCATACGCGAGGGCACGCCCAAAGGATTCAAGACAATGTCCAGCGGCGTACCGTCCGGCAGGTAGGGCATATCCTCTTTCGGCAGGATGCGCGAAACGACGCCCTTGTTGCCGTGACGTCCGGCCATTTTGTCGCCGACGCTGATTTTTCGCTTTTGCGCGATATAGCATCGCACGACCATGTTGACGCCGGGGTTGAGCTCGTCGCCGTTTTCACGGGTGAAAACCTTGACGTCCACAACAATGCCCGACTCGCCGTGAGGAACCTTCAGAGACGTGTCTCTGACTTCACGGGCTTTCTCGCCGAAGATCGCGCGTAAAAGCCGCTCTTCAGCCGTCAGGTCGGTTTCGCCCTTCGGCGTGACCTTGCCCACCAGAATATCACCCGCGTGGACCTCCGCGCCGACGCTGATGATGCCGCGCTCGTCGAGATACCGCAGCGAGTCCTCGCCGACGCCGGGGATATCGCGGGTAATCTCCTCGGGGCCCAGCTTCGTGTCACGCGCGTCAATTTCGTGCTCCTCAATATGAATAGAGGTGAACACGTCATCCATCGACAGGCGTTCGTTAATGAGGATGGCATCCTCGTAGTTATAACCTTCCCACGTCATAAAGCCGACGAGAATGTTCTTTCCAAGGGCAATCTCGCCCTGGCTGGTCGACGGGCCGTCGGCCAGGATATCGCCTTTTTTAACACGCTCACCCAGCGACACGACCGGGCGCTGATTAATACAGGTGCCCTGGTTGGACCGGGAGAACTTCGTGAGCATATAATCTTTTATTTCCCCGCTGTCATACCGCACCGTAACGCGCGTGGCGCTTACGCCCGCCACAATACCGTCACCCTCGGCCAGCATAACAACGGTTGAATCGACGGCGCACTTATGCTCGATGCCGGTAGCAACGATCGGCGCTTCCGTTGTGAGAAGCGGCACGGCCTGACGCTGCATGTTCGCGCCCATGAGGGCCCGGTTGGCGTCGTCGTTTTCCAGAAACGGGATCATGGCCGTCGCGATGGAAACCATCATGCGCGGCGAGATGTCGATATAATCCACGCGGTCCCGGTCGACTTCGACGATTTCGTCGCGGTGACGGCATGTGATACGCTGATTGACAAAGCGGCCGTTTTCATCAAGCGGCTCGGTGGCCTGCGCGACAATATACTGGTCTTCCATATCGGCCGTGAGGTAATCGATTTTATCCGTCACCACTTCATTGTCAACCTTTATATAGGGCGTAACGATGAAGCCGTATTCGTTAACGCGGCCGTACGACGCCAGATACGAAATCAGTCCGATGTTCGGACCTTCCGGCGTCTCAATGGGGCACATGCGCCCGTAATGGCTGTAGTGAACGTCTCGGACATCAAAGCTCGCGCGCTCACGCGACAAGCCGCCCGGACCAAGCGCCGACAGACGCCGCTTGTGCGTCAGCTCTGCCAATGGGTTCGTCTGGTCCATGAACTGGGAAAGCGGCGAGGAACCGAAAAATTCCTTGATGGCGGCTGTGACGGGCCGGATATTGATGAGGGACTGGGGCGTGATGATATCCAGGTCCTGCAGCGTCATGCGCTCGCGGATAACACGTTCCATACGTGAAAAGCCGACGCGGAACTGGTTTTGCAGCAGCTCGCCGACGCTGCGCATACGCCGGTTGCCGAGATGGTCGATATCGTCGGCCTCGCCAATGCCGTGTGCCAGGCCATTTAAATAGTTGACGGACGCAAAAATATCATCTGGGATAATATGCTTGGGAATGAGGTCGTCCAGCCGGTCGGCGATGGCGTCTCGAAGCTCCTGGCCGGAATACTGCTCCAGCAGTTTTTTGAGCACGATAAACCGCACGCGCTCCTTAATGCCAAGCTCTTTCTGCGGATCAAAGTCCACGAAACGGTCCAGCTTTACCATGCCGTTGGAAAAGACCTTGACTTCCTTGCCGTCGGCAATGAGGTAGACGGTTGTGACGCCCAGGCTGTCAATGAGTTCGGCGCGCTCGCGTGTCAGCAGCTCCCCGACCTCGGCGACGACTTCGCCGGTCATCGGATCGGCCACGGCGCGCGCGAGCTTATGTCCAATCAGACGGCTCCAAATCGCGAGCTTTTTATTGAACTTATACCGCCCAACTGTTGAAATATCATACCGTCTGGCGTCAAAGAACAGGTTGTTGAGAAGCGTCTCGGCGCTGTCGACCGTTGGGGGATCACCGGGGCGAAGGCGGCGGTACAGCTCGATGAGCGCCTCGTCGCGGTTTTTGCACGAATCCTTGTCAAGCGTGGCAACAATCCGTTCGTCTTCCCCGAACACGGTTTTAATTTGCTCGGACGTTTCGGCGCCGTACTCACCGCCGTCGGCAGACAGCCACGTATACGGGTCCTCCGCACGCGGGCGGCCAACAGCACGCAGGAGCCATGTGACGGGCAGCTTCCTGTTTTTATCGACACGGACGTAGAAATTATCCGACGCGTCCGTTTCATATTCCAGCCACGCACCCCTGTATGGGATAACAGTGGTGGCATAAATCGTGACGGCTGTCTTGGCGTCCGTCTTCTTTTCAAAATAGACGCTTGGCGAACGGATGATCTGTGAGACAACGACGCGCTCGGCGCCGTTAATGATAAAGGTGCCGGCCTCCGTCATGAGCGGGAAATCGCCCATGAATATTTCCTGCTCCTTGATCTCCTCGGTTTCGCGGTTTCTAAGGCGTACGCCAACCTTTAAGGGCGCGGCATATGTCGCGTCCCGGGCCTTGCACTCCTCAACCGTATACTTCGGTTTTTCATTGATATTATAATCAATGAAGGTCAGCTCAAGATTGCCTGTATAGTCGGTTATCGCCGCTACATCCCGGAAAACCTCCCTGAGTCCAACCTCCAGAAACCACCTGTAAGAATCCTTCTGCACCTCCAAAAGGTTCGGCATATCCATGATCTCTTCCGTTCTGGCAAAACTCTTTCGTATCGTTTTGCCATACGCCACGTCTTTTGGCATCCGCTTCACTCCTTTGTAATAATGTGTACCAATAGCGACCGCATTCGACACTCTCGGGTGCGTTGTCAACTATTTCGTTTAAACGATTGATTTTACCGTCCAGTGTGTTAAAATTAGAAAAAAATTATATTGGGATAGTTTGTTCATTTTTTTGAGTATAGCAATTTATTCTAACTGAAATTGGGCATCCTGTCAAGCTATTTTAAGGAAAAACCGTGGTTTTTCCTTTTTTTATTAATAAATCGCGTAATTCGCATTGTAATCGACGGCTTTCCGCCATCATCATCCCCGCTCAGTTACGTCGTAAAGGCTGAAATATTTGTTCCAAAGCGTACAAACTGGCGGCAACACCAGTTCCCCCAGGCGGCCTTGCCGCCAGCCCCTGAGGGAGGGGACCCGAACGAAATATCAGGCCAAGCCTCGCCGGTAAATGTTACACCATCACTTTAACCGTTATTTTTACAAGACTTTCATCCGGATTTTTCATTGAGCTGATACTATATCAAATGAGTAAAAGTATCTGCAACAATTGAACTATATTTTTTCGCAAGATACCTTGACAGGCGAAGTAGTGTGTGATATGTTGTATCAACAGTACTGGAATACCGTGTATTGGAGGGATACTATGTCCATAGCTTCCGATCTCATCAGAGGTCACACCGACACAATCATACTGGCAAGGCTCATGGGCGGTGACAACTACGGATACGAGATCAACAAGGCGATCTACCAGCGAACGGGTAACCGGTATGAATTGAAGGAAGCCACGCTTTACTCCGCGTTTCGGCGACTGGAGAAGGCCGGCTGCATCGAATCGTACTGGGGAGATGAGACAACAGGCGCCCGCCGCCGTTACTATAAAATCACGGATATCGGACGCGAAACTTACGAAAGCCTCAAAAAAGAATGGAAAACCGCCAAAACCCTGATTGACTATTTAATTGAGTGGGAGGAAAATTAACATGGAACAACAAATCCGCGCTTATGTCGATGAGCTTTTTGCTGATACCGTACCTTCCAGAAGGTCTGTGGAGCTTAAAGAGGAAATGATTCAGAACCTCACCGAGAAATATAACGACCTTCTGTCCGAGGGTAAAACGTCCGAGGCCGCCTATAACATCGCCATCGCCGGCATCGGCGACGTGAGCTATCTGTTAAAGGATTTGGAAAAGGATATAACTGACCCGGTGGTGATGGCAAAACAGCGCCAGAAAACAGCAATGTTTACAGCCATCGCCGTCATGCTGTACATTCTCAGCGTTGTACCGATTATTTTATTAAGCGTGCTGTATCCCGGCGGATGGCTCCCCGGACTGATCCTGATGTTTCTATTCATCGCAGTTGCCACAGGTCTTTTGATTTACAATGGTATGACCCGGCCCAAGTACATTAAGACCGACGACACCATTGTGGAGGAGTTTCGGCAGTGGCAGTCCGAGAGCCAGGATCGCAGGGCGCTGCGCAAGGCCATTAATACGGCGCTTTGGGTCATTGCCGTAGCTGTTTATTTAATCGTCGGCGCAACGACGGACCATTGGCATCCCACATGGATCATCTTTGTTATCGCAGCGGCCATACAGGCCTTAATAAACACCGTTTTTGCACTTAAGAAATGAGGTGCTAAAAATGAATGGAACAAGAATCATTACAATTGTTTGCTGGCTTGTTGTAGCCATTGTCCTCATTGGTCTCGCCGTATGGTTTATTACCGGTAATCTGTTCGGCTTCCGCACCGGGATGAATTTTCACATGCCCATGTTCCACATTGGCTCCGTCGAGGACTTGTCCGGTCCGTTTAACGAGGCCGGAACATACACGATTGAGGATGACGTCGACAGCATCCGTGTGGATTGGGTCGCCGGCGAAGTCCGCGTCACGCCCTACGACGGCAGCGACATTATAATTACTGAATACGCACGGCGCTCACTGCGTGACAACGAGAAGCTCTCCTATGACGTCAGCGGCGGCACGTTGAAAATCCGATATGTCGACACCACGTTTTCATTCAATATGCTCACCAAAAAAATCGAGGTTCTCGTACCCGAATCCTTGGCCAAGGAAATGAACGCGCTTTACGTAGACTCAACCTCGGCCGACATGACAATCACCGGCTTATCGGCCGAAACATTGGAGATTAACGAAACATCCGGCACAGCCAATATTTCCGACATCCGGGCCGAAAAGGCGTCCGCCCATTCGGTATCTGGTGAGATCAACATTACAAGCCTTAACACATCAAGGCTGACGGTGGGCAGCGTCTCGGGCGGGATCCGGTTTACGGACGTCACGGCCGACACGGTCGAATCCGGTACGACCTCCGGCAATCAGCATTTTGAAGGAACATTCAAAAGCGTTGACGCAGACAGCGTCTCTGGTGAAATAACTATCGTCAGCACCGTAGATCCGGAAAGTATCAGCTGCGACACCACCTCAGGCGGTATTCGTTTAACGATCCCCGGCAAAGATAATATCGTTGTATCCTATTCCACCGTATCCGGCGACTTTTCCAGCCAGGTACCTGTCATTACCGGCGGCAGCCGAGCGGCTTATAACTTCGATACTGTCAGCGGCGATATGCAGATCATCGCTCTGGAAACACAAAACGGGGCGGCTTAATGCCGCCCCTCAGGCTTTTGGTAAAACCGCTATAACTCGGCCGAGCACCAAATTATACCGCGTTATGAATGGGAACCGGACGGCCTCCGAAAACAACCCGTCTGGTTGTATCCAACCGAGCACCGGGCAAAAGCTGAACTTCAATTCAACATGCAAAATCATGGGAGGCTGATACAACAACTTAAAGAGAAGCTGGAGGAGCTGACGCAGCGCGCCTACACGGAAAATACATCCGACTCGCTACTGTAAAAAACGGCCTGTCATACATAAGAAAGTGAGATTAAAATTGAAAATTGTATTAATTGCCCCCGTAAAAAACAAAGCTGTGAAGACACGGGATATCATCCGTTTCCCCATGATTTCGCTTCTTTATATCGCGGCAATGACGCCGGAACACCACGAGCTGACAATCGTCGAAGAAGAGGTGGAGGACGTCAATTTTGACATGGCGTGCGATCTCGTTGCGATTACATGCATGACGGCGACAGCGCACCGGGCGTACGAAATCTCAGCCGAATACCGGAAAAGAGGCAAACTCGTCGTGCTGGGAGGTATCCATCCCACCGTTTTGCCAGATGAGGCCAAGCTCCACTGTGACGCCGTTATCACCGGCGAGGCCGAGCCTGTCTGGCGGCAGGTCTTAGAGGACGCCGAAAACCACCGTCTGCAGGAAATCTATCACGGCGGCGTGGCGGCCAATCTGGACGAATATCCCCTGCCCCGCCGTGATCTTATCCAATATACATCTCCTCTGCGGCTGGAGCCCATTGTCACATCCCGGGGCTGCCCGTACTCATGCGAGTTTTGCAGCGTCTGGAAATTCTTTGGCCGTAAGATACGCCATGTGAGCGTGGACAAGGTCGTGCAGGACATCGCCAATTCCAAAACCCGGCGGTTCATGTTCCTCGACGATAACATCGTCGGCAATCCGGCGTACGCCACCGAGCTCTTCAACGCGCTCAAGCCGCTCAATATTGAATGGGTCGGACAGGCGTCCATCTCTTTTGCCAAGAACGAGGAGCTTTTAAAGCTTGCGGCCGACAGCGGCTGCAAGGGGTTATTCTTCGGTGTTGAATCCGTGTCGGAAGAAAAAATCAAGCGCATGAGCAAAAGCCTGCGCAATCAGGCCGAAACCATCGACGCGATCAAGCGAATTATGGGCCGGGGTATCATTTTCCACGCTTCGCTCGTCTTCGGCTTTGACGACGACGACGAGTCGGTCTTTGACGAAACGCTTGAATTTCTGCATAAAACAAAAATACCGTCGGCCACCTTCAATATCCTCACACCGTATCCCGGAACGGACACATTTGAGAAATTTAAAAGCGAAAACCGGCTCATCACGGAGGACTGGACATTTTACGACCACTGCACCGTCACGTATTTCCCGAAAAACATGTCGGTCTCCAGGCTGTACGAGGGATATCAGTACGTCATGGACAATTTCTACAGCTTCGGTCATATCCTTCAGCGATTCCCCGCTAATTTCCGTCATCCGCTGCTGTTCACCGTTATCAACGCCGGCATGCAATCCGGGCTTCGCGCCGGAAAAGCTGTCTCACGCCAGCGCATCGAGGAACTGCAAGCGCTCATCGAAAATATGTCCAAACAGAAAATCGGCGCACAAATCTGAAAAGTATATAAACCAAATGATACCCCGCCGGCCGGCGGGGTATTGCATTTAGCCTTCAGGTTTTAGAATTACAATAGAATCAATCCCATCGTTGCACCCGCTTGCAGGATTGACAAAACAAACGGGAGCCGCGCCAAGCATCCGGCACAGCTTCCGTTTCACATTTTCTTCAGACTATGTTATTTTAATACTTAACAAGCTCGCCTATCAATGATAAATCAGAAGGGTTGTCCATGATGAAAAAATGGCACAAATACATGATTGGGCTCGTGATACTTGTATGTTTATTCTTAGCGATCGTCCCCATTCCTGTTTCCATAGACAAAACGATTCCCGCCGTGGAAATCAGCCTTGCAGATCAAACAATGAGCAAACCGGTAAATATCACTATTTCGGGCCGCTACCGGTGGAGCTTGTTCAGCGCCGATACGTTTACAGGCGATATCCGATTTGATACGTACGAGCTGACCATGGAACAGCCTCTTGAACAGACCGAAGATGTTCCGGCCCTGACACTGCGGGGCGGCGTTGACTCGCTGGACTACGGCGAATGGATGGCGGCACAGTTGTTTGGATATATAAGCTGCAAGCCGTATTTCAGAAAACTCGTGGTTCAGGTTTTTGAGCCGGATGGAAAAGGCGGTGGGAGCTGGACCGACACTGACGGCCACTGTATTGTGGCCAGGGCCACAACCAGAGAAGAAGCGCTGGCCGTTTTAAAGGCGTTTTCCAATGACCATTTGCCACCGTATGAATATTGGACCAGATAAAACAACCGCATCAAATGAACGCATCGGTCCTTGCACATTGGGCGGCCCGGCCGCTATGCCGCAACAAAGCTTTAGTCCCGGAGCGACTCGGCCCAGGCGGCGTATCTGTCGATGTTCTCGCCGCAGGTATCCATGCAGTCTCCGCTGGTCAGGATATAAACCTTAATCTTCGGCTCCGTCCCGGATGGCCGGATGAGAAGGACCGTGCCGTCCTCCATCTCGTAGCGCAGGACGTCGGAGCCGGACAGCTCCATCTCTTCCCGCTCACCGACGGCTATATCGACCGATGTACCGTCCAGATAATCCTTGATAATCCGGATGGGCACGCCGGCGATTTCTACCGGCGCATGCTCCCGCAGGCCGGCCATCAGGCGCTTCATTTTATCGAGGCCTTCCATACCCGGCATCATGAGATTCATGGTTTTTTCGTTATAGCAGCCGTATTTTTCGTACAGCGCCTCAAGCGCGTCGTACAGCGTCATATTCTGCCGGGCGTACCACGCGGCCATTTCGGTTAAAACCAGCGAAGCGGTAATGGCGTCTTTATCACGCACATAGTCGCCAAGCATGTAGCCGTAGGACTCCTCGTAGGAGAAAATAACCTTGCCTTCCCCGCTGTCCTCCAGCTCATTTTTCCGCTCCGCCATGAATTTAAAGCCCGTAAACGTATCGATGCAGCGCACGCCGTTTTCCTCGCAGACGCGCCGCGCCATTTCTGTGGTGACAATAGTCTTAAGGGCGACGGGATGCTCCGGCATCGTGCCGGCCCGCTTTTTCGCGCTGATCACATAGTCGAGAAGCAGCACGCCCGTTTTGTTGCCGGATATCGTGATGTATTCGCCGGACCTGTCGCGCACCATGATGCCGACGCGGTCGGCGTCGGGGTCGGTGCCGAGGATGAAATCGGCGCCGTTTTCCCGGGCGAGGTCAACAGCCAGATAAAAGCCCTCCGGATTTTCCGGGTTGGGCGATTTCACTGTCGGAAACGTGCCGTCAAGCTCCATCTGCTCCGGGACGCACAGAAGATGCTTGATGCCCAGCCGACGCAGCGCCTCCGGCACAAGACGGTAACCCGTCCCGTGAAACGGCGTAAAGACCATTTTAAACGTCTCGGCGACAGCCAGCACGGCGCCGGGGTCATTAGCCTGCGCCATGACGTTTTGCAGAAAACGCTCGTCTGTTTCCGTACCCATGAGCACAATGCGCCCGTCTTGAACGGCTTCGGCGTAATCGGCCATACGCACCGATCCAAAGACGTCCAGCTCGGACATCTTCCGGGCGATGGCGTCCGCGTGGTGCGGCGGCAGCTGCGCGCCGTCGGCCCAATAGACCTTGTAGCCGTTGTATTCCTTCGGGTTGTGGCTGGCCGTAACGTTGATGCCGGCCGACAGACCGTATTCGCGGACGGCAAACGACAGCTCCGGCGTGGGCCGGGGCGACTCGAACAGACGCACGGCGATGCCGTTTGCCGCCATAACTGCGGCAGCGTCCTCGGAAAATTCACGGCTGCCGATGCGGCAGTCATAGCAGATGGCGATAGCCGGGGCTGTATTATGCCCGCAATCTTCCAGTATCACCTCGGCAAACGCCTGGGTAGCGTGGCGAACGACGTACCGGTTCATCCGGTACAAACCAAGCCCCATAACGCCGCGAAGCCCTGCCGTGCCAAACGTGAGCGGGCTGAAAAACCGGCTTTCAATCTCCTTGGGATCGTCTGCAATGGCGTCCAGCTCCCGGCGCTCCGCGTCGGTCAGTGCGGGGCTTTGACGCCAAGCTGTATATGCGCTTAAAATGTCCATTGTTACTTGTCCTCAAATTCCTCAGCGGCCACATCGTCGACAACCTCGGCGCTGATGATATCCCGCGCCTCGTCCAGAAGCGTCTCCGGAACGTAGAGGTCGACGCCGCCGCCGGCGTGCCCGATCATCAGCCGGCCAAAATCCCCATTATTGGGAAATTGACTGACAGCCGGGATACCGTACGCTTCGAGAAGGCTCGTTGTAAGCTCGACATCCATCTGGGTGCCACCAATATGCGTTAAAAACGCCGGTGCCACCGGCTCGCCGTTTTCCTTTTTCGGCCAGTTGTCGGTAGGTTTCTTTCTTTTACCAAATCCCAAAAAAGCCATATTAGCCTCCTATACGCTCTGCGCCAAACAGTTATGCTCCGTTTTGGCGCAGTCGGTCTTCGGTTATTTATGGTATTTACCGCCCTCGAGTATTTTAAAGCTCCTGTAAATCTGCTCAAGCAGCAGGATACGCGCCAAGTGGTGCGGAAATGTCATTTTAGACAGTGACAACCTGATATCGGCTTTTCTTTTCAGGTCGGCATACAGACCGTACGAACCGCCGATTAAAAAGACAAGCTTGCCGGTCCCGCTGCCGGTCAGGCTCTCCAGCCTGTGAGCAAGGCCTTGCGAATCCGTTTGTTCCCCTTCGATACACAGGGCGAAAATGGCCGCGTTTTTAAGTAATTTCGCTTCAACAGCGGCCGCTTCCGCCTTAAGCGCCGCTTCCGTTTCCGCCGGGGAGGGCCGCTGGGGCAGACGCGACTCCGGGATTTCCACGATAGATAGCTTGCAGTAAGACGACAGACGCTTCTCGTATTCCGCGGCCGCGCCGAGATAAAACTTTTCTTTCAGCCTGCCGACGCAGACGAGCTGAATCTGGATCATCTTCTATTCACCGTTTGCCGTCTTTTATAATATGTACACGTCGCTGAGTGCGTCCGCCGGCGCTGTCTGGAGTACAACGTCTTTTCCGACATCCGCCCCCGTCCGGCCAAGCGCGCCTCCAACCGTATCCCATGCCAATCGCGGCGTATTGTTTTCCCGGCTTAAATGGGCCAGCAGAATCTTCCGTGTGCCGGCATTTAAAAGAGCCGTGGCAAAACGCCCGCAATCGTCGTTGGACAGATGCCCGTGGTCGGACAGGATACGCCGCTTTAGAAAATACGGGTATGCACCGTTTTTAACCATGGCGACATCGTGATTGGCCTCGATGACGGCCAGGTCCGAGCCAAGCGCCGCGTCCATAACGGTCTTCGTGACGCAGCCGATATCGGTAGCCAGGACAAAGGCCGTCCGGCCGTCCTCAAACCGGTAACCGACGCTCTCGGGCGTATCATGCATCGTTATAAAGCTTTGAACAGACAAATCGCCCAGGGTAAAAGACGTTCCCGCCTTAAAGCAGCGCAGCGCGCTCTGCGCTTCCGGCAATACGGCGCCCAGCGCCCGGGCGACGCCCTCAGGGGCCATTATTTTCGTATCGTGATACTTGACGAGCATCTTGATACCGCTAATATGATCGGTGTGCTCGTGGGTCACGACGACGGCCGTGAGCTCCCGTGGCGACAGCTCAAGCTGCTTGAGGCCCGCCGTGATGCGCCGGAGCGAGATACCCGCATCGATCAGTACATGCGTATTCCCCTCGGATACGAGCGTGCAGTTGCCGGACGAGGAGCTGGCTAAGGTGCATATCTTTATTAAAACCCACTCCCTTCCACAGAGATATTTAAAACAGCGGGGGCGACTTCACCCCCGCCAAAGACATTTTTTGCTGTTAATCGGGAACGCTCGTCCCTGACAAAAGACCCAGCAAGGCCTTATACGGCTTCGCGATCGGCCGAGTCCGGCTCGTCCGGTACAGTAATGGCCGTGATATCGGCACCAAGCGCCTGCAGCTTTTCGACGATATCCTCATAGCCGCGTTCAATATAGCTGACGCCCTCGATTTCCGTCGAGCCGTCGGCGCACAAACCCGCGATCACCAGCGCCGCGCCGGCCCTCAGATCGCTGGCCTTGACGGGTGCGCCCGTCATGCGCCCAACGCCCTCAACAATCGCCGTGCGTCCGCTCACCTGAATCTGGCAGCCCATCTTCACCAGTTCGTCCACATATTTATACCGGTTGTCCCAGACACCCTCGGTGATAACACTCGTACCCTCTGCGCAGCACAGGATCGTTGAGATCTGCGGCTGCATATCGGTTGGGAAACCGGGATACGGCAGCGTTTTAACCGTCGTCTTAACAAGCTGCTCCGTTCGCCGGACGATGACGGCGTCCTCCAGATCGACGACCTCGACGCCCATTTCGCGCAGCTTGCTGGAAATGCACTCCAAATGCTTGGGGATGACGTTTTTAACGACGACTTCGCCGCCCGTTCCAGCGACGGCCGTCATATAGGTGCCGGCCTCAATCTGATCCGGTATAATTGAATAAAAACCGCCCGTCAGCTTTTTAACGCCGGTAATTTTAATAACGTTGGTGCCCGCGCCGCGGATGTCGGCACCCATGGAGTTTAAAAAGTTTGCCAGATCCACGATATGCGGCTCGCGCGCGGCATTTTCAATAACAGTCTTGCCGGAAGCCAACGTAGCTGCCAGCATGACGTTGATCGTTGCGCCAACCGATACGACATCCAAATAAATCGACGTACCTGAAAGCCCGCCGTTCGTTTTAGCATATACAATGCCGTTGCGTACGTCAATCGACGCACCCATGGCCGTAAAGCCCTTAATATGCTGATCGATGGGGCGCACGCCGCCAAAATTACAGCCGCCCGGCATCGCCACGTTAGCGCTGCCGAAACGCCCTAAAAGAGCGCCGATGAGATAATACGACGCGCGAATCCGGCGCATCATATCAAATGTTGCCTCGGAGGTCGTAACGCCTGAACAGTCGATATCCATTGTATGCCGGTTCACCGTCCGGATTTCCGCACCCATCTGACGAAGAATATTCAGAAGCATCGTGACATCTGAAATCTGCGGTATGTTCTCGATGCGGCACACGCCCCGAACCATCAGGGCCGCGGGAATGATTGCGACAGCGGCATTTTTAGCGCCGCTTACAACAATCTCACCATGCAGCGGTTTTCCGCCGTTTATGATGTATTTTGTCAAAGGCTCACCTTCTCGCGATTTACTGCTTACAAACATTATTACCCGATTATAAACAAATTTTACGCCCAATTATACTATATGGAAAATTTTTTTGCAACACCGGATATTTGCCGGCGCTCACGCCGCGGCGTCAAGCCGGTATTTTTATTGTTCTCAGCGTCCACGGCATGCCGTATAAAAACAATTGCCAACACGCGCATTTTCAGGCATTTTTCATGTACTTTTCCATGCGTCCCCGGAGGAACAATCTGGTAATCCAACGCATTGATTTTACGCCATCGACGGTTCCACCTCACCTGTCTCCGCATCGACGTAGAACACGCCGGAATCAGCCGTGATACGCCAGACGGGCCGCAGGCTGCCGTCTCCATAGACAGCCGCCGTAAAGCTGTAGCCGGGCGATACATCCATAATAGCGGAGCAGGAAATTGCCGTGTTGTTTTTCACCATATGCAAAAAGCGCATAAGCGCTGTGGCGGCTGAGGAAGCCGACATTTCCGTCTGCTCGTCCGTCCTGCGGATGTTGGCCACCTGTCTGCCGGAAATTTCCTTCAGGATTTGGTCTTCATACACAAATTGGACGCGGCAGTTAAAAATGCGGTAATCCGACCAGGTGCACACAGCCGTCGCAGTTGTGCGCCCGTCCTCTGTGGAAACGGCGACATTGGCTGTCTCAAAGGCCATCAATTTAAGCAGCTTTACAACGGCACTTTCAACGCTGTCACCAGCGGGATAAACGCTTTGTGAAAACGTGATTTGAAATTCCCCGCCGCTCCGGAACACCGCCTCGCCCTGATCCCCTGCGTACGTAGCGATGATACTCCCGCTCTGGTCCGCGTCCGTCGTCTCGCCGAGCAGCGTCTCAGCCAGCAGGCGTTCGGCAGCCGGATCCCGGCTGGTATCCAAACGGTACAACTCCCCGTCATCCGATATGCCGCTTGTGTCAAGCAGAACATCATGTCGTTGCATCAGCTCGTAAAGCTCCCGGTACATTAATTTCTTTTCTGTATTCTCCCTGTACAGGCCCAAACCGAATACGGCAAGGAAAAAGACATTGAGGACAACAAGGGCCCATATCATTATATTCTTTGTGTATGTCACTTTTTGTCATCCCCTGCCTTAGCGCGCCCGCAAACGCCTAATTGCCTAATTCCCGTCTGTGATCCAAAGCGGCTCCACGCGGCGGCTGCCGTCGTCGGCATACCACAGTGAAAATGAGCCGTCCGACGCAGCGGCAGCCTGAACCTCCGGCAGCAGCTGTACCGTCTCGCCTGTCAGAGTATACGTCCGGAAGTAAAGCTCCATATTTGTAATAATCCCGTTTGAAACCGTCACGACGGCAGCGTACCGATCGGCCGGGAGATGCACGATGCCGCCGGCTACAACATAGCTGAACGTGACGTTATAAACGCCGTCATCCTCCTCAACCGAGTTAAAATACACCGCCGTGTCGCTGCCGCAATACGAACCAATCGTGTCCGCCACCTGCTGACGCGCCAGTTCAACAGCCCCGCTCTCATCCATGTCCGCAGCCGTCTTTTCGGACTTCCCTGCGCGCGTATAGATAAGCGTTCCGTCCGAATAAACGCGAATGTTGAAGCCCTCATCTGGAAAGACCTTCGCGTCCCCTTCCGTGTAGCTGTTCTGTTCGCTGTTACCCAGATTGAGAAGTACGCTTTTCAGCGTCTCACCGTCAGCAAGCGGGTTGCCCGCCTCAACAATGGGATATTCCTCCGCATCAAGCTGCAATACAGTATAGCCGGCCGGCGTTTGAAGTTTGCCGTCAAGCTCACAGGCAAAAAAAGTGTTGTTGACAGTGGTTGTTTCAGTCACGCCGGTGATCCGGTCGCTCGGCCTGGCGGCCGAGGCATAAAAGTCACCGGTGTCGTCATCCATAAAGTACAATGTGTTTTGACCGTCGCCGGCTATGACACACAGACGGCGGACATAAAAGTCCGCCCAGCTGCCCAAGATCTCGCTGCCGTACCAACCGTCCAGAACGGATAGGCGCACCGGGGTCATATATTCATAATAAACGCCTTCGCTTTTGAGCGCGGCGCGCCAGGCGTCCTCGGACACTTTTTGAGCCTCGGCCGCGGTGCCGAGCGCTTCGCTGAAAATCAAAACCGTTTTTTTATAAAGCGCATCGATTTCGTCCATATCATATTTGACGCCATAGTGGCCCGCGGCATTCGTCAAAACGATACACAGCGGTTTTGACGCCTCCGTCAGCTCCGCTTCTCCGGCCTCCGTCTCTCCGGCTGATGTCAGGCCGCCGAGCAGCGTTAAAATATCTCCCGCCCGCGCCGAGGAATTGCCGAACAGACGCGACTTCCACCCCAGAAACACTGCGCTGAGCAGGAGCAGGACGATCAGGGCGTCCTTTAGTATTTCGTTGAATCTTTTATGACTGCTCACGTTCCGGCCCCTCTATCGGCAATGTGATCGTGACGGCTGTCCCCTCGTCCGGCTCACTGTCAATGTTGATATCGCCGCCATGGCGCACAACGATCTCCCGTGCGATCGAGAGTCCCAGTCCCGTTCCGCCAGACTGGCGTGAGCGCGCCTTATCCACTCGGTAAAACCGGTCGAAGATCCGGGAAAGGTCCTCTCTGGGAATGCCGATGCCGTCGTCTTTGATTTTTACCCAGACTCTGTCGTCCTCACATCCGCCGGAGATATCGATCGTTCCGCCGTCCGGCGTGTATTTGACGGCGTTGGTCAGGATATTGAGCAGCACCTGCTCAATGCGGGCCTTATCGCCCGAAATGTCCGGCAGCGCCTCTTCAAGCAGGAGCCGTACGGTATGTCCGTGCTTTTTCGCTTCCAGTGCAATAGCATCCGTGACGTCGTGCAAGGACTGCTCGAGTGAAAGCTGTTCGATATTCAGCTTGCTGCTGCCCGCGTCAAAGCGGGACAGCTCCAGAAGATCCTGAACGATCTTCGTCATGCGGTCACTCTCGTTGAGTATGACGTGCAGAAAATCATACTCCATCTCTTTGGGAATATCGCGATAATCGGTAAGTGTCTCGGCATAGCTGCGGATGCTTGTCAGAGGCGTTCGCAGCTCGTGCGACACGTTGGCTACAAATTCCCGTCGCAGCGTCTCGGATTTCTTGATTTCCTCCAGGGTCCTCATCAGCTGCGTAGCCATGTCGTTGAAGGTCTGGGCCAGGATGCCGATCTCATCATCAGAGTCCACATCAATCTTCCGGGAAAAGTCGCCCCCGGCCATAGCTTCGGCTGCTTTCGTCATCCCGATAATCGGCTGCAAGAGCGGTTTGGATATGATAAAGCTCAGTACCGCTGATATAAAAACGCCAATGATCACGGCTTCCAGAACGATGGTGATGAGCTCTCGGCTCAGCTCACGCACATCCTGCTTGTTGTCCATTATATAAACAACGTAGGCAATTTGTCCTCCGTTGTCCGTCACGGGTACGGCCACGTCCATATATTCAGTGCTGGACCGGCCCGTGTAGCCGCTTGTGCCGACGAGCGCTTTTAAAAGATTGGGGGTGATCTCAATATTTTTGTCGTCATCGGGATCAGAGGTTGCCAAACACGCGCCCGTGTCGTCCAGAATATAGTAATTGCGTGTACCGATATCAATGCCGAGAGGCTGCGCCACTACAACCTCCTCAAGCTTGGAAAGAGGGTCTTCTTCTTCCAGCGCGCTCTGCAGCGCCGAATACATCTTGGGATCGTCAAACACGTCTTCCATCCGCGTGAAAAACGCGTCCGTATAAAAGCGCTGGATACCCCAGATTAAAAACACGCAGACGATCGTCATAAGAATCACAATCAGCGTGAGCATAATGACAACGAATTTCCATCGCAGACTTTTGTTCATGGCGCTAACTCTCCTACCGTCTTCCGGACGCACGCTTTATAAAGGCCAAAGCGGCCTCAGCTTTGAAAATAATAGCCGACGCCGCGTTTTGTCAATATATATTCGGGCTTTGCCGCATCGCGTTCAATTTTCTCACGCAACCGCCGGACAGCCACATCGACGGCCCGAAGGTCGCCCAGGTAATCGTACTGCCACACCTCGCGCAGAAGCTCCTCCCGCGAAAAGATCTTGCCGGGCTGCGCGTATAAAAAACTGAACAGCTCGTATTCGCGCTGTGTAAGCTCGGCGCTTTTTCCATCGACATAGACGTCGAAACGCTCGCTGTCCAGAACAAGGCCGTCGGCCTTGACCTCCGGCGACGGCGGGTTATGGTCACTTCTTCTGATATTGGCCTTAACCCGCGCGAGAACCTCGCGAATGGAAAAGGGCTTCGTTATGTAGTCGTCCGCTCCGAGCTCAAGACCCAGGACCTTATCGGTTTCCTCCTCCCGCGCCGTGAGCATAATAATCGGCGTACGGTAGTCTTTTTTGCGGATGGCCGAACAAACCTCAAAGCCGCTGAGCTTCGGCAGCATGACGTCCAAAAGAACCAGATCCGGCCTGGTCCCGGAGAAAAGGCCCAGCGCTGTTTCGCCGTCATAAGCCGTGAGAATATCATAACCTTCTTTTTTCAGGTTGAAGTTTAAGATGTCGACGATCGCCTTTTCATCATCAACGACTAAAATCAGCTTACTCAAACTGTCACCTCGCTTCAGCGGTCGTTTTCCAGATAGTCCTTAGCTTTCAATATCCCGATGATCGTTTTAGCGTCTTTTATTTCACCGGACATGATGCGTTTGACGAGGTCCTCCAGCGGGATGGTCTCCACGTCCAGCAGCTCATCCTCATCCAGATTCATCTCGCCGGGGGTAAGGTCTGTTGCCAGATATATGTACAGCACCTCGCTGGAAAAGCCGGGAGACGGAAAAAACTCGCCCAGGGATACGATACGGCCGGCCGTGCAGCCGGTTTCCTCAGACAGCTCTCTTACGGCGCAGTCATAGGGGTCCTCCCCGCGCTCAAGCTTACCGGCCGGTATTTCCAGAATCTCCTCGCGCATGGGATACCGGAACTGGCGGACCATATGAACCTCCTGCTTTGAATCAACGGGAACGATGGCCACGCCGCCGGAATGCTCGACAACCTCCCTGTATACGACGCTGCCGTTAACAAGCTCGGCCGTATCGTTTTTTACCGTGACAATACGGCCCTCGTAAACCGTATTTGTGGTGAGCTGCTTTTCGCTGTATTTCATAGTCAACCTCTGATATTTGGTCTGCCGTTTTCTGTAAAAACGTGCTGCATTTCTTCTGATTATATACCAATTTGGTTTAAAATGATAGACTGTTTTTATTTCCGTCCGGCTCAAAATATTACAAGGATTTGATTTGCAAATACTAGAACCGGCGTGTATAATGAGATGCTTAACTGATGAATAGGACAGAAGGTACTGTAAAACATATGAAAAAAATCAGAAATGTGGCGATTATCGCCCACGTCGACCACGGCAAAACAACACTGGTGGACGAAATGCTCAAACAATCCGGCGTGTTCCGCGAAAATCAGGCCGTCATGGAGCGAGTAATGGACTCGGGCGACCTGGAGCGTGAGCGCGGCATTACGATCCTGGCTAAAAATACCGCTGTTTTGTACGGCGACACAAAGATTAACATCGTCGACACACCCGGCCACGCCGACTTTGGCGGCGAGGTGGAGCGCATTTTAAAAATGGTCAACGGTGTCATCCTGCTTGTGGACGCGGCCGAAGGCCCGATGCCGCAGACGCGGTTCGTCCTCTCCCGCGCTCTGGAGCTCGGCCACCGCGTCATCGTCGTTATCAATAAGGTCGACCGCCCCGACGCGCGGATCACCGAGGTTATCGACGAGATACTCGAACTGCTGTTGGACCTGGACGCCACCGTCGAGCAGCTGGATTCGCCGATGCTTTTCTGCTCGGCGCGGCAGGGTGTGGCCTCATATTCCCCCGAGCAGCCGGGCACGGACTTAAAGCCGCTGTTTGAAACGGTTCTCGACTACATTCCCGCCCCCGACACGGATGAGAACGCGCCGCTCCAAATGCTCGTGTCCTCCGTTGATTACAACGAGTACGTCGGGCGCATCGCCATCGGACGCATTGAGCGCGGCGTCATTCGTCAGAACCAGGAAATCGCCGTGTGCGATTACCACGGGGACAAGCCCGTCAAAAAAGCCAAAGCCGTTAACATCTATGAATTTGAGGGCCTCACGCGCGTACCGGTCACCCAGTCCGAAGCCGGTAACATTATAGCGCTGTCCGGCATCGCCGACATCACCATCGGCGATACCGTTTGTGAGCCGGCCAACATCGAGCCCCTCCCCTTTGTCAAGATCTCCGCGCCGACAATCGAGATGACCTTTTCCGTCAATGACAGCCCGTTTGCCGGGCGCGAGGGCAAATACGTCACCTCGCGCAACCTGCGAGACCGGCTGATGAAGGAAACGCTTAAGGACGTGTCCCTGCATTTTCAACAAATTGAAAACAGCGACAGCTTTAACGTGGCCGGGCGCGGCGAAATGCATCTGTCCATTCTCATTGAAACGATGCGACGCGAGGGCTATGAATTTCAGGTCTCCCCGCCGCGTGTGCTGTATAAGGACATTAACGGTGTGCGCAGTGAGCCGGTTGAGCGCGTTGTGCTGGACGTACCGGAAAACAGTGTCGGCCCCGTCATTGAAAAGCTTGGCTCCCGCAAGGGCGACCTTCTGGAAATGATCCCCGTCGGAAACCGGATGAAGCTGACGTTTCTCGTCCCGTCGCGCGGACTGTTCGGCTATCGCAGCGAATTTTTGAGCGACACCCGCGGCGAGGGCATCATGAGCAGTATTTTCGAAAAATACGAGCCGTTCAAGGGCGAGGTCACCCGTCGGCTGAACGGTTCCCTCGTGGCGTTTGAAACGGGTGATGCCGTCGCGTACGGCCTGTTCGGCGCGCAGGACCGGGGTCAGCTCTTTATCGGGCCCGGCACGCCGGTCTATGGCGGCATGGTCGTGGGCGTGTGCTCCAAAAATGAGGATGTATCGGTCAACATCTGCAAAAAGAAGCAGCTGACAAATATGCGCGCCTCCGGCAGCGACGAGGCATTGCGCCTCGTACCGCCGAGAATCCTCAGCCTTGAGCAATGCCTCGAGTTTCTGGCCGATGACGAGCTTTTGGAGGTCACGCCCAAAAACCTGCGTCTTCGCAAAAGCATCCTCGACCACGGCCTGCGTATGCGGGCGCTGAAAACAGGCAAAGCATAATTAAAGATGTACACACGATAAGGCGGCGGGATTTCCCGCTGCTTTTTTCATCAGCCGGTAATCGAACTCATTTATCAGCCATAAAAGGCCAGGAATCTATTGTTTACGCTATGGTAAATATTCGGGGCTTGTGCTATCTTTAAATAAGTTTCACTCATACATACACGAACTGACGATCCTTAACGAGGTACAAGCATGCACAATCACGATCATCCAGACAAGCGGCCGTCCGTCACCCGCGAACCGGCGCCAAAAAGCGCCCGATGGCGTCCTTTTGACAAGCTCGTCATTCTGCTTTTTATCGGCGTTGTCATCTATTTATTTTTCTCTGTACGCCGGCCGGCGGACTGGTCTGGCCTTCTCGTCTTCAACACCGTCTTCACAAGTATTTTGATGCAGGCCTTTCCGTTTATGCTTATCGGTATCCTTGTGTCCTCGGCGCTGCACGTTTTTGTCCCGGGCGAATTTATCGTAAAGCTCTTTCCCACAAAACGCGGGCTGGGTTTTGTAACGGCTCTTTTTGCCGGTATCTTCTTCCCCGTCTGTGAATGCGCAATCGTACCGGTTATTACGCGTCTGGCGCGCAAGGGCGTATCCGTCCCCATTGCAGTGACTTTCATGCTGGCTGCGCCGATCATCAATCCCATTGTTATTTTATCCACGCTGTACGCTTTTCCCGGCCAGCCCGAGGTTGCCCTGATCCGCGTCGGCTGCGGGCTGGGGATTGCGCTGATCATCGGACTGGCTTTAAATGCATTCCCAGAAAAAAGCGCAGTCCTGCTGCCCGAAGCAGATACCCACGAGACGCACGGACACGACGGGCACAATCACGCGGATCATGACGGGCACGCATCCTGCGCCTGCGGCTGCTGCGGCCACGATCACGATGATACCGCCGGCGGAAAAAAATCGGCGGACGCGAAGCTGACGGCGCTGTTTATACATGCCGGCGAGGAATTTTTCAGTGTGGGTAAATATCTGATCATCGGAGCCCTGGTCGCAAGCCTCATTCAAACGCTTGTCCCAAAAGACACTTTCATGGGACTTTCGTCCCAAAGCGGGCTCTCCCTACTGATCATGATGGCCGCCGCGTTTTTATTCTCAGCCTGCTCCACCTCGGACGCCTTCATCGCCAGAAGCTTTGCAAGCCGCTTTTCCATGGGCGCTGTTATGGGCTTTATGGTGTTCGGTCCTATGATGGATATCAAAAATCTGCTGATGCTGTTTTCCGGCTTTAAAAAACGCTTTGTCTTAAAGCTTGCGCTGGTCATCTTCGCGCTCAACTTCGTCGTGCTCTTCGTGCTCGCTCCGCTTTTATAGGTGGTGTATAATGAATAACAACAATCGCTCATCCGAGCTCAACACAATCGTTAAGGTGGCGCTGCTCTTAGGCTTTGCCGCGTTTTACATCGTTTCGCTGCTGACGGGCTCCGTACACCTTTACGTGCATCCGCGCATGATCCCGTTCATGATCTTCGCCGCCGTCGTCATGGTAGCCATCGCTGCCGTGTATTTTTTCAAATACATCAATCCCGGTGTAAAAAACAGCGGCATTCGGCCGTTGCTGCTTTTTATCGCGGCATTGCTTATGGCGTGGGCTTTTCCGGCCCAGACCTTTAACGCCGACACCGGCACCGCCGGCGCCCCTCAGCTGACGGCTGTGGGCGGCATTTCCGAGGCGGGCATATCCGAATCGTCAGGGGCCCCGACGCCCGCTAACGCCGATGACGTCACGTCAGTGGATGGCAGCACCCCCGGTCCGGCCAACGTTCCTGACAGCGCCGCACCTGAAGGCGTACTGGTTTTTGACGATCAAAACTATTACGAAAACCTTTATAACATATATCAGGACCTGGACGCCTTTGTCGGTCGGGATGTCCAGTTGACAGGCTTTGTATTCAAGGACGACGCCACGCTTCAGGGCGACGAATTCGTCGCAGCCCGGCTTTTGATGACCTGCTGTGCCGCCGATATGCAGACCGTCGGGCTTTTATGCCGGTGGCCGTCGGCCGCGCAGCTGGAGCCGGATGCCTGGGTAAAGGTGAGCGGAACCCTCGGCACGGTTGAGGTCGATGGGGATACGATCCCGGTTATTGAGGTCATATCCGTTGAAACAGCCGCCGCGCCCGACGTTGAGTATATCTATCCGTTTTAAACGGCTCGGACTATTAAATCAATAATTACCCTTTTAGGTGATCAGCTTGTATACAAATGAGGAATACCGTTGCGATATCTGTCCCCGTAAATGCCACGCCGTTCGAACGCCGTCCGAAGGCGGCGGCATGTGTGGCATGGGTACCCTGCCCGTCATGGCGAAAGCGATGCTCCATCACTGGGAAGAGCCCTGCATCAGCGGTGAGCGCGGCTCCGGCACGGTCTTTTTTACCGGGTGCGCCCTCGGGTGCGTCTACTGCCAGAACCGTGAAATCAGTCTCGAAAAATACGGCAAGCCGGTTACGCCGGTGCGCCTGCGCGAGATTTATTTTGAGCTGATTAATCAAGGCGCGCACAATATCAGTCTCGTTACGCCCACGCATTTTGCCGACGCGGTTCTCGTCTCGCTCTCAAGCGGCCTACCCGTACCGGTTATTTATAACTCGGGCGGGTATGACAACACAGAAACGCTCCGCCGGTTTGACGGAGCCGTACAGATTTATCTCCCCGACCTGAAATACGCGCTGCCGGCTCCCGCGGCGCGCTACTCCGCCGCACCGGATTATCCTGAGACAGCCAAACGTGCCATCCTGGAGATGTTCCGCCAGACGGGGCCGTACGTACTGGATCAGGACGGACTGTTAAAAAGCGGCGTCGTCATCCGTCATCTTGTGCTGCCGGAAAATCTCGATAATACGTTTCGCGTTATTGACTGGGTTGCCGGGACTTTTTCACCGGGCGACGTTCTGTTTTCACTTATGAGCCAGTTCACACCAAATGGCGCTGCCGGACCATTCCCGGAGCTGTCGCGACGGCTGACAACCGATGAATACGATGCGGCCAGGCATTATCTCGACGCATCCGCCATTGAGGACGGCTTCTATCAGGAGCTGTCGTCCGCTAACGAGGAATACATACCTGATTTCGATCTGGGCGGTGTATAATAAGATATTGAATCACCAGTCATTATAATGGCTGGTGATTCAATATCTAAAATAGTTAATCGGATCTTTTTAAGGAAATACCATCGGCCAGAAATTTCACGGCGTAAGCGACACAACGGAGACTTCAAAAGCCGTACGCTCCGTCAGCACGCCGTTAATGGATTTTATGTATTTGCGGCTTTGTATCCGTCCCTCCAGCGACAGCGCGTCTCCAACGGCCAACGCC
The DNA here is from genome assembly GCA_963675425.1 of uncultured Sporobacter sp. GTDB lineage: Bacteria > Bacillota > Clostridia > Oscillospirales > Oscillospiraceae > Sporobacter. The sequence goes on along the minus strand of OY776214.1, from coordinate 2,744,056 downwards.
GCCGTGTTTTCCGCCAGCCGCCCCCATGCAATACACGGCAGGTAGTCCGACCGGCCATAGCGGCGGTTGACGGCAAGCATGAGATCACAGATCTGCCGTCCCATGGGCGTTTTGCGCAAATTGGGCCGCTTGCACAACGCGCCGGTGAGCAGAACAGTGTTTTTATCGTCGTCGTCGCATAACGACAGCTGCTTGGCTAATACGCTGATGACAAGACGGCTGCCTTCACCATGTTTATTGTTAAACGAACGCAGTTCGCCCGTTATGGCGACATGGGAGCTGTTATCGACCTCAAGCTGTTCAAGCATATCCTCACGGACAATGATGTTGATGGTATCGACAAAGCCCGAAAGCCGTTCGATATCAAGCGGAAATGAATAATAGTTGTCGCTTCCTCCCACATGCGAAAATTTTGGTTTGTCGGCAAGCGTACCGCATAATTCAACATAATTGTTCATTTCTTCCAAAGCTGCCACCCTCTCTTCCGCACCTATCTGTGGACAGTATATGTCCCGAGACGGCGCGTTAGACTACGGGTTTGTTTCCGGGAGCGTTCGGCCCAGAATTAAAAGCGCGCCGGCCACCGCTAAAAGGCTCTCCGGCCGCATACCGCTTTTCACTTTAAATTCCTGCCGTTCCAGCATATCACCTGAGACCGTTAAAAGTTCCCGCTGCAGCGCTACAACGCAGGCATCCTCTCCGATTGAAGACAATGTGAGCGTATTTTTCGGCGACATGCCATAAGTGACAACGCAGTCGGCGTCAAAATCATCAGCATCGGCATCGCCCGGCAAAAGCAGAATCCCGCACGCGGCTGGCTGCTGGGCACGCCGGCCGGCAGTAAAGTCCGTTTCCGGCGCGAGAACCACGAGGTCCGGCGCCTGATCAACTTCATTCGCAGACGCAACGCGGCGGATGCTGATATCGGCCGCCGTCAGGCCGTCGGCCGCGCAGCCCGCGGCAATTTTGCCTGCCAAATCCTCCGAACCCGGATCAATAACCGTCATTTCCACAGATGAAAACCTCCACAAAATGTATCAGCGGCGTCTGAGCACATAGGACGGCCGATCTTCGGCCGCGACATCCGTTGTTTTCTTATTGACCGTCTTTAAAAACACGTCGGCCGACAAGCCGCATCAGATAAATCCCTGGGATGGACAAGATCGTCCAGATAAGCGCAAATGACACACATATCTGTCCATACAAATTTGCCCATCTTTCCGTGTAGCTCCAGACATCCCAGCCAAGCAAAATGTTGACGGCAATACCGGCCAGAAATTCCACTGTCGTGATGATGGCCCCGCCCATAATCCATTTTTTCCAGATCTTTTCCCGGCTTTTTACGGCAATCAAATATAAAAACAGGGCGCATATCCCACCGGCAATGATCATTGACCAATGCGTATGGCCTCTTGCGACCAGTTCAAGTGCCGCGTATACAAGCCCGCCCGCCGTAAAAACGGCGGCATATTTAAGACCTGCCGGTATTTTTCTTGTTGTGTCGGACATTCATACCCGCTCCCGTTCATCTTCCGTTATATCACGCGATAATATCCTTAGAGTTTCCGGGCGTGCCAGTTTTATGCCGCCGACACGGTCATTCTGTTTTATTAATAGCGCTGGCTAAAATCTTTTCAAATCCGCTTTTGCAATCCGTCACATTTTATGTTTAAATGGTTTCCCTTTTTTAAGAAATGGCATATTTCTCTCGTTCCCGCTGGCGAAGCGGCAAACGGTTACATATCATGAACCATACTAAAGACAAATAAAAATGGCACGCCGGTATTCCGGTCTTTAAAAAATAGGTTGACAAATGTCGCTTGCCCTGATAAACTTTGTTAGTCAAAATAAAGCAGAACGGCATCCCCGTCCTCACCCGGCCGCACAGCGCGCCGTGGTCAACATGAAAAACGTTCCGGCCGAGGCCGGTTTGTTATGTCATTGTACGCGGATGCTCAGCATCCGCTTTTGTATTTTTTCGGGTTATTATAACAGGAGGTGCTTAATTATCAGCAATTCGTCTTATCAGATAAACGAAGACATTCGGGACAATGAGGTTCGTCTGATCGGTGATGACGGCGAGCAGCTTGGCATCATGCCCTCGAGCGAGGCGCTTCAGATCGCTTACGATCGGGAGCTGGACCTTGTAAAGATCGCGCCGCAATCCAAGCCGCCCGTCTGCAAAATTATGGACTACGGGAAGTACCGTTTTGAGCAGGCCAAAAGAGACAAGGAAGCCAAGAAAAAGCAGCATATCGTTGAGGTCAAAGAGATTCGCATGTCTCCTGGCATCGACGTCAACGATTTCAACGTCAAGCTCAGAAACGGTCAGAAGTTCTTAAAAGAAGGCGATCGTCTTAAGGTGACCGTCCGGTTCCGCGGCCGCCAAATGGCCCACACCAACATCGGACAGGACCTCCTCAAAAAATTTGCCGAAGAATGTTCCGAGGTTGCAACTGTTGACAAAAACCCGAAACTTGAAGGGCGATTTATGACGATGTTTCTGTCACCCAGAGCCAAGTGATTATTTGACGATAACGTAACAATTGGAAGGAGACCCTAGTAATGCCTAAGATCAAGACGCACAGCGGGGCTAAAAAGAGATTTAATCTCACAAAGTCCGGCAAAGTTAAACGCGCGCATGCTAATAAAAGCCATATTCTCAATAAAAAATCAACGAAGCGCAAGAGAGGCCTCCGAAAAGGGACTTACGCCGATACAACGAACGAAGCGGCTATCAAGCGCATGATCCTGTATAAATAAGGAGGTACCACCATGGCTAGAGTTAAAGGCGCGAAAGCTACGCGCAAAAGAAGAGGTAAAATTTTAAAGCTCGCTAAGGGCTACTGGGGCGCCAAGTCCACCCACTATAAGATGGCCAATCAGGCCGTCATGAAATCGCTTACCTACGCGTATGTCGGCCGCAAACGCAAAAAGAGAGATTATCGTCAGCTTTGGATCACACGTATTAGTGCAGGCTGCAAAGCGAACGGCATGAACTATTCTCGCTTTATGCACGGCCTGAAGCTTTCCGGTATCGAGATGAACCGCAAGATGCTCTCCGAGATGGCTATCCATGAGCCCGAGGCCTTCTCCGCACTGTGCACGACGGCAAAAACAGCTATCAGCGCTTAATAAAACAGACAAAAACAGCCTTTCTTCCGAAAGGCTGTTTTTTATGTGTAGGGGCGGATTCCAGATCCGCCCTGTTTGGCGCTTCTTATACAACGGACAGATATGGAATTTGCCCCTACTGGATTTACCCCATCCATATGCGTTTACAGGTATTCGTTTCTACGGGGGCAGGCCTTATATTTCTAACGATGACCATTTCAGAAACCATTTCCGGAATAGTAAAATCATTTTTTCATCAGGGCATTTTTCATCACGAGCAGGTATTCCTCCTCGGCACGCCGGCTGATGGCGGCCACCTCCGTAAACAGGTCAAACGCGTGAAAGCAGCCGGGATAAATATGAAATTCTGTCGGTACGCCGACCTGCAGAAGCCGGGTGACGTATTCAGTCGTTTCGTCGCGGAAGAGGTCCAACTCGCCCACATAGGTGTACGTCGGCGGAAGACCCGATAAATCCGCCGCGCGGGCCGCAGCCGCGTACGGCGGGATGTCACCTCCGTATAATTCTCCCAGATACATCTCCCAGCCAAAAAGATTTTTCGACCGGTTCCAAAGCCGCTTGTCGGTGAATTCATGGCTTGACGGCGTGATATTCCGGTCATCAAGCATCGGGCACAGCGGTGCCTGGAACACAATGTCCGGTCCGCCCCGATCCCTTGCCAAAAGAGCCAGCGCGGCTGTCAGCCCGCCGCCGGCGCTCGCGCCGGTGACGGCGATACGCCCGGCGTCGACCCCCAGCTTGGGTGCGCTGGATGTAAACCATTTGAGAGCGGCGTAGCAGTCCTCCAGCGGGGCCGGATAAGGGTGATCCGGCGCAAGCCTGTAGTCCACGGACACCACAATGCTGCCGATTTCACCCGCCAGCTTGCAGCAGACGCCGTCGCACATCTCAGGTGACCCGAGTATATAACCGCCGCCATGTAGGTAGAGAATACCCGGCCGGTCCTCCGCGCTGCCGCCAGGCGCATAGAGTCGGACGCGCACCTTCGGCGCGCCTTCCGGACCCGGTATCCATTCGTCACGAACCATGACGCTGGCGTCCTGCGGCACTACACGCCCAAATGATACGCTTGACGCCTTGCGTATTTCCGACAGCGCCTCTTTACTGAAATTCTCCTGCGGCATCATTGAAAGCAAGCCGTGAAGGTCAGCATGTACCCTTTTTTCCATCTTATCGCCTCTTTCAGAAATCTTAATACAATAGTATTATGGAGCGGACCGCGCGGTCAAAGTCTGATTTTTTGTGCCAATTCAATCAGCAGCTCCCTTCTGTTATCCTGGGGATTTTCAATGACATATGCTAAAAGCGCTTTGAGTGTGTTCCCAAGTAATATTCCCTTTTTGAATCCGCATTCAGTTAAATCGTCGCCGGTTATGGCCAGTTGCCGGACAGAAAAGCATTCGCCGCTTTCCAGCACGTCTGACACTGTTTCCAGAGCGTTCGTATCCCGGAGTGCTTTTTCAGCGGCGGCAGCACATCGGACCGCCTGTATCCCCTGCTCGGCCAACAGACGTTTTATATCAGCCCAGCTTTCCGGCAGCGGTTCTTGCGCCGCTTTCACACCGTCCGCGCCGTCTCGGACGGTTTTTGTATCCAGACGGATTTCCCTAAGAAAATCAGATGGTGAATGAATCAGGTTTTCCGCGAACAGAAGCGCGCAAAACGCGCACCACCGAAGCCCGGCTTCTCTCGGCAGCGCCGCAAGCCGCCGGAGCTTTCCATCCGTGAGAGCCCCATCCTTAATCCGCCCCTGATAAAGCTCCAGCGACAGTGCCGTTCCGGCGCGTTCCGGCCTTTCCGACAAAAGAATTTTCTCTGTTTCATCGCGGACGCGCTCGGCGGAAAGCGCCGCGCAAAGACCCGCGCATTTCTCAATAGCCGCCATCGTATCCGCGTCAATCTCGAAACCGAGCTGTGCGGAAAACCGCAGCGCACGGAACATCCGCAAGGCATCCTCGGAAAAACGTGCCGCCGGATCCCCGACGCATCGAATTACCTGGCGCTCCAAGTCCTCCCGACCGCCGTATGGGTCGACCAGCGCCCCGTCTTCACCCATCGCCATCGCGTTGATCGTGAAATCCCGCCGTTTGAGGTCTTCATAAAGGTCGCTCACAAACGCCACGCTGTCGGGACGCCGCCCATCGCTGTAAGTCCCGTCGCTTCGGAACGTTGTTACCTCCGCTGTCCCCTCGCTGGTAACGACCATAACAGTGCCAAACCGCTCCCCCGTCCTGACGGTTTTCGGGAACTGGCTGATAATGTCATGCGAGCGCGCGGACGTGGCGATATCCCAATCGTGTACGGGGCGGTCAAGGAGCATGTCCCGCAGGCAGCCGCCGACAAGCAAAGCCCGGAATCCGGCCGTCTCCAGTGTCCTCAATATTCCGGAAATATAGTCCGGCACACGGCTCAATTTAAACACCTTCCTTCGTCCAGCCGTATCCGGCGCCCGTATCGGGCTAAAACCCCCGAATATGACAGAAACAGCGAAATAAACACTCTTGTAAAAATATCCTGCAAGTATTATAATCATTTGACAGCGCAAAAACAATCGTCTTGTTTTCTACAAACCGGCTTTCCTGGCTTACGTCAGTTAATCGAGCCTGGCCGGACGGGAAAGCATCCGCTTTACGCGCGGCGATTTGAAACATCACACACAGACACAGACGTCCCTGGCTCTCCGCCTGATTATAACAGCATTTTAACGGACGTCCGCTACCTCCCCCGCGAGGAATATCTCAGTAAATTTGTGTGCTTTGCGCATGTCATGTGAGGTTTTTATGAGTATTTCTGATCTGGAATCCTGCATACAGTCCGGCTGTAAAGGCCACCTCGTCGGAATCGGCGGCGTATCCATGTCGCCGCTGGCCGAAGTGCTCTGCAATATGGGCGTGGCAATCAGCGGTTCCGACATCAATGACAGCCAAACCGTACATCATCTGCGCAGCCTCGGTATTGAAGTGAAAACCGGCAGCCACAAAGCCGAGAATATCGCCGGCGCAGACTTTCTGATCCGCACGGCGGCAGCCCGGGAGGACAACGTCGAGATTGCCGCGGCGCGACAGGCCGGCCTGCCCATATTTGAACGGGCCGAAGCATGGGGCTACATCATGCGCGGCTATAAGGACGCCGTTTGCGTGGCCGGTACACACGGCAAGACGACGACAACCTCGATGGTAACGCATATTCTCCTGGCCGCCGGCAAGGACCCGACCGTCATGATTGGCGGGACACTCCCGAAGCTCAACAGCGGCTACCACGTTGGCAGCGGCGATGTGATCGTCCTGGAAGCGTGTGAGTATTACAACTCCTATCACTGCTTTTTCCCCACAGTCGCCGTTATTTTAAACGTTGATATGGACCATATTGACTTTTTCAAGAGTCTGGACGATGTCAAAGCGTCTTTCAGGACGTTCGCCGCCCTGGCCCCGGCGGACGGTGCGATCGTCTGCAACGCCGACGACAAAAATACGATGGACGCTCTGGCCCCTTTGGGGCGTGAGCTGCTGACATTCGGCTTTGATGAAGGCGCGAGTGTCCGCGCCGTGAACATCGTTACAGTCGGCCGCACTTCCTCACTCGACGTTTTATATAACGGCGAGCTGTATTGCCATCTGAATCTGAATGTACCGGGACACCATAACATCATGAACGCGCTGGCGGCAACCGCGGCCGCTATTGCCCTCGGGATCCCAGCGAATGCCATTGCAGAGGGCTTTTCGGACTTTACGGGCGCCGGGCGGCGCTTTGAGTATAAGGGCACCGTCAACGGTGCGTGCGTCTATGACGATTATGCCCACCATCCGTCCGAACTTAAAAACCTGCTGGACATGGCGGGCGGCTTGGGCTATCAACGTATCCTTCTAGCCTTCCAGCCGCATACCTATACGCGCACGAAAGCGCTGTTTGACGATTTTTTAACGGAGCTTTCCCGTCCTGACCTTGTATTCTTGGCTGAAATCTACGCCGCCCGCGAAAAAAACACGGTCGGTATTTCTTCAAAGGATTTGGCCGAAAGGGTCGCAACTGCCGTTTACTGCCCAACGTTTGGGGACATGGTGCGCCGGATCCGGAGCATTGCGGCCGAGGGCGACCTTATTTTGACGGTTGGGGCGGGCGACATTTATAAGGTCGGAGAGAAGCTTATCGCCGAGCCGGAATCGGAGCAGGCCAACGTCGTTTAGTCTGTTATTCCGCTGATATAAAGAAAGGCCGTGTGGGTTCATGGCAAAAGAGAACGATTTAAAGAAGGATCAAATAACTGAAGCAACCCCTCAGGACGCGTCTGCCGTACCGGATATGTCGGCGGCGGCACTGGCCGGCAATCACGAAGCGCACTGGCCAATCAGCGTCGTCGGCGCGTTTATCGGTATGCTTGCCGGCACGCTGCCGGCTTCAATCTGGGCGCTTGTTTTCGGCGGCGTCTTCACACCGCTGTACGTATTCGTACCGCTGTTTATTTACTACGGCATCCGGTTGTTCAGAGGTTACGACGGCCGGCGCGGCTTTGTCTTAACCCTTATCTTTTCGCTTCTGGGCCTGTATCTGACAGCCTTGTCCGTGCTGGCAACCGTCGATGTGCTTCGGTTTAAAATGTTTATTTTAAACCTGCCGCTCGTCACAATCGGGATGATTGGAAAAAGCGGTATCCTGTCTTCCCCGTTTCTCTCCTCGGCCAACGTCTTTCCCGTCGTGTTCACGGCCATCGGCGTTGCCCTCACCTATGAACTTCTGATGAAACGCAGCCGGGACGCTCTGCCGCAGGCAGATGAGGACAGCACGGAAACATCCGCCGGGTAACCGCCCGATGCAGGCAAATCATCAGCCCTTAAACGCCTTCCCTTTGCGGGGAAGGCGTTTATTGTTAAATACAGAGCTGATCGGATTATTATCATCATCATATTGTTGATACGGCCTTGCGTATCCCGAAAACACCTTATATAATCAGGTACACAAAGAGAAATCGGTACAGAGCGTAAGATAAAATTAACGATTTCACAATTAATTAATAATACGTCGGTTCCGCAAATCACGTATAATATGTAAGCTGAAGGGGGCGTTGCGTTTTGGCGGAAAACATACTTGTGGTTGACGATGAAAAAGAAATCGCGGATTTGATCGAGGTATATCTTCGAAATGAAAATTTAGCAGTATATAAATTTTACTCGGGAATAGAAGCGTTGGCCTGTATTGAAAATACGGAGCTTGATCTCGCCATATTAGATATTATGCTTCCGGATATCAGCGGACTTTCCATCTGTCAGACAATACGAAATATGAACAACCACTATCCCGTTATAATGCTAACGGCAAAAGTTGAGGAAACTGATAAGATTACGGGACTGACTTTGGGTGCTGATGATTATATTACAAAGCCGTTTCGCCCGCTTGAACTGGTTGCGCGGGTAAAGGCACAATTGCGCAGATACAAGAAATACACCCCCGGTCAGCCTGATACGGCTTCAGAAGGGATTATAGAACATTCCGGTTTGGCTATGAACATAAAGACCCATGAATGCTCACTGAATGAAAAAGCTATATCGCTGACACCAACAGAGTTTTTGATTCTTAAAATCCTTCTGGAACGGAAGGGCAGCGTGGTCAGCGCCGAGGAATTGTTTCACGAAATTTGGCAGGATGAGTACTATGCCAAAAATAACAATACGATTACCGTGCACATTCGGCACTTACGTGAAAAAATGAACGATACCGCAGAAAACCCAAAGTATATAAAAACTGTTTGGGGGGTGGGATATAAAATTGAAAATTAATAACAAAAGAGCCTATGATTACTCGAAATTAAAAAGAAGAATATTTGCCAGGGGCCTGCTGATTACGGCTTTCGCCACTTTAGCGGTATTGTTTTTTCGATGGCTCAGTTACGGTCGGCTGGCTAATGCGGTTGTCGAGTGGATTGGGCATATATTTAAAACGGATTACAATCGTGCGCTTTTTATATACCAGAAAATGATACCAAACAATCTGGAAGCCATTATCGGCATCGTCATAATCATATTCATGCTGTTCCTTTTTCGTATGCTTCTGGGTTCTTTTACGGCTTACTACGATGAAATAGTAATGGGAATTGATCATATCATGCTCGATAACCCAAAAGAAATAACGCTTAGCTCAGAGCTGGAATTTGTTGAGCAAAAATTAAACCACCTAAAAAAAACGCTTGAAGAACGTGCGCTCGACGCACGGCAGGCCGAGCAGCAGAAAAATGACCTCGTTGTTTATTTGGCTCACGATATAAAAACTCCGCTTACGTCTGTCATCGGCTATCTAAGCCTCTTGGATGAAACCCCGGATATCGCTGATGAACAAAAATTGAAGTATATCCATATTGCGCTGGAGAAAGCCAACAGACTCGAAACGCTTGTTAATGAATTTTTTGAGATTACACGGTATAATCTGCAGTCCGTACCACTTAATAAGGAGAAGATTAACCTCTGTTATATGATGGTACAGATTTCAGACGAATTATACCCGCAGATGGCCGTTCGTGGAAAAGAGACCAGGATTGATGTCGGAGACGACGTTAGCGTTTATGGCGATTCTGAAAAACTGGCAAGAGTTTTTAACAATATCTTGAAAAATGCGATTGCCTACAGCCTCGATAACAGCCCCATCAAAGTGTCGGCTGTGGAAACGCCCGAGAAAACAAGGATCAGATTTGAAAACCACGGAGTCATCCCAAAAGATAAGATAAACTGTGTTTTTGATAAATTCTACCGACTAAGCAGCGCAAGGTCCAGTTCAACCGGCGGAGCCGGTCTTGGTCTTGCCATTGCGAAAGATATCGTCTCTCTGCATGGCGGTAATATCAAGGTGGAAAGCACCGAGGGTCGTACGGTGTTTACAGTCGAGCTTCCTTCGGCACCGGCAGCGCCACGACCTGGATCTTAGGAAAACATTAGGAAATACTTAACGATTTCTTCGCCAATCAACCATATCAAATTAAAAAATTGCCTGTTTATAAATGGTATGCTTTGCACACCTGAGTAAACAGGCAATTTTTTATATGAAAGGGCAATTATCGTGCGTAACTCTTACGATCGTAAGCCTTGTCGCCCAAAAAAGCGCAGGACACATAAAAGCGTTATTTTCATGTTGGTTTTATGCCTAGTAGGCTGTATAGCCGGATTGATCATTAACGGAGAACTTCGGGACATATCTGCAAACAATGATGATCCCACCCCCTGGATAGATGAATATCCAATGCCCATATCGACCCACGATAATGCCGTGCCAGCTGCTGCGACTGATGACAAATTCACGCAGACTGCTTCTATTTTCGCGGGCATCACGGCAGCAAACGCCTGTGTGATAAATACTGATACAAACACGCTTTTGTATCAGAAAAACAGCCGTGAGCAAATTGCGCCGGCCAGCACGGCAAAAATGCTCACAGCATTAACAGTGCTTGATTATTATTCGCCGGACGACGCGCTTACGGTTGGTTCTGAACTGGATTTAGTAGCCGCGGACGCTTCCAGAGCGTGGCTAAACCATGGAGATGAATTAACCGTGCAGCAGCTTCTGGTCGCACTGCTGCTTCCCTCCGGCAACGACGCCGCTTACACCCTTGCTGTCAACACAGGCAAAGTAATATCCGGCGAAGACAGTTTGCCTATCCAGCAATACATTGAAACCTTCATTACTACAATGAATAAAAAAGCAGAGGCCGTCGGAGCCCATTCTTCTAATTTTACAACGCCGGACGGGTACGATGCATACGGGCAGTATACCACAGCTTATGATCTTGCACAGATTGCCATAGCCTGTCTTCACAACAGCTGCCTTGCTGAAATCATGGGCAGCTTCAGGATATCCGACACATGGCTCAACGGCCGGGAGGTCACGTATTATAACTCAAACGAGCTGCTCGATCCCGACAGCAGCTATTACTATCCTAGTGCAATTGGGCTTAAGACGGGTCACAGCAGCCAGGCGGGCGCATGTCTTGTTTCAGCGGCCAAAATAGGCGGCGAGACATATGTATGCGTAATCATGGGTGCTATGGATGAAGACAGATTTCTGGACAGTAAGAACATTTACAGCGAACTTGAAGCATTATGATATCAGCTTACAAGGCGATTCTGTGTTGTTGTGAGAACGGTCATCAGCCGCAGCGCCGTCACCGACAGCCCAATGCGTTTTCGGCCCACGCAATCCCCACGTGATTCCATATACGTAAAAACCCCCGAAGGCAGCAGTCTTCGGGGGGTCCTTGTACGAACTTTTATTTTTTGATCTTCGCCTCTTTACGGCGGTTGACCTTGAAAATAAAGAGCATCATCAGCGCGAAATACACAGCGCACAGCCCCAGCGTAATAAACGTCATGACGTCCGATTTATAGGCCATGCCGATAAAGATCAGCATCGGCGCGCCGAGAATGATGGCAAAGCTTGAGCCGACGATCAAATTATTAGCGGCAGGCGTTTCAAAATTCGGATCAATTTCACGCAGCAGGAGCACGCCAGAGCTGATCGTACCCGTCATCATTCCATACATGGACAACAGCCCCTCGTAATAATACCCTTTATAAACACGCTTGCACGCCCAGGCCAGAAAGACCCAGGTCAGCACGCCGCCTGCAACGGACATAAGTACGAACGGCACCCACAGGCCCGATAGGTCGGCAATATCGATGGAGGCGATGCCCGCCACGATCATTGCGTCAAAGAAGAAGCCCGACAGCCGGGAGAGCAGATAATTGTTTTGATACTGGTGCGTCATCACCCTGGCGACCTTAAGATTTTTCATAATGACACGCGTGAGGATGGCAAGAGCCGAACCAATGATGAAGTTAAAGCCCCACAAAAGCGTGTTGATCAGCGCAGCTACACCCGGAAGATAGGCCGTGAGCGCGGCTGTAATACCCCAGGTCACGAGAAATGTCGCCAGATATACGAGCAGCACAAGTGCGATTTGAATCGAAAATTTATCGACTGATTCAGCTACCGGGATCTCACCCTCGTCCTGAAATTTATCCACGATCATCGAGCCGTACATGTCTGCCGGCCTCGTTTTTTTCAGCTTACCCCTGGCATTGAGCCAGTTCATGGCGATGACGCCGATGATGCACGCGCATAAAAAGCCGGCGGCCGCCAGCGACAGACCAAAGCTGCGCCCGCCGATAAACCCGGCTGTCTGATACGTCGTGCCAACGTTGTTAGCCTGCCCCGGCCCCTGGCCGAAGCCCATCGGCAGCAGAATACCGCAGGATTTAAAGAGGTCCGGCATAACCGTGTAAGCCAGCCCAATCGATATGACAAGGCCGATAATCGCCTGTAACAGATAGGAGCTGACGATGAGCGCCCCTGTTTTCGGTCCCGTCAGACTTGCCTTCGCCGCGGCCGTTTTGTCGGGAATACGCAAAGACATGGCGATAAAACCCAGCGCGATGCCGTGATAGATTAAAATCTCCATGAAGTTTGTATCAAGGTTTATAAGCCCTGCCGTCCGCGCAATCAACAGGAGGAACCCGCCCAGCACGGCCGTCGGTATCAGGCTGTTGCGTACAAGCGGGATTTTGCGGCGCAGAAAATTGGACACCAATATGACGACCGCGATGATTCCAAACTGGATGATGACGTTCCACACGGCATGGTTGGCGCTGGAATAATCCATAGGTTACCTCCCTGTCATTGCTCAGATGCTGGTGACGGTGCCGACCGGCGAGCAGTCTCCGGTCAGGATACGGTACATCGTCAGATATTTCCGGCCGCTTCGCATAATGGACGATTTGATCTCATAGTTTTTGCCTTCTGAGGAAAAGACGATCAGATCCGAGCCAATCACCCCCATCTCATACAGCTTATCAAGCTGGACGGCAAACTCGCCTAACTCCATGCGGTCCTTGTAGAGCTTTAAAATGCCCTCGGCCACGCAGCGCTCATTGTGTTCGCTGTCAATTTCCCACAGGCTCTGCCCGTCATCCTGGAAGAGCGGCCCGTCTCCAGCCTTTTGCGCATATTGGCGCAGAAAATCCTCCTGCCAGGCGTCCCAGTCCCGTATGGTATCAAACGGACGAAGCTCTCCTTCGAAAAAGCCGTAGACAGTGTACTTGGCCTGCATACCGCATTCACAATAAAAAAGGTCGTCCTTGCTGTGCGTGGTGCATACGCGCTTGCAGACGGGGCACGTATAAATCGCCCGCTCAAGGCCTTCGGCAAGTCTTGGACCTTTATACGCGATGTGCTCCCGGCGCTGGACCTCATAAGCGTCCTCATAGATATCGGCCGAAACAGCCTCGGTCAGCTCCTCGACCGACATTTTAGACAGCTGCTCGGGCATATACATGTTCACAAACCGGCCGCGCATCTTTCCGCGGCGGATAATCCGGCTCCAACGCGGGCTTGTCATATATCCACCGGTGAGCCGATAGGTTACAAGCGTGGCTTTCGTGGCCTTAATGAGGCGCGCCGTCGTCGGATGCAGACGGCTCGTCAGTCCGTTCCACGAGCGGTCACCCTCGGCAAACAGGCCGACGTTGGCCCGCCGGCGCAGCGAGCGGATAATGTTCATAGCCGAAACGGTGTCCGTCGAACCCTTAATCCGCGCGATGGGCGCAACCAGCCAGACGAGAAGCTTCGATATAAAGCCCTTGCGGAACAGATGCTCGCTGGCCACAAAATACATCTGCTGGCTGAAGCTGGACCCAACCATGACCGGATCCAAATCCGTCACGTGGTTGGCGATGAGCAAAAACGGGCCGTGTATCTTCGGTGCGGGTTCACAGGAATAATGAAAACGAAGCTTTAAAAAAAGATACGCCGGATAACGGAATATTTTCCATACGACAAGATGTCTTACTCTGGACATAAACCCTCCAATGCGCTTTGCGCAACAATAGCACTGGATATCATTCATACGTATCAGGCAATGACACGTTTGGTGATGAGTCTGATAAATTCTCGGACAAAACAGTATCCGTCCATGCCTTAGATTGCCCCCGAATAACCGGGAAATTACAAAATACGAGGGGCGCAATTGCAATCAGATATAGCGTTATGCAATCAGGCCCCCCATATTATATATTATACTTCAGGCCGCTGGAAAACAGCCATGACAATTTAATCAGAAATCTTATGTTTTGTACAGACATTTTACAAGATTTTAAAATAGTACCTCGTATCTATGCAAGGATACCGTTTTTATTCTGATGATTAATGACCGGCCGCTTCCCGGATCGCCTGCATAGCGTTTTGTACCAGGCTTTCAGCAACATCCTGATCCACGATAAACACGATCGCCGCCAGATTAATCCGGATCTCCTTTTCCGGCGATGCTTTGGCCATGACCTCAAAATCCGTGACCGAAAACATTTCGACAGCCTTCGTTTCGCAGGCGGCCTTAATATGCCCGACGATGCCGCCGAGCTCATAAACAGCCCGGGCCATCATCGACAACTGCTCACGGACAACTGCTTTGATCACCGCTTCGTCGCCGACGAGTGTTACGAGACCTGATATGACACGCGCCTCGTCGTGCAAATGGCTTTCCACATGAATCACACCGATTTCTCCGGTGGCAAGCGTGTGTTCATGCGTATGTTCATGGCCGTGATCATGATGATGGTCCTGACTGCCGCAGGAACAGCTGTCGCTGTGTTCATGTGTGCGGCTGTGCGTATCATGGTCATGACAACCGCAGGAACCATTTTCAGTGTGTTCATGTTTGTGTGTATGTTCGCTCATTCGGCACCGCCTCCCGTCACCTTCTGCCACACCTCGTCCGGTACGTCTGAAAGCGCTGATATTTTAAGCACGACGGCTTTCGGCTCCATTTCGAGGATATCCCCCTCAATCTTAGTAATCGTCTCGCCGTCGACAAGGTCCGTTTTGTTGACAAGCACGGCGTCCGAACCTTCAATCTGTCCGCGTAGCAGATTGTTCATCGGGATAAGAAGCCTGTTCCACCGTGAGGCGTCAACCAGCACGACGATGCGCGAATCCTGACCGATGGCGTTTTTCATGTTCTCCTGCATGTTGCGCGGATAAGCAATCCCCGTTGTTTCAACAATGATCCAGTCCGGGTCAAACTCTTTTTCGATCTTAACAACGGCGGAAATCAGTTCCCCCGATACCGTGCAGCACGCGCAGCCGGAAAAGAGATTGTCAACCGTAAAGCCGCCGCTTCGGAGATACGCGTCGTCAATACCAACCTCGCCGACTTCATTTTCCAATATAATCAGTTTCGTTTTCTTGTCGGAGTGCGCTGTATCGACAATATATCGGGCCAGCCGCATGAGCGACGTCGTTTTTCCTGAACCGAGAAATCCTCCCAGAATTAAAATATTCACAAGATACTCCTAACTAAACTATATAAGCAGATTTTATTTATAAACGCTGTGGCACATATCCTCGACGAAGCCGTGCAAAATGTCATTTTTCCGCTTGACATTCTCGTCGTCGGCCGGGCCCAGAAAGCCGCCGCACCAGGCGAAACCGCCGCCGGGGGCGAGCATATCGAATGTGGCCTTGACGGATTCGTATATTTCTTCTTCCGTGACGTCGGGGTCTAAAAGCCTGTCGCGCGCGTCCCAGCCGCCGGTAATGACGAGTTTGTTTCCAAATTTCTCTTTGACAGTTTTGAGGTCGTTGCACGTCTGGGCCGGATCCCAGGCATTGATGCCAATATCCACAAGCAGGTCGAGGATGCCCTCGCATTTGCCACAGTTGTGCATCGTCATCTTGAGGCCCCGGTCGCGCCCCATTTTGGCCCAGCGGTCATGGCATGGAATCAGAAATTCCTCATACATTTCACGCGAGATGAAGGGGTTTGCCCACGCGGCTGTGTCATCCATCAGCGTGAGGACATCCGGCTTAAACAGGTCAATGGTGTTTTTGGCAACTTCCATGTAGAAATCGCATATGTACGTTAAAAGCGCCTTGACCTCGTCCGGCTCTTCAAACATGGCCATCATTCCCTCGGAAAAGCCCATGAAGGACATCAGCGTCTGGAAATAGCCCATATGCAGATTAAGTGCCAGCGCCGTCTGCGTACGGTCAATTTTTGAATTCTCGATATCGTCCTTCACCATCTTCTCCCAGTCAATGCCTTCCAGCGGCGGGGCCTTGATGACGTCGCGCCATTTGGTGATGTCTTTAAGGATGAAGTTGTTGGGCTCGGGGATCAGCGCGTTGCCTGTTTCATAGGTCGGGACAAAATTGACGCCCCATACGTCCTTGCCGCCGCCCTTGCGGCGAAATTCCGAGATGATGGCGGGCTCGAACATGTGCGTGGCAACCGGCTTTGTCTGGCCGGGCATGGGTCCGAATGTGAACTGCGGGACATATTCGGGCTGCTCACCGCTGAGCGTTAAGAGATAATTTTCCTTTGGTGTTAACATATGGTCCCTCCGCGTTTCAGGTCTCGGCCTATTTAGGGCCGGATTTTTACTTTCTAGAGCAGATTATAAAACGCTTCGGCCTATTATGCAAGGCTGGCATAGAAATTTCGCACGAGCCGGAAAGGTCAGGCTTTTTCATAACTTTACACAGACCGCTACTTATACATTTCTGCCGGATCGGACGCGCATGGATTTGATCACGGACCATCAGTATCGGTCCTTCTGAAGCTGCATCGCGCGCACAAGCGAATAATACCGGCCGCGCTTATTGATAAGCTCCTCATGCGTCCCGCGCTCCATAATCCGGCCGCTGTCTACAACAAGGATTAAATCTGCCTTGCGTATGGTTGACAGCCGGTGCGCAATAATAAACGACGTCCGTCCTTTCATGATGTGCGTAATGGCATTTTGGATGAGCTGTTCCGTCTCCGTATCGATGGAGGATGTTGCTTCGTCGAGCACAAAGATAGGCGGGTCGGCCAAAATCGCCCGCGCAAAGGAGATGAGCTGCTTTTCGCCGGTCGACAGTCGGTCTCCCCCCTCGCCGACCTCTGTAGCGTACCCCTCCGGGAGCTTTTTCACGACGGCGTCGGCCGATACGAGCCCGGCGGCCCGCATGACCTCCTCGTCCGTCGCGTTCAGCCGGCCGTACCGTATGTTTTCCATGACGGTGCCGGAAAAAAGATGCGGGTCCTGCAGGACGTAGCCGAGGGAGGAATGCAGCCAGAGAAGGCTGCGCTCACGGTAATCCCGTCCGTCGATTAAAATCCGCCCGGCTGTGGGCTCGTAAAACCGGCAGGCCAGATTCACAAGGGTCGATTTGCCAGCGCCTGTCTCGCCCACGATGGCGACCGTCGTACCGGCCGGAATATGCAGATTAAAGCCCTCAAGAATGTATTCATCGGCGTTGGGATACTTAAACCAGACATCCTCAAAAACGATATCGCCTTCAAGCTTTTCCCAGTTCTCGCGCTTTGGATCAAACACGTCGCCGTATCTTTGGATCACCTCCGGGGTATCCGATTCGCCAAGCGGCGCGTTTAATAGCGCCGTCACGCGCTCGATGCCGACCTGCGCCGTAATCATTTCCGAAAAGACATTGGCCGCCTGCACAACGGGCTCGATCATTCCCACCGCGTAGGATAAAAAAGCGGCAAGCATACCGTAGTCCAGCAAATCGTCCATGACAAGCACGCCGCCCCGGTACAGGACAACGCCGACGGCGACGGAGCCGAAAAACATAATCAGCGGCAGCATAAACGCCGTGAGCAGCGAGCTTTTGACGGAAGCGCGGTACATCCGGTCGGTAGTCTCTTTAAACTCACCAATGTTCCGGTCCTCAATCACGAGGGTTTTCGAGGCCTTCGCGCCGCTAATTCCCTCATTAAAAGCGCCGGTAATCTCTGCGTTTACGGCGCGCACGCGCCGGTTGACGACGATGAGCCGCCTTTGGTACAGCCACGTAATGAGCACCAATACCGGGATAACCGCCAGCAGAAGCAGCGCCAGCCTATAGTTGAGGACAAACATGAAAATGAAGATGCCGATGAGATAGCACACGTTCCAGGCCAGATGCGACAGGCCCCAGGCGATCATGCCGCAGATCCTGTCCACGTCCGACATGACGCGCGCAATGAGAAAACCAACCGACGTTGTGCTGTAAAACGAGACAGGCAGCTTTTGAAGATGCACGAAGCAATCCCGCCGGAGCATTCGCCCTAAAAACATCTCTACGGTAATCGCCCGCCGGGAAAAGAACATGACGGTGACGCCCTCAAAGACGATGACCGATAAAAACAACAGCGCGAACGGCAAAAGCCCACGCGTTGAAGCGCCCGTAATAAAATGATTGACGGCGTAGCGTGTAAAGAGCGGGAAGGTCGACTCCGCGACGGCGGAGACAAACATCAGCACGATCACGATAACAATGTGTCCGCTGATTTTTTTAAGATAGGGAAAAAGCCGCGCCCAAGTCGAAAGGCTCAGTCGCTTAACCTGTTTTTCCTCCGGTATATCATGCATTTATTTCACCAACTTTTATTGTGCTGCAGCGTCGCGATGGGCCGGATTATACCGGCGCACCGCTTTGCAGGTCATAGATTCTTTTATAAATGCCGCTGTTTTTAAGCAGCGCACCGTGCGGTCCAATTTCAGAAACGCGGCCGTCCTCCAGCACCAATATGGTATCCGCGCGCATCAGTGTCGAAATGCGGTGCGAAATTAAAATAACGGTCGCGCCGGCGGTGTTTTCACGCAGCGCCTCCCGAATACGCGCATCGGTCTCCATGTCGACGCTGGACATTGAGTCGTCAAAAATCATGATCGGCGCATCGGTCATGAGCGTTCGGGCAATGGCCACACGCTGCTTCTGCCCGCCCGAAAGCGTTACGCCCCGCTCGCCGACGATGGTTTCATATCCGTGTGAAAAGGACATGATATTCGCGTCCACGGCTGCAATCCGCGCGTTTTTGCGCACCAGCGCCAGGTCCTCGCTGCCGGCGGCGATGTCGATGTTTTCAAAGACCGACTTGGAGAACAGAAACGGCTCCTGAAGCACAAGGCCGACACGGCGGCGCAGGTAATGCCGCTCGATCTCCCGAATATCCACACCGCCGATAGTGATGCGTCCGCCGCCTTCCGGCAGGTCGTACAGCCTGTTTAACAGATACGTAATTGTTGATTTGCCGGAGCCTGTGGCCCCGAGGATACCGAAGGTCGTCCCTCTTTTTATCGTGAAGCTGACATCCTGTAATACCGCCTGTCCGCCGTAGCCAAAGCTCACATGGTCGAACACAATATCGCGGTCCAGCGGCGGCTTTTGATCCTTGGGCTCGTCTTCCTCAATGGGCGCGTCGAAAATATCCTGTATCCGCCGGAGCGAAACGCCTGTTTTGCTCATTTCGGACAGGATATGACCGAGCTGGCGGATGGGCCACATGATCGTCGTCATGTAGCTGAGGAAAACGAGAAATTCTCCGAGTGTAATCCGTCCGGAAACGGCCAGGATCGACCCGACGGCCGTTATGACGAGCAGCTCTCCCGACGACACGATGTCCCCGAGTCCCCAGAAAATGCCCAGGGTTTTACCCAGCGACATCCACTTGCCGATATACGCTTCGTTTTTCTGGTCGAATTTATCGATCTCAAACCGCTCGCGCCCGAACGCGCGCACAACACGCACGCCCGTCAGGTTTTCCTGCACATGAGCCAGCAGAACGCCCTCGGCCTCGTCGGCCTCACGGAACCGGCTGCCGATCCGGGCATAAAAAATAAGCGAGTAGCCGACGATGAGCGGGATGAAAGCCAGCGCGATAGACGCCATCAAAACGTTCATAGAATACATAATGACGAGCGCGAGCACAACAAGCAGGAGCGTACGCACAACCTCCACGAGCTGCATTGAAATAAACCGCTGCGCCGTTTCCACGTCGTACGTACATCTCTGGATTATGTCTCCCGTCTGGTTTTCCGTATGCCACGAAAACGGCAGGCGCTGAATATGGGAGAAGAGCGTGTCGCGCAGCCTTTTGATAAACTTTTCCGTGCCCTTCGCCGTTCCAAACCGGTTAAAATAATTGAAGACGCCGGCCAGAGCCGACGAAGCCACAACGCCGGCGGCACAAACGATGAAGTTGGCGCGCAGATATTCACGGCCGCCGAGCCGGTCATACAACTGTTCTAGAAACGCCGGCAGCGCTGCTTGCTTGTCGCCAAGAATGGAATCGACCGTGAAGCCGACAATCTGCGGCATGAGGAAGGTGAAAAGGATACTCAATGCAGCCGCCAGCACAGCCAGCACGAAATATCGCTTGCTGCCATCGGCGAATCGCCGAATCATTTGAAATAAGTTTTGATTTTCGCTTTTCATGACGTATCAGTCCTTACTATATTAAGTTTAGTTTGCCATAACAGGACCTGAAAAGCAAGGCCGATCACAACGATCCAGGAAGATAAACAGCGGTGCTTATAACGTCAGTTTTTTTGGTTTTTTATGTTCAGAACACCGCAAAATGTGTTATAATATTCTATATTGGCATATTTTTCATGAATTGAGGGAACGCGGTGCCCACCCATACAAACACGGACTTAACGCTCAACAAAATACTGCCCCGAATTGAGACGCAGCCCGATATCGGGCTGTCGGCGCGCGAGGCTAAGGAACGCTTGGACAACGGCTATGGCAATGAAAGTCCCGCGTCGCCTGAGAAGACGGTTGGCCAAATTTTCAGGGACAACATCTTTACGTACTTCAACCTTATATTTTTCGTGCTGGCTCTGCTCATTATTTTTGTGCAGTCCTACCGCAACCTCACCTTTATGGGGGTCATATTCTCCAATACCGCCATTGGGATTATTCAGGAGCTGCGCGCCAAGCGCACACTGTCCAAGCTCCGCCTCATTGCCGAGCCGCATGCAACGGTGTTACGGGACGGCACAACGCTGACCATTCCGGCCGAAGACGCCGTTTTGGACGATGTGGCCATTTTCAGCGCTGGTAATCAGATTTACGCCGACGCTGTTGTTTTAGCAGGTGAATGCCGTGTTAACGAAGCGCTTGTAACGGGCGAAGCCGACGAGATTGTCAAAACGCCCGGCTCGACGCTGTTATCCGGCAGCTTCATCGTGTCCGGCGAGTGCCGCGCCCGGCTTGACATGGTCGGTGTCGACTCGTTCGTGTCAAAGCTGACACTCGAAGCAAAAAAGCATCGTAAAAAGCACCAGTCGGTCATGATGCACGCGCTCACGCGCCTCGTGCAGGTTATCGGCTTTGTCATCATCCCGTTCGGCATCCTTTTATATTTGCAGCAAACCATGTCCCTGGGCTACTCCGTCACCGAAAGCGTCGTATCCACCGTCGCGGCGCTCATCGGCATGATCCCTGAGGGGCTCTATCTGCTCGTCTCCGTGGCGCTTACGGTCAGCGTCCTGCGCCTCGCACAGAAAAAAACGCTTGTGCACGACATGGGCTGTATTGAAACGCTGGCCCGGGTTGACGTGCTGTGCGTGGATAAAACAGGCACCATCACAGAGCCCACCATGACGGTGCACGAGGTCTCGCTCCTGCGGGAGGATCGGTATCCCATGGCCGAGATCGTCTCGCTCCTGTCAGATTACGCAGCCTGCATGGCATCCGACAACGAAACCATGGCTGCGCTCAAGCGCGCCTTCACCGAACCGCCGCGCTGCCGCGCCGTACAGGTGATGGCCTTTTCGTCATCCGCCAAATACAGCGGCGTCACTTTTAACCGCTCTGGCACGTTCCTTTTAGGCGCGCCGGAAAAAATTCTTCTCTCGGATTATGGCCGCTATCAGGAACAGATCGAGAAATTCTCCTCGCAGGGCTGCCGGGTGCTGCTCTTTGCCGGATATGCCGGGACGCTGGGCGATAAAGGCGTGACGGGCGAGGTCTCGCCGCTGGCACTCGTTGTGTTAACCAACAGCATCCGGCCCGAAGCGCCGGCAACGTTTAGCTTCTTTAAAAAGCAGGGCGTTGCGATCAAGGTCATATCGGGTGATAACCCGCTCACCGTGTCGCGTGTGGCCATCGAGGCCGGTATCGAGGACGCCGACAAGTATATTGACGCCACGGAGCTGACGACGGAACGCAAAATCAAAAACGCCGTTCGCAACTATACCGTGTTTGGCCGCGTTACGCCCGACCAGAAGCGCAAGCTGATCCGCGCATTCAAGGAAGACGGGCATACGGTTGCCATGACAGGCGACGGCGTTAACGATGTGCTGGCGCTCAAAGACGCCGACTGCAGCATCGCCATGGCGTCCGGCAGCGACGTAGCCTGTCAGGTTGCGCAGCTCGTGCTGATGGACTCCAATTTTGCCGCCATGCCGTCCGTTGTGGCGGAGGGCCGGCGCGTCATCAATAACATTGAGCGCTCGGCGTCGCTGTTCTTAACAAAGAATATCTTCTCGTTCGCGCTGACCCTCGCGGCGCTCATTGCCGCTTTAAAATACCCGATTACACCGTCCCAGCTGTCGCTGTTCAACATCACGCTCATCGGCATCCCGTCGTTCATTCTGGCCCTTGAGCAGAACACAAGCATGGTGCGCGGGCGTTTCCTGCTCAACGCGCTCATCCGAGCGCTGCCCGCCGGTGTAACGGATTTTCTGGCTTTGCTGGCCACAGTGCTCGCATGCGAGCATTACGGCATCTCGTCCGGTGAAATGGGCACCATGGCGACCATTATCATTGCCGCCGTCGGCTTTATGATGCTCTACCGGATTAGCCGTCCGCTCAATTCGCTCCGGATCGGGCTGATCGTTTCTATGCTGGTTCTGTTCGTGTTCGGTGCCCTGGTGTTCTCCGGGCTGTTTACCCTCTATCCCCTGTCGACAACGGCTATATGGATCACCGTTATTGTCGTTGCGGCGTCCGTGCCGCTCATGATGATCCTGTCATGGATCACAAGCCAGTTTGATCCGGCGGCTAAAAAGCGCCGGAAATAACGCAGCCGATCATTTTCGGCTCGAATATCAAATATTTCCGCGTGTGACAATAGCGTCTCAAAGCTTGATTTGGCCGGCTATTTATGGTATTGTTATGACCACTGAATATGAGGCTGCACGCCGCGTATCAAGCCGCCGGTATGCGCCAGCACAATTTATGCAGGTCGCGGCTGTGCGCCGCGCTCCGGCGCCCAGAATTTATTGATAAAGGATGGACAAGATGTTTAAAAATGATAAACAGCGCAGCCCAAGCCAGAAAGCTCAGCGAGCCCAATTGGGTATTTTCGTAAGGCTGGCCGGCTGTGGTTATCTCATCTATATCATGATCAAATTAATGCAAACGCCCAGTGAAGACGCAGCCATGTCTCCGACCGCCGTAACGATTATCGCTGTTGTAATGATTGCACTGTCCGTGTTTGTTATTGCTATAACCATCCGCGAATTTTTTATTGGTCTGAAAAACGGCCAGTATAAAACCGCCACATATGAGGAAGCGGACCTTAACGACTATCTGAAAAACAAGGCGGCTGAAGAAAGCCAAGCAGACGCAGACCCCGAGCGCATCAGCGAGGGCACCGAAGACGACGATGGAGACTCAGAAAATATTGATGACGCCGAGGACTAAGATGACGACATTGAAACGGATGATCAAGAGGGTAAGGACACACCCTGACAGCACGTTACGATCTTAATAAACGAGCAATGGCCGGGCTTTAGCCCGGCTGTTTCAAGCACGGCGATTTAGCCAACATACGTTAACGGGTGTGAAACTATGGCGGAACTGAAGAAAAACTCAATACATTCGGTCACGATTGAGGGCTATGCCTCAAACGGAGACGGCGTTGCCCGGGAAAACGGACGCGTCCTGTTCATTAAAGGCGCGCTCGTCGGTGAGACGTGCCGCGTCAAGGTTATGAAGGATGCGGGGAAAATTGTGTACGCCCGGCTGGAGCAGGTCATAGACGCCTCTCCCTCCCGCGTGGAGCCATCCTGCCCCAACTTTGGCAAATGCGGCGGCTGTGACCTTTGGCATATGGATTACAGCGAGGAGCTTCGTTTCAAACTCCGGCGCGTTGAGGACGCGCTGGCGCGCATCGGCGGACTGGACGTCCTAGTCGCCGGAATTGTCGGCGCAAGCTCACCGGAAAACTATCGCAACAAAGCCATCTACAACGTCGGAAAAGTCGAGGGCCGGTCAGTGACCGGCTTTTACCGTGAACGCAGCCATGAGATCGTACCAACTGAGACCTGCCTGATACAGGCCGAGGTCGCCGACCGGGCGGCCGCCGCGGTCCGGCGCTGGATGGACCGGTTCGCCGTCACGGCGTACAACGAGACGCTTCGCAGCGGCACGGTACGCCACGTCTTCTGCCGGTACGCCTTTGCTACGGGCAAAGCCCAGATAACCGTTGTATCCTTCGACCGGCAGCTGCCCCACGTGGACGCGCTCATCGACGAAATACGCAAACAGTGCCCCGAAACGGCGAGCATTGTTTTAAACATCAATAAAACACACGGTAACACGGTACTTACCGGCGAGTTTATAACGCTTTGGGGCGAGGACTATATTACGGACGAGCTGTGCGGGCTCACCTTCAAACTCTCCCCCCGTTCGTTTTATCAGATTAATCGCGAGCAGGCCGCGCGGCTTTACGCCAAGGCGATGGAATACGCCGCGCTCGACGGTCGGCAGACTGTTCTGGACCTGTACTGCGGCACCGGGACCATTACGCTCATCATGGCGTCGAAGGCCCTGCGCGCTATTGGCGTCGAGGTTGTTGAAGCAGCGGTATGCGACGCGCGGCAAAACGCTGAGATGAACGGCGTCAGCAATGCGGAATTCATCTGCGCCGATGCCGGCGAGGCGGCATCCGATCTGAAAGAACGCGGCATATGCCCCGACGTCGTCATCGTCGACCCACCGCGCAAGGGGCTCCTCCCCGGCGTTGTCGAGACGATTGCGTCCCTCTCCCCTGCCCGCGTCGTCTATGTCTCGTGCGATCCGGCCACGCTTGCGCGCGATTTAAAGCTCTTTGACGCGCTGGGTTACAAGGCCGCGGAAGCCACAGCGTTTGATATGTTCCCCCGATGCGCCCATGTTGAGACGGTAATTCTGATGACGAATTGTGGTTTTAAGGGTGAATAATACAGATTGACCACGATATGTAGTGGTTTTAGAGTAAAAAATGAGCAAAAAACGGGCCGAAAAAGTGCATTTTTCGGCCCTGTTTTTAATGGCATTTTATAGATGACATGGGGTATTTTTGAGTTCATGCTTGAATTTTTCTGAGATGGACAATAAAATGGTAAAAAATGAATCCTTTTATAAAGCATGTAAATAAACAGGAATTTATAAGGAGCCAAACAAATATTAAAATGCCAGATATAATTGAAACTTCGATGTTTGCCCCTTGTGGCATGAACTGCATGGTTTGTTATAAACACTGCTATCATAAGAAGCCTTGTGCGGGTTGCTTAAACAGCGATACAGGAAAACCGGAGCATTGCCGAAAGTGCAAAATAAAAGACTGCATAAAGGGAAAGGAACTTACCTATTGCTTTGAATGCGCTGATTATCCTTGTAAACAAATTAAGTCACTTGAAAAAAGCTATAATACCCGATATGGTAAAAGCCTCATGAAAAATAATCAGACTGTAAAAGAGGCTGGGCTTGTGGAGTTTATGAAGCAACAGAATGAAGAATATACTTGCCCTGTTTGTGGTGGTATTATCTCTATTCATGACGCAGAATGTAGTGAGTGCCAGACAAAAAGCAAATAGACAAATTCCAATTTGTCAGTGAATCGATGAGTATAGAGGTGGTTTGATGGCTAAACATGAATTCGGAATCATCTTGGCACGCTTGCTTAAATTGGGGCCGGGATAGAATGCCACAATATCCATCACTTGCAAGTACCGCTTTACCAGCCGCCGGCTGACTTGAAAATTCAGTTTGATCAGCTCGTTTCGAATTCTGCTTACTCCAATTGAACTTGTGTCCAACCTTATGTGTACAATATAGTTGAGACTATAGAACTGTTGTAAATAAAGACGGTAGCTCTGTTGTGGAACTAACACCCCGTAAATTAGCAATGAGATAATAAAGTTGTAAACTGCTTTCGACAATGGTAAAATGATATAAATAACTATTGGAGGTAAATAGTGGAATGTTATGATATTAATAAAAAAAGAAGTTCCTATATATTATTAAAAGCCATATCTGTTTTGTCCTTGGTACTATTTTTTTTATGTTTTATCATGATGATAACAACTTTTACAGTTGAATATGTATCTGATACTAATACATTGAGATCCTTTCTAAAAGGTTTGATATATATTCCTATTCTAATAGCAGCTATATCGGTTTATATTATACTCCGTCGAAAAATAAAAAAAATTATATCCGGAAGTATAAGGGTAAGATCAGGAAAACAATTTGTTTTTCATATTATTGTAAAAGCAGTTGCAATAGGAACTGGAATCTTTCTTACAATTTTTATTTTGCTTCCCTATTTTGCACTGCCGATGTTTTTGAACCGACATGTTAATTACCTCGGATATGTAACCAATGATTTTCCCCTTCAGGATATTTATCAGGCGAAGGACTTTAACCTAAAGGATAATCAAATGTATTTAAGAACCGAAGATGGTTTGAAAATATGGGCTTCAGAAATAACAACCACCCATCCTAAAGCAGTAATTATATATTTGAGCGGTATTGTACAGCCATCGGTTACTTATTTTTACGGTCATGCAAAAATTATGCAGGATAATGGTTATGCATCCATATTACTTGATGTTCGAGGACATGGAAAGAGCGATGGTAACCGGATATGTCTTGGTTATGATGAAGTAAAGGATGTACAGGCTGTTGTGGATTATATTAACAGTCAAGAAAAGTATAAGGATGCACCGATTGTCGTACAAGGAGCATCAATGGGTGGTGCAATTGCAGTTAATTCCTTCGGACAGCTAATTTCATTCTTTCCCTTGAAAAGCCCCTCATCGTATCCTCTTTAAAATTGGTATATG
Organism: uncultured Sporobacter sp.; assembly: GCA_963675425.1. GTDB lineage: Bacteria > Bacillota > Clostridia > Oscillospirales > Oscillospiraceae > Sporobacter. The sequence goes on along the minus strand of OY776214.1, from coordinate 2,717,066 downwards.
GTAGTGATAAAGTAAAATATATGAAACCGGTGGAACAAATCAAAAACACCGATGGAAGACCGGTACTTTTTATAGCAAGTACAGGAGATACTGAGGTGCCTCCCATCAATATGAATAGGCTACAAGAGGCTTATCCTGAAGCACAGTCATGGCTACGCAGCTCTTGGGTGCATTATATTATTAAGGACTGTGATTTTAGAAACGTAGAAGATGACGAGGAATACTGGACTAAAATCCTGGACTTTCTGGAAAAAGAGGTACATTAAGAAAATTTCTACGCACACTGCGTATGACCACAGACATCAGTAATGAGCTCTCGTGCCGGTGCAAAGGCTGAAACGCTGACGTATCAAGGGATTGAGAGGCCGAATAGGAAATTTTGTTTTTGACGTGGAGGCTATCTTTCGCGTCTTTTGTTTTGTAAAATATAAATGTGCTTATGACACTACCCCTATAAGAGAATGGCGGCATCATTTTTACGCACTCAAGGCACGTTGAGACGGTGGTGAGGTTGGAGAAGAAATAGATGGCTGCTTTAACGTGCTCATTAATACAAATAAGAATATCCTCTTGCCACAGATGGGAGATATCAGGACTGAGCACATTACCTGTCTGCAGAGAGAAAACGGGGAGAAAAACGATATGAGTCTTCTATCGATTGCCAGTAATGCCTCTGCATGGAGAGGCCATGAATACTATAAATGGAAGAAGATAGTTTCTTGGAAACAAGTAGGTGAACATAAATTTGAGGGAAACGTTGCCGGTAGCGGGAATGAACCGTACCATGTGATGATTGATACCGAGCATCCCAGAAAATCCACATGCAATTGTCCATATGCCGAAGGGAATAAAATCGTATGTAAGCACAAGATCGCCCTGTTTTTTACAGTCTTTCCAAGAGAGGCAGATAGATATATCGCTGAAATCGAAGAATATGAGCGAGAAGAAGAGACACGGGAAAAGCAACGCTACGATCAGATCGTAAAATATGTAAAGAGTCTGTCAAAAGAAGAACTGCGGATTGCGTTGATTAATGCGTTGGTAGAAACAGAAAAAAGAGATCTCTATCGTTATTAATGGATTTTTCAGCTGGTCAGCAGGGATCACGGGTATCAATCGTGGCAGGAAGACGCTCTTAAGAACACTGGGCAAACCCGGACTCACGCTTAAGCCGGTTAGTAGTAGTACTTTTTAAAACGTTAACCTCCTCGGCTGTTAATCAAATTATGAAAAAGACTTTCGAAAAAGCCGCAAAAGCGGCTTTTTCGAAAGTCTGAACTCTATTCCGGCAAAGCCGGAAAAGAGTTTTTCTATATGCGCAAAGGCTTGTAAATTAAGCTTACAGGCCGGCCTGCGCGAGAATATCGGGCACCTTGGACTCCCAGCCGAGGGCCATGATATGCACGCCCTGACAGTAGTCCTTACACTCCTTGATGATGCGCGCGGAAATCTCAACACCGGTGATGCCGGCCTTGGTCTTTTCCTTGTCCGCCTTCAGTTCCTCGATCATTTCGTCCGGAACGCTGATGCCGGCGACATTGGCGTTCATGTACTTGGCCATGCCGGCGTTTTTCGGAATAACGATGCCGAGCTGTACCGGTACGCCGAACTGTTTGGCCTTCTCCATAAACGTAATGAATTTCTCGGGCTCATAAACAGCCTGGGTCTGGAAGTATTCCGCCCCGGCCTTCACTTTCGCTTCCATTTTCGCCAGCTGCACGTCAACGGAATCGCTGCAAGGTGATACAACAGCGCCCTTGGAGAATTTGGGCGGCTCGCCGTCAAGCGGGTTGCCGGCCATGTCCTCGCCGGATTCCATCTTTTTTACCATGTGCAAAAGTGACACGGAGTCCAGGTCGAAAACAGGCTTGGCCTGCGGGTTGTCACCCAGGGTGGTGTGGTCGCCGGTCAGGCAAAGCAGATTGTCAATGCCGAACAGCGCCGCGCTTAAAATGTCTGACTGCAGGCCGATGCGGTTCCGGTCGCGGCAGGTCATCTGGAAGATTGGATCCAGGCCTTTATCCTTCAGGGCCTTGCACGTAGCAAGCGAGCCCAGGCGCATAACGGAGGACTGGTTATCGGTCACGTTGACAGCGTGGACCTTACCCTTTAAAAATTTTTCTACTTCTTCCAGCAGATGCTCAATATGAAAACCCTTTGGGGGGCCAACTTCCGCAGTAACTACAAACTCGCCACGTTGAAATAACTCGGTAAGCCTCATTTTTTATCGCTCCTTATAATCTAATTATCATCTTAGCAAAAAAACCATAGCAAACATCGTCAACCGTATAAAGTTTGTTAGTCTGCTTCCGTTGCGTTGGGGTGGCCGTAATTGCGCACCTGGGTGGGATGCTTTAACGTATCCAGCTTATTGAGCTTTTCAAGCTTTCTGTAGATCCGCTCCCAGCCGCAGTCCATATCCTTGTCGACTTCGCATTTGCCGTTTTTCGAACCGCCGCACTGGCCGTTGACCAGGCTCTTCGAGCAGGCCGTAATCGGGCAGATGCCGCCGGTATAGTTGAGATAGCATTCGCCGCACTGGCCACAGTCAAACTCCAGCGGCGTCACACCCTGGAAGCCCGGCAGCGGATATGTATCACAACCGGCAAAAACGCGCTTATCTTCTAGAAGCGCCGCGGCTGTCTGTACGCCGACGCCGCAGGAGAATACGAGAACCGTATCGGCCTGCTTGATGGTATCCATGTGCTTTTTAAGCTGTAAGGTCAAATGGTCCGGGTTGCAGATATAATCGGTTGTAACAATCTGCGTCACGTTTCCGGCGGCCGACAGCTCCTTTTGCAGCTCCTTGGCCTCCTCCTCCGGGAAGTAGACCTCTTTGCAGCCATGGCAGTTTATAATAACGATTTTGCCTTTTGCAAGCGCGTCAATCGTTTCTTTAGATTTCAGTTGGGTAATCAGCATCTTATTTACCCTCCCTTATAGCTTGTTTCCCCATTTTAATCATACGGACAATCGGGATTTTGGACGAGCAGATCGTTTCACAGGATTTACATTCGATACAATCCATTACGTTTTGATCCTTAAAGCCCTGCCAGTCCTGCACACCCGCGTATTTGGTGTAATACAGCGGCTTGAGCTCCATGGGACACACGTCGGCGCAGCGGCCGCACTTGATGCACGGCGCCGGTTCTGTGACAACCGTCTCAATGGCGATGATACCGTTGGTGCCCTTGATAACCGGTACGTCCAGGTTTTTGAGCTCAAAGCCCATCTGGGGGCCGCCCATTTTAATCGTGACATCGTCGCCGACCACGCCGCCGCAGTAGTCGATGATCTCTTTGACGGGGGTACCGACCTTGACGATGAAGTTGCCCGGCTTGCTCATTCTCTCGCCGGTAGCCGTCAGAACGCGCTCGACGAGCGGCATCCCGGTCTGGATGGCGTCGGAGATGGCCTTGACGGTGCTGATGTTCGAGACGATCGCGCCCACATCGGCCGGCAGGCCGCCCGACGGCACAGAGCGCCCAAGCACGCGCTTGATCAGCATCTTTTCAGCGCCCTGCGGGTACTTTGTTTTCGCAATAACGACCTCGATGTTATCGATGCCCGCTGTTTTAGCTTCCAGTATTTCAATCGCGTCGGGCTTGTTGTCCTCAACAGCGATAATGCCCTTCTGGGCGCCCGAAGCTTTAAGTATGGCCTTCAGACCGAAAATAATATCGTCGGCATATTCTACCATAACCTTGTGGTCTGCCGTCAGAAGCGGCTCGCATTCGCAGCCGTTGAGCAGCACCGTGTCAACGGGCTTCGGCGGTTTGATTTTAACAGACGTCGGGAAGCCGGCGCCGCCCATGCCGACGATACCCTTTTCACGGACCAGATCGACAATTTCATCCGGCGTCAGGCTGTCAAGGTCCCCAGCCGGCTTAACGGATTCGTGGAGCGTGTTTTTCCCGTCGGACTCAATGACGACGGACATGACCTGCGCGCCGGTGATCGGGTGCTGGCGCGGCTCGACAGCCATCACCGTACCGCTGACACTGGCATGAATCGGGCTCGATATAAAGCCCTTGGCCTCGCCGATCTTCTGGCCGAGACCGACCTTGTCGCCGACTGCCACAATCGGCTCAGCCGGTGCGCCGGCATGCTGAGACATGGGAATAACAACGGTTTTCGGCTCCGGGAATTTCATTAGAGGCATATGCTCCGTAAACTCCTTGCGCTCGGAGGGATGAATACCGCCGTAGTAGCCTTCAAACCGTTTCTCGCGGACGGATTTGACATATTGGCTGATAAATTTATAGTTAACCTTCGAATAATCGCGCATCTGCACGGGCTGATTGAGTAATTCCTCGACACGGCCCAGCTGCTCCATTTTGTGATAGATTTTTTGCCATGCGCAATCCTTGGTTTTATCGACTTCGCATTTGCCGTTTTTTGCGCCGCCGCACTGCCCGTTTGTAAGGCTCTTGGCACAGTCAACAATGGGACAGATACCGCCGGTCAGGTTTAAGTAACACTGACCGCACGCGTCGCAGCGTGTCGTCGTCAGCGCCATGCCGTGGCGGCCCCGATATTTAATCGAATCGCTCGCAGCGTAAACCGGCTTCTCAGCTAAGTCCGCAACCGTCTGAATGCCTAAGCCGCAGGAAATGACAAACACATTTTCCGCTTCTTCCGGTAATTGAGCCTCAAGCTTCTTCGCCGTCGTCGTCTTGTTGCACAAAAAATCGATCTTTGCGCAGCCAACGAGAGCTTTACCCTGCTCACCGGCGATTTCCTCAAACTGGCCGCATTCCGGTTCGTCAGCCGTTTCAAATTCCTTGAAGCATTTATTACAGGCAACGACAAACAGCTTGTCCTTATCCTCAAGAAACGGGGCTAACTCTTCCTTTCTTTTTAACTTAAACTTGGTATAATCCTCCAATTCGATTTTCCCCCCTAAACTTATGTACAATAGATTTTCCGCATTGGTATTTGGAATAATTTGGGATTCATATGGACGGATACACAATTATAACAGCTTATCTTTAAGATTATCATAAAATACTGCTTATTTTCTAGTCTTATTTAATGATTTTTTATGAAATTAAAGCAAATTTCAAAAAAGTTCAAACATTGTCATTATCAATAACTTGTCGTATTTTGATGATTTCGAGCGTTTTAAGGTTGAACCATTGCGCAGGAATCGACAAAAATCGAGCTGCAAAATTACATTTTTCACTCCAAATGTTACAGAATATTCAAGCTTTAAACATTTCGCACGGCCGGGAATCACGGCAACGCAGGGGCTTGCCCAGACGGCGCAAATGCTGTAAGATGTAAAAAAAGCAAGGATGATTTTATGAACTATGTAGGAACCGTTTACAGGCCACCCAGCGAAGCACGAAGCCTGATTGTGCAGGTCACCATCGGCTGCTCGCACAACCGCTGCCGATTTTGCACGATGTACAGGGATAAGACGTTTAAGGTCCGTCCTATAGACGAGGTCAAGCGTGATTTTTTAGAGGCGGCTGAATTATATGGGCCGCTCATTGAGAAGATTTTTTTAGCCGATGGGGACGCACTGGTGTTGCCGACAGACAAGCTGACCGAGCTGCTGGCTTATATTAAAGAGCTGTTCCCGCACGTCCGGTCCATAACGACGTACGGCTCCCCCCGTAACATTTTAAGAAAATCGCCGAATGAATTATCAGCGCTCCGGCAGTCCGGGCTTTCCATGGTCTATGTGGGGGCGGAATCGGGCGACACGCAGGTTTTGCTCGACATCGACAAGGGCGCAACCCGGGACGAAATTATCGAAGCCGGGCAAAAACTGAAAGCAGCCGGCATCGCCGTCTCGGTCACGTTGATCTCAGGTCTCGGCGGTAAAGCGCGTCTGGCTGAGCACGCGACGGGTTCCGCGGATCTGATCAGCCGCATCAAGCCGGAATATGTCGGCTTTCTGACGCTTCTGACGGACCCGGCCGCGCCCATCTCCGAGGATATAGCCAACGGAAAATTGGTGCTTTTATCGCCGGAAGAGATCGTGACCGAAATGGAATTTTTTTTAAAGCATGTGGACTCGGATGGCACCGTCTTCCGGGCCAACCACGCGTCCAATTACTTAATGCTCAAGGGTACCTTAAACCGTGATATCCCCGCCATGCTCCGGCAGATTGAGGCCGTTAAACAGGACGGACAATACCGCCGCGAGAGCTGGCGCAGCTTGTAGACAACATAAAACATGAATCCTCGACAGTACGGCCCTGTCCGTCTGTATATTTCCCGAATTTAAGTGCCATTACATTTTTTGGCATAATGCGGATGCCGTATATGGAAATGAATATTTCATATACGTGCAGGCACCTTTATTTTATGAACGGCACGGGAAAGGAGCGCCTATGAATAAGGAAATCTGGGAAGGCAGATGGGATCAAATCAAGGGCGAAATCCGCACCAGCTGGGCTGAACTGACGGAGGACGACCTCGAGCAGATCAAGGGTGACAGCCAGACACTTTTCGGGATTATTAAAGAACGCTACGGCAAGAAAAAAGAAATCTTAAAAGAAGATTACGACCAGTGGATGGACGGCCTCAAAGAAAAACTGAAATGATATTTACACAACCTGACGGTTATGTCTCTATCGTAAAGATTGTCTAACAAGCCGCTTGTGCGGTAAGTTAGACAATCGAAATCTCCATGCAATTTAAACGCATGGAGATTTTTATATAGTACTGTTGTCCGATTTTATCGGTATACTACTTCTTTATTTATTCTGTATAGTAATAGCTGCGGCGTTTTATATTAAATATCCATATTTGACTTTATTACCACTTCCTCAATATAATTAGTCATACAAATACGGTCATTGACAGACCTACGAATAACAGTTGACACCGCACGGAGTAAGGATAAAAATATGAATAAAGAGCTTATTTTTCAAAAAGCAGCAGCCTATCTCAGCAATCATCCGTTAAACAAATTTGACGAGTCGTTCGTCGCCGGTCACGAAGAACTCATCGGCATTAAAATTTTTGAAGACCCGATTTTCAAGATCGGATCGGCAACGGACCCCCTTTTTCAGGAATGGAAAAAGCCTGAGGTTCTGCATCCGGATATCTTGCTGCCGGGAGACTGGCTGCCGGGCGCGAAAACAGTCATTAGTTTTTTCCTGCCGTTTAACAAGACAATTGTGGACGCCAACGCCGAGGACCTCGTCGGATGCGTCAAAGAATGGTTTTACGCCAGACGCCAGGGACAAAAAGTTCTGGAGATGACGGCCGAATACATAGCCGGTCTGCTGACCGCCGAAGGTGAAAAGGCCATCGTACCAGTTACCTCCGAACATTTTAAAAGCATTAACCGCAGCGTTTACACCTGGTCGGAGCGGCACGCCGGCTATATCTGCGGCCTGGGAACGTTTGGCATGTCCGGCGGCTTCATCTCGGAAAAAGGCATGGCCGGCCGTTTGGGAAGCGTTATCACGACGGCCGAGCTGCCCGTCGACGAGCGGCCGTATACGGACTGGATGGAATACTGCTCCGGCTGCGGCGTCTGCGCGCGCAATTGCCCGGGTCAGGCCATTGACCCGAACGGCGGCAAGGGCAAAACACGGCAGTTTCGTCTTTGCCTGGATAACATTATGCATATGACGTACGATGGTAAGCCTCCGTATGGCTGCGGCAAATGTGCCGTCCGCGTCCCCTGTCAGAGCAGAATTCCAAAAAAAGTCACCAAGGCACCGCATTTATAGAATGTCAGGGCTTAATCCCGCGTTGATAATTGGTTCGAGTCTGCTGATTGTTAACAAAGATTTTTATACGCTATGCTTAGGTCTGCAATCCATCAAAACCGCCAGAAGTTCTATGCTTCGGGCGGTTTTCTTCATCGGCGGCAGCGGTCCAATCCTTGCCATACTGCCTCTAATCGAATATAATAAGCACCATATTTATTATCGGCCGCTCAGGGGCGGCGCATTGAACGGGAATGCAGCATACCACCTATTGGCTTTAGTTTTGACCTGCCCCACAGAAAATGAGGTCATCAGTTTCTTGTTTTCACATCGTAATATACAGGCCATAAAAAAGAATACTAAAATTTAAGAAGGAGGACTATATTTGGCTGACAACACTACGGGTACAAACCGAAAATCTGTGATCGCCGCCGGTATTATCGGCAACATCATGGAATGGTATGATTTTGCGCTGTACGGCTACCTGGCCGCTATTATATCTCAGCTTTTTTTCCCAAACGATACGCGATGGATGTCCTTACTTTCCACCTATGGTATTTTTGCCGTCGGTTTTATCATGCGTCCTATTGGCTCGGCCATATTTGGCTGGCTGGGCGATACGCTTGGCCGCAGCAAAACGATGTTCATCTCCGTTGTAGTAATGACCATCCCGACTTTTGTCCTAGGCCTTTTGCCGACGTTTTCCAGCATCGGCATCATGGCGCCGATTCTGCTGGTCGCGCTGAGGCTGACGCAGGGCTTGTCCGTCGGCGGAGAGTTTTCCAGCTCGGTAACCTATCTGGTCGAAACGTCGCCGCCATCCAAAAGAGGGCTGTCCGGCAGCTGGAGCAACGTCGGCAGCGGGATTGGCATGCTGCTGGGCTCTTTGTTTGCCGCAACGGTCACCAGCATACTCGGAAGCGATGCGCTGAATGCCTGGGGATGGCGCATCCCGTTTCTTTTCGGCGGCGTTTTAGGTGCCAGCGCCGTCCTGCTTAGAAGGAATCTTCCCAAATCCCAGCATTTTCAGGAGCATGCCAAGTCCAAGAAAAATTCATCGCCGATCAAAGAGGCTTTTACCAGCAATAGAAAAGAAGTGATTCAAGGCACGCTGTTCGCCTCCGGATACGGCGTCATCTACTACCTGTCCATGGTGTATCTGCCGACCTGGCTGAGCGAATACGTCGGCTACCCGCTGGCTGACGCCATGCGGGTCAACGCTATTGCAACGGGCTCTTTAGTCTTTCTGATCCCCCTGATGGCCTGGCTGTCGGACCGGTATATCAGAAGAACGCATTTTTCGGCAATCAGCGTGTCTATTTTTATCCTCTCGGCTATTCCGCTATTTCTCTGGGCAAGGAGCGGAAGCCTACCGTCGATTATTGTGACGCAAATGACGTTCGCTTTGCTGATTTCCATTATCAGCGGCGTAACACCGACTATATTTGTCGAGCTGTTCCCCACGAGAGACCGGCTTTCGGGTTACTCCATCGCCTTCAACGTGGGGATGGGCATCTTCGGCGGGTCAACACCCATGGTCGTAACCTGGCTGATCTCCAAGACCGGCCTGCAATGGTTCCCGGCCATTTATATGCTGTGCGGCGCTGTTTTGAGTTTAACGGCGCTCATCTGGATGAAGGACCGAAGCCGCGAGCCGCTTCGTTAAACCGGTTTCATGACTGAGCATAGGCATCAAGCCATGACGCGGCAAATAAAGTGAAAGGGCGGAAACAACGTATGCCGGCTGATTTTATAAAACTTGACGGCGTCTGTTTCGCCTATGGCAAGCAGACAGTGCTGAGTGATATCAGCCTCACATTACAGCGCGGCTGCACCTACGCTCTGATCGGCAAATCAGGCGTGGGAAAAAGCACCCTGCTAAACCTGATCGCGGGCTTTTCAAGGCCGGACAGGGGCGCGGTTACGATCGACGGCGCGCCTTTACAGGGGCCAAGAAAACAAACAGCTTTCCTGTTTCAGGAGCTTGGTTTGTTTCCCTGGCAAACCGTTAAAGACGCCGTTGCCATGCCACTTAAAATCGCCGGACGCACAAACGGCGACAGCGCCGTCCCGTCGCTGCTGGAGGAACTGCACCTGACGCATCATCAAAACAAATATCCCCACGAGCTCAGCGGCGGCGAGCGCCAGCGCGTGGCCCTGGCCCGCACGCTCATCAATACGCCCGACCTTCTTTTGATGGACGAGCCCACCTCCGCGCTTGATGCGATGACAAAGGAAGAGCTGCAGGCTCTCATCCGCCGACAGCAGCAAAAGCGCGGGGCAACGCTTATTTTCGTTACCCACGATATTGAGGAGGCCGTCATGCTGGGACAGACGATCCTTTTGCTACATGAAGACGGAACGGTGACGGTGCTGAATAACAACGGCTACGCCATCCAAAACCCCCGGGAACAGCTGGGGTTTTACGACGAATGTATCCGACTCCGGAAGCTGCTGAAGATGTGACGCGATGCGAATTTTTAAGTATTTATCCAAAAGCCGGCTCATCGGGTTTTTAAGCTTCCTCCTTCTCTGGGAGCTGGCTCACCTGCTTTTAAAAACCCATACGGTGCCGTCGCCTTTTGAAACCATCGTCTTTCTTCTGACAAAACCCCTGACGATCTTAAAGCACTGCGGTGCGAGCCTTTTAAGAGTTCTGTCAGCCATCGGCGTTTCGCTTATCATCGGCATCCCGGCCGGGATTGTTCTGGGTGTCAACAAGACCTGCCGGCGTCTGTTCTCCCCGCTTTTATATTTCATCTATCCCATCCCGAAAATTGCGTTTCTGCCGGTATTTATGCTGCTGTTCGGACTGGGCAATACGTCCAAGGTCTTGCTCGTCATCTTTATTATTGTCTTTCAGATTATGCTCTCCATACGCGACGGCGTGGCACAGATACCTCCCTTGTATTTCAAGGTGATGGACAGCTTCTGCGCGTCTGCCGGGCAGAAATATAAGTATCTGATCTTCCCCGCCGTCCTGCCGCAGCTCTTCACCGGCCTGCGCATCAGCATCGGGATTTCTCTGGCCTCCCTGTTTTTCGCGGAAAATTACGCCACGCATTTCGGCATCGGCTATTACATCTTAAGCGCCTGGACCAAAATGGACTACGTAGAAATGTTCAGCGGCATTCTGGCGCTCGGCTTCGTTGGTATCCTTCTGTTTTATGTCCTCGATAAAATCGAATCAGCTTGCGCGCCGTGGTACAGGCGCCGTGCTGCGGAGGACTGAAGCATCCACAAAAAACCGCCCCAATTCGGCTGCTGCCGATTGGGGCGGTTTTTCTATGCGGTTATATAAATGAAAATTCCGTCAGCTCGCTGAATGTATATTGCTTTTGAATCAGGCCTTTGCCCAGGGTCCACGCGATGATGCTGTCAAACTGATCTTCACTGATGGTCCCGGCATGCTGGAACGTACCGGTCATCCCCGACAAATAGTCGCTGATGGCCGCCGGGAACTGATAGTTTGTGAGGATTTCGCTATATTCGGCCACATCGGTGCTGTTCATATAGTCCACAGCCCTGTTGCACGCCCTATAGAACGCTTTGATATCACCGGGGCGTTCCGTGATTGTCTCGTCTGTAAACAAGAGCGTGCCGCCCTTGATGCCGGCCTCTTTGGAGCTGCCGAGCAGATGTGCCCCCTGCTGCACCAGCATGCCCGCCTGGGGCTCGGTGAAAACGACGGCGTCGATCTGGTCGCTCATCAGCGCTTCGGAACGGCCGGAAAACGACGGGATCTCAACAATCTCATAGGTGAAGCTGTGCTGCGCGGCAAACTGGTCCATAATATATTCCAATATAAAGTTCGGTACGAGAGATATCCGCTTTCCGGCCAGTTGGTCCATGCTGGTGATGCCGGAGCCGGGCGACGATAGAATCTTAAAATCCTCGCTGATATCCGAGGTGATTTTCATGGGGATACCGTTGCCGACAAAAGCCGCGCCCGTCATTACATCGCCGATAACGCCGTCTAACTCGCCGGCCTGTACGGCTACATTCCGGTCGTTCGGAGAAGAAAAGGCCTGGATGGACACGTTGACGCCCATCTCATTAAAATAGCCCATTTCTTTCGCCAGTATAATCGGAATGGCCGATTCCGCCGGCAGAATACCGATCGTTAGTTCCTCTCCGGTCGGCTGTGGCTCGCTGGACGGTTCGGCGGAAGGCTCAGCAGCAGAAGGTGTGGGTTCCGTTGAAGCGGTGGGGTGAGCGGACGGCGTCTCACTATTTTCCGCCGGCTTTGAACAGCCCGCAAAAAACGATAGGGTTAAAATCAGCAGCATCAATATTGCGAGTGATTTTCTCACTAAACAGTTCTCCTTTACAAAATCGGTTTCAGCATTTTACAGCCGATACGGATTTATATCAACCCGTAATTTTACGAAAAGTCTCCATATCCATAAAATACGGAATAACAGTCCGTTTCAGAAGCAGCGGGTCGTCTCCCCGGTCGTTTCGGCCCTTCTCGCAGGTAAAGGCCAGCTTGAAGCCCTGCTTGTCAAGCAGTGCCGCATTCCGTTCAGAATACAGTCCGAACGGGTAGGCAAAGACATCCCCGGCCTGTATAATCCCGCTTTCGTTGCAGCGATTGAGGTCTTCGATTAATTCGCTGTCGCCGGCCGTCATCATCGCGCTGGTCCGCTCATCCGTCCGCTTGTGAAAACGGTCCGTATGATTGGCATACTCAAAAACGTCGGCCATCTCCTTAAGGTCCCCTTGGGTCAGACAAACGGAATGGTCCGGATCAAAGGGCTTGCTCACTGTATTCAGCCAGCCGGTGACGACGAAGGACACGGCGTGAAAGCCATACTTTTTCAATAGGGGATACGCGTACCGGGCCATGGATTGATAACAGTCGTCAAAGGTTAACAGGACGGACTTTTCCGGCAAGGGTTCGTTTTTGTAGTAGTATGCGATGATTTCCGCCAGTGTCAGCGTATGAAAGCTATTCTCCGCCAAGTACGTCATTTGCTCTTTAAAGCTTTCCAGCGTCATGAAAAGCAGGCCGGGTAAATTATCATCGTAATCCTGCCGAACCTCAATGGGCGATGGTTCACCGCGGCGCAGCATATCGCTTTCGCGGATCTCGTGGTACAGTAATACGGCAAATGACATTTATATTCTCCCACCATATTAATTGGCAATTTATGCATAATACTATATAAGTATATCACAAATTAGATATTTCATCACAGCAATTGCTTAAACACATAGTCAGTTTATTGAAAGCGCCAAAATCCCGCCGACACCGACATTATTTTTTCATTGAACTCTCATTCATATTAATGTATATAGACGGCTCTCACACCGCCCTTGCGTTATATAAAAACGGCGAATATAATAGGCACAGCATAAGTACAGTGCCATAAATCCGCTAATCAGGCAGTCTCGCGCAGTCATGGACTCGACAGGATGAAGGAGAAACGATATGCTAACTGTAAAACTCGGAAAAACCGGGCTGGTTGTCAATAAAAACGGATTCGGCGTGCTGCCCATCCAGCGCGTGGATAAAAAGGAAGCCGTCTATATACTTCAGAAAGCCTTTTATAACGGCGTTAATTATTTTGACACCGCCAGAATGTATACCGACAGCGAGGAAAAGCTCGGGGCAGCTTTCTCCTATGTCCGGGAAAAGCTTGTTATCAGCACAAAGACGGCGGCGATGACCGCCGAGGATTTCCGGACGGACCTGGAGCAAAGCCTGCGGATGCTCCAGACGGACGTCATCGACATCTACCAGTTTCATAATCCGCCGTTCTGTCCAAAGCCGGGTGACGACTCCGGGCTTTATGACGCCGCACTGGAAGCACGCAGGCAGGGCAAGATCCGCTTCATCGGCATTACAAACCACCGACTGTCCGTCGCGGCGGAAGCGGCGGCCTCCGGCCTGTATGATACGCTCCAATTCCCTTTCAGCTATTTGTCCACCGACGCGGACCTGAAAATCGTGACGGACTGCCGCGACAACGATATCGGCTTTATCGCCATGAAAGCCTTATCCGGCGGACTCATCACCGACTCGGCCATGGCTTACGCCTATCTGGCACAGTTCGACAACGTCGCGCCGATCTGGGGTATCCAGCGCGAACGCGAGCTGGATGAATTTTTGTCCTATCAGGATCATCCGCCCCTCCTGTCCCAGGAAATGCTGCGGCGCATTGAGCAGGACCGCGGCGAGCTGGCCGGTGATTTCTGCCGCGGCTGCGGCTACTGTATGCCCTGCCCCGTAGACATTCAAATCAACAACTGCGCCAGAATGGGGCTGCTCCTCAAGCGCGCGCCACAGGAAGGCTTCCTGTCGGAGCAGTGGCAGATGGAAATGAAAAAAATTGAAAACTGTCTTCACTGCGACGCCTGTAAAAGCCGCTGCCCTTATGGACTTGACACGCCGGCACTGCTTCAGAAAAACTATGAAAATTACAAGACGTATTTCCTGGCGGCAAATTAGCGTATTCGCACCGCAAACACCTTTTGGATCGTGCGATGATTGAAAATACAGACACGACGACGCGCGCTCAAATGGCACAAGTCCTGTACAACCTGCTGTCCGACTAACCACTTTATTCGCTAGTCCACAAACGATATCCAAAGCCGGCGGAGCTTGCTTCCGCCGGCTTTGCGCGTTATAATAAGGCCTGTGTGTCTGACAATACTGTCAATATAAAGAAAAGGAAATTTATATGGGAAAGCAACTGATCGAAGAACTCAGCCGAGAAGACCTTTTAAAGCTCGTGGAGATTTACGCTAAAAACTGGCTGGCGATGGATGGCGTCTGGTTTCAGTCCGTGGAGCGTAAATTTGGCATGGACGAGGCCGTTGAGCATGATGAAAATGCCTGGCGCGGCTTCACGGTAATCGAAGCCAACCGGATTAAGCAGTTTTTGAGCCTGCCGGATAACTCCGGGATCGATGGACTGCGGCGGGCGCTGGCGTTTCGGATGTACGCCACGATCAATGAGGATGAAATTCTTATTGAAGACAATGTGCTGATCTACAGGACGCTTGACTGCCGGGTGCAAAACGCACGGAAACGAAAAGGTATGGAATTTCACCCCTGCAAATCTGTCGGCATGATTGAATATACGTATTTCGCCAAAACCATTGACAGCCGGTTTGAATGCGAGGCGATCAGCTGTTACCCGGAAATAACGGATGCCACCTGCAACTGCGCCTGGAAATTCACTCTTAAGGAAGATTGATACATACAAAGCCGCCTGACAGCAACTGCTGCGGGCGGCATTTTTCAGCTTGTCAGCCTCAGGGATAAGTTGATGACGCCCACCCGCTGCAAGCGCCTAAACGGGGCTCGCGTAAGCATTTCGTCTTCCCTGCTTCACCAACCAGAAAAAAATTTGCACTGCTTTTCGCAGCGCTATTTTTTGCTTGCATTGTTATTCCAAATCTATTGAATAGGCAATATTGATCGAGTGGCTGGCAATGCGCTCCAGCGAGGCAAGCATATTGGTAAATACAACACCCGTATGCGGCCGGCACAATTCCTCCTGCAGCCGATGGATATGATTTTCCGTATAAATCCGCTGCATTTTATCAACCTCGCGCTTCATGGCCTCCAGTGAGTACATCGCTGTCAAATCGCGGGTTTTGAAAACCTCCAGACTCATCTGGAAGACGTCCATGGTCTTGTCCGCAATGACTTTCAGCTCACTTTTCGCCTCCGGCGTCATTTTTTCTTTTGTGTCAATGAGCGTCATGGTATATTCGGCAATGTTTTCAGCACGGTCGCTGATGCGCTCGAGGTCGATGATCACATGATGAAGCTTACCGAGCTGCTTAAGGTCGTGCTCCGGCAGATCCGCACCTCGGAAATTGATCATGTAATTGGTGATATTGTCGCTGAGGAAATCTACCGTTTTTTCAATTTCGGCCACCTTATGCACCGTCAGCTCATCCCGATTGAAAAACGCGTCCAGCGCCAGGCTGAAGTTGTCCCGTGTGATCATCCCCATACGGTTGAGCTCTTTCATCGTCTGGCTAAGCGCGATAGCCGGCGTCTGAATGATCCGTTCGTCGAGATAGACGAGCTTTTTCTCCGCGCTGCCGGGCTTGCTCTTATCCGGGATAATGATTGATACGAGCTTGACCATCGCCGGCGCCAGCGGGAACAAGAGGACCGTTACGGACACATTAAAGACCGTGTGGAAATTGGCAATCTGGCGGGTAACGTTATCCGGCGACAAGGAGGCAATCCAGGTCAAAAGACTTGGGAATACGGCCAACACAATCAGATATACAACGGTACCGGCCACATTAAATATAAGGTGGATACCGGCCGCGCGCTTTGAATTCGTACTTGTACCGACGGCGGCCAAGAGAGCTGTGACACAGGTACCGATGTTCTGGCCAAGCACGATATAAACGGCGGAGTCGAGACCGATAAGGCCCATCAATGCCATTGCCTGTAGGATACCGACAGAGGCCGAGGAACTTTGAATGACGGCCGTCACGCCGGCTCCGATGAGGATGCCGATAACGGGGCTTTTAAAGTTGACTAGAAAGTTCCGAAACGCCTCGTTTTCCCGAAGCGGCGCCATCGCTTCCGACATCAGCGACAGTCCCACAAACAGCATGCCGAAGCCCAATATGATTTCGCCGAGCCGGATGGCTCGCCTTTTTTTGAAAAAAAGCGTCATGATCATTCCGGCAAACAGGATAAACGGGGCTATATCCGACAGCTTAAAGGCAATCAGCTGCGCGGTGATCGTTGTGCCGATGTTCGCGCCCATAATAACGCCGGCCGCTTGTATCAGCGTCATAAGACCCGCGTTGACGAAGCCAACGACCATAACAGTCGTCGCAGAGGAGCTTTGAACGATAGCCGTCACGCCGGCCCCCACGCCGACGGCTGCCAGGCGCTTGTTCGTGAGCAGCTCCAAAACACGCCGCATCCTGTCGCCCGCCATGTTTTCAAGGCCGTCTGACATCATTTTCATTCCATAAAGGAATAACCCTAAACCGCCCAGTAACGAAAACGCCATCAATAAGCTCATATATCCTCCGTAGCAATTCCCGCCCACCTTTGACGCGGGGATTTTGGACCGCCATCAGTATAAAGTATAAATCGCGCCTTAACAACCGCTTAACATGAATTTTACCCGATTCTAACAAATATTCTGTGATTTTTACGCTTATTCTGTCGTATTGTTCCAACACGCCTGTCCTATTTACAAATACAGGCTGCACATACCCGCCGGGGTCTGTTCCGATTTAGCTTATTATGTATATTTACATCTTTTGACTAAAAGGCCGATGGATCGGCATACCGGTAAAACTAGGCTTCAAACAGACTGACCGGCAGCGGCCGAAACACCCGGCAAACGTTATAAAATTGGCATTTTGAGTTTGACTTTACAGCGCGGATTACTTATTATCAAAAGTATAATTATTCCGGGACAAGAAAATATTTCAGCGCCCGGCCGGGGGGGGGAAACGTCATGGCGGAGAACACACGAGAAGAGGCATCCATAAAAATCGGCAAAAAAACATTCCTGACGGCGCTCATGATCCTTCTGCTGCTGGTTATCGCAGCGGGTGTTTTAAGCCTTGTCATCCCAACGGGCAGCTATGACCGGCAACTCACAGACGGCCGGGAAACGATCATTCAGGGGTCTTTTCACTTTACGGATACGGCGCGCTTCCCTGTCTGGCGCTGGCTGACAGCGCCCGTCGAGGTGCTGTGGAGCTCGGACGGCGCTGTGGTCATCGTCATCATTCTCTTCCTGCTGGCCGTCAGTATCGCATTTTCACTGCTGGAGAAAAGCGACGTTATGTCGCTGGCCATCTCGTCGGCTGTCCGTCGGTTTTCAGGTATTAAATACCTGCTCATGGCGATTATCGTGTTTTTCTTCATGGTTTTAGGGGCGGTTCTCGGCACCTTTGAGGAGAATATCGCGCTCGTGCCGATCATCGTGGCGCTGTCATACTGCCTGGGGTGGGATTCGCTCGTGGGGCTTGGCATGAGTATGCTGGCTTCGTGCTTTGGCTTTACGGCCGCCATCATGAACCCGTTTTCCATTGCCATCACGCAGGAAATCGCCGACCTGCCGCTGTACTCCGGTTTCGGTTACCGTCTTATAATTTTTGCCGTTTTTTTCGCGCTGGTCTACGCTTTTTTATACCGGTACGCCCGGCGCATTGAAAAGGACCCTACAAAATCACTGGTTTACGGCGACGACGAATCCCTGCGCCTAAAATACCGGGACGTTGAAAGCCTGCACCAGATCATACGCGACAAGCCCCCGGAGGATTATAAAAAGCTCAAGCGCGCTACCGTGGCCTTTGGCTGCTTTATCATTGCCATCGTCGCGATGATCATCGCCGCCTCGTTTATCCCGGGCCTGTCGGACCTGATCCTGCCCGTCATCGGTCTGCTGTTTCTCGTCGGCGGCATTGTCGCCTCAACGATCGCGGGCGTCAAGCTTAAAAGCAAAATACGCATTATCGGCAGCAGCATCGCCGGGATTGCGCCGGGCATTATTCTGATCCTTCTGGCCATGAGCGTCAAGTTCATTATTACAAGCGGCGGAATCATGGATACAATTTTATACTATACGGCAAACGCCATCCAGACAACGTCACCATACGTCGCGGTGCTGCTTATTTACATACTAATTCTCCTTTTGGAGCTATTTATCGGCTCTTCGTCCGCCAAGGCCTTTCTGGTAATGCCGCTCATCGCTCCGCTGTCGGACCTGGTGGGCATCACGCGCCAGACCTCAGTGCTCGCGTTTTGCTTCGGCGACGGGTTTTCCAACATCATCTATCCTACGAACCCCGTACTTCTCATATGCCTGGGCCTGACGGTGGTAACCTATCCGAAATGGTTTAAATGGACTTGGAAGCTGCAGTTGGCCTCTCTTGTGCTGGCGTGCGTCTTCCTGTTTGTCGGCATCGCCATCAACTATGGCCCCTTCTGATACCAACAAGACGCTATTCTAATATAAAAAGCTGGTGCCTACATGCCCTGGATTATTTTAAGCTTCATCATGCTGATTATTCTGGCCGCGCTGACGGCCGTTATCACCGTGCGGACAACGCGGTTTAAGCCGAAGGTTACCCAGCGTGTTGCAACCTATCTGCCAGGCGAGGACCTGGCCGGGCCGGAAAAGCTGGCCGAGGCTGTCCGCGTGGCAACCGTAACCGATATTGACCCGAACAAGACGGATCTGGCCGCCTTCACCCGTTTACACGTCCTGTTTAAAGAGCAGTTCCCGCTCGTGCATGAACAGTGTGACGTGACGGTTATAAACGGCTACAGCCTTGTTTACCATCTCAAATCCGACGCCCCGGTAAAAAAGCCGGCGCTCATCACGGCGCATCTAGACGTCGTACCTGTTGAGGCGGGCACGGAAGGCGACTGGGACGAGCCGCCGTTTAGCGGGACGATTAAGAACGGTATCGTCTGGGGACGAGGAACACTCGACACCAAGATCCATGTCATTGCCGCGCTGGAATCCCTGGAACGCCTTTTAGCTAAAGGTTTCACACCGGCGCGTGATATCTACATGGCCTTCGGCCATGATGAGGAGCTTAACGGCGAAGAAGGCGCTTTGAAGATTGCAGCTTATTTCAAGGATAAGGACCTGCAATTTGATTTCGTGCTGGACGAGGGCGGCTGCGTTGTCTCACGCGCCGTCCCCGGAATAGACAAGCCGATGGCCCTCATTGGCGTCGGCGAAAAAGGTTTTGCCAATATCCGCCTGTCCATAACGGCGGATGGCGGCCACGCCTCCATGCCGGCCCGTCATACGTCGCTGGGCATTTTAGCTCAGGCGCTGTGCCGTCTGGAGGCACATCCCATGAAGCCGCGCCTCATCGCACCGACGAAAGGCTTTTTAATGCGGATAGGGCCTTATATGACGGGCTTAAACCGCGTGATTCTGGCCAATCTCTGGCTTTTCAAGCCGCTGTTTACACGTGTCTTTTCCAAAATGAACAGCGGCAGTGCCCTTCTTCGGACAACACTCGCCGTTACAATGGCGCAGGGCAGTCCCGCGCCCAATGTCGTGCCGCAGCGGTCCTCGGCCATTATTAACTGCCGCCTGCTCCCCGGCGACACCGCTGAAACGCTCTTAAACCACATCAGGCAGACCTTAAAAGGCCTGCCTGTCGAGATCGAACCGATTCATCTAGACAATCCGTCGTTGCTGTCGCCGACCGATACGGACGCCTACAGGCTTATAGAAGACCTTATCGGCGAGTTCTGCGGCGACGTCGTCGCCGCGCCATACCTTGTCATGGCCTCCACCGACGCGCGGAAATACGAATGTGTATCGCAAAACATTTACCGCTTCACGCCCTATGTCATTGACAATGACGACCTGGGGAAAATGCACGGGACGAACGAGAATATCTCGGTTGCGAACGTCAACCGCTGCATTGGCTTTTTCACGGCGCTCATGGAGCGGCTTTAGATTACCCCAAGGCTGCGCGCGGCGTTGATGAGAAAATCCTGCACATTTGTAACAATGCTGTTAACAGCCAGGCTCCCCCGGTCGCGCAGCTTACCAACAGCAAATTCCGAAATATCGACATTGTAGAAGTAGACGGGCCTCAGCCGTCCGTCCCGCATCTGCCACGACGGCGTCATGTTTCCGGTCGCTATGGTGTGCAGCTGCGTGGCCAGGGCAATGACGGTCGTAGCATTTCTGATGTGCCTTCGCATTTCGTCCTGCGCGTCATACACATTTGCGAAGACGCCGGGCAGCGGGCCGTCGTCCCGGATAGAGCCGGCCAGCACCATTGGGACGTTGTTTCTGATACAGGCGGCAACGATACCGTCCTGCGCCGGGTTATCGGCGATATAACGCTCTATGGAGCCGGCGCGGCGCACACGGTTTATAACCTCCAGATGGTTGTAGTGGCCGTTATGGCGGAGTTCTTTTGTATAAATGTCCTGCCCGAGGCCCGTGTTAAAAAGACCGGCTTCCATATCGTGCGTGGCCAGAGCGTTTCCGGCAAAAAGCGCGCGGACGTAACCGTTTTCCACAAGACCTGCCATGGCCCGCCGGGCATCGTAGTCGAAAGCGACGGCCGGGCCGAGCACCCAGATGATACTGCCGTGCTCGCGGTCATGCCGGAGAATCTCGTACAGCTCGTCGTAATCTCTGGAATAAGACGACTCTCTGGATTTTCCCGTCCGGAAGGCAAAGCTCTGGTACGCGCCCGCCTCATCTGGCGCGCAGAAGGCCCCAAAGTCAATGAATACACCGTTTGTCATGTCCTCCTCGCGTCCGACAACAATCCGGTCGCCTTTTTTAACGCGGCGCGCCTCCGTCGCCGTCGCGCAGCCATCCCTTATGACGACGGCGCAGTCCATCCTCGGCGCGTCAACGAGCCGCCACGCACCGTCCAGCTTAAAATACTCGGGATAGATCGTCGTAGCGTAAAAATGATCCGGCAGCAACCCGTCACCCGGGGCAGGCGCGGTGACAACATCCGGGGCTTTAATAAACGCCTCCCGTGTAAAATCCGGCTTAATGTACTCCGGCAGTCTGAACACGATACTCACCCACCTTAACGGCTTATTATTAGTATCATTATGACACAGAGCCGTGTGCCTTTCAATGCATATGCATTGAAATAATGAATATTTTTTTCATAAAACGCGGGCCGTATAGGCAATACGGTAACCCTGTCACGATGCAGGAATTATTCCCGCATATGAATTTATTAATGTTAGATATATAATAGATCACAAATAAAGGGAGAGCCTGCAAAAGCGGCTCTCCCTTTATTTGTGGTTTACAGCCGGCTGAAGTCAGACGTTTCTAGCCAAACAGCTTTTCGGCCATGACGGCGCCATATTTGTTCATCTCATCTCGGGCGATCTCGGCAACCCTGGAATGCACCGGCATCCAGCTCGTAAAGCACGGCAGGAAATGCCCGCTGGGAGCGTATTGATCAAATGTTTCGCGAATGTGCGCGCGGATCAGCTCTTCATCGGCGTCGGCCCGGTCGATTACCGACATATCCACACCGCCAAACATAAAGAGCTTGCCCCCCGTGCGCCGGATGACGTTCGGAATATCATTTTCCGGCGTGGGACCCTGCCAGACGTCCATGCCGATTTCCACCATGTCCTCGCATATCTCCTCGGCGTGACAATCGCAGTGATTCATTACTATAACGCCGCGGGACTTAATGGCGTCGAAAAAGCGCTTATTAAGCGGCTTGAGGATGGCACGCCAGACATCGGGGGGCAAAAACAGTTGTGTCTTGTTGCCCCAGTCGTCAAAGTTGACGATGATATCCGGCTGCATTTCGTCGACAACAAGCTGCACACCCTTGATCTTCCAATCCGTATAGGCGCTTAAAAGCTCGTACATATCGTCGGGCTCAATAAGATAGTTCATCAAGGCATCCTCAAAGCCCATCATCGCATGGCTGAACTCAAACAGTCCGCGTGCGGACTGTACCATGACGAGCTTGTTTTCCCGGTCCAATTCCCCGCAGGCGGCCCAGGCGCCTGCCCAATCGAGATTGTCCAATGAGGGAAATTCAAAAAAGTCACGCCAGTGGGTAATGTCTTTAATAACGATATTATCTCCGCTATGGTTGGGCGTCGGTCCCGGCTGGTCGGCCGGCCAGTCCCACACGACGCCCCAGGCGTCCTTCTTATTGACCTCACCCTTCAGTGAACGGTCATGCGAGAGTGAAACTGCATCGGGCAGATACGGCAGTCCGGTTACCGGATTGCCGTTAAAGCAGATAAACGGGTCACCCATCCATTGGGGGTCATCGTTGCGTATCAGGCGCAGAAAGTTTTCTTTTGGCGTGCGCATAGCTTTCCTCCCCTAACGATCAAAAAGAATCGATAGTCTATTACTAGTACATCAATTAAATTATATGAACGCTCCGTCAAAAGCAATGTGCCTGTTTCCTAACTTTTTTTAAATACTTTGTCTTTAACCATCTGAGCCATTCAATCCACCGGCGCTTGCAGCCATTATTGGTATTTATTCCCTTGCAGATGCATTTTGTCACAATATCTTAGGTTTCAGGCTGTGACATCCTACAATATTTCATACGTTCCCCTGGGACAGCACTCCGCAATGTTGAAAAAGCAAGAACTTTGTGTTATTTTCAGCTCACAATTGTTTATTTTAAACAAATAACAAGGAGTGCTGTGTAATGGATATCAGTCTGAAACTGATCATGGACGAGTTGGGCTTTGAAGCGGATATAAATCTGCCGCCGGAGCAGAATCCCCGATTTTCCTTTGTCGAGCTGTATTCTGCCTCCGGCTCGGATTTATCCGGGGATAAGCTTCTCGTCTGCGGTCTATCAGAAGCTCTGTCGGCACCATCTCGGGACAACCTGTATTTTATGTGCATCCGGGATCGGATGGTGGACGACACGGAAACACCGGAAGCCATGCTGGGCATCACCGTCATCCGGCGGAATATGGATCTGCGGGAGCTGTTCAACCGGGTCCAGCGCGTTTTTATCAGTCTGCATTTCTGGTTTTTAAGAATGGAACAATCCATTTCGGCCGACAAAGGCATACAGGACCTGCTGACGCTCAGCGAGCCCATATTTAAAAATCACATAGCCGTGCAGGACTCGACGTTTAAGCTTCTCTATTATACAAAAGGAATAAAAACCACCGATACTGTCACAAGCAAGCTTGTCGAATACGGTTACCATCCGCCCGAGACCGTACAATTGTTTCAGAAGCTCCGCCGCCTGGAGGAATTTGAAAAGAGCTATGAACTGGTCATCAGCCGGGATTTCGCCACTTCCGAATACGAGGTTGTGAAAAAAATGTTCAGAGGCGGCGGCTCGTTTAACTTGCTGGTTGTTATGGTATGCTGCGGAAGACCGGCAACAGACGGGCTTGTGGAGCTGTTTGAAATATTTCTGGAGTATATAAAAGTATACGTGAATCGGGACAGCAACATCATTGGCGGCAACAACGCTTTAAAAACGCTGGCACTGGATTTGATTATGAAAAATGTCAAAACGCAGGAAGAGGCCAGAAACCGCGCCCTGTATACCGGTTTCCCGTTTGAAGGGAATTTCCGGTTGGTCGTTGTGTCGTTTGCCGACGAGGAAAACATTCCGCTCAGCCGCCTGGTACTGTCGTTTGCAGAGGTATTTCCCAAGGCTTCCGTATTTTCTCAAAACCGAAACGTGCTTATACTGGACATGGAGCGCGGTGATCCGGATGAGTTTAAGGCGATCATTGACAAGGCGCTGGACTCAAACGATTTTTTATGCGGGATCAGCAACCGGTTTAACAGTCTATGGGATATCAGCATTGCCTATGAGCAGGCGCTCCTGGCGGTTGACCTCGCCGGTAAGCTGAAAGCACGTTTTATTTCTCCGGATAATCCGCAAAAAAGCTTCTTTTATCAATTCAGCAACTACTGGATTTATCACTTGATTTACGCGGGTATCAACGCCGCGCCTGTCGTATACAGGGATTCGTTCCTGTTCCGGTCATTAGACAAACTTCGGGAATATGACGCACTCCACCATACGAACACGCTCAACCTGCTGCGCGTATATCTCGAACACGAGCGAAAAGCCACCGTCGTAAGCACTCAATTACATATGCACCGTAATACCGTACTGTATCATATCAGCAAAATTGAGAACATCCTGCACGTATCTCTGGAGGACCCGGAGGTGCGCTTGAAGCTCCAATTGGCTTTCAAGGCAGATGATTTCAAATTCGGCGTATTTCCCAGCGCCACCAAATAACGCAATATGGCGCTTTCGTTTTATAAAGGCTGCGCAAAAGCATTATCGATTAAATAAAATGATTCTATTCAATAAAGATGCTTAGCGAAAGAGCAACGGCAGTGGCAGATGTACCGCGGCAGGCCGCCTGAGCTCCCTGAATAGCCTTCGATTTAGCCCTTATACTCCACATATTTTATTGAATGATAATAAATTCTAATGACAGCCTTTTTGACTCAAAATCAACAATATACGGTAATATTTCGATAAAATCGCACACCTATCACAACCGACAGGCCACTTTTATTGTAGCTTATTACAACGACATTGATATGTATAGCATGAGCTTGGAGCATTGCGGTGCCTCTGCCATGCTCAGCTGTAAATGTACAATATACAAACTTGAATTTCCGGAGGGTTGTATAATGATTTTCGCCCGTTTTCCCATTAGAATTTGTATTGGTCGATAATAAACAATGATTTTCTACACATCTTTTTGTCAAACTGTGACAACTCAAATCACTATACCAAGGAGGTGAAATTAATGAGATACCCTAAAATTATGGAGAAGATCAATATAGGCGGCGCCATTCTCTGCGGTGCTATTGTATTTATCTTCGCGCTTCTGGCTGTCATGGAATCGATTCTCCGCCAGTTCTTTAGCTCGCCGACTATCTGGACGCTAAACATTACAGAAGCTGTGTTTATCTGGGCTGCTTTCCTGGGCAGTTCTTACGCTTTTCAGGAGCACGGGCACGTGGCAGTTGACCTAGTACGCGATCTGGTTGACAAGCATAGCAAAAGCCCAAAAAGGACCCCGCGCCGTATTATGGCTGTTATCGGATATTTCTGTGCCTTTATCGTGGTGGCCTGCATCCTTTGGGGTGGCTGGCTCAAAACCATGAGTGCCGTTGAAACAAACGAAATGTGGACATTCGTGTTTAAATTCCCCAAGGTTATTTCCACTTTGCCGGTTGTAATCGGCTCCGTACAGATGCTGGTGACACTGATATTCATGATTTTAGACATCTTGGCCGGCGGTGAGAAATATCTGTAAACACCAGTGCCGTTAGTGTTATTTACTCGGCAACAGTATCGGCTATATAAAATAAGAGAGGAGCCGGCTTTGTGTCAACTACAGTAACCCTCATTATTATTTTTGGAATTCTCCTGCTCACAATGTTTTTGGGCATGCCCGTGAAAAGTGCAATGGGCTTTACAGCAATATGCGCAATGCTGCTTTTTATGGGAACACGCTTCTTGCCCAACATGGGCAAAATTGCCATCACTCAGGGCACGGGTATCAATCAGATAATAGCCCCCATGTTTATCCTGATGGCGGAATTTTTATCTCGGGGCGGCATCGCCGAGGATATTTTCGCGGTACTTAACAGAGGAATCGGAAAGCTGAGGGGCGGCCTTGCCATCAGTACAACGCTGGCCTGTACGGTCTTCGCCGCGTTGTGTGGATCCTCACCGGCAACGGCGGCTTCCGTCGGCCGCATTTCCATCAGCGAGATGACGAAAAGGAACTATAATCCTACTTTCGCTGTCGGTACTGTCGCTGCCGGCGGCACGCTGGGGATCATGATTCCGCCCAGCCTCGCTTTTCTCCTATATGGCATCATCACAGAAACCTCCATTGTTAAGCTCCTGATGGCCGGTGTTATTCCGGGTATCATGCTCTCCGTTTTGCTGATTGTAAGTATTATCATCCGCACACGCATGAACAAATCCCTTGTCGATTGCCCCAACGTTGAAGACTACATGGATAAACCGGAACCGCTCTCTGACGCGGATACGCCGGTACAATCACCGGAGGTCACAGACGCCATTGAGGCGGCTGAAGAATCGGGAAAGGCAGCAGCTTTAAAACCGGCAAAAAAGGAAGCCAGCTTCCTGCGCATTTTGCCCGCGCTGCTTCTGATAGTGGTCGTGCTCGGCTCAATGTATCTGGGCTGGGCCACCCCCATGGAAGCGGCCGGTTATGGTGTTGTGGGAGCCTTTCTTATCATCCTTTTCCAAAAGCGGCTGACCAAGAAACTGCTAATGGATTCATTTAAAGCCACGGCTAAGACCGGCACGATGATCGTTTTTCTTATCATTCTCGGTTTCTGCATGAGTTTTGTAATCAGTTATCTTGGTATTGCCTCCGAGATTGCGGCGGCAATTGTCGCCAGCGGCCTGAACCGTTATGTGATCATGATAATGATCTACGTACTTTGGTTTATTATGGGTTGTTTGATGGACCCCTCCAGTATGGTTATCCTGACGATTCCATTTATATTCGAGGCGCTGACAGCGCTCGGCTTTGACCCCCTGTGGATCGGTGTTGTCGCTACCCTGTCCGTGGAAATCGGCATGATCACTCCGCCGGTAGGTCTTAACCTTTTTGTTTTAAGATCCAATTCCGGTTTAAAGATGTCTGCTATTATCCAAGGCGCGCTGCCCTATGTGTTTATCATGTTGATCGGTCTCTTGCTTTTAACTCTTTTCCCCGCAATCGCAACCTGGCTTCCATCTACAATATATACGGTGTAATATTGCCATCCCAAGAGGATTAACCCTATATACTCTTCGAGATGTCGATATAAATATTTAACAAGGAGAGGTAATTTATGAAAAAAGCAGTCTGTATACTCCTGGTCCTGATACTGGCTCTGAGCCTTATTGGATGCGGTGGTAAAGTCTCTGAAAGCCCGAGCACCGCTCCCGAAACCAGCACAGCCCCTGAAACCAGCACCGCCCCCGAAACCAGCACAGCCCCTGAAACCAGCACCGCCCCCGAAACCAGCACCGCTCCTGAGACCAGCACCGCTCCCGATGGTGAGGCCTCCGTTAATCTGGACAATGTCCGTGAGCGGACGTTTATCCTTGCCCATGGTATTCCGGCCCAGGCTATGACCGGCCTGCAGTATCATGCGTTTGCCGAAGCTGTCAGCGAACTCTCCGGCGGCAAAATGGTCATCGACGAAAAAGTCGGCGGAACGCTGCTTACCGACACCGAATCTCTTGACGCCGTCATGGACGGTACCGTTGATTTCATCCACAGCATGGCTTCCTATGT
Source organism: uncultured Sporobacter sp. (assembly GCA_963675425.1). Taxonomy (GTDB): domain Bacteria; phylum Bacillota; class Clostridia; order Oscillospirales; family Oscillospiraceae; genus Sporobacter. The sequence goes on along the minus strand of OY776214.1, from coordinate 2,689,613 downwards.
TACCGGCACAATACCCAATCTTTCTCCGGTAACCATGTACGGTTATTTCGTTGGCGACAGTGACGCATGGTTCGGTTTCGCCGATGCTGTTCATGACACGATGTCTGATATCTATGGTGATTTCGGCATTCATTTCGTTGGTTCCTTGTATCAGGGCACCATGGTTATCGTCTGCACCGACAAGCTGATCAAGGCTCCTTCCGATATGGACGGCGAGTTCTTCCGTACGTCCGGCACATGGATCAGCAAAGTTGTACAGGCCTGGGGCGCCACGCCGACGACTCTTGGCCTGCAGGACCTAACAACTGCTTTCGAGCGGAACACCGTTCAGGGCACAACAACAGGCTGGAACATAGCTGTTCCCTTTAAGCTCTACGAAGTCGCACAGAACATCACCTTCACAACCCTGAACGAAGGCTACGCCGCCCTTTTGATGAACGGCGACACTTGGGACAGCCTCAATGCCGACGAGCAGGCCATTATTACACAGGCCGGCAAAGTGTTTGAGCAAAAATCCGTTGAAATCGCTTTAGACCTCCGCGAAGGTTACAAGCAGACTATTACAGATGCCGGCATCAACACTTACGAGCTGTCCGCCGATGAACAGCAGGCGTTTGTTGACAAATCAGCGCCGGTCTTCGAAGAAGTTAAAGGCGAACTCAGCGGCCCGGGCCTTGAGCTCATGGATATTCTGGATAACCTGGCTCAATAAAAACTCCGCAACCCGCTAAAACACCAGATAAAAATAAAAACGTGGTAAAAGCACTGTGCTTTTACCACGTTTTTTATTTTTACAACACCATGAAATAAACGCGTTCAAAGCATGCCATTATTGCAAATAACAACCCATTAAACGCAGATATAACATAATAATCGCTGCCAGCTGCTTTCTTTTTTACCATATTTCAACTTTACATTGATTAAATTTGTACAATTTTCGGCGCAGATTATTTTATAGCGTTATTAAAAATTCAAATTAATCCTGTGTAATAAAGTATGTTATAGTGTTTTATGTTATGGACCTGGCTACATAAATTTTGGGTCCAGAGGGTTATTAAGGATTAAGATAAAGAGTGGGAGTGTGATGTAATGAGTCCGATTTTAATCGGCGTAATTGGTATTCTGGTGCTGCTCGTTTTGCTCTTCTTCCGTGTGCACATCGGCGTTGCGATGGCTCTTGTAGGCTTTTTTGGCGTCGTGTTCGTTATGCACGGAAACTTCAACGCAGCCATCGGATACTTTAAGTCCGTGCCGTTTAATACGGCCGCCAGTTTCAGTCTATCGGTCATACCAATGTTTGTCCTGATGGGAGAATTTTGTTTTTATGCGAATATCAGTACGGATCTTTACAGTGCCTGCTATAAGCTCCTCAGCCGCTTAAGAGGCGGCTTGGCTATGGCCACAATCGTAGGCTGTGCCGGTTTTGCAGCGATCTGCGGCTCGTCTACCGCTACAACGGCGACGATGGGCACCGTCAGTATGCCGGAAATGCGTAAATACAAATATAAGGATACCCTGTCGACCGGCTGCATCTCCGCCGGAGGCACTCTGGGTATTCTTATCCCGCCGAGCACAGGCTTTATACTCTATGGCACAGCAGCCACGATCGGTATCGGTAAAATGTTTGCCGCCGGCATCCTGCCTGGCATTATCCTGGCCCTTTGCTATGTCGGCGTCATCGTCGTCACATGCCTTATGGATAAAGACGCCGGACCCAAGGGCGATAAATACACCGTCGCAGAAAAGCTGAAGGCCCTGTTCGGCCTGCTACCGGTTATATTGCTGTTCGCGCTAGTTATCGGCGGCATATTCGCCGGCTGGTTTACTGCCAGCGAGGGCGGTGCGATTGGCGCGTTCGGCGCATTCGTCATTATGATTTTCAAGCGCAAGGCCACCTGGAAGAACATCGTTAATTCCCTGCGTGAAACGATCAAGATAACGGCCATGATCTTTCTGATCATGATTGGTGCATATATTTTCGGATATTTCCTGACCATCTCCAACGCACCAACGGAGCTTGCCACGTGGGCCGCTGGGCTGAACGTCAGTAAATACATCATCTTGTTCTTCGTTCTGCTGGTCTACGCGCTACTCGGCTGCTTTGTGGACTCATTGCCCCTCATTGTCCTTCTCGTGCCGATCTTCCTGCCGATCATTGAGGCACTCGGCTTTGATACGATCTGGTTCGGCGTTTTGATGGTCATGCTCATGCAGATGGGTTTGATCACACCGCCTGTCGGTATGTGCTGTTATGTCATGGCTGGCGTTGCGCCCGATGTTCCCCTACAGAAAATTTTCAGAGGAACGGCACCTTATCTCATCGGCCTGGCCATTGCCGTTTTGATCATTGTAATCTTCCCACAGCTGACAACATGGCTTCCCAGCTTTATAAATTAGATTGTTTACAAGCGACAGCTTATAACAATAAAATCAAAGGAGGATGAACTGAAATGAAAAAAATGTTAGCACTCATTCTTTCCGCTGTGCTCGCCATTGCGCTTTTAGCTGGCTGCGGCGGAGAAAAGGAAGGCACTGCCGAAACGGCGTCATCAGCACCATCGGGCGACGACGGCACCGTCTACAAACTCTCCGTCCAGACGCACGACCCCGCGACCTCCGCGACCGGCCAGTTTCTTGAGGATTGGGCAGCCCGCTTAAAGGATGCATCCGGCGGACGCATCGAGCTTGATATTTATCACGGCGGGACGCTCGGCAGCCCGAAAGACACCTACGACCTTGTGATGAACGGCACGTGCGACATCGGCTTTGGCCTTGTATCCTATTTCCCCGGCGTTTTCACCGCATCCGAAGCCATATCGTTACCTCTTATTGACCTTCCGAACGCCAGCGTTGCCAGCAAGGTTTTCTGGCACCTGTATTCAGACTACGACTTCCTCAAGGAAGAATATTCTGACGCGCATGTCCTGCTGCTTTTTGCCAACTGCCAGTCCCCCATCAGCACAAAGGGCACAAAAATCGAAGCGGTTGACCAGATCGCCGGCATGAATATCCGCGGCAACGCCGGCCCGCCGACATCCTTTATCACAAATCTCGGCGCCTCGCCCGCGTCCATCCCGATCGGCGAGGTCTATACCTCGATTGACAACAACACCATTGACGCCGTCATTACCGACTGGCATGCCGTCAGCTCCTTCCAGCTCTATGAGCCCCTACAGTACTACCTTGATGAAAACATCGGCGTTTCCGGCTACTTCCTGCTCATGAATCAGGACAGCTACAATAAGCTACCCGATGACCTGAAAAAGATTCTGGACGACAATTCCGGCGAGGCCTGCCTTGAATACTGCGGCCAATACTGGATCGACGCGGAGGCGGACGCCAAGAAGAGCGCTGAGGACGATGGCGACGAGATCTACACCCTGTCCGATTCCGAGCATGCAAAGCTGCAGGCCGTCGCCGACCAGACAATCCAGGAATGGATCGACGCGCAGGAAAACGGCCAGGAAATCTATGACGCGCTTACGAGCCTCATTGACAAGTACAACAAGTAATCAACATTTTTTAATCCACATAGAGGGGAGATAGGCCCTTGTATACTATTCGAAAAAAGCTTGGAAAGCTAATTAATGTGCTCAGCGCCGGCGGCATGGCAGTTACGTTTGTCCTGATGTGTATCACGACGCTCGACGTCATACTGAGAAAGGTGAGCAACATCAGCGTCCGCGGCAGCTATGAGCTGACGGAAATGGGTATGGTTATCCTGATCTTTTTCGGCATAGCGGCCCTGCAGGTTGCCCGGGGGCATGTCCGTGTCGATATGTTCGCCGAAAAGTTCCCCAGAGGCTTCCGCCTGGCGCTCGACGTCGTTGTCATGGTCGTTGAAGCGGGCATTATGGGCCTGATGACGTATTGCGGCTATCTGAAGACCGTATCCGACTTCGACAAGGGTCTTGGCACCTCCGTTCTGGGCATACCGACGTGGCCTTTTGCCGCTCTGATGACGATCGGCCTTTTGCTTTTCACCGTCATGCTCCTCATTGATGCGATCCTCAGCGCCGCCGCCTTGGTTAAGGGAACGGACGTCGAGCTCGACGAGGTCAACATCGATCTGGGAGAATGAACGGTTACGCAATAAAACCTGCTTAATTGACTACAATCCTGCTCATAGTCACACTTAACATAGTAACGTCCGTATCAAAAAGGTGCGGACGTTACTCCTCTATCGAAAGCTCGGCGGATGCCGCCTGGAACGGATACTCAATATTCCGCAGGTCATTGGTATGAAAGCGGGCTTCAATGGCCGGTGCGGCAACACCGTCTAATAACGCTTGACGCCGGAGGCGTTTAATATTATGATCATATCACATGCCCAATAATCGCTCACGCGGGGCTGTTTATCCCGGAAGGTGGTCCTTCATATTCATATACTAAAAAAAACGCTCCTCACCTTGGCTGTTTTAGCGCTCATCCTGCTTTATTTTATCTGGCAGACCAATGATCTGACCGTTTCAAGATATACATATCAGAATAAAAAAATAGACGGTACGTGGGGCGGTTATAAAATTTGCCAGATTTCCGACCTTCATAATAAGCTGTTTGGTAAAAATCAAAGCCGGCTCCTCCGGCACATCACTAAGGAACAGCCCGACCTCATTGTCATCACAGGCGATATTATCGACGATTATCACACGGACATCCCCAACACCCTGAAACTGACGAACCGCCTGACGGCTATCGCACCCGTTTACTACGTCACGGGCAATCATGAACATCAAGCGAAGCCGGAAGCTTTTGCCGAGCTTCTTGAGGGTCTTGAGTGCGGCGGTGTCACAGTCCTGCTCGATGAGGCACAAAAAATTCAGCTTGAGGGCGGCAGTTTTTATATCATCGGCCTCGATGATGACAGCCGGCTGGACAAAACGCTGCAGCGGCTCGTCTCGGAGCTTGATGAAAACGCGTTCAAAATCCTGCTCGTGCACCGCCCGGAGCTTTTTGAAGCCTACGCCAGCACAGGCGTGGATCTAATTTTTGCCGGTCATGCACACGGCGGCCAGATCCGTCTGCCGTTCATCGGCGGCCTGTATGCGCCCGGTCAGGGCTTTTTCCCGAAATACACCTGCGGCTTGTACACGCTTGGTGATTCTACAATGGTCGTCAGCCGAGGGCTGGGCAACAGCATCCCCGGCCGTGTCAACAACAGGCCCGACCTCGTTTTCGTCACGCTGGAGCCCGGCCTATAGACAGCCGTTTTAAAAGGCTTGAGTGTCATGAGGAACATGACGACAAAACAAAGCGGAGGATTTAGGCCAGCCTTATTCCTCCGTTTTGTTTTACAACCTGATTTTTAAATGGATGGTGTGTTTGAAGCTGTTTAAACTCATTTTAATACGAACCGCATCGGCCTGTATCATTTCGTTCTAAACGTTAGGACCCTCCCATAATTTCCACGATTTGACCACGTAATGGACCTCGGCAGTCAAGCATTTCCATGCTTGCTCAGCCGAGGTTTTTTGGGTAATTATAGAGAAAATCACAGTCATTTTCGCCCCTTTTGGCAATCCTACAAAACGCACCCCCACAGTTGGTGTAAACACACAAATATGCCCATATTAAGCACATGGTTTTTAGATGTTATCTATAATAATCTGGGTGTTTTATGGTCATTGTTCCAATTGAAAAAAGACGATTGTAGATTATAATTATTATGGTTGATTCATTCTTTGAGGTGAATTGAAAAGAATAAAAGGAAGGAAAATGCATTATGACGAAACGGATTCTGTCAGTACTTATCTGCGTATTACTTCTCACGTTCGCATTCGCTGGCTGTGCAAGCAAAGCTGAAGGAGTTGACTCCGGCGGAGACCCCGCCGCCGAATCGGCTCTTACCGGCAAAGACATTAATACCGAACAAATAAAAATCGCGTTTATCCCTCTGAGCACGTCAGGTATCACAAATTCCATGTATGAAATGACTCTGGCGGAAACGCTTTCAATGTATGAAAACGTTGAAACCAATGTCTTTGACGGTCAGTACGACGTAACGGTCCAGAACAATAATATTCAGGAATGCATTACGCAGGGCTATGATGCCATTATCATAGAGGTTCTGGACACGGAAGCCTCAAACAGCGCCATCACAGACGCCGAAGCTGCCGGGATTCCGGTCGTTACCATCAACTGCGGCGCTTCCGCCATCCACACCATGCACATTCAGGGTGCCGACTACGAAATGGGCATCCAGGGCGCCACACATCTCGCCGAAGCCTGCGGCAACAAAGGGAACATCATCATTCTTGACTGTCCGGCGGCCTCCGTGGGCAGCAGCCGCATGGGAACGGGTGCTCAGGATTATATTGAAAACACCAGCGGTATGACGCTTGTTGACCACCAGTACATAGACAACTGGTCCACTGACAACGCCATGACGACCATGAGCGATCTCCTTACCAAGCACTCGGACATCGCCGCCGTGTATTGCGCTTCCGATGATATCGCGCTTGGCGCCATTCAGGCCATTGAGGCGGTTGGACGTGACAGCGACGGTATCCTCGTTTGGGGTGGCAGCGGTTATCCCTCTGCTTTCCAGGCGATCAGCGAGGGACGTATGTTCGGGACCTCCTGGTGCGACACTTACAGCGAGATGAGCACGGCTGTCTACTCCGCGTTGTATTTTATCAGCGCTGGCGTCAATTCAGTCTCCTGTGGTTATACGCAAACACCGACGGTTAATCAGGCCATGATCGCTGTGACGAAGGACAATGTCAACAGCATCTACGATATCTCCCGCTGGAATTATGAAAGCGACTATGTCGGCTGATTTTAACAGATAACTAAGTGTCTTCAATCTATATAGGATAAGATTTTACGGCACCCCATAAAACTGACAGCGGGGCCCTGTCACAGGACAAGGCCCCGCTGTTCTTGCTCAGTTAATATCGAAACATGGTTTTCAGGAGGTCCTTTCCACATGAGCAGCAAAAACATCCGCAGGCTTATAACGCTCGGTCTCGTTATAGCGCTTTGGATCGTGTTCGCACTGACCACCAAGAATTTTACCACTATGCGAAATACACTGCAGCTTCTGAAAGAGTCGGCGTTTGTAGGTCTAATTGCCGTTGGCATGTGCTTTGTTATGGTCGGCGGCGGCATAGATCTTTCAGCGGGTGGCATAGTTTGCGTCGTAGCGATTTTATGCTCGCGTATATCCTTTTTACAGGGCATTCCCGGTATCGCCGTCCTGATTTGCGGTATCGTAATCGGCGCACTATTCGGCACCATTAACGGTATACTCGTCACGAAACTGCATTTGACCGAGTTTGTCGCGACACTCGCTTCCGGCTTCGTGTATTCCGGTCTCGGGCTGGTGTTTGCTTTCCACGTAAATGGCGCGCTTGTTTCCAAGAGTATAACGAATAAAAGCTTCCTCACACTTGGAAAAAGCATCGGCGGTCTTTACTGGATCACTATTGTTTGGGTTATCGTCGCTGTTATAGCGTTGATCCTTATGATAAGAACACGCTTCGGCACGCATACTTACGCTATAGGCTCCAATATAAAATCCGCGCAGATGTCCGGCGTCAGTACCGGTTTCACAAAAGCTGCCGGCTTTATTATTTGCGGCGCGACGGCCGGCTGCGCGGCAGCCCTGCAAGTGGCTTATCAAACCGCCGCGAGCGCAACACTCGGCACCGGATATGAGTTCCAGGCAATTGCGGCCTGCGTGGTCGGCGGCGTCGCGCTTGGAGGCGGCAAGGGCGATCAGATCGGTGCGGCTCTTGGATCTGTATTTATGATATTGATCCTCAACGGGCTCAATAAATACGGGCTAAACTCCGCATGGCAGTACGTCGCTATGGGCGTTATTATCGTCATTGCCACCGCTTTCGACTCCAGTTTCAACATTTTAATGACCAGGCGTCTGGAGAAAAAAGAAATGCTGAAAGCACAGCTTAAGGAAATAAACGCGGGAGGTATGCAGTGATGGATAACAACGTACTCCTGCGGGCGGACGGCATCTGCAAGCAGTTCAACGGTATACCGGTGCTCAAAGGTGTTAACCTCGAAATCCGAAAAGGAGAGGTCCACGCCCTGATGGGTGAAAACGGCGCCGGCAAATCTACGATTATCAAGATCATTACCGGCGTTTACACAAAAGACGACGGACAGATATACATGGACGGCAAGCCGGTAGAGATTAACTCCAGACAGGATGCCCGAAAAGCAGGTATCGCCGTTATATATCAGGAACTGAGTCTCATACCGGCACTGAGCGTTATGGAAAACATCTTTCTGGGACAGGAAATCTCAAAGCATGGCTTCTCTTCCCTGAAGAAGATGCGTGTGCAGGTGCAGGAACTCATTGACCGGCTCGGGTTCGATATAGATCCGGACGCCGTCGTTGAAACGATGAGCATGGCCAAGCGTCAAATGGTTGAGATACTCAAAGCACTGCTGGTGCGCGCGAAACTCATCATCATGGACGAGCCCACCTCTTCCCTGTCGGCCTCGGAGCAGGAGATACTCTTTAAAACAATCGAGCTGGCCAAGAAAGACGGCGCCAGCATCCTCTATATCTCTCACCGCCTCGATGAGGTCTACACCGTGTCCGACCGGCTGACCGTTATGCGCGACGGCGAAAATGTCGGCGTCCTGGATAAAGAAGAGATATCCCCCAAGACGGTCGTACCCATGATGCTCGGCAAAGAGGCCAGTAACATAGACGTTGCTGCCAGCGAGGTCAAACGGTTTGAGGACAATAAACTTGAGGTCCGCGGTCTGAGCTATAAAGCACTGCTCAAGGACGTCCAATTCGATGCTTACGGCGGTGAGGTGCTGGGCATCGGCGGCCTTGTCGGCTCCGGCAGGACCGAACTTTTAAAATGTATCTATGGAAGCCTTAAACAGGATACCGGCACCGTGACGCTCAATGGCGTTCCCGTCAGCAAATCCATATCTAAAAATCTCAAAGACGGTTTTGCCTTTGTCCCCGAAGACCGGCGTAACGAAGGCTTCATCCCTACACTTTCCATAGAGCGCAACCTGGCTCTGGCCAGCTATGACAGGCTGGCTCCGCGCGGTATTGTTTTCAAGCGTCGTGAGGTTAAATGGGCGCAGGATGCCATACAGACATACGATATACGTCCCCCGGTAAAGGAACTGCCGGTCGCCAACCTGTCGGGCGGCAACCAGCAAAAGGTCGTTGTCGGCAGGGGCCTTGCACGGAATCCGAAGGTCCTGCTCTTAGATGAGCCGACAGCCGGTATCGACGTCGGCGTCAAAGCCGAGCTTTACCAGATCATACGGGAGCTAGCCGCGTCGGGCGCAATCGTGATCATGGTCTCCTCCGACATGGCGGAGCTCCGGCACGTTTCTGACCGTATCCTTGTCATGTACAAAGGCCGTTTCTTTGAGGAGTTTTCCAGCGGTAACGTATCGCAGAACGCGATCCTGCTGGCGGCATCCGGCGAGCATACAGAGGAGGGGACAGCGTTATGACACAAAAAAAGAGCTTAAGGCAAATTTTTGGTTCAAACTGGGGCCAAAAAATAACCATTTTAGTAATATTCGTGGTTGTTATGGCCATCTTCCAACGCCAGTTCTTTTTACCCGCCAACTGGACCAGTATACTGCGTGCGATCTCTATTTATGGGATCATGGCATGTGGAATGTTCTTTGTGGTCCTCATCGGCGGATTAGACCTCTCCGTTGCGTCTACAGCTTCGTTATCGGCAACCATCGTCATGCTGTCGGTCGTCAACAGCGGATATGCAAAGGGTGCTTTCCTGAAGGGTTTTGTCATTGCGATGGCTGTATGCGTGGCAATAGGCCTTGTACACAGTTTCTTTGTTACACGGTTTAAAATGCCGTCCTTCGTCGTCACCCTAGCGACAAAATATGCCTTATTAGGCGTTGTTATGCTTGTATCGAACAGCTCGTATACATATCTTACGGAAGATACCAGTTTCCTTTTTAAATTAGGGAATACCAAGCTTCTATCCATTCCCGTTCCGATCATCATTTTTATTGTCTTCGCCATTGTCTGCGCCCTGATTCTGAACTTTACGACTTTCGGACGCAAGCTTTATGCGGTGGGCGGCAACGCAACCGCTTCGGAACTCGTCGGTATCAAGTCAAAGCGGAATACGCGTATTGCATTTATTCTTTGCAGCATGTCGGCAGGTATCGGCGGCATTATTCTGTGCAGTATGAACTGCGTTGCTGGTTCAGGCACAGCATCCGGCTATGAAGGCAACGTGCTGATGGCCATGATCGTCGGCGGCATCAACCTTGCCGGCGGCGAGGGCGGCATTCTTGACGCGGTGTACGGCGCACTTCTCGTTGGTATCATTAATAACGTGCAGATCCTTATCGGCATCCCCGCCGACTATCAGGATTTCGTGCGCGGCGTCATCATTCTGGCTGCTCTCTCGCTCAATGTGTATACCTACCGTAAAATGCATGGCATGATTCCGCCCCGGCGTAAAAAGTGCCTCGACAAACCCGTGTATGAAACACAGACCCAAGCCAAGGTCACTAAATAAATAGCATTCTTTCCATATTAAATAAGCGGGCAGATCATTTTGATCTGCCCGCTTGGCCATGCCTTTTGGTGTATCAACTTTTTGCTGCTATTTCAGCTGTACCCAGTTGCCGGCCGGCGGCTGAGATTCCCATTTCGTATTATCGCCGCCTAAATAAACAAAATAATTTCCGTTTCTTTCACACACAACACCGTTATGAAGCGGCGGCACCCAGCCGACCGAGCTGTTATAACATGCGTCGTCTATCGTATCATCGGGGTTAAACTGTTGCATAAAGCCAGTTGCCAGCGGGTTATCGCCATTTTGCCCGGCAGAATCTTTCGACAAGTAGTTCTCATTTTTCACAACATAGGTGACGCCGTTATAAACAAATACAGTTCCCTTCGCGAGATTGGTGCCGCCCCACGGCAGCGCGGCCGTACTGGTACATAACTCATCCCAGCTTTGCAGCACGATGCCGCCGGCAATCGTATCGCCCGGCATAAACGAACCGCCGCTGGGAGTGTCGCCGCCGCCGGGATTGTCACCGCCGGTATTATCACCACCGGTATTGTCACCGCCGGTGCTGCCGCCGCCGGTATTGTCACCGCCGGTATTGCCGCCGGTATTATCACCACCGGTATTGCCGCCACCGGTATTGTCACCGCCGGTATTATCACCACCGGTATTGTCACCGCCGGTGCTGCCGCCGCCGGTATTGTCACCGCCGGTATTGTCACCGCCGGTATTGTCACCGCCGGTATTGTCACCGCCGGTATTGTCACCGCCGGTATTGTCACCGCCGGTGCTGCCGCCGGTATTGTCACCGCCGGTATTGTCACCGCCGTTTCCCGGTTCGCCGTCCGTCGCGGACCAATCGCTGCCAATGAATCCGTGCACAGAGCACCAGAGCTTGCCGTCTTTTACAGTTATCGTCCCGCCGGAGGGGCATACCATGCCCGCACGCTCATATTCCAGTGCATTCGTAATTTCAGGGTCTGTACTGTTAACAGCGTCGTAGAGCGTAAAATCACTCGACGCCAGCGGCTGATACGCCCGGAAGCTGGTTAAAAATTCGTGCCGATTGGCTTCACAGACGGCCTTCTGCGATTTGCCGATCTGCTCATAAAAAACCGGCGTCAACAGGCTGACCAAAACAGCCGTAATCGTCATGCTCAGCAAAAGCTCAATAAGTGTGAAGCCTTTTCTATTTTTCATATAAACCCCCTATGCGCACCGCGCACAAAAAGTAATGAAAGATGCTCCCCGCGCAGGAGGTTTTATCCATCTAATCCATTCCCGCTCATCCATGGCTAGGCCTACGGTCTTTAACCGCCCCTGCAACATCGGAATAATTAAGGAAGATTATAACATATAACGGCTTAACACTCTATAGATTTTGACAATTTTTTCACATTTTCCACATTCTTACGCGCTTTTACAGACGAAATATTCTCATTTATACAATTTGACAGTCCCTGATACGTCAATTTCATAATGAGATCGGCCATTTCCGAGGCCGATTTTTTCATCCCGCTCTGCAGCCATTTCTGGATCACACCGATGCTGCCGTTGACGCTGAACAGCGTAAAATATTCCACAAGCTCGGGATCGAAGCGCTCGTGATGCATCCACTCCTCCATCTTTTGCTCCTGTATGAGCATCATAATCTCTTTCTGGAAGGAGATGTCGCCGTATTCGCCCATCAGCGCGCGGCATAAATCGGCGTTGTCCACGACGTATTCAAAGATCGTCTTCATGAGCTGGAACGTCTCGTTTTCATCACCGACAAAGGTGAGCTTCACAAGATGCGTGTTGAGTTCACCCATGAGCTCCTCCTCAATCTGACGCAGCAGATCGCGCGGATCTTTAAAATGGGCGTAAAACGTGCTCCGATTGAGATCGGCCAGATCGCAAATCTCTTTGACGGTTATTTTGTCGACCGGTTTTTGCCGGAGAAGCCCAATCAGGGTTTGCTTTATAATCATTTTGGTATACTTGACGCGCCGGTCGTCTTTTTCTCTGGCCATCCATTATCCCGTCCTCGCCTGTTCATAATATATTTACAATTGATTGCGCCGTTATCCGACATTGGCTTTCAGTCTGTCGGCAAAATCGCATTTTACTCCAAACTGTTTATTGTATTACAACACCATGTTAATTATAATTCTTTTTGATGATTTTGCAACACGTTGTTGATTGTTTAAACCTGGAGGACCCTCTATGCGCAAAATAACCGATTCGATCATCCACCACAAAAAGCTGACGGTGCTGCTTTTTTGCGCCATAGCAGCCGTCTGCGCGCTCTTATCCCGGGGCGTCTCGGTGAATTACACGTTTGTCGACTATCTGCCCCAAGAGGCGCAGTCTACAAAGGCCTTTGAGATTCTGGAAGAGGATTTTGTGCAAGGCGTACCAAATACACGCGTCATGATTAAAAACGTCACCATTGAAGAGGCGCTCACGTATAAAGAGAAGCTCTCGGCTATCGACGGCGTATCGGACGTACTGTGGCTCGACGATATGGCAGACCTTCGCGTTCCGCTGGAAACGCTCGACAGCGATTTAGTGACGGACTACTACAAGGACGGCACCGCGCTGTTTTCGCTGACGATCGCTGAGGGCCATGAGGTCAGCGCAACAGATCAGATTTATCAGCTTATCGGTGAGGATAACGCCATGTCCGGCAGCGCCGTCAACACCGCGACCGCGATGAAAATGACCGGCAATGAGACAAAAACCGCGATGTTTATTCTTATCCCGGTTATCATTTTAATTCTGGTTCTGACGACGACCTCCTGGCTGGAACCAGCCCTGTACTTAATTGCCATCGGGATGTCCGTGCTGATCAACATGGGCACAAACCTGATCTTCGGCGAGATATCATTTATCAGCAATTCCATCAGCCCTATACTTCAGCTGGCCGTCTCGCTCGACTATGCCATCTTCCTGCTGCACAGCTTTGAGGCCTTCCGGCAGAAAACCGATGATGTCAACGAGGCGATGCGTCTGGCCGTCCGGCAAGCCTTCTCCTCTGTCGCGGCGAGCGCCGCCACGACACTCTTTGGCTTTTTAGCGCTTGTCTTTATGCAATTCCAGATCGGCGCCAATCTCGGCATGGTTTTGGCCAAGGGCATTATTCTCAGCTTTTTATCGGTTATCCTGTTCCTGCCGCCGCTCACGCTATTATGCCTGAAGCTGATCGACAAGACACGGCACCGGAAGCTGCTGCCTCACGGCAATCGCATCGGCAAAATTGTCCCGAAGCTCGGCATCCCCGCCATTGTCATCGTCATGCTGCTCATTGTGCCAAGCTTTCTGGCCCAACAGCACAACAACTTCAGCTACGGAACGAGCCTCATCAGTTCCGAAAGCCGCAGTGGCCAGGATACGGTGGAGATCAACGAGCAGTTCGGCCAGTCCACTGTTATCGTACTGCTTGTCCCCCGGGGCGACCCGGCTAAGGAAACGCTCCTCTGTCGGGAGCTGGAGGCCGAGCCGCATGTCACAGGCATTGTTTCCTATACCACAGCCGTCGGCCCGGAGGTCCCCGGCGAATTTCTCGACAGCTCCATTACCGATCAGTTTTATTCAGAAAATTACAGCCGGATCATTGTCTATACGGATACGGCCGACGAAGGCGATGTGGCTTTTTCCGTCGTGGAGCAGGTGCAGGGGACGGCGCGTGATTATTACGGCGATACCGTTTATTCCTCCGGCCAGAGCGTTACGATGTACGATATGAAAAGTGTCGTCACACGGGATAATCAGGTCGTCAATTTTATTGCGATTGCCGCCATTTTCCTGGTACTGCTCGTCACCTTCCGGTCGTTAATGCTGCCAATCATCCTGCTGATCACGATTGAAACAGCCATTTGGGTTAATCTGTCCTATCCGTATTTTATCGGCTCTCAGCTCGTTTATATCGGATATCTGATTATTAATACCGTCCAACTGGGCGCTACGGTAGACTATGCCATTCTGTTTACGAATCATTACATGAATAACCGAAAACTCATGCCGAAGAAAGAGGCAGTGAAGGCAACACTCGGGCAGGTTTTCGGTTCCATACTGACCTCGGCCACGATCCTGGCTCTGGCGGGCTTCGCCCTGCAAATTACCTCATCCAATCAGATCGTCGCTGAGATGGGCCAGCTTCTCGGACGTGGCACAATCATCGCGTTTTTGATGGTACTGGTTTTCCTGCCGGCCGCTCTGACGCTTCTGGATGGCGTTATACAGAAAACAACCTTCCGCATCAGATTTCTTAGGAGTGACAAAAATGAAAAAAGCGTTTAAACTCAGCCTGACGCTGCTCGTTGCCGCAGCACTTCTCATCCCCACGGTTCTGGCCGCCACACTGCCCGAACCGTCGGCAAACGCCGCAGGCGCAGACGCCGCGGCAGCCGACGCGCGCGAGGAGGTCGTATACGCCAACCTCATGGCGGACGGCTCGATCAAAGACGTTTACGTCGTAACGATCCTCAGTCTTAATGAGGGCAGGCCGGTCGTGGATTACGGCGGCTATACCTCCGTTAAAAATCTCACAAACACAGATTCGTTAACGCTCAACAATGATACGGTTTCGCTCAACGTACCCGCCGGCGATTTTTACTATCAGGGTGCGCTTGATGACGCTAAGCTGCCGTGGCTTGTCAGCGTCAACTACTATTTGGACGGCGTTTTAACGCCGGCCGATGATCTGGCTGGGAAATCCGGCCCGGTTGAAATCCGGATTTCGACCCAGTCCAATCCGGAGGCCGATGCTTCTTTCTTTGACAATTATCTTCTTCAAATCTCTGTCACGCTCGACAATGCCAAATTTAAGGACATTATCGCTCCGGACGCAACGATTGCCAACGCCGGCGGCGACAAGCTCATCAATTTTACCGTCATGCCGGGCGACTCGGCCGAACTGTCGGTAACAGCCGACGCGACAGACTTTTCCATGCAGGGCATCGAGTTTGCCGCCCTGCCGATGTCGCTGAGCATCGACACGCCAGATACGGACGACTTAACGGGCGACTTGACCTCTCTGTCGGACGCCATCAGCGAGCTGAACGACGCGGTTGGCGAGTTGTACAACGGTATAAACGACCTGCGTTCCGGTGCGAACGACCTTAAAAGCGGGTCGGCCTCTTTTGCCGGCGGCCTGAATCAATTAGACGGCAGCTCAAGCGAACTTGTCTCGGGCTCCGCGGAGATCATGAACGCGCTGGTTTCTATTTCCTCCTCTATGGACGGCTCCTCCGACGCACCGGACTTATCGTCCCTCACCCAGCTGCCGGACACGCTGGACCAGCTGGCCGGCGGACTTGACGGCATTTCATCGGCGCTGACGGAAGTTAACACTGCCTTTGGCTCATCTTACGCCGCTCTCGACGAGGCCATAGGGCAGATTCCCGACACCGAGGTTTCCCAGCAGGCGCTGACGGCGCTCTATCAGAACAATCCCAGCCAGAAGGAAACGCTGGACCTCCTGACGGCCTACTATGCCTCAGCCGCCAAGGTCAAGGGCACATATGAGGCGGTACAGGCCGGATTTGACGCGGTGGAAACGGCGCTTGGCCAGTCGGTCGAATCCCTGGGCACCGTCTCCGGTTCGCTCACGACTATATCCGGACAGCTGCGCGCCTCCCTCAGCGGCGACGATACGATGGCCATGATGCAGGAGCTCGCGACCGGACTGCAGACGCTTTCATCGAGCTACGAAGACTTCCATGCGGGTCTCGTCTCCTATACATCGGGCGTATCCTCCCTGTCAAGCAATTACAGCCAGCTGAACAAGGGGCTTGGTGAGCTTTCCGGCGGCGTCGGTGATTTATACAACGGGGTCGGCCAGCTTTATGATGGAACAACGGAGATGAACGACGAGACAAAGGATATGCCCAATCAGGTTGACGAACAGATTGACGCTCTTATCGGAGATTATGATAAATCCGACTTCACGCCGACATCGTTTGTCTCCGACAAAAACGAGAATACGACATCGGTCCAGTTTGTTCTTAAAACCGACAAGATCGAAAAGGCCGAGCCGGAAGCGGCCGCCCCGATCACCCAGCCGGAACAGGAAACGTTCTGGAAACGGCTTTTGGCGCTGTTTCAGTAATTGTCGCACGCGGCTGAATTAAATAATGGCAATGCGGTACAGGGCACAGTCTTGTACCGCATTTTTATGGAACATAAGCGTCAGGGATTATTCAATAATTAGTCGTATACTTTCCTGACAAAGGTCCGGCTCAGCCGGGCTTTGCTGTTTATTTCCTCAACATTTTGTGGTATGGTGGTAACAGTGGTGAAATAAGCCGGCTATATATAAAACACCTATCCAAAGCACGGGTATCACACGAGGAAAAGTCATGATAAATCACACAAAACCGTCTGTGATGGTCCGGAAAGCAGGAAACGACGATTTACCGGACATACTAAAACTTTTCGAGGAGCTTTCAGCCAGTGCACAAACAACACTCGGCGCGGAAACGGCGGAAATTATTTTTGACAAGATGATGAGCTATCCCGATTACTCCGTTTATGCCGCCGAGCTGGACGGTGCGATTGTCGGGGCGTTTGAGTTGGTCGTTATAGACAGCCTGGGGCATCTCGGCACGCCGTTTGGTATTCTGGAGGATGTCGTCGTAACGGCGTCACACAGAAACCTCGGGATTGGAGGGCAGCTGGTCCGTTTTGCCGCCGAGGCCTGCCGCGAAAGGGGCTGCTATAAAATGGTGCTGTCCAGCAATGTTAAGAGAACCGACGCACACCGGTTTTATAAGCGGCTCGGCTTCAGCCTGCACGGATACAGCTTTGCGTTAAGCTTATAAAGGCATCCAGCCACAGCGTGCAGTAAAGACGTTAACACTTACGCGCAAACGATATCTAATTCATTTGCGCGATAAAATCTATCGAAAGGCCAGATTGTTTTATGGACAAACCCCGAATTGAAAAAGCCGTGCGAGAGATTCTGCTCGCCATCGGCGAGGATCCCGACCGCGAAGGACTCGTTGACACGCCGAAGCGGATCGCCAACATGTATGAAGAGATTTTTGCGGGTCTGAATGAATCGCCCGACAAGCATCTGGAAATCTTTTTTCAAAAAGAGATGTACGAGGAGCTTGTGCTTGTTCGTGACATCCCGTTTTATTCCACGTGCGAGCATCATCTCGTTCCTTTTGTCGGCAAGGCACATGTAGCCTATATTCCTAAAAAGGGCATGCTAACAGGCCTGAGCAAGCTCGCCCGCGTGGTGGAGACCGTTTCCAGACGGCCCCAACTGCAAGAGCGCCTGACCGCCACCGTAGCCGACACGATCTGGACAAAGCTGAAACCCTACGGCGTGATCGTGGTGGTAGAGGCCGAGCACATGTGCATGACGATGCGCGGCGTTAAAAAGCCCGGCTCCATGACGGTGACGTCGGCTATTCGCGGTATTTTCAACTCAGACTCGAAGGCCCGGGCCGAGGTCATGTCCATGATTAATTCCGGGAGATAGACATGAGAAGTGAGCCTTTACGACTGCTCCCCGTCCCTACAACGGTCCGCTTCATGGACCGGACGCTTGTTTTCGGTGAGCGGACGCTGATCATGGGCATCCTGAACGTGACGCCCGATTCCTTTTCCGACGGCGGCGACTTTGTCGACGTGGACGCGGCGGTGGCGCACGCAAAGGCCATGCTCCGGCAGGGCGCGGACATCATTGATGTTGGCGGGGAGTCCTCCCGGCCCGGCCATCAGCGCGTCGGCGCCGAGGAGGAGCTGCGCCGGGTACTGCCGGTGATCAAACGGCTGCGCGACGAAACGAACGCCGTTTTATCGCTGGATACCATCCGCGCGGAGGTAGCTGAGGAAGGCGTTAAAAACGGCATTCATATAATAAATGATATCTGGGGCTTTCAGGAGGATGAAAAGATGGCTGTGATCGCGGCGAAATACGACACGCCCGTTGTCCTGATGCACAACCGGTATAACCATGACTACCCGGGCGACATGGTCGCCGAAATCGTCAGGTTCTTGAAAAAGTCGGTCGAGATCGCGCTTCTGGCCGGCGTCGCGGCCGAGCGGATCATCCTTGACCCCGGCATTGGCTTTGGCAAAACACCCGAACAGAATATCGAGCTGATGAGCCGGCTGCGGGAGATCAAGGCCATCGGCTATCCGGTGCTTCTCGGCGCATCGAGAAAATCGATGCTCGGGCAGATTCTGGGCGTCCCGCCGAAAGAGCGCGTCAGCGGCACTGTGGCTACAACCGTTTTGGGCATTACCCAGGGCGTCGATATCGTCCGGGTCCACGACGTAACGGAAAACGCGCAGGCCGCCCGTGTGACCGATGCGATTGTGCGCTGTATTTAATCTGAACGCTTCACGCAACGGGGAGATTTATATGGATAAAATACTCATGAATAACATGCGTTTTTACGGCTATCACGGCGTCATGCCTGAGGAAAAAAAACTTGGACAGCCGTTTATACTGGACGCCGAGCTGTATCTGCCGCTCCAGGAGGCCGGACAGCGGGACGAGCTTTCCGCGACCGTTGACTACGGCGCCGTTTACCAGGTCATCCGCGATATCGTCACCGGCGAGGACTTCAATCTCATTGAGGCGCTGGCCGAATACATTTGCGCGCAGATTTTAGGGCAGTTTTCTCTGGTGGAGAAGATCATTCTAACCGTAAAAAAGCCGCGTGCGCCCATTGACGGCGCGTTTGATTACATTGGCGTTACGCTGGAAAGGAAAAGATCATGAGCCGTGTGTATTTAAGCCTGGGCTCCAACCTCGGCGACCGGGAAGCCAATATTGAACGCGCGCTCCATCTGCTGTCCAAAAAGATCAGCCACATTAACCGGTCCTCCTTTTATGAGACGGAGCCTGTGGGCTATAAGGATCAGCCCTGGTTTTTAAACGTCGCCGCCGTCGGCGAAACGACGCTCTCCCCCATCTCACTACTCGTTTTCACCCAGAGCATTGAGCGGAAAATGAAGCGCGTTAAAACGATTCAAAACGGCCCGCGCAACATTGATGTCGACATCCTTTTGTACGACGACGAGATTCTCCACACGCCGGAGCTGATCATACCGCACCCCAGAATGCTAGACCGGGCCTTCGTCCTCGCGCCCCTTTGTGAGCTCGCGCCGGACCTGATTGTACTGGGGCGGAATATCACCGACACGCTTAAAACGATGGACGGCGAAGAAGTCCGAAAAAGAGGCTGACCATGCAGAGGATCAATTGCATACTTAACGACCCGGACTTTAACACATATCTGGATAAAAATGCGCGGTCCGAGCTGAGCCGGATTTACTGCGTCCATGACCGGACGCACGCGCTCGACGTCGCGCGCATTGCGTATATCCTGAACCTGGAGCAGCGGCTTGGCCTCGACAAAGAAGCTATTTACGCCGCGGCACTCCTGCATGACATCGGACGGTGGCTGGAATATGAAAACGGCGAGGACCACGCACAGGCGAGCTTGAGGCTGGCCGAGCCGATTTTACGCAGCTGCGGCTTTACTGCCGCGGAAAGCCGCATGATCACAAACGCCATTAAAAGCCACCGGCTTACGGACGGCGCATCGTCATTAGCCAGGCTTTTATATGGGGCCGACAAACTGTCGAGAAACTGCGTCCACTGCGCGGCGCTCGGAACCTGCAAACGGTTTTTAAACGGCGAGACACCGCATTTTGAGTACTAATCCGGTTTTGTATGATAATAATCGACACAAACGTGCAAAATGCCGGCCTGTACCGCCGTGGGATTATGGATATTAGCAAATATAAATACGCAACATAAACTAATATTATTTAAGTGTTGACTTTCAAAAAACCGCATGGTAGAATTTACGCAACCATTTGATATGAGGAGTTATGAACTTGGCCTCTTTATTTATTGCTGAAGTCATAATTATTAGCGTACTTGTACTCGGGCTTAGCCTCCGGGTAGTTTGTCATGTTAATAAAGACTTCGCTGCAAAATAAGGCACAGCATAACGAACCGAAAGAATCGGATGCCCTGCAGTGAAAGCTGCGGGGCTTTTTGATTATATACAAATTTTATTCGATACTACATTAAAGAATCAAAGGAGGACGGAGAACATGCTACTCACAGGCGCGCAGATTTTAGTTAAAACACTCATCGAACAGGGTGTTGACACCGTATTCGGCTATCCCGGCGGTTATGTCATCAATATCTACGATGAACTGTATAAAAACAGCGACAAAATCACGCATTACACCACCTGCCATGAGCAGGGCGCCTGCCACGCGGCCGACGGCTACGCGCGTGTGACGGGCAGACCGGGCGTCGTGATTGCCACCTCAGGCCCGGGCGCGACAAATCTCGTCACCGGTATAGCCAACGCCTATCTCGACAGCGTGCCGCTCGTGGCCATCACCGGCAACGTGCCCACGAACATGCTCGGGCGGGACAGCTTTCAGGAGGTAGATATCTCCGGCGTCACAATGCCGATCACAAAGCACAACTACCTCGTAAAGGATATTGAGATTCTGGCCGACACAATCCGGGAGGCTTTCAAACTGGCCGGCTCCGGGCGGCCCGGCCCGGTCCTCATCGACATTCCGAAAGACATCCAGCTCGGCACAGCGGAATATGAGCCGTGCGCTCCCTGTCAGGAAGAGCCCATGGCCTGCCTCGCCAAAGCGTCACTGGAGGTCATCGCCGCTCTTGTTAAAGACGCCGAGCGGCCATATATTTACTGCGGCGGCGGCGTCGTCACCTCCGGCGCCTCGGAGGAACTCCTCCGGTTTGCCGATAAAATCGACGCACCGGTCGGCCTGTCAATTATGGGCCTCACGGCTGTCCCGTATGAACATCCGCGTTTTCTTGGCATGGTGGGTATGCACGGGCGGTACGGCGCGACGAAAGCCCTGTATGAAAGCGACCTGCTTATCGCCATCGGCGTGCGCTTTTCCGACAGGGCCACGGGCAACAAGGCTGAGTTTATGAAAGACCGCAAGGTCGTCCAGATTGATATTGACCCGGCCGAGATCAACAAAAACATCGGCGTTACAACGAGCGTCATCGGCGACGTTAAATGCGTGCTGAGTGAGCTCGGAGACATGCTGGAGAAGCAGGAAAACAAAGACTGGATGGAACGTATCCGCTATATCAAGGAGCATCCCGACAACAATCTGGAGATGAATCCGAACATTCTCACGCCCCAGTCCATCATCGAGGGTGCCAGCCGTATAAACGGCGAAAACATTGTGGCAACCGACGTCGGCCAGCACCAAATGTGGACGACGCAGTACTATCAGTTTAAAAAGCCGCGCACTTTTGTCACCAGCGGCGGCTTGGGCACGATGGGTTTCGGCATGGGCGCTTCCATCGGCTCCTGCATCGGCAGCGGCAAAAAGCGTACGGTTCTGTTTACGAGCGACGGCAGCTTCCACATGAATTTAAACGAAATGGCTACAGCCGTTTCCAACAAGCTCCCGCTTGTCGTCATCGTTTTAGACAATAACGCGCTGGGCATGGTTCGCCAGTGGCAGACGCTGTTTTTCGACGGACGGTATTCCAACACGACACTTAACCGGAAAACTGATTACGTAAAGCTGGCAGAGGCTTTCGGCGCGACTGGTTTCCATGCCGACACCATCGAAGGCTACGAAAATTGCCTTGAAGAGGCCTTTAAATGCGACGGTCCCGCTCTCATCCACTGCACGATTGACAGCGACGAACGCGTGCTGCCCATGATCCCGGCCGGCGGCAGCATCAACGATATCATCTTACGATAAGGAGGAGCGCGTTAT
Source organism: uncultured Sporobacter sp. (assembly GCA_963675425.1). GTDB lineage: Bacteria > Bacillota > Clostridia > Oscillospirales > Oscillospiraceae > Sporobacter. The sequence goes on along the minus strand of OY776214.1, from coordinate 2,667,369 downwards.
GCAAAACCAGCAAATCATTGTTTCCCTGCTCGTCAACAACCATTCCGGTGTCCTGACGCGCGTATCTTCCCTGTTCTCGCGGCGGGCCTTTAATATCGACAGCCTCACCGTCGGCGAGACGGAAGACCCGAAGCTCTCGCGCATGACGATCGTCTCCTGGGGCGACGAGTATATGAAGGATCAAATTGTCAAACAATTGCAGAAGCTGCAGGACGTGCGGAAGGTCCAGATCATGCAGCCGGACCGGATCGTTATCCGGGAGCTCATGATCGTCAAGGTCGCTCTCGAAAAGGGCATGCTTCCTGAGCTGATGGAAGCCGTCAACGCCTACCGCGCTACCGTCGTCGACCTCTCACCCGACTCCATGTCCGTGGAGATCACCGGTGAAACGTATAAGCTCAACGCATTTTTGGATTATTTGCGCCAATACCGGATCATTGAGATGGCGCGCACCGGCCCCACGGCGCTCGGACGCAGCACGTATTATCTGGAAAATGACTGATACACCCAAATAAGGGGCGGATAAATATTCGTCCTGCACCAGGTACCACCAAAACATTATCCGTCTATAAAGGCGGACGGAAGGTCCGCCCCTTCGCCCGGCTTTTGTGATACAACTACAAGATATTATTTAGGAGGAATTTTAAAATGGCAAACATGTTTTATGAGAAGGACTGTGATTTCAGCGTACTCAAGGGAAAAACGGTAACGATTATCGGCTACGGCAGTCAGGGCCACGCACATGCGCTTAACCTCAAGGACAGCGGTGCGGACGTTATCGTGGGCCTGTATGCCGGCTCCAAGTCTATTGCCACAGCCGAGGCCGCGGGCCTCAAGGTCATGGTTACGGCGGACGCCGTCAAGGCTGCCGACATCGTTATGATCCTCATCAACGACGAGAAGCAGGCCGCTATGTACAAAAACGACATTGCCCCCAACCTTAAAAGCGGCGCGGCGCTCGCTTTTGCGCACGGCTTCAACATCCACTTCGGCCAGATCGTTCCTCCCGAAGACATCGACGTCATCATGATCGCTCCCAAGGGCCCCGGCCACACGGTCCGCAGCCAATACGAGGAGGGCAAGGGCGTACCGTGCCTCGTCGCTGTTTATCAGAACGCCACCGGCAAGGCGCGGGACATCGCGCTGGCTTACGCATACGGCATCGGCGGCGCGCGCGGCGGCATCCTTGAGACAACCTTCCGCGAGGAAACCGAGACGGACCTCTTCGGCGAACAGGCCGTTCTCTGCGGCGGCGTCTCCGAACTGATGAAAGCCGGGTTCGATACGCTTGTTGAAGCGGGTTACGCACCGGAAAATGCTTATTTCGAGTGTGTCCATGAGATGAAGCTCATCATTGACCTTGTTATCAAGGGCGGCTTAAACTTTATGCGCTACTCCATCAGCGACACGGCTGAGTACGGCGACTACAGCATCGGCAAGCGCATCATTACCGATGACACCAGAAAAGAAATGAAGAAAGTTCTCTCCGAGATTCAGGACGGCACCTTTGCCCGCAACTGGATTCTCGAAAATCAGGCCAATCGTCCCAACTTCAACGGACGCCGCCGTCAGGAACAGAATCTGCTTGTAGAAAAGACCGGCGCCGAGCTTCGTAAAATGATGAGCTGGCAGAAGGACGGCGAGTCCAAATGAGAAGCGATCAGATCAAGGAAGGCGTCGCCAGAGCCCCGCACCGCTCCCTGCTTAAGGCCACAGGCCTGACGGACGGCCAGATCAGAAAGCCGATCATCGGTATCGTCAACTCCTTCAACGAAATCGTTCCGGGCCATATTCATCTTGAGACAATCGCCCGCGCCGTCAAGGACGGCGTGCTGGCCGCCGGCGGCACGCCGATCGAGTTTAACACCATCGGCATCTGCGACGGTATCGCCATGGGCCACGAGGGCATGAAATACTCTCTGGCCTCCCGCGAAATCGTGGCGGACAGCGTCGAATGCATGGTGCGCGCGCACTGCTTTGACGCGCTGGTCTTCATCCCCAACTGCGACAAGATTATCCCCGGCATGCTCATGGCAGCCGCAAGATTGAATCTCCCTTCAATTTTCGTTTCCGGCGGTCCGATGCTGTCCATCAACGACACAGCCGGCAAGCCCATGGATCTCAACAGCGTATTTGAGGCCGTGGGCAGCCATACGGTTGGCAAGTTCGGCGACGAGGAGCTTCAATATTACGAGGACAACGCCTGTCCCGGGTGCGGCTCGTGCTCCGGCATGTTTACGGCAAACTCCATGAACTGCCTGAGCGAGGCCATCGGCATCGCGCTGCCGGGCAACGGCTCTATCCCGGCCGTTTATGCCGCGCGTACACGGCTGGCCAAGGCCGCCGGCGAGAAGATCATGGAGCTGCTCGAAAAAAATATCCGGGCGCTCGATATACTCAATGAAAAAGCTATGATGAACGCGCTGACCGTCGATATGGCGCTCGGCTGCTCCACCAATACCGTATTGCATTTAGCGGCCATCGCTCACGAGGCCGGCGTTCCGTACAGCCTCCCGCTGATTAACGAAATCTCTCAGAAGACGCCGAACCTCTGCAAACTGGCCCCGGCCGGCCCGCATCATCTGCAGGACCTTTACGCCGACGGCGGTGTACAGGCCGTTATGAGCGAGCTGGTTAAGAAGGACTTCCTGGACACGTCTCTCATAACAGCGACCGGCAAAACGATTGCCGAAAACCTCAAGGGCGTCAAAGTCACAAACAACACGGTTATCCGCGATATTGACAATCCTTATTCCCAGACGGGAGGCCTGGCGATCCTCTTCGGGTCACTGGCACCAAAGGGCGCCGTCGTGAAGCGCAGCGCCGTCAGTGAAGATATGCTGGTGCATAAAGGGCCGGCCCGCGTCTTTGACACCGAGGACGACGCGCGCGACGCTATCTTCGGCGGAAAAATCGTCCCCGGTGACGTCGTCGTGATCCGTTACGAGGGCCCGGCCGGCGGACCCGGCATGCGGGAGATGCTCTCCCCCACCTCCGCTATCGCCGGTATGGGGCTCGACAAGCAGGTAGCGCTAGTCACGGACGGCCGGTTCTCCGGCGCGACGCGCGGCGCGGCCATCGGCCACATCTCCCCCGAAGCGCAAAGCGGCGGCAACATCGCCTACGTCAAAGAGGGCGACATGATCTCAATCAATATTCCCGAGTATAAGCTTGACCTTGAGATCTCCGAGCAGGAGCTTGAAACGCGCAAAAAGGAAATGACACTCAAGCCGAAAAAGGAATTCGGCGGCTATATTGGCCGGTATATGCGCTACGTCTCGTCGGCCGAAAAGGGCGCCATCGTCGAATAATACCCACCCGCCCACCCAATTAAGGGATAAGGGCCTGCGGCCCCATGGCCGCCCCAGGCGGAATGTGCGTACCCTCATCCGGCGCTAAGCGCCACCTTCCCCCAGGGGAAGGCATACCTTCCTTGTTTAAAGGACGGTGGCAGGTTAACCTGCCGGAGGGATTCCCTGCCCGTATAAACCATCAGCCATTTAAGAACATCATTACAAAGAGATATTTCTAAATCTTCAGAAAGGAGGATGCTATTAATGGAACCGACGATTAAAATTTTTGACACGACGCTGCGCGATGGCGAACAGTCGCCCGGATGCAGCATGGATTTAAGTGAGAAACTGGAGGTAGCGCGTCATCTTGAAAGGCTTCGTGTAGACGTCATTGAAGCCGGCTTTGCGATCTCCTCACCAGGCGATTTCGAATCAGTGAGCTCGGTCGCCAAAGAAATCAAGGACTGCACCGTCGCGTCTCTGGCACGCACGGACGAAAAGGATATTGACGCGGCTTACGAGGCTGTTAAGCATGCCGCCTCCCCGCTCATCCACACGTTCATCTCCACGTCACCCGTTCACATGCAGTATATGATGAAAATGACGCCGGAGCAGGTACTGGAGAAAACGAAAACCATGGTCGCCTACGCGGCAAAAAAGTGCCCTGCCGTCGAATTTTCCGCGCAGGACGCCACTCGAAGCGACCCGGACTTTCTGGTTAAAGTACTCGATGCGGCCATTTCAAGCGGCGCGACCGTCCTCAACATCCCGGACACGGTCGGCTATACGACACCGGAGGAGATGGCACAGCTTATTAGATACCTGAAAGAACATGTTGCCAACATCGACAAGGCCGCTATTTCTGTCCATTGCCATAACGATTTGGGGCTGGCTGTGGCTAACTCTCTCGCGGCCGTCGGCGCCGGTGCGACGCAGGTTGAATGCACGATCAACGGTCTGGGCGAACGGGCCGGCAACGCGGCGCTCGAAGAGATCGTCATGGCGCTCAATACCCGCCGGGACTATTTCAAAGCATCCTCCCGCATCGACACGACGCAAATCTACCGGGCCAGCAAGCTCGTTTACAGCATCATCGGCGTTCCGACGCCGCTCAACAAGGCCATTGTCGGCTCCAGCGCCTTTGCGCATGAGTCCGGCATCCATCAGCACGGCGTTCTGTCCGAACGGACAACGTATGAGATCATGTCGCCCGAGTCCATCGGCCTGTCCAAAAATAAGCTCGTCCTCGGCAAGCACAGCGGCCGTCACGCTTTTTCCGACCGGCTGCGGAGCATGGGCTATACGCTGGCCGACACGGATATTAACAAATACTTTGAAGAGTTTAAAAGGCTCTGCGACAAAAAGAAAAACGTCAGCGACGACGATATCGCCGCCATCATCACCAGCGAGCTGTCGTCTCACAAAACGTATTACAAGCTCGACCGTTTTGACGTCTTCACGTCCAACGCCTCGCGCGGCACGTGCGTCATCAGCCTGGAATCGGATGGCGAGGTGCGCGAGGACGTGGCACTCGGCGACGGCCCGATCGACGCGTCGTTTAACGCGATCGATAAGCTTCTCATCGACGCGCCGCCCCACTCCCTTGAGGATTACGCCATCCATTCCATTACGGAGGGCAAGGACGCGCTTGGCGAGGTCGTTGTCAAGATCAATACAGGCGGTAAAATTGTTACCGGCCGCGGTCTGTCAACCAATATTATCGAATCGAGTATTCTCGCTTATCTAAACGGCGTGAACAAAATGCTGGAGAGGAGGGATACACTTGCGGAAGCTGGAGATGTTTGATACAACGCTCCGCGACGGGGCGCAGACGGAAGGCGTCTCGTTCACTGTCGCCGACAAACTGAAAATCGCCGAGACGCTGGATCGGTTCGGCGTTAAGTATATCGAAGCGGGCAATCCCGGCTCCAATCCGAAGGACATGGAGTTTTTCAAGTCTGCCGCCGACCTGCAGCTGACAAATGCCAAGCTGGTTGCCTTCGGCAGCACCAAGCGCAAAGACATCGCTGTTGAAGAGGATGCGAACGTTATCTCTTTGCTGGAAGCCAATACGGCCACCGTGGCTATTTTCGGCAAATCGTGGGATCTGCACGCCACGGAAATTTTAAACACGACGCTGGAGGAAAACCTCAACTGCGTACGCGAAACCGTACGGTTTTTCAAGGCCAAGGGCAAAGAGGTCATCTTTGACGCGGAGCACTTCTTCGACGGGTACAAAAACAATCCCGATTACGCCCTGAGCGTTCTCAACGCGGCCATGGACGGCGGCGCGGACGCACTTGTGCTGTGTGATACCAACGGCGGCATGCTCCCGCTCGGCGTATACGAGACCGTCAAAACGGTCTGTGCCGGATTCCCCGGTGTACGCATCGGCATCCACTGCCATAACGACTCCGGCTGCGCCGTTGCCAATTCCATCATGGCCGTCGAGGCCGGCGCTTGCCACGTACAGGGTACGTTTATGGGTATTGGCGAGCGCTGCGGCAACGCAGATCTGTCTATCATCATCCCGAGCCTGCAACTCAAGGCCGGCTACGAGTGTATCAGCGGCAGCCTTGACAAGCTCGTTGAAACGGAGATCACTATCTCTGAGATCGCCAATATGTACGTGCCAAACAACAAGCCATACGTCGGCGAAAGTGCCTTTGCCCACAAGGGCGGCATGCACATAGACGGCGTTGACAAGCTCTCCCGCTCCTTTGAGCACATAGACCCCGCCCTCGTCGGCAACAGCCGGAAGTTTTTACTCTCGGAGGTATCGGGCAAAAAAGCAGTGCTCCTGAAGCTTAAAAACATCGCTCCCGAGCTTATGAAAGACAGCCCCGAAACGGCGCTGATCCTAGAGCGGCTTAAGGAGCTTGAACACGAGGGCTATCAGTTTGAGGCCGCCGACGCCAGCTTTGAGCTTCTGGTCAAGCGGATTATCGGCAAGTTCCGGCCGCATTTCACGACGGACCTGTATAAGGCGGCCAGCGATTGGCCGACGCCGGACGGCGAAATGAATTCCAACGCCATGATCAAGATCAAGGTCGACGGTAGCACGGAAATCACCGCCGCCGTCGGCAACGGCCCTGTCAACGCGCTGGACACGGCACTTCGAAAGGCGCTGTGCGTTTTTTATCCGGTACTCACCAGCGTCCACCTCATCGATTATAAGGTGCGCGTACTGGAAACAAACCATGCCACGGGCTCCGGCGTCCGGGTTCTTATGGAATCCACAGACGGACACCGCAAGTGGATTACCGTCGGCGTGTCGACCGATATTATCAGCGCCAGCTTCGACGCGCTCGTTGATTCTCTGGAATATAAGCTTTGTATGGAAGAGAAATAAAACGGCATTAAACACCCCTCATCAGTCTCACTTCGTTCGACAGCTTCCCCGTGGAAAGGCAAAATACACGACGTGGTGTTAGGGTGCTTATGAAATAACAGTCCCTTTGGATTCGTTGTTAGTTACTCAAAGACGCCCTTTTAGCCTTCCCCCTGGGGGGAAGGTGGCGCGCAGCGCCGGATGAGGGCTACAACAATCCTCAGTCAGCTCCTTTGCCAAAGGAGCCCGCTAATAGCGTATACGCCGAACGCCTCTATGAGGTATAGGGACAAAGGCCTATACCTTAACAGGGCGGCGGGCGAGAACAGAATACAACATGGAGGAGAAATAAACCATGGGCATGACAATGACACAAAAGATCCTGGCGGCCCACTGCGGCGAAGAAAGCGTCGCGGCCGGCCAGATCATCATGGCCGACTTGGATCTCGTACTGGGCAACGACATTACAACACCCGTTGCCATCAACGAGTTCAACAAGGCCGGGTGCGACTGCGTATACGACCAGAACAAGGTCGTATTCGTTATGGATCACTTTGTCCCGAACAAGGACATCAAAGCCGCCGAGCAGTCCAAACATATCCGTGAATTCGCCTGGGACAAAGGCGTCGTCAACTTCTTTGATGTCGGCGAAATGGGCGTTGAGCACGCATTGCTGCCGGAAAAAGGCATGGTAATCCCAGGCGACCTCGTTATCGGGGCCGACAGCCACACCTGTACGTACGGCGCGCTCGGCGCGTTTTCCACAGGCGTTGGCTCAACCGATATGGCCGCCGGCATGGCGACCGGCAAGGTCTGGCTCAAGGTCCCGTCGGCCATCAAGTTCAATCTGACGGGCAAGCTTCAGAAAAACGTCTGGGGCAAGGACGTCATCCTGCATATCCTCGGCCTCATCGGCGTCGACGGCGCGCTGTATAAATCCATGGAGTTTTCCGGTGACGGCGTCGCCACCCTCTCCATGAGCGACCGTTTGTGCATCGCCAACATGGCTATCGAGGGCGGCGCGAAGAACGGCATCTTCCCCGTTGACGACAAGACGCTTGAATACGTCACCGCGCGCACAGACAGAAAGCCTGTCGTCTTTGCGGCCGATCCGGACGCCGAATACGAAAAGGTCATCGACATCGACCTGTCTCAGGTCAGGCAGACGGTCGCCTTCCCCCATCTGCCGGAAAATGCCCGGACGTTTGACGATATGCCGGAGATTAAAATCGACCAGGTTGTCATCGGCTCGTGCACCAACGGACGTCTGGAGGACCTCGTTATCGCGGCGGATATTTTAAAGGGCCAGAAAATCGCCAAGCACGTGCGCTGCATCGTCCTGCCCGCAACTCAGCAGATTTATCTGGACGCTATGGAAATGGGCCTGCTCAAAACCTTTATCGACGCCGGCTGCGCCGTATCCACGCCGACCTGCGGGCCGTGCCTCGGCGGCCACATGGGCATCCTCGCCAAGGGTGAGCGGTGTGTGGCGACGACGAACCGCAACTTCGTCGGGCGTATGGGCCATCCCGAAAGCGAAGTGTATCTGGCCAGCCCCGCCGTCGCGGCGGCGTCAGCCATCGCGGGCAAAATTGCCCCGGCGGAATAAGGAGGAAAACCGATATGAAACTCAAAGGCAACGTTATTAAATACGGCGACAACGTCGACACCGACGTCATCATCCCCGCCCGTTACCTCAACACATCCGATCCCAAGGAACTGGCCTCCCACTGTATGGAGGACCTTGACCAGACGTTTGTCAGACGCGTCAAGCCCGGCGACATCATGGTCGCCGGCAGCAATTTCGGCTGCGGCTCCTCCCGCGAGCACGCGCCCCTGTCCATTAAGGAATCCGGCATCGGCGCGGTCGTGGCCAAAAGCTTTGCGCGCATCTTCTACCGCAACGCCATCAACATTGGCCTGCCGATCATTGAATCCGACGCCGAGATCGACGAGGGCGACGAGGTGGAGATCGACTTTGACAAAGGCGAGCTGAATAATCTCACGAAAAACACTGTGACGAAGTTTGCCCCCTTCCCGCCGTTTTTACAGAATATCATCGCCAAGGGCGGTCTGCTCAATTCCATCAAGGGGGCCTAATCATGAATTATAATATCGCGGTTATCGAAGGCGACGGCATCGGCCCTGAAATCGTGGGCGCGGCCCTACAGGTGCTTGAGGTCGTCGGCAAGAAATACAAGGCTACGTTCTCCTTCAAGAAAGTCCTCGCGGGCGGCGCGGCCATCGATAAGCTCGGCACGCCGCTGCCCAAGGAAACGATTAAAACATGTCTCGAGTCCAACAGCGTGCTTCTCGGCGCAGTCGGCGGGCCGAAATGGGATGTCCTGCCCGGCAATATGCGCCCGGAAAAGGCCCTTTTAGGCATCCGCAAGGAGCTGGGCCTGTATGCTAATCTGCGCCCGGCACGTCTTCTGCCCGAGCTCAAGGACGCCTGTCCGCTCAAAAAAGAGGTCGCCGACGCTGGTTTTGACATGATCTTTGTCCGTGAGCTTACCGGCGGCATGTACTTCGGCGAAAACGGCCGGAGGGACGGCCAGTACGGCCCCGAGGCGTACGACACCGAATGCTACAGCGAGATGGAGGTCGAGCGCATTGGCGTTACGGCATTCGAGCTGGCCCGTACGCGCGGCAAAAAGCTCATCAGCATCGACAAGGCCAACGTACTTGAAAGCTCCCGCCTGTGGCGCGAGGTGATGCACCGTCTAGCGGAGAAATACCCGGACGTCGAGCTGTCCGACATGCTCGTGGACAACGCAGCTATGCAGCTCGTTAAAAACCCGAAGCAGTTTGACGTCGTCGTGACGTCCAACATGTTCGGCGACATTCTCTCCGACGAGGCGTCTCAGATCACCGGTTCTATCGGGCTTCTGCCGTCGGCCTCGCTCGGAGAAACGAAGCGCGGCATGTACGAGCCGATCCACGGCTCCGCGCCCGACATTGCCGGCAAGGACCTGTCTAACCCCATCGCGACAGTGCTTTCAGCAGCCATGATGCTGCGGCTGTCACTTTGCCAGGAGGAAGGCGCGCTGATGGTGGAGAACGCGGTCTCCCGCGTTCTGGCCAAAGGCCTCAGAACGGCGGACATCGCCGAGCCCGGCATGGACGTTCTCTCGTGCTCGGCCATGACGAAAGCTATTCTGGATGAATTGAAGTAAGGTTCAATATATCGAATCGCTATTTAACATAACAAAGACCTCCTCTTTTGAGGAGGTCTTTGTTCATGCTTGATATGTTTTGCCTTAGCCGGGCAATTCACTGCCGTTGATAAATACAGCCGTCACCTTATCCACATCGACAAGACGGTTGAACGCCATCCATATGGTTTTCCCATCCATCGCACTGACCGTGGCGTTATGGATATAGGGATCTTCGCTCTCAACAATGTATTCACTGCCATCGGAATATTTTATCAGCAGCTCATCTATCTGGCAGTCGTCGGAGCGGAAGGACTGACTGGTTATCGTCATCCCCACTGGAGAAATGTAGGCTGAAATATCGCCGTTCGAATATTCCATCGCCGCGACCTTGGACGAGGCCGGGAGTGTGAGCGTTGACAATACCGGCGGAGCCAGGCTCTTATCGGCATCTTCAGTATAGCCGTCGATGGTCATTGTAATGCCGTCAGCATCCTCCGCTGGGGCGAAAGGCGCGATGTAAACCACAAGCGTTGCCTTGGTATCCGTGGAGCGGCTGGCGTCAAGATAAGTCCGGCTGTCCAGCATAGCGCCAGATTCAGTGCGGAAAAGCGGTTCAACCAGCCGAAAGCCCGTTTCCTGATAATCCGCGTCATTGTAATAGATTTCGCCGCCGCCCGCGTCGTGGAGAATATCCAATCCCTCCGGATTTTCCAGGGTATAGGTCAGGCAGGCAATGCCGTTTGAGTCCATGACGTAGCTTTCAATGGTAAATGTAAAGCCGTTGGCCTCTAAAGTGGTGCCCGCTTGGGCGATATAGTTCCCGACGAGGGCTTCCGCACGCTCAACGTCAACCTCATCACGCTCGCTGGCCGGCAGCGTATACGTCGAGCCCCATGGATTTGTAACAGTCTCTTTCTCGCGGCCAGATATACCGTTTCCGAAAACGGATTCAATAAAATCGGTATGCGTCAGGCCAACGGCCAGCACAGTACCGGCCAAAATGGCGATAATCGCCGCAGTGGCAAAAAGCCTTCTGCCATGGTGTCTTCTATTCATTGGCATAATAGTCTCCTCTTTCATTCGGCACGACCGCCGTACCTCATCATAGGTGTGCTCGATGCGCTTCTGCGTACGCTCCGGAATCTCAATCTTCTGCCTAAACAACCCAAAAAGCTCCTCATTGTCCAGATGCGTATTCATTCCAGTGCACCTCTTTCTTTCAAAATAGCGGCAAGCTGTTCACGTCCGCGTTTCAGGCGGCTGGTTACCGTACCAATCGGCATGCTTAAAATTCTGCTGATTTCACGAGCCTTAAAGCCTTCGCCGTAAAAAAGGATCAAGACAGTCCGGTATGTATCGCTCAACCGATCCATTAAGGTCATATAGTCAAGCTTCTCAAAATCGGCAGCCGGCTGCGCTATCTCCGAAATTGAATCCAACGCAACGGTTTTTTTCTGCTTTCTTTTAATATCATTGCATTTGTTGATCAGGATACGAAGAAGCCATGTCTTGAAATATTCCGGCTTATTAAGCAAAGAAATCTGCTCCCAGCAGGTCATTACCGTCTCCGATATAGCGTCCTCGGCGTCCATAGCTTCCGTAAAATAACCTCTGGCAACCTTATACAAAGACTGCTTACTCCGTTCTATCAGCTGTATGAAAGCTTCCGGGTCACCGGACTGCGCTTTTTGTATCAATTCCTTCACGCTGGCTACTCTCCTTGACAACACATGGACCGGTCCTGTGCGTTTTCGTACATTAGACGTACCGGCTACGAGAATTATTGCACCTATTTAAAGCTAACTCAAAAAAACGATAAAAAGCGAGCACTACGTTTAGCCGTAAACGCAGTGCTGCTCACTTTAAGTTATTCTATGGTCTTAATTCATTTTCACCACCACTTAACAGGGTGGCAACTTGATCCAGATATTCCACAGCCCTTTTCTCCGCCTTGTCCCGCGTGACGAGGCGGTTCAAATATGGCTGCCGCAGCTCTCTGTACAGCTCAATTTCCGCCCGAAGCGCGTCTGCACAGCTGCAGGCATCATGCGTGGGAACGGTTTTGACAAGCGCAGGCATAAATTCCGGCGCATCTCGCTCAAGGTGCCGGACCCCTCTGGGGGGGCTGCCTTTTTTCACATGCAGCATCGCGCCGATAACCCGCGCACGTATAAAGGTGATGGCGTCAATGGCCTCAAGCAGCTCTCCCCTGGCGATTTTCAAAGCAATGTAGTGTACCCAGACCCAGAAACGGTCCTCCAGCCACTGTAGATCGAGACCCTCCCGAGTGATTCCCGTCCGCCTGTATATATTTGTCAGCGCTCCGTTTTTTTCATATAGTATGGCCGGCTCGTCTGCCCTCTCTCCGGCCCGGTCCAAAGGTCTGAAATGAAAGTCGACATGGAGCAGCGGCGCATCATAAAGGCAAATTAAAAGATTCGGCACACCTACATGTTCTCCCGTGAATGCCGATAACAAATCACCCAGCTTATCGGCCATCGCCATTTTCTCATCCAGCACCTGATCGAAACAGTCTGGTTCTACGACGATAATAAAGTCCAGGTCTGAATAGTCATCCATCTGGCCTGTTATGTACGAGCCGCCCAAAGCTATACCGCAAATTCTTGGGTCCCGCTTTAACGTACCGACTGTTCTTTCGATAAATTCCTGAAACTTTTGCGCAATCATAGCGTGCACTCCCCTTGCCTTTTTTGCTATTTTATCACAATTTAAACAAGCAGCAAACATCCCCTTGAAAGAGGGAATGTTTGCTAAATAGTTTTGCCGCTGTCACGCTGCTGCGCGCGGAGTATCCAGCTTTGGGCGCAGGAAACGGTTACACTGAATGATCAGAAAGTACCGGGCGGCTATCTCGATGAGCGCGGCCGGTATAAACCAGCCGGACCGGATTGTGACAATGCCGGTCAGAACCAGAATATATTTAAAAAGCAACACCGCCCCCAGCGAAAGGCCCTTGAGGCTCCAGTGCATCTTTGCCTGTGCGATCCAGATCATTATGAACGGGACGACCAGGCCATAAACGACATTTGTCGTGGCATGATTTTTCACGGCATCGCTGAAAAACGGCGCCGAAAACACCTGTATACCCGTGAGCCGGAGCGGTATTGTATAACAAAAGTACATGATCGCATTCGTGCTGAACTGCAGGGTGATCCAGCGAAGCAGTTTAGTCGGTGAAGACGTGAGTTTATGATGCCAGAACCCGATCAGTAAGAGCAGCGGGCCAAATCCGATAAGGGTATACACAGATCGATACCAGAAATGCTCGTAGATCCCCAGCTTGGCAAACAGAACGTCAATAATAAAGTAGATAAAAGCCACGAAGATATACCAGTAATACGACAGACGATAAACAATCAGGAAGGCCGAGGTGGTAGCGATGGAAAATTGAGAAAACAAATTACCATATGCGGTATCCTGAAACGCGTTAGATGAAATTCCGGGATGGTATGCGTAGGCATTGAGTAAAATGAGGAGGATAAATTCCACATAAAAGGCGAAATCCAGCGTCGCCGCGGTGAACGCGAAGGTGAACCGTCGATCTGCAGACTTTTTAAAGGCCAAAATCAGTACAACCAGGCTTGTCAGAAACAAAAGGAGATACGGCGCGGTATTATACCAAAAAACAGATGCCATAGCTTTTGCCTTTTCTCCCCTTCTCATGCAATTTCGTGATGTTCATTATTTACCGGGTTACCGTTTATTATTATCATGCACCATATTCAACGTTTGTTGCCTAAAAGCACAAAATCCGGTATATTTATTTTGACCGACATGCTATGATATCAATAATGCCCTGACATGAAATGAGGGATTTTTACGTTGAATACCTATTCAGAATTTTTAAACCATACCGAAACGTCCGGTGTTTTAGCCTTTTCCGGCAAGTTTATTGCCGGCTTCCCGAAACTGGATGAGCTCACGCCCCAGGCTCAGTGGCACACCGGCGATCCCGAAACCGACCCTTGGCAGTGGAAGGACCGCGCGGCAGCAGAAAAACGCCTGGCGTTCGGCAATATCCTCGGTGGGCGAAAGGGCTTCATCGCACCGGACCTCTATCCCCTGTTCTACTCGGCCTGCCGCCCCGACGGAACACCGGAAGACCGATATAAAGACGGGACTGTTAAGAAGATTGTTTTGGATGTTTACCGCCTTTTTGAAAGCGGGGAAACACTTGACACATCGGAAATACGAAAAAAGCTGGGCGTGACAAAAAAGGACGGCGCATCCACTGTGGACGCCGCCGTCGTAACGCTACAGCGTGAGTTTTACATTACCGTTTGCGGCAACCGGCGAAAGGTCAGCTTTGACGGGCACGAATACGGCTGGCCGGCCAATACATATGGCCTTGTTGACGAGTGGGCCAAGGATTGGCTGACAGCGCCGCTTCTGCCGACATCCGAGGCACGGACGCGCATTTTGAACCACTGTGCCGCGCTCGATAAACAAATCGACATCAAGGCGCTAGAAAAGCTTCTGTTTAAATAGGATAGAGAATGTGATTCGTACACTTTAACCATCCGTAACATCCGGCGCGTTTTTTATTTGACATATGCCGATAATCAGATATAATTATGTACGGTGTCACGCACAGGACAAGGAGAAAATGACGTATGGCCAGACCAAGAAAATGGAGAAGAATATGCCGCATGCCGTCCTGCAGCCGCTTCGGCCCAATCGGGAGCGAGGCGGAGGATACCGTCATTATGTCGGTTGACGAGTATGAGACCATACGCCTGATCGACCTGGAGGGTATGACGCAGGAGGAGTGCGCCGGACAGATGAACATCTCGCGCACGACGGTACAGGGGATTTACAACGACGCCAGGGGCAAGCTTGCCGACTCGCTCGTGAACGGCAAGGTTCTGTTCATCGGGGGCGGCGACTTCGAGCTGTGCGAGGGCGGCCGCGGCCTTGACGGCTGCTGCCACAGGCGCGGCTGCTGGCGGGACACCGATGGCAGCCATACGAAAGACACCGACAAAGCAGATAATAAACAAAACTAAATGGGGGTTTCAGGATGCGCATAACGGCACTTGTCGAAAACACATCGGTGCGGGACGAGTTGGGCAGTGAGCACGGGCTGAGCCTTTTTATCGAAACAAAAACGCATAAGATTTTATTTGATTCCGGCGTCACGGACCTGTTTGCGAAAAACGCCAGGCTTCTTGGGGTTGATTTAAGCAGCGTGGATATCGCCTTTTTATCGCACGCGCATTATGACCACGGCGGCGGGCTTAAAACGTTTATCGCGCTCAACAACCACGCCAAAATTCACGTCGGCGAAACGGCGTTTAACGGTTATTACGCCGACGAAACGGATAGCCCCAAACGATACATCGGCATCGACCCGTCACTGGCGGACAGCGGCCGGTTTATCCGGGTCGGAAACCGGCTGAAAGTTGACGATGAGCTGGAGCTCATATCCGGCGTCCAGTGCCTACGGCTCAATCCGACGGGCAATAGGGATATTCTCAAGAAAATCGGCGATGATTATGTACAGGATGATTTTACCCACGAGGTAAATCTGGTGATCCGCGAAAAGGGCCAAACCGTTATGATCACCGGCTGCGCGCACTGCGGGATCGTCAATATCCTGGAGCATCTCGAGCGCGAGGCCGGCATCGTTCCTGATGTCGTCGTTGGGGGCTTTCACCTGTCAAACCCAGCGCAGGGCGGCAGCGAAGAGCCGGAAATAGTTGACGAGATCGCTGCGTTTTTAAAAAGCCGGAAGACAACGTACTATACATGCCACTGCACGGGTCTCCAGTCGTATCAGCGCCTGAAGGCCGATATGGGTGACGCGATCGACTACCTGTCCGGCGGCCGGACGATTGAAATATAAGACGGAGATAAACCTTACGGGCTTTACAACTCTGTCGTGATGAATAAGGAGACGAAAACATGAGCCAAGAGTGCAACGAAAACTGTTCCAGCTGTGGTGAAAGCTGTTCGGAACGAAAGGAAGCGCCCGACTTCCGTGAAAATCCGCATGAACTGAGCAGCATTAAAAAGGTGATTGGCGTTATCAGCGGCAAAGGCGGCGTCGGCAAATCGCTTGTGACGTCGCTTCTGGCCGTCACAATGGACCGTATGAATTATCACACGGCCATTCTCGACGCGGACATCACCGGCCCGTCAATCCCGAAAGCCTTTGGCCTGAAGGATAAAGCCATGGGCAGCGAAATGGGCATCTACCCCGTTAAAAGCCGGATGGGCATCGATATCATGTCCATTAACGTGCTTTTACCGGACGATACGGACCCCGTCGTCTGGCGCGGGCCGGTTATCGCGAATTCCGTTAAGCAGTTCTGGACGGAGGTCATCTGGGAAAACGTCGACTTTATGTTCGTCGACATGCCGCCCGGTACGGGCGATGTGCCGCTGACGGTGTTTCAGTCCCTCCCCATTGACGGTATTATCGTTGTCACCTCTCCGCAGGAGCTGGTGTCCATGATCGTGACGAAGGCCGTCAAGATGGCCGAAATGATGAACATCCCGATCATCGGACTTGTGGAGAATCTGTCGTATTTCAAATGCCCCGACAATGGCAAGGATTACGAAATCTTCGGCGAGAGCCATATTGAGGACATTGCCAAGGCCCACGGTCTCAAGGTCCTCGCCCGGCTCCCCATCGACCCGAAGCTGTCCGCGCTTTCCGATAAGGGCGCCATTGAAATGTTTGAGGGTGACTGGCTTGACGAGGCGGCCGATATCCTCGACAAAATGCTCGACCCCAAAGAATAAATACGGCGCGCCCCGCGCATGGAGGTTTTTATGCTGATTGCCGTTACAACGGAAAAAAACGCGCTGGAGAGCGCCGTCGCCAAACAATTTGAGTCCTGCGGGTTTTTGCTGATTGTAGAGACCGATACAATGCAGTTTGAAGCACAGGAAAACACCGGCAGTTCAAAAGTTCTGACAGACGCGATCATAAATTGCGACTGTGAAGCCGTCATCACCGGCGGATTTACGCTTGAGACGTTCAACGATATCGCCGACGCGTGCATTACGCG
Source organism: uncultured Sporobacter sp. (assembly GCA_963675425.1). Classification (GTDB taxonomy): domain Bacteria; phylum Bacillota; class Clostridia; order Oscillospirales; family Oscillospiraceae; genus Sporobacter. Next base: position 2,650,550 of record OY776214.1, on the reverse strand, counting down.
CTACGACGGCAACGGTTTAACGGCGGCCGAGGCGCTGGAGCGCATGGATAAAAACATCCTCGGTTATATCAAAAACGCCGATGGGTCCGACTCATGCCAGAGCCACGGCGAATCGTGCGACTGCGGCGAGCACGACGAAGAATAAGTGTCGTACCGACTCATTTGCATAATAAAAAAGCACACAACTTTAAGTTGCGTGCTTTTTTGCGGCTTACTTAAACCGATTATCCGTTTGTTAACACCCTCAAGAATCTTTTTTTATCATATTTACGCTCCGGCTTACCGTTTCCAGATCTCGCCGGTATCAAGGCCCCACATTTTAAAAAGGTCGTCGTAAAACTGCGGGCGCGGAAAGTCGGTCGTCATTTCCATGTGGAGCTGACGATAGCCGAAGCCCCGGCCGGACAAAAGCTGAAGGCCCTCGACAAGATCGCCCAGCTCATCGGCCGGGACGGACAGGATCATTTCGTCCTCATCCGTGAGGCCGCGCTCGTATTCGCCGGGATCGGGCACGGTGATTTTATATTTGCCGTCCTTCAGGCACGGAATCGTCGAGTGCACACAGGAATCCACGGAGTCCAGCTCGGCGTGCAAAAGCTCACCGGATTTAAACTTGATGGACATGAGCGCGCTGCGAAGCTGGGCGGGCTTTAAGTACACCAGGATCATATCCGGCACGAAATTGGCCATATCAAGCGGCGCGAGCGCCAGCCCGATGCTGCTGCCCGCCGGCATGCGCGGGTAGGAGGATTTGAAAAACGCACGGGCTTTTTCGGGGTCTTTGATGAAATTCGCCGTTACGGCATAATCATAGTAGTCGGCCCCTTCTTTGAACTCGACAAGGCCGAAGCCGATGAGCGGCCAGACACACCAATGGTCCTCATCGAGCAGGACAAGGCTTTTTCGTTGCCGGCGCACCATCGCAAACGCCTGACAGAGCGCCAGATGCTCACCAAGATCACGTTTTGGCCGGATGGCGCCCTCGGGGATATCCGCTTCCGTTTTAATCAGCTTTACGGCAATGGGCGCGTAGCGCAATATGAGCAGTTTCTCCAGCCGCTCACCGAGCTTATTGAATTCTTCATGCTGTGCCATGAGATGCCCTCCTGTTTTTGCCATCATTATATCACAACCTGTAAAGTCTTTGTATCGGAACCGGCAGACTATTTCCATTGTTATAAAAAGGGCCGGCAAGCCGCTGCGCTGCGGCTTGCCGGCTTTTAAAAAGACGTGAAATCTATTTTATACGGCCCGCTGCTCTTCGTCGGCGTCCTGTATATCGCAGGGCTGATGCCCTTCCCCAGCGTCGCCGTACCACAGGCGGTCGGCCGTGGCGGCCCATTTTTGTGAGGCAGCGACGCATTTGGCGCACAGCTCATGCACATCCTCCGGGCTGATAAAATCGGTTGATTTCGCGCCGGAACGCTCAACGATCTCCGTTAGGATTTCAGGATTGTCTAAAAGCGGGCACGGGCGCAGCATGTTTTCATTGACAGGCTGATGGTCGTGATACTGCATGAAAAGAGGTGACTGCATCGCCTCCAGAAGCGTTGATGTATGGATATTTTTGTCCGCGTAGTGGATAAACGCGCACGGCTCAATATCGCCGGCGGCGTTGATATGCAGATACCGCCGGCCGCCGGCGATACAGCCCTGGACGTATTCACCGTCGTTCCAGAAATCCAGCGAAAAGATCGGCTTCGTTTTTCTGAAATCGCGCAGCTTCCGATACATAAATTCACGCTGTTCAGCCGTCGCCATAAGCGCCGGTACGGCGTCTGCGCCGACAGGTACGTATGTAAAAAACCATGCGAATTTAGCGCCTCTGTCGACCATTTCGTCAATAAACGCGTCGCTGCCAATCACCTCGGTATTCTGGCTCGTATAACAACAGGAGATGCCAAACAGCAGTTTTTTGCGTTTTAAAATCTCCATAGCTCGAATGACGGCTTTATAGGTCCCCTCACCGCGACGCGCGTCCGTTTCAGCCTCAAAGCCCTCGACGCTGATGGCCGGTGCAAAATTGCCAACCCGCAGCATTTCATCGGCGAACGCCTCGTCAATGAGCGTTCCGTTCGTAAAAGAAATGAAAAAGCAGTCGTTATGTTTTTCGCACAGACGGATGATGTCTTTTTTGCGGACAAGCGGCTCGCCGCCTGAAAACAGGTAGAAATACACACCCATTTCCTTGCCCTGCCGTATAATGCTGTCGAGCGTATCATAACTCATGGAGAGCTTGTCGCCATATTCAGCGGCCCAGCAGCCGGTACAGTGCAGATTACAGGCTGAGGTTGGATCCATCAGAATAGCCCAGGGGATGTTGCAGCCGAGCTTTTCACGCAAGCTCTCCTGTTCGGCCCACCCTGCGAACGAGTCGTTAATAAAGAAGTTTTTAAAAAGAGATTTACGCAATTTTGGGTCGATGTCCTGCCAAAAGCTCAGAATCAGCTTGTACCAGTTTCCATCCTTTTTTTCGACAACTTCCCGGATCGCCGCACGCTGACTCGGCATCGCATTGTTTTTGTCAAACTGGTCCGCCAGGTCCATCAGCTTTGGCAGCTTCTTCTCGGGATCTGAATCGAGATAAGCATACGCCAGTCGAAGTCCCGCAGCGCTTAGCATTTTTTTCATCTGAAACGACCTCCTATTCGCTTTGAGTTTAGCACAACGGCGTCCGACGGTGACTAGACAACACCATAAAAATGTCAAAACGTTTGACACATTATTAATATTGTCAATACGAACAGCCTTCGGTTTCGTTTACAATATTAATTGAAGATATCCGGCACTTGAACGAACATACGATTATTGACGGGTGCGCAATGCTGCCGTTTTCGGCAGGCCGTACCAGAAAACCATGAAGGGCGCTGATTGATTTTGGACTTTCATCATCGGCTGACGCGCAAAACAATCGATATAGCCGTTACAAAGATATTAAGCGATATGAAGCACAATACGAAGCGAAGCGTCCGCAATCTCGTCGATTTGGGCGCTTTGTTTTCCGGAAGCGAAAATCAAAAGACCTTTTTCGCCGCGGCGAGAAAGGTCCTTTCAGGTCAGAATAATCCCTATTATGATTTTGCCGCCAGAGTATCAACATTCGCTGACAACACGACCGTCAAAACAGTCGGGCTAAATCTCGGATACAGCAGCCTGATATACGGCGCCGACAAGCTGCGTAAAAACCAGGCGGCGCTCGGCCGTCCGCTCCCCTGGCTGACCGTCACCGATGCAACCCGTAATTCGCCGCAGGTCCTAACGGATATGATCAGCGACGGGCGCACACTCGGGATATACAGCCATATTTTCCGGCTTCGCGGTTCGAAAGAACTCCTCAGCCTCAGTCGGATATCCCCGCACTTCGAGGAGTGTTTTTTTGTTTTGGACACGCCCGCCTCGACCATTAATACGGATACCGCGACAGCCGTTTCATGTATCCATAATACTGTCGTCAGCATCCGCTTAGCAAAAAACAACGCGTTTTCGGCAGACGCCCAAAACGCGTTTCAGATTTTAAATAGCTTGCATTGCCTGTTCGGCTTTTCCATCAGCTACGACGATGAAACCGAAATGAGTGTCACGTCGGACGTTTTTTTAAACCACGCCGTTAAAAGCGGCGTATTATTTATCGTCTATATCCCTGCCAGGCATGCCTCAGAGCTCTGCCGTCAGCGCGTCTATTCCTTTGTGCGGAAAACACGGGGGGAAAATGGCCGACCCATTTTAGTATTTGAGTGGCACGAGGATTTAAATCTTATGAGCGAGTGGCTCGGGACGGCCGGCGCACTGCACAGCGTCAATCCTTACGCGTTGCGCGCCCTGAAAAACGCTCTGCCCGCAGGCGAAAAAACGTTTACCCGCTCTTAGGTCCTTTTTGCTTCAGTTCGCTCATAAGGCTGCCGTCAAATATCTCTCCGATCTGCCGGATGATCGGTTCCGGGTCCTCCTTCATGCCGTCGCCGGCCCAGCGTACCATCATCGCCACGTCCGACGTGGCGATGATTTCCGATATAATGCTGTATTTGTCAGCGTCGGCTTCCTGTCCGGCGGCATTTTCGATCATAGACTGGACAAAGACCCGGATATAGTCGTGCAGATATTCCTGAAAGGAGTTTTGGCCCGTTGTTTTCAGGGCGTTTATGTAAAACGTTTTATTGTCACGCATATAAGCGCACAGCGCCAGCGTGGCGTCAGCCCAATGTTTGATGTCGGTATCGACGCTGAAGGTATTCATAAACCGGGCCGTCTCCGTATAATAAATCCAGTTCATAAGGTCGAATTTGTCCTTGAAATGATAATAAAACGCCTGACGGGTCAGCCCGCAGTTGGTTACGATATCGCTGACCGATATCTTGCTCAAGCTTTTTTTGCCCATCAGTTCCTTCAGTGAGTCGGCAAGGGCAAATTTTGTAATGTTTGAGTCGGACATCAGAAGCCTCCTTTGCGTTCATATCCCGATTCGGCCAGCCGCTTTACTTATGATCTTGCCGGTTTCTTCCATGACTCATCATAGCACGTTGACTAAAAACGTCAAGTTAGTCTTCTCTATTTATAAATCGTGCACAAATATCAAATCTCATTTTGTACAATACAACCGGATCAAATCCAGGCCGTCTGTTATCGTCACAATACAGCTCTTCCACTATGTCATAAAGCTGTGCCCAGTTTACTGCGGCATCAATTTTCCATAAAAGATGATCTTTGGGCACCATACTCTCCGTGTCTACCATTTCGAATACGCCCCGGTCCAGTTTCCCGCGTGTCGACATTTTTTATCACCTTCTGTATTTTCCCTCATTAATAAGGAAAAAGCCCAACAGAAGCTGGGCTTTTTCGACAGCCCGTGGCGCTCACCGCAGGCTGTTGGTTTATAGGCTATTTTTTGTCATCGTCCGGTTCGCTGTCATTTTCTTCGTCATTTTCTTCGTCTGGCTCGTCATCCAGCAGATTGTCGTCCTCGTCGTCCGGCGCATCGTTATCAGGCGCGTTGTCTGTGATGCTGTCAGAAGTATCGTCCTGCAGAGCAGGTTCATCACGGCCAAACGAGCGGTCTGCCGCTTCCGGTTCGTCAATGTCCTCGGCGTCCACCGGATGCGTCTCGCCGGGGTCGTCGGTAATAAAAGCCGGACGGATAGCGGACCGCCTGCTTTTTATAAATGCTCGCAGCCGTTTTTTTATACGGTAAAGCATACCGGGGCTGCGCGTATACTCATGGGCTTCATAGTCGCTGCTCCGGGCCTTTTTCATGAAATATTCCTGGCAGTTGAGCTGTTCCCCATCATATTGTTTCTTTAAATAATTACCGTCCGGTTTTAAGTACCAAGCCTGGACATTTTCGGCCAGCTGCATTTTCAAAATATCCAGAATCCGGAACTTGATCTGATCGTCCAGAACGGGGCAGGCCACTTCAATGCGGCGTTCGGTGTTGCGCGTCATGAGGTCGGCCGAGGCAATAAAAATTTTTGTTTCTTCTCCGCTGCCGAAGCAGTATATGCGGCTATGCTCCAGGAACCGTCCGAGAATGCTCGTAACGGAAATATTCTCTGTTCTTCCAGGGATACCCGGTATAAGGCAGCAGATCCCACGGATGATCAGCTCGACCTTGACGCCGGCGTTCGAGGCTTCTGAGAGTTTGTCGAGGATATCACGGTCCGTCAGCGAGTTCATCTTCATAATGATGCCGCAGGGCCGACCCTTTTTGGCTTTGTCAATTTCGGCGTCGATGTGGGACACGATCGAGAGTTTGAGCCAGTATGGGGCCACTAGCAGATGCGTATAGCGGCCCTCAATATTCGAGATGAGCATATTCTTGAAAAATTCGTTGGCGTCCCGGCCAATATCACGGTTGGCGGTAATGAGGGAAAGGTCGGCATACAGCTTTGACGTTTTTTCGTTGTAGTTGCCCGTCCCGATCTGCGTGATATATTGCAGCCGGTTACGCTCGTGGCGCGTAATCAGACACAGCTTTGAGTGAACCTTGTAATCCTTGAAGCCGTAAATGACCTTGCAGCCGGCTTCCTCTAGCCGTTCGGCCCATTCGATATTATTCTGCTCGTCAAAACGCGCGCGCAGCTCCATGATGACAGTGACGTCCTTGAAGTTTTCGGCCGCGTCGATCAGATACTGCGCCAGACGCGATTTAATATCGAGCCGGTAAAGCGTTATTTTGATGGAAATGACGGCCGGGTCCGTCGCCGATTCTTTGATCAGCTGCAGAAACGGCTCCATGCTCTCATACGGATAGCTGAGCAGAATGTCCCGTGAGAGGACCTGCTTGGTGACGCGCTCCTTGGCGTTAAAATCGGCTGGATACTGTGGGAGGTAAGGTACGTATGTGGCGGCCCGTTTCGTCGGCGTGGGAAGCCGGCCCTCCAGCGCGTAGATATACGACAGCTCCAGTGGCGCGACACTTTGGAAGACCTGTGATTTCATAATGTTCAGCTTGGACGCCAGGTAAGTGATGAGTTCCTTGGAGCTGTTGGCCGAAAGCTCCAGGCGGACGGCGGATAAGCGGGCACGCTTTTTGAGGATACGCTTCATGTGATGGCGGAAATCCTCCTCAAAGTCGTATGTCTCATCGTCCGGCTTGAGGTCGGCGTTGCGCGTTACCGAGATGACCGCCTTTTCTTTGATGGTATACATCTCGAAGATTTTATCCGCGTTGGCGAGGATGATATCCTCTGTGAGGATGAAACGCGCCAGCCCGTTTTTCAAAAAGACGACGCGCGGCAATGTTTTTGGTACCGGTATGATCCCGAATTTATTCGCGTCGTTTGCTTTGAGCATAACGGCGATGTTGAGAGACTTGTTTTCAATGTGAGGGAACGGGTGGTGCGCGTCGATAATCTGAGGCGACAGGACGGGGAGGATAACGCTTTGGAAAAATGTATCAATATACTTTTTTTCTGAGGACTCCAAGCCCTTGTAGTCCGTCCGGTCGATCCCATAGTAACGCAGTTCGTCCTCCAGGGATGTAAACGCGGCGTCTTTTTTACGGTTTAGTGCCGGGAGGTCTCGAAAGATCTTCCGCAGCTGCTCCTTGACCGTCAGGCCTGTTTTATTGTCGATGTGCTTTTCGTTGATCAGCGACAGGTCAAAAAGGCTGCCGACGCGGATCATAAAAAACTCGTCGAGGTTGCTGACGAAAATCGCGACAAATTTAAAACGCTCGAGAAGCGGCACGGAAACGTCGCTTGCGAGCTCGAGGACGCGTTCGTTGAACTTGAGCCAGGACAGCTCCCGGTTGCCTGTAAAGCTGGTGTCCAGATTAAACCCTTGTGCCGGCGTCATAGTGTTTCACCGTCCATTACTTTTTTCAGCAGATAACCCTCTCTGACGCCGCAGGTGCTCACAAAGACACGCCCTGCTCCAAACGTTTCGGATACCGTCGATAAAATGACCATGCCCGTTATGACTGTATGGATACGGTCCGGCGCCAGCTGCATAACTTTTTTCAGGACTTTTCTGCTGTTTTTCTTATAAAATTCTAAAATCTTTGCCAGATTTTTGGTGTCCATAGCCATGTTGTCCGAGGCGGCATCAAACAGCTCATTATAGATTTTACGCGCGGCGCGCACCGTGCCGCCGACACCGCATATATCGGGCTGTTTGCCGTATTTAAAGGAATCGAGCTTGCCCAGCTCGGTCAGTACTTCCTGTTTTATATTTTTAATACCGGCACTGTCCGGCACGATGGCCGGTGCGTATTTCAGTGACAGGTTTAGCGAACCGATGGGTATACTGACGGCGTTGATGACCTTTTCGTCCTCGAAAGAAACAAGCTCCGTGCTGCCGCCGCCGATGTCGACGAGCAAACCCGACCGAAGCTCCGTGGCGTGCAGGGCGCCGTAAAAATCCAACCTGGCCTCGTCTTCTCCGGATATAACGTCAACCTTATATCCGGTAAAAGCCTCGATGGTACCCAGCACCTCTTCGGTATTTTTAATGTTTCTGAGGGAGGCTGTGGCAAAAACAAACTGTTTGTCGATGTTAAAATGCGTCAGGATATCCTTGAAATTGTTGAGAACGCTGCAGGCCTTGGCAATGCCCTTGGCGTTCATCACGCCATCTGTAACATAACCAAGAAGACCGGCTACAGACTTTTTGCTCAGAAGAAGCTTTGTTGATTTTTCTTCATACTCATAGATGGACAGACGAATCGTGTTGGACCCCAGGTCGACTATTCCGCAAATCATGTATAACCTCGTCTCACCGCTGCCACGGCCGCGCTCAAAGCGTGCTCAGCGGTCATAAATTGCTGTTTAAAATATTATTTACTTTATAAAATACCACAATATTCAACATTATCAAACAATTTTCGTGTTAAATCTTTGTATAATAGGAAATCAAAACACCGTGTGGTATAGTGTGGGGCGTGAAACTTCTTGTTTATACGTATGGTTCGTAATATAATGCTTATGAATAAAAATTTCCGTTGCCAGCGTGCAGTATCTAAACCGGCATGTCGTTGTGTCGGTCTCACTGCCGAAGAGGTCTGCGCAAATTCATCTGTTTGTGTGTTCCGTTTTCTCCCTATCGTCGGGGCTTCCGGACCAAATGAGCAAAAAGTCCGCAACTGTGAGATTCCCTATTGCTTTTGTGCGTGAAACGCCTGTGAGGTTTATATGGTAAAAATGCTGATGATATCAGGCATCGTTTTAGCAGGACTCATTATGGCGGCGCTGCTCTATGCCGCGTATGTATGGGTTGCGTATCGCCGGTTGGACGACGCGCTGCCGCTCAAGGCCGACGGTGAAGCGCTGCCCGCGATGGAAACAGACACGGTTTACACGATCACAACCTACAATGTCGGCTTTGGCGCTTACAGCCCGGACTACAGTTTTTTTATGGACGGCGGGCAGTATGCCCGGGCACTCAGCTGCGCGGCCGTCATCGAAAACGTCATCGGTGCGGCCGGTGTCATCGCGTCTTTTGAGCCGGATTTCGCTTTTTTTCAGGAGGTCGACACCCGTGCGACCCGCAGCCGTTATGTCGACGAACTGCGCCTTTTAAAGGGCGGCCTGCCGGGCCTCGCATCCATTTTTGCCCTCAACTACGATTCACCGTATCTGTTATACCCGCTGAGGCAGCCTATCGGAAGGTCCGTGTCCGGCATCGTTACGTTTTCGCGTTTTTCGATTGTCGGCGCGCTCCGGCGCAGTTTGCCGGTTGAGCCGGGCTTTCGGAAGCTTATTGATCTGGACCGCTGCTACAGCCTCACGCGCATTCCCGTGTTCAACAATAAGCAGCTTGTGCTTATCAATCTTCACCTGTCGGCTTATACGAAGGATGCTCTCATCGGCGCACGACAGCTGCAAATGGTCTTTGGGGACGCCGTTCGCGAGTATAAAGCCGGCCACTATGTGCTCATCGGCGGGGACTTTAACAAGGATGTTCTCGGCGATTCGGCCGATCTGTTTGGCACGAAGGAGCGGCTGCCGAGTTGGGCTCTGCCGCTGGACCAATCTTTTGTCCCGGAGGGCTTTACGATCGTCCGGCCCAAAAATGAGCAGGATATCCGTCCCACGGTGCGCGATACAGCCGCGGCCTATGTCCCAGGCGAGACGTTTGTCGCATTGATTGACGGGTTTATAATATCCGGTAATATTACGCCGGTCCACGAGGAAATCGTTGACGCCGGCTTTGCTTTTTCCGATCACAACCCCGTTCTGCTGCGTTTTAAGCTCAACGGTTTATCTCGTTTCGGACGTAGATGAAAAGCCGATGCAGGCTGCGCGTACCTAAAAGGAGGACCACCATGAAAAAAAGACTGACGGCCATTCTCCTCACGAGTATTACGCTTCTGCTGGCGTCCTGCGCCGCGCAAGAACCCGCTCCCGTGGAAACATCGTCATCACCGCTGCCCACTGTATCGGCCGAGCCGAGCGCCGGGTCGGCTGAGCCGTCGCCGAGCATATCGGCACAAACGGACACCGAGCTGTTTTTAAGCCGGGAGCCGTCAGCCGCGCAGGTTGGCCGGTATCTGACGGAAAACGGAGCCTCCGTATCCGCGGAGGACGGCGACCTGCTGCTGGAACGTCTTGTTCTGCTGCAGATGGATATTGCCGATCAGCTTAACGTGCGTATTTGGGATAAAGCGTATATGTCGGCGCTGAACGATACCATGGGCGGTGTTTTTAACCCGTCTAAAATTGATGACATTGAGGATAACGACGCAAAAGCCGCCTTTAATGAAGCGGCCGACGCGCTTATGACGGTTGTGCGGTATGAGGAGACGCCGCTTTTTGAGACGGACTGGAGCCGTATCGAAGCGCTTGGCAGTACGCTGTCGGACGAGGCTGCGGACATGGCCTTGTACAATAGCCGCCTAAAGGGCAGCTATTACGCCGGAGACCCACTCAATTTCGATGCGCTGGCCGCCGATATCGCGGCTGTTGAGAAACGCCTCTCCACGATTGACGGCGGCTTTGTCGGCTGGGAGCTTCGCAAGATCTTCAACAACCAACTCTCGCTGCTTATCGCCGGCCCGGAGGGGTCGTTTGAGGGCGAATATACCGACAAGAACTCCGCCTATAACAAGCGGCTGGAGCAATACGCCGGCCAGTATGGCGGACGCTTCGCCGATATCTGCCGGGCTCTGTATGCGCTTGAAAATGAAGACAGCCAGACGGTTACGGATTATCTGTATGACGCGCTCATTTTTCCGCCGAATTATCCGCTGACGGCCGATATCACCATCACGGAGGAGAACGGCGCGTGGCTGAGTCTGCCGGTTGTATACGGTGAAAATTATGATCTGACCGAAAAACTCAATGAGATCATCCATGAAACGGCCCTCTCGCTTATTAGTGACGGACGGACCGACCAGACCGTCAGTACATATGTCACTGTCAGCGGCGATTTCATGAGTGTGGTATTCGCGTGCGGCTATCTTGACGAAGAAGGCCAGTATTATTCCAGCGAAACAGGCCTCGTGCTCGCGCTGACGACCGGTAATCCCGTAACGCTCGACACGCTTGTGGGTGCGCCGTTTGACAGTTACAAGGACGCGCTGCTGGATGCTATGCACGGTTATAATCTTCCCGCTTCTCTGGAGCCGACTTTCTCGTTTTATCTGATGGACAACGGATTGATGATCTCCGTGCCGTCGGAGGACGGCGGCTGGCCCGACTACTACATTGTTACATTCAACGGTTTAAGAAGCTTTATGGACATTTCGCAGTTATACTAGACATGAGAAGAACCGGCCCGCACAGCAAAGCGGGCCGGTTTTGAGCTTATTTTTAATTTTAGTAGCTGTATTCCGAGGTGATATCCGTTGAGGGGATGCCGGTGCCGCCGAAAATATCCAGCGTGAGGTACGTTTCCTCGCCCTCATAAAATGAGTAGATATCGTCGGCCCTGTAATAGATCGTATCCGGTCCGAATAGATCGCTGACGCCGTACCAGGTAGAGCCGGCCGCATACTCGATGGTATAGTCGCCGGGCGGCACCGCCATCCCCCAGTCGTCCGCGGTGTTGCCGCCGTAAATGTAAAACGCCATAACCATGCTGCCGTCATAAGCGTCGAGCAGCTGAACGACATAATCAAAGCCCGGACTTGTCGTCATACGGATATAGCTGGAAACGTTTGTGTCGGACAGGACAAAGACATAACCGTCGTCCGGAAAGCTCTCGTCATAATGCGTCGTCTCACCGAGAAAGTCGTCAATAGCATAAGAGTCGTATCCGGCCAGATAGACCTGTACGCCGGCTGTTTCGACGCTGAACACGGTTTCGTCATAATTTAAAAACAGATCAATGACGGAACCCTGGTATCCAAAGGAATAGACGTAGCCGTTAAACCATTCACCGTAATAATAGAAATCATATGCAGCCGCGCTGTCCATGCCGATGTCGTCAAAGGCAAACTGAATATCGCTGGCCGTCGCGGTATCGAAGCCAGATAAAAAATCGTCGACGCCGGCATATGTATAGTCGGTGTAATCATTATTGTCGTCGTAGTCGTCGTAGCTATCATAGCTGTCGGGCCCGGTCGTGCCGCCGTTGCCGAAATCAAAATCACCACCGACACCGTTGTCGCCGAACTCGTAGTTGTCGTCAACGCCGGGACCTGTATGATCCGTAACAGCGGCATCATCCGTGATATTGGCGATGTCCTCGTCCTCGTTGTCATCATCCTTGGCGTCGTTTGTGTTATGGTCGCTTAGGCCGCCGTTGTTGGACAGGCCGGGATCGTGATTCTTACCGGCCAGCTTGGAATACACAAATATCCCGCCGCCGATGAGGCCCAGGCCCACAATGACCGCGATAATGACGATGAGTAGCTTATTGCTGCCGGACCCGCCGGAACGGTTCGGCGGATAATTTGGCGGGCCGGGCTGAAAGCCGGACGTACCGCCCTGATAATTTTGTGGCACACTCTGATAGCTTTGCGGCCCCGGCTGTGAACTGGGGGGGGTGCCCGGGTAGCCTTGAGGTCCTGCCTGGTAGGTGCCGCCCGGATTACCCGGCGTGGCGCCGGCCGTATATTCGCCGCTGTTACCGCCGGCCTGGTACGTGTTGCCGGATGGCGTTCCCTGGGCAGGTGCGCCGCCGGCTGCCTGATTTGATTTGGGGGCGGCCGCTCCGCCTGTTTTTGTCCCGCAGTTCGGGCAGAAAACGGCGTTGTCATTGATCTGTTTGCCGCAGTTGGGACAAAACTTCATAACCACTCACTCCCTCTCAAAGATTTATTTTTTTATTGATAACCCTCACATTCAACCCTATTTAATCTAACATATTTGGTTCAACCGTGCAAATACTTTAATCGTTATCATCAGTGGCTGGCTTTAATGATCCTCAACGACGGGCCGGCCGTGCCGTCTCTATCCTAAGATATGAATGCCGGCCTTGACCCATAACATAAAAAGGTGCTTAATTCATAGCTTTTGGCAGCCATCTCATTGACGGGTGTATCCAGATTTCATATAATAGATTCATCCTTATAATCTAACTAAACCAGGAGTGATAGCCATAGAAACGCTGCGGGATAAAAAAGGCTTCATCATCGACATGGACGGCGTGCTGTATCACGGGAACCAGCTTTTGCCCGGCGTCCGGGAATTCGTTGATTGGCTGTACAAAGAGAATAAGAAATTCCTGTTTCTGACGAATGCCAGCGGGCGCTCTCCCAAAGAGCTCCAGCAGAAGCTTTACCGAATGGGGCTTAATGTCGACGAGAGCCACTTTTACACAAGCGCTCTGGCAACGGCAAAATTTCTAAGCCGTCAACAGCCGGGCTGCAGTGCTTATGTCATCGGAGAACCAGGCCTTTTTAACGCGCTGCATGACGCCGGGATTACAATTAACGATATCAGTCCGGATTACGTCGTCGGCGGCGAGACGGACAGCTACAATTACGAACGGATTTGCCGCGCGTCCCGCCTTGTTTTAGAAGGGGCCAAGCTTATCGGCACGAACTCCGATCTGACCGGCCCGAGCGAGACCGGTCTCATACCGGCCTGCCGGGCGCTTATTTCCCCCATTGAGCTTACGACGGGGCGAAGCGCGTATTACGTCGGCAAGCCCAACCCCCTCATGATGCGCACAGGACTTAATATGCTGGGCGTCCACTCGGAGGAAACGGCCATGATCGGCGACCGGATGGACACCGATATTATCGCCGGCATCGAAAGCGGCCTTGATACGGTTTTAGTGCTCTCCGGCGTTACGACGCTTAAAATAATGGACAACTATCCGTACCGACCGCGTCTCGTCCTGGACGGCGTCGGCGATATTCCGACATGCTGCGGATAATATGGAGGATGACCGGCGGCCTAAAACAGCCGAATTATTTAAAGGATGACGCGCTTTCATGAATTGGTTTTTACAGCTTCTGCACAATAATTTAATAATAAATGGCGTTGTAGCTTGGGTGGTTGCGCAGATTCTAAAAACATTCGTGCATGCCATCGTCCATAAAAAGCTGGATTTGCCGCGTCTCATCGGAGACGGCGGTATGCCCAGCAGTCACTCGGCAACGGTTACGGCCATCGCGGCGACAAGCGCCCTACAGTACGGCCTGTCGTCCTTTGAGTTCGGCGTCACGGTGATTTTGGCTTTCATCGTCATGCACGACGCGATGGGCGTACGCCTGCAGACGGGAAAGCAGGCCAAGGTCCTCAATGAAATTATGGATGTCATTGACTCCATGGGGAAAGACCTCTCGGCGGAGGACAAATTCAAGGAGCTTGTCGGCCATACGCCGCTGCAGGTTCTGGCCGGTGCCCTTTTAGGGGTAATGACGGCGCTCATAATCGGATTATAAAAAGAGAATTCCCGGGGCATAGATGTTATATGACACAATTATTCAGGCGGGCCAGGCGTCCTGATTTTCCAGTGATTGCGTCCCTGTATGAAAAAGCCGTGGCGGATCTTCGCATCAGGCAGATCGACCAATGGGACGATGTTTATCCGGACAGGAAAATGCTTTGGACTGATATTATAAAACGCCAGATGTACGTACTGACGCAGGATGGACAGATTGTCTCCGCCGTCGTGCTTAACAAAAACCAGCACCAGTTGTATAAAACCGTCAGGTGGTCTTTTTTAAAGCCGGCCGTCATCCACCGGCTTTGCGTTGACCCCGCTTATCAGCATAACGGCGTCGGTCGGAAAACGCTTGAATGTGCCGAGACGCGCCTGCGGCGGACGCGGCGGCGTTCCGTCCGCCTGGACGCGTTTCTTGATAATCCGGCTGCTTTACGCCTGTATGAGGGTCAGGGGTACACTATGGTTGGCCGTGTGCAGTTTCGTAAGGGCGAATTTGGTCTGTTTGAAAAAAGCCTGGTCAGTATAAAACTTGTTTAGCAGACCGGTTTATTGTAGAAAGTCGTGTTTATCAACGTGAGCTGTACTGGGCGGATACTCATCCGCCGCCGAAAGGGAGGAAAAATCCATGCCGATTATCGGCGCGTTTATCCTGCCGCATCCGCCGATCATCCTGCCGGAGGTTGGGCGGGGCGAAGAAAAGCATCTGGAAAAAACAACTGGGGCGTTTCGCGAAGTAGCCCGGCGCGTGGCACAGCTCGCGCCGGAAACAATTGTTTTAACATCGCCGCACAGCGTCATGTACGCCGATTATCTGCACATTTCACCCGGTGCGGGCGCCTCCGGCGATATGCGGCAATTCCGCGCGCCCGGCGTTACCATCCGGGCCGAGTATGACCGGGATTTTGTCGCCGCGCTTGAAGCGGGCGCGCAAGCAGCCGGTCTGCCGGCCGGGACGAGGGGCGAACGGGACCGGACGCTCGACCATGGCACGGTCATCCCGCTTGTCTATATTAATGAGCACTATAAGGATTACAGGCTGGTGCGGACAGGACTGGCCGGATTGTCCATGGCTGAGCATTACCGCTTTGGCGAGTGTATCCGTGACGCGGCCGACGCGCTCGGCCGGAAAACGGTACTGATTGCCAGCAGCGACCTGTCGCATAAGCTGAAGGCTGACGGGCCGTACGGCTATGCCGAGGAGGGCGTCCGGTTCGACCGTGAAATCACCGAAGCCATGGCTAAAGGCGACTTCATGAAATTTTTAAGCTTCACACCGGCGTTTGCTGAAAAGGCGGCTGAGTGCGGCCTGCGCTCCTGCGTCATCCTGGCTGGGGCACTCGACGGAAAAAGCGTTGCTTCCGAGCTGCTGTCGTATGAGGGGCCCTTCGGCGTGGGCTATGGCATTGCGTCGTTTATTCCTGAGGGAGAGAACCCGGACAGACGATTTTTAGAACAGTATAACGAGCGGGAGCACGAAAAGCTTCGAGCCGCTTTGGACGGGGAAGACGAATACGTCCGGCTCGCCCGGTATTCCGTGGAGCAGTTTGTCAATACAGGCCGGCGGGCCATGCCGCCGGACGGCCTGCCGGAGGAGTTGCTGCAAAGCAGAGCCGGTGTTTTTGTTTCGCTCAAGAAAAACGGAAATCTGCGCGGCTGCATTGGCACCATCGCGCCTGTCACCGGCAGCGTTGCCGAGGAAATATTGAGAAACGGCGTATCCGCTTGTTCGGAGGACCCGCGGTTTGATCCCGTGCGGTCGGGCGAGCTGCCGGAGCTCGTTTACAGCGTCGACGTGCTATCACCGGCCGAGCCGATTGACACAGAAGATGCGCTGGATACGCAGCGATACGGCGTGATTGTTTCGTCAGGCCATAAGCGCGGTTTGCTCCTGCCGAATCTCGACGGCGTTGATACGGTGGCGGAGCAGGTCGCCATTGCCCGGCAGAAGGCCGGTATCCGGCCGGGAGAGCCGGTCAGCCTCGAGCGCTTTGAGGTGGTACGTCACCAATGAGGGCTATTTGCGAAGTCTGCCCGCATCACTGCGCCCTGGAGACGGGTCAAACGGGGCTGTGCCGTGCGCGCCGGAATATTGGCGGCAACATTGTCTGTATCAATTACGGCAAGCTGACGGCGCTGGCGCTCGACCCCATTGAAAAAAAGCCGCTGTGCCGGTTTAAACCCGGCAGTATGATTTTATCGGCCGGGAGCTTCGGCTGCAACCTGAAATGCCCGTTCTGCCAGAACTGCGACATATCGATGGCGGACGAAAATTCACTGCCGACAACAAGCGTCACCCCGGTGCAGCTGGCTGACAAAGCCGACCAGCTGCGCCCGGACGGCAATATTGGGCTGGCTTACACCTACAACGAGCCGCTCGTCGGCTATGAGTTTGTCCGGGACTGTGCGCGGCTTCTCCATGGGCGTGGTTTGGCAAACGTTATTGTGACCAACGGGTATATCTGCCAGGAACCGCTCAAAGAGCTGCTGCCGTTTGTCGACGCGATGAATATTGATCTCAAGGGCTTTACGGACGCCTTTTATAAAAAAGTCGGCGGTGATCTGGAAACCGTTAAAAAAACGATTGAGACAGCGGCGAAAAGCTGCCACGTCGAGGTGACGACACTTGTCATCCCCGGGGAGAACGACGGCGACGGGGAGATTGAGGAGCTGTCGGGCTGGCTGGCCGGAATTTCACCTGATATCCCATTTCATCTGACGCGGTTTTTCCCGCGCTATAAGTATGCCGAGAAAGCACCCACGCCGCCGGAGACTATTCGACGGCTAAAGACTGTCGCAATGAAGCACTTAAAGTACGTTTACACCGGCAACATGTGACTTAAACAAACGAGGCTGCTATTAGCAGCCTCGCTTTCTTCATTTAAAAAGCCGCCCTTGTCAAAGGGAGGGGGACCGCGTTAGCGGTGGAGGGATTGCTCTGTCAGTTGTTACCTTGAAATCATAATTCTTATACTAAATGACGCTCTTTTATCGGGCATCGCTATGGTAGGATATACATCATAAGTTAATTGAGATTTTTATTTTTTGAATCCCTCCGGTGCTTCGCACCACCTCCCTTTAACAAGGGAGGCTAAGCTTGCAGGATTTATGTAATATAGCATCAAAATAGCTGTGGGACGTTGGCTGTATCACATCGGTATGTAAATACTCTGTTCTTCTTCCTCCAACGTGTAGCCGTCTTTAAAAAGGCGGATACAGGCGTCGACAACGGCGCTGTTATACAGTGTTCCGGCCTGCTGTTGAATTTCTTCAAGCGCCGTGTCCAGGCCAAGCGCCGGCCGGTACGGGCGGTGCGAAACCATGGCCTCAACGACGTCGGCCACGATCAGGATTTTGGCCTCGCGGTTGATCTCATAATCGGTAAGCCCGCGCGGATAACCGCTGCCGTCGCAGCGCTCGTGGTGCTGATAAACAGCCTGGCAAATAACGTCCGGCAGATTGGCCCTGCTGATCATTTCATAACCCTTGAGCGCATGGATTTTGATCATTTCCATTTCCAGCGGTGACAGCCGGCCAGGCTTAGATAAAATCTCCGCCGGGATGCTGATTTTTCCGATGTCGTGGATATATCCGATTGTCCGGACAAGATCAATGTCCTCCCGGTCCAGCTTCATGGCTCTGGCAATCGCCGCCGACAGGTTTCCGACGCGCCGCTGATGGCCGGCGGTATAGGGGTCCCGGGTTTCGACAACAGACGTCAGCAGATAGATGATGCCCTGTGTGACCTGCTGAAGCGACATTGTCCGCTGATCGACCAGTGCCTCCAACTGTTTCTGATAGTAAAGATTTTCTTCTTCCAGACGGGCTTTATCGTCAATCAGCTTTTTAACCATCAGCGCGTTGTTGACGGCTTTGATAAGTATGGCCTTATTAATCGGCTTTGTCAGATAATCGTTGGCGCCGTTCTGAACGGCCTGGATGGCCGTGTCGACAGACGGCTCACCGGTCATGATGATGACCTGCATCGTTTGTGAGGTCTGCCGGATTTTTGCGAGGAGCTCTATACCGGATATTTTCGGCATGATGATATCCGTCAAAATGACATCATAATCCGCAGCAGCAAGCATTTGGCAGGCAGCGTCTGCATCGGCTGTAGCCTCGGCTTCAATGCCCTCGTGCTTCAGAAATTCACATAAGGTTGTTCGTATACTTTTCTCGTCGTCGACAATTAAAACTCTACTCATAAATGTCTCCAATCAGCCGCTTGTGACCGTTTAAAGTGTCCAGCCGTTGTCAACCGGTAAATCCAAAATGAATTTGGTGTATTTGAGGGGCTCGGATTCAAACGTTATTTTCCCATGATGCTCGCTCACGATCCCGTAGCTGATTGACAGACCAAGGCCGGTGCCAAGTTCTTTGGGCTTTGTTGAAAAGAACGGTTCAAAAATCCTGTCACGGGTTTCCGACATAACGCCATTTCCAAAGTCCGTTACGCTCAGACAGATCCAGCGGCGGTTGTTGCGTTCATATTCACTGCAGCGCATTCTGATGATCTTGTTTTCATCATAACCGGGGTATTTCTCGTTTAGGGCGTCCCGGGCGTTCGTCAGCAGGTTCATGATGACCTGCTGAATTTGCTGGCTGCGGCATTTAATGTCGGGAAGATTGTCGTCCAGCTTGATATCGAGCATGATCTGATCTTTTTTAATGACCGTATTAACAAGAGAAATTGTTTGACCGACGATATCATAAATACTTGCATAGCTGTGCGACTGCTTCTCGTGACGGGAAAACTGCAAAAGGTTTTTGACGATGACGGATATGCGCTCCGTCTCGTGGATGATTTCATGGGCGTATATTGCACTGCCGGATTGCTCTTCCGATTTATCGTATATCAGTTGGGCATAGTTCATAATCCCGTTGATCGGATTGTTTATTTCATGCGCCACGCCGCCGGCCAGCGTGCCGATAGCCTCCAGCTTCTGCTGCTGGCGCAGCTGCGCCTCCATCTCCTGCTCTTTTTTCTTCATACGTATGCGTTCAGTGATGTCCCGGGCGAAAACAAGGTCCGCGTCCTTACCGTCATGTTTAATCGGCACGACGACGACTTCCACGTTGACAGTCGTGCCATCGAGCCTTTTATAAACGCGTTCCACCGAAGAGGGCGTAATAATGCCGGCACGAAGCGCCCGCATATATTGGTGGATTTCAGAAAAATCTTTAATTGAAATAATATCTGAACCGGCCATCCCGACGATATCTGCTTCGCACTGCGCACCAAGCAACGTCAAACCGGCTCTGTTGCTGTATGTAAACAATTTGTCGGCTAAAACAAAGATCGCGTCCGGCGCGTTATCAACGAGTGCCCGGAAACGCTCCTCACTTTCTTTGAGCGCATTCAGCGCCGTCTCGCGGGAAGAGATGTCGTGAATAATTGAATACAGAAGAATACGGCCTTTAATATTGAGCGGGCCGGAATAGACCTCGACGTCAACTGAATCCCCGGATGCCAAAGTATGTGTAAAAACATGATAGTTGCGTTCATTGGCTTTTGTTTTTGCCATGGTTAATTTTACAGCATCCGTCGGTCTGTTGTTGATACGGGTAATGTTCATCGTCTTGAGCTCGTCTTCTGTCCAGCCATAAAATGCCGCGGCAGCCGGGTTGGCATCGACGATTTGGCCGGTATCCGGATCAATGATCAGCATGGCGGCGTGATTGTCGTGAAACAGGCTTTTATACTGGGAATCAGCTTCCGCCAGATGCGTCAGCGCGTTGTTATATTCCACCTGATGCAGAAGCAAAAGCGCGAGGATTACCACGCCGAGGGGATACGTCACCATAACGGTCACGCTGACTTCGCGGAGTGTGGGAAGTGCCGTTTCCCAAGGCAGTAACAGCATGCACGCCAGCATGGCCAGATGTACGACGATGCCGATAACATAAAGCTTCAGCCATCTTGCCATTGATTTATCCAGTTTGACCAGGCGCCGGCACAGAAGGCCGATTAAAAGCGCGGTGAGTATAACGGCGCAGCCGGTTACCGTGCCGATTCCGCCTATAAAAATTCTGTAGACGATGGTTATGGACGCGGCTATAGTTGCGGGCACGAACCCGAAAATCAGCGCCGCGACGCAGATAAGTATGGATCTTGTATCAAAAAATAAGCCTGGCGCCAGCCTGAAAGGGACGGACATGATGGCGATGCCGATTACGCCAATCAGGATACCGCTTAGAATGGGAGCGATTTTTTTAAGCCGATTTTGGAAAATAATGCTGATTTCCAAAACAATACTGAGGGTAAGCAGCAGTGCCGCGTTGTTGATCATCGGCAGAATGATATGGGTGTCCATTTAATCCCCCCCTACAATAATTGTCGATAATAATGCATGAAAAACTTAAAGAAAACTGCAACAAAATGTCGCATTATGCATACATGTTATATTATTTTGGAGAAAATTTCAATATTTTATGGAAAAAATTATATAAAAATTACACAAAAGAGCTCTCAGGCTGAAGCCTGAGAGCATGGACTTTTAGGATTGTTTATTTTGAAAGGCCGCTTCGTCCCTGATCTCACTGCGGAATGCGTTTAGAGCTTCTTCACGCCGCTCGTTTTTTGACGTAAGTTCTTCTTTCGTTTTATCGTTGTCCGTTGCATGAATCATCTCATTTGCTTTACGGATGTTCCGAACTGTTCCGTCAATGCTGTTTTGCAGATGCTGTACGTTGTCAGCTCTGTTATCGGGATTTCTTTTCACAGCTTATCACCCCCTCCGTTTTTATTATTGGCCGCAGCTGTTGGTTCATGCATGAAAGCCTCAATACGGCGGATAAAAAAAGAAGGGGCTGTAGCAATTTTCGTTTTGCTACAGCCCTTTAGGGTGCTTTTTAACGGGAAGAATTAATCCTCCAGGTCAAACTGATCTTTGGACGCGCCGCAGACAGGGCAAACCCAACCATCGGGCAGGTCTTCAAAGGCGGTTCCGGGAGCAATACCGCTGTCGGGATCACCGGCAGCCGGGTCATATACATAACCACAGACGGAGCAAACGTATTTTTTCATAATTACTGCCTCCTTAAATATGTTGGACTTCGAATTTATGTCTGAATTTAAGCTAAAAATCCCTTGAGGATTGTTTCTTCGGCCTCCTGCTCGGTGAGCCCCAGGCACATGAGCTTTGTGAGCTGTTCCGAAGCAATCTTGCCGATAGCCGCTTCGTGGATAAGGTTGGCGTCGGAGTGCAGCGCGGTGATCTCCGGGATGGAGGATACCTGCGCGTCGTCCATGATAATGCTGTCGCACTGGATGTGCCCGCGGCATTTGTCATAGCCGCGCAGAACAAGGTGGAAGACCTGACGGGACGTGTTTTGCGCCACCGACCGGGATATAACCTGCGCCGACGCGTCCTCTTCTAAAAGCTCGACGGTAATGTTGGATTCGGCAAATTGCTCCTCGTACGTTAAAAGACGTTCGGTAACGATGAGCTTGGCGCGCCGGTGGAGCTTAACAAGCGTGTCTCGCTTCGTGGAGTCAACGCCTCGGATCTGCGCCATTTCCAGCTCGGCCACGCCGCCTTCCTCAACGGTGATAATCGTTGTTGGGTTTAAAACACGCTCGCTTTTGGCGTCACCCTCGCCGTAATGCTTTTCAATATATTTCATCCGGGCGCCGCGGCGGACGAAAAACTCGTGCACGCCGTCGTGCTCGGCTTTCTTACCGCTCGTGTTGTGAATGCCGCAGCCGGCCACAATCACGACGTCCGAGTCTTCGCCGACCTCGAACGTATTGTAAACGAGGTCGTCCATGCTTTCGGATAAGATGACCGGAATATGCACGCTTTCATTTTTGGTGCCCGGTTTAATGATGACGTCGATACCCGGCTTGTCGGTTTTCGTGACGATATCGATGTTCGCGGTCGTCCGACGGCCTTCACCCTCGCCGTTTTTACGAATATTGTAAGCGCCCTGCGGAATTTCATGCAGGTCGGCTACTTCTTCCAGTATTTTCTTATCGGTTGCAGTCAGCATCGATCGGCTCCTCCTTAATGCAGCCTATCCGGCAGCGGCAGGCGTCGTCTGATGTTAAAATGTTGTCCAGGAATTTATCCTGGGAGGTGATCTCGCTGATGATGCCGTCGGACACGAGAATGACCTCGTCGGCCAGACGAAGGATACGCTCCTGATGCGAGATAATAATGATTGTGGCGTCCGTTTTGTCGTTAAGTGTCCGGAACGTTTCCGTCAGGCGCTGAAAGCTCCACAGGTCAATGCCGGCCTCGGGCTCGTCAAACAGCGCGACCTTCAGGTCTCTGGCGAGAATGCTGGCAATTTCAATGCGCTTGAGCTCGCCGCCCGAAAAGCTGGCGTTGATCTCACGGTTAATATAATCCTGTGCGCACAGGCCGACCTCGTACAGCAGCGAGCAGTAATCCACAGTGCTGTTTTCACCGGCGGCCAGCTTTAAGAACTCGCCGACCTTCAGGCCCTTGAAACGAGCCGGCTGCTGGAACGCATAACCGATGCCCAGCCGCGCGCGCTCGGTAATCGGCAGGTTTGTTATGTCCGTGCCGTCGAGCGTGATGCTGCCGTCCGTCACCTGATATATTCCCATGATTGCCTTGGCCAGCGACGACTTACCGCCGCCGTTCGGCCCGGTCATCACATAGATTTTCTTGTTGTCCAGCGTCAGGTCGATTTTTTTGAGTATTTCAACCGGCCCGTTCTCGGCCTGGGCCGTAACGCCGACGCCTTTAAGCTGCAGCATAATGTACCTCCAATCGTAACAGCCGCCTGTGGCCCCGCGACTTAACAAAAGGGGCCGGAAACACTCAAAACGGCTGTTATTCTGTTATATTAATATAGCACATATCTTTTTTTTATTGAAGTTATTTTTATAATAAATCAAAAAAAACTAAAGACTGTGACGATATCACTTTAAAGTAAACGAACAAGCGGTTATAATAAAAGCGTATACAGAAAGATTAAACGGAGGTACTGTTATGTCACTCGTAAATATCACAACCGATAATTTCGAAACATTGGTGGAAAGCGCCGATAAGCCGGTGCTCATAAAATTCACGGCTCCTTGGTGCGGCTACTGCCGCCGCCTCGCGCCCGTCGTCGACGCGCTGGCCGAGAGCTACACGCCGGACGAGCTGGTTGTCGGACAGGTCAACGTCGATGAACAGGAACCACTGGAGGACCGCTTTGAGGTCATGATTATTCCGACGCTCATTCTGTTTCAAAACGGAAAAGCCGGCGATAAGCTTGTCAACCCTGGTTCACGCGCTGAAATTGATAAGTGGCTGGCCGAGCAGGGCGTCCAAAAAGCATAAGGCGGGTTTGTGATGCCTGAATATTTTGATACAATCATTATTGGCGGCGGCCCGGGCGGGTATACAGCGGCCCTCTACTGCGCACGCGCGGGGCTGAAAACGCTGCTCATTGAAAAGCTCTCCGCGGGCGGACAGATGGCGACATCGAGCTGGGTGGAGAATTATCCCGGCTTTGAAAGCGGCGTCGACGGCTTTGAACTCGGCGAGAAGATGCAGCAGGGCGCTGAGAAATTCGGCGCTGTAAGCGTATTCAAAGAGGTCTTATCCATTGAGCTGGAAAAGGACCCGAAAATCATCCGTACCGACGACGGTGATTACGAGGCCGGAACCGTCATTATCGCCACCGGCGCGTCGGCCAAGCATCTGGGCCTGCCGGAGGAAGAGCAGCTTGTAAACCGGGGCGTTGCGTACTGCGCCACGTGCGACGGGATGCGCTTCAAGGGAAAAACCGTTATTGTCAACGGCGGCGGCGACACGGCCGTTACGGACGCGCTGTTTTTATCGCGGATCTGTTCGCAGGTCTACCTTGTTCACCGGCGCGATACGCTGCGCGCGTCTAAACGTTATCTGGAATCGATTCAGCAGGCGGAGAACCTGACCTTTATGCCCGACTGTAAAATCCGATCCTTCCTGCACGGCAAAAAGGTCACCGGCGCTGTTATTGAGAATGTTAAAACCGGCGCTGTGGAGGAGATTGCCTGTGACGGTATATTTATCGCCATCGGCCGGACCCCCAATACCGGCCTGTTTAATGGACAGCTTGAGATGGATACTGGCGGCTATATCGTCGCTGACGAGACGACGCGCACCAGTATTCCCGGCGTCTTCGCCGTCGGGGATCTGCGCACAAAGCCGCTGCGGCAGATCGTTACGGCTGCGTCCGACGGGGCGGTGGCGTCTATGTTTGCCGAAGAATATCTGACTGAAAACGGAAAGTTATAAGTAAACCCGCAATCCCTGGAAAGGAGATGAGCAATGAAGAAAATTATAACAGGGGCGCTTGTTTTGGCGCTGATTTTGGCAGCGTCGGGCTGCTCGCTTCCAGGTACGACCCCCGCGTCCTCGTCCGGTACGCCGTCCACGCCGTCGGAGAGCGTCACCGCTCCCGACACGACGACGACGGCGCCCTCAGGTAAACCGGCTTCGGAGGAGTCACCGTCTGAATCACCGGCTTCCGACGGGATCATGAGCGATTTCACAGCGACAGACCTGGACGGAAATACGGTAGACCAGAGTATATTCAGCGAGTACCAGCTTACGATGGTCAATGTGTGGGGCACCTTCTGCGGCCCTTGCATCAGCGAGATGCCGGAGCTCGGATCGCTGAACCGGGATTATGCCGATAAAGGTTTTCAAATTGTTGGCATTGTCTCAGATGCATCCGACGGTGAAGACGTTTATAAAGACGTTGTTAATACGGCCAATGATATTATAGGTCAGACCGGCGCAGATTATCTGCACATCCTGCCGTCGACAGATATTATTGACGCCTTTCTCAAACAGGTCATGTATGTACCGACAACGATATTTGTAGACAAAAACGGCAATCAGGTCGGCGAACAGTATGTCGGCGCCAAGAGTTATGAAGAGTGGGCCAGCGTCGCCGACGCGCTGCTGGAAAAGGCAGCCTGATGAAAAGCAGGCCGACTGCCGCCCTCGTCGTTTTGCTTCTGGGCGCGGCGATGATTGCTTTTGGCGTTGTCCGGGGCGAGCCGGATATCGTCCTGCAGAAAGCCGTGCGGATTTGCATGGAGTGTATCGGCCTTGGGTAATATATGGGGCAACCTGCGGCATGGCGTGCAAATTGGTTTCACAGCCCTGACAAACGGGTATGCCGCCGGGTTTTTAAAAGGAAAAATCTATACGGGCGATCTTAAGAGATTCTGCGTGCCGGGGCTCAGCTGCTACTCCTGCCCCGGCGCGTTCGGAGCCTGTCCCATCGGTGCGCTGCAATCGGTGCTGACAAACCGGAATCTTAATTTCTCTTATTACGTCGTCGGCTTTCTCGTCATGGTCGGCGCGCTTTTAGGGCGAGCTGTCTGCGGCTGGCTATGCCCGTTCGGCCTTGTCCAGGACCTGCTATATAAAATACCGTTTGTCAAGAAACGCAAAAAGCTTCCGGGTGACAAGTGGCTCAAATACTTGCGGTACGTCATACTGGCCGTATTCGTCGTGGCGCTGCCAATTCTCGTTGTCGACATTGTCGGGCAGGGCAAGCCGTGGTTTTGCGCGTATATCTGCCCGTCCGGCACGCTGATGGCCGGGCTCCCGCTTGTCGCGCTCGACCCGTCGCTGCGGGGTACGCTTGGCTGGCTGTTTGACTGGAAGGTGCTCCTGCTCATCGTATTTATCGTTTTGTCGGTCTTTTTTTACAGGCCGTTTTGCCGGTATGTTTGTCCGCTGGGGGCCATCTACGGTCCGTTTAACAAGATTGCGTTGTACCGCTTTACGGTGGATGCTAAAAAATGCACAAACTGCAAGGCCTGCCAGCGCGCCTGTAAATTTGACATTCCTGTTTACGATGCGCCTAACAGCGTCGAATGTATTCGTTGCGGTGACTGCAAGCGGGCCTGCCCGACGGGGGCCATCACGCCGGCGCTCAGTAGGAAAAGCCCGAAAAAGCGTAGTAAAACAGCCAATAAAAACCAAACATTTTAATAAATATCCTGAAGCCGCAGTTTTTTACTGCGACTTCGTTTTATTGTCTGTGACAAAGTAAACCACCGGCTCTGCCGGTGGGCAAAAAAAGCTTTTAGCGAGGAAAAAAGTGGACAAGAAAAAACCTCGGGGATTAGAGTGGTACAGGTTTGCCGACCGTACTAAAAAAATCCAGGAGGTTAATTCATGAAAAGTGTAGATGTGAGTAGTTTAGAGCACACAACGTGGAGATGTCAATACCATGTTGTGTTCGCCCCAAAATACCGAAGGATGGAGATATACGGGAAAATAAAACAGGATATCGGAATAATCCTAAGGAAGCTATGTGAGCAGAAGGGTGTCGGGATAATAGAAGCAAATGCATGCTCCGACCACATCCACATGCTGATAAGTATACCACCGAAATATAGTGTGTCGCAGATAATGGGGTTTCTGAAAGGAAAGAGCAGCCTGATGATATTCGACAGGCATGCAAATTTGAAATATAAATATGGGAATAGGCATTTCTGGGCACGTGGATATTACGTAGATACTGTAGGAAGGAACAAAAAAGCAATAACGGCCTACATCCAGAACCAATTACAAGAGGATCAGATAGCGGACCAGATAAGTCTGAAAGAATATGTTGACCCGTTTACGGGTAGCAAGAATACTTAGGCATAAAACAGTGCCCCTTTAGGGGCGGCCCGAAAGAGCAATGCGGTCGGCGAACTTTTCGGGCCCCTTGAGGGGCACTGCTGGTACCAAGCCCTTCTAGGGCTATTCATGCCTCCGGCTTAGCCGGAGGTTTTGACTGCTGTAAAATGCTTTGCATTTGGCTGTAATCATGTACCGACCGAAGAAAATGTAAAAGGCATATTGTAATATAGACGGCTGTACTTTATGATTGTATGAACGGCAGTTAACCTTGAATGTTAAATCTAAGCTGACGTTGCACCTGATGGTTATATATGGAGTATATTTATTGGTTTTTATGGTTTGTGATCTACAGCTTTGTAGGATGGGCTTACGAATCCGCTTTAGTTTCCATTCGTGAATGGCGTCCGGTCAACCGCGGCTTCTTAAACGGACCCGTGTGCCCGATTTATGGCTTTGGCGCTGTGGCCGTTTTATTTACGCTTGATGGGCGGATTCATAATGTTGCACTGCTGTTTCTGGCTGCGGCTGTGCTGACGTGCACTCTGGAGTATATTACAGCCGTTCTGATGGAGAAATTATTCCATGCCAAATGGTGGGATTATTCAAACCTGCGGTTTAATATAAAAGGCCGGGTCAGCCTGGCCGGCGCTCTTGTTTTCGGTCTGCTGTGTGTGCTGCTTATCGAGTTTATCCACCCGTTTGTCCGCAGCC
Organism: uncultured Sporobacter sp.; assembly: GCA_963675425.1. Lineage (GTDB taxonomy): Bacteria > Bacillota > Clostridia > Oscillospirales > Oscillospiraceae > Sporobacter. The sequence continues at coordinate 2,622,972 of OY776214.1, read as the reverse complement.
TGACATACCGCGTTCCTGACGGCGCGCTGATAGGCGTTTCGGCTGCCATCTTTGCGGTGCTGGCACTCGATACGATATTCACGGTTCGTCATATTCTGGTACTCAACGGCCGGCTTGATGAGATACAATGCGCCATCAACGGCTTTGTTGCCCAGCAGACCAGACGTGCGGAAGAGCTGCGGTCGGTTCTGGCAGAACGTTTTGAGAATAGTGACTTTTACAATGAACATATTCAGGCCTTACTCCAGCGAAATCATTTTCAAAGTCATCGTCTTATGCGCGCGTTCCCAAAGCTGAGATTTGTCAGAAACGAGGATGCGTTTACCAAACTTAAAGAGACGATTAAGCGTGTAAAGGATAAAAGGGACTGAACCGGTGTCTTCGCTGGTGTTCATATCCCTTCATACATAAGGAGGACGGAATGATGGACTATCCATATGCCAGACGAATGGCGAATCTGAAAGCATCTGAAATACGGGAGCTTTTAAAAATCACGGAGATGCCGGAGATCATTTCGTTTGCCGGCGGGCTGCCGGCGCCGGAGCTTTTTCCGGTGGATGAGATTATGGACGCGGCCATGCACGTTCTGAAAGAGGACGGTCAGGCGGCGCTGCAGTATACGACGACGGAAGGCTTCGCGCCCCTGCGCGCCTGGATCGCCGACCGAGTCAACAAACAGCGCGGCACGTCGTTCGACGGGGACAATATCCTTTTGACAAGCGGATCCCAGCAGGCGCTGGATTTGTCGGGCAAGGTATTTATTGACGAGGACGACGTCGTCTTATGTGAATCTCCGACGTATCTGGCCGCCATCACGGCGCTCCGGGCGTATGGCTGCCGATTTATCGAAGTGCCGACGGATGACAGCGGCATGCTGATGGACGAGCTGGAGGAGATCCTCAAAAAGGAGGCGCGCGTCAAGCTTATTTACGTCGTCCCCGATTTTCAAAACCCGACGGGGCGCACATGGAGCGCTGAGCGACGGGAAAAGCTCTGCCGCCTGGCAGATGCGTATAACGTCGTTGTCCTCGAGGATGACCCGTATGGTGAGCTGCGCTTTGAGGGGGAACGCCTCCCGAGTGTTAAATCCTTCGATGAGATGGGACGCGTGTTTTATTTCGGCACCTTTTCAAAGATTTTCTGCCCCGGCTACAGAATCGGCTGGGTCGCGGGGGAAAAGCAGGCCGTTAAAAAATACGTGCTCGTCAAGCAGGGGGCGGACCTGCAGTGCAACACGCTGGCGCAGCGTGAGCTGATGAAATATCTTGAGCTGTACGATATTGACCGGCATATAGAGCTTATCCGCGACGTCTATAAACGCCGCCGTGACGTCACCGTTACCGTCATGGAAAACCAGTTCCCTAAAAGCATTGTCTTCAACAAGCCGCAGGGCGGGCTGTTTACCTGGGCTGTTCTACCGGAGACGCTTGACGCCCGGAGGCTGCTGGAAAAAAGCCTGGAGCGCCATGTCGCGTTTGTGCCCGGCGGTTCCTTTTTCCCAAATGGCGGCCATGAAAACACCATGCGCATCAACTTTTCAAACATGCCGGAGGAGCGTATTGAGGAAGGCCTGTGCCGGCTCGGTGCTGTCATCCGAGAGGCGCTGTAGCGCCGTATAAAACAACCGGACGCCTCGCGTCCGGTTGAGACTGTTGAAAAAGCCGCTCCCGCGGCTTTTTCTTATTAATAAAGTGAAATGTAGCTGGTGAAGAAAAATGCCGACACGCCGGGGCATCACAGAAATGATAGATACGGAAAGGCTGGTACCCAAAGAACATCTTTTGCGGACCTAGCTTGTGCGTTTGATTTTCTTCTGCTTGGACGCCACAAGCGCGATAATGATGAAGGCTGCGGCAAAGCCAAGCTGTATGAGAATGTACCCAAGGATGGGCCGAATGTCGTTAAAGGTGTATGAGGTAAGTGAGCCGATGGTGTCGACAGCCTTGATATACCAGTAAAACGGCGTAAAGCTGGCAATCTTCAAAACGGTTGGCCCCAAGATAAACTGTGGGATGAACACGCCGCTGATGAACGAAACACTCAGCGAAATGACATTTGTCAAAGCAGCCTGTGCAGCCGAGCTCTTGACAAACTGTCCGGCTAAAAACGCGATAGCCAGCGCAATAATTGAGGCGATAAAAGCGTTGAGGCATAATAGGCGTATACCGGGCCCAAAAGAGAAGCTTTCGCTCAGGCCGATGGATATCAGGCATAAAAGCGCCCAGACCATTATAGTAAAAATCGCGTTGCCGATAAACAGCTGCAGATTCATCCGGACGGGACCCAGCGGCGCGCAGCTGTTGCGTCGGGCGACCTCGTTTTTATTGAAGGCGAGCATAATGGAGGTGATACCCATGAGCATGATGGCCAGGATCGAGTACGCCAGGTACCGGAATGTATCGGTCAGCTTATTGGTTGCGGCCTGCTGGACGTTTGCTTTAACCTCGACAGACGCCGTCTCCGCCAAATCCCGCACGACGTTCGACACGATGGTCTTCTGGCTGATATTCGGTACATTGTTGATGTATAGGCGCGCCATCTCAAGGTATTTACTAATGATAAAGTCAATATTAACGGCGCCGGGCGACACACCGCTTGTCATCTTTTCGAGCGAAACGTCATTCCTGCCGCTCATAAAGCTCTCTGTAAAGCCGGCGGGGATCGTCAGCACGTAGTCGGCCTTTCCGAAAAACAAAGCGTCCTTAATGCTTTCCTCATCGCCGCTGACGGAGAGAATGTTGGCATTATCCATGAGGTAGTCAACGAAGCCGTCTGCCAGGACCGTATTCTCCTCATTCATAATGATTATGTTGCTTTTCACTTCGGAGAAATCCGAGTAGGTCTGGCTTCCGACCAAATTAAGGAATATAACCGCCATCGCCACAAAGACAAAGAAATAAATCATCAGCGACGGGATGTTCCTTTTGATAACGAGCAGGTAGGCTTTAAATACTGGCATATTTCTGCCTCCTTGTCACGAAGAATACAATAACGGTAAAAACCGCTGAAAACGCAAGCATGAGAACGATATTGAGGGTAAATCGGCTGCCGCCGCCGTAGTAATACAGCGCATACAGCGCGTCGGAAACGAGATTGGCTGGATTGACGTACTGCAGGGCTGGCACGGCTTGCGTCACAGCGTATTTGATACTCGGATGCACCATACCGGCAATGGTGGAAGAACCCAGACTGACAGCCAGCAGGACGCCGATACGTACGCCTTCGCTCCCCCGGACGACAGCGCCGATGAGCGCCCCGAACGCAACGCCCATATATCCGGCGACAACGCAAAACAGCACGATGGAACCCAACTGCGCCCCGAAATTCACACCGAGTACCAGCCACATAAACGCAACCAGTATTAAAAGCGACAGCACGTGAATGACAACGGACGCGAGCATAGAGGACGTAAGCGCTTTGAGCTTATGCACCGGCGTTAAGCCCAGCCGCGCGCCCAGCGGCGATAAATCAGCCTGTATATCCTCAATCTCACGGCGGCCCCAGAAGCCGCCGAACAGCACCGCCATGGAGATGAGTCCGTAAAACATAACGACGCTCTGGTCGACCCCGGATGTGCCGGCATCCACTTCCCTGACCGGTGCACGCCCTCTGTCCAGGTTAAGATGCATGGCGGTCGACGGGTCTTCTGCGACGATAGAGCCTACAGCCGAAGACTGCTGCAAATAACTGTCCACAAAGCTTTTTAAAATCGTCTGTTGGATACCGGAGCTTTTAACAACGACGCGCGCATCGTTATCGAAGATAACATATCCCGTAATTAGGCCCTGTTGAAGATGGCTCTCGGCCTCGTCCTCCGTCAGGAGCGACACGTAAAACAGCCGATCATCCTCTGAGGCCTCATCGGAAACGGACGCGAGCGCCTGGGCAAAATACGGCTGGCTGCGGTATGCTTCGTTATCCACAACGCCGATGGAAAAGCTTGAGAAAGACTCGGCGCTTGCCAGATTTGAAAACGCCAGCGAGTAAAACAGCGCCAGGATGATTGGGTAGAGAGCCGTCCAGAACAGGTCTGACCGGTCCCGCAGGAGCAGTCTCAGACGGTTTGTAAAAATATGCACAAACATATAATCACCCTCAATTTCGCAGCTGCTTGCCGGTGATTTCAAGAAAGACGTCGTTGAGCGTCGGCAGCTCGCAGAACAGCCGCCCGTAGGCAACCTCATTTTTTGTCAGATAGTCGAGCACAGCCGGCAGGTTGTTTTTGCCGCTGGCGGACTTGATAATAAGCTCCGTCCCGTTCAGCTCCGCCGAGCTGATAAACGGCAGCTTTTTGACGCCTTCAAGGACGGCACGGTCGGCGGTAAACAGCTCGGCCGTGATCTTCTCGCCGGTCTTGATCATGCTCTTGAGCTCGTTTGTCGTGCCCGAGGCGACGATCTTCCCCTTGTCCATAATGGCAATCCGGGAGCAGATCTGTTCGACCTCTTCCATGTAGTGGGAGGTATAGATGACCGTAGCGCCCTGGCGGTTCAAGTCCAGGATACCCTCCAGAATGCTGTTGCGGCTTTGGGGGTCGACGGCAACGGTTGGCTCATCCAAGAAGATAAGCTTTGGCTTATGGGCGATGCCGCAGGCAATGTTAAGCCGGCGCAGCAAGCCGCCGCTGAGCTTTCTCGGCAGGAACCTGGTGTAATCCTCCAAACCCACAAACGTTATCGCTTCCTCTACAAGCTGCCGGCATTTCTCCTTGTCGTCAACGTACAGTCCGCAGAAATAACGGATGTTTTCAATGACGGTCAGCTCCTTAAAAACGGCAACCTCCTGCGGCACAATGCCGATGTCGCGCTTGATATCATACGAGTCGGGCCGCATCGGCTTGCCGAACACCTGTATTTCGCCCTTACTGTATTTTAAAAGCGAGAGAATACAATTTATAGCCGTTGTCTTGCCGGAACCGTTTGGGCCCAAAAGGCCGAACACTTCCCCCTCGGCGACATCCAGATTAAAATGATCAAGCGCGATAAGGTCCCCGTATCGTTTAACGAGGTTTTTTACATGGACTACCATATGATTGGCCTCCTTGTGGTTTATGGTCTTATTGTATCGCTAACAAATATCCAGTGTAAGTGTCGTTGCTCCCAATCAGATATGACAAATGTCATATCTTCGTCTGACGCATCTCAATCGGCGCTAAGAATGATTGTCAACAAAAGCTTCATCTGGTAAAATACAGTCAGTATACGGGAGGAGGCACGGCTATGCATAAATATATCGACAAGCTCACTGTCTTTATACTGTGCACCGTGTTTTACCTGCAGTACAGAACAGATATTTACAGTGTTGTGCCGCTCATTATCGTCATCATTTTCGGGGCGTTTATGAGCTATATTGATAACGAACTCGTCCGGCTCATAACGGCACTCAGCTTCTTCGCCCTCTCGTTTATGGCGCCCGGCTATCTGTTTTTTCTGCCGGTCATCTGCTACGATGTATTCCTCACACGCTACCAGCCGGCCGCGCTGGCGGCCGTTATCCCGGTGGTCGCCGGCTTTACGGCGCTGCCGCCGGCAAACTTTATTTTCATCTGTTTGCTGACGGGGTTATCGTTAATGACCCGCTATCGCACAACGACACTGGAAAAGCTTCAACGGGAATACATCGCGCTGCGCGACAGCACCAAGGAATTCTCCCTTCAGCTTGAGCGCAAAAACAAGGAGCTTATGGACAAGCAGGACTACGAGGTCCATCTGGCCACGCTGGATGAACGCAACAGAATCGCGCGGGACATCCACGACAGTGTCGGCCATTTGCTGTCCAATTCGATCCTGCAGACGGGCGCGCTCCTCGCCACATGCACCGACGAAGCGCTGCGCGACAAGCTCTCCACACTCAACAAAACGCTCGTCACCGGCATGGATACGGTCCGCAGCAGCATCCACGATTTGTACGAGGAGTCGGTCGACTTGTACACGGAAGTCAAAAAGCTGTGCGACGGCTTCGACTACTGCGCAATCAGCCTTGACTACGACATGGACAGCAATCCCGGCAAAAAGCTTAAATATACACTTTTATCGGTCGTCAAGGAAGCGCTGTCAAACATTATCCGCCACTCAGACGCGGACTTCGTCACCGTCACGCTCCGGGAGCACCCGGCGCTTTATCAGCTCATCATCAAAGACAACGGCTCTAAAAAAGCGCAATCCGGCGAGGGCCTGGGGCTGAAAAACATCACCGAGCGCGTCGGGAGCATCGGGGGGCTGGCTAACATCGGCTACAACAACGGGTTTACCGTGTTTGTATCCATACCGAAAAACAGCGAAGCCTTGAATCTGGAGAGCGGGAGGTCAGGATGAACATATTGATCGTGGACGACGACAAGCTCGTCGGTATATCCCTTAAGACCATTATCGAATCGGAGCCGGCGCTACAAGTAGCCGACATCGGCTGCTGCGGCGAGGATGCCGTACGGCTGTACAGCGAACACAAACCGGATATACTCCTGATGGATATCCGCATGGACGGTATGACGGGCCTTGACGCCGGCGAGCAGATTTTAAGAATACATCCCGAGGCCAAGATTTTATACCTCACCACGTTTGCCGACGACGAGTATATTGTCCGAGCGCTGAAAATCGGGGCTAAGGGCTACATCCTCAAGCAGGATTTCGAAAGCATTATCCCGGCGCTCAAGGCCGTCCACGCCGGCCAAAGCGTCTTCGGCGAGGATATCGTGGCAAAAATCCCAAGCCTTCTCAGCCGCGGACAGCAGAAAAATCTTGACGATTACGGCATCACCGGCAAAGAGGAAGACATCATCCGCGGTATTGCCGACGGACTGAGCAACCGGGAAATCGCTGGCGCGCTTTATCTGAGCGAGGGCACCATACGAAACAGCGTAAGCGTTATTATGGACAAGCTCGGCCTCAAGCGCCGCACGCAAATCGCGATCTTCTGGTATAAAAACGCCATGAGCTGAGGCTTCACGCTTTTCAGCGGCCGGACGAATCGTGTCCGGCCAGATCTCATAAGGAGAAATAAATGGGCAAGAAAAAAGTCCTTAAAAAGTTGGAGCAGGGCTTTGGCGCCGTCCCCAATGTAGATTATTTCGCGGGCGATATGCAAAACATCGCGTCTTATTTCGATTACAGACGCGCGCATGAGCCGGAAGAATTCCTGCTTGACGAAACGACCTGGTACGACCTTGATCTGGATGTGATCTACAAGCGTATCAATCCCGGACTTACGACGTCCGGCGAGCAGTATCTGTATTATATGCTCCGGCATCCGGCTGTCACCGAAGATGATTTTGACGAGCGCCAGCGTCTCATCAGCACGATGGAGCACGACGGTACGCTGCGCCTGAAGCTGCAGTTCATTTTGTATAAACTCGGCAAATCCCGCAACGCTGTGCTCAATCAGGCGTTTGACCCCGAATACCACGGTATCGGCCATTTGATTTTATATATCGGCCTCGTACTGCTTTTTTTCCTGTCCGTAGCCGCCGCCGTATTTCTGACACAAAAGGCTGTCCTTGCCGCCATTGCCGTTTTTTCGCTTAACATGTTTATCCACACGAAAAGGCTGAATGCTATCCGGCGGGACTTTGACACCGTCAACTATTCCCTGTCGATGCTCCGAGCGATGGATCGGATCAGACGCTTGAAAAACGATACGGCCGATTCGATCTGCGCCGCCAGCTACGACAGCCTCAGCCGCTTTCGCTCGTCCCTGCGCCTGGGCGGCGTGGGAGACATTGCCGGCAGTGAGCTCGGCTCACTTATCGGCATTCTGTTATTATGGGACCTTATACTATATGAATTTCAGAAAAACAAGCTCTGGCGCAATCATGACGATTTATTCAAAATCCATGAAAGCCTGGGCAAATTAGACGCCGCCATCGCCGTAGCGTCCTATATTAAAAGCCTGTCGTTTTTCTGCAGACCGGCGCTTGATTTCACGCCGGGTCAGCCCGCTTATATCCAGGCTGGGCAACTGGCTCACCCCATGCTGAAAAGCCCGGTTCTAAACGATTTGGACGCGTCGGGGCCTGTCCTTCTTACGGGTTCAAACGCCTCGGGCAAATCCACCTATATCAAAACAGCAATCATTTGCACGATTATGGCGCAGAGCATCGGGGTTTGCACGGCCGCCAGCTACAGCGCCCGGGCGTTCCGGATGTATTCCTCCATGGCGGTTACCGACGATCTCGTCGCCGGAGAAAGCTACTATATTGCTGAAATCCGGTCACTCAAGCGGATTTTTGACGCCGCCGGATACGGCGTGCCCGTTATGGCCGTTATCGACGAGGTCCTTCGCGGGACAAATACCATTGAGCGTATCGCCGCGTCTGCCGAAGTCCTGCGCGCGCTGGATGAGAAGGGCGTATTATGCCTGGCGGCCACGCATGATATTGAACTGTGTGCGCTGCTGCAGGAACAGTACGCACTGTATCATTTTGAGGAATCCGTCACGTCCGACGCAATGACCTTTGATTATAAACTTAAGCCCGGTCCAGCCGGTACGCGAAACGCGATCAACCTGCTGCGACTGATGGGCTTTGACGACGAGATCGTCCAACGGGCCCACGCGCGGGCCAACAGATATCTGGAATCCGGCGTCTGGTCGGACGCCGGCATAAAAGTTAACGGGAGATATGTATGCGACGAAACGACCGGGAAATAAAGGATTTTAGCGCGATACTATCCGTCATCGAGCAGTGCAGCGTATGCCGTGTCGCGTTTTTCGACGTGGGGCATCCATACATCGTGCCGCTCAATTTCGGCTTTGAAACGCAGGGAGACGAGCTAACGCTGTATTTTCACTGCGCGTCCCAAGGTAAAAAGCTGGACCTGATGAAGAGCAACAACCATGTGGCTTTTGAGATGGACCGCCCGGAGAACTTTATCGATGGGGAGAAGGCCTGCTATTCGACAATGACGTTTGAAAGCGTTTGCGGCACAGGAATAATGGATTTCGTTCCCGAGGACGGCAAAATCCACGCGCTGACGCTTCTCATGCGCCAGTATTCCGATAAAAAGGAAATCATCTTTGATGAGCAGGTTCTAAAAAACGTCACCGTTTTAAGGCTCCGGGCCGACCGGATCACGGGAAAACGGCTCAAAACCGACCGATAACTAAAAAGGAAGACAGGCGATCATTATCGCCCGTCTTCTTTTTTGGAGTTTAACCGCATTTTTCAGCAGCGGCTTTTATTGCATCAGGTTAGGAAGGAAGGTTGAAATGCCGGGGACGAGAGTCATGAGCAGCGCCATTACGATATAAGCAATCAAAAATGGTATACTCCCCCGGAATACCGTCTGTAGTGTCGTTCCTTCGCAGACCCCGTTGACAATATAGCAGGAGACGCCGACCGGCGGCGTTATAGCACCAAGACCGGATATAACAACCATGTAGCAGCCAAACCAAACAGGGTCAAATCCCATAACCTTAATAACCGGTAGAAAAATCGGCGTCGTCAGCAACATCATCGGCATAGCATCGATAAAGCAGCCCAGCAGCAGGTAAATCAGCGTGATAACCAGCATCACCAAAAAGACGGGCATATGCAGCTTCGATACAAAGCCGCCAAGGGCCGTTGGGATTTGCGTCAGGGTGAAAAACTTGTTGAAAACAGAAGCGCCCCCCAGAATACAATAAATCATGCCGGTCATAACCAACGTATTTTTTAAAGCGCGCCAAAGCGCTTGAAAGGAAAAGCGTTTAAAAATCAGCGAGATGACAATCATCCCGGCCACACCGATCGCCCCGGCCTCCGTTGGGGTGAAGTATCCCAGGAACATGCCGCCCATGGAAATTATAAAGACCAGTGCGATTTCAAAGAAACCGCCTTTGCGTATGGCAATAAGCTTCTCTTTGAAGGAAATCCTTTCCGTAACCGGCGCCAACTTCACGTTTATCCGGCACCATATATATATGGTGATGATAAAAATGACCATCAGCACAATCCCCGTCGACAAGCCCCCAAGCAGCAGCTTGGAGATGGATGTTTCGGCGATGATGCCGTAATTAATGAGCGCCATGCTGGGCGGTATCAGGATAGCCAGACACGAGCCCGCCGCAATGCTGCCGGTGGCTAGCGTATCCGCATAACCAAAGCGTTTCATCTGCGGATAGGCCACACGGCTCATCATTGCGGCTGTCGCGGCCTGTGAACCGCAGATGGCGCCGAAAATGGCACAGACAACCTGTGTCGCATTGGCCAGGCCGCCTTTTCTATGTCCGATCAGTTTTTGGAAGCACCCATACAAATCGGCTCCGATACCCGTTTCCGACGCCAGATCACCCATCAACATAAACAGCGGCGCAACGCTCAGTGTATAGCTTGTAAAATTAGCCAGGATGGAATCCGAAGCCATGCCAAACGCGCTCATTGGCGTACGAAGTAAAAACATGCTTCCCACAATACCGCAGATGAGCATGGACAAGGCAACCGGTATGCCGGAAAAAATCAAAACCAAAAAACCGGCCAGCCCGATTAATCCGATAATTATATTAAGTTCCATAACGTATGTACGCTCCTTATCCGTGTTATCTACGTCGGATCATCTTCATGCGGCAGCTTCCCGTCACCCGCGGGTATATCGGCAACAGCCCCATTTTTACTAAAGCCGGCCTGGATATATTGAAAACATTGAAGCAAAAACATCAGCGTGCCCATTGCAAATCCCAACCCCATAAAAAGGTAAATATAATAATAGGGGATGTTCAGTACATCGGTCGCACGCAGTGTTTTGAACGCCTCCGGTATGCCGCTAAAATAGTAATAAGCCATGATCCCAAAAAAGGCAGCGCTGACGAGTCTGCCGAAGGCCAACAGGATGCCGCGGGCCTTCGGCTTCAATTTATCGGTTATGATTGTAATATGTATGTGCTTATCCACAAAGCTGGTGCGGCTGAGCATCAACGCAGCAACGAGCATAACCCCATACTGTACATATTCAATCGCTCCCCTAACAGGCGCGTTGAATGCCACGCGCAAAACGACGTTGACCACCGACAGCAGCACGACCGCTACCAGCAGCACAGCGCTGACACACATAAAAAGCATCGTTAATTTATCACTCAATTTACGTAACATAGAATCCCCAGTCTTTCTGTTACACAGCGCGGCTTTTCAGGCCGCGCTGCAATTTTGGAAATAACCTGTTAGTATTACTTCGCCTGGGATTTCAGCCATTCCAGCGCGCCGGAGCCGTCCAGTCCCAGCTCGTCGAGCGCCTTGGCTTTGTTTTCAAGCTGAACCATAGCAAGCTGGGTGAATTTGTCAAGCGCTTCGTCGGACAGCTCGACAACCTCAAAGTCCGGCAAATTGGCTTCAACATATTCGTAGGTGTGCTGATCGTTCCACTCGTTAAAATCCATGTATGCCTGCTGGAATTCCACACAGACTTCATCTATAATAGCCTGATCCTCTGCGGGCATGGATTCGTACAGCTCTTTACTCATAAATACGGTACCCTGAGAAGTCAGGATGGGCATTCTGGTGCAGCTCTTGGTTACTTCTCCAAAGTTGAATGTAATAAGGGACCCGAAGTTAGAAATAGAGCCGTCAATAACGTTCAGGCGGAGGGATTCGTAAACCTCACTGGAGGGCAGGCTGGTTGCCGCCCCACCGGCCGCTTCAATCAATGCGCTGTTTGCGCCTGTGGCCCGGAATGTCATGCCCTTCATGTCCGCCGGATCTGTGATTGGTTTGCCCGTTGAGTACGCGCACATGACCTCACCGCAAAAGTTGGCCATAATCTTATAATCGTCGAGAAGTGAATCGTGATACAGATTAATATAATCCAGTAGTATCGCCGTAGCCTCATCGCTGTTTCCGAAATTAATACCCGGTGTGCTGAACAGTTCTATGTAGGGGAATTGACCGACGTAGAATGGACAAGCGTCGTATCCCATATCGACGGTGCCGCTTTTGATACCGTCAAGCGTTGATCCAACACCGGTAAGTGAAGCGCTGTAATAAACCTGCAGCGTCATACGGCCGCCGGATTTATCCTCCAGCAGCTGTTTGAGAACGCTTTCAACTCTCTTGTCATGCTCACTGCCCTGTGCATCGACAGTGGCGTACGTAAATGTATAAGTCTGAGCGGAAGGCTGCTGTGACTGCTCAGATTGCTGTGTCGTCTCTGACGACTGACTGCCATCTTGCTTCGTATCGCTGGCGCTGCTTGAGCATCCGACTACCAAAAATAAAACAAATAAACAAATGATAGATATGGATATTGCTTTTTTACAATTCCTCATCACGATGATTATCTCCTTATTAGTATTTTCCACACTCACGCACGCTGACGTCTTTTCAAACTGTCCGATATCACCTCCCCGGAACGCTAAGCCTTACACATTGAAACAACAGGCTCAAGTCGTCTTCAACGCTGACAGTTCTGTTTTTCCACGGAAACATATGTGCGAATTTGACAATTTTACATCTTCGCTTAACACACTGTTTGTACAAATTGTAATTTTAATGGTACCATTTGTATAAATCTACATTTTTTATCACGAATTTCTTTATATATTTTTGTAGCTTTATACTGTATCCCTTTTAACATCCAACACCTCAGTTAAAATAGAAGCCTGCAGCCTTTAGCATTGGGCGTCAGACTGTCGACAAAGTGTGTCATGCTTAAAAAAAGCCTCGCAGAGTTACCGTCGCGCACGATAGAAATAGAGTAATATCCGTCATTTCCGGGGACATGCGCATCGGAAATGACTCTTATCGTGACGGTTGCGGCTGAGCAGCCGTCATGCAAACTTTTTGTCGACAAAGCCCGGAGGGCTTTGTCGACAGCTGAACGCCCGCTGCCAAAGGCAGCGGGCGTTAGCTTTTGTTCATTATAACCGTCAGATGAGCGAGGCTAAAACAGCAGCCTTCGTCACGATACCAATAAGCCGGTTTTTCTCATCCACAACAGCGATGGGAAACGCCGCCTCCGCCGCTATGGGGATCAGGTCTGATATCTGCGTTTCCTTTGAGGTCGTCGGCAGGTCTCGGATAATCGCGTCTTTAAACGTCGTTTCACCAGCTCTTATTTTCAAAGCCTGCTCCAACGTCAGGATGCCGACGAGCTCCATCTTTTCCTCCACAACATAGGCGCTGGACACACCGTTGTCACGCATCTGCTTGAGCGCGTTATTCGCACCATCACGGGTGTGTATCAGGCACGACGGCGTCTGCATGATGTTACCGACGTTGTAGATCTGCGCTTTATCAGCGCTGTTGATGAAGTCGCGCACGTAATCGTCTGCGGGATTCGACGACATGCCCTCGGGCGTATCGGTCTGGATAATGCGCCCGTCGCGCATGATGGCAACTGTGTTGCCCAGCTTGAACGCCTCATTGATGTCGTGTGTAATGAACACAACGGTCTTGTTCAGCTTTTCCTGTATGGACAGAAGCTCAAACTGCATATCGTGGCGGACCAGCGGGTCCAGCGCGGAGAAGGGCTCGTCCATCAGGAGAATATCGGGGTCGTTTGTCAGCGCACGGGCAATCCCGACACGCTGGCGCATGCCGCCGCTGAGGTCCGTAATGGCTTTGTTCTCCCAGCCGCTCAGACCAACCATGTTTATCATTTCCATGGCCTTTTCTTCACGTTCAGTTTTTTTGATTCCTCGGATCTCCAGGCCAAAAGCAACGTTGCTGAGAACATCCCTGTGGGACATGAGGCCGAAGCTTTGGAACACCATCGACATGTTAGTTCGGCGGTACTCCTGCAGCTCTTCCTTTGTAAACTTTTCAATGTTTCGGCCTTCGAAAAATATGTTTCCCGAGGTGGACGGGTGAAGCCTGTTGAGACAGCGTACGACAGTCGATTTTCCGGAACCGGATAATCCGATAAGCGCAAATATCTTACCGCGCTCGACGTCGAAGGAAATATCGTCGACGGCGATGGTCACGCCTGTTTGCTTGAGAATCTCGTCTTTGGAGACGCCTTTCTTTAGCAGCTCGCGCGCAGCCGTTTTCTTCGACCCGAACATTTTCGTCAGGTGTTCAACGCGCAGGATGACGTCCTTATCGTTCGTCATTGCGTCTTCGCCTCCTTCTTCTTGACAATGCCTTGGGTAAGCCTGTCAAAAATAATGGCGACAATAACGATGGCCGTACCGGCAATAATACCGCGGCCGGGTTCAAGACGGTTGATGCCGATAAGCACTTCTTGCCCCAGACCTTTCGCACCGATCATCGAGCTGGTGACGACCATTGCAATGGCCATCATAATCGTCTGGTTGACGCCTGCCATGATCGTCGGCAGCGCCTGGGGGACCTGCACCTTGAACAGCGCCTGCCATTTTGTCGCGCCGAAGGATTTGGCGGCCTCCACAACTTCCACATCGACCTGCTGGATCCCATGGCTGGTTAAGCGGATAACCGGCGGAACGGCGTAGATTGTCGTGGCAATAACCGCAGGCACGTTCCCTATCCCAAAGACCATAACCGCCGGTATCAAATAAACAAAGCTGGGCATTGTCTGCATCGTATCCAAAATTGGGCGAATGATCGAATCGGCTTTTTTGCTGGATGATATCAGGACACCGGTCGGCAGCCCGATTATCATTGAGATGATGACAGACGTGATAATGACAGACAATGTCATATACATAAGGTCCCAGTATCCAACTATGCCGACAAAAAACAGCAAACCGGTATAAGCCAGGGCCCGTGTCCATTTACGGCTCATCCGATACGTGGCAACAAACACCAAAATGAGCAGCAGCCACCATGGGACAATATTGATAACGGCACCAACGCCATTTAAAATTGCGGTGAGTATAGAGCGTACTGCATTAAAAAATGCTTCCCACTGGACAACCATATAATCAATCGCTTTATCAATCGGGTCTCTTAGGTTGATAAAAATATCCTCGGGAAAATTCAGAATCCAGTCAGGCAATTATCCCACTCCCTACCTTACGCAGCCAGTGCTGCGCGCACCAGTTCAGCTTTATCGGCGGGAAGCCACTCGTCAATTAGTTCGTCATGCTGCTGCATAAACCAGATCGCCACATCAATCATATCGGAGTCCGGATTATCCTGCAGATACGAAAGCGCTTCCGCAGTCAGCGCACTGGACGTCTGATAATTGGCGCAGAATTCGTCGCAGAATTCAGGAGCCGCCGCATAGAAATCGTTGTTGACGCAAACTGTCAGGGGTACCGCCGGGCACTCGGTCTCACCGAGTTTGAAGTGCTCGTCGTCTATATATTCGGCATCCTCGAGCAGCACCAGATCATATTTACCGGTAAGCCAAGTGGGCTCCCAATAATAACCGACAACAGCCTCGCCCTTTTTATAGGCTGCGGCGAATGTTGCTGCCAGTGCAGCGTCGGAACCTGGATCGACATAGTTATACATTTCATCCAAGCCGTAATATTCATATTTTGCGCGCATAATATCGTCAATAGCCCAGCCGGATATGGCACCGAGGATGCGGCCCTTGGAAGAATCGTCGGGATCGGCAAAGACGTCTGCGTAATTTTTCAGATCTTCAACAGTTTTGAGATCGGGTGCCATTGGCTCAATGCCTCTTTCCGCATCGCCTTCTATGACATAACGGGGCACATATAAGCCCTGTGCATTATCGCCGTAGTTGAGGCCCAGCTCTACAAAAGCTCCGGCTTCCAGATCTTCGTCATACGTTGCGATGTTATCAGTCCATACCTCTGAATAAACTGTAATGTCGCCGGATTTCATAGCTTCATACGTTACGGCAGTTGAACCGGGAATCTCTTCTGTTTTCATGCCATAGGCATTTTCAGCTACAAACATCATAACTGCGTTGTGGAACTTAATGCTGTCCCAGCCGGCATCAGCAAAGATAGCCGTGGGCAGGTCTGCCGGTTCGGCAGAGGGCTCGGCTGAGGGTTCGGCAGAATCCGTCTCGGCCGGGTCTGAAGCAGAAGGCTCCGCAGAAGTATCCGGAGTTTCCTTATCTGCACAGGATGTAAGTGTAAAAAGTGATAATGACATTAAAATTACTAAAATTATTGAGAATAGTTTCTTCATATTTCCTCCTTTGTTAATTAGGACAGCTTCAGCCGTCCTTCACAGTGTACTATGCCCGACTAATTAATCGTCACCTCCCAGGATTAATCGATTTAAAACTGTCTTACAGGCACATGTTCATTAATTATCATACCGAAAAACAGCACAAGTGTCAAGGAAAAGGGCATTACAGCCTATCTTCCAACAGCCGTTTTCAACGCCGTCAGGAAACCTTTCAATCATCAAGCAGACCGTTTCAACCGTATGTAAGCACGATCGCGCGATTTGACGCGATCCGATAATTTTGTTATGCTAATATAAAACGTAACGAAAAATCTCTGCTCTTTTGGATTTTTCGTTACTGTTTTTATAATACTATTCATATCCGTGCTCTACGGAGGAAAGCAAGAGGTGAAAGCTTTTGGGCAGTAAAACTTCAATGATGATCGACGGAATCGAGGTTCTGGAAAAGCAATGGACGGATTGGAAGTGGCAGCTTAAGCACAGCATCCAAAGCATTGACATGTTTGAAAAGTTATTGGGCATACGCTTTGAGCCGGCGGAACGGGAAAGCCTTGAGCGCACGCTCGAGAAATTTCCCTTGTCGATCACACCGTATTATCTTTCACTGATCAACAAGGATAATTACCGAGAGGATCCTGTATTTAAGCAGTCATTTCCAAATCCAAGCGAAATGATTATCCGGCCCCATGAAATGTCCGACCCCCTCGCAGAGGACCGGGACAGCCCTGTGCCGGGATTAACGCACCGGTACCCCGACAGGGTTTTGCTGCATGTGAGCAACGTGTGCTCAATGTACTGCCGCCACTGTACGCGCAAGCGGAAGGTCGGCGACATTGACAGCATCCCGGACCGGGAATGCATCCTTCGCGGGATCGACTATATAAGAGAACATCCGCAAATCCGAGACGTGCTTTTATCGGGGGGCGACCCGTTTATGCTCTCGGATGATTTTCTGGACTGGATATTGACCGAGGTCCGGAAAATTGAGCATGTGGAGGTCATCCGTATCGGCAGCCGGATGCCCGTTGTACTCCCCTACCGCATTACGGACGAGCTGGTTGACATGCTTAAAAAGCACCATCCCATCTGGGTCAATACACATTTTAACCATCCGCAGGAAATAACGCCGTCGTCAAAGGCCGCGCTCCGCAAGCTGGCCGACGCCGGCATTCCGCTGGGCAACCAATCAGTCCTTCTGGCCGGCGTCAACGATTGTCCCGTCATTATTAAAAGTCTCGTACACCTGCTTGTAAAAAACAGAGTGCGCCCGTATTACCTCTATCAGTGTGATCTCTCGGAGGGCTTGACGCATTTTAGAACGCCCGTGGGAAAGGGCATAGAGATTATCGAAAGCCTGATCGGACACACAAGCGGCTTTGCCGTGCCGACGTATGTCATCGATGCACCGGGCGGCGGCGGAAAAATCCCCGTCATGCCCAACTACCTCATCTCCTGGTCGACCAGAAAGGTCGTGCTCCGAAATTATGAGGGCGTCATCACGACCTATAGAGAGCCCGATCATTATAACGAACCTGACTGCCAAGCTATGTGCGAGGACTGCGGCATCGCGCCCGATATCGCCGAGGACCGCGAAAAGGAAATCGGCATCAGCCGGCTTTTAAGCGACTTTGACGAGGGCATTTCGCTCATCCCCGAGGACAACGCACGGCTGCACCGGCGTGAAAGCTATGAACAGGATGAATAAGCCCGTTCCGGGTACTCGCGAGAATGACCGGGTCGAGACATTCGGCCGTTCTCGCATACAGCACGGGAAAGGCAGCAACCGGATATATCTCATGAAGCTCGACAGTGCGGATTATCCCGACATCCTCGGGCGGATGGACGCGCTGGCCTGCAAAGAAGGCTATACCAAAATTATCGCGAAGGTACCTGAACCGTTTAGCGCGGATTTCGCTGCCGCGGGATACAAGCCCGAGGCGCGCGTCCCACTGTTTTTTAACGGCCGGGAAGACGCCTTTTTCATGGCAAAATTCTTCAGCAAGGGACGAGCTGTGCCGGCCTGGGAGGATAAAATCAAACAGGTTATTAAGCTAGCCGACGAGACGTCGCCGCTGGGGGCGCCGGCCGAGCTGGACAGCTGTCTGACCTGCCGGATCCTGACGCCGGATGACACGGACGAGCTTGCGGCGCTTTACGGGGAGGTTTTTGAGTCGTACCCCTTCCCCATCCGTGACCCCGGCTTTCTGCGTGAGGCCATGGCCGACGAAACGGTGTACTTCGGCATCTTCCAAAAGGACCGGCTCGTTGCCGCATCCTCCTGCGAGATGGACATTGCGGCCGAAAATGTTGAAATGACGGATTTCGCCACGCTCCCCTCCCACAGAGCGCGCGGTTTTGCCGCGCATCTGCTTTTCACCATGGACCGGGAGATGAAAAAACGCGGCATACAAACAGCTTATACCATCGCGCGCGCCGTCTCCTATGGTATGAACATCACGTTTGCCCGGCAGGACTACGTCCTGGCCGGCACGCTCGTCAACAACACGGACATCTCCGGCAGCCTTGAAAGCATGAACGTCTGGTACAAAAGCCTGGCCGGTCAGTGATGTAACCCGGTCAGAAGATAAAAGGCTTATACAGCAAACAGGGATGGCTTAAGCCATCCCTGTTTGTTGTATTAATATAACGGCGTTTATACATAAAACACGTGATTGCCGATAGTTGTGATGAGCGTACGGTTCTGCGTCGTCCACAGGTTTGTGGATTTATCCGGATTGAGGAAAAACAGGCTGTTTCCGACTATGGACGCGCCGTCCAGAACGAGCTTGGCTGCCAAGACGCTCTCATTCGTCGGCGTATTGTAAACGGTGCCGTTGGAGGCCGGCTCAAACTGACCGCCCCACCGGTCGTCAAAGATAACGCCATAAATCGTGTTGGGGAACTCGCGGCTGGCCACACGGTTCATAATCACATTGCCGACGGCGATTTTGCCAGTGAGCGGTTCGCTCTCGCTTTCGGCGTTAATGATGCGCGCCAGCCAGTAGACGCTGTCACTAGCATAATAGCTGTCACCGGACTTAATCGTCCCGCTCCCGCTCTTAACGGAAACGGTCTGTGTGTCTCCATTCCAGGTGACAGCCGCGCCGAGCGCTTCCGCCAGCACCCGGATAGGCACCATGGTCGTATCGCTGACGAGCCGGACGCCGTCCTTGGCGTACAGCATACGGCCATTGGCTTCAATGTAACAGTCTCCCGGGCGGGCCGACACCGTTAAATCGCTCTTTTTAATATAGGCCGTGTTATTTGCCCACGAAACCGTTGCGTCAGGGCAGATGAAATTGGTAACGGCCCGAAGCGGCACGTAGGATGTATCGTTATATATGTAGACATCTTGAATCGCCAGGGTGTTGTCAATCTCCATCGATACGGCAGCGGCGGGGACAATCATCGCGGCCGCCAGACAAAGGACTAAAACAATAGTAAAGATGCTTCTCTTCAATGGCTTCACTCCTCGAATCAAACGTTGTAACTATATTGTAACTATTTGTTACCGTTTATTCAAGGCCAAATATTTACCAGCGACGGTCGTCACCGCAAAAGCACAGCCCCCGGCGCGGCCGCGCCGGAGCGGCGAAAGCCATATTTCAGGCATACTTAATTAAAAACAAGCTATATCCCTCATCCTTGCCTCCGGCAAGGGCGGTATATGAATTTTCAATTACTTTCAGGTCAATGGTTTCCGCTTTTTGTTGACGAACTTAACGCCTTCTCAACACCGTCTACATCACCGGTTTTCAGACTTTCTCAATCTCCGAGGCCAGCTTATATTCCGCCGGGTAGCGCTTTTAGCCGTACGGTCCATTAAAAGCATCACCCCCGCCGATGGCGGGGGTGATATGTTTATGTCTCATAGTGCGCAGCCGTATAATATCTGATATCCCTTGATAACGCACAAATGACTCTTATGATGCGGCCAGTGTGATGCGTCTACTCTTGAACGCTATTTATACTATCGATCCATTTTTGATCTTGGCCCGTACTATTTATTCTTTTTAAAATATGTGAAAATTTGTACCCAAATTCTTGCTCATGGAACCGAATAAAATATATCATCGCCTGAAATACGTCGTTTGGTGATAATTGATCATTTTTTGTTATCAACTCGATACATTTAACCCAATCAAACCATGTTGCAGGATCTGCAGAATTTGAATCGTTGAATAAATATGGGTTCATTGAACTAAGCAAATCACCCAAAGTCTCATCAGGTTTCTCATCATATAGTTTATCTAAGTAGTGGAATGTAGCTAAATATGCTTGTTTTTTTGTTAACATCATAAATTCTCTCCTTTATCTATACGGATTTGCATTTAATCCAGTGTCAGGATCAAATGTCAACGGATTATTATTTATACCACCATTAATAATAGTACCTTGTCGAGACCTTACCCAAACTTGCGTACCGTTATTACGAGTCCATGAATACCATTGCGTACCATATTTATCAGTACCTAAATAATACGTCTGAGTGTTTGCTATACTTTCTAATAAATACCTGTTATCAAATGTATCAGGCAAGTGACCTTCTGCATTTCTAAAAATATGTTTGAGTTGAGAATCATTTGGTGGAAGTTTATTGAACGTCTTCCCCCCACCCGTGGTCGGTGGATGCCACTCGTCGCCGTACCAGTTCTTATATATAGCCTCATCGAGCGTGGAGTTGCTTCCATTATATCCCTCATCCTTGCCTCCGGCAAGGGCGGCATTTGACTTTTCAATTGCTTTCAGGTCAATGGTTTCCGCTTTTTTGTTGATGAACTCGACCGCCTTTTCAACGCCGTCTACATCACCGTTTTTTAGACTGTTCTCAATCTCCGAGGCTAGCTTATATTCCGTCGGATCAGCAAGATATTTGCTCTTTAATACTTCAAGGGTGGCAAACAGGGTTGATACTGTAATATTGATCGCGGCGCCCGCCGCGTCAAACTGATACGGTTCTCCCGTTATTCCCGCTTCAACGAGCTTAGACACCTCGATCGTACCCGTCTGCGCAACGCCGAACGAAAATCCCCCCGTGCCCGAAAGCAAAAAGTTTATGGCATCCACGGATAAATCGGAATTTTCGAGTATAAGTCCAACTTTTAATATAGCCAACTCCGCTGCCTTACCGCCGACATAACCGCTTAAAATACCGACGCCTGTGTCCAAAACTACATCGCCGACCGCTTGCCCGGGAGTGGACCAGTCCTGACTTGAAGCGGACTGCAAGGCACTGTTTGTGCCAAACAAAATCGCGCTTTTAGCTGCGGTGCTTACGACACCCATTGCACCAAGTGCTTCCGCACCCAATGCCAGCATGGCAAGATTAGTGGTAACATTCCCGGTGATATAGTAACCTGGATAGGCCTGCCTGGACAAATCAGAATACTGAAGGTTATTCTGAAACATCATTTTCTGATAAGATTTAAGAGGCGTTTCTGTTACTCGAGCTCTTGTGTTGATTCTTGCCATCGTTTCCTCGTATAATGGGTTTAGTTCTAATGGTAATGCATCTGCAGCGCCATAAGCTAATGCATCTAGCTTACTGGACTTAACTTCCAGTAGTGATGTAAGCATGGCATAATTGGCTTTGTTATCAACATCACTATATATATTCCAATCGTCCTCAATATCACGCTTTAACGTATAATTCTGCAGGATAGACACTGCCACCGCCGCTTCTTTTTTCTCCTCTTCGGTTAGGACAGTAGCGGGGTCCGCCAGTAACAGCCACCGTTCCCAATTTTCATTAATGTAAGCTTCCGAATTAATAATTTCGTTGTATTGCTCCTGCAGCCCCAACCATTCATCATATAAGGCTTCCCTTTTTTCCTGAGCTGTTTGATGCGGTATCGTTAAAGGGAAAACATCAGGATATACCAATTCATCCTCTGTCAGAGCCTGCATCTGCGCTTTAATATCTTCTTCCTGGTCCGCCGTAAACGGTGATACAGAACGGTTTCCCGACGCAAATTCCTGGATCGTCTTAAGCGGATCGTTTAAAAACGGATAAGGAGATATTGGAATATCATAAAAATAACCATTGATTTCCTGCATTTGATTTCGAATGTTAGCCGCCTGCTGTGTAACAGGTTTGAATTCCGATTGTACCCTAGTGGAAGGTATATCTGTATCCCAATCAAATATATCCAGCAACGTCGGAAGTTCCTCAATATTTTTTGGAACAGGACCAAAAGGTGTTAAAAGCATTGAATCATTTACAGAGTCATCCGTCGTATTAATTTGCTTCAATACGTCATTCACATTATGTATCAGATCAATTGGACCATATAATGAAATCCCATTTCCCGGGTCGTTTAATCTGGCCAGCATCTCCGCTTTTGTACCTTCCGAAAACGGCATTTTGTCGATCGTCTCGGGTGTGAGCTCAGCCGGGCTGCTGCGCGGCGCTTGGCTTTCCGTTTCTGTTTTTTGAGGCGGCGGCGTATCTAATTCGTCTTCATGGCTGGTCAGCCAAGCCACGACGGCCGCGTCCGTTGCGTTGACTAGGTTTCCCGTGTACTTTCCCAAGCTGTCCTTCCTCCTTATTGGGCCTTGGAGCAAAAAAGAGCCAAAACCTACCGGCTCTCGCCCGCAGTTTTTCGGCTCTAAGGCTCTATATGGACTTGTTCGGCCCTCCGCTCCATCGGCAAATTATTACATTTCCCATTATACTGACGCGGTGTTTTAAGGACAAGCTTTTGGAACAAAATTTCCTACAATTTTGTTCCTCCGGCTTTTAGCCGTTAAATCAGGAGGACGGAAGGTTTTAAATCAGAAAACAGACTGCTTTATAGCGACTTTGCTGTTCACACATGCGTGTTCATGCGCACGGCGCTGTCAAACGCCAGCGGGCTTCTTTCACACTCGTCGTCGTGCATGGTGATCTGGCAGCAGTAACGGCTGCCCTTCATGCGCTCAGAGGCGTAGCACAGCCCGTTGGTGCGGCTGTCGAGATACGGGTGGTCGATCTGGTCCGGGTCGCCGATGAGGATAATTTTTGTGCCCTTGCCCGCGCGTGTGACGATGCCCTTAATCTGCTTGGGCGTGAGATTTTGCGCCTCGTCGATGATAACCCAATTCTTCTGGATGGAGCGGCCACGGATGTAGGCGATGGCCTCGGTTGTAACGATGTTGCGGTGAAACAGCTCGGAGACCTTGTCGGAAAGCTCGTTTTCGTTTTGATACCGGTCGCACTCGCTGCTGTCTAAAAGAATCTCCAGGTTGTCGATAACGGAGCGCATGAACGGAGCCAGCTTCTCCGTCTCGCTGCCGGGCAGAAAACCGATATCCTCGTCAAACTTCACGTTGGGCCGGCAGACGAGAATTTTACGGTACTGGCGCTGCTTGACGTTCATGATTTTATGTAAGCCCACCGCCAGCGATAAGAACGTCTTGGCCGTACCTGCCGCCCCCTTGACGATGACGAGCGGGACCTCGTCACAGCTCATCATGAGCGCCTCCTGCACAAATTTCTGCCCCACGTTGCGCGCCGTGACGCCGAAGGGCCGCTCCTCGATATACTGGAGCGTAACGAGCTTCTCACCATCAAAGCGCCCAAGCGCCGTATGTTTACTGCTCTCGAGGCTCGTAAGTACGACAAATTCGTTGCGGAACAGCTCGTACGGCCGCTCATCCCCCGTTTCCTCGTCAATGTCCTTGATGTATTTTAAGTCCAGCGAGCCTTTCTTGTAAAACTCGCCGATTTTACGCGCTGTGGCATACAGGAGCGTCCGCCCCGTATAGCCGGCGTCCGACACGCTGACTTGCTCGTTTTTAAAATCCTGCGCCGGCACGCCGATAATGTCGCCCTTGATCCGCTGAAAAACGTCCTTTGACACAAGGATCGCCTTCTCGCCGCGCTCGGTCAGGCCCTTACAGACCTTGAGGATTCTGTTGTCGGCCTTTTGCGCGTGCCACGATTCCGGCAGTACAATCTCCGTAAAATTCAGCTCAATACGCAAAAGGCCGCCTCCGGGCAGCATCACGCCGCGTGTCAAGTCTCCCCGTTCCCGGAGAGCATCGAGCAGGCGGGCCGTTTGCCGCGCGTTGGCGCCAATTTCGTTGGATTCTTTTTTAATTTTGTCCAGTTCCTCCAGGACAACCTCGGGAATGACGACATCGTTGTCTCCGAAAGCCAAAATTGCTGTGGGTGTTTGCAGCAGGACGTTTGTATCCAATATGTAGGTTTTTTTCACAGACTATCCCCCAGTGCTTGTATTGTACACGGCTCATTCTAATACTATTGTATTCAGAGCGTGTAATGCTTTTGTTAAATCTATGTGCCGGCGGCATCAAAATATGATGAGCATTTTACGGTTCGGGCCATTCTCCCTGCCGCTCGGCGCTTCGATGATCGTCTTCAAACCCCTCCCGGTTGAAATAGCTGTTGCCGGGCTTGCCGAAGGTCGCGTCAACATTAATCCATTGTCCGGACGACGCGTCGTAAATCTGATTCCAAGAATGAGACTCCCAGTCCGCGCCGTTGAACGCTTCTCCGGTAATGAGCCGCACGGGGACACCCACAGCGCGGCACATTGAAACATACAGGCACGCCTTATCAAAGCACACGCCTGTCCGCTCACTGAAGGCCGGCACAGCACCCGCCGGTTCGGCAAACGCGTCGACCTCGAGCATGTCGGCTTTTGCCGTATCATAATCAATACTATCGACAACCCAATCGTAGAGGATGCGGGCCTTTTCAACGTCGTCCGTCTCCGTGTCCACTAGATCGATGGCCGTGTTGTCGATATCCGGGCACGACTGGACGCCCTCCTCCACCGTCACGCCGTTGATATAGACCTTCATGATCATCCGTCGTCCCTCGGGTGACAGACCGTCTATCGCCTGGTCGACGGTGGTATCCAGAAAGGCCGGGATCTGCTGGACGGCATTAGACGAAATGATCGGCTCGATGGCGTTGTTCTCGATAAGCCGGTATGTTTTTGAGCGGTCAATGTACTCGGCAAAGGGGGCGTTTTTCGTCAGCGCCGTATAAAAGCTGAACAGGAGCGAAAACACCAGCACGAGCGCGACGGCCTTCGGCAGCTGCCAAAGCCCGCCGATGGCGCGCTGGACAACAATATTTGTTTTGCGGATAGCAAAGCCTATGATATCGGACAGGGGCGCAATCGCCCGGCGTATGAGCGGAAGCGACAGCAGGCGCAGCAGCGCGTAAATGACGGTTAGGAACAGTATCAGAACCAGACCGTACGCCAGTATATCGCGGCCGATGTCCGAATCGCCAATGCCCGGGATCGCGCTGAAAAGCTTGGACAGGAGAGACTGGCCGCCGTCGGCAAAAACGGCGTTGGCCGCCAGCACAGCCAAGGCGGCCGACAGAAAAAATATGAGGGCGTTGATGACGGCGGTAAAGCAGTCAAAAATCCGGCCGGACGTCGGCGGACGAAGAATGCCGGTGATAAACGTGGCCGCGAACAGCCCGATGAGAAACACCGATATCAGGTTGACATTGCTGAATAACGACATATAAGCCCCCGCCCGCCGGACACACCGGCTCAATTTCTGTGCTTATTATGCCTTTATTTCCCATTTGTAATACTCGATTCTTACTTAATATCTATATAAACGCAAAAAGCCGCCGGACTAATATCGTCCGGCAGCTTTTTATAAATTCCTATTTTATCTTGATGGCACCCTCGGGGAAAAGCTCCTGACAACAGAAGCAGCGGATGCAGATATCGTCATTGTACAACGTGGGCCATATTCGGTTACATTCCTGATTCCGACATATCCTCCGCCAGACGGCGGATGTGGCCTTCTATCTCACGGATGACGGCGACAAACGCCTCGTCCGCCTGACCGGTGGGGTCCTCAAGGCCCCAGTCCTCCCGCTTTTTACACGGCAGAACCGGGCAGCGGACATTGCAGCCCATCGTCACCACAACATCAACCGGCGGGATATCGTCCAGGAGCTTCGGCTTTTGTGTTTTTTCCATGTCGATGCCGTACAGCTCCTTCATCAGCCGCACGGCGTCCGGATTAATGCGGTCTTTGAGCTCCGTCCCGGCCGAATAGCTTTCAAAGACATCAGCGGCCAGGAGCTTTCCCAGCGCCTCGGCGATCTGGCTACGGCAGGAGTTGTGTACGCAGACGAAGGCGATTTTAGGCCTTGGCATGTTTAAACCAGCCTCTCGTGTTATTGGCGATTCTGACAAGCGCGAGCATCACCGGCACGCCAACGACCGTGGCCAGCGCCACAGGGTTCTGCGCGCATGTCTGTTTATTCCTCGCAGGCGCACTTGATATTGCCGGCGAGGATCTCCTTCCAGTCTCCGATCACATCGTGTGTCCAGCAGTCGTCCGCACCGGCCGCCTCGCGCATGGTGAGCGCCAATATGTACGTGAGCTCCTCCACTGTGGCGCCGGCTTCCAGCGCGCCTTTAAAATGCTTGAGTACGCAGGGCTTGGAGCGCGCCTTGATGGACAGGGCAAAGCAGATAAACTGATACGTCTTCTCGTCAATTGTCCGTTTCTCGGCGTACAGCGCGTCGATCTCATCGAGCTTTTCAGTAAACTCCGGAAAAAATTCCGCCAGCATTCTCATAATCTTGTTCTCCTTTTTATGGGTTATCAGCAAAACATATAATTACAGTAACTTCTGCAGGAATTTTACAGCTTCATCCTTCTTTAAAACCTTGCCCGCCGACACGACCTTGCTGTCAATGACGAGCGCGGGCGTCGTCATTACGCCGTACGCCGCAATTTGCGTAAAATCCGTCACATGCTCGACGGTGGGATCCAGCCCCAGCTCGATCATCGCCTCTTTGACGGCCGCTTCCAGCTGATTGCATTTGGCGCAGCCGGACCCGAGCACCTTGACCCGCTCGGCCGTGTTTTCCGCATTTTCGCCGCCATCAACATGGACCGCATTGCAGCCGCAGCCGCAGCTTTCCTTTTCCTGCTTGGTTTTCTTTTTAAACAGTGCCATAAAACATTCTCCTTTAAAAATTTATACTTTGTATTATTTCAATTCTTCCGGTTTCTTATTTTTCAGACTTAGAAAAACAGATGATGCCAAGCCTACGATTAGTATCAGAAATGCCGCAATGAGGTAGATGCGCGAAACAGAATAAACCTCAATGATCCTGGCATTAATGCCGGTGCCGATGGCTCCGCCCACAAAAATATTAAAGGAAGCCATTGACATGGCTGTTCCTTTAGCGTTTGGAAGCATTTCCTGCACGGCTGAGACAAGTGTGGACTGCAGAAATATAAACGCCATGCCAAAGAAGAACAAGCCCGCTGTGAGTACGTAAATGTTTTGACTGGATGACAGCGTAAACAGCGCCAGAAAACCTATGACCCCGGCAAGAACAAAATAGAGCGCGCCCATTTTCTTTTTTATTTTTGGCGCTATACGTCCGCCAAAAACAGTTCCGATGCCAAACAAAGATAAAATCAGGCCAACGCCCAACACCGTATAACCCGTCATCTCCTGCAACAGCTTTCCGGAATAAGTGAAGGTACCGAACACGCTGAAGCCTACCAGAAATATGGTTAGAACCAGGCGCATAAATTTAAAGTTACTCAGCGGCTGCTTATACGCGCTGATATAGTCTAATTTCGTTACAACCGGTTTGTCCTTCTCAAGCATTTTAAGCATTAGCAGTGCTATAACCAGCTCTCCCACGCCATAGATAATATATACATGGCGCCAGGACCCCAGATGGGCAACCGCCCCGCCTACGGCCGTGGCTGTGGCGGCCCCCAGAAACATCAGCCCCATAACCTTCGCCAGCGCCTTATGTCGGTTTTCATTATCAAAGCTTTGGCCGACAAGCGCCAAGGTCACCGGGAAAATACCTGCGGCAAAAGCGCCGTTCATCGCTCTGAAAACGATCAGAGAAGTCAGATTATAGGCAAACCCGCCCAGAATACTGAAAATGGCTGTTCCCAAGGCGGCAATGTTTATGATCTTAGCTTTCCCGAACCGATCGGACAGGGGCCCAAAAATCAGTGTAAAGGCGCCAAATGCCAGCATATACGCGGTGACAGATACCGCGGCGGTTTCCACGCTGATATGCAAATCCCCCGCTATGTTAAGCAGCAGCGGCGCGGCGGCGTAATTATCGCCGTTTGCCAAAAAGGCCATCGAGCCTAACAGGAGTAACAAATTACGCTTATCTTTCATCATCAGCAGTCCCCTTCATCGCAACAGCAGTATTTTTTATTCTTGCCTTCAAAAAAATGCTCCAGGTTTTCCGGCACATCATAGCTGTTCCCGGCACAAGCCTCTTCCCGCTCGCACAATACGGCTTTTAATACGGCCTCAACCAGCATTTCCTTCGGCGGCACCTCATAGTCTTCGCCATTAAACTTACACTCGGCAATCAACATCGGTCCCGCTGATTTCACCGCAGCATTCATTTCCTCCTACACAATAACTGTTTGGAGCGCGTTGAATAAGTACCCCACAAGGATAATGCCAACCGTGCAAATACCAATAAACAGCGCCAGCAGCTTTGGCTTAACAGCTTTTCTGAGAAGGATCAGCGACGGGAGCGACAAGGTCGTCACCGCCATCATGAACGACAGGATTGCCCCCAGCTGCGCGCCCTTATAAAACAGTGCCTCCGCAATGGGGATCGTGCCGAAGATGTCCGCGTACATCGGCACGCCGACGAGCGTCGCCAGAATAACGCCGAAGGGGTTTTTGCTGCCGAGCACCGCAGATACCCATTCCTGTGGAATCCAGTTGTGGATGACGGCGCCGATGCCCACGCCAATGAGTATGTATATGATAACCTTTTTAAAGGTAGCGAGCATCTGGTCTTTAGCGTAGATCACCCGGTCCTTTATCGTCAGATCGGGCGCCTCGATATCAACGCCGCCGGCCGTCAGTATAAAGCTTTCAACGTATCGCTCCATGCGCAGCTTTTCGATGAGCGTGCCGCCGAGTATCGCAATAATGAGGCCGACGACCACATAAATAGCGGCCACCTTTGCGCCAAAAATGCTCATCAGCAAAAGCAGCGAACCCAGATCCACCATCGGTGAAGAAATAAGAAACGAAAACGTTACACCGACGGGCAGCCCCGCTCTTGAAAAGCCCATAAAAAGCGGGATCGACGAGCACGAGCAAAACGGCGTTACCGTCCCTAAAAGCGCCGCAACGGCGTTGGCCCCGAGCCCCCGGAAGCGTCCAAGTATTTTTTTGCTGCGTTCCGGCGGGAAATAACTTTGTATGTAACTGATCAGGAAAATTAAAAAGCATAGTAAAATTGTAATCTTAATAACATCGTAAATAAAAAACTGCACGCTGCCGACCCACCGGTTGTTGAGATCAAAACCGAACGCCGTCAGCAGGGATGAGACAAGCTCGCTGAGCCATTTCATCCCGAGTATTTGATTTTGTAAAAAATCCCACACCGCTTTTATAACCATCATATGCTCACCCTATCTTTACCAATTGATTCACATCTAATTTTTTCGATATATTCGTTTTAAATTGATGCCGTCCTGGCGACGGCATACTTAATTTATAGACGAAGAGAATCGACCTATGGCCATACGTCCAATCGCCGAGCGATTGAATTTTCGTCGACGACGGCGAGTTGTCTGGTCTCGGCGGCGAAAATTGTTTGATTTCAACGCTTTGAGGCATTTATTTCCGAAATGCGTTACACTGCGAGCCCCTCAGCCGAAAACTTTAATGTGTCGGCAAAGCCGCCTTGCGGCTTTGCGACAGTCAGGCTCCAGCGCTTTTACAGCTCAAGCAGGTTTCAGCACAATCGGCGTCTTCTGTTGTAAGCGCTTTTAAAAGATTCTCTGCATTTAAGCTGCCCTCTTTGCTGATGCGGTAATGCGTCCATCTCCCCTCCTGGCGTCCGTTTACAATACCCGAATCAACCAGGATCTTCATGTGGTAGGACAGCGTAGACTGGCTGATATTCAGCTTTTCCAAGAGGACGCAGGCGCATTTTTCTCCGCTGCGTAACAGCTCCAATATCATCAGCCTGTTTTCATCGCAAAACGCTTTAAAAACGCGCGCGTTTTCTTTATGCATCGTTGCCATCGCCCAGCCTCACATCTAATTTATTCGATATATCACAGTATATACGTCACATCGAGATTTGTCAATATAATATTTAGAAATAAGCGCCCGCATAAAATACAGACGCTTATGCTTCGTTACGAATACCGTTCCGCTAATCCCCGGCCTTGAGACCAAGCTCGGTCTCAAGGGCCGGTATACCGCCGCGGACACCCCAGTTTTCCGCCGGCACCTCATTGAGTACGATCAGCGTGTCCGAACGCACGATCCCCGGGGCTTTTTCAAGATTATCGACAATTGCCTGGTAGAGCTTTTTCTTGGCCTCGTAGCTGCGGCCCTTGATCACCGTCAGTTCGATGAGGACGAAGGCGTCGGTCTTGCCGGCCGACAGCTCAAAATCTGCCGGTTCCAGCTCGTACAGCCGCTGGAGCCTGTTATCCGGCGGCACATTAAAGCAATCTACCAGTGCCTGATGGATACCGTCCAAAATTGCCTTTTTATAATCGGCGCTCTTCCCTTTTCTCAGCTCAACCTTAACCAGCGGCATACACTCACCTCACGCAATTTACAATCTTAGTTCTACGCTCCAAGCACATCCCAGACAGGATGATCCGTTTTAACCGAAGCCAGATCGCCGTAAGGAATGCTTATCTCCATGTGGTCTCCCATGACATGCGCAACGGCCACAGAGACAACCAGCGCATCGGGTGTAATATAGTAGCCCGTAGACCAGATCGACGAATTGGCGTCCCTGAGCTGGGCGATCATCGACTCGTCGTCGGACAGATAATCCAGGGCGTCCGATCTGATCTGGTCCGTCATATCAAAATCGCTGCTGCTGAATTCACCGTTTCGGAGCAGCTCGACAAAGCCGCTGTCGATGGTCACAAGGTCACCGAGGGCTACCGGCTGGCGGCTGGCAACATCGATATTCACACCAAACAGCAATAGGCCCGGATGCGCAGCGCCCGGCGCGTAATAATAACCGTCAAACCAGACGCTGATCACGTCGGGCGTATTGAGGCTCACCGTAGATGTCAGCTCGTACTCCGTGCCGCTTTCCTGCTCGTCCAGCCCCTGCATCGCGGCGTCGTAAATGATACCGTTCAAATCATTTTGCAGTTGTTCATCCCCAAGACCGGTGATCTGGGGATAGATAATTGATACTGTATCCTGTGTATACGTCTGTTCTTCAAAGTTAAAAGGCTCCGGAGCCGGGGCCGTACCCTCCGAGGGGCTCGGCGAGACCGTTTCCGCCGGGGTGCTCTCGGACGGCGACGGCGGCGCAGTGTCGGACACAGACGGCGATGGTATACCAGACACATCCGTGTCAGCGCCCGTCTGGCTGCAGGCTGTAAGCATCGAGAGTGTTAACAGCAAGGCTGTCATGATAATTACGGTTAATTTTTTCATGGTTTTCCTCCTGAATAGATATGACACCGGCGCTTTGACAGCGCCGGCAGCTTTTCCACATTAGATTAATTCTTTTCCGCTTAATATGCAATACAAATCGACATATTATCCATGTCCCCAGTCGCCACATCCGGGCTCCACACATTGACAGGTTCATCCGAAGCGCTTATACTCAAAAGGCCGAGCGGCGAACCCGTCCGGCAATTTAGCAAACGATGGTCGGCGCAGGCTTCTTCAGGTCGGCGGCCGATACTTGAGGACAACCTATGATCATTGACTTTCACACGCACGCCTTTCCGGACGCGCTGGCCCGGCGGGCGGTCGGCACACTCTTAGAGAACATTGAGGAGGCCTTCACCCCCGTCACGGACGGGACGGTTTCCAGCCTTTTAAAGCACATGGACGAAAGCAGCGTGGATATCTCCGTCCTGCAGCCCGTTATCACCAAGGCCTCACAATTTATCGGTCTCAACGAATGGGCCGCCGGTCTCGCTTCCGACCGTATTATACCCTTCGGCGGTATTTATCCGCACACGGACGATTATAAGCGCGATATCGACTTTATCGTCAGCCTCGGGCTCCGGGGCATCAAATTCCATTGTGAGTATCAGGATTTTGTTATTGACGAGCCGAAAATGCTCCGGATATACGACTACGCGCTCAGCCGGGGCCTGATCCTTTTACACCACGCCGGAGCGGACCCGGGATATGAAGCGCCGTATCGGTCCAGCCCTGAGCGATTCGCGCGTATAGCCGACGCCATGAAGGGCGGCGTTATCGTCGCGGCACATTTTGGCGGGCACGCGGAATGGGACGACGTGGAGCGGTACATGGTGGGCCGAAATATTTATCTTGACACCTCGATGGGCTTTGAGTATTTCCCACCGGAACAGTTTCTGCGCATCGTTAAAAATCACGGCGCGGAAAAGATTCTGTTTGCCTCAGACTCGCCGTGGTCGGACGCGAAGAATGAAATCGCGCGTCTGAAACAAACGGCGCTTTCCGATTACGACAAGGCGCTCATACTCGGCGGCAACGCCAAGCGCTTACTGTGTCTATAAAATATTTATCCTGAGTATAGCAGGAGGTATTGCCATGACGTCGTTTGAAACGCCGCGCCTCGTTATCCGGCAGTTTAAACCCGAAGACTGGCGGCTGCTCAAGGAACTGATCATCTGGTTCAACGCTTCGGAATACGCCGCTTATGATCATTCCTGGCCTGATTCCGATCGTAAAATCAAGGAGCTCAGCCGCAGTTTTTCCGCACACGGCGGCTATTTTGCCGTCTTTGTAAAGGACACATGCGATTTTGCCGGATATATAAGTCTGGTCCAAACGGAGACCCCCGGCGTTTACAATCTGGGGTATTGCGTTAACGCGGTTTTTCATGGCCAGGGCTACGCCACCGAAAGCTGCAGGGCCGCTCTGACGTATGCGTTTGAAAAGCTCGGTGCATCGAAGATTATCTCCGGCACGGCCTCAGAAAACATCCCTTCCTGCGCGCTGCTTCATAAGCTCGGCTTTAAAATGACGGGCAGCGCCGTCTTTTCGTTCCATCGGGATCACGACGGCATTCCGATTGAATTTCTTGGCTGCCAGTATGAGCTGATGAAGCCCGCCGACGTCGGATAGCCAAAAAAGTCTTCTATCCTTTGTCTGTACGTCCAATCGCCGTGCGATTTAATTTTCGTCGATGACGGCGAGTTGTCTGGTCTCAGCGGCGAAAATTGTCAGATTTTAATGCTTTAAGGAAATTCACTTCTGAAAAGCATTACTTTGCGAGCGCCTCAGCGCGAGAACCCATATTTGTCAAAAAGCCGCGAAAGCGGCTTTTTTGACAGTCTAAACGGCTTGCTATCCGGCAAACCGTTTTATGTTTTATTCTGTGGCCAGCTTTTTGATCCCGGCCTCGTCAAGGCGGAAAAGCTTCCATTCATCCTTCATTTGAGCGCCGAGTGCCTGATAAAAATCGATACTCGGCTGGTTCCAGTCCAGACACGCCCACTCAAGGCGGCCGTAGCCCTCATCCCGCGCAAGCCGCGCGATATGCCGGAAAAAGGCCTTGCCGTACCCCTTTTTCCGGTGCGCCGGGCGCACGTACAGGTCTTCAATATAGATACCGGCCCGCCCTAAAAATGTCGAGAAATTATAAAAGTACAGCGCGTAGCCAACGGGCATTCCGTTTTCCATGCCGATGACAGCCTGTGCTTTTCCCTTTTTAAACATCCACTCACGCAGCGTCTCTTCCGTTGCCGTTACCTGATCGAGCAGATTTTCGTACTCGGCCAGTTCCTTCGTAAAACGAAGAATCAGCGGCACGTCCTCCAATTTGGCTTGTCTGATCGTAAATTCGCTCATATGTAACTCCCATGTCTCTGCGATAAATCATGTTGATCAAAGCCGGGCCTCATTTCGCTTCAATCAGGTTTTTTTCCTACCGGCGCGCATTTTCCCGGTCGCGCTCGGCCAGTTTGTTCGTATTAATGGTTTTTCGATAAACAACAAAGCGGCAGAATGAAAATTCCGTTAGGAAATTAATAACCATCGTCCCGAATAAAACGAGGTATTCATTCCAGCCGAGTCCCGTCAGCGTATCGCCCCACCAGGTTGAGGCCGGGGTGAATACGAGATAATACAGCACAACCTTCGTCATAGCCAGCGGTATGTTGGCTGCCGACTTAAAGGTAAAGTGCCGGTTGACCGTAAAATTATATACGACCGACAGGACAAGCGCGGTGAGATACTTCGGCCAGTACGGCAGCCCAGTCAGCTTGTCAAGCGCCGTAAAGCTTAAAATCTGGATCCCGCCGGCTGATATCGAAAAAAGCGTGAATTTGAAAAACTGAACGACGTTTTGTCTCGACGTCAGCTCCCCGGCTGGCTTTTCCGTCATATCAACCACTCTTTTTAATGTGTACCCCATGTCAAGGACAATATGGGTTTTTGGCATTCCAGTGAGATAGGTATTAATGTTATGCTAATAGTGCTTTACCACAAGGGAGGATAGGGCGACGCTGAGGAGCGACCCGAGCGCCCGTGCGGGTTTACAAGGGGGGCGGTGTTTTCACACCGCTTCTTTTTTGCAGGCAGGCGCTGCCCTCCTGGAAACCAAGGCGAAAAACCTCGGGGTGTGGGGCAGAGCCCCGCCATCAATCTTCGCCTTTTGCTTTAGGTATTGTCAGAGGGTATTGTCCTGTCACGAGATACTTGTAATACTCCCTTGGAGATAACCTTGCCAAATCCCATTGATACCGCTCGATGTTGTAATAGTCAGCCCAGTCGCTGATCACCTGGTGAATTCCTTCAAACGTCGTGCACTGAGAAATGTCAATTTCATCTTTCATGTGGCCGTAGAAAGATTCCTGCGGCGCGTTATCCCAACAGTTTGCCTTGCGGGACATTGACTGCCTCAGTTCACTGTCTTTTATCAGCTGGATAAATTTTACGCTTGTATAGTGTGACCCTTGATCCGAATTAATCAGGGTCTCGGTCGTCAAAGAGATTCCATAATTCTCGACGAGCTGGTTCACGGTATCCAGAACAAAATCAATCTCCAGAGACTCGCTCAGTGCCCAAGCGAGCAACTCTTTTGTGAAGGCGTCGATGATCGTAGACATATAGCACCGTGGTGCCTTCCCATTGATGATGTAGGTAATATCCGTCAGCAGAACAGCACGGGGCCCATGTGTTTCAAATTCCCGGTTCAACAGGTTGGGGGCAACATTGTTGGTTCTCAGGGCTTTAGCCATTCTCCGGTATGGATTTGCTTTGCGAATAGGACAGAAAAGGCCATATTTGTTCATCAACCGTCGGATTTTCTTAATGTTCATATGTACCGGAGGCGTCATGTGGAGAAGCCGCATGTAAATGCCGCGGGCGCCCTTATCGTAACCACGAAAACGATAAGCCTCCAGAATTATCAGGAAATTATTTTGGTCTTGCTCCTCACGGCGCCGTCTGAGGTCTTCCGTTTCAAGGTAATGGTAGTATCCGGACCGGGAAACGCCGGCAGCATCACACAGCCAGGATATATTCAGCAAGTTGTTGTCCCGCCGGGTCATCTCACGGATGATTGCATACTTGGCAGATGCGGGAACATTCATGGTTCCGCATCCTCCCGACCTAAAGATACAATTTTTTTTAGAAACTCTATTTCCTGATCTTTGTATGCCAACTGCTGCTCGAGGTATTTTACTTTTGCTTCTGGATTTGTGTAGTCTATGAGATATGAACCATATGTTTTTAAGTCTCTGAACCCTTTTCCTGCTCGGACTTCATTTCGGATCATGCCCTTCATCCCGATAACACGATTTTCCCCAAGAATATCAGGATCGATGCCGAGCTGGATAAAAATATCTCGCGGCTCATTTCCCTCCAGTGCTAAATTCCAGAATAGCTCTTTAAATTCAGCTGAGAAATGCACGATGTTGCGACTTACCTCTAAAACGTAGGGGCTTGCTCGGAGATGATTCATTTCTTCTTCTGAAAACTTCTTAATAGCCATCTGGCACTCCTCCAGTTCAGTTCAATTCTAATACCTGTCTGATCTGGAGTCAAAACCGCTTTTGTCCGACATTAAGGGTCTCAAAAATCCGCCTGTCCATTTTGAAGGGTTTTGAAAACCCGTGCTGTCCGTTCTATAGGGTACATTTTATTTCGGATGTATTACTGAGACAGTATAAGCCAAAAAGGCTGGATTTACAAGAATTTTTGGCAGTGCTCAAACGCCAGCCTTTTATTTATTTATCATTAACCGGACGCTAATAGCTTACATAACAAGGACAGGCTTGATAATTTCGGCGTTTTTCATCTGCCGGAAGGCTTCGCCGATCTGTTCAAATTCGAAATACGAGAGCATCTTGTCGTACGGGAAACGTCCCTGCCGGTATAGCTCGATCATTTTCGGTATAAATTCACGCGGTACGGAAGAACCCTGGATGACCTCGTCCCAGCGCCGGCCGTCCTCCCGTCCAAGCCGTGGCAGGCCCGCCGCGGCGACGCCGCAGCCCCGGCCGCCCGGCTTCAGGCATCGCGCGGCGGCATCCATTAAAGCCGCGCTGCCGGATGTGTCGACGACGAAATCCAGTCCGCCGCTTATGGCTATGATCTCACCTGCGGCGTCCGTCGTTTTGCCGGTATGGACCGTGTGCGTGGCTCCAAATTCCTCGGCCAGCTCCAGCCGCTGCCGGACCCGGTCAACGGCGATGATTGTCCCGCAGCCCAGCGCCTTCGCGGCGAGAACGGACGAGAGCCCCACGCTGCCCGTCCCGAATACGGCAAGCGCCGCGCCGGGCTCCGGCCTTAAGACGTTCATAACCGAGCCGGCGCCGGTCTGGACGCCGCAACCGAGCGGCCCAAGCATTTTCAGATCAAGTTCCTTATGGACCTTGACGGCGCTGCTTTGATGCGCAACCGTGTGGGTTGCAAAGCCGCCCTGTCCGAAAAACGACAGGACGCGGCGGCCTCGAAGCGTCAGCGGCGGAGGGCCGGAGAGCCGCTCTCCCATAAAAAGATCGCTAAAATACACGCAGCTATAGGGCCTTCCCTGCCGGCAGGCGGGGCAGACGCCGCAGTGCGGGTACGACAGGACAACACGGTCGCCCTCTGAAAAGCCAGCGGCGTTTTTCCCGGCCTGCTCAACGACGCCGCAGGCCTCGTGGCCGTATACCATCCCTCCGTCGCCGCCCATCATTGACAGGTCCGTGTGGCACACGCCGCAGGCGGCGATTTTTACAAGAAGCTCGTCGGCATTGGGTTCCCGCAGGTCAAGCTCTTCAAGCTGAAACGTTTGGCCGTCATCTGCCGACAGCGCGGCTTTAATCTTCATTCATCAACACCTCACCAGCAGCTAAATCAAGCCGCCGCATACTGAAACACGGCGGCCTGAATGTATTATCAATACTTATCGTAGCTGACGACCTCGCCGAAGCTTTTTCTCGGGCGAATCTCCGGCTCTTTGGCGGGATAGCCGATCGGCGTCATAGCCACAACGCTTACATAATCGGGAATACCCAGCGCCGCCTTGACCTTCCCGGCGCTGAATCGGCCGAGCCAGCATGTGCCCAGCTCCAGCTCGTGCGCCGCGAGCATCATATAGGACAGCGCGATTGAGCAGTTGATCGTATCGGACTGCTGGCCACAGTCCATAAGATGGCGGTCCGTGCCGCACACGACGATGGCTGCCGGCGCTTCCCCGACGGACGGCTGGCTGTCGGCGGCTTCAAAAAGCAGCTTCATTTTATACGGATCTCGCACCAGGATAAACCGCCACTCCTGGCCGTTTCTCGCCGACGGGGCAAGCCGTCCCGCCTCGAGTACCTGGAGTAGCTTTTCTTCCTCCAGCAGCCGGTCGCTGTAATTTCTGACGCTGTGCCTGGATTTAATGGCATCCATAACATCCATGATGGTAAGACCTCCTTAAACGATGTTCATTCGTATCTTTCGCCGGACAGATTCTGATATTAAGATTATCATATTTTACGTATATTTTCCACCGCAACATGTGTACAACTCACACCCAAGCGCGTTGTAATAACAACAGACAAGTTGGCGTGACGGTGCTATCCTAATAACATAAAAAAGGAGGCGAGCGCTATGATGGGCGGCTGCCATGGCATGGACAAACTGAAAACACCGACGCTTGAAATCAAGCTCTGCCCCGAATGCGGCAACGAGATTGAGATCTTCTCCATCGACACCGAGGTGGCGTGTGACCATTGCGGCTTCGTCGTTTATAACGATATCAAAAGCTGTGTCCAGTGGTGTAAGCACGCCAGGCTCTGTGTTGGCGACGAGCTGTACAACAAGCTGATGAAGGCCGCAGAACAAAATCACGATGCCTAAATAAACTGGGCCGGGATCACATAAAAATGATCCCGGCATTTTTGTAGTCTTGCGCTGCTTTATTCGGTGAAGCCGATGACAAGGCTCACAAGAAGTATGACGAATACCAGCGCGGTTATGGCGACGTACAGGTAATCCTTTTCCTTCAGGAAGACAATCACCGATACCGCCACACGCAAGATCGGCGTCAGGATCAGAAGAAAGATCCCCAACATGATGACAGCGTACGGTTTTATCGCCGCGACGCCGCTCAAAATTTGGCCGAGCGCGATGGGGTAAAAGCCGTTATCATACCCGCTCGTCCCGGTGGCAAAGTAAAGGACCAGCCCCAGAAGAATCACAGCGGCGCTGCCTAAAACGACGATGCGGATGAACCGGGCAATCCGCAGCTCCGACGTTTCAACGTCGTTTTTCACCTAAAACCGGACCCCCTTAATAATCATCTGGATGGAGGCAAACGCCAGCACCGGCACGAAGAGCAGACGGATGGTCTTGTTTCCCAGGCGCTGCATGGCCTGTGTGCCAATTGTGGCGCCAATGAGTACGCCGAGGGCCACGGGCGCGGCAATTTTCGGGTCTATATCGCCCCTGAAAAAGTAAACGCCCGCACTGGCCGCCGCTGTCACGCCGATCATAAAGTTGCTCGTTGCGCTTGAGACCTTCAGCGGCAGCTTCATGAAAAGGTCCATCGACATAACCTTGAGCGCTCCGCTGCCGATACCGAGAAGGCCCGACAGCGTCCCGGCCAGATACATCATGCCCAACCCGCCGAAGACGCCGGCAACCTTGTAGTCAACGGTTTCGCCTGAGGCCATGTCGTAATACGAGCCGTTCAGCCGGAGCTTTTCCGCCATTGGATGGGCCGTTACGTCCTGTTGGGTTTTAGCTCCGAGCTTGCGGAGCATCATTGCCGCGGAGTAAAGCATTAAAACGCCGAAGACAATGAACAGGTATTTTGGACCGATAACAGCACTTAAAAATGTCCCGGTTATGGCGCCCAGCGTCGTACCGATAACAAGAAACATGCCAATGCGCACGTTGGCCAGCCGGCTTTTGAGATACGCCACAGCCGCCCCGCTTGAGGTGGCGATAACGGATATAATGCTCGCGCCGATGGCGTATCGGATATCGATATCAAAGATCAGCGTCAGCGCCGGCGTGACGATGATCGCGCCGCCCATGCCTAAAAGCGCGCCGACGAAGCCGGCCAGCACGGCAATGAGCAAAATATAAAAAACGGTTTCCAATTGACGGCCTCATTTACTATCAGATTGATCGGAAATCCCCGGCCCGGACGGGCCTTTCTTCTTTTTCCTTTTGGACATCAGCCCCATATAACCGCGGAGTACACCCATGGACGGCTTGAAAAACCCCTTCTCCATATCCCTTGACACGTCTTTGAGATATTGGCGGATCGGCAGGCTTTGGGGACATTTTTTCTCACACGCGCCGCACTCAACGCACAGCGAGGCGTATGAGGGCCGCCCACCGTCAAAACCCGAGGTCCTGAAAAGGTACGAGCTTTCGCGCACGAGACCCTTGTGAATATTCTTGTCGTTATACAGCGAAAAGCAGCCGGGGATATCCACGCCCGCCGGACACGGCATACAGTAGGCGCAGCCGGTGCAGGGCACCTTGATCTTTTGGCGGATGATATCCCGGACCTCGCCAAACATCCGCTTTTCATCGCCCGTCAGCGTGTTCGGCGTCATGTGGGATGCCACACGGATATTTTCCGTCAGCTGTGCCGGCTCGTTCATGCCGGACAGGACCGCCGTCACCTCCGGCTGGTCCCAGACCCAGCGCAGACCCCATTCGGCCGCCGAGCGGCGCGGTGTCGTCCGCTCAAAAATCCCGTGCACCTCAGCCGGCAGCTTGTCCACCAGATAGCCGCCCCGCAGCGGCTCCATAATAACAACGCCGACGCCCTTGGACGCGGCGTATAACAGGCCCTCCCGGCCGGCCTGATTATTCTCGTCGAAATAATTGTATTGAATCTGCGCCATATCCCACGGGTAGTCGTCCAGTATGCTTTTAAATTCAGCCCGCCAGCCGTGAAACGAAAATCCGGCGCGGCGGATTTTTCCGTCCCGCTTTGCTTTTTCGAGAAAATCCTCTATTCCCAGCTCCTTCAGTCGTTTCCAGCTGTCAAAGGACATCAGGCTGTGAAGCAGGTAATAGTCTATCCGGTCCGTTGCGAGCCGCTTAAGCTGTATATCGAGAAACCGGTCCATATCCGCGCGCGAATTGACCTGCATCGGCGGCAGCTTGGTGGCGAGCTGGATCTTGTCCCGCCGTCCGCCGGCCAGAATTTTGCCCACCAGTGCCTCGTTTCCGAAATACAGATAGGCCGTATCAAAATAGTTGATACCCTCTTCGATGGCGGCGGCGATAAGCTGTTCCGATTTCTTCTCGTCCCACCGGCCGCCTGTTTTCGGCAGGCGCATACATCCGAAGCCTAAAATAGAGACCTCGTCTCCGGTTGTTCCCATCTGACGGTATTGCATGGCTGTCTCCTAATCGCGCCAGTCGCTGAACGCGTTGTCAAAATCGTCGGAATATCCCGCGTGCGCCGTAAAAACGTATTCCACGTTTTGAAGCGCGGCCAGCTTGCGGATCGATTCATACTGGCGCTTGATGTCCATGGTGTAATGGCTGCCGGCGTAGGCTTTGCCGCCACCCAGCTTGCAGGTGTCCCCTGTGAAGAGATACCGCCCGTCGAGCAGGTACGCCATGGACCCCGGCGTATGGCCCGGTGTTGCGATCGCCTCAATCGTCGTGTTACCGGCTTTGATCTTATCGCCGTCCCGCAGCAGATGGGATTCGCACCGAAGGTGCGGGGTCCTCACGGCGCTGCGCATGGTCCTCAGGCCCGTGAGCAGCTGCTTTTCGTCACGTGAGAGATAAACGTCGGCATTCGTAAACAGGCTCACCCCGCGCGTATGGTCGATATCGGCGTGCGTTAAAAATACATAGCTTACGCTCTCCCGGTCGAACCCGAGTTTTTTCAGCTCGTCCCGGATGAGAATCCGCCTGTAGCCGGCGTCAAAACAAGCCAGGCCGTCTCCTGTGTCGACAATAAAGAAATTAACCGTATCGGTCTTTACCGCCCAAACGTTTTCCGTGATGCAGCCCGTCTCCAGCGGCTTTAGCTGATACCTTCTGCCCAGGGAGCTGTTCAGGGGGGTAATAAAACGTTTATTGAACCGGGATAGCATACTCACTCACCCCGGCAGATCGACTCAAGGCTCTCCTTAACGCAGTCTGTCACAAGGCCGCCGTGATAGCAGATGACGGTGGAGATATCGTAATCATCAAGCTTTTCAAGCGACTTAATGGCTGTCGGCATATCGAGTGTAAACCGGCTGTCCGGCGGCAAAAGCCGGCCGTCACGGCTGACGAGCGCGTCGCCTGAAACAAGCGTTTTCTCCCGGTTAATATAGACGCACACGTGGCCGGGCATATGTCCGCTAACCTCAATGACCGTGGCGTCATAGTCGGGCAGGCGGCTGCCGCCGTTTATTACCGTGACGCTCTCAATGGTCTCCAGGCCCTTAAGTCCGCGTATTTCGTCTTCCAGGGACTTCTTTTCCGCCTCGTCTGTCGATGCTTCATAGCGCTTTTCAAAAATAGCCAGCCGCAGCGGCTTCTCCTTGCCGGTGACATACGGCGCCTGGTCCGGCGAGCACAGCACCTCAATGCCCGGATATTTATCGAGCAGCGCCTTGAGCGCGCCCATATGGTCGGCATCATGGTGCGTAATAATAATTTTCTTGACGTCAGAAAGACTCAGCCCGTTGTCTGCCATGGCCTGTTCCAGCTTCGGCAGGAAACCCGGCAGGCCGCAGTCAATCAGAAGCAGTCCGCTTTTACCCTTGACAACGGCGGCGTTGAAGCTGGTTTTAAAGTCACCCATTTGTAATTCCATGGGCAGCTGGACAATATTGCTCATAAGAATCTCCCTTCAAGGTTTGGATATATTATAAGCCGAAATTTACCTATTAACAAGCCGTAATTCCCCAAATACTAAAGTGCAGCCGGCACATCAGGGGCCTTGGCGTGCGCCGTCCGGGTCAAAACGGTGCTTAGCGCGCTATATCCGCCAGACCGGTTATGCCGGCGATACGCTTAAAAACTAAAAACCAAACTGCTCAGCAATTGTGTTAATTATACATATTCCCAACCTTATTCCCAGTTATTTTAATATCTTTTACCCACAGGCGGCCTTAGCCTGAAGTATGATATAATCGGTAAAAAGCTATTACGGAGCGGTTAAAGCCCCGCGTGTCCGGGCCTTTTATATGAAGGGACGGCAAATCAGACGGCTAAACGGGCTTTCATCGGCTGATAAAGGAGCGAATCTGACTTGAATAACGAAAATGTTAAGGGTGCGCGGCTCGGGCTGATCATCGTCGCGCTCATGGCGAGCCTGCTTTTATCGGCGCTGGACACCACCATTGTGAGCACGGCCATGAAAACAATCGTCGGAGAATTGAGCGGCATGGCGCTGTACGTCTGGCCGTTTACCATCTACATGCTCAGCTCAACCGTCATCATACCCATTTCAGGCGGCCTGGCCGACCTCTTTGGCCGCAAACCGATTTTTCTGACGGGTATCTTCACATTTATTATCGGCTCCATCTTCTGCGGCGCTTCGCCGAGTATGACGTGGCTCATTATCTTCCGGGGCATCCAGGGACTCGGCGGCGGCATCATCACAACGAGTGTTTTTACCATCGTGGCCGACCTGTTCCCGCCGCATAAGCGCGGGAAATACATGGGTATCGTCACCTCCGTTTTCGCGCTGTCGAGCATTATCGGCCCGCTCCTCGGCGGGCTCATAACGGATTATTTGAGCTGGCGCTGGGTTTTTTATGTTAACGTGCCCATCAGCATCATCGCCATAGCGCTCGTCGTGCCCTTCATGCCGAACTTCAAAATGACGGGGCGTCAAAATAAAATCGATATTAAAGGGACTGTTCTCCTCATCCTCGCTCTTGTGCCGATGCTTCTGGCGTTTAGCCTTGCCGGCTCGTCCTACGCCTGGGGTTCCGTGCAGATTATCGGTATGCTGGCTTTTTCGGCCGTTATGCTGGCTCTGTTTGCCATAGCTGAATCAAAAGCACAAAACCCGATCATTCCGATGTCTTTTTTTAAAAACCGCTGCATCTGGCTCACCCTTCTCGTCGCCTTTTTTTCAAACGCCGTCATGTACGCGGTGATTATCTATATACCCTATTTTGTACAGGGCATTCTGGGCCAATCGGCTACAACGTCGGGCGCGGTCACCGTCCCGATGACCATCGCGCTGATGATCACCAGCAATATCATCGGCTTTTTCGCTACGGAGCGCAGCACGCTCTTCCGGTTTCTGACGATGCTGGCCTTTGCCCTGGCCGCCCTTGGGGCCTTCCTTTTATCGGGTGTGACGGCCGCCAGCTCGTATTTGTCGGTCATCGTTTTTATGGTCATCACCGGCGCGGGCATCGGCTTTACCATGCCGATTACCAATACGAACGTGCAAAATGCCGCCCCGATTGAGCAGCTGGCCGCCGCAACGGGCGCCGTCACGTTTTTCAGGACGATCGGTTCGACAATCGGTACGGCTGTATACGGAACCATCATGGCCTCTTCCATGGCCTCCGGCTTTGCCTCACTCAACCTGTCCAGCGTGCCGGAAGCCATCCGCGCCTCGCTGAGCGATCCGCAGGTCATTACAGACGCCGAGGCCGTATCCCGAATCATGGGTCAGACGCCGCCCGAGAAGGCCGCCGCCGTACAAACGGCTGTTGGCGCGGCCAAGGATGTGCTGCTGGGCGGCATCCAAAACATATTCCTTTTCTGTGCCATCGTATGTGTGGCCGCCATTGTCCTCTCGTTCTTCTTCAAGCCCGCGCCGATGAAGGTTATTCATCTCGACAAAGCGGACGGCTGCCCGACGGACGAGGCGGAACCGAATGCCCCCGAGGCGTAAGTAGTAATTATTACCAGTTGAAAAGGCCGCTATTATGCCTGGCAGCGGCCTTTTTGTGCGCTTTTTATGCAATTTTGATGCTTTCCGGAGAAAACCCCGATACAAAGCGGTGTTACATTTTGTATCAAAGATGATTTATTTATCAGAGGTGTTTTTCTTTGGTTGAGCAACTAACGGACAATTTGGGTGAGTTTGACCGGTTTGTCGCCGGGCAGACAAACGGGCATATCATGCAGACGTCCCTGTGGCCCGGCGTAAAAAGCTGCTGGGAGCATCACGCATTTATCGTCCGCGGCGCGTCCGGCGAGATTATCAGCGGCATGAGCATTCTCATGCGCAAGCTGCCGTACTTCGGATACAGCCTGGCGTATGCGCCGCGGGGGCCGGTTTACGACACACGCGGCGAATCGTCGCTGACGGAGCTGTTGGCGGGCGTGAAGCAGTTTTGCAAAGCACACGGCTG
This sequence comes from uncultured Sporobacter sp., assembly GCA_963675425.1. Taxonomy (GTDB): domain Bacteria; phylum Bacillota; class Clostridia; order Oscillospirales; family Oscillospiraceae; genus Sporobacter. The sequence continues at coordinate 2,578,268 of OY776214.1, read as the reverse complement.
CTGCTCGCTCATCTGTGATCCGTATATACGCAAAAATCAAAGCCATTTTCATAACATTGCGGCACAGTTGGGCTTCCGGACGTATGACAGCGCTGTAAAATTTGATAACGTCCAGCCGCAGTTTGTCATGTCGCTGGATATAAAGGATAAAACGGCGGATGAGCTTTTAGCTTCCTTTAATTCAAAAACGCGATACAACCTCCGTCTGGCCGGGCGCAAGGGCGTAACCGTATCCGTTTGCGGCACGGCGCATCTGGACGATTTCTACAGTCTGATGCTCACGACCGGCAAGCGGGATCATTTTACGGTTCGTCCGAAGGCCTATTTTGAAAAGCTGCTTACACAGCTGGGCAAACACGCCCGGCTGTATATGGCGTTTTATGAGGGGACAGCCATCGCGGGGACGATCGCAGTCCAGTACGGCAACAAGGTCTCGTACGTTTACGGCGCTTCCGCGGATATCTATCGAAACCTGATGCCCAATTACCTGCTGCAGTGGGATATGATGAAGTGGGGGCTGGAAACAGGCTGCGAGGAATACGATTTCGGCGGCGTCGCTGGCGACATGGACGAGACGAATCCCCTTTACGGTCTTTATAAGTTTAAAAAAGGATTTAACAGTGAGCTGACGCAATTCGTCGGTGAGTACCGCTATGATTTCAAGCCCCTCGTCTACCCTGCGCTGAAATTGGCGCGGACTTTGTACCTCCGGCTGACAACCCTTCTCCGGAAAGCAAAGAACCGGGGTGACCAGTCGTGACGATTTTTGTTGTGGAAACGCAAAAGGTTTTGGAAAATATCCGCCGAATCAAGGACGCCGCTGACGGCCGGACGATTTACGCCGTGCTGAAAAGCGACGGCTATGGCTTTGGGCTTGTCTGGATGGCTCGCACCCTGCTGGGGCAGGGTATCCGGCATTTCGCAGTCAGCGAGCTTCAGGACGCTGTCCGCCTGCGTGAGCTAAGCGAGAGCGCCGGGATTTTACTGCTCAATCCCGTTCAGTCGGTCCGGGAGCTTTACGATGCCGCTGACCTTGATATCACCCTGACCGTATCCTCTTCCCGTCAGGCAGAATTCATCAGCCATTTCTGCCAGGAGCGCGGCATTTTTGCCCGCGCGCACGTTGAGGTGGACACCGGCATGGGCCGATACGGCTTTCTGCCGACAGAAACCGAGGCGATCCGCCGCGTCTATACGCAGCTTCCCGGCATCAAGGCGACGGGTATCTATACGCACGTTTATAACGCACGGAGCAGAAAGCAGACAACCGGGCAGATCACCAGTTTTAAGAACCTGCTCAGGGATTTGAAAAATACCGGCGTTGAGCCGGGCACCGTCCATATGGCCAGCTCCGCCGTCCTTTTTGAGTATCCCGAGGCACTGTTTGACGCCGTGCGCGTCGGGTCGGCCTTCACGGGGCGGCTCATCACTGCAAACAGGCATGGGCTGCAAAGCGCGGGCGCGGTGGAGTCGTCGGTCAGCGAGATCCGGACGCTGGAAAAGGGGCGGAATATCGGCTACGGCGGCGTCTTCAAGGTCCGCAGGAAAACGCGGACCGCTGTTGTTCCCGCGGGGTACCTGAGCGGAATCGGCCTGGAGCGGCGCGCAGGCCTATACGGATTCCGGGATTTTCTCCTTCAAACCCTTTGTGCTTTTAAAAAACTTCTCCGTCGCGAACGTTACTATATCCGCATCGGCGGCGCCAACGTGCCCGTGCTCGGCCGGCTCGGCGCCAACCATCTCATTGCCGATGTCACCGGGATCGACTGCGGCGTCGGCTCAACCGTTATCATGGACGGCAACCCCATGCTCTGCGGCAACCTGATCCGCGTCGAGCACCGCTAAACCGGGTCGCATAGAGCCGCAATAAAGAAATAACGGCCGGCGCAAGCCGGTCGTTTTAATAACTATTGTTAAAGGTGAACGCGCTATTCACTCACCTCAGCCGTCACGATAAAGCCGTCAATATTGTTGCCGGAAACAGTGTATTCTCCCTGCTGCGGAATATGCACGTCCGTACCCGCGCAGTAATAGATTTCATACCGCTGCCCGAGGCCTTCAACCTTCAAATGCTCGCCGTCATACGGATACTGATACAGCAGGTCGATATATTCCTCCAGGCACAGATCATGCTCTTTTATGTACCGGGCGTGCGGGATGCCGACATACCGGTAGTGCCAGGGCTCGTCGCCGACATTTGTAATGGGATACTTCGATTCGGGATAACGCAGGATAAAGCCGTATTGCCAGGCGTTTTCCGCAATCCAACCGTAATCGCCGCCGCCGTCAAATTCCTCGCTTGTCCCTGCGGCGATATGATAAATAGATAAATCCATTGCCAGTCCCGTATGATGCTCGCTGCAGCCGGTCTGCGCCACAAACTTGGCGGCATGCGCCGCGCCGTCTTTCTCGACCGACGCGTTATAAAGGTCTTCCTGCTCCTCAACCGTCCGAAAACCGGACACGACATTGACGTCGTTAATGCCCGTGGCCTCATAAAAACCCTTCATCAGGGCATTGAGCGCCTCCATCACATCCCGGCTGATCCGCACATCCATGTCACGGACAAAATAGCAGTCGTCCTTTTCATCGTAAATGCTGACAAGCTCCGGCCCGGCAGACGGACTGTACGAATGCCCGCCGTTGACAAGTATCAGCTCGCCTGCCGAAATATCCGACGCCTCCATCGTCTGTACGCGGTATTTACCCGAGCCGTCCGCCGGTGACGCGTCCGAAGCCGGATCTTGATAACCGGCGGTATCCGGGTCCCGAATATCCGCTTTATAAGCGTTAATTTTCCTGATACCAAATAAAACTATAATGACCAGAAGCAGGAATAATATGAAATAGACCAGGCCAGTCCTTCTGCGCCTGCCCGCGGTTTTGCGCGTTGATGTCGTCATAATGTATCGCCCTTTCGTGTTAAACGAAATTATAGGCGACTACTGCATCACGACGCCGTCTATTTTGTATCAAAACGGCATCATACCTCAGAAATTAATCCAGTATTCACTCATGGTTACCATCATTCGCATGGCACTGTCAGTACTGCCGTCGCTCAGCTTCAGCTCATAAAGAAAGGTTTCACCCCCACTTTTTTGTTCCGATGCCTCAACGCTCAAGCCATAATAATCGGCGAGGCTGTTTGCCAGTGTTTCAGGGTCAACCAGCGTCCTGTTATAATACTGCCCGGAGTTTTCCCCCGACGGCGCTGCGAGATTTCCTTCCGGGTAGGTCCCTTCATCCATTGCCATATAGGGCACTTCATCCATTGCCATTTTAGAGATATACTGCAGCGACAGCAGTGTTCCCGTTTCATCGTCGATGGATACATTAACAACGTGACCCTTATCGTCTTCCATATACACACGCCAGACAATCATGTTCTTTGCCGGATCGACGGAATCAACATAAAATGAAACATTAAGATCGTTTATTTTGCAGGTGCCCGCATCAAGCTCAAGGACGGCACCGGCATTAAAGCGCTCCACTTCGGTCAGCACTTTCTGCTTTACCGTATCGGCGTCAAGCTTTTTGCCGTTTTCAACCGGGATGCTCCCGACGGTCGTAATCATTCGCAGCCGGTCTAAAATACCCAGCTCTGATTTTGTTTCGAAGCTGATGTGGCTGCTGCCAACGATGGACTGCCCGATCATCTGACGGTCTTTAAAGCTCATGAGGAAGGACGGCAGAAAAAAGCCGCCCGCCAGCACCAGCGCCGTAATGAATGAAATCAATATTCGTTTCACAGGACGGCGCCTCCTTTCAGCGTCACGGTCACGATCGTGCCTTTGCCAACGGCACTTTCAAACGACAGGGAGCCGTTATGGGCTTTGACGATCTCGCTGCATAGAGCCAGGCCCAAGCCGGCCCCACCCTGCGCGCGCGAGCGTGATTTATCGACCCTGTAAAACGCGGCGGTGATCTTTGACAGTTCGTCTTCCGGAATGCCCTTGCCGTTGTCGGCCACACGGATCCTGCAGCCGTCCAGCAGGAGCGTTGACTCAATATAAATCCGGCCGCCGTTTTCAAAAGCTTTCCGGGCATTATCCACAAGGTTGATGAGAAGCGACTTGACGAGATCGGGCTCGAGCATGCAAAGCCCTTCCTCACAATGATACTTGACGGATATGCCGAGCTTTGAGACGACAGGCCGGATCAGGCGCGCCACCTCGCCCACAATATGCCGCAGGTCCGTCTCCACGAGCGTTATGTCCTTTTTCTTCAAAACGATCAGATCGAGCAGCTTCAGCGATAACAGCTCCAGCCTGCGCCCTTCGGAAAAGACATAATTGGCCGCCTCGCGGCGCTCCGTTTCGGACAGCTCATGGCTGCGCAGCAGATCGGCGTAACCGATAATCGAGGTCATCGGTGTTTTCAGTTCATGGGCAAACCCGCCCATAAACGCCTCCTGCCGGTGCATGGCATCGGTAAGCTCCATTATATTGGCCTCCAGCCGGTCCGCCATGTAATTGAAATCCTGCGCCAGCTTGGCAACCTCGTCCTTGCCCTCGTCATCGGCGCGGCAGGACAGGTCACCCGAGGCGATTGACTGCGATACGCCCGACAGCCGCGTGAGCGGCCGCGTCAGCCAGTAGGACATGAGCCAGGATATACCGGCGCCCAAAACAACAACAGCGGCAAAAACCTTTTGATAAATATCCGTCTGCGACGCGCGGGCCGTATAAACGGCGCTGATATCATATACACTTTCCAGATAACGCGGTCCGTCCTGCGCTTCAAACCTGCCGGCAATCACCAGAAGATGAGCGCCCGTAACATCAAGCCGGATTTGCAGAACAATATGTGTACCATCAGCCGCGTCCAGCATGTCCCGGTCAAACAACGCGGCGCTGCCCTTTTGAAAAAGCGCGGCTTTTCCGTCCGACAGGCGCAGTGCGGCCCAGCTCTGGCCGCTTTGCCGGTCGAGCTGTTCCAGCGCGCCAACGAGCTCTTCGTCTTCAGACGACCCGCTACTGACAGCGGCAAGCGTATACAGGAGCAGCCGGTGCGAATTGAGCGCAGAATCCTCGGCCCGGCTGAGCGCGTCGTCGAAAGAAGCAGCCATAAGAAGGCTTCCGCCGATCCCAAACGTCAGCGACAGCAACACGATAAAGCCGAGCATGATCTTTGTGCCGAATCGGATACATAGCCCTCCCTTCCTGCCTTTATTAACACTGCACGGTAGCGCTTTATAGCTGTTCCTTACCCGCTTCCAGCCTATATCCGACCTTATAGACAGCCTTGAGCAGGTGCTCCCATCCGGTCTTTTTCCGGACACGTTGGACGTGCAGGTCGACCGTGCGGCTGTCGCCCATGTAATCGCTGCCCCACACGCGCTCGTAGATCGTCTCGCGGTACAGCGCCGTGCCCGGGTTACGGACGAACAGCAGCAGCAGGTCGTATTCCTTGCGTGTGAGCGCGATGTCTTTTCCACCACGTTTGACGGTCATTGACCGGGTATCGATGGACAGCCCTCCGTATTTTATGATGCTGTCAACCTTCTGGTAGCGGCGGAGCACCGTTTCAACCCGCGCTAAAAGCTCAATGATCTCAAAGGGTTTCACGAGATAGTCGTCAGCGCCCATTCTGAGTCCGCGGACCTTGTCCTCCACGGAATTCTTTGCGGTCAGAAAAATGACGGGAATCTCGAGAGGCCTTATATATTCCATAAGCTCAAACCCGTCAGCGCCCGGGAGCATGATATCCAGCAATATCAGATCAAAACGCGCAGACTCCAAAAGATCGGCCGCCAGAAGGCCGTCGTGCGCGCAGGTGCAGGCGTAGCCGGCCTTATTAAGACTGAGCCGGATGAGATTTGATATCGGTATCTCGTCCTCCACGATCAAAATCCTGATCAATGCTATACCTCCCGTATCGTTTGATGCATACAAGTTACATCCTGATTGTATCATACTTGTACCATAACGATAAGTATCGCCATTTTAATAGAATTCCAAATTTACGGACAGTTATAGACTGTCCGGGGCAGAAAGCAAAACGCCACCGGAACACGGCGGCGTCAATAATATGTAGTGCAAGGTCAGGGATTCTCCGGCGGCCGCTCGATCAGCGGGGCGTACATCGTCAAGGCGTGGTTTTCCGTAATAAATTCCTCGCCGACAAACGTGCCGTCCGGCTCCCAGATACGGCGGTACAGCTCGTTATGGCGGCTGAAGCCGCCCCAGTACTCACCGTTGAAATGATGATTCTTCTCAATGACCTCGTAGCTATATGGCGCAGGCTTGTCCGAACGCCATTCTCCCTCCAGATTTTTATACCCCACATGCACGCGCAACTGAAAAATCTGCGCCGTTTCGTTTTTGATCATTAAATCGCCGTAGGGATAAAAGCACGTCGCGCCGCTGCCAAAGGGCTGAGTACGGGAGGAATCCGGGAAGACATCGTAGCCGTGGCGGTGCCGCTCCGTCACGGTTAGCGCCGTGTGCAGCGTCATCCAGTAGATCAGATTGGACATCTGGCACAGTCCGCCGCCGCAGCCGTGGACGACATGCCCGCTTTGGAGCATAACGCCGTCCAGATAGCCCTTTTTATAGGTTGGGCGGCCGATGAGCTTCCAATAACTGAAGGTCTCACCGGGATTCACGATGATGCCGTCAAGCTTTTGAGCAGCGAGCTCCAGATTGCGGATTTTATTATACTGCCACTTCATTTCAACGTCCTTAAGCTTCCGTAAAAGAACTGTCTCATGCTGAAAGTGGACTTGAGGCAGAGCTTCCGCCTGAATGTCCCGCGCGAAATGCCGGCCCAAAAAAAGCCATGCCAGATATCGCTCGCCGCTGTGCCAGAGCCTGGCCGCCTGGTAGCGCGCCTTTGAGCGCGCGACAGGCTGATAAACCGGCTTATCCATGGGTGCTCACCGCCTTTATGCCTTGTCTGTTCGCTCTATCAGCCGTCCGGCATACACAAAGCTTGCCGTCATGCTTCATATCATAACCGCCGTCCTTTACGAATGTTATTAACGTCCTGAATTTACCATACGATCTATAGACGCTCGCACCTGAAAAAAGTTCAGAAACAGGCGGCTCATTCGAGCCGCCTGTCAAAACCATATTCTCAGCTGATCCGCAGTAGATACGATACATTCCGGTCTATAAGCGCCGGTTCGCGGGAGCCGTTGTATAAATAAGCGTCGCCTTCCCCATCATCGATGTCGTAATCGCTCAGGTAAACAACGTTTTTTTCATCGCTTGCCAGATAATCAAAAATATCGTCGGCAATTTTTACGGCCTTTTTCCCGTCATAGAGCTTCAGCGTGCCAATACCGTCATCGTCGACATCGGCAAAATAATAGAAATAATCGCGGTCGGTAAGCGTGGTGAAGCCGTACAGGTAGACATCCGTGTCGATACGGGTTTGATCAATATAAAGATCCCCGCTGTAATCGTCCTCATCGTAGTCCTTAAAATACAGCAGCTGGTTGCCGTTAAACACGCGCAGCAGGCTTGCTACGTCCTCATCGTACAGCTCCGGCGCAGAGACGGTATCACGGGTAATCCGGATCTGATACAACTCTGCGGCATCATCCTTATCGGATATATTATCCAGAAAATACAGCGCCGTACCTGCGGGGTCAAAAATAAAGCTGTCGGCCTTGTCTTGATCTATTTCCGTCTCGGCCGCCCCGATGGCAATAAACACGGGCGCGCCGTCTTCGCCCTCTGCCCCGATGGCATCGTCAATTATATCTGTGACGTTGGTTGTCAACACAAGCTCAGATAGAAGGATTTTCGGCAGATTGCCAGCCTCGGGTTTATTGTAAATGATCATAGGCTGCTCGCCCGTCTGATAGACTGTGCCGAGTTGATCCGTGATTTCGACACTCTTGGAACCATCATAGTAAAACAGCGATGAGCTTCCAAGAGAATACCGCTCGGAGGCGAGGTCTTCGCGCAGCTCGTCGCGGTCAAGCTTATCGAGATACGCGGAGTACGCCTCGTTATACGCGTCGTAATCGATATCCTCATATGTATAGCCGTAGGCGTTTGTGACAATGGTTGTATAGTCGTCATAGTCCGGCTCGGTAATAGCGGCGTCTGCTGCGACCATATCGTCCGTAACAAAATCCATAAGGGGCTTTAATTGCTCGTCGTATTTGCTGTAATACGCTTCGCCCGAGTCATACACGGCGGCGACTATTTCGATATCAGAATCGATTTTCACCTTATCCCGGCCGATTTCCAGGAAATATAGCGCGTCATTCTTAAGATACCAGATCCGGCTCAGATCATCTGAAGCCTGCTCAAGCTCCGCGTCGCTGTCCAGCTTCTCGGCGCGGCTCCAGTTGGCGCTGTCACTGTAATACAGCTCACCGTCGCTGTCCAGATAGATAACCCTCGTGCAATCTTCATTGACATAAAACTCCATCACATCCGAATCGATCTTTACTTTATCGGTTATATCCGAGATATAAAGCCTATCACCGTCCAGGTAAATGACAGACCCGCCGTCTGGGGAAATCCTGTAGTCTGAAATACCGGAGGCCACTCTGACGGCGGTGCTTTTTTTAGCATTGTTTGCTTTTAAGTCAATCCGGAAAAGATCATATGTGTCGTCATCCCCGATCTCCTGCGGATAAAACAGGTATCTGCCGTTTTCACTGGTTTTAATGCGATATGCAACGTTATAGCCCATATAGCCGGCTTCATCGTCATACAGCTCGTCCGTCAGCTCAAACGGCTCAATGTTTTTCAGACCCGTCAGGCTCAGTTCCTCGTCCTTCAGATACAGCAGCGTGGCGTTTGCCGCCGGTTTGAGGATAAATAAGGCAATTAAGGCCGCCGCGATGATAACAACAGCCCCGGCAGCAATCATCAAAACCTTCACCGGCAGCTTTTTAGAACCACCGGCCGCTGCCGCCGGCGGCGCGCCGCCCGGTTGATACATTCCCTGTGGCTGATAGGCCCCGGCCGCAACGGTGGGCCTCGCTTCAGCCGCGACAGGACTCCCACAGCCGGAGCAAAAGGAAGCGCCCGCTTCAAGCGGTTCGCCGCAGCCGGCGCATATCGGCGCGGCCGGCGCGGCGGGCATTCCGCACTGATCGCAAAACGCAGCCGAACCGTCCAGCGTTCTACCGCAATTCTGGCAAGTTTTCATTAAAACACCCCGAATAAAATAAACCTCAACCTACTCTTTAGCAGCTAAATCTTACAATTTGGCTCGGTCAATTTTATAAGAATCCAGTAGGCTTGTCAATAAGCCGGCGACTGTTTCCGGCTTTGGAACCCGCTCGTCCAAATATCCTTTATTTCCCGCCCTTATGCATTTATAATAAAGCAGGATATCATAATCACCGGCACATCCCCGCAGGACATGTGAAAAACGCGTACGGAGGAGGCATTATGGAACATATCAAAAAAGCCGGGCGTTTCGGCATACATATTAAAGAATACTGTCAGGAGCATGAGGAGCTTATCCGTGCAGGCCTGGAAAGCGGGACTGGCACCGCCTCGTTGCTGGCGCTTCACGCGCTTAAAATCAGCTGGCTGCAGCACGAGCGACTCGTCCACCTCATCGTGGTTTTCATCTTTGCCGTTTTGTTTATGTTTTCACTTGGCCTGTACCTCGTATTGCTCAATCCGTACTCCATCCTTTTATCGATACTTGTTCTGGCTGTGCTCGGCGCGTATGTTCACCACTATTTCATTTTAGAAAACAAGGTGCAGTACTGGTACACGCTCTATGACCAGCTCAGCAGCCAAATTGAATGATAAGCGCCCTTGGTCCAAACGACAAAAGCTCCTTTCCTTCGTCTATACGTCTAAGCGCCGTGCGATTAATTTTCGCAGGCGATGGCGAGTTGTCTGGTCTCGGCAGCGAAAATTGTAATATATCAACACTTTGAGGAATTCATTCCCGAAAAGTGTTACACTGCGAGCGCCGCAGCGCGAGAACCCAGATATGTCGAAAAAGCCGCTCTCGCGGCTTTTTCGACAGCATGAGGCGGCAGCCGGCGATTCCGGCTGCCGCCTTTTTGGCGTCCGGCCGGAGCTGGGCCAGACGCCGAAAAGAAAAGGTATGAAGAGGACGGAGTAGTCAAATTAATACGACGGGCAACGCAGGTTTCAGATAAGATTTTTCTCTCTGAGACCTACCAATATTTCGTCATGTTTTTTCTCGTTTAACGGATAGAAAAACATGAGAACCGCCATGACGGCAACGAGGACTGACGGTACAAGCGTCATCATATCGCTGATGCTGCCGAGCGCGGTGTCCGTCTGCGGCGCGTTGGCAACGTAGCCGACGGCGCTGAGCACAAAGCCGACCGCCGCGCCGGACAACGCCATTCCGCACTGGAAAGTGAATGAACCGACGGCCGCCATAAAGGCGTCCGTTCGCAGACCGTCTTTAAAATGCGTATAGTCTACGGCCTCCGGCAGCATGGAATACGAAAGTGCCGGTATGGCCCCATTGGAATAGCCGCTGAGCGCGGCCAGTACGAAAAACAGCGTGCCAGGAGCGGGAAAAAAACGCATTCCTGCCAGAACAAGCGCCGTGATAATGAGGATGACGCCCAGCGCTTTCGCTTTATCCTTAAAGAGTTTATAGACATACGGTGCGCTCAACGCGCCGATAATGGAAAGGATTGAAATCAGCAGACTATACACGGAAAAATAACTGAGATCACCGGCGACATACGTAAAGTAATACGTTGAGGCCGTCATTCTGAAGGTGAAGCTGGCGCCCTGAAGCAGGAACAACAAGGCGATTACAATCATTGGTTTATTAGTTAAAAGCGCTTTGAACTGGTCTTTATACGACGGCTTAGCATCTTCCGGCGGATAGACAACTTCCTTGGTACCCAAGCCGGTCACAAGTATGATCGGCAATGCGATGACGCCGCACAATAACACACCCAAAAAATAACCGCGTGCAAGGCTGACGGCACCGAACGCGGCCAGCAGAGCCGGCACAAAATAACCTATGGCTAAATTGCCCGCGCCTTGAAATCCGAACCGGAAGCTATTGGCCCTCGCCCGCACCATACTATTGGCCGAGATCGTGCCACCCAGCGCCCCGTAAGCCATATAAAATATCGACATGGCCGTACAGCAGAGGATATAAGTCAGATACATGTAAACGATTTTCCCCGTATTGCTCCAGTCTGGATGAGCCCAGAACATCAGGATCGTCGTAACAACCATCCCGACGCCCCCGACGATGATCCACGGACGGAACCGACCCATGCGGCTTTTGTTGTTGTCCATAAGGCCGCCGATAAACGGATCAATCACCGCGTCGTAGACTCTGACAACCAGCATCATTACCGAGACAACAGCCGCGGAAATCTTAAAAACATCCGTGTAATAGATCGTCAGAAATGCAACAACCCAAAAATATAACAGAGAGTACGCCAGATCTGAAACGGAAAACGTCACATACTGCCATTTCTTAAAGGACGGGTCGCCGCCCTGAAGCTTTGAGTTGCCCATAATCCCTCTCCTTGTTATTTAATTACGCGACGTACCAGCAGTGATTTTAAGAGGAGACTATGATATGGCCGCATACATGGCGTCGACGTTTTCCCCGGGCATATTGGCCGGCAGCGTACAGGAGCCCGCCAGAATATAACCGTCGCCCATTTCCTCAATCTCATCACAGCAGGCCTTATAGACTTTTTCAGGCGTACCAAACGCCAGAAGCGCCGGGGCGATGCTGCCCGTCAGGGCCATCCGGCCGCCCAAAGTATCCTTCAGCCGACGCATATCGGTACCGCCGTCGGAATCAAACAGACAACGGCCCTTGGGGAAAGCTTTGAACAGATCCAGAAAATCGGTCCAGTTGGCGTCCATATGGAAGAATATGTACCCCCCGGCGTCCAGAATAAAGTTTGCCTGCCGCTCAATCAGCGGCCAGCCGAATTGCTCAAACATATCGCGGCCGAGAAGATTGCAGTTGGCCTGCACGCACGGCGCGATAGTATACATAATCTCTTCGCCGTGCGCTTTGGCCTCAGCAATACTCCGGCGGATCTCCGCCTCGTTTTCGGCCTCATATTCGTCCATGATGATATTGAGCACCGCCAGGATTTTTTCAGGAATCTCGTAGAGTTCACAGAAAAAGTCCATCAGTCCGCGGCCGAAGGCCAGCGCGTCAAACGGCGCGGGCAGCATGCTGCCTTTGATAAACGGATAACCGGCATCGTAGTACCGCTGCTTGTTTCTCAGGCCTGCTTCAAAGTCGAGCCGCATTTCCTCGGGATCATAGCCCAGCCGCTCAAACAAACAAATATCCTGGTATTTCTTCCAGCCGTTTTTAATGACGAAGTCATAGTCCTCTTCTTTCATAATGTGCTCAAAAAGAAGCTGCCACATAACGTCCTCGTCCAGCTCTTTGCCCGGAAGATAGGTTTTGGCCATGTGTGCCGCGCCAAGATGCTTTGAGCTCATACCCACGGCAGCCAGCATATCCACCTTGGGAAACTTCGGCAGCACGTCGTCAATGATCGTTTGGGTCATGGTCTCATGCTCGCGAATCATATACCCGAAGGTGGTTTCAGGCTTGGCGTATCGTATCAGGGCATAATCTCCCGCAAACATGAGCGGGACACGGTCGTTTTTTTCACCGCGCATGGCTTTGAGAATACGGTTTTGCCGCTCCAGCCTTGTAATATCTGCATTCAAACGCTCGTCACTCCTCACTTGATATCTGACCGAATATTTTCCTGCTCTCGACATACAATGCTTCTTTATATTTCTCGTCAATATTCCAAAGGTCGCAGTGATACACAGGATGCTTCTCATAATCCTTGCAGTATTTTTCCGCAAAGGCCTTACCGGCATTATATTTTTCATCATCGGTCATATCGAGCCCGGCGTTGCCCCATATCCCGATCAGCATTTTTCCGTCCGCGGCGTCTAAAATCCGGTCAAAGTCGTTTTGCTCCTGGGGCGCCCAGATATCGACGCCGGCCGCAAGATAACATGGGACAAAATGCTCGTTTTTCCCGCAGCTGTGCATTTCAAAGAGCATTCCGTGACTGTGCGTACAGTCAACCAGCCGCTTTAAATACGGCACGATCATCTCCAAGCACGTTTCCACGGAGAAAAACGGCGCGCGCTGGGCGCCCCAGTCGTCGTGAAAATAGATGACGTCGCAGCCGAAATCCTCTTTATAGTGCCGGATCATGCTTTCGTATATACCGCAGCACTCTGAGAAAAATGCGTGGATCGCCTCTTTCTGGTCTTCATCAATGAGCGCAAGCGCGGCGTTTTCAAAATCCATGAGCGAAATCAGCCGCTCAAAAAAGCCTGTAAAAATCCACATGATCCGCACAGCGTCTTCCGTTTCAAGATAGGCTGCGAATTTTCCCCGACTGCCGGCCCAGTCCCAGTCCTCAACAGACGGCATATGTACCCTCCCGAGCCAGTCGTTCATGTCGTCGAGCAGCGGATTGCCCGGCCGGACCATCGAGCCGCCGGCCACCGGCACATAAACCCAGTCGATGCCGAAGGCGTCTCGGCCGCCCTTTTTTGTAACATCCATATAATCCGCACCTTCGGGCCCCATCACAAAGCCACGCGCGATAGCGTCGGGATAACAGGCCGGGCACAGCGTAACCGTGTCATAATAGTCGGGCAGCCACAACGGTGCTTTTTCCTTTACGGCAGCCATATAGTTTTCTTTGGGTGTTACAGGAAAGCTGTATTTCGGCAGCATACCGGGACCTGGAATCTTAAAATACTCCCCCGCCTTCTCCAACTCTTTTTCATTGAACGCAACAGGTTTCATTGTAAACAACTCCTTCGCGGTTACTGAAAATATACCTGATTATAGTGTTTTGAATAGGACGCCATTTCGTCCAGATAAATTTCCTGTACGGATGGAAACATGGCCGCGATGCTGGGGATTCCAATAATGATTCCGCCGTTTGGAGCATAGGTATCGACCGCCCGGCGGACTTCGGCGCGGATTTTCCCCTCGTCGGGAACCGGGAAATCAATAGCGGCAATATCGATACCGCCGTGGAAGGCGATCTGGCCCTTGTAGGTTTTCTGAAGCATCACGATATCGTTTTGCGGTATAACCCCCTGCCAGATATCGATACCAATATCGATCATGCCGGGAATAAGCGGCTCCAAAAAGGTGTCGCTGTGATGCATGAATAAAATATCCTTGTCTTTTGAAAGTGCTTTAACATGCCGGATGAGCTTTTGCTCCCGCGGCATGATCATCGACCGCCAGATAGCGGGCGAAAAAAACAAAGATCGCTTGGATCCCCAATCGTCATGATAATAAAACAGGTCAAAAGCGGCGGCTTCATACAGACGCTCGGCATAGGCCATCTTAAAATCCAATATACAGTCCAGCAGCTCGCCCATGGCTTCCGGTTCTTCCACGAGGGCCAGTAACGATTCCTCAAACCCCATCAGCGCGTGCGCGCGCTCAAACAGCCCGGCGGAATTGGACATACCCACCAGCAGCTGACTGCGGTCCGTGGACGCGGCGATCGTTTTCACGCCGCTGTAATCCAGGGTATTGACATCGGGAACCGTGACCTGCTCGCGCCATTTTGTTATATCCGTAATAACAGGATTGCCCGGCAGCACACACGGAAATGGATTGTATTCCCGGTTCCCGTAGCCCCACTGGCAGCCCCATTCGTCTTTCATGTTCTCATCGTAGGCCCCTGTCAGCGGGTCCAGCATTAAATTAAGTCCGTCGAGGTCCGTCGCCAGATACGCCGGTTTGCCCCATTTGACGGTTTCCAGGAAGTTTTGCTTCGGCGTCATAATGATCCTCCCGTAAAGGTATTTCGGCTTCGCGCTTTTGACAGGCCGGAGCGCCGCGGCAAATGGCGGCCGCCAGCGCCCCGGTCGTCTGCTGCGTTAACTGGCTTCGATTTGCTGATCGGATTCGTGTCTTTTATCCAACTCAGCCTTGATTTCCCGGACTCGTTTATCCGACAGCGGACTTAAAAGGGTTATGACAGCGCCGACCGCCATGACAATCATCGGCAGCAGCACAGTAAGCAGTTTGATGCCCTCCTTGGCCGATTCCGTGACATTATTAGCATCAAAGCCGATACTGACAAGCCCCCAGCCGACAACGACGCTGGACACCGCAATGCCGATTTTGATAACCAGCGACAGCATCGACATTAAAAATGGCTGGATATTTTTATGATGTTTATATTCCACATAGTCGCCGATGTAGGAATAATAAGCAGCGTCCGCCGTATGCGAGACGGCCCAGCCCATATAACCGACGGACAGCGCTATGGTAAACAGTATTGCGCTGCCGCCGACGATTAAGGCAACCCCCAGAAAAGCGGCGTAGATGAAAAGGCCCGCGGCAAACGTATTTCGGTTGCCCTTGACGAGCTTGTTAACAAACGGCGCCAGTGTCGCGCCGATCAACTGTAAAACGGTGCTCAGCGTCAGGTAATAAGTCAGCATGCTCATGTCGCCGTAGGCGTATGTATAATAGTACGACACCAGCATAACCAGCCCGATGGAACCGACGACCTTACAAACAGAGCCCAAAAGATAAACAAGCATCGGGATATTAAACGTCAGGCGGATCATGTCCCAGGTGGACGGCTGCGCCGCTTTTTCAGCCGCGGTCATTTTTTCCGCAGGCTTATAGACATCCACTTTTTTGGTTGCAATATACATTGGAATGACGGAAGCAAAAATTGCTACGGCAGCGATACCGTTCAATGCGACATAGCTGACGTTTTGGCTGATCGTGACGCCGACGAGGCTGACGATGATGGCAAAAACGGCCACGCTCTGCTGCTGAGCGGTTACGGTCAGCATTCTTCCCTCCTGTGAACTGGAGATGATTGGGATCATCCCCATATAGGCGCAATAGGCCAGATTGAACATCGATGAAGATATCACAATCATGATGGCAAAATACGCGATGGAGCCCTGGAGAAACGTACTGAATGCCAAAACACGGGTGACGGCCGCTGCTAATCCTCCGAGCAGCACCCAAAAACGGAATTTGCCGAATTTAAGGTTACACTTTTGCACAATGAACGAAACCAAAAGAATAGAGATGATGTCGGCAACGCCAATAATAGACATAACAATAGCCATTCCAGACGTTGTCAGGCCGGCCGCCGAGGTTAAAAACAGCGACCAAAAGGAATTGTAAATCGTGGGTATCATAGCAAGCGTTCCGCATGACAAGCCGTAAAGATAGATGAACTTTTTACTTTGTTTCATAGTTGCCCGCCTTTCATAATCTTTTAAAACGCCAGGTCTTAAGGTTATGACATGCCGATCTCCCCCTGTCCCTTATAACGCGCACTCATCTTCTCGGATACTGTCCTGTTTTGCTCCTGTCATTAATAATAGTAGCCTTCCGCCAAAATGGGAAATTGTAATTCGTCATTAGCTTATGCACAAAACAACTAAGCGCAATGCTTTCGCACCGCGCTTAGTTGTTTAATATATACAGTTTTATGTGTTCATTTTTTCTGATTCGCGAAAAAATCTCAGCAGCTCCGTCGTAAAACGCTCCGCATCGGAATTCTCAGTCAGCCCGGTAACCCAGCGCATCCAGACCGTGCTGCTGGTGCCTTCTATGGGTCGGACATGCAGATACACGCAGTCACGGTCTATATAATACCGGTCTGCCAGAATTCCTTCGTTGTCGTTGCTGATGTTCAGCGCCAGCTCCGAGGCATTTGAAACGAACGTTGAAAAGCGCGGCTCAATCCCCAAATCATGACAAAGATCGTTAATGAGATCCGTCTGCTCCATATCCACTGACGGCGACCGGATCAGGAGCCGCTGGCCGCGCAGGTCGGCAAGCGTCAGGGTGCTTTTAGCGATCAGCGGATTCGACGCCAGCATATACAGCATCAGCGGACCGGAAAACAGCGGTACGGACTTGATAAAAACGTCGTTTTTATCCTTCAGTGTAAAATCAAAAATGACATCGCACGTCTGATCGCGCAGCTTTTTGACAAGCGTCTGGTTGTAGTCCCGGACAATATTGATTTGATAGCAGGGGTTTTTCTGCTTAAAAGCCGTGATAAACGGCAGCAGCTCATTCATGATGTTCATACCGTCGCAGATTCCGAGATTCAAAACACTGCTCTCGCCCTTCTGGATGCGGTAGGCCCGGCGGACGGCATCCTCAATATCACCATACAGGTTTTTGAGGTCCCGGTACAAGCTTTTGCCGGCCGGTGTCAGTATCACCTTGGACGTGCTTCGGATAAACAGCTGGATACCGAGTGAGTTTTCAAGCTGTATGATAATCCGGCTGAGGGTGGACTGCGTAATACAGCATTTCTCAGCCGTTTTTGTATAATTCAGGTTTTCCGCCAAAGATAAAAACAGCCGCACGTGATAAATGCTGAAATCCAGATAATTGATATATCTCATCATACACCCCGTTTCTATTTAGCTGCTTGATCTCCTTATACATTGAAATACGACATTCCGGCCGATAATTCCGCGCCTTATTTTATGATAAGTAAGTGCTCTCGCATTTATTCCGGGTCAGCTTCAAGAGGTAGACAACGGCTGCCACCGCGATAAAGAGCGATGCAATCCAGAAAAGCAGATTGAATCCCAAGTATTCCTCGACAACGCCGAACAGCAGCGCTCCGAAGCCGAGCCCGATATCGATGGATGAGAAGTACGCGGCGGCCGCCGTGCCCCTTCTCCGGCGGGTGCACCGCCGGAATATTATCGTGTTGACCGCAGGACAGATGGCTCCCTGCGCCAGCCCGATGGGAAAGCCAAGGGCGAACAGCCAGCCGGTGCTGTGAATTAGCGGGATGACGCCATAGCAAAAAAAGAGCACGATCAGAGACGGGATGACGAGAATATCGGGCCCGCGCCGGTCGGCAACCTTACCCAAGAGCAGGCGGGACAGGAACATGCCGATGGCGCTGAACGTGAAAAACAGGCCAATATTACCCAGCGAACGTTCTTTGGCAAATAATGTTAAAAACGACGTTACGCTTGCAAAGGCGACAAACAGGCAGACTATAACGATAGCCGGCAGCACAACGCCGCCCTCAAATCCCAAAAAAGTTTTCGGCAGCTTGCCGCCGGATGCTTCGTCCGGCTCTTCATCCGCAGCCACAGCGGGCACATTCTCCGTCCCTGAATTTTTAGCCTTCCGTTCGTAGCTAATCCGGCTGTCGATAACCATGCAGGCGGCGGATATGATGGCGGCCAGGATGAACAGCGGTGTAAACAGGCTGTTTTGTTCCCCGTCGCCAATGATGCTCAGCGCGATCCCCGGCGCGATAGCCGACGCGATCGTCCCGTACAGCCCATAAATTCCCAATCCCTCCGACATACGCGAGCGCGGGATAACGTCGGCAGCCACCGTCGCGCCCGACGTTGAATGGATGCCGAAGCCAAAGCCATGCAGAATCCTGAAAATAATGAGCACGGTGATAATTCCCGAAAATTTATACAGGAAGCAGGTCACGGCGCACATTGCCGCGCCGATGACAAGCATACGCACCCGGCCAAAACGGTCATTTAAATACCCCGTCAATGGGCGCGAGACCAGCGCGGCAAGCGTATAAACCGTCATAATGAGCCCGGCGTATACGGAGGATCCCGTCATATTCTTGGCATAGATTGGCAGGGTCGAAGAGAAAAAATAATTGCAGAAGCTGATGCCGGCACAGGCGATAATGACAATAATGAAATCCTTGGTCCAAAGCTTTTCCATTTGCTTTTTCACACGATGCTCTCCGCTTTTTTTAGTTTAAGCTGCCGTTTCTCAGCGACAGTCCGAATATACAAAATACACGCCGCCGCCGTCAGGACCGCGGCCGTCCAGTAGAGATAGCCGAAGCCGAGGCTGTCGGCGACAAAGCCGAATACGGAGCCGCCGATGGCAAACCCGATATCGAGCGCCGCGAAATATGCGGCCGAAACCGTCCCGCGCCGCTGCGGGGAACAGCGCCGGAACATCAGCGCATTAATCGTCGGAATGATCACGCCGTTGGCGATTCCCATAGGAAATGCGAGCACAAACAGCCAGAGTGGCGAATGGAGAAACGGAATAGCGCAGTAGCACAGCGCCAAAGCGATAACGCCGGGAATGACGACGACGTCCGGACCGCGCCTGTCCGCAATCCGTCCGAACAGCATCCTCGATATGAACAGGCCGACGGCGTTAACCGTGAAAAACAAGCCGACATTTCCCAGCCCCCGGTCCTGTGCAAAAAGCGTCAAAAACGTGTTGATGCTGCTGGAGGCGAAATTAAGCAGTATCAGCACGGCCGTGGGGAGGAAAACGGCGTACTCAAAGCCGACAAAGGTCTTTGGCAGCGGCCCGGCCGGTGCTTCCGCTGGTGCTTCCGGCGGAACGGCCGCATCAGCGGCCACAGCAGGCTTGTCCATCTTTTTTGCCTTGCGTTCATAGGAGATGAAGCAGGCGCTGACCATACTGAAAAGGCACAGGCCGGACGCAAGGAAAAAGAGATGCTGAAAATTCTTCAGTTCTCCGTCTCCGATAATAGTAAGCGCAATAAAAGGGCCGAGCGCCGTTGCCAGAGTGGAGTACAGGCTGAAGTAGCCGATGCCCTCCGATATCCGCGATTTCGGGATGACGTCGGCCACAGCCGCGCCCGAGCTCGTTGAGTGTACGCCAAACCCCAGTCCGTTAAGAACCCGGATGGCTAAAAGCAAAAGGATCGCCGTCGTTATGCCGTACAGCGCACACGCGACGGCGCACACAAACGCACCGACAATGAGCAGCTTCACTCGCCCGGTTCTGTCTGACAGTATGCCGGCAATCGGACGCGCTGCCAGCGCCGCAATCGAGTAAACCGTCAGCATCAGGCCACCATAAACGTTGGAGCCGCTGACCTTTTCGGCATACAGCGGCAGCGTTGTGAAGAAAAAGAAGTTACAGAAGGCCGTGCCAAGGGCGGCACACATTATCAGGATATAATCCTTGCTCAGGAGTTTTTCTTTGGGTTGTATATTTTCCATAAGTTGATTCCGTTTCTGAGATAATGTGGTGACATCATCCGGCTTGCGGTGCGGCGCCTCCGGACGTTTTGGCAACTCAGGGCAGGGCTTCTCGGATGACGGCGGCAAATGTTTGCACAAGCTGCGGGTCATACAAGATACCGGCCTGCGCCGCCAGCAGCTCAAGCGCCCGCTCAGAGCTGACGGCCTCGTCATGATAGCCGTTTACATATCGGTCATACCGTCCGGCGATAGCGATGATCCGGGCCGCCAGCGGTATCTCTCCGCCTCTAAGCGCGCGCGGGTATCCCGACCCGTTCCATCGCTCATGGTGACTATAGGCCACCTCGGCCAAATTGAGCGTATTGTCAAACAGGTTTAAAATCCTGTATCCGATGACGGGATGCTGCATAAACGTGATTTTATCTTCTTCCGTCAGGGCCTCACTTTTATTAAGAAGGTCTTCATTGATGCAGATTTTTCCGATATCGTGGAACATCCCGGCCCGGGCCAACTGCAGGATTTCCGTATCCGGCATATCGAGCGACTCCCCAAAGGTCCGGCACAAGTCGCAGACATTGATGGAATGCTGCTCCTCAAACGGACATTTCCGGTACAGTGACATGATGATCATGCTGAGCATATCGGCGTCCACGCGGCTGCGGTTGAGCGTTTTATCCTTATACATTTCGTTTTCCGCGTTTTTGAGTGTCTGACTAATGTCTTCGGTGGCCGAAATTTTTGTATCGCAGCCGAGAGACAGGCTGCATTGAATGATATCGACATTTTCCCGCGATAAAACGTCCTTGATGCGCGCGATAATCCCCTGTGCGTCGCTGTGGTTCGTTTTTTTCAACAAAATGGCAAATTCGTCGCCCCCGACGCGCGCGACCACTTCCTCGCCGCGGCAGCTTTTTCTTAGCGCGCCAGCCGCCTTAATAAGAAGCTCGTCGCCGGCCTCGTGGCCGAAAACGTCGTTGGACAGTTTCAGGCCATTGAGGTCCGCCATGATGATTGAAATTGGAAGATTGCTTTCAACGTCCGCACGGTGCAGCTCCAGATTAAAATGGCGGCGGTTTAAGAGGCCAGTGAGCGCGTCATGCGTCCCGTAATATTCGACCTGTCGGGCATGCAGTTTTTTTTGCGTATTATCTGAAAACGTGACAACGGCGCCGATCAGCACTCCATCCTTGTACTGCGGATATGAATAATACTCGACATCAATGCTTGTCCCGTCGCTGCGCCAGAAAACCTCCGAGTCGGAATGGGCGGCGGCCTTTTCAGCGGGGGTTCTCAAAATGCCGCAATCACTTTTCGAAAGTGGGGTCTCATCTTTGCGTCGGTTATGTATCAGTTCGTGTATATCTTTCCCAATGAGCTCAGATGGCTCCGTATAGCCTAAAAGCTCCAGACATAATTTATTGCAAAAGGTGCATTTGTTTTCCAGATCGATCCCGAAGATTGCCTCCGCCGTTGAGTCGAGAATAAGCCGCAGGTATTCCCGGCTCTCCTGAAGCGCTTTGTTTGCTTCATTGAGCTCCAGGTTTTTCTGCCGGGCATCTCTTACAGCCTCGCTCCGGCTCAGCTCGAAAACCCAAACCGCAAGGCATAGCGCCGCGACAGTCCCTAAAAGGTTAATCAGCGATTTGGCGGTAAACTCGAACGCACTCCACTCGTCGAAGCGAACCAAAATGATCGCCAGCACGCCCCCCACCATAATCCCCGTTACTAAAAGTGCCGGCTTTCGGCCCAGAAGAAAAAAAGTTAAAGGCGGAAAAATGCAGACCCATACAAAAACATACGATTGCGGTTCGGCCAAGGCAACAGATACCGCGACGATGAAGAAAACGATACCGATCAGGGCATAAGCGCCAAATCGAAGACGGTTCGTTTTATGAAAAATAATCAGCGCCGCGATGCATAGCACACTGGCGGCCGTATTTATGACGGCGCCGGCATAGCAGTTCTTCAGCAAATTGAGCATTAAATAAAGGACGACAAAAAAAATAAAAAGCAAAAACATGATATTAAGCAAATAGACGCGCCTGTAATCGGGATCGTCAGGCTTAAAACGGTCATTGTTCGTCAACAGCTTTTTAAGCGCAGAGAATCTCATCGTCAGTTCCCCCTGTCATACCGCGTAAAATCATGCCGTCCGTTTAATCTGACTACGCAGACTGGCACGACGGCAAAGGTTCGTGATAGATGCGGTTCCGCAGGCGTTGTGCGGAAATGAGGTATTGCGAGTGCCGCCATGAATGGCGGGAGCTCTTCTGAAGCCGTGCCGGCGATACCGGCCGATCCGCTCCGCAGGTCGTCATAAAATCTAACTTTACTATAGTATTACAACGCCCGCTGTTTTTCAACAGGCATTATGCTTTCGCATACCGCCGTTTAAAGCACGATCGTACTCAAACCGACTCAAACGCGCGTTATACCCTTTTTTGCCCAAGCCGGTTATTTTATAGCTCGGTCAGGCATATAGACAAAGTAGCAGCATTATTTTGGAAAGGACGATCACTATGGATTTTGGATTTACCTCCGTGGCCGCCATCACCGTCATATGCTATCTGATCATCGAGATCATTAAGACGACACAGCTCAATCACAAATGGTTTCCCATCATCAGCGGACTGCTCGGGGCTGCGCTTGGCATCCTCGCGATGTACATCATGCCATCCTTCCCGGCAACCGATTACCTAAACGCTATTGCCGTCGGCATCGTCAGCGGATTAGCCGCAACCGGAATTAATCAGCTTGGCAAACAGCTAAGAAACTCCAAATAACCGTTTGCTGTCCTCCAATGTATATAGCGCAGCGTAAAATCACCGCCCTGCCGGCCCAGCCGGCGAAGGGCGGTTTTTTTGCCGACGAACGCCTACGGAAGCCCCGGCCGGCACGAAGAAATGAGAGAGACGTATTGGAAACGTGGTTTCAAGCCTGAAGCGAAATACTGAATAATATGTAAAAAAGCTAAAAGAATAAAATTACAGAAAATTTTAAAAAGGACTTTACAAACGAAAATACGTGTGCTATATTAATATCAATAACAATAATAATTATTATTATCGATTACAGGAGGACACAATGCCAGCTGTACGAAAACACAGCCGGAAAAGGGACGCGATGCTGCATAAAATCAGAAGCACGACATGTCATCCGTCGGCGGTATGGATTTATGAAGAGCTGCGAAAAGATATCCCTGATTTAAGCCTCGGCACGGTATACAGAAACCTTTCCGTTTTCAAGGACGAAGGGCTCATCGTCTCGGTCGGCACCGTCAATGGACAGGAGCGGTACGACGGCAACACCGGCGAGCACACGCACTTTATCTGCCTGGACTGCGGCAGCGTATTGGATGTCGACACGGAGTTGAGCTCCGCTCTTACAGAAGCTGTGGAGCGCGAAAACGATCTTGAGGTCCAGTACAGACAACTCACACTTTACGGAACTTGTAGTAAATGCCGGGCGAAAACGCGCCGGATACTATAAACTAAAACAACAGTATTATGATGGAGGAATCAGTTATGAAAAAGTTTGTATGCAGCGTTTGCGGTCATGTCCACACCGGGGACGCCCCCCCAGAAAAATGTCCCGTATGCGGCGCGCCGGCTTCGAAGTTCAATGAGCAGGCCGACGACATGATCTGGGCGGCCGAGCATGTTGTGGGCGTAGCCAAGGGCGCACCGGAAGACATTCTTGAGGATCTGCGCATGAATTTTACCGGCGAGTGTACGGAAGTCGGCATGTATCTGGCGATGGCGCGCGTGGCATATCGCGAGGGTTATCCGGAGATTGCTGCGTTTTGGGAAAAAGCGGCGTATGACGAGGCAGAGCACGCGGCTAAATTCGCCGAGCTTTTAGGCGAGGTCGTCACCGACAGCACCAAGAAAAACCTTGAAATCCGTCTGGCGGCAGAAAACGGCGCAACCGACGGCAAGACAGATCTGGCCAAGCGCGCCAAGGAGCTGGGGCTTGACGCCATACACGATACCGTACACGAGATGGCACGTGACGAAGCTAGACACGGCAAGGCATTTAAAGGTCTGCTGCAGCGTTTCTTTCCTGAAAAATAAGCCGTAAGGCGGCTTTTAAGATATAGGCGCGGTCATCCCTCGCGAGGATACCGCGCCGTTTTTTATATTTGAGCTCAAACTTAAATTAGGTCAATGACAGCGCAAAATCCCGTAGTCCGCCAGGCTGGCATTTATCGGCAAAGGCGGCAAATAAAGCCCGGCTTTCATCCCGCAGTATCCCGCCTGTGATTTTTGGCACGCGGTAATTGGCAAAGGCGTCGCTCTCAGGGTTCCAGCTCTGAGCTAATCCGGCAGCGCCGTCTGACGGCGATTCCAGCGCGTAATAAATCTCGCCGACAAACGAGGACATCGCCGCGCCCATACACATCAGGCACGGCTCCAGATTCGTAAACAGCTGCATCCGGTTTCGCTGCTCAAAGGGATAGCGTTTCAGATCTGCGTCCATCAGCGCGTTGAGCTCCGCATGGACGAGCAAACGCCGTTCGGAAAATTCTCTCGTATAATTTTGGGCGATGAGCTCGTCGTCCAGAAAGATCATCGCTGCAATCGGGCATTCTCCAGCTTCCATGGCTTGCTTCGCCAGCTCCAATGTAAGCCGCATTTTCTCAGTAATATCCATAAAACACTCCTTTCTCTCGTATCTCAGCTTATAAAAAAGTCTTTTGCCTTCTTCTACGCGTCCAATCGCCATGCGATTGAATTTTTGCTGACGATGGCGAGTTGTCTGGTCTCGGCAGCTAAAATTGTTATATTTCAACATTTTGAGGATTTTATTTCCACGAGGTGTCACACTGCGAACGCCTCAGCGCGAGAACCTTGATTTATCGAAAAAGCCGCTCCCGCGGCTTTTTCGACAGTATAAGACGCGGGCTGTTGCCCGCGTCTTATACTCTCATTACTAAAAGTTATAGTTATAGCCGTAGTTAAAGCCGCCGTCTCTAATCAAACTGAATAACGAAGCGCCCAGAATAAGAGACAATATAATACTGAGCGCAATACCGATGGCCCACAGAATCAGCATGGCCCTGGCCAGATTTGTCATGGATTGATTACGGGTCGGGCTGCCGACCGCCACAATAATAATGTAGACAATATTAAAAATCGGTATAAGCTGCAGCAGAAAAAACGCTATGTAATTGCCAATTGTCGCCGGCTGCGTGTTGTTGTAGGCCGGCTGCTGATACGGCTGCTGGTATGGCTGCTGGTAGGTCGGCTGCTGATATGGCGGCTGATAAGCCCCCTGCTGGTACGACGGCTGCTGATACGCGCCTTCCTCCGCGGCCGGCTCAAAATCACCGCTCCCGCAATTAGCGCAGAACCGGATATCATCGCCTTGTGTCTGCCCGCAGTTCGTACATCTTTTCACAATAACCCCTCCATTAATATTTTCCGTATTCGTCCCTAATCAAAGGCCTTTTTTTATAGCCTGACGCACCGCGTACCTCCCCGGATTTCAGCGCGTTAAACTCGTGAATATATTACCATATAAACCGGTCAAATGCAATAAGACCCGCGGTACATCAAGACGCCGGGCCTTGGCCTGATGGCGGGCGCCGTCTAATTCTCCTTGCAAAAAAACAGTATCAGCGATATGATATTCTTAATAAGTATAAATCATGGAGGTGATGCGCATGTGGACCAGAACCGAGCTCAAGGCAAACGCCAGAATCGTTTTGAAAAGAACGTATTGGGAAAGTCTCGTGGCGTATATCATTACATTTGTCATCATATCCGCCGCTTCCAGCCTGATCGCGTTTATCCCGTTTATTAATTTCTTCGGATCGATCGGCGTTTCGCTGTTTTTGGCCTTCCCGCTAACGGTCGGCCTTTACTTTTTTTATCTGCGCGCACGTACGTCGCAGCCGCATATGAAAAACCTTTTTTTCGCCTTTAACGAACGTAACTATATGACGGTTGTCGCCGCTATGGCCTGGCAGTACCTTTTCACATTCCTGTGGTCGCTCATACCGGCAGCCGGCGTCATTATATTCGCGACGAACGCACTGGCCAGGAGCTTGAGCGGTTTTTACGGCTATCGGCCCTTCGCCGTTGGATTGGTTTTCACACCCGGTCTGGTTGTCGCTGCCGTTTTTTGCGGCGTCATAGTTGTCGCCGGCATGATCATTGTTGTGATGAAGGGCATTGCCTACAGCATGACGCCTTTTATTCTGACAGACAATCCAAATATCGGCTATGCTCGGGCACTGAAGCTCAGCATCCAGATGACAGATGGGCAAAAATGGGAAATATTTATGCTGTCGCTGTCCTTTATCGGATGGGCCCTGCTGGGAATATTGCTCCTGTTTGTCGGCGTATTGTTTTTAACCCCGTATATCCTGGCCACCTACAGTGAGCTATATCTCAGGCTGCGGGACAACGCCCTGCGCTCCGGCCTGACAACGCCGCAGGAGCTCAATCTCATCCCCCCGCCGCCGCAGGCCTTCTAACAGCCTATACTAAAGCACAGCGCGATATTAACTGCGCTTTTTGCCATGTTGTCAAAGTATTAAATACACAGGAGGAAATATGTATGATCAAAGTCACAGCCAAGCAGTTTATTAAAGAAGGCAAGCTCGAGGAATTTCTGCCGATCTCCAAAAAGCTGGTCGAGGAGACAGTCAAAAATGACGCCGGCTGCATCCGGTATGAGCTGTTTCAGGACGTTTCAGACCCCCTTGTCGTCACCATGTTTGAAGAATGGGAGGATCAGGCTTCGATCGATAAGCACCTTGCTACACAGCATTTTCTGGAGGCCGCCCCCAAGCTCAACGACCTGTGCGCTAAACCGACCCAACTCAACACCTACAAGAAACTTTTTTAGGCAAGCCGATTTTAAAGGGGCTGTAGCAATTTTCATTTTGCTACAGCCCCTTTGTTTATACATAATCACATTTTGACGAAAGGATTTTTTCGATCTCGGCGGCCGGCATGGGCCGGTAAAGATAAAAGCCCTGCACCTCGTCACAGATACGTTTTTTCAGGAATTCAAACTGCGTTTTTGTTTCAACGCCCTCCGCAACAATTTTGACCCCCAGGCTATTGGCGAGATTGATAATGATTTTGGCAATTGTATCATCCTTCTCGCTTACCGAAATACCGCTGACGAACTGCATGGCCATCTTAATACGGTCGATCGGCATCTGCGTGATTCTGGACAGTGAGGAGTACTCCGAGCCAAAATCGTCAATAGCGATTGACACGCCCATCGCCCTGATATCCGCAAGCATACCGGGGATATAGCCCGCCTGATTAACAGCAGCGCTTTCCGTCAATTCCAGCTCCAGATACCTCGCCTCCAGGCCGGAATCTGTCAGTGCGCCCTCGATGACCTTAATAAGGTCCGGGCTTAAAAACTGTTTAGCGGATACGTTGACCGACATCCTTACCGGCTTGAAGCCGGCGTCCTGCCACGCCTTGTTCTGCCGACAGGCTTCGCGGAGTACCCATTCCCCAATACGGATAATATGACCGGTCTGCTCAGCCAGAGGAATAAATTCGTCGGGCTGGATAAGACCGAGCCGCGGGTGTTTCCAGCGTATAAGCGATTCAAAACCCACGATATCCTTCGTTTCCAGATCCACGAGGGGCTGATAGTCCAGAATCAGCTCTTTATACAGCTGCGGCCTGCAAAGCTGATTCATCAGCTCTATTTTACGCTCGGTTTCCTTTTTAACAGTGTCCGTACAAAACACAATCTGGTTCTTTCCAAGCTCCTTAGCCGCGTACATCGCGCGGTCAGCATTTTTTATTAGCAGTTTCGGCTCTTCGCCATCGTCCGGATACAGCGCAATGCCGGTACTGGCCATAACGTAAAAGTCCGAATTGTTGTGCATAACCGGCTCATTAAACGCGTTCATGACCCGCTCAACAACTTTTTGCGCCTGCTCACGGTCCCGTACGCCCGGGATCATCATAATAAATTCGTCGCCGCCGAAACGCGCCGCCATAGCGTCAGAAGCCAATCCGTCCTCCAGCCTTTGACCTACCATCTTCAGAATCTCGTCGCCGCCTTCGTGGCCGGATGTATCGTTAATCGCTTTAAAGGAATCCAGATCGATAAACGCAACGGCAACCTTTTCGCCGGTTTGAGCGGCCGATTCAATCGCCTGCTCCAGCTTCAAATTTAAGTGCGCCCTGTTTGCCAGGCCCGTGAGCGCGTCGTGATAAGCCATTGTGCTTATTTCCTGCTCGGAATCAACTTTTAAGAATGTATCACTCAAGAGATTTGCCAGCACACCCAGCATTTTCAGATGCTCCACCCGCCATTGCTGCTTTCTCCGGGACGCGTAAATCAGCAGACCACATACACGCCCGCGCACCTCAAACGGCATGGAGATCATGGCCTTTACACGCATTTCCCTAATCCATTTTTCACCAACCGCCCTTTTATCACTGAGTTCATTGACATCGGGGATGATCCATGTTGTCTTATTCTCAATCTGATCGACCCATTCCTCGCGGGAAGCTACGTCGTAGCTGGCGATGCCGCCGATTAACGGCTCCTGGCCAGCGGCGCACCATTCATAGGATGCGGTCATTTTTTGCCGGTCTTTCGACAGCAGAAAAATAACAGCGTGATCAACACCCAGATACGTTCCGCTCCGCTTAAGCATGGTATTTACTTTCTCAGCCATATTTTCCGCGTTCACCGTGATGAGATCTGCGGATATTTTTAAAACCATGTCCGACTCCTCGAGATAGCGCTCGATCTTTTTATACCGGCTGCAATTAATCTGCTGCATAGCCAACGCAACAAGGAACAGGACAGCAAACGCAAAAAACTGAGCGACGTAATAACGGTTCCCCATCTCGTACGGAATGTCCCTATACCATATATAAAGTCCGATGACAATCATACTCAGTGTCAGGACGCCGAGCGTCAGGCGGTTGACGCTGACCGTACCAAACACAACAACAATAAAAATGATCGTCCAGACAGCCGGACCAATCTGCTGGTAATAACGCCAGACAAGAAAAAACACACATGCAGTAAAAACAACAACAATCAGGTTTGACGCCATCCGGTCCGACCGGACCGTTCGTGAAATCAGATACAAAATACCGGCAAATGCCAAAAGCGCCGCGCTGTTAAGCCATACATCGGGTCCGCTCAGGTCAAATGCCGTGAAAAACGCTGCATTCAGGATCGCCTCCAAAACTAAAATGGGGATGATATTCATGATCAGCAGCTTATTTTCGTAGTGCAGCGATTCACTTTCATTTTTTGAGTTGATAAACGATTCGATGATATCACGATATTTTTTCACTTCTGTCACCTGTGTATATATTTTTAGAATCAAAGCGTTCTTGTCAGCCAAATCCTGCATGTTGTATATTTATCGACAGATAACGACTAAAAATTAGTAGTGGGATTGTTTAAATATATAAGAATTTTATCATTTTTAAAAGTGTTTTTTCACTTTTTTCCCACATTTTATCTATTGTACCAATAATTTATCATTTTATCTCCGCGTTTAATGGCAGATATGCAAATACTAAAATGTATTATAAATCAGAAAAAAGCGTCGTTGCACCGGCGGGCGATGACGCGGTATACAGCCGCCGGAGAACAGGACATGTCATGCAGAAATTTCTAAAATTAAAAAAATTCGCCGCCGTATTACTGACGCTTGTCATATTCATTTTGCCGGAGAGTGCTTTTGCACAAAGCGGTACCCATACGGTTGTCTCGGGCGACACGATGTGGAAAATTGCCGTCCGCTATCAAATCGGTGTCAGCGAGCTGATCGCCGCTAATCCGCAGCTTAAAAACCCCAACCTGATTTATGTCGGCCAGAAAATTAACATTCCGAGCATCGATGACGTTAAAACGCTTGAGCAGCAGGTTGTAGAGCTTGTCAACAAGCAGCGGGCCGCCCATGGACTCGGCATGGTAACCTCCAACTGGGAGCTTTGCCGTGTGGCACGCTACAAATCGCAGGATATGATCGACAAGGGCTATTTCGATCACACATCGCCGACATATGGATCGCCGTTCCGGATGATGGAGTCGTTCGGTATTAAATTCTCAGCTGCCGGTGAAAACATTGCCTACGGGCAGAAGACGCCCCAGGACGTCATGAACGACTGGATGAACTCACCCGGTCACCGCGCCAATATTTTAAGCCCGTCTTATAACCAGATCGGCGTCGGCGTGGCCAAAAAGGCAAACGGAACGTATTATTGGACACAGATGTTTATTAAAACCTTATACTAAAACGCCAGTTTGTCCATTATCCCGCAACAAACTGAAAGATCCCTCGCACGGCATATCCCCGGACGAGGGATCTTTCGCAATCTTCTGTATTAATTATTTAATGCAAGTTTCAATTAAAATGTGATATGATATCGCCATAAATCAACTTATCTACCCTGACAGAAAAGGACTGACCAACATGCGGAATCTATTTGATTATCTAAGGTGGCGCGGCGATTTAAGCTTTGAGCAGGACGGATTGAACGAGGTGGACAATCTGGTATTCTCCGGTATGTCCTACAGTCCGTTTGACGGTATTGCCCCAGACGACACCGTCCGCACCGGCGTAACCATCCGTCAGGCCGCGGAAGAAATGCGAGCGCTAAAACGCTTTGAGCAAAAAAGCCGCTTTTTACCGCCGTACCCCGAGCTTTTAAAACGGGCGGCTGAGACGGTTCGGTTTAAGGATGTTGTTTTAACCAATTTTGTCAACAAACTCAACAATACGGATCCCTATCAGTTTTCAGCCGTTGTCTTCACGTATGCCAGAAACGAACATTATGTGGCTTTCCGCGGCACAGATGACAATCTCGCCGGTTGGAAGGAGGATTTCCTTATGGGTTTTAAAGCCGTCGTACCGGCTCAGGCTCAGGCCGTTGATTACGTCAATACCGTTGTCCACAGGCTAAAAGGGCAAGTGATCCTCGGCGGTCATTCAAAAGGCGGCAATCTCGCCGTTTTCTCGGCCGTACATACATCGGATACCATTCGTCGTCGTATCACCGCCATCTATAATAATGACGGCCCCGGATTTCATACTCCGCTGAGTGCCATGGCCAGTTACAAAAGTCTTGAAGGCCGTGTCCATACATTTATTCCAAAATCCTCTGTCGTCGGCATGCTTCTCGAGCACGATGATGATTATACGATTGTCGCCAGCACCGAAAAAGGCATACTGTCGCATAATCCGCTCACTTGGGAGGTGCTTGGCCCCACCTTTATCCACGAGACGGAGCTCAGCAAGTTCAGCCGCCAGACAAATGAAACACTGCGGTCTTGGCTGAATACGTTATCTATGGAGCAGCGCGAACAGTTTGTCGAAGCGCTCTTTGATATCATTCAGGCCTCCGGCGCGCAGACGCTGTCCGACCTATCCAACGAGCGGCTGGCCGTTATTGACGCAATGATTAAAAAGCTTCGGAGTATGGATAAAAAAACACGCGTGCTGCTGCGGGATACCATCGTGGCTTTTTTCAGTATTCGCCAGAAGGTGATGCGGGAATCGCTCGGTGAAAGCCTGGAATCGCTTGTCGCCAAAAAATAATCGGCGTAACAGCGAATATATAATTGGACACCCATTGGATGTGCAGAAGCATATAAAGTCTTTTTGACAAGCTGAAGCGGCGCTTAAACACCGTGCATCGTCCTGCACTTTTTTAGTATTAAAAATACCGCCGCGATAACAAACGCTACGGTCATCCCGGCCGCCACAAGGCCAACACCCGGATAGACCTCATTGAAGCCGACGGTCATGTTTTTTATGATAATACCGATGTAGGCCCAGATCATAACTAATAAATACGCGACACTTTGAAAACGCAAGCCGGTTAAAATTCCGATAACGGCGCCCACCGTCAGCGCCAGCATGGTCCACGTCTGCTCCGGCAAGCCAAAGCCGTCCCAACCGAGGCTGACCAGCAGAACTGTAATATTAGCAATCGTGGCAACTGTAATCCATCCAAGATAAACAGCAAACGGCAGCTTTATGAAGAAGGTCTCTTTGCGGGACAGCGGCTCCGCCGTGACTATTTGCATGATCCAGATCAGACAGACAAGCAGGATGAGCATCAGCCCTACCGTCAGCGGGATGATCTGATAATGCCAGGCTAACACCCACAGAGTATTAGCCACCGAGGACAATGAAAACAAAACGCCTATTTTACAGAGCAGCTGTTGCGGCGCTTTCCTGGCTAAAAGCAGATATCCGGTGAATAGCGCCAAAAGCGCATAGATAAGGCCCCAGATGGAAAACGTCAGCCCGGCGGGCGTAAACAGATTCGGGTACAGGGCTGAAACCTCTGCAGGCGTGATGCCGTTGATCGGCAAAAGTACTGCCAGCGCGTTGACCGTGATCATACCCAGATAGGTGACGAGCACTATGAGCTTAACCATAGGACACGAGGTGTTCCGTTTCATGAGATACTCCCCTTTACCTTAGTTATAATAAGTACAGGCTTTCTTTTAATATATGATGCGGCATAATTTTTTACCACACGGCCTTAAACTATTGATAATCCCCGTCCTGATTTTGCATTCCATTACAGTATGACACTGGTCATTATGCCATCTATCTATATAATGTTGTTATTGAAAACCGCACGGGGACAAGTCAGTCCTGTGCGGTTTTGTTTCTCACCTGTGATCTAAAATTAGCCTTCGGATTGCTCTTTCCACCATTGCTCGGCGGCCTCAATCAGCTCCTGATCCCACCCAAACACAGCCATACCGGAGAAAACGCCTGAGCTCATACCAGCCTGAAAAGCCTGATTGTACGCCATATTTTTTTGGGAAGCTTCCAGTGTAGCGTAGTTATACTTGAGAGTATCATTGTTATATTGCCGATTCGCCTCAAACTGCTGCTGAGCCATGAGCGCAGCTCTGTTGTTCTCATAAGCTTCATATAGCGCCGCGACCCTGGACATATTGCCCTCGGCAAAGGCCATTGCCAGATTGTTTTGATACTGCGTCGTGAGATTGGTCATCTGCAGATCAAGCTGGGTCAGAGCGTTAGCCTGGGCCTTATCGAGCGACGAGAGATTGCCTTGAAGCTCATTGGACATAGACAGCTGCACCTGCCCGCCCGCGCCGCTCGACAATCCGGAGGCTGCGGCGTACTCGTTGAAGTTAGCCCGCTGGAGCTCCGACTGTGCCGCCGTCGTATTCTTTGCCGTCTGATACGTTTCGGGCAGCTGCTTTCTCTGAGCGTTGAGCGTATTAACGTTCATCTCGTAAGCGTTTTCCAGTGCCGCCTGATTGGCGGCAATCTGCTGGTCGTAAATCTGTTGGATATACGCTTCGGCTGTTGTGTCCGCACCATAGCCGCCGGAACCGGAACCGCCGTAAGCACCGCCAGAACCGCCGCCATTAACCGGCGTGTAGCCGTCAACCATACCTGCGGATAGGTTGTTGCCAACATGCTGACCAGCAACGGCGTGATACTCTTCGGGCGTCATGGTCGTGCCATCAGTATTTACATACTGTTGGCCGTTGCTCCCCGCCCATTGAGAGCCGGCAGACGCGCTTTGTGTCCCGGCCTCGTCGGTATACAGCTGGCCGTTAACAACATAACCCGTTTGTGTCGATTGGGTTGCAGTATCCCAATATTCTACAGCGTTATCATTAGTGTTTGACATCGTTCCACGTCCTTATATGCCGTCCAAGTTGGATACCCGCGCGGCGATAGTTTTTATTTCCCTTTCTACAAGAGCCACCCGTTCCACTAAACAGTTGTGTTTTTCTACTTTCTTTTCCAGTTGGGAAAGACGATAATTGGTCAGTTTCGCGGATATGACAATACCACTCACGGAACCGATGACCATGCCCAAGAAAGACAGTAAGCCCACCCAAATTTCAGTTGTCATTTTAACGCCCCCCCTATTACAACTGATTAAGTAAACCGAGCCGCTCCAGCAGCTTGTACAGGACCTTTGCCGCGCCTTCACGTGTCAGGCACTGCCCCCAGCCGTAATTTCCCTGCCCGTCGCCACCGAAAACACCGGCTTGTATCAGCATACCGACAGCCTCATCGGCCCACTCGCTGTGCGCATCCCCCGTGCCATCAACCGTCGTCAGCTCTTTTCTGGCCTCGTCAATTGTCATGTCTAATACCTCCTGATAATCCGGGTGGCCGTACCCGACTATTTTTGCATATGTAAGAGGGTAGCTCTTTTTCGCTACGCCGCCGCCGTTCGCTATGAGCGTGGAGCCTCCAGACGTGTTTCCCTCAATGGTATAGACGGTAGTCTGGCTAACAGCTCGGACGATTCCAGTGTGAACGGCTTTTGCGTCAGTGCCGAAAAAGACTATGTCGCCGGGGGTCGGCTTGTCGGCCCACCGCTGGTGTGACTTGAACCAGTTCATACCCGCCGTGCTGGAGTGATAGCGCGGGATAATATCAGCCGGTATACCGGCCATCACCGCACACCACGACACAAGCATAGCGCACCACGCATAGCCGTTCTTGCCCTGCCCGTACCATTCGCCGTATTTAGTCCAGTTGGCTTTCCCGGCGTTGGCCGTCTTGTCGTCAAGCTGGCTGTTACTGGCCTTTTCAAGGTAGCCTACTTCCTGTTCGGCAATCTCAATCAGCTCATTCCGCATCGTTGCCGTCCTCGACCTCCACCTGTTCCGCAACGTCCTGTACCAGCTCAACAAGCGTCTGCGCGGCCTTGCCGTCTACATAGCCCTCTGCGGCCAGATAGCCGATAACGGACGAAATCATGAGCGCGGCCCCGGCTGTCGTTTCGCCCTGTGTCAGAAGATACACGCCGGAAGCAAAACCGGCTATTGCGGCCCACAGCTTGCGGGATGATACTTTTCTTATGAAATTTTCCATAATTGCCCTCCTAGTCGGCGTCCTTGTTGACGGCCTTCTCGCTTGATATCTTTTTAGCTTTAATTCCGGCCAGCGCGCCTAATTCGCCTGTCGTAAACGCGAACCACGACACGATAAGCGTTGTCGGCTCTGCTTGTATGCGGAAGAATATGTACAGCACAGCCATTGCGAACAGGCAGTTTGCCAGCACGACGAGTGCGACAATGAATTTGCTGAATCTATTCAGCCGCATAGGCTTGTCCCGTGATTTCTTCGTACTGCGTGGCATCTATCCATTCGCGCAGTACCGCGTTTGCAAGGCCGGTAATAGACAGCATTCCGGTGTCATACAGCCGTTTCAACCTGTCGTACATAATCAGCCCTCCAATAGTGCAATTGTCAGTAGGTCAACTGCGTTCTGTAACGTTGTGTTTTCTAATTTTAATGTGTCAACGGCGGCTTTAATAATCGAGATATCATCTGTTGGTGGTTCTATAAATTCTTGCTGTACAGATACACTAAACGTATCATTCAACACATCATATACCCATCCCTGCTGCACTTCATCTGGAGCAATAAAACACTGTGATGCAAACCCTAAACCATACCAATGCTCAACGCTAGGAACAGTAGCCGCATACGGAATAATTTCCTGAACGACGCCATTTAAAACTCTAACCATTTTACTCATTAGAATAACACCTTTCTTGCATATATCTTAACGGCTCCATCAGCACCAGCGCCAGATGTGATAGTGTATGAAAGATAATTAGCATCATGATACGCCAATAGTGCCGCACCTCCTCCACATCCAACACTTGTAGCAGTACCCGCTGTAATATTTGATGGTGTTGTACTAAATGCAGCAGAGCCAGCAGATAAATCATCATCAAGAGTTGGTGCATATTGTCCATATGCATATTGTTCTGTGCTAGTACAATATCCATTTGCACTGCCACCTGCTGCTAAACATCTTTCAAACGAAAATGGATTAAAACATTCGTTTGGTGTCGATTGACCATGAAATGAAGACCGGTTATAAGTTGTGTTATAAAAAGAAAAATCAATTGTCCCATATGCACATGCTTCATTGGATGAAGCATGCCAGTATCTACCTGATGCCCCTTGAGCACCATTAGCACCTGATACTGTACCTTGACCACTAGAACCATCATAATTATAGCCAGCATTTCCACCAAACCCACCATACACTGTTTTACCATCAAAAGATGATGTCCCTCCTGATTTACCAGAAAGGGCAGAATTTGTAGTAGAAACACTTGTTCCACCAGCACCAACAACAACCGCATATTCTACGCCGGGAGTTACAGTCATGATAAAACAACGAGAATGTCCGCTTCCACCGCCACTTACTGCCGCATATCTTATACTACCGTCATATGATCTAACTGCACCACCACTTCCACCACCTCCAATAAGGAATATACCGACCTCATAGTCCCGTCCGTCACCAAATAAATCTGGGGGTATGAATGTATATGTACCAGCAACTGTGTAACTCTGAATGATATCCCATTTTAACCCCATTACAGTTTCAAGCAGGGCTATATCACCCGTAACATTTGGTGCTGTTACTTGCGCTCTGCCGCTTGCATCTCGCGTCATAACCATGTTCGGCGTTGCCGCACTATCACCGGGTACGCCCCATACAGCATCATAGTCGGAATCGGAGTCTTTTAAAAGCACTTGCCCGGTCGTGCCACCAGCCGGGACGTTGCCATTGTGTACGGCCTTTTCGTCAATAGCTGCCTCTACGTCCGGTATAAGCCCGCCGTTTATATACGTCTTGATCTTGTTCCCGGCCTCGTCAAACTTTGCCTTGAGCTGCGCAGGCGTCAGCCCGCCGGTATCATTAGGCTCGTCGTCCAGCGCGGCCACAATATTAAGGTCATCCGTCAGCTCCGTTATAGCCATCCTGTAGCCTCCCTATTTTTCGTCGCCCGTGTAACGAGCTTTGATTTCAGCCGTCAGCACCGTTGCGGCGCTCCAGTTGTCGTTGCTTTGCAGTATGAGTTGGTAGTACGCAAATTTCTTCGCCTTGATTTTCAGCCGTTCCGTCTGCGGCTGTCGGCTTGTGCCAAAGCTCCAGTGAGCGAAGCTGGCGTCTGTGAATGTGGAAAGGCTATACGCTACAGTCTTAACGATGTAGTCGCCCTTAACGTTTGTGCGTA
Source organism: uncultured Sporobacter sp. (assembly GCA_963675425.1). GTDB lineage: Bacteria > Bacillota > Clostridia > Oscillospirales > Oscillospiraceae > Sporobacter. Next base: position 2,541,321 of record OY776214.1, on the reverse strand, counting down.
CTGTCACTTCGATATTCGATCTCGCTTCCGGCTTGGTCGTTATGAATACCTTTGACGAGTATTTGCGCATCCACGGTTTTCCAAAAGCCATGGAGCCGGACCGCCAGAAGGCGTCTATTGCCGTGCCGTTATCACTGTTGTACCCATGAGCTATACGGACAATATCCCCGCCGGGAGTGCATCCGTAAAGCTCACCGTTTATGTCGATCAGCCGCGTGACGCCGTAGCCCGTATAGATGTACCACGCATCAACAGCATAGTTGTGGACGACCGCTGTGCCGTCTTGGATGATGTAATACTCTTGGCGCTCGTTGTCATCAAACGTGTAGGCGGCAGATAAGTCCATGCCGGCAAGCGTCGCGTGAACGCGCTCGCTTATAAGCTTCGCCTGCCGCTCGTCTATGGAGAGGTTTGAGCTGTAGCTTGCGGTGTTGCGCCATTCGTAAATTGCTGAGTTAAATAGCGTTCTTGGGCTGTTTAACACAAGCTGTGCCTGCCCGTACGCCACATTACCTATAGAGCGGTTCGTCGGCGTTACATAGAAAGCGGCGGTCGTGCTGCCGTCCGACAGCGTCACTGTGCCATAACGTGCGGCGTACGTGCCGTCAGTCTTGAAGCATACAAGCGTTGAGTAGTGGCGTATCAGCGCTGTGAGGGGCGTGTTAGCCGCACCAACCGACATCTCATTCATGTCCGGAAAGTAGTCCGCGCGTTCGTCCCCGTTGTAATCTAAGCCTGAGTATATTGCCGTGTTTGTACCGTCACCGTACAGAAACACACGGTTGTCATTCGAACCGTTGTATAGCTCGGCAAACCGCATGGCCTCGACTTCACTTCGGAAGGAAACGGGATGCGTATAGCCAACCTCTATGGAGTCAACGCCCGACGCCGGAGCCGTGGAGAACGTCACTGTTCCAGCGGACGCATTCGGCGTGTGCGATATAGCCGCGCCCGTTGCCGTACTGATGACGTAATCAATACTTGCCAGCCCGGTTTCCGGCAGCTTGAAGACTGTTGAGGAACCGTTGGGGGAGAAGCGTACCCGACGCAATCCATTGAGCTTGTTGATCTGCTCAAGCTGTGTGCCGCCGCCGGTCGGCAGCGCTTCCGTCAGTATGAGCGGCCTGTACCCGACAACCTCTATCGCCCCGCCTGACGCGGAAGGCAGAGAGCCGTCCCATTCCAAATATTCGTGGCCGTTCAGGATGTACAGCTTTTCTGAGTACCCGAAGAAGGTTGTTTCCGCGTCTGTTATCGTGACGCCGCTCGCCAAGATTGACGTCGCGGTATCTGTATCGAAGTCGTAGCTCCACAGGTCGCCGCCAGCGGCAAACACCGTGTATTCGACGCTGTCCACATAACCATGCCAGATTCCGCGTATTGCGCCCGTCCAAGCCCGCGCATCGTGAATCGTCAACATGCCGTCGCGCTTCTGGAGATTGCCGTCGCGGGTGATCTTGAAGTTTCGCATTTCTGCGGCCTCTCCGTTTTTAAGCTGCGTGTCGCCGTCCGGGTTCTCGTTAACCCCAAGCCACTTCTTTATCTGTAAGACGCTTTCCGCGCCGGAAGTCACTATCTTTGCCATTCAATCACCTTAATATGAGTTTGAGCCGTACTCAATTCCGCCGTACAGATTTTCAATCGTCTCGGACTCTGACGGCTTATCGCCGCCGTATTTGTTGAGAAGTTCCTCGTATCGCGCTTGGAAAAACGCGGCCTTTGTGTCGTCCTCGAAAAGCAACAGGTGGGCGGCAAGCCCGTAGGGCATAATGGTCTGCGCCAGAAAGTCGTCAAGGTCAATGTTTGAGGTAAAGTCGCCTATGTACCCGGCAACAGGCCGGGAGCCGCCCGCTGATGCGGCATACGTGTCGCTGAACTCGAACAGCTCTCCGCGAAGCGTATTCAAAATAAGCAATGTCTTGTTTTTGTATTCCTGTGTATCGACCGTGTCAGTTTCGCCGCTTGTCTCGTCAACCTCGTCCATCAGGGCTATTGCAAGGTCAAAAACAGTCTGCGCCGTTGTGCTCACCTAATCACATCCTTTAATCGGTACAATCATAAATTGTAGCCATGCCGAAATCATGTTTTTTCCTTTGGTACCTGAAACGCCATATCAAAATCATACTGGGCTTGTTCTACTTCGGTCATATCCCGGACTGCCCCGTGTGTGCCATCACCATTCAAAATCGATGAATCAAATATTTTGCTCATGCTTTTTGCCCCCTGAGTTCAATCATTGTGCCAGCCGGAAGTGTATAACCTGAATGCAGCCACGCGTAGAATTTTGTGATGGAGGTCACACCTGAAAGCATTCCTGAGTAATTCGGAAGTCCAGCCGTAGCCACGGAATCTCTGCAAACCCCAGAGGCGTAATGTGTCATTCCTCCCTCAAACGCATTAAAAGTGCTTTTTATTTGTGCGTACAGGTTTCTTACAAATCCGACATACATTTGAGGGGCGGCCAGATAGCCGAAAAATGAATCGGCATAATTCGTTTCGACATCATTTATTCTGATGTATAGCTGTGCTGATGTGCCATCCGGCGCAGAGCAGCCCGCCGGTACGAGAAAGTTTAACTCCGCGCATTTTAACGCAAATGCGTTGCCGTCGTTGTCAGCAGATATCGTAATAGCATTTGCTGCCGTATCAAGCGCCGCGCTGTAAACAACAGACATTAACCCGTCCGTCAATCGGGTAATTCTCGCGCTGTTTCGTTGTGCTAAAAGCTTTGTGTCCACGCTATACCTCCCACCATCCATCGCTTGTCGCCGGGTTAACGTTAGACGTACTGTAAACCCAAATCTTGTGTGTGTCCAACTCCCAAAAAGCGGAGCCATCCCCGACGCCTACGGCGGGCTTGCTGTCCGCGGACAGCCCCGCGTATTCAAATACTAAATCGCCGCCGCCCGGTTTTTCACTCGTTTTTGTTGTAATTATCTGAACGGACATAATGTTGCCTCCGTTATATAGGTTGGGGCGGGGGGAGTACCCCGCCCCTGATTACTACGCCGTGTAGGTGCTCTCCACGATGCAGGAGTTAACCATACCAGCCTTATACGCATAGAAGCGAATCGTCTGGCCGCTCGTCATCACCACGGCAGTGCTGTACACCGCCGCAGTGTCGGACGTCTTTGGGTTTGTGCCGTCGAGTGTGTACTTGATCGTCGAACCGGACGTGCCGCAGGCCAGCGTTGCGTTGGCAGTGCTCATGGTAATTGTCGGCGTGGCAACCATGCCGGTCTGTGCGTGGACGTAGATGCCGTTGACCTTCTGGTCGAGCACGAACGAGTCGTGGTAAAACCGGCACTCGCCAACGTCGGCGTCATAGCCGAGCGGATTTTTCTGCACACGTAGCGTCTTGAGCTTCATGGGGTCAACGGTGGAATCTTTGTACTTGATGATGAAGTTGACGCCGGTGGGGAGGTAGCTGTCGACGACCGGCACAACGTCCATGCCGTCGATACGGCCGACAACGCCGTTTTTAATCGCTTCCTCACCGAGTGAATCGATACCCATGATCTCGGTTGAAAGTTTCGTCTCGATGTAAACCGATTCCGATACAAGCAGTACACGGTTTTTCTTCGGCACAAGCATGTTTGACATAGCCGCGCCGGCCGTCACGATGGCTTTGAGTGCCGTGCTGCTGGTGAGAGCCGTCCCATTGAGCGTACCGAGCCCCGCGCCGTTAGCCCATTTGGACAGACGGTACATGTCGATGGCCGGCGTGCACACCTCGTCCCAATTGGATTTCAGCTGCTCGTTGCAATGCTTGATGTTGAACTGATCGGCAGCGTTACCGTGATCGATGGAGAAGGTGAACGCCTTGTCCTGGCCCATCGTGAGCGTCTGGACGGTATCCCCCAGTTCAGCCACCATCCCGAAACGGCCACCTTCGGCCGTTCGGCTGTAGTCATTAAGCGTGACTTTATCAACGGTGTAAATCTTGATGCTCTGCGCGCCGTCAAAATCGTATTTCTTGCCGGCGTACGCCTCGGTGACGGATTGCCCCCTGAAGCGCTCGTCAATAAGCTTTGAATATTTGGTTGTCAGATTGACAGACATAATGTTCCTCCCATATTAGTCCTTGTACCAGTCGTCCTCAATTTCCCCCCGCGCGCGCGCGCCGCCAGGGCTTTGACGGGAGCCAGCTGCCTTTCGCCGGTTTTCCAGATTCTTCTTTTCAGCTTCAATCTGCGCCTTCAGCCGTTTATTTTCAAAACTCTGATAAGCGCCAAGAAGCGTCTTGCCGCCGCGGACGCCGTCCCAGACCTCGGCCGGAATTGTTTTCGGGTCGATCATCCCGTACTCGGACAGAAATTCGGAGACCTCGCGGCTCCGGCGCTCGCAGCCAAGTTGCTCAGGACCCCCGTTGCCTGTCCCCTTGGATGGTTTATCCGTCTGGGACAATGGATCCTGGACCGCACCCGAGCTGCCGGTTGTATCGGCGCTGGAATCAAACACACCGCCGCTCGTCAAAACAGAATTCGTTCCATTCATAAAGCCCTCGAGAGTCTGTCCGGACTTTTTTGCCAGAGACTCCAGAAAACTCTTGTATCCGCCCGTTTTTTTCAGCTCGTCCGACAATGTGTCGGCACGGCCGCGAATACGATCGTAATCCCTGCCCTTTTGGGCCAGCTTGATCAGTTCATCCTTTGAAACGTCGATTTCCTGCCCCAGATATTTAAGCTTATAGCTCTGGTCAGCCTTTGGCTCACTTTGTCCGGGATTGTTATCCGCCGGCAACGTCTCCGATTTCCCAACGTCGGTATCGCCCGCGTCATTGTTCCAATCGGTATCAAGCAGAGCTTCGTCAACCGGTGTAACAGCCGGGTCCTCCTCATCAAAGATCTCGCTTTTTTCTTCTTGCATGTTTTCTCCTTTCCGCCTGTGGTGGGGCGAAATCTATATTCAGGAGCTGGTTTGCCCCCCGCGCGCTTTTTAGTTAACGCCTTGCTTGGTAATAAGCGCGTTTCTTTGGCCGGGCTGTGCCAGCCCTGGCTTAGCCGCGATAGCCCCCTTTTTCGTTCCGCCTGCCGCCTTCAGGGCGTCATGCACGAGCTTCGCCTGCTGCATCTGCACGGTTGGCGCGGCGGACGGCGCGCCCAGCTTCTTATTGGAGGCCGGCAGCCGGCCCGGCATAACGGCCGGCTGCGCTGCTCCCGTCAAAGTGCCGGCTGGTAGGACGGCGCTTGCCATTGTTTTTTCTTCCTCCGCCTTATCGCGCAGGCCCTTGAGCTTATCCACCAGTTCTTGTTTTTTGACAATATAGCCGTCCGGCACGCGCTCGAGATAATCCACGAGGTCGAGCTTGCCGCGCATCATGAGGTTGTCGAGCGTCTGCATTGCGGCGATTTCAGACCAGTAGGACGACGCGCCGACATCAAGTTTTAAGGATAGATTCGTTTGCCTCAGCCGCGTGAAGTCGAAATCGACCGGCATATCGTCATCAAGGCTCTCGGCACCGGCACTTTTCTCGTTCCGCCTATGAGGTACGCCGCGCGTGCCGTAATATTCACCCATAAAATCAATATAAATGCGTCCCAGATCTTCGAGACTCTGATACAGGTTCTGCCTCGTCATCTCGTTGGGGACAGCAGCAGCTTTCTGTAGGGCAATAATGGCGGATGTGTTTTCCGGCCGCACATCACCCAGGGCAACGTTTGTGGCCCCAAGGTTGGACTGGGTATCGCTCACAGCCATCTGGATAAACTGTGCAATCTGCGGGGATATCTGCGCCGGATCAATGATCTTGGCAACGCCGTTGACGTCGCCGCCCTGCACCGGGATGGCGGCCCCGACACGATTGTCCCACTTCAAAACCCGCGTCTTGTCGTAGACGATTTTCGGGTACGCCGTCGTCATCAGCGAGATCATGCTCATGGCATACAGCTTATTGATAAAAATCTGGTTCGGGATGAGGCCCGTGATCATGGCCTGTCCGTGGTAGCTGTCGGGTATGTAATCCCAGCAGAGCCAGGTCACGGGGTAGAGCGTCAGGCCTGTATCCCAGGCCGGCCTCACGTCGGAATCGCGCGTACATTCGTAGGCCCAAACGGTCTCTGTCTCTTTATTCCGCCACAGTTTTAGGAGTACTGTTGTCATGTCGTCGTCCGTACTGTAAATCTTCGAACTGCCGCGTTCGTCCGTATCGCTTTTGATTGCCGCCCAGTCGCACGCACCATTATTTTCAGCCCGCTCGCGCACATCCTCCGTCCGCTCGCGGCTGGACAGGATAATAAACGGTTGCTTCTGGACGCGGCGGTCTGTTGTATTGCCGAAATGGACCCGAGTGTTCTCAATGACCTCCGTCACAATCGCACCCTTGAACGCCTGCCCTGTCTCGGCGTCGGGATCCCAGTATGTATACAGGCACCCGTCGCCGTCCACGGCGGTATTGCGCAGGTATTCACGCACGAGCGCGCCGATTTTGTTGATCTCAAACAGCTTCTCAAACTCATTGTTGACGACATCGGCAACAACTTCCGATTGCTCCTCCTCCGGCCCCGGCAGACCTGTTGCCTGCATTTTCAGCCGGCTGGACGTGATCCCCGCCACCGTAAACAGCACAACGCGCTTTAGAAAGTTGAATACGGGCGTCGGCAGGCCGTTGGCCTCAACACCTTCCCATTGCTTGCCGATAAAGAAATTCTCATTCGTTTTAACCGTGTCGTACAGGCCGACCTGCGTATTATAGACAAGGGCCTTTTCATACGCCTTCCAGACGCTCCGGAAGGCCTGCTCTTTTTGTTGCGTCACCGCTTTCCCTCCTTGCCGCCCAGCTTTGCGTCGAGTCCGTACGAGAGGATGCTGGCAATGCCCTCTGTGAAGCGTTTTTCCGCCAGATGCGCTTTCAAGCCTTCTTCCCCGTCTGGGGCCTGAGCGGACAATTCTTCAAGTCCCAGCTTGTCCAAGCGAGTTTCCAGTGCTGCAATATCATCGCTCAAACCTCGCAACTTCCCGTTCATACACTCGGTAAACCGCGTACAGGTCCTTTTAATCCGTCCGATTCTCCGATCAAGCGTCAGGATGATGGTCAGCAAAAGCAGAAACAGTACGTCGAGTGAAATAAGTATGAGGATATCCATGTCTCATTTGCGCCTTGGGGCGCGCCTCCTTATGAATTTAATCTGTCATATAACCGTTAAAACTCAAAATACCCCGAGTTTAGTTCCCCGCCGGTCATGAAGCCGTCGTACTCAATCGCCTCAGACGGTTCACAATCCGCGTTACTTTTTGGGGAGGCCGCCACGGTTCGCGATACACAGAAGTACCGCAGCGCGTCAACCGTGTGCGTTACCTCGTGGGGCTGACGCGCGCAGTCGTTCGGGTTGGCCTCGTCGGCTAAAATTGCCTGAATATCGGCAATCAGCTCTCGGCATGTGTCAAACATCACCAGTCCAGGCCGCCCGTCGGTCCGGTCCATCAGGAGCTCTTTGACAAGCATATGCCCCTGCACCCTGTTGCTGCCGGCCCGGACGATGGGTACGCCGCCGGATAAAAACAGCTCCGCCATCGTCCGGCCCGTATCCTTTTGCCGGCTCCATATGTCCGGCGGTGCAAATGTCACGGCTATCGGCTCGCCGGGCAGCGTATGGTCCAGCATCACGCGCGCCGCCTCCGAAACGATGAGTCCCGGCAGCTTGACCTCCCTGTATACATAACACCGTCCCGCGCCGTCGATCGCGACCCACAGACACGCAAGCATGTCCAGCCCATAGTCAAACGCACGGTAACGTATCCACCCATCCGGGATTTTAAACGGTCTTATAACATGCCGTTCTTCCGAAAACTCCGAAAAATACGCGCCGGACAGAGCGTCCCAGTCGCCGTATCGATAGGCGTTGCGCAGACTTTTCGGCAGCCCGGACAGCATCTGAAGATACGCCGGAGACGACTTTAACAGGTGCTTGTTGTCCTCCACCGATGCGAAGATAAACGCATAATCGTCCGAATTTTCGTTTTCCTCCGGATTATCCTCAGACGTTTTATACGCCCGATCTATAAACAAGCGCTTGACCCAACGGTGTCCGATGCCGCCGGGATTGCAGGTAATATAAAACCGCTTGGGAACCGTGCTCGTCCCGCGCAGGCAGCCGCCCAGATAGCGGAAATCCCGCTCGGAAAACTGCGTGGCCTCGTCGATAAAAATCCAGTCGTATTCCTGGCCCTGATATTCCCGCTCGGCCGTCGCGCTTTGATAATGGCCAAATTTGATAACGGACCCGTTGACGAAGTACATGGTGTACAGCGAACTGTTATAAGAGGCGATCTCGGGCGGCACAAGCTTCAAAATGGGTTCAATATGGTTTTGCTGCAGCTCGGGGTAGGTACGCCGCAAAATGAGGATGCGTATGCCCGGCCATCGAACGGCCCCGCCGACCGCCTTGGTGCGCACAGCGTGCGTTTTGCCGCCGCCTTTGGCCCCGCCGTACGCCGTGTACAGCGCCCGGCTTTGATAGAACAGCTCCTGCTTGGGATTGGCCTCTCCAAGATCCAGCGTAATCGTCGTTGTCTGCTTTACGGTCTTTCGCCGTGCCATAAGCTCTCCTACAATATTGTTTGTATCAGTGGATAAAAAAAGAGCCGGCAGCCTGCACGGGTCTCCCCAAACAGTCCATCGGCTCTAAGGCTCTGTATTATATTTTTTCATAGCCTGTGCTTTTCATCGTACTCCAGCACAACGGGCACCCGGCAGGTCTTGCACCACAGCTCTATGCCCTTGGCCTGTCCGCCCTTTCGGATACGGCATAATCGCTTCATGCAGCTCGGACAGAGCGCCTCGTTAAATCGTATCAGCGCAATAATAGCAACCACCCCCGTTCAAGTGTTTCATCCGGCAAACCGTCCCTCAATCAAACATGCCGCCGTTTTTCCCGCCGTTTATTTTCACGTCAATCGTCATCGTCTGCGCCTCTTGCCCCGGCTTGTCCGACAAGCCGCCGTTGTTGGCCTGACGCGCCAAAAAAATCTTACCTGTTGTGGCCTTTTCCGAGGCGTAAAGGTCCCGGACGATAATACTCTCACGCCTCAGCCGCGCTTTTTTCAGGCTGGCGGCAAAGCCCTTGCCTTCTTCTCCGCTTAAGTACCGGTCATAATCCTCTCGCTCCAGGCCAAGCGCCAATATCATCCCGGCTTCGTCGGGATACGTCCCTGCCTGCCCACATGCGGAGAAGTAATCAGCGATGGCGTTTTCAAGCTCCATCACCGTTTTAAACAGCCTTTTCTTCATCCTTCATACCGCCTGTCCAACTGCCCGTCTGTTCTGTAATCCTCATTATACTCAGCAGCATAGTCGTTGGCAACAATTTAGAACAATTTTGTAGGTTTTTTTGTTCCCGGACATCCGATTTACTCAAAGCCACCCTATTGCTTAATCTTTTCATTCCGGCACCAAAAGATTTACATAACATGAAATGATTATACATTTAGCTAATTATTGGCAAATATTGTACGATATAAGTAAAGGAGATGATACGAGAGGAAGACTATTGGTGTTTAAGAAAAAGATACTAGTTGTCGACGACAGCCATTTTTTTGCCACGCTGATTACCAATATCCTCACACAAGATGGTTATGCCGTCATCAGCACAGGCTGCGGCGAGACCTGCTTTCGTCTCGTACGCGAGGAAAAGCCCGACCTCGTTTTACTGGATATTGTCATGCCGGATATAAACGGCCTTGAAGTATGCAAAACCCTGCGCGCCAGTGAAAGCAATAATCTCATGCCGATCATCATGCTGACCGGAAACGATGCCCACGAGGACATGCTCTGTGGTCTGGATGCCGGCGCGGACGACTACATCTCAAAGCCCTTTGATAAGCGCGAGCTACTGTTCCGGGTCAAAAACACGCTTAAGCGGATTGACCGCAACAGAAACGCCAATCCGCTCACCGGCCTGCCCGGCAACATTGAAATCCAGCGGGAACTGAACAGCCGAATCGAAAAAAATCAGCCGTTTGCGGCTATCTACATCGATATCGACAACTTTAAGGCTTATAATGACGTTTACGGGTTTTTAAACGGTGATATTGCCATTAAGCTTACAGCCGATATTTTGTCCGACGTCACCTCGGTCTGCGTGTCAAAGACATTTACCGGGCATATCGGTGGCGACGATTTTATCGTGCTGACGCTCCCGGATTACGACGATTTTATCTGCCGGAATATTATTGAGCAGTTCGACAGCCGTATCCGTACGCTTTATACACCGCCCGACCTGGCCCGTGGCTGCATCATAACATCTAACCGCCAGGGCATACGGGAAACCTTCCCGGTCATGACGGTATCACTGGCCGTTATAACAAGTGAAACGCATGCTTTTACAACGCATCTTCAGGTCGCTGAAATTGCGGCCGAGCTGAAAAAGAAGGCGAAAACAATTACCGGCAGCTGCTTTGTAAAAGACCGGCGCAAAAAATAAAACGGGGAAACGGTAAAAAACCGCTTCCCCGTTTTTTTATAACCGACAGCTTACCGGCACATCGTCATTTAGCCAGTATAAGGCGCAGTCTCGCGTGCGGTCCATGAAACCGTATTCTATGAGGTACCGCCGAACAGTGGCAAAATCGTCATAAATGTCTCTCAGTATATCATTAATTTCCTTTTCTGAGTATTTACGACCGGGCTCGAACTGGCTGGCAATCTTTCTTAAAATCACAATCTTTTTCTTTTCTTTTGGCGACAGGTTTTTAAGTCTCAGCGGCACCAGTGAGGAAAACATGTTCGAGATGATTTCCTCTTCTTCAGCCTTCGTAATCATGTAGCGTTCGTCCACCATCTTAGCCCCCTCATGCACCTCAATTAGATCTTCGTTTTTATCGGGCCGTGTGCTGGTTTTCTCCTTCCCGGCCATCGCCAGCTCGTATACAGCCAGATACAGCTTGGCTTGCCTGGCCTTTTCCCGAAATGTAAAACGCTGATGCCGCACGGTCGCGGCCGAGGTTTTGGTAAGCGTGGCTATTTCACTGTCTGTCAGCCCGTCGGCCAGCATTAAAAGGAGCTTTCTTTGGTGCTCTGTTAAGCCGGTATGCTTTTTTTCATAGGATGTTAATATCTCAAGCATGCCGCCGTGCTCATTTTTAACATGCAGCCGCGCCGCTTTTTCCACGTCGAAAAACCGCTCACCGATCTGAAAGATTTCGCCCCGCTCAAACACTGCCCGGCAAATATTGCAGACATACCGATTGCCGTTGTCTTCCAAGCGTATACCATTTTCAATTTCTTCAAGCGTCAGTTCCTGAAAATCGTTTATCATAGTCTCACTTCGTTTCACACATTCTACATATATTATATTTATGTTTATTGTTTTTGTCAACACATCTTTATACTGTTTATATTTTGGCAATATCGAAATGTACAAAAGGGCGGATTGAAATCCGCCCCCACTGTCAGGTTTATAGTTTTTTATATATACTTGCTTGCCTCACGGACACTCAAGTTACTGAGCGACGCCTTGTTCTCATTTATAAAGCGCCGCACCCAGTCTGGGTTAGTCTTGGAGTTACCCTAAACGCCCAGCCAATAGCTATTCAGATACTTCCGAAGAAGCACACACCTCGCCGTTTTCCACCTTAGCTGTCGCCGCTTCTTTAAACCACAGCTCCATTCGGGTGCCGTCTGGAGACGTGTCGAAATAAAGCTCCGCCATAAATGGCTCTATGGTCACTCCGTTGTTCTTCAGCCAGACACCCAGCATATAATCACGCGCCTTATTAAGGGCATTCGTCGTCAGCAAATAGAAATTTTCCGCTTCAAATGAGCAGACATTGTAACGTCCCTCCGGCATGGCCCAGTATTCAAAGCCAGGCTGCTCCGTCTGCCCACTCACCTCGGCACCGGCAAAATAAGTAAAGAAGCCATCCGTCGTCCCGCAGTATGATACGCCCAGCTCGTTCCCGCCGGTGAGCAGATCTAAAACCTTATGCTTCTCCCGATGAAAACGATCCCAAAGCTCACCGAGAAAATCTACGCCCGGCGTGTCGTTAACAGGATTCTGGACACTGAATCCGGCAAAGCACCGCGGCGTATCCAGCCACTCCCGCCGTACCTCCAGGATAATCCCGTCGGATACGAGCGGAACGTTTTCATCTACAAGGCAATATTTCAAAGACAGGTCGGGCTTATTAAAGTGTGACAACTGACGGGGGCCCGCGCGGTATTTTTCCGGTGTCATACCGTAGGCGTCCTTAAAAGCTCGCGTAAACGTTTCATGGTTTTCAAAGCCAAAGTCGAGCGCCACGTCTATGATCCGGCTTTTATGTCCAACCAGATAATCCGCAGCGTTAGCAAGGCGGCGCAGTTTAATATATTCCATGATGGGTTTTCCGACCAAGCGGCTGAAAAGTCTCTGATAATAAAACGGCGACAGCTGAGCCGAGGCAGCCAGATTTTCTATCTCGATACGTTCCGGCAGATTTTCCTCTATCCAATCCAATGTACTCTGAATACGATCCCAAGCCTGCATGTAAAAGCACCTCCTTGCACCATCATAACAGAATCAGTACGGAAGGTTTTGACGGTCACTGCCCTTATTTAGAACAATCAAGCACTTTAATAAAGGCGGGAGCTACCTCCCGCCTTTCCATAATCTCATTTATCTTCTCCGCCCAAAAAAACGGAGCAGCATCAAAAACAGGTTAATGAGGTCCAGATACAGCTTCAGCGCGCCGACAATAGCGATCTTCTCGTATTGCTCGGGTGCAAGACTCGTATTATAAAACATATTTTTAAGATACTGTGTGTCGTAAGCCGTAAGACCGGAAAAGATGAACACGCCGACAAAGCTGTAGACATACATCAGCGTTTCGCTGCGAAGAATGAGATTCACAACCGACGCAATGATGAGGCCAACCACGGCCATGATGAGAAAACGCCCCCACGCCGACAGGTCCTTCTTTGTCGTATAGCCAAAAAGCGCCATAACGGCAAACAGGCCCGCCGCCACACCGAACACCGTGACGATGGATGAAAGCGTATAGACCAGGAATATAAGCGCCAGCGTTATCCCATTGATAATCGAAAAGACCATGAGGCCCAGATACGCCGCCCCAATACTCATTGTCATAATCCGCTTGGACAGCACCGCCACAAGCACAACCTCGAGCAGCATAAGGATGATCAGGCCGGCCATGTTGTTTAAAATAGCCGTCACAAACGGCGGATAAATGCTGACACCATAAGCCACAAGCCCTGTAAGGACCAGCGCCCACGTCATATTAAAATAAACCTTTGAGAAAAATGAATACTCTTTCCGTTCGGAATACACAAAACCGCCCCCTAGTAATTATTTTTACCGGAACTGCTTTTTATATGATTGCCTCACGCGGCAGCGATGCCTCGTCCTCGCCCAGTTATCAGCCGTTTGCCACACCGGCTGCCAGGCTGCCGATGAGCAGTGGTTTTACTGCCGGGACGGCAGCGCTTTCAGCCACAGCCGTGATCAGGCCGGCGCAGGCGCGTAACGCAAACGTCACATCCCGCATATAGCCCGGCTCGTATTCCTTATACTTATCCAGCAGCGACGTCATATCGGCGTAAATGGCCTCGGGGCTCAGAACCGGAACTGTCTTCACGCCCAGCTCTGCCGTGTACAGCCGCGCGGCATGGTCCCGGAGCCGCCGGTCCAGAAACCATTCATACTTCATATGGGTAAGTGTGCCCCCCTCGAAGAAGCACGTATGCGCATAGCAGCAATAGTCGGCGTAAAAGTGGCAGATTATCCCCAGGCGTTTGGATACGCCGGGCCCGAACCTTTTGCCCGTCTGCTTAAGTCCTGACAGGTCACGTATTTCGTTTTTTATGTAACGCTCCCAGTATAACGGTTCGTGCGGAAGTGTCTTGAAATACCTCCTGAAATCCGGCAGCATACAGCCGTACAAAAAGCTTCGCCGGTCCAGCTCAACGCCGTAGCGCGTCGATAATTGGTTTAAAAGGATCTTGCCAATCAGATTATGTGAAAAGCTGTTCATTTAGCGCCTTCCCCAGATTTTAATAATAGTCAATTCGCATTATAGCACATCTTTATGAATTAACTATGAAAAAATTCAGGTAACAGCAAAATCGTCATTCTTGACAAGGCCGGCCGCTCTATGCCGTCGTCTGTTTAAAAGGGCTGCGGCGGGCCGGATTAAATCCGTCCCGCCGCCATCTTACTTTTGCTCTCATCTCAACATATCCCGGTCGATGTTATTATCACCGGAATCGCCGCCAATATACATATATTTCAGGCTCTCGTTAAAAATGCTGTAAAAAAATCGTACGGGTCATACAATTGTGATTTTTTTCCCCGTTGTGTCGCCCTGAATTTTGTCGAGCGCGTGCTCCCACGCCTCCAGTCCGATATTGTCGTCGTAATACAATTTGTTTTCCTTTAGGTGCGCGTATGCAATCTTGCCCGTCATGAGCCCGTCGTCATTCGTAACGTTCGTTTCCGGGTCGATAATTCCATGCTCAAGCTCGATATTGATGCCCTCGAGATACTCCTCCGCGGTGAATCCCGCTTTTTCAAAATCGATGCCGAGCTGGGCGGCTATATCCTTTGCTTCCTGTACCGTAAACTTTTTCATAATAGCTCCTTTCGTTGTGTCATCTTATATATTGAGTGTTCCATAAATCATTACTTATAGTTTTCACATCAACTCAAAACCGATCAAACATCGAATCAAGGACTTATATCACGATTATGTCACGCGCGCCGCCGGTGAGGCACCGCGCACCGTTCTTCGTGACGACGTACGTGTCCTCCACGCCGACAAGCCCGACACCAGGCATCCCTTTTTTCGGCTCCACGGCAAAGACCATGTTTTCCTCAATTGGGTCGTTAAAGCCCTCGGCAATGACGGGCGGTTCATCAACGTGCAGCCCGATTCCGTGGCCCAGGAATTTGACCTGGCGCTTGCCGAAACCCATAAAGTTCTCCTTGAAATCCTCGTCCAACTCGTTCATAACCGTCCGGTAAATATCAGCCGGCACAGCGCCCGGTACTAAAAGCGTAGCGATACGATGCTGGATCTCCATGCACCGGCGATGCGCCCGGAGGGTCTCCTCGGACGGCTGCGCCCCGAATATATACGCCTGCGACTTGTCGCTGTTATAGCCCTTGATGCCAAACCCGATATCAATAAAGATCGCGTCTCCGCGCTTTAATATCCGCGTCCGGTCGCCCATCATCGGCGCGGCGGCGGACAGGCCCACATGGCCGCCCGGCCCGTCAAAATACGTGGGATACAGCGTGCTTGTCCCGAACCCGATCTGGCCCAACCCCAGGTCTGTCTGAAACATCTGGAACCGCGTCGTGCCGTGAAACCCATGCTCGTACATCTTGCCCAAAAGCGCCACGCATAAATCGGTTTCGCTCATGCCCTCGCGCACCAGCGGCGGGACAACGTCAATCATCAGCGTATCGTGTATGTGCCCGGCCTCCTCCATACAGGAAAGCTCATACGGCGTTTTCACCGCGCGGACGTGTAAAATTATCTGATCGAGCGGCTTCAGCTCAGCCATCTTAAAGTACTTACTCAGCCGTTCGGAGATCGACAGTGTCATAATATCTTTTTCAATAAACGTTTTGCCGCAGTCCGCGCCGATGATCCCTGCCGCATCGCGGTAGCTGTTCATCGGATAAATTGCCTCAAACGGGGACTCATCCCGGGCCCGCTCATAGCTCCGGCGTACGAAATAGCCCATTTTACCGTCTCGGCGGATAATTAGCAGGCCGTCCTGCAGCGTACCCGTAAAATAATATTGGTTGATCTTACTGACAAAAACCGCCGTTTCCCAATCGGGATTTTTTTGATCCATCGCACGGCGGAATTTTTCCAGCCGCAGCGTCACTTCCTCTTTCGTTAATTCTTTTCGCATGGTTCCTCCGCAGATCTGTGAATCATGCTTATTTTACCATAATTCGTGTTTTGTATCAATCTTATAAATTCGGCGGCAAAAAATAATCGTATTGCCTAAAGCTCGCCGCCTACCCAAACGGCCAAAAAAAGCGTTCCTGAATAAAAGAGAGGACAGAGGGAATCTTCAATATGTCAATTAATTTTTTGTGCGCACCTTTAATAAGCGAGGCTTTTTACAATTTCATCGACGAGACTCTCAAGGTCCCGGACATTCTCCGGCTGTCCGGGGACGGTGATATCGGCGTATTTCTCGTACAGGGGCTGGCGCTCGGTGTACAGCGCCTCAATCGTCTGTCCCGGCCGGAGGGCGATTCCGCGCGTCTTGATATTATATAGGCGTCTTTTAAGCTCAGACAGCGGTATGTTAAAAAACACTGTTTTAGAGTCGTCTTTCAAATAGCGCATCGCTGTGTCCGACACCACCATGCTGCCGCCCGTGGCTATTACCGTATTCTCACAGTCCAGCGACAGCGCCGCTTGTTCTTCCTCCTTTAGAAATGAATCGATGCCATACCGGTTAATGAATTTTTGAAGCGTCATGCCGACGCGGCGGCTGAGGACAATATCCGTATCGATAAAGTCATAACCGAGCGCTTTTGCCAAAACAACGCCCACGGTGCTCTTGCCCGCGCCCGGCATACCGATCAATATGAGATTATTCTTCATTTCTGCGCCTCGGTTCTGCTGCGGCCCTTGCCTGTGTACGCCGCCAGCCAATCTGGCCGGAGCATACCATACATATAGGTATCAAACCAAAGAGGATGGCCTTTTTCATCTTTTTTAAAATACGCGTTTTGCCGCAGGCAGCCCTCCCGCACAAAACCCAGCCGCTCTAAAAGCCGCCAGGACCGGTTATTTTCACGGTTGCACATAGCGGTAATCCGCCGGGCGTCCTGACTTAAAAACGTGTCGTCCAGTAGCGCGCCGGCGCTTTCTGACGCGTACCCCAGCCCCTGATACATTTTATTAAAAACGTAACCCAGCTCCCATGTGTCAAATTTCTGCTTTGCCAGATAGAGGTTGCCGACCAGCTTCCCGCTCTCGCTTAAGCACACGGCCCAGAAGTCCCGGTCGTCGGCGCGGCGCCGTGCTTCCTGACGGCACTGCCCAATCGTAAAAATCCCGTAGGGTTCAAATTTGACAATGTCCGGATCGGACAGGTATTCGTGCAGGTCTGCCCAGTCGGCGGCGCAGAAGCGCCGGATGAGAAGCCTTTCAGTTTCGATTGTCGCTTTATCTGTTGGCATATTTTCTCCCTTTTGGGCACACACGCATGCACACGCCGCACACAGCGCCCCGCCCGATATGCATAAAATGGCCGCGCATATAACTGTTGCAGGCCTCAGCGTCAAACTGCTCGCCGCGTTCAATGCCTGAGTGCCAATCCGAGCCTTTTATGGCTCCGGCCGGACAGGCGTCTGCGCAGAGTGTGCAGCTCCCGCACTGTGATTCGGCCACCGCGTTTGTCTCGCTGAGCGAACAGTCTGTAAAAAGCGTTCCCAGCCGCACGCGCGGCCCAAGTGTGCGATGTAAGAACAAGGCGCTTTTACCCACTGTTCCAAGCCCCGCCAGCACGGCGGCTTTTTTATGCGAGTAACGGCCCTTGTGCTCGCGCTTCTCACCGGCCGGTGATGACTGTGACGCCCCGACGGGGATATAGTGATATCCGTATTCGCTGAGAAGAAGACCTGTCTGCAAAAGCATCCGGTCTATGAAGGCGTTAACGGTCCTGTAGTGATGGTAATACGTGTACGTCGGCGCGCCGTCGATCTCGTTAACAACGGCGTCCGACAACGCGGCGGCGACGGATACGGCGTACGGCAGGCCTGCCGGCCCGTCCGGTACGCGGCAGAAGCCGACGTCCGACATCCCGTTTAATTTTAAAAGTTTGGCAATTTCATACCTTAGAATCATCCCGGACCTCCGTTTCATTCGCGCCCTTTCGTTTTCTCAGTCGCTCATAACCGCGATAAATCAAAAACCCAAAAAGTGCGCCGAGCGTGTTAAGTATTAAGTCATCCAGCTCGGTATCACCCGTGCCGAACATAAACTGCGAGAATTCAATGACAAAAGACAGAAGAAAGCCAAAAAGCGCCAGCCACACGGCTTTTCTCGGCCGACCCGTAAGAACTGGCAGTAAAAAGCCGAAAGGCATGAACCAGGCGATGTTGCCGCCGAATAAATATATAAAGGCTATATACCTACCCCGCTGGAGTATATCTATGTAGCTATTCATCGGAAGGTAGTTCAGGTATCCGTTTGAAAACAGCTCATGCGTTAAAAAATCCGCACGGAAAACCGCCAGTTTCAGAAGAGCCGCCATATAAACACCGGCGATGGCCCACCCGATAATTTTATGCTTCTTTAATATCGTCATTTATTTAACCGCCGCAATTTTTTTCCCGTTAATCGTCACGTTTTGGCAAAACTCTACACTTGCGTTATGGCAATATAGAACGCAAAGAGATTTTTTGGATTTCATTGGTATTTTTTCCGTTTTCTCGCTTGACATATAGTCTGACATAGCATATATTGAATTTACATTCAATGTGGTAATTTTATCATGGGTGGTGATCTTAAATGGCAAGGACAGCAGCACAAAACAAACGGATCCGGGACGCGAAGCGAGAGCTGATACTACTTGAGGCGCTTAACCAGTTTTCGAAAAAAGGCTACTATTCTACCCGGATACAGGATATCGCCGAGGCAGCCGAGATCTCCCAGGGGCTTTTATATTATTACTATCCATCAAAGGAAGCCGTCTACATAGACCTTGTGGACGATGCTCTCGAGCGCATCAACGATACGGCGCGCTTCGTGCGCGAGATGAACAAAACCAACGGCGAAAAGGTTATGTACGCACTTAAGATTCTGTTCAAGACCATTGAGACAAGTCCGCGCTTCCGTCAGACCTGCCGGATGATCGCACAGGCCACGTATCAGGCCGAGATTTCGGAGGAGGCGCAGTCTCAGCTGGATAAAAAGCGCGACGTGGCCTACAGGATCATGGCGGAAATCTTCCGCCGCGGCCAACTGGAAGGCACCGTCGTGGACGGCGACCCGATGGAGCTGTCAATTTTGTTCTGGACAAGCGTCAACGGCCTGTCGATCTACTATGCCACGCGTGACATCGCGTCCATGCTGCCCGATTACCGGCTCGTCGCGCCGATGTTCTTAAAGCAAATCACCGACATATCTGAAAATGACTGAATCACATTACAAATGACGCACCGGAGCGGGTTTTAACCCGCTCTCAGACTGTCGACAAAGCGCAAAAAGCCCCGCAGAGTTTCCGTCGCGCACGACGGAAATAAAGTAATATCCGTCATTTCCGGGGACATGCGCATCGGAAATGACTCTTATCATGACGGTTGCGGCCGAGCAGCCGTCATGCAATCTTCTTGTCGGCAAAGCCCGGAGGGCTTTGCCGACAGTGTAGGAGCGGGTTTTACCCGCTCTTTCTTATTCCCATTATAATCTTATTAAAAGTGAAACACAATATCTGGGTTTCCGTGCGTTTAAATGCGTTATTGTTTTTGCCGCTCCAGTCGGGTATAATCTGTTCGACAGACCATATGGAAAGAGCGGTGAATAGATGTGCATACAATGATTTTTGGTTCGCCGGGCCGATACGTTCAGGGCGATGGCGTGATTTTTGAGCTGGGCGAACACATACGGCCGCTGGGTAAAAACATCCTGGTTGTCGGCGGAAAAACAGGACTTGCCGCAACGCGCGAGGGCCGTGCACAAAGCTTTCAGCGCTGCGGTGTTTATCAGACGGAGGCACTTTTCAGCGGCGAAGCCTCAAACGAGGAAATAGACCGGCTGATGATGCTTGGGAAATCGCGCGGCTGTGACCTTCTTTTGGCCAGCGGTGGCGGCAAGGTAATCGACGCTGTAAAAGCAGCCGCCGAAGACCTCTGCATACCCGCAGCGATCGTCCCGACAATCGCGTCAAATGACGCGCCGTGCAGTGCGCTGACAGTCGTTTATAATGAGGATGGCACGTTCAGCCGCCTTCGGCCGCTGAAAAAAAATCCGGCGCTTGTGCTCGTCGACACGCGCATCATCGCCGCCGCGCCGGTACGGCAGCTCGTGGCCGGTATGGGAGACGCGCTGGCGACATGGTTTGAGGCCGATGCCTGTTATAAAGCCGGTGCGCTCAACAATTTTGGCGGGATGATTTCACCGTCGGCCATGGCACTGGCCAGGCTTTGTCTTGAAACGCTGCTGGAATTCGGTGCGGATGCCAGACGCGCGTGCGAGGCACACACGGTCACGCCGGCGCTGGAACGCGTCGTCGAGGCCAATACGCTTTTAAGCGGACTGGGTTTTGAAAGCGGCGGTGTCGCCGTGGCGCACGCGCTGTCGGAAAGCTTCTCACTAATAGACGAAATGCATGCGTTTTCGCATGGCGAGAAGGTCGCTTTCGGCCTGCTTGCCCATCTGATCGTCGAAAACAGGCCGGACAATGTGATCGGCGAAATTATACGCTTCTGTCTGGACGTCGGTCTGCCGGTCACCCTGAGCGACCTGGGCTGTGACGGAATCGGCGAAGCGCCGCTTCGCGCTGTTGCCGACGATGCGGCCGGGCCGGGCAAGCCGTCGCACAATCTTCCCTTCCCGGTAACGGGTGAGATGCTTTACAATGCAATGACGGCGGCCGACGAACTTGGCCGGCGGCTTAAAAGCGAGCGGAATGAGCCATAATTATACTGAGCGCAACAATTCTCTGCAGCAGCGTTTCAGGCTTTAACGGGCCATTTACTGTTTTCAGCGGTCTCAGAATGTTTCGTTTTGTATGATACCTGTCTCAAAAGGTTACAAATTTGCTTGACATAAAACAAAACCGGTTGTAGAATAATCTAAATGAGTTTTTCAAAATGTTGGGAATATTCAACAAAATTCATTCCCTGTGGTCTAAATGTTTTCACCTATGTTTATAAAAAAATTATGATTGGAGGTGCGTTTATTTACCATGCACTTGGGACAAATAATCCTCGCCGTGATCATTGCGATCGTGGTGTTTATAGTGGCGTTCTTCCTGGGAATCATCTATCGCAAAAGGGTATCTGAACGCGAGATACAAAGCGCTGAGGAAAAAGCTAAAAGAATCATCAACGATTCGATTAAAGCCGCCGAAAGCAAAAAACGTGAGGCCCTTCTAGAGGCAAAGGAAGAAATCCATAAAAGCCGGAGCGAACTGGAGCGCGAGGTCCGCGAGCGGCGTTCCGAATTTCAGAAGCAGGAGCGCAGGCTGCTGCAAAAGGAAGAATCACTCGACAAGAAAACAGACACGCTGGAAAAGAAAACAGAAACGCTCAGCAGAAAGCTGGGCGATCTGGAAAAAGCCTATGAGGAAGTCTCAGCCATCAAGCGCAGCCAGTTTGAGATGCTTGAAAAGATCTCCGGTTACACGATTGAAGAGGCCAAAGCTTATCTGATTAAAAACCTTGAGTCCGAGGTCACCCACGAGGCGGCCATGAAAATCAAGGAAATCGAGACACGCTTTAAGGAAGAGGCCGAGCAGAAGGCGCGCGAGTATATTTCGCTGGCTATCCAGCGCTGCGCCGCCGACCACGTCGCGGAAGCAACCGTATCCGTTGTACCGCTGCCCAACGACGAAATGAAAGGCCGCATCATTGGACGGGAGGGCCGCAATATCCGCGCCATCGAAACGCTCACGGGCGTCGACCTCATTATTGACGACACACCCGAGGCCATCACTCTGTCAAGTTTTGACCCTGTTCGCCGCGAAATTGCCCGCATTGCGTTGGAAAAGCTAATTCTTGACGGCCGCATCCACCCCGCCCGCATTGAGGAAATGGTTGAGAAGGCCCGCAAGGAAGTCGATGCAACCATTAAATCCGAGGGTGAGCGCGCGACATTTGAAACAGGGATCCACGGGCTTCACAGCGAGGTCGTTAAGCTTATCGGCCGCCAGAAGTACCGTACCAGTTACGGACAAAACGTCTTAAACCACTCCATAGAGGTCTCGCATATTTCAGGGCTTTTAGCCTCCGAGCTCGGCGTTGACGTCATGACAGCCAAGCGCGCAGGTCTTCTGCACGACCTTGGCAAATCAATCGACCACGAGGTTGAGGGCAGCCACGTCACTATCGGCGTGGAGCTGGCCCGCAAATATAAGGAGAGCGACGAGGTTATCCACGCCATTGAGGCGCACCACGGAGATGTCGAGCCCCGTACGGTGATCGCCTGTATCGTCCAGGCCGCCGACACCATATCGGCCGCCCGTCCGGGCGCACGGCGCGAAAATATTGAAAATTACATCAAACGCCTTGAAAAGCTCGAGGAGCTGACCAATTCTTTCCGCGGTGTCGACAGCTCCTATGCCATTCAGGCCGGGCGTGAAATCCGTATCATGGTCAAGCCCGAGGATGTTTCCGAGGATGAAATGATCATTCTGGCCCGTGATATTGCCAAGAAGATTGAAAACGACCTGGAATACCCCGGCCAAATCAAGGTCAATCTTCTGAGAGAAACGAAAGCCATCGAATACGCCAAATAAACAAAATACGAAGGGGCTGTAGCAAAACAGCCCGAAAAAAAACAGAGCCGAAGTGACTGCGAAAGCAGACACAACGGCTCTGTTTTGGTATAATTTAGGTGTGAAACAAAATAAATACCGTGTCAATTATGGCACGGAAAAACGGAATGTGCAACTGAAAATAGACGAGATGGTCGCGGAAAAGATAATACCAGCGGACGACAGTGTGCGGCTCTTAGATGAAATTATGGAGGAGATGGATTACACCCCGCTAATGAGAGCATACAAACGCATAGGTCGACGCCCCGCAACGAATCCCGTCACGATGCTGAAAATATTGGTGTATGCCATGATGCAGGGCATCTTATCTAGCCGCGCCATCGCTTCGGCCTGCATACGGGACATCAATTTCATTTGGCTGTTAAATGGAGAAAAAGCACCGAACCATAGCGAGATTGCACGCTTTCGGAGCAAGAGACTGCCGGAGTGTATGGAAGAACTTTTCTATCAGTTGGTAGAAAAGCTGTCGATGCACGGAGAGATCAAATTTGAGCACCTGTTTGTGGACGGAACAAAAATCGAGGCCAATGCAAACAAATATAGCTTCGTGTGGAAGAAAAGCACGACGAAATATGAGACCCGGTTGCATGATAAGCTGGCAAAGCTGACGCCAGAACTCTGTTCCAGGTACGGCATCTTAGCGGACTCCCCAGAGGAATTGCTTTGTGCGCTTCAAAGCAGTGTGACGGCTCCGTTCGTATACGGCAGGGGTAAACGGAAAAGTGAGCTGCAGAGGGACATAGAGCTTCTCCAGGGACTTCTCGACCGGAAATTAAAGTACGCCGGGTATCAGGAGACGTTTAACGGGCGCAACAGCTTCTCCAAAACCGATCCGGACGCAACGTTTATGCACATGAAGGACGACCATATGCGCAATGCGCAACTGAAGCCGGGCTACAATATTCAGCTTGGGGTTGAAGGCGAGTACATAACAGGCGCCCTTGTTTCGAGCGAACGCAGTGATCAGCTTACGCTCATCCCACTTCTAGAAGATATGGAAGCGCATCTGGGCAGAAGCTATGCGGATGTGACGGCGGACGCCGGCTATGAGAGCGAGGAGAATTACACATATTTCGAGGGGAAATCCACTGAATGCTACATCAAACCTCAGAATTACGAGCGTTCAAAAACAAAGAAATACAAGAGTGACATGGCGCTCCGTGAAAACATGGTCTATGACGCTGATTTAGACGAGTACACCTGTCAGGTCGGGAAAAAGCTTAGAGTTGTTCGTACTGGTAAACGGAAGAGCAAATCCGGTTTTGAGAGCGATATTACCTACTACGAGTGTGAAAATTGTGAAGGCTGTCCCTACAAAAAGAAATGTGCCCGGGGGATGGGTAACAGAACACTCAATATCTCGAAAAGATTCATTGAGCAACGCGAGCGATCTTTGATACGTATTACTAGCGAGAAAGGCATTCTGCTTCGAATGAACCGCTCTATTCAGTCGGAGGGGGCCTTCGGGGTCATCAAGCAGGATTACCGTTTCCGGCAGTTCCTGCATCGCGGCAACCATAAAGTTCTGACGGAAATGCTCCTGATGGCGATGGGCTACGATATTAACAAGTTTCACAACAAGATTCAAAAAAATCGCACTGGACGACAGCTGTTCCAAAAACTTTTAGCTTAACAACAAAAAAACAGAATACTTTTCCACAACGTGGCAGGTTTAAGGCCGGCCTCCAAATTCTCGTCTCCAGTTTTCCACATGCGGCTATCTTTTTTCTTGTAACAAGTGGCTTTTGGGCATTAATTGGGGGCTGTAGCAAATTTTTGTTTTGCTACAGCCCCTATTATTTTATGTTCAAGATGCTTAGAAAGCGATCGTCATTCTCATTTGGCTGTCACGGTTTCAGCGCTGGATTCGGCATGGTCTCTAATATGTCCGACCACCCTTGCCCAGCTTTGCTTTGTCTGCTCAAACATGGCGTAATGCTCGGCCACCTGCCCGGAATAGTACGCCAGTTCATTTTGCAGCTTTAAAAAATCGTTACGTTTAAAATACGCGCAGACCTTCGGAAGTACGGCCTGCAAATTCTCTTTCATACGCTTGATTTCAGCGTCATAATTTTGTCTGTCTGTAATGTATAAAAAGAGCGGCTTGTACCGGATCCATCCAATGCAGGCCCTGTAAAACCGGTCATTAATCCGGCTGTTGCCCGCCGAGATCGGCTTGAGTGCGCTCGGCAGCGTGCCGCACAGCAAGTGTGAATAGGTAGAGAAGCCGTCGTGGAACGCGTAGTTCGGGACCTTGAGCACCTTGAGATCCGTCAGGCATGTGCTGAGAAACGTATCCTCGCCTCTGGCGCCGGGCGGGTTGTAGAACGGATAAACAGTGCGCTCGCCGCTGAGCCTGATAAAAAGATTAGAGCCCGAAATAAACTTAGCGTGCCGGACCTCCGGCACCTCGATGGGTTTCCCCTCGTTAATAAGGCACTCGTCGGCGTACGTAACGCCGCCGTCCTCCATTTTTTCTCTAATCGAATCCCAGGAGATAATATCGTTGCTGATCGTCTCGACGAACAGCTGAAAGTCCTTTTCAGACATGAGGTCATTGTAGCGAATATGCGGAATGGGTGAGACGTAGCCGCAATGATGACCGTGCGTAATATCCGCGTTTTTAATGGCCTTAAGGTGCGTGCCCAAAACCTGCTGCCCGCGCCAGTAAATACTGTTCTTTGTTTTAATAACCGCCATCGGATATTCGTCATCGTCAATAAATAAAAGGTAATCCATCCCATTCTTGATGGCAAAATACAAAATGGCGTTGCGCTTTTTCGCATAGCCTTCGCCAAAGAGCAGTTCGGCCTCATCGGCGTTGATAACGCCATTGGATACCAGTGTCGCCGCTTCCTTTTTTATCAAGGCCTCGTCGATATAAAAAGGATAGTCGAGCATATCGATAAACCGCTTATCCAAATCCTTATAGTCGCTGGGTTTCGTGTTCTTATACTTCAGATCATACGCGACAAATAGGTTTAAGCTGATGTCCTCATCATCCGTCAATCCGCTTTCATACCAGTTTTCCGCATACGTCAGGGCGACCTGACAAAAATTTTTCCGGCCGGTCGCAAAGCCTATGCCAACATTGACGGTTTTGTTTCTCACCGTACTCACCCCTTTTTAAGTTTGTTCGGCTTAACTGCCGCTGTACGGCTGATTTGCCGATTGATCGCCATGCTT
This sequence comes from uncultured Sporobacter sp., assembly GCA_963675425.1. GTDB lineage: Bacteria > Bacillota > Clostridia > Oscillospirales > Oscillospiraceae > Sporobacter. Next base: position 2,515,667 of record OY776214.1, on the reverse strand, counting down.
CTATATTTTTCCTGTAAAACGCCCCCTATATAAGCGCATAAAAAGACGGGTGACCATTTACTGGTCCCCTGCCCTTTAAGCAGTATTCCCAAACGAATCCATCAGAATTTATGTTTACATTATACCAATGACACCGAGGCATGTCAAATAAGCTGTCATTTTTTGTCTTTTGTCACAAAATAAAACGCTTGTGTTTGTAAGCCCTTATAATAATTTTTTACATATTTTTCTACTCATGTGGGCCTTTTCCACTAAATATAAGCATGCGTTTCACGCGTCATGCCTTAAAACTTGACACGCACTGATATCTGCCCGCAGCTTGTTAAAAAGCCTCGCAGAGTTTCCGTCGCGCACGACGGAAATAAAGTAATATCCGTCATTTTCGGGGACATGCGCATCGGAAATGACTCTTATCATGGCGGTTGCGGCAGAGCAGCCGTCATGCAATCTTCTTGTCGACAAAGCCCGGAGGGCTTTGTCGACAGCTTGATGCCCGCCCATAACAGGCGGGCATTTTGTAACATTCTTCCTAATAATAGTACCGGTCAATAGACATCTTCGCCGGTGTGTCTGGCAGAAATCAGATCAATAAAATCCCTCGCCTCACCGGTTAAACCATTGTTCCGCCAGGCGACGACAACATAGGAATTGTCCACTGATTCCGGTAGCGGATAGTATCGAATGTCGTTGTAGCCCAAGTGATCAAAACGCCCGCAAATACCCATTCCCTTACCCTTTCGTATGTAATGAACGAGCGTCTGAAAATTGGATACAAACTCCACCTTTTTCGGCAGAAATCCGATATCGCGGCATTTATCAAACGTATTATTTAAAACAACCGGCTCTTTCGGGATTGGCACGGTATAAAACACCTCGTTTCCCAAAAGCTCCAAAGTGCGCGCGTCGAAGGACAGCTCGTCGTCCTGAGCCAGCGGGTGTTCCGAACTCATGGCCAAATACAGCCTGAACTTTGATATCCGCCTGGACTGCAGGTCCGGTATGCCCACCAGGGAAAAGTCCTGGGCAATCACCAGATCGGCCTCCTCAAATTCAACGGCCTGGCGCAGCTCCTTGAAATCACACAGCGTTTCCAGCATTATAACGTCCGGATAACGGTTCTGGTAGAGCCGCAGGAAGCCTTTGAGCTTATCGAAATCCCCCGCTGCGTCAAACGAGCTTGGCACGACAATCCGGAGCGTTCTGACATATTCTCCCGAGATATTGCGTGCGGCCTTGATGGTTTTATTCATGTTGCTGTAAAGAGAATCCAGCGTTGAATAAAGATACTTGCCCTCATTTGTCAGCGCAAGGCCCTTATTGCTGCGAATAAAAAGCTGCATATCCACGCCCTCTTCAAAGCGCTGCAGCGTTTTACTGAGGGCCGATTGCGTAATAAACATCGATTCGGCCGCCTTGGAGAGGTTTAGGTGCTTGGATACGATGAGAAAAGCCTCAATTTGCTGGAATGTAATGTTATACATAAAACTCAATCCTCTGCGTAAGCATCAACGCAATGCGCTGACTGACGGCCTTGACGTCGACGGACTTGATGCGTCCGGCATATTCCCTTACGGTATCGTCGATCATGATCCGTGCCAGCATGTAGACCGATTAAGCAAATCCGTTTATTTGTATAGTGATGATAGCATTGCTGTATATTATACCACATAAATTATTCATATTCAACAACAGGACGCATTGTGACGCAAATATCCACCGCCTCGAATCGTATCCGGATATTTTTTCACTATTCCATCCGCGTAAGAGCATTGACGATATTAACATTGGACAGAATTTTGTGGATGTAATATAAATAAAGAATAAGTTATCAGCTGATTTGTTAACTGTAATACACAAATTTCACGGCGAACCGACTCAGTTGTATCCCGGCTTGGCACAGGCCGTCGGGATAAACGTACACAGCCACGCCGGACAGGTTGGCGCCGAATTCATTAGCAATAACAGTATAAAACGGTATTGTATCAAGGAGGTAACATCATGCAGTATCTGGACTACGGGCTTAGCGGCAAAGCTGCCATCGTCACCGGCGCGGGCACCGGCATCGGCGCTGCAAGCGCCGTGGAGCTCAGCAAGGGCGGCGCGAAGGTCGCGCTTTTTGGCCGTCGGACGGGTCCTCTGGAAAAGGTCCGGGAGGAGTGCCTGAAATATACGCCGGACGTGTTGGCGCTCTCGGTCGACGTCAGTGATGAGGCGGCCGTTAAACAGGGCGTGGGTACGGTTATCAAGCAGTTCGGCAAGGCTGACATTCTTGTCAACAACGCCGGCATTGAATCCCGCCTTCAGCCGGGCCAGTCATTTTTTGAAGATCTTTTTGACGCGCTGGGTCCGGATGATTACTTAAAGTTTTTCAAAATCCACGCGCTCGGGCATTACCTGATGAATCTGGCCGTCATCCCGAGCATGCGGGAGAACAAGTTCGGCCGCGTTGTCAACGTAACGTCCGTTACCGGCGTTAACGGAGCCTACTCAACGCCGGGGTATACCGCCTCGAAGGCGGCGGCTATCTGCCAAACGAAGGCCTTTGCCAAACGGTACGGGCGTTATAACATTACCTTCAACGCCATCGCGCCCGGCATGGTGGATACACCGATGAAGATTGACGCGACGCCCGAGGAATACCAGGCCGTTGCCGGTATGACGCCGCTGGGCCGCGTGGCGCAGCCGATCGACGTGGCGCGCGTCGTGCTGTTTTTTGCTCAGGAAAACCTGTTTGTCTCCGGCCAAAACCTCATTGTTGACGGCGGCTCAACAGTATAATTATTTGTTAATTTTTCGTCTTTCGAAAGGAGAAATCACCTATGAGATGTAAAGCAGCGCTTGTTCCAAAGATGGGACTGGACATTATCGTTGAAGAGGTAGAGTTGGCTGAGCCGAAGGATTACGAGGTCCGTATCAAGATCATGACCTGTACCATCTGCCACAGCGATATCCACGCGCTCACCGGTGAGCATGGCGCGTATGAGGGCCCCGGCATAGCCGGTCACGAAATTGCCGGTATCGTCGACAAATGCGGGTCCAAGGTTACCTACGTCAAACCGGGCGACCGGGTGCTGTGCACCGAGGTACGCCAGGGCTGCGGCCACTGTGACCAGTGCCTGCACGACCGTCACTGGTACTGCGAGAACGTGGAGCATACAGCCGACCTGTTCCGCATCCCAAGCCCCTACACACGCCTTAACGGCGAGGCTGTCATCCAGACCTGCTCGGGAGCCAGCGGCTTTGCCGAGTATACGAACGCGCATGAATCCATGCTCTGCAAGCTCGACGACGACATTCCGTTTGAAATCGGCTCGGCGCTGGCCTGCGGCTTCATGTCCGGCTTCGGCGCGGTCTTGAACCGCTGCAAGATCAAACCCGGCGAGAGCTTCGCCGTCGTCGGCTGCGGCGGCGTTGGCCTGTCGGCCATCATGGGCGCTCGTATCTCCGGTGCCGTGCCGATTATCGCAGTGGACACGATGGACGTCAAGCTTGAGGCCGCTAAAAAATTTGGGGCCACACACACCGTCAACCCGAAAAAATGCAACGCTGTCGAAGAGGTCAAGAAAATCACAAAAGGCTTCGGGGTCGACCACTCACTCGTAGCCGTTGCCGGAAAAGGCATTAAGCGCATGACCTTTGATATGACGGCCGGATATGGCCAAATGGTCGTCGTCGGTCACGAGCTGCCGGCTAACGAGATGATGGCCGAATTCTGCTTTATGGAATTTCTGGCCGGCAAGCGCCTGACAGGCTCCGTTATGGGTGCGATCACGCCCCGCCGCGACATCCCGATCTATATGGAAATGTATCGACAGGGCATGGTTGACATCGACAGCCTTTTAACCCACCGTTTCACGCTTGATCAGATCAAGGAGGCGCTCGAGGATTCTACGAAGGGTGCTTTGAAAAACGTCGTCGTCATAGGCGACGAAAAATAGACTTCGTATACAACTCATCCCCAAACTATAGGAGGTATTTTTCATTGGTGAATTTGACAGATGACGAAAAACGAATGTTGCAGGGCGAAGACGGCGCGATTGCGCAGGTCTGCATGGAATTTCTCGTGGATATGTGCCAGATCGCCGGCGCGGACCGCTTGGTTGATCTTGACGGCACGGGCGACATGCACACGCCCGGAAACCAGATTTCGCCGTTTTACGGATTTACATATGATCAGCTCAAGGAGCTGGCCGATTCCGGCGCGCATTTCAAGATCCCGACCTTTGCAGACAAATCGCCGTTCCCGGAGCAAGCTCCGATACACGGCTGGGAAGGCTGCAACATCTGCGCCTACCAGAATTCAAAGGACCATCAGGATGATCCGGCGTTTCACGAGCGGGCGCTGCATGAGGATTTTTTCAGCCTCTACCGAAAGATGGGCATGCTGACGACCCACTCCTGCGCCAACTACCTCACAATGACGTATCTGCCGTCCATTGGCCAGCACTGTTCCTGGTTTGAAAGCTCCCAAATTCCCTACTGCAACGCTGTTTTAGGCGCGCGTACTAATTTTGACGGGACCTTCGCCACCTGCTTTTTGGGTAAAGCTCCGTACTACGGTATGCATGTCACCGAAAACCGCTATGGCACCGTCGTTGTCAAGACGGAGCGCACCATCCACACCGATATGGAATGGGATGTCTTCGGCTTTGCCACCGGCGCAGAGGTCCATTGCGACGTACCGGTCCTCACCGGAACCGCGAAGCCCACGACAACGCAGTTTCAAAAGCTTAACTCCGCCATCCACACCGGCGGCGGCGTGCCCATGTACCATATCCCCGGCAGTACGCCGGAAGCCCCGACGCTTGAGTGGGCTTTGGGCGGCAAAAATCCGGCCCGTGAGGTCATGGTCGGCGAGCGGGAACTGAAAAAGGCTTATGACACGCTTAATTACCACACGACGGACACGGTCGATATGGTCTATCTGGGCTGCCCGCACCTGAATATTGTCGATCTGATGCTTTTGGCCCGCAAGCTGGAGGGTAAAAAGTGCAAGATCCCGATGTGGGTTATGACGGCTCCGTGGTTGTATGACGTCGCCAAAAATCTCGGTTATACAAAAATTCTGACAGACGCCGGCGCGCACCTGATGTCGGGTGCCTGCCTGGCCGCGATGGGCGCCGTTCCCGAAGGCGTCAAGACGCTGGCCGTCGATACCGCCAAGCAGGCCTATTACGTCACCGGCTGCTATCCCGACGACGATTACAGGCTTGAAGTTTGCTACGGCTCAACGGACGACTGTATCGACGCGGCGTTAACCGGCAAATGGCACGGGGAATGGAGGTAAGCTATGAGTAAGAAGATACGAATCAAGGGCCGCGCCGAATACCCCGGCGTCGTGGAAGCCGAGGCGCTCGTCTCGCCGATGCCGCTTCAGGGCTTCGCCAACGTCAAGCCGGACCGCGGCTATACAACGGAGCGTAATCATCCGCTGTTCAAGGTGTCATACAAGGGAAAGGTGCTCGTCTTCCCCTCTCCGCGTGGCTCGGGCGGCTTTATGATGTACGGCTTTGGGCCAAACAAGCCCGCCGCTTTCGTCCACACCGTCTCTAGTCCGCTCAACGTCCTGTGCACGGTAAACGCGCACGTGCCGTCCATGACGGATTTTGACGAGGACCCGATGCAGTATATCGAAACGGGCGACAGGGTTCTCGTCAACGCCGACGAGGGCTACATTGAGATCACAAAAAAAGACGCGTAAACCGAGCGGAGCGAGGACACATATATGCCAGAATCAAATTATGAAGTCATACAAATCGGCGAGGGCAGCTGGCGGATTGAGGACGGCGTCGTCCGGACGTTCTTATTCGCCGGAATTGAACGCGCGCTGTTGGTGGATACGGGCTTCGGGACGGGCAATATCAAAAAGGTGGTCCAGGGCCTGACCGGCAAGCCGGTCAGCCTCGTCAATACGCATGGCGACGACGACCACATCGGCTGCAACGCGCTGTTTGAAGAGGCGTTTATGCACCCGGCGGAAATGGCTTTTTACTTCGAGAACGCCCCGGCGGATGCCGTCGTCCGTCCTTTATGGGAAGGTGACATCATCGATTTGGGCGGCAGATGCTTTGAGGTTATACATATTCCAGGTCATACGCCAGGCAGTATCGCCCTGCTTGACCGGGATACGCGGCTTTTAGTTTCCGGCGACAGCCTATCGGATTCACCGATTTTTATATTCGGCCGCGTGCGGAATATCCGCGCATATATCGCCAGTATGGAAAAGCTGAAAAAGCTCAGTGGCCTTTTTGACGTGATCCTGCCCTCCCACGGACCCTGTCCCTTAACGCCGGACAAGATCGACAGGCTGATTGACGGTGCGCAGAACGTCGCAGCCGGCAACTTACCGCCGCAGGAGCCGCCGTTTGAGATGCCGGCCAAATTATACGCGTCGGACGGCGCGGCGTTCTTCTGGCACGATCCCACCGCAGATCCCTGAGCGTATCATCCCGGTTGTTTAGACGAAAAAAAGAATCTTGCAAGTATAACGCTTGAAAACATGTAGGAGGAATTTATGAAATTCCAAAGAATGCCCTATCTGGACGGCAAATATGAAAATGTCGGGACAACTATTGCACCCATCAATGTCCCCGTGTTTAACTACCCCATTTCCCCGCGGGAGAACTTCCAGCGCGTGCTTAAGCGTGATCATCCGCTGTGGGTCCCTACCGCCGTCAATGACTTCAACTACGTCATGGGCGGTGAACTGACGGGTTTGCCGGATCTTCGCTTCGATTTCCCAGAGCGCTGCGACTGGACGGATCTGTTCGGCTGCGTGTGGGAATGGGTACCTTCAGCCGGCGGTTCTATGGAAAAGCCTAACCATGCCCCTGTGGTCGACGACATTACCGAGTGGGAGAAACAGGTTGTCTGGCCGGATTTGAGCGAGGACCGCATCAAAGCCTGCTGCGAGAAATTTATGAACCAGCCGTATTATCATCCGGAAAAAATGAATTACTATGACATCGGCATGGGCTGCACCGAACGTCTCGTCGCCATTCTGGGCGGCTACACAGAGGCCATGCTGGCCCTCGCCATCGAACCAGACGCATGCCGCGAGTTTATGTGTGAGCTGTCACGATTCCATTGTGAAATGTTCGATAAGATTGCAAAGTATCTCCCCACCGACATGATCATGTATCACGACGACTGGGGAACCGAGCGTGATACATTCTTCAGCGAAAGTATGATGGATAAAATCGTCTACGAGCCTAACGAGATATTCTTCAAGCACGTCAAAGGGCGCGGCGTCCCGATCGTGTTCCATAGCTGCGGCTGTATTAAGCGGTTTTTACCCTATATGGTCAGCCTGGGCGCCGACTTCCTGCAGCTGCAGGGGCGTGCCAATGATTTAAAAGCCTATAAAGAAGAGTATGGCGATAAGCTGGGTTTCGATTTGCCTATGGTCGGTGGCAGCAGCGAAGAACTTGTGCAATACGTAAGACAAGGTGTAGAAGACCTTGGAAAAGACGGCGGTATGTTCTCAACGGTTTTCGGCGGCGACGAGAAAATCCTTTGGGACGGCATGCAGGAGCTTTACTGCTGCAGCAGAGAATACTACGAGAAATAGTCTGCCGCTATTGAGCAAATCGGTGAGAAAGATATCTCGTCTTCGAACGCACCGGACAGACCCCTGTCCGAAAAAAGAAATAACGCATAGCGTTGTTTATAGATATTACAAATGGAGGAAACCCTATGAAAAAGACACTTGCAGCTCTACTTGCACTCATGATGATCTTCACTCTTTTTGCGTGCAATGCAAACACTGATCCGGAAATAAGCGATAACCCACAAGCCGAGACCAGCACCTCCCCAGACAACAGTTCCTCCCCAGATGACAGCACCTCCCCCGCAATGGAAGATATCACAAAAAATGCCGATGAAATTGGATTTTTCAAAAGCGGTGTTGATCCGCAGTCCAGAGATACATACGAGATTGTCCACATGTATCCGTATACTCTGCTGCTGTACGAATATATGACGGAATGCTTCCAGCATTTTGGCGAAACACTCAACTGCAATATCACACCGTCCACCTCAGAATTCGACATGGACGTATTTATTCAGAATATTGATATTTTTGCCTCTCAGGGCAATACAGACGGCTTTATTGTCGTTATTCACGCCGATGCCGCCGACCGCATCAAGGAAGTCCTGGATGAAACGGGTATTCCTTACATTGCATGGTGTAATTCTTATCGGGACGAAAACGGCAGCGAGCTCGTTCCCTGCGTCGGTCTTGAGCAATACGATGCCGCCGCAACAACCGTGCAGTGGCTGTACGACAATTATACGACTTACTGGGGCGATATCGACACATCAAAAATCGCGCTCCTCAATACCAACGCTTCTTCAAACGCTGATCTCAATACCCGTGCTGTCGCAGCCGAAGAAAAATTCAACGAGCTCATCCCCAACAACGCCGGCGTATTTGAAGTGGACATGGTCGCTGATTTCTCGCAGGAGACAGCCTATAACCAGGCTTCTGCAACACTCTCAGCCAACCCCGACATTGAATACTGGTTCTCTACGAGCTGTGTTGAACAGTTTTCACAGGGCGTTGCGCGCGCCGTTGAATCCCTGAAAATTGAGGACAAAGTCCTTATCACAGATGTTGGCAGCGATGTCCTGTGCTCCGAATGGGAATCGGGTTACAACGGAAGCTGGGTATCTTGTCTGGCTATCTCCAACTACCTGTATGCCGCGCCGACAATCAGCGGATTGGTTGCCCTGATTGACGGCACAGCAACCTGGGATACACTGTGGGCCGATATGCGGGCGCCTGGCGATCAGTATACGTTCTACGGCGCGGCAAGCGAGATGATCACGAAAGATACGTATGCGGATTACTTCAACAACTATGCTGAAAAGGCCGGCGCGGCTCTGCCCTATCCCGGCTGATAAACTTAGAAAATAGCAGCACCCTCCCCCCGCCTTGGAAAGAGGCGGGGGGGAGCTCTCAGCATCGCTCAAGTCAAACCAAATTGAGATATAAAGCGCCTCTTATCATTGCATGTATGAAGCAACATTGATATAAGTGGCGTTTTTATTATTCATGTACAAGGTCACTTTCAGCTAGCCATAGGCGTTAAAATAGAAGGCTTATGGCAAAATAATTGCACGGGCGTTTGAACGGGGGTGGTTTATGTTTTTGAATCTCCGGCATCCATGTTGCACCATTATTATCAAGGAGGAAACCCAATGAGAAAAGTACTCTCAGTCCTGTCGGCGCTTTTACTAGTGGCCGCACTCTTTGCATGCAACAAGCCGGCCGTATCAGAAACGAGCGCCGAACCCAGTACGCCGGCCAGCGCCGAACCCAGTGCACCCGTCGAACCGAGCACCGAGCCCACCGCGGAGGACAGTGCTCCACCTGAAATGACCGGCGTCACCCAGAATGCCGACGAAGTCGGCTTCTTCCCCAGCGGCGTTGATCCAAACTCGCGCGATACATACGAGATCGTTCATATGTATCCCTTCACCCTGCTGCTGTACGAGCTCATGACGGAATGCTTCGAGCATTACGCCGAGCCGCTCAACTGCCACATCACCCCCTCAACCACCGAGGCTGATTACGACAAGTTCATCCAGAACATTGAGGTTTTTGCCTCTCAGGGCAATACAGACGGCTTTATCGTCGTCATCGACGCGGATACGTCCGTTCGCATTAAGGAAGTGCTCGATGAATCGGGTATCCCGTATGTGGCCTGGTGTAACTCCGTGCGGGACGAGTCCGGCAGTGAAATCATCCCGTGCGTCGGACTGGATCAATACGCCGCCGCGCAGACGACGGTTCAGTGGCTCTTCGACAACTATACCACGTACTGGGGCGATATCGATCCTTCAAAAATTGCTTTGCTCAACGCCAACGCGTCCTCTAACGTCGACCTTAACGACCGGGCCGTCGGCGCCGAAGACAAATTCAACGAGCTCATCCCCAACAATGCCGGCGTGTTTGAAATCGATATGGTTAATGATTTCTCGCAGGATACGGCGTATAATAAGGCCGCCGCGACATTCTCGGCAAACCCCGATATTGAGTACTGGTTCTCAACGAACACGGTTGAGATGTATTCGCAGGGCGTGGCCCGTGCCGTTGAACAGCTGCAGGTCGAAGACAAGGTCCTCATCACAGACGTCGGCAGCGATATCCTGTGCTCTGAATGGGACTCAGGTTATGACGGCAGCTGGGCCTCATGCCTGGCCATCTCAAACTATCTGTACGCCGCGCCCACCATCTGTGCCGTTGTAGCCTTGATCGACGGCACGGCAACGTGGGATACCCTGTGGGCCGACAGCCGGGCTCCCGGCGACCTGTACACGTTCTATGGTGCGAACAGTACGATGATCACCAAGGAGACGTATAAGGATTACTTTAACAGCTATGCCGAAAAAGCCGGCGCAGAACTTCCTTATCCCAGCTGAGAATCAAACACGTAAATTGGCAGCAAGCCCCCGTCTGTTTTATACGGGCGGAGGCTTGCCCCTTTTACCGGTTTGATGGTGCGAGGCCGCCTGCTTAATACATTTGGCATACCAGTATGCCCTATGTGTAAGACCGTTGACACTATTTGCGTTTTACACTAATTTTTGTCTGTTTTATAATAAAACTCAAAGCCCACGGACACATTCATTGAACAGACCTTGAGGAGGTATTGCCGGTCCGTCCAATTAAGCAGCGGCTGAAAGCGGCTGAAAAATAAAGAAGCGCTTATTTATGAAGGAGGAATATCATGAAAAAGACCATCTCAGTTTTGATTGCACTGTTAATGCTTTTCGCGCTTTTCTCCTGCGGTACAACAGCCGAATCGTCCGGCGCGCCTTCAGCCGAGCTATCCGAACCTCCCGCGTCGCCATCCCAAATCCCGCCGTCCGATACCGTGTCCCCCGCGGCGGCGGACGTCTCCGCCAACGAAAACAATGCCGGCTTCTTTGAAAGCGGCGTTGATCCTTATTCCAGGGATACGTATGAAATCGTCTTTGCTTACACTATGACAATGCTGCTGCAGGAACAGATGTACCAATCCATGGTTGATCTGTCCGACAAACTTAATATCCATGTTACGAAGACAACCGGCGAGCTGGACGCGGACAAATACATTACCAATATCGAAACGCTGGCAGCCGGTGGCGTCGACGGCTTCATAGCGGAAATTGACCAGGCTGTATCGGACCGGATCCATGAGGTTTACGAGGAGCTTGGCGTACCGTACATCACGGTTATATCCGGCATTTATGATAACGGCAGCCCGCTCGCCCCCTGTATCCTGCTGGACGGTTATGACGCCGGTGCGACGACAATCCAGTGGCTGTATGACCATTACAAGACGTATTGGGGCGATATCGACACATCAAAAATCGCGCTGCTGGACTATACCTTCTCCGTGCTTCCCGATCTGCAGGTCAGATCAGACGGCGCGGTTTCCAAATTCAAGGAGCTTTTCCCAGACAACACGCAATTCTTTACGACGGATGCCGCCGTTGTCAGTAACGTTGACGCTGAGACAGCCTACAATCAAACCGCGCCTATTTTCACAGCCAACCCCGACGTGGAGTACTGGTGGGTCGCCTGCAGCATTGAGACGTTTGCCCAGGGTACGGCTCGTGCCGTTGAAAGTCTCGGACTGGAGGACCGCGTCCTCATTGTCGATGTCGGCAGCGATGTGCTTTGCACGGAATGGGATAACGGCTACGACGGCTGCTGGGTCTCGTGCCTGGCCATTTCCAACTACCTTTATGTGACGCCGGCCGTCTGCGGGCTTGTCGCCATGCTTGACGGCACGGCAACCTGGGATACCCTGTGGGCTGACAGACGGACCCCCGGCCAAGACGTAACCCTATACTACGTCGGTAACGAAATGGTCACCAAGGACACCTATAAGCAGTATTTCCAGAACATCAAGGACGAACTGGGCGTGTAACAATATAATGGAGATGAAAGCCGCGCGCTCTTACGCACGCCTGAATCTCAAAAAACTAACGAACATGAATGCTAGGTTATCTTGTCTAACTCTTCGTTTTTACTGATTTTCTTTTTTTCAGCGAAAAATGCTCAAAGCCGCTATCGGACAATCCCTTTAGCGGCTTTGTCTGCAGTCTGAGCCCCCGCTTCTAAAGCGGGGGCTTCTCTTTCATGAAACGGACGCGGCCAAGCTGCTTCAACCGCGCCCGAGACGTACAGGCTGGCAGTATGCCATAAATGTAAGGTCGTTGACACAAGTGTAGTTTTACACCAGTGTTTGTATGTTTTATAATAATGCTTAGACTTAAACAGCACATTATTGCAGCAAAATAACTAATATTTATCTGTTTTTCGATGTTTTTCGAAGAAGTCCTGAACGAGGCGGGGATTGATGCATTTGCCTGCCGTTCAGATATTATTATTCTGAAGGAGGAGAAAATGAAAAGGTTCTTATCTGTTATTGCAGCGCTTATTTGGGTTATTACATGTTGCGCATGTTCCGGCGATACGGCCGAAACAGCATCCTCCCCGCCACCGGATGACACCGCATCAGATTCATCCGTTCCGACCCCCGAAATCCATTCCGAAACGTCCGAAGCCGCAGGATCACAAGACCCGGCTGACCCTTCTCAAAACCGTGATGAAATCGGCTTTTTCTATTCCGGCATCGATCCTCAGTCCAGAGATACTTACAATATATATTATACCTATCCAAGTACACTGCTGCTGTTTGAAATGATGACGCAATCCTTCAGCGCTTTCGGCGATACGCTGAACTTTACCATCACGCCGACAACGACCGAAGGAGATCTGGACGCCTTCATAACAAACTTTGAAATATTCGCAACGCAGGGGATCGATGGTTTCATTGTCTCTTACGACACGGCCGCCAAGGACCGCATCACAGAAGTCTTGGACGATACGGGAATCCCGTATATAAGCCTGTTCAATTCCATCCTAGACGAAGACGACCACTCGATCGTACCTACCATCGGTCTGGATCAATACGAAGCCGGGGAAATCACGCTGCAATGGCTGTATGACAACTATAAAACATACTGGGGTGACGCGGACACCTCCAAGCTGGGCCTCATCAGCCTGACGTATACCACCAGCATCGATCTGAAGGACCGCGGCGACGGCGCCGAAGCGCTGTTTGCCAAATTATTCCCCGACAACACAGACAATATCTTCGTAGCCGATTGTGCCACTTCGTCCGACCTGACGGCAGACGCCGGCTATAATCAGGTCGCGGCCATCGTCGCCGGGCATCCCGAGGTTGAGTACTGGTTTGTAACATCCTGCCTCGAAATGTACTCGCAGGGCGCCGCGCGCGCCGCCGAATCTCTGAACATTGAAGATCATATGCTGATTACCGACGTTGGCAGCGACATTCTGTGCTCGGAATGGGAAACGGGATATAACGGCTCGTGGGTCTGCTGCCTTGCCATATCAAACTATCTTTACGCCGCGCCTACCGTCTGCGGCCTCGTCGCCATGATCGACGGCGTATCGACGCCGGGCAGCCTGTGGCCCGATATGCTCAAGGGCGGCGATACCGCCGCGTTTTACACCACAGCCAGCCAGGTCGTCACAAAAGACAATTATAAGAATTACTTTAACGGCATTGCCGAAATAGCCGGCATGGACCTTCCCTACCCCGGCTGACAGGCTGAAAAAACACAGAAGCCATCGCTCTCAAAAGCGGCGGCTTCTTTTTAATTGACAGTTAATAAGTCTTGTAAAGCGTCAAACCTGTCTAAATAACGCTTGACAATGCAGGCTGTAACATATGGCTGGAGTAACTGTGCGTATCCCTTCTTGTCTTTGCGTTATACGTCTGATATATTCAAATAAGCAAGACTCTCTTTTTTGTGCATTGATTCAGAGGAAATTGCTTTTTCTACTGATATACTTTAATTGTCAGGAGGTGATTGCGTGGAATGGCTGGAACGGCTCAATCATGCGGTCGATTATATTGAAGAACATCTTGCTGAGGAAATCCGTTATGATGAGGCGGCAAAAATCGCATGCTGCTCTACATTTCATTTTCAACGGATGTTCTCCTATATTGCGGGTGTTCCTTTGTCGGAGTATATCCGTCGAAGACGCATGACGCTTGCCGCTTTCGAGCTCCAGCAAAGCACTGTCAAGGTGATTGATCTGGCGCTGCGCTTTGGGTATGATTCACCGACCGCATTCAACCGTGCGTTTCAAAGCGTACACGGAGTACCGCCTACAGCGGCAAAAGAAACAGGCGTTACCCTGAATACCTATCCACGCATCAGCTTTCATATTTCAATTAAAGGAGATGCGAAAATGGATTACCGTATTGAGAAAAAAGAGGCCTTTCGAATCGTAGGACTCAAAACGCAGCTGGACAAGGATATTGAAAAAAATTTTCAGTCCGTGCCGATGTTCTGGCAAAAGGTTTCACAGTCGGGCGCAATACCAAAGCTGTGCTCGCTGATAACCGGAGAGCCGAATGGTGTTTTAGGCGTGAGTGCCTGCTCGGGCGAGGAGGCGTGGGAATACTATATTTCTGTAAGAAGCGACCTGCCGATACCGGAGGATTTTCCGGACCTGTGCGCGTATACGGTCCCAGCCAGCACATGGGCCGTTTTCCCGGGGAAAGGGACCATGCCAGTTTCCATTCAGGAACTTGAAAAACGCATTGTTACGGAATGGCTGCCCGCTTCCGGTTATGAGTACGCAAGCGCGCCGGATATCGAAGTCTATCAGAACGCCGATCCGCAAAACGCCGTATTTGAGGTCTGGCTGCCCATTGTCAAAAAGTCATAACGAAGAGCGCTAAGATAAACACCAAGTCAAAAACATGTGTTTAACGAACAAAAACAGGCCGACATATCGTCAGCCTGTTTTTGTCCTTATGAACATTCGAGGTTCATTTGGGATAGTGCCGGTGACCGGGCTCGAACCGGTACGAGGAATTAACCTCACGGGATTTTAAGTCCCGGGCGTCTGCCAGTTCCGCCACACCGGCGTTTAAAAACGCGCGCTTCAGCGCTTTGCATAAGTTTATCGGTCGCGCGCTCAAACTTGAATTATAGTAGCACTTAGCCGGGTGGTTGTCAATACGAAACGCGATGTTCTTTCCAGCCCTTATTAAGTATTATCACGCTGCGGAGTTATTTCCCCGGCTGGCGGGATCGCAGAATACTTTCCACTTGTGCCAGCTGCTCGGCTGTGTTGACGCCGATGAGTTCGCTGCCCAGCTCGCGCCGGCACACGCCGATTCTTTCGCCCTCGCCGCGCATAATGGCGGGAACATCCGTCAGGTAATACTCCCCCTGCGCGTTGTCATTTTTCAGCTTTGTCAAAGCTGGCAGGAGCTTCTGCGCGTCAAATATATAAACACCCGCGTTGAGCTCACGGATCATAAGCTCCTCGCTCGTACAGTCCTTTTCCTCCACAAGCTTCAAAAACCCGCCGGCATCATCCCGGACGAGCCGTCCGTAGGGCAACCGTTCATCCGTGGCACCGGACAGAATGGTGCAGGCGTTTTGTTCATTAAAATGGACGTCGGCCAGCGCCGTGTATGTTTCCCTTGTTAAAAGCGGCATATCGCCGCAGCAAACTAATACGCCGCCGTTAAAGCCGCGCAGCTGCTCCTCGGCAGACGCGACAGCGTGGCCCGTGCCCAGCTGTTTGTCCTGAATGGTAAAGGGGTACGCGCCGAACCGGGACAAAACATCCTCTTTTTTATAGCCGACCACTAAAACGGTATTCTTCTCGCCGATAAATGAGATGGCCTTCAGAACGTATTCCAGCAGCGGCCTGCCATTTGCCCGGCGCATCACCTTGGGCAGTTGCTCTGCGTTCGACTGTAATCGCGTTCCTTTTCCGGCGGCCAGAACAACCGCCTTGAGCTTATAATCCATGATAGTTCCCTTCCTCCGTTACGCCTTCTATTCGGCTGCAACAGGCGGCCGGCTCGTCTCCGTAATCCGCCGCACGTCATATTTATTATTCATTAAATATGTCAAAAGCGCTGGAAGCATCGTTATGATTGTTTCCGAGCAGACAAAGCTCAGGCTCTGCCCGCCGGGTCCCTGTGAGCCGAGTCCCTCGGTGATACCCGGCAGCGTTAGCGCCGATGTTTCATCGTACACGCTATCCGTATTGCAGAATATAAGCCCTTTTTCTTGTGCCATTTCCTCGGCTTGTGTGCGCGTATCGCCGCCAGCCGAGACAAAAAGCGTCTGGATCTTAGTAGCCTCGAAAAGCAGCGCGGACGCAGCCTGATACTCCTTATACGTACCATCATTGAGCCAGACGCCAAGCATATTACCGGCGCCCGCGGCACGGCGCAGAAGATCGGCATTATCGGCAATCTCGTCGGCCGCGATAAAAAAGCCGCATTTATACTCCGACGTATCGAGTATATCCAACAGCAAGTCCAGCTGTCCCGCGGTCAAATCCGTAAAACTTAAATAGATGGTATCGTTTTCGTGTGTAGGCGCGTGCCCTGGCGAAGGCGATGGCGAGACGGTCGCCGGCTGGCCATCATTGGGATGACCGACGTAATTGTTGTAAGCCGACTGCATATCACTCTCGTACATACCGTGAAACGTCTTGTCATTATAAACGGCGGATGCGTTTTTAATCCGGATGACCGGTGCTGGATCGCCCAGAATAAAGGTCATCGTCAGGCCGAAAAATGAACAGATAAGTGACGCTGGCAGATAAACCGTACCGTTGGCGACTCGCACATTGTAATAATACGCCGAGTCGTTTTGATCCGTTATAGTGCCCCCCCAAATGTCAAAAATCAGGCGCTTATCCGTATTATACAGGAGCAGACTGCTTTGATCGCCTGAAACGGCGCAAAAGACGCCAAGTTTCGTTTCAGAGGCCGTAAACATCTTATAAGGCAGGTATACCTCGCTGCCGACATCCAGCGGAATCATCTGATCATTGAGCGGCAGCAGCTTGTCGTTAACACCGCAGAAGTAGACGGTACCGGCGGCCGTGGCAGCGGGTGCCAGGAGCGTCAGCGCCATGCAAAGAACCAGAACCACGGTCACAATTTTCTTTTTCACAACGGCCGCCCCCTTTCGCATCCGTCATTTTATCACAGAGCCCAGGCTCAAACAATACGTCGCGCCGTAAGCATATGCCAGCCGTCCTTCGCATACGCCCCTGTCAGCTGCAAGCCATTTTCGTCAAGCGCGGTTTTAACCTCATTCTGACGGCCGTCGATGATGCCGGAGCAGATAAAAACGCCGTCCGGCGTTAAAAGGTCTTTGACCTGAGGCCCCAACTGTATAATGACATCGGCAATGATGTTTGCAAATACAATATCAAAACGAGCGCCGCCTGTTGCCGCGCGGAGCGCCCGCTCATCTAAGATGTCGCAGGTAAGCGCCCGGATGCGCCGCTCATCAAGGTCATTGAGCCGTGCGTTATCCCGGCATACAGCTGCCGCGTCCTCGGCAATATCACAGCAAATGGCTTCGTCCGCGCCAAACAGCAACGCACCGACGGCCAGTATGCCGCTGCCGCAGCCCAGATCAAGCACCTTTTCCCCCTGAATCTTTTCAAGGGCCGACAGGCAAAGACTCGTGGACGCATGCGCACCCGTGCCGAACGCCTGTCCCGGCTCGACGCGGAGGATGATTCTGCCGGTATCCGTCGGGGCCTCTTCCCAGGCCGGAACGATCAGCAGCCTTTCGCCAATCTCGATGGGCTTAAAATACTGCCGCCAGTTGTTCATCCAATCCTCATCCCGGACCCGGTTTGTCTCTATAGTCGTATCCGGGAGCGCGGCGCGGCAGTTTTCCAGCAGCCGGCGGCCTTCCGCGCTGTCTTCCAGATAAAACTGCGCCGATGAGCCGGTCCGGACGTTTTTAAACACCTCATCGTCCACGTAATCCCAGGCAGTGGGATTGCCTTCCAGATATTCACGGATGGACGCCTCGTCGTTTATGACGAGGCCGCCGACGTTTAGTTCCTCCAGGTTTTCAATAAGCTCATCCAGGTTGCCGTTTTTATTGTAAACAGTGACTTCCAGCCAGTCCATTTTAATTCTCTCCTATTTCCAGGCGCGTTCGTCATTTCGTTGCATTGATTTAAGGGTAATATCCGTCGATTTTAAATAACAACTTCTCAGTTCTACGTGATCTCGGTAAGCATCTTCATGTATTGGTAGGCCTTTTCAAAGTCCATCTTCTCCTGATACAGCTCCGAGATGTTTTTAAGCAGGAGCTTCACAGGCTCCCCGGCCGACTGGTTCGCATTAGAATAAATATTGAGCGCGTTCAGCAAATAATGCAGCGCATTTTCAGTTTCGCCGTTTTCTCTGTAAAGATTGCCCATGCTGGCGTATATTGCGGCCGTATCAGGATGCGCATCACCCAAAAGCTTTTCATAGATTCTTCTGGTTCTTTCCATCCATTTGAGCGCTTCTTCCAGGTCGCCGTCGTTATAGTAAACCCAGGCAATTTTATTATAATTCCCAGCTGTATCCAGGTGTGCGGGGCCATAAAATCTTTCATTGATACGAAGCGCTTTTTTCAGCCACATCATTGACTGGATGTTGTCGCTGATGCTTAAATAGATATCCGCCAGATTCTCATAGGTACCTACTAAAGCCGGATGCGTTCCGCCGAGCGCCCGTTCCAGCACGTCCGCCGCTTTTTTATACCATTCTACCGCCTGCTGCAGATCACCGCCGGCTTTATAAACACCGGCAATCCCTTCATACGTCTCCGCCGTGTCGGGATGCTCCACACCTGGCGTTTTTTCACGTATTTTCAAAGCTTTTTTAAACCATTTAAGCGCCTCTTCAAGCTTCTTTTCACTCAACAACACCTCTGCAAGGCCGTTGCAGCAGGCCGCTGTGGCCGGATGCTCGTCTCCCAGGGTCCTGTTATCGACGTCTATGGCTTTTTTATACCACTCAAAGGCCTTGTTAAATACTTTTTTGCGGAAATAGTTATCAGCGATCTTGCCATAGGTATCCGCTACCCGCGGGTGCTCCCGTCCCAGACGCTTTTCCTGAATCACCAGCGCCTTTTCAAGCCATTGTAAAGACAGATCATAGTGGTCCTGAACATAAAAGAGCAACGCCATATTTTTCATGGATTCAGCCGTATCCGGATGCTCTGGTCCCAGTAATTTTTCCCGGATCAGCATGGCTTTTTCAATTAAATCCAGGGCTTTTTCGTATTCGCCCGTTTTGGCGTACATCAGGCCCATGTCGTCATAGGTATTAGCCGCGGCCGGGTCATTCCCGCCCTGTATATTTTCGCGAATAGCCAGCGCTTTTTTATACCATTTAAGCGCCTCATCGCATTCACCCAGCTCCCTTAAGACATTTGCCACATCATTGTAGGATTTTGCCGTATCGGGATGCTTGTTCCCCAGCGTTGCCTTACGGGCCTGATTGACTTTTTTATAGTTCTCAAGCGCTTCAACATACTCTTCCCGGGCCAGGCACACATCGCCCAGCACGTTTAACGCAGCAATCGTATCGGGATGATTTTGCCCCAGTTCACTTTCTCTCAAGACAACGGCTCTTTTCAAATAGTCCAGCGCCTTACCATAATCCAACCGCTTATAATAGTAAACGCCGGTATTGTAATAACCTTCCGCCTTGGCGCTCGGCGTTTCTTCTTCTACGCTCATATCGTATTCATTGCGCAGATATTCTTCCAGCGCCGTTAACAGCGCCCTATATCCCATGTAATTAGCCGCCTGGAGCTGGCGGGTAACGGTCGACTGATTGACGCCGAGCGCCTCGGCGGCCACCTTTTGCTGTCCGGCATATTCCGTAGTTTTCCAGACCGTATCACGCTGCTTGTCCGTCCAGCCACTCATCATATCTGAAATGGCTGAGCAGAGTGTGTTCATCAAGATTGCATCATTTGTTCCGGTTTTAAACGCTACGTAGTAGCCGG
Organism: uncultured Sporobacter sp.; assembly: GCA_963675425.1. Classification (GTDB taxonomy): domain Bacteria; phylum Bacillota; class Clostridia; order Oscillospirales; family Oscillospiraceae; genus Sporobacter. Next base: position 2,495,783 of record OY776214.1, on the reverse strand, counting down.
CCGCACGTAAATCCGATGGTGTAAGGCTGTTTAAGCTTTCTCTGGCATATTTTTGGGCAGGACCGTCCACTCTAAGCCCGCTGGCTGAATCTGCCCGGGTGTACAGCTCGCTGATACCGACGCCAATCAGGACGCTTTGAGGATACAATTCCCTTATTAACCGTTCAAACATCCCGACAACGGGCCAGGCTGCTCTGAAAAGCCCCTGAAACTCATCCCCGGACGTCAGTACAAGCTTTTCAGCGATTTGCTGACTGTATTCATCGTTAATCCGGTTTAATAGCAGGCTGAGCTGCTCCGCAAAACACCGATGCTCCTCAGCATCTGTCCAATCCGTATTTTTCAGGCTGCCAATTATCGCGCAATACATCGCATCACCAGCTCTATAAATAACATTTAGCCTCATTATAACCCGCCGCGATGCATTGTCAAGCATCATTGCACAAAAACATGCAATCTAATTAAGGATTGCATGTTTTGTAATCATAATATTATACATTATATGACAGTATCAATTCTGTCTTCTCGTTGAGTTCTATGCTTTAATATCCACGCCTTTTTCGCGGAGCATTGTGACGATGACGGCGACGGCCCCGTCTATGCCGGTAAAAGAGGAGTTAATGACGAGATCATAGTTTTGTATATCGCCCCAGACGCGGCCGGTGTAATATTTATAATAGTTTCCTCGGCTTTTATCGATCTTTTTTATGCGCTCGTCCGCTCCGTCGCAGGGTATCTTATAGTACTGGACAGCTCGACGTACGCGCTCGTCCAGGCTGCCGGTGATATAAAGGCGCACAAGCCCCGGCTCGTCTTGAAGAATATAGTCGGCGCAACGGCCGACAATAACGCAGCTTTCTTTCGAAAGATCACGTATGACCTCAGCCTGGGCGAAAAAAGCTTTATCGTTTACCGGCGTATCAAAAAACGCCATTGTCCTGAAGTTTGAAAAAGACGTGGCAGCGGTAATATTGTACAGCAGGCTGTTTGTGGCATGTTCCTCAGTTTGCTTGATGAAGTCATATGACAAGCCGCTTTTATCGGCCGCAAGCTGGATCAGCACTTTGTCATAACACTCCACACCGAGGCGCGCAGCCAGCTTTTCGCCAATTTTGCTGCCGCCGCTGCCAAATTCCCTGCTGACGGTAATAATAAATTTATTCATTCGTACCCCCCCATGCGTTTCATACGCATAAATAGTTTCTGTAGAATCCCGTACATTTGGAGACAGCCGACCTGAATCCGGCGCCTCATGCATTTATCGCATGCCAAATTGCTTTGATATTCATCCGCGCACTTATGCGCGGACAGGACTGTTGCAAAATCAAAACGCTCCGGCGTTTCATTGGAAAACCGGCTGGAAACGGGGATATTCGCCTTTTGATCATACCATAATCCCCGATGATTTCAAACGTATTTTTTTATAGAATAATAGTAAAATGACTTTACATTTATTCGCCGTTACTTTAGTATTGACTCAGAAATGCTTCACAAGGGGTGCTCAGATTGCTGGACGAACTGCTCAAACAAAATTTTGTTTTTTTTGACGGCGCAATCGGCTGGATACTGCTCAGAAAGGGCCTTAAGCCGGGACAGCGGCCGGACATAATGAATATCATTGCGCCCGAAGCTGTTTATGATATTCAACACCGTTATTATGAAGCCGGCAGTGACATTCTGCTCACGAATACGCTTGGCGCCAACGCTGTGGCGCTGAAGGACACCGGCTATAGCGTGGAAGAGATTATAAACGCCGGCGTATCCATTGCGAAAAAAGCCGGTATGGGAAAAGCGTTGACCGCTCTTGATATCGGTCCGGTCGGCGAGTTTATCGCGCCCTTCGGCGCACTTACGTTCGACGAATCGTATGAGCTGTACCGCCGTCAGGTTGTGGCCGGCGAGGCCGCCGGAGCCGATCTTGTCGCCGTTGAGACCATGAGCGACCTTTTGGAGGTTAAAGCGGTCATGCTGGCTGTGCGGGAAAATACGAGCCTGCCAGTATTCGTGATGATGACGTTTGACAAGAGTGGCCGGACCTTTACGGGCTGCCGGCCGGAAAGCTTTGCCGTTATGGCCGAAGGCCTCGGTGCGTCCGCCATTGGAATTAACTGCTCGCTCCGGCCCGATGAGATCTACCCCATCGCCGAAAAGGTTTTGGCTAACACGAGCCTTCCGGTCATTATCAAGCCAAATGCGGGTCTGCCGGACAGTGTGACGGGCCTTTACGATGTTGACGCCGCTGAATTCGCGCGCCAGATGGCGCATTATGCCGAACTCGGCGTGAAGATCATCGGCGGATGCTGCGGGACGTCACCGGAATATATCACGGAGCTTCACCGCGTATTCTCATCTCTCAAACCGTCAGATGCCGCGCGGGACGCTTCAATTAAAATCTGCACACCGATGCAGATCGAAGGCACCGAGGGGCTGAACGCCCAAACGCTGCCGAGCCGTAACACCGGCAAAACGCCGGATGCCATCGTCGAAGACGCGCTTGAGCAGTCCGACGCCGGGGAAAAAATTCTCACGGTCATGCTGTCGGACGGCATATCCAGCGAGGACGCCGTCAGCGCTGTTAAGGCGATACAATATCAAAGCGATAAGCCGCTGTATCTCATCTCTGACGATACGGACGTACTGTCGTCATCGCTGCGTGCCATAACCGGTATCGCGGCCGTTACCTGCCCAAAATGCGGGCGCGCCCAGCTTGAGCAGGCCATCTCAAAATACGGCGCCGTCATTATATAGCTGCTCTATTTATATTATAATCAGGAGATCTTCTACGTGACAGCAAACGCTTTTTTACCAGCCGACATTTTGCTCCCTGCCGGCGTGGATATGACCAAGTGGAGCGTCATTGCCTGCGATCAGTTCTCATCGGAGCCCGCCTATTGGGACCGGGTAGAAAAGGCCGTCGGCGATAATCCGTCCACCTTAAAGCTCATTGTGCCCGAGGCGCGCCTGTCTTCCGTCGACCCCGTTGCGCGGGCGGATGCGGCGGGCGCTGAAATGGAGCACTACATAAAGTCGAGCCTTATGCGTACGCTCAGCCGCTCCTTTATCTACCTTGAACGCACACTGACGGACGGCAGTATACGCCGCGGATTAGTCGGAATGCTTGATCTGGAGGCCTACGATTACCGTCCCGATTCAGCCTCTGTTGTCCGCGCCAGCGAAAAAACAATTCTCTCGCGCCTGCCGGCGCGAATGGAAATCAGAAAGCGCGCTCCGCTGGAGCTGCCTCATATTATGGCGCTTATTGACGACGCGGCGCAAAATGTTATTGAGACGCTGTCCGCCCGGACAAATCGGCTTGAATCGGTTTATGATTTTGACCTTTTAGAGGGCGGTGGACGCGTCAAAGGATGGCGCGTTGAGGGCCGCGAGTGCGACGAGACGGCCGCCCGGCTGGCGTCGCTGTTTTCCGGCAGCAGCGTCCAGATTATCATCGGCGACGGGAACCATTCGCTGGCCGCTGCCAAGGATTACTGGGACGCGCTTAAAAAAACGCTCACTGGCAGCGAACGCGACAATCATCCCGCCCGGTACGCGCTCATGGAGCTTTGTAACGTCTATGACCCGGCGATTCGCTTCGAAGCGATACACCGTCTCGTGGCCGGTGTTGACCCCAACGCTCTGATCCTAGCGCTGGAAAGGGGCCTTTCCGGCGGCAGCGGCCGTGATTACGACGTGCGTTGGCTTTCAGCCGGCGGCTCGGGGACGCTTACCATCCGTGCTGAAAGCATCGGCGGCATGATTAAAAGGCTGCAGATACTGCTCGATGAGTATCTGAGTCAAAACGGCGGCGATATCGACTTCATACACGGCGAGGATTCACTCAGGGAACTGGCTAACGCTGACGGGCGTGTCGGTTTCCTTCTGCCGGGGATGGATAAGTCTGAGTTTTTTGCAACCGTCGTCAGCGGCGGCGTGTTTCCCCGCAAGAGCTTTTCCATCGGCGAAGCACGCGATAAACGTTATTATCTGGAATGCCGCGCCATTGTTTAAACTAAAGCATCAATCCTTTAACGCAAGACAGCATCACAAGGCGCCGCCTGATTAATAAACTACCTGGAGGTCATCATCATGAAATTTTGCTGGGCAACGCTCTTGGTCAAGGATATGGAAGCGTCGCTGAAGTTTTATCAGGATATTATCGGCCTGGAGGTCGCCGCCCGGTTCAGCCCCATGCCGGGCATGGAGCTGGCTTTTCTTGACGCCGGCGAAACGCAGATTGAGCTCGTTTATAACGCCGAAAGCACCAACGCCGTCGTCGGCGACGCCGTCTCGTACGGATTTGATGTGCCCTCGCTCGACGAGGCGCTCAAGATGGTAAAGGAAAACAACATTCCCATCTACAGCGGTCCGGTTGTCCACCCCACCGTCAAATTTTTCTTCATTCAGGACCCCAACGGACTGAAAATCCAGCTCAAAGAGACCACGTCTCAGGAATAACCCGAATACGGAAAAAGGGCTGCGGCAATTGTATTGCGGCAGCCCCTCATTGTTATGTCAACTCGCGTTAATGGCGGTTCACAGCCTTTGCAGCAGGGCTTTGTAACGGCGGCGCGTTTCATCGTCGCTCTTACCCGACGCGTAAAACGTGATCCGTCCGCTCCCGCCGAGCGGGACAGCGCCAGCCTCCAGCGTCTGCATCAGCCGCCGAATTGTTCCGCTGTTACCGTCAATAATATCTATATCAGACCCCAGCAGCTTTTTGAAGACATTCTTATAGAATATAAAATGCGTACAACCCAGCACAATCGTCTGATACTGGCTGACATCACGCTCGCCAAGCGCCTCATTCAGGTATTTTAATACGATGTTTTCATTGAAGACGGCCTCTTCGGCAAACCGGACGAGTCCCGGCAGCGGCAGAAGATCAACGATATCCCCGCAGTCAAGCCGCGTAATGAGCTGCTTGAGCTTTTCCTCCTGAAGCGTCAGCGGCGTAGCCGTGACGAGTACGCGCTTATCCTTGTGATTCTCCACAGCCGGCTTGACGGCCGGCTCCATGCCGATAATCGGTATCGTATACGCCTGACGCAGATCCTCAATCGCCACGCTTGTGGCCGTATTACAAGCCACAACAAGCGCGTCTATGCCCAAGCGCGTCATAAAGTCCGCGGCTTTGACAACATACGCCCGGACCTGCTCTTTCGACTTTTCCCCGTAGGGGACGCCCTGCGTATCGGCATAATAGATATAGTCAGCCTGCTTAAGCTTTTTCATCGCCTCGTGCAGGACGGTAAGCCCGCCGACGCCTGAATCAAAAAAACCAATCAGCATAAAAGGACACCTCGTATGTAAGAATTGTCCTGAAATCCAGACAACCAAAGTTTAGACAGCTTGTTTCATAATCATACATACGCAAAGAATATCTGTCAACTCGGGATACACTCGTCCTGACCATGCAATTAGGAACTGAATTTTCTTGACACGCACCCCCGGATAAGCTAAAATTGTTGGAGCCGCAAACGGAAGCGCTACGAAAGCCGGCAGAAGCGTTCGTCTCCCACTTTAGCGGAAGGTCACATGTTCGATGCCTTAAGTGAATAGGCCCCCGTAGCTCAGCAGGATAGAGCATTCGCCTCCTAAGCGATAAACGGTTCATCCGCTTTTCGGACGGCACAACATGGAAAAAAGTTAATATGCCCCAGTAGCTCAGTGGATAGAGCATTCGCCTCCTAAGCGAAGGGTCGGACGTTCAAGTCGTCTCTGGGGTGCCAAAAAAACGAGCTGGAAGCCTGTATTTATGCGGGTTTTCAGCTTCTTTTATTTCTGGACGCTTTCTGTGAAGAAAGCATTTATAATGAACTTAAGCATTGGGATTTTTGGAAATATCAGAAACGTGAGACTTCTGTCACCAGCTAATCGGTTTGAGGGTTACGAACCGTTTTTGCTAATCGAAATGGCTGTTTTGCTAATCAGCCATTTCCTTTGCTAAATTGATCCGCCCGAAACAGCTCATTTGCTAATCGGTGTTGCAGCCAAATTGCCTAACGCCTTAAGCAATTGGTTTGCAAGGTCTGGAGAATTTTGAAGCATCTGAATGATCGTATCAGAGGCCGGTGCTGGTGTCTGCTCTGTTGGGGTGGCTGGTTCTTCTACGGGTAACTTTGGTTGGTGTTTTTGATAAAACTCCTTCTCAAAGCAAATGGCATTATTTCTTCTATCTTCGTCAATAATGTGTGAATACACATCCGCTACCATTTTAAGCTGAGCGTGACCAGTGTCACCCTGAACCGCTTTCATATCACCACCTGTTAGTTTCAGCTTGTAAGTCGTACTGGTGTGCCGCAGACTGTGGAACACTACGTCGGGCAAGTTGTTGTCGTTAATTAACTTCTTAAAGGATTTTACAATAACCCGTTCCTCGCAGGGACGTCCGTTGGACAATGTGAACACAAGATTATAGTCCTGATATTCGTTCCTCAAAATATCCTTCCAGTCATTTTGTATCTGCTTTGCCCGGACAAGCATTTGTGCCACTGTTGGCGGTAGCCAAATGCGTCGGACACTAGTTTTCGTTTTTGGTTTTTTCAGCACCAATGCTGTGGCCGGTGAAGAAAGGACTGCGGGAAACACTTGGATCACGTCCCGGTTGTCCAGTATATTCATCGCATCCCTAGAGACTCTGGAAAGCTCTTTCTCAATGTAAATTGAGGCGTTATTATTGGAGATGCTTTGCTCGGATATGTCTACGCAGTCCCACGTAAGGCCAGTCAGTTCACCTATTCTTAAAGAACAAGAAAACGCCAGATTGATAGCCAACGCCAATCGTTCATCCTCACAAAGCTCCAGCGCGTGAAAGAGCGTTTCCGCTGTCCAGATTTCACGCTTCTTTGATTCTGACTTCGGGAGAGTGGCATTTTCTACGGGGTTGCGGGAGATATACTCCCACTTAACCGCCAGATTGAATGCACAGTGCAATACTTTGTGTATTTCCCGTATATTACGCGCCGAAATGGTCTTTTCTGCTTCTGGCTGTTGGAAACCTGTTTTCGCCTTGACTGTCAGCAGCTTTTTATAGTACTCGTCCATCGCGCGTGGTGTTGCATCATCAAGGTTCCAGTCACCGATATATGGATTTACATAGTTGTCAATAAGCCCTTTTTTTGATGTGTAGGTGGACAAGGCCCATTTGTTAACACCGTAGGTTTGTACAAACTCATAAAGCAAGTCCGATACCGTTTTTACTGTCGGAGGGATAAAGGTATTATTACTTTGCTGGTACTCAATCTCTGTTTTCCTTTTTTTTGCTTCTTTCAAAGTCCCCCACGTTTCCCATTTTTGCTTTTTTTCCCCGTGTTCATCATAGTAGCTGTAAACGACAGCATATTTGGATTTGCGTTTTGTTATAGATGCCATACTTATTCTCCTTTAATAATGATTTAACAGGTTTGACTGTCCAACCATTCGTCAAAGGACTTCTTTGACACTCGTATGGATGTACCAATTCGTACTGTCTTGAATAGCCCCTGTTTTACAAGGTTATATGCTGAGGTGCGGCCAATTCCTAAAAGACTGGCTATCTCATCAACCCTATAAGTTCGCTGAGTGAGCACAGAGGCTGTTTGAGTGTTATCTGTTGCTGAAGTGTTCATTGGGACCTCCTTTCAAAGCAGAATCACCGATAGCACTCACGTCTGTTTGATTCCTACAAATTAATTGTATTGTATTGTGCTATCTGATGCAATGTTGTTATAAAGAAAACAGCCGCGCTCATTCTACCAATGTCCATACGTTATCGATGAGACTTTTGTAAGATTATGGCGCGGCTGTCCTATATCATTTAGCATACTGATTATCACTTTATCGTCGTATTTGCCACGCGCCCCCAACGACATGGGAATATTGCAGGCCGCCTCTGGCGAGGCTGTCATAACTCCGTGATACCGCCGTTTGTAAGACTGGCGAATATCTCAGGGTTCCCCCCAAGTCTTTAGGAGGTCGTGAGAAAGTTTCATTATCCCCCGCGATTTCATCGCGCCCGATCTGCCAAATCGAGTTTAAGGCATACGTTGATCGCTCAGATGGCTTTTATCGATCCCCCCCTCAAAGTCATCGTCTTGGCGACGCGCCTTATTTCGCTGACCTTACGGTCACGCGGGTTTTGTGCCTACAATATTGTATATTCAGTTTTCAAGTTGCAAAAAGAGTTTTGAATAGCCCTCTCAATAACCGTGACATTTTTGGGCCAAAACCGGACCCCCTAGTCCAAAATATTTTTTAAGATTCTTTCTAAATGCTTCAATCCCTTTTCAATAGAAATTCGGACTGCCTTATCGCTAATTCCTTCAGATTTGGCTATTGATGCCTTACTCATGCCTAAAATATAATGGGCATAGATACGCTTGGCCTGCTTGTCCGGCAGAGATGCTATGGCAGCATGAAGTTGTCCGTATGTAACTTTGCGCTCATAAATCTCAGATGGCGAGCGTGAAATAAAAAGAATGTCATGCTCAATGCCGTCATTGCAGTCCAGGGAATAAAACGCTTTGTTTCGGTATAATCTACGCCGATAGTTGGCCTCAAACCGGTCCAATTCATGCAATGCATCAGCAACATCGTCAGGAACTTCGATAACACAGTCATATTGATAAAACGGGTAGTAATCCCGCAAATTGATCTTGGCCATATGAGTTTCCTCCAATTCGTTTTTTTTGTGATGACAAATCGAATTGAAGGAGGCGGTGATCGGCAACCAATTGAGAATCGGAGATTAAAATAAAAAAAACCCAAACGGACACAGTCCGATTGGGCATGAAGATTTAAGCATCTCATTATTAGATGCTTGTATGTATATTTCAGGCCGGAATTATTAATTGAGTAAATAACATTTTTACAAACATTGAAGTCCGCTTCATCACGCTCGGCCGCTACTTGGTAGCGGCTCTACAGAATATAAAATACTCAATATGAAACCCTCCAAACGTAAGTCTGGAGGGCTAATTCAGGCATAAAGGAACTCCCGCCAAACAAACGTTTTTTTATTTGGTGGGTATATTTCTTTAATTTAAGCTGATAAATAGAAAAAAGCCTGCCGCAAAATGGCAGGTTTAATACGCATCTCCTTTCGGCAACCAGGCTGTCATAATGCATTTGCACCTTAGACCCTACGGCTTTGCGTCACTGCCTTTTGGCAGTTTTGCCATTATCGATTATTTTTACTTAATCTTTCCAAATAAAACCTTCTAATATTAAAAACAGTTTTGCCCCAAAAATGCGACACTTATTTTAGTAATATGTAAAATTATAGCGAAAAACTTTAACATAAATATGAGTAGTCATAAAGACAACTTGTATACCGAGAGTCAAGGTAAACTGAATACGGAGATGGGGCTGTCTCAAAAAGACAGCAACAAAAAGCGTGAAGGATGACCCGAAAGGGTTTTCCTCCACGCTTTTTTGCCGTAAAATTGAATTGTGACAAACAAAATACAGCAGTTTAATTTTACGGCAAAAGTGTGGGAACATCAACAGCTGATGCTCCCGATGGACACAGAAATATTAATACCGGCAAATGACCCGGTAAGGCTGGCAAGCGCACAACTGGAGGAGTTGGATTACAGCAAGCTGTATGGCGCGTATTCTCCCTGAGGGAGGAAATCAGCTACCGAACCCCGGATCATTTTCAAGGTATTGGTCTACGGCTACATGAATGTGATTTATTCAAGCCGGAAGCTGGAAGCAGCATGTCAGAAGAATATCGACTTCATGTGGCTGCTGGAGGGGGAGCCTGTACCGGACCACAACACGTTGGCGCGGTTCAGAACAGGCCGGCTGAAAGCTGTGGTAGAGGACTTGTTTTATCAGTATACCCGGGTTCTGGATGAGATGGGCGAAACGAACCACGAGGGTGTTTTCATCGACGGGACGAAGATGGAAAGCTGTGCCAACAGGTATACGTTTGTATGGCGCGGCAGCGTGGAGAAAAATCTGGCCCGTCTTCGGGAGCAGGTACGAGTAGCATTTCAATCCAGAGGAATAGAGGGAAACGTCACAGTGGGTAAACTCCGTGCTCTCGTTGAGGATGTAACCAAAAAGTGTGCAGGCATTGAATTTGTTTATGGAAAAGGAAAGCGGAAACCTTTTGGAAAACGGGGAAACGGAAAATGCGACAAGCTACGCATCACAGCTCATTAAAACCGCAGAGGAATACCGCATCATAGCAGACCTCCCATATTCCATGATTCGCGCCATGCTCAATTATAAATTGTCCGGAGCCCGGGAGGACGGGATCGAACTCCGGCTCGACATCCACGTTCCCGAAGGGCTGCCGCTCAACGAATTTGACCTGACCGTGATTTTGGGCAATCTTATTGACAATGCCATTGAGGCCTGCAAAAACGTAGACGCGGATAAACGGTATATCCGCCTGCAGCTGACATACAAGCCCGATTATCTGGTTCTGCAGATTGAAAATCCAACCAACCGTGCCCCTGTCTTAAAAGACGGCGCTTTCCGCTCGACAAAGCCTGACTTGGAGGATCACGGCTTTGGCCTGAATAACATCACTTACCTCGTCAGCCGCCACAACGGACTGATGAAAATCGAAGCTGACGACGGGGTGTTCAGAGTCAACATTGCAATTTTAGCAAAATAAAAAACAAAATAACCTCATAAAATATGCCGATTGTGTCATTTCCCGTGTCGATGATGCAATCGGCATTCTTTTCATGCGTAAAATCCATTAGAATTAATGATTGAAAAATATAACTGTTTTAGGAGTGTTTAAAATATGCAAAAGTCAACCGGAAAAAAACTACAAAAATTCTTATCTGTCGCAATTATCCTGTTTTTTATCATCGGACTATTGCCGCAGACGGCACTGGCGGCATCTACACATGATATTGGTGATGGATTCACTGTTGATCTTGCAAATAGCACTATCTACCCGTCGAGCGGGGTGTTTTTTCCCACTTTGTTTCCATTATCAGAGGGCGACACATTGAATATACTTGAAGGTGCATCGGTAACGCTAACCGGCACTACAGATGTTCCAATACAAATCACATGCGAGGCCGGTGTCACGCTGACGCTAGAGGATGTAACTATTGACGTCAGCGGAACAAGCAACGCATGCGCGCTGAGCTTCACGGGAAGCGGAAACACGCTTATACTCAGCGGCGAAAACGCACTGAGCAGCGGTAGAAATGAGCCGGGCGTTCGCGTTGAATCAGGTACTGCGCTTGAGATAAAAGGCGCGGGAAGTGTAAACGCAACAGGCGGAGAATGGGCAGCGGGTATCGGCGGCGGAAACGGCGACGACGGGGGCACGATAACGATAAAAGGCGGCACAGTTACCGCAACAGGCCGCTTTGGCGCGGGCATCGGCGGCGGAGATAGGGGCGGTGGTGGCACGATAACGATAGAAAGCGGTACAGTCACCGCAACCGGCGGAGAAAACAGCGCGGGCATCGGCGGCGGTCCGTACGAGGACGGCGGTACGATAAACATCAGCGGCGGCACGGTCACCGCAACAGGCGGAGATAGTGCTGCGGGCATAGGCGGCGGAGATGAGGGCGACGGCGGTACGATAACGATAGAAAGCGGCGATGTCACCGCAACAGGCGGATATTTGGGCGCAGGCATAGGCGGCGGACATTTAGCTTACGGCGGTACGATAACGATAGAAAGCGGCACCGTTACCGCAACAGGCGGAGAGGATGGCGCAGGCATCGGCGGCGGAGCTCAGCGCGACGGCGGTACGACAACGATAAGCGGCGGCACAGTCACCGCAAAAGGCGGAAACTATGGCGCAGGCATCGGCGGCGGAATTTATCACGACGGCGGAACCATCACGATAAGCGGCGGCACAGTCACCGCAACAGGCGGATATGAGGGCGCGGGTATCGGCGGCGGAGATGATGGCGACGGCGGCACGATAACGATAGAAAGCGGTGATGTCACCGCAACAGGCGGATATTTGGGCGCGGGCATCGGCGGCGGCTATTACGGCATCGGCGGTACGATAACGATAGAAAGCGGCACTGTTACCGCAAAAGGCGGAGATAGTGCTGCGGGCATCGGCGGCGGAGCTAGTGGCGACGGCGGTACGATAACGATAGAAAGCGGTACAGTCACCGCAACTGGCGGAAACTATGGCGCGGGTATCGGCGGCGGCTATTACGGCTTCGGCGGAACCATCACGATATCAGGCGGTACGGTGTATGCCGCGCGCGGAACCAGCGGCAAAGATATCGGACCTGGAGTTTCGGCAAGCAGCGGTACATTCACTCTATATGGTGACGCGTTAGTATTCTTAGAAAATGACTCCTGCCTGGCTCCTGTAACGGATACACATAAACACTTTTCAAAATCAGGGCTGCTATACGGTTTCAGCCTGCCAAACGGATGGTCTGACGCCGGAATATATGCAACAGTATATACGATTACATATAATGATAACGGCGGCACCGGCGGTAAAAATGTTGTTGTACCACAAGATGGAACTGGGACGACTTTAAGCGAAAGCGGTTTATCTAAACCAGGTTACAGCCTAAAAGAGTGGAACACTGAAGCAAACGGTAATGGAACAAGCTATACGCCGGGGGACAGTATTACAATGACCGAGGATATAACGTTATATGCAATCTGGGAAGCTGATGATGCATCAATGATAAGCAATGTTACTCCAAGCGAATGCGGCGCTGCTCTTGACGGAGATATAGTAATTACTTTTGCGAATGATATGGATGAAACGGCAGACGGAACAGTAACAGTGGGCGGTGAAACATTAGCAGACGGTACATGGTCGTCCTCCAACAGAGTTTATACGATTAGTTATTCAGTAGAGCTTTTCAATACGGAATATCCAATCGATATTTCCGGTTTTAAAGATACATACGGCGCAGCAATGAATAGCACAAGCTATAGCTTTACGACAGAAGCGCCGGCTGAGCTGAAGAGTCTTTCTGTCGATACGGGTACATTGACTTTTGACGCGGACACGGTGGTGTACACGGTGAATGCAACAGGCATTAACAGCATTGGCATTACAGCAGAAACAGAAGACCCTGATGCAACTCTTACAATTAACGGCGTGAGTGCAACCAGCGGAACGGAAACAACTGTCAACCTTAATAACGGTGCGAACCTCATTCCCGTGGTAGTCACGTCGCAGGACGGCACGCAGAAATCCTATATCATATCCGTCAACGGCACGGTCAGCAACGCGGAGCTTGGCAGCCTGTCCATCGGCAGTGACGCCCAGACTGTGGGCAGCTCATCCTTCACGGCAAGCGTTGGCAGTGACGTAACGTCTGTTGATATCGAGGCGTCGCCCTCGGACAGCAAGGCCATTATGCTGCTGGAGGGCGCGATTTTAACGTCGGGCGTCAGCAAAAGCGTCGACCTTTCCGTAGGGGAAAACATTTTCACCCTTATGGTAATAGCGCAAGACGCGACGACCAAAAGCTATACTGTTATCGTTAACCGGGGCAGCAGCGACGCGACGCTCAGCGGCCTGACGCTCTCCGATGGGACGGTGTCGCCGAGCTTTAACCGCACGACGTATGCGTACACGGCGTCGGTCGCCAATGCCGTCGACAGCCTGACGGTATCGCCAACGGCGTTTGATAATGCTGCGACGGTTACCGTCAACGGAGCTGACGCGGCGACGCCTGTGAGTCTGTCGGTCGGCAGCAACACGGTCACCGTGCTTGTGACGGGAGCGGACGGCGTTTCGACGAAGGCCTACACCATCACGGTGACGCGGCAGGCGGAAATCACCATTACCAACGCGTCTCTCCCTGTGAGTATCGTCAATGGTTTTTACAGCGTGACGATGACAGCAGAGGGCGGCGACGACGCATTTACATGGAGTGCCGCGGGGCTCCCCGCTTCAAATAACCTGTCTATCGACAGCGCCACGGGTGTCCTCTCCGGCACACCGGCGGAGGTTGACGAAGGGACTTACACCGTGACCATCACAGCAACGGACGGAAACGGGGTCACAGGCGATAAAAGCTATACCCTTGTTGTCCAAAAAGGCTGCGGCGGCGGCGCGTACCTTATCGTTTCAGACGGGGACGCGGCATATACAGGCAGCTACACGGACGACGGCATCCCGACGCTGACCGTCAATGACGGCGTATCCGGCTTTACATACTTCAGAGTCGATATTTCAGCGGTGACGGGAAACGCCGGGACGGAGGTCTGTGTGTTCGTCCATACGCGGGGCGGCGTACAGGTGGGCTTCAGCTTCAACGAAGCCGATTATGACACGGTCGGCTTGTCCGGCGCGGCGTTTAACGTCAAAGCGGGCGATGTGATTGAAGTATTTATTGTGGATACGCTGTCGAATGGTTCCGGTTCGGCCTCAACCGTGCTTTAAGCGGGCTGAGGTACAATAATGACAAAAAAAATTAGCTCTTTCATATTAACCGGAGCATTGCTTGTGCAAATATTAATGATTACGGCTTTCGCGGCGGATGTCATGTTGACGTTAAGCAAGCAAAGCGGCAATCCAGGAGACAGTATTACCATATCCGGAACCTATAACACAGATGAATGGGTAACCGTAAAAGCTATTGATTCGGACGGAAATCTTGTTTTTATTGAGCCGGTGCTAACGGATGGTGACGGTACTTTCGGTACGGAGTTTATCGTGCCGGATGTAGATACCGGAACTATAACTATTACAGCAGGCTCCGGCAGTGATGCGGCAAGCGTAGAGTTCACGGTAAAGCAAAGAACATATTATTATGATGACAGTGACGACAAAGATGAAGAAGAGGACTCTGAGGACGTCGATATAACGACACCGGACGGTGAAACGATACCGGGTAAAATAGAGGAAACGGAAGACGGATACGATATCATCATAGACGGAAACGATTTCAGCAAGGTTACTGGGGGTTCTGTAAAGATCGGGACGCAATATGTTGAGATCACCTTTGATCAAACTGCTGCCGAATATATCTCAGATACAGCCGGTTCGGGCAGTATCGTGCTCAGTATTGTGAACGCCGACACATCCTCACTGTCCGATGAAGCACAGGCGCTTATTGGAGATCGCCCGGCCTATGAATTTTTCCTCACAGCAGGCGATATAGATCTGTCGACCTTCGGCGGCGGACTTGCCTATGTCACCATTCCGTATGAACCGGCTGACGATGAGGATGTTAATAGAATCGTGATTTATTACATCACAGATGACGACAAGCTGATTGTTATGACCGATTCCAATTACGACGGCACCTCTATAAACGCCAAATTTTCGACCGGTCACTTCTCCATGTACGCTGTCGGCTACAACGAAGTATCGTTTTCCGATGTATCTGAAGACGATTGGTGCTATGACGCGGTGACGTTCTGTGCAGCGCGGGAAATAACGACCGGTACAGGAAACAATCTGTTTAGCCCCAACGCCACGCTGACTCGCGGCCAATTAATCGTCATGCTCATGCGGGCGTACGGGCTTGATCCCGACGAGGAAATAACCGACAACTTTGCAGACGCGGGGGACACCTACTACACCGGGTATCTGGCCGCCGCGAAGCGGCTTGGGATAACCAACGGCGTTGGCAACAATCTGTACGCGCCCGAAAGCAAGATCACGCGGCAGGATATGTTTACACTGCTTTATCGTGCATTGGAGATTTTAGAGGAATTGCCGGAGACGAGCAGTACCGCGTCCCTATCGAATTTTAGCGATACGGGCATGATTTCGGATTATGCCGAAACGGCTATGGACGCTCTTGTTAAGGCCGGGGTTGTATCCGGCAGCGCCGGAAAGCTGGACCCACTCGGCACTTCCACCCGCGCCCAGATGGCACAGGTACTGTATAATTTGCTGTCGTTGTAAACAAATGATTACCGGTACTCTGGAAACATAGGCAGGATGTCACTCGGGTAGTTAAATGATAAGCCTCCATGCCGCGCCCCCTGCGGCTCATAATGAAATACCCTCCTTCTCCGCCAAGGGGGCTGTCTCAAAAAGACAGCAATCAAAAGCGTGAAGGTAGACCCGAAAGGGTTTTCCTCCACGCTTTTTTGCCGTAAAATTGAATTGTGACAAACAAAATACAGCAGTTTAATTTTACGGCAAAAGTGTGGGAACATCAACAGCTGATGCTCCCGATGGACACAGAAATATTAATACCGGCAAATGACCCGGTAAGGCTGGCAAGCGCACAACTGGAGGAGTTGGATTACAGCAAGCTGTATGGCGCGTATTCTCCCTGAGGGAGGAAATCAGCTACCGAACCCCGGATCATTTTCAAGGTATTGGTCTACGGCTACATGAATGTGATTTATTCAAGCCGGAAGCTGGAAGCAGCATGTCGGAAGAATATCGACTTCATGTGGCTGCTGGAGGGGGAGCCTGTACCGGACCACAACACGTTGGCGCGGTTCAGAACAGGCCGGCTGAAAGCTGTGGTAGAGGACTTGTTTTATCAGTATACCCGGGTTCTGGATGAGATGGGCGAAACGAACCACGAGGGTGTTTTCATCGACGGGACGAAGATGGAAAGCTGTGCCAACAGGTATACGTTTGTATGGCGCGGCAGCGTGGAGAAAAATCTGGCCCGTCTTCGGGAGCAGGTACGAGTAGCATTTCAATCCAGAGGAATAGAGGGAAACGTCACAGTGGGTAAACTCCGTGCTCTCGTTGAGGATGTAACCAAAAAGTGTGCAGGCATTGAATTTGTTTATGGAAAAGGAAAGCGGAAAACACCGGAGCAACGGGAACTGGAGAACCTCAAGAACTGGCTTGAACGCTGGGACGGTTATGAAGAGCAGTTGGCCACCATGGGGAAAGATCGCAACAGCTATTCGCGCACAGACCCTGACGCCACATTCATGCGAATGAAGGAAGATCATATGCGTAACGGTCAGCTGAAGCCCGGCTACAATATGCAGATTGCGGTCAACAGCGAGTACATAACCGGTGTCGCCGCATACCCTGACCGCTCGGACAGCGGAACGCTTATCCCGTTCCTGAAAGAGATGGAACGCGGTCATCGTGTAAAATATCGTAAGATTGTTGCCGATGCCGGTTACGAGAGCCAGGACAACTATCTCTATCTGGACAGCCGCGGGCAGATGAGCTTTATCAAGCCGCAAAATTATGAATACGAGAAGAGCAAGAAATTTAAGGCGAAAATCGGGCGCCGGGAGAATATGCAATATGACGGCCTCGAAGATTGCTACTTCTGCGCTGCCGGCAGGAAACTGTCCCTTTTTTCAAAAGATTGAACATCATATTTTACTACACAAGACAATCACAGATACTGTTGCCTTCTTGGATAAGCTGTATGATATTGCTGTAAAATTCAGCAATATGGAATCTAATCTTATCCCTCACTATTCGTTTTTGTATAATGGGATTGACACTTCGTGGGAAAATATACGTAAATCCTTGACTTGGAGCGTTTCCTTTCGAGCAATCGTTGAGAAAAACAATTTGGGGACAGCCTTTGTGGAAAAGGTCTGTGGGGAGAAAGAAATTGTCGCCTTGTGCAGTTCTTATAATGAGCAGCTTATTCAAATGAAACAAGACATTGACATCGAATTTGTGTGGTATTCAAAATTGTTCGACGATGCCGATAAATTGAAATTGACTGCATTTCCAGAGTTGATAGAACGAATCGGTCAATGCAATAATGGATTGTTCTTGCTGGAAGAGTGGATTGATTTTAGAAACGCAAGAAAGAATTGCCGTGAAGAAGGTCTGTCCGAATACATTGAAAAAATTGAAGCACAGAAAATAGCACCCAGTTGCATTCTGCCCATATTCCAAAAGAGATTTTTCCGATTGTGGTTAGACGCCATCCTACCAAATTATCCTGCTATTTTGAACTTTAGAAGAATTAATCAAGAGAATACTATTCAAGAATTTGCATCTCTTGATAAAATACAGTTTGAAATTGCCAAGGCACGAATCAAAGGAAAGCTTATCAACGCTTTGCCATCCTTTGATCATTTTACCAGTGGTGTGGATGAGATTAGCATCCTGAAAAGAGAACTATCTAAACGCAGGAAAATAATGCCTATTAGAAAGCTGTTTCAGCAAATCCCAAATCTACTACCGAACCTAAAACCTTGTCTGATGATGTCCCCTCTATCTGTAAGCTTGTTTTTAGAGGCAGAAACCTATCAATTTGACACGGTTATCTTCGATGAAGCATCACAGGTATGCACTGAAAATGCCATCGGAGCAATCGCCAGAGGAAAGCAAGTGATTATTGCCGGTGATAGTAAGCAACTGCCCCCCACCAACTTTTTTGGAGCTTCTCTATCCGATGTGGAATACGATACTGATGACGAGGATGAAGATGATGGTACTGCTTATGAATCAATCTTAGATGAGGCAAATCTCCTTCCTGAAAGAACCTTACTGTGGCATTATCGCAGTAGACACGAACATCTAATAGCTTTCTCCAACGCGAAGATTTACAAAAACAACTTGATTACCTTTCCGTCCAATGTGGACAAAGTAGCGGATAACGGTGTGGAATATGAATATGTGCGAGAAGGCTTTTATGACCGAGGCGGTAAAAAGGGGAATGTTATAGAAGCAAAGCGAGTAGCTGAAATTGTCTTTGAGCATTTCAAAAAGCATCCAAACCGCTCCATTGGTGTAATTGCCTTTGGCGAAGTACAGCAACAAGCCATTGATACTGCTATACGCAAAATGCGTATGGAGAATCAGATGTTTGAATCGTTTTTCAACGAGGATAAAGAGGAAGCGTTCTTTGTAAAAAACCTTGAAAATGTACAGGGCGATGAGCGTGATACCATTATATTTAGTATCGGTTACGCAAAAGATGTGAATGGTGTATTTAGAATGAACTTCGGGCCTCTGAGCAAAAGTGGTGGCGAGCGCCGCTTAAACGTTGCCATTACTCGTGCAAAATATAATGTTAAACTGGTGGGCTCTATCCTTCCTACCGATATCAATATCGAAAAAATTACCTCCGATGGTCCAAAGCTGTTGCGAGCCTATATTGACTTTGCATTAAACGGTGTAACATCACTTTCTCGTGAAATTACAGAGAGCGATATTGCAGAGCATGATTCACCGTTTGAAAAAGCAGTTTATAATTTCCTTGATAGAAAAGGCTACAAGTTGGGAACTCAGGTAGGCTGCTCCGGCTATCGCATTGATATGGCGGTAAAGCACCCGTCACTAAGCGGACAATATGTCTTAGGAATTGAGTGTGATGGTGCAGCCTATCACTCTGCAAGAACGGCAAGAGAGCGTGATCGTCTCCGTCAAGATGTGTTGGAACAAATGGGCTGGAAAATTTACCGTATTTGGTCAACTGACTGGATTAAAGACCCTGTTACCGAGGGAGAAAAACTGATTGAAGCTGTAGAGAATGCATTAAAAAACCATGCTTTCCCTTATGAAGAAATAGAAGAAAGAGCTGAACCCAAAGCGGATGATTTTGTGTCCATAGAAAAGAAAACTGTTTCGTTGGAGGATCAACTCAATCCCTATGGATTTGATGAGGAAAACAAAGTTTCTTTCTCTGACCTTCCTCGCAATTACAGTGGTTATCTTTCTATAGAGGATTGCATCTTAAAGGTTGTAAAGCAGCGTTTCCCCATTCACTATGACTTGCTTTGCAAGGCGCTTGCCCCCCTGCTTGGCAATGAAAAAGGCACAGTAAAGGTAAAGCGTGAAGTCGATTACGGATTGTCCAAGATTGGAAAACATATTATTCGTAAAGGTGATTTCTTGTTTCCGGTTGGCTATGGTAAAATCACACCTCGCCAAAACAATACAAGAAAAATTGATTATGTTTCCGAGGAAGAATTGGCAGAAGTAATGATGGCGGTTCTTGATAAATGTATCGGGGCAACAAAAGAAACCCTCTGCGCTGAAACAGCCAGAGCGTACAATTACAACCGTATGACACAAATTATTTCTGCGGCGATGGACAGAGCATTTGAATTGCTGTTGAAGGAAAAGCGGATTGAGGTCTTGGAGAGCAAAGTTATGGAAAACAAAAACATGTAAACATAGGGAAAAGCTTATACAGTCCACCTACGTTTTGTAGGTGGACTGTTGCTTTGTTCCACGAAAGTAAATATTTAACCATTCTTCTTTAAAAACAATTAGTTGATCGTATATGATTTTACACGATTTAATAAAAATTGGTGGTAGCTATGAAGATGGGATACTATAAGATATATGTATTTTAATCCGTCAATAAGTTTTCTCCGCAGAGTTAATTGACTGTGTTTCAAGAAGAGTCCCTGCAGAATCATAAATTTTTGCTGTTGATTTTACTCTATATTTGCCGTTTGATACATAATACTTTGCACTAGCATATGCTCCATCATATCCTTCACCGGATGCTGTCCAAGACTTGATTGTTGTCCATCCATTGTCATATTCCTGCAAAGATACTGTTATATCAGCAGTATAAGCATCGTCTGAGGGAGTAACTAATCCTGAACAGGTTGCCTTTCCATTTGAGTCAATGCTTAAGCCAGCGCTAATCGACATAATCGATATAAAGTTTACTGACATATATCCGCTGGTACTTGAAGATGCGGCGTATGCAGGAACAACCGATAATGCTATTGTTGCGGCTACAAGGAACATGCTAATTGCTTTCTTCATGATTTTCATAACAAGAAAACCTCCTTTATTGTCTTATATATAAGAGACAGTAAAGAAGGTTTTTTGCGACATTTATTTTAGTTTTACATTTTCTGCAATTTCAAGTGCAGTGTCAGTGCTTATCTTACCTTGTAATACCATTAAGTGATCATTAAGTACCCAGCCAACAGTAACTAATGAGTCTTTTTCAATAAGTGTACCGTCATTGTCATTTATTTTAATTGTTTTTACAAATGATGCATTTTCGGTATCTAGGCCAATGCTATTACTTGATTTATAGTCAGTTAGAATAAAAAATGACTCATCATTATTAGTATGAATGAACTTTATTCTGTTGAACGTATCTGAGCATAAAACACTTTCGACTTCAAACTCATCTGGAATATAAGTAGGTACATATGCATTTGTCCAATTAACAATTAATTCCTGTCCATCTTGATCTTCGTTCTCCTGCAATCGAATAGAGGTATATGTAGGCTCAATACTTATTAGAAAATTTAGTATTTGGATACGCCATGCTCGAACGGATATTGTTGCGACAGAGAACACACCTATAATGACTAATGCTATCGCAGCTGCTCTCTTAAAATGAAAAGTATTCTTACTTGATTTGATTAATCGACTTCTTTTTATTGTTTTTTTTATTCTTTTTATTTCTTCTTCTGATGGATCATAAGTCGATATATTTGCCAACTCTTTATTTTCTTCTAAGAACATTTCACCCTCTTTATCCGCGACAATGTTCATAGCCAGCTTTAAAATGCTGTCGCCATATGTTTCTCTTATATGGTCCATATCATAATTATTGGACACGATTACTCATCTCCTTTTCAATCAATTCTCTAGCCTTTCGCCGTGCTCTAGTTAAAAACTGTCTCACACTGCTTTCTGTTACTCCAAGAGTGTGGGCTATCTCTTTATTCTCTTGCTCAAGTATGTATTTAAAATATAGCAAATCCTTTTGCTTCTGTGGTAGTTTCATAAGTGAGTTACTCAAAATCTCAAGTTCATCTTGGTGATTTATTTGATCGTCCCAATTATATACAATCGCAATATCTTCACCAATATCTGTTTCGCCTCCAAGGTATGTATGTTTCTGCTCTACATTTCTGTGACGTACATAATTTATTGCTATATTCCTAGAAGTATAGACAATATATGATGTTATTTTGCGACTATCCAATTTTCGAATTGTACTGATTTTTTCTATGAGCTTTAAAAAAGTGTCTTCAATTAGATCCTCTATATCTTTGTTTTCATGAGTTATGCTGTAAATGGTTTTGCGCACAAGCCTATTATAGCTCATATATATATTCACCATAAAATCACGGTCATCATCATTATCAATTGCTAGTATCATTGCAAGCATATAGCTAGCCCCCTCTTTGTTAACTAATAGAGATTATTCTACTTTTATCATAATTTCTAAATACAAAACCTGCACTTATCGTGCAGGCCTTTCAGTCATGCGTGATTTGAGACTTCACTAAATAATATCGGTTTTTTTCCTGAAGATTTAACCTTTGAAATGAGATAAAACAAAAGTGGCAAGCAGGGCAAGTGTTATAACACATTGCATTTGCTTGTTGTGGGAAATCCCCCAATCCCCCTTGAACGCACAATAAATTGTGCGGCTGCACGTCCTGCGGACGCTTCAGCACATGAACAGCTTAACGCTGTTCATGTGCTCTTTCTTTATCCGGTTGGCGTTCGCTATTATCAAGTAGACGATCCACGTTAGCTTTGACGGTTAGCAGCTCCTTCATTTCGTTGCGGGCCTTACGGTAGTCAGCATAAGCCGCCTTCTTCTTGACCAGTAACTCCGAGTATTCTTCCTGTAAACTCTTTACAGTTGGGAGCTTTTTCACGCCCAATTCATCAAATGCTTTCTTCGCCGCCTTGTGTAAAAGAATATCACTCTCATGTTCTGCAAGAAGTTTTTTCGAGTACCCCGCCTTACGGTAGGCGACATAGATTTCGCGGGTTTTGGCGTAATTAATAATTTGAGTTTTCAGAATGGCAATCTCGGCCAACCGTTTCTCGGACTCCTTGATCTGTTTGGACAGCTCATTATGCCGAGCGGTTACAGACATGGTTTTCTCAGCAAGTGTGCTGTATTCAAGCAACCCATGCTCAGTGAGATAATTCACTGTCTGAGCCATCTGCTTGAGGTTAAATACTTTGGCCCACCGCTCATATCCTGCACCTTTTCCATCGCGGAGTTTGGCCTGAATATCCACCAACAGGTCTACTTGTTTCTTCGGCACTTGCTGGACGGTTTTTTTACGTGGTTTGCGCACTTTTTCACCTGAGAGAATAGCCCGTAGTTCTGTTTCCCCGTAGCCACTGCCAAGAGTATCCAGCCTAATAAACCGCTTCTGATTTTTGCCGCGCAGGGCATAAATTTTTCCCGGCTTGACTTCATATCCTGCTCCCTGTAAGAGCTTTAATAGAGCCTCAAAATCGGCAGGCTTTTTTTCAAGAGCAGTATCAATATTTATGCGTAATAGCTCTCGATGGGTAGTCTTTGCCTTTTCACCGAGCCACTTATTATAACTCTTTTTTCCACGTTTTGGGTGCTCAATAATTGAAAGACCATGTTCCAGACAAAGTATATCGCTGAGTTGCGCGATTGCTTTGCCAGAACCAAGGAAATCCCGGAATTTCCGTTTGCAGTCCAATGATGTCGAATTGAAAATTATGTGCGAGTGAATATGTGATTTATCGCAGTGCGTATAAACGAGGAAAGCATGTTGGCCTTTAAGAAAGCGCATAGCCAACTCATATCCTATCTCGTTGGCGTTTTGTGGTGTAAGCTCTCCAGGTTTAAAAGATTGACGTATCTGATAAGCGATGACATTGTTTTTCTGTTCTCTTCCCGTGATTATTTTATACTGCCTCTTGGACAGTAGGAACTCGGCGTCAGCAGTTTTTGGGTCACATTCAAAAGCAGAAATCAGTTTGCCGCTATTAGTTTTATCTGGATTTTCTGCATAATTCTTGCGGTCAGCAAGACATTGAGCAATCGTCATGCCCCGATTGATGTGCATGGGGATTAGCCGAGTGGTTGCCATAAATCGTATCCTCCTTTAAGCGTAATTTTATTTAATCAATTTGAATTATAAATGAAAAGGCAACGAGCAATCAATTACTCGTTACCTTGTCCTATTATGCTACATCACTACTGAGAGAAATTTAATTAATCGGGTATATATTCGGCTATGTCAGATAGTTTGCAATTTAGAATTTTACAAAGCGCATCCAGCGTATTTGTCGAAACTGATTCATTCTTTTGTAATCTTAACATGGTGGAGCCACTAATGTTTTCATCATCACCTTTATTCCTTAGTGTGTAAGTTGTAACGCCTTTTCTTTTCATCGTTTCCCAAAGCGGAGAATAAGATATCAAATTGCTTCGCCCCCTCTTTACTTTATCTAAATTATGCCTTATAATGGGCATATACATGTATGCTCAATATGGGGCATATCGGGTAAAGAGGAGATATTTTTCCTGCAAGAAGGATGGTTTCGGAGAACATCACAAAGAATATTTATCGGCAATTTCGCGGATGGCGTATATGCCCATAGGCAGTTAAAGGACAGGCTTTAACAGCCTGCTATTGATAGCGGTACTCGGAACGCTGTATCTCTCCATATTTTATAATGTGCGCTTCATCCGCGTATTGTAAATATTGCCCGTCTTTCCGGTTGGAATGACGGGCAATTCATTATTTAGTCATGGATTAAAAATGTAAATGTTATAAAGCAAGGATTTATCTGTCAGCTATACCATTCCTTAATTTTTGGGAACTACCTAGTTGCTATATTTTACGACTTCTTTTCATTAAATCTGCCTATTAAACCTATCAAGGCTAAAAGGTCTTTATCTGAAAGGCCGTGCATACCATCAAGCGCTTTCTGAATTAATATCGGTTCTGATTCACTGTCATCAAAAAACGCTTTTGGCGTGACTCCCAAATACTCGCAAATATAAAGAAATTCTTCAATGGATGGTAATGATCGTCCTGAGACAATGTTTTGTATATAGCTCTTGCTATGTCCAAGATCAAGGCTCATTTTATATTCTGAAACATCCTTTTTAATACGCAATTCCGTAATCCGTTTCCTAATAAAAGCAATTTCCAATCGTCTCACCTCTTTGTATGGTGATTTAATTTTATACTTTTTATAGCATGAACAATCACGCTAATAGCGGTCTGTTACGTTGTATTATGTCGCTCATAGTGTTAATATATACGAAACTGAACTTGTGAGGGTAATAAATGAAGAAGAATAAGAAACAGCAAAATCGGGATGTGGCAAAAAGAGCCATAAGAAAAATAGCAGAGCGAGATGGCGTCACATCAGCATATGTTGAAAAACAGATAAAGATTGCTATGATGAACGGCTTATGCAGTAGCGATCCAGCGATAAAAGCTTTTTGGGATCAAATCCCGCGTGAAAATGAAGTTCCCACGCCAGAGGAACTTATAATATATTTGAGTGAATACATAAAAAGTCAGGGGATTGGATGACTAAATTACTCTTTTAATATCGCCATGATTAATAATCCGACTGGCAATAGCCATCGGATTATTAATGCTGTTATTTTATTAGCCCATTAAAACAAAAGAGGGAGCGAAGTTTCATAGAACTTCGCTCCCTCTTCTCGTGGGTTATACAACTTTACCCATACACTCGATCCTGTATTGCATACCGTAGATTTTGTATCTTGCCGAGTAACCACGCTGCCGCCATCGGTATTCCAACGGGGCTGATTAGTAGTGCAATAACAAGGAGAATAATACCGTTTTTTACCGAGTAGGTAATTAACACTGCCAGACCAAAGATTCCCATAAGTGTTCCAGCAAGGCCAAATACAAAAGCTGAACAACGGAGGATTAGCGCAAATAACCAGACAAATATAGTAAGAACAACGATAACTGGCGCAGTAAAAATTTTCAATAAAAACCTCATGGGTTCGGCCTCCTTTGCACGTGTTGGTATAATCATATCCCTTATCAATTATTCTGGCAATAATGCAATCAATATACGAGTGCTTTATGTAGTCTCTATCTCCATAGGTGGAGCAATCGCCCCTATTTTATCGCCGCAAGCGCAGCCAGAATATCATTAGCCGCCTGCCATAGTCGCTCCTGATTTTGGAGGATATCCTCCAAATCCGCATCATAAACGCGTCCCGTCTCATGCACCCGTTTGGTAAGCTGATTCAGGTTGTTGCTTGATCGACGTAGGAGGGAAACCATTTCCTTTAGCTCTGGCAACTCCAACTTTATCACATAGCCGTCAATGGCAATTTTCCGAAGGTATGTACTCATGTTGTCTGTGCCAAGTTGTGACATTTTTAATTTAATAAGCTCTCGCTCAGTCTCCGTCACCCAGAACATTATGGGAATATCACGTTTTCGCTTTTTCATAATCAACGCTCCAAGCCATTTCGCGTCATTTTAGGCGTCCCTGTAACAACACACTTATCCTCTAGCTTTTTTTGACGGATGATTTATTCAGTCGGAGAAGCTGGTTGCGGGATTCATCTTTTCGGATAAACGCAAAGATACCTTTCCGATCTTTGAGTGTAGAGAATGTAAGAGACTTGAACGGAAGCATGGCAAAGAGCCGGTCCTGGTCTTTGGTAGAAGCACGGATTAGAAAATCCGGTGAAATCTGCGCCATGAAATGCGTACCACTGGGGCTGTTCGGCTCGCTCTCATATTGCAAACGCTGGAGCAACCGTGCGGCTTCCGCCTGAATGTCCTCTTTAACCAGGGGTTGCGTCAACATGTATTCACGCTGCGCCTGGTTAATAAAAATATCCGTGAGGCCAGGGTTTACGGCATCCACTTCAAACGATGAACGCCGATCCTCTCCAAAATAATTCTTATCTTCAAAGACGTAAATGGTTTTCGCCCAATCCTTGTTGTTGCGGGAAATACGCCCGTCGAATTCTTTTCTCTGCACCGTATTTGCCAGGACAAAGAACATACGCTCATAACCAAACTGATCGGCGACCTGTTTTACAGCTTCTTTTCCGAGACAGTTATCGCGGTAATTATCCCGGATGGCCGTTTCGATTGCGCTCTTGCAGGCCACGTTAGCCTTGTAGGATGCTCGGTATTGCTCCAGTTCATCGTTTTCACGCGCATAGGCGGCGGGATATTTGTATACGGGTATCGTATTCATATAGAACCTCCTGCTTTCAAAATAAAGTAATGTGTAATAGAATCTTTAAGAGCAAAGCGGGGTAAAAAGATGGCATACAGTGAACAGATGTGGCAGGATGCCAAAAAGAAATGCCGGTTAAACAATGAGGATAAGCACGTATGCTTATAGCTAAAGCATACGTGCTTATCCGGTGGTTTCTAGATACAAAAAGGCCGGGGTTTTAGCAATAAAACCCCGGCTGAGAATAAGGAATTATATAGTTCCGGGTGACTTTCAGTGCTTTCAGAACAAGCTTTTAGTCATATTCTCCGTCTGATAGGAGCTGAACCGTAGATGTTATAACATCACTTATCTAGCATATGTAGTCAAAGCGTTTACTAATTCGGAAATTGGGTGAATATTTTGTAAGCACCTTTCACCAAAATTCTTTTAGCCGCTTGCTATGGGAAGAATGCCGGAGCTTGCGTATCACTTTCGCTTCGATTTGCCGAATCCGTTCCCTTGTGAGCCCATACTCAGCGCCCACTTCCTCGAGCGTATGAACGGTGCCATCCTCAAAGCCATAACGCAGAGACATGATTCTTTGCTCTCTCTGTTTCAAGGTAGACAGCTCTTTTCGCACAAGATCATATAGCTTAACGGTATCGAGCTGTTCATCATAACTTAGGCTTAGTGCGCCATCGTCAGATGCCAATTCCGGGGATTCTGCCGATACTTGTGCAAGGCTCTCCGTTGGTCTGAAGTAGTCGAGATATTGAATAGCAAGCTCAGGGGTACATTCAAGTGCCGTTACGACGCTCTGGATGAGGTTTGGGCAATATGTCGTGGTATCACATAGCTCACAGTAA
Source organism: uncultured Sporobacter sp. (assembly GCA_963675425.1). Classification (GTDB taxonomy): domain Bacteria; phylum Bacillota; class Clostridia; order Oscillospirales; family Oscillospiraceae; genus Sporobacter. The sequence goes on along the minus strand of OY776214.1, from coordinate 2,468,165 downwards.
TGGTTTTTTACAAGCTCATATATGCTGTAAAGCGTGCTTTTTATATGTGCCGGGAAGTAGGCATCCGGCTTGGGAGAGAACGGAATACCTCTAAAAATACACTGCCTTACCCACAGTGGGAAATAGCTTGGGAATACATCCTGATCCAAAGGATTGTATTTTTCAATGGCTGTGAGCAGGCCGATAGTCCCTTCTTGAAATGTATCGGCAATCGAAAGGTCGTATCGCTTGGCAATGCTGCATGAGAGGTTTAAAACCGTCCGCAAATACATTTCACAAAGCCTGTTTTGCGCGAAAGTATTTCCTGCCTGCGCCTGTGGCATCAACATTTTCCACTCACGATGTTGAGGCGGTTGTATTTGCCGCAAGGAATCAATGAGCGGCTTTAATTCCGGTTCCAGCAACGACACTTTATTATATAGCTGTTCATAATCGGCTTTTCCACGGTCATACTCACCATCATCGTCATCGGAAAAATCTGCGGGGTCATCCCGGATAATAACGCCCATAGAAAGCAGTTCATCACATATCCGATCAACTGTATCCAAAGACATATCGGCACTGTTTAGCACCTCAAAGACGGTATCGGTGCTTACAAAGCCCTTGTCTTTATAAATGTTAAACAGTAGTTCAACAAAGTTTTGTTGAGACACCCCGCCCATGATTAACTACGCGCCAGCCGACAGAGATCCAGGATGCTGTCGGTGGTAATAGTCTGATTATAACGCTCGTCAAATTCTTCCAGGAAGTCATACAGGTTCTTCAGATAATCTTCCTCCGAAGAAATGCTGCCGAGCAGTTTTTCATACAGAATTTCTACGCCACCACGCACATAAGCTTCATACAGTTCTTCGTCGGGAGCGGCTTTCTCGCTTCCATAATACCGAAATGCCTTGTTGATGCGTTCATCAAAATCTGGTTCATGGTCTTTATCCAGTAGGATAATGAGGCGGTATGTAAACAGGAGATTGTTGCGTTCATTCATCAACTGTTCAGGAAAAATTTTTGTGGATTCACCAGAGCGATCCAGATCAGCCTTGCGATTATACAGGAAGCCGACAATAGGAGCCATTAGGTAGACATCCAGGTTTCTGTTGAACAGTTTGCTTTTGTTGCTGTCAAATACCGCTGTCAGCTTGATTACCTTTTCGGCATGACTACCCCGAAATGAGTATTCCTTATCAAACATTCCATTCACCTCTCAGTCAATTCAGTTTCGAATTCGTTCTTCTTACTAAAGAGATACCGAGCGCCAACCTTGCCGCTCATATATTCTTCGGCAATTTCGCCGTCCGTATCTTTGATAAAGATGATGACCTGCTCCGCAACTTCAGGGAGTGATTCGCAGACAGTCTTGATTCGCCTTTTATCAAAAGAGGAAAGCGGAGCGTCCATTACCAGCGGATAAGGCTCAGATATCAGCATTTCATTATCTGGGTTTTTACTTCTTCTTGCCATTTTGATAACACCGGCAATAAAAGCAAAGATAATGGAAATACTTTGTGCCGTTGAGGTTTCCACATCATCTGAATACCCTTCAAAGTCATTCACGATGACCTGAATATTGTACTTTTCATCAATCTTCAAAGAGAAACCACCATTATAAATCTGCTTGAATATCTCATTGACGACTTTCTCCAACTCGTCCCTTGTGGCACCTTCCTGCTGGGCATACAGAGTGGAAAGCGTATCATACATATATTCAGCATAGGCTTTATAGATTTCAATTTTCCTATTGTTGTCATCCTTCAAGGTAAGCTCATTGCGTTCCGTTTCACAGCGTTCACTGGAAGTAGTGTAGCTACCTTTCTGAATATTCAATGTGTCACGTTCTATTTGTAACCGCCGGAGCGCACCTTCATAGCGTTGCAGCTCTTTTTGCAGTTCTCCGATACGCTCCATGCCCTGGAGTCTGCTTTCTACCATTTTCAAGTCTTTTTCAACCTCGGCATAGGAGTTATCAAATTCCCGCACAATGCCGTAATCATTTGAAACATCCTCAAATAAACTCTCACCGCTCTTGCTTTTCAGCTCACATTCTCTGACAAACTGGCCGATCAATGAGCCGATAGACTGCGGAGGAATGAAGTCCAAAACCTCATTTAGATGCTTATAAGCGTCATTCCCTATTGTAATTTCAGCACCGCAAATGCAGTGACCACGCTTGATAAGGTACTCAATGGTTCTTGCGTGAATGTCGGGGATTCCTTTATCCAGCTTGTCCGCTTCTGAGAGCTTTTGTAAGGCATCCTTCATGAGCTTTTTGGAGAAATATGCAGGGCCGGTGCTGTTGAATTTTTTGAGCATAGCAGCACCGCTGCTGGCGCGCTGCTGTATTAAGCCCTGCGATTTTCTTTTCAGGCGCTCACGCTCCTGCGCCAGTTTTTCACTGTCCGCATTGTCATGGATGCGCTTGCTCAGTTCGGCACACTTGTCCTTTGCAACGAGTTCCTCGTTTTCCATTTCGTCAAGGCGGGCGTCAATCTTGGCGATTTTATCTATGTATTCGTTTATTTTGGCGGTATACTCGGCAATTTTACTGTCACTACCACTGTCGTAACTGCTATTATAACTTTTTATGACAGATGTTCGTCCTGCCTTGCTTTTCAGATGCTCAAGAGTGGAAGTAAAGGCGCTTAACCCAAGCAAATTTCTCACAGCCTGAGCAAATTCGGGACTTTTTCCACGGCGGATTTCCTTGCTCATCTTGTCGATGCGTTCACCGTCAAAAAAGAAGTATCTCGAAAGCTCACGGGGCAGAATTTCCTTCATCCTGAATTCTGTTTCTGTGTCCTTTACAAATACGCGCTGCCCGTCTTTAGCTTTATAGGCAATGGAGAATACGGTTTGGCCGGGGCGCTTTAACACACCGGTACCGTCTTTCGTATATTTTTGTTCACGAATAGCCGTATATTCAATTCCGTTGTGGACAAGGGTTAATTCAACCCTTACGGTTTCATTGGTGTTTGGAAGCATTGTTTGGGCTACCGCTTTACAAAGCATTGAAGATTGATCTTCAAAATCTGTATATCCATATAGACACCAAGTAAACGCTTGTGCCAACGTGGTCTTTCCTGATCCATTTTCGCCCATTATTACCGTGACGTTCTTATCACTGTCAGTGGAGAAGGATACGGACTGCTCGCCGGTAAATTGCCGAAAATTTTTCAGACGCAGTTCTTTTAGTAGCATTCTGCCACCTCCTGGATGAGCTTTTGGATCATCTTTACCATCTCACCGTCGTTATGCTGCTTGGTCTTGATGTTGGTCTTTTCTTTGATAATAATTCTTTTCAAAAGCGCATCGGCTTTTTCGGCGTCTATCTCAACGCCATTGATGGTAATGGTCTTATTCGCCATATCCATAATCCTCCTCAAAGCTGATTAGATGTTCGTTTATCCCGTAGGCTGACTTAATATCATCCAGAACCGATTCAGCCTCAACCATGTTAAGTGCAATACGGGCAAATTCTTCCGCGCGGCATAGTTCATTGCGAACAAGTGTCATTTCGCGTTTGAGCTGTTCTTCCGTTAAGGCCGAAACCTCGTCCATCGGGCGGGGGAGCGTAATGAAATCATAAATCTCAGCAAACTCTTTTCCGGGAGATCGGCGCAGCACTCTGCCGCGCCGCTGTATGTACTCCTTGGGATTGGTAGTACTGGCAAGAATGAATGCTGTCTTGATTTGCGGAATGTTGACGCCCTCATCCAAGCATTTGATGGCCACCAGCGCTTGCAGGGTATCGCCAACTCCAAATTCTTTTTTGAGCCTTTCCCGCGTTTCAATATCTTCCCTTGAAGTGAATTGTGCGACATCCATGTGATGAAGATTCCCTAAGATATGGGTCACGGCGTCAATTTGCCGCATATCATCTTCATCCACTTCTGTGAAGTCCTCGTCCGGCTTTAACACCTTCGTAGCGCCACAGTATACCAAGATGTGCTTATCCTTCTCATACAGAACAATTTCTTCGCTCAGCTTTTGGAGCTTGTCCTCTGCACCGGCAACCAATCTAGCGCGGTTCATGGCAATGATTTTACCACGCTCACTAAGCTTGAATTTCCCGTTTTTTCCTTTGATGATGCACTTGCTCATTTCGTAAGAAAGGTTGTCGTATTGCTCCAGCTCGGCATCATTCAGGGTGACAACAATTGGATAATACTTATATGGGGTCAGCTTATTTTCATCTATGGCTCTCTCCAGCGGGTATTCAATACACTTTTTGCCAAAGTAATCGTAGAGCCTTGCTGTGCCGATCTCGTCGTTATGGCGGTCAAGTGTGGCCGAGAGAGCAAGCCTACAATTAAACTGATCACTGAGCAGTGGCGCATAGGTTTCCGCACCGAAGTTATGGGCTTCATCTATGACCAGCAGAGCATTACCACGCAGCTTTTCAATTTGTGACTGAACATGTTTCGATGAAAATGTCGCGTTGGTGCTGACGAAACAGAAAAACTCTCTGCCACGCACTTTCAGCTTTTGGTCGCGCACGGCATTTTCAAGCCGCTTTTTCCAATCCTTTTGCTTGGATGAGCTGTATCCGATAATAGGCTCGATACCGAATCTCACTATATCTTCTACCCACTGCTCCACAAGGTGCTGGAACGGTGCAACTATAAACACAGCCAAGTGGCTATCCAATTCTGCGGATAGCTCAGCGACAGCACCCAAGCCGGTGTAGGTTTTGCCCGTTCCTGTCGCCATATCAAATATGCCGCGATAGTCTGCTTTTTTCCATTCTGCAATAGCATCGAGTTGATAATCAAACAGTATCACATCAGACGGCAAGGCAACCGCCCGCTTTTTATTTGGTGCTGTGGGGAGCACTCCGAGCTGATCTGCGTCTATATCGAGATTAGGAACTCCCTTTTTAAACCTTGCGATCAATTCGTCCTTTAGCTCCGGAAATTCAATTATTCGCAGGTTGGGTTCACAATCGTTCCAAATGGAAGTGAAAGCGTTCTCTTTTGCGGCAACACGTTTCCGATCTCCCTTCCACGAGCAAAAGACGTCAATGGTTTCATAGTTTGCAAACATTGCCGTTGCAGATTCATTGTTTGAGCCTGAGAACGCAACCGCGTTTCCGTCAGCATCGGAGATAATGCCCATCTTCTCATGGTACATTCCCATCTTGCTTTCGTCCTCGATAAAGGCGATTTTTATATCAAGGATTCCATCCGCAATGAGTGATGCCAACAGATTCAGGCGTTCTCCTTCAAGGCTTGATGTGGCTTCTGTCATTTCACGCAAAACGGCAGCTTTGATGATTCCATCGCGCTTCTTATAACCAGCGCGTATCGCAGCAACATCGTCTTCCGAAAGGTATGGCGAAGCAACAAGCTGAATCGTACCGCCGTTCTTAACAAGGCCTCCGATGCCCTTGGCAATCTCCGCTAAAGCGGATGATGAGAAGAAGCCGACTGCTCGTTTATAAGAAACCGCTTCTTTTAAAAGAGGCACATAGAAGTCTCTCACCACATTGTCTAGCAGGGAGCGATATTCATTTTTTAGGGATACTTCTTTTAAGCTCATTGCTATCCTCCTGCATCATCCGCGCCATTGAGATAAGGGTGGGAATTCTTTTCCGTTTAAAAACAAGTAGTATTTTCTTACGGCATTTGAAATGTTGCCGTTGGTGTCGTTCATTTCATTTTTTATGCGGCATAGGGTCTGAAACATCAGATTATCGTCTGCGACTATGCTATCCAGAGAGGTTTCAAACTGCCGCTCAACCAATCTGGCTTTGCTTAGCCTTGAATTGATCGCCTTAACCTTGCTTTTGATGTTGGGGTCGTTGTTTAGATATTCCACAAAGTCGCGCTCTCTCAATATCATCATCCGCTTTCCAGTGGCTTTGTTATGATTGTTAATCAGGCGTTTTCAGCGATGTAATCAAGCGCTGACGCCAACTGCTCAAAATCGTCATCGGTGTTGAAATAGCTCACACTGAAGCGTACTGTCCCTGCCGGAAATGTTTCAAGGAAGCGGTGGGCATACGGTGCGCAGTGAAGTCCTGTTCGGACAGCAATGTCCTTTTCGCTCAGCACGTTGCCAATATTGTCGCTGCTGTATCCATCAAATACACAGGAGACGACGCCAATACCGTTTGATTCATCTGGAGCGACGATTTGAATATTATCGTACTTCCGCAACAGCTCCAGCAGCTTGTGATGATTGGCTTGCTCCTGCCGGTAAATCTCGACTATACCGGTTTTCTTAATCCATTGGAGCGCTTCATAAAGACCGGAAATAGCCTGAATGTTGGGGCTAGCAACCTCGTACCGTTCTGGAATTGCCCCCGGCAGCTCCTGGTTTGCGGAGTCCACTCCTGTGCCGCCAAAGAGCAGCGGTGAAAACTTCGCTGTTTCAGAACAGATAAACCCGGCGACGCCGAATGGCCCGTAAAGGGTTTTATGACCGGCAAATACAGCAAAATCAATATTGCTGCTGCTTAGATCGGTGTCAACAAGCCCGGCTGTTTGGCACATATCAATTACTGTGATGGCATGATGCTGTTTTGACAAATCGCAGATTTCCTGTATCGGGGCTACAACGCCACATACGTTGCTGGCATGGCTCACAATCACAACGGACGGTGCTTTGGATGTAAATTGTTTCTTAATTCCATTCAGATCATATTGAATGGTTTCCCGGACAGCAGACAACTGCTCGACTTCAATATGCACGTTCTTCTGCATTTGATAAAGGACACGGGTTACTGCATTATGCTCAAACGGAGAAACATAGACGGTGCAGCCGTTATCTACCTGTATACCACGCAGAATTGTGTTAAGCGCTTCGGTGGCGGTATGGGTAAAAACGACCTTCTTGTTACTGCAATGGAACAGTTCAAGGAGACCAGCCCGTGTATCGGAAACCAGTGCGGACGCTCTGGCAGCCAGCTTGTGTTGGCCACGCCCCACGTTTACTCCATATTCCCGATAAAATTGATCCATGAAAGAATAGACTTCTTCGGGCTTGGGAAATGTGGTTGCTGCATTGTCAAAATATGCTGTCCTGCTCATCTATCAGCGCCCCCTAACAACTTGTATTTAGCAAGTAAATCAGGATACTGCGAAAGTAAAGTGTTCAACTCAGTAGTTCCATAATAGGCGATTCTTACTTCTGCACTCTTTTTTAATTCCAATCTGTTTATTAAGTCTGGGGTGAGCGAACTTGAACAGAGCAAACCATAAGCGGACGCGTTATTCTCTTGAAGAAGATCACTTATCTCAGAAACATCTTTACGGTTCAAACTTTTCTTGGAATGTTTACATTGCCAAATCCATTTTCGATTTTCAATTCCGGTTATTGTCCTGTATTCTTCAGAAGCAAGAATGTCTTTTCCACCATCGGAAGCGTTTGATTTTCCTACAGGATGAACATCAATAAAACCTCGTTTAATCAAAATGTCGTAACATAACCGCTCAAAATCCTCATAAGTAAGATGAGCGAAGTCAAGCATTCTACTATTTATTTGTGGTTTAATCTTCTTTAGGGCATCAAGTTTCCTGATGAGAAGAGAATATTCCACATCAACTATCTCATCAGCATTTGCTTCGATGGTTATAATTGCTTTCAATTTTCCCTTAATATACAGATACCCTTTTCCATCGCTATAAAAATCAAACTCCGACTTATCTACCCGAAAAAGATCGCACAGTTTAAAAAACATGGTAATAGGTTTTATATCAACTGCAATGGCTTTTTCAGATTGCATCTTTCCACAAAAATACTTGGTTGCAAAAACGGGAAAACTAATTTGTTCAAAAGCCTTTATATCAATTTTCTTCGCATTGAACGAATCCAATTCTTGAGCAAAAACAATCAAATTGTTCTTCGCATTGATATAGGAATCGTCGTCTATTTTTTTAAGCTGAAATTCCTCTGCATGTTTGGAAACGGAGTCCATTATGAGCTTTGATACAGCATTTCCAACATCTTCAGCTTCAGACTTCGCACAAACTTCAACAAAAGAAATAACAAAATCAACATCAAATGACTTGTTCCAATAACCAACTAATGAGGAATCAAATGGGCATCCATATCCGCACTCATATTTTATACTCGGTTGTTTGCCGAAACATGATTCGAGCAAGCTCACTGTTGTTTCTTGCAGAACGGTCTGATATTCATTTTCGAAGTTTTCTTCACAATCCCTTGTCGGAAAACAAAAATCCCGGTAAATATTAAATGTGTCATCTTCGTTAAATGTAATTTTTACTCCAAGCGTTGGTATCAAAATTTCCTCATGCTCATCCTCGCCGTCGTTGAAGAAATCTATATCTCCAGTTTTTTCATACCGAAGCTCGATATGTTCGATAAAATCCTGTTTAGTCATATCGTCCACCTCCTAACATAGCTTTTCAAGCGCTTCCAAAAGCACCTGTCTCTTTTCTTGCTCCGTAATAGACTGTCCCATCTCATCCAAAGCAGTAGTTATGTCATTGAGCAGGAGCTTTGCCTTGGGACTATATTCTGCCCTGGAAAATGTTTTTACGCTTTCATTACCGTTTGCATCGCTGAACACAAGACGATAGGTGCCTGCGCCTGACAGCTCCGGATTCTTTTCCGACTGGTCAAACGCTTCAACCGTCTCTTTGAAAGCCGTCATATCATTGGTGAAGGAGCGGATCGTGCTTGCCGCCCAATCGTCTATCCTCAATCCACTAATTGCCTTGCAAAGTCGCTGGGTAAACAACGCATCATCGCTTGTGGCAGTCTTAAACAACTCAAGGATTTTGTTTTCTCCGCGCGGGAATAGATGCTGAATTGTATCAGGCTTCAGCCCCTCATACCAGTCACGCGCCGCCGAGCTTGTGGATTCCCGCTTTTTCTTGCCGCCAAACAACGTCTTAACATCTGTGCCAATGGTAGTGATTAAGGCAGGCAGCGTAGAATCCAGGCACCTCTTAGTGTCTGCGATATTTGCAATGACGGCCACGTCAAAGTCTCTATAATCAAAGGCAACAAACAGCTTCTTGAACAGATATTCACGCGGATTGTCATTCTGCTGTCTCAGGCTGTTTATGAATCTCTTAGTTGGTTTCGGAAGCGGTTCAAACCTCCCGTCGCCGAGGTAAGTATCTACCGAGTCTTTTGTATACTTGGGCAAAGCCATATACCACCGGCTCATTGCGGAAACAAGGTATGCAAAAGCGTTGTAGCTTTTCTCGCTGTCCACGATATACTCTGCAAAAAGCTCGGAGAGTGCGGACATATACCGTGCCTTATCTTCGTTCCAGTCCTCCATAATCACCGTGTAGGCTTGGGGCTGCTCGTTGATGCTGTTGAGCAGATCTGCGGTGATTTTAGTTTCGGTGTCCCCGTACTTAATGACTAAGTTGTTCTTGCACAAGTGGAGTACCGCTGCAACGTAGATAGGGATTACGCCTGATTTCAATCCAATACCATACTCTGGAGAGGTTAGCTGCTCGTAAAGAACGGCAAACGAAAGCCCATTTCCAGCATTTGCACCGGCAAAGAAATTCTCTATAATTCCAAGAACATGAGCCATGTTCGCATCAGCAGGGTGCATTTCAAGGCGCGCTTGCGCATCCTCATTGATAAGCACGCCGGTTTGAATTAAGGTGCTGCGCATCATGGAGACCTCTTGGCCGGTGCCTGTCATGCTCAGATTGGGTTCGAGATGGTCTGCGAGAAGCCCTGTAAGAATCTTGTTTCGGCTGTTTACAGCAACGGTTGGTAGGTGATTTTTGTTGATGGCCTCATTGTTGATAACCGGCGTATGTGGAAAAACATCTTCGCAGATTTGGGAAAGCAAGGAGGAAAGCTGCGCCTTGCGATAGAGGTTGCGGCGAACACCGCCATAGTAATAATCCACGGCGGCATTTTCGGGGCGCGAGTATGCAAGATAGAAGCTCCCCAGCACCTCACTTAAATCTTCAATATATATCTCATATTCATCGCTTAGTTGCTCGTCATCGCTCACAAGTGATTTTAGCCGTATCACCGCAGCGTACTCATAAACGATTTTTTCGATGGCTTTGAATTTGAGAGGAACGGCAAACACAATACGCTCATTGTTCAGATTGCGTTTTGTGATAATTTTGCGGATTTCCTCTAGCTCGTCCTCTTTTTGGGGTACGACAGCAAATAAAATTCCATCTGCTTCGGACTGGCGCAGCCGTTCTTCCCAATCGGTTGTTTTTGCAAAATCGTGGGTACTGATATAAGTAAAGTCGAAATAGCGGGTAATTTCATGTTCGTCATTATAGCGCGTGGGGTACATATAGCTGTCAGATACCGAACGGTTTAAGATACCGGTTACGGTTTCGTTAATTTTTAGCTTTTCAACTTCTTTTTCAATTTCACCGGGAATATCTACACCGCTGCTCTCCTTAAGCTTCAGATAGTTGTTGCTACGCTTGAGGTAGACAATACAATCCTTTTCTATAAGTCCGTTCAAGGCGTCGCTGATGGTTTGAGTGCTGTATGTCGTATCATAAAAAGCCTCTATGATAATATCGTACACAGGCGGCAGTTTTTCAAATTGCTCAATGATGTAAATGAGCGAGATCGTCTTGATGATTTTGGCTCCCAGTGAATCCGGCGCAACCTTTCGCAAAACGCTGCTTGTGAGCTTATAGAGCTTATGCGTATCGCTGGTATACGGCTCTTTTCTCAGCAACGGTTCAAAATAGTCATAAATCAAATCGGGCGTAAGCATGGGAAAATCACCTTCCGCAGAATTCAAAAATGCAGAAAGCGTATTCTTATCACTGGCAGACAAGAACGTAAAAAGAGTACGTTCATTCTGCGCAACCTTTTCGGATAGGCGTGGCAAAATAAAGGTTGAGATTGGATGCAGCGGATAGCACCCTTCAATCGCCGCGTTTACAGCTTCGCCGTTTGCCGTACTCAGCAGGTTGTTAGCGGTAAATTTTTTGATAAGATCATCAAACTTGTCCCGGTGCTCCTGATAGAAAGTAGGCCACACTTGCGGGTCTTTCGTAATTACGGCAGAAATAATTTCATACATCTGCGAGTAGTTGTTGTGCAGGTTCATGTGCTTGAATCTGCCTGAAACTCCGCGCCAGCCGTCAACCTTTTCTTTCGGCAGCTTCTCATCTATGTAATTTGCTATATCCTTGTGGCAGATCAGCATGAGGTGCATCTGCTTGTTTCCGCTGCGGTCACACTTTTCCGCGAAATCCTGCAAGAGCTTGATGTCGCTGATCGTGGCGTTTGCAATGCTAGATTCCAGATATTTGCTGAATTCGTCATAAATGATAAATGTTCCGTTATAACCGTTCGCACAAAGCTCATTGGTGACTTTCTCATAGAGTTCCACCACATCAAAGCCGAGGAACGGATTAAAAACGCTCCCGGAGGTAAGCGCAGGATATAGCTCTGTGAAACGCTCGTATGCGGTAACATCATATTCTTGCAAACGCAAAATGAAAGAATCAAGCGGTTCGGTCAGCTCTGACAGCAGCCGCTTATAGGTGTCAGGATAGTTCGTCCTCCAGTTCTCAATGGATGTAATTGCCGCCTTGAAGTGTGTTTCCGGCATTAAAGAATCCAGCTTTGCGTTGTGAAGCGCTTGCTGCAAAGCATTGAGGAAGGACTGTGTGAGACTTGCGCTGCTTCCGCTTATGACAACAGGGAGTATCTTCTTATCGCTTTTCAGATACTCCAGCACAAAATCATATAGGCCGGGATTGACTTCCTTCATCTTTGTAAGAAGAGTTTCAAACTGCGTTCGGTCTTTTTTAAACAGCAATGAAAGTAAGACCAGAATAATATGTGATTTGCCCCGTCCATACGCGCCAATCAGGATACGCGCACGGCGAGCCGATGGCGATGCCGTACTAAGCATCACATCCTCGATAATATCAATCGCAGATAATGTGGGTATGAAGTTTTTGACTTTCTCATCGCTATATAGGTCATAGGCAATGTTGACAGAGGTTTGGAAGCCTTCTGCAACACTGATAAATTCGTTCAGCATATTTTTTCTCCCATAGCAGACTTCAGTTGTTGATTGCCCGGTAATACTCCCTGACACAACCCAAAAAGTCGAGTTCCGTCCTTATTTTTACAATGTCCAGACCGGCGGTTCTTTCGACCTTTATATACCCGAGAAGCTCAATCTTGTAGAGCAGAGCCGTAAGGGTGATAATATCGAGATTGAACACTCTGCCGGCATTGCATGGATCGTTCTGTATGGCAGATATGCGAATTTCCTTTTGACCGTGTGCTCGATCCACAAGCACAGCAAGTAAAATCAAAGGATGAATCGTGTCCTTTTTCGGGGTAGCTTTCTTATAGGTTTTGGTCTTCTTATTGGCAATATCAATCAGGTCAAGTTCTCCGAGTGGGCAATCAATATTACTTTCCGGCTGCACTTTTTCTGGGCTGGATTTTGCGCGTGGAACGTAAGTGCTGATAATGCAGTTGTAATCGTCTCTCAAAGACTTCTCAGCGATTTCTTCTCCGTTCAGGCGGATATAGCTGGAGAGCTGGACGACGAAGTCCTCCCGCGTAAACTCATTTAGCCTAAACTCATTGAAAAAGTAATACCATGCTGTTGCGTCCGCTTGATTGGTCGCCAGTTTATAATGAAGCAGCCACAGGGTGCCGAGTTCCTCAATATAGGGGTCATGTTCGGCAATGATCTCTCCCAGCGGCGTCAATGTTTGCGTTCTACGCCCCACATTTGGTTCTTGCGTCAAGCCAACGGCTTGAAGCCAATACCGGAGGGCTTTTACCATGTTCGCACCAATGCCGAGAATATCCATGGGATTCCCGTTTATTCCCATGAACACGGCAGGGTCGTTCTGTACGTTTCTTATACCTTTGCTCAGCCAGCCTTTTCTTATAAAAAAGGTGTCATGCGCTCTGAATCTCATGTTTGGCATATTTCCACCGTTCCTCACTCTTTGGTTTTGAGGTATTTCACCATCATGCAGCCACCGTCTAAATATTTTGCGGTCACACACATTTTGCAGCGTTTACACTTATCGGGATTGATTACATACGCATCGTTGGTAATGGAGATCGCTCCGGCACGGCACAGCGATTCACATTTCAGGCATTTACGGCAAGCATTAAACTTGCGAATCTGATAACCCACCATGCGCTGCAGATCTTCGTGCTTTGCGACATTCATTGTCTTTACCTTTACCGAATACGCATATCCATCCTGTGCGAAAGGCTGAATAGATAGGATGGGAACATTGGTTTTGATATCGACAACAATGGTTTCGCTGATAAGCTTGCGCCCAAGCTCAGGAGCTATCTTTCCGAAGGGGACAAACATTCCAATCAGACTGTCATCCATTGGTTTTGTAAGTTCGTACACCTTTGCGTGATCCTCAGTTGTGCAATTCGTAAAGCGTATTTTTATGTCCTCTGCTGCGGCAACGCCATTACCACCCTGCCGAGCTTTCCATTTTCCGCTATCAACGTATTCTTCCGCATCCGGCTTGCCAATTCTCCGCGCAAAGGAGATCAAGAAGTCACGCCACTTTTTTGACTGTTCAGGCATATAAATCCGGGACAAAAACTGTGCTCTTGCATTGTTGTTTGGGCAGCACCAACAGCCAACGCGATCATAGCCCAGACGATATGCATCGTTAAAGTCAATATCTTCTCCCAGAATATAAAGCCATATATCAATATCCTTCCAGAAGAAAATCGGGGAGGCAACCTTCTGTTTTTGGATTTTTACTGATTCTGCATTGTCCTCCACGCGGTTGTATTTGCTTCTGCTGACGGATTCACACTTGCGTATGCCGTAGAAAGTCAAAATGTTGCGGTTGGGGTACAGGCTATTCAGTACCCGCGTGATGGGGCCGGTCTTAAACATGGAGCAACACCATCTAAGCATTCTTGCAGGTGGTCCTATATCCTCACAAACATTGTAGAAGTTTTGCTCCTTGTTAATTGCGGTTTTCAAAATAGATTTGGGATTGTTCTTATGAAAACGCTGGATATAGTCTGTGGTCAAAGGAAATTCCAGCGTAGTGTTACCAAAAATATGTACTAGGCTCGGATCAGATAATGCTCGAACAGCCAGGTCCGCCGTTACGGTGGAATCTTTACCGCCCGAAAATGAAAGCACGACGCATTCATTCGGATAGGTTTTGGCGGTAGCTTTTATAAACTCAAACGCTTCATCTTTGATATAGTTGAGGCGGGTTGTGTTGGCTTCTACAAATCGCTGCATATGTTGCTCGAAAAACGAGTTATCATTTTGAGGGGCATACTTTTCCAGCAAATTACGCAACTCAACAGGGGTTTTCTTTCGGTACGCTCCGAAAGAAACCGTGATTGGTTTTCCGTCAATATAATATCTGTTATCAGCAGCCCAAACGCTGGCTTTCAGATAGGTCAGCGGTTTCCCCAGCATGATTTCAACAAGCAGTCGCTCTTGAGGAAACACCGGGCGGACATCAGCACAGAAATAGCTTACCTCTTGATGGCATAAAGGACATTCGTTCTTATCCGCGCTGTTCTGGCTCTTAATCAAAGGAACCTTGCAATGTGGACACCAATACACCTCGGAAGGTATTTCATCTACTGTAGCATCCCCGCATATTTCGCAAACATCGCTCTGTGTTTCACGACAACAGCTTTTACACCACATTCAAAACACCTCCTTTCACGCATTTATTTCAGCATAACAAAAATAGTGAATCATAAAATGGACTCAATATCATCGACATATTCAAGGATATCCCCTACGGTGCATCCAAAGAGCTTGCACAGCTTTCCTAATGTCTCATAATCTATCCGCTGCATTTTATCGTGATACAGATTGGAAATTGTAGCGCGTGACAATCCGGTCTGCTCGAAAACATCTTGTATCTTATACCTTTTTTCGCCCATCAAAGTCGACAATCTACAGTAAATCGCCATTTTCTGGCCCTCCTATGTCGAATATATAGTTATTATATCACCGTCCCTGCTGAAAGTAAATTGATATGGCTTCAAAAAAGCTTTATATCTTGTTATTTTAATCCCATATCTTTTCTAGTAAGGTCAAATGAAAAAGCGACATTTGAAAAAAGAGAATCACCTTTTACTACAAGACAAACAGTGAGTATAATATGAGCACACCAGCAAAGGCATACTATAGAACCTCCTAATTTCAAAATAAAGTTAATGTGTGATAGAATCTTTTTGAGCAAAGCGGGGTGAAAAGATGGCATACAGTGAACAGATGTGGCAGGATGCCAAAAAGAAATGCCGGTTAAACAATGAAGATATAGCACTTGCCAAGCGGCTCGGCCTGAATCCGCGCAGTCTAATCAAGAATATTCCAAACAAAAGCGAACCGTGGAAAGCGCCGGTCAACGTTTGGCTGCATGAAATAGAGGAAAAACGCCAGAAGAAAGCATCGCAAAAGCAGAAGCGAAAGGCAAAGACTGCAACTTCCAGGAATGACGACACCGACACAAAATAATTTCGTGTCGGTGTCGCTTTTTTATCGTGCTAATTCATGTTTTGCTTTTCTGCTCGGCATCCCGCAGACGTAGGGCATCTTCAGGCTTTCCAGTACGGAGGGCCTTTCGCTTTTTCCCGCGACCTCCGATGCCTTCCGCTGAGCGGGGGCGCGGCTGTCAATATCCAGCAGCGCGTTCAGCTCCGCGAGGCGGGCGCTCTTTTGTGTAAGCTCCGCTTCCTGCGAGAACGGCTTGCCGATCTCTGCCTTTGCCGCCGCCATCTGTGAATGAATATTTTCTAGCTGCGCGTGAACCTGCTGCAATCGCTTCGGCATATCGGAAAGGGCGTTGTCAATGCGGATCAGATTGCCGCGCGCGTCCTTGCCCAGCGTAGTGCGGTGGGTCATCTGCCCCTTGAGCGTCAGGACAAACTCGGTGCCGAACCCTTCCACGGACAGCGACATGGTAAATCCCCGATAACTGCCGATTTCCAGAGGGTCCAGCCCCTTGATCTCCTTGCAGGCTTCCAGAATGGCGGCACCGGCGTTGTCCTTGTCGGTGAGGGAATCGCCCCGCACCACCATTCCGGCAAACCCGTCCTTGGGGTGCGGGTGCGCGTCCAGCGTCGCCATATCCGTTTCCAGCCCTTTGATAAACCCTTTATTCCGCTCAATTTCCTCCGGGAAGTATTTGAGCAGATTGTCCTCCAGCCGGAATTGCTGGCTCTGATGGTTAGCTTTCATCAGTTTAAGCTTGGCCACTTCCATATCCAGGTCCATTTTTTCCTTGATCCGCTCATCCCCGGCGCACAGCGCCTTGATCTCGGCATAGGAAAGCGCCGTTTCGTCTATGTCCTCACAGGAGCGGACGGGACTTTTGCTGGTCATAATCTGGCTGATGAATTTCTGCTTGTTCTCCACAGTTTGCCATAGGTACGAATCAAATGTCCCTTCGGTGACATACCGGAAAATGTGGCCTTCAGGATTAATGTTGTGCTGCCGGATGATACGTCCGGCTCGCTGCTCCAAATCGCCGGGACGCCACGGACAGTCTAGGTCATGGGAGGCAATAAGAAGGTCTTGAACATCCATCCCAGCTCCCATCTTGGCAGTGCTACCAAGAAGGACACGCACCTGACCGGCGCGCACCTTTGCAAATAGCTCTTTCCTGCGGACTTCCGTATTGGCATCGTGGATGAACGCGATCTGTTCTGAGGGGATACCCCGTGCAATGAGCTTGTCGCGGATATCTGAGTAAACGCTGAACGCCTCCGGCGCGTCAGTCTCCTTTGTGGCGTCCTGAAGGGCGTGAAGCTCAGTGCCACCCGCGAATTTCCCACCCGCGCGCACCGCCCGGTTTTCCTTTGTGGCGGTGCGGCCCTTGGGAGTGGAAATATCGCAAAACACAAGCTGTGTTAGATTTTTAGCCTGCCCATCATGCCAGAAACTGAAAACATTGTTGACGCATATGTTGACCTTGCTGCCGGGATTGTCGGGGAGCCTGGAATTGATAATGCGCTGATCGAGGCCGAGCTTGCGCCCGTCCGAGGTGATTTTGAGCATATTGTCTACGCGTGGGTCTATAACACCGGAATGAACGGCGGCGGCGCGCTCCGAGAGTTTTTTCACCATTTCCTTTTGAAGCTCCGATGGCTGCGCGACTTCGATGTGGTACACCGGCGTCGGCGTGGGAAGATCGAGCTGATCTGCGGTCTTGATATCCGCAGCTTCCTTGAAAAGCGCCATTAGCTCCGGCAGGTTATAGAACCGGGCAAAGCGCGTTCGCGCCCGGTAGCCAGTTCCTTCAGGAGCAAGCTCAATGGCCGTCACGGTTTCTCCGAATGTGGATGCCCAGCAGTCAAAATGGATGAGATTCCGTGCGCGTAGCGTTTCATACTGGAGGTAGCGCATCATTGTGTAGAGTTCCGTCATTGAATTACTGACCGGCGTCCCAGTGGCGAACACGACGCCCCGGCTATCGGTGATTTCGTCTATATACCGGCATTTCAGAAACATATCACTGGATTTCTGCGCGTCGGTGGTTGAAAGCCCTGCCACATTGCGCATTTTCGTGTAAAGAAATAAATTTTTGTAATTGTGTGCTTCGTCCACGAACAGGCGGTCAATGCCAAGCTGTTCAAAGGTCACGACATCATCCTTTCGAGTGTTGTCGTTGAGCCGTTTCAACCGAGCTTCCAGGCCCTTTTTCGTCCGTTCGAGCTGCTTGATGGAAAACTGTTCAGCTCCGCTGTCTTTCAGTTCTTCCAATCCTTTTTCAATCTCCCATATCTGCTCTTGCAAAAGCCTTTTCTGGCGCTCCCGCGAAACGGGAATACGTTCAAACTGCGAATGTCCGATAATAATTGCGTCGTAATCTCCCGTCGCAATTCTGGCGCAGAATTTTTTTCGGTTGCGCTTCTCAAAATCTTTTTTTGTAGTAACGAGAATGTTGGCCGAGGGGTACAGCCGAAGAAACGAGGAAGCCCACTGCTCCGTTAAATAATTCGGCACGGCAATCAGGGACTTTTGGCACAGTCCCAGCCGTTTACCCTCCATTGCGGCGGCGATCATTTCGTAGGTTTTACCCGCGCCCACGACGTGTGCTAACAAGGTGTTACCACCGTAAAGCTCATGGGCGATGGCATTGAGCTGATGTTCCCGTAGCTTGATTTCGGGATTCATGCCGGGGAATACAAGATGCCGCCCGTCATATTCACGCGGGCGGCAGGAGTTAAATAGTTCATTATACTTCTTAGTCAGCGTTTGTCGTCGTTCCAGGTCCTTCCATATCCAGTCCCGGAAAGCGTCCTTGATGGTCTGCTGCTTCTGCTGGGCGAGGGTGGTTTCCTTAGAGTTGAGGACGCGGCGTTCCTTGCCGTCCGGGTCAGTTACAGTGTCGTAAATCCGCGTGTCCCGGAGGTTGAGCGAATCCTCCAGAATCCGGTAGGCGTTTGCCCGTTCGGTGCCGTAGGTCATGTAAGCCGCCACATTGTTGTAGCCGACGCTGGTTTTGTTGGAGATGGCCCACTCCGCCGTAAATGGGGAGAAATTCACCCGGATGCGGTCTCGCACACTGTACGGAGGATTTAGCAGTTCTTCCATGAATTGCTGAATGTACTCTTTGTCGATCCAGGTCGCGCCGAGGCGCACTTCAATTTCGGAGGCGTCCAGGTCTTTCGGCTGGGCGGCTTTTAAAGCCTCCACATTGGGCCTGAACACGTCGCTGACCGCGAGGGCGCGCTCCGATTCCCGGAGCTTTTCCCGGACGTTTCCTGAGAGGTATTCGTCGGAGGTCACATAACGGGGACTGCCGTTTTCGTCCACAGACTCCGGCAGACGAAAGATCACGCCACGCAGATCGTCGGCCAGCGCCTCCTGCGTCTTTCCGGTAAGGGAGGCCATGTAATCCATGTCCACCCGGGCTTTTTCTGCGATGGAGAGCGCCAGGGCTTCAGACGCGGTATCCACGAAGGTCACGACGCGCCGCTGCCGGATGGTACGCTTGGTAAACATGTCGGCCTTGCGTTCCAGATTGTTGTCCTCGTCCAGCATTTCCAGAGAGCAGAGCAGATAATATGAGGAATCCTCCGCAAACGCTAGGCTGTTGCCGCGCGAGTTGATAAGGCCGTATTTGGCGGTAAAAGCGTCGTAAAGTCGGTTCAGCTCCGCCTGCGTCTCCCGGATCGCGGCGTCGGAAATGAAACCGTCAAGCTGCTGGCCGATGAGCTTCTGCACACAGTCCCGCAGCTCCACCATACCGCGAACACGCTCTTTGGCCGTCTCGTTCAGCTCCGGCCGCACCATGCGGCTGTTCTCCCGGTAGTACACCTCACCGTCCACCAGCGTGTAGGAATAGTTTTTTACGTCGGGATCAGCCGGGATGGATGTGTCGATTTCTTCTTCCTCGCCGAGATCGGGCAGTTCTTCCTCCGTGATCTGCCCCTGGAGGTGGGAAACCGCCTCATGGAGCTGCTGGGCAAGATCAGCGTCGGGGAACGGTTCACAGGTCGTTTCTTTCTTGTCGCCGTACATACGGTCATCCCATTTGAGAGTTCCGAGTACCATTTCGGGATGATCGGCAAAATAGCTGTTGACAGGGATACCGTCCGGGGTCTGCCCAAGATGAATCCAGTCGGCGTCAATGTCGATGGGCCGGTCCCGTTTCTGGAGGAAAAGGATGTCGGTCGTAACTTCCGTTCCCGCGTTGGCCTTGAAAGCGTTGCTGGGAAGCCGGACAGCCCCGATCAGTTCCGCGCGCTGGGCGATATACCGCCGCACCTGCGGCGATTGCTTATCCATCGTGTAGCGTGAAGTAATAAAGGCAATCACGCCACCCGAACGCACCTGGTCGAGTGTTTTGGCGAAGAAGTAATCGTGAATGGGAAAACCGAGCTTGTCATAGGGACGGTCAAGCACCTTGTAATTACCGAACGGCACATTACCCACGGCGAGATCAAAAAAGTCACGCCGGTCGGTGGTTTCAAAACCCGCAACGGCAATGTTCGCGTTTGGATAGAGCTGCTTTGCGATCCGGCCAGTAATGCTGTCCAACTCCACACCGTAGAGCTTGGATGCCGCCATTTCCTCCGGCAGCAGGCCGAAAAAATTGCCCACGCCGCAGGCCGGTTCTAAAATGTTGCCGGTTTGAAATCCCATATTACCGACAGCTTCATAAATGGCCTTGATAACGGTGGGGCTGGTGTAGTGGGCGTTCAGGGTAGATGCCCGCGCCATTTCATATTCCTCGGTGGTCAGTACGCTCACCAACTCGGTGTATTCCTTGGCCCAGGATGCATTATCCGGGTCAAACGCCTGCGGGATGCCGCCCCATCCGACGTACTTAGAGAGGGTTTCCTGTTCCTCCGGCGTCGCTGTGCGGCCATCAGCCTCGATGGTTTTCAGAGTACGGATAGCCGCAATGTTATACCCATACTTGGTTTTCGCGCCGCCCTCGCCCAAATGGTCATCCGTGATATGGAAGTTTTCGCCTAGAGACTGCTCCGGCGTAATGTTGTCTATTACCTGCAATTCTTCCTGAATTATTTCATAGCTTCCGTCATCTAAGTAACCTTCAAAACTGCTGCGGTCTATATCAAAAGGCATTTCATCGGGAACAGACGGGATCGTGCAAGTAATAGAATAATCGTGAACATCCTCAATCAACAATTGTACATTGCCTGATATTATTGCATTGAATTTGTATCCCACTCTATATGGGATACCTCCTATAGTTCGATAAGTTATCTCCCGTTCGATTTGTTCCTCCCGAGCGATACGTTCCGCGTCGGCGGTCACTTGTTGGATGATAGGGCTGTTGTTGAGCTTTTCTTCGTCAACCACTTCACCGTTCACAATGCCGGACTGCGCAAGTCTCTCCCGGATATCCACGGGGTCAACATCATCAATGTTGTCGTATTCAGCCTCGGTGTAAAAGCGTTCTTCTCGTATGAGCTGGGCGATGCGCCGCTGTACCTTCGGCCACGGCAAATCTGTTGATGTGTTGCCCACAGTTACGGGAAATGCCGGTAGATCGTCGCCGTACTCGGTGCGCAAAAACGCCGCCGTATCCTTTTCTCGGGCGTGATCCCGCATGTATCGTACAACAGTATGCTTGCTTTTTATATCGCCGTTCCACTCCTGAATGGCAGCGTCAATATCGGCTTGGGTCGTTTCGTGTTTCTCCGCGTCAGGGACAGGTGTCGCAGAAAAAGCGGGGGGCTGTTCGCTCTCCGCTGGCGGGGCCGGGGTTTCCCTTCTGGCATCCAGTTGCGTCGTATCAGGCAGGCCCGTCTGTTCCCGCTGACGTTCATCAAACCGCGTCTTTTCGTCAGCGGTCATATAGCGGTCATGGGCGATAAGATAGTCTATACGTCTGGCAACGGCACTCCATGATAAATGAAGCGTATCGTCCTCTTTCCCGCGTCTGTACTCAATGCCCTTGGCGTTACGACCCTCCCAACTGTTGGATGCGCCGGAAAGGGCGTGTGACCGTCCTCCAGTACCGTATTCGTGCTTTAAGAAATCTGCCTTTTCCTTTGGAGTGTGGGGCTGTTTGAAAAACGCATAGATACGGGACTTGACTCCTTCGATGCTGTTGCCTCCCGTGAGAGCGGCATCTGCTTCATCCTGGGTAATAAACATCTGGACATGTGGCACATCATCCAGCTCGGAAATATATTCACGTCGGGGAAGTCGCAAAACCCGCAGTGCGTTCAGTAGTTCCAACGGCCGGTGATAATGAAAACGCAAAATGTCACGGTCCTGTTCGTAGGCGTTGATAAAGCGTTCCAGCTCGTTTGTGATTTCTTCAAGTTTTTCCGGCTGTGCCAGCAGTTCCGCAATATGGGCGGTGCTGTCCGGGAAACCGCCCTGAAACATCTCTTGACTGAAAAAGGACTGCCGCACTTCATCTGTCATATCCTGATGCAGATACCAAAGAGTTTGCGCAAGCTGTGTTCGTTCATAACTATCCACGGAAGCAAGAGCGTCCCGCGCAATGTACTGGCCGGATTCCAGCAGTTCCCCTATGCGGCGCTCAACCTGTTCCCAGGGGATGAGCTGTTTCGTATTGGCGTATAGCGCAGTGGGGCCTTTGGCAATATGGATTCCTGTCTTGTTGAACCAAACGGATATTTTTTCACCGTTTAGGTACAGGCCCTTGCCGCCCCGGTACTCCCGTTGCAAAAAAGCGGCATTTTCTCCGGCGCTTTTCCCCATGCGATACATGCCGCAGATGCGTAAAAGGCTGTCGCTTTCATTGCTGCCGGTACGCAAAATGCGATCAATATCCGTCTGCGGAAATGAAAAAGCGGAGAGCTTAACGCTCTCCGCTTCGTCGATCCGTTGTATCTGTTCCTGTTCCGATGGGAAAAGGGTTAGCTGAATATAAGCTCCGTCAGAATCATTTCCTCGGCCTGCGCTTTCAGGTTGTTCATGAGGCCCACCCAGCGCATCGGGTCGGAGGCTTTCAGGCTCTCCGTTACGCCCGCCGCTTTCATCAGTTCCGGCATTATCCGTTCCAGCCGCGCCGTCGCCGTCTGCTCGATCTCCAGCAGATGCGGGTACAGTTTCTCTTGCAGCAGTAGGCTGTTGTACAATACCGGACGGTGTTCCTTCAGGTAGTTCTTCCGCATCCTCCCGTATTTCCCGATGCTCTCCGTCATCTCCGTGATCGTCAGGTCGGGAATCAGGTAATCCCCGTTCTTCGTGTAGGTCAGGTTGTTTTCCATATGTGACGCTCCTTTCCGCGAGATGTTCACGTTCGTAGTTTTTAACGGTGACTTCGATTTGCCGTAGCACTTTTTGATTTGCTTCGCTGACTGCCGAACCAAGGGCAGCGACGGTAGCGGGAGTATTAAAATCGAAGATACTCAGAAAATCCTCATGCTCAAAATATTCGTCGGGTTCCAGCCCACAGCGAGACATGAGGGCATAAGTGATACTGACGGCTGCGGCATTTCGGAACTGCACTCCGATGTTGAAATCATCATATTCCTCTAAAAAGCTATCGTCAACGATGTGGATGATGTCGTGCTGATGCTCATCCCAATATTCCTTTGCCATCTGTCTAGCAATCTGCTCCAACTGGTCTGCAAAGCCTTTTTCACGGGAAACTCCATACTCTTGTTCCAGCACTACCGTAACCGCGTCCTCATGCTCCAGGCGATACTGCCATAAGTACGGGCGACGAGAATTTTCCTTGCCGCCTGTATCGGAAATGTCAAAGACGTACCGAATCCTCGGCTTATCACTGGAAGCGTCGATGAGTGCGATTCCTTTTCTGCCGCGCCGAACGTACCGGTGCATTTTATCATTCCAGACCTCATAACCGGCGCAGGCCGTCGCGTCGGGACATTGGGCAAAAATCATAAGCTGTTCGTGGTATGGGTATTTATATAGTCGGGCAGCAGTGGTCAGAAAATCCGTCCAGTCCGTATGACTGGCAGTGATCTGTGTCGCTGTGTTATCAGCCATCTGTGCCAAATCTGTTATATTGCTTGGCATCTGTAAAAACCTCCTTTTGATGCCGTAAATAAAAAGGAGCATCCCGAAGGTTGCTCCTTTTGTTATACGTTTTTTCAATCATTAGGAATGTACTCCTTTGATATGCGATATTGAATCAATTATTCAGCCTTTTCGTTAAAATCCGGGACCAGTTCAAGTTCTACATAATCGGCATCTTTCATGTTCCGAAGCTTTCCCAGCGAGGAATCAGTCAGGGCTAACAGCTCCGTCTCCTCAGTGCCAAGGTAGCTGCGCATTTGCGACAACTCCGCGATCAGACCCTCCCGCGTTCCAGTGTTGTAAATACACATTAGGTTGATTTCATCATTGGTAAATGTTTTCATATTTAAACTCCTTTTTTGTGATAGGTATATTTTGAATTTTTATACTCCAAAACGCAAGGATGCCGACAGACTTTAATCTATCGGCATGTTACTTGTATTTTTTATTCATCTATCCGGCTCATTTTTTTGCCTCTTTTTACGCCTAACCTTCTCAAAAATGGCGTCAATACTTTCATCGTTTAGCATATTCGGGTATTGCCGATCAATTTCCAGTAGGATGTTCTTCGCTTCTTTCTCTGTGGCTCTATATTTTTCATAGAGTTCAGGATTATCAGATTCTTTTAAGACAGATAAAATAAACGTTCGAGCTTCTGAAGAAATACCATCCCACGAACCGTAAAGATTGCATATCGCTTGGTTAATTTGCTCGTAGTTCAGTGGCTCACCCTTGTTACTGTGTGCGCTTAAAATGCCTACGATATCAGACAGATCGTTCTTGTAACGTCTGCCGGATTTAAGCTTCATCGCGATTAGATATTCAGCGGAAACTGTCCTCACTGTAAGTATGCCGGAAAAGGTCTTGTAATAAATCGAATACTCAATTAGCTTCGGTGAGTATGATTTTGTCCTTACAAAATCTGTGTTTAGCCAACCATTCGGAAGTCCATATTTATCACCCACATGATTGATTGCATCCTTTATAGCGGATGATGCTGAAATAATAGCGTCCATGTCGTAAGTCATATCACGAAAACCGTAATTCGCCAAAATAGATGCGCCGCCAATTAAGATAAGCTCGGCAGGCATGTTTTTCCCGCCGAGCCTTTTATATTCCTTTGCTAAATCTTTTAAATAAAAGTCAAGGTTTTCCTTCGTAAATGATGTATTAGATGACATCTCTGACCTCGCTTTCTACAATATTAAAGCGGATAAATTCAGGGATAGCGTCACGGACACTTTCGTCCTTCCATCGGCTATCCTTCGTAGCAGCAGTCGCCATGACGACGCTTAACGGAAACAATGGTTCGGCAAGCTTGTGAGCGCGGATGTCGCTATACTCACGACTGAGGGGAATGTCGTTTTCACGGCTTAGATAGTCCACCATAGCCAGCAAATACAAGCTTTCTGGATACCACTTTTTTTCAAAGTGTTTTCTTATTGTTCCTGATTTCAAAGTGTGGATAATAAAGTCAAGATCACCCATATCCTTTACCTGATGGCATACGTTGCTCTTAAATACGTCAAACGTATCCCTATATTCCATTTCCGCGCCTCCTTTCATACTATCTTCAAAAATTTGCTCCATTGGAATTCTTAGCGCCTTTGAGAGTTTATAAAGTGTTTCTGCCGAGCATTTTTCTATTCTCGTTCTACCATTACAAAGGTCGTTGATTGTAGTATGCGGTATGCCACTGCTTTTTGCCAATCTATACTTTGTCATACCTTGCTTCAACAGAATTTCATTTACACTCATGCTCTCACCTTATTAACATTATATCGGTATGCCGACATGTTGTCAATCTGAGGATACACACCAAAATCCGTTTTTATACATCATATTTCAATTTCGTGGTTTTTCCGTTTTGGTCTTTCATGCAAATGGTGAAATTTTTCCGCATAGGTGTTCAGACGGATAAGGAGAGCTTGCGCCCGTTTAGTAAATGTATTCATACTCTGATCACCATCGCCAACAAGATCATTTAAAATTTCTAAAATTATATTGAAATCTTCACCGCCCTTTGAAATCGCTTTGGCATCCATTTTTACGGCTCGTTTCACACTTTTAAACTCAAAAATGGACTCATCCTTTAAATTTAAATGTCCTATTCCATATAAATCCCTATAGCCATGAGGGTCAAAATCATCCATGAGTATATTATAATCTCTTGCCATATTTTCCGGCGAATCCTGCTTTTTTTCCGCAAATTCTTTTATTTTCATTTTACTTATACCTCACGTTCATTGTCATACATTCGTGTTTTCTTGTGTTCTCGGCTGACCGGTTGGTTTCTGAGCTGCTGCACGACGGATTTTTTCTTTTCATCTCGCTCACGCCGCTGTGCCTGGGCAAGCTCCATAAGTGAGATTGGCTGGCCGGTTTTTGCCTGCTGTTCCAGTTCCGCAACGGTGGCTTTTGGCCCGTTATTGATAATGCCGTCCAACATCCCGTAATCGTCCTCCATCGCCATCTCTGCGTTCTTCAGGTAGTTCTCCGGTTTCAGAAAGGCCGGAAGCTCCTGAAACCCGAAGCTGTCCACATAATGACAGGATACAACGCCGTTCTGTTTGAGCGCAACAATGTCGCTGACGGACAAGCTCGGCCTGTGGTAGTCGGCGGGATGGTCGTTGTTGAATCGCTGCCACAAAGCTGCCAGTCTGTCCTCTGTATTGCCCTTTACGGCAAGTGGTGCGGTGTAAGCAAGGTCGTAATTACCGTGATCCACAGCAACGCCTTTGGATTCCAACCAACTTAACGGCTCGAAACGGATATCCCGCAGCTCGTCGCCGCCCTTGATCTGATAAATTGCGAAAGCATCCTGAGAGGCATTCAGAAAGTTCTTTTCCCGCTGCTCCTGATGCTTCATCCGGCCCTCTAAAGCGACGGTAAAGTCCCGGCTTTCCTCCCATTCCTCTCGGCTTACGGCAAACAGGCCGCTGTGGGTTTGAATTTCATCCGTGTCGAAAGCCATGCCCGCGTCACCGTCCTCGATCATGTAAACGGTGAGGTCTTGTTCAAAAAGTTCCAATGCCCGGTCTTTGGAAACAGGTAGCATATCGCCATCCAGATAGCCGCAGGCTTCCAAATCGGCCACGGCCAGCTCCGAAGTCGGCATGGGATATTCGTCAAGCGCCTGCTCCAGCGCGTCCGGCAGTTGCCCCAAAGCGGCCTCCGTCTCGCTCATCTGTGCGGCGGTTATGGTAGATCGTTCCTCCTGCGGGAGCTGATTTAAGATATAGTCGGAAATCGGGAGACTATTGCGCAGGCACATATCCACCATGATATTGCCACGATAAAAATACCTTTCATTGCTCTGGAATGTTTCGTGGGTTTCTCCCAATGCCTTGAGTGCCGTCTGATAGACTTGATATTGAGCTTCCCGGGAAACGCCGTCTTTGGGGACGTGCATCGCTAAATCACCGTACCAAGTCATAATATGGTCTTTCGCATCGGTGACAAACAATTCCTCATAGGAGGCGATAAGATCATTCGCGCCGTGACTGGATAGAGCATCTTCCATACGCCCATCCGCGTCTTTCCTGTCGATATGGTTCTCGCGCTTATACTGCTCAATATCGCGCTCACGCACGGCGGCAATATCTCGGAGAATGTCCAGCGGCATCTTTTCCGAAGTTGCGGGGAATAGATTTTCAAGAGCAATGGCCTGTTCGTATGCGGTGGAGATGGTACTGACGCCCTCATCGGCAAAGCCGCTGCCCGTTTCCCGCAGGCTCTCTTTATCGTAAAGGGTATAGTCGTATCCTTCCGCGCTTTCCTTCAGATGGAGATAGGTGCTATCGTCCAGCAGATACATCGACTCCAGTTCTTTCGGGGGATAGATTTTTTCGATCTCATCCAGACGCCGAAGTAGCGTATCTGGGGAGGCCGCGCCCTCGGCCTTTTCCGCGCTTTGGATATCCTTGCGGATATCCTTCCCATAGCCGCTTTTCAATTCCTCCGTGATGTTCGGTATTTCTTCCTCGGCGGTATGTAGCGGGAGCGGAGGCTCCATCGCGGCAGCGGTGTACTGATATACGTCCGAGGCGAATTGTTCCAGAACGCTGTCGTACTCTTTTAAGACCTCCCGGAAGTTTTGGTCGATCTCGGAAATCAGGCCGGAAGCGGTCTTGTTGATGGTTTCTAGGGAGGCCCGCAGCTCCGGCATTTCCTTGCCCTTGCTCCAGGTGGCGATATATCCGAAGCTGTTTTCGCCGGTCTGGATACCGTAATACTGGCAGACAACAAAGGAAACGCTCTCAGCCTCCACTTCCTCAGTGTTCCGGTCTTTCGGTTTGGGCGGTTCGGCGGTTTCATCGCCCTGGGCAGCGGCGAGGCGTGCCTGCTCGTAGTTATGGAGCGTGGCGTGGGTGATTTCGTGGACGGCTGCGGAGACGGCCTGCACCTCGCTCATGCCTGTCCGGATAGCGATACGCTGATCATTTTCGCTGAAATAGCCGTCCATATTCGGCTCCATCGCTTCATATCCCATTGGAACGGGAGAGGAACGCCGCAGCACCTCCATGAAAACCTCATACTGCTGTACGTTGCCGGTGAGGTTACTGGCCAGCGTCGGCAGCGGCTTTCCCTCGGTTTGCGACACATCAAACACGGATACTACCTTGTACATGGGGATTTTAATTTCTCTTTCCTCCATGATGATATTGCCATCCGCGTTCCGCATGGGAACTTTGGTATCAGGGTCGAGCTTTTCTTCTTCGATTTTCTTTTTGAAGGGCGTGGGAGCAATTATTTTGATGCCTTTTTGCCCCCGCATGACGTTCCTGCTGAACTGATCGCGCCATTTATTAAAGCCCGCAACCAAAGTGGCGTCCGGCTTTTGCAGATAGATGAGCATAGTATTGTTTACGGAATAGCGGTGAAACCGGGACATAGTGCTGAGATACTGCGCGTATCGGTCGCTCTGGAACAGGTCTTGAATGCCATGCTCAATACTATCAGTGATTTCCTTTAGCCGTTCCTTGTTTTTTTCGTGATCTGCCATTACACTTTCTCCTTTCAACGTTCATGGTTAGGCTTACGCTTTTATCCAAGTCCTCAGTATTGGATATTTTTATAAATTCACTCACGTCTGCTTGTTCCTTTCGAGATCATTAAATCAAAAATAGCGCGCCCCCACACAGGTTGGGGCAAACCTATGCAGGGGCGCACTTGCTATTCATTTTTAGAGCGTATGCTCCTGTCGGGAGGGCGTATTTTTGCTGTTTTGGACCGGATACTATCAGCTTCACGCCGCCGATCACTATACGGTTCCCGGACAGAAATACAGCGTTTTGGCACTAGATAGCTGACACACCCACAATGCCCAGGACGTTCCAGAAATACCTTGTCGGGGTATTTCTCAGCCAACCGCTTGAGTTTTTTAATGAGTTTATTATTGTGTGTGTAGACACTGGCCGACGCTTCTTCTTCATTGTAGCAAATGATTGTCTCCTGCTCATACCGCGAAAGTTTCATGGCCGATCACCGTTCTGGGCCGCTGCGCCAGGGCGCACTGCGTGTCTTAACGGGTTCTGGCAGTACCTCCCGAAACGCGCGGATCTCGCCGGATTCATTACTCACCGGCGTGAAGAGGCGCGGCGTCCGCAGGTACATCCCGTTCATCCCGGCCCCCCCGTAATACCGCCCCTGTTCGTCGCGTTCGCTCTCTAGCAGCACAACCCTATCTTCCAGCACATAGCCGTCCACGGTTCGCCGGTTCACACCCGGCAGGCCCATCGGCACGGTGGTTGTTTTGATGGGGATTTTCGGCCCCAACGGTTCCACGCTGTACGGATTCATCGTTCCAACTCCTTTCGTCTAGGGTGCTTCGTCCTATGCGGCGCAATGGGATTGCCGCGCACATCGTAACTGGAAGTTTTGGCGGCGGGAGTGGACCAGCCGAACATAGAACCGCCCGTCATAGCGGCCTCCTGCTGCCGGGTAACACCGGCACGAGAGTTATACTGATCTGCCAGCGTCCTGTTGCGTTCGGAGTTTGGTGTGGAAAAGCCGCACTTACCATATCCTTTTTTCCCTTTTTCAATAACGATCAGTTCACCGCTGGAAGGGAGTGTGCTGTAACACAAATCAGGCAGGGCTGGTGGCTGTTCCGGCGCGTAATATGTGCCATTGCGCTCCATCTTTTCGGCAAATTCACAAATGTGAAAGACATTGTTCCCAACTTGGACATGATAGTCGTCCAGATATTTGCAGGGACGGGTCAGCCTTTTGCCATCTGAATAGGTTAAAATAATATTGTCGCCATCCGGCACGAAAAACAGCGCATTATAATCGCTGTCAATGAAGCGAATCATCTTCACATTTTCATCCATGCTTTTTCGCCCCCTTATCAAATTCCAACTTGAAATTCACACGCTCGCCGGTATCCTCCAGAATCACCATCGCGTCGTAGGTCTTGCCGGTTTTCCCGGAATAGCAGCCGGTGAGCCTTGCCCGTCCTTCCTTCAGCAGTGCGGCGGCGACGGCTTTCGTCAGCATCTTTTTTTTGACGGAAAAGAATGAGTTGTCCTTCCAAAGCCCGAACCGGCAGTCGTTGTTCTCACAGAAAAAGCCTTTTTTGCCCTCGGTTACGTCGCTGCCGCAACGGGGACATCTGCCGATTACCTCGCGCCCGGATGGGAACAGGACCTCCGCGCCTTTGACCGGCGTATAAGTTTTTATAAGCTCTCGGAGCATTACAGAAATCCCGCCCATGAAAGCGTCAGGCTCCAATTCTCCGCGCTCCACTTGTTTGAGTTGATTTTCCCACTCGGCGGTCAGCAGCGGAGATTGAAGCTGCTCCGGCAGGACGGTGACGATGGACGTGCCGACCTGAGACGGAATAAGGCTGACTGTTTTTTGGGCCTTTTTCCGTTCCACAAATCCGGTGGTGATGAGCTTTTCCAGGATGGCTGCGCGGGTAGCTGGAGTGCCAAGGCCCTTGCGTTCCGCGTCATCCGGCATCTCCTTCGCGCCAGCCGTCTCCATTGTGGAAAGCAAAGTGTCCTCCGTGTAATGCTTGGGCGGCGAGGTTTTTCCCTCCTTGACGGCAACAGCGGCAATCGGGATATTCTGTCCTTCCTTCAGCTCTGGCAAGGGCTTTTCCACCGGTTCCTGTATGTATGCTTTCCAGCCGGGTATAAGGACTGTCTTGCCCTTGGCCGTAAAGTCGTGCTCAGCACAGTCCACCGTAACGGCGGTTTCGGCGTATTGGTGCGGCCCGCTGACCGCGCAGAGAAGCTGACGGGAAACGAGTTGCAGAATTTTCTGTTCTCCGGCAGGCAGCGTAAAAATATCCGCTTTGCCCGCGCTGAGCGTGGGAACAATGGCATGATGGTCGCTAACCTTCGCGCTGTTGCAGACCTGACCGGCGTTTAGCTTTTCGGGATCATCCGCGCCGCAGAACGCGGCGGCAATGGAGGCCAGCGCCGGAACAGTTGCCTCCATGTCATTTGTCAGGAACCGGCTGTCGGTACGCGGATAGGTGCAGAGCTTTTTTTCGTAGAGACTTTGAAGGTAATCCAATGTTTGCTGGGCTGTGTATCCGAGCAAACGGTTGGCATTACGCTGTAGGGTAGTCAGATCATAGAGCGCGGGCGGTTTTTCGGACTTTTCCTTGCGGTCCACGGTCTTGACGACGGCTGCTTTTCCTTCACAGGCGGCTGCAATGGATTTTGCCTCCATCTTCGCTTTGAGCTTGTCGCCTGTGGCGGTTAAACCGCCGCAGTCGAGGTTGACCGTAAAAAACGGCTCCGGCCGAAAAGCAGAAATCTCCGCTTCCCGCTGCACGATTAGCGCCAATGTTGGGGACATGACGCGCCCCACGTTCAGGGTACGGTGATAGAGGACGCTGAAAAAGCGCGTCGCATTGATGCCCACCAGCCAGTCGGCCTTGGAACGGCAAAGCGCTGACTGATGCAGCCCGTCGTAATCCTGTCCCGGCTTCAGATCGGCAAAGCCCTGACGGATGGTCTCGTCCTCCATCGAGGAAATCCAGAGCCGTTTCATCGGTTTGGAGCATCCGGCCATACAGTAAGCGGTGCGGAAGATCAACTCCCCTTCACGCCCAGCGTCGCAGGCATTGATGACTTCCTTTACATCGCCGCGGCACATCAGGGTACGGAGAAGGTCAAACTGTTTATGTTTACTTTTTCCGACAATGAACTTCCAGTTTTCCGGCAAAATGGGCAAGTCCTCACGCTGCCATTTGGCGTATTTTTTATCGTAGGCGTCGGCTTCGGCCAACTCCGCGAGATGGCCCAGGCACCAGGAAACGAGATAGCCGCCGCCCTCCAAATAACCGTCGCCATTGTGCTTTGCGCCAATCACGGAAGCAATACTCTTAGCTACGCTTGGTTTTTCTGCGATCACAAGGTTATACATTATTTCACTGTCCTTTCATTGCTTGCATTAACACACCTACAGGTCTTTTTCTGATTTCTTTTTTTTGAGCATGATGATGTCACGATGACAAGTACCGGAATAGCAAGCAGCGTGTTTGTAATTACAGCCGATGCAATGGTGTCCATCAGGAAGGGCGGGAGGCTCGTTGTCCTCCCGCCCTTCTTTCGGCGTCTGTACCATCATTCGTTCAAAAGGACTGTCAGTAAAGAAGGTCATTCTTCCTCACACTCCGTTTCTTCTTCCGATATTTCCTTTTCATCCATCGGCTCCAGTGTATCTTCTTCATCTTCGCCATAATCGTATATATTAATATTGGGTTTATGCTTGCTTTTACCAGATTTGCGAGACTTAAAGACCCATACCACTACGCCAATAATAATGGCGCAAAACAGAGCAATGGCTATTGGGACGCTATTGCTTTTTTCATTGTTCTGATTGATATCTGATTCCGTTGAGGCTTGAGGGGAAGATTGAACTGTTGAATCTGGTTCTGTTTTTAACAAATCGTCAGTGGATTCATCTTCTTTGGTCTGATACTCAGAAACGAAATCATCATCATCAATCAGAGCCAGAAGATCTTCTTCATCAACAAGATTTAAAAAGTATACATTGTCTTTGTCACTTGCATGGTCGATGACAATGTAGAAAGTGTTGCCATCCTTGGTCTGGACTGCGATAAATTCCTTTTCCTTGGATTCCATATCATCAACAAGTGTTAAATTTCCATCCGGCGTGAGCGAGTCGGAACGCTCTAACGGAGCTACTGTTGTATCTTCTGAGCCGTCAAATTCAATGGCAGTTGCGGTCATTGAAAAGGCCCCCATATAGAGCATGGAGGCCAGAAACATTATTAAAATGCGCGTCACCCTATTTTTCATTTTCAATATCCTCCTGTTTAGATAAAGATAAAGGCCCTCCACCGTGTTCATGGAATGCTTGAAGGAGTGTTGATAACTCCTGAGAGGTCATTCCAGCCCCACGCACGAGGCCCACAATGTCGGTATTTTCTAATTCTGTTTTCTGCTGTTCCAATTCCTGGACACGCTCTTGCAGCTCAGATATTCTCCTTTTCGTTTTATTCAACTCTGTGTTAATTTTGCTAATTTTACCGTTCAAAATGCATTCCTCCAATCCATTCAATTGACAGGCAGTCTCCCGAAAGCATAGAAATGGCTTTGCCAGTAGCTTGTTTCAATGGATGTAAAACTGATGGGATCTCCCGCCGCAATCATCATTCCGTCTCCGACGTAGATACCCACATGGGAAACTCCAGTGGTGTCATAGGTATGTTCAAAGAAAACGAGGTCACCCGGCTGGGCGTCAGCCACCGACACAGGAGTACAGATGTTATACAACCCCTGCGCGCCCAACCGCCCTACATTCCAGCCGCTATGATTAATGACCCAAGATACAAAACCGGAGCAATCAAAGGAAGTCTTTGGACTGCTGCCTCCCCAAACATAGGGATAGCCCAAGTATTTTTCCGCTTCTTTCATTATGGCGGCAAATTGTTCATCCTCCAGTGCCTCTGGAGGAATGTCGTAATCGGTGTATTCCTTCTTAGTAGAGGCCGACGCGGGGAACAGATCGGGTCGGTTTCCCAAGGTAGATATGTACATTGCGTACATACCGACTTTATCCTCACTCATAATGAACACGGGTAAATGGGCCAGATTTTCGTTGTTCAGCGTCACGTTACATATGTAGTAGTTGTACGAAACTTCATAAGTGTTGGTGTGTTCGTTGCCCTCCGCGTCTGTCCATGTGGCGGTTTCCGTTCGGTAACGCACCTCCACCTCCACGTCCTCCGTCAGTTGATATTGCTTTTCAAACAACATTGAGAGCGTATCCTGCACTTCGTCCAGTGTCCACTCGCCGCCGTGCCATGCAGTAATGATAGAGATCAGTACATAGGGATCATGCCATATTTCGTCAACATTGTAGCAATACTCGTCGTAACCACTATGGAGTGTTTCATAATTATCCACTTCATTTTGAAGCTGTGCCTCCATCGAGACGTATGAAGCTTCGGCAGCGAGCATTGCTTCATCCGTCGAAGGATATGTAGTCGCGGCAATGGATTGTAAACCCGACTGAAACAACATGGAGCAAGATGATACTGTATTCATAAGAATAACCAAAACAAGAAATAACACTCCTATGATCAGGACAACCTTTTTATGATTGGTAATAAAGGCAACAGCTTTTTTTGCTTGTGCTGCTGCTGTCCTAACTGCTTTTCCTGCATTCTCAGTAGCTTTTTGTGCAGTACGAGTAGATTTTCCTGCTTTGGTAGCGGCGTAATTGCGCTTGATAGACTGCTTTTGCTTCCAGCGTGAAACGGGGTTGCTTGAGAGCTGTGGGTTTTCACGTATGGCCTTTTTCTGTAAAAAATTGATATTGGCCTTATCGAGTCGCTTTTCCGCTTTCGCTGCTTCGCGGTACGGCTTGAGCTTATGTGAGTGATAGGCACTCCGGCCAGTACGAAAAGAATACTCAACAGATTGTTCAGTCTTGTGTGCCGCTTCTAGCCCTACGTTGTCATTTTCCGATTTGCTAATCTGTTTATGGACTTCCAGCGCGGGGGCGTCCCGGATGGCATGTGTAAGCTTGGAGGGCGGTCTTTTCTTGTCGATTTTCTCAAATTTTAAGCGCGTTGTAACCTTGCTAGTGGTAGGGTCCGTAACGTGCTCCCAGCTTTTCACGGTTTTTTTTGGTATCTTTTCCTGCGCCCGATCTGCTTTTGCCGAAGCTTTCTGCGCTTTACGAATGGGCTTTTTTAATGCTGGTTCAGCTAGCTCCTCATCCGTGAAGTGTAGGCGGGGTGCTCTTTTTGCCATCAATTATCACCTCCTGTTTCGGGTATAAAAAAGCGCCGCATTCGCGGCGCTATACCATTTTTTAATTATTTCTTGTATGCTTCTTTGATTTTCCCCGTTTGGTCAAATATACTAGAACTACTGAACCCGAATGCATTAGATAGGGAATCCAATATTGGCTTTAACACAGCATCAATTGCATCGTCATCATTCCAAACACTATCTAGCGAATGAATGATATCTCTTTCGAGTGTTTTTGAACTATCTCCCCATTTACCAGCAGTAGTAAAATAATCCTTTGCATTTAGAATGGTAGCAAATAAATGCCACGGCTTTGGAATAGATAATTTCATAAGGGCATCAGAATATCTATATGTTGCTTTAATTATATCATTTTGCGTTTGTTCCCAGTTAAACACCTGCTTTTCACGATAGCTTGAAAATAGCTTGACTTCAACCGCTTCAATTATCCCATTGTGGAATAATTGAGTATATGTATTTATCCGTCCTGTTTGGTGATCTTTAGCAAATAAACAATACCCATCTGAATTATAACGATCATCCCAGGCACTGCCTGATAACGGTATTAAATCTTCTGCTAAGCTATTATATAGGCCTCGCATACTAATCCTGTTTCCGAGTTCAAAACTCCATTCAGGTATTATGTGAAATAAGAATTTTGCATTATTCCCTAAATCGCCAACACATTCATTTGCTAAAATCATTGAAATTCTATCGGCGCGAAATTGTTTTATTTGACTTTGTATTGTACCTCCAAATAAAAATTGTTTTCTTAAATCATCGATGTCCATATATGATTTTCCATTCGCATATCTTATATAAAATGTGTCTTTATTGCCATCCCAAAAGCTATGTGGTCTACTGTAGCTTCTAGGAACTGCAATTACAATCGCAATAGTGCCATCGTCTAATTCGACAGGTTTATATTCAACACCATGCAAGTGCGGACGTATTCGCGAAAGAATTGCTTGACGTAATGAGCTCAACCAATTGTCATATTCTTGTAAGGTTAGTCCGGCTCCCACTAATTGTATTGGAAGCCGGTTCTCATTTTCGCGTATCCCTAAAATAATGATACCACCACTGGCATTTGCAAATGCGATTATTTCTTGAATTAAGGCTGTTTTATCCTTTTCTTCTAATTTACCGTTTTCAAACATGTAACTTTTATATTCCAGTTCTTTATTCTCAAATACTTTATTGTCAATTAGCTGCTGGAGAGTATCCCTTGATATGTTAGTTAATATTGATTGCATAGTTATCACCTCAAATATACAATACCACTTTCTCCCATCAATAGACAGGATAATTTCACTGATTACATTACTAAATCATCCATATCCTAATTCTTTCGTAATTTCCTGCGGTTTGGTGGTCATGATACGGTATAGCTCTGTATCCTTTGGAAAATGGTCCACAAACGGCAGAATGACGTTTCCATAGAACAGTAACCCCTCTCCTTCGCCAGATTGGGTGACGTAGGAAAGCTGGTGTGTGGAAATATTAAGCTGCTTGGCAAGAATCTGACGGTCCCCGGACGCCTGATTGAGCATGTAAATATAATCCGAATTTTCAAAGATGTTCTCAATCTCGCGTGAGGAAAGAAGGTCCTTGATGTTCTGAGTGATTCCTGTCGGGATGCCGCCCCATTTACGGAACCGCTTCCAGATTTCAACGGAATAGGCGGCGGTCTGTTCCTCTTTCAAAAGCAAATGGAACTCATCAATATAGTACCGGGTAGATTTTCCCTCCGCCCGGTTGACGGTGACGCGGTTCCACACCTGGTCCTGTACGATGAGCATTCCGATCTTTTTGAGCTGCTTACCCAACTCTTTGATATCGTAGCTGATGACTCGATTTTCAACATTGACGGTAGTGCGATGATTGAACACGTTTAGAGAGCCGGTAACGTAAATCTCTAGCGCCGTGGCGACATACTTCGCCTCCTTTTCCTCCTGCCGCCGCAACTCGTTGTACAAGTCCTCCAGAATGGGCATGTTGTCCGGGCATGGGTCGTTCAGGTAATCTCGATAAACCAGTCTCACACATCGGTCGATTACCGTCTTTTCCACCGGCTGCAATCCCTCCTTACCTCCGACGATCAGTTCACACAAGCTGAGAATAAAATCAGATTTCAAAGACAATGGATTTTCTTCCTCGGAATAGTTGAGGTTTATATCCATCGGATTGATGTAGTCGGTAGAAGTGGGCGAAATGCGGATAACCTGTCCGTGAAGGCGCTCCACAAGCGGGCCATATTCGGCTTCAGGGTCGCAAACGATAATATCGTCGTATGTGACGAGAAACACGTTGGCAATTTCACGTTTCGCGGCAAAGGATTTGCCTGCGCCGGGAGTGCCAAGAATTAGGCCGTTTGGGTTTTTCAGGAGTTTCCTGTCTACCATGATAAGGTTGTTAGAGAGGGCGTTCAGTCCGCAGTACAGCGCCTCGCGCCCCATCTGGAACAGTTCCTGCGTAGTAAAAGGAATAAAAATAGCGGTGCTTGATGTGGTCAGGCCCCGCTGTATCTCTATTTGGTTGTACCCAAGAGGCAAACTGCTCATCAGCCCTTCTTCCTGCCGGAAGTCCAGCCGGGTCAACACACAGTTATGTCCTCCTTGCGCAATACTCGACGCCTGAAATACATTGTTGTGGAGCTTCTGTTTGTTATCGGCTACGTTGAGGACGAGGAATGTTACTAGGAACATACGCTCGTTGTGGCTTTGCAAATCTTGAAGTAGCTTTTTGGCTTCACTGCCATAGGTGGTAAGGTCTGAGGGGAGAATATCCATATCGTACCCGGCGCGTATGGCTTTTTTCTGTTCCTCAATTTTCATTTTATCCAGATCAGTTATTTTATGCTTAATGGTCTTGATGGCGCGTACCTGATCGATAGACTGGACGTGCATAGTAACGATAAGGCTGGATTCTATGTCGAGAAAATCCTTTAGTATTCTGTCATTCAACTCTGGCGCAATAATCTGAAGAAAGCTGACCGCACCCGCCTTATGCCCCATTCGGAACATGTTTCCGTTTTTGAACTCAAAAGAGCTGGGCGCGATGAAATCTTTGGGTGTAAGGCCGGAGGGAACCAGCCAATCCCAGGAAAAGCTAAACGGCTCCTGATCGTCCATGTGGAAGATATCATGCAATAGCCGCAGGCGTTCAGTGCCGTTCATGGGAACGGCACTGACGCCAAGCCTTTTGAAATTATTCAAAATGTCCAGTTCAATACGCTCCAGTCGGGGCTTTACTGTTTTCAGGCTATCTGCTTCGATGCCAAAAGTCAGATACTTGGTCTTGATAAGCCCATTGTTGCCCTTGGAAAGCTGGTTCTGGAGCATTTCGGTGTACTCTGCACGCAGGCTGTCAAAATCATCGTCTTGGGATGGAATGGTGACGCTCCGCGCAAAACTATCCTTTGTAGCGGAGAGGTTTAGAAAGGAAAGTTGAAACTTAATGGAGCTATCGAAATAATTCAGGAAATCCGACCAAGCTTCAAAAATAGCTTCTTTATCCTCGTTCTGATTTAGCTGATAATTAATGTCCTGAAACTGAATCGTTTTTGTGTAATAGTTATCTGTCACGCGGCAGATGCCGTCAGGAAACATTCGCTTAAAAGGGATGCTGTCCTGTGCTGATTTTTCTTTCTTATTCGTTCGTTTTGCCCTTACGACGGCTGCGTCGATTTGGGATCGTTCGGCGCGGGTCAGCTTGTCGTGGAAATGCGCTTTAACGGCGTCGCTCGCCTCGCTTTTTCGCGGGAATGGATTTTTGATGCTTCCAAACAATTTGGTGTACCTCCTTATCCAGTTGTGCTTGCCGCATCACTGCGGCATAGAAATTGTTAGTCTGATAGGGCCGCTGCTTCGGGCGTATGAGCAGCACCCGAACGATGTTACGGATGATCTTTTCAAGCGGCAGGCCGTTTTTTTCGTAGACAGCCAACAAAAAAAACGGGAGCATGACGAGGACCATGCAAATGGAAGCTCCGCTTGTGCCTAGACTCACCGGCCCTTTGAGCAAAAAGAAAAGCGGTACGCCGATAAGCATGGCGCCGCCGAAACAGATAAGCTGCCTCTTTGTTAAATTGAACATAACTTTTGTTTTCACAACATTTAGGTCTTTTGGGACAGGAACATAGGCCACCTCAACGCACCTCCTGTTCTTTGGGTGAACGAAGTAACTCTTTTAATTTATCCTGCATTATCTAATCCTCCTCCATTAATGAGCGTTAAAAACTGACTTAGCTAGGCTTCCAGTTTTAAATAGCGTAAAGCAAAGCAAAACAGTGTATCCCATACACGTCCAAATAGCCTTACTTATATCCTCATCAACAGCGATACTCTGTACCAAAACAGCGTAAATTGCTACGCAGATAATAATGAGAAACGCCTGAAAACCCAACGCTAACAGGGAACGCAGGTAATTATGTCCCATAGCTCCCCACTCACGGTTCATCATTGTCGCCATTGGGATTGGTGCGACTGAGGTTACTAAATATATCTCAATCATTCTACCGTACACGATAATGAAGATGCTTACAGTAAGCGCCCACATGGTAATGCCAACAAACATGCTTTGAAACCATAGGCCAAAAAGAGGACCGATTTCCATTTCCATAAGCCGCGTTTCGAGATCTGGCATGATTGAAGTTAGATTTAATGAAGCGTCTGAGACAATAATACCCGCAGAACGAGAGACAACATTTTGTGCCACGTCGAATACTCCCATAACGATGTTCCATGTGTTTGTTACAATAAGAATGGCACAGACTGTTTTGAATATCCACTTGAAGAACATCCATGTATCCAGATCGTGTAGGTTGTTTTTATCGGTAATTAACTGAATCAATTCCAGCGTCATAACAAATGCGAGAATTGCACCCGCGATAGGCATAATGATATTTTCAGATAAAGTTCGTATCATGTTATAAATATCGGCATTCCATGCTTGGGGCGTTGTCCCCACCTGTGAAGCAATCTCCCCGACACGCTGATTTACATTGTCGAACATACCGGAGAGATTATCCATAATGCCGCTAACAAGCACTTCTTTCAACCATTCTGTTATCTTATCCCATATTAAATCCAAGGGATTTTACCTCCTTTCCCGCCACCCGTCCGTCGCCCCATCACGGCGACATAAACACTGACCTGATTAACGAGCCTCATGGAACACAGGCCGGGATTTTTCTGAAGTAGGCACAGATTTTTGTTCCGTTGTTATTTGTTTTTCCAACGTTTTAATTGATTTTCGGACGGAGGGCTTTCGCTGTGCCGCCTGTTCCAGCGCGGCCAGCCGGATAATAGCTTTTCTTACGCTTTTTCGCATAACAAACAGACAAGATAGCTCCGCTTTGAATGGAGCCTCCAACGATTTCGCCAGTTTTCCCAACGGTTTTGCATTGGCAACAGTCTCTTTACCCATCAGGGTCCTGCCCATATTTTTAATATGCCGCCCAGCTTCATGGTACTCCGCACTGACCGTTTCAATTTTTGAAATCGCTGATCTGCTGACATTTATTCCTTCGTTCAGTTCATCACGAATAACATTCAGCAAGGGTCGCACCTTGAAAAACCGGGAAATGTTGTCCAGTGCAGAAATGCCTTTTACTCTAAAAGCTTCCATGGCATTTTTACAGCCGTCGATCACATTTTGTTTGACTGTTCCCAGCTTGTCACGCATTACCGTTACGTTTTTTCCCAAAGTCGCACCCGTGTTTTGCAGTTTGGTTTTTATGGGATGGGTTTGCTCTCGCGCCGCGTTTAATTCCTGACGTAAAGCGGCCAGCTCTGTGACCGCCGCATCCAACTGGCGTTCCATTGCGCTTACCTGCGTTAAAACAGCAAGTAAATCTTTTACAGTTGGTACATGGTTGGTCTCCATGATGCTTAAAAGCTCCTTGACATGTTCATTATCCAATAGTGGCATGGTAGTATTACTACTTTTCATTGAATCGTTTACCTCCTCGTATAAGCGTTCTCACATATAGTGAAAATCGAGTTTATTTTCGTTTGATTATCCGAACAAACCGGAAAGTAACGGCACCAGTGTAATTCCGATAAGGGCAACACCGCCGCCTGCCATGAGTTGTTTGATACCTTGAGATTTCGCGCCGGGATTATCGTTGCCATAACCTTCGAGCAGATTAATTGCGCCCCAAATTGCAAGACCGGCACCAAGTGCAATAACGAGGGTCTGAAGAACATCAACTGCGCTATCGAAGAATGCCATAATGTAACCTCCCAATAAAGATTTTATATGAAAAAAGGCCGCTATTCTGCGGCCGCAGTTTCACCGGACAGGTCGATGTCGTAAACATCAAATACGTCGTCCGGTTTTGGTTTTAGATTGGTGGACAGATATTTTTCAATATCAAAAACATTGCGTGGATCTGCATCAAATAGGTACTTGTAATTCGGGTGCTTTGTTATGTCGTACTTATTTGAAAGGAAGGGACGAACGCCCCTAAGCTGCATAATACACTTGCCGCCATCAAGGACAGCCAACTCATCAATACTCATCAGCTCCTTTCCAAGTTTCTGATAATTCAGACTGTGAGATTTTTCGCGTCCACGGCTCTCGCCTGTGTTGTATGTATCTATCGTTTCCTTTCCTAATGTTTCGGTTAATTCTTTAAGTGTAGTACGTTCCTTGCCGCCCAAAAAGATTGCACTGTCACAGTTTCCGATGATGGTGTCAGCATTATCTTTGTATAGCGCTTTTAGTTGGCTTTGGGCTTGCAGTACCAAACAAGCAGAAATCTCGCGGCTGCGGATGGTTGCCATAAGTTTTTCCAACTTTGGTATCTGCCCAATGTTTGCGCATTCATCGATGAGACAGCGAACATGTACCGGAAGCCTGCCGCCGTATACATCATCGGCCTTGTCACACAGCAAATTAAAAAGCTGCGTATAGGCCATTGAGACAATAAAATTGAACGTATCGTCGGTGTCACTGATTATAATAAATAAAGTCGTTTTCTTGTCCCCAAGCGTATCCAATTCCAGCTCATCATAGCTTGTCAGCTCCCGAAGTTCTGCGATATCGAACGGAGCAAGTCGAGCGCCACATGAGATAAGTATGGACTTTGCCGTTTTTCCTGCCGCCAACTTGTATTTTTTGTACTGACGGACGGCGAAGTGATCCGGTTCCCGTTTTTCCAAAGCTTCAAACATGAGGTCAACAGGGTTTTGAAATTCCTCATCGTCCTCACGAACTTCCGATGCATTGATAAATTCAATTAACGTTGAAAAGTTTCGCTCATTCTCAGGCGCTTCATAATGGATATATCCGATAAGTGCCGTATACAACAGCGTTTCGGCTTTAACCCAAAAGTCGTCTCCCGCCTTGCCTTCGCCTTTCGTGTTAGTAATAAGCGTCGTAACCAGCTTCAAAATGTCCTTTTCGCTATGAATGTAAGCAAAGGGATTGTAATGCATACTTTTTTTAAAATTGATAGTATTGAGTATTTTTATTCGGTAACCGTTTCGCTGCAAAAGTTTCCCACACTCGATCACGACACTACCTTTGGGATCGGTCACGACGTATGAGCTGTGACATTGCATAAGATTTGGTTTGAGCCAAAACCTAGTCTTGCCAGAACCTGAACCACCGACAATTAGAACGTTTTTGTTTCGGGCTGTCCTGGGGTCCTTTGGACGATTATTCATCGTGAGATATTCCGTTTGTGTGAGAATGAGGTTGTTTTCAAAAACGGGGTCAATGTAAGGCTTAATATCCTTAGCCGTACCCCAACGGGCCGAGCCGTATTCCACATTCTTTCGGAATTTCTTAGCGTTGCGGCCCCTGATATAAACTGCCAACCGTAGGGCGACGGCAAGAAGGACGCCCACGGCCAGATCAGCCGGATGGAAGCTGGGTAACAGGGAAGCAAAGGCGGCGGCAAAGCCGTCCATCAGGTGCAGGAGCTTCCGGGAAGCGTCTGTACCTGCGGCCAGCCGCCACGTCTGTCCAAGTTTGGTTGCAAACAACGCGACGAACAGATACGGGAGGTTCAAAAGGAGCAGCTTCTTTGCTTTTGCATTCATCGCGTTCGCTCCTGTTTCTTATGCCTCACGCGGTCAATGGTGTTTGCTTTGACCATCGCCTTGAACTGCTGGAGCTGCGAGAGAACGGAGGGCTTTTTCGTTCGGTTTACCGTTTTTGCAGTAAACTCGGTGAAAGCGGCGGTGAGCGCGTCCGCGTCTCGCCCCTTGAAAAAGACGAGGTATTTGGCTGGCGACACACTGCGATCTTTCTTTAAAGCATAATCCACGCCGTATTTTCGCGCTACTCGCTCAAAAGATTTAATATTATTGTCTGTAATTTCAATGTTAGAAACGCCCGCATTCTGTCCAACGAGTTGCTTTACCGTCTGTTTACCGTGGGTTGCCACAGAACCATCTCTGCTCTTTGCTGTCTTCTTTTGATTTTGATGAGCTAGATACTTGTCAATAGATTCTTTCAATATTCGAGCTGAGAGCTTAGTGCTACTGATTACCAATGTCACAGCGCGGGTTTCTACTTCTTCCTGCATTCAAATCACCCTTTCCAATGCAAAAAGCAAGTTTAAAAGAGAAAGGCGGCAGACTGAAAAAGCCTGCCGCCCGTTCTCTATGAAATTATGGATTTAGTACCGATCAGGAATCGCCTGTAAAATCATCCTCGAACATTGAACCATCAATTGTGATCGTGACGGTTTTGGTATCGGTCAGATACACATTAGAACCTGTAATCGCCGTTGCCTGTGGGTCTAACGCTCTGATGTTGAAGGTAATTGTATAGGTGCCGTCCGAGGTGTCAACGGGGATATAGATTTTCCGCGCACCTGTCGCGCTGGAACTGTTGATCGGGAATTGCCATGTGCCGCCGACGCTTTCAAGTGAAACGGACTTGGCCGACGTGAAGTTATAGCTGGCCGTTACCGTTGTTCCGCTAACGTAGGAGGCTGTGACAGGCAGATTTACTGTTATCCCGTATCCGGATTTGGTTACGCCCGATTTGAGCGACCCAGAACCACCGTCACCAAGCGTAGCGTCGCCTGCATTCAGGGATGCATTAGATGCAAATGTAGCATTGATGCTGTGGGAAGATGAAACACTGCTGAAAGTATA
Organism: uncultured Sporobacter sp.; assembly: GCA_963675425.1. Taxonomy (GTDB): domain Bacteria; phylum Bacillota; class Clostridia; order Oscillospirales; family Oscillospiraceae; genus Sporobacter. The sequence continues at coordinate 2,424,384 of OY776214.1, read as the reverse complement.
AGTGGATGCCGCGCCGATTGACGAGCCATCCACTTTAACGTCTGCGATTTTGTAACCGGTGTTTGCCGTAATCGTGTAGTTCTTGCTGGTGCCTTCCGTAACTGAGGTTGAACCGCTTGGGCTGATGCTGCCGCCTGTTCCCGCGCTGGCTGTTATAGTATAGGTCGTAGGGGCTGGCGGATCATAATAATAGCCGCCACCACCGGAATAGCCGGAATTGCCACCATCATCCCAAGGATGATATTCTGAGCCATCATCACCGCCGGAATAGTTTTCGGAGGAACGTATGTCCTCGGCCGATTGGTGGGCGCTATCCATGCCGTCTTGGTCGTTGTCATAGTAAGCGTCCCACCAGTCTTGTGTAGCTTGGTTTAAATCATTGTATTCCTGAGAGCCTTCGGGGAAATACTGTTCATCATACTCAGAATAGTATGCCATCGCAGGAACGCAAAATGCTATTGCAAAAACAAGCAATAGCATTATCGGCATAATCCTGTATTTAATTGTTTTCATTTTTACCTCCTTAGTTTAGAGCAGTTATACTGCTCCAATGTACGTTTTCCGTATAAGTAAATACTTGAACTTCAACATCAGTGTTGAATGTTTCCCCTGCTTTGGGGTCGGTTATAAAGTCGTAATTTTCCTTTATCCAGGAGATATCTGCATTCTCAGGGATGGTTACTGTAAGCACTCCGCGCACATAGGTGTCCGCAAGATTGGAGTGGCGGGAATAATATACACAGGACAGATCGGTATTTAATTCTATAGTTACCTTACCCGCGCTGTTAATTTCATCCTCGACGCCACGGGCTTCGGCAAGTACAAGGTTTGCAAAGTCAATATCCGGCTGCGTTCCGTAAGTATAGGTTAAGCCGGAAAGCACCCCAACGTAGTCTGTGGCTGTGTATCCAAGATCACCCCATTTTAGGACTTCAATCCCGTTTGGATTACGGAGCTTCCACTCATTGGCATTCTCGAACCCATAAGTCCCGGTGAAATATGCAATCTGAGGATTACTACTAAGCCAATCTTCATCCGTATGTACGGACGAATAATTTGTTGCTTCGCAATACTCCTCCCAAGTCATATCATAATAGTTGTGAAGTCTATCAATTTCCTCCGGGGAGAGAACATCCCTGTAGATTTGAACCGTGCTGAACAGGTCGGAATAGCTTACCCACGCGCCGAGAGATTCGGCAACGAACCGGATAGGTACATAAGTACGGCTTTCACTTATAATAGCCTCCGTGTCCATTTGGACTGTGCTTGAGTTGCCGTCCTCTGTTACCGTGATCGTATCGCTGCCAATCGGAACATTGATAGTGATGCCGTCCTGCTCGATTTTGGCGGTCTGTGTTTCCTGATTCCAGCTAACATCCGCGCCCATCGTCTCCGCGACGAAACGAACAGGAATGAGTGTTCTGTTGTTCTCGTCTACAAAGGGCTGCGCATCCGGGAAAAGGACCGCTACACCATTGTATTTTACAGTGAGATCGTTTGAACCGATGTCGTTAGTGTCCGCCGCTGTCGCAGTAGCGCCAACCATGCAAAAGGTACTTACTATAAGCGCAGCGGCCAGCAGCATTGAAATTTTCTTCTTCATGTTTGGTGTCTCCTTTTGTAATGTTGTTTGTTTCTATTATAGTTATCGCATAGTATCACCTCCTTTCAAGTACAAAAGCAATTACCTGAAGGGCAATATATGCGGGGGCTATGTAGGAACACAGCGGAATGTGACGTTTTACCGGACGGTGCCGAAAAAGCCCATAAGCTATGGCACCTGTACCGGCCAAAAAAATTAATACTGTAAGTTCCTGTAAGCCGCACACAAAGCCAAGACTGCAAAGCAGTTTGAAATCGCCTCCGGGTATTTCGCTTTTTGTGATTTTTGCCGCTATAAACAGCAGCATTGCCGGGGCGACTAACCCAATTATACTCCAAAACATGGAAAAGCCAAATAAAAAGCCTATTGCGATTAAAATAATTGGGACGACATTAGGTATTTCCCTCCGCTTGAAATCAATTACGCCGCCGTATATAAGCACGGCGGCAATTATCAGTGTTGGGATATATTTAACCATAGCCGTCACTCAATCCTGTAATTTGTAGCTTCCACTGTGAAGTTAAAGGTAATGTCGTCAAAGCCGTACTGCTGGAAAAGCGTTGAGTAAGTGACCGTCCCTGTGACGATCAGGTTTGGAGGGGTTGCTGTGCCTGTAACGTTGGTTATTGTGACCGTATATTTGTCCGGCATATCTGAATCAAGGTAGCTTGAAAAATCGGCTGTCGCGCCCTGTATGTTCATATACAGGATATTATCGGCACGGTATTCATCCAGTATGTTACTCTCGACTGCGCTGTTACAGCACCTCTGTAGGATGGTTTCCGCGTCATAGTAGTTCTGATAAGCAGCTCCCATTTCCATAATCACGAACGTTATTACCATGAGAAAAAACATAAAGCCGATATACAAAACCGATATACTTCCGGTTTTGCCTTTCAATAACTTTTTCATTTCCAATACACCTCACTCATTCCGGCCACCTTCACATTGATAGGCAAGGACACCACAATTGTATCTTCGCCAATCTCCAATATTGTGATCTTGTAACTACTGGTAAGGGTAACGTTGAACATCTGCCTGAGTTGAATTTTTCTGCCGCTAAAGTACACAGCATCAACCTGAACATCTATATCTTCCAGACCGGAACCGGCCATGGTGTTTACAATATTCATGGTTTCTGTCTCGTCGTATTGTCCTGCTATCTCGATGTTGCGTACCACTCGACGGCAGATATAGCTCGCATTATAGTATTGCATGACGTAGATTAGGGCAGATACAAGTGTTGCGAAGATTAAGACGAGCATGACGGTCGTGAGCAGAAAGGAAACCGCTTCATCGCCTTTTTTCTGTCGCAGTAGACTTCTTAACTTATTCACAACCGTCATACTGCCGTCTCCTTTACCAGTTGCCGTTCAGTTTGTCGGCCATTTTATCGAACATGTCCGAGAAGAAATTGGGGAAAAACTGGTTGATTGCCACAATGAGCAGGCCGACAATAACCACGCCTACGATAATGCCTCCAATGGTGCTGGTAGCAAGCTCACCCTTGGTGTCGGTCATGGCGGCAGCTACTTTGTTGCTGTTGTTGCGGATACTCTCGCGGATAGACTGTACAATTTTTTTCATGTTGATTTTCTCCTTTACGAAATATTGTTTAAATTATTGATAACGTAAACGACGAGGACATACAAAATCATGGCGATACAGATAGCAATAGCCGGGTAATACGTCCTGCGCATTTTACCCGGCCTCAAGGACAGCTCTTTTTTTATATTTTCTTTGGCCTGACGCGCCATATCGTCGGCCATATAGCTAAGTGTCGCTGTTTGGTCGATGCCTATACTCATATCACGGAGCGCGCCGCAGAATCTGAATGCTTCCGGCGTTCCAAGCCGGTTTTCAAAATGGGAAAGGGCATTTTGGACATTGCCGGATTGCATTTCAGCAAGCAGGATATCCAGCTCACCGCCAAGCTCCGGCCCCGCGACCTTTCGGTATGCGCTGATGACGTTATATAGGTCACGATCACTTTGCAAACTGCGGCTTATTGTTTTTACAAAACGAGGCATTTCCTGTGAGACGGCCAGCTCCTTTTTTCTGATTTTTACGTTGAGGGCATCTCGTAGCTTCAGCAAGGCAAACACCATTGCCAGCAGGATGATAAAAATGCCGAAGTAGAAACGAAGGAATAGACAAACTGCCATCATACAAATGCCAAACGTGATAACAAGATACCTTCTGGCTGTGTATTCCTGTGGTGTTATTTTCAGACCAGCTTTATCCAGGCGCTTGCCAAGCCTTGACGCAGTGGCTTCATCCAAATATACGATCCGCGCGGTAAGGGAAAGAAGCGGCTTCAGTGGGAAAATCGCCCATATGTCAAGTGACTTGCTCTGCCATTTAGACATTTTAGAAAGTGTCCGATGCCCGACATAGGAGTTTCCGTTTACGGCCATACATCCTGTTCTCAGACCGAAAAACAGTAGCAAGGCGGTAAGGAATAGGGTAAGTCCAATTAACATGTCTCCACCTCCTCTACAGCAGTAACGGTTTGTTGAGTTGAACTGCCTTGACCAAAGAAAAAACCACCGCCGCCAGCAGAAGGACAAGCAAAGCCTGTCCCGGAAGTGTTGTGACAAGGACCATATATGCATCTTTCATTAAGATGCGGAAGATCATCGGCACTGAAAATATCAGGCATAAAACGGTAAGATATTCACGCCAGATTGCATACATAGCCGTATTGGATTCCCGCTGTACCTGTCGCACATCATTCATCGCATCAACAACGGATATGGTGACATATTTCATGCTCCGATCATCCTGTGCCATAATTAGCACATTCACCCACTGTGAAAAGTAGATATTATCCACCTGATTTTCCAGCCGACGCAAGCCAGTCTTAATACTACTGTCAATAAGATTGACATATGTGAGGAAATCCCGGAACGGAGCCGGGTACTCCAACACGTCGATATTGTCCTGTACTGATTTTAGAATATCCTCTGTCACGATGTAGGAGTTGGAAAGTATCATCATAGACGAGTTCAGCTTTTCTATGCGCTGGCTTTTCGCGTTTGTTGCCTTGAAGCTAAGATATAATCGAGGGCTGAGCGCGCCTAAGATACCGACTGCTACAGCAAAGAAGGTATTGTAGAAAAAAAGCTTTCCGATTGCCGCACCGCCGACTGCACCAAAACATGTCAGTAGCCAATAACCAGGCTTGGACATTCTTGTTTGCGAGAGCAGCAGCCGGCGTTTCTGCTCCATACGTATGATCCTTGCAAAGTGTGTATGTTTTTTGAGCTTTATAGCCCCAGCCTTTTTCCCACGTCTACGTTCAGCGGCAATTTCTTTGTCCATACCGCTGATAAGAAAAATCGCCGCGATCAGAAATATGAACACAGCGAGATAAATAAAGATGATGCTATTCATTTTCCGCCACCTCCTGGTGGGTGTTGGGGAACAAGCGATATATCTCGGCTTCCGATGCTCCGTTGTCGCGCAGACGGTTAAGCAGCTCCGGTGAAATCGTCCCAACCTTTCGATGTGAGCCGTGAACCTTTATGATTCGTCCGCGTTCATCTCGCTCCGTCCGGCTGACAATAAATCGATATAACATTTGGCCTTGCAGCTTTCCATTTTCAACGCCCGTCGCCTCAAAGATTTCCATATACTTTCGGCTGTTGTCCTTTAGCTGCTTTTTATAAACCATGATAGGCCACGCGCCCACACACATTTCCAGGAGCAGTTCATCGGACAAGCCGGTCCGTGCCGAATGGCACATAGACACCAGGCGTCGGTATGCGTCCTGTGCGCTGTCGGCGTGAAACGCGGTAAGAATGGTATGGCCAGTCTGTCCAGCGTTTGCCGCCTGATATGCGGCGGCATCCCTGACTTCGGCAGGGACAATAAGCGCGGGATGAAAACGCAGGGAACTTACAATCAGGTCCAGCATGGTAATCGGATTGGGTGGGTCTTTTGTTACCGTATACAACACCCGGGCCGGTCTATCGTTTTCCGCGTCGTAGCCGGTTAGGTTTAGCTCCCGACTATCCTCGATGATGAATACACGGTTGTTGTAGTCATCGTTTTTTCGGATATACTCGTTTAACAGGTATGCCTGATCGGTGGTTTTCCCGGAACCGGTACTTCCTGCGAGTCCCACTGAAATTCCATTGCATAAGCAGAGCGTGAGAAAGTCCAGCATATCAGGAGAAACGGAACCGGAATCTAAAAGCTGCTGTCGGGTGATATTGCTTTTGTTTTGCTTTCGGATGGATGCGATAACGCCGCGATCCTGTGGAACTACCGGCGGTATCATGGCTGAAATTCGTGTACCGTCTCCGGTATAACTGTCAACGCGTGGCGTCTGCGCGTCGAGAATCATACCGCCCATGCGCACCATGCGTTTAACAACGTCCAAAGCTGTTGTTGGTGAGGAAAACGCCTCTCTATCATGTAGATACTTAATATGATCGGGGTAATTGATCTCAATCACGTTATAACCGTTGATATTGACTTCTTCCACATTCGGATCATAAAGGTACTCAGTGAGAACGCCTAGTCCGGCCATGTCCTGATAGATTTTTTCTACCAGCTTACCTTGGTCGAACTCTTTCCCTGCAAGCTCCTGAACACAGTATTTGAGAATCAGGGTTTTCAGGGTTTGAGCAGCATCCGCGCTTCTCAGGGCCGAAGAAAGCTCCTTGGAATGCTTTTCGGCAATTACCGATCGCACATTTTCAAGGAGCTTTGAATAATCATAAATCTCGTTGCTCTGCGACTGCTCGGTGGCGCTGTCTGTCGCTTGTAGTACAGACAAATACTCATATGCCGTTATGCTCATGGTTTCATCACCTCGTATAGTTGGTTAATCGCCTTGGAGTATGCCCGTCCTTTCTTACCGGATACTCCCAATAAAAGTCTGTTTTCGTTTTGCAGAGTTGGAGCCTCGGAAACACAAGGGATTCTAATGTCAGGCGTACATTTTATAAGCTGATACATGGCATTGTAGTCAAAGTCTGATGTGACCTGTGAGCTTACATAGACGGCCTTATTTTTTACTGCCTGTAAAGCCTTTTTGTTTGCCCTATGCCACACCACATTAGAAATATGGCCACCAATGGTCAGAACAACGGTATTCGACCTATTCAGCGACCATGCAGCAAACAAATTATTAGGCTCAGAAGGGCAGTCCACAATAACAACATCAAACGTAATACGGGCAAGCTCCAAAAGTGATTTGACCTGTTCGCTTGAATAATCAAAATTAAAGGCATCGGCTGTTACCGGCGCTGCAAGCACATATAAAAGCTCATCCACCTTGTAAACTGTTTGTCTGATCCCAGAATCACCCCTCAGAGCCGCTGGTAGGCTTTGTTCCTTCGGGATTTTTATGCCAAGAAAAGCAGAAAGCTCACTGTATGCAACAGGGGAAACGAGGCATACGGATTTATCACCCCGGCTGATGGCGTGAGCGAAATTGACCGCAAGGGTCGTTTTCCCAGATTGAGGCGCACCCCATATCGCACAGATTCCCATATCTACTCCTCCGCTTCTCGTAAGGTCAAGTGCAAGGATTCGTCTTTTTCAAGCCCAATCAACGTCTTGGCCTGATGTTCGTTTACTATGAAAACAACATATGCGGGTGAAAAGTCATAATCCGCAACATCGGTGTCAGGATTTGATTTTAATTCGGCATCGAGTTCATCAAGAGACACCAGTTTGCTATTTAGTACCTCATACACAATTACAGAGGTCAGAGCTTCATTGACTGCAATGGTTTCACCATCGTCCGTATATCCGTAAACGTCTACGGTATCTCCTGCCCGGAGGATACCGGCAAGGCCAGAGGATTCGGAGGGCAGATCGATGGTCAACAGATATGTTCCAGACGATAAACCGTAGCCGGTTTTTGTTTCTATTTCTGCATAGGCTTCCGCAGTTATAAAACGGTCACGCCAAAGATATTCCCCGGTATAAATCGTTTCACCAGCGACAAGGCCGATGATTTCAGATTTATCTGTCACAACACTATCCGGTAAGCCATAGGAGCCAACCTCTGCGACCGTCAACATATCGCTAGTAATTACAGTGCCGTATTCAACAGTCGATTTAAGCTTTACGATTTCCGCTGTAGATGATTGAGCATCATAGAGCTTTGGGAGAAGAACGAATGCAAGTATTCCTGCCAGTAACAAGCACATCGCACCGATAAAGATTTTGTTTTTGAAAAGTTTTAGCATTAATAATTCACCTCATTTTTTTACCGTTCATCATGGGAAGGCGGTTTTTTCTTTGATGTTTTTGTTTTGTTGGGTGTATCTTCTACCTTTTTTTCACCGATACCGTCCCGAAGCGTGGTAAGAACGGTTTCTTTGCTGTCTATATACATTTCCTCGGTTTTCTGCTGTGCCTGTTGAAGTTTCGTGATGGTGTCGGTCACATCGTTGAACAGGGAGTGGTACATTTTTTGATAATCTGGCACGTTATCCCCCCTCCTTTCCTTTGTTATTTTTGCGTCCCTGTCCTTTGACGGTGAGGATACCGTCTAGCGTCGTGGCTGTGATCCGCAGCCGTTCTGCCGTGGCAATATCGTTTTTCATTGCTTCGTCCACAGTCCTGCCGCAGACTACCAGCACATGAGCGCGACGCAGATAGTCGCGGGCAATGTCGATGCCGTCCTTGTGTTCCTCCGGAATAGCGTCATTAATAAACAGCGGCAGGAAAAGGATCGGGCAAATAGGCGAAAAGCCCGCGTCGTAAACCTTGCGGCAATACCGCGCCGCATCTTCAGTGTTCTCAATTTCGTCTGCGCCCCACGGGGCAGTAATGTATGCGAGTGGTCGTTTCACTTGAAAATCTCTCCTTTCATCGTTCGTCGTGGCTTGACTCTTTTTTCTGCCTGGGTGGTTTAGGTTCTTTCTCCTGTTTTATCGGGACAGCTATGATATGTCTGCCCAGCCGCACGAATTTCTCCGGTTGGGCAAACTTGTTTTTGTACTTTTCCATGAGATCAGGTGATAAAGAATCAAAATTGTCTCTGCTTAAACCACAGATGAAGAAAGTTCCGGCGATTATGTCATAATCTTCGATCTTTCGGTTTAGCGGTAGACCGGTAAGCTTGCCTTCCTCATTGCAGACAAGGGCAACGGGATCATCATATGGGTAAGTGGCTTGTATGTAGCCGCCTACTATGTTTTGCATAGCCTCTAGGCCGTTGTCTATGTTTTCTTCGTGAGGGACCTTTTCGGGTTCAATAATCAATACTTTCAATTTGCAACACTCCTTTTTTATTTGGCGGTGACATACAAATATGGCCCATACTAAGACGTTTACTGTCAGTGTGAGCCGTCATCGTACATATCGTGGTTAACCTGCGCTGAGTAGTAACTGCTTATTGTGCTTGGTGCGTTAAATAAAACTGCCAGCAGATATTTTTTGATGTTTCTGACGTAGGTTGTGTTTTTATCCAAGCATTCAAAAACATACTCGATGTGCATACGGTCCAGCTTGAGTAATTTATCCTTGACCAGCAATGCAGGATAATCATCACCGGAAACACAGATCGTAGGCTTGGTAGAATAAAGCGTTTCTACAATGAGATCAACGATTTCTTCTAGCCTGTCCCTGTCAGCTTTTCGCTCCTTGACAAGAATATCGTACTCGATATTTTTGATTACTGTCTGTCTCAAACCATCCACATCCATCAATTCGATTGCTCTTTGTGCAGGATCGATAGATAGATCAGTCTCGTTGAAATCAGTATTATTTATCTCAGTATTATTACGTTCCGATTTAGGGAAGTCTGCGCTTCCGTATTGCGGAAGTCTTGACTTCCGTATTGCGGAAGTCTTGACTTCCGTTTTTCGGAAGTCTGGATTTCCGCTTTTCGGAGGTCTGGATTTCTCAGGGGTCGTCGCTTTCATCACATAGATTTTTGCAGGCCGTCCCTGTCCCTGCTTTACCCTGCGGATGAGTCCGATGCCTTTCAGATCGTCTAATTCCGCAAGAAGTTTTATAGCTTTTCCATGCTGACAGTTTAGTTGTTCCATAATGTCGTTCATTGCGAAATGTATAAACACGCGATTTTCTTCATCAAACCATCCACTTTTCACGGACAGACTCATGCGGTCAAGCATGAGGCCATATAGGAGCTTTGCATCAGTGGACAGTTTTTTGAATTTATCATCTACAATGAGTATTTTGGGGATTCGGTAAAAGCTATATTGCTCTGCCTCGCTTCCGTAATGGTAGTCGAAGCTCATGCTCAATCACCTCTTTCGGGCATGAAAATAGACGCTCCATTCGGAACGCCTGAAACATTGACCCTACCGCGATTGATCCCGTTGCCGCTTTTTCTGCCATTGGTCAAGAAGCTTCAAAATAATATTCTCCATCTGCTGTGGTGTATATGATTTTGGAAAGTATTTTTTGAGTTTATCACCGGAGAGCGTCACCTTATCCAAATGATTTTTCTTTTCCTCCGACATGATGGCCAACATACTGTCCTCGTTTAAATGTCCATCCTGACTGAACTTTTTCAATCGCTGGGCCTGGGAGAGCGAAGGAGTGGCCTGTTCGCTTTCGATAGTGTTCAGCAAGAGCGTTTGTTCCTCCGGTTTGAGGTATGACAGCTCCACGGCGGGAGTCATGGCGATTTTCTTGTCGTCCACCATCTGCTGAAGCTCCGGCGACAGTTCGTTCAGCCGGATATACCGCTGCACCTGTCTGCCGCTTTCTCCGGCTTCTTTTCCTACAATCGCAGCACTTTCTAAATTCCCGACAACTTGTCGGGAATTTTCTTTGGAAGGTCTGCCAGCTTGCCGCCGTATAGCATCCAGCTTCATTTTGTACGCCTTGGCCCGTTCGCTCGGCAGGATGTTTTCGCGCTGAATATTGCTGTCAACCATGATAATTGTCGCGGCATCATCGTTCAGGTTGCGGACAATGACCGGCATAGTGGAAAGTCCCGCAAGCTCACAGGCGTGTTTGCGCCGGTGGCCGGAAATAAGCTCAAAGCCGCCGTCAACGCGAGGACGGACGATAGCAGGGACCAGTACGCCGTATTCTTTCACGCTTTCCACGGTATCGTGCATAGAATCATCATCTCGAACTTGAAACGGATGGTCGGGAAACGGGTATAGGTCCTCAAGTGAAATTTCCATGACCTTTTCGCGTTTATCATCCGCACGGGTTTCCTCAGTGGAGAATATATCATCGTAGCTGTTCAGACTTATGTTTTTGGCGCTGTTTTTCAATCTTCAACACCTCCTTTGTTAACTCCCGATACGCCTCGGCCACCTTGCCCTTCGGATCGTGGGCGAAAATACTCTTACCTTCTGCGCTGATTTCGGCGGCACGGACGGAATGGGGAATGTCTGTATTAAATACCTTGATTTTTTTGCCGTAAGTATCCCTCAACAGGGCGCTGATCTCTTTGGCATAGTTGGTGCGGCTATCTACCATTGTGAGCAGGATACCGTCAATTTTGAGTTTGGGATTGATCTGCCGCCGTACCTTGTTGATTGTCTGCAATAACTGTTCAAGGCCCTTGGCTGGAAGATACTGTGCCTGAACGGGAATAACTACGCTGTCGGCTGCGGCCAACGCATTAATAGTCAGCATTCCAAGCGATGGCATACAGTCGAGAAGAACATAGTCGTATTGGCGCTTTACGCTATCCAGGTATTGTTTCAGGACCTTTTCGCGGCTCATGGCATTGACAAGCGAAACCTCCATACCAGAAAGCTCAATGTTAGAAGGCATAAGGTTAACGCCCTCGTCGTGGTGTAGAATGCCCTCCTTTGGATTGATGGCTTCCTCAGTAAGCACCTTGCCCATCACCGTCGCCAGCGTCACGGGTAGATTATCAGGCTGGGGATTACCTAAGCTGATTGTCAGAGAACCTTGCGGGTCGCTGTCAATCAATAGGACTTTTTTCCCCTCCTGTGCCAGTCCGACGCCGAGATTGGCACAAGTAGTGGTTTTGCCAACGCCGCCTTTTTGGTTGGCGATGGCTATTACGTTTGTCATATAATTTCTCACCTCCAGAAATAGAAAAAGGGCCTAACTTTGCAGTTAAGCCCTTTAATATAATAAAAGCCTGTTTCATTGAAACAGACTTCTATATGTTATATAGTTTTATCGCTCTGGCGCGTCTTTAGACAGGCCGGGTAACTTTATACGGAACATCCGGCAATAGTCTTTTTGTGCCTCAATTTCACATTCGGCAATTAACTTGATAAATGCGGTATCGCTGGGAGCTTTACTCCGCTGCGCTTGCTGTAAGGCCGTAATGTAATCATGACGTAGTACAGGCGGTATAGAAACTACGCAGTAACCTTTATTGACTAAAATCAAGTTCATAAGCAGCCGCGCGGTGCGTCCGTTTCCATCCTGAAAAGGGTGAATATCGACCAAGCGGCGGTGGGCATAAGAAGCTAACTCCACGGGATGCAATTTATCTCTTTTAACGTTCAGATCATCGATGAGCGCCGCCATTAATCTAGGAACTTCCTCGGCTGTCGGCGGCACATATTCCGTACCAGATATGAATACCTGCCCCTTGCGATACTGACCAGCCTTTTCCGCATCTATGCCATTATAAAACAAATAGTGAATACGTTTAATGCTTTCTTCGGAGAAGGTGAAATTCGCGCTACGAGCAAGCTCCAACATGAAATCAAACGCTTTTGCATGGCCGGTAGCCTCATAGCAGTCACGAATCGGTTTCCCTCCGACTGTAATACCATCCTCCAGCAATACCTTCGTTTCCGAAAGAGTTAAGGAGTTGCCCTCTAGCGCATTTGAGCTATATGTGACACCAATTTTGAAGTATGCGTCCAGCTCTTTTATCTCGTCCTCCGACAATGGTCGATAGTTTTGGATGACGGAGGCGTAGCGGTCTATTTTTTTGAAAAGGCTTTCTTTTTCCATGTGACTCACCTACTTTCTTATGCCATTAGTATTATATCATTATGGAAATTTGTAATCAATGAAAAGGAGTCGAACGCCGGAAATTAAGTTTGATTTATGTAAAAAGAGGTTATTGCAGAAAGCAACAACCTCTAAAAGTTATATTCAAAATGTAGTATAATGAGTGTCAATTATGTTGCTTTGGACGAAATAGCAGGTAGTTCGTACACCTTGGTTTTTTCCAGGTCCAGCTAATTCCTTGCTAATCGGACCACATATAATAGGTCAATACAGGGCGTTACGACGTATTAAAAAATAATAATCGGTTCCGAAATTATCCTTGTACCACAAGGGTTTAGACGGTATTGTAGGATACCATAACAAACGCTGTACGAGGTAGCACGTGCCACTCCTAAGCGAAGGGTCGGACGTTCGAATCGTCTCGGGGGTGCCAAAGTGTTGAAAACGCTATGTTTTCGACACTTTTTCTTTATCCCGAAACATCAGGTTATATCTTGAATGCCTTTTGAATAATTGAATACTTTGCTAATAGGAATCGAACCGTTTTCACAAACTTGCTAATGTATTTAAAGCATTTGCTAATTAGAACTATTAGCACGTTTTTGAGCTTACTAGATTAGCCAAAGCCGCCGCCAATTCAGGTGACTCCTGAAGCTGCTTAATCAGCATGGATATATCCACCGTCTGTTTCGGTTCTTCAGGTGGCTTGACGTTTCTTAGGTCCGGATTCGAATAGAACGCACTTTCAAATTTCTGCGCGTTGATTTTCCTGTCCTCATCAAGTATGTGCGCGTATACCTTGGTGATCATGTCGATTTCCGCGTGCCCGGTGTCACCCTGTGTCGCTTTCAGGTCACCTTGGTTAAGCTTGAGCTTGTAAGTGGTACTGGAATGCCGTAGAGAATGAAAGACCACCCTGGGGAGCTGAGCTTCATCTCTGAGCTTCTCAAACTCTTTTAAAATAATTCTGCCCTCGCAGGGCCTTCCATTGGGAAGGGCAACAACCAGATTGAAATCCTGATATTCGTCATCCAAGAACTGCTTCAATTCGTTTTGTGACTTCTGCCATTCGCGAAGTATGTAAGCCACTGTTTTTGGTAGCCATACCTTGCGAGTGCTTGACTCAGTTTTAGGTTTTTTCAGAATGACGCGTGTGCTGGTGTTCGGCATAAGCGGCTGAAAGACATGGATAACATCCTTTTCACCCAACATCTCAATTGCCCGCTTTGATGCACGGGTCAATTCCTTATCTACGTATATGTAGGCATCATCCTGTGCAAGGGCCTCATCACTGATATGAACGTTGTCCCATGTAAGGCCAAGTATTTCACCCATCCTGAGCGAACATGCGAAAGCCAAATTCATAGATATGTATAATTTCGTATCTGTGCAGGCATCCAATGCTTTGCGAATCATTTCTGTATTCCAGATGTCGCGGCGCTTATATTCCACCTTGGGGCATGTAGCATTGTCAAATGGATTTTTGCTGATCATTTCCCATTTGACCGCCTGTTTGAACGCGCACCGAAGTAATTTTACAATCTTTTCTATGTTTGCTGGAGAAAGATATTCATTGGCTGGTTTATGAGTCTTGGTGGTAACGGAAGGCGTTTTCTGCAATGTCTGTATATACTTGTCGGCTACTCTCGTGGTGATGGTCTGAACCTCCAGGTGACCAATTATGGGATTAATATAGTTGGCAATCAGGGCGCAACTGGAGTCATACATTGAAACGCCCCATTTTTTCTCTCCATACATGCTGACGAAATCGTACATAAAATCGGCAACCGTTTGTTTTGATGGCGGAATAAATATACCTGTGATAATCTCATTTTCAACTTCAGCCTTACGTTTCAGAGCTTGGAAAGTATTTCTTGATCTTATCGCCGGTGAGGGTAATTTTATCCAAATCGCTTTTCTTTTCCTCCGACATGATGGCTAGCATACTGTCCTCGGTTAAATGCCCTTCCTGACTGAATTTTTTAAGGCGTTGTGCTTGTGACAGCGAGGGCGTAGCTTGTTCGCTGTCTATTGCCGTTATGAGCATGACCTGTTCCTCAGGCTTGAGATAAGACAATTCGACGGCGGGATTGAAGGCAATTTTCTTGGTGTCAACCATGTCCAGCAGGTCAGGAGCAAGCTCGGTGAGACGGATATATCTATGGACTTGGTTACGGCTATCTCCTGCTTGCTGACCGACAATATCAAGTGCTTGCAACTTCATCCCAACTTGGGATGAAGTTAAATCATTTCGTTCTCCTTGATGTTTTATCGCTTCCAGCTTCATTTTATAGGCAAGAGCGCGCTCGCTCGGCAGTATGTTTTCACGCTGGATGTTGCTGTCAACCATGATGATTGTCGCCGCATCGTCATCCAAATCACGGACTAAAACAGGCATGGTATCCAACCCGGCAAGCTCACAAGCACGTTTTCGCCGATGACCGGATATCATCTCATATCCACCATCCGGCCAGGGGCGGGCGATGGCAGGGACAAGCACACCATGCTCTTTGATGCTCAGTGCGGTTTCCTGCATGGCTATATCATCCAGCACTTTGAAGGGATGATTCCTGAATGGCAACAGTTCTGCAAGCGGGATGTCCATGACCTTTTCACGTCTTTCATCCGCGCGGGTTTCCTCGGTGGAGAAAATGTCATCGTAGCTGTTCAGGCTTATATTTTTGGCGCTGCTTTTCAAGTTTCAACACCTCCTTTGTCAGTTCTCGGTATGCCTCTGCGACTTTGCCCTTAGGGTCATGCGCAAAAATACTCTTACCCTCTGAGCTAGTCTCTGCGGCTCGTACTGAGTGTGGAATGTCTACACCGAACACTTTCAATTTTGTACCATACATATCTCGTAACAAGGCGCTGATTTCTCTGGCATAATTGGTGCGGTTATCCACCATCGTCAGTAGGATGCCGTCGATTTTGAGCCTGGGATTGATCTGCCGACGCACCTTATTAATCGTTTGCAATAGCTGCTCGAGGCCCTTGGCCGGGAGGTATTGTGCCTGAACAGGAATTAACACGCTGTCGGCAGCGGCCAGCGCATTGATGGTGAGCATCCCCAGCGAAGGCATACAGTCGAGCAAAACATAGTCATACCTCCCTTTTACAAAATCCAAATATTGCTTCAAAACCTTTTCACGATTCATTGCGTTCACCAATGACACCTCCATACCCGACAATTCAATGTTTGCGGGCATAAGGTCTACACCCTCGCCATGGTGCAGAATACCCTCAACGGGGTCAATAGCCTCCTCGGTCATCACCTTTCCCATTACTGTTGCCAAGTTAATTGATAAATGGTCGGGCTGGGGATTTCCCAAACTGATGGACAGTGACCCCTGCGGGTCGCTGTCCATCAGAAGAACCTTCTTTCCTTCCCTAGCCAACCCAATGCCAAGGTTAACGCAGGTAGTTGTCTTGCCAACGCCGCCTTTTTGGTTGGCAATGGCAATTACATTGGTCATGCGATTTACACCTCCTCAAATATATAAAGGGCACCCCTTTAAAAGGGATGCCCTCAAAATACTTATATTGACTTAAAACATCAAGAATGAAGGACCTCACACCTTGGAGCAAATCAAAGTCCCTGCCTTTTGGTCCCTAAAGAGGAATCGGAAATAAGCGCTCTTTATGAACATCAATGGCTAATGGTATACTTTTATGATTAATAATTATTCCACTTCACCGGTATCATGCAGGATACTTCCAGTGTTGGCATCGACGTGCACTTCCGAGTCTGTGCCATTAGATGCGGTGACTTTCAGCTCATATACGGGCGTTCCATTTTCATTCCCGAGCTCCGTGCATGTGACTGTAGCAACAGGGTATGCTGCCTGAACGGTGGCGATGGCTTGCGCTTGGGTGACCTTCACCTGTGATGCAAGAGACGCATCCTCAGAGGCTTCGCTGGCGAAATCGTTTTTTTCGGATGTCTGACCGCTCGCCTCTGCCGCGTCGTTTTGTTCCTCATCCTTTTCGTTGTCGGATGCTGCTAAAATTACTCCTGTATTGGCATCCACATTGACTTCTGTTTTTGTACCGTCTGCGGCTGTGGCCGTCAGTTCATATACTGTGGTCCCGTTCTCGCTTCCAAGTTTATCGCACGTGATTGTCGCATTGGGATTCGCGGTCTGGGCGATAGATACTGCCTGAGCCTCCGTGAGCTTAACCTGAGAAGCATCGATAGTGGTTGCCTCTTCGACTGAGTTTTCATTTTCAGTTTCAGAATTCGCTGTTGACTGGGTAGTGACTGCGCTGGAACTTATTGAGGTTCCGCCTGCGGTATTGGCAGGTACATTTACCGCACTGGCCGTCAGAGTCGGAATGATCAATGCGGCGGTAATAGCAACGACTGAGGCGACGCTAATTCCGGTAAATAGTTTACCGCTTTTTTTCTTAAGAGGATTTTGCATTAGATTTTCTCCTTTGGATTATTTAAGCTCTGCAGCTTATGACTGCATCATAGGTCTCATAAATGAAAAAACGGTTAGAAATAAATGAAATTATCTCATCAGTTTTTAATTCGCCTGTGGTATCTTAGATATAAATCAGTGTATTGGATGTGAAATTATGCGAATGCTTTTAATTGAAGATGACAAAGCGCTTAATCATATATTGACAAAAAGGCTGAAAGAAGATGGGCATACAATTGATAGTTGTTATGACGGTGCCAGTGGCCTTGATTATGCAGCGGCGATGGAATATGACTGTATCGTATTGGATTTGATGCTGCCAAAAGTCAGCGGACTTGATATACTTCGGACCATCAGAAGCCAGGGTATCAAATCAAAAGTATTAATCCTTACTGCTAAAGACTCTGTAGATGACCGCGTTAAAGGACTCGATGCCGGGGCCGATGATTATCTGATCAAGCCGTTTTCATTTGAGGAACTCACTGCCAGAATACGTGCCCTTGTCAGGCGGCAAGGGGAACTCATCAGCAGTGTGTTGACCTTGTCCGATCTGACAATGAATACGACTGATCATTCTATTACCCGAGGTGAAAAATCCATTACTCTAACCTCAAAGGAGTACGCTTTGCTCGAGTACTTCATGCGAAATCAGGGGACAATTCTCACACGTTCGCAGATTTTAGACCATGTTTGGAATTTTGAATTCAGTTATGACTCAAATATTGTGGATGTTTATATCAAATATCTAAGAGCAAAAATTGACAAGGAATTTGAGACGAAGCTCATACACACGGTCAGGGGTTTTGGTTATGTTATGAGGTGCGACGATGAGTAGGCTGACAATACGCTTGAAAATCATGTTTTGGTTTTCATTGCTGACATTCATCTTGCTGGCCGCCTTCTTGCCTGTTTTGTATGGGCTGATATCTCAATCCATGTATAACAACGAGGAAGGCGTCTTACGGACTGCAGCCTCACAAGCAATATTAGGCTGTGAGATTGAAAATGATAAACTGATGTGGAACGAGGAGAACCTACTGCCCGCAAACATCAGCATTGCGGTTGTTGAAACAAATGGAAGCATATTATATAGCAACGGATCGACGAACTGGATGACAGCCGAACCCTTCCAAGCTGGTAGTGTTTTCACGAAGTCTCAGGAGGATCAAAACTGGTTGGTTTATGACGAGAGTGTTAAAAACGAAGATCAGGTTCTGGCTCATGTTCGCGTCGCGTCATCGCTTAATACCATTGAGTCGACTCTCCATAAGATAATAATCATCATGGTTATCGGCGGTACAATCTATCTTGCGGTTGCGGTGCTTGGCAGCCTCCTTATTGCAAAAAAATCATTGAAGCCGATCTCTACAATAACAGATACAGCCGCGGCGATTGAACATGGAGACTTATCTCTACGTATCACAGGCATAATTACAAAGGATGAAGTTGGGCATTTATCCGAAACGTTCAACAGTATGCTAGAGCATCTGGAGACATCCTTTAACCGAGAAAGGCAGTTTACTTCCGATGCCTCTCATGAGCTCCGAACACCGGTGGCCATAATAATGGCATATGCCGAGGCATTGCTGGCACGTTGCGATAAAGATCAAGATTGTGGAGATGACCAACAGCGGGCTCTCGATCAGATTCATATAGAAACGAAAAAAATGAATGTTATCATTTCACAGCTGCTGATGCTGGCGCGAGGCGGCGAGGGAAAATATAAAACAGAAATTGAAAACATTGATCTCAACGAGATCATCAGCAGCGTCGTAGAGCAGCTGCAGGAACAAGCCACCGCCGCCGAAATATCCTTACAATATAAACCCGCTAAAGGCCTTGAAATCGCGGCGGATCAAAGCCTCCTCACTCAGATGCTGATAAATTTGGTTGAAAACGGGATCAAGTATGGTAAACCCGGGGGTTATGTTCGTATTTTGACGGAGAAGGTATCTGATGGGACTAAAATTATCGTTGAGGATAACGGTATAGGTATCTTCAGCAATGATTTGCCGAATATTTTTGATCGCTTCTATCGTGCTGACAAGTCTCGTGATCGCAGCGGAACAGGGCTAGGACTATCGATTGTAAAGTGGATTGTTGACGAACATCACGGGACGATATCGGTTATAAGCGAACCGGACAAGGGAACATCTTTCATAATAAATATATAGTTTATCTTGAGAAGAACAGCATCTGCTTATAGAAAGATGCTGTTTTTTTGTTTTCTCATGAAGTTTTAATTTCCGGCAGTTACTCTGATATCAGATCAGTGAGAGATGATAATTGGAGGCGGTAAAAATGCTGATTACTGAGAGTCTGACAAAACGATACAAAGACATCACAGCGGTCGACAGCTTAAGCATGGAAGTCAAGGCCGGCGCGGTTTTTGGTTTCCTCGGTCACAATGGCGCGGGAAAGACAACAACGCTTTCCATACTGACGACGCTGCTCCTGCCCACTGAGGGCCGTGCGTCAATTGATGGTTTCGATGTTGTTAAAGATAATTTGAAGGTTCGCCGGTTACTTGGATACTTGCCAGAGAGTGTAATGCTTTATGGTGAACTAACAGCACGCGAGAACCTAAATTTCTTTGCTAAGCTATCAGAGGTCGACAATGCGGACAAGTGCATCAGAGAAGTGCTTGAACTGCTCAAAATGTCGGAATGGCAGGATAAGAAACTCAAAAGCTTTTCAAAGGGTATGCGGCAGCGCATTGGGATTGCCCAAGCCATCATCCACAAGCCGAAAATATTGTTTCTGGACGAGCCGACATCGGGTCTTGATCCTCAGGGTACTAAGGATATGCGTGATCTTCTGCTGAAGCTGAACAGTGAATGGGGTACAACAATTTTTATGAATACACATCTGTTGTCGGAGGTCACCAACATCTGCACGGATATTGGGATTATCAGCCGAGGCAAGCTGCTGGCAGCAGATTCGCTGGAGAATATTCAGGCGCGCTTTCCTCATGCGAAATCATTGGAGGAGATTTACTTCATGATTGAAGGAGGCGAAATAAATGAACCCGATCCTGACAATCGCGGCTAAGGAGTTTAGAACTTCCTTCAAAGACAAGGTGTTTATCATTATAGCAACCCTGTTTGTCCTGCTGTCGATCGCTTCCGTCTACATCGGTTCGAGTACAAAAAACGCGGAGATGGCTGCATATCAGAATGTTGTTGACCTGCTCACCGCTCAGGGTTCATCAAACCTACCGGCAGCACCGGATATTTATCCGTTGGCGATTCTCAGTAATATCGTGACCTATGTCAGCATGATCGGTTCCGTTGTCGCCATTTTTCTCGGGTTTGACACGTTCAGTGGAGAGCGCGAAAACGGAACGCTTCGGCTTATTTTGACAAGGCCTGTCTTCCGTGACCAGCTGATTGCCGGTAAGCTTATCGGCGGCGGCTTTGTACTCGCACTACTGATGACAGTCACGCTTGTGACAAATGCGGTGCTGTTTACAGTTGTATCAGGGATTGTTCCCAACGCTAATGAAACAGGACGTCTGATAATCTTCACAATAGTTGCGTTCTTGTACTTAATGGTAATCTTGGCAGTCACCCTTTTTATATCCATGAAAATGCGAGACCGATCATACGCGTTTCTTATAATGATGATTGTCTGGCTGTTCATCAGTTTTGTCATTCCGCAACTCGCGGATACACAGAAAAACTTTGCCATGTCTCTTAGCGGGACCGGTCAGACGGTAACTTCAGTTGCAACGGACACTGCCGTTTCAAAGGCTATAGAATACTATTCGCCTGCCGCGCAGTTTCAGATCATCGGTGACAATCTACTGCAGACAGTCACAGCTACAGCAAGCTTAAGCGTTGGCGGCGTTGTGACAAAACAGCTTGTTCCGACTATATGCATGCTTCTACCTGGTCTTGTATTTCTTGCCGTATCGCACAGAACCATCCGAAAGGAGGATGTCTGATGAGAACATGGAGGCGAGCCTTTAGGCTTCTAATTACAATCGTCATCATGGCTCTGCTTGTTACAGGCGGAATGACGGCCCTGGCCGCCGGCGGAATGGAGCTGACGCCGAGCTATGAGATAAAATCAGGCATGGATAATATGGCTGATTTCACTGTATTCAACAGTGATACAGCAAAGCATACATATGTACTTCAGGCCGCCAACGTCCCGGATGGTATCAGCTGGTATTTCACTGTTGCTTCACAAAAAGCAACCGAAGTGACACTACAGAGCTCGTCCAGTGCCGTTGTAACGCTGCATCTGACGCTACCCGACACAGCGGCTTCAACAATGGCACAAATAAAGGTAATAGCAAAGCGGGACGATGGAATAATTGCCAACGTTACGGTGAACTTTTCTAAAAATAGCGATTATGCGCTTAAAATAACGAAAACGTCCGACAGCCTTAAAACCGTTGCCGGAGAAACATTGGTGTTTGATATTGCGGTGACCAATACCGGGGATAAGGAGCTCACTGGGATCGCGCTGAATCTCATCCTTCCATATAAGTGGCTAAACATCGGCGTTAACCCCGACACGCTCTCACTAAAGCCGGGTGAAAGCAGCACCTTTCAAATCAGCGTCCAGCCTCCTGCTTCACAGAGCGCGGGCATGAGCACCATAACAATATCGGCTGGAAACGCCAAAGCAGCTTCCGGAGATCTTGCTATTCCTGTCAAAGTAACGTCAAACATGAATTTTGTCTGGGTATTGGGCGGTGTCGCCGTCATCATTGTGGCGGTTGCGTTTATTTACTTCCGCCGTCATGGCAGAAGGTAATAGGTGATTATAATGAAAACTTTATGGGTCATCGCCGGCAAAGAACTTGGCGACGCAAGAAAAAACAAGCTGTTTCTGATAATTGTGGCTTTGCTACTGCTTTTGACAATCATCTCGGTTGTGCTCAGCGCTTATCAGGTCCGTTTGTCGGTGGATGAGTACAACAAATCCGTTGAATTCTTAAAATCCATCGGAAAGACAAATCTGCCGGACATGCCAAATCTCAACCCCCTGTCGGCCTCAAAGAGCTTTGTCAATTATATCGGTATGCTGGGGGCGCTTCTGGCCATCGTTCTGGGAAACAGTACAATTGTCAGGGAGCGACGGAGCGGCACGATGAGGCTTATTCTCACGCGCCAAATATTCCGGGATAAGCTGCTGAGCGGTAAACTGCTGGGCAACTTAATCCTGCTGGCTGTCATAACCGCCGCGATCTTTCTTATAACAATTCTATCCGTCCTTTTGGTGGGAAATGTGGCTCTTTCCGCAAGTGATTTTGCACGGCTGCTGCTATTTTTCCTGATGGCTTTTCTGTATATGGCCTTCTTCCTGGTGCTGAGCATGACCATTGCCGTCATAACGGGAAACGGCAACAAAGCGCTTCTCGTAACGGTAATCGTCTGGTTGATTCTGTCTTTTGTATTCCCGCAAATCGGTGACACGATGGATATGGACAATCAGCTTCCGGGCGGATTCTTTGCCTCAATGGGTATCAGTAAGGATGAGCAGGCGAAAATTCTAGCTAATTTCAAGTTTTATGAGACGCTGCGCGACAGCATTGAGGAAGCATCTCCGGTTAAACACTTTGAGCGTATCGGTTTCGCACTTTTAAACGTAAAACCCGGTTTCGACACCTTAACACCTATGGGCGTTGTCGGTGTCAAATGGGTAGATCTTATCGGTTTGACCATCCCAAGCGCATTACTATGGGTCATTGCATATATGGCATTTCATAAACGAGAAGACATTTATTAATGGAGGTAAACTATGAAAACAAAACTCAGAACGGTATTATCTGCACTCACCGTCATGCTGATGGCGTCTGCACTGCTAGCCGGTTGTACGAACGGCACATCCACACCGACAAACAGTCAACCGTCAGCTTCAACTGCTTCAGCGCAGAATTCAGCTGGCAGCACTGGAACATCAAATTCAAGCGGTGCAACTGCTTCAACCGATCCCGCAGCATCGGGCACTGATACCGATGGCGACGGAATCCCGGATTCCGCTGAAAAGGTGTACGGAACGAATCCCTATGCTGCTGACACAGATGGCGACGGAATCAATGACAAAGACGACCCGCAGCCGGTACATACGGATAATCCGATTTCTGAAAGCAGCGCTACTGCCCTGCCGGTTAAGATTACCGACGCGCGTGTAGAGGACAACGCCACAGCCGATCACCTGGAAATCAGCATGACAAACACGGGTAGCGTTGATCTCAATGATTTCGACATCTATTTCACGATTACTGATACCGTCGCAGGAACCAGCGAGGCCTATTATCAAAAACTGGATGGTCTCGCGCTCAAAGCCGGGGAATCTACGACGATTCATTTTGATAACAATATATCACAGGCTAATCATTATTATGGGAATATGAATGGTCTATACGGCACATCCGCAAATGGCCTGACTTTTGATATTTCTTTGCACGACTCTGGATTCGCACCGCTGAATTTCTCTGTTGAAAAAGCGACTGGGACAGCTGAAGTAGCCGATTAACACGTTACATAAAAACCGGCTGACAGTTCATTTCTGCCAGCCGGTTACTTTTTAGTAACATGGTCTAAGTGTTTTTAATGATTCCAAACTGATCGATCACATAAGGCACACTGTTATCAACGTTTTTTGAGGTTTGATAAACTGTTGCCGTCAGCGTGCCGCCGTCAATCGTCACACTTAGAAAAGTCTCTTGATTGTTAATGTCCGGGGTATCCTTGAAGGGGCCGTTTGCGACGTCGAATAAATTTAGATATTGCTGTGACAGGCTTGCATCCTGGTGATAGTGCTTTGTGCCTGCGGTACCGGGTGTGATATAAATTGTTCCCGTAGGGTCTTTGATGTAGTCTACCGCCACACCGCCGCAAACCTGCTTCATAAGGCCTTCAACGCCGGCACTGCCGTTTGAGATCGGCTTGCTGCGCTCGTAAACATGATCATGACCCTGCAGAACGAGGTCTACGCCGAGCTGACTGAAAAGCGGCGCGATATTTTTTCGGGTATCGATAATATCAGCATCCTTAGCGTGCTCAGCCGTCGTATATGGCCCTTTATGCATGACAACGATGATCCACTTCGCCCCGTTAGCCTTGGCGGCTCCGATATCTGTCTTCATCCAATCAAGCTGTATTTGTGTAAACTCGGCATAGCTGCCGGATGACTCGTTCGTATTCAAAATGACAAAATGCGCGTTGCTGTAGTCGACGGAATAATAAACGCCTGTCGTTGTTTTCTGACTGCCGGAATCCAGGTTGAAATGGTCGATGAAGGTGCTGTTCCCAGCATCGTGATTACCGGCTGCCGGCATGATTGTTGTATTCATCAGGATTGGCGCTGTGTATTTCAAAAGGAGGTTCCACTGGTCTTCGGTTTTATTATCGACGATATCGCCGTTGTTGATGATGAACGCGGCATTTGGCGAGTGCGTCATCGCCGACGAAAGTGTATTGGCGACGACCTGAGCACCGGCTTTTCCGGCAAACTGCGTATCTGAAACGTCGATGAAGGTGAACGGACCGTTCAGTGAGGCAGTTGTAAATGTGCCGGTAGCGCTCCAGATGTTCAGTGACGCATCTCCAACTCGGTAATAGTAGGTTGTGCCGGTATTAAGACCTGTTGCGACAGCTTTATGAACGAGCTCACCTGGCGAATTGTGTGACGCAGAAACGGCTCCTGCGAAGGTAATGGCATTGCTGAAATCAGGCGCCGTACTTGTTTTTTCAACGATTTGGACATCGCTTGAAGCCGAGTTCCCATCCGTATACCATGTAAAACCTCGTGCGGAAGCATCGTCGCCATAAAACGTCACTGTTATTTTGGTAATCAGTGACGAGACATTATCCGTTACGACAGCCTTTTCTACACTCAAATCGGGCGTTGCGGGCACTGCCGTAGAAGCGGAAAACGCCGAAGCTTGCGAAGAAGCGGCAGGCGGAGCAACCGCAGCCGTCGGTATTGCCGGCGTTTCAGAAGGCGGCTCAGAGGGTATGGCCGAGGCCTCTGGTGAAGCCGAGGGCAGAACGGGACATGACGGCGAAGGGATGTCCGTTGTGTTTTGAACTGTGATGAATGTATTGGGGGCTACTGCTGACGTCGGGACTTCTCTCCCAACTACTTCGCCGCAGCCGCTGACCATGCTCAGCAGCAGAATCGCAGAAACCATGCAAACCAGTATTTTATGCTTGGAAAGTAGATTCATTTCTTACTCCAGTCCCGTATTGAAGTCCTGTCATATATCACTATCGATGAAATAATGGTATAGCACAAGAAAAACTTAACGGGCGGGTTGTTGCAGCCCGCCCGATCCGTTGGAGTGTTTATGCATATATATCGACTTTGTTCGTTGAAATATTTCCGCTCTTTGCTTCTGCCAGCTTCTCCACTGCGCTTTCATTGGCCTCTTCACTTGCCTGACTATTGATTGTGCTGTTTTTTGCTGCAGTATTCTGTGTTGCGCGCAACAGCTGTTGTGCCACACTGCTGCTTCCGACCGAACCGATCATAATATCACCCCCCTCGTCATTACTTCTAGGTAGGAGAACCAGGATAATTTAATTTTAGTTACTAAAGATTAATCTCAGGTTAATTTTGATAGGGTAATATCATTGTATAAGTTATTTCTTCAGGAGAAATTGTTCAATCATGAATGCTGTTTTTGAATTTCTGTTCCATCTAGACACCTTCCTTACAAATTTTATCAGCCAATACGGCTTGCTGATATACCTTCTGACGTTTTTGATTCTCTTTGCTGAGACCGGTTTGTTCGCACCATTGCCGGGAGATTCTCTGATTTTCGCATGCGCGGCTTTCGCCGCAGCGGGACTCCTGAACATTTGGGTTCTGGCTGTAATTTGCTTCACGGCTGCATTTTTTGGTGATATGCTCAATTACTACATCGGACATTCGGTAGGAAAAAGACTGTACAATCGGGCAAAGGGGCGCTTCTTCAGCCGTGAAAACATCGATAAAGCTCAGATTTTTTATGATAAGCACGGCGGTAAAGCAATCATCCTCTCGCGCTTTGTACCTATTATCAGGCAGTTTACACCGTTTGTGGCCGGCATCGGACGGATGCATTACAGACGCTTTATGACCTTCAATATTGTCGGCGTAATATCCTGGGTGACCATTGCCTCGGTGCTTGGTTACTTTTTCGGCAACATTCCTGTTGTGAAGAAAAACTTTTCAACGGTTATTTTGGTCATTATACTCGTTTCTTTGCTTCCGGTCATTATTTCATTTTTTAAAGCTAAAATATTACGCAAATCACAGCCAAAGAAGGAAGCCTGACGATTACATCAGGCTTCCTTCATTTTTTTGTTTATGGAGCTTTTGATTTCTGTATTCAATGAAAGTTAGTGCAATGACGACAACATCAAGCAACGTCAACAACATCATCATCAAAGATGCTGTTAGGGCGATTTTGTAGACCTGATATACAACGAATACAAAAAGCAGGACAATAGCCGCCGGATACGCCCACAGCTTTTTTCTCCAAAGCAGATAGACGAGAATAATCTTTAGAATACCGTGTGACAAAAGATAAAATATCCCAAAATGCTGCGCGCTGATTGAGAAGCTCTGTCCAAAATGAATAAGCGCATTGGCGATGATATCATTGGGATCCTCGGACAGCTCCTCCCGCGTCAGCTGAACTATAAACTGATTTGCCGCAGATGGATTTAGGAAAATGAGAAGAACGCCGCATAATATCTCAACGAAGGCATCGAAGGCTTTTACCAGCAGCGCCAATTCAAAACTGAGATGAAATATACCACCGGCCCTATGCTGCATATCTTGATTTTCACTAAAAATCTTAATCTTCCTGATTGAAATGCACCTCGAATATACTGCCTTTGTTGAGCTCACTTTTGACGGAAACCTTTGCGCCATGGATATCCGCGATCCACTTGACCATAGAAAGACCCAGGCCAGGACTCGCATCGATCCTCGACGGTTCGGCTTTAAAAAAACGATCCCATATCTTCGGGAGATTCTCGGCAGATATCCCAATACCGTTGTCTTCAACGGATAGTATGACCTGATTTTTGCTTTTTTTCAGAAATACTTTAACAAATCCACCGGGCTTGGTGTATTTCATGGCATTATCGATAAGGTTGATAAGCAGACGCATATAAAGGGTTTGTTCAACAACCAAAACAATATCTTTCTCAATTTCATACGAGATATTTACGTCTTTATTGTCTAGGCTTTCAGAGTACTGCTCGATAATGGCTGCCGTGAGCGCGCTGACGTCGATGGATTCCATATCAAACTGATATTTACCACTATCACTTCTGGCCATCATGAGAAGCTGCGAGATCATCGTATTCATAATTTTGCTTTCTTTCAAGATCGTAGCCAGAGTTTGCTTATACTCAAGTTCCGCCTTGTTCCCACTTAAGGCCTCCTCTGCACTCACCATGATGGCGGTGACAGGTGTCCGAAGCTCGTGGGAAACATCCGAGGAAAAACGCTTTTCCCGCTCAAATGAATATTCCAAACGATCCAGCATGTCGTCAAACGTGTCGGCCAGCAAGCCGATTTCATCTTTTGGACCAGTCATCCTAAGTCTTCTTTTGAGATCATTCTGGCCGATCTGTTTAGCAGTTTTTGTAATATCACTGATTGGTACCAGCGACCGTTTAGCGACGAAAAATCCGCCGACTAATGCAATCCCGAGATAACAGGGGATAACGATTAAAATAAACAACTTTAGGATGTCCAGGGTTCTATCAACTGCGTCGAGCTGTTTAACGGCTCTCAGCCAGCCAAGGTCCTTGCCGTTTTGCATCAGCTTATAGTCAAGAACAAGATATCTGTTGTCGTGAATTTCGAGCCTATAAACGCCTGCTTCATTCGGCTCGACCGGCAAATTGATATCCGACGGCAATTTACCCGAGGTCAGCTCGTTTGCCGGAGAAAAAACAGCCACGGACACGCCGGAGCTGACAAGCTCAAAGTCACTATCCAGCTTAATCGTATTTTTTTCAGCTTCAAGAGATTCTACGACACGTCCGACTTCCGACTGCAGCAGAGTCTCGGCATCGCGATATAAATTATCAGACATGAACAGGTACATCAGTGGAAGAATGATTGCCAGCAGCAATGCGAGCAAAGCCGTATACCAAAGCATGATCTTCCATTTGATTGGCAGATTTTTCATTCGCTCTCCTTGATGATGTAGCCGCTGCCGCGGATGGTTGTAATCAGCTTTTTATTAAAACCCTCGTCGATTTTGGACCGGAGATAGCGGATATAAACATCAATGATATTCGACGAACAGTCGAAGTCGTAATTCCAAACATGCTCGACAATCTGTTCGCGGGTCAGGATTCTATTCTTGTTTCGCAGCAGATATTCGAGTATCGCAAATTCTTTACTTGTCAGTTCGATTTTTTTGCCCGCTCTGACGACATCGTGGTTAGCAAGATCAACCGATAGGTCGTAGATGCTCAGTTCGTTTTTCCGCTCTGCACCTTGCCGCCTCAGCAGCGCGCGGATTCTGGCCAGAAGCTCGTCCAGCGCAAAAGGCTTCACAAGATAATCATCAGCCCCAGCGTCAAGCCCGGCGACACGGTCTTCTATCGCATCTTTGGCTGTCAGCAGTAAGACAGGCGTGTTGTTGCTGTGCTGCCGCATTTCCTTAAGAACCGAAAGGCCGTCAAGTCCGGGCAGCATGATGTCCAGAACAATACAGTCATATGGCGTCAGGGAAATGAATTCCTGTGCGTCTTGTCCATTTTTGCAAGTATCCACGCTGTACCCATTGCTTTCAAGTCTCTTTGATGTAGCAACAAGTATTGACTGATTATCTTCAACGAGCAGTATTCGCATGGTCAGCCACCTTCCGGCCAGATTATGTATATATTATAAGACAAATAAATTAATATGCCATTAAATTTCGCGGACCAAACTCGACATATATTGTTAACAACTGGATTAATGTTGGCTTAATCTTCAAAAAGTACAATGCGCCTATCAAGCTTAAAGGGGCGAAATTATGGAAATGAACAGCAGCCTGGGAAATCAGGACATGAATTCTCAGAAGATCAAGAACAACAAAATGCTGAGCAAGGTGCCACAAATTACAGTGTTTTTCTGGATCATAAAGGTGCTTTGTACAACCGTCGGCGAAACAGCATCTGATTTTTTAAATGTCAATCTGGGCTTAGGACTGACCGGGACGTCAATCATAGCTGGCTTATTATTGGCTGTCGTCCTAACCCTGCAATTTAAATCAAAGAAATATATTCCCGGTATCTATTGGCTGACAGTCGTCCTCATCAGTGTTTTCGGGACACTAGTCACCGACAATATGACGGATGCGATAGGCATCCCGTTGGAGATTAGCACAATAGTATTTACCTTGCTTTTAGCAATGACCTTTATTGCATGGTACGCCAGTGAAAAGACTCTAGCGATTCACTCGATTTTTACCTCGCGCCGGGAAGCCTTTTACTGGCTTGCGATTCTCTTTACATTTGCTCTCGGTACTGCGGCCGGCGATTTGATGGCGGAAAGCCTCGGACTCGGATATCTTGTCACGGGAATCATTGTCGTATCGGTCGTTGTCCTGGACGGAATCGCGTACAAACTAGGGCTTGACTCAGTCCTGTCCTTCTGGATTGCGTATATTATGACACGACCGTTGGGCGCGTCACTTGGGGATTATCTCTCCCAGCCTGTCAAATTCGGCGGTCTGGGTCTGGGTGCGACGATCACAAGCTTTATTTTTCTGGCGGCAATTCTTGTTACGGTCTTTTATCTTGCTATCACAAAAAAGGATCTAGAAATAAAAAGAGCTGGTATCGCTACGGAGCAAGCAGTAACTGGCCGCCCGGTTTACGTGCAAGTCGTTGCCGTTGTCCTGGTTTTTGTCTTGGCAGGCGGAACAGGGTATTATATGCGGCACACGAAACTCGTTAATGAGTCGATAACAACCGCTGCGCTTGCCATAGGACAGGATTCAAATTCAATTCAGGAAAGCATATCGTTGACCGATCCTACTGCATCTGCATCTTCCGGTGCGGCGGCGAATACCGCAAAGCTTGGTGATGTGTCGGCGTTTATCAAGATAGAGCAGGACATGCTGGCCGCTGTTAATACGGGTGATATGGCGACAGCGAAATCAGGAGCCAATGACCTCGAACTCACCTGGGATAACAGCCAGGCATTACTCAAACCGAAGGATACCGCAAAATGGAATGAAATTGACGGCACCATCGATACGGTCCTCAGGCAGGTGCGCGCTGTCAATCCGGACAAAACAAAATGCCAGGACGCATTGAATCAATCACTGTCTGCTTTTCAGCAATAATGTGAACAACGGCACCGTTGTTCCGTTTAATATAGATAAAATCATTTGAATATCCCCGCTGTAGACTGGGGAATATTCAAACAAAGTCTGAAGCGAATGAGCTTTCAAAAGATGCAGGTCAAAGAACTGCATCTTTGGGGGGCATAAAGGGTGGCATAATGAACGTATTTCAGGCAATTATATACGGAATTATACAAGGCATCTCGGAGTTTCTCCCGATTTCAAGCACGGCGCATCTGACGCTTCTCCCGTGGATTACAGGCTGGCAGGACCCCGGCGCTGTCTTTGACGTTGCTTTGCATCTCGGCACCGCTGTGGCTGTTATTTTGTTTTTTATTAAGGATTGGCTCAGAATTATCAAGGCCGGCTTCACAGCGCCGCGCTCAGCCGACAGCAAACTTTTCTGGTTCGTTGTTTTGGCGACTGTTCCGGGCGCGCTGTTCGGCGTTCTTCTGGATCAATATGCCTCATTAATTCGTAACCCGCTTCTTATTGGAATGATGCTGATTCTGATGGGTATTTTACTTTATATTGCCGATAAAAAGGGTACGAACACCACACAATTAGAGCAAATGAACACAAAGAAAAGTCTTATTGTCGGTCTTGCACAGGTTTTTGCGATTATTCCAGGAGTCTCGCGTTCCGGCATCACCATGACGGTCGGGCGGTTTGCCGGCGTCACCCGGGAGGGAATCGCGAAGTTCACCTTTCTTATGTCAGCGCCTATTATTCTAGGCGATGCTCTTTATCACGCTAAAGACATCATCCATGCGCCGATCAACGCAGCTGCTTTCATAACGGCAATTTTAACCGCAGCCGTCGTGGGCGCGCTGAGCATCAAATTCCTGCTCAATTATCTGAAAACGAAGGGCTTTGCGGTGTTCTCAATATACCGTTTCATAATCGGCGCAGTTATCATAGCGCTTTATGTCATCAGAGGAGGTACTGATTAAACGTCATATAGTATCGTTTCATTGCTTTTGACAGAAAGCGAGTATTATAATAAAAGTACTGTTGTTCGACACTAAAAGGGGCGGGTCTTAAAATGAGCAGAAAAAAGATTATCTCCAATATTGTCTTGCTTGGTCTGGTCAGTATGTTCGTCGATATGAGCACTGAGATGGTTTATCCGCTTGTTCCCCTCTTTTTGACGGCGACACTTGGCGCAACACCGGCAATAGTCGGAGTCATTGAGGGAATTGCAGAGAGCATTGCATCGCTGCTCAAGGTTTTCAGCGGATATATCGGCGACCTGTATCACAATAAGAAACGGCTTGCCTTTGTAGGCTATACCGCTTCGATTGTCTACAAACTCATTTTACTTATTGCAGTCTCGTGGCCCGGTGTCCTTGTTGCACGTGTTATTGACAGAACCGGCAAAGGCATCCGCACAGCCCCGCGTGACGCGCTTGTTGCTCAATCGAGTGATAAGAAAAAGCTTGGCGGCTCATTTGGCTTACACAAGATGTTGGATATGGCCGGATCATCTCTGGGCGCACTTCTGGCGTATATCTTTATTGCGGTTAATCTCGGTTATCATCAGGCGTTTTTGTTAGCAATCATCCCCGCTGTTGCTGGTATCCTTATCATTTTTGCAGTTCGGGAAAACCGGTGTGAGGATAAGCCTTGCGAAAAAATAAGGCTTCGTGGATTGAAACTCGACAGTAATCTTAAGATGTATTTGGCGGTCATCTTCGTATTCAGTCTTGGGAATTCCTCAAATACATTTCTTCTGTTAAAAGCGCAGGAACAAGGCTTTTTACCGGCACAGGTCATATTGCTGTATCTCATTTTCAACGTCGCTGCTTCAGCCCTTGCAATTCCGGCAGGAAGGCTGTCGGACAAATACGGAAGGAGCAGGATTCTTGTTCCGGGCTACTTAATCTATGGACTGGTATATCTCGGCTTTGCGTTTCTGTCTTCCAAGCCTGCGATTGTGCTGCTGTTCATCGCTTACGGCGCTTACAACGCATTCATCAGCGGCGCGGAAAGGGCCTATATATCGGAAAAAGCGCCAACGGACCTCAGGGGGACGATACTTGGACTGTATGGGATGCTACAGGGCGTTGGACTTCTGCTGTCGTCTATCATCGCGGGCGTTATGTGGGATAAGATCAACTCGAATGCACCATTTTTTTTCGGGGGTATTGTCGGGTTGATATCGGCACTGTTGATAGCAGTTATACTTAAATCGAGAAAAAAGCAAATATGTGCATGAATATCCTGGTTACTTAAGTTGAAATTCAGTGAAAGCAGGAAACAAGGTGAACAAACGGAACGTCTGGCTCATTATTGTGCCGCTTGTACTTTTTATTATGCTCGCCGTTTGCGTGCTGGCTGGAATAACGGTGGGTTTTGAGGGATGGGCCTATAGCGAGGCCATTGAGCATATGTCACCGTACTTAACGGCCATCGTTAAGGTGATTACCCACGCCGGCGACTCGACCATCGTCATCTCTTTTTGTTTATTCTTGATTATTATCCCGAAATCCAGAAAAACAATCGCATTGCCCGTCTCTGGCGCAGTGATTTTATCGGCGATACTAAACGTCGTGCTGAAAGATATCTTTGCAAGGGAACGGCCGAACATTTTGCGGTTGATCAACGAAACAAGTTACAGCTTCCCAAGTGGCCACGCAATGATAAACGCATCGCTTTACACGATGCTCATACTGCTTATTATTAAGTACGTAAAAAATAAGCCAGCAAAAATCGCACTATCTATCGCTTGTATAACACTTACTATCGCAATTGGATTTAGCCGCATTTATTTGGGTGTTCATTATGCAGGCGATGTTTTAGGCGGATGGCTAATTGGCTTCGTCGTCGCGATTTTTGTCCATATAGTATGGAAATACCGATTAACAGATGGAGAATGTAAAGCATAGATTTTGCATTATAGACCGGTGTAATGGTCAAGCAAATTTGTAACGCCGCTGTCTAAATAAATCTAACGAAATCTTGCTTCACAAGGCGTCAGATAGTCGTTGTATGAGTGTGGGCGAACCTGATTGTACCAAACATAAGCGTACTCCGAAACAGCAAGAGATAATTCTTCGTCGGTACGAAAATTAAAGCGATTTATCAGTTCCGCTTTGAAAGTATTGTAATATCGCTCCATAGGCGCATTGTCGTAAGGACAACCTGCTGCACTCATACTCTGAGTGATGCGATTTTGCTGACAGTAGAGAACGAACTGAAGAGAGGTGAATTGGCTCCCTTGATCTGAATGAAGTATCAGATTTTCGGGTAGCTTCTTCTGGCAATGGAGTGCTTTTTCAAGAGTCCTGATTGCCAAATCACTCGTAATCCAGTTACCGGTTTCGCTTGAAACAACGCTTCGGTCATATAAGTCAATGACGGTGCAGTTGTATCGAACAGAACCGTTGGTAAGAAAAATGTAGGTAAAATCTGTACACCAAACCTGATTGGCTTGGCTTGTCGCGAAATTTTGTTTGACGAGGTTCGGGAAGATTTTGTGGGCACGTCCTTTTTGATATCCTGGCCGCTTGCGACGGCAAACACATTGCAGATGAAGCTCCTTGTTCATGTAATTGTGAACAGTGTTTTTGCTTAAAAATATCTGTTTCCTTGCGAGAAAGATACGCATGCTTCGGTGGCCCAGGATCCCGCCGAATTCATGATAAATATCTTTAATCTCACGGAGGATTTCTTCCTTCTTAGCCAAATACGGGGCCTTGGTTTGCTTTAGATAATTGTAGTATGCGTTTGGAAATATTCGCATTCGCTTCAATAGCCAGCGAATTCCGAATCTTTTTTGATGATTTTCTATGAATCGATATGCCACTAATCGATTTCCTTCGCAAAGAATGCCGCTGCTTTTTTTAGAAAGTCATTTTCTTTCTTCGCTTCCGCAAGTTCTTGTCGGAGCTGCCGAACCTCCCGCATTAATTCGTATTCTGATTTAGCGGCATCATTGGTCTGGCATTCTTCACGATA
This sequence comes from uncultured Sporobacter sp., assembly GCA_963675425.1. GTDB lineage: Bacteria > Bacillota > Clostridia > Oscillospirales > Oscillospiraceae > Sporobacter. Next base: position 2,390,189 of record OY776214.1, on the reverse strand, counting down.
AGCTCGAACCCAATTCGAAATGGTTGCTTTACAGACTCCATATTCAACAGCAAGGCTGGATATGGTTCGACCGTCCTGAACGTGTAATTTGACTACTTTTTTCTTTGTTTCGTCGGTAATAGTTTGCATTGTTAACCCCTCTTCCTAATAGATATTGTAATCTATTAGACAGGTGCGTTACAAATTCAATATACCATTACACGGCCTATACGTTTCAGCGCACCAATCGGGGAATACCGTGATAACACTCTTATCATTGTTATGAAATACGAACTTACCAACATGCACACACTTTACATCCTCTATTAAACAGGAGGGTAACACGTGGGTCTACAAAAAGAGCCTAACCTATCGGTCAGGCCCCTTGTCTTTAAGATCGTATGAGTATCAAGAATATGCTAATATAATAGTTATTGTTTAATACCTACTTCCACTTCCCTGCTAATTTCCTGCTAATTAGACGTTGAAATATGAGCAAAAACTGGAGAGCATTGCAGAATACGAAATAACATTCAAATCGCAAATATTCCTTGTACCATGCGGGTTTGGCGGTACTGCAAGACACCGTACCAAACGCTAGACTGTACGACACCGTGTACTCCTAAGCGAAGGGTCGGACGTTCGAATCGTCTCGGGGGTGCCAAAGTGCCAGAAACACTATGTTTTCGGCACTTTTTCTTTATCCCAAAACGATTGGTTATATTATGAATGCTTTTTGAATAATTGAATACTTTGCTAATAGGAATCGAACCGTTTTCACAAACTTGCTAATGAATTTAAAGCATTTGCTAATTATAACCATTAGCACGTTTTTGAGCTTACCAGATTCGAGCTTCTCAAACTCTTTTAATATAATTCTGCCCTCGCAGGGCTTTCATATGGCACTCCTTTTCTGTAAATTATCCGATAGCTCGTGCGATGTCTTGCATAGACATTGTACTTTCTGATGGTATCGGACGCAATCTTGTCACAGTAAGTGAGAACAGCCGCGTCGTTTTAATGTTTACCGAAGTCTAAAATGACTAAACGGCAGAATTACGACGTGGCTGTCTCTCTGTTTCGATTTGTTTTTTCAGACATCCTGTACGGGCAGGCGGCTTTACTGCCCTCATAGGAATCTCACCTCCCCCCATGCTGATGGCGGGCCGTCCTCATTGCCTGCGACGCTATAGAATGCTCCGCATTCAATTCCGTCACCCCGGTCAAGGGAATAGTGCGCCTTATGCCGATACAGGCGCCGCTTGTACGCTTCCTCCTGCCTTTTGGCTTCCAGCATAACAGCCGCAACTTCATCTGATACGTCAATTAATATGTTTCTTTTATAAACGCGTAATAATCCCGAAGGTTAATTTTTGTCATGTGGTTTTCCTCCGTTTCAATTTGAATTTTACAAATCGAAACGGAGACGGGCGGGGGTCGGCAGCCAACAGCGAGTAATATTTTTCTAAGTTTATGCCGGAATCGCAATGTCAACCGCTCAGTATTTTTAAGAAGAATAACTATCTTATATTTGCGCATAGATATTTCCGACGTAATTGCTCTATGCTTGGGGATCACTCTAAACAATGTAGAATTACAGGGGCCAATTGAAAATTTGCCAAAAAGTGACGCAACATTAATCAATGTTGGAGACCGCGCATCAGTTTACTCATGTATTAACTTTTCGTTTTCCAGCCGTTGGTTCTACTGATCATGCCTAAGCTTTTTTGTATTTGTATGTTAAGTATACAGTTCCGGTCTTCGATGCATCGGAAAGTTCTTTCCGCCCTGAAAAACCATAGGCTCCAAATTGACGATTTTCATAGCTTCACATCCTGAAAAATCCGAGACGGTCATACTGCCATCGGGCGCATATACAGCAATGCCTCCGGAAAACTCGGTTCCACATCCATTTTCGCCACAGGCATTACAGCATACGACGTAAAGGCGGTTGTCATAGGCCCTGGCGGGCATATAACGTGACCAAACACTTTCCCTCAAACCGGCTTTGGCCGGAGCTGCATGCGGCGACACAATCAGCCCCGCTCCGGCAGCACGTATTGTGGCAGCCGCCTCGGGATAATGCATATCATAACAGATCAGTATGCCAAACAGCCTGTTTCCTCCATATACGTCGAGCCGCTCTCCCGCGGAGAACACTTCTTTTTCTCGGGCGCCAAGATGCGTCTTGCGGTATGTATAAAGCGTCCCGTCGTTTTCGCATATAAGCTGCGTTATCCAATAAGATTCACGGGTCCGTTCAGCCATGCCTACAACCGCTGTCAAACCGCTTTCCCGCGCGGCTACACAGAGTATTTCGACATATGGATGCGTTGCTGGTAGCGCCGTTTCTCTTGCATGAGACAGGCAATAGCCCGTGAGCGCAAGCTCTGGAAAAACTGCCAGCTTGGCGCCTTCCCGCCCGGCCTGCCGTATATAAGCGGTTATCCGCTCCAGATTTTGTTCTGTGCAGCCGCATCGTGATTCCATTGAGACAAGAGCCACTTTAAAGGTATTATGCTCCACTTCGCACCTCATTTAACACAAACTAATTCCACACATGTTAGAGCGCTTCGGCACATTCCACGCTTTGAAGCCCCAAGGAAATAGCCATATCATAAAGCGCTTTGTTTTTTTTATTCATTGCCCCGTAGCCATGGAGACAATTTATAACTATATCGCACGCTTTTAGCCAGTTTACGGCCATCTCGTAAGCCTTGTCGCCGATTTGTTCGAAACTGTTTTCATAAATTACTTTGCTGGCCAGAGCGGAAGCAATTTGGTAATCAATATCATTTTTATGGAGAACACCGGTGACGAATGGAATTCGTTTTTTTTGTAAACATCGGTACTCTTCAATGCCTGTGCCCCCGCCGGCAATCACAAACACCTTTGGCTTTCCGGCCGGTTTTCCCATCTCGAGACTTCCGAAAAGTGGATTATAGCTGCCATTAGACAGATCATATAGCTCGGCAATTAACTCGGGCCGGAAAATTTCCTGCGGGGGGCCGTAGTGCGTAATATACTCGCCCTTTACACACATAACGAAGTCAGAAATTTTCTGTGCCATGTCTAGCTCGTGAAGCGACATTATCACTGCAATGTTTCGTTCTTCGGCCATGTTTCTCAATATACTCAGCAGCTCAAGCTCGTAATGGATATCCAGGAACGAGGTTGGTTCGTCCAGAACAATAATTTGCGGCTCCTGACAAATTGCTCTTGCCAGAAGAATTCTTTGGCGCTGTCCATCGCTGATCTCCATAAAACCGCGGTCTTTCATATCCCAGATATTTACCAGCTCCATCGCACGCTGTACTTGAAGCTTATCTTGCTCCGACAAAATGCCCAGCCTGCCGGTATAGGGATGCCTGCCGGTAGCCACCACGTCCTCGCAGGTCATCAGCTCCGTTTTCAGCCGATCCGTCAAGACCACAGAGACCTTAAAGGACATATCCCTGTTGCTCATCTCATCAATAGAATAATTATCAATATAGACTGTTCCGCTTATCGTTTTCAGATGCTTAGTGATGCTTTTTAATATAGTGGATTTACCGGAGCCGTTTGGACCGATCAACGTGAGAATCTTCCCCTTGTTCAGCTTCATCTCAATATCTCGGATTAACGGTTTTCCGTTATAGCCAACCGTCAGCTGCTTTGCAGAAAAGTAATAATCCATAATCAACCTTGCGCTTTCTTTCGTACCATCATAACGATCACAACCGGCGCTCCAAAAACGGCGGTCACAGCGCTGACACTCAGTTCCGTCGGAGCAAAGGCTGTTCTGGCCAGTAAATCACACCCGAGGCAAAAGATAGACCCGCCCAAAAAGCAGACCGGTATGACGAGGAGCGGCTTTGACGTTTTTAAGAACGTCTTAACCAAGTGCGGCACGGCGATGCCAACGAAGGAGATGGGGCCTGCAAACGCCGTCACGCAGGCGGAGAGAATACTAGAAAGTAATATAATGACGACTCTGAAAAACTTTATATTCACACCCATATTTTGAGCATAACCTTCACCCAGCTGATACGCGCTGATCGGTTTGGACATGAAGAAACCAATTAAAGATGATATAAGTACAACAATTGTCATAACCTTAACGTCGTCCCAGGCGGCACCTGAAAAGCTGCCTCTTGACCAGTTATGCAGATTGACTATGTTCGCGTCATCGGCAAACGTGATAATAAAATCCGTAATAGCCGAGCAAATATAGCCGATCATAATGCCGCTTACAATCAACATGGCCGCCCGTTGGACTTTCCTTGCCATCAGCAGAACAAATCCCATGGAAATCATAGAACCAATAAAAGCTGCCAGAATCAGCAGCGCAGAGCTCACGCTTTCCAGCTTCCCGAACACCATGACAAGCACAATAGCAACCGCTAGCTTCGCACCGGAGGATATACCCAGTACATAAGGGCCGGCGATTGGATTGTTAAAAAAGGTCTGCAGCAGAAATCCCGAAAGTGCCAGAGCTCCGCCTAGAATGACAGCCGACGTCATTCTAGGCAGCCGTATTTTCCACATTATACTGCTGAAGGTATCGTCTCCACCCGGTGAAAGCAGAGCATGAATGATTTCTTTAAGCGGCACCGCTACGCTGCCCAGGCTTATGTTCAACAAAACCAGCAGGATAAACAGGCCGATCATAACCGCCAATGTGATACTGTATCTTATACGTCTGCTTAATATTTCGTTTACCATATAATCTTCCATATTCTTTTTATCTTAAAACTTATAACTCGGCATTACTACAGCGCCCGCAAATTAATCACTGCAGTCTGTACATATAATCCAGTTCATTAAGATCAGGCGACGTGTCCGTCAGCATCTGATGCATATTGGAAATCATCAGACCTAGTTCAGTCGTCTCCTGATACAGATTCTTGCTCGTGCACCATACGTTTCCGTTCTTTACCGCTTTAAAATCAGCTAACAGTTCATTTTTCGCGATCAGCTCCTTAAGCGTAGTAATTTCTCCGCCGATCGTACTGTTATAAATAATATAATCCGCATCCTTCGCTGTGGCATAGAATTTTTCCATCTCAAGAGTAACCGTAGATGTGGCGGTCTCCGGGTCCCCAAGGTTGTTAAATACATAATCGCCACCGGCCAGCTCTATCATCTTGGTAACGTAATCCCCGGATTTCCTGGCTATAACTAAACCAGAGGAGTTAACATAGAAAAATGCGACTGTTTTCCCTGTATCCGCTTGTTCGGCAACTTCATTCATGAAGGTCACCTGTTCATTGAAAAGCCGCTCCGCTATATCCTCTTTGCCCATCATAACAGCATACAGCTTCATCCATTCCGTGCGGCCAAGCGGATGTGATTCAAAGCTTGACTGTTCAATTAAAACGGGAACGCCCAGCTCCTCCAGTTTCTCTTTCACTTCCGGCACATGATTAATCATTGTCGATTCTATCGCAAGGCTGCAGCCTTCGGCTGTGATCAATTCAAAATCGGGAGCACTGTATTTCCCGGCATAAAGAATGTTACCGGCCTGCATTTCATTCTTTGCGTTATTAATATACCAGCCATCCTCTTTTGTTCCGGAAAACCGGATATTCCCCAATGAATCAAGCGCATCAAAAAGGCACATGACCGACGTGGCGACCAGATATATATTTTTTATAGGCCGATGTAAAACAGTTATGTCCGTATCTATTCCCTCAGGCGCCGCCATATCTTCGGGAACTACTAAATACCGGGTCCCGTCGGATATGGATATAAGCGCGTATCCACCGTCGTAATAATCGACACTGAAATTTTTGGCATACTGCAAATCCAAGCTTGATACCGGTTTCCAGCCATTTCCGAGGCCGGTTTTCGGCATGTCATTGCCGCTGCCGGCACACCCTGAAATCAGTGCTAGCATCAGCGCGATACAGATAGACAAAACCGACAATTTTTTCATTCTCATAATTCTTATCTCCGCGTTATATTAACGTGCGTCTTCTTCTACCTTCCGTCGCTGCCGCGCAGCCAGAAACACCGCGAGAACAAGCCCGGCGATTATCACTGCTGCGATCAGCAGTTTTGCAACTGGTGTCAATCCGGATTCCCCGTGATTATCAAGCGGGGTTATGGAATCAGCATTAAAATGAAGCGTATAGTCAATTACATGCGGCGTACTCATGGCCACAGTTTCTGCACTGACAGCTATATCCTCACCTATGGCCGAGACCGGTATTTCAAACGCAGAGTTCCCTTCCGTATTAATTGGATAATAATCCATGTTGTCCACGGTCATTAAGTCGTAGTATGGGCTACTCCACACAATAATCGCGGTTATGCTTCCATCCAAAACCGTCACTTCTGCAGGAGATTCGACTGTTGTCCGCCCGGATCCACCGGCCAGTGTGACCTCGACGGTATACCGGCCATCCGCCGGAAGCTGTGCCGCATAAGCCGTCATAGGGAGAAGTGCCACCAGTATTAAAATAAAGTAAAAGCAAATCGTTTTTTTCATTTCATCACCCATTTACAAAGAGGGGCTGTGAGACATCTCACAACCCCGTTATTGTATTTTTCACATATATTCCAGAAAATTAGTAGTTATAGATTTAAGCTCAGTTTATTCGGTCGGTTCAGGACTTGAAACGCTGACCACGTGGTCGTACCAGGTACCCTTTGTGCCAAGAAGCGCTACATCAAAATCCTTGTCGATAGCGGGGACCGGTATATCGAAACCACAAACCTCTTCCGTGGTTCCATCGCTGTACGTCACAGTGTCTGTAGTTGGTACGAGCAGAGCTGCGCCGTCCTTCTGCGCGTCTTCTGCTGTCCCCAAAAAAAGGTTTACGATGTTTTTTGAAGCCAGACTGACATGAAGGGTCATATTGCCGTTCTCCACCGTCAGAACGCCCTTGCCGTCATTCGCCTCATTTACATGGAACATACCGCTGTCGGTGTTAAATTCCGCGCTGTATACGCCATCGGCAAGCCCTGCGTCTATCGATATAACTGCCTTGGTATGCGCCACATAGACCACCTGAATATCGCTTATACCGCCAAGGCCCGCGATCTGTGTATCCACGCTGTTAAAATAGCCGGAGGCCACAAACTGGCTCTTCCAGGAATCCTCGTCGTCGCCGGCCATGTCATTGTTTGCGTGATCACCGGCCACCACCATCATCGGCCGAAGAATCACCTTGGTATAACCGGCGGCCTTGACGTTTTCAATTACCACGTCGCAGGCGGTATCCTCAGGCTCTCCCTCCACCGTGCCGATAAATACATTTTTATAGCCGAGCTTATTCATCTGCGTCTGCATTTGGTCGTAGGTCACGTTGGCCGTGTGGGACGTGCCGTGTCCCATAAATACGAAGGCAACGCCGTCCGCAGCCGCGGCGTCAAGGCTGTCATAGCCGGCAGTCTTAACTGCCTCCGCGGTAATCGCTTTCGCGACAGTTTCCTTATCAGCATTGATGGACGACACATCGGGACCGACTTCGCCCAGCAGCGGCTCAGAAATTGCAACGTATTCAAATTTATCCCGGTAAGCGCCCACCGCCGCCACGAGCTCGTCATACTCAGCGCCGTGCATCAAATGGGTAGGTTGTATGACAAGGTTCTTTACGCCGTTTGCGACAGCGCGCTCCAGCGCCTGGTCCACGTTGTCGATTTTCTCTCCGTCACGGGCCTGGATGTGATTAATGATGATCTGCGCGGTAAACGCTCTTCTCACCGACCAGTCCGGATTAGCGGCCTGGAGTGCTTTCTCTATCCCGCCAATATCAGTGGCGCGGCTGCCGTTGAAGGAGGTACCAAAGCTCACGACAAGCAATTCGTTTTCTCCGATGCTGTCCTCGTTTAACGGGTCATCCTTGGAGGCGTCGCCGGTATCTCTCCCAAAGTAATCGGGGTCGGCGTTTTCACCGGATACCAGAGCCTTTTGCGTGTCGGTCAACGCGTCCCAGGCCTCTTTCGCCGCAACGCACTGTTCGTCCGTATTTTCAGTTCTCATCTGCACATAGATGGCGTCAATCAGAGCCGCCACTTGGTCCGCGGCATCCTGGTCTGAAGTCGAAGTACCGGGCTCAGTGCTCACATCGGGCGTTGTTGCAGATTGTGTCGCACATCCCGCGGCAGTTAAGCTGATAACCAATGCAAGGATTAGTGCCAGAATCGTTTTTCCTTGTTTCATTTTATTGTCTCCTTGTCTTCTTTGTTTCACTATATATATGTAGTCGTTGACGAGAAGCTCTATAGAAGAAATCATGTCAGCGAAAATATAGGTAAAAAAATGCACCTTCCGACCTCACGAAAGGTGCATTGTTTCCGACTGCAGCATGACAACCAAAACAAATAACCCCCCTTATACATCGTAAGGATGGTTGCAGCTTTAACTGTGTATCCTGACTTATGCGTCATCGCGTTGACCGCCTTCCCAAGATAAGGCCCGAAGGGCTTTCTCAGTGGCATATGGCCGTTGCTCAGCAAATACAGTTGCGGGACAGTGCGGGATTCTCACCCGTCTTCCTACCATCAAAGCTGTTTAGTATTCAATTTTATTACCTTCATTATACATCTCCCACTTAAATAGTCAAGCTGTTTTCAAAAATGATGCCCGTACCTGCCTTTCAAGCTTCGATACGAGCCGGCTGCTTTATTCTCAATTTCAGTACTTAGGTTCTCTAATTACACAATGTCGAAACTGTTTCGGTGTATCTATAACAAGCTCTGAATATACTTACTCAGTGGGTTTATGTCGTCAACGTCATTAAACGCCGGGAAATGGGGGAAGAGGTGCAAAAGCATGGTCTTATGCGCGGCTCGTTTATTCTTGCACTTGTCAATATTCTTTTAGGTTTATTTGACCTTTTTTATACAGCCTCAATAGACACACTTCCACCCCTGACGATTTCAACCGGGTTATTAAACCTCCCGCGCAATAATTCTATGATTTTGTTATTTTCGTTTTCTGCCTTTATGCATTCCAGTATCACTGTTGTTTTATTGAAATCCAGTATATTAATACCGTAAACCTCGCCAAAGCGGAAAAGCTCCGTTTTATCTGCTTCCGAGCACTTTAGTATCTTCAAAAACATAACTTCTTTACTATGCACCGATATATACGTGTAATCTATAACCTTAATGACGTCAACCGTTCGGTTGAGTTGCTTCTTAATTTGCTCAAATACCTGATCATCACTGTATAGGCTGATTGTCATTCTTGAGATCGTTTCATCCTCCGTGGTGCCGACGGTAAGGCTATCCAAATTGTATGATTTACCTGAAAACAGACCTGATATATGGGCAAGTACACCGATTTCATTTTCTACAAACAAACAGAGCCATCTTTTCTTCACCAAAACCGCCTCCTCCATTAGTATTCCATAATCATGTCATTGAGCGGACTGCCCGGCGGGACAATCGGCAAGACGTTTTCTTCCGGCTCAATTATAAATTCAATAACAGTCGGGGCGAAAAGGTTCTTTTTTGCGGTTTGCAACGCCGCATCTATCTCTTCCGCCTGCGTTACACGGATACCGCAGGCCCCGTAGCTTTCCGCCAGCTTTATATAATCGGGCGTATACGGCGGACAATTTTGCCCAGGTGCACTGCAATGCGCCGCACAGCCTTTTCGGTACCGCAGGCAGGTGCCGGAATACCGCTTATGATAGAACATTTCCTGCCATTGACGCACGTTTCCAAGATACCCGTTATTGAATATACAGACGATTACCGGCAGCTCCTGAACAACGGCTGTGGCCAGCTCCTGAATATTCATTTGAATCCCGCCGTCTCCGGAAATCACGATAACATCTTTTTGCGGGTTTCCCAATTTGGCGCCCAGCGCGGCAGGGAGGCCATAGCCCATGGTCCCAAGGCCGCCGGAGGTCAGCAGCTGTCTGTTTTCGTCCAGCTCCAGAAACTGCGTGGTCCAAAGCTGGTTCTGCCCCACATCAGTTACGACAATGGCGTTTCTAAAGTCTTGATTGATGTGTTCGATGATACTCTGTGGCGTCAGGCCGCCTCGCTTCATCGTAAGCGGGTAGGCCTCTTTCCATGCCGCGATCTCACCCAACCAGTCCTTGCATTCCAGAGGCTTTGCCTTCTTGAGCAGCAGCTCAATCGCTTTTTGGGCGTCCGCCACAATCGGGATATCAACCGCAATGTTTCTTGAAATCGATGCCGGATCGATATCAATATGGATCAGCGTCGTATTTCTTGCGAAGGACTCGGTTTTTCCTGTGATTCTATCGTTGAAGCGCGTTCCGATGGAAAACAATACGTCGCACGCGCTGATGGCTGAGTTGGCGGCATAACCGGCATGGATTCCGATATTTCCGATATAAAGGGGATGACTTGTGGGTATGGCGCCTTTTCCCATCATAGTTGTCACCACAGGAATTCCGGTGAGTTCCGCCAGTTGCCGCATTTCTTTGCCGGCCCCGGCGATATTGACGCCGCCGCCAACCAAAAACAGCGGCTTCTTTGCCTGATTTAAAGCCTCCATCGCTTTTTTGAGCTGACCTTCATGGACGGTACTGTTCGGTTTATACCCTCTAATGTCAACAAGCTCGGGGTATGTGTCATCACCATAGGCGCGCTGAATATCCTTGGGCAGATCAACCACCACCACGCCCGGCTTTCCCGTCCTGGCTATAATAAAGGCTTTTTTGATAATTCGCGCCAAATCCTGTCGGTTACGGACAGTTACCGCGTATTTGCAAATATTTCTAGTGATGCCGACAATATCAACCTCTTGAAACGCGTCGTTGCCGATGAGGTTCGTCGGCACCTGACCTGTGAAGCAGACCAATGGTACGCTGTCATAATTTGCCGTTGCGATACCCGTTACCAGATTGGTTGCACCCGGCCCACTTGTAACGAGGCAAACGCCAACCTTTCCTGTTGAGCGCGCGTAACCGTCTGCGGCGTGAATTAAGCCCTGCTCATGGCGCGGCAAAATGATCTCGATATCATCTTGTCCATACAGCGCGTCGAAAAGGTCGATGGCCTGACCACCGGGATACCCAAACAGCATATTAGCCCGCTCTTCCTTCAAAGCCTTTACAAAAAGCTCTGCGCCTGTTATCTCCATAAATTCAACTCCATTTCGGACGTGCAAGTGCGCACTTGCATGCTGCCTATTTTTTTGGTACCATCCATTGTGATGGTACCATCAATCTTTTATACTTATTCCGTTTACAAATAACGCCACACTTTTTTCGATATATTCCTGCTGCGTTACTTTTGTTAATTGGTCGCCAAAGGATGCTGTTAAAAAAGTAAAACCAAAGGTGGCTGAAAAAATCGTCATTGCCAGGCTTTCATAATCAAATTTACCGATTTTACCTTTTTCATGCATCGCCTCAAAATATCGAACGAGTGATTTAAGAAACGCCTCGGGAATTTTCATAATATACGGAATGGTGTACTCATTAATCTGCGGCGCGCGCAAGCCGATGGAAAGCTTAACAAAATCTGCAGTTATTCTCTCCAGATAGCTTCTCATGTACATTGTGAGGTCAGCCTGCAAGTCCCATGTGACATTGTTAAATATCTCGGAAGAAACATTTCCCCGCCATTTATTCTGTTCTATTCCCAAAACAACAATATCTTTTTTACTCTTGAATTTCCGGAAAATTGTACATTCATTAACGTGGGCTTTTTTTGCTATGTCCTTTGTCGTCGTTGCGACATAACCTTTTTCTTTTAAAAGCTCCATTGTGGCATCGATTATTCTCTGTGCCGTCTCGTCCACCCAGTCTCACGCCCTTGCTGCAAGTGAATACTTGCATATTAGCGTACAAAGGCAAAGTTGTCAAGATATCTCCCAGCAATTAACAAACAACGTTATTCGATTATCGTTATCTGTGGTACATCTTGCAAACTCACCGATGACAACCTCGGTGTAAAGGCGCGGGTTGGGCTCGCTGATTAAAAATGGCGGGAGCGGGTTTCTCACAACTTCCCTCTTCTCCCGCCCGGGTATGTATTACAGCCTTGGCAGCTCCCGATTTTCAGGCTTACTGAAGAAATGTTTCCTTTCCTCAATTACTTCAGTAATGACATCGATCAGCGTCGGATTATTCATTGAACCGTATACAAGAAGCCCGCAGCCTCTACATATCTTGTCAATGCGTTTTGCGGCCAGTTCTTTTAGCTCCGACCTTGACTTCGAGGAGTTTGAAAGCTCGGGTGTATCCATCCCGCCAAGGAGCGTTATTTTGTCTCCATACCTGGCGATAATCCCGTCAATATCGTTACAGGTCTGGCAGGACGACCAATGGTCGATACCGATTTCGATTATCCGTGGAATCAGGGACTCAATTTTTCCGCAGGAGTGGAGCATAAACAGCTTCCCCTTGCTCTTGACGTGAGCCACAATTTTTTTCATGGCCGGGGCTATGAGTGCATCCCATGTATCAGGCGACATAAAGGTGCTTTTCTGGTGACCCCAATCGTCATGAACCTCAATCATATCCACGGGATAATACTCGACGATTTTATCGATGAGCTTCATCTTATATTCAGCGATGGCCATTAATAATTCTGCGGAAACCTCCGGGTCGGTGACCAATGCGCAGTTGGCATCTATCATACCCATAAGCGAGTGCATACGCTCGAAGGGACCGTTTAAAATGGTGATAACAAGCAGCTTATCCCGGTCGATCAGTTCTTCATCCCGCTCCCGGGCTGCTTGCCAGTCGATAGCGTCCAAATTAGGGAACTTAACAACCTCTTTCCATTCGTTCACATCATAAAGCATCGGCGGGATACGAGGGTTGACCATTGAACCGCCGACTGTAGGTTCAAAAAGCCATTCGACCCCGAACCAGTCTTTCCCGGTTCCCCCCTGGCGCTGCTGCGGCGATCCATCGCCGGGTGCGCGCTCATGTATGCACGAGGGAATATAAGACATCGCCTCAAGCCGAAAGTTGGGAATATATTCCGGTGTTTGGTGCCGAAGCGCCATAATCAGGTTTTCTTTTGGTGAATTTGCCATGTTGTCACATCCCTATAATATAAATTAGTCCGCTTTCATTTTGAAGCCCTCTTCCCGTTTCAAGGAATGGTGTGGACTGCGCATCGAGAAAAATGGAAAATCGGGCGATCCACACGGTTACTATACTGCGGATATCTAGGATGTTATGATACCAATACCCGAGTTTTAGAAATCTGCATTTGCAGGATCCGCTTGTCACAGCTGAAGAGGCCCCCCCCCCCCCCGCTATTCTGTATCCCTCATTTGGTCAGCGAAGCAGACCTGTAGCATCGCTTCGGCGGCGGCCATGCCTGCGGCTGCCGATTTCATAAATGTTGAAGGGCCGGTCACAGCCTCGCCCCCTGCGAAAATACGGCTTGTCGAAGTCATGTATTTCTCATCCACAATTATACGGTTTCGCGAATCCGTCTTCACTCCTTCAATAGGCTTGTTTACAAACCCGAAAGCAATTATCGCAAGGTCGGCGTCTATAACCGTCCGCCGTCCGGAAGGAGCGACATTTCCAAACCCGCCCGGATAATCGGGTTCGATAAATGTCATTATATGACACTCAACCCCTGTCAGTTTTCCTGATTCAGCAATAAATTTGGCGGGGCTTAAAAGAGTAATTACCTTTATGCCCTCTGTTCGGGCTAATTCCAATTCAACCTGAGTGGTGGGTATTTCTTTTTCGGTGCGCCAAATTACCAAAGAAACCTCATCCGCACCCGCTCTTAAAGCAGTCCGCGCTGTATCGATTGCCGTGCCACCGTCCCCGAATACAGCAACCCGCGCAGCGGAGGGTTTCACAGGCGCCACCAGATAATCCGCGGCTTGCATTACTCCTGGCTGGCCGTCCATGGCGGGGAAGTCGGTCGGCTTACCGGCCCCGCAGGCGAGAAAGACCGCGTCATACTTGCTGTGTAAATCACAAAGCGTTATGTCCCTGCCTAGCTCCATCCCGGTTTTGAACGTCACACCATACGTAACGAGCTCACCGACCAGATCCCCAAGCAGAATCTTTGGAACCACAAATGCCGGGATACCCCATGACAGAGCGCCACCTACGCGATCCGATTTTTCAAAAACGGTGACTGATACACCTGCTTTTACCAAGGCGCGCGCGCAGCATAATCCAGCGGGGCCTGAACCCACCACAGCCGCGCTGCCTCTTTTTTGGGGCCCAGAATATAGTATTTCGGCACCTTTCATGCGATGCTTGTCGCAGACAAACCGCTCAAGACGTCCAATAGCTACAGGCTCATGTTTTATCCCGCGTGTACACGCGCTTTCACATTGGCGCTCATACGGGCACAACCGGCTGGAAATCGCGGCGCACGGGTTTGTGGAGGCAATGATTTCATATGCCTTTTCAAAATCTCCCGCTCGTATTTTTTCAATAAATACCGGTATGGCGGTATGAGCCGGACAGTTTTCCGCACAATAGCGTTCGGGACAGTTCATACAGCGTTCGGCTTCGGCCATGGCCTGCTCATCGGTATAACCCAATCCCACCTCGCTTAAATTACTGATTCTCGTCTCCACAGGCTGCTCAGCCATCGGGGTTTTGTGGGGCGACATATCGGGCCTACGGGTGCTCATATCGATCACTCCATTTCTTTTACAGATTGAACCGCACAGTGGTAAGCTGAAGCCAGCGCCCATGTCAGTTCGGAAACTACTGCCGGCTCACCGCGGCGTTGCATCGCCGACGTAGCGTCGCCGCCCGCGTAAAGCCCGGAGATCGGGGTGTTGTCGTTATGCAGAACGCGGCATTTCGCGTCCACCGTTAAGCCGCCCGCGGCACATTCCGAAAACAACTGCCCGTAAATCGCATAGTATGGCCCTTGCTCCCTTGGGGCCAGATATTCGGCGTTTTTGTTAAACTCCTCATCGATTCCGTTTCTGCAGAAACGGTTATAGTCCTCTGCCGTCTTTTTCAGTACGTCGGGGTCAATATCAAGCTTTTCAGCGAGCTCTTCAATGGTATCTGCCTTATAAACGGGCGGCTTCCTGTAGCCCGCCTCCCGATCCAGATCCTCCTGATAATATGCGAGGCATTCGTAGTCGTCCGCTAGTGACGGATTACCCAGATAGCCTTGCATGATATCATCTATGTTCTTTTGCGTATAAATACCCCATGTGACCTTTTCCAGGCTGCTCTTTATTCTTGCCGCCCCGTCCGTTAAGCAGGTACTTTCATCGATCCAGCGCTTACCGCTGAGGTCAACAAGCAATGCGGCGGGATGCTCCAATACGCGGCACAGGCTATAGCTGAACGGGCGGTGCGCCGGCCCGGACGTTGATACATGCATACGCTCAGTGTCAGGCTCTACGCCCAACTCCTGAAGCATATCGATTGCGTCGCCGGTATTGCTGGGAACCGTAAATCGTTGCATAGGCCACTGTGTATCAAAGAATCTAAAATACCTCTGCAGCTTTTCGTCGCTTGCGCCATAACCGCCGGTCGCCAGTATCACGGCTTTGCAGTGGATTTCCGTCTCACCTCCGGGATCCCCGGCGATCACGCCGGTGACTCTCCCGGCGCCGTTGGTTATCAGATGTCTGGCTTCATGCCGGGGCAATATCTCAACGTCCAGCTTTTGGCTGGGTATTGCCTCCAGCATGATCTTTTTCACAAAGCTTCCCATAAAGCCCGGACCTATGGAGGGATCCTTGCTTAGCTTGTTTTCGATCCGTTTGGGAAATCGCAGGACAGCCGGTCCGAAAACAGGACGAGCCACCGCGTGTTCGGACAGCTCAAGTGAAAACCGATTGCGCGTACCTGGAAACTCCAAGAACCAGTCAGTAAACTCCGAGCAGCCATACACCGCTGTACGCATCATATCACTGCCGATTACGCCGCCTGTGCGGTCCGATAACTCCGAGACCGCCTCCTCCCTGACATCATTTAAGCCAAGCTCGGCATGAAGTCTGCTGTAGACCGGGAAAAAGGAGTGGGCAAGGCACATGTTTCCGCCAATTCGCTTTGCCTTTTCCAGCAGAATAACTTTCTTTCCAAGCTGGGCCGCTTTGACAGCCGCGACCAAACCGCTCCCGCCGCCACATACGACCAAATCGCATTTGCGGGTAATCCTTTCATGAGACGCCGGACTCAACCTGTCGTGCTCATCGCAGATAGAACACGTGGGGCACAGCGTCTCGCAGAGCCCGCATTCCACGCACTGCTCACGGTCGATCTCGTATTTCGAGCCGTTATAGTAGACAGCCCTCATAGGGCACGCCAATTCACAATAATGACACCCGGAGCATGACTCCTTGATTTGATACATGAGCTTCATATTCCTTTCATTTCTCAATGTTTACCTGAACACGCAACCTCTTTTCCATGCCGCTGCTGACAATCACGCGGTTATCCCGAAGATAATACGCGACGTCAACACCATAGCGTTCAGCCAAATCCATTCCCTCACGCTTACCGAGCATAAATAATGGTGTGGACAGAGCATCTGCCAGAAAACTCGACGTCGCGCAGACTGTGACCGACAGGACGTCATTATCAACCGGCATCCCTGTTTCTGGATTGATTATATGGTGATACCAGCGATTGCCTTTGGAAAATCCACGCTCATAAGAGCCGCTTGTCACAATGGATGCGTCGGTACAATCTACAGCCGACCAGAAGCTGTCCCGATAACTCCGTTCAGTAAACGGAACCTGTAAGCCGACTCTCCACGGCGTTCCATCCGGCTTTTTACCTATTGTAATAATATTCCCGCCGAGGTTAACGAGGGCGCTCTCTACACCGTTTTTGCGCAACTCCTCTGCGATTCTATCGGCAATGTACCCTTTGGCAATACCGCCTAAGTCGATTTGCATTCCGTCCGGAACACGAACAAAACGTCCTGATAGCCTAATCTTTTTACAGTCCATAATACCCAGCGCTTCATCCAATGCCGCTGAAGGCGGGAGGTCTTCGTTCCCGCCATTAAAGTTCCAAAGCGCCATAACGGAACCTATCGCGATATTAAACCGCCCTCCGGAAACCTCATACATCTCCATCGCCAGCTTCAGGATTTTGATAGTGTGCTCGCTCACCTCAACCGGGACATCGTGCGCCTGGTTGAGTCTCCACACGTCGCTTCCCGGAGCGGTCTTGCTGAGCAGACGGTCATAGAAATTACACATTGCTATCACCCGTTCCAACAGCGGCGGATCACAAGCGGCGGTGATGGTGTTCTCGGTGTTGAAAAATGAGCATTTTACGGTATGTATATCCACATTTTGTTCTCCATGTGTCCATAATTATTTCAAAATGCATCTTATGATATCATTGAATCGAGGTTCACAAGTGCTGGACTGACGTCCGCAAGTCCATACGCTTCATTGATATACTTTGTTGCGTTCATGCCTGCCAGGCGGCCTGATGTAGCAAGCCACCCCTGGGCAATACCGCCGAAACCAATGTAATTACGATCCCCATTGAGAAGCACGCCGAGAGAATCATTTCCAATCGCGTAAAGACCGCAAATTGGGGTTTTGTGATCCGACTTTAGAACGCGAATCTGAGTATCGACATCCAAACCGCCGGAAGTAGCAAAGATGACACACATGATCTTGATAGCATAATAAGGGCCTGAACCTACGCCAGCCAGATACTTTGAAGCCTTACCAAATTGCTCATCATTGCCGGTAGCGCAGAAGTTATTATAGGTGTTTACTGCTTTGACCAATGAGTCCCGTTCCATCTCCATCTGCTTTTCCAGCTCATGAAGAGTGTCGCCTTTCCACGCCATCCCTTCTTCCACACAGACATCAAGGCACTCATATACCACCGGAATGGGGAGGTCTTTTGGGACGCCGCCCTGACTGCAATAACCTTCCCAACGTGATACATTATTCAGGCCTTCTTTCGCTATGACATCCAGCTGGTCTTTTGAATAAATGGCATAGTAATACTGTCCAGCCAATGAACCGAGCCATGAATCCATAGTGGGGTCAGTCGCGAATTGTCCTACACGCGACTCGTCGCAAAAGCGCGTGCCGTCTTTGTTGACGTATATCGTGTCGGCTGAGATACCTAAACCGAGAGGCAAGTCGTTAAGCGTCCAAGATGTACTGCGCCCGGTTCTCCCGTTCAAAGTACCTTCCTGAAGCATGATTGGAAAACGCGTTAATGTATGTGGCAGGCTAAAATGCATGACAAGCGGCGACATATTTATATTCCATGTTCCAGCGCCGGATTCAAGAGCCGCCTTAAACATCTTGCCATCGTCCATTCCTGTTCCGAGCTTTTTCCGTGGGCCTGCCCAGCGGGGATCAATAAGTTCAGTTAACATCTTGTCATTACCACCGAAACCGCCTGTTGACATAATCACGGCTTTGGCGTTAATTAAATATTCTTTGCCGGTAACGATATTCCGGGCTTTCACGCCTTTAACCCGGTCTTCGTCCATTACAAAATCATAACCCTCGGTTTCAAGCATATAATTGCCACCCTGCGCCACCACAGCGGCTAAAAGATATTTATAATAAGTGTCGAGAATATTGCGGCGGTCTTCATATGTGCCGATATCCACATTGGAAGTCAGCGCGGTGTTGAAAGCCGTGTAACCGTCGGTCATGTCAGATTTTTTAGCAGTACCGAACAACCAGCCCAGCTTGTACATCAGATCGATTGTCTTCCCGGATTCCTCGAAGAACAGTCTAATCAACTCTTCCTTAGCGCTTTGAACGCCATTGTTTGTCGTATAATCAAGCCATTCCTTCAAAAATCTTGCCGAATCAACAAAATCCTCGCCATTATTAACGGCGTTCTGGTATTCCCGAGGATTGACAGCGGCCATTTCATGAACAAGCGCAGACCTCCCTCCATACTTTCCAGCCTTATCGATAGCAAGGATACTGACGCGCTTATTCCCGTTGAGGCTCTTCATCGTCTCCATCGCGCTGTACAGTCCCAGAATACCGCCTGTACTCATCCCAACAACGAGAAGATCTGTATCAATCTCCTCTATCATATCTGTTTCAGTCTTATACAGCGGTTTATAAAAATGCTCAATCGCGGATTCCTCCGACTCCCCTTCTGCAAGCGCTTCTTTAAGCGCGGACTCAATAGCCTGCTTGGCGGCATTACTTGATACTGTCGCGCCTGCTATTGCATCCACATTGAGAGATTGGGTTTCGATTATGCGTGGAAACAGCTTATCCTTAACGCTTTGCAAAATCACCTCTGTTTCTCCGTGGGCAAAGCGGTCACTTGGCACTTCAATTTTCAGCAAAGCCTTTTCATTTACCGTAATAGTTACAGGCAGCTTCCATATACCCCAGTACCCCGTTTCAGCGGCTGTGTATTCGCCGGGCATCATTTTCACTTCTCCCGCTTCGCGGCCAGTCGCTTCATTATAGGCTTTAGCAGCGGCTCTTAAAACCGCTCTGGAGGTAGAGGTCGCACCGCTGACCCCGTCCACTTTTGCAATTCCGGCCTCAATAACCCTTGTCTGCATTGTCCTTATTGCACGGCCGCCGGTATCCGGGGTTTCATCGTCTCCGCGAATCAGGCAATCTGTGATCCTGTCCTCAAGTACTGTCAGGGTAACGGTCACATCCCCACCAAAGCCCTTTGTTGTGGCACTCGCTGTAACAGGCGTAGTTTCTAACATTTCATCATTATTCATTGCTATTTCTCCTAAATGATAGCTTAATAACAAAAGGGGCTGTTTTTAGGCAGCCCCTCTCCATAGACGCCTCGGTTTTATTGCAACGCGCTTACCCGATGGTTACCTCACGCCAGTCAATTTTGTTGGTGGTATAGGTGTTAATATTGGAGATGTAATCTGCATAGGCAATTTTCATAGTTGCATAGCAAATCCCGCGAATAGTACAGTTGTCCTGATTGAGCTGGACCGCTTTTGCAGCATACTCCAAACACTCCTGTTCGTTGGTGCTGGAGATAGCCTTTTCGCAGTACTCAGTGAATAAATCAAATAATTCACCCTCAATGTGGGGATAGTTACGTCTTACATGCATGTTATGAATGGAGTCTACACCGTAGTTTGAGAATGTGCTGTGATCCGATATCTGCATATCCCAATCTTCAGGCTGCTCTATGATAATAGTCCTCAGCGTCGCCGCTTCATACTGCTGGATTTCTACAGTTACGCCAATTTGCTTAAGCTGATTTTGTACGGCTTCGCACAGCATCTGAAAGTTATTTACATTGCTTTTGGTAACAAGCACAAGTGGTGAGCCGTCATAGTTTGACTGCGCAAGGTACTCCTTGGCGGCCTCGACGTCATATTTATAGAACTCGCAGCCTTCCCATTCCTGAGTATAATCCGAGCAGGAGTTGGATTCACAGGTAGTTGCCGGCGTATTGTGTCCTTGATAAATCATGTTTGTCAGGCCTTCGTTATTAAGGGCGAGACAGACAGCTTTTCTGAAGTTGATATCGTAACCGGCTTTGCCTTCAGCACAATTGAAGAAAATGGCATATACGGTATTTGTGTTGCGGTCCTCGGTTTTCAAACCGTCTGTGCCGTTTATGTAATCGGCGTCGCTGATGAGATAATCATATACGAAGTTACACTCGCCGGTCATAAGCGTGTTTGTACGCTGGGACGGCTCACCTATAATTTTAAACTCTAAATTTTGAACTGTGGGTTTATTGTCATTCCAGTAGTTATCGTTTGCGACAAGCTTGACAGAAGATCCCTGCACCCACTCATCCAGCTTGTAGGGGCCTGTTCCGACGGGTGTTGTGACAAACTGATCGGGGCTCTCGGTATATGATTTCTCACTGATAATATAGATCTTGGCGATTTGTGACATATATATTTTCCCGGTGCTCGTTGTAACCAGTTTGAAGGTATAGTCGTCAACGACTTCCGTTTTGTCAAAGTCGATCATATTCGTATTGCTTCCCATCGGGCTGTCTTTGCAAAGAAGGAAACTGAAAAGACAATCCTGGGCTGTGATCTCGTTTCCGTTGATGTCCTTAACACCTTTATTGAGGTGGAAGGTGTAGATTAAACCATCATCGCTCAAGTCATAGCTTTCCATAATGACCGGGACGATCTCACCGGTGGCATCCTCGAGTTTAAACAGGGGTTCGTATATATTGTATACAATAAAGTCTGTAAAGGAATTACTGGTTCCGAAGGGGCTCAGGTTTCCAGGGTCTGTGGGATAGGCTACAACTATAGAATCTATCGCTTCAGCGGGCTGAGAAGCTCCGTTATCTGACGACGTGTCACCCGACGACGCGTCTCCTGAAGATACGGTCTCTTGGGAATTGCTGTTTGGAGTAGAAGTGCAAGCTACAAAGGAGAACATTAAAACCAAGCAAAGCAGGACAACAATACATTTCTTCATTTCTTTCTTCCTTTCATATTATTTTCATAAACCATTTATTTCTTTTACTCTGCAGCAAGAAACAAAATGATCACTTCTAATTTCCTCCAGCGCCTGCGGCTTTTTACATTCCTCAGTTGCATAATGGCACCTGGCAGCAAATCGGCAGCCGGGGGCAGGGTTGATGGGTGAGGTTATCTCGCCTTTTGCAATGATGCGTTTTTGAGTAAAGTGGACATCGGGTACCGGTATGGCCGATAGCAGAATTTTAGTGTACGGGTGCAGTGGGTTTTCAAAAAGCGCCTCGGTGGAGGACTTCTCAACAATCTGTCCGAGATACATAACCGCAATTTCATCGGAAATATGTTCAACAACCGAAAGATCGTGGGTTATGAATATATAGGCCAGCCCCAGTTGTTCCTGTAGATCCTGCAGCAGATTGATTATCTGGGCCTGAATGGATACGTCCAGAGCAGAGACAGGCTCATCACAGACAATAAACTGTGGTTCAAGGGCCAGCGCCCTTGCTATGCCGATACGCTGCCTGCGACCGCCGTCGAGCTCGTGGGGATAGGCCTCAGCAAAACGTTCTGCAAGCCCGACCAATTCCATAAGCTCGTTGCCTTTATCATATATTTCCTGTCTGGAAAGCTCTCGTCTTATGACGAGCGGCTCGGCAATTGTTTGCCTGACCGTCTTCCGCGGATCTAGGGATGCGTATGGATCCTGGAAAATAATCTGCGCGTGACTTCTGTATTCCTTTAACTCCGTCTTTTTCAGATGGGTAATATCCCTGCCGTTGAACATTATTTGCCCGCCGGTACTCTCCGTGAGGTGGACCAGGAGCCTCCCCAGAGTGGATTTACCGCATCCGGACTCGCCGACAAGTCCGAATGTCCTACCGGGTTTTATTGTAAAGCTCACATCATCGACGGCATGCAGCATTCCATGTGACGTTTTAAAGTATTTTTTCAGGTTCTTGACTTCAATCATTGAATTCACCGTTTCATGTCTCCTTCAACAAAACATCTCGTGTAATGTGTGTCTGAACGGTATCTGTAATCAGGAATATCATGAGAACAGCGCTTTGTGGCATATGGACACCTTTCGTGGAATTTGCATCCAGATGGCAGGTTTGAGGGATCAGGCATAAGACCTTTAATAGGGTTCAGGCGCCGCGCTTTTTTATTGGCTCCAGGAATTGAATTGAATAGTCCGATTGTATATGGATGTGCTGTATGGTCGAAGATTTCCTCTGCTGTTCCGTATTCAACTATTTCACCCGCGTAAACAATGGCTACATTATCACATGTCTCGGCCACTATCCCCAGATCATGGGTTATCAAAATCATAGACGTTCCCAGCTCGGTTTTAAGGTTGTTCATCATCTCTAGCACCTGGGCCTGAATCGTGACATCAAGAGCCGTTGTCGGTTCGTCCGCAATCAGAAGCTCCGGGTTGCAGGCCAGTGCCATAGCTATTACAACACGCTGCTTCATACCACCGGAAAATTGGTTTGGATAATCGTAATAACGCTCACGGGGAATCCCGACCTTCTCAAGCATCTGCATTCCACGCTCTACGACTTCCTTTTTCAAAAAACTGGAATGGAGTTTGATAGATTCAGCAATCTGATTACCAACCTTCTCAATTGGGTTTAGCGATGTCATCGGATCCTGAAATATCATGGAAATCTTATCGCCTCGAATGGCCCTAATACGAATCGGTTTAGCTGTAAGAATCTCTTCACCGTTAAGTCTTATCTCTCCACCACAGATTTTTGATGGCGGTTCCGGGAGTATGCGCATAATTGCCTTTGCTATTGTGGTTTTTCCTGCGCCAGTTTCGCCAACCAAACCAAGCGTTTCCCCTTTGTTAATGGAAAAGCTAACGCTGTTTACGGCATTTATTGTATTGAGACTGGTTATGTATTTGACGACCAGATCATTAACCGTCAGTAATGTCTCAGCATGTTCGACAAGCCGCTCTGCATCGATGGTCTTCCCCTTTTTTTCAGCCATGATTCTTCTCCTTAGTCATTCAGTCTCGGATCCAGCGCATCTCTGAGCCCATCTCCGAACACGTTAAACGCCAGCACAGTTATCATTATCATGATCCCCGGGTAGAGGACCAGCGTTGGATAATCGCGCATCAGAGATCTGCCGCCGGAAAGCATTGCGCCCCATTCCGGCAGCGGCGCCTCAGCGCCAAGGCCTATGAAGCTGAGCGATGCTGCAACCAGTATGCTTGTTCCGACATACATCGTAATAAAGACGATCATTGGGGAAAACGCATTGGGAATAATATGCGTCAGCAGAATTCGGAAATCGCTTGCGCCGATAACACGCGAGGCTTCGACATACTCCAGCCCTCTGACTTGTAGTATGGCGGCTCTTATTAGTCTTGCATATTTAGGAAAGGACGCTACTCCCAGTGCGATGACCGCACTCTTAATACCCGGACCCATTGCGGTGGCCAGCGCTATGGCAAGCAGGACGCTGGGTATCGACTGGTATATGTCAAGAAAACGCATAATGTAGTTGTCGGTCCTCCCACCATAAAATCCAGATATACTACCCAGAATTATTCCGATAACCGCACCGATGACAACGATCATCAAGCCCATCGAGAGTGAAACGCGCGCGCCGTATATAAGCCTGCTGAGGATATCCCTTCCGAGACTATCGGTTCCAAGAAGGTGGTCCTTAGAATGCGAAACCAGGACGGCGTTAAGATCCTGATAATCATATTCGTAAGGCGTGATAAAGGGGGCAATGACAGCGAGGATTATAAGGCAGATTATGATAACCATACCCGCCATAGCAAGCTTGTTCTTTTTCAATTGGCGGAATACCGTGGCAGAGCGGGATTTGTTTTTGGGGGATTTTGAGGCCTTCGCGGATTCGTTCATTATGTTGTCCATTAGCGCACCTTCTTCATGATTCGTATTGCTCGCGGATTCTGGGATCTACGACGGCATATATGATATCGACAATCAACATGATTAAGCAAAAGCATACGGCAATGATGAGAACGCCCCCACGTACCGCCGGATAGTCACGGTTATTGATAGCTGTCAGCATATAGGAACCAACGCCAGGTATCGAGAAAATTACTTCCGCTACGATCGCGCCTCCAAACATTTTGGCGGTCTGCATGCCGGCGACTGTTATAATAGGGATGAGCGCATTTTTGAGGGCATGACGATAAATAACTACGCGTTCCTTCTGTCCTTTTGATCTGGCCGTTACAATATAATCCTGGCGGATAACCTCCAACATACTTGATCGTGTTTGCCTGGCTATTGAAGCGGCACCACCGAGAGCCAGTGCAAAACAGGGCAATATATAGTATATAAAGCCGTCCGCTCCGATTGACGGCAGCCATCCGAGCTTAAGTGAAAACAACATTACCAGCAGTAGGGCAAACCAAAAGTCCGGCATAGAAAGGCAGAAGAGTGCCCCAAACATTGAGAGGTTGTCCTTCCAGCTTGCCTGATGGGTTGCTGCATAGACACCCATTGGTATTCCTATCAATACAGACAACAGCACACTGCCCAGAGCCAGCTTAAGTGTGTACGGAAGGCGCATTATTACTTGTTTGGAGACTTCTTGATCCGTTTTAAAGGAATTTCCCAGGTCTCCCTTTAAAAACACATCTTTCAAAAAAACCCCAAGCTGCACTATGTATGGCTCGTCAATACCCAACTCAGCTCGTTGTGCTTCGTACATCTCCTCGGATGCATTTGGGCCAAGAATGATCATCGCTGGATCACCCGGCGTGAAATACATGATTGTGAAGACAAAGATTGATACTGCGATTATGACTGGGATTATCCAGAGCAACCGCCTTAAAATGAATTTACCCATATCCTCATTTCCCTTCGGCGTTCAAAGTGAGGTCCTACACACTTTCAAATGATGCTAAAACGATTTTGCAATTAAGCAAATGTTAAATTAAAACTGCGGATATTTCAAGGGTAAATTTTAAATATTTGACAATTTCGTTTATAATAACATTATCTTAAATAATATTTTGTTTATTATTTCAATATATTTAAGCATTTCACTTTGACAAACGACCGATATAATGCTAAAATATTGCTAAAAGTTTAGCAATCGCCATTGCCACTACCGCGGGTGGACAAATTCAACTCCGGTAATATTATTTGAAAGTAATGGCAATTGATGTATAATTGTTTTAGTATTTCTGCAAAGGGGATGTCTGAGTTATGGCAAAAAAAAATAAAGTCATCACAATAAAAGATGTAGCCGTAGCAGCTGGCGTATCGCCCAGCACCGTCTCCATCATCCTCAACAATAATGGAAACAAGTACAGAATATCAAAAAATACACAGGCGAAAGTTCTCTCTGTGGCTAAAGAACTAAAATACAGGACTAATGTCTACGCAAAGAAGCTCGCCATGGGTAATGCTGTCGAGAATCCAATTGTATGTATATTCTGGGAAGCTTTCTTCGACCATGGCCCGCTAAAAGAATTTTTTGAAGGATTAATGCGATATAAAAACGAATGTGTACCCGGCTTTGAGTTCGCCATCCATCCTTACGAGACCGGCACGCTGTCTTCAATGAGTCAAATAATTTCTCTTGGGATCTATCAGGGGATTGTCGTTACAGGTCTTTCCGAAGAAGATGAAGATTTTCTTAAGTCGGTAAATACCGAGATGCCCATCGTCCTTTTCAATAATGACACCGGCAACTATAATGCGGTATATATCGACAATTACTCTGTTGGTCAAAGAGCCGCAAAATGCCTGCTTAATAATTCTCCGGTCTCAATGGCTTGTATCAATCCTCTTATCATGCATAAAAACCCAGGTATTAGGTATGCCGGATTTTATGATACGTGCGTGAAAGCAGGGCTTCCGTATGAAAACATATACACTATTTATGAAGAGAATAACTTCAACGGCGGGTACGCCGCCGCGCAAAGGATCATAAAAAGTGCCAAAGAGCCCTTCGGCGTATTTGTATCCGGAGATTCAATGCTGGCCGGTTTCGTTAAGTGCTGTACAGATCATGGTTGCTCGATACCAGGCGATATATTCATAATTTCCTATGGCAACAACACTGCATGCGAGATTATAACTCCGACAATTACTAGCATCTGCCCACCCACCAGCGATATGGGTTATGACTGTATCCAGATGATAGACCAATCGATGAGAGGCGCCATTGGAAAGGGCAACGTAAAAAAACACGAATGCATTCTTACTTATAGAGAAAGCTGCCCAAGTCCCGTTATTTTGCCGGACAATAAGCCGTTATGAAAAGTCCACGTAATGGAAACACACCAAAAGTTATAGCATCTGTAATGTGTACTGCCCTAGAGTAAACGGACACGAGAAAGAATCCCCAATCGTAAAACACCAGAGAAATAATCAAGCTGGCACCGTTTTTCAAGTGGCGTCACCATTGTTTTAAGTTATATGCGTTCGCTGAGCGGAGCTTGAGTGCGACTAGGCTACTCCAAGCATGGCCACAAGAACAAGCAGACAGACAATAGCCGGAATGGTTTTATCCGCACCTTGTAACCCACCAGCCAACTATCATAATCAATGTTATATAAAAAAGGGAGTGTCTCAAAACAAATTGAGGCACTCCCGGCATTTTAAGGCACAAATGCGGACGGCAATCTGCAAAATCACTCTGAAATGTGGATAACAAACACACTTTTACAGGGCACTGGGAGGTGTCCTGTTGTCGTTTTTCGTTTTTTGTAGATTTTTTACCAATTAAAAGCTGAGAAACCAGCAAGAACCAGCGAACACGGGCGAACACAAAATAACATTCTAATCGCTAATATTCCTTGTACTGTGCGGGTTTGGCGGCACTGCAAGACACCACTCCAGAGCATACCTATATCGTTAATAAGTTCCCAACGCGTACCAGTCCGCAATATCTCGCAGATACCTTTTATATATGAAGGTTTTGTGTGGCACCTAACCTAGATTTGCAGGTCGTTAGGTTCGCGTAAGCTATTTCGGTCAGGGCAACGCGTTTGTCAGGACAATACCCCCACAAACCTACGCGGATTTTTATCCAACTCAAGCAATTCGAAGGAAAACAACATACGCAGCCGTACGTTCGGATCATCCAGGCTGCCGTCAATCATCT
Source organism: uncultured Sporobacter sp. (assembly GCA_963675425.1). Classification (GTDB taxonomy): domain Bacteria; phylum Bacillota; class Clostridia; order Oscillospirales; family Oscillospiraceae; genus Sporobacter. The sequence continues at coordinate 2,362,820 of OY776214.1, read as the reverse complement.
CATCAATACGGTTTAAGCGATAAAACAGGGTGGTTCGATGGATATGAAGCGCTGCCGAGGCATGAAGCAGGTTACGGTCGTTTTCCAGATAAACCCGCAGCGTTTCGCAGTAATCAACCTTTGTATTGGTAATCTCCATCAGCTTTTGTACATTTCGGTCGCAATAATAAATGGCAGGCAGTATGGATGTCCCATACTGGAAAAAGTGCAAAAGTGCATAGTTTGCAAACATGTGGTACCAGTCGTCGGGGCGCTTTACTCTTCCCAGCTGTGCAGCAATGCATGCTTGCTTATAGTGGTTTCCAATATCCAATATATCCTTGAATTTTTCACTGGCGCCGACGATAAAAATGCTGTCCCTCAGGAAACCGGCCAATCGTTCAACAACCTGTTCAGGCTGCTCCTCAGGCAGCAGTCTGGCAAGACAGATAATTTTCCCATCCATGAAGAAAGCACAGGCGTCGTCATTTAGAAGCTCTTCGATTCTCGAACAGATATACCGATCATTGGAAACGAACATGTTATCCGGGTTTATCTTTTCGATCTCCATGCAGATAAAGCTGTCGTACCGGCTCCACTGTATCCCTGTCAGATTCCTTTCAAGTGTAACGTTTTCAACAGAATACTCCTTAAGAATACTCTGGAGCAAATCCCGCAAATTCGTTTTGGTACCCGCACCGCTTAAATGATCATTTTGGAAGGCGGTCAGGAGAACTTCCGCAAGTACCTCACAAAGCTGGGCGTCGCTCTGTTTAAACAAGCGCTTTTCCTCGCCGATACAAAGCCGGCACTCAAAGCTGCCCGGACCGACGTTAGCGTACAAAATCCGGAGCTGCCGCATTGGATCAAAGAAAAACGCCGCGTGTTCCGCCCTCATGTCATCCGTATGCTGAGGGCTGCTTACCATTGCTTTATAAGCAGTATCCGTCAGCGAGTAATAAGATCCACCTTTATTTTCCAATACCGAACCGATCATCTGTGGAGGCAGATCAGCATAAGCAATGAGAACGTGCTCCGGATTAAACAACGTGATATAATTATCAAGCAGCTCATTGCCTATCTCACAAATGCGCATCAGATCAGGCTTTCCAATGAGCTCCTGCCGCAGCCTGTCATACCAGGTGTTATATTTCTCAAAGGCATTGAGCACAAGCTTGAAGGATGCACCGGCGCTCAATTCCGGCTCAAGACGAATGTATTGGTTACCGATGTCAGCCTGAACCGCGTCCCCGTCTCCGTAGATGACCAGAGATACCCCGTCGCTCAGTCGTTCTTTTCCTAAATCTGATATATGCGCCAGATAAACGTGGTCCGCCGCCGCTGATTCTCCGGGCAGAAAGGGTAACACACCTTCTAACAGGCGCGTCTCTGCCGTATCGCCGAGGTTATGATCGCAAACTGAAGCAGATATCGCATCATATAACATCCACATACTGATTCTCATCGCCAGACCTCCCAGCTATTTATATCCTTAGTATAAATTCAGCACCTTAAAAGTCAACCTTTTACGGATTACATTCTAAAATCCTCTGTGGTATTTTTAATATAGATTTAACATGAGGCACATGAGTGAATTACATTTGATGAACCTCAATATATAGAAGAAAGAGCGGCAAGGGTGTCATCACAGATGATTCTATTGCCGCCTTTTGTTAATTTCAAGTCGTCAAAATATGACGCCGGAAGGTTATACAAAATGATATATGATTTTGAAAACATTATAGACCGCAGCAAGATTGGATCCAGCAAGTGGAGTGGCATGAAAAAGGCAAATCCGGACGTCCCCGATGGCATCGTCCCGTTCTCCGTTGCCGATATGGAGTTTAAAAACGCCCCTCAGATCATGGAAGGGCTTCGGGAATTCCTTGATGTTGATACAGTATCCTTTGGCTACACATCCCCCACAGAAAGCTATAACAAGGCTGTTCGGGGCTGGATGAAAAGGCGTCACAACTGGGATGTGGATATGAGCTGGAACGTCTTAAGCCCCGGTGTCGTCAGTGCATTTTTTAACGCTGTAAAAGCCTTTACAGAGCCTGGAGACGGCGTCGTTATTTTCACGCCTGTTTACTATCCATTTAAGATGTCGATCGACGTGTCTCAGCGTACCGTCGTGGATATCCCGCTTATTGACCATGATATGCACTATGAGATAGACTGGGATAAATTTGAAGAAGCGGCAAGGGATCCGGCGAATAAGGTGCTATTGTTTTGCAGTCCACATAATCCTGTAGGACGTGTATGGACGGTGGAGGAACTCACACGGCTTTCGAAAATATGCCTTGCCAACGATGTGCTTTTGCTCTCTGATGAGATACATAACGACCTGATCATGCCGGGGTATAAACATACCGTCTACGCCACAATTTCAAAGGAAGCGGAGCAAAACTGTCTGATATTCACAGCGCCGTCAAAAGCTTTTTCGCTGGCCGGGCTTCAAACCTCCAATATCTTTGTTCCAAACGACGCACTGCGTGAAACGTTTTCAAAGCAAGTGTTCAGCAGCGCACTGTTTACTCTGAATACAATCGGATACAAGGCCTGCGAAATTGCCTATACACAGTGCGAGGATTGGCTGGATCAAGTCATTGAGCTTATCCATCACAATGCCAGGTTTATAGAAGACTACATGGCGGAATATATTCCGGAGATAAAAGTCTATCCTCTCGAAGGCACTTATCTCCAATGGTGGGACTGCCGGAACCTATTTGACAACGACGAAGAAATGAAAGAATTCATGACAAAGAAGGCCTATCTTTTCTTGGATGAGGGATATATGTTCGGTGAATCCGGGAAGGGCTTTGAACGTATTAATATCGCTTGCCCGACACACGTCCTGCAGGAGGCCCTGCACCGCCTAAGTTTGGCTCTGAAAGAACGCTGAAGCGGTGCAACAAATTAATGTTGCGTACTAAGCAAGTGCCAATAACACAAAGGTTTTCAAGCAACGGAGGGAAATTATGGTCAAGTACACCTTGAAGAGACTCTTTATTGCGGCTATTACATTGCTCGTTATAATTGTAGTTCTATTCTGCCTTCTCAAGCTGATGCCGGGCTCGCCGTTTAACAACGAACGAATGACAGATGTGCAAAGGGCGGCGGTGGAGGCTAAATATGGGTTGGATAAGCCTATATTCGTGCAAATACTTCTTTACATCAAGAATATGATGTCGGGCGACTTTGGCGTCTCGTATTCCATTCAGCCCAACTACCCAGTAGCGGGCCTGATTGCAAACAAATTTCCCACGACACTTCGCATTGGGCTTTCGGCCGCCGCAATCGGGCTGACCTTAGGTGTGATTCTGGGAATCGTTGCGGCAATCTTCCACAACGGCTTTTGGGACACATTAACAACTTTTATCGCAATGATCGGCGCAAGTATTCCAGCCCAGGTGCTCGCTCTTGGAATGGTTTATGTCTTAGCGTTTAAACTTGGATGGTTCCCGCTGACCTACTCTACAAAAGAACCGATATATTCGACGATATTGGCAACAGCGTCTATGGCAATTTTCCCAATGGCCATTGCGGCCCGATTTACTCGAAACGAAATGCTGGAGGTACTAAGCAGCGAGTACATAACCCTCGCTGAGACGAAAGGCGTTCCAAGGAAACGCGTTCTCGTTGTGCACGCACTGAAGAATACGCTGGTTCCATTAATCACGGCAATGGCGCCAATGGTAATCATGTTATTAACCGGAAGCACCGTTATTGAAAACATTTTTTCAATCCCCGGAATCGGTAAGCTGTTTGTCACCGCGATTACAACAAACGACTATAATGTCGTCTTGACCCTTGCCTTCATTTTTAGCGCGCTTTTTATTGGAACAATGCTCGTGGTTGATCTTCTATACGGTGTTATCGATCCGCGAATCCGACTGGCGGGAGGGCGTAAATAAATGGATATATTAAATAAGTTTGCTTTTGCAAAACGCCCCGACAGCATTCTGGACGAAGTTTATGAAAGCCGCCCCCAATGGAAAGAAACGCTCCTGGTATTCTCGAAAAACAAGGGCGCTGTTATCAGCTTTATCTTCTTGATTGTCATGATTATCGTGTCTTTGGTCGGCCCGCTTTTGAGTGGCTACACCTATGACGGAATTGAATTGGCGCGGCAGAATCTTCCCCCGAGAATCCCTCTTTTGGAAAACATCGGGATATTCAACGGCATGCGTAACGGCGAAGACATCTATCTGGCCAAGGGCTTTAACGATTCATATTTTTTATTTGGAACCGATAAGCTTGGCCGCGATCTCTTTACCCGCTTTTGCATGGGCACGCAGATATCTCTGCTTATTGGCGCTGTCAGCGCGCTTCTTAATATGATCATTGGCGTAACGTATGGCCTTGTCTCCGGCTACAAAGGCGGCAAACTGGATATCTTGATGCAACGTATTCTCGAAGTCATCGCCGGCATTCCGACTCTTGTCATCGTGTCATTGTTGGTCATCGTGCTTAATCCGGGCATCATGTCCATTATCATTGCCATGGCCATCTCACAATGGACCGTTACAGCAAGACTTGTTCGCGCAAGCACTCTAAGGCTTAAAGAAACAGAGCATGTTATGGCATCGAGAACTCTTGGTGTTGGGACATGGCGCATCATGTTCAGGGAAATATTCCCAAACCTTTTAAGCACCGTTATCGTCATGACCATGCTGTCCATACCGGGAGCTATTTTCATGGAAGCGTTCCTCTCCTTCGTGGGTTTGGGAATTCCAAATCCGCAAGCGTCTCTGGGGTCACTTATTAATGACGGTTTTCAGAACATGCTGCTGTATTCCTATCAGCTGACAATTCCGACTGTTTTCTTTGCGCTTTTAATGCTCTCGCTCAATATCATCGGCGACGGTCTCAGAGATGCGCTGGATCCAACCATGAAAAGGGTTTAAGGAGGATACAGATGGAGCAGAAAAACGAGATTCGGATGGGAGACCCCATTCTTGAAGTAAAAAACCTGTCAGTATCCTTTGAAACCTCCAGAGGACCGCTCAACGCGATTCGCGGCGTTAACTTTTCCCTGCGCAAGGGTGAAACTTTGGCTATTGTGGGAGAATCCGGCAGTGGGAAGTCCGTAACGGTTAAAGGGGTTATGGGCATCCGCAGCAGCAACCAGATCATCAATGACGGTGAAATTATCTTCACTTATATAGACCACGGTGAGAAGAAAACGGTTGATTTACTAAAATACACAAAACAGCAAATGGTTAGCGAGATCAACGGCAAACACATTGCCATGGTATTTCAGGACCCCATGACAGCGTTAAATCCGCTGCTGACCATTGGGTATCAGCTTACCGAAGGCATAAGGCTCCATTTGAATGTAAGCAAAAAAGAGGCTTGGAAAAAGGGTGTTGAACTGCTCAGGGAGGTCGGCATCACCAACCCCGAACTGAATATGAAGCGCTATCCGCATCAGCTGTCAGGCGGTATGAGGCAGCGTGTTGTTATTGCCATTGCCATCAGCTGCAATCCGGATATTCTTATCTGCGATGAGCCTACCACCTCGCTGGACGTGACAATTCAAGCCAAAATTCTCGAGCTGATTCAGTCCCTGCAGAAAAAAAGGAATATCTCCGTCATCTATATCACCCATGATCTTGGTGTCGTTGCCAAGGTAGCCGATTATGTCGCAGTCATGTATGCCGGAAAAATTGTGGAACGCGGGACAGCATATGAGATTTATTTTGAGCCGGCTCATCCCTATACATGGGGCTTACTGTTATCCATGCCGGATCTCAGCACAGCAGACGACCGGCTTTATACAATCCCGGGCTCGCCCCCCAATCTTTTGCACCATGTCAAGGGTGACGCATTTGCTGTCCGAAACACCTTTGCACTGAATATTGACTTTGAGGAGGAGGCGCCGGTCTTTAAAATTTCCGATACCCATGAAGTAGCCTCCTGGCTCCGGCATCCTGACGCACCGACGGTTGAAATGCCTGAAACGCTCCGTCAGAGAATAGATAAAATACTCAGTAACGTCAAGCTAGGAGGTGCCGGTGATGAAAACCAATAAAGATACAGAAAACATTTTGGACGTCAACGCCCTCAAACAGTATTTTTGCCCCAGTAGAGACCAGTTGGTCAAAGCGGTTGACGGTGTCAGCTTCAAAATAAGACGCGGCAGCACCTTCGGGTTGGTCGGAGAGTCTGGGAGCGGTAAATCTACCATCGGCAGGGCGCTGATTCGGCTCTACGACCCGACCGCCGGCAGCGTCACCTTTAACAATGTGGAAATCGCCGGCAAACTCAATAAAGAAACCCGCCGCTTTATTACACAGAAGATGCAAATGATTTTTCAGGACCCCATGGCCAGCCTGAACCCACGAAAAAAGATTATTGATATTGTCGCCGAAGGGCTCGACGCCAATCATCTTTGCAAGTCCGCAGCTGAGCGCGAGGAAAAAGTGTGTGCAATGTTGGAGCGCGTCGGCCTGTCTCGCGAGTTTGCGTGTCGCTATCCGCACATGTTTTCCGGTGGGCAGCGGCAGCGTGTGGGTATCGCAAGAGCCATTATCATGGAGCCGGACCTAATCATAGCTGACGAATGCATATCAGCTCTTGACGTGTCCATTCAGGCACAGGTCGTCAATTTGATGAAAGACCTGCAAATTGAGCGGAACCTGACATATCTGTTTATTGCTCACGATCTGTCTATGGTCAAGTATATATCTGACGACATAGGTGTTATTCATCTGGGTCACCTGGTGGAAGCCGGAACAAAGGACGAGATTTTTAATAATCCTATACATCCCTATACCAGATCGCTTTTATCAGCTATTCCTGAGCCAAACCCGATGGTTGAACGCCATAAAAAATCGGTTTCGTATGACCGTGCCGCCGAGGGTATTGACTACCTGGTGGGCAAAGAGCATTTTCTTACACCAACCCACATGGTTCTTGGAACAGAAAGCGAAATTGAAAAATGGACACTTTAAAGTTTATTGCAGCATCAGCTGACAATATAAATTAAAAGGAGGAAAACAAATGAAAAACCGAACAAGAATTCTAGCCTTACTTATGGGTATAGCAATGTTGGTTACCGTTCTTGCGGGCTGTAAGGCCACGGACAACGGCGAAGTATCCCCCGGTACTACTCCCGGCAGCAGTGCGGCGACTGATTCCGCAGCAGCCACTGAAGGTGTAAAACTGAACCTATCAATTAGCGAAGCCTTAAGCACTCTGGATCCCTCTCAGAATGGCTCGATGTGGACCATGACAATGATCACGTTGACCAACTATGGCCTGATGTCCTTTGATAAGGACGGTGCAGTTACCTACGGCTTAGCCGACAGCTACGACCTCAGCGACGATGGATTGACTTATACTTTCCATATTCGTGATGACGCTTATTGGAACAACGGCGATAAGGTAACAGCTTATGACTTTTTGTTTGCCTGGCAACATGTCACTGACCCCGCCACCGGTTCCCCTGTTGCGTATGCGTTAGGCGCCAGCGGCGTAAAGAATGGTTTTGCCGTTGCCTATGCCGGTGCACCGGTTGACACCCTTGGCATCAGCGCTCCGGATGAATCCACCTTTGTCGTGGAGCTGGACGCCCCCCGCTCCTATTTTCTCTATCTCACCGCACTTTCAAGCTACCTCATGCCCATTAACGAAGCCTATTTCAATGAGTGCGGCGACCAGTTTGGACTTGACATCGACCATTATCTCTCGTGCGGCCCTTATGTCTTCTCCGATTGGGAAGTCGGCGGTACAAGCTATACTTTAGTTAAGAACGATAAATTTTACAATGCGGACCAGGTGACCGCCGAGGAACTCAACTTTAGTGTCATCACCGATCCATCACAGACGCTGATGAGTTGGGACAGCGGCGCATTGGATTTTGTTAACGTAAGCGGCGACTATGTGCCAAAGTACAAGGATGATCCTGCGCTTGTTATCAACGATATGGCCGCTATGTTTTGGGTGGCATTTAATATGACGGATGAGACAATCGCCAACGACAACCTGCGCATGGCCCTCTCGCTTGCTGTTGATAAGCAAGCCATCGTGGACAACATCCTCAACAATGGATCGAAAGCCGCGGACTATATCATTCCCGATACCTTCGCTCCAGATGCTGACGGTGTATTCTTCCGCGATAAAATCGGCAATCCGACCTATAACACCATGGACAAGGCAAAGGCCGCTGAACTGTGGGAAAAAGCAAAAACCGAGCTCGGCGTCGACAGCCTTACTCTCGATCTGCTGTACAATGAGGACCCCATATTCCCGGCTGTGTGCGCCTATCTGCAGTCCGAGTGGCAAAACACCCTTCCCGGCCTCACCATCAACCTCGTATCGACCACTTACAACAACCGTCTTGAACTGATGGGCGCCCAGGACTTCCAGCTTGGTTTCACGCGTTGGTACGCGGATTATCCTGAAGCTTCAACTTATGTTGACATTTGGACCTCGGATGCTCAGATGAACTACGGTGCTTACAGCAACCCTGACTATGATGCGCTGTTCGCATTAGAGAACGGTGAGTATTCATTGGATCAGGATAAGCGTATTCAGGCTCAAGCTGATATGGAAAAATTAATCCTCAACGACGCGGCTATCCTGCCGCTGTACCAGCTGGCTGCCTCAAACCTTGAGAATCAAGATTACACGTGGGTTAAAAATGCCGCAGGCGTCGTTATATACCAATGGACCGCAGCAAAATAATCTAAGTCATAAACCTCGATTTCCTTTGCAGGAGAGATCATGAACAAGGCGCACAGATATATTGATATGCACTGTGATTCTATTCTCAAGGGAATCATGGACGGACAACTGTACGACCATCCGGGACACATGTTTGATGTGTCCCGGATGGCCTTAGCCGGTCAAGGCGCTCAATTCTTCGCGGTGTTCTTTCCGCCAAGGCCGTCCGGCCATTCCACATCTGGAGAAAGCAGGCCGTTCCCCGCGGATGACGATCTGTTTGAAAAAGCTGCTGCTTTATTGCTGGATACCGTTGCAGCGCACCCGGACGTCATCGCGATGGCATACAATGCAGCCGACATCGTCAGAAATGAGACGGCGGGTCTTTGCTCCGCCGTTCTGACCGTTGAGGACGCCCGCGTTGTGGACAGCGACCTACGGCGGCTGCGTCGGCTTTACGACACAGGGGTACGCGCCATGTCCTTAACGTGGAATCATCCCAATTGCTTTGGATACCCTAACTCCTCCGATCCCGAACTCATGCGTTTGGGACTGACCGGCTTCGGTATGGACGCTCTGTCAGAAATGAATTCCATGGGACTTCTTGTGGACGTATCACACTTGTCGGACGGTGGCTTTTGGGACGTGGCACAGCATTCGGCAAAGCCGTTTGCCGCGACCCATTCTAATTGCAGAGCGCTATGTGATCATCCCCGGAATCTCACGGATGCAATGATCCGGCAGCTTGCTGCCGCAGGGGGTGTCTCCGGAGTAAATTTCGGGCCGGAATTCCTCACCGGAGATGGAAAATGTGAAAGCCGCATCGATGATATCTGCCGTCACGTGCTTCATTTCGTAAACCAGGGCGGTGAGGACTGCGTTGGCCTCGGCACAGATTTCGATGGGATTCAAGGGCAATTTGAGATCGGTCAGCCCACGGACATGGAAATGCTGTTCCAGGCACTCTTAAAAAAGGGGCTATCGGAGCGTCAGGTTGAAAAATTCGCACGCGGAAACGTGCTGCGCCTGCTGCGGGACGTCTTATAACGAGACTTCGGCTTATGCGGTCAGGTAAGATGTACAACGGCAGGAAACACCAACATTAAGAAAGTAAGGATTATATATGAAACTCATTCACTCAAATCAGGCGCCGGCGGCCATCGGGCCGTATTCTCAAGCCTTTATTTCCGGCAATATGCTGTACACCTCCGGTCAGATACCTGTAAACCCGCTGACGGGTGAAATCGCAGGCACAAGCATTGAAAGTCAGACAGAACAGGTCTGCAAAAACCTGAAGGCCGTTCTTGAAGCAGCGGGAACCGATTTCACAAAGGTTGTTAAAACCACGTGCTATCTGGCTGACATGGGCGATTTTGCCGCATTTAACGAAATTTACGCCGGGTACTTCACCGGGAAACCGGCCCGTTCCTGCGTTGCCGTAAAGACCCTTCCAAAGAATGTCCTTTGCGAAATTGAACTCATCGCAGAGGTGTAACCGCACTGCGACACACAAGAATTAGTAGGAATGAATACTCGGTCACGCGATGCCGTTCCCGGTACCCGAAGTGTGGCCGGGAACAGACGGAATTATCCACAGCCAGAGCACGCTTCTATGACGAAAGAAGATGTGATATCTAAGGCTGTTGCTTCGGCAAAAGCGGCGCAAATCAGAGATAATATCTTTCGGGTTTGGGGCACTGCAAGACACCACTCCAAACGCTAGACTGTACAACACCGCATACTCCTACGCGCAGGGGTCGGACGTTCGAATCGTCTCGGGGGTGCCAAAGAGCCGAAAACACACTGTTTTCGGCTCTTTTTTCTTTTCTCCGGAAAGTCAGGTTTGAATTCTGAAGAGTTAACGATTTGCACAGGGTATGTCATATTTGGTTTTATACGCAGAGCAATGAAAAACGGACAGCGTTATAAATGTTGACAAGAATAATAAACAGCATTAATCCCGTAAACAATTTTCCAACTGCTGCACTGTCGATCTTTTTATTGATCGCCTTGCCAATCAGGCCGCCCGCAATCCCAGCGCCAATCATCAAAATCAGCAACAAGCCGTCAATACCGGGGATCGTATGCGTGACAGCAGAGCTCACGAGGTTTGCCGATTGTGAAAACAGAATAATGAAAAGTGAATTTTCTGCAGCCACTTTAATCTCCATCGAGAAAAAGTAAAAAAGAACAGCAAGATTAACAGGGCCGCCGCCGATACCCAAAAACGAGGACATCAGTCCCAAAACTAAACCCAGAATTACCGTAACAATAATGTTTTCTATTTTCTTCGTTTGGATTTTTTTCTGACAGACGGTATAGACAAGCGTGCCCGCTGTAACGGCTATAAGGCAGAGCGCCTGAATTAAACCGACGATATTTTTGTCCGCCACGTTATTCCAAATGGTTTGAAATAACGCCTTACCCAGTATTCCGCCCAAAATCGCCCCGGCAGCTAGCGCGGCGCTGACCTTGAAATCAATAGTCGATTCTTTCTTGATTTTGGATTTGACAACCGTACACAGCGTCATGGACAAAACCGTGCACCCGGAAAGAAAATTGATGGCGGCAACGCTCAACACCCCGAACGCGTCCAAAACCGGCTTGATGATGATGCCGCCGCCAATACCGCAAATTGCCCCGATCATAGACGCGGAGATGCTGATGATGAAAAATATTATGTACATAGATAACCTCTTGCCTGCTAAAACACACTCAAATACGGACGCCGACCTTTACCGCCGTGCCGCCGATACATCAGTGAGCGCTATTTTGCTTGGCGGATAATATAATGCGCTATTTCCTTGAGCCTTGGGTAGGCGTAGTCGAAAAAACTATAGAAAGACTGACAGAAATAGTTTCTGCCTGGGGCGCCAGCCAGAGCATCCTCTCGGTCTCTCCGGCAGCCGCCGCGACAGAGCTGCTGCCATTTACATCGTCGGCATTCGTCAGCGACGGCTTTACTCATATCGAGAAAGCATTGATTCGTCTTTGATTCGTAAAAATTCATAATTCCCATTTCGTGTATGTTTCCCAGTCGCCAGTTTTCCGTGACATAGAAATCGCATGGGTAACATGATCCATCTGCCTCAAATACAAACTGACAGCTGCATATACCGCGCATACTGCATGTCTCGGGCGGCATACCCATTATCATTCGTACCAGGTTATCAAAATATCTTACGCTGACATCCGTTCCGCTCAGGATATCAGCACTCCATCTATCGAAAAATCTTTTTAGGAAACGCGTGTATTCAGCCGGACGCAAAGAAAAGGAATAACCGCCCCTCTTTTCTGCCAGCGGGTCAATACATGGAATAAATTGCAGATAATTAAATCCATTCTTTTGAAAGAATGCATATGTTTTCCCCGCGTCTTCCGTCGTAGCACCTGTAACCACCAATAAAATATTAAAATCCACACCATATTTTTTCAAAAGGCGCGCTTTTTGCATTACCGTGGTATACGTGCCGCCGCCAACTGCATCCTTTCGGTACAGGTCATGTAATTTTTGGGGGCCGTCGAGCGACAAGCCCACGAGAAAACCATTGTCGTGAAGGAATTCAGCCCACTCTATGTCAAGTAATATTCCATTAGTTTGGATGCAATTGCTGACCGTGACGTTTTTTGTGTTATATTTCTTTTGAAGATCAATCAGCATTCGGTAAAAATCCAAACCCCGCAGCGTCGGCTCGCCGCCCTGAAATGAAAACGTCGCCTGACCGTCGGCAAACGCCATGACTTTTCGAACGATGGTTTCCAGTGTTTCCGGCGTCATAAATCCAAAATCCGCTACGCTGCGGTTAACGGCTATGTCTTCATAAAAGCAGTATTCACACCTCAAGTTGCATTTTCCTGACGCCGGTTTGATAAGTACGCTGATTGGCGGCATCAAATCACCCTCTCAAAGTTACTTAATTGACAGAATAGAATATAATTGACAAAATCCATGGTTGTATTTTAAAATGTATAGTGAAAACAGACGAACTTTTTAGCCCTTAAAAAGGAAGTGGTAATGCTTATGGTTGATTATCCGAAAATATTTGCATTTTGCGAAATCGCAAAATGCCTCAGTTTTACCGAAGCGGCCAACAGACTTTATACAACGCAGTCATCTCTGTCAAAAAGCATAGCCAGCCTTGAACAGACGCTAGGTTGCCAACTATTTTTAAGAAGCAACCGCAATGTAACGCTTACTCCCGCGGGTGAATATCTATACGAATATTTTAAAAACTCTCTTCTTGAGATGCAGAATGCAACGGCCTACGCGCGGGAAATCAATGAAGGTAAGCGTGGCCATATTGACATCGGCATCTATGGCATGCATGGTATCGTTAAAGAAATTACCGATATCTTTTATAGTTTTTATAAAGAATGCCCGCTTTATAGCATCGATTATATACCCATGACGACGAAGACTGCCCGCAATTTGCTTATTTCCAAGAAAATTGATGCAATTATCACCAAGCAGCATGATATGACCTTCATCGCCGAAGGCGAATTCAGGATTCTGTCCACATGCAAGATGGTTGCTATCGCCCGACGCGACCATCCGCTGTTTGAGAAGTTCGACGCGCCTGAACTGATGGACCTTACGGACTTTTGCTTTGTAAACGTCCGAGAAAGTTACTCGCCCAGCGCACATAAAATGGCACTTGATATATTTGCAGATAACGGTATAATGCCAGAAATAAAATCAAATGAAAGCTCTTACTATGGTATGATGATGCATGTCGCCGCTTCGGACTACATCGGGATCATGAACGAAAGCGAATGTTGCAATACCAATGCGCTTAGGCTGATCCCCATAAGCAATTCACCGTCCGTACACACCGTGCTCGCGTGGAACTGCGACTACATGAGCGCTCCACTGACGATGTTTATAAAGTACCTGGACACTATAAAAAAGAACACCCCACTGTAATTCAAAGCTACCAAAAGAGGCCGCCGGCATAAGCCGGCGGCTTTTTCAGCATTAAATTTTTATTTTGGGAAGCAAATCAGCGATTACTCAACTGTAAATTTCGCCGCGAGAATATCACAGGCTTCTCCGTATTGTTTATATGTATCTCTCGTAATAACCGTAGTATCCATAATATAGTAGGTGGCTTTATCACCTTCCGCACGAACTTCCTGCCAGAGTGTTTCAGGCGTGGCTCGGCCATCCGCTAGTGCAAGCAGTCCGGCCAGCATTGGCATGGAGTAGATGTTGGGCTTAATGGACAAGCAGGCAGCCCAGCACCCGTCATAGCCGGCATTCCATTCATTGATAAGCTCTTCAATGCCGATGGAGCAAATAATGCAGTTTTGATCGACATTCAGGGACTCAAGCGCGCGGGCGGCGCCATTGGCAAACAGGCCTGCCCCACTCGGAATAATCCAGTATTTAATTTCAGGATGTGCCGATACGAAGGCGGCAACCTCGTTATAAGCGGCTTCCTGCGTAACGGGGTTATCCTGTGCTGCGGTATCAATAAAATAGAACTGATCCTCTCGGCCTGGGAAGCGTTCATTCCAGACGTCCTCTGCGGCCTGCGCACGGACAGCGAAGGGCTTTACAACAGACCAACCAATAGCCATCACGCCGACGTCGTCCATATTAATATCACCAAGTCTGTCCTGATAGTTGTCCAGCAGCCAGTTCATCACATTGCTGCCGTCCGTATAATCATCTTCACCGACGCATGGGACAAGATTGTGCCCGTCTTCGTCCTTGTACGGTGTCAGGATGAATATGTACGGTATTTCCAGTTCATCGGCAACTTCCTTGATCCGGTCAAACACGTTGTTGTCTGGATTAAGTATAAAGCCGTTTTTGCCCTGAAGCGCATACGTCTCCATCAAGGTTATAAATTTGTCGTTATCATTGTCGCTGTAGGATTGCTCGATTTCATAATTAAAGTACTTGGAGAATTGAACGAAGCCGTTGAATGTGTTCGTTGTGGCGGATGAAGACGTGTTTCCGATCAACACAAACTGATACGTATCTCGGGCCTGGTGGTCCACATCGTCGGTTATATATCCGACCGAGCCGCCAACGAGGCCGAGAAATTCGGGGAAAATCTCGACGTCATCACCGATGAGTCCTTTAATGATATCTTCCTTTGTGGCGTCGTCAGCCGCGTCTTCCGGCGGTGCTGCCGGCGATTCGCCGTCGGGTTCCGGTGATTCGGGTACTGTGGAAGCTGGCGAAGATGATTCACCAGGCGTCGTGCTGCCGCCCGTGCCACAGGCTGCCAGAGCTAGCAGTAAAACGAATGCCAATAGGATACATGCCATTTTTTTCATCTTGTTTCCTCCTTATTATTTGTGTGTATTGCTTATATAAACTTGTATTACCATGGACAAGTCTATACATTTTATTTAAAAATCCTATTTGTAATGTATCATTAACGGTGTTTAGCATCAATTCAAATGGAGACTTATAGTGATTCGCCACCGGAATAAACAATCACGAAATCCACGCCCCTTCCCCGCTATTTCTGTGTGGAATGGCTGTCATTCTGAATAGAAATTGTTTTATCGGTAATCAACGTTTACAATAAAATAAAGTATCATTTTTTGGTATTATTAGGTGCAAATGACGAAATAGTGCTTCCTGTTTTCTGTGCTCCAGGATATATGGCTCAGCAACCACCGCAGCTCATCCCCCGTCCATGATTTGGAGTGGCATGTGACCATTTGAAATGGAGGGCAGGCTAACTGGAAGGCGCCGAAAAACGACGGAACATTTCCGGGCACTTATTAGCTAAACACAATAAGGAGGAAGGCAAATTGTCAGACAGCGTAGGATTTAAAGGCGTTATTGAAACCAGCTATATGGATTCCGCCCCGTGGTGGCCGGCTTCTAAAAAGCCACCGGAAGGTGCACCAAATGTGCTGTATGTCGTGCTGGATGATACCGGCTATTCTCAGCTCGGCTGTTACGGCTCGCTGGTACCCACACCGAATATCGATTCCATCGCGGCAGATGGCCTCCGGTACAGTGATTTTCATGTAAACGCCATGTGCTCGCCAACACGCGCTAGCCTATTGACAGGCTGCAATCATCACACCGTAGGATTGGGTTATCTGTCCAATTACAACCTCGGCTTTCCGGCTGTATCCGGAAATATTAATCCCAAGTACGGCTACATTAGCGAGACGCTTCTGGAAAGCGGTTATTCTACATTTGCCGTTGGTAAGTGGCACCTGTGCAATCAGACCAGTATGAGCGGCGCCGGCCCGTATGACCAATGGCCTTTGGGAAGAGGCTTTGAAAAATACTATGGCTTTTTAAACGCTTCCACAAGCCAGTTCCATCCAACCCTTATTCAGGATAACACTTCAATTGATCCACCGAAACATCCTGACAAGGAGTATCACCTAAGCGCAGACCTGATTGACCACACGATTAAATACATAGGCACACAAAAATCTGTGGCTCCGGAAAAGCCCTTCTTCTGCTATCTCGCGCTCGGCGCAATGCACGGGCCGCACCACGCGCCCAAAGAGTATTTGGATAAATTTAGCGGAGAGTTTGACGAGGGTTATGACGTATACCGCGAAAAAGTATTTAACCGCCAGAAGCAATTGGGTCTCTTTCCTGAAGACACTGTCTTAACCGAGCGCAACGACATGGCAAAACCCTGGGACTCCTTGACCCCTTGGGAGAAAAAGGTTTACGCACGTTTCATGGAAGCCTTTGCCGGCTATCTCAATTATACGGATGCCCAACTGGGACGTCTGCTTGATTATCTCAAAAAAATCGGCCAGTACGACAACACCATGATTGTTTTAGTATCCGACAACGGCGCTTCCGCCGAAGGCGGCCCTAACGGGAGTGTAAGCGAGCTGTACCATCTGCTGTCCATGCACTGGCCAAAGCTCGCCGACGAGGAGGAATATGAGAAAATCGGCACGGAAGACGCCCAGAACAATTATCCGCCCGGTTGGGCTTGGGCGGGCAACACTCCACTCAAATGGTACAAAACATGGACACACGCCGGTGGCGTCAAGGTGCCCCTCATCATTAGTTGTCCAGACCATATTCGGGACAAGGGCGGCATCCGCAGCCAATATCATCACGTTATTGACATCAACACTACAGTTCTCGACATATGCGGTATTGCTCAGCCGGACGTCATCCGTGGCGTAACCCAGGAAAAAAAGCCCGGTATCAGTATGCGGTACAGCTTTGATGACGCACACGCGCAGCGCCGGCGCCATGTCCAGTACTATGAAATGCTTGGAAATCGCGGTATCTGGCGCGATGGTTGGAAGGCTGTTGCCAATCATGTAGACACGCTGGATTTCGATCAGGATAAGTGGGAGCTTTACAACACGGATAAGGATTTCTCCGAGTCCCGTGATCTGGCGGAACAACATCCGGAAAAACTCAAGGAACTCATTAATCTCTGGTGGCACGAAGCCGGCACATACGGCGTACTGCCGATGCTGGAAAGCCATTTCACCAAACGGGACGGTTTTGATTTTAACCGAATGCTGCGTTTTGCTCCGGTTGAATATAAATCTCATCTCATATTTTACCCTGAAATGGATATCAACGGCCCCGCACCGCGTCTGGGCAATAAATCGTTCACACTCATGGTCGTGGCCAATTACAAAAAAGGAGACGAGGGCGTGCTGGTTTCTGCCGGCGTTAACGTTGGCGGATACGTTTTGTACATTGAGGGCAATCGGCTCAAATTCCATTTCAACTATCTCGACGAGCGATACTATCAAGTAGAATCCGCTACTGAGATTGAGGACGGCGAGCATAATTTCGTATTCGACTTCGTAAATACAAGCCCGGATAAGGGCGTTGGCCGGGTGCTGGTAGACGGCCAGGCCGGACAACCCATCGCCATCAGCGAATACCCGCTGTTCCCTGCTGCCGGCGGACTGGGAATTGGACGATATGCCTCCTCTCCCGTACAGCATCAGCATAAGGGTAAGGGTTACTTCAGGTACACGGGCGTAATAGACCGCGTCGAATTTGATCTGGAGCGTCCAACCGACGATATGGATATCATGCTAGAGCTTGAGCGAGAGTTTGAGCAGGCTTAATGATATAACAGCTTTCCTCTTAGTACCCTGTATGGCGGGGGCGCTCTCCCGTCCCCGCTATATCTGGGCAGCACCCCATAAAGTTATAGCATCGGTTAAATCGGTTGATCTGTTATTCATCATTAACATAATCATCGACACGACACCGATGCGTTATTATATAGGGCCTAAAAGAAACATCATGTATCTTATTTACCAATTTTATAATGAGGGTAATACAGAACAGGAGGGAAACAGTGAATCACAAGATGGAGTTCAGAGGAATCAGCAAGGCGTTCCCCGGTGTACAGGCGCTTAAGGACATAAGCTTCGATATAAACGGAGGGAACATCTGCGCGTTGCTGGGCGAAAACGGAGCGGGCAAAAGTACCTTACTGAAGATATTGAGCGGTGATCTGAAACCGGATGAAGGTACGCTCAGTATTAACGGCGAGGTAAAAAAGTTTTCAGGTCCCAACGAGGCAATTAAATCCAGCATCAGCGTTATTTATCAAGAACGCCAGCTCGTCCCAACCATGACGGTCATGGAAAACATCTTTCTGGATGACCTACCGAGGACGAAGCTTGGCATTATCAGAGGCGGCGAGCTCAAGCGGAAAGCACAAGAAATTATTGATACATTCGGCTTGCCGATCGACCCTACCGAACTTGTTGGCCGCCTTAGCGTTGCGTATCAGCAGATGGTTGAAATCATGAAGGCGTATCGACGCGATTCCACGATTATCGCATTTGATGAACCGACAGCGCCTCTAACGGACGCGGAGATTAAAATCCTCTTCCGAATTATCAAGCAACTTAAAAAAGAGGGCAAGATCATCCTGTACGTATCGCACCGCATGGCGGAAATATTCCAGGTAACCGACGAGATTGTCGTCTTGAAGGACGGCAAATTTATCAAGAAATATCAAACATCTCAAACGAGCGAACCGGAGCTTATCACAGCGATGGTGGGCAGGGATATCGGTGATACATATAAAAACCTCAGCCGGAATGAGCGGTACGGCGATGTGCTGCTGGAGGTGAGGCATCTTGAGACCGACATGGTGCACGATGTTAGCTTCACGCTGCGGGCCGGCGAAGTTTTGGGATTTGCCGGCCTTGTCGGCGCGGGGCGCACGGAGGTTATGCGCGCGATTTTTGCGGCCGACCCGATTATCTCAGGGGAAATACTGCTGGAGGGTAAACCCGTAAAATTTAAAATGCCGAGGGACGCCGTTGACGCCGGCATCGCCCTGTGCCCGGAGGACCGTAAGGATCAGGGGCTGGCGCTGCTGCGCTCCATATCGGATAACATCAGTATTCCGGTCCTTAAAAAAGTTAAAAAATGGCCGTTTTTAAATCGCAAAATCGAGATGGATTTAGCCGAAGCGGCCGTAAAGAAATATTCGATAAGGACCCCGACAATCGATAAACTCACGGCAGAGCTCTCCGGCGGCAATCAGCAGAAGGTCATTCTGGGCCGCTGGACGTCTGAGCTTATGACGACGAAGGTCCTTTTGCTGGACGAGCCGACCAAAGGCATCGACGTTGGAACTAAGGCCGAGATTTACCAACAGGTATGCGATTTTGCCAAGCAGGGCATCGGCGTCATTTTTATCTCGTCGGAGCTGACAGAAGTCCTAAATGTTTGTGACAATATTATCGTCATGCAAAGCGGCCATATCACCGGCAGACTGTCCAGACAGGAGGCAACTGAAGAAAAAGTTCTGTCGCTGGCCATGCTCGGCTAGAAGGAGAGTATCATGAAAAACAGCTATCGATTAAAGTCATTTTTCAAGTCAAAAGCGTTTACTATGCTCCTGCTGACTATTGCCGTTATAGTCTTCTTCACGATTTTTACAGGCGGCATCTTTATTAAACCTTTAAATATCCGCAATATTCTCAACGCTATGGTTATCGTCAGCTTCCTGACCATCGGCGAAGGCATGCTGATCATTTATGGAAATATCGATCTGTCCAGCGGCGCTGTGGGTACGTTATCCTCCGTTATCCTCGGCTGCGCTTTGACCAACCTCGGTCTTCCGTGGTATATAAGTCTGCTGGCCGCATTTGCCGTCGGCGCGGCTTTCGGTATATTAAATGCCACGCTGATTGTTAAATTCCGCTTTCAGGGTTTTATAGCGACATTGGCTATGGCATCGGTTGCCGAAGGCCTGACCTACGTTTTCGGCAACGCTGCTGCCGTAGAAGTCAAAGACCCTGTTTTGACGTTTATCGGCACGTACCGTTTTGCAGACGGGCTCATCCCTATCTCCGTCATCATTGCCCTCGCACTATTTTTGATTTATGGTCTCATCATGAGTAAAACGGAATTTGGGCGCTCCGTGTATATGTGTGGCTGCAACCGTGAAGCAGCCCGCCTTGCTGGCCTGAAGCCTGAAAAAATCTGCTATATTCTGTTTGTTAACATGGGCATTTTAGCATCGCTTTCCGGTATCATTCTGGCCGCTCGTATGAAATCGGCCACCGTCACCGGCATCTCAGCAAGTCAGTTCGCCGGTATTACGGCCGCAATTCTCGGCGGCATTTCCTTCGGCGGCGGTTCCGGCGGTATGCTCGGGGCATTTTTCGGCTTACTCCTGCTAAACTGCTTCAATAATGGTATGACCGTCATGAACGTTAACCCGTACTGGCAGACAGTCGCTTCCGGTGCGCTGCTGCTGATTGCGCTAATGCTTGATTTTATCAGTATGATGCGCAAGGAAAGAAAGCTTTTATGACGACTTCCGAGTGGATGCGACAAAGAAACAGTGCTGTCGTTCCCTTGCTCGATTAGAAGGAGGAAAGTATGAAAAGTAATACCTTTATTAAAAAATTTGTCAAAGATAGAAGCTTTACGCTTCTGATTGTGCTTATAGCAATTATCATCATTTTCCAGCTTGTTAACAAAAACTATATGTCCTCCGACAATTTCCGTAACATACTCAACGCCGCCAGCCTTTCCGGTACGCTGGCTGTGGGCATGGGTTGTCTTCTCATTTTAGGCATTCCAGACCTTTCGACCGGCGCTGTCGGCTGCATAGGCGGCCTCTTACTTGCTATGTTAATGAATGCGGGCCTGGGCTGGTTCCCATCGCTTCTCATCGCCATGGGATTTGGCGTGGCCGCCGGATTTCTCAACGCATTTTTTATCAATGTGTGTCGTATGATGCCCTTCATATCAACGCTGGCAATGGCATCCGTCTGGAAAGGGCTGGGCTACATCATAACCGATAATCAAAGCATTTCCGTCTCCAATGCGGCTTTTCATAAAATCGGCGTTATATCGATTTTGGGTCTTCCGCTTCCCTTCGTTATTATGATCGTGTTGTATGTCTTATACGGCCTGATGCTCAAGCACTCAAATTTTGGACGGAATATCTATATGGTCGGCGGCAACAGGAACGCCGCGCGGCTGGCCGGCATTAACATTAAACGCGTGCAGACCCTCCTATTAATTAATTGCTCCGTGATCTCCACAATCGGCGGGTCCATTCTCGTCGGGCGTATGCACAACGCCACGCCTTTTTCCGTACACGGTACGGAAATTGACGGTATTATCGCCATCCTGCTCGGCGGCATCTCCTTCGGCGGCGGCTCCGGCGGCATGCTCGGCGCGTTTTTCGGCCTGCTTTTGTTAAACTTTTTCAACAATGGGCTGTCCATTATTGGGCTTGGCACTTACTGGCAGATCGTAGCTTCCGGACTCCTGCTCGTTGCAGCGCTCCTTGTCGACTATATTACCACCGAACTCAGATCGAAGAAGCTTAAAGCCAGCCAGGCCTGAAATAAGGAATTTAGAACACGGGTAATCGCTTGATTGCGTATTACCCGTATTTTTATATGGATTCTATAACAATAGCTTATGAGATTCGACTTTGTTGATGGGAAGCCGTGTCTAAAGCGTTTGATGCAGTCTGTAATAGTATAGCATTGGAAAAGCAGCGAAGGAATTCTTCGCTGCTTTTCCAATGCTGCCGCAAGGATCCTATATTGGAATTGTTACAGCGCTGCTAAGCACTGTACTTATAAACCGGATATCATCTTAATTTATGACCGGGGTATGGGGTATGCGCAGCTGTCCAAAGAGGTGCAGCCGGACTTCTCGCGGCCGCCTTTCTACAACGAGCTTTTTGACATTTCGGGGTAACCAAGGGCAGGATTGGACGAGGTAAATGAATTTTACTCAATGCTGTGTTATACCGTCGAGGGGCCAACCGCCAGAAAAAAGTGTGTAAACCGTATTTCCGGTTTACACACTTAACTGCTGATGCCGTCCCGGCCCGCCGGCGCGGAAAGCGGTGTTACTCCGCTTTGTGAAGTCTGGTAAAATCGATCAGCGCATAGTCGGCCCTCCAAAGCGCATAAAGGGTGTCGCCGCCCGTTTCTTCCGGGTACTCGATGAGTTTGAGCGCGTTACCGCCTTTATAGGCCCAGTTTCCGCCGATATTATACAGGTCGTTCGCGTTCCAACCCAGATGGATCAGGAGCGCCCGTGTCATGGAGGCATAACCGCCGCCGCCGCACATAATGAATATTTTTTTGTTTTTGGGGAAGAGCTCCTCAAGGATAGTCAGTGATTCCTTGTAATTAGCTGTCGCCGACGTGATCGCGCCCTTTTTATCCCACGTAAGCGTAAAGAGCGTATCGCCCAAATAGGCGTTCTTGACCGGGAGCTTCATAAGCGTCGCAAGGTAAGGATGGGGAACGATTTTGAAACCTGTGATCGTTTCGGACAGTTCCTGATTGCCGCCGATGGTGGCGTATTCGGCCGGGTCAAACAGCATCCTGACATCCCTGTAAAGAACGTCGCCGCGTCCAAGCCAATCGTCTATGGTCGCCATATTTATGTTTTTATCTACGCCGAACATGCTTTTGGGATCGGGTTCGGGCGCGGGTATAACCGCCGCCTCGGACCGGCTTTGTATTCCTGATGTTTTGTTTTCCATAGCGATACCTCAAATCTTAAAATTATTATGTCCGCGTTTGCGGTAAGTCCCGGTTAAATACTTTCAAGACAAAAATTCCTACTAAGGTAAAACTCTAATCATCTTTTTAAAATGTGCCCCACCCTTTAAAGCTCCCGGGGGAACGGTTTTTATCACCGGCAAATCAAAGTATTTCATAATAATTTCGTTATTCTGTAATTGCCGTATGATTTCTTTTTTTACATTTTCACTCTCTGCAGTAAGCTCCACTTCAAATATAAGGTTTTGTTTCCCGTCCTTTTTCTCCAGGTAAATTTCGTAATCTACTACCTCGGGTAGTTTAAACAAAACATCGTCAAATAAAGCGGGATAAATACTGAATTCCGGGCTTATTTGCACAATGGATTCCAACCTGCGGTTGATTCGGCTGATTGTATTTAAATGAGAACCACAGGGGCAAGTTTGAGAGGTTAACGTGGCTATATCATGCGTCCGGTAACGGATTAACGGCATCCCATCCCTGGTGATCGTCGTAAATACCAGTTCGCCCTCTTTTCCGTCCGGCAAAACCTCACCTGTTTTCGGATCAACAAGCTCGGCAATTACATCTAACTCGTTGGTGTGGTAACCCTCACCATAAGGACAATCAACTGCCAGGCCCAGGCCCATTTCAGTCAGACCATAGTGGGTCACTATTTGACAATTCCAGGCTGTTTCAAGATTTTGACGCATAACATCCGAAAGATGACTTGTTGTTACGAAGAGTGTCTTAACGCCCAATTTAGCTAGATCGTACTTATCTTCCATCTCTTTTGTTATGCGGTAAATCAATCTGGTTTCGCCAAAAATCACAGTGCTTCCATACTTAATAATTGCTTGAATCTGCTCTTCGCTGGGAACAAACATCCCTGTATAAACAGCTTCCGCTCCCATTTTCCGAACTCCCTGGGCCAGCAAATCGGCTTGACCCATGACCGGCCCACTGGGAAGCAGGATCTGGACAACACCATCCGCCCCGGTTACAGTATTCATGCCCACACCCATAAAATCTGTCATCTTTTCCAGATCACCTGCGGTAAAAAAGATCTTCTTCTGAGGGCCAACAGTCCCCGAACTGGTAAAGGTAACAGCTTTTTCCATTGCTCCCTGCGACAGGCATAGAAAGTCGTACCCCCTGGCAGCCAGGTCCTGGGAGGACGTTAATGGGATCTTTTTTAAGTCCTGTATAGACTGAATATCTTCCGGTAATATGTTATGCCGGTCGAAAAGCTCACGGTAAAATTTACTTTTATCATAAACGTACTGCAGCGTTTTCTTTAATTTATATAAACGGAATTCCTCAAATATTTGATTCGTGATTTTAGCGTCCGGCGTCAGATTTTTTTCCTGCCCGAATTGCTTTTCTTCGGTAATCTGGTTCCTGCACAGCCTGAACAGGCCGTCCTGCATCTTCACAATGCCATTCATAAATAAATACCTCAGCTTATCCCCGGAAAGATTTTTAACCCATTTTCACCCGTCAGATACTTGGCGCATAAAGGAACAAATTTTTGATTAGAGCAGATAATATGAATAATACACCGCTTTAATCTTTCAAGATCAACATTCCAGGCATCCTGGAACGCCATTCCTCCTATGGTTAAAGACATCCGCTCATTATATATCCATTGGGTTTTGGTGAAACGACGCGTCTTTTTTGCGGGCTCACTCTCCCGCTGCTCTCTTTTTTGGTATTTGGTCAAAGCCTGCAGCTTTCCATTTTTCGCCATCATAAAAAATCCATTAAAGGAACATTGGGGATGCTCGCAGCCCGTCGGCAGAAAATGATCCCGTTTTACCTCGCCACCGGTTTGTT
The DNA here is from genome assembly GCA_963675425.1 of uncultured Sporobacter sp. GTDB lineage: Bacteria > Bacillota > Clostridia > Oscillospirales > Oscillospiraceae > Sporobacter. The sequence continues at coordinate 2,338,358 of OY776214.1, read as the reverse complement.
CTTCGATGGCCCGTAAAACTTCCGGTATGGTAATCCTGTCTTTATTTTGAGGCTCGACAGGATAATTGCCGAAATAGCTGATTGGCTGAAAATGAACGCCTTTAACCGCCGGCATCCATTTCTTCGCCAGACGGATAATTTCTCCTAATTGACTGTCATTGACCCCGGGAATAACACAGGGAACCAAAATCACAGCCAAACCGGCTTCCGCACAGTTTTTAATAGCCTGCAGCTTATAACTTAGAATGCTTTTTCCCAGATAATACCCGGAAGAATATTTATAAGGCTCTTCCGATATTCCGTCTAATCCCAAGTATACGGTTGTTAATCCGGCATTTTTTAACTTATGTAAATACTCCTGATCCTGGGCGATTCTAATGCCATTCGTGTTGAGCTGGATATAATCAAAACCCAATTGCTTTCCCAACGCAATGATTTGCGGCAGGTCATCCCTTACCGTAGGTTCACCCCCGCATAATTCCACAGGATATGGTTCACCACACGAATTTAGGTAAAATTCATACATACTTCTAATACTGTTTAAATCAGGTTCATAATAATGCTCTTCAGGACTCCGGGTAAAGCAAACCGGACAATTAAGATTGCATCGGTTGGTAACCATAATTGCTGCTGAACAAATTTCCTGCCGGTGGTCTTCACACAGCCCGCAGTCATGAGGACATCCTGAACCGGAGTCGGATTGTATTTCCGAAGAAAGGAAAGACTCTCCCCCGCCATATTCCAGCCATTGCAGATAGTTTTCCTTATTGTCCCGCCAGATAACCGTTTGAAATTCGCCATGCTCGGGGCACCTTTTATTCATATATATCTCGCTGTTTACTTCCTCTATTCTGGCCGGGATCCGCTTCAGACAGCGAGGGCATAAGCTTACGGTTTCTTTAATTAAAAATGCCCTGTCCCGTTGTTTATTCATTGCGATACAACCTTTTCCCTTTTGTACTGGTCAGATGAAAAGCGCAAAGTGGAATTAGCTGTCCCTTATTATCAACCACCTGAACACAACAGCCCTTTAGCCTGCCTATATCAATATTCCAAACGTCCTGGAAAGGCATACCGGTTAGCGACAGGGTATAGTCTTTTATTCTTTTCGCCAGGCTTCCGGATTGAGGCGTCTGCTTTTCCTTCTGAGGATCGCTTGTCAGTTGCCAATGGTTTTTGGTGTACTGATTTGCCTTGGCCACAAAATCCTGAGTCGTTTTTTCGGGTTCGGGCACTTCCTCTGTTTTGTTTTGGGTAATAGGCTGAAACTTCCCATTATCCTGTAAATAAAACAATCCGCTGAACGCGCAGTGAGAATTGAACCTTTTACGGGGAACAAGGTTCCTAACTTTTATTTCTCCCTGGGTCTGCGCTTCGATTCCTTTGACAATATCAGCCAGCGTGACTCTATCCTCATCCTGCGGGCTGCTTACCGGAAAACGACCGAAGTAACTTACAGGCTGAAAGTGGATTCCCTTGACTATGGGCATTTGTTCTCTGGCAAAATTAATAATCCGACCTATTTCAGAAAAATTAACTTGGGGAACAATTGTCGGCACCAAAAGGACCCCAATATTAACAGCCCGGCAGTTTTCGATGGCCTTCAACTTGGTATCAAGCATTTTTTTTCCGCGAAGCGCTTGATAGATGTCATCATTCAGTCCGTCAAACTGCAAATATATTAGATCAGCGCCACTATCTTTAAGCTGCTGCAAATAATTAAAGTCTTCCGCTATTCTCAAGCCGTTCGTATTAACTTGAATATGCTCGAACCCCATCTCTTTCCCCAACCGGATAATCTCATGCAGATCATCTCTCACTGTTGGTTCCCCTCCGCTTATTTGGACCGAACAAAGGGTGTTTTGTTCATTCTGGACAGCAACAAACATCTCCCGGATTTTATCGATGTCCGGCTCGAAAATTTCTTGAGCACTATCCGCAAAACAAACGGGACAATTCATATTGCAGCGATAAGTAACTTCCACAACGGCTGTACAGGTCCCTCCCTCATGTTCGGTACACAAGCCGCAGTCCAAGGGACACCCCTTTACCGGGGGAATGCCATTTTCCATTTTTTCCGCATGGGTACTCTGTGATTGCCATTGTTCATATAACTCGGCATCTCTCCATACCAGGGCTTTATACGGACCATGTTCAGGACATTCTTTATGTAAATAGACATTATTATTATCAACAACATAATGCGCCGGGATTATGTTCAGACATTCCGGACATAGACTTTTCGTGTCAGTTATACTATTCATTTTTCCACCTCATCCTTCTGAATCGATCCTAAATAAATGCTTTAAACTAAAATCAATATAATCATTATATTCTTCCAGGGAATAATCATATAGCTTATTTAATTTTTCCATAATTAGCCTTTGAATCATGCTTTCAAATATATAGCACCTTTTTTTTAATTCCTGCGCTTCAGATTGAGCAAGTTTAATGCTATTGGCTAGTTGCGGCAAGAAATTGTAAAAAAGCCTGATCTCGTGATCATTTCTAAACTTATAACCGTACTCAGTAAACATCAAAATATATATTTCTTTATTTTCCAAAGCGAAATTCATCATATTGAGCGCGATAATTCTGCATAAACAACCAATACCGTCTTCATCCAACTTTTCCTTTTTGTTTTCCATATCACGAAAAATCATCTTGTAAAGAATACTAAAACCTCTAATAATAACTTCTTTTTTTATTTCATCAATGTTTTTGTAATAATTATAGACAGTCATTGACGAAATGTTTAGTTCCGTGGCTAATCTTCTGGCCGAGAAAGCTTCATTGCCCTCACTTTTAATAATATGAAAAGAAGCATCAATAATTTTCTGTTTTTCAAATATCACTTTTTTTCTTGGCATTTACGCTTTCTCCAATAATCTTCCGATACTTTCAATTTGATTTATTATTCTTTGTTTATTATTAAACCGTTCATCCCAGAAATTTGCTTCCATTATAAAAACCGGTTTCGCAATTGATTCTTTGAGTATGATTTTCAGAAGGTTTTGGTGTGCCCCCAACCAACGGTCAAATGTGAAAAAACCGAGTATCAAACCATCATTCTTATACTTGGCAAGCAAATGAGCAATTGCCTTTGCTTCATAAAAAACATTATTAAACAACGGCAAGCTCAGCCATTGTCCGGCTATTATTTCATAAGGATGCTTAACCGTTTTATTATCTCTCACTTTACAGCTACCATGTACTTTATTATCCGGAATGCCTGCCCTCATCATACAAGTATTAAATGTTAAAGCAACACCGGCCCTTTCAAAATGTTTAACAATATGGGGAAGGCAAAAAGGGACAAGATAGCAACCTAACCTCGGAGCTCCACGTGGTAATATTCCCTCTGCGTTTCTGATCCGTTCCTTTACTTCTTTAATGATAATATCAATAGACTCCTCAATAAGCTCAACCTCTATATTCAATGGCGCCAGCTGCAATGAATTAATCAGGGAAAGCTCATTACCTCCCAGTGGGACCGGGTCGGCATTGGCAATCAAAGTATTCAGGTAATATATCTTGGCCGTAATTTTACCCCAATTATACATTGCCTTCCTCACAGCTTCTTGGGATAGTTTTAATCGGCATTTTTGTTCAATTGTATAAACGGCGTCTTGTATTTGCCTGGCCAGATATGTTATCCGCTCCTTGTCGCCCTGTTCATCTTTGCAGGTATCATGCGGCATTTTTGTGGAAACATAAAACCACTGTTTACCATAACAAAATTGGATAAACTCTTCAGTTTTAGGCGCCTCATCACAAGCAGTTCCCCAGGTCCAGACGATATCAGGACTGGGAATATAATTATCGGAATAGATAAATGCCCGCATTTTATTAAGGGCGCAATGCCTGCAAGCTTGAGTAAATCCTTGTTCCTCCAATCTTTCCAAACCTATATTACGCCAATGAAAAAAGCTGTTTAACACGATCATGAAAACAAAATCCGGGGCACCAGTATATATTCCCTCCTTGCAGCTGTCTTTCAAGGCATGAAAAAGAGGCACAGGGGAAGGAACCGTCCCGTAGACAATTTTACGATTATCATTTTTATCCAGAGACAGGTCCAAAATGCTGAGAAATTCACGGATATAAACGCCAATAAGTTTCCTTATTCCCTCCAGCTTTAAATCATAATTTTGAGGTATCCACTTCTCTGCAGCAAAGGCTACCTGTTCTTCATCAATCCCAAATTTTTCGCAAGCCCTGCGTAGTTTGCCGGTATTCTTTGCTATTTCTTGCTGATCAAAGCCGCAAAGAGAAAGAATTTTTTCATAAAACGCCCCCATATAACCTGCTCCTAATAAACAGTCTAAATAATCATTTTATTCATTTTCAAGAAATTGCAAATAGTTTCGATCCTTGTTCTTAAATCATCCAGGCGAAACATCCCGTCTTCCCAGATGTCCCCTTCTATATAAAAATGAGGTATTTTCATTTTTTCTTCAATCTTATTAACAATTATTTTGTGATGTACCCCCACCCATCTTTCAAAGCTGTAGAAACCAAGCAGCATGGCATCAGGCTTATATTTACTAAGTATCCGGCAATTCAGTTCCACTTCGTATGCTATATTGACACTGCCCGGCATTTGCAGCCATTGTTCAGCAATTATGCTGAATGGGTCCTGATAGCTTGACTTTTCCAGGAATTTATCCGCCGCTGTATAGAACGTGCTAAAAGATAAATTCACGCCGTTTTCCAGGAATAACCCATTAACCCATGGCACGCAGAAGGGGACAAAATAACAACCCAGCTTAGGCGCTCCAACCGGCAAAATTCCTTCTTTTCTGTCAATTAAATCCCGCACTTCCTCGATAGTGATATCAATAGCCTCTTCCATATATTTTAAACCGGTATTAAAGGCTATGGTTATCATCTGTTCGATAAGGGATAATTCATTGCCGCTTAAGGGTTGCGGGTCCGCATTAATAACCAAATCATTGAGACAATTAACTTTTTGCAATAACCGGTCGGCATCCTCCAGGGCCTGGTTAAAATGCTGCTCGCTTACTTTGATCCCGGTTATTTTTTCAATTTGCCGCTGCCCGTCTTCAATTTGCAAAGCTAAATACTTTACCCTCTCTTGGCTTTCATTTTCTATTTCCCCTAAATAGGTATCATGGGGAAGGCTGCAATATACTGATTTCCAATTTGCATCAGCATAACAATGAATAAACTCATCCATTTTTGGTGCTTCGTTACAATTAAATCCCCAGCTCCAAATGGCGTCGGGCGAAGGAATTACTTCCGCCATTTTGGCACTCAATCTCATCTTGGTCAGGCCACAGTGAGGACAACCGGCATTCAGAATGCATTTATTAGTCTTTTCAGTAAACGCCGAGGTCTTATGAAAAAAGGAACCCAAGACTGTAACAATGTGAATTCCCGGATAACCCACAAAAACCTTTTCTCCGCCGCTTATTTTGATCGCCTGAAAACTAATCGGATTAGCCGGTAAAGAGCCATAAACCACTTTAATTCCGTTTTGTTTATATTCAAATATTTTTGTTATTTCAATTACTTCTCTGATATAAGCGCCAATACATTTCCTAATTCCCCTTAAGTTAATACTCCAGTGTTTGGGTAGCCATTCTCTAACAGCATGATTCATATCCTCTTCAGAAATACCCAATTTTTTTGAGGCTTTTATCCATTCAGGCAAATACTCTGCAATTTCTTCTTTTTCAAAACCGGTCAGCATTAAAAACTCTTTATAAATATTATTATTCATAGCCTCATGCGCCTTCCAATTATTATTGATACTGCCCTATAGAAAACATTACCTTAATTTTATTCTAAAAGCAAGCACAGCCATTAGCCGGCATGTATCAGGTAAACGTTGGCAACATTAACAAGTTCGTATACAGGAGGAATAGTTTCGCTATTCCTCCTTATTTCTGGCCAATAATTATTATACACTAAGCATTAACTGGCTATGCTTTCGCTCAATACTATTCATTGCTTATTTTTTTAAGCTTTAATACCTGGGAAATACTTTCTATCCTGGTACGAAGGGCTTCCGGACTATAGTCCCTGTCTTCCCACCAGTCCGCTTCCATATAAAAAGTAGACACCCCCGTCTCATCTTCCATAAGCTTCGCCGCCATCTTTTGCTGGGCGCCGAGCCACCTGTCAAAGTCGAAGAAACCCATAACCACGGCATCCGGCTTATTATCTTTTATTTTTTGCACCATGGTATCTGTTTCACTTCTCATGTTCATGCCCAAGGGCATTCTTAACCATTGTTCGGCTGTTGCCATATACGGGTCCGTATATTTTTGAGGCATCAGCATTTTTTTCGTTGGCGACAGATTAAAACTTAACGTAGGGGCAACCCCGTTCTCCCGGAACATTCTGTCAACCCAGGGTACGGCAATAGGCACGCCGTAAAAGGCTACTTTGGGAGCGCCTTTGGGAGCCACGCCTTTCCCGTCTTTTATGGCTTGTCTGACTTCTTTGATGGTCAAATCAATCGCTTCCTCCAGGTATTTTAGACCGGTATTAAAGGGCACACCCATCGGCTGCTGGAAATTGACGATATCACTTCCACCCAGAGGCACGGGATCAGCTTTGGACATTAAACTAACGAGCATCCCGTTTTTAAACGCATACCTGTTGGAATCTTGCAGCGCTTTTTTCATATGCTCTTCCGTTATTTCAATTCCCGTTATCTCCTCAATTTGTCTCAGGCCGTCCTTGATCTCCTGAGCCACAAATTCTACCCGGTCTTCCAGTTCGTCGTCGTTCTCCCCAAAACTGGTATCGTGCGGAAGCCTGGTAATAACGTATTTCCAATCCTTATCAAACAGGCATTGAATATATTCATCCGTTTTCGGTCCTTCGTCGCAGTTAAACCCCCAGGACCAGATCACATCGGGAGCCGGGATCACTTTTTTCCAGCGGGCTGCAATCCTTGTTTTATTCAACGCACAATGACGGCAGCCATAGGTAAAGCCGTTTTCCTCCGCACATTCCAAGTAGGGGTTGACTTTATGGAAAAATGCATTCAGGACCGTTACCAGCATAGCGTCGGGAAAACTTATGTAAATATTGTCCCCGGCGCTGTATTTCATCGCCTGATAACTGGTTGTAATAGCCGGTATGATCCCATAGATTATCTTGGCGCCCGCTTCTTTATACTTCGTTGCCTTGCTAAGTTCAATCAGTTCCCTGATCCAAGCACCAATCATCTTGCGGATACCCCTATACTGGATATCCCAATTCTCCGGGATCCACTTTTCTATAGAGAAGCGGATGTCCTCTTCCGTCAGCTCAAAAGTCTTAGCGGCCTCGATCCATTGCGGCAGGATTTCCGGTATTTCCTCCGGCTCAAAAGCACAAAGCTCCAAAAACTCTTCATACACATTAGTAGCCATGCTATTTCCTCCCTTTTATAGATTCGAGAAAACTCTCAACTCTTGTTTTTAGCGGGCCCATTGCCTCCCTGGAGTATTCATAAGAGGATTCCAGTTTTAAAAGCGGTATGTTCAATTCACCGAGCCATTTAGCCAGGCAGGTACACTCCATGTCGTAAATTTCGTCGAAACATAATTGATACCAAATTACGCCGTCTACCTTATAGTCACTGATGAGCTGCTTCATGTAGGCAAACCTGTCTTCCCAGGAAGGCTGGAACACATTAATAGGTGTCTTTTTCAAAAACATGGTTTCCCCAAAATTACGAAGCATATCCCCTTCGGTTTCTATATCAAACTTGAAAGGCCGGATTCCTTCATCAAGCATTTCTGTAACAATCACGGAGCCATAGTCCTCGATCAGTTTAGGGACAATGTAATCTCCGATTGCCAGGGCATGCCCCGCGAAAAGCAATCTGGGAGCTTTTTCCGGGAACTTGCCGGGAGCGTCTTTTATCTTTTCATATAGTTCTTCCAGTTTGTCAGCTGCAAATTCAGGCTCGCACAGCAAAGAATAATGATTGAGGTGAATGAATTCGTTTTCCCCGAGCGGCGGATTATCTTTTTTACGCAGGTCGTCGATTTTTCTTAATACTCGATTAATCCGGTTGGTATAACCGATATATTTCTTCAGATTGTCGTTCGTGATACTATTGCCGGTTATATCCTCCAGTCTTTTTTTTAATTTATCTAAAGACTTATAGTAATACTCAGCTGTAAATCCTTTTTTCCAGTCGGAGGGAACACCTACTTTATGAATGGGCAGTTTTAAAAATTCCAACAGTTCTGTCACCCTGCCTACATGACAATCGGTCTGCTGGGTCACGATCAGATCAGATATCGGCGTTACAGGATCAAGGCCCAGCATGTGATAACCGGCCATGGACCTGGCCAGCGGATTCATAAAACGCAGCATATACTCCAGGACAGCGTCCGGCGGTTCAGGTTCTCCGCCCCTGCACATAAGATACGGCTCCGCTCCTGCCGCATAAATCATTTCCGGTGGTATAAAATTACCCGTGTATTGAATAACCTTTTTGCCTTGTTTCTTTGCCTCTTTCAGCTGAATGGGGCGTTTTTTCGCTGCTTCATCCAATTCTCGTAAAGTTTTTTCCATTCTTTTAGCCTCCTTTTTGGGGTAAATAATTTCGTTGAAATTTATTTGTGAAAGGCTTTGCCTAAGCTGCTCTTACTCGCTTCCATAATCGCTTCGGACAAGGACGGATGAACATGAACCGTGTTGGATAAGCCTTCAATGGAAATTTTGTTTTTTACTGCCACGGCCAATTCGCCAATTAAAATGGAAGCTTCAGCTGCAAAAATCTGAGCGCCAATTACCTGTTTGTTATCTACGCGAGCTACAATTTTAACCTGTCCGGTTGTTTTTTTCATGACATTGGCCTTTTCATTCGCCATCAAAGGCATGGAGCCGACAATAGTTTTAATTCCCTGTTCTTCCGCTTCGTCCCTGGTCAGCCCTACCGCTGCAATTTCAGGCTGTGTAAAAATAGCCCAGGGAATAACCTCATAATCCATTTTCGTACTCAGTCCTGCAATCACTTCGGCAGCTACGATTCCTTCCCGTTGCGCTTTATGGGAAAGCTGGGGGCCGTGGACGATATCTCCTACCGCTAATACATTAGGGATATTCGTTCTCATTTCATCATCAACAAGAATACAGCCCTTTTCCATTTTTATTCCTGATTCCGAAATCCCCATATTTTCGGTATTCAGTTTGCGGCCGATGGCGACCAGCACTTTACTGCTTTCGATTTTCTCACCGTTGCTTAAACTGGAAACGACCTTTCCTGCATCAACGACTTCTACGCCGTCGATTTTGACTCCGGTCTTGACGGTAATTCCCTGCTTCTCCAAGTATTTTTGAACCATACCGGTGAATTCCTTATCCTTCAAAGCCGGCACGACCTGAGGCGCCATTTCCACAACTGTCACCTTGCTGCCAAACGTTGAAAACAAATGCGCAAACTCAAGTCCCAGGGCGCCCGCTCCGATAATTGTAATCTTCGGGGGGATCTCCCGAACCTCTAAAGCTTCGTCACTGGTAATGACGTTATGGCCATCAATATGAAAAGATGGAATCATAGCCGGCTCGGAACCGGAAGCAATAATTATATTTTCACCCCGAACCCGTTCTGTCTGCCCGTTGTCATGCACCTCTACCGTATGAGAGTCAATTATCTTACCAAAACCGGTGATAATTTCAATTCCTCTGGGTTTAAGAATGTAATTCTGCAAGCCGAACCGCAAGGTTTTGATTGACGCCTGTTTTTTCTGCTCGATTTTTTCATAGTCAAAGGAGATGCCTGTTACCCCAATTCCAAAATCTTTGGCTTTCTGCACCCCGGAATACGTTTCAGCGGATGCCAAAAGTATTTTAGCCGGTATACAGCCCCTATTAATACATGTTCCGCCGAGGCCTTCTTTCCCTCTGCCTTCGATTAACGCCACCTTTTTCCCGAGATCGGCCGACCTGCTTGCAGCGGCACAACCGCCGGAACCACCGCCGATTACAACCACGTCAAAATCCTTCACCCTTGTTCACCTTCCTATTTCGTAAATTCGTCCTTTGCTTTCAGTGCCGCCCCCATTGCCCCCGTTAACTGTGGGTTTTCAATAGCCTGAACTTCTTTGCCGATAATTTCTGAAAAGGCTTTTACCGCCCCGATGTTTTTGGCTACTCCCCCCGAGAGAATAATCGGCTCTTCATATCGAATCTGCCCGGTTTTACCCATGGCCACCACCCTGCGGGCTACGGAATTAATCATTCCTGCAATGATGTCTTCTTTGAGCTTACCTTCCGACAAGTAGGAAATAATCTCCGATTCGGCAAAAATGGTACACATACTGCTGATTGTACAAGGATTTTCAGCTTTTAGATAAAGCGGCCCCAATTCATCCATTGATATATTTAACAAACGGCCTGCTAAAACTTCAAAAAAGCGGCCTGTTCCTGCAGCGCATTTGTCATTCATCTCAAATTTTTCGATTATTCCTTTTTCATCAAGCGCGATGACTTTGCTGTCCTGGCCTCCGATGTCAATAATGGTCCGTACCCCGGGATATAATTTTTGGGTTCCCAAAGCGTGGCCAATGATCTCCGGTATGGCATCATTGGATATCTTCAGGGCTCTTCTGCCATAACCCGTTGAAACCACATATTCTACATCTTTTAATGATTTCCCGCATTCTTCCAATGCCAGATTTAATACTTCCATACCGCTTTCATTGCGGTCAAAGCTCGTATAAACAATTGCCGACGCTAAAATTTCTTCATTCTCATCAAGCAATACTGCTTTTGCCGTTGTCGACCCAATATCTACACCTGCAAAAATAATTTGAATCCCCTTCTTATCATTATTTTCCGAATATAAATTGGCCGTAACCCAGCCTGGCTTCCTTGAAAAATTCGTTGCTGTCGTTTAAACAATCACAATGATCGTCATCATTTTGGCTTAAAAGCTTGACAAACAGCCGGTTCAATTCTTTGGAAGATACGCCATACGCTTTGCTCAGCCACATTGAAATCCTGATAATTTCACTTGAATAATCAGCAAACAACAGTTGACTGAATCCTTTCTCGCTAAAAATCTTACAATATTCTTCAGCAGTTTTTATTCCATAAAAGCACGGTATAAAATCCATCTTTTTTTGAACGTTTTCCGAAACTTGTCTTTTTAAATAAAAATCATTAACAATTACCTTTCCTTTTTCGCCCAAAACTCTATGATATTCATCTACGGCAGCTTCTTTATCTTTTAAAAGAGAATACGCCGCTTCGCAAAATATATAATCAAACGCTTGATCCATAAAAGGCATTTTTACCACATCAGCAACGCAAAATTGCACTTTATGGTCGGTATGATCTGTCCTGGCAGCGGCCTGGACAATGTACTCACGCTCTAAATCAATCCCGGTTACTTCACAGTCAAAGGACTCCGCCAGCAAAAACGAGGTGTCGCCGTAAGAACAGCCAACTTCCAAAACTTTACTTCGGCAGTTTATGCCTGCTATTTCAGCGCCCTTCAGCGCTAACTTAAACCGGCCAGGACGCTGACCAAATACTTCAATCAACGGTTTTTCTGTCTTCGCCATTCAGGTTTCTCCTATTTGCCTTCAAGCATTTCTTCAGCAGCGATGAGTTCATCCGTCACAAATTGTTCCAATAGATATTCTCGGCCGCAGCTCGGGCATCTGATCCCTAATGCATCCGGCAAGTCTACTTCTCCATAAAAGATCTGGATATCATCCACTTCTTCCATTTTTACTTTACAAGTTGAACATAACCATTCACCCATTTATTAAACACCTCCTATTCTACATGCTCTGATTTAAAATCAACTCGATGGCTATAACCTGTATGGATGCGGAATCCGTCATTTTCAGGTGAATATTCCACATAAACTGTAAACCTCTCCAGCTTGGCTTTAGCCAGAAATCTGTACTCCTCTTCCTGGTATAATTTTTCGCCGCTTTCTATAGCCTGCGAAATTACTTTTTTTATGTCCTCATCAAGTATCCCTCTTTCTGTTAATAAAGCATCAACCTCATCTTTTTTATAAATAACGATCTGTTCCCAATTCATGTAATCAACTCCTTTATATTCTTACATTGTAAATTTATATTATCAGAGTAACATATTTAATGACCCTTGACAAGTGAAAACAATAACAAAAATAAGTTCGCATAATGATTTTAAATAAGGTATTGCTATTAGAAAAAAGGCATGATATTCTTACGGCGTAAATATTAATTGCAGTTAATTTTAAACGCCTGCCTGTCGGCATAAAATTCTGTTTGTAAAGCTCGGTATGTCGATAAGTCATGTGCATTCTGCAAGAAACATCACCCTAATCCCCTTTGACAAATAACAATAATAACAAAAAAAGACGAGCATAACTATTTAATTTAGGTATTGCTATTAGAACAGCGACGTGATAATCTTACGGCGTAAATATACACTGTAAAAATACGGATTATATTTGAACGCCCCCATGTTTACAGAGGCTCAACCGCATATAAAAATGCCCGGAATATACATAGCAGATATGAGAGGCGGAAGTATTCCAGGAACCAAGAACGAATAAGCCGCTAATTTCTTACAGCTTGGATTACAATAATTACTCAATATTATTTGCAAGAAAATGAAATCTGCCGGCTATATATTGGGTGAATGAACGTGCTGAAAGGAAAGAGATAGCCTATCAAGAAGGAAGGGAAGGAAGGGATGAGAATTATATTTGGGCTAAATATCCTTAAAAGATCAGCATGAACTATAAAAATTATGAGGAGGAATTGTTTTGAAGATTAAAAATTTTAAAGGTATTTCAATTTTGGTAGCCCTGGCCCTGATTCTCACCACTTTTATGTTATTCTCCGGATGTGCCAACAATAATGCAGCAGAAGGCGCTGATTCCGGCGGGGACGCTGCTTCCGGCGGGGACGCTGCTTCCAGTGAAGGCGCTGCTTCTGGCAAAGAAAATTCTTCGGAAACTTACGTCTTTACTTTTGCCTCCCCAATGCCCGACGGGCACCCAATGGTTGAAAACTTTATGGATCCTTGGGTGGAAAAAGTTGAGGAAGCCACCAATGGGCGGGTACAATTTACAATGTATTACGGTGGAACATTATTAGCAGCCGACAGCGCGCTTCAAGGAATTGGCAGTGGCCTTGCCGATGCAGGCTTAGTTATCAATAATTATTGTCCGGGCGAACTTCCGCTGTTTAATGCTCTGGCGGTTCCCGGTTTTGAATGGACTAACGGCAGAGTTGCCATTAATGTAAATAATGACTACGTCAAAGCATTTCCTGAAGTAGTAGATTCTGATTTAGAATTCATGTTTATCTTTTCCCCGGCGCCCGGCTGCATTTTTACTAATAAACCGATAGAAAGCTTAGCAGATTTAAAAGGCTTGCAGATTAGGTGCGATAGCTCGGCCTCCGATGCTGTAGCTGCATTGGGTGCAACACCTGTAGCCATGACAATGGCGGAAGCCTATGAAGCTCTCTCCAAAAACACCATAGACGGAGTTTTAGGTAATACCGAACCTTTAGTCGGCTGGAATTTATATGAAGTCGTCGATTACATGGTAGAAGTGCCCTGTTTGTATAACGCTTCACCAAATGTCTGCATGAATAAAGATGCATGGAACAGTTTGCCTGAAGATCTCCAAAATATTATCCGTGAGGTTAATGAACAGCATTTTGAAGATGTGTCCACCGCTTTTGACGACATATATTGTGATAGTCTGGAATTCGGCCTGCAGAACGGCCTCAAAGTAACGACGCTCTCCGACGGAGAATACGGAAAAATTACAGAAGCGTTGTCCTCTTCACGACAATCATATGAAGATTTCTTAAACGAACAAGGCTTACCGGGAACCGAAGCTTTAGCAAAGATCGGAGAATTGGTAGACCAATATAACACAGAGTTCGCAGACTATTCTGCCGATTTGAGAGGAAGAATAGACGCGTTAATCGCTCAGTATCAATAAAAAAATAAAAATAAACAAGATCATCGCACCCGGGGTATTATCTTCGGGTGCGATGAAATAAAAATAATATTGGGAAATCAAAGGTGAGCTGGTTTAATATGAAATTAATCAACAAAACTATAGAAAAACTATGTTCAGTTCTAAATATTGCAAGTGAGATATTAATCGCTGCAATGATGGCTTTGATAGTCGTTAATGTTGCTTTACGGGCTTTTTTTAATACTCCAATCAGGGGTGTTTATGACATTTTGTTGATGCTGTTTATATCAGCAATTAGCTTGTCTCTCGCCCACTGCTATCTAACCGACGGCCACGTTAATATTACTTTTATTATGGATAAATTTCCTGTAATAGTTCAAAAACTGGTTAGGATAATTCTTAATGTAATCAGCACGATAATGTTTGGGGCAATTGGCTGGTTTATTCTGTCATGCTATGCTAAAAATGTGAAGCTGAGCGGAAAGACTACTTTAACAACATCAACGCCGCATTACCCTCTTTATTATGTCTTAGCAATAGGTATATTGATCCTGGCTCTGGCTATTTTAATGAAAATTATAAATGAATTTGGGAAAGGAAGTGAAGAAAAATGAGCCCGGAAATAATAGGCCTGTTGCTGATGTTGGTTTTTCTTGTTGTCATGTTGATGGGTATGCCTATTTCATTTTCAATGCTTTTAATAGGCTTTATCGGCGTGTGGATATATACTTCGCCTCAAGTTGCTTTTGAAACGGTTTCTTTGAATTTATTTCAAGAGTTTTCTAATTACAATTATATTGTGGTGCCCATGTATATATGGATGGGTTACCTTGCATATGAATCAGGTATCGGCAGTAAGTTTTTTGATACGGCTAACAAATGGATTGGGCATCGGCGGGGCGGCCTGGCTATGGCTGCTCAATGCGCCAGTGCTGTTTTCGGGGCAATCTGCGGATCGGTTTTGGCTGCAACGGCCACAATTGGCTCCATCGCCATACCCGAGATGAAAAAATACAACTATGATATGAAGCTGGCAACATCGAGTGTAGCTTGCGGAGGAATCCTGGGAGTTTTAATACCTCCGAGTACCGTCATAATGTTATACGGTATTGCAACGCAAAATTCAATTAAAACTTTGTTTAAATGCTCCGTAATTCCCGGGATAATTCTCCTGTGTCTTAATATAATCGTTATTTATATTTTAGTTAGACGCAATCCGGCCCTGGCTCCCAGAACTGAAAAATCAAACTGGAAAGAGAGATTTAAATCTCTGACAGGCGGCCTTTGGCAAATAGTTGCTATTTTTATTCTGTCCCTTGGCGGATTGTTCGCCGGTTGGTTTACCCCCACTGAAGCCGGCGCCGTAGGTGCATTCGGGGTACTTATTGTAACGTTGCTGTCAGGCGATTTGAAATGGGACGGTATTAAAAGATCTCTATATTCGACAGCCCGCTCTGTTGCAATGATCCTTCTTTTAATTGCCGGAGCGATAGTTTTTGGGCGCTTCATGGCGCTTAGCAACCTTCCCACCTCCTTAGCCAATGCTGTCAGTGTATTATCATTACCACGTTTTATAATTATGGCAGCAATATTATTTGTCTACCTGGTTTTAGGTTGTTTTATCGACATTCCCGCTTTAGTGTTACTTACCATTCCGGTTTTCTACCCTGTAGTTGTGAACGTTTTGGGATATGACCCCATGTGGTTCGGAGTAGTAATACTACTGATACAAGGTATGGGGATTATTACACCTCCGGTAGGAATGAATGTTTATGTCGTAAAAGACATCGTTAAAGAAGAAGTACCTCTCGAAGATATTTTTAAAGGAATATGGCCATTTTTAATAGCAATCATTGTGTGTGCTGCAATACTAGTCGCATTTCCCCAGATTGTGACCTTCCTAGCTTAACTGTATAAAAATGAATTAATCTCACTATTAGCAAATTAAGAATGGATGGTTTATTTTGAAAGAGATGCTAACAAACAGCGATTCCACCGATTGGATAGATATTACATATGCGCTCAGCCCCAATATGCAGTATCTGCCGACTGACAACATACCGCCGCACCTTGACTGGGTGATAGACCCCGCCATAGGCAGTGCGTGTTACATGTATCAATATTGTATAAACGGTCATAACGGTACCCATGTCGAAACCGCGCGTCATTTTGATCCGAACAAGACCAGTGTTGACAAGATGCCTCTGACCGCCATTATCGGCCCGGCACGTGTGATAGAAATCAAAGACAGCGTGTCGATAAACCCTGAGGAGCTTGAAACTCACAATATTCAGCCGGGTGAACGGATTCTTTTTAAAACCATTAACTCTTCATACTATAAAATGGAGCATTTTGTTGATTATTATTGTTACCTCACACTTGAAGCCGCACGCTTTCTCGCAGAAAAAAAAGTATCAGTCGTAGGCTTCGATTATTTAGGTCTCGGTCCCTACAGTACTGTTACCTTCGGCGAAAAGGAACTAAACCCCTTTGATAAGGTTCGCGCAACACTTCTTGATAGCGGCGTCTGGCTCCTGGGAGCTATTGACTTGTACTCTGTCGAACCGGGGCAGTATGAAATATTCTGCCTGCCCATAAAAATTCTGGACGGAGACGCCGCTCCCGCCCGGGCCGTCTTGAGACCGTTAAAATAGAATATTTCATTATCAATAATAAATTGTTAGGAGGTATGAATATTGGCTGCGGAAAAACCCATTGACATCAGCAATACCACATCCGAGTGGATCGATGTGACCTACCCTATTTTCAACGGCATGCATTTTAATCCGATGGATCCATTGGATCCCCGTGTCGATTGGGTTCGCCATCCGGATAAGCACCACCATATGGATTATCTGGTTCAACTGACGGTGAATCCTCACACCGGCACACATATTGACGCTCCCCGCCATTTTTCTAAAGAAATGGTTCCCAAACGGACCAGTATCGATGAGATACCGATGGATGTTGTTATCGGGCCGGCCCGTGTTATCGAAATTGAGGACAAGACTGCAATCAGGCGTAAAGAGCTTGAACGCCATGATATTAAAACCGGCGAACGTCTTCTGTTCAAGACAATAAATTCTACTTATTACAGGTCCAAGGAAAAAACTTGGTTTGATAATTTTGTCGCAGTTGCTCCGGATGCCGCACTCTACCTGGTTGAGAAAAAAACTCTTATTGCCGGTATCGATTATATTGCAATAGCCGGTCCTGATTTTGATGATATCGTGTTTGGTCATGTTACCCTATTTAACGGCGGCGTCTGGATCATGGAATCGCTCGACTTATACGACGTAAAACCCGGAAACTACGAAATGATCTGTCTGCCGCTTAAAGTTCACGATGGGGATGCTGCTCCTGCCCGTGTAATATTAAGGCCAATGTAACCTATCGATCGTATCTGCAGACTGGTTAATCAACAACTTATCGTTCAGAATTCTTGTTATCTTGTTTAATTATTAAAGTAAATAACGCTCAAGGACAATAGGGTTCATGCCGTTTTGTGCCTTGAACGATTCGAAAGGAATTATTATAACGATGAAAATGAGAGCATTAAAACAAGACCTGTCCATTTACAATAAATTCGGTTTTGAACGGCCGCCGATAGGCGTAAAATTTTTATTGCACGAACCCGAAGGAATTGAAAAAATGAAAGGGACCGCCGGCTTATGCGAAATGTTCTGGAAAGCTCAGGAGAGCGACAAGCCGTTTTATATTACCAAAGAAAATGAGGACTGCGCGGGCAAATTAGCCATGGGCTGGGAAGACCTGCCGCCTTTTGCGGAATACGGGCAACTCGGCGAAAAACTTGACATTTTTCAGGAAGGACGCGCCAACGGGAGACTATACGACCAATTTTACCTGTTTAAAAAAGGCCTTATGAATTATGTGGTTTTTGCTCCTCTGGATCAGCTGACATTTGAACCCGACCTTCTCATCCTTACCGCCAAACCCAGCCAGGCGGAAGTTCTTGTCCGGGCCATATCCTATTCCAGCGGGGATATCGTCGAATCCAAATCAACGCCTGTCCTAAACTGTTCCTGGCAGCTGGTTTATCCCTATAAGAGCGGGAAGATCAATTATCTCGTAACCGGCTTGGCTTTCGGCGCCAAGTCAAGGGAGTGTTTCCCGGAAGGAATGATATTGGTAACCATACCCTACCAAAAAATTCCTGAAATAACCCAAAACCTTAACGAAATGAACTGGGTCCCCAAAGCTTATACCCTGGGGCGGGAAAAGTATATTGAATTTGACAAACAGGTTTTTGCTGATCTGGCTCAGGAGCTGGAAGAGGATCCCCAATGTATTTGACTGCGTAATATAGAAATAACCTCCGACTGCAGACAACGTAATAAAAAAACGGCCGCAATCACTTTATACAAGAGATAGCGGCCGTTTTTATCATAAATATATGTGTGAAAGACCTTCATTTTTGGCTTTAGCCAAAAGTCTCTACATCTCAGATCACTGCGCTTCAGATAAAGATGGGTATTTTACATATTCAAAATTCCAGCTTGCTGCCGGAGCCAGCGACGGCGGGTAGGCCATACTCCGAGACGAGGATGTCGGTCAGTTTCAGAAGATTCTCTTCCCAGACGGCGCGCTCGGGCATTACGTAATCCCCCATCGGGTATGGCAGGTTGAGTGAATCATATTTTTCCATGCCCAGCCTGCGATAAGGCAGAAGCTGATACTGGACGATTTTGCCACCCAGCTCATCCCGGATAAACGCGCCGGTGGCGCGTATGTTTTCCAGATCATCGTTATACCCCGCGACGACGGGCGTCCGGATCACGAGCTTCTTGCCGAGCTCAACGGTGCGTTTGATATTTTCAAGGATCAGCTTGTTGTCAACACCGGTGTATTCCCGGTGTTTCAGCGGGTCCATATGCTTAATATCGGTAATGACAAGGTCCGTATGCTGCCAGACGGTTTCCATGTGCTCCGGCGGGCAACAAAGAGCCGACTCGACACATGTATTGATATGCTCTTTATGGCATTCCTCCAGCAGCATCGCCGCGATTTCCCATTGCAGAAGCACTTCCCCGCCGCTGAGCGTAACGCCGCCGCCCGTCTTCTGATAAAAGCTCCGGTCCTCGGCAATGACTTTCATCAGCTCAGGAAGGCTCATCCACTCGCCCCACTGCTTGAGCGCCCGGGGCGGACAGACGTCGGTACATTTGAAACAGCCCTTGCAGGCATCGGTCATATTTGCAGCCTTTAAAACACCGTTTTCAAATTCAAGCGGCGTGCCATTTCCCGGACAGGCTTTAACGCATGCACCGCATTTTGTAAGCGTCAGGCACTTTGTCGGATAAACGCCAATACGCGGCTTCGTATCGAGCGTTTCGGGATTGGAGCACCACAGGCAGCGAAGCGGACATCCTTTGAAGAAAATCTCCGTGCGGATGCCCGGACCGTCGTGGATCGTATATTTCTGAATATTGCTGACGAGCGCGCACGGCTCGCCGGCGGCGTTTCTGTACAGCAAGAGGCAACCTCCGTTTATACCGGTCCCCTACCCTGTTGATATAGGATTGCCCAGGCCAAGCTTGAGCCCAAGGCCGGAAACACTTTAAACTGTGATCCATGTCTCCGAACAATCTGTTACCCATGTCAGGCTTGGCAGAACTGAAGCCCTATACCTTAATTGGGCAGAGAGCGGGATATGAAATCAGGGCGGCATAAGCCGCCCCCAGCTTGTCGAAAAAGTCTTTTGTCCTTCTTTTGTGCGTCCAATCGCCGTGCGATTTAATTTTCGGCGATGACGGCGAGTTGTCTGGTCTCATCGGCGAAAATGGTTTAATTTCAATGCTTTGAGGCATTCACTTCCGAAAAGCATTACTTTGCGAGCGCCTCAGCGCGAGAACCCTTTATTTGTCGAAAAAGCCGCATCCGTGGCTTTTTTCGACAGTCTGAGGGCGGCATAAGCCGCCCCTTTTTAATCGAACGATAATTCCGTACGGCCGATAATATCGTCTTGCAGGGCCTTGTTGAGCTCTACGAAGTACGCGCTGTACCCGGCGACGCGGACGAGCAGGTCCCGGTATTCGTCCGGGTCTTTCTGCGCGGCCACAAGCGTCTCCCGATTGGCCACGGTGAACTGGCTGTGCATGCCCTTACGGTGGACGTACTCGTCCATGAGCGCGATGAAATTGTCGCGCCCGGTCTCGCCGACCAGCGTGGAGGGCGAGAACTTCCAGTTCAGCAGCGTGCCGTTGGTGGCGCGTGCATGGTCCAGCTTCGTCACAGACTTACAGATGGCGATGGGCCCCTTGATATCATGGGAACAGCATTTCGTATGGACGGCCCCCATGCAGTCCGAAACCGGCTCAAAGGCTTTGCGGCCCTCGACGGAAGCCCACTGGTTCTGCCCGTGGGCGACATTGACGGTGACGGAGTACGCGCCGGGCTGGAAGAAGCCGCCGTGGGCGTTGGGTCGGTGCTCGATATGCTTGCACCAGGTATCCATGGCGAATTTCGTGAGCCGGTCGGCATAATCGTCGTCGTTGCCGTAGTGGTGGACCCGGTCGGAGTTGACGTAGGCGTACAGGGCCTCGTGCCCTTCCCAGTTGGCGATGGCGGCGTCAAGGAGTTCTCGGCCCGTGATGCGCTTTTCATCAAACACAAGCTGCTTGATGGTCGCCAGCCCGTCGCCTGCCGTGCCGATGCCAACGCCCTGAGGACCGGTAAAGTTGTATTTCGTGCCGCCCATCGTCACGTCTTTCCCGTTCTCTATGCAGCCGTCCATAAGGATGGACAGGTACGGCAGCGGGCGCAGCGCCTGATGCGCCAGATCCACGGCATTTAACAGCGCCACCTGCCGGTCGCACCAGTATTCCATCTGCTTGTCATACGCCTCAAGCACCTGCTCAAAGGACGTAAAGTCGGCAAGGCTGCCGGTTTTAAGGCCCAATTGCCCGCCGATACCGGCGCATTTTTCCCAGCGCGGGCACTGATCCGAGCAGTTGAAGCAGCGTCCGTCGTTGATCGCCAGCTCCAAAACGCGTGCAATGTTCATATGGCCGCAGTCCTTCCAGCCGTAGGATTTGCCGGAAACGTCGGGCTCCACGCAGCCGACGACCTGATAATCCCGGGCATCGAACAGATCGACATTGGAGGTGAGCATGCTGGGGATGGCGACATCGTCGTTGAATATCTTCGGTTCGCCGGTGCCCATGCGGATAAGATTGGCCGTCTTGACCTTCAGCTCCCAGGGCGTGTTGGCGTGCAGCCGCACGGCCAGCCACGGCGCGGGAATGCGTACGTGGGCGTGGGCGTCAAGCACCATGAAGGTCAGCTCGTTGGTGCCGTCGCCTCCGTCTTTTTTGATACCGCCCACGGTGAGCGCCGGGCCGCCGATGCCGCCGTTGCCAAAGGTTTTGATTAAAATGTGATTTCTGAGCTTGTTGAGGTCCCATATCTTGATATAGAAATTCTCGATCAGCTCCTGCATGAATTCGCGAGTGGCCTCGCCCGTTTCGAGATCATGCTTGAAAAACGGATACATATACTGGTCAAACCGGCCGTAGGAAACAGAATGGCCGTTGTTTTCGATATGGATCATCGTGTTGGCCAGATTCACCAGCTGGATGGCCTCCCAAAAGGTCCGCGGCGGGTTTTCCGAAATCCGCCGGCAGTTTCCCGCCATTTTGGACAGCTCGGCTTTGCGTGTTTCATCCGGCATAGCGTTTGCCATCGTTTCCGCTAAATCCGCATAACGATTGATATGCCGGATAGAGGCCTCGGCCGTGATCAGCGCAGACTTTAAAAACGTGCGCTTTTGGATATCCCCGGGATCGGCGATCGTCAGCGCGTCCAGCTGCTGCAGGATCAGGTCGCGTATACCGCCGAAGCCGAGGCGGAACAGACGCTCGTAATCAAGCCCCAGATGGCCCGCGCCGCAGAAGATATACGCGTCGGCAAAGAAGATGCCCTTGCCAGCGTGGGAGCCTTTTAGCACCTCATCATCACACAGGGCGGTCGTCATGTCCTCCACCGTGTTGCCGTCCCAGAAATCCCGCAGGGCCTCCAGACGGTCCTGCGTATCCTGCGTGTAGCTGAAATAATCGTGCGTGCGCTCCTCGCTGTAACCCATCAGCCCGTCACGCATCTCATCAACGACCCAGTTGAGGCCGAACTCCGGATGCACCGGCGCTCCTTTTTTATCGCAGCCGAGGCAGCCGACGATGAGCTCGTGGGGGAAAATATAGATCGGCGTGTTGTCCAGGACGTTTGCGATCCCGTAAGCGCATTTTAAAAGCTGCGGCTCACCGGGATGGGCTTTATACGCCTCGGTGACAAGCTCGGCCCGGTCGGGCGAGACGAAGCCGTTCGTCGTTTTTTGCGTAATGGCGAGAATGTCGTTAATCCGCTTAAAGGGAGACGGGTCCGGCGTGTTGCCGGAGATGCCGACGCCCCACTCCTTGTCAAAGGGCTCGACGGCCTGCGGGTGCGCATCGACCCGGTTTGCGTTTTTATACGTGTCTCGGTTTTGCCGGACATTGTCGTCACTGGTCAGTTTCGCGGCGTTCGATGTGTTTTCCATGTGATACCTCCTTTGGCAGACAGGACGGATGGATGCTTTAATATTTTAGTATAAGTATAACATAGCTGATGCCTAATGGGTAATCACGCTTTATCAGCTGGTGTAAGTGGATGTTTAAACGCGCGGCCCCTTCATCGGTCATGCATGTATGGCATCATTTCTTTGCGGTATTGAAAGAGAACGTTTTCAAATTCTCTGGCTTCCGTCGACAGTTTCGCGTTTTTCAATTTGATCAGATAGATATTCCATTCAAAAACCGGATCGCTAAAAGGAATCATCCGGAGATTGGGCCGCGCCAGGCGTTTTGCAAGGGGAATCGCCGAGATACCAACAGCTTGATTCATCTCAGCCAGATAATAAACTAAAAGTATATTGTCGGCAAAGACACTCACCCTCGGTTCGAATCCGACCTTTTGGCAGGCGTCCCGAAAAACACGAAAAGTTTTAGTTGTATCCCGCATCACAGCCACAGGCACATTTATAAGATCTTGCACCGAAATGGATTTGCGATCCGCATAAGGATGATCCTTGTGTACGATAAGTGCATGCTGCGAGGAGAAAAGCAGAATTTTACTAAATTTGCTCTCATCAACAGGTCCTACCGTCAGCGCTATTTCAACCGCCATATTCTCTACAGAGGCATCGCAAATAACGTCATAGGTCTCCTGAATGTCAAGGTGAATATTGGGATACTGCTCCTTAAATCGGGCTATTGGTATACCGGCAAACTCTTCAATGGTGCCAAGCGCGAACATAACCGGCAAAAAAACTTCTTTGCCGACACCTTTTTTAAAATAGGTGTCGCACTCATCCATGAGCGTCAAAATCTGCTGGGCACGGGGGTACAGGTATTCACCATGTGGGGTCGGTTTGAGCCCTTTTGCCGTCCGCGTAAAAAGCTTGCACGCCAGTTCCTCCTCGAGCCGGAGAATCGCCATACTGATCCCCTGAGGCGTGATGAAACAGGCTTCAGCGGCGTTCGAAAAATTACGATATCTATAAATCTCCGTGAAATATTTCAGTTGGCGAATGTCCAACGTAAGTCCTCCCTATCGTTTTATTCAATCGGTGTGATCAGCGTCCCGACAAATTAGATATGGCACAGACGAATTTATCCATAAACTATAACGTAGGCCGCTTATTAGTCAAGCAGGGACCTATTTGTTGGCAATGGCGAATGCTTCAAGAAGCTTATTCAGAATATCACTTGTAATGCTGAATTCTTCCGGGGACAGGCGCCCGAGCCGTGAAGCTAACGCCTGCATCTCGTTTTTGGCTACATTGTCAAACAGAAGATCGTCGCTTGAGACAGATAATACCCGGCAGATTCTTTGTAAGGACGACAGGGAGACGCCTACAGCTCCACGTTCTATTGCGGATACATTCTTTGTCCCCATACCAATCAGTTCCGCGAACCTGTCTTGGGTCAACCCGGATGTTTCTCTGGCTTTTTTTATCCGATTGCCGATGTTAATATTGATATCCTTTTTTTCTTTCAAGTTTAACACCACCTTATACCATTAGTTTATGTGATGTTAATGTTAACTTAAACTTTCTGATAACTCTATAATTTATAACGTTATTAACACTACAGAAAGGAAGGGAGATAAAAGCATGATGAAAAAAGGTTTGTGCATTATCAGAAACAAGCGCAAAGATCTGCCAGCAGGCGTTCTCTGCGTTTCCGTCAGCAACGGGACCAGGATGAATAGCATATGCACGTTACGCTACCTCCAAATGCAAAAACAGTGCGGGAAACGATTGTCCTCGCACTGTTAGTTACATTTTCTTTCTTATCTCATCTTTTAAACAAGTCCTAGTTCCTTACGCATTTCATACGAATCACAAACCTGCCATACGCCACCGATACGGTTATCCGGAGTCATTTTCCAAGTATGTGAGAATCTGACGCGACTGATCGAACCATCCCTCTTTACCTTAAAACTGTAAAAACCTAACACTGTGACTATGTCTCCGCCGTCAATAAAAACTTCCGCCTCGGCTCTTAGTGTGTAGTTGAAGTATTTTGCCCCTATTGTGCTGTAAAAATCGCCAAATATTTCACTCAATCCTGAATAAACTCTGCCCTCAACGCAGCCCGGACAAACATTCCATACAGGCTGGTCGCTCAGTATCCTTATGGTTGCAGCAATGTGTTCTTCATCGCCTTCACTTATTGCCTCATAAAGCGCCTTAACAAGTCGGATATTCGGAGTGTCAGTCTCTCTATGCTCCAAGAAGATTTTGCTTTCCACCTTATGATCACCCACCTAATATTCGTTATGGTATTTTTATCCACATTATCACTTGCACAGAGTCTTGTCAACCGTACATTGATTACTCTGTATAACGGCCTTCTTGAGACAACCGGAATGTCATGCAAGTGCATTTTATACTGTACGACTTTTAGGGGGCTTTTAAGTATGCATCTTAATATGCACGGCTATCAGCGAGTTTGATCTGCATTTTATGTACCGGCTGCGTTTTCTCCGGTTTTGTCAACTTTTTCACTACAGGCCAATAAAGTAAAAATCAAAGCCAATACCAAGGATAATGTCTTTCTCATTTATACAAAAAAGCGCAGTCGGCATCATGATATGGGGCACAAATATAGCTCCCGAATAACATTTCACAGCAACGACGTTCCAGAAACAAGCGCGCCGCATTTCACGTCGCGGCGCGCTTCATATTGTCGAAAAAGCCAGTCACATTTTGTGCTGGCTTTCCGCTATATTTGATTTTCTTATCCGTTTACTGAGTCGGTTATATCCTGACACACGCCCTCCCTGTGTAAACGGAATATTGCTATTAACTGATTGTATTTAGAATGAACCTTTGCAGCATGGCCGCGGCCTGGGCGCGGGCGGCAGAACTATGGGGGTTCAGGTTGCCGCCGTCATCGCCGTCCATGATTCCCGCGCCGCAGGCCCATTGCAGGGCGGAATAAGCGTAATCCGATATCGTCAGCGCGTCGCTATAGGACAGGATATTCGTCTCTTCCCCGACGGAGACGTCATAACCCATGTGCTGCGCGTAGCGGTACAGCATGACGGCAAGCTGTTCACGGGCAATCTCCGCGTTCGGGTTAAACAGACCGTTTCCAACGCCGCCCGCAATGCCGGTTTCAGCTGCCCACGCGGCCGCGTTTTCGTAATACGCGCCCGCCGGAACGTCTGAAAAGGCGTTTGTATAGCTCCCCGTTTCGCCGCTGAGACGGTGGAGTATTGTCACGAACATCGCCCGCGTCATGGTACCGTCCGGGTCAAACCAATCTGCACCGACGCCGTTCATGATCCCGCGCGCGGCAACGAAATCCACACATTCCTCATACCAGCCGGAGACGTCTGAAAAGCTCACGTCGTTGTATCCCACGGCGTAAACCGAAAAATGGGTCGTCGTGAATGTAACTGTCCCGGTCTTCGCATCATAGATGCAGTTGGGAACGGCGACAGGTTCTCCGCTGTCCGAAATATAATAAACCACAATATTATCCGGGTCCTCCCCGTCCGCCGGCGTATACGGCAGGCCGACCGTCACCGTGCCGCCGCCAAAATCGGAGATCACCGTGCTGCCGCTGGTGATCGAGAAATCATAGACCGGCCTTGTACCGACCAGTTCCCGCGCGTCCTCGGACAGTGTTGAGGGGTCTACAGCCGAGACGGCAATTTCAAGATCGCCGCTTGCCTGCCGGGCGATTTGCGCCAGGGTTTCAGCGTTGAAGGAGAAGGTGCCCAGCGGCGTTTTCAGCGTGAGCATATCCACCGCGCCGCCCGACATTGAACCCAAAGCACCTGCCGGGAGCTTCAGCGTCATGCCGAATGCGGACGCCGAGCCTTCTATGACCAGCTCTAAAACAACCGTGCCATTTTCTCCTGCTGAGGCCGCCGCTTTTTGCAGCGCATCAGCAATAGCCGCCCCTGTAAGTGCCGCGTCCAGCGTGCCGTCCCCATTGAGGACGGCTTTGACCGTGACCGTGGCGGTGCCGCGGTCGACTGAAATCACAGGCTGGTTTTGCGTATTGGAGCCGGAAGTGCCCCCGCCGCCGCCGACCGGCGCGGCGCCTGTTTTAAAGCTGTGGCCTGTATCGGCGGCCATCACGTTGCCCGCCGCGTCCTTAAAGCCGGATATGGCGACGGTGTAGTCGGTGCTGTAGGACAGCCCGGAGTACGGGGCGGTGTATATCGTGTTTCCGCCCGACCAGGTACCGGCCGAAAGTGTTGTGCCGCCGCTGTCCAGGGAAACCGCGCCCGCCGTCGTATTCATCGGTTCGCTGAAGGTGATCGCTATACTGCCGCTGAGTGCCGCGCCTGTGCCCGTTGGAGTTACGGCGCTTACTGTGGGCACAACACTGTCCGCCGATAAGGTGCCCAGAGAAAATGTCGGATCGGTCTTAGTTTCAACGTTGCCGGAATAGCCTTGCGCGGCGGTCTGTGCGCCGTAGGTGACGCTGTCGTCCGGCAGATACAGGTACAGCTTTCCGCTTGCGTCGGTTTTCATATCGTTTGTGCCGTAAGCATACTCAAGCCCGGTCGTCAGTGCCGAAACCGCCGTCACCGCGGACACGCCGTCCAGCGTCACGGTGGTCAGATAGACATCCGCGCCGCTGCCGTTTGTCAGCGTGCCGCTGTCTGCGCCGCTGCTGCCGCATCCGATTGCCATGCCATTGGTACTGGTTGCGTGAACACTGCCGCCGGTTATTGTAACTGTAGCCCCGCTGCTATTAACGCTACCGCCGATTCCAGCTCCATTATTACTGGATACTTCCAGAGTACCGCCGCTGATGGTAACACTACCACCGTTTCCTGTGTTTATGTTATCGCCACAGCCAATGCCTGCGCCGTTAAAGCTGTTTGCTCTAACGGCACCACCTGTAATGGTAACCGTGCCGCCGTCGCCTCTAATACCCCCGCCGCCACTGCCGATACCCGCGCCGCCACCGCTGGACGCGATGATCGTGCCACCGTTAATGGTGACCGCGCCGCAGTTGCCGCCGTTGTCCTTAGAACCGATGCCTGCACCTAATATTGCACCGGTCGCTGTCAGTGTATCTGTTGAGCCGCCGGTTATACTTAGTATCGCGTTCTCCGGTACCTGCAACCCGGCGTTGTTGGTGCCGCTGGTCAAGTTGTTGTTCCCAGACAGCGTGAGGCTAACCACCGAGGTACCTTGCAGCTCAAAGGCGCATCCGCCCGCTATTGACCGGTCGATATCCACGCCATCCAGCGTGATATTGACGGGCGCGGTCTGGCTGCCCCCATTTACCGTGATCGTATTGGTCGTTGCCGCGCTGTTCGATTGCGTCAGGTTATATGTCCAGGGCCGCGTGAGCTTTACACTCGTGCTGCTCAGGTCATTGGCCGTGACGGCCGCCGTGCCCGATGTATTGACCGTGGCCGACGCGGCGTAGCCGTTGGCAGCGTCGCCGAGCTCAAGGTCAACGGCTCCCTCTGGTAAGTACAGATACAGCTTGCCGTTCGCGTCTGTTTTCATGCCGGTGACGCCGTAGCTGTAGCCGAGGCTTGATACAAGCGCTGTGATTGATGCTCCGTTGAGGGCTGCTCCGGTTCCGTCTTTGAACGTCACGATGGTGAGATAGACGTTGACGCCGCCATCCGCAGCGGGTTTGTTCATCAGCGTGCCGTTGTCTGCACCGCCCGCACCGGCACCGATCGCCACGGCGCTACCGGTTACCTTCACACTGCCGCCGGAGATATAGACGCTTCCGCCGTTGCCGCCGCTGCCGCCACTGATGGCAGCGGCGCCACCGATGCCCGCCCCGCCGTCAGTAGCAGTAGCCTCCACCGTACCGCCGGAGATGTTGACTGTACCGCCACTGCCGCCGTTGCCGCTGGCAAAGCCCGCAGCACCGCCGATACCCGCCCCGCCGCCGGCAGCGTTGGCCTTGACCATGCCGCCGGAGATATTGACCGTGCTATCAGCGTTGTAAGGGGAGCAGCTGCCGATTCCAGCCCCGCCGTCAATGCCGTTGGCTTCTACCATGCCGCCGGAAATATTAATCATAACGCTGTCGCTGCCGCCTATACCTGCTCCGCCCGCTAATCCGGAGCCACCACCGCCGGTTGCCTTTACACTGCCGCCGGTGATATAGATCCTGCCGCCAGCGCCGTTGAAACCGCCGCCAATGCCAGCGCCGCCGCCGCTGCCGATGCCAGCGCCGCCACCGGTTGCCGTAACCGTGCCGCCGTAGATATAGATCGTGCCGCAGTTGCCGTAGAAACCGCCGCCGATGCCAGCGCCGCCGCCGCTGCCGATGCCAGCGCCGCCACCGGTTGCCACAAGAGCGCCCGTGCCAAGTACTTGCCCGTATACCGTCAGGCTGTTTGCGCCTGTCACATTGACACCCGCTGCCGCAGTGCCGCCGGTTACCATGAGAGACGCACCGTCGGCGAGAATGAGCCGCACGTCGCCCACGATTGTGAGGGTACCGGTGTGGGTAATACCGCTGCCGGTTAGGATATACCATGTCGTGCCGGTTGAGCCGAGAGTACCTGATGATAAGTCGGTGTCCGCTGAAATCACAATGACGGACGACGCATCTATGCTTGCAGGCACTCCTGCTTCGTCAATATAGCTGTATCTTGTGTCCGCCTGCGCCGCTACTGGAAGCAGCGCCAGCATCAACGCCGCGCACATCAGTGTACTTAAAATACGCTTCACTCTCATTTTATATCCTCCCAATTGAATTCGTTTCTATAACGGTTTTCATCGCACAGGCAGACGCCGATGGGATCATACGGTGTTTGCTCTCTAAAAAACCAGCTGCAGCCGCCGCAGTCGGAGGGCGGTGGTTTATTGGGTGTGTCGGGCTTGCAATGTGAGCAGCTCTCCTGAGCCGCCGTCGCGAAAGGGCGGCCTTCACGGGTATATTCCGGGCGCTCCTTAAAGTCCGGATAGGCCGGATAGCCGGCGTCCAGTAGCGGGTCATATTCAAGGTAAATGTGAAAAGTCCTGCCGCCCGCACGGCAGACCTTATATGGTTTCGTTTGCTCAGGCACGATACTGTTCCTTTCCCTGATAACAAAAATCCCCTATGAAAGCATTTAATGCTATCATAGGGGAAAATATTTGTTTTTGGAAGTGACTTCTCGGCCTCAAAAAGTCACGTTTTTTACGGCCTTAAAATACATAATTCGACAATTCGTCGCGGCCGGATATACTCAGCTTTTCGTATATTTCCATCATGATATTTTTAAGCCTGCCGACGGAAATATGGTTGAGCTCAGCAATTTTCGCATAGGGAAGACGGCGCGAAGCCAGCAGGGCGATATGATACTCCCGCAGTGACAGGATGAGCGTAATGTTTTCCTTTGTGAACTGGTTGTGAAAGGTGATCCAGTTTTTCCAGTTCTTTTTCCATTGCGCGATAACGACAGTATAGGCATCGGGAAATTCCCGCTCCAGACAGTGCTCCACAAGTCCGCCCATGGAGGGCGCCGCCTCCGCAAAGGGCGTGACGAAACCGTTTGGCAGAGCGGTGCGCATGGCGTCAAGGAGCCAATCCCGGGCCTCGCCGTCCCGTTCAAGGAAATGACAGGCCACAGCGCAGGTCACCTTTAAATAAAGTTCGGAAAAGGTTATGCCGTGTTCCGGCGAAATGAGGGCAAGCGCGGTTTGTGCAACGGTCAGCGCGGCCTCCAGGTTGTGCATGCCGAGAAAATATTTGGCGCGCTTGTAAAGGGCGTCCGGCCTGGCGCCCACAGGCAGGGCCCGGAAATCCCCGTTTTTCAGCCAGTCGGGAACCATGTTCGGCGCAAAAACACTCACGGTGGCAGTGGCAAGAGACAGCTCCGCAAACACAGCTACGCCGCTGCCGCCACCGGCCTTCAGGCAGCTTTTAAGAAAGGACTCGATCTCCGTATACGCCTGGTAGTCTCCCAGACTGATGGCTGCCGCAATTGCCACCGGGCTGGCGCGCAGTCTGGCCGCGTCGTCGCCATCGGTTCTTTGATAGCAGCGCAGCGTCCGCTCGAAGTCGCCCCGCAGATAGGCAAGCTCACCCTCGTATTGGAGAGATTGCCGGTCCCCGTTTAAGGCATCCAAAATTGCATCTGGGTTATGGTCCGGCATGGGAATGGTGGTCGCTTCTATGATTTCCAGCAGCTGGGCAGACAGTGCTTTGTCCGATTGCTTTTTCTCCCGGCGCAGGTCGTCGGGCTTCTCCGCGTCAGACGGAATCATCCATTGCCTGCCGTATTTTTTGGCGCGGGAAATACGATTTCCGGCCAGAAGCCGCTGGACCTGCCGCAGCGAAACGCCCCATTTTTCGGAAGCCTCCGAAGCGGATATGTACGCCATAATCAAACCGTCCTTTACCCATAAATAACGGCTTAATTATAGTCGCTCAAACGACGCTTTGCAAATGTTAATAAAATAAACCCGGCCGCTCTCAGGCATCATCTCGACAATAAAAATTTTATAATGGGTCTTGCAAAGAATTTTTAATCGATATATCCTTTTTTCAAGGATATCCTTTAATAACATTAAGGGAGAATATTGATTGAATGGATCAGGAAAAAATCACAGCGTTTGAAAGGACAATAAACAGTGACTACAGCAATATTGCGGGCATTATTATACTAAAAAACGGCATAACTTCTTATGAGAACTACTTTAACGACTATACCGCCAACGCTGCCTTTCATGTGTTTTCGGTAACAAAGAGTATTCTTTCCATACTGATTGGCATTGCCGTCGATAAAGGGTATATCAGGAGCCTCGACCAAAAGGTGCTGGACTTTTTCCCGGATTATACGCCAAAGCGAGGCGAAAAAACGGCGCAGCGCGTTACGGTACGGGATATGCTGACCATGACCACACCGTTTAAATACAAGTCGGCCCCGTACACGAAGTATTTTTCAAGCGATGACTGGGTAAAGAGCGCTCTTGATCTTCTGGGCGGTAAGGGAGAGCTCGGCCGGTTCCGGTATACGCCCCTTATAGGGCCGGATATCCTGTCGGGTATCCTGACAAACGTGACCGGGCAGTCTGTACTCCGATTCGCTTATGAAAATCTGTTTTCTCCGCTGGGAATCGATGTCACGCGGAATGTGGTATTTCGTAGTAAAGAAGAACAGCTCTCCATTATGAAAGATCATCATGAAAGCGGTTGGGTGGCCGACCCGCAGGGGATCAATACGGCAGGCTGGGGACTTTTTATAACGCCTGCGGATATGGCAACAATCGGGCAGCTGTATCTTAACCGCGGAGCATGGAACGGCAGACAGCTCGTATCCGCCGAATGGATTGACGAGAGCACCCGGGTACACAGCCGCTGGGATGAGCTGAGGTTATCGTATGGCTATCTTTGGTGGATAATTGACGGGGATAGCTATGCCGCCTTGGGAGACGGCGGGAATGTGATTTATGTCAACCCGGCAAAAAGTCTGGTCGTTGCCATTGCGTCGTTATTCAAACCGACCGCGAAGGATCGAATCGAACTTATCAAAAAACTTATCGAGCCGATATTTGAGGCTTGAGTATTGGCAGACCGGCTCGTCGATGATGAGCCGGTCTGCTTAGACTGTCAAGAAAGCCGCGGAAGCGGCTTTCTTGACAAATATGGGTTCTCGCGCTGAGGCGCTCGCAAAGTAATGCTTTTCAAAAATGAATTCCTCAAAGCATTGAAATCCAATAATTTTCGCCGATGAGACCAGACAACTCGCCGTCATCGGCAAAAATTAAATCGCATGGCGATTGGACGTACAGACGAAGGATAGAAGACTTTTTTAACAAATGGGCGTCTATACGACTAATGCCTTAACCCGTAACCACGTCACGTTTTTTCAGCCAGAGGGCGGCAAACAGAAAACACACGCCAAGGTAAAAGAGACTGATCAGGACAAACTGGCCCGTGCCGCATTGCATGGGGCCGCCCGGATGATTCGCGCGCATACCCACGCTCAGCAGCGAATAGGGAAAGTAGCAGCCGTACCCCCTGGCCATCACCACTAATCCGGCTATGCCGCCGATCAGGGCAAGCCCAACCGGTACGGCGAAGCTCCGGATCACAAGCGAGACACAAAGCTGGAGCGCGCAAATCACAATCCCGCCAACGGCGCCGCAAAGCAGCCATGTAAGAAGCTCCGGTGGAATCTGGGCATTTAGGCCGCA
Source organism: uncultured Sporobacter sp. (assembly GCA_963675425.1). Taxonomy (GTDB): domain Bacteria; phylum Bacillota; class Clostridia; order Oscillospirales; family Oscillospiraceae; genus Sporobacter. Next base: position 2,305,755 of record OY776214.1, on the reverse strand, counting down.
CAGCAGGCCGGAGATTACAAATAAGACGCCCACCCAAAGCTGCGTCAGAATCACCATCGCGGAAGCCATGACAAGCTTTGAGAGATAAACATACGGGACCGGTACGGGCGACGTCATGACCGTGTTCCAGTTGCGGTTCATATGCTCCAGGCGGCAGAGGTAAGAGCAGTATACGCCGAGGATGGCAGGTAAGAAGAAATAGCAGAGGAACAACGTGTGCTGTGTCCACAGACTGTACCACTGATCCTGAAGAATTTCCGTATTCTGAAGATAGTTAAAGGTGCCCATAACGGCGGGCAGGACCGGAAGGATCAGAAAAGCCAGCCAGACGGGGCTGCGGCGGAGCTTCATCCGTTCGGCCCGAAGTGTTCTGAGAAGCATTTTCACATCTCCTTTCTGACAAACAGCGTACGGCCAACGATATAAATTGCGCAGAACATGACAAGCAGGGCGATAAATCCGCTCCAGTCGATGGCTACAAAGTACAAGTCGGCAATGCGCGTTGCCCCGTCCCAGTCCATTCCCACAAACATCAGCACGCCGTAATAGCCCCACAGAATCAGTTTTGACAGGGCCTGTGGGAAGTACATCAGGTACAGACCGGCGAACCCGCCGATGAGCCCAAGCGCAAGCGGAATCATCTGATTCACAAACAGAAGCGACAGGACCTGCTGCAGCAGAAGAATGGTGAGACTGACCGATGCGGTAAACAGCAGATAATATAACAGCTTGTCAATCGGCGCATTACCCCCGAATCCTGACGCATATCCTACGACGACAATGACAACGACCTGGGCGAGCACCGCCGCCAGGATATGGACGGCACCGCACAGGAATTTAGCATTGAAGAGCCGCCCGGCCGGCATAATGGTTTTGAGCAGCCGGAAGGTCTGTCCCTTATGCTCAATATCGCACAGCCGGGAGGCCACGACTGCTGTGATGACGGGCATCATGATGGCGTTGAGCAGCGGGAACTGGTAGAGGCAGCGCATCCAGCCCTGCGCAAGACCATGCGCGTCCATCTGCCTAACGGACCACAGCGCCCACAGAAGCTGTACAAAAATCATCGCCGCGACAATAAGCCACACCTTCCTGCGGCGGATTTTCCTGAACTCAACGTCAAGCGCCGTTCTCATAAGCTCACCGCCGTTCCGGTCAGGGAAAGGAAAATGTCCTCGAGGCTCTTGCTTTGCTCCTCGATGCGTACGACCCCGATTTTCTGTTCGTATAACAATGAAACCAGTCCCGCCAGCTCACTGTCGGAAAGCATGGGCAGCTGAAGAAAGCCGTCCTGGGCCCGGCAGGAAACGCCCTGCTTTGACAGTATTTTAATAGCTGATTCGTTGTTCAGTGAGCGCAGTGCGATGCCCGGACGGCTGTTTTTATGCAGTACGGTCAGACTGTCCTGAAAAACAAGTTCTCCGCGGCTGATAATTCCAACATGGGTTGCCATCTGGTCGATTTCACCGAGCAGGTGGCTGGACACCATCACTGTCATATGAAACTTCTCCGGCAGAGACCGGATCAGGTCGCGCATCTCCTGGATGCCGGCCGGGTCAAGACCGTTGGTCGGCTCATCAAGAATCAGAAGCTTCGGGGATCCCAGAAGAGCTGAAGCCAGACCGAGCCGCTGCTTCATCCCGAGAGAATACTGCGAGACCTTCTTTTCCGTCTGGTTTTCCAGCCGGACGATTTTTAGGACGCGGTCGATATCCTTCTCCGGCACGCCCCGGAGCGTACAAACGATGCGGAGATTTTCTTTTCCGGTCAGGTGTCCGTAATAACTGGGCGACTCGATCAGCGACCCCACATTTTTCAAGATGGATAGCCTGTTCTGACTGTTCATTTTTTTCTGCAGTACGGAAATTGTACCGGACGTGGGCCGGGCGAGGCCGAGAAGCATTTTCATCGTGGTGGACTTGCCCGCGCCGTTCGGCCCTAGAAAACCGTAAACCGAGCCTTCCGGTACGCAAAGATCAAGGTCTTTTACGCTTAAGAGTTTTCCATAGCGCTTGTTCAGGCCAACAGTTGTGATGATATCCGACATTTCTGATGTCTCCTTTTCTGAAAGACTGGAGACATCATAACGCGCGCGCCTTACAGGAGCCTGTACACAGGCTTACATTTACCTTAAATTCCGAGCAGAGGGACCATATTGTCCCACTTTTACGGTATAATGGACACAGGTGATGACAATGAACAATATTTTTGACTGCAGGCTGCTGATCGTGGACGACGAGCCGGAGCTTTTGAGAATGCTCGACGGCATTCTTCGGCGTGAAGGATACAAACGGATCATTTCAGCCGCCGACTGCCGGAGTGCCCGCCGGGCCTTTGCCGCGGAGAAACCGGATGGCGTTATTCTGGACGTTACCCTGCCGGATGGGGACGGCTTTTCCCTGATGCGGGAATTTCGCGAGAAGTCTTCAGTCCCCATTTTGTTCCTCTCCGCGCGGGACGAGGATGAAAACCGCCTGCTCGGTCTGGGGCTCGGCGCGGACGATTATATCACGAAGCCCTTCCTTCCGCGGGAGCTGACCCTGCGGCTGAAGGCCGTCCTCAGCCGAGCCTATTTCCCGGTTGTGCTCAGGCAGGCGGAGAAACCGGTTTTCTGCCTTGGCGAAACCGAGGTCGACCTTAATAGCGGGACGGTTACGTCAAAAAGCGGACGCATCTCGCTCACCGCGAAAGAATACGCGCTGCTTGAACATCTGTATGCCAACCGGGAGAAAATCGTAACCGGCGACAGCCTGTGCAGAGCCGCGTGGGGAGACGACCTGTACGGCTATGAAAACACGCTGATGGTGCATATCCGCCGCCTGCGCGAGAAGATCGAGCCGGAGCCTTCCGCACCGCGCTATCTTTTCACGGTGCGGGGACTCGGTTATAAGCTGACGGGGGTTTGCATTAAATGAACAGCATGATGAAGATACTGTCCCGTTATGTATTCTCGGCCGCCGGAGTGGCGTTTGTTCTTCTCATCGTCAACTTTGCTGTGCTAGCAGCGTGGGTGGTCCAAACGAGTAAAACAACGCAGAGGGGTTACAAAGTTGCGCAGATTGCAGACAGCCTGGTCCGATCAGATGACGGTTACGCGCTTTCCGAACCCGCCGGCAGCAGTATGGAAAATAACCGTCAGTGGGCCATGCTGCTTGATAATACCAGCGGCGGGATTATATGGAGCCGGGACTTGCCCGATAACATACCGCAACACTACACCCTGTCGGATGTGGCGAGCTTTAGCCGATGGTATTTAAACGATTATCCGGTCACTGTCTGGACGCACCCGGATGGTCTGCTTGTGCTGGGCGGTGAAAAGGACAGCGTGTGGAAATACAGTATTACAGAGCCGATGGCGGTCATGGACAATGCCGCGGTATGGATAACGGTGATCTTGATCTTGAACGCCCTTGTGGCAGTGCTGCTCGCGCTGCTTTTCAGCCTGCGCCTGCTGCGCGCCCTGAAGCCTCTGGCCAGAGGGATTGAAGACCTGGCCGTAAATGAGCCGGTAGAGCTTTCAACCCGCGGCCTTCTCGGGGACCTTGCCGCCGGAATCAATAAAGCGTCGGAGCAGCTTTCCAGGCAGGAAACCGCATTAAAAAAGCGGGACGACGCACGAACAAGATGGATCGCCGGTGTCTCCCACGACATCCGCACGCCGCTTTCCCTCGTGATGGGCTATGCCAGCGAGCTCGAGGACGACTCGGGACTGCCGCAGGACAGACGTGATCAGGCAGGTGTCATCCGCCGGCAGAGCGAACGGATCAAAACTCTGGTAAGCGATCTGAATCTTGCGTCCAAGCTGGAATATGACATGCAGCCGCTCCGGAAGGCCGCTTTCCAGCTGCCGGCGCTCCTGCGGAGCATTGCCGCCGACTTTTATAACGGCGGGCTTGATGATTGCTATTCGATAGACGTAATGATCAGTGAAGACGCAAAAAGCGCTGTGATCAACGGTGATGAAGAGCTCCTGCGGCGCGCGGTTTTCAACTTACTAACAAACAGTATCCGGCACAATCCGGACGGCTGCGCCATAAAGGTTACGCTTGATAAAAGGCTGGGCAGCTATATCGTCGGCGTTTCCGACAACGGAACGGGCCTCCCGCAGGAAATCATTGAAAGCCTGAAGCATCCGATAGGCACCGCCGAGCTGCGAAGCCACGGACTGGGCCTTGCCATGGTACGCCAAATCGCCAAGGCGCACGATGGAACCGCGGGATTCCGAAATCTGCCGGAAGGCGGCTGCGCAGCCGAGCTTTGCCTGCCGTCTTGAATTTCCTGCGATTACCCCATAAAAACGCGCGAAATCTCTTGACTGTAAAGCGGCTTGACAGTTTACAATGGGAGCTGGAAAGGATTGTGATCGCATGACCATCGCACAAGTCGAAGTACTAACCGGCATGACGCGCGCCAACATCCGGTTTTATGAGAGTAAGGGGCTTATCACCCCGCTCCGCTCAGGCAACACCTACCGGGATTATTCGGACGAGGATATAGCGGCGCTTTTAAAAATCAAGCTGCTGCGCCAGCTGCATGTCTCTATCGATGATATAAAGAAGCTGCAGTCCGGCGAGCTGGAGCTGGACAAAGCGCTCTCCGATCAGCTCCGTCAGCTGGAAAGTGATATGGAGCAAATGGCCACAGCCGCAGAGATCTGCCGCGATATCCAGGTCAGCCATGCGGATTATCCCGGGCTGGACGCGCCCAGATACTTAAGCTGGATTGAAAGCGCCACCAGGAACGGCGCGGGCTTTTTCTCCGTCAAGGCCGACGAGCTGCCCAAGGCCGCCGCCCCCTGGCGTCGATTTTTCGCGCGGTCGCTGGACCTGCTGGTTTATACGGTCATCTGGATAGCTATTTGTTCACTGGCGTTTCGCGCCAATCCTCTAAGCAGAGGCTTTGTCCAGCTGCTCAACATCATAATCCCATACGTTCTGATGCTCATTGCCGAGCCGATTTTACTGTCAACCCTCGGCACGACGCCGGGAAAGTGGATTTTTGGCCTGGTTCTCCGCTGCGCCGACGGAAGCAAGCTGACGTACTCCTCCGCCTTGGACAGAATTTTGCTCGTGTACCAGTACGGAATGGGCTACGTTGTCATACCTTTTTACGATCTTTACAGGCTGTATTTCAGTTACGCCGCCTGCCAAAAAAACGAGATTCCGTGGGACGAGCCGTACGCCTATACCCTCAAGGATAAAAAGCCGGTCCGGATCGCCGCCTTTCTACTGGCCTATATTGCCGGTTATCTTCTGCTACTCGGCGTCCTGATGCAGGCTCAGATGCCGCGGCATCGGGGTGATATCACAGCTGTGGAGTTTACCCAAAACTTTAATGACCTGATGAATTATTTGGATCTGTACGGCGGCCGGCATCTCGATACGTCAGGCAAGTGGGTGGAAGACCCGTTTTCCGGCACGGTTTATCTAAACCTACTGGGGCCCGAGCCGTCGGACTTCAGCATCGAAGAGGAAAATGGCGTCGTGACTAAAATCAGTTATACGATGACCGCCGGAGACGATGCCTCCCCCATCAGTCCGTTTTACTTAGACGAGCATATATCGGTCATCAATATTGCTATAAAATCCTTCGTCTGCGCGCAGAGAGACGTAAATTGTATCAATCAGTTCAGCGTTATAAAACCGGAGGCATCGGCCTTCATTAACGGCTTTTCTTATACGAGGGCTGGCGTCACCATAACGTGTACGGTGGACTACTCCGGCTATGAAAAAGCCCGGGACGATCTCCTGTATCCCATTGAAAACGCGCAGACTTATTATCACATGACCTTCACGATGGCGAAAACCGGCTGAGGCAACCCTCTTTCTTTGTACAGCGACATTCAACATGAATAACTATGTAGGGACGGCCAATGGCCGTCCGCTTTTTTGCTATCTCGCGCGGCCCGCGCCGCCCTGCTCCAGGAGCGCAACGTTTCTTTTAAAGGCCTCTAGATGATTTTCCGCCGCGTTTTTCAATAGCGAGAAAATGACCCGGGCGTCGTTGGGCAACTCCTGCTTTAAAAAAATGTCGTACATGCGAATGTTGTCCTCTTCGCCCGCCACACCGGCTTTCATGGCGTCCAATAGCGTTTCGGGTATCGTCAGATAGTCGGCCGCCTTATCGTCGGGGACTGCGACGCCGTATTTGTCAAACAGCGGGCGGAGCAGGCCAATATGCCTTTTTTCGGCCTTGACAATACTTGTAAACGGCCTTATTTCCCCAAATTTTTCGATATCCGCCTGATATCTGGCCTGTGCGAGGTACTCGTCTTCGATGGCATAATTGAGCATCTGCTCCAGCGAATAGGTCTGATCCTCCTTAACGGCCGCGGCGCCATAATCTCCCGCGGCCCACGCCGCCGGCAGCAGCGCGCACAGCATCAGAACCGCCGTTATAACAAGTTGCATCTTTTTGCGCGTATTGATAATAATCACCTTCATAATTTTTATTCGTACTTATTATGGATTCTCGAATGTGTATTATTATTGATTTTGACGTTACGAAGTTGGCATTTTCAGCCATTCACCGTCTCAATTATCTAAAAATGGTTATGCGGCTGTTTTGTCCACGCCAAAAACACATCTTAAAATTTTAACAGAATTTAACGGCCGCCCGGTTGAAAACGTTTTGATTTGTGATACTATGCGTATAGCGCCCCCATAAGGCGCAGGTCCGGCACGCGCCGAATCCAACATTACATCCGGAGGTCTTCATGAGAAAGACAAAAATCATTTGTACGCTCGGGCCGTCGGCTGACGACAGCCAGGCTATCAAAAAGCTCCTCATGTGCGGCGCGAACGCTGTACGCCTCAACTTCTCCCACGGCACGCACGAGGAGCACCGCAAACGGCTCAACGCGTTTAAGGCCGCGCGGGACGAGCTGGGTTCTCCGGCCGCCTCCATCCTCGACACAAAGGGCCCGCAGATCCGCATCGGCACGTTTTTATCCGGACGCGTCATGCTGGAGGACGGCGCGCCATTTACCCTGACCACGGACGAAACCGTCGGCGACGAGCGCCATGTATACGTCAATTACAAAAACCTTCACAACGAGCTGGGCCCCGGCAACCGGATTTTACTGGACGACGGGCTTTTGGAGCTGCGGGTTAATGACATAAACGGCCACAACATTGCCTGTACCGTCGTAACGGGCGGTGTACTTTCCAACCAAAAGAGCCTCAATATACCCGATGTAGCCATCGGCTTTCCAAGGCTCTCGCCGGAGGACGAGGCGGACATCCGCTTCGCCGCGGAAAACGACATGGACTTCATTGCCGCGTCCTTCGTCCGCGGCAGCGGCGACGTCATTGCCATCCGGCAGGCGCTGGAGAAGTTTGGCGGCGGAGACATCAAAATTATCGCCAAGATCGAAAACCGCCAGGGCATCAACAATCTCTCCGAAATCGTCGAAGCAGCCGACGCCGTTATGGTGGCCCGCGGTGATCTGGGCGTCGAGATCGATGCCTGGGAGGTCCCTATCCTGCAAAAAAAGATCATCTCCGAGGTGACGATTCTGGGCAAGCCCGTCGTAGTGGCTACGCAGATGCTTGATTCCATGATCCGGAACCCGCGTCCCACACGCGCGGAGGTCAGCGACGTAGCCAACGCCGTGTTCGACGGTGCCAGCTGTGTCATGCTTTCGGGCGAGACAGCCGCCGGTAAGTATCCTTTCGAAAGCGTTACAACACTCGACAAGACGCTGCGCGCCGCCGAAGAATCGGTTGATTACTGGGAACGTTTTCACGGAAGTAACTTTGAGAGAAAAACATCGATCAGCGACGCGATCAGCCACGCCTGCTGCACGACGGCGATGGACCTCGGCGCCAGCGCTATCATCACCGTCACGGCGTCCGGTCATACCGGCCGCATGATCTCACGCTTCAGGCCGGCGTGCCCAATCGTTGCCCTGGCTGAAAATGAGCGTGTGCGCCATCAGCTGAGCATTTCCTGGGGCGTGACGCCGGAGCCCGGTAAGCACCTAACCTCCACGGATGAACTCTTCCAGGCCGGCATTGAAGCCGCACTGCGCACAAATGCCGCCACAACCGGCGACATCGTTGTTTTAACAGCTGGCGTTCCCATCGGTATAAGCGGCACGACAAATCTTATAAAGGTTCAGCAAATATCATAAAGGTCTGTTGTACACGCTACAACTGAAGAATTTTGAGTATAAAAACGCCCGGTCGGCTTCAATCCGACCGGGCGCCTTTTGTTCAATGCGTGACATTTAAATGGTTATTTTGGGGGATTTTAACTATATGTTAATAATTGTTAAAATTTTTCTAAACTGGCGATGACTTTCGTACGATATTGACAGCGAAAGACTTCAGTTGTAATCACAGTTGGCGTGACCAACAGTATTTTAGAAGGTGGTGGGACCAAATGCTTAATAAAATCAATGCTTTTTCCAAAGCAAAGCTCGGCAGCAAAATACTGGTATGTTCTCTTATTTCGGCAATCTTTTTCTGCGCATCCATTGTTTACGGTGTTGTAAGCATGCTGTCCAGAACCGAAGTTTCCGGCAGTATTTACATACCGCTTATTATTTCTGGGATTCTGGGCGCTCTCGGGCTGGCATCGTCCATCTATTTTTCTCTTTTTTTGGGGAAATATCTTAAAAGGCCCATGGAGGGCATGACGTACGGCCTGAAAATGATGGCCATAGGCGATCTTTCATACTTTAACAGCGATATGGAAATTGACCCTACTACGAAAGATGAAATGATGCTGCATGCCCATACGTTTATTAATCTTCTTAACTCAACGCGTGAAAAGGTTGCCGATACGAAGCAAATCGCCGAAGGCGATTTGACGACGACTATCCACAAAAAATGCGCCAACGACATGCTCGGCAATGCGCTGATCGATGTCGTTGAAAATACAAACAAAACGGTCAGCGAGATATCGGCAACAGCCGATCAGGTTGCCGCCAGCGCCCATATGCTGTCCGAATCCAGTTCTTCCTTATCTGAGGGCGCGATGTCTCAGGCCAGTTCCGTGCAGGAGCTCAACGCTTCTCTGGCTGAAGTGCAGGAGCAGACACAGGCGAGTGCGCACAACGCCGAACAGGCCAACGAATTTGCACAGAGCGCCAAGAAAAACGCGGTCAGCGGCGATGAGCAGATGAAAGAGATGCTCGGTGCGATGGAAGAAATCAATGTATCCTCAAACAATATCAGCAAGATCATTAAGGTCATTGACGATATCGCGTTCCAGACAAACATACTGGCGCTTAACGCGGCTGTGGAAGCCGCCCGGGCCGGACAGCACGGAAAGGGCTTTGCTGTCGTGGCCGAAGAGGTACGCAATTTAGCCGCCAAATCAGCCAACGCCGCCAAGGAAACGACGGAGTTGATTGAAGGGTCGATTAAGAAGGTCGAAAGCGGCTCAAAAATCGCCAACGGCACCGCCGACGCGCTTCGGCAGATTGTCGAGCTTGTCGAAAAAGTAGCAACGCTTGTTCAGGCCATTACAATCTCCTCTACCGAGCAGGCGCAAGCCATCGAGGAGATTAACAGGGGTATTTCCATCGTCTCGGATGTTGTCCAGACGAATGCCGCCACAGCTCAGGAGAGCGCTGCCGCCAGCGAGGAGCTGACCTCCCGCGCCGCCCAGCTGAAGGAATGCATTTCCGTTTTTAAAATCAAATCCGGCAAAGCCGCCGTGTAACACCATAATATCTTGACGCAGGAGCAAGCCGCTTAATTTGCTCCTGCGTTTATTATTGGAATATGTCCGTTCGTCAAAGGCGTGCCGGGTTTTCCAACAGCATAAGGGCTGTCATTGACAGCCCTTTTTCGGCATGTTACAGTAAACGTAACTACTAAGTTTTACAGGAGGCAATGCTATGACGGATTCCGGGAAAGCCGCAACTTGCGCGGGTCTTACATACGACGAAGCCCGCTCGCTCGCGGCCTCAAACGGCGAGCAGGTTGTACCGACCTTTTGCGCTATGTGCGGTCCTGCTGCCGGCTGCGGTGTTTACGCGTTTAAAAAAGGCGGACGCTTTCTGCGTGTAGCCGGTATGGCCGAAAGCCCCATTAACCGTGGCAGCGTCTGCATCAAGGGGCAGGCCGCACCCCAGTGGGTGTATTCGCCCGACCGGCTCAAAACGCCGCTTCTGCGAGCCGGTGAGAAGGGCGAGGGTAAATTCCGCGAAATCTCCTGGGACGAAGCCCTGGACATCATCGCCGACCGTCTTAAAGAACAAAAGACCAGATACGGTCCGGAAACGCTGGCCATCCTCTCCCCTGCCCGTCGGACATACAGCGAGCTGATGCAGCGTTTTCTGATCGCGCACGGCAGCCCGAATTACGGACACAGCGGCATCTGCGCCATGCAGCGCGCTTTCTCGTTTTCGTACACCATCGGCGGCACACCCTCGTGCGACTATAAAAACGCGGAGCTCGTCATTCTGTGGGGACGCCAGCCGTTTTACTCGGGTCCGGCCATGAGCCCGGCACGCGATTTTATCGACGCGAAAAAACGCGGCGCGACAATCATCGCCGTCAAGCCGTCCGTCGAGCCGGATGCCGGCATGGCGGACATCTGGGTTCCGCTGCGGCCCGGCACTGATGCGGCACTGGCCCTGTCTATGCTCCATGTAATCATGGGTGAAAAGCTCATTGACGAGGCGTTCGTCCAAAACTGGTGCACCGGCTATGACGAACTTAAGGCCCATATACAGCAATATCCGCCCGCCTGGGGCGAAGAGATTACCGGGGTACCCGCTGAGCAGATTATAAAAATCGCGCGGCTTTACGCGACGACTCAAAAGGCCGTGATAGATCTTGGCAACGGTGTGGAGCATGCGCCATCCTCGAGCGATGCAATCCGCGCCGTGGCCATTCTGATGGCGATTACCGGCCATCTTGACCGTCCCGGCTGCAACCTGCTCGGACCGCCGGGCGGCATGGCATTCCCAAAATCGCTGAGCCTGCCGGAGCGCTATACGCCTGAGATGGTAAGCAAGCTCGTCGCGCCGGAATTTCCCATCCCGTTCCAACCTTTTTTCGAGGGTACCTCCTCGGCGTATTACAGGATACTCGAAAGCGTCCTGACGGAAAAGCCGTATCCCGTACGTACAATTATCTCGCCGGGTACGCAGCCCGCCGTCAGCACACGGGGCACAAAACGCGTGATTGAGGCTCTGAAAAAGGTGGATTTTTACGTCGTCATCGACGTAGCGCGCACCGCCGATATGGATTATGCCGACATCGTCCTGCCGACGACGACGCCGTACGAGGCCGGCGATCCCTTTGAAACGCGCGCCGGCTGGATTATGGCGCGCCAAAAGGTTATTGAGCCGCTGGGCGACTATAAATCGATCTTCAACTTCTTTCTGGAGCTTGGTGTTAAAATGGGCTACGGTGAGGATTTCTGGCACGGCAACCTTGAAGCGATGCAAAACTTCCAGCTGTCGGCCTTTGATATGACGCTCGACGAGCTGAGGACGTATCCCATCGGCAAAATTTTTGATCCGCCGGCCGGCGGACGTTCATACGAAAACTATACGCGTGCCTTTTCCGGAAAAAGCCTGCGGCTGGACCGGGCGCCCTTCCTGCCGGACGGCAAGGTCGCCCTATATAACACCGCCTTCGAAAAGGAAGGTTACAGCCCCCTGCCCGAGTGGCGCGAGATGCCGGAAAGTCCCTCCGGTACACCGGAGCTTTTGAGCACCTACCCGCTTTTACTCTCAGATTACCACACCTCCAAAAACTTTACGGCCGCCTGGCAGAGAAATGTCCCGCTGCTGCGCGAAACGGAGCCGTATCCCAGCCTTCACATCCACCCATCGTCGGCGGCATCGCGCGGCATCAAAGACGGAGACTGGATCACCGTTAAATCGAGACACGGGTCCATGAAAGTAAAAGCTGCGGTTTATCCCGGAATCCGGCCCGACACGGTTATGCTTCTGCACGGCTGGTGGCAGGGCTGTAAGGAGCTGGGCCTTGATGAACTGCCGCTCACGGACGGCGGGGCCAATGTCAACAATATGTACAGCGTCGATCCTGACAAGGCCTACGACCCGCTGATTACGGCGATGAGCAGCCAAACGCTTGTGGAGGTGAGCCTGTATGAATGAGTTTGAGTGGGGTTTCTGCTTTGACCAGGCTGCCTGCATTCAATGCTTCGGCTGTGAGGCCGCCTGTAAGATGTGGCGGCAAACGGAGGCCGGCATTAAGTGGCGGCGCGTACTTAACGTCTGGCACGGCGCGTATCCGGATGTAACGTGCTCCGCCGTATCGCTGTCCTGTCAGCATTGCCACGCGCCGGCCTGCGCCGATGTCTGCCCCGTCTCGGCTATATCCAAGCAGGCGGACGGGCTTGTGCGTGTCGACCGCGACGTCTGCATTGGCTGTCAGGCCTGCTTGGACGCATGCCCCTACGACGTGCCGCAGTACGGCGCGGATGGCCTGATGCAAAAATGTGATTTGTGCACGGATGCGCCCAACCCGGACTTGGACGGCACTCGTCCGCCCTGCGTGGCCACCTGCCCGACGCGCGCGCTCACCCTGATTCATATGACGGCAGACGAGAAGCGGCAGACGGAGCAGGATATCCTGAAGAGCCTCAAATAAGCACCGCTTCCGATAGCACACTATTGTCAAAGCGCAAAAAGCCTCGCAGAGTTTCCGTCGCGCACGACGGAAAAAATTAATATCCGTTATTTCCGGGGACATGCGCATCGGAAATGACTCTTATCATGACGGTTGCGGCTGAGCAGCCGTCATGTACTCTTCTTGTCGACAAAGCCCGAAGTGCTTTGTCGACAGCTTGACCGGGGCCGCCGCTTAAGGCCCCGGTTTAATTGCGTCTAAGACGACACGCCGTCGCACCGCGCACACTAATTAAAGACTTAAATGCCATGACGCTGCAACGTTCTATTTGTTTAAATTTAACGTGGGTTTTACGTTAATGTGATAGCCCGTGTAAAGCACTGATTTTAAGATGATTGCGTTGGGTAATCTTACTAAAATGAAACTTGCCAAAATAAATATACATACAGGGGTTATGTTATGCAGCCAATGATCGTGTGCGAATCGGAAAATGAACTGGAGAAACATCTGACGCTGATATTGCAGCAGGCAAACATTCGCATTGTCCTTCAGCCGGTCATCTCCTTGCGTGACGGTTCCATTCTGGGTTATGAGGCGCTCAGCCGCGGGCCGGAGGATTCGCCGCTTAAAAATCCGGACGCGATGTTCGGCGTGGCGTCGGAAACGGGAAAGCTCTGGGAGCTTGAGCAGCTGTGCCGGACAAAAGCGCTGGAGAAAGTCCATCAAAACGATTTCCCGTACAAATTGTTCTTAAACGTCAATGCCAGCGTTATCCACGACGACAAGTTCAAGCTGGGCTTTACGAAGGAATATCTCAAAAGCTATAACATTGACCCGTCGAAAATCCTCTTTGAGATTTCGGAAAAGAACGCCATCAGCAATCTTGACGGTTTCCGAAGGACCATTGACCATTATAAGAGCCAGAATTACGAAATCGCCATAGACGACGCCGGGGCCGGCTATTCGGGGCTCAACCTCATAACCGACGTACACCCGCACTACATTAAGCTGGACATGCAGCTTGTTCGGGATATTGATAAAGACACTTATAAAAAATCGCTCGTCACCAGTCTGCATGAATTCTGCTGCCTGACAAACGTGGCGCTCATTGCCGAGGGCATCGAAACGGAAAGCGAAATGCGCACGCTCATCGAAATCGGCGTCCAATACGGCCAGGGCTATTTTATCCAGCATCCCGAAAGCGAGATACGTCCGATCGATGAACAGGTCCTGAAGACCGTTCACGCCTCAAACGCCCAAAAAAACCATATATTCCGAAATGTCACGACCTATTATATCGGCAATCTCTGCAGCCTCGGCGTCACCGTTTCACCGTCGGATCTGGCCGGCGACGTATTTAATCATTTTCTACGAAACGAGAGCATGATGGGCGTCACCGTCGTCGACGATGACCGGCACGTGCTGGGGATCATGACGCGCTCGGGCATCGAAAGCAAGCTGAGCGGACAATACGGTTACAGCCTGTACTCCAAGCGCCCCATCAGCAATATCATGGACCGTAACCCGCTCGTTACGGAAGCCGAAACACCAATCGGTATCGTTTCGAAGCTGGCTATGTCCCGTGCGCAGAAAAAAATCTATGACATGTTCGTTGTTACTAAGGACGGCACTTATCTTGGTATTGTAACCGTCAAGGATCTTCTTGAAAAAGTGATGGAAATGGAGGTCTTTAACTCACGGCAGCTCAATCCGCTCACGGGCCTGCCGGGCAATCTTGCCATTGAGCAAAATTTCGAGCGATTCATCAAGTCGGAGCAGCCGCATACCATCCTCTATGTGGATCTCGATAACTTCAAGGCCTACAACGATACGTATGGCTTCGCCAACGGTGACAAGGTCATCCAATTCGTTGCCGATCTCTTAAAAGAACTTGTCCCGCTCAACAATTTTATCGGTCACATCGGCGGCGATGATTTCGTCGTCATTCTCGACACGTACGACTGTGCGGAGCTTGCCGGCACGTTTATCCGCCGCTTTAACGAGGGTATTCGGGCATTTTATCACGAAACAGATTTAGAAAAGGGCTATATCTATTCGAAAAACCGCAAGGGCGAGGAGGAACAGTTTCCAATCATGAGCGTATCCGTTGCCGGCGTCAATATGCGGAACCGTCTTTTTAAAGATATCCAGGAGCTGACGGAATATGCCAGCTCCCTGAAAAAGCTGTGCAAACTGGAATGGAAAAGCTGCTACATCTCCCGGTAAAACCCCTCTATAAAGCTCGATGATCATGCCCGGCAGGTATTGCCGGGCATTTTTTACACACTGGTTTGGTCATTTTCATCATTGACATTCCGGCCTCTTCTTGTTAGTATTTTGATAACTATAATGTTTGATGTCAAACAAGTTGGCGGTGATTTCAATGGCAATAAAACCTGTCGGTAAAGAGCTTCATTCTCTAAACCACCTCATCTCGCGCCGCGTCTCAAATGCCGAATTCATGCAGCGCGCCAAGTCTGTCACCGGCACGAACGGCTGGATTATTGGCTATCTGGCTGAAAACGGCGATAAGGACATATACCAGAAGGATCTGGAGAAGCATTTTTCCGTCACGCGGTCTACGGCGTCGAAGGTTATCAAACTCATGGAACAAAAGGGCCTCATCGAGCGGCACGGCGTCCCGAGCGACGCACGGCTTAAAAAACTCGTTTTGACGCCGCAGGCTATTACGCTGCACGAGTCTATCAAAATGGGCTTTGATCAGTTTGAAAGCGATCTGGTTCAAGGCTTCTCGGCGCAGGAAATCGAGCTTTTCCTCTCTTTCGTCGAACGCATGAAGAAAAACATAGGCTGACGGGCTTAACGTGCGGCAATCCGGACCGTTAACACCCGGAACAGCCAGCGAGTTACCGCTATCATTTTTATTCATTTACACAGCAAATCAGGAGGTATGTCCCAGTATGGTCAAACGCTTGGCGCGCTGTCTAAGACAGTACAAAAAAAACACGATTCTTACACCCATTTTTGTGACGCTGGAAGTCCTTATGGAAATCGTAATCCCGCTGTTCATGGCAAGGCTGATTGACTACGGCGTCACAGCCGGCAACACGGCTTACACGCTTAAAATGGGCCTGCTGCTGCTGGCCTTTGCCGCTGCCGCGTTGGTGTTCGGCGCCATTTCCGGACACCATTCGGCGTTTGCCGCGGCAGGCTTTGCCAGAAATCTTCGGCAGGATATGTATTATAACGTCCAGAATTTTTCATTTTCAAACATCGATAAATTCTCCACCTCCAGCATCATCACACGTCTGACAACCGACGTGACGAATCTGCAAAACGCGTTTATGATGATTATCCGCTTGGCGTCCCGCAGCCCGCTGATGCTGCTTTTTTCCCTTGTGGCCGCGTTCAGTATCGACGCAAAGCTATCACTCATATTCCTGGCAATTATGCCTGTCTTGGGCGTTGGCCTGTACTTAATCATGTCAAGGGTACATCCGCTGTTCATGCGTGTTTTCCGCACGTATGACAAGCTCAACAACATCGTCCAGGAAAATATACGGGGCATCCGTGTTGTCAAAGCCTTTGTCCGTGAGGCTTATGAATGCAAAAAATTCTCGGGCGTTTCAGAAGAGATCTATACCGACTTTATGAAGGCTGAAAAAACCATTGCCTTTCAAATGCCGCTGATGCAGTTTTGCATGTACCTGTGCATTCTGCTCATCTCCTGGTTCGGTGCGCACGCCATTGTGGCCTCGGGCGACAATCCGATTCGTGGCTTCAGCACGGGCGAGCTGATGAGCCTTCTCACGTACGCCATGACGATTCTTATGAGCCTGATGATGCTCTCCATGGTCGTCGTCATGATCACCATATCGCGTGCGTCCGGCATGCGGATCGTTGAGATTTTAAACGAAGAGAGCACGCTGCACAACCCGGAAAACCCGGTCACAGCTATTTCTAACGGAGATATTGTTTTTGAGGATGTCTTCTTCCACTATAGCGGCCAGCCCGACGCGGCGGTACTCAAAAATGTCAGCCTGAGTATAAAATCCGGCCAGACCGTCGGCGTCATCGGTGGTACCGGCTCATCGAAAACGAGCCTTGTGCAGCTGATTCCAAGGCTATACGACGCGGCAAGCGGCAGTGTTTACGTCGGTGGCGTCGATGTTCGCGACTACGATATAAAGACGCTTCGCAACGCCGTCGCCATGGTGCTCCAGAAAAACGAGCTGTTTTCCGGCACGATCAAGGATAATCTCCGCTGGGGCGACGAGACAGCAACAGATGAGGAGCTTGAGCACGCATGCCGCTTAGCGCAGGCCGACGAATTTATTCAGGGCTTCCCGGATCAGTACAACACGTATATCGAGCAGGGCGGCTCGAATGTCTCCGGCGGTCAAAAGCAGCGGCTGTGTATCGCGCGCGCTCTCCTGAAAAAACCTAAAATCCTGATTCTGGACGATTCCACAAGCGCGGTGGACACCGGCACCGAGGCGCTTATCCGTCAGGCGTTCCGGGATGCGCTGCCCGATACGACAAAAATTATTATCGCCCAGCGTGTATCCTCCGTCATGGATGCCGATCTGATCCTCGTTCTGGACGACGGCCGGATTACCGCCCACGGCTCACACGACGAACTTTTGGAAAGCAGCGATATCTACAAAGAAGTGTACGAATCACAGGCAAAGGGGGGGCGCGTCCATGCCGGATAACAAAAATCAAGCGCCGCCGGCGCGGGGCGGGCCCTTCAGAGGCGGCCTCCCCAAGCAGCCCCTCAAGGAAGTAAAAAGCAAATCCGATACCGTCAAGCGGCTTTTCTCTTACATACGGCAGTACAAACTCCGGCTGACCGGCGTTATCATATGCATCATCATCAGCGCCGCCGCGACCGCCGTTTCATCCCTGTTTCTCCGCACGCTCATCGACAACTATATCATGCCGCTTTTACAGCAGGCTGTGCCGGATTACGGAGGCCTTCTGCGCATAATCCTTCTGATGGGTACGATTTATTTGGCCGGTGTGATAGCCACGCTGATTTTTTCCCGCATGATGGCCGTAATCTCACAGGGCGTCTTAAAAAAGATACGCGATGAAATGTTCACGCATATGCAGACGCTGTCCGTTAAATATTTCGATACGCATTCTCACGGCGATGTCATGAGCCGGTACACCAACGACACCGATACGCTGCGTCAGGCCATCGGCCAAAGCCTGCCGAATATCTTTGCTTCCCTTGTCTCCGTAGTCACAGTCTTCATATCGATGCTGCTGATGAGCGTCTGGCTGTCGCTGATCGTCGTGGTATTTGTCTTTCTGCTCTTCAAGGTCATCTCCGCCATCGCCGGCAAAAGCCGTGAACATTTTGTTAAGCAGCAGGCCTCGCTGGGTGACCTCAACGGCTACATTGAGGAAATGATCAACGGCCAGAAGGTCGTCAAGGTATTCTGCCACGAAAAGAAGGCGATGGCCGAGTTTGACGAGAAAAACCAGCAACTTGAGACCAGCGCCAAGCTGGCCAACCGCTACGCCAATATCCTGATGCCAACGATAATCAGTCTGGGATACGGGTTATACGTCGTGCTCGCCATTGTCGGGGGCCTGATGAGTATCGGCGGCGTGTCCAACCTAAGCCTTCTGGGCGCCAGCGCGCTGACGCTCGGCACGCTGGCCTCCTTCCTGCAGCTCTCGCGTAACTTCGTCGGGCCGATGGGTCAGGTGGCCCAGCAGCTAAATCCCGTCATTTCAGCGCTTGCGGGGGCCGAACGTATCTTCAAGCTCATGGACGAGATCAGCGAGCAGGACGACGGTGTCGTCACGCTCGTTCACGCCGACGAGATTGCGCGGGAAAACGCGCAGCCGGTGGAAGAGGTCGTCAGCGAAACCGGACGCTGGTACTGGAAGCAGCCCCACAGCGATGCGACCGTTACCTATTCGCAGCTGAAAGGTGAGGTCCGGTTTTACGACGTTGACTTCCGCTATGTGCCCGAGAAGCCCGTACTGAAGAACATTACGCTGTACGCCAAGCCCGGCCAGAAGGTCGCCTTGGTTGGCGCAACGGGCGCCGGCAAAACGACCATTACCAATCTTTTAACCCGGTTTTATGATATTGCCGACGGCAAGATCCGTTATGACGGCATCAACATCAACAAGATCCGAAAAGACGCGCTGCGGTCCTCCCTGGGCATGGTATTGCAGGATGTAAGCCTGTTCACGGGGTCCGTTCTGGATAACATCCGGTTCGGGCGTCTGGACGCCACGGACGACGAATGCATCGCCGCGGCCAGGCTCGCCAACGCCGACGGCTTTATCCGCATGCTCCCCGAGGGCTACAACACCGTTTTATCCGGCGACGGCAGCGGCCTGTCCCAGGGCCAGCGCCAGCTGATCTCTATCGCCCGCGCCGCCGTGGCCGACCCACCCGTCATGATCCTCGACGAGGCCACCTCCTCCATCGACACGCGCACCGAGCTGTACGTCCAGCGCGGAATGGACTCGCTGATGCAGGGCCGGACCGTCTTTGTCATTGCCCACCGGCTGTCCACGGTCCAAAATGCCAACGTCATCATGGTGCTCGACGGCGGCGAGATCATCGAGCGCGGCACCCATGACGAGCTTTTAGCGCAAAAGGGCAAGTACTATCAGCTTTACACCGGCGCGTTTGAACTGGAATAATTATATCGAATATGCAGGGGCCGCTGTACTCAGCGGCCCTTTAAACTGTCGAAAAAGCCGTGGAAGCGGCTTTTTCGGCAAATATGGGTTCTCGCGCTGAGGCGCTCGCAAAGTAATGCTTTTCAAAAGTGAATGCCTCAAAGCATTAAAATTTTCACAATTTTCGCCGATGAGACCAGACAACTCGCCGTCATCGACGAAAATTAAATCGCACGGCGATTGGACGTATAGACAAAGCACAAAGGGCTTAGTCGACAGCTTGGGGGGCCGCTGTGCTCATCGGCCCCTGCTTCTACTATGCCAAAACAGCATCATGGCAACGGCGTCCAGAATATGGACACGCCTGCCGCCTGCTGGTACAATATAGGCAGAAATATATGAGCGGGAAGGAGTTTTTATTATGATCATGACGCCACCCATCGCCAGCATGCAGGGCGCGTTCAGCGTCGAGGGCAAAAACGTCGTCGTCACCGGCGGCAACGGAGGGATCGGCTTCGGCATCAGCCTGGCCTTCGCCCAGAGCGGAGCCAACGTGGCCATTTTATGCCGCAACGTGGAGAAGGGGCAAAAAGCCGTCTCCGGGATCAGCCAATACGGCGGCCGGTATACCTGCGTCCAGTGCGACATCTCCAGCCTCGACAGCGTCAAAAAGGCTGTTAGTGAGGTCTACGCATTCTTTGACCATGTGGACGTGCTCGTCAACAACGCGGGCGTTGCCACTAACGTTGAATTTTTAAAGGATCAGGAGCTCTCCGAGTGGCATCGCGTCATCGATACGGACCTGCACGGCGTGGCCAACATGATCTACGCCGTCGCGCCGCGTATGCGCGAGGCCGGCCTCGGCGGGCGCATCATCAACATTTCCTCCATCGGGGGCCAGTTTATCGGCGAAGCGCTGGACCATCCCAACTCGCCTTACTTCGCGGCCAAGGCCGCGCTGGACCATTTCACGCGCTACATGGCCATCGAGCTCGGCGCGGACGGTATCCGTGTTAACTGCATCGCGCCCGGTCCGTTCCACTCGGATCTCGACGCCGACCTGCCGGACCACTTCAAAGCGCATATCCAAAAAGACCTGCCGGCACACCGCTTCGGCGAACCCATTGAAATCGGAGCGTACTGCGTCTTTTTGGCCTCCCCTGCCGGCAGCCACGTGACGGGCGCCGTCTGCGTGCACGACGGCGGCATGCTCTGCACAGGCTAAAATAAAGTAAAAGCCCGGAGGCTTCCCCTTGAGGGGAAGCTGGCGCCGCAGGCGACTGATGAGGTGTCCATATCCGTCACCCCGCAACGCCTCATCCGTCAGGGCTTTGCCGTGCAACGCCCTGACACCTTCCCCTTGAGGGGAAGGCTTTCAAGACGCTTTCAGTAAATGCATGGCTCGGCACTCAAATCGTTAGTTCACAAAAATATGCCCCGCGGCGAACGCCGCGGGGCTTGTGTTTTTTACAGATCTTTGAGCGGGTTGATGGCTGGCGTGTCTACCGTGTCCTCGACCCAATCCCACGGGCGGCCGCCCTTCCAGACTTCAGCGTTCATCTCGTTGGAGTACATGATGAGGCTCGAGCCGGGGAAACGCTTGATCATGTGATAGAAGAACTCGGCGGCGCTGTTGGTGTTCGCCAGTTCTTCCTCTGTGGCGATCAGATAATCCTTCGTGTACTTATACGCGCTGCCGTCAAAAAGGCAGCCTTCCTTCTGATGGCCCGGGATAACGACTTCAGCGCCGTATTTTTCAAGCTTTTCAATGTCGGCAACCCACTGCGCGCGCTGCTCGGCCGTCACCTCGCATGTAAACGGATGCGCCTGGTTAAACAGGACGTCGCTGCCGTACATGGTTTTGATGGAGGGAATCCAGACGGCGGAATTCCAGCGGTAGTCGCCCATCACGTGGTCAATGACCTCGATGCGCTCGCCCTCAAGCTCCAGATAGCCGGTGGTCAAGGGGATGATGTTTTCAGCCTGCTTGCGGCAGAGGTTATTTTTGCCCATGATCGGCTCCCACTCGTCCAGCTTGGCCTGATACTGGTGGTTATACAGCGCCAGATCCTCCGGCAGCATGTAGCACTTGGCATTGGGGAAAGCCTCCTGCATGACGCCCATACCCCAGTAGTGGTCTGGATGGGAATGGGTGGCGAAGATGGCCTTGAGCTCAAGCTGCGTATCAATGATCTCAGCGATAACGCGGTGGGCATTGGCCAGCGTCCACTGACAGTCAAGCACGATGCATTCCTTTTGGCCCATGACGATGACGGACGCGACGTTAAAGCCGAAATCATCGCTGAAAAAGGTTTTCGTCGCGAGCTTGCCCTCGCCGTGTTTGTTTGTAATGACTTCCATAGTCTGTTCCTCCCGGTATGAAATTGACGTGATTACAGTGTCATAATGACTCTATTATAATGGATAAACACAAAATGACAAGCCGCCAACGGTAAATTGTTGATTAAGACAGAAATTTCCGATGAAAAAACAATAATGCGTTTAATACCGGCCAATATCCTTCGCGGCGTTGTAGCCCTCCTGATTGGCCATGAGGATATTTCTCGGCAACAGGCAGTCGCCCACCTGATAAAACTCCCCGGCGCAGGCGCGCAAAGCGTTAGCCGCGTCCCATTGGGGCCTCAGCCCCACAGCGTACACGACGGTATCCGCTTCAAAAAGCGTCTCGTTGCCGTCCGTGTCCGCGCCGACGACACCCTGATCCGTAATTTCCACCGCCCTCATGCCCAGCGCCACATCCAGTCCGTATTCCGGTATCCTCATATCGAGGAACGCACCGTGTACGCCCGCCGCGCCGTAGCTGAGTGCCGGCAGCATCTCCAGGATCGTCACCTTGCCGCCATTCATCGACAAATACAGCCCCAGCTCCACGCCGACAAGCCCACCGCCTAAAATGACGATTTTCTTTCCAGCCTTATCGGGATTTCTGTACATCTCCACCGCGCCGACGACGTTATCGCGATCAATACCGGGGATGTTGGGCTTTATTGGCCGTGCGCCCAGCGCGGCTATAACCGCGTCCGGCTGCAGCTCCGCGGCCAGCTCCGGTGTGACCTCGGTATTCATCCGGACCTCGACGCCCGAGCGTCCGAGCATCCGTTTTTGTTTTTCGATGTACTTTGCCAGCTTTTCTTTAAAGGGCACCTGATCCTCGCACAGCAAAATGCCGCCAAGCTCGCCCGTCTTCTCGCAGAGGACGACGTCGTGCCCCCGTGCCTTCGCCGTCAGCGCCGCCTGCATGCCGGCGATGCCGCCGCCCGCAATCAGCACCTTCTTTTTGATTTTCGGCGGGATATCAAACTTCGTTTCATATTCGTTGCCGATAACGGGATTAACCGCACATAAAAAGTGGCAGGACGCGTCGCACTCAGAAAAACAGGAGTAGCAGCGCAGGCACTGGGTGATTTCATCGCCACGGCCCGTCCGCGCCTTGACCGGCAGGTCCGGGTCCGCCAGAGACTGGCGTCCGAGATTGACGACGTCGGCCTGGCCGGAGGCGATAATCTCCTCCATCATTTCGGGGTCCGTCAGCGCGCCGACAGTCGCCACGGGCGTTTTGACATGCTTTTTGATCTCGGCAGCATATTTCACATTGCAGCCGTCCTCGTGGAACATAGACGGGTGCGTAATAAAAAACACATCGAAAATCTCGTGATTGCCCGCCGACACATGCAAGAGGTCCACCTTGCCGTCAAGCACTTTGGCGATTCGGACGCCCTCGTCGATATCGTAGCCCTCGGTATTACACTCCGAGCCGCTCATGCGAAACTCGATGGGAAAATCCTTTCCGCACTTTTTGCGGATGTCCGCGATGATTGCCAGCGGGAAGCGCATCCGGTTCTCCAAGCTGCCGCCCCAGCGGTCCATCCGTTTGTTCGTCCGCTCGGACATAAACTGGGAGATAAGCCAGCCGTGCCCGCCGTGCACCATTACCATACCGAAGCCGCGCTGCTTGGCAAAAAGTGCCGCGTCACCGAAACGGGAGACGATGTATTCGATCATCTCCTCCGGCATTTCCTTCACCTCGATAAGCGACCCGTCCGACTTAAGCTGCGGGCTGCCGCCGGGCCGAAACGGCAGCATCGTGCCGGACGGTCCCCAGAGGTAGCCAAGGTTTTCACCACTCGTACGCGCGTACATGCCGCCGTGCTGCAGCTCGACGGATGCCACCGCGCCGTGACGCGTAATCGCTTTAGCCAGAGCTGCCAGCGGCCCTTTCTGATCGGGATCATCCAGCGGATACTGAACCTTCGTCACCCGCCCGTTTCGGCTGTCAACCAGACAGTCGCCCATGGTGACGCACGCCGCGCCGCCGAGAGCCTTAAGCTCGTAATAGGCGATGAGCTCCTTGCTCGTCAGGCACAGATGATCCCCGTTCTGAAAGCCTGTGGGCGAGGCGAAGATGCGGTTTCTGAAAACGGTTTTGCCCAGGGTAATCGGTTCAAACAAATGCTTGTATTGGAGCTTATTCATAATCCCTGCGGAACGCACGCGTTCCGCCCTCCTTTTTCAGCGATCCTTGATATTACAAATAGGACCATCCCATTATATCAGTATTAAAAGCCGTCGGCCTGAAATCGTTCGGCGTAAGGCCCGTTGTTACTTAGAATTTATCCTGTCTTTTTTGTGCACAGTGACACAAGCTCCGGTGCGTTCAGCATAAATCACGGAACCAGCCTGCCAGTTCCTCCGGCAGCGCGTCTCTGTTATGCGGCTCGACCGTAATGACCCGCACCCCCGGATGGCTGCGGATACCGTCCGTCCAGCCGCGGGCCGCTTTCTTTACAACGCCCAGAATCGGAATGTCTCCGTCCAGCGTATCCATGACGCATTTCTGGAACCGGCGCGCCTCCCACTCCAGCGCCCCGCATTCGTCCATTACAATGAGCCTGGCCTGGCTTGCCGCTTTTGTTATCGTCGAAACGCCGAGCATGTCAAACCGCTCGGTATATACGATCGGCGGTCCGTCCATCCGAAAACGCGCGACGGCGTTTTCTTCCCCGTAAGACTTGGGGAGCGCGGCGTCGTTTATATACAGATACCGGTCGGGCTGATCCCGGTCTGGGCCAAAATACGTGCGAAAGCCGCCATACGGCACATTTAATAGCGACAGGGTTTTCTGCAGGACCGTACTTTTACCAATCTGTATCTCGCCTGTTAAAAAAAGATGCATATACGCTCCGTTCCCGCCTCATATCAAAGCGAATAAACTGCTACCTTCAGTGTAAACGGACGGCCTATTTTAATCAAACACTTTTTCTATAGGCCTATAAGCACACGGTCGTTGACGCCCGATAGGCCGGGTGATAACATAAAGGTAATATTTAAGCTGACGGGAGAGATCGATATGCAAATAGGTGGCGAGGAAAACCTTTATACGGCATCCGACGCGCTGACAGACGCGCTTGTTGCGGCCGGCGTTACGCACATCTTCTTAAACTCGGGCACGGACTACCCCCCCATCATTGAAAGCTGGGCTAAATACGAAGCGACGGGGCTAAAAAAGCCCGAAATTATCATCAGCCCCCACGAATATGCGGCACTGTCGGCCGCGCAGGGCTTCGCCCAGCTGACCGGAAAGGCGCAGGCCGTCTTTGTTCACGTCGACGTGGGTACGCAAAATCTTGGCGGCGCGCTTCACAACGCGTATCGCTGCCGCGTTCCGGTGTATCTCTTTGCCGGCGTATCGCCGTATACGATTGAGGGCGAATGCCGGGGCGGTCGCAACGCGGCCATACAATACCTTCAAAATGTCGGCGACCAGGCCGGCATCGTGCGTGGCTACACGAAAATGACCGGCGAGCTGCACAGCGGTAAAAACGTTAAGCAGATGGTGTTCCGTTCACTCCAGATGGCGCACAGTGACCCAAAGGGTCCGGTTTACACCGTGGCTTCACGTGAAGTACTGGAGGAGGAAAGCTGCCAGGTTGACGCCGATGTCGCCGAGTGGTCGCCCGTCGCGCCGATTGGGCTGGATGATACTTCCGTCGGCATACTGGCGCAGGCTCTTATGAGCGCTGTAAAGCCCCTCATCGTGACCTCCTACCTCGGACGCAATGCCGACGCCGTCGGCGAGCTGGTCCGGCTGTGCGAAACGCTGGCAATCCCTGTCGTGGAGTCGCAGCAGTCATTTATGAACTTCCCGGGCACGAACGAGCTGCATCTCGGCTTCGACTGCCAAGGCCTTTTGGAGGACGCCGACGTCGTGCTCGTCATCGACAGTGATATTCCCTGGATTCCCGCGCACGTGCGGCCCTCACAGAGCTGCCGCGTATTTTACCTGGACGTTGACCCGCTCAAGGAGGACATCCCGATGTGGTATATCCCGTCCGAGCGGTTTATGAAAGCCGATGCCGGAACGGCGCTCAAACAGCTGAACAAGCATCTGGCGTCCCTGTCCATCGACGTCGGAAAGGTTACGGCGCGCCGGAAAACGATTGCCGAAAGGCACCGGGCCATGCGCGAGGGCTGGGAGCTGGAGGCTGGCGACGACAAGAGGCTGACGCCGGCCTTCGTCGCCAAAACGCTGCGCAAAATCGTCAATGACGACACTATAATTTTAAACGAGGCTATCACGAGTGCGCTCGCTGTGGATAAGCTCGTCCCCCGCGCCAAGCCCGGCACGCTGTTTTACAGCGGCGGCAGCTCTTTGGGCTGGCACGGCGGCGCGGCCTTCGGCATGAAGCTGGCCGAACCCGAAAAAGATATCGTCGCGGTGACGGGCGACGGATCTTATATCTTCTCGTGTCCGACGGCTGTTTTCTGGATGGCACGGAAATATAACGCGCCCTTCATGACGGTTATCTTCAACAACCAGGGCTGGAACGCGCCGAAAATGATCACAACCGGCGAGCATCCCAACGGCTACGCCGCCCAGTCCGGCGCTTTCTGGACGAGCTTCAACCCGCCCGCCGCGCTCGACAAGGTTGCCGAAGCTGCCGGCGGCGCGTTTGCCCGCACCGTCTCCGACCCGAATGAGCTTGAAGCGGCGCTGCTGGCTGGCCGCGAAGCCGTTAAAAGTGGCACATGCGCCGTCATAAACGTCCTCATTGAGCCCGTCTAAATACGCGTTTCGTTGCAGAAACAACAGCTTATTGCAATGCCCATCTCTATAATAATACCTATATAGGAGGTGCGCATATGATTGAGCAAAACTTTAAGCTGTCCGTCACCGATGAAAAAGCCGTGGAAAAAATTATTATGGATGAGAACATCCATTATATCCACATGGTGTTTCGTAACGGCGAGGGCATGCCGGAGCATTTCTCCAACTCAACCGTTTATATGACCGTCATACGAGGTACGCTGTCTTT
Source organism: uncultured Sporobacter sp. (assembly GCA_963675425.1). GTDB lineage: Bacteria > Bacillota > Clostridia > Oscillospirales > Oscillospiraceae > Sporobacter. The sequence continues at coordinate 2,279,243 of OY776214.1, read as the reverse complement.
AGCGCTGAGGGAGCAGGAAGATCATTTATATCAAAAGGGAGACCTGCTTAAAATCCCCGTTAATATTAAGATGAACGTCCGAAACAAGCACGAAGAGATTCTGGAGCTCATTATCGTCAAGGCCCCAGCACCCGCCGCTCCTGGTACCGCTGTATAAACCTGCCTGTACACCACCACGTTTGGGCAATCCCAAAGCTGACCCTGCCGCCGTTAAAGCGGCAGGGTTCAGACTGTCGAAAAAGCCGCATCCGCGGCTTTTTCAACAAATAAAAAGTTCTCACGCTGAGGCGCTCGCAAAGTAATGTGTAGTGTGCCCCATGTCAAGGATAAGATGGGTTTTTGTAAAGTCAGAAGGGTAAAGGAAATACGTCAATTCATTTTTGGTGCGGGAAAGTGACGATGAATCATTTACTCGACTGCTTTATTATGGTACGGTTCAATTAGGCTTTTCTGAAGATGAAGTATGGTTAATGCCGCTTGGCTGGCTGCTGGATTTGTGAGGGTGTCATAAGCAATATACAGGGATGGCGAAGCCGAAACGCGAGTTTGGGATCGATGAGATAATACCATCAAACATTTGATAAAAAATGGCAATGATGATATACTTGGATGAAAATGTATGAATGCCGGATTCATTTAACTGCGTGAAATTCGAGGTGTAATTGTTCTGAATTCAAGTAATAAACGGTTTAGAATTAAATACATATTTTATGGTCTCTGTGTCCTGCTATTTGCAGTATATTTAATACTGCATGTATTGGGGGCAATCGACAGAAATATTTCTACAACTGACCGGTTATCGAAAATCGGAGTTGAAGGGGAAATTATATTTAACTATGAATATGCTGATTATGGTTCGACAATTATAGTTTATGATCAAAGTGAGGATGCTGCTTGGTTTGTAAATTTAGTTCTATATGATTATTTTAATAGTATGATATCCCCAAAACATTACGTAGTTGAAGGAATTTCAAAAATATCGCTAGAAGATACTCGTGTTTTAATGACTGATGGATATTCAGATAGCTGGATATGCCATGATTATCAAGAAAATCTGAACGGAACGATGGTATATACAGTTGCAACAGTGTGGGAGCATAATGATTACGGTAATCTATATAGTAATTATGTAAAAACTGGAGTTATAAGTGACCTAATATCTCTTGATCCTGAAGAAGTGTTGTTTTATCAAGATTACGAAGGCAGCATAGTTTATTGCGTTGTACAAGAAGAGGGCGGAATAGTGAATGGTTTAGCTTAATATCAGTCGAGAGCAAACGCTATAATGCTTTTAGGAAGTGAATGCCTCAAACCATTTTCTCTGCCGAGACCAGACAACTCGCCGTCGTCAGCGAAAATGGGGTCGCACGGCAATTGGACGTTTAGACGAAGGACGAAAGACTTTTTCAACAAGCTGTGACGCCGCCGTTAAAGCGGCTGGGTTTTACGTCAGCACAAGACTTTTCAGCCAATGTTCGTCATTCATACCAATTTCGACGAACCTACACGAGCAATAGTCCCATAATCTTTAAGCAGTTTTTACATATGTTTATCACAAATTTTGTGGCAATTGACGCATCCGACGCGTATAATAGAGTTGTAATTAAAAATAAAGGAGCCCTTGTTATGATGATAACGGCGCAGGAGAACGAGAAGCTCTATTACTTCTTATTTCCGGATGAAAAACCGAAAGAAAACAGCGATAAACCACAAAAGGAAGAAACCTAATAGACGGCAACCAGGGTAACCCCCCTGGTATTTTTTTACCCTGAAGCTCGATTAGCTTGTCGCCCCGGCCGCCTCCACCCTCGCTGCTCATCCGTTTAAATCCAGTCGTAAAACCTTTTGTTCACTCATATACTGTATGTCAGGAGGTGGGCTTCATGCTCAATTGCCAGCCGTACTTGGTTGACCTGCCGTACCCCACGGTGGACATCCGCGAAGAAAACACGCATTATGCCGCGCTGATATCCGGTGCTTTCGCCGGAGCCGGCTCCGAAACCACCGCAATCACTCAATATACGGCCCATAATTTCTACACGCATGCGTATCCGAAGATAGCCGAGGCGTATACCTGCATCACCTCGGTGGAGATCTTTCACCTTCGCCTGCTGGGCAACCTGATCCGAGACCTGGGCCTGATGCCAAAATTTTTGACCTATGAGACCAACAGCTATTGGAGCGGCAGCTATCCCGCTTATGCCAGCGAGATCCGGCCCATTCTCGAGGCCGACCTGAAAGGCGAGCAGGGCGCCGTGGCCCACTATACGCGCCTGATCAGCCAGATTTACGACCCTCAAATTCAGGTGCTGTTCCAGCGGATTATACTCGACGAAAAAAAGCACATTGAAATACTTACCAACTTTCTAAAGCAATTATGATATCAACACACCCCAGCAAAAACGAAACAAAGCCCTGTAACAAGCGCCGTTACAGGGCTTTGTTTCTGCCACGTCCATAAGCACGGCATTCGCGCCCCCGTCACTCGTTTGATGTCTTTCCCGACAGCCTTTTTACAGATTTCATCAGGACACTTCTGTAAAAAAGCAGGACGGCGGGGACGATTAAAAAGACGATACGCCCGATAATCGTATTGGAAAAAAGAATCAGTGCGCCGAGCCAACGGTTCCGGCCGCTGTAAATACCGTAAATGTCCTCTCTCGGAACTGTTTTAATCATCGCGCCCTTTTCCGACATCGCCGGGTAGTTGTTGATATCTACCGTATAGGCACTGCCATCAAAGCCGACGACCCGCTCCACGTAGACGATATTGTCCTGACGGAGCAGTACAACATCTCCGGTTTTAACGGGATACTGGCTGTCCACACGCTGAAAATACGCCAGATCGTTCATCTGGATGTCCGGCTGCATGGTATCCGATTGGAAGATATACGGGATGACGCCCCGGATCGTCACTTCGTTGCCCGGCGTTGACGTGCTCAGTAAAATAACGAGGACATTGAACACCAGCGCCAGGCTGATGAAAACGATGAGCAGCACAGAAAAAACAGCATTGAATATTTTCTTATTCCATCTTGGGCGGAGGGTTTTCGGGTTACTATCTTCCGTATCCAGCCGGACGAGACGCGCGCCGTCCGGCTGGTCTGCCCACTCGTCCTCGTCCGGCATGTAATAGAGGGCCAGCCGGGATGCCCGCAAGGTACAGACGATGCCTGCCGCAATGAAGATCAGCCCCGCCGCCAGCATAAACGGGGAGCGCCCAGGATCAAACACGTTATGGATATCCTGCATCGCAACACGGTTGGACGCAACGGAATAAAAGCCCAGCGCCCATTTTAATATCAAAATCCCCAGCGCCGAGGCCCCGATCAGATACCGCGCGTTTACGGCCGTGCGGACAAAAAGGGACAGTGCCATCGAGAGCATACCAACGAGCACAAGGTCAACAAGCCCCACAAGATATAAAGACGGCAAATACGCAAAGATAAACGTGTACTTTAAAAACACGGTCATCAGGACTATCGACACAAAGCCGACGGTATACACGAGCAAAACGGAGCTTAAAAGCGCCAGCAGCTTCATAGCGATCATCGGCGCGGGCCGGTAGCCCAGCTTAATCAGCTGATACCAGGCGTTTTTTCGGATCTCCGAGAAAAAAAGCGCATCGTAATAAACCATGAAATATAGTGCGTTAAAAACCAGCGCCAGGTGGATATAAATATACACCGTTGAGAAAAAGCTCATCTGCATAATTACCGGGACAGCGTCCGACAAAACGCTCTTTCTGAGCGTCTGAAGCACAAAGAAAACGGCAAACGAAAAAAGCCCCAGAAACAGAGCAAAGGCCATCTTTCTATTTATGCCGAGCTTATCCTCGCTGTAAGCCTGGCGCAGCTCCTTCTTGAAGGTGCTTGTTTTGTAGATCATGACGCCTCAAAAGCTCCTCCCAGGCGTTTTTAACCGTTTTGGGGTTAACCTCGATTGATTCGGGCACGGCCTGCGCTTCGATAATCTTACAGTGCAGATAACCGTCGGGATAGCCGATGCCTTCCCGGTTTAATATCCGAAGGCTGCCGTTCTTCAGCTCTACCTCAAATTGCGGAAGCGCCGAGGTTAGGCGCTGCGCCAGCAAAGGCAAATTGCCGCCAGTGAGGATCAGCTCCACCGGGTCATACTCCCACCGCAGCGTCTCTATCCCGCCCTGATAGATCATCCGGCCATCCGCCAGAAACGCGGCGTGTGAACACGCTTTTTCCGTCAGCAGCGCATCGTTCGTGCCAATGACAAGCGTCTGACCGTTTTGGCGCATTTTCCGCGAAATTATCACCACAGCATCCGTCAAGGCCGCGCCTAGCGGGTATTCCGGGAGATTGAACACAACAATCAAGCTGTCGGACCAGGACGCTGCAACGAGGGCTGTCACAGCTTTTTCCTCCGGTGTAAGCACACCCGTTTTTGTCAGGGAGATATATCCCAGTCCCGCATCCAGTAAAAACTCAAACAGCTCGTCCTGCAGCAAGACCCGCGCCGTTTTAAAGCGCCCCAGGGCAAACATCAGATACTCCAGCACATTCATGTTCGGGTAGAGCATATCGGCTCCGCCGATATAAAAAACATGCGGAAGGATAACGCGCTTGCGCCGCATCATGCCACGCTCAGCCAGTATGCACACGCCGTCGCGATAGGGACGGATATTAGCCACTACCTCTAAAAGCAACCGGACCTCCGCAGCCGTCCGGGCGCTGACAGCCCAGGCCTCTGCACGACCCATCGTAAGGTTTACATCCTGCAGGATGCGCACGGATGCCCCCGATGGATATTTAAAGCCCTCGTCGGAGCTTATATGCTTCATAAAAACCGTGCGTTTCACAGTTTTTTCCGTCGGACCGGCGTTATATACGTTCATGTCGTCCTCTCTCACGTCAGCGGGATTTTAAAAACAAAGACAGCCACAACCCGATCCGGCGTTAAAAGCTCCTCGTCCGGGGAATTAATGGGGTTGTCCCCTTTGGTCTTATACCGGACGCCGCCGTTTTCCGTCAGCACCTCCACAATCCGGTGTGTCACGACAGCGCCGGCGCGCGTTTTAAACGTAACAATATCGCCTTCCGCCAGCGCATCGGGCTTGTCGGCTTCCCGGCTGACAATGATTGAGCCGACGTGCAGTGTGGGCTCCATGCTCCCCGATTCAACCGAAAAAAGATGCACGCCGAAAAGGCCCGGTATCTCGCCGCGGCTGCGCGCGGCCTGGATCATTATAAGCGCATACACCAGCGCCGCCAGTACGAGAACGAACAAGACGGAGCCCGCTATTTTTAGTGTTCTCTTTCCGGATTGCAGTCCGGTAAAACGTTTTTTTTGAGCTTTCCCATCCACCAGAAGCTGCTTTTGCTGCGCCAGCTCGCGCCGCATAGCCTCAATTTCTTCCGGCATCGTGTACTCCGGCTGTGCCATCGCAATCACCTCGAGTCCATGTTCACGCTTATACACATGGGCTATAGAAACAGATAGTACTTATACTCTGTAAAATTGAATTTTTTATAACACTGGGTTAATGACTTATACTCCAGCGGATGATAGACCGTAAATTCCCCGCCATCCGGCCGAGGATTTACAAGTCCTCAGAGAATATTAGTATGGTATTTTGGCGCGAAAAAAAAGCCGCATGTTAAACATGCAGCTTTTTTCGCGTTTGTTTGATTATGCGGCCTGTGTGCCCGTAACGGATACCGTGATATCGTTGCCGTAGCCCGCGCCAGCGTAATTAATATCGACAGTGTTGTCGCTCGGCCAGTAGACGACGACCGTATAGGTTCTTTCCTGCCCCGTCGCGGATAATGAGAAGCTGTCGTCAAATTGGATAACTCCCGTGCCGTTGACCGTGGAGCCAACCTGATTGCCGTCCTCGTCCTTGACGATAATGGTCAGCGGGGCTATAGCGTCTTTGCCGCTCTGGGCCTGGACGTCGACATTAATATCAAGGTCCATGGCGGTTTCGCTGACAATGGAGCCGTCATAGTTTTTAACGCTGAATTGCCACGTTTCCGTCTCAGTCGGAGCGACCTTGACGTTCTTAACAAATGTATCTGTGCCGTTTTCAAGCAGGACAAATTCTTTTGCCACGACGCTGCCCTCGGCCAGGTTGTCAATTTTCGTTGTGTACATGGCCAGCGTACCGGCAATGATGGACGTAACCATAAAGAGTACAAGGGCCGCGGTAAGTATAATCTTTTTCATTTTCTCCTCCAAAAATGCTTTCAGATTTATTAGCTGCTCTTTTTGAGCTTGCTTTAATCATGCCATGTGTCTATCCGGTCTGACCGGAGCCAGCCGTGCCGGGCACAATACTGACACTGTAGCTGACCTGCTCGGAAAAGCTCGACTGCGTCGGAACGGCGAATGTTTTAAACGCGAGCAGAGCCAAAGCCACCAGTAAAATGATGAACAGTTTTTTCATATTTTTCACTTCCGCTTAATCCAGGTATTTAAAATGAATTGCCGAACTCGCTGGACAGGCTGACATTCGCCGCGCTGACATTGCTTCCGCCAACGGTCACATTTTCAATAGCCTCCGTTCCCATGCCGCGCGCGTTGCCGCCAAAGGTCACGCTCTGTCCGGGCTCGATTGAATCGGTAGAAGGGTTGTTATAAGCGGGATTGTTGATCGTGTAGGTGCCGCCTGATTCACTGCCGAGCTTGGCATTCCAGACCTGTACAATGCGCTCTGTCGGGAGCGTATAGCTCATAAACCAGTTCTCGATCGGCTCTTCAGAATTATTCGTAATTGTCACGCGGAAATTATACTGATAGTTCCCGCTTTGCCCATTGGTCCATGCAACGTTTGTCTCATATTTAACCGCGACATCCTGTGTTTGCGGCTCCTCGCCGGTGTCACCGCCGCCTGTATTTCCACCGCCGCCTGGGTCGCCGCCTCCTGTATTTCCACCGCTATAGGGCAGCTGCGAGGCCGCAGCGTCAATCCGGAGAGCGGTGCCATAGCCGCCGCCCGCGTAGTCAATATCATGGCTGCCGTCGGCCGGCCAGGCCAGCTGGACGACAAACGTCTTCTCCTGCCCTGTCTCCATCAGCGGGAAGGCACCCGTCACATCGAAATCTCCCGTGCCGGTGATACTGCCAAGAACATTGCCCGACGTGTCTTTCACTGTGACGACGAGCGGCTCAATAGCGCTTTTGCCTTCGGCTGCCGAGACGTGAAACGTCAGCTTGTAGTAAAGGTCTGTTTCGGTTACAACCGCACCGTCGTAGTTTTTGACGTCAAACTGCCAGTTCACCGTTTCCGACGGGGCGATCTTGACGCCCTGGCTGAACGAATCGGTGCCGCTGCCGGTAAAGATAAACTCCTTAGCCGCCACGCTGCCGCTTGCCAGATTGTCAATCGTTGTTGTGTACATTGAAAGCGTCCCCGATACAAGGGACGTTGCCATAAGTAATATAAGTGTGAGTACAAAAATAGGCTTTTTCATAGATCACCTTTCGGTCGCCACGCTTTGGGCATTATTGCTAATTTCCATCCCTTATTTATGACACATCCATCATAACGTGCGGCTATATCGAAGTCAACCTGTATGATTTTCCTTAGTTAGATAGAGCTTACAGTCGGCCGTCAGCACATTACGCAAAGTATCATAAAAGGCCATGAAGCCGTTGGTAGCTTCATGGCCTTTCTTAGCGTACCGGCAGGTCTCTTATCCCGGCACACTTATGTCTAATTAAACATTTTATACTGATGACTGCCGCAGTATCTCGCTAAACGTCTCGATGGCCGTCCGGGCCTGCTCGCAGTTGGAGGTCTGCTGATCAATCTCGACCTGAAGGCTCGGGATGCCGGCCTCGTCAAGCATGCGCTTTAACGGAACATAATCGTATTCCTCCGGATCACAGAACTTCGTCTGGGTGAATAATACGCCGTCGGCCCCGCTTCCCTTGACAAGCTCTATAAGCATCGTCCCGCGGTATTTCTCCGGGTCAAACAGCATGGGACAGCCCTCAATTTCGCCGATCTGCCGCGCCATGCCGACAATGGGATCGTCCGTCACCGGCACGTCCGTATTATACCGGATTGATTCGTGCGTCACCGCGTCCCGCACCACGGCAACGCCGCAGTCGTCGAGGATTTTAAGCAGTGCCGTGCTGTCGGCAATCACGCCGCTTGTCACAACCTTGGGTCCGTTAAACGCCGGCGGCATGATCGCCTCAACAAGATCCGTCAGCTCGTTAACCAGCGCCATGTGCTCTTTTACGTCCATAAAGTAGCCGCTTTTGTAAACGGCGTTACGGTCCGACGGCTTAATAAGCCCCGGCCGCCGCCCGGCAGCCTGTGCAAAACCCCGCATCGCAGCCCGCCGCTCGTTGAAAACCGAAACGGCGTTCTGAATGGCGGCATCCGTGATGGCCACGCCGGACAGCTCTTCGAGCCTGACTTTTATTTTCCGGTATTGCGACGCGGTGAACTCGGCGCCTGCCTGCGTTTTACGGTTTTGCGCGTGCGCCACCGGAATAACCGGCACGTGCGGCACGGCGTAGCGCCAATTGCCGTCCATACCCTTAAGGCTGTCGCAGACAATGGGAATCATAACGGCCGAAAGCGCGTCATACGCGCCGCGAATACCCAGCTCCAGTGTCGTCTGTAGAATGGAGCAGATAAAAGCCGGCCAGTACCGTTTGGCCTCCGAGGCCTGCATTTCCGCGCCCCACAGGCCGAACGGGACCATCCCGGCGGCGTATACTAGCTCCTCCGGACAAAAGCACGGCATACAGCCAATCACCTTTTTACCCTCGGTAACAAACTGCTCAAGCTGCTTTTTAGGGTTGTTTGAAATATCCCGCAGCCGGGCAAGTAGCTCGTCTATTCTATTCATGGCCGGCTTCCTCCTTATTGCGTTTGTTTTCCGCCATGATCTCAACCAGACCCTGGATACGCGTTAAGTACTGAGCCTCTGAAAAGGCCCTGGGGTCGGACTGATCGCCGTCAAACACGACCGTTGGAATACCCACCGTCTCGCGCAGCTGCCGCTCCATTTCATACAGCGCCCCGCTCCAGTGCTTGCAGCTTCGGTTCATATGGAACACCGCGCCGTCGACCTTGTTCTTAACGGCTTCCTTGACGCGCAGCTCCAGCTCGCGCTCAAAGCAGTTGGAGTTGGGGACGTAGGAATAGGCCGCCATCAGCTCATCCACATTGTCGTACAAAAAGCTGAAGGCCGGCCCGTAAATAGAGGCCGTTACGTTGACGCCGAGATCCTTGAGGGTTTTAAACGTATATCTCAGGTGCGCCCAGCAGGCAATGCCCTCGAATAAAACGCGGTATTTTTCCTCGCCCTTAAACGTCGACGCACCCGTTTTAACATTCTCCTCATATTCCTCGGCCAGCTGCTCAAAGGCCTCGGCCCCCTCGGGGGTGCCGCGCGCCACACAGGCCACAGCCATATTGTTAAAAATATCAAACCCTGAAAACGGCGACGGCGTGTACTTCATGTAATTCACGGCCTTCAGCCATGCCCTAGAGCTACGCTGGGAATGGGCCATAACCTCGCGGAACCGGTCCTCGTCCCACCTTTTCCCGGTCAAATCCTCCAGCTGTTTGATACAGTCGTCAAATTGCGCACGGATATAACGGACGCGGTCCTCGTCGCACGTCTTGGCGTCCAGATGCGGAATGTCAATGAGCAGCAACGGGATATGGAGCTGTACGGCCAGATTTTCATACCACTTGATCATACAGTTGCAGATATTATTACAGCACAGCAAAAAATCCGGCTGCGGTATATCAAGCTCGGGGCATTCCTTCAGCTCGGCGTACGCAAAGTTGATACGGGAGTACGAGCACAGGTCGCTGGAATAGCCCAGGCCCTCGGCGTATTCGCACAGGCGCTGCCCTCCGCCCTTCGCGCCCACGGCCGCCCCGTGGTTTTCAGGGTAAACAACGCTGATGCCCAGGGTCGTCGGGATCTCCTGCGGGAAGTTTGATGCGCACCAGCCGATCTTTTCGCCCCGCCTTTTGGCCTCCCAGGCATCCTCGGTCGCCTGGTCCGCGATGTCCCGCAGCCATTCCTTAGCGGGCTTTCTGCCGGCATGTTCGTCTGTCATTTATGGCCTCTCCTTTCGAATCGTCTGCTCATAAGCAAATACGGCCGCGCCGAGCGCGCCGGCCAGCTGTGATAACTGATGCGTATGGACCGCAAGGCCCAGCTCCGCCTCCAGCGCCCGCACAACGCCCGGGCTTTTCGCCACGCCGCCTGACATAAAAAGCGGCTCTTTAATTCCCAACCGTTTAAGGAGCGACGCACCCCGGAACGCAACCGACCGGTTAATCCCCGCCGCCAGGTCTTCGGTGCTTACGCCGCTCGACAGCTGGGATATAACCTCGGACTCGGCGAAAACGGTGCAGGTTGAGCTGATGATCGCGGGGTTTTCAGACGTCAGGCCCAGTGTCCCCATTTCCGTAAGATCCTTTTCCATGATCCGAGCCATTACTTCCAGAAACCGGCCTGTCCCGGCCGCGCACTTATCGTTCATAACAAAGCCGCCGAGCTTGCCGCCCGGCAACACTGAGAGCGCCTTGGCGTCCTGTCCGCCTATATCCAACACGGTTCGGACCATAGGGAACAGCCAGTATGCGCCCCGCGCATGGCAGCTGAGCTCCGTAAAAGTAAAGTCTGCCTCCTTATGGGAATTGCGCCCGTACCCCGTAGCCGCTGTGGCGGCGATCTCATGGAGGGCAAGCCCCGCCGATTGGAGGACGGCCTCGACGGCACGCGCCGGTCCGCTTGTCCCCGTGCCGACCGGTATAACGGCCTGGCCCATTATCTCTTCCCCATCGCTCAAGACAACGCATTTTGACGTTGCGGAGCCGATATCAATACCCAGCGTATAAATCGTCGTAACCTCCTGCCAATATGGATAATTCTTGATATATATTTTAACACACGGCTCTTTACATGCAAAGCCCCCGTGCATAAGGCACGGAGGTTTGCATTCGGCAGCGGGCTTGGCGGACCCGCCGCTTCAAAAGGGGGAGATGAAAAAGCACGAATGCTTAGAGTGAATCAATGTTCACACTGCCCGCAGCCGTTGCAGGGCTTGCCTCTTTTACAGGCCGGCAACGCCAAAAGCTTTTCAAAAAAGCCGGCGGGCAGCTTTGGTATGTCCTGTTGACCGGTTTCGGGAATGCCATCGGCATTCTGTTCCGGGCTTACCACTGGCGGTAGGATTTGAGGCCGTCGACCTCGGCCTTGGCTTTTTGGGCCAGCTCCGTGTAAAGGCCGTATTCATGCGTCTGGCAGCACTCAATATACGACGGGTCCGTCTTCGGATTTCTCGGCAGCGGGACGTCCTGCTCCACAAGAATATCCTGCACCTTTTTGATATCAACGTCACGGACCGTCGTGCCGTCCCGGACGGCAACAGCCGCCGCGACGCCGGCGGCCTGGCCGGTGCCGACGCACTGCGGAATGAGCGTCAGCCAGTCGATGGCAACGTCGTCGGCCGAGATGTGGCGGCCGGGGCAGAGCATATTGTCCACACCGCGCGGTAAAATCGCCCGGTAGGGGATTTCGACCGGCCCGCAGTCGTTAATCCGGCAGATGGTGGAGTGCCATGCGATGACGTCGTCAAACTTCGGTGCGAAAGCGAAATCGTTTGCCGTCATGATATATTCGCCCTGCAGCCGGAAGCTGCACCGCGAGCCGAGCTGCGGCGCGATATCATAAAGATACGCCCGGCGGAACGCGGCCGGACAGGCCTCACGCAGATATTCAAGAACAGTACGCATCGTATCGCGCGTTTCAATCTCTGTCTGCGTAATATCCCGGACGTTAGAGCAGTCCTTGTCGGCGTGCCAGTTGTTAACCCAGCAAATTTCGTTAACACTTGACGGCAGCGGCGCGCAACGGAAGCCGGCAAGCTTTGACATGCCGTCAACGAGGGCCTTGGCCGCCGCTGAATTGGCTTTTCGCCATTCGGTATAAACATCCCAGTTTGTCCCGCCGATGCGCCAAACGAGCGCCGTCGTGCTCGAGCGGGTATTGCTGTCGGCCAGGGCGCGAAACGGCGTACCCGTCTGGCGGAACAAATCCCCGTCTCCGGTAGCGTCGATCACTGCTTTAGCCAGGACGGCCTGTCGGCCCTCCTTGCTCTCAAAAATGACGCCCTTGACCGCGCCGCCTTCCAGGATCGGCTTTGTGCCCCAGCAGTGGTATAAAACGCGGATTTTATCCCGCTCCTCCAGGAGCATCTTATCCAGTTCGATTTTAAGCTGATTCGGTTCATAGTAAACAGCCCGGACGAGACGCTGAGGCTCGCTTTCGCTGACACAGCCGTGGATAGCCTGCCAGGCATTGACGAGCGCCGGGTCCGTGACGCCGATTTTACTCAGTTCCGGCCCTAAAACAGCGTCCGGGATCGACGTCATGCGCGTAAACCACTCCTCCTGAAGACCGCGGACGAAGGACTTGTCATACCACGACAGCTTGGGCACCATGATGACGTAGCCGCCGGTGACGTCTCCGCCCATATACCCGTAGCGCTCCATAAGAATGATATTACTCGCCCCGGCCCGGGCGGCCGCCATGGCGGCGCTGTGCCCGGCGCTGCCGCCGCCAACGACGAGTATGTCGCATTCGTCGTAAACGGGCAGCGTATTAGAGGGCTCGATATAAACTTTTGCTCCCACTTTCAATTCCTCCCAAATAACGAATAATACAGCGCGGCGCTGTTTATTGGGATGCGAGGCGTTTTCCGGTCAGATAGCCGAACGTCAGACAGCAGCCGTAGTTGTGGCCGGCTATACGGAAATTGTAGCAATTGGCGTACATGTCGCCGATCATCATGCCGACGGCATAAAGACCCTCAATGGGCTCATCGTTATCGTTGCAGAGCTGCATCTTATGATTCGTCCGCGGTCCGCCGAAAACGGAAAAGAAATGATACTGGCTGATGAGCCCGCCGTAAAACGGGCCGTCTTTAATCTCCTGCAGATACTTAGCCTTCTTATAGAAATCCGTATCCTTGCCAGCCCGGCAGTGCTCGTTATACCTTTTAATCGTGGCCAGCGTTGCCTCATATGGCAGCGCCAGCTCCCGGACGACGTCCTCCACAGTCCCGCACCGGACCAGCTGGCCGTTTTGGACCTCCTTGTCCCAGCGGGTTATGACCGCCTCGGGCGAAGCCGGCGGCTGGCCGCGCTGGCTGCCGTGGAGCTTCCATGTAATATCATACGCGTAGTTCGTGCCCCAGATGGCAAAAACCTTCTGGTCCGGCTCGCGCAGCGCCGCCAGCGCCGAATAGGGCGCGTTGGCGTCCTCGTTCATGAAGCGCTCGCCCCGGACGTTGAGGCGCAGGCCACGGTGCGCGCCATAGGGCATGTTCGCGCCCAGGCGGCTGCCCTGGATGAGCGGCGCGTTGGGATACGTCTTCTGCCAGGCCGCTCCGGCCCACAGCGCCATCAGGTGGCCGTCGCCCCTGAAAATCCCCTTCTCAACAAAACCGGCGTCATAATCCAGCTTTGAATTCGTAAAATACCGGGCGTAGGCCGGACAATACTTGGCCATCATGTCCCTATTGGCCGAGAAGTCTCCCGTGGCTAAAACAACGGCCTTCCGTGCGGCATATTTGACATAGCTCCCGTCGGCCCGCTGGGCCACAACGGCTGAGACGCGGCCTTTTCCGCCATCATCCCGGATAAGCTGCCGGGCCACCGTCTTGTAGTCGACTCGCCCATTGAGGGCCAAATAGTCTTTTTCAAGCGTTTTAAGCGCCAGCGTAATCCCTGCGCCGGCAAAGGTGACGCCCTTGCCCACAAAGGCATGGGTGCAGGCCGGCTGGAAGGTCGGGCTGCAGGGATCGTCCTCGTTGCCGCCTTCCAAAACGACGCCGACACCCTCGGCGCGGAGCTTGTCGATCAGCCAGTTCATGGCCGCTTCGCTGTTATTGTAAAAGCTGTACCACTTCCGCTGATCGATCGTATAGGACGACGACGCAAATTCCTGCAGAAAAAAGTCCTCAACCTCCATGCGCGGATATCCCATTTCGTCCATCACCTTGCTGTACGCGGCGCACACAGACCCGCCCCGTCCAACGGGGTGGCCGCTGGCCGTCACGATCAGCGTATCCGCCCCCTCTTCCCGGGCTGCCAGCGCGCAGCACAGGCCGGACATCCCCTCGCCGACGATAATAATATCCGCCGTTATGATTTCGGCAATTTCGCTGTCCGGAATCGGCGCGGGCGGGATTTCAAACGCCCATTTTCGCCCGGCCTGCTCCGCCGTCATATACGTCTCAGCGGGCTTTTGCTGTGATGCTTCCAAAGCCAGTCCTCCTTTATACCAAGGCGTTTTACCGTTCGATTTTAACGGCGCTCATGCCGCCGGTAAGCTTCTTTTCTAAAAATCTGTCCTTCCAATTGCCGACGGGACAGTACGACAAGCACAGGCCGCAGTGCCAGGACTCACCGTGCTGCAGGCCGGCGTTGGAAATTGGCATGCGTTCGTTAGCGTCGGCAATATCCGCGTCTGTCGGGTCGTCCGCCGTAACCCAGTCCTCCTTGCCGCCATATTCCTTGCGCAGTCCCTGCGTGGGCACCTGGCAGCGCGGGAAGCTGACCTTTCCGTACGTGTAGGATTTCTCCCCCAGCGTGCAGGTTCGGAAGTCCTCCGAGCCATATTGCCCGATGGCGTTTGTCGGGCAAACGTCCGTACAGATGCGGCATTTTGTGGGGTCGCACAGCTTCGGGCCGTCGTACAGCGGATCAGGCTCAATTTCGGCGGTCGTCAGGATAACGCCGAAGCGGTTTCTCGGTCCGAATTCCGGCGTTAAGACAATACTCATCCAGCCAAACTCGCCGAGACCCGCGGCGACGGCGCAGTGTCGGATGCTGATCTGGACCCCGTTCGTCATGGGCCCGGTGGACAGCGGCGTCGCCGTCTCGCCGAGACGGCGCTCGATGGCCTGCGACACGGCGTAGCAGGCGTAGGTGAGCTGAAAATTGGGCAGCATTGTGTACCCGTATGTACCGTACAGGCCTTTCAGGTCGTACCGGCCGTTTTCATACGTGCGGAAATTGGCCTGGACGATCCCGTCCAAAAGACGCACGCCGACAACGATAACGCTTCTGCAGCCGGGCAGAATATCGTTTGGGTGGCGGCCCGGAGGCGATTCGTCAAAGCGGTTAACCCCCGCCACGCCGCACATGTCCATGCCGTTTGCGTAGGCGGCTTCTTTTATAATATTCTTAATATCCATAAGTACACCCCTTATATTTTGAATAGTGATTCAATTCGTCACTATATATAATTTGAATGTCTACTCAGTTTATTCAAACCCATAGCGTTGAACAATGATTCAATATATTAATTATCATCCGCTGTCCTCCATGGAATACTGTCCGGCCAGATAGCCCCACGTCACGGCGCGGCCGTGGCTGTTGCCGGGGATAATTGTCGGGTAATCCACGCCGTACAGGCCGCCCGCCACGTTTCCCACGGCATACAGGCCCTCAATCGGCACAAATTTCTCATCCAGAACGCGCAAACGCGTGTCGACATTTAGCCCGCCCGTTACGACAAGCTGGGCCGGGCCAAACTTTGCCGCATAAAATGGAGGATTCTCAATCGGGAACAGCAATTCGGGCCGCTTGCCGAAGTCAGCATCGTCCTTTAATTCGGCCAGCTCGTTAAAACGCTTTACCGTTTCCGTCAGCTTTTGTGGGCTGACCCCAATTTTTCCGGCAAGCTCTTCAATAGAATCGGCTCGGACGATAAGGCCGTTTTCAAGCCCGGACTGAACAAACGCCTCCTCTTTTTCACCGGTGAACGGCTGGCCGTAGAGCGAGGCCGAATTGTCGTTAAACAGCCCGCCGCTGTACGGCATGCCGACAATCATCTGTTCGCGCCAGCCGGCGTCAAAAATGCTGTAGGCGTAGTCGACATTTCCGGGCTGCTTCAGGATACTCAGGCTTTTGGCCTGGCACCAGGTGTCTTCGTTCATAAAACGCTCGCCGAAAATATTTACAAACAGGAAAAAACCCTGCATCCGGTTATAGCCCTGTGGGTGCATCACGGTAGGCAGCGGAGCGTCCTCCATGACGCCACCGGCCCAAAGGCCCATCTTGTGTCCATCGCCCGTGTTCGCTCCCGGCGGCGTATACTGGCTTTTAGTCACCTTTAAAAACATCGGGCAGTACGCCTCAAGCATTTCCGTATCGCCGTGAATATCGCCTGTGGCAAGAATAACACCCTTTTTAACGCGTATGCGCCGGTAATGCCCGGGTTTTCCGGCAATAACGGCGGTAACGCGACCATTTTCTTTTTCAAGCTGCACGCCCGGCGTATTGAAATAATACCGTGCCCCCAGCTTCACGCTGTCCTCGTAAAGATATTCGGCAGCCTCCTGAATGCCTGTTTTTTTCGGCCCGAAAAACAGGTGTGAGCCGTAGCGCTCCGTATAGGACGGTCCGGCGTACCGCGCGCCGACGAGCTTCGGATACGTGTCATGCGCGGCCTCGTGGTCCGCCATCCAGTCAAACGCTTCCTCGCTTTTGTGGACGAACAGCCACACCTGCTCTTCCCTGGCCCTGTTGGAGCAGGCGGCGATCCACTCACGCGCGAGCTCTTTTTTATCGTTGACGATCCCGGCCTCGCGCCACGCTTTGGAATTGGCCACGCCGATATGCCCGCCGCGTACATTCCAGGACTTCGTCTTTTCCAGCACGACAACGTCCGCGCCGAGCTCGGATGCCCGCAGCGCAGCGCAAAGCCCCGACAGACCCGCGCCGATAACGGCGACGTCGGCCTCAACTGTTTCCATGATTTCAGACGCCGGCACAGCCGGCGGCGGCGTTTCAAAGGACCATCGTCTCTGATTGTTATTTTGAATCATTATTCAACCTCCAGTAACGTTGCCTGTTACAGGCCGGCATAGAGCTTTTTGCTGTATTCGTAAAACTCCTCTTCCATCGGGTAGAAGATATGCTCATAGCTGCTGCCATAGCTGGCAACAATGCCCGAACCGGGTACGGCCCGCGCGCCGAAGGTATTAATGATATCGCGCACATGCGCGCGCACCTCGTCCTCCGACGTGTCGGGATCGTAAACAATTCGCGGGTCCACGCCGTATTCAACGGTGACACGGCTGCCGTATTTTTGGAGAATGCCGGGGATGTCGTTCAGCGCGCCCTGAATCTCAAGGACATCCACGCCGATCTCCTCGACGAGATACGGCACAAAGCAGTCGACCTTGCCGCAGCAGTGCGCCACAAATTTGGTCCCCCGGGCCTGGACCGCCTTGACAAAG
Source organism: uncultured Sporobacter sp. (assembly GCA_963675425.1). Lineage (GTDB taxonomy): Bacteria > Bacillota > Clostridia > Oscillospirales > Oscillospiraceae > Sporobacter. The sequence continues at coordinate 2,261,975 of OY776214.1, read as the reverse complement.
CGGACCGTCGGCTCCAATATCGTCTGCTCGAAGAGCGACGTGGAAAAAAATGGTGCGCGCATCGTGCCCCAGTCGTCTGCCGCCGTGACGTAGTCGATCTGAATATGATCGGTGATTCGGTTAAAAAGCTCAATTTTAAAATCAACGAGCCGCATGAGAAAAGCATGCACAGCCTCCGGCTCGGAAATAAGGTCCAAGAGCGCCTGCTCAAAGCCCATGAGCATGTGCAGCCGCTCAAAGGGACCGTTGCTCATGCGCATATATGTAGCCAGATTCGTGTCCGGGGAAAACCGAGCGGCGTCGGCTGCCCAGTCATACTGGCTGAGGTCCTCCCAGTGAATTTTATCTTCCCATTCGGTAATGGTGTCCAGCACGTTCCCCATTGGCGTGTTGGATCCCTGCGCCTCGGAGTATTTGTACTGCACGCCGAACCAGTCAACCGCGTCCGAGGTACGCTCAATCGGGCTGTCCCGGGCAATGGCGGAAGCGTAGAGCTTACCCGACCCGTACAGGCTCGGCATCCAAGCCGGTTTTTGATGATTCAGCGCCCGCATCAGATTCTCCCGCGGGGAGATGGGATAAATCCGCGAGGGAAGCGGCCACTGCTTCGGTATCGTTGGTATAAAGATTTCCTTATAAGCCATAGCACATCAGGCCTTTCGTCTGATTTTCAGGCTTTTACCGCAGCCCGAATAAACATATTCTGTTATAAATATTTTACATCGCGACAGCGCGCGATCAAAATCATATTTTTGTTATAGATTTCCCATTCGGAAATCTATGTGGCATTATCTCCGCCGTTTTCAGGCCGCGAAAAACCAACTGCCGCATTGAATGCGGCAGTTTTTTCTGTATTTCCCCCACAGCCAATCAATTCGCGATTTGCTGATGCTTTAGAAAAGCCAGCACGCTTTTCTGGAACTGGGCCAGCGATGCGCTTCTGTTGTCACGAAGCGTCATAAAATAAGAATCCGAAAACGAATCCCAGTCCTCAATCCGGATGAATTTGACGGCCGGATACTTAAAGGACCCGCGAAGCGACGGAATGGCGATTTTCATCTGAGTGGCCAGATAAAAAGCACTCGTATCGCGGGGATCAATGTAAATGGGCTTCAAATCAAATCCGGCTCTGCCACTGAGAGAAATAAAGGGCGTCATCGTCCCGGATTTCTCTAAAATAACCTTATTGGAGTGAAACGCAAACGAAAAGCCCCGGAATGCTTCAAGGGGCGCGGTGTCCTGCTTTGCCAGCGGCTCTTCCTCGGATATTCCCAGATACATCTCCCGCTCGCGCACAAGATGAAATGCCTCCACCTTAGGGTCCTTAATGAGACTGCTCAGCGTTTCCGCGTTGTCGCTGCCATGCTGCACCAGGAAAAAGACGCCGTCCTGCCGACCTGAGTACAGCGCGTGTATCTGAGCCTCAAAGTCCAGCTTCGTCTGTTCAATCCGTATATCCGCATTCGCGTGGTAAAAATCCGCCATGATCTCGTCCATACCCGGTGAGCACAGCTGATTGCCGGTGCCGATGCGGAGCAGGCCGTCGCTGCTTTCGCGCAGCGCGGCCGCATCGTTGTGAAGGCGCTGGCAGCGCTCATAGAGCCCAACGAAGTGGGGCATCAGCAGCACGCCCTCCTTCGTAAGGGATATAGCGGACGCCCGGTTGCTGCGGACAAACAGCGTCACGCCCAGCTCCTCTTCAACCGCAGAAACGCATTTGGATATGACCGAGGGCGAGTAGTTGAGCGCATAAGCCGCTTCGTAAAAGCTCTTGCTCTGTGCGACCGTTACAATCGCCTCGATTTCTTTCATGTTCAAGGGGCTCCGCCCTCCCTATTGCCTTTAGGTTTCTCAGCTTCTATATATTCAGCGCGGCGTCAAAGCCCTCGCGGATGGCCTCGCCGAGGGTACGCGGCTTGTTTAAGTCTCCGACGATGGCGACCTCCGTCTCCGGCAGTACGTGTCGCAGCTCCTCCGCAACAGACCGGCGCGGCACAAGCCCCGCCGAAATCAGGACCGTATCGCACGAGTGCTCCTCGATTTCACCCGTCGTGAGCACGGTGCACACAACCGTATCCGAGCGGATTTCGGTTACACGCCGGTTTGTCAGAATCTCCCCGCCGTTTTGACCGATCAGATTAACCAGCTCGTTCGTCGCCCCGTCCAGGGCAATGCTCGGCAGAATTTCCAGCACCTTGACCTTCCTCCCCGCGGAGGACTGGGTCACGGCGCTTTCCAACCCCAGCGAGCCGCCGCCGATTATGACAGCCGATTGACCAACCCCGCACTTGCCCATATCGGCGTCCGCCGCCCAATGCACGTGCGGCAGGTCAATGCCGGGCACCTTTGGCATAAAGGGTTCCGCGCCCGCGGCGATAACGAGCGCATCCGGCCCGAGAGACCGGATCACCTCGGCTGTGGCCGGTGTCCCCAGGCGGATATCGGCGCCGCTTTTCATAACGGTCCTCTGGATGTAAGCGAGGTAATCCTTCATATCCTGCTTGAGCTCCATGGACGCGGCGGCAATGAGGTTGCCGCCGACAACCGTCTCTTTTTCAAACAGCACAACGTCGTGCCCCCGCTCCAGAAGCGTGAGCGTGGCCTGCATGCCGGCCGGGCCGGCCCCCACGACGGCGACTGTCTTCTTCACGGCCGCCGGGCGGACCCGGCCATCCTCCAGCTCGGCCTCGCGGCCCAGCTTGGGATTGACGGCGCACGCCACGGTGCGGATGCCGCCGATACGCCGGCCGCAGTAGTTGCAGCGCGTGCACGGCACGTGTTCCTCCGGCGCGTTCTTCGCGTACTTGCGCGGCATTTCGGGGTCTGCCATCAAAGCGCGCGCCATAGCCACAAAGTCGGCCCAGCCCTCGGAGAGTATCTTTTCGGCGTCGTCCAGGCTTGAGATGCCCGCCACGGTTGTGACCTTGCAGCTTAGTATCTTTTTCAGCTCGGCGGCATACTTCACGTTGATCATGCGCGGCATGTACATATTCGGCGACCAGTAGCGGAAGTATTTCACGTCCGAGTGCAGCCCGGCCGAAACATTGACCATATCAATTTTCCCGTCGAGCATTTTGAGGTACTCTTTGGTCTCATCAAAGTGCATACCGTCCGGATGGATCTCGTCGGCCGACACGCGAAACTCAATAACGAAATTCTCGCCGCATTTTTTGCGGATACCGTCGAGAATCTCGATCCCGAAGCGCGCGCGATTTTCAAGGCTTCCGCCGTACTCGTCCGTCCGGTGGTTGTACAGGGGGCTTGTAAACTGCGCGATTAGATTGCCGTGCCCGCCATGGATCATGCACATCTTCATCCCGGCGAACTTGCACCGGTACGCCGCGTCAACGTACTTGCTTTGAAGCTCGTGGATTTCGTCAATCGTCATCTCCCGCGCGCGGACGGGCTCGCGCCCGTTTGCCGCCGCGCGCATGAGCTCCTTCGGCATCATCTGGGCGGAGGGGCCGATGGCCGGCACGTGGTTATACTCCCAGCTCGCGTCGAGTCCCGAGTGGTTAACCTCCAGCGAACCGAGCGTGCCGTACCGGTCGCACATATCGGCAAACCGGCCCAGACCGATGAGATAATCGTCGCTGTCGAGACCGACCTGGCGTGGTTCATCCTGAGCATGCTCGATGTCAACCGAGCAGTTGCCCAGCGTGATGATCGCCGCGCCGCCGCGACCGGCAGCGCGGAAGTAATCGATATGCTCCGTCGTCATATAGCCCTTTTCCGTCGTGAATTTAGGCGACGTCGGGGCCATTTCTATACGGTTTTTAAATGTGACGCCCCTGATTGTCAGGGGAGAAAACACATGCTTATAGTCGCTTCCCAAAATGTCACCGCTCTCATTAGAATATAATATCCGGGTTCATGTTCTCCGGTTTGTTTTCCGTTGCCTCCGGCTTGGGCTTGGGCTCGGCACCAAAGCGCATGGTGATGGAGCCGTCCGGCAGACGCACAGCGACCATATCGCCGCGCATACGGACAAACTCGTGCTTTTCGACGTCGTCTTTAGATACCTCGGCCAAAAACGCCCAGTAGCCGTCGGGGGCCTTGTCAAGCGGCACGCCGTCGTCGATCATCGCCTGGCGCACAAGCTTGCCGTCGAGATCACGCGGGCGCACACCCATTTTAATGCACAGGTCGGCGGCGATACCGGCCGCCTGCCCGGTTGCCATACAAATGGTGATAATGCGCACGGCAGCCATCGCGTGGAAATCCGCCGAGACGCAGCGCCCGGCCACAAGGAGGTTATCAACCTTCAGCGGCACGACAACCCGGTAGGGGACCTCGCAGTACTGGGTAAAGTTTGTATAAACCGAGTACGAGCCCTCCTCCGGCGGGCAAAACGGATGCATTGCCTTGTCACAGGGCTCCTTGATGTTGATCGCGCCGGGGATCGGTTCCTTGGAGTGGATGTGATGCCTGAAGCCCCAGTAGCGGCTCGTCGGATGATGCGTGTCGTAGATTTCCGGAAATTTGGCAATGCTGTCCTCAAATTTTGTACCGGCGGCAATATCGGTATCCTTCATGATATATTCGCCGATGATCCGCCGGGAGTCCCGGATGCCGGGCAGCGAGCCCAGCGCCGTCAAGCGGCAGTTTTCAAAGCCGGGTACATATTTGCGGTAAACCGCCTCGAGCCACAGGTTCTGCTGGTGCTGCTCAACGATTTGGCGCGAGAGATCCTCCACGTCGAGATTATGGTTATAGTAGCTGTGCGCCACATTAAACGCCACGTCTGCACAGTCCTCCGGCGTACCGGGGACCTGATAAATCAGCCCGCCCGGGAAAATCGGGTACGGCAGATCGCCGTTTTCAACGGCTTGATCCATCATGGCGCACGCCAGGCCCATTTTCTTGGAATCCCGGTTGCTCTCCGCCCACTCTTTATTGGCCGCGCGGTATTTAGCCAGGTCGACGTTAGACATGCGGATGCCCATTGTATGGGCAAGATTGAGGCCCATGTATTCGGCGTTGCCCACATCATAGGGCACGCCGGCCGCCGCGGCAATATCTCCGTCGCCGGACGCATCGATATAATACGTGGCGCGGATTTCACAGCGCCCGGATTTGGAATAGCATACGACGCTTTGGATATTCGCCCCATCCATTACGACGTCGACGGCACGAATACCGTATAAAATTCGGCAGCCGGCCTGCAGGAGCATCGTCTCCATTTCAAATTTACAGCGCTCCGGGTCCACGGCCGGCGTATGCGGCGTGTCGTAGAGAAAGCCCTGCTTGTTCAGCCGGTCCAAAAGCTCCTTGCACAGCCCCTCGATAATTCCGGCTGGTCCCGTGACGTAGCCGTTCGTCATCAGGCCGCCCAGGCTCGTCAGGTTTTCAAGGAGCAGCGTGCGCAGCCCGCGGCGCGCCGCGGCGATACCGGCCGCAACGCCGGCGCTGCCGCCCCCGATGACGAGTACGTCGACATCATATTGATTCATAGTGTACCTCCAGTTAATCTATTTCGACCGGCAACGTCTCATTAATTACTCAGTATGCCGGGCTTATTACCGCAAACGCGCGATCAGACATAGTGACAGGCAACGAAATGGCCGTTCCCCACGTCCCGCAGCTCCGGGGTGCATTCGGCACAGTCCTTATGCGCCATGGGACAGCGCGGATGGAACGAGCAGCCGGATGGCGGATTTAAGGGAGTTGGTACGTCTCCTGTCAGAATAATGCGGTTGCGAGACTCCTCGGCAACAGGGTCTGGCAATGGCTGCGCCGACAACAGCGCCTTGGAGTACGGGTGCAGCGTGTTGGAATACAGCTCCACAGAGGTTGACATTTCCACAATCCGGCCGAGATACATCACCGCCACACGCTGGCTGATATACTGGACGGCTAAAAGGTCGTGCGAGATAAAAAGATAACTCAGACGGTCATTTTTACACTGCAGCTCCTGCAGCAGATTGAGAATTTGCGCCTGCATGGACACATCGAGCGCCGAGATAGGCTCATCGCACACGATCATGGACGGGTCGCCCGCGAGCGAGCGCGCAATGGACAGGCGCTGCCGCTGCCCGCCGGAATATTCATGGGGATACCGGTCCATCATGTCCGGGCTCAGACCTGTCATGATAAAAAGCTCCGCCACACGCTCTTTAAATTCCTTGCTGTTTTTAACGAGCCCGTGTATTTTCAGCGGTTCCCCCACGATTTCGCCGGAGTTCATGCGCGGATTGAGCGAGCTGTACGGGTCTTGAAACACCAGCGCCATCCGGCGGCGGAAGCTTCGCAGCTCCGACTCGGAGACAGACGATATATCCGCGCCTTCAAACATCAATACACCCTGCGTCGGCTTATAAAGGCGCATCAGGCACCGGCCCACCGTGGTTTTCCCGCAGCCGCTTTCACCCACAAGGCCGAGTGTCTCGCCGGGCTTTATGGAAAACGATATGTCGTCGAGCGCCTTCACGTCGGCTACCTTGCGTCTGAGCAGACCGCGCCGGACCGGAAAATACATTTTTAAATTCAAAACATCAATGATGTTTCCTCTTTCAACCAGCTTTGCCGCTTCTGTGCCGGCTTTCATCGTCTTCATCGCAGCGCCTCCAATCTGACGTTACACGCCGTGGAGTGTCGGCCTTCGACATGCGTCAGCTCGGCCACCGGTTCCGTCAGGCACGACGGCTTACGCAGCTTGCAGCGCGGGGCGAACGGGCACGTCGGCGGCCTGTTGATAAGCGTCGGCGGCATGCCCTTGATAGGTACGAGCTTTTCGCCCAGCCGCGGCACGCATTTGAGCAGGCCCTCCGTATACGGGTGGAGGGGATTGGCCCAAATCTCCCGGACCGTACCGGATTCAATAATCTTGCCGGCATACATCACGTTGATTCGGTGGGCGTAACGCGCCACGATGCCAAGATTATGCGTGACCATGATGAGCGCTGTGTTGTTCTGGCTCACCAGTGAATACATCAGCTCCAGAAGCTGCGCCTGAATCGTGGCGTCCAGCGCCGTTGTAGCCTCGTCGGCAATGATGAGTTTAGGGCTGCACAGCATGGCCATGCCCACCATGACGCGCTGGCGCATGCCGCCGGACAGCTGATGGGGATAGTCGTCGATGCGCTTTCCGGGATCGGCGATACCGACTTTTGCGAGCATGTCAATGCTTCTCTCCCGCGCTTCCTTCTTATCCATGTTCAGATGCTCCGTCATGACCTCCGACATCTGCCTGCAGATGGTCATCGCCGGATTGAGGGATGTCATCGGCTCCTGAAAGACCATGGATATCTTGCTGCCGCGGATGGCGCACATCTCGCGGCTCTGCCGGCCGTACTGTAATAGGTCCTCACCCTCAAATTCCACGGACCCGCCGACAATTTTACCGGGCGGCTCCGGTATCAGCTGCATAACGGACAGTTGGCTGACGGATTTCCCGCAGCCGCTTTCGCCGACAAGGCCAATGATTTCGCTCTCGTCCACGTGATACGATACGTTATTGACGGCGCGGACGACGCCGCGCTCCGTCCGAAACTCAGTTGTTAAACCTTTAACTGTTAACAATCTTACCAATTTCTGTACCTCCCGTCAATTCGTTCCACGCAGCTTGGGGTCCAGCGCGTCGCGCAGCCCGTCACCGACCATGTTAAACGAAAAAACAAGGATCATGATGGCAAGGCCCGGCGCGATGGAGAGCAGTGGGCGCATCATCAGATACTTATATCCGTCGTAGCAAAGGCTCCCCCAGGCCGGCGTCGGCGGCGTAATGCCCAGGCCGAGAAAGCTCAGCGACGCTTCCGCCAGTATCGCAATGCCAATCATCATCGTCATCTGGACGATCAGGGGCGAGAGCGTATTGGGCAGTATATGACGGAATAAAATGCGCCGTTTCTTCGCGCCCATAGACCGACCGGCCATAACGTAGTCATTTTGTTTAAGCGAGAGCACTTGTCCGTTAATGAGCCTTACATATCCCGGAAACAGCGTGATAGCCACAGCTAAGACGACGCCAAACACGCCCGTTTTCAGAATGGCAGCGATAATCAGTGCCAGAATGAGAGACGGAATGGCCATCATCGCATCTGTCAGGCGCATGACAATCGTCTGAAGGAGGCCCTCCGCGTAACCGGCGATGAGGCCTAAAAGCGTCCCGATTGTCGCGGAGACCAAAACGGTTGAAACACCGACGGACAGCGCGATACGGGTGCCGTAGATAATCCGGCTTAAAAGGTCCCGGCCCAGCGCGTCCGTTCCCAGAAGATGCTGGGCGCTTGGCGCGGCCAGCACGTTATGCAGGTCCTGATCGTTCATACCGTAGGGTGCAATCCATTCGGCAAAGGCGGCGATAGCGAGCATTAAAATAACGACGACAAAGCCGAAAATAACGATTTTTCTTTTAAACAGTACCTTAAAAAATCGTTTGACCTCATTAACAGGGGGCAACAGCTCCTCTTCGAGGACTTCAACCTCCGGCTCGTCACCGGAAACCGCCTGGCAGGCGTTTGAAATATTACTATCTGGTTTCATTCTGTCTCTCCCCCCCCTATTCGTACTGAATCCGCGGATCCAGCCAGCCGTATAGCAGATCAACAAGCAGGCTTGACAGGACAACGACCAGCGTCATTATGAGCGTCATGGCCTGTACGACCGGGTAATCGTGCGAGAGCATACCGTCCACCATCATCTTGCCCATACCCGGTATGGCAAAGATCGTCTCAATGACGACCGAGCCGCCGACCACCATGCGCAGCATCGTGCCGCTGAGCGTCACGACGGGCATCAGCGAGTTTTTCAGAATGTGCCGGAAAATAACCTTCCGCTCACTCAGGCCCTTGGCCCAGCCGGTTCTTATGTAGTCTTCGCCAAGCGTCTCCAAAACGCTCGAACGCGTTTGACGGGCTGTCGATGCGATAACGCCAAGCGCTCCGACAAATACCGGGAGCACGCTCTGCAGGATACACTGCCCAAAATTCTCCCACGGCAGCGTATACCCGTACATGGGTAAAAGCTGCAGTTTCAACCCGAAAAAATACAGCAGCAATATCGCCACCCAGAACTGCGGCGCCGTAATGCCAATATTAGCAATCACAGACACCAGGTTATCAATGAATTTGCCGCGTCGTATGGCGCTGATAATACCCAAAATCGGCCCGACAACGATCCCGATAACAAATGAACTGAGACCCAAAAGAAGCGTTATCGTCGCCCGGTGTCCTAATTCCTTGCCGATGTCAAACCCGCGCATCAGCGACTTGCCGAAATCACCCTGGACAATGTTCGCCACCCAGTTGGCGTACTGGACAGTAATCGGCCGGTCCAGCCCCGCTTCATGCCGGAGCTCTTCCATGTCTTCCGCCGTAAGCTGTGCTACCGAACTTTCCGCATACAGCATCTCAATCGGATCACCGGGCATCATCCTGATGAGGGTAAAAACAACAATGCTAACCAGGACGATGACTAAAAGCGCATGCAGCAGGCGGCGTATGATATACGTCAGCATATATCGTTCTCCCTTATGCTATTTTACATTGCGGCTATCAACCGCAACGCACCGTTAATCTTGCTTTCAATAAAGAAGGGCTGAGGTTCGGCAGGCTTCAGGTCGCTGAAGACAAGCTCCCCTCAACCCTTCAAAACAGGCACTACCTGATGGTTAAGATATCAGGAGATAAATGGCCATGCTTTGCTGTATTTATCCCATCCAGGCATCCGCGAGACTGGCATGTTCGATATAGCCATAATAGGTGTCATGTACGTTTTGCTTCATGATCCAGTTGTCGCTCATGTTGTAAAGCGGAATAGTGATAAGGTTTTCAAGCAGGAGCTTATGGCATTCCTGCAGCGGTCCGGCCTCCGGCTCCTCCGTCTCAAGGGCCGCTTCCATTGCCTCTGTCCAGCCGTCGGGCCTGGCCGCGCTCACCATGAACGTCTGTGCGGGGTCAAAGTACAGATAGAAGGTTTTATAGGGGATGGCAAATTGCCGCAGACCGTTGACGGTAATGCCGTCCCAGCCACCGGCGCGCAGCGACGAATAACCGCCCGCATCCGGGAATTCCAGATCCGTTGTGATGCCGACCGCCTCAAGCATCTGCTGAACGGCAACTGTAACCTCCTTGTCGGCTACGCCCGGCTGCGTGTAAAGCGTCGTATGGAAACCGTCGGGATAGCCGGCCTCAACCAGCAGTTCCCTGGCCTTATCCGGATCATACGTCAAATTGTATTCATCCGGCAGACGTGCCATGGATTCGCTGGAAACGAGCTGCGTGCCCGGCGTACAGATACCAAAGCCTCTGGCAGCGACAATGGCTTCGCGGTCAACAGCATATGAAATGGCCTGTCGGACCTTGAGGTTACTCAGGGGCGATTCGGTATCCATGCTGCTCGGCGTCAGCGAAACCGGGCCCGTGTGCAAAATGGTAATGTTAAACAGACCTGTTGCCTTCAGCATGGAGACCTGCTCGGCGGAGTTAATGTTGAGCACGTCAATGCTGTCGTCTCCCGCGGCCTGGATGGCCATATTCTGTGTCATCGCGTCACGCATAAAAACGTACTGGACGCCGTCGAGATACGGCTTGCCTTCCTGCCAGTAGTTCGGGTTCTTTTCACAGAGCAAATGCTGGCCATGTACGTATTCCTTCAGCATAAACGGACCGGTGCCGATCGGGTTTTCAGCCGCCCATTCCTCGCCGTTTTTCTCAAAGGATTCCTTCGAGCACAAGCCACAGGCACCCAAGCTGCTTAGCACGTCGTTTGACCAGGTGTCATACTTGAGCACCAGCACCAGATCGCCGCGCGTTTCGTAGCTGGTTATATGCTGCACCAGATGCGCTTCAACCTGCTTCATAACGTTCCAGCCGGCGACGTCAGCCGTCAGCGCCGATCCGTCGAAGAACGTGACATTCGGCCGGATATTCACAACGATTTCATTGTTGTCCATATCCAAGTTCCAGGACTCCGCCAGACATGGCAGCATTTCGCCCTTTGTCGTGGTCTTGATGAGCTCTTCAAAAAACGGGGCCAAAAGGAGTTGTTCCAGCGTGGCCTGCGCCCATGGGATTCCCAGCGGCGCCGAGCCCTCGGCAGAGTTGACAACTTTCAAAATGCCGCCGTACTGGATTTCGGATGACGGCGCCGGTTCGCCGCCGGACGGCGACGTGGAGTCGTCAGCTACCGAGGGTGGCGACGGCGGTGCCGTATCGGCCGACGGTTGTGTATTGGGCGTGCTTGTTCCGCAGGCGAACAGTGACAGTGCGAGGATGAATACTACTGCGACAGATAATACTTTCTTCATAGTTTACCCTCCTGTTTAATGACCTTTTGGTACCGGTCTCACGCATAACGCGTCTTATATCTGACAGCCGTATTTGCCACAGATCACAAAACGGGATGCGCGTGACGATTGCTTATTAGTTAACTAGATAAAAGTCATCGGCTTGGTTTAATATCAGTTTAGCCACCGGTTTATTTGAGCGCCTAAAAATCAATTTTTTAAGCCGGTTATGTAAAAATGTGCGTCCCACCTCCTTAAAAACCATTGGCGTAAAATAACCTGCAGCCTCTGATATACGGTTTTCAACCACGCATAAGCCGGCGGTTTCGTGTAACAATCCGACAAATACACCGCCGAAAGTTGTACAAGCCAACTAAAAAGCCTGTAACTATAACGTAGTCATGATTCATATCCTATGCAAATCCGATTTATTAAATTGGTTTCCATTTGAGAAATTTAGTTTGCGTAAAAACTTAAAACACCGGGCGAATCTGGTTAAGCTGCCTAATTTTAATAAATGCCTGCACGTATTGGAAACCAACCGCATTAATCGGAAAGTAATTGCGTTCCGGACAAAGAAAAGCCCCGGAAACGTCATGCGTTCCCGGGGCTTCAGCTTGTCGAAAAAGTCTTTTGTCCTTTGTGCGTCCAATCGCCGTGCGATTTAATTTTCGTCGATGACGGCGAGTTGTCTGGTCTCATCTGAGCCCCAGAAACGTCGTACGTTCCCGGAGCTTACATATCAATTTCACAAACAAGCCGGTTTGCCGGTTTTCTCAGTTATTTCTGCCGTCAACCGCGCTTGCATACTTATCCACGTATTTTTTCAGCAGCTTTACCAAGCGCGCCGGCGAATTCTTCCTATATAAAAATAAGCCGTAAGAATCTGCTATCCATTCGCCAATCCTTACGGAGGTCAGCCGGGGATCATCGTCAATAAACGGATAGACATACGGCAGAATTCCCTGTCCGTTTGCGACCGCGTTGAAAATGAGCTTTTTACGGCTGAAATCCATGAATCGGAAACGGCACGTCATACCGTCCTGTGAAAAGAACTCCATACCATGCGACGGCAGCTTGCTTTTATTTTCAAACCGGTTATTCAATATCAGTGTTTCGCCGTCCAGCTGCCCGACACTGATATCCTCGCGGCCGGCCAGCCGATGCGTCTTTGATACCAGCACGCTCATATCGTTGCCCTTATAAATAGTTACGCATCCGATGCTTCCCTTTCCCGTGCGTATCTCATCACTGATGTTTACACCCTCCGCGTAACCGGCGAAAGCACAGTCAATAAGACCCACCGTTAAAAGCCGGATAATTTCCGTCGTATAATCCGAGCTGACCTTGACCTCCACATTCGGATAATGATTGCAGAAATCTGACAGGATCTGATCTTCACCAAAGCTGCTGAGCATAATGCCGTAACCGATCTGAAGCGTCTGCGTCTGATCGATGCCCATATCGGCCGTCTTTTTCAAAAGAGCATCGTACCGCCAAACAATATCCTCAATTTCGCCGATAATGCTCTGGCCTTCATCCGTCAGATCAACGCTTCGGGCCTTGGTGCCGCGCCGGAACAGCCGGATGCCCAGCTCGGCTTCGGCAGCGGCCACATGCTTTGAAACAGCCGATACGGATAACGATAGCTGCTCGCTCGCGCCCGTAAAGCTGCAATAATGACATATGCTTAAAACCGTTCGTAAAATAGTGATATCCAATTTTTTACCTCTGACCGCAAGGCTGACAACGTCCGGATGTCACGTTGCAATATCCGCTTCTTTCCCGCCCTATTTGTGTATATTAAACTAATTTATTACATATAATATAATATTTTAGGTTGATACGTCAAGCAAAGAACACAGGCCCGTATGCCGGCCTTCTTATAAGAAATGCGCCCACCGTGGTTTTTTTACCACGTGGGCGCGTGACGCTTTAATGCTGGACAATCCGTTATTCGGCGGTTTGCACATCAGTATATTTTACAGCGCATCCATTAAGCCTGTGTATTGCCGTCCGGATCACCGCCAAGACTCTCGCCGAGCACGAACCCAAAGGTCAGCGCCGTACCGTGGCTGTTGCCGGCGATGAGGATGGGATAATCCACGCCGTAGCGCCCGCCGGCGGCGTTGCCGATGGCGTACAGGCCGGAAACCGGCTCACCGTTCTCGTCCAGCACGCGCATCCCGGTGTCAACCCGGAGCCCGCCGACGACAGCCAAAAGCGCCGGTCCAAATTTCAGCGCGTAATAAGGCGGCCGGTCCAGCGGCATTAAAAGCTCGCGCCGCTTGCCGAAGTCCGCGTCCTGGCCGGCGGCCGCCAGCTCGTTATACCGGCGGAACGTCGCGGCAAAACGGGCGGCCGGCACATCCATTTTGGATGCCAGCTCCTCCGGCGTATCGGCCTTAACGATCACGCCGCGCTTTTGTCCCCACTCGAGCAGCATCGCCTCCGTGTCCGGTTCAAACGGCTTTTCGCCGGCAACACAGTCCTGTCCCCAGAAAAGGCCGCCGCCGTACTGCAGCGTTTCCGGAATTTTCTCAGCCCAGTCCGAATCGATGATGGACCACGCGTACGGGACCCGCTCTCGGATAATTGCCACCGATTTTCCCTGGACGTAATTATCCTCGTTCATAAAGCGCGTCCCGTCGGGCCGCACGAACAGAAAGCAGTAATTGCCGAAATGAAAGGCCTGAGGATGTAAAACAGCCGCGAACGGCGCATCCTCAAACGTCCCGCCCGCCCACAGCCCCATGCGGTGCCCGTCGCCGGTGTTGCCGCCTCTGGGCGAATAGATTTTCGCACTGCAGCGGTTGGCAATCGGGGCCAGGTCCTCGCACATGTCATCATTTCCGCCGATATCGCCTGTGGCAAGCACAACGCCCCGCCGCGCTTTAAAGTAGCGGTATCCTTCGTCATCTTTGGCCACGACGCCTTCAACACAGCCGTCTTTTTTAACGAGCTGCTCTCCCGGCGTTTTAAACAGGAAGCGCACGCCCAGCTTCTCGGCCTCCGTATACATAGCGTATACGGCGTCGGCCGCGCCGGCCCGCGCACCGCGCTTGGCCATCGGCCCGTCGAAAAAGCGGTGCGACCCGACGACCTCGACGTACGTGTCGCCCTTATAAATGCAGCCCTGCAGCACCGGACGTGCGCCGTATTCGGGCTTTGTAACGATATCGACAAGCCAGTCCATCGCCCGGCCGCCGTTTTTCAGGTAATGCCAGACGATACGCTCGTCACACCGGTTGGCACAGCGCTTGATCCACTCGCGCGCGATATATTCGGGATCGTTTTCGTAACCGTTTTCCTTCATAAATGAAGAATTGGCCACACCGATATTTCCGCCCCGTGCGCTCCAGGATGCGGATTTCTCCAGAACAATGACGCTCGCTGAGCACTGAGCCGCCCGAAGCGCGCAGGTAACGCCGGCAATACCCGCGCCGATGACGATGACATCGGCCTCTTCGGTGGTCAGGATATCCTTTTCGGGCACTGGATCCATCGGGGTTGCCCACGCGCCCCATTTCGGATTGATATTCGTCATAATGCTGCTCCTCTCAGCGCTTATTCCACGCTATTAAGTTCGTTTGCTCAACTATAACGCACACTCAGTTTGATATTTGGTTCAATGTCGGTTTGAACCACGCTTTTTCGCTGTTTGACAGCCCGTAAAAGTATGATACGATAAATTATAAAACGCAAACTTCATATTGAACCTCAGATGAAACCGCGCAGCGCTATCATGAATACGAGGTGTTAACAGATGAATTTCGAGCAATTTAATGAAATAAACAGCATCGTCTGTGTCAGCGACTACGAAACGGGCGTCGTCATGTACCTTAACCGTCACGCCAGGGAGCATTTTGGTTTAAAGGCGGTCCCCCCGCGGCAAAAGCTTTCGGAGCTTTTGTCAAAGGACGAGAAAACACGCCGGACCTATATTGATATTCCGCTGGACCCAGGCGAAATTGCCACCAAATTCGTACCAACCTTGTGCGATTTGCCCTGGCCGGCCATCCTGGAAAGCGTACGGCTGACGCACGACGGCCGGTCCATCCGGGTTGACAGCGTCCGTCAGATCGTTGCCGATGACAAGAACTCCGACAGCCTTTATACCATGCTGTTCGAGTCGGCCTACCTGCATCTCGAGTCAACGTATCACGGTACCGATTTCCCGGAAAACAATGTTCGGGAATGCCTGTCGGTAACGCTGATGCTCTACGAGGCCGACCGTGCGTATGTTCTGGAGCTTGACGAGGAGCTGGAGGCCTGCCAGTATCTTTACACCAAAACCCGCGACGGCGTCGTGTCCGCAGAGGACGAGGCCGTCGGCACGATGCTGTTTTCCAACCTCTTTACGGATATCATTATTAAAAACGAGCCCTTTTTGTTTACAACGGAAGACCTTCGGGACACGCATCCCGCCGAGTATGACTGGCTTAAAAAGCACAATATTTTCAACGCCATGGGCGTGCCGTTCAAAACGCGCACGCAGATGGTGGCGTTTTACTGTGTTAACAACGTGCGCCGCTTCTGGCAGAAGACCAGCTTTTTGAGCCTGTCGACGAAAGCGCTGTTTAACGAAATCAGGGCCATCGATATGTTCCGGCTGTCCAAGTCCGCCAAACACAAAACGCAGGAGCTGTCGGACGAGGATGTGCTTATCCGGCTGTTCGGCGGCTTTGAAATCATTACGAACAGCGGCACGCTCGATTTTGCCGATTTTTCGTCCGTCCAGTGCAGCCGGTTTCTGCTGTATCTTCTAAAAAACAGGAACCGCACGATCCCAATCCGGGAGATTGCCGATATTTTATGGCCGGATCAGCTGATCGACAATCCGTACAACATGGTCAAGGGCGTGGCCTTCCGCGTGCGTAAAATTCTTGACAGCATCTGTACCGAAAAGCTCGTCATCGCGCGCTCCGGCACCTATGCCATTAACGACCAGCTGACCATCATTGTCGATGTGGATTCCTTCGATCTGATTTGCAGCCGAATCCACTCGCAGAAGCTGTCCAGCTACGAAAAACAGTATCTGTATAAAAAAGCGATCAACCTGTATAAGGGCGACATGCTGCCCAATTACGAATCAGAGATCTGGCTTTTGGGCTGGATCAGCTATTATCAAATCAAATATCTGGAGATATTGAAGGAGTATCTGGCACTTCTGCGGGAAATGGAGGAATACGGCAAAATCTTCGAGGTCGTTTCAAACGTCTTGAGCGTCGGCTACGCCGACGGGGAAATCCACGAGGTTCTGATCGACGCACTGCTTCGCCAGAACAAGCTGGAGATGGCGAAAAGTTACTATATGCGCGTGGAAAAATTCCTCACGCCCGATCAGCGCAAGAGCTTTGTTAACTCCTGGAAGGACTATAAAAAATAATCGGGATAAAACCGCGTTTAAACCAACGGTAAACCCGGCTCGGCGTATACTGATACATATCTGCTTCGCGACAGTGCGCGAGAAATCACAGACAAGGAGCTATCCACCATGAAATACGCGAGACCGCCGTATCTGGACGCCGGCACGAAAACTGAAAAAACAACGCTGCCTTTTACCGACCTGACGGTCGATATCCCGGAATTTGATACGCCGATTACGCCGCTGGAGAATTTCCACCGCGTTGTCGCCCGGGATAACCCCGTCTGGGCCCCGAGCTCTCTGACGGATTTTCATAATCTCATGTATCAGGACCTCGGCATTGGCCGGCAAATCAGCGCCGACTTTCACCACAGAGCCACTGAGGATTACGACTTTACCGACTGGTTCAACGTCCCGCTCCGGTGGTGCGTTTCCGCCGGCGGCGCAACCAACGCGCCGGATACCCATCTGCTTAAGGACATAACCGAGTGGGAAAAGGTTATCCAGTTCCCTGTCTTGAGCGAGTGGGACTGGCAAACGCCGGCCGACCACTTCATGAAAAATGTATATGTCCCCGGAAAAATCGTACAGGTTGACTTACATAACGGCCTGATCCAGCGGCTTATTGCCGTTTTGGGCGGCTACACGGAAGGTATGTTCGCCCTGTCGCTTGAGCCGGAGGCCGTGCGGGGCTTTTTTGAGCGTCTGGCTGATCACATGATCGAAATGGTCGATCTGTTCTGCAGCCTGTATCCCGTAAACCTCATGACGATTCATGACGACTGGGGTACCGAAAAGGACACCTTCTTTTCACCAAAAATGATGGAGGAGCTGGTTTTCGCACCGACCAAACGCATCATTGACCATATCAAGTCCAAAGGCGTGCACTTCATGCTACACTCGTGCGGCAACATCACCCGCTTCATTCCGTATATGATCGATATGGGCGTCGACCTGCTTCAGATCCAGCGGCGCGCCGTCGATATCCCGGCCATGAAGGAAAAGTATGGCGACAAAATCGGCTTTAACACCGGCATCGAGGGCCTCGCGCCGGATATGACCTTACCGAAGGATGAGCTTATTAAAATGGTCCGCCACACGGTGGATATTTACGGGTCCGGCGGCGGGTTTTACGCCAACGTCTTCGGGCGCGACCCGGAAACGATCTGGGACATTCTTAACGAGCTGCACGCGTACAGCCGCGAGTTCTACGATAAAGAACAGGGCCGGTTATAGTAAACACTATACCACACATAGAAACTCCCCTGAAACCACAACGGTTTCAGGGGAGTTCTCCAGCAAATGGGAACATCACGCCTGTTCTTCCTTTAAAATATCAAGAAACACTTTCACAATATCGGCATCAAATTGTGTTCCCGCGTTATTTTTAAGCTCCAGGGCAGCATTCTCCAGGCTAAGGGCGCTGCGATAAACCCGGTTGTTTATCATGGCATCATACGCGTCTGTCACGGCAAGAATACGGCAAATAAGCGGGATCTCTTCACCCTTAAGGCCGCGCGGATAACCCGTCCCATCCCAGCGTTCGTGATGATAAAGGATATATTCGGCCACAACCGCCAGTTCCGGCGTCGCCTGAGCAATCCGGTAACCGATTTCCGGGTGACGCTTCATTTCTTCCCATTCATCAGCCGTAAGCGCCGTCGGCTTACACAGGATATCCCGGCTTATGCCGACCTTGCCGATATCGTGCAGGATAGCGAGTAAAGACAACTCGTCCAGCTCCTTGGATGACAGCCCGAGCTTAACCCCGATGATCTGACTATGGGCGCCAAGCCGCCTCGTATGCTCTTCCGTTTCTATGCTGTTTTCATAAAGCGTGACTAAAAGTGTATTGATAATCGTATTTCGATAACTTTTTCGATCGAGAAGCTTTTGATGGTACATATATTCCTCGGCGGTGCGCATCACATCGGATATTAAGCAGTCGTCGTGTATTTTTACAGCACACCCGAGTGACAGGCTCATCTGGAGGGAACTTTTGTCAATAACGCTGCAGCTGTTTCTGATTTTCTGTACAACCTCCTCCGCGGTGGACAGTCCGGTTCTCGGCATCAAAATAACAAATTCGTCACCTCCCCACCGGGCAACAAGGTCTTCTTCCCGGCTGCATTCCTTCAGCGTCCGGGCCACATGTCTCAAAAGCTCATCACCGGCCTCGTGGCCAAATACGTCATTGGTAATTTTCAATCCATTAACGTCACCCATGATCACAGAAATCGGGAGATAATCCATAATATCGAGCCATATCATAGCCTCTTCGATATAACGCCTGTTATAAAGGCCCGTCAAAAAGTCGTTATAGCTCAGATACTTAACATGGTTGTTGTGCTCCTTTTCCGTCGTAACATCTCGGAACACCATTACAACACCGTAAAAACGACCGTCCTCCGTTTTTATAGGTGCAGCACTATCAGCGATTGGTACGTCACGCCCCTGAAGGCTCCGTAAAATAGTATGATTAGCCAGTCCGACGATTTTCCCTGTTTTAAGTACTTTCTCAACCGGGTCTTCCACAGCCTTGCCCGTGTTCTCATTGATCAGGCAGAATACCTCGGCGAATTTTCGACCTTCCGCATCACTCGCATTCCAGCCTGTTATGTCCTGTGCCGCGCCGTTGAGACTCGTAATGATCCCGTTAAGGTCTGTCGTAACAACGCCGTCGCCGATGGACCGGAGCGTCGTGCGAAAGAGTTCTTTCTCAAAGAACAGCTCATTTCTGTATATTTCACGATCCGAGACATCAAAAATTATAGAATAAAGCAATGTGTTCTGATCATCTGTAATGGGGCATGAATAGACGTCCACCGGGTGGATTTCGCCGTTCTTCAGGCGATGCGGAAACATAAAATACCGGTGTCTGCTGTCCATGGTCATGAGGCGTAGTTTTTTCACTTCATCCGGCGGCAGCATGTTTATATCTTCAATGCGCAATCCTGTAAGCTCCTCTTTCGTATATCCGTAAAAATCGCAAGCCGACGGATTGGCGTCGATAATCATTCCGGAAGCAGCGTCAATCATGAGCATAATGGCCGTATGTTGGTTAAACAACGACTCCAGCCGCTGCGTTAATTGGGCTTTTTCTTTTTCAGCCGCTTTAAGCTCAGTAATATCCTTGCTGGAGCCTACAAGATACCGCACGGCGTCCCCGTCAATTACGGGCGAAAGGCTCGTCAACCAGACCCGCGCGCCGGTGGCGAAATAAAAAGTCTGTTCATATGTAACGGGCTTTTTTGTCTTCATGCATGCCTCATAATAGGCGCACAGTCTTTCTCCGATATCTTCCCCGAGAAGCTCCTGGGGTGTCCTGCCGGCTATATTTTCAATGCCCGTCAGCTCCTGGTGTACGTTATTGCTGCGGATATACCGAAATTGTCCACCGCTGTATTCCACAAGACTAATCGCATCGTGCGTGCTTGTAAATACAATTTCCAGCTCTTGCAGAACTTTTTTATATTCGTCTTTTTGACTTTTAAGCTGCAAAATGGCTGCTTCCTCAGGCGCATCCTGTATGAACATTATAAATCTCATGTGATCATACGGCACTGCTGTGACTTTCAAATATCGGCCAAGCCCGTCAAACCAATGGGTCGTGTCCAGCTCATTCCCCGAGTGCGCGGCCTCCTCGAAAAATGCCAGCCAGTTAAAATCACCTGAATATTTATCGTAATAGATATTACCCGCCCGCTGCCCGATAACGCATTCCCGTTTTAGTCCCATCATTCTTTCAAAAGCCGGATTAACGTCAAGAAATATGTAATCCACGATTGCGCCCTGGCTGTCATAAGCAAATTCACAGCAGCCTAAACCAAATGGCATTTTTCCCAGCAGATTTTTAAAGTTATTGTCTTTCATATATGATCGGTCCCTTCAGATACCGTAATGCTCTTACCGACCGTCCCGTGCCGTGTGGCTGCCCTTATGCAGCGGCTCAGCTTCAGCCGCCGAGCCGCTTCCGGGCCTGCCGTCGAATATAGGCAGTCATCTGTGCAGGTTCCTGCTTGCACCGTATTTATTCCGCGTGTCCGGTTTTCATGCCGGATCATATATCATCATCAGCTGTCAGCGGCCAATCAATCGGCTTTCTTCGTGCCGGCCGCGCGTTTGAGCTTGAAAATGCTGACGATATCCTTGAGCTGCGCCGCCTGGCTGGACAGCTCTTCGCTTGTCGCGGCACTCTCTTCCGACGTGGCGGCGTTAGCCTGGACAACCTGCGAAATCTGAATAATACCCTGATTGATCTGTTCTACGCCGGCAGACTGCTCGTTGGATGCCGTTGCGATACCGCTGACGAGGGTCGCTGCTTTTTTCACCTCCTCGACGATCTGACTGAGCGCGTCGGCCGTGCTGTTGGCAATCTTAGTGCCCGCCTCAACCTTTTTAATGGAACTTTCAATCAGATCCGTCGTTTCCTTGGCGGCGTTAGCCGAGCGCGCCGCCAGGCTCCTGACCTCTTCAGCGACAACGGCAAAGCCTTTGCCTTGCTGTCCGGCCCGAGCTGCCTCGACAGCCGCGTTAAGCGCCAGAATATTTGTCTGGAAGGCGATATCGTCAATGACCTTGATGATTTTATTGATATTGCTGGAGGATTCGCTGATTTCCGCCATAGCCGTCAGCATATCGGCCATCTGTTTCGTACCGTCGGCCGCGTTGGTTTCTGCGCTCTTTGCCAATTCATTGGCGGTTCTGGCATTATCCGCATTTTGCATGACCTGTGCGCTGATCTCCTCCATCGATGCCGTCAATTCCTCAATGGAGCTGGCCTGCTCTGTGGAACCCTGTGACAGCAATATGCTGGAGTTTGACACCATGCCCGAGCCGGATGCCACCTGCTCAGCTGCCAGGACAATCGTCTCCACGATCTGATTAAGCTTGCTGAGCAGCTCTGCAATGCTTTTTCCAAGCAGATCATTTTCGGATCTCACGGCCATATCAGCCGTCAGGTCTCCCTCTGCGATTTTCTCCGCAACTAGCGCCTGCTCCTTGGTACTGACGATCAGCTCATCAAATGCCTTCGCCAGCATGCCGATTTCATCTTGCGTGTCGATATCCAGATTCACGTTGACATCGCCCTTGGCAAGCAGTACGGCTGAATCCGCCATTTTTTTAACAGGTCTGCCGATTAATCTCGATATGTAAATTCCCAGACCGACAGCGGCAACCATGGCCACAATAACTGCGATAACCATTGTGACGGAGGATGTTGATACCAGCTGCCGGTTATTGGTGCTTCTTTCCAGTCCCATCTTGGCGTTATAATCCATAATTTGATCAAATGCCGTTTGCACGGCAGCACCGGTCGTGGCAATATCGCCGAGGATAATACTTTGCGCCTTCTCAATATCATCAGCACGGATATTGACAATCACCTCATCCATTAGCTCCTGATATTTTTTCCAGTCAGGTTTTAAAGAATCCATCAGCTCGCGATTTTGATCACTGATGTCACTGCCTTCATAATTCTCTATATTCTCGTCGACTATAGCTGTATAGTCGCTAATCTTCTGCAGGCAATCATCCTGCGCGCTTGTACCGTGGGTAATGATTGCTTTAACCGAATTGAACCGGATCCGCTGGAAATAAATCGACGCGCTGGCTGAATAGTCGATGCCCATCGTATTTACCTGATAAAGTTTTGTATCAGCCTGTCCGATTTGATTAATATTGACGAGCCCAATCGCGCCGACTGCGCCCGCAATAACCGCTACGACTAAAAATCCAATAATGAGCTTCGTCGCAATTTTCATATTTGCATACCATTTCATATTTTTACACTTCCTTCGATGTTTAAATTGATTCCGGCAAAGCGTTGATCAGCCTGCTGCAGCAGATTAGCAAAATGACTTTGCCGTTTATTTGACCGATGTTTTCTATAAATCCATTCGCATTAACATTGCCGACACTCGGCAGCACCTCGATGTTTTCCGCAGGGATGGTTAAGACATCGGAAACGCTGTCCACAATCAGTCCACTGAGCTTTTCACCGTAATTAATGACTATTATGCACGTTCTGTCATCGTATGGTTTATCCTGTTTGCCGAACCGCAGCCGGACATCCATAACAGGAATGATCCGGCCTCTCAAATTAATAATGCCTTTGATATAAGGCGGCATTTCCGGCATAGACGTGATTGCTTCCATACTCAAGATTTCGGTTACATATTTGATGTCAATTCCGTACACTTCCCGGCAGACCATAAACGTCAGATATTTGTCCTTTAAGCCTTTTTGTTCAAACTCGTCCAGAATCTCGTCGCATGCATCTTCTTTCATGTTTCTCAATGCTTAAATCTCCTTCAACTAAATCAAATCGAATCAGCAATACTTCACCCCCACGGATTTTCATTTATCATAAGCAGCCCTGATATTTAAGCTTTCAGTGGCTGGCGATAACGGCCGATTAATGGCCATAATCTATAATGTTATGGTGGTATGTATTTTTTTATATTAGACGGGCATAAATAATGATGTTAAAATAAAAAGGCCGCAGTTTATCATGGACTGCGGCTTCTTATTAATAACAGCTGTAAACATCGTTGTTTTTTAATGGCTGACGAATTCTGAGACGGCGAATTAAGCGATTTCCGAATGCGTAATATACAGCTCGTTGAGCTTCTCCATCGCCATTTTTTTTTGTTCCATGAGAGAGTGTGCATACACGTTAAGCGTTATGGAAACATCGGCGTGTCCGAGTATTTCACTGATCGTCTTAATGTCGACGCCGAGCTCCAGCGCACGCGTGGCAAACGTGTGACGGATTGTATGGAATTTTGAGTTTTTAACGCCGGCGACTGCTAAAAGCCGTTTGAACAGCTTTTGATACGTTCGGGGATCGACAGGGTTATTCGAACCGGATATTACAAAAACATCTTCATTCACACAGTTCCCCTTAAACTCGCCTACCAGTTTAATTAGAAAAGTTGGCAGAGGAATTTTGCGAATCGACTTTTTACTTTTCGGCATGCCGACAAGCAGCTGCGTCCTGCCGCCGCCATCCTGAAAGCTTTTAGTCCGGGAAACCGTCCGCGCAATTAATATAGCGCCAGCCTCCAGATCAACGTCGCACCACTTCAGAGCACACAGCTCGCCCAGTCTGATACCTGTGTAAAAGCACAGCAACACACCAAGCGCTCGCTTATCCCCAGAATACATAGCCGCATTTTCAATCAAACGCTGTTCCTTCCGCGAGAAAACCTGCACCACTGTGTTTTCAGCTTTCGGCAGTTCAATGTGTCTTAAAATCAATGCGCCGTTTGCGGATTCATTGAGAATGTCTTTAAGTGCCGTTTTAAAAATGGATAGTATCTTTTTTTTATATGCTTCCGACAAAGCTGTCTGACGGATCATTTGGACAAACCGCCTGACGGTAACGTCTGTGATTTTATTGGTACCAGTAAAAAAGGGAATCACGTATTTTTTTATACAGCGGTAATAGTTTTCATAAGTTGACGGTTTTACACGGTCCCAAAGGCTGCCGTTCAGCCATAATTCAAATAGCAACGATGCGCATTGGCCGGTTTGAGCCTTCTTTTCTTCGCTGTCCGTCTGCTTGAAGTTTTTCTTCTTTTCTCTGGCTTCCTTATACGTCTTAGCGTAGATATACCGATATTTGCCGTCTGAACCTAGAATACGGGCTTCCCATCGGCCGTCTTTGCGTTTATAAATGTTTTCTCCTTTGCGAGACATACTCATTACCCCTTTCATTATTGACACTAAATATGACGGCGAAAAAGAGGTGTTTCATTTATTTTTTTCTTACTTTCCCAATTTTGGTGCCAAATGAACGTACCGCAAGGCCAAATTAAACTTAATATTTACCAATTTATTACCGATATTTTGTTTGAACAGTTAAAATATAGAATCGCAGTCCATGATAAACTGCGAATGGTGCTTGGTACCAGAATGCCCCTCAAGAGGCCTGAAAAGTTTGCCGACCGCATTGCTTTTTCGGGCCGCCCCTGAAGGGGCATTGTTACATACCCGCATATTCTTGCTACCCGTAAACAGGTCTGTGTATTCCTTCAGACTAATTGGATCGGCTACCCGGTCCTCTTGCAATTGGTTCTGAATATAGGCCGCTATCGCTTTTTGTTTCTCCTATGGTGTCTACGCCGGTGGTTTACTTTGCCGCTTACAAAAAAGCCCTGAAACCATATGGTTTCAGGGCTTTTTCTTGGAGCATCTAGGCAGATTCGAACTGCCGACCTCATCCTTACCAAGGATGCGCTCTGCCGACTGAGCTATAGATGCGTATTAAATTGTTTCCCCGTCGGACAATTACTACCGACGGGGAAATGGCGACCCAGAACGGGCTCGAACCGTCGACCTCCAGCGTGACAGGCTGGCGTTCTAACCAACTGAACTACTGGGCCATTTGAAGTTGCTTATGCATTATACAATCGCGCACGAATTCTGTCAATAGAAAATAAACGCAGACATAAATTGTTTTATAACGCCGATAGCAACCGTCCATTTTTCACACTTGCGTGCCCATCCGTTTGACGCCGAACACCTCAGGCGGCTTTGCTGTTACGGACAGCCGCACACGGGAGACCGGCTCCGTAAACGTCAGGCGATGGGCGTGCAGCGCCTGAGACGTGATGCCCAGCTTGTCCGACAAGGCGCGCGAGCCTTCTGTGTAATACAGGATATCTCCCAAAACCGGATGACCGGCAGACAGGCAATGCACGCGGATCTGATGCGTGCGCCCCGTTTCCAAAACGAGCCGGAGCAGCGAAATCTCACTGTCCCCGATGCTATAGCTGCCGATCGTTTCATACCGCGTGACGGCGGGCTGGCCGTCCGGCGCGGTGATTCGCAGCATGTTCATCTCCTCCAGCCGCCGGATTGGCTCGTCCATCACGCCGGACGGTGCGTCCAGCTTTCCCATGACCAGCGCCAGATATATTTTTTCAGTGTCGGGCTGTTTAAGCGCGTCCGACGCGAGTGCTTTCATATAGCTGTTTTTCGCAAACAAGACAACGCCGGAGGTGTCCCGGTCCAGCCGGTTGACGGCATGGCAGCGCGGGTCTCCCGATGTTTCTTCCAGATATCCCGCGACGAAATTGGACAGCGTACCCGTATACCGCGCCCGGGAGGGGTGCGTGATAATGCCCGGCGGCTTATTCACCGCCAGAAGACCCGCGTCCTCGTATAAAACTTCAATTGCTCCGCGCTCCGGAACACTGTCGCAGGGCGGTTCGGCGGCGGCGATATCGATCTCGACCGTCTCGCCCGGCCTAACGGCGTAATCCGTATAAACGCACCGCCCGTCCACGCGGATGCCACCGGCCTGCTTCAGCCGGCGCGTGAGCGACTGGGAAACTTGAAGCTCCCGCCGCATAATGGAATAAACCTTACGGCCCTGATCCGCCTCACCGGTCTCATATGTCAGCAGCATACTATTTGTTAACCGTTTCTGGATTTTGCCAGCGCATCGGCGACCAGCTCAAAGCGCATCCCATGTGAGGCTTTAACCAGCACGCTGTCGCCCGGCTTAATCAGCTCCGGCAGCGCGTTAATCAGCGCGTCCCTCGATGAAAACCAGCGCGCGTCCGTCCCGCCGGCCGAAACATACCCGTCGCGGATGCGCTGCGCCAGCTCTCCACAGCAGAAAAGGCTGTCTACGCCGCTCTGCCCCGCCAGCTCGCCGACCTCATAGTGCAGCGCTTCGGCGTCGCCGCCGAGCTCAAACATGTCGCCGAGTATGGCGATCTTACGGCCCGAAAGCGTCGCCAGCGACCGGATCGCCGCCGACATGGAATGCGGGTTGGCGTTATAATAGTCGTTAATGAGCGTCAGCGTGCCTGTGTCGAGCACGTTGGCCCGCCCGCCGACCGGTGCATAATGAGCCAGCCCCGCGCGGATCTGCTCGTTTGTCAGGCCGAGGCGATGGCCAATCGCCGCCGCCGGCAGCGCGCCGTACACCATATGGCTGCCGAACGCCGGGATAAAGACGCTGAATCGTCCGTTTCCGTTGACAATATCGCAGGCAACACCGCTCGTCCCCTGCGCGCTGATATTCTCGGCCCTGTAGTCGTTTCCCGCCTGCAAGCCGAATGTGAGCTTTTGGATGCCGGGATTAAAGTCCCGCAGGCGCTCGTCGTCGCCGTTTAAAACAGCCAGAGCGTTTGGGTCCATATACGCGAACACCTCGCTCTTGGCCCGCAGAACGCCGTCCAGATCGCCCAGCGCTTCCAGATGGCTGTGCCCGATGACCGTCATGAGGCAGATGTCGGGCCGCACCATCTCGCCCAAACGCGACATCTCGCCGAAGCCGCTGATGCCCATTTCTATTACAGCCGCCTCATGCTCCTCACCCAGCATCAGGAGCATCAGCGGAACGCCGAGCTCGTTATTGAGGTTGCCTGTCGTTTTCAGGACGTTGAATTTCTGCGACAGGACGGCCGCCGTCATCTCCTTGGCCGTCGTCTTGCCGACGCTGCCGGTGACGCCGATAACGGGAATGTTAAACAGGCTCCTGTAATACGCCCCCAATGCCCGGACGGCTGCCAGCGTGCTGTCTACGAGCACGTAGGGACCCTTCGGTTCATCAAGCGGCCGTTCGGCCAGGCAGCAGACAGCGCCCGCGTCGTACGCCGTATTGGCAAAATCGTGGCCGTCGGCCCGCGCACCCTTGATACACAAAAACAGACAGCCCTCAAATGCTTCCCGATTGTCGCGCACGACTCCCGTGATCGTTGTGCCCTTGAGCGCGTCATCCCCGACGTACCGGCCGCCGGTGACCCGCACAATGGTCTCCAGCGCGAGGGGTTTCATAGCCATAAAAAGCTTCTCACCTTTCGTATTTCTTAGACGACACCGCAATAATCGTCTCACACAGATCCTCGTAGGACAAGCCGATGGCGGCCGCCTCCTGGGGCAGCAGGCTCGTCGGCGTGAGGCCCGGCAGCGTGTTTCCCTCGAGGCACCACACATCTTCATGATCGTCCACAATGAAGTCCATGCGGCCGTAAACGTCAAACATCAGAACCTCGTATATCCGCTCGGCCGTCCGCTTCAACTTTTCCGTGATTTCCGGCTTTAAATCCGCCGGACAAAATTCATCGGCCATACCGGCCTGATATTTACTCTTATAATCGTAAAATCCAATTTTCGGGCAGATTTCAATGGCGGGCAGCGCCTTGCCGGCGATAACCCCGACATTGCACTCGCGCCCTTTAATGTACTGCTCGGCAATGACGTCGTCCTCGTATTGAAACGCCAGCTCAAGCGCCGCGTTAAATTCCGCCGGCGTATTCACAACGGAGACACCCACCGAGCTGCCGCGCGAGCGCGGCTTGACGACGCAAGGGAAGCCGGGATCTATGTACGGCAGGCTCCCCTTTTTAATATTGACGCCTTTCGGCGTTCGGATACCGTTATGTTCAAAAAGCTGCTTGGACAACGCCTTGTTCATCGCCACAGCGCTGCCGAGCGGGCCGCTGCCCGTGTATTTGATGCCGGCCAGATCAAAAGCGGCCTGGACCTTCCCATCCTCGCCATCCTCGCCGTGCAGCGCCATAAATACGATGTCGGCAGCCCGGCATACTTGTATAATGTTATCGCCCATCCGGCTTTCACTGGCTTGCTTGCGGCTGGCGCGCACAGCCTCCAGATCGGGCACATTCTCCGCCACAGCGGCGATGGCGTTGTCGTATTCGCCTTCAAAAATCTCGGCCGGATCAACAAAATGCCGCGGATAGCCGAAAAACAAATCGACTAGGACCGCCTTATGGCCGCGCCGGCGCAACGCCGCCGTCACCATCGTACCGCTTGTAATCGAAACGTCGCGTTCGGCCGAGAGGCCGCCGCATAAAACGACAATGTTCATGGAAGCCTCCAACACAAATTCATTTGGATTTTCAGCGCTTCTAAATACTATACATCAACAAATGTTTTTATACAATGAAAAACACTGTTGACAACCTAAATATCATCAAGTATAATAACCGTTGCCTCTCTCAAACACGGCGGCATAGCTCAGTTGGCTAGAGCACTCGGTTCATACCCGTGGTGTCACTGGTTCAAATCCAGTTGCCGCTACCACGCGGGGACGGATATCCGTCCCCGCCAGGCACAAGGCCCGTTGGTCAAGTGGTTAAGACACCGCCCTTTCACGGCGGTAACACGAGTTCGAGTCTCGTACGGGTCACCATACAAGCGTAGTTGTTAGTTATTAGTTGAGGCCCATTGCGCATCCGCTAATAACTAACTGCTATTTACGGAGGCTTAGCTCAGCTGGTTAGAGCGCCTGCTTCACACGCAGGAGGTCGTTGGTTCGAGCCCAATAGTCTCCACCATTAAAAGAACGGCGAAATTTATACAATTTCGCCGTTCTTTTAACTTTATAGGCCTTTGGAGATCGTGCTCCGAAGAGATGTCCGGTATGTTTAAAGTAATATTTCTACAGTCATGAGTAACTAGAATGTCGCTGTGGCCGAAGGCGCAATACCAATACGCAATATTACAGAATCAGACTTCTGTTATATGGTTTTTTAAAATTTACCGTTCATTTTTTATGATAAATGTACAACAAATGGTTAAAAAAGACGTCAAAACACTTGCCTCGGAATTTTTTTAGATATATAATTAGTAAGAATTTCAATAGTAGGGAAAAAAATATTAAAGAAAGCTGATGATTATGAAGAAGACATTGAAGTTTTTAGTTATCGCGCTTGCACTGGCCATGTCCGTTATGATTACGGCATCGGCTGCCAGCTACACCTCTTTGGCCGACGATTTGAAGGATATCGGTATGTTTACCGGTACCGACGTTGGCTATGAGCTCGATCGCGAGCCCACCCGCGCCGAAGCGGCTGTTATGCTCGTTCGTATGCTGGGCGAAGAAGAAAACGCCGAGGCGGCACTCGAAGCCGGCACCATCTCATGTCCGTTTACCGACGTTCCCGACTGGGCGGATGCACAAATCGCGTATCTTTACACCAACAGCCTGGCCAATGGTATCAGCGAAACAGCATTTGGCACATCCACCAAATGCTCGGCTCAGATGTACTGCACTTATCTGCTTCGTGTTCTCGGCTATTCCGACAAAGACGGCGGCGACTTTACCTACGACGGCGCTCTGGACTTTGCGGCTCAGATTGGCCTTGCCGACAGCGTGCTTCTGGCAGGCACATTCACCCGCGACAGCCTTGTTGCCGTTTCCTATCAGGCGTTGGCTACCGACGTGAAAGAAACCGACGGCAACCTTCTGTCCAAGCTTATTGAAGACGGTGCGATCGACGCGGACGCGGCTAAAAGCATTTCCACTAAGCTTGATGCCTTTGATACCATCAATGCGGCTTCCGACGAATTCGATACTTCCTTGGACGCCGACATGACGATGGACCTGACAATGACCATGGATGAAGAAACCATAACGCTCAACGATGTAGCCACCTCCATTAAACTCAATATTACGGATGATTCCATTGAGGCCGCTATCGTAATGACAACTACCGACCCCCAGACCGACGAACCCATGAACATAACCGAATGGATTAAAGACGGCTGGATTTATATTGACGACGGTACGAACAAGAGCAAAATGGAACTGGATTACAGCGACATGCTGTCTACCATCGAGGACAGCACCATAAACACCGAAATCATGCCAATTTATTGCTACACCGACTTGAGTGTCGCTTCCGAGGACGGCGCAACAACCTATACCATGAGTATTGCTTCTGAATATCTCACCGCGGCGGTTGCAGATGTCCTTGAGCAAACCCTCAGCGAAGCCGACAGCATGAATATCGAGTTTTCCGATGTGACGATGGACTACACGTTCAATGAAGACGGCGCACTGACAGATATCGGCATGATGATCGATATGAGTATGTCATATATGGATGTCGACGTCGCAGCTTCCTTAAGCTATGACATGACGATCATTTCCTCGGGCGACAGTGTGACAATCGATTTCCCCGATTTCTCCGACTTTACAGAAATTACAGAATAATATCAAGTCAAAAAAAGGGCGCGGCAGATAAATGCCGCGCCTTTTTTGCGCAAACACAACCTGCTCCACCCATTAAAACTGTCAGGTACATGTTTTAACCTAGCTAACTATCGAGTCAATCGTCTTCTCTTCTCCCCCCCGCTTCAAACAAATCCTCAAAAACGGTTTTCGATTCCTCCGCCAGACCGGACAGGCTCCGGGCGACATAGCTGACGGCGGGAATATATGCCTCCGGGTCATTGGGCCCATAGGTCATCGCAGCGTCTATAGCCATCGCCACACTTGAGAGCTGTTTGATCGTTTCTGATAATTCAACAAGGTCAAAAAGGTTATGTTTTTCTGCAGGATGGCTCAATAAGCGCACCTCCATTCAGATAACTACCGGGCGGCTGAGCTCAGCCGCCCCGTCCTGTTGCTGTCCTGTTTTTAGGACAGCTTTTTTTGTACGCTTAATACGCGGCTCCAACATACGGCTTCACAGCACAATGTGCCGGCTAATAATCGCGCAAGCTTAAAACAAACACTGGACAACATCACTCTACAATGATAATATATTGTCAACGATATTAATAGTTTAAGATGTGTATTCACGGCGTTATCGTTGCTTGTTTGTTGTTGTCTGTAAGTTTATGTTTATTTTGATTGATTTTCACAGTTTTGTCAATTGGCATAATCAACAACAGCAAACATTTATTATTGTTGATTGTTGTTGAGGTGCGATTTATGTTTGTGAAAATATTCGAATCGATCTGCGAGGCCAACGGCGTATCCCCATCCCGTGTTCTCGATTCCATCGGAATGAATAGAAGCTCTTATACGGGCTGGAAGCAGGGCGCGGAGCCGACGAACGAGACCAAAAAGAAAATTGCCGATTACTTCGGCATCACGGTGCGGCAGCTGATGTCCGGAGAGACGGAACAAGCCGACGGCACGGCGGACGACTACGCGGAGCTGGCCGAACTGCTGCGGGAGTTCCGTGACAGCCCGGAGCTCCGAACCCTGTTTTCCGTTTCAAAGGGCGCGACACCCGAGGAGCTCCGGAAATATGCCGAGGTCATCAAAGCGTTAAGAGGCACATACAGAGACTAGGTGAAAATTTAGTGAATGAAATCATTGTCAGAATCATTGATCTGCCCTACTGGGTTAAGGGGCAAACCGTCCTGGATCAAAACGGCAACTATAACATCTATATTAACGCCCGGCTTTCCGACGATGAGCAGAAGAAGGCCTATAACCACGAATTAAACCACATCAACAACCAGGACTTCGATCCATCAAAGCTCATTGAATCCGTCGAACCGTATCTGAACAAAGCATGATGCCACGGGAATCTCCGCGGCATCATGCTGTTCATTTCTTAATCACCTACGTATTCAGCGCGCTTCTCAGCCGAATTTACCGGACGGTATGGATGTGAGGACCAGTTGGTATGGCGCTTTCATCCTTTTGGGTGATATTCATTTTATAACCTTTGGTTTAAAATATAGTTTGCGCTATTTCATATTCTTTCGGATATAAATCGTCAGTGCCTGCGCACCCTTGAACGAAACGCCTATAAACGCAATGTACGCGAAAATGCGCAGTATGTACTCGATGACCGTCAGGGCCTGCGTTGCACCAAATAATCCGGCGTCAAACATTAAGGTATCCTCCTTTTACATTTACGGCTAATGCATCCATTATTTTCATTATAATGATATACGCACTTCGACACAAGCTCTATTCAACATTACGAATAATACCGACCATTCGCACAAACCCATAACCATCAGCAATGCATCCGTTGATGAGACATTGACTTCCCGCACCCCAATGGTAAACTGTAACTTAAAAAGCGAGGGGAAGTTTACTATGGAACTGCCGTCATTTGAAGAGTTTTTAACCACACTGAGCCCGGAGGATTACGCGGACTTGTCCGGAAAAGAAGAATTTGTGATGTACCGCGTTAAAACGCCGCTGACCGACGAGGATTTAAACGTACTTACGCAGGAGCTGACATCCGCTGTCGCCGTGGCTTCGGGGCGTTTTTCAATCAAGCTGTTAAAACGCTATCACAGCTGGCTGTCACAGTATTTCGCCGAGCTATGATCGGCCTTAGAGCGGGCATTAATAAATAGGAGGACGGACTGTGAGCGATCAAATATGCCCATCATGCGGCAGAACGCTGCCGGAACACACGAAATTTTGCATATACTGCGGCAGCGCGCTCCCGCAGCCCACAAATGATATTGCCCCGGAACAAGCCGCTGCGACGCTGCGATGCGCCGTCTGCGGGCAGGACGCCGAGGCCGGCCAAAAATTCTGCCGGAACTGCGGTGCCGCACTGAGGGAGGCCGCTCCAGCGCCGGCTCAAAAACCAACTGCACCCCCGGCCAACAGCCAGCAAGCGGAGCCGAAGCCCGCCGTCACGCCCGTAATAAACCAGCCGCCCCAACAGGCACCGACTTACACATACGCCGGGACATGGCAGCAGCCGGCACCAACGGCCGCCCCCGCTTATTCGCCGCCGCCCCGGCCACAGCCGCCTCAAAACAACGGAAAGCGTTCCGGCCACGGGCTGCTGGCTGCCGTACTTTCCATTGTACTGGTAGCAGCCATACTGATCACCGGGTTTTGGCAGCCCGGCTTTTTCCGGCGCAGCACGCCAGGCCCAGGCCTAACCGTTTCCAGCACCGGCAACGGCAACAGCGCGGCATTCTCCGTCACACCCCTGCCCGGCTTCACGGTCTCCGCCGAGGAAAACGCGCTGGACCACGACCGGACCTTTGATGTAGCGGAGGTCTCAGAGGATACGTTTGCGGAAGTCAGCCAGGCGATTGGAAACGGCGGTATCCTGATGGAGCTGTATGAGCTGGATTCCGGTCTGCCGGAAAACGAAAGCTTTCCCGGGATCTTCAGCATGACGTATGACCTCGCGGCGTTTGACATACCGGAAGAACTCTATAACTATCTGACCGTCTACCGGATCAGCGACGACGGCGCGGTTACCGAGCTGATTTGTACCGTCGAAGACGGCCGGCTGACCTGCCGGAGCGATAAAAACTGCGGGATAGGCCTCGTTCTCGGCCTCGCCGCCTGGGGCGCTTCGTTTTTCGTCGGTACGATGGCCGTAGAGGATTACACCGAAAAGTGGAAAGGCCTGTCGGGCAAAAGTATCCTGCGTGCCGATATCTGCGGGGGCCAGTACCGAGTCAACTGGGCGGCCGAGGACAATTCCGAATGGAAAGAAAAAAAAGCCATTGTTGAAGGTCTGCTCGAAGAAATCCGGCAGCGCGTCGATTACGAGCTTGCCGACCCGGACAACACCGGATACAGTAACAGGTCGGCACAGGCCAGAAACAAGCTGCTGGCACAGCGGATTTCCGAGAATCAGCAATTTCTCACGTACCTGAAAGAGTTTGAGGCTTTAACTCAGAACATGCAGGACGGAACGCCGCAGGTCAAGCAGGTTATAACAGCTTTGACCCAGGTACATAAATATCTCTCCGTCACCAATGGGTACGACCCGCCGTCGAACCTGACGGACGTCCTTCTGATATACGATTGGCCGGCGGGCGACGGTTCACTCGGGTATGCCAACAATCCCAAAGCCGGCGCGCCTTATATGCAGATTAATATGACACGGTTCCCCGGTGACGGCCAGGCCGCGTCACCGACGGTTATGGACGAACTGTATCTCACGATCACTCACGAGCTTTTTCATGTGTTCCAGGTCAACTATACGACGATTGACTGGAACAGCAACACGATTTTCTGGGAAGCCACCGCCTGCCTGCTGGAGCAGCAGGCGCAGTCGGACTATCTGAGCAATAATAGCAATCAGAAAGACAACACGCTGCCGTCCATGAGCGCCAAGCAGGCGCTGACGGATACGGACTGGTTCGAAACCCTCAGCGTAACCTTCGGCGAGATGCCCCCCTCCGGCGACGAGACCGACGCCCAGCGCAACGGATACACGCTGTCGCGATTCATCAGCTATATTCAGGCGGAGTACGGGTGCGACTTCAAGCTCAGAGCGCTTCTGGAAACGTTTAAGGACACCGGCGACTTCCGGGCCGCGCTGCAGCTTATATCCGGCTTCAGCGACGACATGCTCTCAAACGCCTACAATAACTTTTGCCGGGAAAATGCCCAGCTGTTTTATACGCGCTATCAAAACGCGTCCAGCGCCAATGGCGTTAAAAGCACGCTGATTCCCGCCGTCCAGCTTTCCGCGAGCAATGCCGTTGTGGATGTCCCGGTCGCAGACGCGCCGCTTTCCGCCTATATCCGGGCGTTCAAGGTGGATACGAAATCCGTGGGCGGCGAATACGCCCTGCTTCTGGTATCCGACCCGTCCATGGCCGCCAAGCAGGACTATAATCTCGTCAACATTACCGCCGGTGTGACAAAAACGACGAAGGGCCTGTTTTACCCCGTTAAAACCGGCGCGTCGTCCTACCTGTTTGAAATTCACTCTTATGCCAAGCCCGACGGCGTAAAAGCCTTTTACACGGCGTATCTGCTCTCACCGCCCGAGGCCCCGGCCTTATCCATAAGCGGCAACAGCATGACCGTCGAAATGCCGCCCAAGAGCCAAGCCGCGCAGGCTGGCCTGATTGACGGTTATCTGATCACTGTCACGGCCTCCGACGGCGTCACGAGCGTGTCGTCGGAAGAACGCGTGCCATACGGCAAATGGGGCGACCCCCTCAAGCTTAAGCTGAGCGAGCTGTCCACACTCACCGGCGAGGTCAGCTATTCCGTCACAGCGCAGGAATATATGCAGGACCAGTCCGGCCAGAATGATCTCTGTGGGCCGAAAAGCGCGGCGCCGGAAGCCACAACGGAGGAAGCTCCGGTCAGCGGTATCTATACCGGCCAGAGCAGCGGACAGTATTCCTCCACCGGGGATACCTTTGAGCTGCGATATCCGGCGATCCGGATCGAGGAGCGGAGCGACGGGCTGCTGATTGGCCCATGCCTCGGAAACGGCGACTACGAGGCCGAGCTCCAGGTCTTATGCACATACAATGCCGACACGGGGTATTACGAGGGCTTCTCGCGTCTTGAGAATGGAGATCAATGGACCGAGATGCAATTCAGAGCCGATATTCATCTCGACGCGGAGATCCCCAGCGCGGAGGTCGCCTATCTCCAGACCTTCTCCCAGCATTCAACCTGTACGTATTACTTCGAGGTCACCCGGCAAATGGATCTGACCGGTCAGGCGGTCTCGCCAGCGACCGGTTCGTCCGGCTCCGGCGGCTCAACCGACGTCCCGGCCGGGGCCAACCCCATGGGCGGGGTGCCGGTCGGCGGATGGTAATAGATACCAATCTCCATTAAAATGTAGAGTAGTATCTACTATTGAATTCAAGACCGTGGGCACTTTAGCACCCACATGGCCATAATACTATTCATCAATTTTATTGAAGAATAGTATAAAAAAGGAGACTTTAGGATGGAAATTCTGAACTGGAGCATTCAAACGAGCCCGCAGGGGAAGCGCCCCGTCATTGTAAGCGAGTATCTGCTCAATGAACTCGGCGTTTTTATAAAGCGCGAACAGCGCATGCCGAAAAGCGCGCCGCTCACAGCTCTCACGGGCTTTCGCATCGGCTATGCCGCCATCCCGGGCACGGATTACCGTGCCGCGCCGATGGACCGGCGCGCCATACTCTGGCACAAGATTGCTTCGGTCAACGAAAGCGGCAAGAACAGCCTGACGGTTAGCGGTAATCGGAGCGACGCCATCACAGTCTTTTTCCCGCCTGAGCTTAAACGCAACGTCACAGAGTATATCGCCGTCATGCGCCGCCGTCATCCGCCCGTCGCCGCGGCTGACCCGGCGGCCGCCTCCTGGATTTGCTGGCGGGACGACGACGAGTGGGAAAACCCCTTTGCCCCGCTGGTTGACATGGTCCGGGCTGAAATAGGCTCCAGCCGTTTTCTGGAGCCGGAGGTTTTGGACGAAACGGTGCTGACGGTTATACCCAATGATCCAGCCACATCGACGCCCGCTTCTTCCGGTGAGGCTGTCCGCCCGAAATTCTGTACGAGCTGCGGCGCGCCGATTCCCCCGGGGGGCAGCTTTTGCGGCAACTGCGGTACGCGAATTCCACTTTAGCGAGGAGGCGCAGCCATGTTTTGCAAGCAATGCGGAAGTCCGCTTGAGCCCGGCAGCTCGTTCTGCCGGAACTGCGGCGCACCGGCAAGCGGCACATCTCAATATACTTATGACCCCCATACTGGCGGCAAGCCTTATCCGGCCCCCAAGAAAAATAAAATCGGCCTCATCATCACGCTGGCCGTTATCCTTGTGCTGGCCGCGGCTTTGATCGTTGCGCTCACGAGACAATCAGCGCCCCAAAGCAACAGCAGTAGCGGCAGCGACGCTTTCGCGGCAGCAGATGAAATCATCATCGATCTGGATGACATCACTCTGACACAGCCGGACGAAAACGGCAGTCCGTCCGAATTTGACACGCCAGACGAGCCCAACGGATTCACCGTGGACATCACAGAGGACGAACCGCCTTATACCGTGCCGTCCGGCAGCAGCAGCCAGCCGGATGCTCAGCAGCAACCGCAAACGGATATGTCCGGCTATGTTACAACGGAGCGCCCCGACCTGGGCGATTTCCTCTGGTATGTCGAGAGCGTCCATTTTGACGGTCCGCCGGCGGGCCGCGCTCCGGTTACAAGCTTTTCCGAGGTGACCGGCGGCTGGAAGGCGTATATCTGGTACAACCCGGACAGCACCGACAACGGCGGCTGGGACTTTTTGAACATCGCCATAGACGGGTCGGCTGCCAGCGCCGCCGTCACGTTTGACTGGTATATGATGACGACGAGTGACACCGGCAATACCCTTGACGTGACAAGCCTGGCCGACACAACGCTTTACGGAGATTATTCCCAATCCGTCTTGTCGGCGGGAGACCTGGGCTATATGATTTATCTGACGGAGTTTTACTATTACAACGGCCGGCAGTTCGGCCTCGGCTATATGATTATGGAGAGCGGCGAGGATACATATGTGGCCCTTGTCAGGCCGTAAGCTCTGTTTTGCGGCCTTGGTGATGGTTTGATTTTTGCCGTTTTTTGGCGTATAATCATCTGAAAAGGAGGTGATTTTATGATAAAAACAGGCGATAAGCCCGGAAAAGGGATCTATAAGTGCACCCGCTGCGGTACGCTCGTCACACTGGAAAGTGACGATGATGTCATGCCCCAGTGTCCGAAATGCCACAACACAACCTTTACGAAAGTAAGTTAATCGGTCTGACGGCCGGCGGCCGACTGCCATTGGATAAAACAGAATATACAGTCTAACGCGCGCGCCATTTGGCGCGCGCGTTAGACTGTCAAAAAGCCGCGGAAGCGGCTTTTTGACAGCTTAAAATTTAAATGTGAATGCCGTTCCGCCCGCCCCGCTCGTGACGGAAACGGCGATACCGTGCCGGTCGGCAATCTGCTTGGCAATGGCCAGGCCCAAGCCCGAGCCGCTCTTATTGTCTTCCGATTTCACCTTGTAAAACCGGTCAAAGACATACGGGAGATCCTCGGTCGCAATACCCGGTCCGTTATCGCTGACGGTCACGGCGCGCTCCGTAAGCGTCACGGCAACGCGGCCCTCACGAAGTGAAAACTTCATGGCGTTATCGAGGATGACGAGAAACATCTGGCGCAACCGCCCATAATCACCGTTAAGGGTCACGCGGGTTGATACGGCGTCCAAATCAACCGTGACCTCTTTATCCGGATACAGCTGCCGCGCGCTGCGCACGGCATCGGTTAATACATCATACAGGCTGATGCTTTGCCGCTCCATACTGAAATCGGGATTCTGCAGCCGTGACAAATCCAGAAGATCGCTCACGAGGCGCTGAAGGGCCAGTGTCTCACGGAGCATCATGCTGTGGTACTCCCCAACCTTAACAGGGTCTGTGACGACGCCGTCGCACAGCGCTTCCAGTGAGCCGCGCAGCACAGTCACTGGCGTGCGCAGCTCATGGGAAATATTCGCCGTGAAATCCCGGCGGAGCTGGTTCAGCCGCTGCGATTGTCCGCGCGCCACCTCAAGCCGCTCGCCGAGCTCGTCGATAGCGTGCGCCAACTCGCCGATCTCATCGTTTTGGGATAGGTTTGTTTTAACCGTGTAATCGCCCGAGGCCAGCATCACCGTTGACTGTTTCATTTTTTTGAGCGGCCGTGTAAACCGCATGGCCAGAAAAGCAGATAGAAGTACTGACAGCGCCAGCGCACCGGCCGTACTGTAAACGAGAATCAGTATCCCCTGACGCGCCGCCGCCGTCAGCCCGTCTACCGGCGCGTGCAGGAGCACAGCCCCGGCGATTTCGCCGTTGACGGTTATCGGCGTGCCGACCGTAAGCGTCGGCGCGTTAAGCAGGTCGGAAAATCCCTCGCTAAACGTTGTGCCGCCGGCGAAAACCTCTTTAACGACACGCTCGGCGTCCGCCGGCAGGTCGTCATAGCTGTACGCCGCGTGCGCTGCGTTCCCCGTTATGAGATTAAGCTCCTCGTCAACGAGCCAGACAGATGCGGATTCGATATCATCCAGAAACTGCAGATACGACGCAAACCCGCCCATGCCGCCGCCATTGCCCATACTGCCGCTCATGCCGTAACCCGCACCCATTCCATAGCCCGCGCCCTTTCCGCCGCTGCTTCCGGCAGA
Organism: uncultured Sporobacter sp.; assembly: GCA_963675425.1. Classification (GTDB taxonomy): domain Bacteria; phylum Bacillota; class Clostridia; order Oscillospirales; family Oscillospiraceae; genus Sporobacter. Next base: position 2,222,716 of record OY776214.1, on the reverse strand, counting down.
CGTTCCGGCGCTCATATAGTCTGACACGGTTCCGGCAATCTGCTCGGCTTGCCCCAGCATATCATCCTTTTGGGTGTTCATGACATGCGTTTTAAACAAACCGATAAACAAAGCGCCGATTACAACAGCCAGCAGGAGCAGCGCCGACGCGAAATAGGCTGTCAGCCGGCGGGCGATCGCACTATTCATGGCCCAGCGCCTCAAACTTATAGCCGACGCCCCAGATCGTTTTAATCTCCCAGCCGGGATGCTCAAATTCGTCGAGCTTGGCGCGCAGGCGCTTGATATGCGAATCCACCGTCCGCGTGTCGCCGAAATAGTCGTAGCCCCACAAGCTTTCAAGAAGGTTTTCCCGCGAGAAGACCTTGTTTTTATGGCCGGCAAGCGTCCAGAGGATCTCGACCTCTTTTTTGGTCAGCCGCACCGGATTCCCATTTACCGAGGCCTCGTACGTATCAAGGTCAACCGTAAGCTCTTCAAACGTCAGAGACTGCTTTTTCCCCGTCTCCGACCGAGCGATGCGCCGGAGCACGGCGCGGATGCGCGCCATGACCTCTCCGGGGGAAAACGGCTTGACGATATAGTCGTCCGCACCGATATCTAATCCCATAATCCGCTCAAAATCCTCACCCCTGGCGGTGATCATAATAACCGGCACATCCGAGCTTTTCCGGATTTCACGGCACACCTCAAAACCATCGGCTTCAGGCATCATGACATCCAGCAAAACAATATCGGGATTCTTCTCATAAAACAGAGCCAGCGCCTGCCGTCCGTCAAAGGCCGTATAAACCGTATACCCCTCTTTCTGGGCATACTCGCCCAGCACGGATGTAATCTGCTTATTGTCATCAGCGATCAGCACCCTGGCCATTTCCAGCACCTCTTTCATCACGTGTCAGCGCTGTCCGCTGCTTTAGGGCAGCGCGCGCTTTTGATTTTATTATAGCATATCCATCCTGTTTTTCATGAAAAACACACAATGAGAACACAAAAAACATAGTTTAGACACACTTTCCCGGTAGAGTTCAGGCAGATTTACAGGAGGTACATGGTATGAAAAAGAAACGAGCGGACCGGCTCCGTCTGACACTGCAAATTGCAGTTTTTTTACTGGTGTTATTGATTATCGTCAGCAAGGAACTTCCGGCTCTTGGCCTAGCGCTCCCGCTGCTTCCGGACGCCTCGCTCCACGCCATCTGCCCCTTCGGCGGGGTCGTCACCGTCTACGAGTTCATAACATCCGGTACGTTTATTCAAAAAATTCACAGCTCGGCTTTTATCCTGATGCTTCTCGGTTTACTCACGGCGCTGTTTTTCGGTCCCATTTTCTGCTCGCATTTCTGCCCGTTCGGGTCGTTTCAGGAGTGGCTTGGGAAGCTGGGGAAAAAGCTGTTCCCCAAGAGATATAACAACCTGATTCCTCCCAAACTGGACCGGGCTCTTCGGTACCTGCGTTATGTTGTATTGATTCTGGTCGTTTATCAGACAGCGGCGACGGCGCGGCTGATTTTCCAGGACGTAGACCCTTATTATGCGCTAATGAACTTTTTCACAAATGAAGTTGCCGTCTCAGCCTACGTCATTCTGGGCGCCGTGGCCCTTGCCTCGCTTTTTATTGAGCGGCCCTGGTGTAAATACTTATGTCCCTACGGGGCGCTTTTAGGGCTTTTTAATCCGTTTCGTCTTTTTAAAATCCGGCGGAACAAGAGCACCTGCGTCAGCTGCGGCAAATGTGACAGTGTCTGTCCGATGAACATCCCGGTTTCAGCGAAGGAAACGGTCCGGAATCATCAGTGTATCAGCTGTTATCGCTGCACCAGCGACTCGTCATGCCCGGTCGGTGACACCGTAACCATCTCCGTCACCAAGAAAGGCGGTGCGAAATGAGTATAAAACCGAGACATGCCGCGGTCATAACCCTTTTAATATTCATCATTGGAATTTTCACCACATCGCAGCTCGGTCTGTACAGCACTAAAACGCAAAAAACGCCCGCCACACTGAACAGCGCCGGTTATGACGGGCAGTATGATCCCGGCGATATCCGGGGCTCCTACACGTTTTCCGACATCAGCCGGCTGTACGGCGTTCCCCTTAGCGACCTGGCCGCCGCGTTCGGCCAGAATGAACGGACGGCACCCGCCCTCAAGTGCAAGGATATCGAGGCGCTTTATGCCGATACCCCCTATGAGATCGGCACCGCATCCGTACGTCTGTTCGTGGCCTGGTACACAAACCTGCCGTACGAGCCGGTAACGGGGGAATATCTTCCGGAGACAGCCGCGGCCATCCTGCTGTCTAAGGGCGGTTTGTCTGACGAACGCCTGATGTATCTCAAAGGCCATACGGCCCACGCGGCTTAAAATAACACATAATCGGAAAATAAAAAACACGGTTTTGACACATTTTTCTGAGAAGATGATTTCAGAGTCTTCCGGATGGTCCGGAAGCCCAAACAAAACTGTAAAGGAGTACAATAAATGAAACGACTGAAAATGATTGCCGCGGCCACGCTGGCCATCGTCCTGACGGGCACGCTGGCCATTCCGGCGCTTGCAGCGGATAGCTATGGCTCATCCGCCGTGTCGGCAGGCAGCACTTATTCACTGGAAGAAATGCTGACATACGCGATTGAGGATGAGTACCTGGCCAGCGCCGAATATAACAAAATTATAGAAACGTTAGGCGCCGTCAGACCGTTTACAAACATCGTCAGAGCCGAAGCCACGCACATCGCCGCACTGAACGCGTTATTCACAGCGTACGGCTTTGATGTGCCGGCAGACACAGCGTCCGGTCTCGTCACCGTTCCCGCCGACATCAGCAGCGCGCTGAGCACCAGCGTTGAGGCGGAACAAAGCAACATCGCCATGTATGACGCGTTCCTGGCCGAGACGACTCTCCCAGACGATGTCAGAGCTGTTTTCAACGCGCTGAAATCGGCATCGGAATTCCATCTGGCCGCATTTAACAGAAGCCTTGAACGGCCCGCCGGGACAAACGCCGGCGCGGGCAACGCTTACGGCACAGGCGGTCAGAGAGGCGGCCCGAACGGAAGCGGCACCGGCATCTGCGACGGCACCGGCATCTGCGACGGCACCGGCGCGGGTGTGATGGCAGGCGGACACGGCATGGGCGGAAACCGCGCGGGAACCGGGGGATATGGCGCGGGCGCCTGCCTGCTCAGTTAATACCGGCACGGCGAGTTGTCTGGTCTCGCTGGCAGAAATTTGTTTGATTTAAAGCTTTGAGGGATACATTTTCCGAGAAGTATTACTGTGCGAGCTCTTCAGCCCAGAACTCTATTTTGTTGAAAAAGCCGCGTGAGCGGCTTTTTCAACAGTCTGAGGCCGCGCCGGATGGCGCGGCTTTTAGCTTGACCTTGTGTCAATTTACTCCCAGCGCGCATATACGATAACAGATAGGCTGATTTTCCGCCTGTCGCACACCCTTTGAATCATCCAATATGCGTTGGCGAAAGGAGTACATAATGTCCGGCAAATTGCTGCCTTGCCCGTTTTGCGGGTCTGAGGCTAAAATACTTAATTACTCGGGCGCTTACCGTGTTGTGGACACCAACTACAGATGCGGCGTCCCGTTCTCGGAACGGTGGTATAAAACGGAGCAGGAAGCTGTCGACGCCTGGAATAAGCGATCCCCCGATATCGTTTATTGCCGCGAGTGCAAATACGGCGTTCCGAACGCTTTCCAATGCGGGCTGGTGCTGTGCCAAAACGAGTTTTTCAGACGATACCGGCTGTTCGGTTTTGACGATTACTGTTCCTTCGGGGAACGGCGGGAACCGAACGACAAGGACGATAAATAATACTCATCTTAATAAAATAGAGATGAGTATTAGTGGCCACGCGGGTGCTTTGCGCCTGCGGCCCTTAATCATTTATTATACTATTCTACCTTTCAAAGGGAGAATAGTATAATAATGCGCCGCGAAGCAGAGTCTGCTTTGCGGCGCTTATTTCACGTTTACCAATTGCCCTTGATTTTGTTTTTACGATGCTCCCAGTCACGAATGTTTGGATTATATAGGTTTTGCTCATTCATGCTGGGAATGCCGTTATTATTGACATTCGTAAAAAAACTGGCGATCGGGCCTTTTTTTCTCTCACGCTTTTCTTCCGCCATCAAATAACACCCCTTTTCAGGATTATTATTCCTCAAAAAGGGGGCGTTATGCACGCCGTATCACAAGCCTGTACGCAGCTCGGTATAGGTCAGCCGGCCCTTGAGCCGCTCGGATTTCATCAGGCTGATTCCTGTCACCGCAGCCTCTAAGGGGTCCATTTTATAATCGGGCAGCGAAAAAAAGTCCCGGAATCGGACGTCACGCGCAAGGGTGAGATGCGGCTTATAGGCGCGCTCTTCGATAGAGAACCCCGCTGTTTGTTCCCGCGCCGCCAGGTTTTCATACAACGATAAAAGCGGCGCGCTCTTTTCCATGCCGGCCCAGATCAGGTCGCCCCCGTCCCGTTTAAAGCGCCCAAGGTGTGTAAACCGCAGGACAAATGGCCCGGCTTCAAGCTCTTCGGCAATCTGAACCAGCCGCTCGGCCTGTCTGTCATGCACTTCGCCGATAAAAACGAGCGTCAGATGCAGGTTCTCATATAACGTAAAATTACCACCGAGCGCCTGCCGGCGCAAATCGTTTTGCACAGCCGCCAGCGCGTCCTTGACCTCTTTTTGAAAATTGATTGCGAAAAAAAGCCGCATTGTTATCCTCCCGAACAGACTTTCCCAGACTTCTCAAAATATCGATGTATGCCCGTTGATGTTACAGGCATAATAAAATCAGAAAATAAATCGAGGTTTTTCCTATGAAGCTTAAAGGTTTCGTTTCGTTGGCTGCCGTCCTGGCGGCGCTTTTTGTTATAATCGGCATCGCCTCAGCGTCGGATTCACCGCGCGAAGACAAAGCTTTGCTGCCCATCGTCATGTACCACGAAATCAATTACACAAAGCTCGGCAAGGATATTATATCACCCTGGGATTTTGAAAGCGATCTTAAATATCTCCGGGACGAGGGCTATACAGCCATCACAATGCGCGAGCTGATCGATTATTACGAAGGCGGCGCGTCTCTGCCGCCCAAACCGATTATCATCAGCTTTGACGACGGATATCTGAGTAATTACAATTATGTGTTACCGCTCCTGGAAAAATACGATTCGAAAATCGTGTTCTCAATCATCGTCAAGGAGACAGAGAATTTTACTGAAACGCCCAATTATAAGCTTGATTTTGCGCATGTAACGTGGCCTCAGGTGAACGAGATGCTCGCATCGGGGCGCGTGGAAATCCAAAACCACACGTACAATCTTCACCGGATTACAAAAAGCCTTTATGGCAGCGCCCAGAAAAACGGCGAATCCTTTTCAGACTATGAACAGCGGCTGGAAGAGGATCTCTCCAAGGCGCAAAATGAGATTTTTCGTATGACCGGCATGACGCCGACAACGTTTACGTATCCGTACGGAAAGTTCAATGACAACACCGATATTATCCTGAAAAACATGGGCTTCAAGGCCACGCTTTCGTGTATCTACGGCATTAACGTCATCACGCCGGACAATCCCGACGGGCTGTATCATCTAAAGCGTGTTTGCCGGTCACACAACGAGCCGCTCGGCAGGCTCTTGGACGAGGCCTATAAGACCGTAAAATAAACAGGCGGACAGGCCCCCCTCCCCGCAAGCTATAACGATCCTAAATAAAAACACAGCCGTTTCCGGCGAAGCCGGAAACGGCTATTTCGTATTGTGCTTGCGGTTTTTTGGACACTGCGCCTGATTCATGTGCTCGTATTCTCCGTTTCGGGGCTGTCAACAGCCGTTGTCTCTGTTTTTTCGTCACTCATAGACAGAAAAACACCTTTGTTTTTTAATACGTGATAATTAAACCGTATGGGGTCTCCCGTCAGTTCGCGGCTGACATCGTCAAAATCCTTATCCGCCCGCCAATCATCCTGCGCCATAAAATTCCCCCCTTTATAAAAACGCCAGGGTTCTGTCATTATCTTATACCGATATAAGATTTTTATCCGTCCGCAGGGAGCTCCATATTCAATTAGGGCAGCCTTACTTTCTGATACTGATAGTATATTGTATTTCCTTCCAACTGTATTGTACCACGGTTTCACCGTTGTTTTCAATGAATTTTATCACAAAAGAAACCATTTACGGCGCTGTTTAACGTTTCTGTTTAATTAAGGCACCTGTTAAAATACTCTTCAAAGTTTGTTTAAGATTTATTTACAAATAAACCCATCGAGCATCTTGACGGCGCATCGGCGTTGTGGTATAAATAAATCAAGAGTTAGCACTCTTAGGCCACGAGTGCTAATCGCTAACTTAACATAATAATGTAAAGGAGTTGTTAATCATGGCGGGACTCATTCCCTTTAACAGAAGAAATTCCGACCTGCTGAGCACGAACTACAATTTTGAGAACATGCTTGATGACTTTTTTGCGGAAGGCTGGCCCTTCAGGAGAAGTCTTTTAGCAGACACCTTCAAGATAGATGTTCAGGACAATAAGACCGAATACCTTGTCGAGGCCGAGCTGCCGGGCGCGACAAAGGAAGACATCGGCATTTCTCTCAACGAGGGCAAGCTGAATATTTCCTTTAATAAAACCGAGGACATTGAGGAAAAAGACAAAAACTATATTCACCGCGAGCGCCGTTCAACCTCAATGAGCCGCAGCGTGGTGCTGGCCGACGCGGACACCGACGGCATTAAAGCCAGGCTTGATAACGGCGTTTTATCCATCACCGTACCGAAAAAGACCAAAGCCGACAATTCCGTCGTCATTGATATTGAATAACATGCCATTAAAAAACACACCGGCCTGGCCAGCCGGTGTCAAACTGTCAAAAAAGCCGCTTCCGCGGCTTTTTTGACAGTTTGGGTTCTCGCGCTTTGGCGCTTGCAGTTTAACGCTTTTCGGAACTGGATTTCCCAAAGTGTTGATCTGCAACACTTTTCGCTGCCGGGACCAGTGGGCTCGCCATCGTCAGCGAAAATCAAATCGCACGGCGATTGGACGCAGAACGAAGGATCTTACGGGCTTTATTTTGTCAGCAGGAACAGGCCGGCCAATAGCTGTGTCGTCATTGGGGACCGGACGAAGGACTTGCCGTCAAAATCGCCAAGCGCCTTATACAGCCCCAGCTGGTCGGCCGTGCTGACCCCGGCCGATGGCAGGAACTCCGGCGGCGTGACAGCAACGGCGCCCCGGCTTTGGGCGCTGTGCAGCTCCAGTGTATAGTCTGTTGCGCTATCGCCGCTGATAAGCTCCAGCGTACCGCTGGCCGTTGTCGTCAGCTCCTCGCCATCCGTCTGCTCATACCGGAGGTCCGCGTTTAATGCCAGGGCGTCCATAGCCTCCGTCGCCGCGCGGCTGTAGGCATACTGCGTCTGCGCCGTATAACCGCCGGCCGTCATGACACTTTGTATGGTTGCCGTCATTTTAACCTGCTGATCGCCGCCGGGCCCGGAAACGGCACCGAGAAAGTCCGCGGTGTATTGATCCCTGCCGGCTGAAACATTGACGTCTTTTATCGAGACGGCGCTGCCGTCCATACCGGTAAACGCCATATCAAAATCATGCAGATATCCGTCCTCAAAGAAAGCCAGATTCAGGACAAACGTCTGTTCTCCGGCCGTGAGCGTCACATTTATGCCGATCGGCACATCGGCCTCAACGAGCTTGAATGTCAAAATTGCGGCCTGACGCGTATCGTCGTCCAACGCGTCGATATCGCGGAGCACGCCGCTAAGCCCGGTTACACCCGGCCCGTCCCTGTCGACCGTATCGGCGGTGTTAAACATCGACCTGAATGTCGTATCCTCCGAAATGAGCGCCGCAAGCCCCCGCGCGACCTGGACGGCCCTGTTGCCCATCAGCTTCAATGTCGTGGCCGTACAGTCCATCGGGACGCCGGCATAGACATAGCTTTCGTCCCCGACACTGTAGTCGGGGTCCTTGGCGATGTCGCCGACCTGCCCTAAATACGTATCGACAGCCGCCGTCCATTCCGTCTCGGACCGCTTCGGCCTGGTCGTATCATTTAAAACGCGGTTGAACCGCCCCAACGCCGGCAGTCCCAGGTAGGACCCGGCAATCTGCGGGTTGAGCGAATGGCGCACCATGGGGCTTTCCACATTGGCCTTTTTCACAAACAGTATATTGTCATAAAAATAAACACCGCATTGCGTCGAGTCCCCGCCGTCCGTGGACGTATCGAGAACAAACGACGCGTCGCCCGTTTCAGTGTTATTGTTTTCCTTGACGACATACGTCGTGTCGCTGTCGGCGCCGTCACTCAGACGGATTGTTGTTGTGGAATACGTCGCCGTATCGATATCCTGTTTGCCCGGATTCATCAACAGATCAAACGGTGCCGACGAAATTGTATCGTTTTTGCCGGCCGCAAGCAGCAGCACCGTTTCCACGCCCGAGGCGAATGATTCGCCGAGCGGCGGCGGAGACGGCTCAGCAGACATCTCTTCATTAGTCTGGCTGTCGACGCTGGCTACCTCCTCCTGCGCGGGCGAGTTTGCCGGGCCGTCGGTTTCATAGGTTATCGGCTGCTTAAAGCAGGCTGACAAAGCGGTGATTATCAGCGTCACACATAGAAAAACGGCAAGCATACGTAACAGCTTATACCTCGTGAACATCATGACCTCCGGTTAAAACACGTTGTTTCTCAGCCCTTGTTTATTCTTCTGAATACTTGACATTCTACCAAAACACAGCTACATAATCAACGATTACAGCCATCGCTTGGCCGTATTGGGTCCTTTTTTTATTGGCGCGTTGTATTTACATCACTCATGCAGCGTGATATGATTAAGTATCAGCCTTTGCCTTTAGTCCCTCAATAACGCCGGTTCCTTTAACGTCGTTAATCTAGTCCGGCGCAGCATGGGCGACTTGAAGGCAGCGCTGTATTTTTTGATCACACCTGGCGTCCTGAACGCCATTTTTTAACGGGGCTTTTGGTCATTGTCGAAGTCAATCGGAGGACTCTATGCCATACAGCTTTTACGCGCTCATATCACGCATGAAAAATATCGGCCGCTGGTCCCTCATGAGAAACTCCAGCCGCGAGAATATCCAGGAGCATTCACACATGGTCGCCGTGCTTGCGCACGCGTTGGCTGTCATTGGCCGCGACATCTTCGGGAAGACCGTCGACCCCGGCAAGGCGGCTACCGCCGCCCTCTTCCACGACGCGCCGGAGATCTTCACCGGGGACATGCCCACGCCCGTTAAATATCACAATCCGGAAATCATCACCGCTTATAAAAAAGTGGAATCGCTCGCGTCGGAAAAGCTTCTGGCTACACTCCCGCCCGCTCTTCAGGGCGCGTATGCGCCGCTTTTATCGCCGGAAAGCGATTACGCCGCAGCGCTCATCAAGGCCGCCGACAAGCTGTCGGCCTACATTAAGTGCCTTGAAGAGCTTAAAACGGGCAACAATGAATTCAAATCGGCCGCGGAGCAAACCCGCCGAAAACTCGACGGACTCAACATGCCGGAAGTAAAATATTTTATGGAAAACTTTATTGAAGCCTTCGGCCTGACACTCGACGAACTGGAGCTGCCGGCCGAACGGACATAACACTAATATCGGAGGAAACCATTATGCGCGCCATCGTCACCGTTATCGGGAAGGACCAGGTCGGTATCATTGCCGACGTGTGTTCACTGCTTGCCGCCAAGGGCGTTAATATCCTTGACATCAGCCAGACAATCCTTCAGGAATATTTCACCATGATCATGCTTGTCGACCTCACCGGCAGCGGTACGCCGTTCAGCGAGCTGTCCGCCGAGCTGGGGAAAAACGGCGAGGAGCGCGGCCTGTCCATCCGTATTCAGCGCGAGGATATTTTTGAGGCCATGCACCGGATATAGTATCCACCCGCTCGCCCAATAAAGATATGAAGCTTCTCCCCCGCACAGGCCGCTCACCCGTTCACGGACGGCCAACGGCCATGCCACGGCTCTGAAAATTTACTAGAATACTGGAGACAACACGTCATGATTCACGCCAATGAAATCATGCAGACTATTGAGATGATCGACCAGCAGCACCTGGATATCCGCACCATCACCATGGGCATATCCCTGCGCGACTGCGCCGATCCCGACCTTACGGTCTGCTGCCGTAAAATATACGACAAGATCACACGCCTTGCCGAAAATCTCGTTGGCACAGGCCGCGAGATTGAAAGCGAATTCGGCATCCCCATCGTCAACAAACGCATCTCCGTCACGCCGGCGGCGCTGATTGCTGAAAGCTGTAACGCCTCGGACCTGTCGCCCATCGCCAAAGCCATGGACAACGCGGCAGCGGCGGTTGGCGTCAACTTTATCGGCGGCTTCTCGGCGCTCGTCCACAAGGGCTTTACCGCCGGGGACCGACGTCTTATCGATTCAATTCCCAAGGCGCTGTCTGAGACGCAGCGCGTGTGCTCAAGCGTCAACATTGCCACAACGAAGGCCGGCATCAACATGGACGCCGTGGCGCTCATGGGGCGCGTTATCAAAGACAGCGCCGAGCGTACCGCAAAGGACGGCGGCATGGCGTGCGCCAAGCTGGTTGTTTTTGCCAATGCTGTAGAGGACAACCCCTTTATGGCCGGCGCGTTCCACGGCGTGGGCGAGCCGGAGTGCGTCATCAACGTCGGGGTGTCCGGCCCCGGCGTCGTTTACAGCGCGCTCAAAGCCGTTAAGGGCCAGCCGTTTGACGTGGTGGCCGAGACCATTAAAAAGACAGCCTTCCGCATCACGCGTATGGGCCAGCTGGTAGCGCAGGAAGCCTCCCGACGCCTAAATGTCCCCTTCGGAATTGTTGACCTCTCCCTTGCGCCCACGCCGGCCATCGGCGACAGCGTCGCGGATATTCTCGAGGAAATGGGCCTTGAAACCGTCGGCACCCACGGCACAACAGCCGCCCTGGCGCTTTTAAACGACGCGGTTAAAAAGGGCGGGGTCATGGCCTCGTCTCACGTCGGCGGGTTGTCGGGCGCGTTCATCCCCGTCTCAGAGGACGCGGGCATGATCAAGGCCGCTCAGAGCGGCGCACTGACAATCGAAAAGCTTGAGGCCATGACCTGCGTGTGCTCCGTCGGCCTCGATATGATTGCCGTCCCCGGCGATACACCGTGGGAGACGATTTCGGCCATCATCGCCGACGAGGCGGCCATCGGCGTCATCAACAGCAAGACGACGGCTGTGCGGATTATACCGGTCCCCGGCAAAACGGTCGGCGACCGGGTCGATTTCGGCGGGCTTTTGGGCTCGGCGCCCGTCATGCGGCTCAATTCTGCCTCCAGTTCAGCTTTTAGTCAGCGCGGGGGGCGCATCCCCGCCCCGCTCGGCAGCCTTAGAAACTGACCATGTCGGCGTGGTTCCGTCTACCGGACAGCCGCGCCGGTCTAATATCATAGAAGGCGCTTCCTGGAAGCTTTAAGCTGGCCATGTGACGGAGCACGCAAACGGGGTTGTGCATATGCACAGCCCCGTTTATTTATTTTCTCTTTGCGCTTTATGAAAGAAATCAGCAGACGTCCGGTACTCGATTCAGTCTATATCCCAGACAAACCAGACGCCGTTTTCTTTGGTAAGATATAAAAGCTCCGCGTTGGAGAAACCCATATTTACCATCAAGACAATATTACCATCAAAAGAGACGTCCTCCAGCTCGGATTTGTTTTCTGCATCCGACGCCACCGTAACAATGCTTTTTATCCCATCGCCTTCATTGGGTATAGCGTTTTGGTTTTTCCAGACATCCTCGTATAAGCTCAGCATAAAGTCATTCATGGTCACGGATTGATACGTTTCAAAATCTTTTTCATCGATAGATTTATAGTATGTAAAAACCGTATCCAGCAAGTCCTGTGGGAGAGACCTGTCCAGGATAATGACGTCGTACGTATTGAGAAAGTCATAATCAGAAAGTCTGCTTTCCAGATCAGCTTCTTCTTCTTTCAGGTTCTCAACCATGGTGTTTAATCCGGTAATTTCTTTTTCCTGGTTTTCTATTTGTGCGGTCAATTCCCTGTTATGTTCTTCACTCTTTAATTGAGATGCTATGCTTTGATTTTGCCGGTAGAACAATAAAAACGTTAAGGCCAAACAAAGTATAATGACCGCTGTTAAACTGATTAACCATCCGATGTTGCGCTTTATAAAGCCCTGCATTTTCTGTCCCTCACTTAACTTTCTACAGCATACCGGCTGATACGGCTGGCATTTATCATACCCTCAGAGACTTAAGCGTTACAGACCTCGCGGATGACATCCAGAAATAACGGGACCGACTCATTTGTTGTTTGGCGCGGCCAGGCCGCGATATACGTTCGCTGCGTCTCCAGATCGTCAATCGGAACGATATCCACATTGCTGGCAAAATACTGCGCCGGCAGCGCCGACGGCATGATCGACACGCCCAGCCCCGCGCTGACGGCCAAAAGCACCGACTCGGCCTTATCAAAACGTTTGAGGTTTTCCGGCGTATAATCGTGCGCGCGGCACATGTCAATAATGTGATTAAAGAGCAGCGGATACCCCGCTTCATAGGAGATGAGAAACCGCTCTTTTTTTAGCTCGGCAAAATCGAGCGGGCCGTTTGTAAGCCGATGACCCTTGGGCACGACGAGAACGAGCTTGTCCGTATGCGTCACAAGATAATCCAGCCGGCCGTTGTCCGGCAGCATCGCCGCATACGCAAAGTGAAAATCGTATTTTTCCTCCCGCATTGCCATAACCTGCTCACGCCCGTTGTTAAGCATGACGTTGACGGCGATATCCGGATACCGCTTGAAAAAGATGTCCAGACACTTAATCAGTACCGGCGCAGACGTGGATACGGTGGCCACTGACAGGTGGCCTTTTTTCTGTCCCATCTGCTGCATCAGGTAAGCGGCGCTGTCGGCCGTCCGGAGCAGGTCCATGGCATACGGCATGAAGGAGGCACCCTCCTCCGTCAGGACAACACTGCGGTTGGTGCGCGTAAACAGCGATACGCCCAACTGCTCTTCCAGATCGCCAATCTGCCGGGACACCGAGGACTGCGACACGCCATGACGCCGTGCCGCTTCACGGAAGTTGAGCGTTTCGGCCGCCGTTACGAAATATCGGATCTGCGTCAGGTCCATAATAATCCCCCCACCGTTGTCTTAACTTCATTATCCAATATAGCCAGCGTTTCGTCAAGGATTATTGATGCATAATCGTTGACATTGTGATGCGCATATAGTATCATAAAACAGGAAACTCAGATTGGAGATGGACGGCTATGGCTAAGCCGATTGTATTGATAAAAAGAATAATACTGTACGGAGCGGGCATTTTTATATTAGCCATGGGCGTGGCTTTTTCTGTTAAGTCCAATCTTGGCGTGTCCCCCGTGTCATCCGTGCCATACGTACTCAGCCGGATTTTCCCCCAATCCCTTGGCTTCTGGACAGTGATTTTTTATTTGTTTTGCATGGTGTTGCAGGTGGTTATACTCCGGCGGGACTATAAGCTTTTCAGTCTGTTTCAGATTGCGGCGTCCTTCGCCTTTGGCTATTTTACGGACCTGACGCTTTTTATTGTTTCTTTTCTGCCGTCGACGGATAACTATATCGTCCGCTTTATATATCTGGCGGCCGGCATCGCCTGTATCGCCCTGGGCGTCCTGTTTTATCTGACGACAGCACTGATATCGCTGCCGACGGACGGCACGGTGCAGGCTGTGACTTACAAGAGCCGCTTTAAGCTGCACCACGTGAAAATCGGTTATGACTGTATCTCGACGGCCCTGGCGGTTACGCTGTCGCTGATTGTTTTAGGGGACATTAAGGGCATCGGTATCGGGACGGTCATCGCTTCTCTCGGCGTCGGGCGAATGCTGGGGCTTTTTTCCTCGCTGCTCAAGGAAAAGCTCGAACGCCTGTTGGGATTTGAGCATCCCGGCGCTGCGGCCAGTGCCAAGCCGCCGCACGAGGCAGCCTGACGAAATAGTGTGAAATAAAGAAGCGTTTATAGCTGAGCGTACATGATGTTATGGCACGTAGTGCAATTAGCACAGCATAATGCGCTTTTTTTTGCGCAAAATCGTTATATCTCCAAAACAATACGTAGCCAGCATCTTATGTTTGACATTATTTTAACACAGTGACATGATATTATTGACTTTTTTCTGTGGAGGAAGCGTAACTATGAAAACACGGCAATCGGCGGTAGTGCCTGTAATTGGATGTTTGATTATTCAAATTTGCGTCGGCATCTTATATCTTTGGAGTGTCTTTAAATCACCGATTGTCACTTCTTTTAACTGGACCGTCGAGGCGGCTACGATGGTTTCATCGTATATGCTGTTCGCGTTCGTCACAGGCAATCTCATCGGGGGTTTTCTTAACGACAAGAAAGGGCCCCGCATTACGGCAACGCTCGGCATTATCATGTTCTCTCTCGGTGTTGGCCTCACAGCTTTTCTAACCCCAGATACGATCAGCTGGATGAACCTCACGTATTGCGTGCTGGGCGGTCTCGGTTCCGGCTTTGCCTACGGCGCTTGCGTCAGCTGCGTGCAGAAATGGCTGCCCCACCGCAGAGGTCTGGCCTCCGGCCTCACCGTTTCGGCCTTTGCGTTTTCCACCGTCATATTCGCGCCGGTTTCAAATGCGCTGATGCAAGCGCACACGGTAGACGGTATCGTTAATTTCAAGCCCGTCTTTCTGACACTGGCCGTCGTCTTCCTTATTGCTGGACTCATCGGGTGCGTTTTCGTCCGTCTGCCGGATGAGGAATACAAAAAGAAGCTGCCCGCGACGCCGGTCTCGAGCAAGGTGCACACCGGTAAGGAATGCACGCTCGGTCAGGCTATGAAGACGCTGCCGTTCTGGTGTATCTTCCTGGAGCTTCTTTTCATCAACGGCACCTGGACGCTGTCCATCCCGCTCATTAAGGGTCTGGGCATCGAGCGCGGGCTGACCGAAGCCGCCGCCATACTGACTCTATCCATCACCGGCATTTTCAACGCCGGCGGGCGGCTCATCATGGCCACACTGTCCGACAAGATTGGACGCACGACAACGATCATTGTTTTGTCCGTCCTGACGTTTATCGGCGCGGGCCTCATTATGCTGGGCGTGCAGGGCGCGGGCTTTATCGTGGCAATCTGCATCATTGCCTTCGGCTACGGCGGACCGGCCTCCACGAACGCCGCGTTCACAACCGACTTTTTCGGCGCGAAAAACTCCGGCACCAACTACGGCGTTATCATGCTGGCGCTCGGTTTCTCCTCCGTCATGTTTAATACAATCTCCGCGCACGTACTGCAGGGCGACGTCACCAAGACGTACACAATGGCGGCGGCCTCGGCCATAATCCCCATTATCTTGATGCTCATTATTAACCGCTATATCAAAAAGCAACGCATGGCCGGAACGCAAAACGCCTGCGAATAATACGGCTTTAAATTTCAAACGTCTCACCGCGGCGGGTTATGCGCATAACCCGGCCGCGGTATTCTTTTGCAGTCAGGTCCTTCTCCAGCCGGTCAAACACGGAGAATTCATTGAAGAAATGCATGGGGAATATGATTTTCGCGTCCGCCCGGCTCATGAAGTAATCAAGCCCCCACAGATACTCGTTGCCAAGCCGCGGGTCGGCCGGGACGAACGCGAGATCAAATGTCTCGCCCTGCAGCTTATCCATCTCGGCTTTGTACCGGATGGCCATATCCTCGTTTTCCCCGTCCGGCTCGCCGTCCCAGTGCCACCAGTTTAGGTCGCCCGCGTGATACAGCTTGAGCGCCGTCGTCTCGACGATAAACGCCACGCCCTGGTCTGTGGAGTTCAGCGTTTTGATTTTCATACCGCCTACCTCATACGTCCTGTTCGGTTCGACCAGCGTCAAATGGGCCGGCGCTTTTGACAGTTTTATATCAGACGACAGGATATACCGGATTTCCGGCACGGTCTTCTCCCAATTAAGGACAGACGCGTTGAAGTGGTCCATATGCGCGTGCGAGGCAAAAACCGTCACGTCAAAGCCGCGAAGCGCCTCCGGGGTGACAACGCCCTTATCCAGACTCCCGGTCTTCGCCAGCGGCGTCGGATTATAGTAGTCAAAAATGAGAAGACGTTTGCCTGTTTTCACGATAAAGCCGCTGTTAAACAGGAAACGGACCTCCGCCCCTATTTTTTCATTTGCCATAGCTTTGTTACCTCTGTTTGATGGTTTTATTCTAAGATACTCGTTTACAAATACCAGCCCAGTGGTCGACCTCATCGCCTTTATCTATATTTTTCTAATATATCAAATTGTTCGATCCATATGCTAACGAGTGCCTGCCCCGCGGATGTACGCCAGTCTTTCTCAAGGTCCGTATGGCACTTTTGCCCCAGGCCCCGCCGCGTATGGTGACAGAAGCGACACTCAAGCGGCTCAAAGCCACTCCCGAACAGCTCGCACAGACCGTCCTGATAAAAGCAGCAGCCGAACCGGGCGTATTGCTCCAGGGCGATCCTCCTCTCGCAGCCTTTAAACGCGGGAGACAAAACGCCGAACGTCAGCTCTGGCGCGATCTCCAGCATCATACGCCCCGCCAAGCCCCCGTCATACGCCCGCGCGGCCTCCTCGACGGTCCACCAGCCGGGCCGGCGGCAGTACATCCGGCAAATATCGCAGCTGCAAGGCTTCGAGGGCGGATACTTATCCCTTAAGCTTCTAAAGTGTCTTTCCTTCATGTATTATCACCACTAAGCCGCATGGCCGCATAACGATAGTATACATATTTTACCTTTCAGGCGCTGCTGTGTCAACCACACCAGATGTCTTCCAAGCCCGAAGCCGAAATAATTTGCAGCTTCCGTTACAGAAAAATACATCAAATCGTAACGTTTTTTTCACCCACGGGTAAGTCTGTTCATCAAGCATTATCCCCATCCGCGGCTTCAGCGGCAATGATGACGCCATCAGCCTTGAGGCTTTTATTGACCGTGTTAAGGCCGGCGAGATTCAGTATTACTGGTCGGACGGGAGCGGGCAAAGCCGGATTACACGCCGGGTCCAGCAAAACGGCAACAGCGTCGACGCGTCCAAAGGGTCCGACGGCAGCCGGCACCGACGACGCACAGTACGGCACACTGTACGACCTGTCGGGTCTTAAACAATAAATATAGCGTGCAGCCAAAAACACAGGCATGCGGCTTAAGCCGCATGCCTGTTTCAATCTCTTTATGCATTTATTCCGCCATAGCCCGAGGAAAAGCCCGAGACGATGCCGCTGCTATAAGCAAAAACGGGAGCCTGATCTTTTTCATAGAAGGTCCTCGGGATTTTATGTATTTACCCCGGTTATTTCAACTTCCTGCCGTTGCCGGGTATAATACCGCGGCTGAAACGGCTTAATAGAGCGCTACAAAACGGCACTCGACGCCGTCGACACTGTCAAGCCCGAAGTGTATGGATATACCGAACTCGGCGTTTTTATAGACATTCACCGTAAACCCCGCGTCGTTCGTGTAAGAGCTTTGCCACACAAAGCCTTTTTCAGCCAGCAGGCTGACATACCCGTCAACGGCGATATCATCTGATTTTGCGATCTCGCTGGTTTTATAAAAATAGGTTTTAACCTCGCGTGCCGCGTCCGTCTCCAATTTATACGGCACTGTGCCAACGTATACGCCGTAATCGGGAACGGGGTAATACCCGGCGTAAAATATCGTTCTGCCTTCACCACTGAAATTAAGCGTAATCAGCGGGACGCAGCCCGTTCTGCTCAGACTTTCAGCAACATTGATCGGCACGGCAAAATTAAGCGTCTGCCCGCTCCTTGCCGTCAGGCACGTTACGCCCACAACCTGACCGCATGTATCGAGTACGGGTCCGCCGCCGCTGCCCTGTGAGATGGGCGCTGAGAACGGGATGAATTCCGCGTCGTTAACATCCTGACCGGCATTGGATACGATGCCGTCCGACAGGGAGTTGAGCATACCGAAAGGACTGCCGATCGAATAAACACGGTCACCGACCGTCAGCACATCGGAATCGCCGAGACGCAGGTAGTCAAAACCGCTGCCGTCAATCTGCAGGATCGCGAGATCCCTTTCCTTATCAAATCCGCACACGCCCTTGACGTCGTAAATTGTACCGTCGGCCATCATGACAATAGCCTTGGCCGCGCCGTCGATCACATGGTAATTGGTCAGAGCCAGCCCGTCACGGGATATAAAGAAACCGCTGCCGATCCCCATCAGCGCCCCATCCATATCATATCGTTCCAGATAAAAGACAGCGGAAGCGCATTTCTCGTAAATCTGCTCGCCGCTCAGCTTGGCCGACAGGTTGAGGCTTTTCCGAAAGCCCGCGTCGGCGGCACGGGCCACAATCGCCGCCGCCTCCGCCCGGCTTAAAAGAGCGTACGGGCGGAATGTGCCCAGCCGGTCGCTCCCGGCCAGCACGCCGGCTTCATACAGCTCGTATACGGACGGCCCGAAGCTGTCGGACAATAAAACGTCCGGCACCGCGCCGTTGGGCACGTCGTTAATCGCGTTTAAAGCCGCTTCGGGCAGTGCGCCGGCAATCAGCTGCGCAAACTGCTCGCGCGTTATATAGGTATTGTAGTCTTTAAACGGCTCGTCAAGCATGCCCTTTTTCAGCGCGTACGCCTCATAGGACTTATACCAAGGCGAGCCTTCGTTAAAGTCGGCCTTACCGGTGTTGTAGATGCTGCTGAGGCAAACAGCTATTTTTACGGCCTCGCCGACTGTCAGCTTGTCAAACGGGGCAAACGTATCGCCCGTTTTACCGCTGAGGAGCCCGTACTCGTAGCCCGCCTGCACGTACATGGAAAACCAATCGGAGATTTCAACGTCTTTAAACTGTCCGCACGTATATGTATTGGAAACCTTAATGTTTCCCGTCGCGGCGCCGGCCGCCTGCGCCGGCACAATGACGGCGGCTGCCATAATGATGACAATAATAATGCTGATAAAGCGTTTTTTCATGAAACCTCCTGATGCGGCGAGCGCTGGTCTTTATTCCCAGATATAATCAAGCTGGTCTAATATTAATTATACGGCTTTACCGCCTTTAAAACAAGCACAATAACCAAATATTTACCGATGTTGGCAGATTTGTCTCAGTTAATAAAAGCCGTGGTTAATTTTGGCTTTTTAGATGAAAGCGCTGAAAAGCGCGGCCGCGCCGGCGCGGCGCTACCGCATAACCCTGGTAAGCCGCCCGGCGGCTTGTGTGAGTTTCTCCACAAAATACACCGCCTCATCAGGCGTTGAGTATCGGGAAAAGCTTACGCGCAGCGCCCCGTCAATGACGGGGGCCGGCAGGCCCATCGCTTCGAGCACATGACTGCGCGCACCCTTTTTACACGCCGAGCTTTTTGAGACATAAATGCCGTCGGCCTCCAGGCAATTCATGAGCACCTCGCTTTTCAGGCCCGGCAGCGACAAGCTCAGGATAAACGGAGAATCATCGGGCGATAGTACAACAGCCTCCGGCAGCTTTTCAGCAAGAAGCCGAAGCGTCACCTCCCGGACCGTCCTCACCGTGTCCGCCGTCGCCTCCCGTTCCGAAACGGCCAGACGCACCGCCTCGCCAAATCCGGCGATGGACGGAACGGCTTCCGTACCGGCGCGCTTTTCACCCTCCTGGGCCCCACCGACTAAAAGCGGTCTCATCCGGGCGCCTTTTTTAACAAAAAGCAAACCGATCCCCTTTGGTCCATGGAGCTTATGTGCGCTGACGCTTAAAAGATCCACGCCCAGCGATTTAACCGTAAACGGAATTTTCATAAAGGCTTGTACGGCATCGGTATGGAAAAGTGTCCCAAAACCGCGACGCCGGACCTCCCGGGTCATGTCGGCAATGGGGTTAACAGCGCCCGTCTCGTTGTTTACGAGCATAAGCGACACGAGCGATGTGTCCTCCCGGAGGGCCTCGGCAAACGCTTCGGCCGCAATCCGCCCGTCCTTGCCGGGTCGCAGGTATGTCACATCCCAGCCGCGGTCTGCCAGGAGCGCCGCCGGTTTTTTAACGGCCTCGTGCTCCGACAGAGCTGTGATCATATGCCGCCCGCCATGCCTGTTCGCCTCGGCAGTGCCGAGCACGGCCCAGTTGTCCGCCTCCGTCCCGCCTGACGTGAAATACAGCTCGTCCGGCGATGCGCCGAGCGCGCCGGCGACCTGCCGTCGCGCAAGGTCCGCGGCCGCCTTTGCGCGACGGCCCATTTCATGCGAGGACGACGGGTTGCCGTAATTCTCGCACATCATATTTACCATGACGCGGCTGACCTCGTCGCGCACGCGCGTCGTCGCCGCGTTGTCGAAATATACCGTTATATCGATCAGTCCTCTGTAATTTGAGTAAAGTTGTCACTTGCAGGCGCCCAGCCTATATTATATGATATTATGTAGTCTTAAGCCGCCGGCGATTTCACGAAGCCGCGCCGTCAGGCTTTATTATATACTTGACGGAAAACCATGGCAAGGGGAGGCGGCAGTTTTGCGCTTTTACATTGAAACGCTCGGATGTAAGGTCAATCAATATGAAACGCAGGCGCTTGAAACCCTGCTGTGTGAGCGGGGCCATACGTCCGCGTCTCCCGGCAGCGGCTGTGACGCCGTCATTGTCAACACGTGTGCCGTCACGGCGGAAAGCTGCCGCAAATCGCGACAGGCCATCCGCCGGCTCAAAAAGCTCGAGCCGGACGCCGCTACGGCCGTCTGTGGCTGCTTTTCACAAATCAGCCCCGAGGACGTGCTCTCCCTGGACGTTGACCTCGTTGGCGGCAGCGCGGACCGTCATGGCTTTGTAGAAGCTCTCGAGCGCGTTATGGCCGACCATACAACGCTCTGCCGGCTGGACGACGCGAAAGACCGCCACATATTTGAGCAGCTTCCGGCGGGCAGCGCCGCCGGACGCACGCGGGCCATGCTGAAAATACAGGACGGCTGCCAGAACTTCTGCACCTACTGTATTATCCCCTACGCGCGGGGGCCGGTGCGTTCCCTGCCGGTCGAACAAGCGCGCGCCGAGGCCGCGCGGCTGGACGCCGAGGCCTTCAGGGAAATTGTCATAACGGGAATTGAAATTTCGTCCTACGGCATCGACCTCCCCGACAAACCTTTCCTGATCGACGCGATTCGTACCATCAGTGAGTCCGCGCCGCATGCGCGCATCCGGCTTGGCTCACTGGAGCCGACCGTGGTTACAGAAGCCTTTTGCGCCGAGCTTCAAAAGCTGCCAAATATCTGCGGCCATTTTCACCTGTCGCTTCAAAGCGGCTGTGACGCCACACTCAGGCGGATGAAGCGCCGGTATACAACGGCCGCGTTTTACGAGGCCTTATACCTTCTGCGCCGCTCGTATCCGGACTGTGGCGTCACGGCGGACCTGATTGTCGGCTTCCCCGGCGAAACGGACGAGGAATTTGATAAAACGCTGGCATTTATAAGAACGTGTGAGTTTTCGTCTATGCATATATTCCCGTTTTCACGCCGGCCCGGCACGCCTGCCGCCTGCATGGACGGTCAGGTGGATAAAAACCTCAAGCGGGACCGGGCGCGACAGGCCGGCGCTGTCGCGGAAGAAATGGCTCTGGAGTATGCCGAAGGCTGCATGGGCCGAACGTTCGAGGTTCTGTTTGAGCGGGAAGCATCGGACGCCAGCGTCGGGCACGCGGGCAACTACATGCAGGTCAGCGTTCGAAAAACGGGGTTGAAGGGCGGCGTTTACACCGTCCGGATTACCGGCAGAAAGGGCCGGCTTCTTCTGGGCAAAATCATGGAGCCATGATTTGACATAAATAAACGGCTATATTATAATATTTTAATCTTCAAATAAATAAGGCTGGTGCGATCAATGTTCAAAGAGAGGATCTACAATTTTTCAGCAGGACCGTCTATGCTTCCGCTGCCCGTTCTGGAGCAGGCCGCAGCCGAAATGACCAATTTCCGCGACAGCGGCATGTCTGTTATGGAGATGAGTCATCGAAGTAAGGCGTACCTGTCGATTTTTGAAGAAACGAAGGCCGACCTGATCCGCCTTATCGGTGTTCCTGACACGCATGAGGTCCTGTTTTTACAGGGCGGCGCGACACTGCAGTTTTCCGCCGTGCCCCTCAATCTTATTGGGACGACCGGCAAAGCCGATTACGCCGTCACCGGCAACTTTTCAAGCCTTGCGATGAAAGAGGCAAAAAAATACGGCGACGTTAAGGTGGCCTGCAGCTCCGAGGATCAGAATCATACGTACATCCCCGGGCAGTCCGAGCTTCAAATATCGCCGGACGCGGCTTATTTTCATTACTGTGCCAACAATACGGTTTACGGAACCGAATGGAAGTACGTGCCCGAAACGGGCGGCGTGCCGCTTGTGTCTGATATGTCCTCAAATATCATGTCAAAGCCCATCGACGTCAAAAAATACGGTGTGATCTATGCCGGCGCACAGAAAAACATGGCCCCGGCGGGTATGGCCGTCGTCATCATCGACAAGTCTCTCGTCGGAAAAGAGCTGGCCTGCACACCCAAGCTCATGAACTACGCGCTTATGGTTGAAAACGATTCCATGCTCAACACGCCGCCGTGCTATACGATCTATATACTCGGCCTCGTCCTCAAATGGCTGGAAGCGCAGGGCGGTCTTGCCGGGATGGAAAAAATCAAATCGGATAAGGCTAAAATCCTGTACAATTTCATTGATGAAAGCGCGCTGTTTGACGGTTGCGCCCAAAAGGACGCCCGCTCTGATATGAACGTCACGTTCCGCACGAAAAGTGAAGAGCTCGACGCCCAGTTCGTCAAAGAAGCAACCGCCGCGGGCTTTGCCAACCTGAAGGGCCATCGCAAGGTGGGCGGTATGCGCGCGTCGATTTATAATGCGATGCCTGTTGAGGGCGTTACGGCGCTCGTCCGGTTTATGAAAGACTTTGAGGCTGCAAATAAATAAGGAAGAAGAAGCTTTATGTATAAAATAAAAACGCTCAACAGTATTTCTCACGTCGGTCTTGATACGCTTGAAAAAACAAAGTACATCGTTTCCGACGAGATCGATAATCCCGACGCCATTCTCGTTCGCTCGGCCAAGATGCACGATTACGACTTCAACCCCGAGCTTTTATGCATTTCACGCGCCGGTGCGGGCACCAACAATATCCCCGTCGAGCAGTGCGGCGAAAACGGCATCGTCGTTTTTAACACGCCGGGCGCCAATGCCGAATCGGTCAAGGAGCTTGTAATGTGCGCGCTGCTTTTATCCTCACGCGATATTATTGGCGGGATCGACTGGGTTCGGACCATCGCCGACAAGGGCAGCGAGGTTGCAGCGCTCGTGGAAAAGGGTAAGTCGGCCTACGTGGGTCCCGAAATCTACGGAAAAACACTTGGCGTTGTCGGCTTGGGCGCTATCGGCGCACGCATCGCGCAGGACGCGATGGCGCTGGGCATGACGGTGTACGGCTATGATCCTTATCTGTCCGTCGAGGCGGCTTGGCGCTTGTCGTCTAAAGTCATTAATGCCAAAAACATTGAAACCATCTATAAAAATTGCGACTACATCACCATCCACGTGCCATATATGGAGTCAACCCATCATCTGATCAACAGCTGCACGCTGGCACAGATGAAAGACGGTGTGCGTATCATCAATCTGGCGCGGGCCGAGCTTGTGTGCGACGAGGATATCATCGAGGCCATCGACAGCGGCAAGGTTTCCTGCTACGTCACCGATTTCCCCAACGGCAAAACGGCGGGCGTACCTAAAATCATCGCAATTCCGCATCTCGGCGCGTCGACACCGGAGAGTGAGGACAACTGCGCCGTTATGGCTGCGCGAGAAATTATGGAATATCTGGAAAATGGCAACATCACCAATTCTGTCAACATGCCGTCGGCCGTGCTGCCGCGCACGGAGGACCACCGCATCTGCGTCATCCACAAAAACATTCCGGACATGATTTCCAAAATCACGGGGGCTGTGTCCGGCATGGGCATCAATATTGAAAACATGGTCAACGCGAGCACACGCGGGCGCTCACAGGCCTATACGATCATTGACGTCCAGTCACTCCCGGAGGGTCTGGAGGAAAAGATCAAATCCATTGACGGCGTCATCCGGGTGCGGACGATTTGCCGGTAACCGAGCACTTCGCAGCGCTCCTGACCGCACCCGTATGATGAGCACCATCGCTTTACATGGACGGAGCTGATAAGCGTGCAAAAATCACTGATGCTGATCGTTAATCCCTATTCGGGCAAGGGGCTGTCCAACAACGCCCTGGGCGCGATCGTCTCGTCGTTTTGCGACGAGGATTACGCGGTCACGGTCTATACCACGCGCGCGGCCAGGCCGGAGGCCATCGCGGCCGAATACGGCGGCAATTACGACCTCGTCGTCTGCGTCGGCGGCGACGGAACCCTCAGCGGCGTGGCGTCGGGGCTGATGCGCGTAACGTCTCCCCCGCCGTTCGGCTACATTCCGGCCGGGACGACAAACGATGTCGCAGCGACGCTGGCTTTATCCACGGATGTTAAAACAGCCGTCAAGTCGGTCATCCATGGCCATCCGGTGCCGCTCGACATTGGGAGCTTTAACGACCAGTTTTTCGTCTATATCGCAGCTTTCGGTGCCTTTACGGGCGTCTCGTATACGACGCCGGGCAGCGCCAAGCGCGCGCTCGGCCACCTGGCATACGTCCTTGGAGGACTGGCGAGCGTGCCGGCGATCAAGCCTCAGCACACCATCGTCGAGTATGACGGCGGCACGATTGAGGGCTGCTTCATTTTCGGCGGCGTGACAAACGCCACAACGCTGGCCGGCATCGTCAAGCTCGACAGCCGTGACGTCGACCTGGGCGACGGCCTGTTTGAGGTCATTCTCGTTAAAAATCCGGTTAACGCCACAGAGCTCGGCAAAATTGTTGCCAGTATTCTCAATCATACCTATCAGAGCGAAAACGTGCTCCTGCTGCACACAAAAACCGTCGCGTTCCACTTTGACGAGGACGTGTGCTGGACGAAGGACGGGGAAAACGGCGGCGCTTACCGCGACCTTGTCATTTCCAATAAACGGCACGGATTAAAAATCATGCTATAATAAAAACAGCGGTTTGCGGCGATCGGCCTCAAGCCGCTTTTTAAGGCGGTGGAAATCATGTCTGTAAACATATTAGCTATCGGCGACGTGGCGGGCAGCACCGGTCTTGAGTTTCTGCTGGACGAGCTGCGTACTGTCAAAAAAGAGAAAGATATTGCATTCACAGTCGTCAACGGTGAAAATGCCGCCATCTTTGGAATCAGCCGCAATCAGGCTGCAAGCCTTATCAACGGCGGAGCGGATGTCGTCACCCTCGGCAACCACACGTGGGGTCGGCGGGACATCGCCGATTTTCTGGACGACAGCCCGTATATCCTGCGCCCGGCCAATTACGCGCCGCAAAATCCCGGCCGCGGCTGGGGGATCTATCACGCGCCGTTCGGCGAGGTCTGCGTTATCAATCTCATCGGCCGCTGCCACATGGATTTCGGGACGGAGAACCCATTTTTTGAAGCCGACCGAATCCTCAAAGGCTTGGATACGCCGTTTGTTCTGATCGATTTTCACGCGGAGGCCACCAGCGAAAAGCTGGCTATGGCGTATTATCTGGACGGACGCATCTCGGCCTTGTGGGGCACACATACGCATGTACAAACGTCGGACGCGTGTGTGTTTCCCAAGGGAACGGGCTATATCACGGACTTGGGCATGACGGGCCCGGCCGTGTCCGTTATCGGTATTAAGCCGGAGCAGTCGATCTCGCGGTTTTTAGGCAACCCGCCCCAGCGCTACGAGTCCGCGCCCGGCAGCGCGAAGCTGGAGGGGGCGGTGTTTACGCTCGATGAAAAAACGGGCCGCTGTCTCAGTGTTGAACCCCTTCGCATTTTCGAACACGGCGTCTAGGGCCGGATTCCATATCCGCCCTTGAATAAACCTGATAGCTTTTGACGGGCAGATAAGAAATATGCCTGACGTTAAATACGCAGACGGCCAATGGCCGTCCCTGCACAGAATATTATTTGGCAGATAACTGCATTGGTATCCCCCGCCGCCGGCGGGGGATACCAATGAAAGAAATCAGCAAAATAATACCTGGAAAAACGGTGAGTTTATGAAAAAAACAGCGCTCATAACGGGCGGTTCGGGCGGCATCGGCGCAGCCTGCGCCCGCGCCCTGTCCGCAGACGGCCATAACATTATCGTCCAGTACTTTAAGTCCGAGGAAAACGCGAGAAGTCTGGCGGAAGACCTCGGCGCGAAAACCGTCCGGGCCGACGTATCGAACGGCGCGCAGGTCCGGGAAATGTTTGCGGCACATAATAATGTAGATATTCTTGTGTGCAGCGCCGGCGTGTCGCTCCTGGGCCTTTTTACGGACGCCGCGGAAGCAGACTGGCAACGGCTGCTAAACATTAATCTTGGCGGCGTTATCAGCTGCTGCCAGGCGGCCATCCCCCACATGGTGCGCCAAAAAAATGGACGCATCATTCTCATTTCCTCCGTCTGGGGCGTCGTCGGCGCGTCCTGCGAGGCCGTATACAGCACGTCCAAGTCGGCGCTTCACGGGCTCGCCAAATCGCTTTCCAAGGAGCTCGGCCCGTCCGGTATTACCGTCAACTGCGTCGCCCCCGGCGTCATTGACACGGCGATGAACGAGCTGCTGCCGCCGGAGACCAAACGGGAGCTGATCGACGCAACGCCCGTCCGCCGGATCGGCATACCGCGGGACGTGGCGTCCCTCGTCTCGTTTCTGGCGTCCGACGCCGCCGGCTTCATCACCGGTCAGATCATCGGCGTAGACGGCGGCTTTCCAACCTGAATTCAGACTACCGGGAAATCCGTTTAGAACGGCTTCATCGATAAGTTAGCCCGCGCCATATACAGGCGCGGGCTTTTCCGGCACACAAAACATGGGGGGATGCTTTGCAGCGATATTAGCGGGTTGTTATGATTCGTAAAGCTTTCTGAAATGATAGCCGTAGATGCTAAACCGGACTGCAAGCGGAAAGATGTCGGGCCGGTTACGCAGCGACCAGCCGAGCAGCTTCCAATAATGCTTGCGTTCCTTTCCGAAAATACCGATTTTGAAAATCGTCCTCAGGAAAGCGCGTATGTCCGTAAAGTTGTACCTCTCGGATATACCCTTGGGTTTATAGCCGGAGAGAAAGTTGGTCACGCGCTCGTAGTAACATTTTGGCGAATAGATCGTCCTAACGATCTGTTTGTAACCTTTCTCCAGGACGTCACGATCCATTTTCGGCACAAAATTCATGGAATAATCCGTGTTGTTGCCGGTGAAGTTATTTTCAATGCGCCCTTCCTTATGCATCCGTTCATAAAGCTTCGAACCGATTGGCGCGTTTAAAAGCCCGACCATCGCCGTAACAATACCGCTTTCCTGAATAAATTTAATCATCCGGGTAAAGATCGTCTCGTTGTCATTATCAAAGCCGACGATAAAGCCGCCGAGGACCTCCATGCCGGATTCCTGGATTATTTTAACACAGGAGATCAAATCGCGATTACGGTTTTGGGTCTTGCTGCATTCGCCCAGACAGGAGTCGTCCGGCGTCTCAATACCGACGAAGACGCTGTTAAATCCGGCTTCGACCATCATATGCATCAGATCCTCATCGTCAGCAATATTAATGGATACCTCCGTCAAAAAGCAGAAGGGCCGGCCATGGCGCTCGGACCAGTTGATGATCGCGGGCAGAACGCTCTCCATAAGCTTTTTCCGGTTGCTGATAAAGTTATCGTCCACGAAAAACAGCTCGCCCCGCCATCCGGTGGCATATATGGCGTCGAGCTCCCGGACAATCTGGTCGGCGTTTTTTGTACGCGGGACGCGCCCGAAAAGCGTCGTTATATCGCAGAAATCGCATTGGAACGGGCAGCCGCGCGAATATTGGATATTAAACGAGCTGTATTTTTTGATTTTCAAAAGCGACCAGTCCGGCACGGGCGTCTCAGTTATATCGGCCCACTGGTCCGTCGTATAGACATGGCGGACTTCCCCGCGCTCCAGATCGGACAAAAATTGCGGCATGGTAATCTCGCCTTCGTTGAGCACCAGGTGATCCACATCGTCGTACGCATCGTGCTCCGAGGTAAACAGCGGCCCGCCGGCCACCGTCCTGACACCCAGGCTTTTACAGCGGTCAATCGTTTCCCGGGCGGAGGCTTTCTGGACCAGCATGGCACTGATGAAAACGTAATCGGCCCACATTATATCTTTATCGGTCAGCGTTTCGACGTTCAGGTCGACCAGTTTCTTCTCATAGCGCTCCGGCAGCATGGAGGCAATCGTCAAAAGCCCCAGAGGCGGAAACGCCGCTTTCTTGGAAACGAACTTAAGCGCATGCTGAAAGCCCCAATACGTAATCGGTATTTTCGGATAAACAAGCAGTATCTTCATTACTTTCTCCGATCTGTGATAAAGATTGGACCATGGCAGTTGCAGGGCGTTTAACCGCTGCTTACGGCCCTGCTTTAATTTTACCCATGTTTTTCTAAAATGCACCCTACTTTGTCCGAAACGGATTCTACACTTGCAGATTCACGCAATAGAGTCGCCCCGGCCATAAAATAGAGCCTCACAGACTGTAAATAGAGACGGCGGCAGCAGTCCACTGACGGTAGAATAACCATATCCGATAACAAAAGCTTTGCAGCCGACGCGGCTGCAAAGCTTTATGCAGTCGTTTTATTCTATAGTCACAAACTTACCAGACTGTCTGGCTGCCATACCCGATGTCTATCCGTCCACAGTAGCGCAGGCGAACTTTTTTACCCGTTATCAGGCATCGAATGCACCAACAGCGCCTCCATGTCCTCGCTGGAAATATCCACGTGGTACATCGTCTTGTAGTAATCCTGGGCAACCTCTACCATGTCAAAGTCACACAGCTCGGGATAAAGAACGTACGACATCCAATAAAGCCCGATGAAACGGTTAAAGGAGGGCGGCCGGTCGGCCCAGCTGAACGGCTCGCTCGGCATCACATAAACGCGGCCGTTCTGTACGGCGTCGATCGTGGACCAATTGGGATCGGTTGTGATACTATCGTACGCGCCGCTGTAACCCTGGACGATGATGACCTCCGGATTCCAGCTGAGCACCTGCTCCATTGATACGGATGACTGGCCGAAGCCGGACAGCGCGTCGACCTCGGCAATGTTTATCGCGCCGGCCGTATCGAAAACGATCGAACGGCTGGAGCCGGCGGGCTCGGTCGCCAAACCGTCGGCGCCCTCGGCATAATAAAGCGTGGGGCGGTCCTCTTCGGGGACCTGCGCGGCGATAGCCGTCACTTCATCCATGATGCCGGAAATGTAATCCGTAAGCTTTTCGGCATCCTCTTCACGGCCAAGCATACGGCCGAGAATCTCAAAGGATTCGGAAGCCTTATCCAGATCAGTGCTCAGGATAACGACCGGGATACCCAGCTGTTCCTGCATTTCATCGGCGCTGGAAATTGTTTCCTGTGTAATTTCTCCGGAGCAGGACGAGAGCATTACCTGTACGTCTCCCGCTTTGATCGCCTCATAATTCAGCGTGCCTTTGCCGGACAGCGTGCCGTAATTGGGCAGATCGTATACCTGGGGCACATAATACTTCTTATCCTCTTCACTGATAGTGGTGGCCGAAGCTGTAATTTTATCGGGAGCGAGCATGTATAAAATAACAAAGCTTGCCGTACCCGTTGGGTAGAGCCGTTCGAGCTTGTCCGGCGCGGGGATGGCCATCGTCCGTCCAGCCGCGTCGACGATTTCGACGGTTTCAGGGGTATCCGCGTCCTGCACGTCCGAACCCGTTTCCGACGGGGACGCGCTTGCCTCGGCGGAGGGCGAGGCTTCCGCGTCCTGCACCTGCTGCGCGCACGACGTGAGAAGCACAGACAGCAGGAGCGCTACAAGTAAAACAATTGATTTGATGTTTCTTTTCATATAATCATACCTTTCATGAATTGGTTTCAAAAAGCCTATCATGCTTTTGACTTATTATCAGAGCGCCGGCGTGCCGTTACATCGCGCGTATATCGGCCTGCGGAAGCTCCAAATCCGGGACCGGGATACAGACGGTGCAGCTGCTGTCCCGGGAAATCGCCACATCTCTGACCTTAATGTCCATGTTATAGATGTTTTTCATGGTGGCTTCGTTAACGACGTCCCGCGCCTGTCCGGCTTCAATGATCCTGCCGTCCTGCATTGCAACGATCCTGTCCGCGCAAAAAAGCGCGTGATCCGGATTATGCGTTACCATAAGGATACTCATGCCTTCCCGTGCCAGCCGGAGCATCTGCGCGAGAACCAGATACTGGTTGCCGAAGTCCAGGCTGGCTGTCGGTTCGTCCATGATGAGGATATCAGGCTGCTGTGTCAGCGCGCGCGCGATAATGACCATCTGCCGCTGCCCGCCGCTCAGCTGCGTATACTGCTTTTTCGCATAGTCGACGATATCCAGGCGGGACATGGATTCCCGCGCGATGCGGATATCCTGTTCGGTCGGCCTGCAGGTCCTACTCAGATGCGGCGAACGTCCCATCAGGACGACATCCATAACGGTATATGGAAAAGGCGGCGTATGTGTCTGCGGTATGTAGGCAACTTTTTTGGCGAGCTCACGTTCATCCATCTGATGGATATCTTCCCCATAGAGCCAAATGTCGCCCTTATCCGGTTTTAAAAAGCCAAGCATTGATTTTAAGAGGGTCGTTTTACCACAGCCGTTGGCCCCAAGAATACAGATGAATTCACCCTTTTGAATATCAAACGAGACGCCCTTCAATATCTGATTC
The DNA here is from genome assembly GCA_963675425.1 of uncultured Sporobacter sp. Classification (GTDB taxonomy): domain Bacteria; phylum Bacillota; class Clostridia; order Oscillospirales; family Oscillospiraceae; genus Sporobacter. The sequence continues at coordinate 2,191,835 of OY776214.1, read as the reverse complement.
CTACCGTAACTAAAATAGACATCTTCAACCTTAATCACCGCCTCGCTCCCCCTTTGTGTTGTATTTAAAAATGAAGAAGAAAAACGGAACGCCGATAAACGACGTGAGAATGCCGATCGGCAGCTCAACCGTAAAGGTGCACCGGGCTACATTGTCGACGAGCAGCAGAAACGTGGAGCCCAGAATTGCGCAAATGGGAATCAGCCGCTTGAAGTTTGGCCCGACGAGCGCGCGGCCCATATGCGGAATGACGAGGCCAATCCAGCCCACCATGCCGCACACGGATACGCTGGAGGCTGTGATCAGCGTCGAGGCAATGATAACAAGCCGCCTGATCCTCTCCGTTTTTACACCGAGGCTTCTGGCTTCCTCCTCGCCGAAGGAGAGGATGTTGAGGTACCACCGCATGGCGAACAGGACAAAAAAGCTGACGGCCATCGGTACAATAATGCTCGCCATACGGATCTTGTTAATGGTGTTAAAACTGCCCATCAGCCAGAAGGTTATCATCGGCAGCTTATCCTCCGCGTCGGCTAAAAGCTTCATAGCCGACGTACCGGAAGAAAAAAGCGTACTTGTCATGATACCGCCTAGTACAAGCCCCAAAAGCGGGTCCCGGCTCAGTTTCTTAGTGGCATTCGTAGCCACGAAAACGGCAAACAATCCGGTGCAGAAGCTGAAAAGTTGTATGATCATTGTTGGCATATCCAGCAGCATTGCGATACAGGCGCCGAAACCTGCCCCGGCTGAGGCGCCCAGAATATCCGGCGAAACCATTGGATTTTTAAACATACCCTGATAGGACGCGCCCGCCATCGACAGGCCGCCCCCGACGATCAGGACCGTCAGGACCCTCGGCAAACGAATATTGAACAGCGTCGTTTCCATATTCGCGTTTTGAATCCGCTCTGGATCGACAAAATGATAAAACAGCGTATGCAGAAGGTCCGGAATTGAAATTGGAAACCGGCCGATCGAAAATGATATCAGAAATGCTACGACAGGCAGCACCAGCAGGACCGGCCATTTGTCCGCCAGACGTTCTCGCCAGTTGGCGGCCGACTCGATATTTACTATCGGTGCTCTTGTTTTTTTATCATGCGTCACGTTCATTTGTTCCTTTTTTTAATAGGATCCATCGACCCTGATCCTCGTTTTCGTCAATGTACTCGTCCAGCTTTGTCAGATACAGCACGCTTACAAATTGCCATGGGCATCTCGATGAATCTGCATGGCAGCGCCTATGCGTTTGATGCTTTGTCCCGGAAAATCTGACGGCTTCTTCCGAAAAAACGGGCATCCGACACAAAGGTCAGATGCCCGTAAGCAACACCGACTTAGCCCTGGCTGGTATAGCTGGGGTCGGCTAAGATACAAAATGGGCATTTGAAACTAATCAAATGCCCGTTTATTTACCTTAAAAGTAATTTACAGGCTTCTTTCCTGGCAGGCATTTTATCCTGCGTAATGGGAGGCAGCGGCGTTTCCAACGCTACCCTGTGAGCAAACACTCAGGATCAACCGACTTAGTTTCCCTTAGCCGGAGGATCTCGAAGCTTTTATTTATTTTGATTTAGCATATCAAATGTCATTTGGAGATGTCAATAATGAATCCTAATTTTGTAGATTCCACAATAATTGTCCATTATCTGTATTCTATATTTGTCAGTACAGACAATTTATGTTTTTATGACACGCATTACACGAACGTCAGCCGCAGGAGCGGCTTTTTCGACAGTCTATGCGCCCTTCCGCTACAGGGCGCTACAGTCATCTCTTTATCTGCCGGCCGGCCGGCTTTTGCCATTCCCGGTATTTTTTCATTTTCTCGAAGGCCTTGTTGACCTCCTCGGCCAGCTTAAAAACCTTCTTGTCCTGGACATCCATACGCTTCGGAGACATCTTCCTGTAATCCCGGATTACCTCGGGATAGCGTACGCAGGCTTTTCCGACAGCATCCTCCCATGAGACATAGAGGTCCTTCATCGCATTTTGACCCATGAGTTCGGTGCTTTGACGGTCCTTAATCAGCCGGAGAATAGCATCCGCCATTGAATCGGCGTTTTCCTCGATAAACAGGCCGTTTTGCCCGTCCGTCACATCCTCGGCGGCGCAGCTGCCGCGCACGAGAATGCTGGCCAGTCCACAGGCGGCCGCTTCGTGCACAACGATGCCGTTCGTGTCAAAGGTGGACGGGAACAAAAACATATCGGCCCGCGAGAAAAACGCCCGCAGCCTCTGCCGGTCTTTCACAATCCCTGTAAAAATACAGTCGTCCATAAGCCCCAGCGCCTCGGCCAGCTGCCGGATCTCGCTGGCGTCCGCACCGTCGCCGACAAACAGCATTTTAAAGCGCGCGCCTTTTCCCTTGGCGCGAAACAGCCCGTCCAGGATGATCCGTATCCCCTTATACCACATCAGCCGCCCGACGTACAGAAAAACGGGAACGTCGGAAGCAAGACCGTAATCGGCACTGAGCTTCGCGATTTCCAGCACGTCGGCCCGTCCTTTGGGAAAATCAACGCCGTTTTCCATAACGCGGTACCCGCCGCTGTACCCCAGGCTTTTTAGATTTTCCCCGGCGCCCTCGCTGACGACCCAAACCTCATCGCAGGCTTCAATGTTGCTGACGATAAACTTGATGGCGGCTGTCTGCATAAATCCGAGCTCAATGGCGTTTTTTATGTCGATATCAAATTTGGTGTGATACGTCAGTACAATCGGCACGTTGACGGAGGAGCGCAGCGCCCGGGCAATAAGCGTCGAGACAAACGGGCAGTGCGTATGAATGATGTCAAAATTGCTCTTGACCAGTTCGTAAATAGAACTCGGCCAGTAGGGTATACCCGTCCTGTAGCCGTAAAATCTCGTCGTATCGATACTGGGATACCGGACAACCTGGTAGGGGTAGTCATCCACCACCTTGGGATAGTGCGGCACCGCCACCACGGCGCTGCCGTGTTCCCGCTGGATGATATCGGCATAATTGAGAACGCAGTTTGCCACCCCGTCGATAACCGGCGGAAAAGATTCGTTCAGTAAGCAGACCTTGATCTGATCGTACATGATTCAGCTCCGATGTAAAATATTGTTTATCTATTATAATAACACGACCAGCTAAACGAAACAAGTCAGCGCCGCCATCTTGGGGCCCGACCTTCAAAAGGTTACCATTAATCCTTTATTAGCAAGCCTTACCACTCATATTTCTGTGGGAAACAACGAATGGTTCCGGAGCGAAGTTCCTAAACATAACGTCATTTCGACGACAAGGCGCATAAAATGAGATGAGCAACGAATTATAGCAGAAATACCAAGCTGCCGCGGGCAGCCCGGACTCCAGAAAATGCCGGGGTGTCCGAACGGCTGACAGCGCGCTTGCGGCAGCTTGCATTGTAACGCAAATAGGAGGTTCAGGCTTATGAGTCTCGAGGATTTAAATATTGACAAAACATATCCCTGCCATGTGGGAAATTATGCCATAGCGACGGGGCGTCCCATCAAATGGATCGTCATCCATTATACCGGCACGAACGGCAGCGCCCTGGCCAATGTCAAGTTCTTTTTAACCCCCCTGCCTACAGGCGAAAAGCGCTCGGCGCACTATTTCGTCGGTCACGCCAGCGAGAACGCACACATCTACCAAAGCGTCGACCCGCAGAATATCGCCTGGCACTGCGGCTCCAAAACAGGCTATTACAGCCAGGCGCGCAACGAGACAAGCATTGGCATCGAAACGTGCTGCCACAACGATACAAAGGATTTATCCGCCGAATCGCCGGACTGGTACTTCGACCCTGAAACGCTTGACGCGCTGGCAGAGCTCGTTCGTGAGCTGATGGCGGAATATCAGATCGACGCCGATCATGTTATCCGGCATTACGACGTGACGCACAAGCTCTGCCCGGCCATGTGGGTACACAACGAGAGTCAGTGGCTTGATTTTAAAAAGCGATTGTTATCCGACCCGCCCAGTGACAGCACGGAGCTGTACGAGCGCTTGTTGGATATTCCGAATGTCAATGGCTTTCGCAATATCATTGAAAAGCTGATGAACGCCGGCATCATCAAAGGCGACGGCTCCGACCCCAACGGCAATAATGACGTGATTAACCTGACGTACACCCAGATCCGGCTGATTGTGCTTTTATACCGGGGCGGCGGATTTGACAAAAAGCTGATTGCGGAAGGCCTTGCTCCGGCCGTTGATGCTTAGCGGACAATAAACGTCATGTGATAAAAATAGAGACAGCAGATTGCCCGGTCCGGCTTTTTTCAAATTTCCTGTGAATACTAGCATACAGGCACTGCTTTTATAAACGATTGAATTTACCAACAGGTCCCACAAACGACAAAGGATAAGGTACTGTCATGACGGATCTCTTTGAGAAGAAAAATTTAAAGCCAATGCTCATCGGTAAATCGAGCGAGCCGTTTGACAGTCCGGATTTTATCTATGAGTTGAAGCTCGACGGGATACGGTGTCTAGCCTATCTGGATCGCAGCGACGGTATGGACCTGCGCGATGAACGCAACAGGAGCCTAATTGCAAAAGCACCCGGGCTGTCAGAACTTCAGCTTCAAGCCAGAGCGCGCTGTATTCTGGACGGGGAACTCGTGGCGCTGGCCGACGGGCGGCCGGACATTTCTGAAATCCAGCGCCTTCTGACAACAAGCGTTTGGGAACCTGAGGCAGCGCTGCCGCCGGCTTCGTTTGTAGCATTCGATATCCTGTATCTGAATGGTGAAGATCTGACGGGACCGGCGGGCCCGACGCTGATGCAAAGGAAACGGCTGCTGCAGAATACCATTATCGAAAACGCCCGTCTGGCTGTTTCACGGTATATTGAAGAACGCGGCATGGAATTTTACGAGCTGGCCAAGCAGCAAAAGCTGGGCGGCATCGTCGCCAAGCGCCGGAACAGCGCGTACTTCCCGGACAGCCGCACGGCCGATTGGATCAAAATACAAGGCCATCAGGTGGAGGATTTTGTCATTTGCGGTTATGAGCAAACCGATAACAGCACCGTCAGCGTCGTACTCGGGCAGTATAGGGACCGCGCGCTTTTTTACAAGGGCCGCGTGACGCTCGATGGGGCGAGCGGTGATTTCCAGCGGCTGCGTGACATCCCGCGGCTGTCCGTGCCGCCGTTCGCCATCGTGCCGTCCGGCTTCGACAACACACTCTGGCTGAAGCCCATGCTGGTGTGCACCGTGAAGTATACATCAAAGACAAAGACAGGCTACATGCGCGAGCCTGTCTTTGAGGGTATTCAGTTAGATAAAACACCGGAGGAGTGCACCGGATAATTCTATGGGTTTATTTTAGCCGGCGGGCGCTTTACCCGGCGCTTCGCCGTGCAGCCCTCGCTTAAACGCCGCAACCGTTGCGTCTGTCTCGTCGAGCCAGTACGGGCGGGACGGCGTTGTGCCGTCTTTGACATCGTAGTCGGCGTAGCTGAACCAGACGGCAGCCTTGATATTCGGATAGTCAGGCAGATTTTCAAACATGCTGTCGATCCAGCCGGCCTTGTCGCCGCCGACGGAGCTGGATGCAAACTCCGTGATAATCCACGGGAACCGGCCGAACAGCTCGCCGGAATCGGCCTGGATCTTATCGTAAATCTCCTTAAACTCCCGCCAGTTTTCACCCCAAAGCTCTTGATAATACGTACCGTTGTTATATCCTGTCACGCCGAGCATCTGTACATACGCGTTGCCGGGGTAATACGCCGCCTGGCAGTTCCAGCCGTTGGGCGGGGCGTCCCGGTCGTTGGGATTGAAAATCCAGATGGCGTTATCAACGCCCTCCTCCTCAAAAATCCGGTAAACCGTACGCCAGTTGGCTATAAAGATCTCGGGATCGAGCATATTTGTAACGCCGCCGTAGCTGACCCAGTCGGAATTCATCTCATTGTTCAGCCGGAACAGAAACGGTTTGCCGAACGATTTGGCCGCCCGCGCGAAGTCCCGGATGCGCGCGTCGTCACCGGTTCGGTACAGCTTCAGCCAGGGAGACGGCCCGAAAAGGTCCAGATTGTTGCTTTCTGTTGTCTGCAGCGTCATCTCCACGATCCGGCCTTCATTGTAGCACCGCTGCATAAATTCCGTTGGAAAGCCGCCGTCCAGGCCCGTATACGCCAAAATGATATCGAATTTATAGTCCAGCTTGTCCTCGATTGCCGGGATCTCGTCTTCAATGCCGTGGGTCGTCACATTCTTGGCGAAAATACCCCATAAAACGCTGTCGGACGTATCGACCCGGTCGTACAGAGCGCGCGTCTCGTCGGACCAGCCGCCCGGCAGCTCGGGGCCGTAATCCGTCGTGTATCTGGCCGTTCCTTCGGGCCTGAAATACGTAAAGCTGTCAAGCACGCCCTGTATCAGGCTGTCTGCCTGCGCGTAGCCCGAGGCGGACTTAACCATCACATGATAAAAGTTGCGTGTGCCGGTTTTAAAATCGAGATACGTATACGTGTCAAACGCGCCGGAATAATCGTTCAGCCGCACGCTCAGGATTTCATAATCCTCAGTAATCTGCCGGTCCTGCAGCTCGATATCATTGGCCGCCCGGTAGTCCTCGCTGAGCAGGAACCTGTAAAAATAATACGCCAGATAGTCCGGTGTCTCTTCGCCCACAGCCCATTCCTTGCTGATGACAACCCGAGCGTCCGGGCTGTTGAAGGATACATATTTCGGGCTGAGGGAGATGTCCGGCGTCAAATTAGCCGGCAGCCGGACGGCATACCCCGCCGCGTAGTCGCCGAATACCTGCGCATCCTCTGTTTCGTATACAACCTTGACATCGTGCTCCCCAACCTCCGGCGGCAGCTCGCCCAGCGCGCCGTCAACCCAGACGGTTTCGGATGTTACCGTCAGGCCCTTTTTCAGATCCGGCCGGCGCGGCACGCCCGTGTCGCTGATGCAGTCCACCACAAACGCCCTGAAATTTCTGGCGAAAGCCGACTTTGAGGTCCGCAGGTAATACAGCGCGCCCGCGCCGAGGAGTATACACACGGCGACCGTAATCCACACCGCGCGTTTATGTCTTCTTACAAAACCCATACTATGTGCGCCCCGATCAAGTATTTTACTGAGATTACATAAAATGCATTATAGCATAGATCATAGCACAGTACGCCATATTTTAATCCGACATGCCATTTTAATAAAGCCAGCAATGAAGCCGGCCCAACGGGGCCGGCTTCATGTCTATCAGGCGCTGCCACCCGTCATTTCACATGATACAGCGCTTCCATCGACTTTATGATCTGCGTTATAACCCTGTTGCGCGGCGTGTCCACATGATAGCTCTCCCCCATTTTAACAACCGCGCCGTTGAGGCTGTCGATCTCGGTTGGGATTTTGCGTTCAATGTCCTGTAGGGTTGACGAACGGTGCTCGTACGTGGGCGGCAGTATTTTCTCAAAGAAAGCTTCTTGGTACGCTTTGGCGTCCGGCCATAAGGTCTCGTGGCCGGATGCGTGCATCACGTCAAAAACCTCTGCAATAATCCCCTCCATGAGAGAAATCGAGCTGCTGCTTTCAATCAGGCCGCCGTAATTGGTGCCTAAAATAGCGCTGAGCGGATTGAGCGTGCAGTTATACAGGAGCTTGGCCCATAGCGTTTTGTCGATTTCATCGGTCAGCATGCAGGGGATGCCGCCCTGATCAATCGCATCTGCCAGCGTTTTGCACGCCTCGGCCGGGCAGCCGAATATACTCCCAATGGAGACCGGTGCCGTCATAACGGTCACCTCGCTGATATGGGGCTCCGGCCGCTTGAAGCCGATGGCAAAGCTGGCGTGATAAATCTGTTGCGGCTCAAAGCTGTTTAAGTACGCCTGTTCGTTGTCGTAGCCGTTTTGGTACAGCACTATACGCCCGCCGGGTTTCAGGATATCCTTCTTGCGGCGTGTAAGGCCCTTGGCGATATCGCCGTTCGCCGTCGCTTTGGTGCTGACAATAATAAAATCATAGCCGCCGGAAGCCGTGTCAATCGTTTCAACGACCCGAATGCTCTCCGGCCCAACGACAGCGTTTCCTAAAATTCCGCGCCGCTCCATGCCGTTTTTTCGGATGGCTTCAGCGGTTTTACCCCTCGCGACCAGTTCGATGCCGGCGTTCGATTTATAAAGCGCGGATGCCAACGACAGCCCCACGGCCCCGCATCCGACCAACAGTACCTTCATGTGTTATCTTTCTCCTTTGTCTGCGTGCAGTGCTTTACCGCTATTATACCATAACGTTACAGCCCGATGTCAATTGATCCGGGCCTGGCATAAAACAAAATATAGAACCCGGATTGATAACAGCAGCAAAATATAGTAATATAGACACCTGACAATAAACAATGTTGGGAGCCTTTATCATTTATGAATAAAAAAGATTTATCAGCATTCCGGCGGCAATTCAAAACCGACAGCTATGCCCTTAAATTTAAAGAACATTATACGGCCTATATTAAGAAGGACAATCAAATGCTTTTGTATGCTGAGCTTGCATCCTTTGATATGAAAAGTGAACTCGAGCAGGAAATTCATTTGGCCAACTTCAAAAAAACGCTGACCGGCGGGCTGGATTCCAAACTTTTCGAGCTGAGCTTTGATACCAACCAGCCTGAAAACGAAGGACAGGCCCTGTGCCGGCAGCTGCTTACGACGGAGCAAACGGCCTTTGTGGACAGCTGCAACGCCTACATAGCAAAGCTGGCCGCCCATTTCACCTATGACCACGATATCGTGATATCCTTTGCCAAGGGCCAATACAACAAGCCGGCCGGCAAAAAAGGACGCGGCGGCATTGAGGATTCCCTCGACGGGTTTGACGACACGTCGTACGGCCTCAAATTCGTGCTGTGCACAATCAGCAAGGCCGACGATACGAAGCGCGGGATTTATTACAACGCCGCAACAGAGCGATTTGAAGTCAGCTCCTCGCTCAACAAGGAAATTCATTTAGCGTCGCCGCTCGAGGGCTTTATGTATCCGGCCATCGGTGATTTCGGCTCAGACGTCAACAAGCTTCTTTATTATACAGCCAAGGCCAACGTCCGAAACGAAGACCTTTTGGAAAACATCCTCAACTGCCGGTACGAGCTGACGGCCAAGGAAGAAAAGGAGCGCTTTGAGGAGATACTCCGGCGCGTCAGCGGCGAGAAAATCAAACCGGAGATTATGAAAAATGTCTACGACGCAGTAAGCGAAAAGCTCGAGGCCTATCAGGATGACGACGAAGTCGTTACACTGGATGCCGCGGAAATTCGGGACATCTTTGACGAGAGCGGCGTCAGTAATCTCGACGGCTTTGAAGACGCGTTTAATCAGGCCGCTGAAAAGGGCTTTACGTTTAAAGCCTCAAGCCTCGCCGGGGGCAGTGTGCGGTCGCTGAAAATCACGAGCGGTGTGGCCGACATCAATGTCAGCCTTGAGGATTTAAGTGCCGTTCGGCAGGTTATTAATGCCCGCGGCCGCAAGTGTCTTGAAATAGAGCTGGGTGATGACGCCGAAATCAACGGCATCACACTGGAAACAGAGAAAGAATAATTATGGGGACGGTTCTTTGGTTAGACCAAAAAACCGTCCCCTTTGCTACTTTTACGGTAAGGTTATCCCTGCTTTTTAAAGCAGTCGCGGCAATAAACCGGCCTACCGTCTTTTGGCTTGAAGGGAACCTGCGTTTGTTCACCACAGGATGCACAGGTTGCCGGAAACATCTCTTTTTCCGTATAGCGCCTTGCAGATGACCCTTCCCTTGCTTTGTTAGCGAACTGACCGGCGCTGTTTTTACGCGCAGCGCGGCAGTCTTTGCAGCGTGTCGGCTCGTCGTAGCCCTTATCAGCATAAAAATTCTGTTCGTCAGACCTGAAAATAAAGCTTTTTCCACAATCTCTGCATACAATAGTTTTATCGTTTCTTGTCATGTGAATAACCTCACTTTAAGTGCGCCCAACAGCCCGGCGCTGACACTATTTTATAGCCCGGAATGCGTGACGTCAACATAAATATCATGGGATTATACATATTGTGTATAAATATTGTTATAATAATTATTCGAATCATATGTTTACAAATAATACGAATCGGTGTATAATTATATAAATCAACTTTAGAGGCTGGGTCATAACTGTATGAATGTTTCGACAGAGGCAATCGTATCAAATTCTGATATGATTAAAAACTACAAAGCTTGTCGAGAAAAAGCCGAGATGCTGGGCAAAATATTTATACTGAAGAACAATCAGCCTGATGCCGTCCTGTTTTCGGTAACCGAATACGAAAGGCTTTCGGTATTTATTGAGTTTCTTGAAAGTCTCGACGAAACCGACATTTCCAATTTTTTTGGAAATTTGCCGAAGGAAGACAAGCGTAAAAGATACTCATCCAATCGGCTCAAAGAGGACATCAAACAATTTGATGAATAATATCATTCATTCATAAATCAGGGTGGAACGCTCTTTTTAGCGTGTCCACCCTTAAAAATTGACAAACTATCGAAATAAATCATCATTTATTGATGACGCGTTTATCGGCAAAATTAAAAGGAAAACACATTTATGTCATTTAAAGAACTGGAAATCATTGAACCTATTTTAAAAGCGCTGACCAAAGAGGGCTACGAGACCCCTACTCCCATCCAGAAAGCGGCCATACCGCCATTGATACAAGGGCGGGATCTGCTGGGCTGCGCGCAAACCGGAACGGGTAAAACCGCCGCTTTTGCCATACCCATTCTTCAGCAGTTAGCTCAAGATAAGGCCCACGCCAAGGGACGCAGACCACTCAAAGCCCTGATACTGACGCCAACCAGGGAGCTTGCCGCACAGATCGGGAATAGTTTCGCTGCATACGGCACATTTACCGGCCTGAAGCATACGGTTATTTACGGCGGTGTTTCACAAAACCAGCAGGTACAGATTCTTACTGCCGGTGTTGATATACTCGTTGCCACCCCGGGCCGGCTGATCGATCTCATGAATCAAAAATACGTTGATCTCAGCAGCATCCGGTACTTTGTACTCGACGAGGCTGACCGTATGCTGGACATGGGCTTTTTGCATGATGTGGAAAAAGTCATCAATAAGCTGCCGGCCGAGCGGCAGACCATGCTGTTTTCAGCCACGATGCCGCGAGAGATCGAACGGCTGTCGGAAACGCTTCTTACAAAGCCGGTCAAGGTGGAAGTGACCCCGGCCTCTACCACTGTTGACAGCATTGAGCAGTCTGTATACCTTGTCAACAAGGCCAACAAGGCAAAGCTCCTGCTGCATCTGCTTGAAAATCCGGAAATCGTATCGGCATTGGTATTTACGAGAACAAAGCATGACGCCAACAAGCTGACCGCAAAGCTGCGTGACGCCGGCCAGACATGCGAGGTCATCCACGCCAATAAATCGCAATCGGCCCGCCAACTCGCCCTTCGCCAGTTTAAATCCGGCAAATCACGAATCATGGTCGCCACGGATATTGTTGCCCGAGGGATTGACATTGCCGAGCTGTCTCATGTCATTAATTTTAATCTGCCGGCATCTCCGGAGGATTACGTCCATCGGATCGGCAGAACCGGCCGGGCCGGACTTGGCGGAACAGCCATATCCTTTTGCGACCATCCGGAAAAAAAGGCACTGGCCGATATTCAAAAGCTCATCGGCAAATCCATACCGGTTATTGCTGAGCATCCGTATCCACTAGTTGCTTTAGCCGACAACGAGCCGCCTAAACCGGCCGAAAGACCGTACCCAGGCAGAAAACATCATTCTTATAAATCAGGCAACAAGGGCAGCCGCTCTAACGCCAGATACGGGCGATAAAGATCGTAATATTTTAGCCAGAGGCATTAGCATTAAATGGCATATTGACAGACACTTACCGAAGTAAACCGGCAGCCTTTAAACACGGCGAAAGGAGTCATATTGGACTTAATGAACAACCGAATTACGCTCGGCGAAATAATGGAAAACCCTGAAGCTGAACGGATTCTCGGTAAATACTTTCCGGAATTAATGCATCCTTTCATACTTCAACAGGCTAAGAAAATGATCCTGGAGAATATTCTAAAGCTCGCAACCGGGCCTGACGCTCAGGATAAGAAGGATAAGGTAATTTTTAGATTCAAGTCGCTTTAAGGCGGTATTCAAAAAATAACTGGGGGCGATTCATATTAATCTTAACGGTGAATTTATTAATCACAAGACATTTGGCAGAGGTCAGATTATCGAACAAGGGGCCGACCTGGTTACAGTGCTTTTCAGCAAGACAAAGGAAAAAAAGAAATTCATTTATCCGGCAGCGATCGAAGCCTTTCTTATGCTGGAGGATTCCGCGACGGCAAAACAATATAACGATTACGCCGCCGCGCAAAAATCCGCTGCCGAAAAATTGATGCTGGAAAAGCTTGCGCTTCAAATACCAGCCGAGATGCCAAAAAAGACGACGAGAAAGACCGCAAAAAAGACGGTTAAAAAGCCGAAGATATCCTGAGCGAATAATGACTAAACGGCATGGATGAGTGCCCTATCCTAAAAGCATTTGTGCAAAAAGCATTGCTCGGCGACAGGGTTGTTTACGCGGGACAACAAACCATCCGGAAACCCTGCCCGTGCCGAGAGGCACGGGCAGGGTTTCTTTATCTGTTGGCACGATTATTTGTGGCCATTTGAGTGCCATTTAGTATTTTTGTGACATTGGCGCTTGATTTAAAACATTACACCGTTGCTTGACTAATATTAATTTAAGTCTGATGTTTATTGTACGAAATATATATATGGGTTATTATATCTATAAATAATACGTCTTATCAAAAAAGTACCGGGGATGTGTTGATATGAACTATGTTTTAGACTGCGTTTTTAATTCCATGGGAGAAGTATTAGCGTATATAAAACATAACGAAATTACCAATATTGACGAGCGGGCCATGCTGATTCAGGACTTTGTTGACAAGGAAAACAAAAGCGCCGGCAATGCCTATGATCGGTATTTGGAAAACGGCGCGTCAACCCTCATGAATGTGATATCCGATCACCCCGGCACAAAAAAAGCGTGCATTTTATGGTGCGTCAACCATTATCTCAGCTTAAACAGAAATGAAAACGTCATCAATAAAGCCTGTTCGGCGCTGCACCAGTTCGGGACAGGCTGCGGCACCTCTGCGTCCTCCTGCGGTATGAGTTCTTTACATAAGCAAATTGAAAAGCGCGTATCGGAGCTGGTGGGTAAAGAAGATGCTGTATTGTTTCCTACCGGCTTTTCGACCAATCTGGGTTCCATATCCTTTCTGGCCGGCAACAAGGACATGATCATTTTTGACAGAGAGTGCCATTCCTCCATTATTAACGGCATCAAGCTCTCCGCGGCTAAATGGCTCTCCTTTAAGCATAACAATATGCGTGACTTACAGCTAAAGCTTCAAAAATACGCCGGCTCTTTTGAAAATGTATTTGTCATTGTGGAATCGGCCTATTCGATGAGCGGCGACTTATCCCCTCTTAAAGAAATTACCGTTTTAAAGCAATCCTATCCGTTTTATTTATATGTTGATGAAGCGCATACCTTCGGGCTCTATGGCGATAAGGGGCAGGGGTATTGTCACGAGCAGGACGTCACGGATGACGTGGACTTTATCATATCCACTTTATCAAAAACCACCTCGTCTATCGGAGGCTTCATTGCGGCAAAGCAGCCGTTTTGCTCACTGCTCCGATATTCGGACGCTTACGCGTTCCAAGCGTGCTTAACGCCGGCAGACGCCGCTGTAATTCTGGCCTGCCTGGATGAAATCGAACAAAACCCGCACATGATTCAGGAACTGCATGATAAAAATCGTTATATGCGTGAGCTGCTCATATCCAAGGGCTTTAATTTGGGAAACAGTAAAAGCCCCATCATCCCGATCATGATAGATGATCAGAATAAACTGAGAACGGTTGTCAACGAGCTTTATGAGCAAGGCGTTTATTCAACCCCAATAGTTTATCCCGCCGTTAAGGCGCATGAGGGCAGGATCCGGCTTGTTTTAAATTACGCACATACAAAGCAGCAGATTGATTATACAGTTGAAACCTTAGAGAAAATTTGCAGGAAATATCAGATCATTTAACCAAGCGGCGATACAACAGGGGGGTAAAGATGCAGCTGCATCCGTTAAGCCTGAGCTTCAGGGACAAGGCAACTGAAAACGAGTTTAAAGCGTACTACGACTATGAAAACAGAGTGTTTAACCGTATCGGTATTGCGCTTTCCTTTATGGGCTGGTTCGGGCTGAACATTTATTTTTATTTTAACTATCCCGAGAATTTCTGGCACATGACCATCGCCATCATTGCTTTCCTGTATCCAATTTTCGCCCTTGTCATGATTATAACCGCCTCAAAACGCAGCGTACGTATTTATCAGCCCCTAACCGCCCTGGCTAACGGGCTCGCCGGACTCATGTTTATTTATGTGGGCTTTTCACTGCACAACGACATGATTGCCATTTGCGGCATCATGACGGTTATTCTATTTGCCTTTTTTATTTTGCGCCTGCGGTTTAAGTTCGCGTTATTTACAACTCTCATCTACGTTGCTGCTTATCAGACTACGCTTCTTTTTCCGGCAGTCCACGAAACGAGCAATGTGGCTTTGCTTTCCTTTATTATGTGGGTAATCGAAATTGTTTGTATCGTAGGCGGCTACAGTCTGGAACATAACAACCGTAAAATGTTTTGTCAGAACAAGGTTATTATCCATCAGCAGCAGGTGGCGGAAGCGGCAACACGGGCCAAAAGTGAATTTTTTGCCAACATGAGTCATGAGAGCCGAACCCCCCTCAACGCCATTATTGGTATGACGTATCTTGCGCTCAAGACCGACTTAAGCGCCCAGCAGCAGGATTATCTGGTTAAAATTCAGTCCTCAGCCCAGACGCTTTTATCCGTCATTAATGACATCCTGGATTTTTCCAAGGTTGAAGCCGAAAAAATGGAGCTGGAGACCGTTGATTTCAGCTTGGATGAAATACTGACTAACCTGGCCAACCTCTTTAATATCAACGCGCAGCAAAAGAGCATAGAGCTGCTGTACCAATACACAGCGGACGTGCCGCAAGCTCTTCGGGGCGACCCGCTCCGGCTGGGGCAAATACTCACAAACCTCACCAATAATGCCATCAAGTTTACGGACAAGGGCGAGGTCGTCATCAAAATTGAAACACTGTGCAAGGATGAGCAGACGGTTACGCTTCGGTTTTCAGTAGCCGATACCGGCATTGGTATCACCAGAGAGCAGCAAAGCAAGCTGTTTCAGCCGTTCAGCCAAGTGGACGCATCCACCACCCGACGATACGGCGGCACCGGCTTGGGTCTGGCCATATGTGAGCGGCTGGTAAAGCTGATGGATGGACGGATCTGGCTGGAAAGCGAGCCGGACAAAGGCAGCACGTTTATATTTACCGTTAAGCTCGGCTATACGCCGACTAATGCTCTTAACAGGAGCACTTCCGCCGGACGCAGCCCGGATACAATTAGTGTTCTAGTGATCGACGATAATCCGGCCGCGGCTGAGATTTTAACAAACATGCTGGAAAGCCTGCATTTTACGGCTGTCGGCGCACATTCCGGCGAGCAGGCTCTGGCAGAGCTTAAGAAGCCGTCGAGCCGGTTTGACGTCGTGCTTCTGGACTGGGAATTGCCAGGCATGGACGGCCCGGACGTAGCCCGCCGGATTAAAGCTCTGGGTGTCAGTCTGGAGATTATTATGGTTTCGCCCTATATTCTCTCCGAGCTGGAAGACGCGAGCCAGCTTGGGATCAATAAACGCCTGACGAAACCTGTCACACAATCACAGCTTTATAACGCCGTAATGGATGTTTTAGGTACAGGAGGCGACACAGCCGTCTCGAAAAGACAGGATCACCCCGCCAGCCAATCGGCTCAGCAAGCATCGGGGATACAGGGTGCCAGCGTACTGCTCGTCGAAGATAACCAAATAAATCAGCAGGTGGCGCGGGAAATGCTGCATTTGCTGGGCCTGCGGGTCGACATTGCCGCCAACGGTCAGCAGGCGTTGGATATGCTGGAAAAAGCCCCGTATGACGCGGTACTGATGGACGTACAGATGCCCGTGATGGACGGTTATGAAGCGACGCGGAGAATCCGGAGTAATTCCCGCTGGGCAAACCTGCCGGTGATTGCCATGACAGCTCATGCCATACGGGAAGACCGGGACAAGAGCCTACAGGCCGGTATGAACGACCAGGTAAATAAGCCGATTGACCCAAAAGAGCTGTCGGCCACCGTTACAAAATATATAAAGCCCGGCCGCCGAATCGCGGCCGCTGAACCGATAAGCAGCACCGCTGAACCGGCCGGCGCCCGGCCGTGGCCCGCGATGCCCAGCATCATGGTCTCGGAAGGCCTGAGCCGTGTGGGAAACAACAGGGCGCTTTATCAGAAGCTTCTCATCCAGTTTCGCGCAGGAAATGCCGATGTACCAGATAACATCCATACCGCGCTGGAAACGGGTGACAGCGAGACAGCCGGCCTCTTGGCCCATTCCATCAAAGGGGTAGCCGCCAACATAGGGGCCACCCAATTAGCCCGGGCCGCGGGCGAATTGGAAGCAGCGCTGGATCCGGGCTGTGTTTTCGCCGATAATGATTTGCCGGCGCGTTTTACCGCGTCTTTTAAAGCCGTATTAAACGACATCAAGGCTCTTGAGGACGCTATTGCCGTTAAACCGGATTCCAGTAACCGTCCTCCAATTCCCGACGACGACGAAAGCCTTCAGCTGCAGCTAAGAAACCTCGCGAAGCTGCTGGAGGCCGGCTCTATAAGCTCCGCCAAGCAGCTTGGCCTTGTGGAACGCTACCTAAATAAAAACCCGGTAAACAAGCAGTACGAGCTGCTCAAAAAAAATGTGGATATATTTGATATGGATGCCGCTCTGGTGCAGCTGAAAGCAATTGCCTCTCGTCTGAATATTTCTTTAGGGGATTAGAACATTGACTTTTACGGAACAAAAAAGAATACTGATTGTCGATGATACGCCGGAAAACATTTACATCCTCACGGAAATCCTGAAGGATCAGTATGACGTGTCGGTCGCCATCAACGGGGAGAAAGCCCTCAAAATAGCCGCGATGGACCCGGTCGTCGATCTCATCCTGCTGGATATCATGATGCCGGACATGGACGGCTACGAGGTATTTTCAAGGCTGAAGGGCAATCCGAAAACATCCGGAATCCCGATCATTTTCGTCACAGCCTTAACCGCTGCAGAAAACGAGGCCAGAGGCCTCGATTTGGGCGCGGTCGACTACATTACCAAGCCCTACAACCCGGCGCTGGTGAGAGCCCGGGTTAAAAACCACCTGGAGCTTAAAAACTACCGCGACAAGCTGGAGGAAATGGTCCGCGAGAAAACAGAAGAGCTAACCATCACGCGCGACGTTACGTTTGAAACGCTCGGCTCTCTGGCCGAATACCGTCATCTCGAAACCGGCTACCATATCAAACGCACCATGAATTACGTCCGTCTTCTGGCCGAAACGCTTCAGGACCATCCGTATTTCAAAAATTACCTGACCGACGAAACAATCGAGCATTTATGGAAATCAGCCCCGCTGCACGATATTGGCAAGGTGGGGGTGCCGGACAGCATACTGATGAAGCCGGGCAAGCTGACGCCGGAGGAATTTCTTCAGATGCAGAAGCACGCCGTCTACGGGCGGGATGCCCTGGCTGTCGCGGCCGCGAAGCTGGGTCCCAACTCGTTTCTGAAAATCGCCGTGGAGATGGCCTACACACATCACGAAAAATGGGACGGCTCCGGTTACCCGCAGGGCCTTTCGGGCACTGATATCCCCGTATCGGGCCGGCTGATGGCCGTTGCGGACGTCTATGACGCGCTCATTACCCGGCGCGTATATAAGCCCGCCTATTCTCATAGCCAGACTGTGGACATCATTAAAAACGACAGCGGCAAGGCCTTTGATCCTGAAATCATCAAAGTATTCTTAAAATATGAAGCGGAGTTTCATCGTATCGCTATGGAATTTGCCGATGTCACGCTGGCTGAAAACGAGCTGGCTTTAAAGGCGCCCGGGCTAAAGCGCTGAAATTAAGCTGTATAAGACGCAAAGCGCCTCCCGGTTAATAAGCCGGGAGGCGCTTTTATCGTTTACAATAATCAATCAAAGAGATATTTGAGCATCTTTTCCGGCGTATTTAGGAACTGCTTTGTTACTTGGAAATGCTCGGTATCTTTATAGCACACCGAATTAATCCCGTGTTCCGAAAGCTCAAATACTTCCGCGCCGGGAAACGCCATAAGAATAGGCGAATGCGTGGAGATGATAAATTGAGAGTTGCGTTTTACTAAATCTTCAATATAGCACATAAGCCGCAGCAATCGTGTCGGAGACAGCGCCGCCTCCGGTTCGTCAAGGATATACAGGCCGTTGCCGCCAAAACGGTTTTCTACCAGCGCCATAAAGCTCTCTCCATGGGATTGCTTGTGTAAGGATACGTTACCGTAGCTGGAGATAAGGGCCGGCCCAAGCGAAGGCTCGGAATCCATAACGTCGATATTGGTTGCTACGTTATAGAAGCTCTCCGCCCGCAAGAAAAATCCGTCCTTATGTCTTTTAACGCCCTTACAGACTGTCAGGTAACGATACAGCTCTGAATGGGAATCGTTCGTCGAGAAGTTAAAATTCGCCGTCCCCCCTTCCGGATTGAACCCCATGGATACGGCCATCGCTTCGACAAGGGTGGATTTGCCAACGCCATTTTCCCCCACAAAAAAGGTCACCCTTTTGCTGATGGGTAGCTGTTCTATATTCTGTAGATGTTTGACCACCGGGAGGTCCCGCAGATAGCTGTCCGGGGGAACCTCTCTGGCCAGCTTAACGCCGGCAACATACATCTCACTAAACATCAGCACTCGCCTGCCTTTATACACTCATGGTATCATAACAAGTCCGTTAGTACAATGAATAAACGCCCCCCCGGCTCGATTGAGCCGGGGGGCGTCGTTGCATTTGTCGGGTTCTAAAGGCGCTGCGGGAATTCACATTACTCGCTTGTTTTATGAAAGAGCTTGCAGGGCGTCGCGATCTTCCTGCTCCCCGTCAATGATCTGCCGCAGTTCAGTGCCGGACATTTTTTCATACTGGCAAAGGTAGGCCGCCACGTCATGGAGCATCCCTATACCGGAGGTCAGGATCTCAACAGCCTTTTCGTAGGCGCTGCTGATGATGCCCTGAATTTCCGCGTCGATTTCCGAGGAAATACGGTCGGAGCTCTGTCGGGCTCGGACCTTGTCCGAATTGTACATAACGGGACCGAGGCGGGTACTCATGCCGAATTTCGTCACCATGGAATGGGCAATGGCCGTTGCGCGCTCAATATCATTGGACGCGCCGGTGGATATATCGTTTAAAACAATTTCTTCAGCCGCCCGGCCGCCTAACAAAATGCAGATCTGGTCCAGCATATCGTTTCGGGTTTCGAAGTTTTTGTCCTCCTCGGGTGGCGTCAACGTAAAGCCGCCCACGCGGCCGCGGGGGATAATAGAAACCTGCTGCACCTTCTTCTTCGAGGGCAGAAGGCTCGTTACCAGCGCGTGTCCCGCTTCGTGATACGCCGTCAGCCGCTTTTCCTTTTGGCTGATAACCTTCGATTTCTTCTCCGGGCCCGCGATAACCTTTAAAACAGATTCCTCGATTTCCGCCATACCGATGGCCGGATGGCCGCGTTTGGCGGCGAGGAGCGCCGCTTCATTTAAGAGATTTTCAAGGTCGGCCCCGGTAAAGCCGACGGTATTCTTGGCAACCTCACCCAGCTCGACGTCGTCTGAAAGCAGCTTTTTGCGAGCGTGCACGCGGAGCACAGCCTCGCGGCCCTTAATATCGGGCACACCCACGTAAACTTGGCGGTCAAAGCGGCCGGGCCGCAGAAGAGCCGGATCCAAAATATCGGCGCGGTTGGTAGCCGCGATGATGATGACGCCGGCGTTGGCCTCAAAACCGTCCATTTCAACGAGCAGTTGATTGAGCGTCTGCTCCCGCTCGTCGTTGCTGCCGCTGCTGCCCATACCGCGCTGGCGGCCGACAGCGTCGATCTCGTCGATAAAGACAATGCAGGGCGCTAGCTTTTTTGCTTTCTCAAACAGGCTGCGCACGCGGGCCGCGCCGACGCCCACATACATTTCCACGAAATCAGAGCCGGATATGGAGAAAAACGGCACGCCGGCTTCACCGGAGACAGCCCGGGCAATCAGCGTCTTGCCGGTTCCCGGCGGCCCGACTAAAAGCACCCCCGTCGGGATACGCGCGCCCAGGCCGTTAAACTTCTGCGGCTGCTTTAAGAACTCGACAATTTCACGCAATTCTTCCTTCTCCTCGTCGGCGCCGGCCACATCCTCAAAGGTTTTTTTGGTTTTGACGCTCACACTGCTTCCCACATCAATTTTCCCGAAGGCAGACATTCTACCCCGCTTTTTATTGCCCTTGCCTGCGCCATATCGTAAAATCACCCAGGTGGCTCCTGCTGCCAACAGGATCAGATAGGGCAGGCCGGAAAGCAATTGCCCGTTCTGACTGGCACTCACATAGTCAAATATAATTTGGCTGTCGGGATGCGCGGCATTGTACTCGGTAACAACCGGCTCGGTTTGCGAGATAAACAGGTCTATATCCGGTACGGTATATGTAAGTGCGTTGCCGTCCCGAAGCTCGGCAGACAGCTCGCCGGTCGTGATATTCAAAGAGTAATTTTGAATATCATCCGTCTCGAAGTAGCCGATCACCTGCGAATACGGCGGTGTTTCCTCTTCGGGCTGGAGAAGCATAACGGTGATAATGACCATCGCACATAAGGCTGGTATTAAGGCTAAAAACCATTTCCTATTTTTCTTCATGAGCATCACTTTCCCGATTATATTGTCATGCACAGGCATAAGCCGTGTGCTTTTACTGCATACAGTATACAGTATAATGACGTTATAATGGGCTATAAGTATCTGGTAAATCAGTTAAATCACAGGAGGCGTTGTTCGCGTGGCGCACATATAAATAACAGCATTTTCCCTTATGCAGTCACCGTGATTTGTCTAAAAAGCCGCTTCCGCGGCTTTTTAGACAGTCTGTGGGGGCGCGGGGCCCCTTTTTTTGCCGAACCCGTATCGTTTAAATGGCACGGGTTCATGGCATAATTATGTTAGGTCATATTCAGCATCTCTTGGCATTTATCTGTACAAATCCGGCATTCCTCCGCACACTTCCGGCAGTAGGCATCCTCGAAGACGGCGCACTCCTGGGCACACACGTCACAAACCTCAACGCAAAGCTGGCATTGCTTTTTTACGAATTTGCCATCCACGGACATGATAAACGCCGTTGTTTCGCACATTTTTGAACACTCAAGCAGAATTTTTATAAGTCGTTTTCTTTTATACGCATCCTTCTCACCCAGGCAAGCGTTTAAGCACTCATAACACGTTTGGGCGCACCGGTCAAACTCTTTTATAAAGCCCTGATATTCTGAGACATCTTTAGTAATCACTTCAGCTGTTCCCCTCCCTTCACCGGTTTATTGTACCCGGTGAAGGCTTAATTATTGTATCCGGCACCAACCTTTATTGTTGTTTCAGCCCCGGCGGACTATGCCTATGCCGAACAGGATTGCGCCATTGCTGTTGAAAACATGACGCTTGCGGCCACTTCATTGGGCCTCGGTTCCAGATATATCGTCTCGCCCGTCCGTTTTTTCAAGCATGAAAGCGGCGCTGAGGTTAAGCGGGCAATCGGAATACCGGAAGGCTATCGCACCGTCGCTTGCTTAATAGTAGGGTACGACACAAATCCCTGTCAGGAACCGAAAGCCAGAAATAAAAACGTTGTCAACTATGTAGTGTAGACCCGAGCCATCGGAGTAATCCGGGCCATCCGGAGCATCATCATCGAAAACGGCAACTCCGCCATTATGACCGAAGAGCAGATCGCCGTGATGTACTGTGCAGCAAAAATGAGCAACAACGCAATGCGCCTCCAGGCTTGATTGAGCCTGGAGGCGTTTTTTTAAGCATAGTATTAATTAGATAAATCGGGAAACCTATCTTTAAGCGCTGCTTAAAGGTCGATCCAAATTGCAACATATAATACCAATAACGACGAAAGGCTGTTGTTATTGAGGTGAAAAGCGCCTGCAAACCCATGATGTACTTGGAGGTGCTTTTATAGGTACAACATAAAGAAGGGTGGTTTAATGACTCATACTCTATTGCTTCTTCTGGTTTCCTGAGTTTTAACAATATCAGTATAAAATGAATCAATTGAATTTGAAGGGATTGAATTTTAGTGACTCAAATTATCTTATGGATTTTGTTAATAGGACCTTGGTTTATTTTACCTTTTTTGGAGTCAAGGCGCGTTAAACATTTTATTTCAGCTGCCTTTTTTACAATTCTGCTGACTTCGATCTTTTGGCAGGTAGCGCAAGTTTATAATTGGTGGATTGTAGATGAAAATCTACCCTTCCTTTCCAGTATATCCGCATTTAATTATGGCCTCCTCCCAGTCGTTACCATTTTGGTCTTCTATTACTTTTATGAAAACACTTTAAATTTCTTCATTGCTAATGCTGTAATTGATGCCATTCAGGCATTTATTATCAGCCCGTACCTTTTTGAAAAGCTTAGATTTTACCACATGGTTAACATGAGCAATTTCGGTTTATTTATCTTACTCATAGCGCTTGTACCGGTTATCTACGTTTATCAAGTTTGGTATGAAAAGCATACTGTAACAGCGATGGAATTCTAGTACCCCATTCGCTGTTACGACCCGTTTTCGTCATATCCGACGGTTTGCGCAACACCCCTACAGCAAAACAAAAGCCCCGAAAGCGCTGTAATAACAGTACTTTCTGGGCTATTTCTTATGGAGCAGGATACGGGAATCGAACCCGCGTGTTCAGCTTGGGAAGCTGACATTCTACCATTGAACTAATCCTGCGCGGTTTCCAATATTCTAACACAACTTTTCATAAATGCAAGTACAAAAAGCGGCTTTTTCGCGGTTATAATCAGGCGGGACAAAACATATCCCTTTATACCAAGGAGGGATACGCCCCATGAAAAAACTGATTTCGATCGTGTTAATGGCTGCCTTGCTGTTTGCCGTACTGTCTGTCCCAGCGCTCGCCGAGGACATCGCGCCCGTTTTCCTGGAGGAAGACGACAACGAAGCCGTCGACGCGTCCGTTTTTGAGGACGAGGCGCCGGTCGTCGCGCTCACAGACCTCACCATCTCCGCGCCGTCGGCTATATTGATTGAAAAAGAGACCGGGCAGGTCATTTTCGAGAAAAACCCCGACGAGCAGCTCGAACCGGCCAGCGTCACAAAGGTCATGACCATTCTGCTCATCGTGGAAGCGCTTGAGGGCGGAAAAATCACGCTGGATGACATGGTGACGGCCAGCGCCTACGCCGCGTCCATGGGCGGGTCTCAGATCTGGCTGGAGGAAGGCGAGCAGCTAAGCGTGAAGGATATGCTCAAGTGCATCGTCGTGTCCTCGGCTAATGACTGCGCCGTGGCGATGGCAGAGTATCTTGCCGGCTCGGAATCGGTGTTCGTATCCAAAATGAACGACCGCGCCGGCGAGCTGGGAATGAACAACACCGTTTTCACTAACTGCACCGGTCTCATGGACGACAGCACACACGTGACCACAGCGCGTGATATCGCCCTGATGTCGCGCGAGCTCATTAAACACGACATGATCAAGGAATTCACAACCATCTGGATGGACACCGTCCGGAACGGCGAATTTGGCCTGAGCAACACCAACAAGCTTATCTTCTATTACTCGGGCGCAACAGGCCTCAAAACGGGCTTTACGAGCCGGTCTATGTACTGCCTGTCGGCCACAGCCGAGCGGGACGGCGTGGAATACATTGCTGTGGTGATGCACTGCCCGACATCGGCAGACCGGTTTGAAAGCGCTAAAACGCTCCTGAGCTACGCGTTTGCCAATTACGCGCTGATCTCCGTTTATCCGGACAACGCGCTTTTGCCGATACGGGTTGAGTTGGGTAAAACACCATACGTCCAGCCTGTCATCCAGGGCAGCGATAAAATCTTGACGGAAAAGGACGTCGCCTCCACGGTAACCAAGGAGGTCACGGTCACTGACAAAGTGTCCGCACCCATCAGCGCAGGCGACCAGCTCGGCACACTCACCGTGAAAAGCGGCGACAACGTATTGGGCGAGTACCCAATCGTTGCCGGCGACACCGTCGAGCGCATGAACTGGGGCGACATTTTCGGCGGCTTTTTAAAGCTTATGTTTCTGTCGGGGTTGTAAATATGGCCTCGTTGGGATAAAATAATGGTAATAAACCATGCTATACAATAGATACAAACAACCTTCACCGGAGGACTCACAATATGATAAAAACCGATTTATCGGGGATCAAAACTTTTTTGGACGACCGCGAACTACCGCTGGACGACGGCGAGAAGGTCCTTGCCGAGCTTCTCGCCGGACGCGTCAAATATGCGGGAACAGGCTGGCTGCGCCTGCCTTTCGAATACGACAAGGAGGAGCTGTCTGCCGTCGCCGCCGCCGCGCGGAAAATCGCCTCACACTCCGAAGCGCTCGTCGTGATCGGCATTGGCGGCTCTTATCTAGGTGCGCGCGCCGCGCTCGACTTTATCAATACGCCGTACTACAATCAGGTGGATACGAAAAACCCCAATATTTATTTCGTCGGCAATAACCTGTCCGGAGAGTATCTGGAGCAGGTTATTGCTTTTGTCGAGAACCGGGATTTTTCCGTTAATTACATTTCAAAATCCGGCTCGACGCTGGAGCCTTCGGCGGCCTTCCGCGTCTTCAAGGAGCTTTTAACATCCAAATACGGTCGACTGGGCGCCAAGGACCGGATTTACGTCACGACGGACGCGTCCAAGGGCAAGCTTCGTGCCCTGGCTGACCGGGAGGGTTACACGTCGTTTACCATTCCCGACACGGTCGGCGGGCGCTACAGCGTGCTCACGCCCGTCGGGCTCCTCCCCACGCTCTGCGCCGGCATAGATATCGAAGAAATGCTGGAGGGGGCGCGCGACGTCATGGAAAACGGCACGACACAGGCGCTTTTATATGCCTGCGCCCGCCAGGCGCTGTACCGAAAGCATAAAACGATTGAGCTGCTCTCATGCTTTGAGCCGGCCTTCCGCTCTATGGGCGAATGGTGGAAGCAGCTGTTCGGTGAGAGCGAGGGCAAGGACGGCTCGGGTATCTTCCCGGCTTATACCCAGTTTACGACCGATCTGCATTCACTCGGACAGTATATCCAAAGCGGCGAGCGCACACTGTTTGAAACGTTCGTCACGATTGAAAAAACACGCGCGAGTATTTACGTCCCGGAGGATGAAACACTCGGCGACGGATTGGACACGCTGTCGGGCACAAAATTCAAGGCCCTCAACGACGCGGCGGGAACCGCCGTTAAAAAAGCGCATATCGACGGCGGCGTGCCGGCGCTGGAGCTGAAGATTCCCGATTTTTCCGCCCACAGCTTCGGCTCACTCGTACAGTTTTTCGAGCTGTCGTGCGCAGTGTCGGCACTGTTGTCGGGGGTTAATCCGTTTGATCAGCCGGGCGTCGAGACGTATAAGCAAAACCTGTTTGAGATTCTTGGGCTGACAAGCGGCACCCACCGGTAAACTGTTCGACATTTCTCATTAATTTTAGTTGATACGCGGCAACAAAGCTGATAAAATGTAATAAAAGCGAAAGAGGTGTTTTATGGTTAAAATCATTATGGGCTTAAAAGGCTCCGGCAAAACAAAACAGCTGATTGACCTTGTTAAAAAGGCTGTCAGCGAAGAACACGGCGAGGTGGTATGTATTGAAAACACACAGAATCTTATATACGACATTCCGCACTCCGTGCGTCTGATTTCCGCCTCGGAATATAGCTTTTCTGATTACAACTTCGTAAAAGGCTTTATCAGTGGTCTGCACGCGGGTAACTATGATATTACGCATGTATTTATCGACAGCCTGCTTCGGATCATTGATCAACCCGTTGACAATAAAACGGAAGATTTTCTCGACTGGTGCGAAACATTTTCCGAGCGCAACAACATGAAGTTCACCATCACGATCAGCGCCGACTCTTCTCTGGCCACCGAAGGCATCAAAAAATATTTCTGAAAGCCGGACAAATAAAACGCCAAGAGGCTGTAGCAAACAGCCTGAAAAAAACCGAGCCGAAGTGGCTGCGAAAGCAGACACAACGGCTCGGTTTTTGGTATACTTGATTTGTGAAGAACACAGTAAACCGTGTTCATTATGACACAGGAAAAGGAATGTACAACTGAAAATAGACGAGATATTTGCCGAAAAGGTGATTCCGGCGGACGACAGTGTGCGGCTCTTAGACGAAATCATGAAGAACTCTTCTATCAGTTAGTAGCAAAGTTAGCAGAGTTGGGTGAGATCAAGTACGAGCATCTGTTTGTAGACGGCACAAAAATAGAGGCAAACGCGAACAAATATAGCTTCGTATGGAAAAAGAGTACGACGAAATACGAGACGCGGTTACATGAGAAGCTGGAGAGATTAATGCCGGGCTGTGCTCTAAGTACGGCATTCTGTCGGAAACCCCGGAAGATGTTCTGCATGACCTTGAGCAGAAAGTCACGGTTCCGTTTGTACACGGCAGGGGCAAGCGGAAAAGCGAACTGCAAAAGGACATCGATCTTTTACAAGGCATGCTTAACCGGAGCAGCCCTGTAAAAGATTATGCGGAACTATGGGGCCGGGTGTCCAGCTTGCAGCGGTAGTGGCGCTATAACGGCAGCGGGGAGCAGCGGCAATCTGCGGTAGTGTCCAAAATATTGTGTAAACCTCCGAAGTCAGATAGAATAAAAATGACTATGGCAAGGAAAGAACGCAAGGACAACAGCAAGCTCCGGGAGCTAATGGAGGAGTATGGCGTCAAGACAATGGAGGACGTTCACACCTTTGTGAAGATGCTTACGGCAGAGACGATCCAGACAGCGCTGGACGCGGAGCTTGAGAGCGAACTTGGATATTCAAAGTACGACTACAAAAACAAACAGACAGACAATAGTCGGAACGGATATTCGCAGAAGACGGTTCAAGGCAGCATGGGAGAGCTGGAGATCAACGTTCCCCGAGACCGTAAAGGCGAGTTCGAACCTCAGCTTGTGAAGAAGCATCAGACGGATGTGTCCAGCATCGAAGACAAGGTCATATTCCTGTATTCACAAGGGGTATCTACCCGTGACATCCAGAAAACGATGCGGGAGATGTACGGGATAGAAGTTGATGACAGCCGTGTAAGCAAGATCACAGACAAGCTGCTGCCCGTGATACGGGAATGGCAGGAGCGTCCGCTTCAAAGCGTGTATGCAATGGTGATTCTGGACGCGGTACACTACAGTATTCGGGAAAACGGTATAGTTACCAAGAAAGCTGCCTATGTGGCAATAGGTACGGATCTTGAAGGTAAAAAGGATGTCCTTGGCATTTGGTTGGGCGCAAATGAATCAGCAAAATATTGGTTGAATGTACTGACGGGCTTGAAGAATCGTGGAGTGAAAGATATACTCATAGCATCTGTGGACGGCCTTTCCGGCTTTGTAGAGGCCATTCACACGGCGTTTCCTCAAACTGAAGTTCAGCGCTGCATTATCCACCAGATTCGGGCCTCCACGCGGTATGTGAGCTACAAGGACGTCAAGGCATTCTCTGCTGATCTGAAGCCAATCTACAAGGCGGCGACGGAAGAAGCCGCACTTGCCGCGCTGGATGATTTAGAGGCCAAGTGGGGTGCCAAATATGCCCTTGGCGTAAAGAGCTGGCGGGTCAACTGGCCGGAGCTTTCCACCATGTTCAAATATCCGCCGGAGATTCGCACGCTGATTTACACCACCAACGCCATCGAGAATTTCAATCGTCAGCTGCGGAAGGTGACCAAGACCAAGAGCGCCTTCGTTTCCGACGACGCTCTTATGAAAATTCTCTACCTAGCGACCATGAATATTACTGAGAAATGGACTATGCCCATTAGGAATTGGGGTACGATTTTAGACCATCTCATGATTTACTTCGGCGACAGAGTTGAGGTCAGAATCTAATTCCGTATTTCTCTGACTTTGGACTTTACACAAATTTTTACGCGCTACCCAATCTGCCGCCGCTCCCCATGATTTCTCGTGATACTCCTTTTGTTTCTATAAAACAAAATCAATTAATGTTGTGCCATTAGTTAAATGAAGAAGGACTTAGGTATTTATTAGGACTGGTAGCATACCCGTTTTGGTACTTTATGGTCATATACAAGGTTTTCTCGTTGTTTTCAAGCTTAACATAGCAAACGTCGTTCTCAAACTTATCGGTGATGTCAACTTTTTGATCCAACCAATAAATCCAAACGGAGCCGTCATCCTCATATTCCACATCCGGGGCCGTCAACTGCTCCATAAGTTCTTCTTCCGACGCAGGTATTTCAGTTCCGTCAGGTGCGAATGCAACTCCACCTCCGCCTTGCTCAATCACATTTCCTTCACTGTCAGTGTATTCCATGCTATAGCTTCCATCACCATCAAACTGAACAGTTGCCTCCGTTTGATCACCGTGAATCCAAAGCTGGATGGTACGCTGAATTCCGCCTACATCTGCGGCATATGCAGCTGTGGCACTGCCCACAATCATCACACAGACAACAACAGCAACAATCAGTGTTTTGAATTTATGCTGTTTATTTGTTCTTTCCATTTTTTCTACCTCCAAAGAAAAATCATTAGAGGCATGAATTGCAGAAAACGCCTGTTTGTATTTTTCATTATTCGTCATCTTCCCATACCTCCTTTAATGTGTTGCGAAGCGACATTCTTCCGCGCGATAGCCTTACTTTCACATTGCTTGGCGTCACTTTCAAAATATCCGCGATTTCATTCACAGAATAATCCTCATAGTAAAACAGATGAATGACGATGCGGTACTTTTCCGGGAGTTTCATCACTGTTTCAAATAATTCTGAGGATTCTTCCGACTCAAAAGTCAATGTTTCTATGTAATTCTCCAATGGTAGCGAATTCCGTCTGAAAAAAGTATTGTTCTTATTCTTCGCCTTGTTAATTGCCACCCGGATGAGCCAAGCGCGGATGTGCTGTTCTGATTCAAAGTCTTTTTTGTGTGATAAATACTGGATAAAGGTATCCTGAACAACATCCTCGGCATCCTGTGCGTTTTTGCACATATTAAACGCCGCAGCATAAAGGTTGCTCCGATATTGCTCAACCAGTATTTCTACTGATGGTTTCATAAGCATGCTCCTTAGATCTCCGAAAAGCCTTTCACTAACAATACAAATGAGAATAATGAAAGGTTACAATATACATCACAATATTTTCTGTGGTAGTTAAAAAGCACTGATTCTCTGTATGAGTTCAGTGCTTTTAGTTAGCAATGTTAATTTTTCAATCCGTACAGATTATATAATAATGGACTTGTCAAGAAAAGTACAGTTTGAAAACACCCAAAATTGAATTTCTTTCAGGAGCAGCAGAAATCTTCTGGTAGCCGCAGTAGAGCTGTGCGCAAAGTGGCAAACCCTGTTTCCACTTTGCCATAGCCGACCCAGAACGCATCGTTTAGGTTATGCTACAAGACCAAGCTGCCTTTCTCAGTATACAGTCATACGCTCTTTCCTAGCCATAGTTAAAACCTCCAAAGTCAGTTTTATTCTATCTGACTTCGGAGGTTTACACAATATCACGGACACTACCGAGAGTGTTGACATTAACTTATTACACAGAGGAGGGCCTTGAATTTGAGCTTGCTTGTCAAGCAAGCTCCTTTTTCTAGGATCGCATCAACGATTTGTAGGCGTACTGTCCATCCTCCCGCACGGAGAAAAAGTCCGCATAAGACAGCCTGAAAACATCTTTTTCACAGGCCGATATATCGCATTCGTTTTTAATGAGATACTGCCAGA
Organism: uncultured Sporobacter sp.; assembly: GCA_963675425.1. GTDB lineage: Bacteria > Bacillota > Clostridia > Oscillospirales > Oscillospiraceae > Sporobacter. The sequence continues at coordinate 2,161,818 of OY776214.1, read as the reverse complement.
AACCGCAGTAATCAATTTTCCCCTGTAGGATCACGCTTACTACATGCCCGTTATTGACAACAACTCGCTCATAACGGTCCCGGCACTCCCTGGTGAAAACCTCATCCCCATCCCCGGTCTTATAATTTCCCAGAGACAAGGTTGTAAGGCCGAAGAAATTAATGGTGTTCTTCATGCAGTAGGTATCTTCGTAAGCCTTTTCCATACCGCACATTCCGTAGGCGGCAATTTTCCCCTGGGCCGTGGCGTTGGGCCAGATTCCGGACAGAGCGGTTACGTCACCGGCGGCATAGACATCCTTGTCGCTCGTCTGCATATGCTTATTGACAGTTACCCCCTGCGTCGTCTCGATCCCGCTCCCCTCAAGAAATGTAACCGAGGCGCGGACACCGGCAGCAACAATGATGATATCACAGTCAATTTCAGTCCCGTCATCAAGCCTGACTCTCTCCATCTTGCCCGCCGCGTTTGTAACGGTTGTCACCGCCTTATGGCCAAGTATGAACCTGCAGCCATGTTCTTCAAACAGCTTTTGATACGCAGCCGCAGCTGTGCTGTCAAGCTGCATAGGCAGAATGCTTTCCGCCATCTCAACAATTGTGACAGATATGCCGCGCTCTGAAAATGCATAGGCCGCGTCAAGGCCAACAAGGCCGGAGCCAATAACAAGCGCCTTGCTGTCCTTTTGAGCAAGCGCATCAATTTCTTGCGCATCAGAGAGATCGCGCAATCCAAAAACATTGACAGCCGTTCGTAATTCGCCGATGGGCGGGATAAAGCTATCGGCGCCGGTGGCAATAAGCAGCTTATCATAGTCTTGCTTCGTCCCGTCGGTTAATACCACACAATGGGCAGATGGATCAACCGAGCGGACACTTAGGCCCTTTATCCAACGGATGTTGTTCTTTTCAAAAAACGCCCCGTCGATAAAGCTGAGGGTTTCCTCGTTGCGCTCATGGCTCAGGTATTTATGCAGCATACAACGCGAGTGGACATATTCATCCGATGAAATAACAACTATTTCATCATCAGGCCGAAGCGTTCTAATCGTTTCAGCCGCCTTTATACCCGCGGCGCCAGCGCCGATAATTACATGCTTCATAGCTGCACCTCCTCGATGAATATCGCCTTATTGGGGCAAGCCTTTACACAGCTGGGCTCATAGCCCTGGTCTTTGCAGAAATCGCATTTGATCACTTTTGTTTTCGTCAGCGTATCCGGCTTGAGCGTCCCATAGGGACAGTTCATAACGCACATAAAGCAAGCGGCACATTTACTCTCATCATACATCACAAGACCGGTCTCCGCGTCTTTTCTCAACGCGCCGCTCATACAGGACAGGACGCATTCCGGCTCGTCACAGTGCCGGCAAAAAACCGGCCTGTATACCCCATGCTCAAGACCAACGATATGGTTTCTCGTTTCGTTGCTTGGATCGGTCAGATCGAGATCGTAAACGGTGCCTTCATCCCGACGGTGCGCCTGCATACAGGCAACAGAGCAATTTTTGCACCCGTCACAAAGCTCTGCTTTGACGAATATTCGCTTCATCTGAAGGCCCCCTTTCTATATATTCAAAGCTGCGCGCTTTTCATTGATAATACCCTCAAGCGTATCCGCGCTCCGGGAGGCGTCCGGGTCTATGATGACATGACCGCCGGTAAGGGCCTTCATATCCTCGGTAAGCACCTTGACGGCTACAGGACTTCCGGTTATGTACGGCGGCAGCCCAAGATGCAGGGGAAGGCCTAGCGCAAGACCGAACGCACCGTCGGCGAGCGCCTGCTCCTCAAGCCACTGCGGCGCTGATAAAACCAGCGGAAGCTGCGGAATGTCGATTCCCATAGCCTCGGCGATTTCAGTTGCCACAATTTCAAGACGGCCGATGGCAAGACACGGGCCAAAGTTCAGTACCGGAGGAATGCCGAGCTTTTCACATACGGCGCGAAGCTTCGGACCCGCTAACTTTGCGGCCTCGGGCGTCATCAAACCGCAGTTTTCTATACCGCCGGAGGAACATCCTGCCGTCAGGACGATGATGTCCCGCTTAATCAGCTCTTTTGTCAGCTCTACCGTCAAAGCATCGTGCCCTTCACCCGTTAAGTTGGAACAGCCGACAACACCCGCGATACCTTTGATATCACCGGACGCAATAAGATCAATGAGCGGCTTCCATGTTCCGCCGAGGAATTCCTTCAGGGAGTTTTCGCTGATACCTGTAAGAGAATGGTCGTTGCCGTGATCCGGAAGCAGATTCATTGTTACGCCTCCACGACGGTTTTTATAGGCCTCTACCACCTCTTCAATAATCCTGTCGCTGATTTCCTCCCGGCGGCTGAAGTCAAACTGCAAAAGCTCCGCATTGGCCTTTTTTGCCACACTGTCAAGGCATATTTGCCTTATTTTAAGCTCGTCGCAGATTGGCTCTATGCCCGGAAGCGTACAGTTGAATTCTGACAGTACCGCATCAATCGCACCGGTCGCGAGTATCGCTTCACTGGTGAAGTTGTTGCCGGCGTGTCCGTCAAAAATATCCGTATAGTGCGCGCCGCGCAGCTGCAGATCCTGTCCGACGCAGGTACAGCCAACAAGCTTGAAGCCTTTGGCTCCGGCGGCTTTTGCCTTTCCAGCCGCCTCGGCGCTTGTTAAGCGCTCCTGGAGGTCCACAAAAATGGAATGCTGATGTCCGGTTATCATGATGTTTATGTAGTCGGGGTCAATCACGCGAAGTCCGACAGGGGCCACGCGAATCTCGGGATCACCCAGAAGCACATCGTTTAAAAGGTTCGTCAGCGTAAGGCCGTAAATCCCGGTGGATATACCAAGGCGCAAACAGTCAAGCAGCATATCCACAGGGTCGGAATTTAAGTTTGTGGAGGTCTTGACAACGCCGCGGCAAACCTCGGACTTGCCGCCCCCCGGGACTATGCCGAGTTTTTTCCACAGATCATATCTGGGGGGATAAGCCATTTTTTTTATGAGCTCCGCCTCTATGTAATCCGGCTTGTAAATGTCACTGAGCACAGCGTCAGCTACTTTATAAGCGCAGTCATGATCGTCCACTCCTTCAATACCAAAAACCTCGCATAGCCGCTTTAGAGATTTCATTCCCTTCAGCTTCCCTTTTTTCTCCGCGGTATGCTTCAAATTCAGGGCGGTATTTTCAACAACATGGAGATAGCAGCCCGAGCCCGCGGCAACCGCCCGCAGGAAATTGCGCACGACAATGGCATCGGCGCTCGCTCCACAGACACCGTTCGGTGCGTCAGGCGTTATGCGGCACGGCCCGTTCGCGCAGAGGCGGCAGCATACACCCTGTAGTCCAAAATTGCATTTTGTCTGTTGCGATTCAACACGGTGATGCGATGTCTGCATCGGAAGCTTGCTGATAAATTCTTCAAGCGGTTTGTCTGCACTCTTACATACACTGCATCCATAACAACTGTTCATATTTATTCCTCCATTTTATATATGACTAATTTAGTCAAGTATTGCTCGAAAATAGGCCGCCGCGTTTATTGCGGCGGTTAAAAAAGCTCCGAGAGTTTCTTGGCGTTAAGCTCGGTATTAATAAGTCTTTGAAGCCGACAGAGCTCAACATGCACCTTACAGGGGTGCTCGCTGGAATTATTCACACAAATGCTGCCGGGGCAGGTGCACTGGGATAAAGAGAGTTCGGGATCAAAGATTTTAAATATATCAAACAGCGTCAGCTCATCAAGGCTTCCTTGCAGCTCATATCCACCATCCGCTCCCCTGTAGCTTTTCAAAATTCCGCCCTTTGAAAGCTTATGGCATATTTTATAAGTATACTGCAATGGGATATGCTCAGAGGCACTTATCTCCTGAACATTGGTAATTTTCGTTTTTGAAACAGCTCTTAAAATCCTGATTGCGTAGTCACATTCTTTGGTTATCAGCATCATGCGGCCCTCACTTTTTTAAAAGATAGCATAGTTGACTAATTTTGTCAAGATCATGCGCACTAATTATAGCCTGAAGTAAAAAGACCGCCGAAATCCAAAGATTTCAGCGGGCATCTAAAAGCTCTTCCCCTTGAGGTGGTGGAGATAAGCGGGAAGAAGCCGCTGACCTCCCCAATGCCATGGGGGCGCTCTCTCGAGCCAGCCTATTACGATAACCAATATATCGTGATAGGTTGATGCGCAAGCACATATATAGTGTTGAGTAAAACAAGTTTTAGTCCACACAGCTATAAAATACAAGAACTGGCATTTAAATATCTTAACCCGTATGGTACTGTAATAAGGAGGAGGCAAGTTTGCCCCCTCCTTACTTATTTGCAATATGTTGTTTACTATTATGCGATTTGCATGATGGCAAGATGTGCCGAAACAGGTTGTGTTCCTCCTGCCAGAGGCGTGATGGTAAGCGCTGCCGCATTGCCGGCCGGATTCCGCACTGTGAGTATTGAATTGATCACCGTCGTTGTCACAAGTGCCAATCCTATTATCTGCGATGTCCCTGTTGCCCGGCCAACCACCGTATATGCCAGATCTGCGCCGTTAAGTGTTAAAATCAACTGACCTGCCTCAGAGACACTCACCTGGAACAAGACCTGATACGTGCCGATGGCGGCCAGATTAAATGTGCTCGGACCGGTTCGGGTAATGGTGGCTCCGCTGGTAGGTCCATCCTGCGGAAAGCTTACATCTGTACCGGGCGCTACTGTTGCTGCATTGTCAGGCGGCATTAGTGCAAAGAAATCGGCGAAAGCTAACACGCCACCTGCCGGACCAGTCGCGCCTATTGCACCTGTCGCGCCTATTGCACCTGTCGCGCCTATTGCGCCCGTCGCGCCTATTGCACCTGTCGCGCCTATTGCACCTGTCGCGCCTATTGCACCTGTCGCGCCTATTGCACCTGTCGCGCCTATTGCGCCCGTCGCGCCTATTGCACCTGTCGCGCCTATTGCACCTGTCGCGCCTATTGCACCTGTCGCGCCTATTGCGCCCGTCGCGCCTATTGCGCCTGTCGCGCCTATTGCGCCCGTCGCGCCTATTGCACCTATTGCGCCTATTGCACCTGTCGCGCCTATTGCACCTGTCGCGCCTATTGCGCCCGTCGCGCCTATTGCGCCTGTCGCGCCTATTGCGCCTGTCGCGCCTATTGCACCCGTTGCGCCCGTTGCGCCTATTGCGCCCGTTGCGCCTATTGCGCCTGTCGCGCCTATTGCACCCGTTGCGCCCGTTGCGCCTATTGCGCCCGTTGCGCCTATTGCGCCTGTCGCGCCTATTGCGCCTGTCGCGCCTATTGCGCCTGTCGCGCCCGTTGCGCCTATTGCGCCCGTTGCGCCTATTGCGCCTGTCGCTCCCGTTGCGCCTGCCGCGCCTGTCGCGCCTATTGCACCCGTTGCGCCTATTGCGCCTGTCGCGCCTATTGCGCCTGTCGCGCCCGTTGCGCCTGTCGCGCCTATTGCACCCGTTGCGCCTATTGCGCCTGTTGCTCCCGCGATTCCCGCCGGTCCTGTTGCACCTGTTGCTCCCGCGGCTCCCGCCGGACCTGTTGCTCCTGTAGGGCCCGCAGCCCCTGCCGGACCTGCAGGCCCCGTAGCACCTGTAGCGCCTGGTGTACCGGGTATGCCAGGAAGCCCCTGCGGGCCTGTTGCGCCCGTTGGCCCTGTAGCACCCGTCGGGCCAGGGCACCCGATGAAGCACTTACAGCAACAATCGTAGCCTTTTTTCACGCATTTATTATGATATTTCTTAATTCCGTCACAATTCTCGATGATGCACTTGCAACAGCAAACACAATAGTTTTTTAAGCATTCATTATGATATATCTTCATTCCGTCACAATTCTCGATGATGCACTTGCAACAGCAAACACAATAGTTTTTTAAGCATTCATTATGATATATCTTCATTCCGTCACAATTCTCGTAATTTTGACTTTTTGAGCATCGGTTAATACTAGACATTGATAATTCTCCAATATTTATTTTTAATGTATGCGTAAACGAGGGCACGCCTTAAAACCCATTAATATTATATGTTTGCGCCAGATATAAGTTTTCAGTGGGTAAAACGGTACAAAAGAACGGCCTGAAACTTTCGTTTCAAGCCGTTCCTGGTGATAAGCGGGTTCGAACCGCTGACCTCTTGAATGCCATGGGGGCGCTCTCCCGAGCCAGCCTATTACGATAACCAAGATATTGTGATAGGTTGATGCACCAACGCAAGATATGGGTGATGCGGCCATCCTTATAAAAGAAAAATAAGGGGATGCCGTTCATTACGGCAAGACCTGATTTTCATACTACACACAATGCTTTGATTATATCAGCTCTGACTTTTCAAGAAGCCGCTGAACTATCCGCGACCGCGCCACGCGTGATGTCAGCCTTCGGGGAAATCGTCGTGTCGCTTGAGTCGGTGATAATGCCGGTTTCAAGGCAGGTTGCTATGTTATTTCCCGCGTAAGCTGAGGCGTATGAACCATCTGTATAAGCCCCACACAACAGCCTAATCTCGCTGTCGGTCAGGGCTGTTATAAGAGTCATAAGAAAGTCCATGTGAGCCATTATTACATCGGATGTGGGAAGTATTCTCGTATAACTTCTAAAAATAGTTTGGAGCACGGATTTTTGCTTTGCTTGGGCCACGCGCAGATATAATCAATTTGAGGGCCTTCCAGATCAAGCGGTATGACATCGACTGCGTCCGGCAGAAAAGCTTTTGTCAGACCCATAGGCAGTATCGAGACGCCGAGCCCTGAACCAACCGAGAGCAGAACCGACTCCGCCTTGTCATAACGATGTATGACCTTAGGCATTGCATGGTGGGCAGCGCAGATTGCCATAATTTCGCTGTATAGCTGGGGGCTTTCAGGCTCAGAAATCATAATGAATTTTTCCTGAAACAATTTGTCAAAATCCAGCTCTCCATGTGTTAGCCTATGGCCTTTAGGCACGACAAGTACGAGCTTATCCTTGTGCGTTACAATATAATCGAGTCGCCCGTCTTCCGGAAGCATGGAAAGATGGGCAAAGTGGAAATCGAATCTGTTATCCAGCATGGCCATCATTTGCGCTTTGCCGGTATTTTGGGTAATATCAATGATAATATCGGGATATTGCGTGGAGAATACCGACAGAAACGATGCCAACGTGCGGCTCGTGGTGGAAACGGTAGCTATGGAGAGATATCCTGTTCGCCCGCTATGGACCTGATCAACCATATCTGAAGCCTTAGCCGCCAGGTCAACAAGATCAATCGCGTATGGCAAAAATGTCTCACCTTCCCGTGTCAAACTAACGTCCCTGCTTGTTCTAAAGAAAAGTTTTGCATTCAACTGTGTTTCCAGTTCAAGTATGCTCCGGCTGATTTTCGGCTGGGGCACATTGTTTTGTCTTGCGGCTTCGGAAAAATTCAGAAGCTGCGCCACGGATATGAAATATCTCAAATTCTCAATGTCCAATGTTGTCCCCCCCCACCCAATATCCAAAAAATATCGTTAAACCGAGTTTCCGATTTCATGGATTATAACATTTGTCAATATCACGGTCAAGCATGCGAGCAACAAGCATGCGAGCAAATCTATGGTTAATCGCCGGTAAAACAATGGTTTGTTTTACCGGAGTTGAGCTTTTTCCAGTGATTTTCGCTATATAATGTGGTTGATTTCGTGTGTGCATCGTGCTATTATATAAAATTAGAATAGTGATAATCTTTTTTTAAAAAATTGCATAATACAATACGTTAATTGAATAGGTCTATTACCGACTCTCTGAATTTCTCTCATTCTCGGGAAGATTTTGACGATAAGGAGATGTTGCCATCGGCATTTCAACGCGTGGGAATCTGCAGCGCTCTTAGTACGTGAGTAAAGGAAAAGAAATTTACGAATGGAGGTAATCACGTGTCAGAAAACAATAGCCCCAAGGCAATCCCCGGCACAGCACCCCCGCCCGTAGGAGCCGACAAGACCGTTGTAAAGGCGATAAACCTGAGCGGCGGTATCTTCGGAGCATGCCCCGCCCACGTCGACGTCAAGGACGGTAAAGTCGTCCGCATCAGGCCGCTTCACTATGATTCGAAGTACGATTACGAGAGCTTCAATCCATGGGAGATGGAGCGCAACGGCGTAAAATTAAGGCCGCTGAGCAAGTCGGTGCCGCCCCCCTGGGGCCTGGCATACAAGAAGAGGACGTACTCCCCGAACCGCGTGCCATACCCGATGAAGCGCGTCGACTGGGATCCAAACGGCGAACGCAACCCCCAGAACCGCGGCTCCAGCAAGTTCGTCCGCATTTCCTGGGACGAGGCCACGGACCTCATCGCGTCCGAAATCAAGCGCATACACAAGGAATACGGCCCCTTGGCGATCTTGGTTCAGGCCGATGGACACGCAGAACCCAAGCTGATTCACGCGCCGCACGGCTGTGCAACCCTGCTCCTCGACAAGATGGGTGGCTTCACCCAGCAGGTACGAAACCCTGACAGCTGGGAAGGCTGGTACTGGGGCGCCAAACACGTGTGGGGCAAGGGCTTTATCGGCAATATGGGCCCCGCCGAAAACCTCGTGTATGACATGACCGAACACACAGATATGATCGTCCTCCAGGGCGGCGATCTTGAAACAACGCCCTGGGGCTTCCGCGGACAGTTTGCGAGCCGTCTGATGTTCTTCTGGAATCAGTGCGGCATCGAGCAGGTTTACATCTGCCCCGATCTGAACTATTCGGCGGCCGTTCACGGCGACAAGTGGATCCCCATCCTGCCCAACACCGACGCGGCCATGCAACTTGCGATTATCTATACGTGGGTTGTCGAAGGTACATATGACAAGGAGTATGTCGCCACCCACGCGGTCGGTATGGATAAAATCGAAGATTACGTGCTCGGCAAAGTGGACGGCGTCCCGAAGACGCCGAAATGGGCCTCCGAAAAGTGCGGCGTTCCCTCCTATACGATCAAGGCTATGGCCAGGCACTGGGCCAAGGTGACGACGTCCACCGGTCACTACTTCGGCGGCGGCTTTATCCGTGGGCCATACGCCACAGAGCCGGCTCGTCTGGAGTGCATCCAGCTGGGCATGCAGGGCCTGGGCAAGCCGGGCGTACACCACGCTCAGATCGCCTACATGGGCATGCCGAAGAACATTACCTGGGACCAGCTGAACTATGACATTGCCAATTCCGACACCGCGAAAGGCTTCCAGGAGTATTCGGGAACCTTTGAAACGATCAAGCAGAAGGATCCTGAGCTCTATGAAAGGATATTCAATCCGCACCGTGGCACGCCACAGGCCTGGGGCAAGCAGCTGATTCCGAAAACCCTCATCGAAGAGGCTATCAAGAAAGGTACCGACAAGTCTCTTGACTTCTGGGGTACGGGAGGCCATGAAGAAGAACCCATAGACCAGATGATCAAATACACCTACCCGTGTAAAAAGGGAGATCTTCGCTTTACCGGCGCGGCTAAAACGAATCTTTCCCATAACGACAGCGACATTGACAAGATGTACAAAAAGATCGACTATGACGGCACCCCGATCCACATGGTGTGGACGGACACACCATGCCGTCAGACCTGCTGGGGCGACGGCTTCGATATCGGGATGACGATCCGCAACCCGCAGATCGAATTTGTCCTGGCCCAGCACCCGTGGCTGGAAAATGACTGCATCTACGCGGATATCGTCCTGCCCGCGAACACCACGCTCGAGGTAGACGACGTCATGCCCTGTGTCCGCGACGGCGAGCATTTCCAGACCATGCTCAACATGCGGCAGGCTGTCAAGCCGGTTGGCGACTCAAAGAGCGACTTCGAATGTGTCGTCGAGATTGCCAAGAAGCTCGGTAAGGAAAAAGAAGTTACCATCGGCAGAACGGTTGACCAGTATGTAGAGGGCGTCTACAAGGGAATGAACTTTGACAAGATTACTCCGTGGGAGGAATTTCAGGAGAAGGATTATATGGTCATCCCGGTCTCCAAAAACTGGAAAAGTCTCCCAGCCGGCCTCTACGAGTTCTATAAGGACCCCGTGGGCCATCCACTCCCGACGCCGACAGGAAAGCTGGAGTTCTGCTCAACGAATCTCGAGAAGTATTTCCCCAACGATGAGGAACGTCCGCCGTACCCGCAGTGGATCGAGAAGGGTATCACCCACGACGAGCGCCGCTCCAGCTCAAGGGCTCGGACTTACCCACTGCTCGCTGTCACAAATCATCCGAGATGGCGTGTCCATGCGCAGGCCGACGATATTCCCTGGACAAAGGAAGCCTTGACCGGCAAGATCAGGGGCTTCGACGGATACCTCTACGAGCCGTGCTGGATCAATCCTAAGGATGCCGAAAAGAGAGGCATAAAGACCGGCGACATCGTCAAGGTGTTCAACGAGCGCGGTATCGTGCTGTGCGGAGCTCTGGTAATAGAGCGGATCATACAGGGAGCTGTCTCCATCGACCACGGCGCCCGGACGGACATCATCATCCCGGGCAAGCTGGACCGCGGCGGCGCGATCAACCTCATCACGCCGAAAGGACTTACGTCCAGGCATGCCGGAGGTCAGGCGACGACGTCGTTCCTGGTCGATGTACAGCGGGCCAGCATGGCGGAGCTGGAACAGTGGAAAACAGAGTATCCCGAGGCCTGGAACCGCGAATACGACCGCGCATCCGGCCTAAGAGCTGCCGCCTGGGTTGAAGGGGGGCGCCAATAATGGGTAAAAAAGTATTCTTGATTGACACCAAAATCTGCAATGGCTGTTACAGTTGCCATATCGGCTGCAAGGACGAGCACGTTGCCAACGACTGGACACCGATCGCCAAGCCCGAACCTGAGATTGGCCAGTTCTGGCTGAAGCTGCATGAGAAAGTACGCGGCACGGTTCCCAAGGTAAAAGTCGCCTACAGGCCGGGCATGTGCATGCACTGCGATAACCCCACCTGCAAGGAAGCCTGCCCCATCGAGGGCGCTATCTACAAGCGTGACGACGGTTTAGTCATCATCGATCCCACAAAATGCACCGGCTGCCGCCTCTGCATGGAAGCCTGCCCATATGAGGATGTAATCTATTTCAACCGGGATCTGAATATCGCCCAGAAGTGCACGGGATGCGCGCATCTTTTGGACGCCGGCTGGAAAGAGACTAGATGCTCCGACAATTGTCCGACGCTGAGCATTCGGATCGTGGATGAAGACTCCGAGGAAGCACAAAATTTCATCGCAGACGCCGAGTTCTACAAGCCGGAAATCGCGGACAAAATGAAGCCGCGCGTCTACTACAAAGGCCTGCCCAAAAAGTTCATCGCGGGCACCATCTTCGATCCGGTTCTTGACGAGGTCGTCATCGGTGCCACCTGCACGCTCACCGAAGCAAGCGGTAAAACGTTCACCGCTCCCACCAACCATTTCGGCGATTTCTGGTTCGAAGACCTCCCGGACGGCAAGTTCAAGCTGGAGATCAACGCGGACGGAAAAGCCAAGATCATTGATGACCTTGATACGGCGGCTGCCGATATCAATCTAGGAGATATTCCTCTTACTTAACCGAGCTGGAAAGGTCGTAGGCAGAGCCAAGCCTACGACCTTTCATCCAGAATGTTAAACGTTTTTCTATTCCATAGCTAATATGTTTATGGAGTTGATACTATGAAAAATGTTATTAAGATTCTGAGTGTTGTCTTTTTTATCATTATCATTTTGTTATTGATCGCCTTTTCCTCCATATACCCATTCACGACGATCGGTTACGGATGGCAATGTACCTTGTGCGGATTTTTTGGATTGCTATTGATCATCTGCCTCCTGATTGAGATCTGGAAAAAGGACGCCGGGTCATGGTGAATTTTTTGGTCCGGTCATTGATAAGCTGTCCATGCTGAAAGGGGAAACACCACATGGCCAATATCATGGTCAACGAATCCTGTAACCTCCGCTGTCCCTATTGCTTTGCCGAAGAATTTGTGAATAAGGCCCCAAAGGAGATGACGCTGGAGGATTTCCGGGTGGCTTTGAACTTTGTCCTCAGCGACAGCAGTGACCGCCAGGTGGGCATTATCGGCGGTGAACCGCTCTTATACACACATATAGATGAGGCCATGCGCATGGCGCTCAGTGATCCCCGGTCCGAGCACGTCATGATTTACACAAACGCGGTGGAGCTGGACCACTTGGCGACGGACATCCTTGAAGCCAAGAAGTTCCGCATGCTCGTAAACTGCAACTCTCCGGAAGATATGGGCACGAAAGCTTTTGAGAAGATGCGGCAAAACCTCCTGAGCTTTCAGAAAGACCATTCCGGCGACGGCAGATTCAGGCTCAGCGTAAATATTTACAAGCCGGATTTTGACTATTCCTATGTGATTCCGCTGGCGCAGGAGATGGGCTTTGACGTCATTCGGATGTCTGTCTCGGTGCCGCAGAACGGCGAACTAAACGGGAAAAGCCCTCTGGAGTATTTTCATGAAATGAAACTTGTCGCAATGAGGTTTGTCTGCGATATGCTCCGCTGCGGTGTGATCACGGGCTTTGACTGCAACTTTTTACCCAACTGCGTCCTGACAAGGGATGAACGTGACAGCGTGATGGCCGCCAAAGACGTCTTTTATTCCGCATTATCCAAGAGATACTCGGATTCATTCTGGGCGCGCTCCATCGTCTGCGAGACGCACAACTGCACGCCGGTCATAGACGTCCTGCCCGATCTGCGCGCGATACGGTGTTTCGGCCTGTCTGAATATACCAAGCGGGATATCCGTGATTTTCGCAGTATCGGAGAGCTTAGAGATCATTATATAAAGACCGTTGACAGACCCGCGCACAGCATTTGGACGTCGGAAAAGTGCAAAGACTGCTCCGAGCGTGAACTTGGCGTGTGCAGCGGCGGCTGTCTGCTGTTTAAGGCAAAGCAGTTGTTTGCTTAGCTTCCATACCATTCGGAGTTACGGCTTTTATGAAAATAACACTGTAAGGGTGGTAATAAACATCATGAGAGAAACGTCACGTCTTAAACCCTGGGCGGTCTTGGGTACATCCTTCGGCATCAACCTGATCATCGGAATCCTTTATATCTGGAGTATTATCAGCAAGGCATTAATCAATGATTTGGGATGGACAAGTAAACAGGCATCATTGCCCTATACATTTGTAACAGTAACCTTCGTCATCGCCATGGCAATATTCGGAAAGCTTCAGGACGCCAAGGGACCCAGAATTACGGCAACGATCGCTTCAATCATGATGGGGGGCGGAATCATCCTTTCGGGGGCACTTGTCTCGCCGGTCATGTTGGTTATTACCTTTGGCATCATCGCCGGGGCAGGCATCGGGACCGCGAACGTGTCTACCGTTCCGCCGGCCGTCAAGTGGTTTCCCCCGGAAAAAAAAGGAATGGTGACGGGTTTATCCGTTGCGGGTATCGGCATTTCCGCTGTCGTGTATTCCCCGATCTCCAATGCGCTGCTTCATTCCGTCGGCATTTCGAAAACCTTTATTTATATCGGTGTAGCTGCGCTCGTGCTTATGCTGGTACTGTCTCAGTTCCTGACGAATCCGCCTTCGGGTTATGTGCCGGCCAGAAGCACAACGGCTAAAAAACCGGATCAGAAAGCTATAAGCACACCGGCAGCGGATATCGGTCTGAGGGGCGTCCTCAAGACTTCCAGCTTTTACAGGCTGTGGCTCATGTTTGCGTTTTCAGCGTCGGCTGGCCTGATGATCATTGCTCACGCTGCAAAAATTGCCGATGTCCAGATTTCCTGGCAGGGTGGTTTTTATCTTGTGATCCTGCTGGCAGTATTCAATGCCGCCGGCAGAATTCTCGGAGGGACCGTGTCCGATAAGATTGGTCGGATAAACCTGATGCGGATCATTTTCGGGCTGCAGGCCATCAACATGCTGCTGTTTACGTTTTATTCAAATATTGCCTTGCTGGCGGTAGGTATCGCGGTGGCAGGACTGTGTTATGGCGCCGGCTTTTCCGTCTTCCCGGCAATGGCCATCGACCTTTACGGCATGAAATATTTCGGGGCCAATTACGGGCTGGTCATGACCGGGTGGGGATTCGGGGGCGTCATCGGCCCCATGATGGCGGCTGCTATTTTTGATGCCTCCAATAATTATGACATGGCGTATATCGTTGCCGGCATTCTTCTCATCGTCACATTCCTTATCACATTTACCTTCCGCAAAAAGAAAGTTGTTGCAACAAGTTAGTTAAGAGCAGAAAAGTGTTGTTGCATTAATGAAAATACGGCAGATTGATCTAACACTGATTATAAACATCCGCATCTGCCTTGTAACAATTGGGCAAAAATATGCCTGCAAGATGGATGCAGTAATATATAGGTATCTTTTTTAATGCATTCCCGTCACTAATAAAGCACAGGGAATTGCCTTGGCGTAGGCTATTTCCTGTGCTTTATTAATGATGAGAAATATACGCGATTTAATTTGCGAATAAAATGTCAGAAAAAAAAGCTCCAGTCACTGTCTTTATGCAGAAAATATATCAAGGTTAAACACATGACGATATGGCATGCTGCCGGAAGCACGATAGACCATAGAAGGCTTTCTTTTCCAATTGCTAGGTATACGAATAGTGCCGTAAACAGCGCAACGTTAACAACGACCGCAAGTATGACCTTGAGGCTTTTTTTAATGGGGTATTTTGCCAATCTCGTTTCACCTCCAAAATAAAGCGTCTGGATGAGTAATATTAGATTTCAGGCAGTCGATTGTTTCGGCAACATACCCTGCCAGATAACGATGTGGAGCTCTGCAATGTCTTTTGCAACGGCTCCACTAAAACCGGCACGGCATAATGATAAATGTGGCACGCAGGTAACTAAAGCTTTTATGTACTTCCTTTAGGATTTCAGTGCCCGGCCCGGTATCAGCATGATTGTAAATTGGTTTGGTGTTAAATGCGAGCTCTGTACTATAATCCATACTACTCCTTAAAAAAGCTTGCGTCTTTAGTAATTTTCAAATATTTTCTTAATATTTATAGGCACATTATATAAATATTGCAATATGAATAAATGCAATTTGGTTTATTTGAATTATGGAAGGTAATAATTAAGAAAATTGCTAAACAAGATATTGATAATTTCATAAATTTGTTAGTGTCTGGTCAATTTATATGAATTGTGGTATTAGATGCACTCGCTGATAATTCTGCTGGATTAGAGAAATATATTATTTGCACAAAGATTGCGTGCAAATCAGTGCAGATTGTTAATATATATTCATAGTTACTAATTTAGCAACCAAAATACTGGATATTATTTCCACATCCGTCTCCGAATTGATGAAAGGCTAAACAAAAAAGTGACCCGGGATGAATGTTACATTCATCCCGGGAAACGGTTTAACATGTTGATTAAGCTTTGTTGATATTTGTTGCTTTCCAGTTTTCGGCAATACGCTCGTTGTCCATAAAGCCGAAATACTTAATCATTTGAAAGGTTATAATTAAATTCATTCTTGTTTGCTCGTCATCGAGGCTTATATTCAGCATGCTTTCAATTTTATTGATACGATAAACAACGTTATTTCGGTGCATATGCAGACGATTTGCTGTTTTGGTCGTACCGCGTTCGTTTATCAGATATACATAGAGGATTTCGAAATTATTCGTATTTTTTTCTCTGTCGGATCGATACAATTCAAACAGCATTTTGCCATATTTACTCGTTTTCCAGAGCTTTTGAGTATCTTCGCTTTGATCCAGCAGGCAGCTTGTATAATATGTATCAAACGATGCGATATTGCTCCATTCGAGCGAATTAGCCCATTCGATGAAGTCTATTTGAGAGGCTGAGCTTTTCTTGAGTGCCAGCTCCGCCTGCCGATACGCTTGGGATAGGTCAAGCAGGTTGTCAAAGATCTCACTGACGCCGCAATATACGCTGTATTTTTGAAAATAGCCGTTGAGGGTGTTGTTTATATTCTGTTCAGCAATAAAGGCTGTTAGGTCGGGATGATGCAGTAAAAGCATTAGTTGACAATTAATATAGATTGGACGGATGTGAGAGAACATTTTTATTATTTCCGTTGCCATCAGTCCTGGGAAAACAGAATCACTTCCGTTATCGCCGGAAAGAAGCATGATAATAAACTGGTCATGCTGTCGTATGCCAATGAATTTTGCCCGTTCGTGAATGGCGTTTTGATCTGTTAATTTCCCTTGCATCAGATCCATAACCAGCGAACTATACATATGGTCGAAATTCTTGACCTTTTCCCAATTGTGCGTGATATAAAAGCTGAGCATATCGATAAGGTGATTATAAAGATCAATCAGACCGGCCGTCAGTTTGCGGTGGTCGCATATCATTACCGCATGCGTAAAATAGGTCTGGTTGAAAACAAATATTTTACTGATAGCGTCATATTTAAAGATATTGCAGTCTGTGTTTATGACAAGTCCGTCGGTATTCATCCAGACGTCGAAGCGTTTAAGTTTTTTAAATGTCTTGATAGCCTCCTCTGTGTGATAGCCGTTTTGTACAAGCTCGCTTTGTAGCGGGTCATCTGTGTGGAGGCCTTTTGTGTACGCGAGTAGAGAAAAGGCGGTGTCCGTAACTGTAATAAAATTGCCGATGACGGATTCGCTCATCGTAATGATATCCTGCATACTCTTTTGGCGGATAAGCGCGTCTTGCATATTTTGATACCAATCATTTACTAGCACAAACGTAAACTGAATTTCGGAAAACAGATGATCAAGCTCAAGGTTCTCATTGATAATAATCATGTTGTTGAGATATTCCTTTGCCTCGCGCTCATCATGGATCCGATCGCGCAGACAGATATAAAACAATCCTGGTTTTTCGTCGATCACCTGCAATGCGTCGGACAGGCGGCATACATACAGACAGTTATGCTGTGCATTTTCTATATCCCTTAGTAAAATGGATATACGGTTAAACGTGATGTCCGAGGGTAACTCGACATATGATTCATACCTGTAGTGGCTCAGGGTGTCCAGAATAATATTTAATGAAATATCTATAATTGTCCACCTCGAATCTTTTTGATAGTGCCAAGGTGCGAGTAGCCGTATACAGAATTTATTCCATGGTTGCTTATTAAGATGTTCTGAATAAATAGTACTGAAAATAGTACGTGTTGTCAACATTTAACAATATTTTAATAATCAGAATGGTGTAGCATCTTTCTATCCCGGCAACCCAACTGCCTGAATATCCCATGTATCCATGTTTACGCCGATGATAAAATGCAATCTGCATCTTATCATCGGCGTTGAAACCCGAACCAAATGTTGCCGTTTTATTGATTACTACTTGGACAACAGATTATGCAGTACCTGCGCCATCTGGGCACGGGTGGTGGTGGCAGTCGGACTGAGTTGACCGTTGTTGCCGCTCACCACACCAGTTTTTATCAGATAGCTCATGGCTTCCTGCGCGTAGGCCGAGATGCTTTCGCTATCCGAGAAGTCGGAAAGAGTCTTGCCGGAATTGCCATCGGGCAGTTGATCAATCGTCTTCAGTGCGTTATAGAGCAGGGTAAACATCTCCTGCCGGGTAATGTCCTGTTCCGGTGCAAATCTATTGTCCCCGACTCCGGTGGATATGCCCAGTCGCTTTGCCGCTGCCAGATAATTCGTGTAATATGTATTGCCCGCGTCCTCGAAGTTATCTGTGGGGTTTGTGTCGGCGGATATACTATAGGCCCGCATCATCATTACAAGGAATTCTCCGCGGGTCAGCTTTGCGTCCGGGCTAAAGCTGCCGTTTCCTGTTCCTGTTGCAATGCTGCGCGCGGCAATAAAGGTGACAGCGTCAGAATACCATGCGGTGCTTGGCACATCGTTAAAGGTTACTTTGTTATAACCGATCATATATTCTGAAAAGTGGGTGGTCTCGAAGGTGACTGCTCCTGTTTTTGTATCGTATTTTCCCTGCATCGGCTGCAGCTTGCCGGATGCGTCGATATAGTACACAACGATAGCGTTCGGATCTTCATTAGCCCCAAGCGTGTAGGGGACTGAGACTGTGACACTGCCGCCGAATTCCGAGACTTTTGTGTTTCCGACAGTGACGGAGAAGCTGTAGACAGGTCTTGAGCCAACGACCTTTTGTTCATCGGCGCTTAAGGTCGTTTTATCGACAGCTCCAATACCGACGGTAACGTCACCGGAGCCCGCGGAGCCAATGGTGTCAACCGCTTTAGAGGAGAAGGTGACGGAGCCAAGGCCGGTTTTTATTTGGAGTGCCGCGCCTGTACCGGAGGCAAGAGCGTTAAACTGCGCACCGGGAATCGTAACGCCGACATTTGTGAGACCTGAGCCGGACCCTGTGTCAATGCTAGCGACAGCCGTCCCTCCGGCAGACTCCGCTTTCTTTGCAGCATCCGTGAGGCCTATCATGATGTCAGTCGGGACGGGAACAGTCTGCTTTCCGCCTGTAACATTGCCTGATACCTCGGCGCCTGCTGTAGTTACAGCATTGCTGCCGGAGCCAGAGGTTGTCGTTGTAACCTTAGGCGTGCCGGTTGAGCTTCCGCCGCCGATGTTGCCGCCACCGTCACCGGTAGAACCACCACCGGTTGCTGTGAGCGTTACCGTATATGTATCGGTTGAATCTGCCGCGCCGTCATTTGCTTTAAATTCTAATGTTGTTGTTCCTGCTGCTGTCGGGGTATGAGAATAATTTGCGTTTGCAGTGACTGCCGTCGCGCCGTTGACCGATACCTTATAGGTCAGCGTATCGGTATCCGCATCTGCAAATACATTTGCTAAATCGAGTGTATACGCTGAGTTTGCCACGACGCTTGCCGTTGCAGTAGCCGAGACGCCAGACTTGAGTGTGGGAATGGTATTTGCTTTCAACCAATAAGTATATTCGGGCACATAAGTATCGTCATCATCTGCGAGTCTGAAGCTCGAATACCCGCCGCTGAGATGAAGCCGGTCAATATGATCAAGCGCACCCGGAGCTGTCTCGCCCGTTTTTATTGTTTGATTGCCAATAACAAGACTGTTTACGGACGGTGTATAGTCCGCTGCTGTGTCCAGCGTGATAGAAGCAGTGCTGTCTATATTAACATTTTCAAAAATCAGATTGGGGCTTTCGCCGCCGTCAGAAGTGAATATAAACGTTCCGGTACCGGATAGCGTGCCGCTGTCACCGGTGGATTTGGAAAGCGTAAAATACTGGCACATGATGGTGCCATTGAGCACTAAACTGCCAATATTCCTGACCGCAAACGCCGAAACGGTTGAGTTGGCGGCGACAATCATCGCATCGAATGAATCCATCTCTCCGATTTCCAAAGTTCCATCTACAGATAGCTCGGAACCGTTTTTAAAATATATATTTGCCGCCGCGACCGTTCCGTTAATTGTGAGCTTATATCGCGTGCTTGATGGAGATGTATCGGTGCAAGACAGAGTGAACCAATCGCTGCTGCTGGGAGTCGTAAGGCACAGGTTTTTCAGGGTAATGTCTGCATTCAGGTGCTGATTGCTGCTCAACGTCAGCGTGTGGAAATTGCCGTCAATCGTAAAGGCAACTGTCGGCATGGTATCGCTTGGAAGCAGTGCAAAATCCTTTAGCAATGTTATTGTCCCGCCGGCTGGAACTGCTGAAATCGCTGCAGACCAGGTCACATAACCAACATTGTTAACGGAAGCAACTGCATCAGGCTGTGCAGTCAATGCTGTATTGTTATCTGTCGCAACAGTTCCTCCCGCTTTATAGACGGTACCGCTTGCGTTTACAGAAATACTGGCAGCACCCTCAGGAAGCCAAAGATAAAGCTTTCCGTCGGCATCGGTTTTCGCAGTAAAGGTCGTCGCGTCTACTGTACAGCTAAGCTCGGTGTTATCCAGAGCGTTGCCGCTATTGTCTTTTACAGTTACGGTGGTTTGGTAGAGGTTTTCTCCGCTGTCGTTGATCGGCGTTATCATAGGAGATAGTGTCCTGATTGAACCTCCGTTTAACTTTACTGAAGATCCACTGGCTCCATAGCCATCACCAATCGCGTAGGCCCAATTATCACCTCCATCGGCAATTACTGTACCACCATTGATCACAACATTTCCTGTCCTAAAATATCCGCCGCCAATACCCGACCCTTCTGATGAAGACGGGGAACTACTGGCATTTATTTCGCCCCCGTTGATTGTGACTGTACCGCCAGTACCATATGCAGCACCGCCAATGCCGGCGCCACCTGGGCCTCCAACCGCATTGATAACGCCGCTGTTGATCGTGATATCCCCCGCATTCTTGTCTCCGATGCTTGTATATTGATTGAAACCGCCGCCGATACCGGCACCGTTTCCACCGGTTCCTCCGCTTGCGTTGAGCGTTCCGGTTCCTCCGATCACGATAGACGCGCCAACGGGAACGTAAAGTCCTGCCAAATGGACCTCACTCGTTCCAAGAGAAAGGGTGTTCTCCGTACCCGCCGCCAGCGTCAGGTTTACGGTTGAACCTGAATTGATCGCGAAGGGTGAAAAGTTAACAATGGTGATGCTGGCATTGCTCAGGGTAATGTTCGCCGTTGTCGCCGAGACGACAACATGCGTCGGGTGACTGTCCTGAGTAACAGTGCCGGTGAGAATGTAGTCGCCGTCAGCCGTTATGGTTACCTCATACTCCGTTTTACTATTCACCGTCTGCTCTTGACAGGTGTACCCAGCTCCATCTGCGCTGACAGTTGATAAATCAATTGTCACAGGCTCTGCCGCCAGCGCCATCTGGGGCAGAAGACCCAGCAGCATGGCAAGCGTCAGCATAAGCGCACCTAGTTTTCTTGTTTTCATAGACATTCTTCCTTCTGTTTTAGTTTGTGATGAGACTTTTAGTCCCTCAGCGAAAATAAAATGTTGTCAACGGTGAGTCTTAACGGAAAATATTCGGGTTTTCCATCCACACCATCCCAATAGACCGACTTTTCGTCATGTTTGACGGTTTGGAAGCTCGAAAGATCATTCAGCCGCAAATACGGGAGAGTCTTTATTATTTTTTGCATATTAAAAACAATGCTGTGACCGTCGTCAAAGTCGATGAACAGCTTGTAATCGTCGCTCCCATGGACATGTACGACTTTACTCATACGCCCCACCTCTTTTCCGTAGTAACACATAATTTGACTCATTGCGCTTCATTATAGAGACTTCTATAGGTTTTAGGCATCTCCCGAAAGGGGTATTTTTTGACAAAACTTGAGCCGTTTCTAAAAAATTGGTTTAATTTTGCTTTTCTGATATAATAACTTAAAAAAAGCGTCGCTAATGAGAGATATAAAGCTGAAGGCGGATAAGCGTATGAAAAAGGCAGAACTGTTAAAGAGAGATCGAATCAATAAAATCCTGTCGGTTGTTTACGATTATCCGCTGACCATTGTAGAGGCCCCAATAGGCTTTGGCAAAACGACGGCTGTCAGAAACTTTCTGACAGCCGAGAAGAACAGTTCGCTCTGGATTACCTTTATGCACGCCGGCGAATCTGTTTCATATTTTTGGGAAAAGCTTTCGTCAGAAATGGCCAGGATAGATGAAAACATCTCAACGAAACTGAGGGCTCTTGGCTTCCCGATAGATGTCCCGCAGACAGAAAAGGTATTGTCATTGTTGAACGACATTGCCTTCCAGACAAGAACGTTTCTGGTCATAGACGATTTTCATCTTTCCGCGGATATGAGCGTCAACCGGTTCCTTTTACAGCTTGCCGCCGAAAGGATAGACAATTTCCATATAATAATAATCACCAGGGATACAACCAACATTGAATTTGCCGAGCTGTATGCAAAGGGCTTGTGTTGTGTCGTATCCCAGCAGAAGCTGAAATTTAACGACAGCGAGATTCGCGACTACTGCCGGATGATGGCGGCCTATGTTTCTGAAGAAGACTTAAAAAAGATAAGCGAATATACGGAAGGCTGGATTTCGTTAATCTATATGATCTTGCTTGGCCTGGAAAACGGTATCCCCGTAGGTATGAACACGTCGATTGACGAGCTTGTGGAAACAGTTCTCTTTAATGTTTACGAGGAACGCATCAAAAGCTTTTTACTGAAGCTTTCTATTATGGATGTTTTTACAGCCAAGCAGGCTTTGTTCGTCACTGAGGAGGAAAAAGCGGCGGAAATCCTTAAAAGGCTCCACAAGGAGAACGCCTTTGTTTTTTATGACCAGCCCTCTCAGACCTACAAAATACATAACGTGCTTCTGGATTACTTGAGAATCAAACGGGATTCCGGAGCGGAAGGCCTCCAAGGACTATACAGACGCCAGGGCGAGTGGTATCTCAGCCTCGGAGAGCTTCCGTCAGCTTATGCGAATTTCAATCGCGCGGGTGACAGTGAGCGCATTCTTTCTATACTCAACGACCCGAAAAATATCAGAAACGAACTTACCTTATTTGAAGGTTCCTTTGAAATGTTTGAAAAGCTTCCGCAGGAAATGCTGGCTCGATATCCGATAGCCTATCTGCAGCACATCTTCCTCACCATCGTATACGGCGACGAAGAAACAATTATGGAATGCGCAAAGAAACTGGAAACACTGATGAAAACCTATGAAAAAATGGAAGGTATTGACGAAGAATACCGAAGCCGCATCATCGCCGAAATATTGATTATCAATAAGTTTACTATTTTCAATTACCTTGACCCAGGCGACCGGTACAACAGGAATATCTTAAGTCTTCTAAAAGGAAAGCAATCCTATATCGCACAGCGTGATAACGAATTTACATTTGGTTCGCCCCACCTTATCTATATTTATTTCAGAGAGCAGGGCACATTTAGAGAAATATCCCGACAGGCTGCAATCTCTTTCACCTCCTATTCCCAATTTGCGGACGGCTGCGGGACAGGGAGCGAGTATTTGATTCCCGCCGAATATGCGCTTGAGACCGGCAATTTGGCGGAAGCTGAGCTGAGCAGCTTCAAGGCCATCTACAAAGCCAGAACAAAAAAGCAAACCAGCATAATCATATGTGCAAACTTCACTTTGATCAGGCTCTACATATTGCAGGGCAAGATAATTGAAGCGATTGAAATGCTCAGGCAGCTTGAAAAGGATGTTGCCGAAGAGAATAATTCCATATATAACACGACCATAGATATGTGTAAGGGCTATATTTACGCCTGCCTTGGTCAGTCGGAGAAAATACCCTATTGGCTGCAAACCGGTGAAATGACAACGGCTGATCTTTTGTACCAGGGGGTGGCGTTTAATAATATCGTCTATGGCAAGGCTGTAATGCTTTCAAAAAACTACGTAGCGCTTGATGTTCTAACAGAAAGCTTCCGCGAGAATTTCTCCATATTCAGCAACCAGCTTGGCTTTATACATAACTACATTTTCAAGGCAGTGGCAAAATATCGCTTGTACGGAATCGCGGAAGGCACGAAGGCTCTTGAACGTGCTCTGACTGAAGGACAGGCGGACAACCTCGTTATGCCCTTCGTGGAATACGCCCCGCATATATTGGATATGCTCAAGGCATTATCAAACAGGGATTCACAAAACGAGTATTTAAAAAAAATCATCCTTCTAAGCGAGCAGTATATTGAAAGCCTGAAAAGAAGCCAGCCCAATCAAATCAAGCTGACGCCGAGAGAAATCGAAGTATTATCCCTTGTCGCCGAAGGACTAAAAAGGGACGAAATCGCAGCCCGTCTTTTTCTGTCGGAAGGCACGGTAAAAACACATATGAAAAACATATACCAGAAACTTGAAGTCAGCGGGAAAACGACAGCTATCAAAGCTGCGCAGATGCAAGGATTGATATAGAGAAAAGCAGGATTTCTTGCTGCGGGCAGCGCTCAGTGATAGCTGCATAGTATTGTAGCCGTAGCAATTACGATTGGCCATTTTGCAATCGGCGCTTCGGAATGACTTGCGCACGCCTTCGGTAATCCGTTCAAATTTGTCAACCTATCTTGTGTTTTATTACCAAATCGATATCATCTGATTTGCGGATGTAAAAATAATGTATTCGAACTCTTATGATTTATCTGCAAAGATGGCATGTTGAAATCGGGCAGTTTGGATAGAAACCAAACCGCCCGATTTGAAATGGTGCTATTTTTAAAAACTCTATTTGGACAGCAGGTTATACAGAACCTGCGCCATCTGGGCACGGGTGGTGGTGGCAGTCGGACTGAGTTGACCGTTGTTGCCGCTCACCACACCAGTTTTTATCAGATAGCTCATGGCTTCCTGCGCGTAGGCCGATATGCTTTCGCTATCTGCGAAGTCCGAGAGCGTTGCACCGGAGTTTTCCTCGGGCAGCTGATCGATTGCCCTTAGTGCGTTATAAAGCAGTGTGAACATATCCTGCCGGGTGACGGCCTGCTCTGGTGCAAACTTATTATCACCCACACCGTTTGTAATTCCCAGCCGCTTGGCTGCCGCCAGATATCCGGTGTAGTAGGTGTTCCCGGCGTCGGCGAAATTGTCCGCAGTGCTGTTATCCGCGTCGATACCGTAAGCGCGCAGGAGCAGGGTGATAAATTGTCCTCGGGTTAATGTCGCGTCGGGGCTGAAGGTGTTTTCGGTTGTTCCGGAGGTAATCTGCCTCGCCGCGAGGAAAGCAATCGCGTCGGCGTACCAAGCATTATCGGATACGTCAGTAAAGCTTACTTTATTATAGCCCACCGCATACGTTGAGAAGTGGGTGGTGGTGAAGACTAAAGTGCCCGCCTTAGCGTCATAATAGCAGTTTTGCATCAGCTCCGGCTCACCGTTGGCGTTGATATAATAGGCTACGATGGCATTTGTGTCCTCACCATCCGCCGGGGTATATGGTATGGATACCGTAACATTTCCGTCAAACTCTGAAATGGTGTTTCCGCCGCTGGTGACGCTGAAATGATACACCGGACGATTGCCCACAACCTGAGCAGCAGCGCCGGAGAGGGTGCTGTTTTCTACCTGAGCAGCGGAAATATTCACATCGCCGGTGGACGCGCCCGCGATAGCGGCAATGGCCTGCGCGTCAAAGGTGATATCCGCAACGTTGGAGGACAGGGTCAGGGTTTCCATCTCACCGGTTACCAGTGCCTGAACGGCGGCTATTGGCAAGGTGGTTTCCACTGCGCTTGTATCAGAACCGCCGGATATTTGAATCTCCACGCGCGGAGCTTCGCCGGTGCTTGCGGCGGCTTTCTGGGCCGCTGTAATTGCAGTGCTCATCTGCGACTGGGTCACAGATGCGGTCGCTTTGCCGTCGGAGCCGGTTTTTGCCGTTGCCGTAGTGGTCGCGGTGGAACCGGACACGGTGGGCGCAGGTGTGGAAGGTGTACTCGAACCGCCGCCGGATGGCGGCGTATTGCCCCCGGGCGAAGCAGTGCTGACGGTCAAGGTACCGTTGACATAGGCGGGGTTAGCCGCCATGTAGTTGTCGGTGTAGCTCACGCCGGTAAGAACAACGTCGATTGTGTAACTACCCGCCTTAGAGGTATTTCCCGCAGCAAAAGTGAGACCCGGTTCGCCGATCAGCGCGGTCTCACCGGAAAGCTGACCGTCTACGGTGTAGGTAAATACAGGATCACTGCCCACTGTCACACTCTTGTCGTCCGCCTTGACGGTGACCGGGCGCTTTGCGATCGTAAAGGTATAGACTGCGCTGCCGGTATAGGTCGCGTCTGTGTTTGGCACCGAGAGGGTCAGCTGATAGCTCCCGGCGTTTGTGGGTGCTGTGGCGCTGGGGCCGTAGGATGTGCTGTCAACGCCCTCGTAGCTTGTGTCTAACGTGACGCTGGAGGTAACGTTGCTGCCGTCGGTATTATTCGTCACCGCCGCGTTGCTGTAGGCATAGGGCTGGCCGTTATACACCCCGCCAGTCATATCCGCCGAGATGGTGACCGGCGTTTTGTCCGTGGTTTCGAAGGTGATGGTCGCGCTTCCAATGTCGTAATTTTCGCTGGTGAAACCGATGGTCACCGTATCCGAAAGCCCTGCCGTGGCAACCGAATTGACGGCCAGCGTCAGTGAGGTTCCGCTGATACTGCATTCTCCGCTGAAAATGCCATTGTTATTTGTATTGCCGGTTATTGTATATGCACTGACCTGGGACGCGTCCACACCGGAAGGTAACAGGGTGGTCAGGTCAAAAGTATACTCTTGTGCGGAATTTACCAGCACAGCATAGTTCTGGCTGACGCCCGCTGCCGTAGCCTTATTAATGGTATATTCACCCAGCACGAGATTGCTTGCCGCTTCATAGTTAACGTTTCCCGCCACATCAGCGGTTACTTGATAGGTTCCTGCATTGGTGGGTGCGGTGGTGCTTTTTATATAGGTTGTGCCATTGATTCCTGTATAGTACACGGTGATAGTACCGAGCGCGAACCCGTCTGCGGCGGTCACGGTTCCGATGCCCTGAGGCGTGCCGTTATACATAAGCTGAAGAGTTGACAAGTCGGTAAAACTCAGCTTGTCAACTGTGACGGAGGTTTTTTCCACCATCACGCCGTCCACTGCGATAAAGCCCGTGTTTGAGCCGTTTGCATACGAGATGCCGCATACACCGCCCTGCTTTATCCATGTTACTGTTGCGGTCGCAGGCGAAACCGCCAAATCGGTGCTGCTGCCAATATCGTACTGTGTGCTTCCAGCGCTTTGATCCCACGCGATAATAACGCTGTCGCCGGACTGCGCTGAACTGTAATATGCAACATAGCTTTCAATGCCAGAGAAGAATATCGTGCCGCCGGTTATCGTTAAATCGTCAATATCAAGATAACTATCAGAGATTGCGAGATTGTTTAAGGAACGAATCGTGCCGCCGCTGACCGTTATATTACCACGGGGTATGATGGCAAAGCCATCGACGGAACTGACCGTACCGCCGCTGACGGTAACATTGCCTGAGGCGTCGATGGCCGCGGAATGTGCGGAACTGACCGTGCCGCCGTCCGCTACCTCGAAGGAGCCGTGTCCGGAAAGGTCGATTAGATTGTCGGTTAAGGTGTCCGCTGCTGTGATAGACGCTTTCCATTGAACAGATATACCCCCTGCAATATTCAGTGCAAGCGTTGTGTCCACGTCTTTGGCTGAGCCTGTGACAGTAATAGCAGAGTCATTTACGCTGGTTTGCAGATTGCTGCTGTAACTGGTAATCGCACTTGCCACGGTGTCCGCCGCCTCCGTCATTGAAGCTGCCACCGTAACGCCGTTCACAGCGATAAACCCACTGTTCGAGCCGTTTGTATAGGCAATCCCGCTTAGCCCACTTTGCGTTGCCCACGAAGCCGCGCCTTCCGGCAAAACAGTCAGGTCGCTTGCCGCGCCGGTTATGTATAAGGTGCTATCTGCATTTTGATCCCATGAAATAACCACGCCATCTCCGGTGGGTCCTGTAAAGTCACCTGTGACGCCGATTGCATCACCATAAGAGAGCACTACTCCGCCGCTGACCGTTACTGTGGAATTATCACTTAGGGCGAGGATGGCAGCATCTATATATGAAAAAGAGGTGACCATACCGCCGCTGATCGTTACTGTGCAGTCAATATATGATATTGTATTGATGGCAGAACGATTGTCAGCGCTGACTGTGCCGCCGCTGACCGTCACCGAAGAGCCTGTGGCATAAATAGCGCAGCCGTTATTACCGGTAGCGCTGACCGTACCGCCCTCAACCATTACAATGTCGGCTTTGATGGCAAAACCATTGTCAGCGCTGACTGTGCCGCCGGTGACGGTTACTGTGTAATCGACTGTGGGATTAGTGCTGACGGCATAGATGGCGTAGCCCGTGGTTGCACTGACCGAGCCCCCGTTCTCCTCCACGTTGTAGGAGCAGACGGCGTAGCCCGTGGTTGCACTGACCAAGCCTCCGCTCACCTTCACGTTGTCGGCGTTGATGGCGTAGCCATAGTCTTTCCCAGTGCTGACCACACCGCCGCTGACAATTACAGTGGATGTAGTATTATTGGTTGCCCAAATGGCGTTGCCCAGCGTTGTGCTGACTGTGCCGCCGTCTGCCACCTCAAATGTGCCTTCTCTGGGCAGTTCGATCAAGTTTCCGCTGAAATTGGAAGCCGCCGTGATAGACGCCTGCCAGATCATCGTTACGCCCGAATCGATGTTAAGAGTCAGGGTAGATGATGCGTTCGTTATCGTTCCGGTGACGGTAACTGTGCTGCCAGAAACGGAAGCGGACAGCGAGCCGGTTGCTCCGGTGCCTCCTGTATAGCTCTCAATCGTGCTTTCCAGGCCGCTTGCGTCTGCCGCAAACGCCACGGTCGGCAGCAGGAGCAGCATTAGGCACAGCGCCAATAACACGCTGCCGAGTTTTTTACCAATTTGTTTCATGTTTTGTTTTACCTCCATATAATCAATTATTATCTTGCCTGCCCAGCAGGGTCATGATATCTCCCAGTGCGATCCGTGAGCCGTCCCGCCAGTAAACGCTTTGTCCGTCGGTGCTCGGACGGGGCAGCAATTCCAAATCCCGCAGGCTGTCGTAGCTGTGGTCTTCTTTGGGCAGACGCTGGGTGTCGAACAGGATCAGATGTCCGTTGCTCAGTTCAATATCCAGCGTTTGGCCGTCTAAAATATCTACCCGGGTTATTTGCAGCATAGGGTATCACCTCGGTTTTTCCTGAACTCAGATTTTTGCACTTCGATACCCTGTAAGCGTAGCAGAAAAATTTTTCTCTGTGCGAAAGGTTAAGAAATCTTATCTGTTTTTAAAAAATATTTGCGGCATTCTTTTTTTAGATAAAACATGGTAAACTTATGTAACGACAAAGGGGTGAAGCAATGAGAAAAGCAAAGCTGCTGCTGATTGAGGATGAAGCCGAGGTGCTTGAAATCAACAGGGAATATTTTGAGGGGAAGGGCTATGAGACGGTCTGTGCCCCCACGCTTTCCAAGGCGCGCTTTTTTCTGGAGGAGCACGCCCCGGACCTGATTCTTTTGGACGTAATGATGCCGGACGGTTCCGGCTTTGACTTCTGTGCCGAGCTGCGGCAAAAAACAAACGCCCCCATCATCTTCCTGACATGCAGGAACGAAAATGAGAGCGTTGTAAAAGGCCTTTTGCAGGGCGGGGACGATTATGTCACCAAGCCCTATGATTTGAATGTTTTGAGCGCGCGTGTGGCCGCGCAATTGCGCCGGAATGGCTTTATGTCCGCCGGAATCATCGAGCTGCCGCCCTTGACTATTGATTTTTTGGCAGGGGAAGCCGTGCTGGACGGCGAGCGTATTCCGCTGACCTTGAAGGAATTGCAGCTTCTCGGCTGCTTTGCCCTGTTCGCCGGACAGCGGCTGAACGCGGAGGAAATCTACCGCCGTGCGTGGGGCGAGTCATCACCCGGGGCGGCCGGAACTGTCAAGACCCATGTGGCCAATCTGCGCAGAAAGCTCAGGTTGGATGACGGCGGCTGGTTTGAACTCTCCAGCGCCGGAAAAAGCGAATACATCTTCAGCAAGATTCAGTATTAGTGGCGGCGGGCAAAGTGAAGAAAACAGAGGTTCCCCTGCCCTCCTCGCTTTCAATCCAGATGATTCCTCCGTGCTGCTCTACGATATGTTTGCAGATATATAGCCCAAGTCCGGTGCCGGTATCCTGACCGCCGCCGGATTTTTGTTTCCCTCCGTAGCGCTCAAACAGATGCGCAAGCCGCTCCGGTGCAATTCCGCAGCCCGTATCCGACACGCGGACGAGAATTTGATTCTCGTCCTGCTCGGCAGATATGGTAATGACCCCTTCCGAGGTGAAACGCACCGCGTTGGAAATCAAATTCACAATCACCTGCGAAATGCGGGCGGGATCAGCGCAAATGTCAGCAAGCCCCCGTTCAATCCGGATTTTCAGGCGGTTTTGATTTTTATTGAGCATGGGATAGTGCGTTTCAACGGCTCCGTAGATGATTTCATCCATGTGACAGGAGCGCTTTTCCATCGCCATGCGCCCCTCCTCCATACGGGTCACGTCCAGAATCTGCCCCACCATCAGGGAAAGCCGCTCTGCCTCGGAGGAAATGAGCTTCATCCGGCGGGAGACTTCACCGCCATCGAGCTCACCGGGGCGCTCAGCAAGCTGATTCGTGGTCTGTGCATAGCCGGACATCACGGTAAGGGGCGTTTTCAATTCATGGGAGACGTTGCCCAAAAACTCAATTTTCAGACGGTTGAGCGTTTCCAACGCATCCTTTTCCGCCACAAGTTTTTGCTCCGCTGCCTTTGATTCGGCAAGTACGCGGTTATTCATCAGAAACAGCGATACCGTTTGTGCAAGCACAAATACCAGCATGGCGGCTTCTGAAATCGGTGTTTTTGGGTGCTGATAGCCAAAAACATTGTTGTACATCAAAATGTCGCTGATTGCCGCCAGAAAAAACACCGCAATGCCGTAGATGGCGGCCGACTGTTCCTTAATTGGGTTCCGCATTGTCCAAAACAGTCCGGATATTCCAGGAACGATGCAGAGCACCAGCAGGATTTGATAATAGATCAGAATGGATGTATAAAAGACCGAGTCTCCGAACAGGACACATAAGCCGTAAATCAAAGAGCCAATGATTGCCGTATACTGAACGGCATGTAAAAATCTGCCGACGGCATACTGCCCGAGATACAGAGACAGGAAAATCGTGAGCAACGCGACGCTCAAATATTCGAGCAGAAAGGATGTATTTCCGGATAGAAAAGAAAAGTCCACCCACGCCTGGCTCTGAATGCACTCCCGCAGCGCCATGGCAAGGCAGGCCAGCGCAAAATACAGCGTCGCCTTCGTATGTGACAGGAGCAGATAAATGCACAGCAACAGTGCCGCCGCGCACACAAACGCGCCCATTACAAGAAAGCCCTTGGTTTCGTCGGTCAGACCGCCGTTCGGCACGGATGCCGTATTCTGAATGTTCAGGGTCGCCAGCTGCGCGCTGCTTCGGAAGTGGTAAAACTGTGATGACTGTAAAATGATATCCATTTTGCCGTCTATAGGCGTGGCATAGCAGGTGAGGTTATTTTCCCAAACCTCGCTGTCCTGCTTTGTGGTCCCCGGCTGCCCGGACTGTCCGACCAGTTCACCGTTTACATAGACGAGCATGGCGTGGCGGCCCGACAAGGAAAAGGTCAGGGTATAGACATCGCTGTTGTCAGGCAGCTCTACCACGAACCGTTGGGACAAATAATCGGCGTGCAGCGCGTCAAATTTCGCCGTGCTGACCGGCGCTGTGGACTCAACATTCTCTGGTGTCAGCAAAGTATTGGGATAGTATGTGGGGCCGGGCGGCAGAGTGACGGCGGTCTTACAATCCGTGATATCCGTCAGGGCATAGACGCCGTTTGCCTCCTCGACAGTGATGCTTTCAGGCTCGCTGTTTATCATACCCGGGAGCCGGACAAATAGCATAAGAGCCAGACCGGTTAAAAACGCGGCAAGTATTGTAACCAGCAGCCGGTGCTTGTTTACGAGACCTTGGATTGCAGCCACCCCCTCCAAACTTACGATAGGATGATTATAGCAGAACAGGGCACATTACTCCAGAGTAACAACAAACCCGAACCCCTTCCCCAATCGGAAAAAGGTTCGGATTTTGTTGATTTTGTGAAAATAAGCGGGAAGAAGCCGCTGACCTCCCCAATGCCATGGGGGCGCTCGCCCGAACCTATCGGTTACACACCCCCGTAAATGGGCCATAGAAATACGCTGGTTACCACCGTCGGAAAGCTGAGCCCCATCAATGAACGGGTCTCAGCTCCCTGAATTGCAACGTTAAATAAGCTCCGATTTCTGCAGCAGCCGCTGAACCATAACCGCCACCTCAGCACGTGTGACGTAATCATTAGGAGAGATCATCGCGTCGCTGCGGCCGGAGACAATCCCGGTCTGTAGGCAGGCGGCTATGCCGCCCACCGCGTAATCCGAGACAGATGCACCGTCCAAGTAATCCGCAAGCGACGCGCCGATGTCACTGTCACTAAGGCTGACCTCAAGACCTGTAATCTTCATAGCTCTTGCGATCATTGCCATTGCCTGCTCGCGGGTGATCGTGTCGTTCGGGCCGAATATTCCATCGCCGTACCCCGCAACGATACCATAGGCCGATGCCGTTTCAATAGTTCCACAGTACCAGTCTTCGACGGAAATATCGCCAAATCCGCTTTCGCCGGTTCCCGGCGCGAGACCAAGCGCCCTGACAATGATTGCGGCAAACTCCGCGCGCGTAATGTCATTGTTCGGATTATAATGGCCGTTTTCGTCGCCATTTATAACCATTCTCGAACCCATATCGTTAATGGCATCCTGCGCCCAGTGCCCCTTAACGTCCCCAAATTCAAGATCGTTATTAATGAGCGTGTAGACACTATTTGTCAGGCTGTTGATTACCGCGTAATAAACGCCGTCGATTTCCACGATTTCCGTGGGTACATGGCGGACAGTTCCATCCGCGTTCACAACGACCGCCGTTGTGATTTTCTCTGGGTCAACGCCATCGGGAATTTTAATCGTCCGTTCCACATAAGCGTTGTAGCTGTCAATTTCAACGCTCTTACCCTTGTATGAGCATTCTACGGTGAATTCGACGGGCTGTACTATTAAAGTGAAGCCGCCGTCCTCAGCCGCGTTTTCCGTCACCTGCACCGTGCTGTCGTCAGGCTCGGAGATGGTAACTTCAACCTCGATGTCCGAAAGGTCGATCTCCTCTCCGAATTGTCCCGCGACCTCGTCAATATCTATTTCCTTAGCAGGCAGCGTATATGTTGCCGAGCCTGTTTGAACAACCAGAGTGGCGTCCTTTGTTTCCATGTTTTTTACCATTTGGCCTGTAAGCACACCGGAAGCGACAGCGGAGCCATTGTTAACGGGTATTTCTACTGTTGCACCATCACCTTTGGTCTCCAATACCTTTTCAAGTTTTTCAGAATCCACTGTAACGGTCGTTATTGTTTTACCGTTTTCCGTCTTTGTCTCAGATTCTCCGGCAGAGTGCTTTTCGCCGTTGACATAGACATCCGCACCGTCTGACGCGTCATCGCTTGATGGAGAATTGTTAACGATGGAACCACCGCCGACAGGCGCGGGATTTTCATTTGTTCTAACATCTAGGGACCCACTGACCGCGCTGGGCAGAGCCGTATCCGTTTCCTTAAGCCGCGTGCAAATACTGTAGTCCGTATCCGCCGTCAAACCTGAAAATGTGCCGCTCTCCTGCCAAGTCACACCGCCGTCTATACTGTATTCCTGGTCAGCAACAACCGTGACAATAATTGATGTATTCGTTTTGCTGTCCAAGGTCGGCGCTGCCGGAGCCGCTGCAGCGCTTTGTTTTGTCGTGACTGTGAGAGCATCACTGGCCTCACTGGCAACATCGTAGCCAGAGGCAGGGACACGGGTAATGATGCTATACCCTGTGTTAGGCGTCAGGCCTGAAAACGTGCCGCTGTCCTGCCAAGTGGTACCATTGTCTTTGCTGTACTGCTGTCCAGAAAACCCCGTTACCGTAATGCTTGTATCGGTCTTGCTATCTAGTGTTGGTGCTGCGGGGGTATCCGGCTTCCAGACAGCATTAAAAGTTATGTCAGCGTTTCCTACGGTGTAATTATCGCCGGCAGAATAAACTGAACTGCCGCTTTTCCAGCTGATAAATGTGTAGCCTGCTCTTGTTAAATCCCCCAAACCCGCAACCGAAAAGGAATCTGCAGGATGATAAAAGGTGCTGTTTGTCGGCACCGAACCACCATCAGCGGTTGAAGCTGCATAGGTAACCGAGTATAAATTGACAGAAAGTATCGTAATTCTTTTCTGAATACCGTTTAAAGAGGCTGTCAGAACAATATTGCTGCCTTTTTTATTTAGCGTTGCATTATTTCCGTTAATACTGATAACTTCCGTATTGCCGGAAGTCCAGCTGACGCCGTTACCGGTGCCGACAGTAAAATTATTAACGACACCGTCAATTGTATCACTATTACTTAAAAATACCGGCGTTGCAAAAAGAATTGCCATATCGGCAGCATCCATAGTTGCCAGCCGCGGGTAAAGGCCCTCGGTAAAGACCCAGTTTGATGCCCCCCATGGATTTGATGCGGTGGCATCCCGTAATTGTGCGCCAACCATCCCAGAGGTCAGTTTGCCTTCAGCACCTACTGAGCTTGCACGGATACCTCTGCCATATACGCACGCGCACGTTTGCTTATCATAATAACAGTTAGTTACCGTTGCACCGGTTTCCATACCTACAACACCGCCAACATTATTTGTGCCGGTAACGCGGCCCGCATTGTAGCAGTTCTCCACCGTACCTCTTAGCGTCCCTAATATTCCGCCAATCGAGCCGCCACCTGAGGTAACATTACCACAATTATAACTCAATTGTATTCTGCCTGAAGTAAATGCCGCTATCCCGCCGGCGTAGTATTCATTGGCATATACATTTCCCGTATTAAAGCAGGCTTTGATAGTGCTTATATCTCCGCAAATACCTGCTATGCCGCCTACCGAATGGTTAAAGGCAGTAACTTCTCCGGTATTAAAGCAGTTGATAATAATACTTGCAAGATTTCCGACTATGCCCCCCACATAATGAGCAGCTTTAATAGCCCCTGTATTATTGCAATTAGTAATATACGAATAGTTGTCATCATAGGCCACGACACCTCCGGAATAGTCATTTGCATTGATTAATCCGTCATTATGGCAATTGCGCACTGTACACTCTCGGCTATATCCAACAATTCCGCCGACTTGGTCATTGCCTTTTATAGTCCCGCTGTTATAACAGTTTTCTATAGTGCTGCTATGGGCAATTCCAACAATGCCGGCAACACGGTCACTTCCGCTGATATAGCTGTCAGTCACGCCCACATTTTTAATAGTACCATCACTTATATTCCCAAATAAACCTTGGTGGATAGTACTAGAATCGTTGATATATATCCCGCTGACTGTGTGCCCGTCGCCATCGAACGTTCCTCTAAAACTGCTTGTTGAGTTGCCAATAGGCGTCCACTCTATAAAGCTGCCGCTATTGAGCGTGCCGTCGGCAGCCAGCACATTGTCATTGAGCACGATATTGGCAGCAAGCTTAAAATACTTGCCGCTGTAATTGTTGCCGTTATTGACCCTCCAGGCCAAATCAGCTAACGCCTGCGCGTTGGTAATAGCATAGGGGTCTAATTCAGTACCATCCCCCACCGTAAACTCCCCCGGATCGCTTTCCGGGTAAATCCACGTATCTGCAGCCGATGCTGTAAGCGCTATCGACGGCAGCAGACTTAACATCAAACACATGGCCAGGAATAAACTAAATATCTTTCTTTTCAAAGCAATCTCTCCTATTTATCTTTCTATGTTACATATAATTTCATCAATGGTGATTTGGCACAGGCTGTCCCAAATCAATGTGTTCCCATTTTCGATACGCAGGTCTTTGAAGCAGTTCGGATCAGAAAGCTTACAGAATCTGACCGCCTGGAGTCTCGGCTTCATATCGTAGATGATTTTGTGGCAGTTATCCAACTCAATCTCCAGCGTATAGTCATCTTTGGCTGTCGCACTTATGATTTTTGACATGACTCACCTCTTATGCATGAAAGTGCAAAAAGCTCTGCTATTAAACAATAGCAGAGCTTACAAACAAATAATATTATCGGATACAATACATTTTTATCGGTTTCAGATCAAATTCAGTTCAATCGCTTTTTTAACAGCGGAAACGCGCCCCGATATATCCAGTTTGCGGTAGATAGAGGTGACGGTCTTGATAACGGTTACTTCGGCAACAAATAACTCAGATGCGATATTTCGATTGGTTTTCCCCTCAGCAATCAGCCGCAAAACCTGCTGCTCACGATTAGATAGCCTGATTTCCGATTTCTTTTCACCCAAACCACCTTTTATTTTCTTAAGATACTCTTCCGTATATTTGATGAGCTTCTTCAAATATTGATCGCTTTGTGATTTTTTCTGAATGCTTTTAAGTATATCTATGATATGAAAACCGTATTCCGCGAACGGAAGGACAATATGATCCTCCTTGGCGAGAGAAATCGCCAAAATCAAGGAAGTCTCTGCCTTTTCCATGCCATAAAGCCTGTATTTGGCTGCGGCATCCAAAATATACGCATGAAGCAGGCCGAAAAGATTATGAAACACGGAAAAGCTTTTCAGCATATCTTCAATCAATACTTCCAGTTTAATATAGTCTTTTTTCAACAGAAGAAATTTACCGTACACAATGTCGTTAAACCCACCGCCCTGATACAGCACCTGGCTTTGGTTTATGTCTCCGTTCCTCAGCCAGTTTGCAATTCCGGCTTCTTCCCCTTTGATGCTTTGAATGTATCCGGCACACAGGTCTATCGCGCTGTTAAGAATGGGTACGTTCACATCCCCCGCCTCTGCGCCTAATGCATCTAAAATTTCAAGCGCCTCATCAAATTTGCCTTTTGCGGTGCAGATTCTCATCAACGTAAGGTTGGAGCAAATAATGATGGAGAACTGATTCATCGTTCTTGCTTTATAAATGGCCTTGAATGCAAAAAGCTCAGCTTTATCGAGGTCGCCGGTTTCCAGATAATATTCGGCTCTAAACTGGTATTCGTATCCAATGCCGCAGCCGCCGGCCAGGTCCTGATAATAAGGGGACAGTTCCTCCAGGCATTCCACCGTGCGCAGCAATTGCCCATTATCCCGATGATACAGATACAGGATATGGGGCGATCCGAAGGTGACAATTTTGTTTTTGTTTGCTACCCAAGATTGCCCGTCAAGCAATGCATGCGCCTGCTTAAACCTTTGGCACATGATTAAAACATGATTAAACGCAGCATACGCGCGTATGAGCGTAATCTCCCCTCTGATTCTTCTTTTCATTTCCGGGGATAGTTCGTTGTCGCTTTGATATTTAGCTTCTGTTACAGATAAAAGAGACTCGCCCGCCTGCATGTCCACATTTGTCACGTAAAAACCGATATAGGCAATATAAGCAATGGGATGACGGTATTTCACATCGTCCGGAATCGCCGCAAAGAGTTCCAAGGTAAAATCGGGATTGCTGTCCATTATTTGAGTTATACTGTGCTTTTCGAACTGTTTAAGAATCAGCTCAAACTTTTTGGCTCGTTGATAATATTTCAAACCGGACAGAATATCACCGTTTTGAATGCACCACGTCCCGGCGCGCTCAAACAGCTCATCAATCTCGATGTCCAGCGGTTTTTCCAACAGCAGTTTCTTTAAGTAATCATTAAAAATATTATGTATTTGAAAAACGCCGCTCTGCTCATCGAAACGGATAAAGGAATTGGCATAACTTAGACCTTCCATGATGTTTGCCGCGTCTTCAATACCGGTAACATACACCGCCTGCCGGGGGGTAAAGCTGTCAAATACGCAGAGAGATTTAAGAATCAGTACTTCTTTATCCGTATATCTCGTCATAACAGCAGTGTCAAGCAGACGTTCAACACTTCTTCCTGATTCCATTTTGCCAATTTCTGCGTACCTTTGCATAATCAGATAGACCGCAGAAACCCAGCCTTCCGACATTTCGTATATTTTATTTATAGTATCTTCCGGAATAGCAAAACCGTATAGTTGAAAAAACGCCCCTATTTCATTAGGAGTAAATTCAAAAAAGGCGTTTTTAATTAAATAGCAATAATTTTTCAATAGAAGCTCATCAATTTTTATATTTGGCATGGTCCGGGACAGCATCAAAATATGAAAGCCTTCAATATTTGATCTGATAATGCTCTCTATGAACCGATCCAATGCAGGGGAATTGGCAAAATGATAGTCGTCAATCACCAGAACTGTATTTGACAGATAGGCTTGTTCTTCAATAATCTGTTTTATTTTTGCTGTTTGTGCAGCATCCGTTGGAAAACCCAGCGAACGGAGCTGCTTGCCCAGTTCCGGTCTGGTTTTGATCATTTGTCTTGCCAGCGAATCCCAGATTAACTGTGGAGAAGATTCATCGTGTTCAATGGACAACCACAAATAATTGGCGCCAATTCCCTTGAGATATTCCATTGCCGCCGTTGTTTTGCCATACCCCATAGCCGCAACAGCTATTGTCAAAGGATACTGAAATATGTTTGCAAACTCATCATCGATGCGTTGTCTTTTGAGCAGCCGCTGCTTCATTTTATCACCTATGGTCCGACATAATTTATTAAATTATAACATATTCCAATATTCCAGAGAAAATTTTTCGTTTCAATTAAGTGAAGAAAATCCTATTTGTGTCTGTCGATCAAAGCTCGTTGGGTGTTCCGCTCAGTTGCAGGCGAATGAGCGGTACTCATAATTTCCGATGTGTCCAGAAATAGTTGCTTTGCACACGCCATATTCAACAGCAAGGCTGGATATGGTTCAACCGTCCTGAACGTGTAATTTGACTACTTTTTTCTTTGTTTCATGGGTGTTAGTTTGCATTGTTAACCCCTCTTCCTAATAGATATTGTAATCTATTAGGAAGAGGGGTTGCAACTTCAACATACCATCACAGTATCAGCTTAACTGTTAAAGCAATTAACGCAGGCAAGCTAATTAGGTCATCTAAATACCCAACGGTTACTCCTGCTATGACTTTTGCCAGAACGGGTCTGTCCTTTCTACCCATTGCGATGAACACTGCGGAACGGTCTATTTTCAGCTGCTTCGCTCTTCCTTTTAAAGTCATCCTAAGCCCCAACAATCAGCATGTATAGACCGACGATGCAGCGGGTGACAATATCTTTGGGGAGTACTGAAAACCCAAAGGCACCGAGCGCAGCCAAGGGCAAAGCCGTCGCACAGAACAGACCAACCAATTTCCAGTCAATCTGCTTGATGCCGAAAGCCATACGCGAAAGATTGCCGAGGAGCTGGGCGATCGTCAGGACCGGAACCGCCGTCTCAGCACCGACACAAAGAGTCACAACAGGCAGCAGCAAAAGGGCTCCGCCGAAACCGGCGGTACCCGAGATAAACGCCGCCGCAAAACTGGTCATCACAAGAACGACATAAATCATAATAAAAACCGTAGAGACACGTCAGGCCCCAGCCGCAACAGCGTCTTCGGTGCTGAACTGGCTGTCATACAGGCTCTTGTAAAATCCGCCCATTTTCAGAAGCTCTTCGTGTGTCCCCGTTTCAACAACGTCGCCGGTGTTCATCACAATAATGAGGTCGGCATCCCGGATTGTGGACAGGCGGTGGGCGATGACAAAGCTTGTGCGGCCTTTCATGAGCTCCTTCATGGCCTTTTGGATGAGCAATTCCGTACGGGTATCCACATTGCTGGTGGCTTCATCGAGGATCAGTATGGCAGGGTTTGCGATGAAAGCCCGGGCGATTGTCAGAAGCTGTTTCTGACCCTGTGAAATATTCGACACATCCTCGTTGAGCATTGTGTCATACCCGTCGGGCAAGGTGCGGATAAAATGATCGGCATACGCCATCATCGCGGCGTTGATAATCTGATCCTCGGTCGCGTCTTCCCGACCGTAGGCGATGTTTTCTCTGATGGTGCCTTTGAAGAGCCAGGTGTCCTGCAGTACCATTCCGAAAATACCGCGAACCGTCCCGCGCTGAATGTCACGGATGTCCATGCCGTCGATGGTGATTTTTCCGCCACCGATTTCATAAAAGCGCATGAGCAGATTGACAAGCGTTGTTTTCCCGGCGCCCGTCGGGCCGACAATTGCCGCTGTCTGGCCTGGCTTCACATCAAGGCTCAGATCGGTAATCAACGGCGTATCCTTCCTGTAGCTGAAGCTGATGTGCTCCAGCCTGACACCACCTCGGGGTTTGAATTCAGCGAGAGCCCCCGGGTCATCCGGACTCTCTTCCGCTTCGTCGAGTAACTCAAAGACGCGTTCCGCCGAGGCAATGGCGGCCTGGATTGTATTGGCGATGTTCGCGGTTTGCAGGATGGGCTGCGTAAACTGACGGGAATACTGAATAAATGCCTGGACATTGCCGATTGTGATCCGCCCCGACACCACAAAAATCGTGCCGACGACACAGATAAGCACATAGCCGATATTACTCAAAAAGCCGATGAGCGGCATCACCAGGCCAGCCATAATCTGGGACCGCCAGCCGACCTCATACAGACGCTCGTTGATGTCCCGGAAACGGCCGACGGCCTTTTTTTCGTTGCCAAAGGATTTGACGATGACATGCCCGCCGAACATCTCCTCCACATGGCTGTTGAGAATTCCGATCTCATGCTGCTGACAGGCGAATATTTTCTGCGACCGTTTCGCCACCTTTTTTGTGACGGCAAAGGTCAGGGGCAGCGTCACCATAGTGATTAAAGTCAGCCACGGACTGATGGTCAGCATCAGGACAACGACGCCCACAATCAAAACGATCGAGGCGATGAATTGATTAATGCTCTGCTGCAGCGTACTGCCGACGGTGTCCATATCGTTGGCGACGCGGCTTAAAACATCGCCGTACCTGTGCGTGTCAAAGTATTGAAGCGGAAGTCGTGAAATTTTGCTCCGGATATCATTTCTCATATCGAAGACAATTTTCTGCGAAACACGGACCATGATGAAGGACTGCAGATAAGAAAACCCCGCGCTGATCAGATAGAGCGCCGCCAGAAGCAGTAGGATCTGCGCGATACGGCTAAAATCCATGGGCGCATTGATGCCCTTCAGCTTATCCAGAACAAAATTGAAAAAAATCGTTGTGGCCTGGCCCAGAATTTTGGGGCTGAAGATCGTGAACAAGGTGCCGGCAACCGAAATCAGCAGCGTCAGAATGAGAATCCCGCTGTAAGGTCGGATATAGCGGAGCAGTCGGGCAAACGTGCCCCTGAAGTTTTTCGGTTTCTGAGCCGGCAGGCTTCTGGCGATGCCGGACGCTCCACCCTGAATGCCTGGGGTCGGCGTGTCACGGTTTTGGGGGTCGCGCTTTGTCTCCTCGCTCATGCCGACACCTCCTCCGCCAGCTGGGACGAGACGATCTCCCTGTAGACCGCGCTGCTTGCCAGCAGCGCGTTATGGGTGCCGATCCCAACAATCTCGCTGTTCTCCAGGACAATAATCTGGTCGGCGTCCATCACGGAGCTGACTCTCTGGGATACGATCAGCACCGTTGACTGACCCGTTTCTTTCTTGAGCGCTCGGCGAAGCCGGGCGTCCGTCTTAAAATCGAGCGCTGAAAAACTGTCGTCAAAAATATAAATTTCAGGCCGTCGGATCAATGCCCTGGCAATTGAAAGCCGCTGCTTTTGCCCGCCGGAAAGGTTCAGCCCGCCCTGGGAGACATCGGCATCAAACCCGCCCTCCATGGATCGTATAAAGTCACCGGCCTGGGCCACATCGGTGGCGTGTTCAATCTCCTCCAGGCTCGCATCTTCCTTACCGTAAAGAATGTTTTCCCTGACCGAGCCGGAGAAAAGGACGGTTTTCTGCGGCACATAACCGATCTTGGCCCGCAGGACTTCCTGCGGCATGTCCCGGACGTCAACACCGTCCACGAGGACGGCGCCGCCGGTGACATCATAGATGCGCAGAATGAGCTGGACCAAGGTGGACTTCCCGGACCCTGTTCCGCCTATGATCGCGGTGGTTTCGCCGGGCTTTGCCGTGAAGCTGATCTTGTGCACCGCCGGGCATTCGGCGCCCGGGTAGCTGAAGGTCACATCTTGAAATTCCACAACGCCGCTCAGTCCGCCTGAGGCCTTCGCTGCCTCGGGGTCACTGACCGCCGGGACCGTCTCAAGCACTTCGTTTATCCTCCTGGCGGACACGGAGGCGCGGGGCAGCATGATCAGAAGCCTGGTGAACGTCGTCAACGCGGATATAACCAGCAGCGCGTACTGGATGAAGGCCATCAGGTCGCCCACCTGAATTTTACCGGCGGTGATCCGAAAACCGCCGAACCAAACGATAGCGAGGATGGCCAGGTTCATTATGAGGGTGACAAGAGGCGTGATGATACCCATCAGCCGGTTGACATAGATGGACGAATCGGCATATTCCTTATTAATAGATTCAAACCGGCGCTTATCCGTACCTTCTTT
This sequence comes from uncultured Sporobacter sp., assembly GCA_963675425.1. Classification (GTDB taxonomy): domain Bacteria; phylum Bacillota; class Clostridia; order Oscillospirales; family Oscillospiraceae; genus Sporobacter. The sequence continues at coordinate 2,119,870 of OY776214.1, read as the reverse complement.
GTTGAAGGCCCGGATGACCCGAATGCCGGTCAGGCCTTCGCGGAGCACCAGATTGATGCCGTCCAGCTTTTTTTGCAGCTGTGTGTTCAGCGGCAGGCCCTTATGTAATACGAAGAAAAAGGCCGTGCTGATGATGGGGATGATGACCACAAAGATGAGCGCCAGTGCGGGGTCTTTCGTAAAAGCCATGACGACGCTGCCGATGATTGTGACCGGTGACATCACGATCATCCGAAGGCCGAAATCCATAATCCCCCGAATCTGGTTGACGTCATTTGTTGTCCGCGTAATCAGAGACGCCGGCCCGAAGCGGTCAAACTCACTCAGGGAAAAGCTCTCGATCCGGGTAAACACCTGATCCCGCAGGTCCCGGCAAAACGCGTTTCCGGCCTTGGCGGCAACATAGACGGCGATCAGAAGGCAGGCGATATTAAACGCCGCGACTGCCAGCATGATGCCGCCGACCCGTAGAATATACGGGATATCGTTGTTCACGAGGCCGGTGTTGACCATGTCCGCCGTCAGTCTTGGAGGTACAAATCAGACAGGGATTTCAAAGCCAGCAGCACCATTGAGATGATCAGCGGCACGCGAAAAGGCGTGAGATATTTCCGAAGCTTCAGCATAGCGTCTCCCTCCTGTCAGTTCTCAGAGTTGGTAAATTCGTAAACCTTATCGCAGAACAGCTCAAGCGCCTCCTCACACTGGACCAACAGTGCACCCGACCGCTCGCAAAGCGGCGCCTGAAAGGTATCCCTCGCCTTGATTTTCTGATACCATTGCTTGAGCTTTAAAAGCTCCTCCTCGTTTTCTTCAATCTCCGCGAAGGAGAAATTTTTTCTGGCGATTTCCCTGTCAATCTCTTTGAGGAATTTGCCGCATTCCTCGAAGAGCTCCTGATATTCTTCATCCCGTGCTGCGTTGAACCGTTCAATGATATTTCGCCGGCCGTCTTCATCCGCCACGGACTTCATCACAAATGCCTCCCCGCTGTTTTGCAGAACCTCGCTTTTGATGTCATTAAGCAGCGCGATATGCTGCTCCGTCAGGGGCAGTATCCACATGGATTGCTGAATGTTGACGGCGCCGATTTTTTTGAGCTTCCGCCAGATAGACACCCGAGTCCTGGACGGCTCCCGAGGGAGTGTGTAATTAATGACAACCCATTCATTTTGTTCCACGTCATCACCTCTTTTGTAATACTGGTTACAAGGATATATATCATATTGTAATACTGGTTACAAGGATATTCTGTCGATAAATGAAAATAGCAGTGATGATTTTGTCAATTCACCACTGCCATCTCTGTTAATTTTCAATGTATTTTTTCTTCCGTTTGCCATTTCAAATAGAGTAAACTAAAAATGCAATAGGAAAGCCAATCAACCATCCACCTAAAACATCACCAGCAAAATGTACACCCGAATAAACGCGGCTAGAACCAATTGCAATCGTAAGGGGCTGTAGCAAAACGAAAATTGCTACAGCCCCCGATTTATGCTCTGAATCTGGCTGCGAAGTCATAAAAAGAGCCCTTCTATGGAAAAACAGAGGGCAAAAGACAACAGCCCGGTTCAAAACCCCGCCATAATGTGGAGAGATATTCTGTTTTTGTTGGCGTTAAGCCGTAAGTTTTTCGAACAACTGTCTTCCAGTGCGGTTTTGCTGAATTTTGCTATGATATTTATTGATGTTGTACCCCATCGCTACCAGAAGGATCTCAGTCAAAACTTTCTTGTTACCCCGAAGCAGGAACTGACGAAAACCGTAATCCTGCTTAATGACTCCGAAAGTCCCCTCAGCCTGGATGGAGCGATTCATCCGAAGCAGGATGCCTTTTTCGCTGGTGATACGCTCCAGTGATTGTTTGCGCTGTTCTATGAACTTTTTTGAGACCTGCATCGTCCGGTTGCCCTTCGAGCGAGTGCACTTCTTTTTGTACTGGCAACCTTCGCAGCTCTCGCACTCGTAGTAGGTAACCTCTCGCTCGAAGCCCGTCTTGCTCTTTTTCTTGCCTACATAGACCGCCTTGAGCTTTTTCCCGGCCTGACAAGTATACTCGTCCAAAACCGCATCATATGGCATGTTCTCTCTGAGTGCCATGTTGCTCTTGTATTTCTTCGTTTTGGAGCTCTCGTAATTCTGAGGCTTAATGTAGCACTCAGTGGTCTTACTCTCAAAATATGTGTAGTTTTCTTCGCTCTCGTAACCCGCGTCCGCTGTCACATCCACATAAGCTGTTCCCAGATGCGCCTCAATGTTATCCAGAAGCGGGATGAGCGCAAGCTGGTCGCTGCGTTCGCTTGATACAAGTACGCCGGTGATATATTCGCCCTCCACCCCAAGCTGGATGTTGTACCCCGGCTTCAACTGGGCGTTACGCATGTGGTCGTCCTTCATGTGCATGAACGTCGCGTCCGGATCGGTCTTTGAGAAGCTGTTGCGTCCCTTAAATGTCTCCTGATATCCAGCGTACTTCATCTTTCGGCCAAGGATTTCTTGTAAAAGCTCAATGTCCTTTTGCAGCTCGCTTTTTCGCTTGCCTCTGCCGTATACAAACGGTGCCGTTACCCGGCCTTTAAGCTCGTTGAGCAATTCTTCCGGCGTGTCTGCCAGGATGCCATACTTTGAGTTCAGCTCCGGTATCAGCTTTTCCAGCTTACCGTACAGTCGGGTTTCAAATTTCGTTGTGCTTTTCTTCCATACGAAACTGTACTTGTTCGCATTCGCTTCGATCTTTGTCCCATCTACAAACAGGTGCTCGTATTTGATTTCGCCGAAATGATGCAGCTTTTCTACCAACTGATAGAAGAGTTCCTCACCGCATTCAGTCAGCCGCTTGCTACGAAAGCGCGCTATCTCGCTGTGATTTGGGGCCTCTTCTCCATTAAGAAGCCAGATGAAATTGATATCTCTCGTGCAGGCTAATGCGATAGCACGGCTGGAGAAAATGCCTTGCATCATCGCATATACAAGTATTTTCAGCATCGTGACGGGGTCCGTTGCCGGGCGGCGGCCTGTGCGTTTGTATGCTCTCATTAGCGGGGCGTAATCCATCTCCTCCATTACTTTATCTAAGAGCCGCACACTGTCATTCGCCGGAATTCTCTTTTCAGCAAATACCTCGTCTATTTTCAGTTGCACATTCCGTTTTTCCGTGCCATAATTGACACGGTATTTATTTTTGTTCACAACTAAATTATACCAAAACAGAGACGAAGTGTCTGCATTCGCAGATCACTTCGTCTCTGTTTTTTTAAGGCTGTTTTGCTACAGCCCCTTCGGCTTTTAAACATCTCTTATTACATACACAATGAGTTTAGCTTAGTGTTCATGTACGTTCTTCCAGACCGTTTCCTTATATAAGAAGATTTACATATCACCATATCTCACCCCGGCATCTGGTCTTCTAAGCCCTTTTTAGGTTTCAACGTCCGCGGTATAGCGCTGCGGCTCCCCCGCCGGTTATTTCTGTGCGATTCATTCGACTACTGTCATTATGCGATTCTCCTTGCAAACCGCCGGTGATGTCGAACTCAAAGTCCACCCCGTTGTCGGGATAGTCGTGGTTATCCAGTCCGGTATACCGGTCAACCCAGGAGAAAAAGTCCTGATACATATCGTAGGTCAGCAGTTGCCAGGGCTTGAGGAGTCTGGCATATTTTTCGCCGGGCGCGACCCACTGTGGCCACAATGTTTCTGGTGTTGTATCGCCGTCTATCAAAGACATCAGGGCAGCGCAGATCGTTTTTGCGCCCAAGTTGGTGTCATAATAGATGCAGGCTTTCCAGCAACTCTCGTTACCTTCGTCCCACTGTGATACCAATGCAATGCCGCCTGTGGCGATGACGATTGTTTTGTCCTGCTTGTTGGCAGCCTCGGCGGCACGGGCCGCGCCATTGGCATAGTCGTCCATGGAGGAGGCGATGATCCAGTATTCAATATCGGGATGCGCCGATATGATGGCACTGACAAGGTTATACGCCGTATCGGCCGTGAAGCTGCTGTGGCTTGCGCCGTCGGCCTCCCAGTAGTTTGTGTCGGCTATATCTGGGTAAAGCTCCTTAAACTTATCGTACGCGCCCGTTATACGAGCCTTGATATCCGAATTAAGCGTATAGTTAACGCCGACCATACCAAGCTTCTGCTGGTCAAAGTCGCCCCACATGTTTTTGGCTTCCTGATCAAGCCAAACGGTCATGTCTCCGCCGTATTTGTAACTGTCGGCCGATGAGGCCGGGTACAGAAGCTTGCCGTCATCATCCGTGTATGAACTCAGCCCGGGAAGCCATATGAGCTTCAGCTCGGTGGCAACCTCCAGAACACGATCCTTCGTTTCCTGATGGAAGTCGAGAAAGTAACCGTCATAGTCCTGCGAGGCTGTGGTTTCGATCAGGTTGATATAATAGTCGGCATCGTCGTTTGCAGAAATATCCTGCATCGTATAATTTAAAATCGGACCGTACGCAGAGTAGGATTTGATCATCGACTGATGCATGGAGGTTGGCGTTGACTGAATCAGCATAGCAATCTTATATGGATCTCTGGAGAAATAATCCTTATCGGGATCGTAATAACCCTGCTGCGACAGCGTCAAGGTGGGCGACTGCGAAGAGGCTGCACTGTCCAAAGGCGGCGATGATGTTTCCGAATCATTCGGAGATGATGCTGTACTGGGGCTGGGGGATGCTTCTCCACCGGAGTTGTTGCCGGAACAAGCAAAAAGGGTTGCCGTCAGGAGAACTGCCATGATGAGAGCCATGATTTTTTTTATGGAATCCATCTTTAACATCCTTTCCTAATGATTTATATGTCAGTTTTCTATTGAGACGCCGACGCCGGTTTTACGGCTGTTGGGTGTCTTTCCAGTCTGAAGCGAGCGCTCTATGCTGTAAAACAATTGTTAATCCATATACTCGTAAGGGATGCGAAATATCTCGCCCGTTTCCTTCCGCTTCCAGCAGATGCGCATGTTCAATGGGTGATTAAGCTTATTGGCGCCTTTGGGGCATTGTTCAACGCAAGCTCCGCAGAACCAGCACTCATCCGGATACAGGACAATGGGCGGTTTTCCTTTCTCCGGATTCGGCATAAGCAGGTCGCAGCGACAGACATTGACGCAGGTATTGCAGCCGATACATTTTGCCTCGTCGAAGGAGATGCACTCGTTAGGTGTGGCGGGGCTGGGTACAAAATAGGCGTTATACATCGGTCATTCCTCCTTCAAGCAGCAGTGCTTTTCATAACATGCGCGCAGCGAGCCTTCCCTGGTACAGTAGTCAAAAGGAATATGGTCCGCCTTTATTTTGCCGTCTTGTTGACTGATGGCGATGTTATAGCCGCACATTTCGTCGCTTTCCGGGAAATCCAAACGATCAAAGCCCAGCTTTTTATTACTGCCCTCACGGGCGAGACACTGATGCAAAATAATCTCGTCGATGGACAGCCGGACCTCGCAACCGATGATTTTCCCGAGGTCGTGCGGATTGGCGGCCATGGCGTGGGCCAACTCGTTGTGCCGGATGGAATCCAGCCACCACAAACCCATCAAGAGAACGTCCTTGTTCTTATAGTCGCCGCAATAATCCTGCATGATGCGGCACAGGCCGATCTGGATTTCCTTCCAGCCATAACCCCTGTCGCGCTGGACGTAGGAATAAATCCGCTCTTTTTCCGATTGGATCTGCGCCGGGCAGGGCGCAGCGTGTGTCTGATACTGTGCCCAGTGCGCGGCCGTGCGTCCTACATACCGTCCACTGGACGCAGACTGTGAGGCGCCGCTGAGTCCTGCCACTTGGTTTCCCGCCGCATATAACCCCTCGAGCGAACTGCGCATATCCCAATCGACAAGGATACCGCCGGACGATTTAAAAGAAATGTCACGCATGTTGGGACCGTTTATTCCGGCGATTTTTACATCCCAAAAGGGCTGATCCAGACACCCGGCGTAATGCGGGTGAAGGACGTTGCACATCATCATATCCTTTTCGGGATCAAAGCCGGCGTTTTTAAGTTTTTCATAAACCGGAATGGCTGTTTTCCCTTCGTTGCCGATCATAAGGCCGAATATGCCGCGCCGTTCACAATCAGGGATGCCGGTCATATCCGCAAAAAAGGGAAGTTGGTACTCGCCGGACATGATGCGCTGCTCAAAATCCGTTATGTATGTAGCACCGCGGAATTTATACGGTGCGTTGGGGCCGCCTGTCATCCACCATTTCTGGCCCGGAGCGGGCCGCATCCGGTCATCATAGTTTTGGATGATTTCTCCGTCCCGGTTTACCCAGGGGATTTCCTTTCCCTGTGAATCCACGATGCTGCAGCCAAACCAGGTGTTGTTGGAGTTGCCGGTCATATAAGAGGGATACCGTCTGCCGCCCGAACTGGGCTGACTGTTTTCCATCAGCATGAGCTGAGCGCCCGCGCGCCATGCCATTACGTTGCCGCCGCCGTCCAGATTTGGGTCATACTCATGGGCGTTTGAACCCACCTGTTCGGAAGCCAACTGCCACAAGCGGACCGGATTGGCCGTAGCCATTATAGTAGCCTTGGCGCTGAACACGAAAAATTCTCCGGTTCGTGTGCTGAATCCGGCTGCGCCGATAACCCGGCCGCCGGCTTTGCCGTCTTCGGTGAGCAGCACGGTCATCATGACGTGTTCGTACATTCTGACACCCATTTTTTTCATCTCTTTGTATAAGGTAGGCTTGAGATACCGGCCGCCTTTGAAGCGGATATGGAGCTTGTTGGTATAGTCGTACGCAAACATCAACTTCGTTTCAGGATCCCGAAACGAAGCTCCCTCAAACTCGCCCTCGGCATCCCGGATGTTGATGCCCATTTCTTCAAAGTCCTGCAGACAGGGCCATGCCTCTCGCATGCAGATATACGTGCCGTGGGCCGCGGTGATGGGGGAGATGGGATTGTCCTCGACCATCTCATCCGGGGTCAGCCTGGAGCAGGGATTAGTAAGGCAGTTGGTCCAGTGATCGATGCCGGTGCCGGCGCTGCCGCTGTAAATGATGGGGGCTTTGTCCACCGCAATGACCGACGCGCCTCGTTTGGCAGCCTGAATTGCTGCAAAACTTCCGGCAAGGCCGCAGCCGACTACCAGGACATCCGCCTCATCCCATGTTTCATCTTCGTATTTCACGGGATACGGCCACTTCATAGGAAGCTTGTCACTGAGAAAATTCCTGTATTCCATAAATGATTCTCCTTGTGGTTTTGCTGATTTCCCAAGGCTTAAGCCCCGGTAGATTTATTCAAGAAACGCTTAATTATTGTAAAAGGACCGACCGTATGTTTCGTACTCCTCGGTTAACCATCTCCTCTTGTTTTCTGTTACGGTATCTCCCGCCGGGCCGTAGACGCCGCCCCAAAAGCAAAAGCCGCCGCCGGGAGCAAACCGGTCGATCGTGTTGCGTACAGCCTGGCGAACAACATCCTCGGTCGCGCTATCCCAGCTTGCCGGACCGGAAGAATCCCAACAGCCAATGAGACCCAACTTTCTGCCATACTTTTTCTTAATGCCATCAAGATCGTTCATTACCTGTGCGGGATTCCACGCGATGATTCCGATCTCAAGCCAGTCGTCAATAAAATCTTCACAGCGGCCGCAGTTATGGTGGACGATCGGAATTCCAGCCTCAATAGCCGGCTTATTTTGCATGTAATGGTACGGCTTGATCAATTCACGATACATATCTATTGAAATGAACGGGTTGAGCGCCGTTGCCGTATCGTCTACCAGCTCAATAATGTCAGGCTTATAGTATTCTATGTATTTTTTTACGACCTCCGCGTAGAAATCGGCCAGGTATTGAAACAGGGCCTTAACCTCCTCCGGTTCCTCATACATGGCGCACAGCCCTTCGGAAAACCCCAGAAAAGCCATAAGCTGCTGGAAATATCCAAGATTGAAATTACCGCATAAAGCGGTGTTTTCTCTATCGAAACCGGCTAAATCTCTCCTGGCCATAGTCTCCCAGTCGATTTGGGACAGATTGGGTGCCTTTACGATATCCCGCCATTTGCAAATGTCATCCAAAATGAAATTGTACGGCGACGGCATAGCCGCCCCGCCGGTCTCGCATGTTGTCGTATATTCCACGCCCCAGATATCAAAGCCACCTTCCGGCGTTCGTCGTTCATTTAGAAAACTCGGACGGCAGGGCAGCACGGCGGTGGAATAACGGCTGTATTTATCCCGGACCATCGCATATCTCGGTAGCCACGCAGGCTGCTGTCCGTTTATGAACATCATAAAATTTTCTCGTTCAGTTATTTTCTTCAAAATTACACCCCTTTGGCTGGTAGCCGGTAATCTATAAGAACTTGAGCACACGCTAATCTGTTAAGTCCGTCTTACTGCAAAGTCAACATATATGTGGTGATAATTCCATACGCAGGTATTGAAATTAACCAAAATGTCATTATAATTAAATTATACTTACAGGTATTGTCACATTCAATGTAAACAGTTTTATAAATTATAATTATTATGTGTGATAACTCACATAACAAAGGAGGCATGATTTCAATGTTTCAGAGATTTATTACACTGTTTTTGCAACAGGGTTTAATTCAGGCGGATAATTCATGTAATATCTGGACCAAAAGCCCCGGGCAATTGGATTTCGTGCTTGTCGAGTCAATCGGCCGCAACGAGCTGTTGAGTCCCTCAGATATACCGGTTTGTGAGAATTGGTGTAAGTCTATTATTGATAATAAATCCTATTTATGGTTTAAGTATCCGGAAGACTACTATGTCGTAATAGGTCTTTCCTACAATGCGCAGTTGAGCAGCTCAAGTCTGGATATTCTACACAATCTGCTTCACACTTTTTACAGCGCCTATGCCGTTCAGCGCAGAGAATTACGCCTTCAGCGATTACTACACAGCAATCTTGAAACCACATCCTTGTTAAATATCAATGAATTGCTAAAAGGGATCCTTTCCAATGCTTTTTCTATCATCACTGCCGATACGGGTTTATTATGGTTTCGTGAGAGCATAACGGATCAGATCGTGTTAAAAGCGTCGATCGGAATGCGAGACAGTGAGACGACTCCGCTGCACCCCCGTATCGGATACGGCATTCTAGGACGAACATTTTTAAGTGGCCAACCAAAGCTTTATACAAGCTATGGCAAGATAGCCACAGACAGTCACGATCTAACTAAAGAAAATATCAAACACTTAACGAAAGCTATTGCTTATAATTTAACGCATTCGGCGATCTTCATGCCAATTCGTATAGATAATAAAATAGAATATGTCGTAAATCTGGTCCGGCTTAATCCCGGTCCGTCCTTTACGGACGAAGATATAAACATTCTAAATATTTTAACCGATCAGGCGGCTGTCTCGATAAAAAACGCTCGAACCTACTCTCAATCGAAAACAGCGCTCGAAACCATGTCAAAATACATTGAGATTCATGATACCCTGACAAAAGTATCCCTGCAGAATATGGGGATTGAAAACATAGTAGGCGAAATACAAAAAATGATTTCACTACCTGTTGAATTTGCAGATCTCATTAATAATGAACTATTCCCTCAAAATCATGAGCACGAAGAATTTCTCAGTTATAAATACTTATCGCGGTTGTTTCAAAATCAAAGAGAGCCCGTTCTTTTTGATCAGGTCAGTGAGGACAAAACACCGCATCTCGTTTATCCGATAATAAATGAATCAATTTGTCTGGGTTGCCTGATTATTAAAAACAGCAGGGAGCTCACACTGACTGACCAAAATGTGATTGAACAAGGGTGCATGGTGCTGGCGCTGGAAATGACCAAAAAGCAGTCCTTAACGGAAGTTGGTTATAAAAACTCTTGTAATACGTTTAATGAATTGTTGCATGCAACCGATTCGGTCCTCGACGACAAATGTGCTGAGATGGGTATTGATTATGACACGTATTTAAGTGTTGGGGTGTGTAAGTTTATCACCCAGGCGGATCCGCAGATAATCATGACAGGAATACACCGCTTTATATCCTTTGCTAAGAAAGAGCTTGGCCAATACTGCTGGCTGATTTTCTGTGTTGAAAATAAGGTCATACTACTGGCGCTCTTGCAAAGTCCGCTCAGTTATAACAATTTAATTAAGCAATTTGAACCAGTTATTTCACGTGCTCAAGAAGTTGAGGGTTTAGCAATGTGCTCGGGATTTAGCTCTTTGTTTAAAGGGGCTCAATCGCTTTCGACGGCTTACGACGAGGCCTGTAAGGCGCTGTCTTATCAAATTACCCGCAAGCATCCGGGCCTGATTACATATCCAGAAATCGGTATATACAAGCTATTGGTCAATAATTCTAAGGAAGATATCGCAGCCTTTGTGCAGGAAGTATTTACACCGCTCCAAAATTACTCCAAAAACAAGAATGGTCATTTAGAGCAAACCTTGATTGCATTTATAGATAATAACTTTTCTCCTACTAAAACGGCCGAACACTTATATATTCATATGAATACGCTGTATCAGCGTTTGAGAAAAATCGAGCAGTGTCTGAATATTTCCTTTAAAAATCCGCAGGATACGCTCCGGATTCACCTGGCGTGTTATCTGAGAAATATTCATGTAACGTTCCATTCAGACTGAACCAGCCCTGCAGCAACACTTATCAACTGCTGCGCGGTGAAAAACACCCAACCAAAGTGGGACCCGCTTTTACTTCTTCCGGTCTTTCGCGAAAAAACCAAGGGCATCCTTGAGGATTTCATTTGCACGGCGCAGCTCGGCGTTTTCGCGTTCCAGCTCAATTTCATGATGACTTTTCCCGGTGTACATATATGTGTGACCACTGCCGACACAGGCTTTTTCACCGTGTTGTTTTCTTTTGCTGCGCCAGTCCGCTAAGGTGTAGTACGGTACACCCAGCTGATTTTCTGCCGCCTTTACACCAATCTCATCTGACAATCGAACTGCGCCGTAACCGTGAATTCTACAAGCGGCACCATCAACATGTCGTTCAGAATAGTAACAGTGGGTTTGTGTTATCTTCAGAGAGTTTTGCCGTTGATATTGCAGTAACCTTCTAATAACGTGGGAACATGTTTGCGGACCTTCTCTACGGACCAGCCGCCTTCTGTATGCATTCCAAAGGTAATACAGGGGTTGCTCCAGCGGGCAATATCATTGCCCGCACAGAAAAAAACAGTGCCGTTGATGTCTTTGGATTCGTCGCCGGACAGCCAAGCCAGGAAAGGAGCAAAAAGCTCAGGGGAAGGCGTTTCATTATAATTGACGGGTGGTATGGGCAAAGTATTCTGTCCGGCTAATTCGGTTTTGATAAAAACCTCCAAATCCACACTAGCGCGCGTTTTTGCCACAGGTGTAAAGGCATTGGCAGTGATACCACTCTTGTATACCTCAGTCGCAAGAGCCCATTCCGTCCATTATTGACTTAATACCAGCGATACGCAGTTTGTCGCTTCCTAAAAAAGCTTCATAAGAGCGAATCTTTACAGCATCTTCAGTATCGGCCGATCCCGCAGGGCCTACACCTGCCCAGATATAGCATCGGATCGTCAGATCATTGTCGTTTTCCATGGATTTTAACGGAGCGTAATAAGTGGCTAGCGCGTCATGCGGCATCATCGTCGCATCGGTAAATCCTGTGATCCCGTACCTGTTCAGCAGCTTAACAAGCTTTTTGTGATACTCAGTTCTCTGTTTGGCGGCATCAACATCCTTGAAGGAATGGGTATAAGAGCCAGCTTTTTCAGCAAAAAAGCCGGTGAGATTACCGTTGCTGTCTCTTGGCGCCAGATTATCAGTAATCTCAGGATCGTTGCGGATTGTTTCTTCAAGGTGGCACTCTTCAATCGCCTTGGAATTCAGCCACATGGCGTGACCATCGCCGCTCTGAAGGTAGACCGGCTTATCAGGAACAACAGTATCCAATGACTTTTTCGTCGGACGCTTTGGATTCGATCCCCAGTTTGTCAGCATCCACCCAAAACCGGAAATGCGTTTCACATGCGGATTATTTTCTGCAAACTCCTTAACTGTTTTCGCACAGTCCTCCTCAGAACATTGGTCCTCTAATCCGCTGACGACCTCGGCGAAAGCCTTGTTGGCTAAGCCGTCAAAATGGCCGTGCCCATCGCAAAAGCCAGGCATAATGAGTTTGTCTCCAAAATCCTTGACAATGGTTTCTGTACCAACATATTTGTTTATCTCCTCTAGCGAACCGATAAATTCAATTTTGTTCCCATTAACTGCAATGGCTCCTGGAAACGGGGTGTCTTGGACCGAATCAAACACAGCGCTACTTATTAAAACTAAATTAACCTTGTTCATTAATAACCTCCCTATAATCCGTTAACAACATTGACCGGCTTTTTTCCCTCTCTCACACGCCTCATGTTGCTCCATATAATATTAAAATACCTGTAAAAACTGCCCGCCGTGATACCACCAATATGTGGAGATAGTGCAACTTTCTTTCGCAATTCCACCGGGAGTGTAAGCAGCGGGTTGTCCGGCACCACGGGTTCCGGTGTAAAGGTACTCCTCCTGTTTTGACTAATGTTATATAGCGTAAGTCATTGATGTGTCGGCAGATTTCAAAACTCAGCAGATTTCAAGGATCGGACCCGGCATCACATTGTACTATCAGAGTTTTTCGCTAGAACAGATCATCACAAAGATTGTTAGAAAACGCAATATTTGTAGATTATCTTACAGTTATTTGCTACCAGCACCCGAAAACAACTCTATAGTATTGTCTTACACCATAGTCAAGCACCTTGTTGGTAATATTAAGTAGTATTATCCGACGGTCTTGGACTATTTTTGCTACGTTAGAAATACTTCCGCTGGATTGGCTACTACCCCACGAAAAAGGATGCTCTTGAAGCGCTTGCCGCATATGCGCGCAAAACGGTTGTTGATCGCTTCAACATGACCTTTGCTGAGGTATACGAGAGCTAACACGTTGCTTCACAGACAAGCAAAAAGCCTCGAAAACATAGTGTTTTCAAGGCTTCTGCCTAAGCGTTTTCCCCAGTCTTGTTTGGTGGAGATATGCGGGAAGAAGCCGCTGACCTCTTGAATGCCATGGGGGCGCTCTTCCGAACCAGCCTATTACGATAACCAAGATATTGTGATAGGTCGATGCGTTGGTACAAGATATAGTCTCTTTTCTGCTTTGGCTTGATAATCATTTCTCTTTTGCTTCAATTGCCCTTTTCAAATATAGAGCCAAAGTAATTTTTATCAAGCCTGTAATGTATGCTAAGGCGACACTTGCGACAATGATCAGGAAGAAATCTGGTGTAAAACGCGCAACAACATACATCGGCACTTTAAGAATTGCTAGTATCAGTAATAAACCAGAGGGGAATATCACATGAAGGACAATAAATCCAATAGTATTTTTCATTCTCCCTCTTGGCTTTTTTCTCCATTTTCCAATCAAAAGCAGCGGCACAAAGGCTATCAGCACAAGGCATAGATATAAAGCGTCCAGAAGGAAGTGCTTCATAGCATAACTCGTTCCTTGGGTTGGCGCTGGTGTTCTGCTCAGTAGCATATCGAGCACATGAAGAAGCATATTACCTGTCATGGTATTACCAATAAAATAATCGTTGCTGTTCATAAGCATCACGCCGTAGATGTTTAGCTCCGGGATCATAAATGCTTGACAGGTATAGTTATCCACTAGACCGCCATGAGAAATAATCTTGGTTCCGTCACGGTCTAAAACTCCCCAGCCTAGCCCATATGAGGTGTTTTCCGCTACAGAAACAGTTCCACCGAACATAGACGCTATACTTTCGCTACTAAGTATCGTACCATCCCCATTCAGATATGATTGAAGATAGCGGCTCATATCCGATGCAGTGGAAATTATATATCCGGCAGGGATGGTCAGCCAGCCTTGGCTGGCTGCATCCGGATAATCACATTCTTGAGGGACTGCAAAGCCAAAATAGTCACGATAACCCGTGATCAATCCGTCATGTTTTGCTTCTTCAAGTGATGTATACGTATTCTCCATACCCAAGGGCTGGAATATATTCGCTTTCAGATACTCGCTGTAAGAGATACCAGATACGGCTTCAATCACTTTGCCGAGTAATCCGTAGTTCGCGTTAGCATACACATGGCTGCCCTGTTTTGAAGTGACACTGTAGTTATCCAAAGTCATATAGGTATCAATACCGCTCGTATGATTAAGAAGCTGCCGTATTGTGATGGTCTGACCTTCCGCGGTATCCTCCAAATAGCGGGATAAGGGCGCACCCAGATCAACCTTGCCTTTCTCAACCAATTGCATAACGGCAGCCGCCGTAAAGGTTTTGCTGATAGAGCCGATAATAAACGGTTCATCAACACCGCTGCAGCTTCCGTATGTATTAGATACCAGAGTATTCTGGCCGTTTGCAATTATCACAGCCGCTCCCGGAATGTTTGCCGCTTCAAAAGCTTCGCTCAGATATGCGTCTAGCTCTGAACCAACATCGCTGCTTAAGGCTTGCGCCTTCGGTATCGCAGTACCGAAGCATATCGCGAACGCAGCCATAAAAACAAGCGTCTTTTTAAGTGTTTTTCTCATGGTCTTCTCCTTGTATACTTGCTGATTGCTTGCGTATTTCAATTAGAACTCCGCCAACCGCAAATAAAACGGTCAACAGAATTAACGTTAAGAATATGATCATATGGACATTTCCGTTTATGTATTCAATATTCCAGTTTCTAAAATCATAGTAAAATCCAAATTCCTTGGGGGGCATATTTATGATTCTTCCAATAGCTCCAAATATATAGTAGTAAAATACTGCTGTTACGGCGATGCATGCAGATGTCTTAAACAATCTGTTCATTTTTGTGTAACGTATTATTACAAGCATGCTCCAGGGAAGCAGCAAGCATACCGACGCAATAGGAACAGCCGCAGTGATGAACCAATTGCCGTTTGTATATCGTTCGCAGACAAAAAGCAGAAGAAATAGCAGAAGGCTATCTGTAATAAAGCATATAAGAGCCTTGTGATTAGCTGCAAAGCCAAGTAATTCAATTCTTGAAAGAATAGTAGGAAGAAAGATGAGTGCCATTCCGAATAGCACAGATACAGAAGCGACCCAAAACCAGTCTCCCCGTACATAAAGAGCACAAACAAGAAGCAGCATGACTGTGGAAGCAAAAAAGGCCAGTATGGTAATGACCGCCCGATTCTTTTGCAGCAAAACCGGCAGCAGCGATATTGTGAAGGCAACCAGCACAGATGCGGTTACTATGAAAAACCAGGATAGGGTATGTGAGACCGCGAGATTGCATATAAAGCAAGTTATTATCGTTAATACATAGATGATGGCCAACGTGACTTTTAATTTCTTGATCATCCTCATGTATCTTTTTGCTATGCGTTCGATGTTTCTGCTTTCTAAATCATCGCTTGCCGTTAATAATTCATGCTCACTGATGTGAAGGTTTTCGCAGATGTCTCTAACTAAGGTGATGTCAGGAAACGAGATGCCTCTTTCCCATTTAGACACCGCGGATTCCGTAACAAAGAGCTTTTCCGCAAAGCTCTTTTGCGTTAGGCCAACCTCTTTCCGTTTCAAGGAAATAAATTCGCCAAAGGATTTCTTGTCATTCATAAAACCGCTCCTTACGTCTTGCATGAAATACACTCTATCGACCGAGCTTTGAGAAGTCAAGCAAATCGGCCTTTTTCCCGACTCGACTGTTAAGCCAGTTCGTTTTTCAGGTCTCAAAAGGTTTGACGTTCAGTATTATAATCTCAATGTTCCGGTATTAGTATAAGTATCACCAGATGCTGATTTCACAGCTTAATGCCACGGGGACGGTTCTATTGCCTTTTTGTTGCGTCCTACTGTATCGACATAATAGCCTCGGCACCAAAATGTTCGATTTCCATACTTGTACTTCAGATTTGCATGTCGGTTGAATATCATCAGGCTACTCTTTCCCTTGAGATATCCCATAAACTGCGCCACACTATACTTCGGCGGTAAACTCACCAGCATGTGGATGTGATCTGGGTATGCTTCCGCTTCGATGATCTCCACGCCTTTCTGCTGACACAGTTTTCGTATTATTTGTCCTATATCCTTCTTGAGTTTCCCGTATATTACCTGCCTTCGATATTTCGATGCGAAGACGATGTGGTATTTGCAGTTCCATTTTGTGTGTGCTAAACTTTCATTGTTCTTGGATTCCTCCTTTGCACTGGAAGTGCCGGGTGAACCCCATAACGCAGAAAAAGCCTGCAATACAGAGGATTGAATACCTCTTTGGGGCTAATCCCTTGTATAGCAGGCTTTTTTGATACGAATGATAAAAGTATTGACCGAAGCAACGTATCAATGCTTCGGTCAATGTTTGGTGGAGATAAGCGGGAAGAAGCCGTTGACCTCTTGAATGCCATACAGAAACAGAATGTCTCATTAGGGTGTACATTGGATCATGCCCGATTCGGTTTGATGCTTGTAGGCATCCGTTTAAACACATATAAGTATACCAATGATCTTGTACCATTAGGGTGTCTATATTGGCAATCCGTCGTACATTACAAGTCGATATTAATGCATTATTTATATCAAACAAGTGAATCATAGTGGTGCGTTATAACGAGCGGTACAAAAACGTCTACTGTTTAATATTACAGAAATGCATACCTTACAAAGTTATAACTGCTAATGCCAATAATAATAAGAATACAGGCTTTATAAAGTGTACTGACCACTTCGTCGGATATTTTTTTGTTGATTTTGGAGCCTATTAACGCGCCGCCTATTCCACCGGAGGCCATAAGAAGCAAAACAAAAGGGTCAAAGCTTGGAACGGTTTGATTGGCGATTGTCTGTGTTAGGCTTGCAAGTTGTGACAACATGATTATGTAAAGTGAATTTGCAGCAGCTTTTTTCATGCCCATTGAGAAGAAGTAACTGAGCACCATAAGGTTAATGGGGCCTCCGCCGATTCCCAGGAACGAGGATATAGTCCCAAGAACCAACCCAACGCCGATACATACAAATACGTTGTTAAACTGCTTTGTTTTTATCCGGTCGTTGAAAATGCTGTAGAACAAAGTGGCGACTGTGATAACAATCAGAATAGCCGACTGTACAGCACCTAAGAAGTTGTTGTCGTTTACGGCAACCGAAATAACATCAAACAACTGCTTGCCCAACACACCGCCGGCAATAGCGCCTATAGCCAGCGCTGTAGCTGTTCCCAACTCGATTTGCCCTTTGTTTTTTCTGTTTTTAAAGACAGAAACGACCGACATGCATAAAACGGTACAACCCGACAAGAAACTGATCATGTTAACGCTCATCGTTCCCGTAGCGTCAAGCACAGGCCGGATGATCACACCGCCGCCAACACCACAGATACCGCCAATCGTCGACGCAAATAAACTAACCGCAAAATATAATAAAAATAACATATCGTTCTAATTTCCCTTTAAGATTAAATCGCTTTTCGTACGGCCGCCCTTCAGCAAAACCATGAATATTGCCCGGCGTTTAAAACAGGAGACGACGAACACATCCTTGTATTCGGCAACAGGAATTCAAGCCGATACTCCGGATCAACCGGATCTCCGCACCACGTATTGGGCGATTTCGGTGAGCTTGGGATAGGCGTAACTTAGAAAATCGTTATAGGTTCTACAGTAATAATTCTTTGCCAACACTGAATCCAGGGGGTTTTCCCGATCTCTCCTGCAGCCGCCGCGGCAGAGCCTCCACCATTGGCAACGCAGACAGTCTTGCGCCGTTGCTGTACTTGTTTTCAAAAAGCGCTGACTCGTTTGCGTTTCAAACAGCTCCATAATACCCATCTCATGGATATTTCCGAGCTTCCATTTATCGGTGACATAAAAATCACAGGGATAACATGAACCGTCTGCCTCGAAGACGAACTGACAGCTGCATGTGCCGCGCATACTGCAGGTTTCCGGCTCCTGCCCCATAAGAATACGAACGAGGTTGTCAAAATACCGTATGCTGACGTCGTTGCCCGACAGGATGTCCTCGCTCCACCTGTCGAAAAATTTCTTGAGAAACTGCGTGTATTCAGACGGCTGAAGCGAATACCTATGGGCGCCTCTTTTTTCAGTCATGGGGTCAATGCAGGGGATAAACTGTAAGTATTTAAAGTTATTGCGTTGAAAAAAAGAGTATAGCTTTCCAGGCTTTTGGGCCAAATCCCGTGTCACCACAAACAGGATGTTATAATCAACGCCGTACTTTTCAAGAAGGCGCGCTTTCTGAATCACTGTTGAATACGTACCGTCACCATTCATATTTTTGCGGTACTTGTCATGCAGCTCCTGCGGGCCGTCAAGCGAAAGGCCTACAAGAAAGCTGTTGCTCTTCAAGAACTCGGCCCAGCCCTCATCCAAGAGAACGCCATTTGTCTGGATACAATTCGTTATGGCAACATTTTTGTTGTTGTATTTATTTTGATATGCAATTAAGTCACGAAAATAGTCCAGACCGCGGAGCGTCGGTTCACCGCCCTGAAAAGAGAAAGTCGCCGAGCTGTCTGCAAACTCAAGGACTTTACGGACAATTGCCTCAAGAGTATCAAGGCTCATGAAGCCGAAATCGGTAACGTCCCGATTTTCCGTTATATCCTTATAAAAACAATATTCACATCTCAGGTTGCATTTTCCCGACGCTGGCTTTATAAGAACACTGATAGGGGGCATGCAATCACCTTCCTAAGTTATTTTCAACGTTAGCGAACGTTAAATTACTTTTTTCGCGGCCATTGATTTGCGGTACCGGTTCGGATGTTGCACCGACCAACAGGACAAATACGGGAGCGGCAGTAATTGCAACTGCGACTCCCGTATTTCAGTGTTGATGAAAGATTCGGGATAAAGCGGCGATGATATCCCGCTTTTAAAGACGGCTTCCGGAAATGCTATTACCTCAATTCCGGGAAACCTGAATTCAGCCCAACCAAACACTATTTAGCGTAATTAATACGTGACTGCTTATAGAGCTCCTCTCTGAAAGCGGGGGTCAAAAGTGGCGTTCCGCTGATGTTGAACATGGATGGTTTCTCCGGACGGCAGAACTGATCGGCGAATTTCTTCGCGGCGGCCCTCTGCTCCTCCTCCGATGTTGTCTGCGGGTCAAAACTTTCAGGCATGACGCCGACCATCAGCTGGTCTCCGTAGAGCTCGTGAATTTTATGCGTATCGTTCATCGGCTGGGGATTCCAAGCGTCCCAGCCTGCGGCGATAATATTCGGAACCTGCTTGAGTATCTGTCCGCAGCTGTGCAGTTCGCAGAATCTGCCCTTTGAATGGATAAAGTCGGTCACACGCCTCATATAGGGCACGATCATTTCCTCAACCGTAGCCGGTGAGAAGAAGGTTTCTTTCTGAGAACCCCAGTCGTCATGGATATAGAAACCGTCAATCTGGGGGAAGCAGGTCAGGTACTTATCGATGATTCTAATATACAGATCAGAAAGCTTGTCAAAGAAATCCTTGATAGCATCCATCTGATCCTCATCGATCACCGCAACGATTGCGGCTTCAAAATCCATTAAGGCAATCAGCCGCTCATACCAGCCGTTGAAAATCCAGCAGCGCACATAGGCGTCCGTGTTGAGATAGTCTTTGTTTGCTTCGATGCTGGCTTCCCAGTCCCATGCCTCGATGTCAGGCCAGACGATCTTGTCCTTAAGCTCGTTTGCGTCCATGATGAACGGTTTGCCCGGACGAACCATGGAGCCGCCGGCCTGGGGAATAAACTCCCATTCAATTCTGAACATATCGGCACCGCCGGTCTGGGGCGTATTTGTTCCATCAAAAACGGATGCGCGGGCGACATTTTCCGGGTTAACCTTCGGGGCAAATTTTTTCATTTCGACGCCTGTCATCTGCCAGTGCGGTTTTTTGGAGAAGGCGGCGCGCTGTGCCTCTTTCATTGAAATCGGAAAGTTGTAAACCGGTAACACTTGGCCGAAGATGCTTGATACTTCGCCTACAATATTGAGCTCGTTTGTATTAAATTCAGGAATTGCCATAGAATCGTTCTCCAATGTAAATTTTGAAAATTCGACCACGTCAGCCGTCAGTCCACAGCTTCCGGGTTATATTAGAGCATGTGCTCGCTTCTTGTGATGACGTCGCCCTGAATCTCAGGGGACAGCTGCACAAAGTAAGCGCTGAATCCACCGATTCTAACGATCAGATCTTTGTGCTCCTCGGGCTTGACTTTTGCTTCGATGAGTTCTTCCTTGTCGGTAATATTGTACTGAATATGCGTACCGCCGTTAAGGAAGAAGGCATTTGTGAAAGCAATCAGTTTTTCTAAGCTTTCCGGGCTTGATAGCAGAGTCGAAGAAAACTTCTGGTTGAGAACGTGTGCATAGGAATCTTCAAAGCCGGCTTTCAGGACCGAACGGATAACAGCCGTTGGACCGTTTGTGTCCGCGCCGCGCATCGGGGAAGCTGAGCCATCGTTGAGGGGCTCAAACGCTTTTCTGCCGTCTGGCAGGGCGCCGACGCCGAGGCCGCCGAAGTAATGCCAGGCCAGGCCCTCGCGTGAAATCATGTAGCTTCTGAAGGGAGAGTTGTCGTAACCCTTGATGACGCTGGCGGAGAAGGCACTGACGTCTTTAGCCATCATGTCAACTTCGTCAATGTCGTTGCCGAACTTCGGCTGAGCAAGGCACATCTGACGTATTTCTTCGCCGCGCTTGCCTTCGAAGTCTGAATCGAGCGCGTCTATCATCTCGGCCATTGTGAGTTTTTTATCATCAAACACGAGTTTTTTAACAGCAATCAGGGAGTCGGCAACGTCGACAACCGCTCTGTCGGAGATACCGAATATAGAGTAATCCGGGTGCGGAATCAGTGTATCCTGACCGACGTCCATGCAGCCCTGAAGGCCGATCGTTGTAACAAGCGGCATACGCAGATACTTTGACTGGACATTACGCGCAATCGCAGCGAGCCAGAAGGTTCTGTTCATAACATAACGATGCTGCGCCTTGAATGCATTGTAGAGATCATCAAAGGATTTGAATGCTTTGGGATCACCCGTCTCGACACCGATGAATTTTCCGGTGATGCCGCGTCCGTTGTGCAGAGCCATGTGCAAAATAGCGGCGAGGTTGTACCCTGCGACGCCCTCTGCACCGTAGTGCTCGGCACGTGTCGGCAGGCAGGGATAAACACATCCGAGTCCGCACCACTCGCAGGCTTCCTCGTAGGGGATGCCATCGTCGGTGTAGTGCTTGATCATGTTCTCGTCGTTTTCGAAGAGGGGGATGCCGCCCTTTGTCTCAAGGTTTGTCTTGATGGCTTTCTTCATCATCCATTCGGGCATCTTGCGGTTCCAGCGAACACCGACAGTCGGCGCGGAAAGCTGCAGAAGGCCGACCATGTGCAGGAACAGATAGCTCAGCTCATTGGAAGCGTCGTCGCCGTCTTTGTTCAGACCGCCAAGGAGAACGTTGTTGATACCGAAGTTGATCTGATGAGACTCTCTTTGTGTTTCGTTCGTGACGAATATCTGTGTTCCCCATCTTCCGATCAGCTCGCTGAGGATGTCAGCAGCTTTTTCAAGCGTGATTGTCTTGTTATTGATGTCGCGCATGAAGAAGGGGTACAGGTACTGGTCGCCTCTGCCCCAATGGGGGTTGTTGTGCATCGGATGCTCGAGAACCTTGGAAGCGGCGATGATCGCCATGGATTGCAGAGCTTCCTGCAGGGTGTGTGCGGGATACTCGGGAACACGGTTGCAAATCTCGGAAATTTCGAGAAGCTCAGCTTTGCGCTTTGCATCTGTCTCTGTTTTTGCTTTTTCTGCGGCAAGCCTAGAGTATCTTCTGCCGTAGTTGATGATGCCTTCACAGACGATGATGGCGGACTTCCAGAAATAGAACTTGTTAATGTCTGAATCCTGGTTTGCGAGAAAGTCGTCGATATGGCCCTGAGCCTCGTCGATAAAACTCTTCAGGCCTTTGTTCAGAAGCTTATCCCACATTGGGACAGATGTAACCTGTCCGAAGATACCAGCGTCCAGCGTCGGATCTTTGACTTTAGCGTCTGTAACGTCCTTCGGCCATGTGCCCAGGACATCTGCCCAAGCTTTCTCAGCCATTTCAGGCGCTGTTTTGCCGGCGAAAGTTTTAACGCTTTCGCGCAGAATGTCGCGGCTCTCCGCATCCAGACGCGCGTTAGCGTTCAAGGTGAGATTAATCTCCTCGTCATCCTTCCAAAGATCCGGTATGTAGTCGCCGCAGACGTCGATAGCGGTGCAGGTGCCAATGACGGCAGGGGTCGGGCGGCCGACAATCACGTCAAAGTCGAGAATGTCAATCGGCATGTTGTCCAGAACCTTCTTGACAAGCTTTGCGCGGCGGATCTGGATATCTTCACCCTCAGTTTCTTTCCAGGAAGCGACTGTATAGATTTCTCTTTCCGCAAAAAGTCTCCACGGAGCCGCACGCATTGCTTTTTTCCAGGTCAGAATTCTCTCGCTCAGCTGAAGGTTATCTATCTGCTGAAGCAATTCTTGGTTAATTTCTTTACTCATATTCAAGCTCCTTCTTTGATCTCGGAATTGTACACTCTATACCTTCGTTCTCATACGCTTGTTGACGCGCCTATCGTGCGACAACGCGACTTCGGGCCACCGTTTCCGGCGACAACACTTCCCCTGCACACCGCAATGACGACGATGGATGAGGCCGCAAGACAGTTCAAAAGGATATAGGGACACTGTTTCTTTTAGCAACTATAAAAGCCTTATTCGTCCTCGCGGTGCAGCTCGATCACGTCTATCCGGTCTTCAAAGGTTTCGGGAGTACCAATGTGGAAATCGACCCGTTCATATTTTCCTGAATAGGCACAATGATTTTTGTTGCTGCGGTGGCTATACTTGACAGCAGAGGCGGAGTAGCGGCCAACACCGATGCAGCTTTTAACCATAAAGCCGCTATCGCAGAACTCAACTTTTTCACCCGCCTGAACGCCGTCGATCATCATATAGCCATAACCTTTGCCGGACTGCGTAAAATCAAATGCAAAGCCGAACACATGCTTACCCTCGGGCAGCGGGACATTGGTCTCTACATTCATATATTTGGAGTCAACGAAATTATAGTGAAAGCGCAGCTTGCCATCCTCCACATAAAGGACATAGCCGCCTATATTAAAGCCACAGGCGAACAGCACGCCCTCATCTCCGGTGCGGTAATCCACCTTTGCTGTAAGGCGGAAGGATTTATTCTTAAGCCGCGGTACAGGAGCATTGATCTCCATACCGGCATAATAGACAAAATGTTGGGCAGGCGGCACGGGACGGAGCTTGACGGTGGAACCCCACTGTACGCCATTGCGGGTTGACAGATGGCTTTCCAGCATAGGGAATACGCCGTTCTTTTCAGCTTCCACCCACCACAGGTCAATGAGTTCCTTGAGCTTTTCTGGATAATCCTCTGCTAGGTCATGGGCCTCGCAGAAATCCTCATCCACATGGTAAAGCTCCCATTTATCCGCCTCAAAGGAGGGAGAATTAACATGGTCTGCAACGGCCTTCCAGCCGTCCTTCCAGATGCCGCGGTTACCGGACATCTCGAAATACTGAACTTTCTTATGGGTTGGCTCATCGGGCTGATTAAAGGTATAAACCATGCTGACGCCGGGCCTCGGCTCTTGCTTATACCCATTGACATACTCGGGCATGGGGATGCCGCAGGCCTCCAGCACAGTGGGCCACAGGTCGGTTACATAGTGGAACTGGCGGCGATAGCCGCCCTTATCCTTGATGCGGTTGGGATAAGTGATGGAGAACGGAACCTTGATGCCGCCGCTATGAACCCAGTGCTTATAGAGCTTGTGCGGCGTATTGCCTGCCCAGGCCCAGCCCGTGGGATAGAGGTTGCAGCTTTCGGGTGTTCCGATGCGCTTGAATTCTTCCTCATTAACGAGGTCGGGCTCACAACCGGTATGGATATGATAGTGCTCAGACAGGCAGCCATTTTTTCCGCCTCCGGCGGCAGCGCCATTATCTGACATAAGAACGATCATAGTATTATCATACTGGCCGATCTGCTTCAGGTTGTCGATTAGACGGCCGATTTGCTCGTCGGTGTAGTTAAGGAAGCCGGCAAAGGCCTCCATGTAACGGGCAAAGACCTTTCGTTCCCACTCATTGAGCTCACCCCATGGCCTTGCCCAATCGTTGATGCCTGTAAGCTCGGCATTGTCGGGTAGAAGCCCCATTTCCTTCTGGCGGGCAAAGACCTTTTCGCGGTAAACCTCATAGCCCTCGTCAAAGCAGCCCTTGAACTTATCGATATACTCCATGGGGGCTTGATGGGGAGAATGCATGGCGCCAAGAGCCAGATAGCAGAAGAACGGCTTGTCCGGATAGACCGACTTTTCAGTTCCGACATACTTAATGGCTTGGTCAATGAGGTCGGCGCTGAGATGATAGCCCTCATCGGGATGGACGGGGGGATCAATCATGGTGTTATCCTGAACAAGTTCCGGATAAAACTGGTTAGTGGCGCCGTTCAGGAAGCCGTAATACCGGTCAAAGCCGCGGCCCAGCGGCCAGTTGTCAAAGGGACCGGCTCCGGTCATTTCGCTTTCGTTGGACAGATGCCATTTGCCCACACAGAAAGTGGCATAGCCGTTTTCCCGCAATACTTCAGGCAGGAAGCCATACTTTTTATTAATACTGCCGGACAGATTGGGATATCCCATATCCTGCGAGGAAAGGAAGCTCATTCCAACGGTCTGGTTGTTATACCCTGTCATCAGACTGGCGCGCGTGGGAGAGCAGAGCGCACAGACATTGAAATCCGTGAAGCGGATACCATCCTGCGCGATAGCATCCATATTTGGTGTGGGGATCAGTGAACCATAGCAACCGAGCTGGGAATAGCCGGTGTCGTCCAGAAGTATATAAAGCACATTGGGCGCACCTTCGGGGGCGTGCTTTTTATCGGGCCACCAGGGGGTGGAATCGAGAATGCTGGTTCGGATCTCGCCCTTAAACTGATGATCAGCCATAGGAATAAAGCTCCTTTCGGTTTTGTATCGTTGACAGCAGTTCTTTGAAAACTATGTAAATGAGTTCCCCTATGTTTTTGAAGGCATAAGGGTAGACTATAAGAAATTTTATTCCGAATAGCTTTCCGTGCCTTCTTATGCTGCTTATTTATAAAGTAAACTTGGCAGCCACATAGCCACCTCTGGCACCACGGCCATCAAAATAGCCATTAGTACAAAGGGGATAATGAACGGCCAACAGCCCTTAAAGCAGGTTTCCAGTTTGATTTTAGTTATACCGGATATGACATAGGCCCCCATCCCGACAGGAGGTGTAATAGCGCCGAGGCCAGTAACCATAACGGCATAGCAGCCATACCAGATGGGACTGTAGCCAAAGGTTTCGAGGATCGGCAGGAAGATGGGCGCGGTAACCAGAACAACGGCCATTGCATCCATAAAGAAGCCGCAGACCATGAAGATGATAGTGAGGATTAAAACGAAGCTTAATCCGGAGAGGTTCATCGCGGTAACCCAGTTGCCAATGAGACCGGATACGCCGGTGAGAGTAAAGAATTTACCAAATACGTTGGTACCGGCCAGCAGGCAGTACATCATACCGCCGAGCATAAGCGCGTTCATGGTAGCTTTAGCGAGCATTTTGAAGGAGAAGCGTTTGTTAAAGATGACAACAAGCAGCATCAGGATGGTGCCGACAACGCCGGCCTCGGTGGGAGTAAACCATCCGGTGAACATACCGATGAAGGAGAACCCGAAGACGAGAAT
The DNA here is from genome assembly GCA_963675425.1 of uncultured Sporobacter sp. GTDB lineage: Bacteria > Bacillota > Clostridia > Oscillospirales > Oscillospiraceae > Sporobacter. The sequence continues at coordinate 2,094,062 of OY776214.1, read as the reverse complement.
AACTTCGATGATATTACCTTGCTTGAGGGCAATCAGCTTCTGCTTTATGGTGTACTTTTCGCCCTTGGGGGCAACGTTTTTATCAATAGCGCACCAGATCTGGACAGTAATGACGAACATGAGCATCAGGGAGATACCAACAAAGATGCCGCCCATAAAGAGCTGACCGATGGAGCATTGAACAGCGGCGCCAAAGGTGATGAGGGGAAGACTGGGGGGAATAAGTGTAGAAAGCGTTGCGCCAGCGCCGACGGAACCAGCTGCGAGCTCGTCTTTATAACCATTCTTTTGCATTTCAGGGATTGCCACACGGCTCATCAGACCGCTTGTTGCAACGGCAGAGCCGCAGATAGCGCCAAACGCGGCACAGGCAACCTGCACGGAGCTTGCCAGCGAGCCGGGAATGCGACCGAGTAGTTTTCTGGTGGATGTAAACATGTTTCCGCCGATACCGGATTCGGATGCAATTTCACCCATAAGCATGAACATGGGCGCAACGGAAATGGTATAGCTGGTAAAGGTGTTGATGAAGGCATCGCTCAAAAATGAGCTGGCAGCGGTAAAGTCTTGAAATACGATAGCACACCCTGCGACGCCGCAGGCCATCATACAAACATAGATTGGAACACCAAGGAAGATCAGAACTAAGAATGCAACGAGCATGATAACTGCCAGTGTCGACAAGGAAATCATTCAGCTAGTCCTCCTTGCGTTCCTTTTTGATTTTTTGCCGTGATTGCGGTTACAACAGCGTTGAATGCATTAAAGATAAAAGTCAAAGCAGATGTGATTAGCCCAAAGGTCATGACGCTGTAAATGATGTAAAACGGGATCTTGTATACCTCGGTGACCTGACCGGAGGCCAATGTCTTGGGAATATATTGGATGCAGATATAAGCAGCTGCAATAATTAAGGCGGCAGAAAACATCATACTCAGGAAATCGATGATACATCTGACTAGCTTCGGCAGCTTTGCGGTAATGATGGAAACCGAGACATGACCACCAATAAAGGTTGTCCTAGCCATAGAAATCGCCATTACAGTAAGCATGCCGTACTGTACAATCTCGATGATGCCGGAGATAGAAAAGTTGAAGAGCTTTCTTCCAACAATATTGACGGCAACCAAGAGAACAATGATCCATATGATGCCGGTTGAAATTCTGCTTAAAAGCAGAGAGGATTTGTCAACAAACCCTGCTACTTTATTCAAGTTAGATTCCTCCAGTTATAGAGAGGTATCGAGAGAGGGCCCAGTGCCCTCTCTCGGCAAGTTAATTTGCTTTTTTTATTCCGAATAAGAGTTCAGAAGATCCATAGCGCCATCGCCATCAAGGCCGGCAGTATTCAGCTCAGTAACTTTTTCGGCGATTTGTCCAGCGCAGGAGCTCTGCATTGCAGCTGCAACATCCTCGGGGAGATCGAGGAACTGGAACTTATCATTGTTTGCGGTAACTGCGGTCTTAACATCACCGGTCATAGCGTCAACATAAGCCTTGTTGATAGCAAGAAAATCATCGCTGAACTGGAGCTCATCCAGGATAGCCTTCAGATCATCGGGGAGAGAATTGTAGGAACTAAGGCTCAGATAATAGGAGGAGATAACGGTTGCGAAGGGGATATAGTAAGCATAATCAAGAACCTCATAGAGTTTGAATGCAGAGAGGGGGCCTACGCCGTTGACGGTGGCGTCTATAACATTCAGGTGGAGGGCTTCGTACTGCTCAGGGGGAACAATCCAGGTGGTGGCACCGCCGTAATCCTTGAACATGGGAGCGTAGGAAGCATTGCAGCAAACGGTATTGTTTTTGTAGCTATCCGTTGAAGTAACCTCAAAGGCGGACATCAGAACAACGTCCAGAGCGGGAGCGGTAAAAAGAGGATAAACATTGTTATTATAAGCTTCCTCAAGAGCATATGACTTGTAATAGTCTGCAATGTTGGCGTACTTCTCTTCAAATGTGCTGCCGAGAGCAACGCCAGGAACACACATCAGCTCAGCATAGGGGAAAACACCGGGATAAGAGTTGATATTGTCGCCGCCTGCATCGCAGATACCATCTTGGCAACCCTTGATGACAGCGCCGCTGCCGGCGAGGGTCCCGCTGTAGAAAACATTGAAGGCGATGCGGCCGTTGGTCTTCTCAGTGATAAGGTCCATAATGGGTTTTTCCAACATTTTGTATCGGATGGTTCCCTCGTTTTCAGTAGTTGCCCACTTCAGGGTGTAAACAGTGGTGTCTTCAGGGCTGGCGGTTGAAGCATTGTCGGTGGCGCCATCTGTAGGGCTGGTGGCAGGCGTCGTGGTGCTGGTTGGGGTGCCGCCGCAAGCGACGAGCGCAAGGAGCATCATAATGGCAAGTGCAAGGCTAATAACTTTTTTCATTGTAAGCATCCTTCCTTTTTAAGTTTTAATAAATCGCGCTCTCTGCGCGCTTTATCCTTATTCAATTTCCTCGTGGAGGGCAATGGCATTCATGCGATCTTCAAAGGTCTCTGGTGTGCCGATGTACATGTCAATCCGCTCATACTTGCCGGTGTAGGCATAATGGTCGCGTCTTGCGCGGTGAGCAATATTGACAGCTGAGGAGGCATAGCGTCCCACGCCGATACAACTCTTGATGGAATAGCCGGTATCGCAGAAACAAACCTTCTCGCTGACCTGCTCGCCGTCGACGAGCAAGTAGCCATAGCCTACATTCGTCTCCACGAAGTCGAAGGCAAATTCTAACGTATGTTTGCCCTCGGGCAGCGGGATATAGCTGCTTACGTCCATATATTCTGTATCCACAAAATTGTAATAAAACCTCAGCTTGTCGTCTTCCACATAGAAGACATAGCCTCCGATATTGAAGCCACAGGCGAACAGAACGCCCTCATCTCCGATACGGTAATCCACCTTTGCTGTGAGGCGGAAGGATTTATTCTTAAGTCGTGGCACGGGAGCGTTAATCTCCATGCCGGGATAGTATGTAAAGTACTGGGTAGGAGGCGGGGGCGGTAACTTAATCTGCATACCGAACTTAAAGCCGTTGCGGCTGGTCATAATGCCCTCCAACATGGGGAACGCACCGATTTTGTCGGCTTCCTGCCACCAGAGAGCCTTCAGCTCTTCCAGCTTTTCGGGGTAGGTCTGCGATAGATTGTGGGCTTCGCAGAAGTCTTCAGAAACATGGTACAGTTCCCATACATCATCATCGAAGGAGGGCGAATCCACATGGTCAGCGACTGCCTTCCATCCGTCCTTCCAGATTCCGCGGTTGCCTTCCACCTCAAAGAACTGCAGCTCCTTGTGGGTTGGCGCATTGGCATCTTCAAACGTGTATGTCATGTTGACGCCGGGTCTGGGCTCCTGCTTCAGCCCGTTCACATACTCAGGCATCTCAATGCCGCAGACATCCAGAACAGTCGGAAACAGGTCGGTGATGTAGTGGAACTGGCGGCGGTAACCGCCCTTGTCCTTGATACGGTTGGGATAAGTAACGATGCAGGGCACCTTGACGCCACCGTTATGAATCCAGTGCTTATAAAGCTTAAGAGGAGTATTGCCAGCCCAAGCCCATCCGGGAGGATAGAGATTGTAGCTTTCGGGAGTGCCGATACGCTTGTACTCCTCTTCGTTCACAAGCGGGGCATCCTTATCCATATTGATGTGGTAATGCTCAGAAAGACAGCCATATTCACCGCCGCAGGGGGCAGCTCCGTTGTCGCTCAGAAGGACGATCATTGTGTTGTCATACTCGCCGATCTGCTTCAGGAAGTCGATAAGACGGCCAATCTGCTCGTCGGTGTAGTTAAGGAAGCCTGCAAACGCTTCCATATAACGGGCAAACACCTTCTTTTCCCAGTCATTCAAAGTTTCCCAGGGCCTGGCCCACTTATTGATGCCGGTAAGCTCAGCATTATCCGGTAAAAGTCCCATATCCTTTTGACGGGCAAATACTTTCTCGCGGTAAACCTCATAGCCCTCATCGAACTGACCCTTGAACTTATCTATATACTCCGGCGGAGCATGGTGCGGGGCGTGCATCGCACCTAAAGCCAGATAGCAGAAGAACGGCTTGTCCGGATAGACCGACTTTTCAGTTCCGACATACTTAATGGTTTGGTCAATGAGGTCGGCGCTGAGATGATAGCCCTCATCAGGATGTTCCGGAGGGTCAATCATGGTGTTGTCCTGTACAAGCTCGGGATAGAACTGATTGGTAGCACCATTCATAAAGCCATAATACCGGTCAAAGCCACGGCCGAGGGGCCAGTGCTCATAGGGGCCTGCACTGGTCATCTCGCTCTCGTTGCACAGATGCCATTTGCCGACGCAGTAGGTGGCATAGCCGTTTTCACGCAGCACCTCAGGCAGAAAGCCGAATTTTTTATCGATACGTCCGGACAGATTTGGATAGCCCATGTCTGTTGCGGAAAGGAAGGCGTAGCCGGTGGTGTGGTTATCATAGCCCGTCATCAGGCATGCGCGGGTGGGAGAACAGAGTGCACAGGTGTTAAAGTCAGTATAACGAACGCCGTCCTGTGCAAGTGCATCCATGTTGGGAGTGGGGATCAGCGAACCATAGCAGCCGAGCTGGGAATAGCCGGTATCATCCAGAAGTATATACAGCACATTGGGCGCTCCCTCAGGAGCGCGCTGCTTCTCAGGCCACCACGGGGTGGAGTCAAGAATACTGGTCTTGATAACCCCCTTAAATTCCTCTCTTTCAGCCAAAAACATCTTTCCTTTCTAGAACGCTGTATTTTTAGTGCATTATTTCTAATATTTCTGCTTTCAAGGATACAGAAACTGCAGAATAAGTCAACACGTTATGCAGAATATGCATTGCGTATAATGGTGTCTTTTGTTGATAACCATTTATCGCTATGCTATAATTGCATTGCGAAATGCAACCACTACAATTTGGGGCTTTATTGTATGAATAATTTTGGAAATATATCAATGCTTCAGATCGAGGTTTTCCTCACCGTAGCGGACTGCAAAAGCATCACCGCTGCAGCTCGAAAGCTTTATATAAGTCAGAGTGCTGCAACACGCTTTATGCAGAAGCTCGAGGCATGTCTGAACACCAAGCTCCTGGAGCGTACAAATCAGGGTGTAGAGCTCACAGAAAATGGAGCAGGGCTCTACCACATGATCAAGCAGCTATACAGCCGGATGAATGCTACCTTCTACGATGCAAGATTTGCCGGAGGTGGCACGCAAAAGGTCGTCCGAATTGCATGTATGGAGAATAACGAGATATTTGACGAGGTTGCCTCTCTCATCAAGCAGTTTGAAAACCTGTATTCCGATCTGACAGTAGACCTGAAGATCTGCTCTTTTCAAAACCTGCGAGAAGGCATTTTAACCGGCGCCTTTGACTGCGTTTTCACCTATTCAGTCTCTGCCAAAGGCCTGGCTGGTATCGAAACCCGATATTATAAGCAATACGACACTTTCTTTGCTGTTTCTGCCAGCTCCAAGGCGATAGAAGGTGACCGGCTCAATTATGCAAAACTGGCTGATTACTATATCTATATGTCCCCGGGTGCCCGCTTCGATCTGGCGGCCACAAGGGACCTGGGCATCTGCAAAATCCACGGCTTTGAGCCTAAGGGAATACTCTATGTCTCCGATGAGCTAGCAGGCGCAACCATGGTCAGTGATGATAACGGCTTTTCTATCTGTGGTCCGGGCTTCTGTATCCAGCGTAACAAAGTCAGGCTTTTTAAGATGGAAAAGCCCTTGAAAGAAGAGCAGTATATGGTTTTTCTGTGGAACCCGGATACCTGCTCTGATAACGGAAGAAAATTTGTGGAATCAATTTCATATATCCGTTTGGAACGCAGCGTGGAATAAAAACGGGCGGACGGTAGGTGTTATCCATTCTCCATTGAATCTGCTATCTTGTTTCTTGCTAAAAGAGGCCGCCGGCTTTAAACCGGCGGCATTATTATGTTAAATCCAAATCCTTGAACCTCCATTCTGATGTTTATTTGATGTTTCTCAGCGAATGCGTAACGCGTATAAATACCCGAAGGGAGTTTCAGCCCATATATTAGTGAGAAGGCATTTCGGATTGCCCTGCGCGAAGAGTCATCTGCCATTACCGGAAGAATTAGTCTTGTAGTTGCGGCAAGTGCGATTTGCGTATACATTGGAAAAGCTCGGATTCGAGTCGATAAACACAATATCATATTTTACCTTATGGTATATATGATTGTGTAACCAGTATTACAAAAAGAGGTGTTAACATGGAACAAAACGAATGGGTTGTCATTAATTACACGCTCCCTCGGGAGCCGTCCAGGACGCGGGTGTCCATCTGGCGGAAGCTCAAAAAAATAGGTGCCGTCAACATCCAACAGTCCATGTGGATACTGCCCCTGACGGAGCATCATGTCGCGCTGCTTAATGACATCAAAAGCCGCCGGTTTCGGCGGAGCCCTTTTGCTGCTGCCTGTTGTGACTCTTTGTGTCGGTGCTGAGACGGCGGTTCCGGTCCTGACGATCGCCCAGCTCCTCGGCAATCTTTCGCGTATGGCTTTCGGCATAAGGCAGATTGACTGGAAATCGGTTGGTCTGTTCTGTGCAACGGCTTTGCCCTTGGCTGCGCTCGGGGCCTTTGGGTTTTCAGTACTCCCCAAAGATATTATCACCCGCTGCATCGGCGGTGTATTGATCACGCTTGTCCTAATAAAAGCCTTCTGGAAGCTGAATTTAAAGCGGACGCAAAAGTACTGCTTGTCGGGGGGGCGATCACAGGCTTATTGTCCGGGCTCGCCGGAAGCGGGGGGCCCATTGGTGCTGCTGTATTTCTTTCACTGGGGCTACCTCCCGTTGCCTATATAGCCAGTGAAGCGGCAACCGCATCAGCTATGCATATTTTGAAAACCATCATATAGCAATTTGGTTAATCTTGATTTCATTTCATTGAGTACCGGTCTTCTTATGGGGTTTGCCATGATCGGAGGGACATTTGCAGCAAATCATTTGATAAAAAAGGTGGAGAAGCCGAAATTCCAAAAGTACATTGGGGTATTGCTCTGCGTCGTCGGTCTATACATGCTGATTGTGGGAACTTAGGATGACTTTAAAATATGGAGCGAAGCAACTGAAAATAGACCGTTCCGCAGTGTTCATCGCGTTTTGAAACATGAGGCAAGTATACTTGCCGGTAACGCGATTACTTGTTAACTCTACTCGATTTATACCCCGCCCAAGCATTCTTATGTGTGTACTGTTGATATGTCAACAACACTGTGTTAGCCTTAAGCTCTCGGAGACTGCGGTAACCAAGTGTACTATGAGAATCGATGGTTATGCATAGTCACCGAGTTCCGCCCGTTGCCTTTCTATGCTTTCAAAATTACGCCCATTGAAGAATCCTGCTCCGAATATCTTAAACGTTGATTCGGCTACGCATTGTTATACGGGCAGCCGCCTACACTCAATGAACTCTTAATCTCAAATGTGTCAAGAACTTCATTAGCAAGCTGATTACTCAATTCGCTGCACCATCTGAATATGAAAATCTCTCCAAGACCGCCTGTCCATCTCGTTCAGAATAAGAGATTTCGTTCTCCTGGATAACATCTGCCAAGAGATAACATTCAGGTTAATTAAGAGCTAACTAAAACACATATTTCTTCGATATTTCATATATTGTAATATATTTATTAATGAGGGAATAAAAAGTGTATAGGATTTTAATGTGTGTATTTAGTCCACAGATTTATAATGAAATACATCACGGCTTCCTGCAGGCGGGATGCGAGGTAAACGATTTATTTATCGGGGAAGCGTTCACCAAAAAGTCTGATTTACTTGTGGCTGCACTAACGAAAGCGATTGATGAATTCAAACCTGATTTTATATATTCATACGGCTGGTGGAAGGACGTTGCTGATATAGACGCGTTTCTTGATCTCATTGAAAGCAAGGGCATTTTCCATGTTTGGTGGGCAGCGGATGACCCCACATGTTTTGGGTTAGCCTCCTTGCCGCCGGCTAAGCGGTCGAACCTGGTTTTTACGCCTGTAGAGGAACTGATCCCGGAGTACTCAAAATACGGTGTGACTGCGTTTTTGCAGCCCAATGCCTGCTCCCCGCATCATACCGCATTGCCTCCGAAAGATAAGTACCGGCATGACCTGGTATTAGTAGCAAACAATTATAGCATGAGATATGTTGATGAAGAGACAAGAAGGAGTATACATTACAAATTTAGGGTAGATGGCATCTATCAGGTTCTGAAGCCCTTGATTGATAAGTATAAAGACGTAAAAGTATGGGGGCAGTGGTGGACTGACTTTGACCGGGCCTATATGCTTCCAACGGCGTTTTATGGGGGCGTTTTGCCGGCTGAAGAGGTGCCGTATGTTTATTCCTCTTCGAAAATCGCTCTGGGAATTCAGCAAGTGGGCGTTTCAAAAACTTATGTTTCGGCAAGAACGTATGAAGTGCTCGGCTGCGGGGCTTTCCATATAACGCAATATTCACCGGGCGTTGAAAACTACTTTAAGAAAGGTGTGCACCTCGAGTGGTCTGATTCGCCGGAAGAGACACTGGAACTTGTTAATTATTACCTGACACATGACGATTCAAGAAAAAAGATCGGTTTGAACGGGCAGCGAGAAGTTGATGAAAAGCACAGGCTCGTTCATCGGGCCAGAAGTGTGCTGGATATCATTTCGCAGCATATCTAGCCGTACAACTTTATGTCCTTGCCGGCTGCCGGGCATTATTAAACTGTTTGCACCGGGACAATTTATTTTATGTCCGGCAAATCGCGCAACAACAGGATACAATAACCACCGGGGCGTGGTTATTGACGACAATTATGGCTGCATAGAGCAAAACGGATTGAAGCTTGTCGCAGGTTCTGGCCCAGCGGCTACACAGACGCATTTATTACAGATTTTTTTCCAATATGGAGACTCTTTTACTCATCTGAGTATCAAAATCAAAGATCTCCCTGAATCTTTCCTGCCCTTGTGCGGACATGAGATATAATTTATCAGGGTCATAGTAACATTCAAGAATACTACCGGCAATGGAATGAGCATCAGGCGGAATGATGAAAATGTTCTTTCGATGTTCAAAATACTCGTTTTGATTGAGCAAATCGGTGCAAAAGACAGCGACGTTGTGTAGGGCTGCATCAATGCAGCAGCCAACAGGAAAGCCATCATAGCTTTTTCCGGGTATCAGTACAAATGGCGTATTGGGAGACACAATCATATCCATACCGGAGTAGAAATGCGGGAAGAAGTTATGATCCTGGAGCCCGTAAAAGCTTATTCTGTTTTCAATATCTCCGACATAAATTTCACTTTTGTCGAAGTTGCCGACCACATGAAACCTGATGTCAGACGCTACCGGAGCAAGCTGTCTGCAAATATCAATGAAAATATGATATCCCTTATCAAGTCCCAAGGGCATATATTTATTAGCGACAAAGCAGATATCAAAAGTTCCTTTCTCTTTTTTATAATATAATTTCTGCGGCGAAGCGCGAAAATATTGCGGATGTGTCACCATCCCGTAAATATAAGAAATTTTATCCGGCGAAACAAAGCCATGGTTTGTAATATAGTCATAGGTTAACTTCTGCGTCACGATAACTTTTTTTAATAGCGGAGAGCTCAGGATTTTTTTCAGTTGCGCATCTACCTCGGGATCATTAAGCCAGTAACCGCCGCCAGGATATAATTCAAATACAAAAGGTGTATTTGTCATTTCATAGACAAAATAAAAGCTGTTGGCATTGCTTAAAAATACTGTATAAAACAAGTCGCACGAATTACCGGACCAATCAAAATCCGTAAAAGATTTTATTCTGGATGTGAACTGTGGATAAACGGCAGCATATTCACCGATGTACATATCATATCTTGTTGAAAAGACTTCGCATGCGGGATACTTTTCCAGATAATAGTTAAATTCCGATATTCTGAAACCTGTCTTAGGATTTGGAAAGTAGTCGTCGAGAATGACTATTTTTTTTCTATTTAAGCAGTCAGTTACCAAAATCTCTTCCCCCAGTTATTGCTAATTAGCGTTATTTATATAAAAATTGAAATTTTCGAGTGCCCAATCCATGTGATATAGGTGACTTTTATAAGATTCGGCGTCATGAATGGATGCACAATAAACCGATCTTTTCCCCTCGTTAAGTTCATTGAAATAACTTAGATATTTCCATCTGAAAGTTTCGGCAAACGATAGATTCTTGTGTTTACTGTCTCTTAGGGTAAAGCAAGTAGTGTTATATTTGTCGAGACGACACCAATCCTGGCCCTCACAAACCTCGCAGGGTATGCGCTGCAGCATATCTATTGGTATATCGGTTGTTAATCCGGCTTTAAAGGGCGTGTAATTATTGACTCTGATCGATAATTCAGCGTCGCCGTAACAGGTTTCTTCACACCAATAGCCGATTAGGTTAAGAAGTTCCGGACTCAGGCATTGACAATGTCCGGGTATGAAATTTTTAATCGTGCCGACTTCACTGTTTATAAGCTGAAGGTAACTTACATTGTCTTTAACTACGGGTATAACGTCAGGTTGAAAATCAGGCAGAGAATTAATTCTTGGTACTCCAAGAAGCCCAACCTCCGGGAACATTTGAAACACCCTCAACATGCGTGTTATCCAATCTGTAATATAAAAATACACATCGCTTTCAAGAGCGATGAAATACTGATTGGGTTTTCTGCGCGTCAGATTCAAATTAATTGGATAGATGGGGCCCGTGTTAACCGGAAATCTTATTCTTGACTTAATACGGCTATCGGATAAGCTCTGGATATAATCCCAGGTGCCATCCTGCGAATTATTGTCAATGATATGCAACTCGAAATCATCCGTTGTTTTTAAGAGTGAATTTAAGTTCCTGACTGTTAATCCCATCCTATGAAAAGTAGTATAGCTAACGAGTGGCGGCGTCAAATATATCACTCCGTTATTCATCTCATCAAAATGCAAGTACTTTAAATACTTATATGATCTGTATATTATATAAGTATCTAAGGCCTTTTGTTACAATAAAGGCACTTCAAGCCAGCGGACACCTACGGCAAAACACTGCTGATCAATAACCAGCATTTTAAGTAACGGTCTATAGATATCGGCATATAACTTAGACCAGTTCTGCTAACATTTTCTGTAAAACAGTATTTAATGTCCGCTGATTAATTTTTATGATCAGGTTTACAGCGAACACTTTGAATATCACCTGGAAATAGTTATCTTTGAGCTTTAGACCTTCAGTTATGCTAAAAATATTCTTTATAATCTTGAGGATCCCATCAGATATCTCACGCGCCGATAGATTCTTTTTGAATGTCATTTCTATGCACCGGATTTTTTCTGCCTCATATAATATACCGTAATGCGATATTGATCATGATCACCTATTTTGACTGCACCCCAAAGCCATCATGCAATAAAAGCATGTCTGACAAGAGGGGCGCAGCTTTATATTTTATAACAAATTCCAGGCTGTTGGGATCATCGATGCAATTCCGGTGTTATTATACGTAATAATACAGCATACGCTCCCCGTTGACTGGCATATTGCATTGCCCAACGGGGAGCTGTCGACGTAAAAAATAGTATCATAAGTGCTCTTCAGATGATGTATTTAGGCGCCTGCTCCAACAAACAGTTCTTCCTCAGCCTTGCACCCGGATTTCAAGTAAATCAGCGCGGACAGCGGCGCGGACAGGAACTATTATAAAAACAGCCGATCAAGGGCCTCGACACATCGTTGCTGCAATCGTATATCTTCATCCTGACGTAATAACGCGGGTCGAGGTCTCTGTCAGGTTCGTCCTCATAATATCTATATTTACAAATCATAATAGCCACCACATTTCGAATTAGTAACTAAAATTAGTCCATTCCATAATATGTATTTACATTGGTCTATGTTCAAAAATGCGTAAGCTTTGTTGTATACGGGCTTATAACGCCTTTGCCTATGGTGTTTGGGCCTTTTTAAGGCAAGCATCAAACCGCGATTGCCGCCGCAGCTATCCAACGGCGGTCGGGATACCCCGCAATGATGAGCGTAGAAGGGTCCCCGGCTGCAAGCTTTGCTCAGGTTCCGGGAATTTACGGGACTATTTGCCATACCTCAATTTAGCCGGCCGCGAGCTGTTTTGACACGTGCTTCATAGTACGTGTCTCCTATATTTTGAATATAATGTATAGGTTGGATTCAATGATAATATTAAAAAGTTTGTTCTGTTAAGGAGACAAAAATGAAAGGTATCGTTTTGGCTGGAGGCACTGGCACAAGGCTTTTTCCTCTCACTGCCGGAACCTCAAAACAGCTGTTGCCTATCTATAAAAAACCGCTGATTTATTATCCGCTATCAACGCTGATGCTCGCAGGTATCAACGAAATACTCATCATATCAACACAGGACGACATAGCCAGATATCATAAGCTTCTTGACAACGGCCATCGATTTGGGCTGAAAATATCCTATACGGTTCAGCCCTCGCCCGATGGCTTAGCCCAGGCATTTATATTGGGAGAGGATTTCATAGGTTCTGATAGCTGTGCCATGGTTTTAGGTGATAACATCTTTTATGGCAGCGGCTTGGAATCGGTTTTGATGAATGCGGCGAAGAGAACTCAAGGCGCAACAATTTTTGGTTATCGGGTAGAACATCCCGAAAGCTTTGGCGTGATTGAATTCGATGATGCCGGTAAAGTGATCTCTCTGGAAGAGAAACCTGCTGCTCCTAAATCGCAGTATGCTGCCACGGGTTTATATTTCTATGACAACAAGGTTGTTCAATTGGCTAAGAGCTTAAAGCCCAGTGCTCGGGGAGAACTTGAAATCACAGACCTGAACAAGATTTATTTAGACAACGGCGATCTGGCGGTTGAACTTTTAGGACAGGGATATGCATGGTTTGACGCAGGAACGGCCGATAGTCTGCTAAATGCCGCTAATTTCGTCATGACGCTCGAAAAATATCAGGGGATACACGTCGGCTCGCCGGAAGAAATCGCGCTTTCCAAGGGTTGGATTAACAAAATCTCCTCAAAACGCAAAGGAGATAATAAATGAAATTATTAATTACGGGCGGAGCCGGGTTTATCGGCAGTAACTTTATTTTTTACATGCAGCGTACACATCCGGAATATGAACTCGTTTGCATCGATGCTTTGACCTATGCGGGAAACCCCGAGACACTGAAAAAAGCTCTGGGAAAACTCCGTTTTATTCAAATGGATATTTCGGATAAGGATGCAATAAACAGCTTATTTGAGCAGGAACATTTTGATTGCGTTGTTAATTTTGCAGCGGAATCTCATGTGGACCGCTCTATCGAGCAGCCGGAGATATTTTTAACAACAAATATTATGGGAACGCAAGTTTTGATGGATGCGTGCCGCCGTTATAAAGTGGGAAGATTTCATCAGGTTTCAACCGACGAGGTTTACGGCGATTTGCCGCTGGACAAAACGGAGCTTTCATTTGACGAAAACAGTCCAATCCGTGCTTCCTCACCGTACAGCGCCAGTAAAGCCGCAGCCGATTTATTGGCGCTAGCCTACTATCGTACTTACGGCCTGTCCGTGACGATATCCCGGTGCTCCAATAATTTTGGACCTTTTCAGTTCCCTGAAAAATTGATTCCGCTTACCATTATCAACGCGTTGCAGGGGAAAAACATCCCGGTATACGGGAATGGGCAAAACAGAAGAGACTGGATCTTTGTAGAGGACCACTGCGTTGCGATCGACCTCATTCTAGAGAAAGGAAGCGTTGGGGAAACATACAACATCGGCAGCAACAGCGAACGGTCCAATTTGGAAGTTGTTCAATCAATTTTGTCGATACTCGATAAAAGCAAGGACCTTATTTCATTCGTAGCAGACCGGCCGGGCCACGATCTGCGATATTCAATTAATGCGCATAAAACTCAAACGCAGCTCGGCTGGATACCGAAAACCGAATTTAGCGACGGTTTACGAAAAACGGTTGATTGGTATATGGAAAACACAAGCTGGTGGGAAAACATCCTAAACGGTACTTATATAAAAAATACTGCTCTGCTCTCGGAGGACCCGTTTCAGTTAAGGCTGTTTTAGGCGCGACAAATAAGAGCGGAGCTGTCGCATCTTGAACAGCTCCGTTTTTGTAACATAAACGCTTTGGACATACCGATTTTCACTTTCAATTCGTGTTAATGATATAGTGGTTAAAATTCTCATAGGCCCAATCCGAATTATACTTATGGGTACTGACGGATTCGGGATCGTGAATAGATGCACAGTAAGCCGTTCTCTGCCCCTCTTTCAATTCCTGAAAAGTTTGTTTAAACTTCCATGTGTTCTTTTCGACAAACAATTCGTTTTTATTGCGAAGTCTGCAAAGCAAAAAACAATCGTTGTTATTTCTGTCCAGGGTGCAAAAGCGTTGACCGCCACATTCCTCGCAGGAGATTCTCTGAGTCATATCGATTTCTATTGTTGTTATAAATCCAACAGTAAAATTCGTATAGTGGGTGATCCGCGGGGATATCTCCGCGTCACCAAAGCCATTTTCCTCACTCCAATATCCGATTTCCTTAATGAGTCTTGGTCTTAAACATTGCAGTTGTCCTGGAATGAAATCCATTGGAGCATCAATATCGGCATTTTTAAGCTGAAGATAAGATATGGATCCATTATTTCTTTCAACAACCGGCGGGAGATATTTGGGATAAGGATTGTCTCTTGTCAAGCCCAGCAAACCCACTTCTGGGAAAGTGTTAAAAACCTCCATGAAGCGGGCAATCCAATTTTTGGTTTTAATAAATGTGTCGCTGTCAACAACGATAAAATACTGATATGGTTTTCTTCTGCTCAGCGCAAAGTTCGTAGCAAATATAGGACCGCAATTTTTATCAAAATGTATTCTGGATTTTATTCGAGGGTCATCCAGGCTCTGAATATAATCCCAGCTGTTATCATTTGAATTGCAGTCTATAATATTCAGTTCAAAATCCTCGTCTGAGTCCAGCAGATTAGTGAGGTTCTTAATGGTTAAGCCAAGTCTGTTAAACGCTATAAAGTTAATATAAGGAGGATAAGATGGGTCCTCCTCAACTTCACTATCCTCAGCAGACGGGATGGGCACCGGGGTTGAAGAGCATGAAATATAACCGGGAGCTGATTGTAAAGCTTGGCCTGACAGATCATCTTCAAAATGAATTTCTGCAATTAATCCCCCGGGTGCGCAGTCGGGCTGTATGATTCTGGTCACCATGCTTTGAGCGGCATCTGACGACGCCTCGTCCTGCAGATCCCCCGGTCCGTCAGCCACCGACGCAGCATCCGGCTGAGCACTCTGTTCGTCATCCGGCAGCACTATACTTTGCGCGGCATCTGACGACGCCTCGTCCTGCGGATCCCCCGGCCCGTCAGCCACCGACGCAGCATCCGGCTGAGCACTCTGTTCGTCATCCGGCAGCACTATGCTTTGAGCGGTAACTGGCAACACCTCGTCCTGTGGATCCCCCGACCCGTCAGCTGCCGACGCAGCATCCGACTGAGCACTCTGCTCGTTACCAGTCAGAGCTGTTTGACACGGGGTGTCCGGGGAGGACCGCCGATCGTCCTCTGCGAGGGGGCCACCCGGAAGGGGCACACGCAGTATCTTATTCTTCAAGTTGGAATCCGTAGCCGCTCTGACAATATCGTCGGCATCTCCCGAGTTTTCGTGTTCGCCGCCTGTGTTTACAGCCTGCTTTATAGTGCTTATATCTATATACCTATAAGGTTGAATTTTATGATTAATAATCGTTGCCGTGCCATTTTTAAGCATTTCATTAAATGCTTTGTTTTGATAGATATTCATTAGGAATGATGACATCTCCTCTCATCAACAATATAAATAAAATTTATTGAAGATAGACGATCGCCAAAGCTACAGCCCCAATTATAGCCTGCTTTCACATATGACCTTGCAAACATAGCAAACATCTTCAAGCGTAAGTTCTCCGTGTAACGGAAGTGTCAGGACACTGTCGGCGACTTTGTTGGCAATAGGGAGCTTTGATTCGTCTGACGAAGGTAAATCTTTATAACATTGCAGATTACTGCACAGGGGCCAGAAATACTTTCGAGCTATAATGTTATGCGCTTTCAGTTGCTCATCAAGAAAATCGCGGGATTTTCCAAATTCATTTTTATCTATGGTTACGACGTAATAAGGATAATTGTATTCGACGCCATCAACAGGCTTATTTGTTTTGATTCCAGGGACACCTGTAAGCAATTTAGTATAGGCTTCTGATAGCGTTTTTCTTTTTCGTATTTCCTCTTCAACTTTATCTAAAAGCAAGATCCCTACCGCAGCCTGGACCTCATTAAGCTTCGCATTGGTTCCCGGTTCATCAATATCACCGTCAGCTAGGATCCCGAAGTTTCTCATCTTATCGGCTCTATCCTTTAAATCGGGTTGGTTGAAAACCAAAGCGCCACCCTCAATTGTATTATATACTTTTGTCGCATGGAAGCTGAACATCGCTATATCACCAAATGATGCAATGGATTTTCCGGAACACCTTACACCAAACGCATGGGCGGCATCATATAGTATTTTGAGACCATATTGGTCGGCAATGCGCTGGATTTTGGTAACATCACACGGATTTCCAAAAACATGAACAGGCATGATGGCTGTGGTTTTTTCCGTTATAAGCTCTTCAATTAAATCGGGATTTAGATTAAACGTTTTTTCCTCGATGTCACAGAATACCGGTGTTATCTGGTTCCATGCAAGCGCGTTTACCGTGGCTGGAAAAGTAAAAGGCGTCGTGATAACCTCGCCGGACAGGTTCAGCAGTTTGCAAGCAATCTGTAAAGCCATCGTCCCGTTTGAAAATACAGACAGATAGTCCACATCAAGAAAATTGACCAGATCGTGTTCGAGTTGAACAACCATTGGCCCGTTATTGCTTAACTGTTTGCTATTCCATATTTCCTTAATCTTTTGATTTATATCATCTAAATCAGGCAGGAGAGGCTGCACGATTCTTATAGGCTTAATATGAGGCTGAGACAAAAAGCTCCCCCCTAGAATCATTGATAATATTAATATATAGTCCTGGCCTGCAAATGTTACAGTCACAATTCATATGGCTGATAATATAATGTATTAGCTGTGCTTGTTTACACTTTTTAGGCCAGAAACACAAATTGCGGCCTGCTGTCTTAAAAAGAGACATCGTACGCCTTATGGATAAGAACGCCCGACGACAAAATAAAACAGCATCCGCAAAAACAGAAAAGAAGTTTATAAGATGTCGTATAAATATCAAGAAATAAATATTGGTGACTTCTATACGCTGAAAAAGACAATCCGCGAAAGGATTGTCCAGGAATTTGCGGATTTCAGCGGCGATTATAATCCCGTTCATATGGATGATGATTACTGTCGGACGCATGGACTACAGTCAAGGATTGTCCATGGGATGCTCGTATTGTCTTTTTTGTCCACCTTGATCGGGATGTATCTGCCGGGCGAAGGAACGGTCTGGATGTCGCAGCATATTGATTTTCTTACTCCTGCCAGAATTGACGATACTATAACAATTACCGCAGAGGTTATAAGTAAAAGCGACGCTAATGCCCTGGGGTTAGGGATTATAGAACTGAAAATCAAAATAAAGAATCAACATAACCAGTTTATTGCAAAAGGAGTCGTTAAAGTCACACTGAAATAATCAAGGAGGCTTTTCTTTTTGAATAATAAAGTCATTTTAATTACTGGGGGCAGCAAAGGCCTGGGAGCCGAATTCGTAAAACAACTTTCATCGTTTGAAGATGCTGCAATATATTACACGTATTCCAGCGCAAATGCCCCAGTCGAATCCTACGGCAATGTCACACCGATAGTGTGCGATCAAAAATATGAAGCCGAGATTATCGATACCGTTGCTGAAATATATAATTCTCACGGAAAGATAGACGTTCTTGTCAATAACGCCTGCCCCGGATTTAAACCGTGCGATTTTCTTGAAACGGACTGGAGCATGTTTGAGGATATTATCAATGTAAATGTAAAGGGCGCTTATCTATTTACAAGAGAAGTCGCCCGGATTATGAAGGAACAGGGAAACGGCAAGATCATCAATATACTGTCTTCTTATATTATCAATGTTCCGCCTAAAGAATTGTCTTTTTACGTTACGGCTAAATACGCGCTCGCCGGCCTTTCAAAAGCCACTGCTGTTGATTTATGTAAATACGGAATAACCGTTAATATGATTTCTCCGGGGATGATGGTAACAAATCTTACAAATTATCTTCCAGCCAGGTATTTTGAGGCGTATAAGCAAAAACATCCTATGAAAAAGATGACAACAACACAGGATGTCGCCAAAGTACTTAAGTTTCTTATTTCGGACGGGGCACAGTTCTTAAACGGCATCAATATCCCTGTAAACGGAGGCGAGGCATTCTAATGAATGATTCGATAAATATTGCAATTTTAGGAAATTGCACCACGGACTATATTGCAAAGGCCTTAACTCAGGTTTGCATCAGTTATTCTATATCGGCAACCGTGTATAATGGCCCTTATAAGCAATACAATCAAGAGATATTTGACCCTATGAGCGAATTTTATAGGACAAATCCTGAGCTCACCATACTGTTTCTCGAAGGAAAGGACTTGTTCCCTAAATGGTATGATTTCAAGACAGCTATGGAAAGCCGCGAACAAAAGCTTTCATATGTTCAGTCTGTTCTTGAGTCGCTCATGCGCCTTGTTGAAGAGATTCATAAAAACTCCAACACCACAATCATCTTGAATAATTTTAAAATCCCGCACAATGCCCCTCTCGGCATTCTGGACAATAAGCATTTCCCCGGTCTCAGAGACATGCTTTCTCTTTTAAACTACCGGTTATCGCAGTGGGCTGCCGATATTGATTACCTGTATGTCTTCGACTATCACGCCTTTTCGGCTTATCATGGGCAAACGCATCTGGAAGACACAAAAATGCTCTATATGACACAAACGACCGTATCGTTAAAATACACCAACGAATTGGCAAGGGATTATATGAGATATATCCTGCCGTTAAAATTTAAAACAAAAAAATGCCTGGTATTGGATCTGGACAACACGCTTTGGGGCGGAATCGCCGGTGAGGACGGCTTATCCGGTGTTAAGCTCGATATCACAGATTCAGGCCGGAGCTTCTATGATTTTCAAAAGGAGATTCTTAATCTGTATTATAAGGGCTTTATTTTGGCCGTTAATAGCAAAAACAACGTTGAAGACGCCATGAGTATCATTGAAACTCATCCGCACATGGTTTTGAAAAAAGAGAACTTCTCTGTCATGAAGATCAATTGGCAGGATAAGGCCACAAACATGACCGAGATCGCCGAGGAATTGAATATCGGCTTGGACAGCTTGGTGTTTTTTGATGATAGCATCGTTGAAAGAGAGCTTGTTAAAGCACTTCTGCCGGAGGTCACGGTTGTGGATATGCCGGCCGATACAAGCAAATATGCCGACACGCTCAGAAATCTGGTTGAATTTGAACGATTGAAGCTGACAGAAGAAGATCTAAACCGCAACGCTATGTACACGGCCGATAAAGAAAGGAAAGCAGCTCAGGGCAAATTCAGCACCGTAGAGGATTATTTAGATAGCCTTCAGATTAAGATCATACTGGAAGCATCCAACGAGTTCACAATGCCGAGGATCGCCCAACTCACGCAAAAAACAAATCAGTTCAATTTGACGTCAAAACGATATACACAGGAAGATATCATAAAATTCAGCAATTCAAAAGACTATTTCGTTGCATCCATTCAGGTCAGCGATATCTACGGAGACAATGGCATAACCGGGGTTTGCATTGTAAAGCTGGCGGATGAAAGCGCAACAATCGATACGTTTTTAATGAGTTGCCGGATTATGGGCAGGAATGTCGAGTACGCTTTTCTGGGTAAAGTTATCGAATTGCTGAGAGCGAGCGGTGCCAAAACCATCTATGCTTCCTACAAAAAGACTGCCAAAAATACTATGGTCTCGGAGTTTTACTCTAAAGCCGGCTTCACCGTCACTTCGGCAGACGAAAACGGAACCATCTATCAGCTGGACGAAATGACGCGTCTTGACAGAAACGGTAAGATTGAGATCGTTGTGAAAGGTGATACGGCGTTATGGATGAAAAACTAATTTGCCTGATTGCTTCTGTATTGAGTATTGCTCCGGAAGATTTAGAATATGAATCGACGACGGAGACCGTCCCGCAATGGACCTCCCTAAGCCACTGGGAGATCATCGATGCGATTGAAAGCCAATATGAAATAGAATTTACAATGGATGAAGCCACCGAGTTCAAGAATCTTGGAGAATTATGTGAAATGGTGCGGCGCAAGTGCTCCTGAAAAGGCAAATGTGTCTATTAAAAATGTCGATTGTTTTAAACTCGAATTAAACTTTGCGGCAGGAACTTATTTTAGAGAAAGCAGTTTATTAATAATGAAAGATATTGTATTGTACGGATCAGGCGGTATGGCGCTTGAGGTCGTCCAGCTCATTGAAGATATCAACGAAATCGAGCCCACGTGGAACATACTTGGATATATTGATGATTTCAGGGGGGATCAAGGCGAGAACAATCCCGTCGTCAGTGGTTATAAGATTTTGGGTACAAAAAGCGTGATCTGTGACTTCGATCCGTCGGTCTATTGGGTCATTGCCGTCAGTAATCCAAAGGATAAAAGAGAGATCTACGATTCTTTGGCAGAATATAATCTGAAATACGCGACTTTGGTCCATCCAACGGCTAAAATATCAAAAAATGTTACCATTGGCGATGGAACGATGATCAATTATGGCTGTATCGTCTCCGTCAACGCTGTACTGGAATCTCAGATTTATTTAAATATGAGAACTATCATCGGACATGACACCGTCATCAAAAGCTTCACCACATGCCTCATAGACTGTATCGTGGCGGGGAACGTGCTGATCAACGAAGGCGTTTTACTGGGCTCAAATTGTGTAATCAAAGAGAAAAAAACAGTTGGGAGAAATTCAAAAATCAGCATGGGCGCAGCCGTGTTCTTCGATGTGGATGACGATGTCATTGTAACGAACAGGCCACCCAAGAGCATGAGATTTTAGCTTTTCTCAATGCGCCTGTAATCAATAATACTTGAATTATAAGTATGGCTGTCACTTTTGGATCTGTGACAGCCAGCTTTGTGTACTTTTAACTTACTAACTTTTGGAGTTATGCGGCGGTACACGACCGCCGGTCTATTGTATTAGTAAATCCAGTTGATCATTCCGCTGCCATTGCATGTAATTTGTTTTGGCTGGTTTCATTTATTATCATTTTCCTCTTTTCCTAACACCCTCTCCAGATATTTCTTATTATACAAGATCGAAGGGTGATCCGGCTTGTAACTTCTGGCTATCTCATTATGCTCATAGGCCAGCTCATACTTGCCTAAACGATCATAACAGACACACATCTGAATATGCGGTGCCCACGTCAGCCAGCTGGAATCAGTTTTTTCCAGTTGAGCGGCCAGTTTATACCAGAAAGCCCCTGGTTCATATTTCTTAATATTTTGAAAGTAATATCCCAAATAATAACAAAATTCAGCTTTTGGTGTGTCAAATTCAAATGACTTTAAGATATATTTGACTTGTTTATCCATTTCCCTTGATTCCTGAAAAGCACTGACCAGTTTTTTACAAGAAGCAAGTTTTTCTTCAGTGGTCCCCTGCCCTGAGCTTAAAAATTCTTCATAACCTTCAATGGCCCGATTATTGCTTTCGTTTAATAATTCTCTGAGCTCGCTACCGGACAGACAGTCATGGACGCCAAGTTCCTCATCAACAAAATTCTTTTGCTCCTCACTGATAACTTGAGTCGGTCCCTGGAAAATCCTCGTGGCTAGAGCACCCATCGGGTAATCCGTATAGCGGCTGATCGTCGGCGGAGATTTCTCTTCCTGTTTCTCAAGAACGACAGGCTCCCCATAGATGAAAAAGGGAATCCCCATTTCCACAGCATAAAAAGAATAGGTGCCCATTAGATTGGACGTTGCGTATTTATGTTTTTTTAGTATTTCATAAAATTTTTCTACAAATTCAAATCCCGGCACAATGGGCGGCCCGGCGGTTACAATGTTAAAACCGTATTTCTTATAAATCTCATCCCGCTTTCTTGCTATATCATAAAAATGAATACATATCGTTATTGGGTGATACTCCTCGGGAAGACTCAGCAGCTGCTTACAATACGCATCTATATCAAATACTGTTTCTGTGAGTTGAGTGGAATGAGCGGGAAAGGCAATTGTGCCGGCAGCGGCAGCATCCTTCTCAATCTTCCTGGATTTCCGATAGTGTACAAACGGTGATCCAATTACAGCGCCAGGAATATCGCTTATTTTATTCCATGCCTGAAGACGTCTTTTGCTCATAACTAACACAAGGGGTTCTTCTGTCATAAGATCATATGCCTGTGATGATGGTGTCCACCCATGATCAAAGTGACATAACAAAGGCACGTTAGACGGTAAACCAGCATAGTCTTTAATAAGCGTATCAAGTCCGTAAAACCTATACCATTTCATTATAATCCATCCTTTAACAAGATCGGATATTAACATCGCATGAGCATCACATATGTTCATGGTGCTGCTCTATGGTATGCTTTCAGCTTCTTGTGTGTGTTCTTATACGTATCTTACATAGTCTTCAGTGATGATATTTGTCACGCTTGTTTTATTTCCCACAGAGACAATCAATGCGTACCAGTCTAGTTGATCTTTTTTACCGGAGTGTCTCGCGGAGCCGAAATTCACATTGCCATTAAAGCTATCATATGATGTACGAGCACCAAGCGTGTCGAGATTCCAGGTGCAGTAAGTATAATTGGAGGTATTCTAAAATGCCTTTTAATAACCTCATAATTAACGGAGGTTTTGAGACCGGTTCTTTATCTCCATGGACCGGAATTGGAGCAATAGTCACGCCTGTTTACAGCCTTACCGGGCTGTTTTCAACACAATTGACTGATGCTTCTGTAAATGCTTTTATATCACAAACAGTCCCTGTTGCCGCAGGGCAAAAGTTTGAATTTTTTGCATCACTTTCAAAAATCGGACCATTGCCCAGTCCCGCAGTTGTGATTCTTATTTCGTATTATGATGCGGGTTTTAGCTTTCTGGGTACAGGACTCAATGTAACTATCCCTGCCGATAGCATTCCTGATGTCTCTGTGGAGAGCTGGCTGACTGTCTATCAAACGACATCAGAGGCGCCGGCCGGAGCAACTTCGGCAATTGTCTTTATCTTAAAAACAGCCTCACCAGGTACTGCCGATGTACTTGTAGACGATGTTGCGCTGCTTGAAGTCGAAGATGGCGCTATCGGGCCCACCGGACCCACAGGCGCAACAGGTGCAACCGGTGCTGTCGGTGCCACCGGTGCTGTCGGAGCCACAGGTGCTGTAGGTGCCACCGGTGCTGTCGGCGCGACCGGCGCCGTCGGTGCCACGGGTGCTGTCGGCGTGACCGGCGCCACGGGCGCTGTCGGCGTGACCGGCGCCACAGGTGCTGTCGGCGCAACCGGCGCTGTTGGTGCAACCGGTGCTGTCGGTGCCACCGGCGCTGTCGGTGCTACCGGTGCTGTCGGTGCAACAGGTGCTGTAGGTGCCACAGGCGCTGTCGGTGCTACCGGTGCTGTCGGTGCTACAGGTGCTGTCGGCGCAACAGGCGCTGTCGGTGCTACCGGTGCTGTCGGCGCCACAGGCGCTGTCGGTGCTACCGGTGCTGTCGGCGCCACAGGTGCTGTCGGTGCAACCGGCGCTGTCGGTGCCACCGGTGCTGTCGGTGCAACAGGCGCTGTAGGTGCAACCGGTGCTGTCGGTGCAACAGGTGCTGTCGGCGCAACGGGCGCTGTCGGTGCCACAGGTGCTGTTGGTGCAACCGGTGCTGTCGGTGCTACCGGTGCTGTCGGTGCCACAGGCGCTGTCGGTGCAACCGGTGCTGTAGGTGCAACCGGCGCGACCGGAACAACCGTGCTGACAGGGTCCGGCGCGCCGACATGCGCCGAGGGCAGCCTGGGCGACTTCTATATCGATATCACAAACGGCAACTATTATTACAAGATGACGGCCCCGACAGCGCCACTCGTCAGATCTGTCCCGGCTGTTACCGGTACGACCCACAACGTGGGCGCAGCTCAGCCGGCTCCGTATGACACAATCCAAACCGCCATCAACGCCGGTTCGACATTGGACGGGGACAGTCTGTTCCTTGAAGATGCAACGTATACGATCACATCGGTCATCACGGTCAACAAGTCGATTACCATTGAGGGACAGGGACCGGCGCTGACAACAATACAAAAGCTTGTCCCAACTGCGGGCTCAGATAACATGATGAATATTACAGCCCCATACGTCGTCCTGAAAAACTTTAAGATCATTCAGGATTACCCTTCATCACTGACAACGGAGACCGTTATCAGTATAAACAATTCATCCGCAACAGGCATCTATATCGACAACTGTGAAATCTCGCCATGTGAATTCGGTGTCGGGATGAAGGCGGCGCAGTTTCAAATCACAAACTGCAGCTTCACGTACGCCCCGTTGGCGGCGGTCAATAACAGTTACCGGTATATCGCCATTTACAACTCGACAGGCGAAAGCATTATTGACGGCAATACGTTTGTGTCTGACTCCGGCAACAGCAGATGTTATTTCATTGCGATTACAAATGTCGCGGTCAATTCCGGCACATTTGAGGGGCAGCTGCTTGTAAGCAACAATACCCAGTCATCCGCTCCGTTCACACTTCGCCATCTGCTGGATATGGAGGAGTTCCTAGGACAGGATTTCCAGCTTTTCTTAAATAATAATACGACAATCAGCGAGGGCAACGTCCCTGTTTTGCTGTATGGTGCAAAGCTCGATATATTCCGTTTCATCGCGGCAAATGAGAACAGCGTTCAGAATACCGTGGGAAAAGGGCTCATCGGCATAGACTTGAGCTATATCGGTACGACAGATATCTACAGCTCAGGCAATACTTTTGCAAATCCAGCCTTTACGCCGCCGTGGGTCTCCGCGACCGTGCCGGCCAGCCTAACAGTCGGGTATGATTCCTCAGCCATTCCAACAAACCCCAGCCTGCCGCTTGCAGCCTGCTACTGGCTGCTACTGATGTAGGAGCGGCATATTGGAGCAGAACCCGTAAAGCTGCTATATTCACCATGCAAACGGCTTGATCATAAGATGTAATGGCGTTACCATGCCTAAATGTACAATGAGGGATTATAATGTAGTTTGAATTTATGGAGGTATTCTTAAATGCCTTTTAATAACCTCATAATTAACGGAGGTTTTGAGACCGGTTCTTTATCTCCATGGACCGGAATTGGAGCAATAGTCACGCCTGTTTACAGCCTTACCGGGCTGTTTTCAACACAATTGACTGATGCTTCTGTAGACGCTTTTATATCACAAACAGTCCCTGTTGCCGCAGGGCAAAAGTTTGAATTTTTTGCATCACTTTCAAAAATCGGACCATTGCCCAGTCCCGCAGTTGTGATTCTTATTTCGTATTATGATGCGGGTTTTAGCTTTCTGGGTACAGGACTCAATGTAACTATCCCTGCCGATAGCATTCCTGATGTCTCTGTGGAGAGCTGGCTGACTGTCTATCAAACGACATCAGAGGCGCCGGCCGGAGCAACTTCGGCAATTGTCTTTATCTTAAAAACAGCCTCACCAGGTACTGCCGATGTACTTGTAGACGATGTTGCGCTGCTTGAAGTCGAAGATGGCGCTATCGGGCCCACCGGACCCACAGGCGCAACAGGTGCAACCGGTGCTGTCGGTGCCACCGGTGCTGTCGGAGCCACAGGTGCTGTAGGTGCCACCGGTGCTGTCGGCGCGACCGGCGCCGTCGGTGCCACGGGTGCTGTCGGCGTGACCGGCGCCACGGGCGCTGTCGGCGTGACCGGCGCCACAGGTGCTGTCGGCGCAACCGGCGCTGTTGGTGCAACCGGTGCTGTCGGTGCCACCGGCGCTGTCGGTGCTACCTGTGCTGTCGGTGCAACAGGTGCTGTAGGTGCAACCGGTGCTGTCGGTGCCACCGGTGCTGTCGGTGCCACAGGTGCTGTAGGTGCCACAGGCGCTGTCGGTGCTACCGGTGCTGTCGGTGCTACAGGTGCTGTCGGCGCAACAGGCGCTGTCGGTGCTACCGGTGCTGTCGGCGCAACGGGCGCTGTCGGTGCCACAGGTGCTGTAGGTGCTACCGGTGCTGTTGGGCCAGTTATATTAGGAAAACTGAAATCCCTTATTTTATTTAGGGAATATTAAAATAAAATAACAGCTATCACATTACAAAGGACACCGCCTTAGTGGAACTAAAGGCGGTGTTTCTGTCTGATAGCCATACTTTTCGGGCCATGCTAATCCGAAGTTGCTATGTTATCGTAAAAGGCTGGTACGCGTTCCCAACTGAGCTAAACCCCCATGTGTTGCAAAAGCACCATATATAGTTGTTCATGCTATCGTAGTCGTTTAACTCGCTCTCCCGAATCAACCTAATACGATAATCAAGATATTGTGATAGGTTGGTGCACGGCTACAAGATAAAGTGAAACAAAAATAAATATGAAGCCCATCCCGTATTTTCCCATTTTAAATTTGCTAATCTTTATTTATCTATTTTGCTTTATTATAGAATATACGCTATAATTATTCCAAATTAAGTTAGATCGACTGTGTCAAGGAGATTCCAATGGATGATTCTACGCCGTTAATTTCTCTCGATAATAGTGTCGAGATAAACGACTATACCCAAAGTGCTAATACCTTATTTCACTTCATGACAAAGCAAGAGTATCTGAGAGCGGCGTTATCAAGGAAGGCGCTTGTTCCTAGGTATTGCCGCGAAAGCATAGACTATCTAAACCTTACAGTTGCTGGCATTACTTATAACGAGATCGCTGTTCTTACAAAATGCTTTTGCGACATCCCGCTACATAGAGTTGCAACAAATTTCGATTTCGACATTGCCGACGAATCAAAGAAAACATTCAAAAATCTCAAATTAAGCTCGAACTCAGTCGGAAATAGTCATCCGAGTTACTATGGCGAATATGCACTAGCCTTTTCAAAAAGCTGGTGTGAACGAAAAAATCTCCAGCCTATACATTATCTTAATTCATTATCAGCATATTCGAGATCATTTGCACAAATGTTCAATAATATGGCTTCAAAAGAAGATATGCCTGACGAGTATTCAGATGACATTCTGCTAAGACTGGCTCTAATAAAGCCACTTCGAGGCAAAATGAAACGTGTGATAGGTAACGAAGAATTAACGTTCATAAAAAACTTTCATGATGAACACGAATGGAGATATATACCAGACAAGGCAAAGATAGACTCAGCAAACGTGAAAAGTAGTTCAACGTATCAACCAGTTATTGCAGATGCGTTTACTTTAGGTGTGGAGTTTAGCCGAGAATCACATCTCCTGAAGCTGTCAGAGGATTTAGAAAAAGAAGAACTCAGAGAAATATGGCTTGATTTTAGTTATCAGGATATCAGATACATTATCGTTCGCAGTATACACGATAGACTTGAATTGATAAAACACATTTTAGCTCTACCCGATTCAAACTTTGACACGAATTCAGATGTGATAATGGCCCGACATCTGCTCATCAGCAAAATACTTGTCTTTGATGAAATAAAAAAGGATTGGTGAAAATGGGAAACAAGTTAAGAGACATTTTTTCCTCTGATTTTCCCGAATTAACTAGCACAATCAGCTTTTCGGATGCTACAAAAAAACAAGAGTTTGAAAATGCTCTAAAAAAGGCATATGAAACTGGAGCGGCGGTAGTGCTTGGCGACGATGTTGTTTCCCGCATTAACACAAGAATGAAGACCAAAACCGGAGAACGCCTTCTTGATGAGCAAGACAATATATCACATTTTACTGTCGCTCCCTCTCGGGAACCAGCACCCATTACAGTTGAAACTGATTACGGTAAATACACTTTTAAGTTTATCAGAACGTATCTGAAAGATAAGGTTATTCTTGCGAATGATAAGAATCATATTGTCTATATTATTGCTACTTTTAATACAAATAGTGAATCAAAGGGTATTACTATAAACTTAACGTATGCTACTAATCCTGAAAGAGCAACGTCTGTTCTCGACATTGCAAAAACATATAATGCTGTTACAAAGTTTCTAAATCAATACCTTGGCGCGGAAGCGAGTGATAATAGTGATATGCAAAAATCATTGTCCTTTTTTAGAAGAACTGAATTGATGTGTCTGCAAATGCATGAAATCGAGAAACTATATAAACATTCCTTTCCACCCGCTAAGATTACGAAGTTAAATACACAAATGTATAGGAGCATTAAGATACTTAATCTTTTTCTTGTTAAGCATCTGCCGATCAAACAGAATCTTGATGATTTCACATTAACTTTTAAAAAGAGCTTATCTGCAGAGAATTATAACGGTCTAAAGATAGGCAGCAAAAATGCCTTTTCTCTTACATCGCAAGAAGAATTCAATATCTTAGGGAAATCGCTTAAGGTTTATCTTACCAGTATTATTTATAATGCGGAGATATCAAGTATAACAGAAGATGATAACGGAAACTATGATGTCATCTGTACTGGAACCGATGCCGAACCGATGTTTAAAGTAGCTTTAGGTTTTTTAACAAAAGCAGACGCATCTGAAGTGTTGAAATACTACAATGAAGGGCGGCTTAATGACTTACTTCTAGCTAAATCTTTTGAAGAATTGCTATCAGACGAAGCAGACAAATTATGATAACTTTTCTCATTCAACTCAGATTCAACTATTTTACTGTTTCTAGTTTCCAATAAAAAAGCATCAAAGTACCGAGAACATAGCATTCTCGGTACTTTGTTTGGCGGTAATAAGTGGGATCGAACCACTGACCTCTTGAATGCCATGAAAATTCAATCATAAAACAGCGATTTCCTAGAACACCTTAGAGCGTACAGCCCTTGATAATACAGGGTTTGTTAAAGTAGGGATATCAAAAAAGCAGCCTGAGACGCTTGAGAACTACGTAGGTTACTAACAAAATATAGAAAGCGGGCGAGCTCTGTGCGGATTATCACAGAAGAACAATGGGGTAGTTTTTATTTTTTAATGAGTAACATGTCAAAAGAAGTTTTAGCTAAAATCTCTACTCATGTAGCAGAAAACAAATATATTTCAACCTATTCCTCCTATCCACAGTCTGTCAGCAAAGAAAGTTACGGAGGCTGGCCTACTGTAAATGAACTTAGCCCATATGCTGGGCTGTCGTTTGGTGAACGCAACTATAAATTCGCTGACTTTTCTTCACTCCTATCAAGTCATAAAGTTGATGACAAAATACGTATTGCTGATTTAGATGGATATAAGGACTGCGCTCAATTTTTGAAAGAAAATGCTAAGGTGTTATCTTTGATTTGGTACAAGGAAACAACTGATGCTATTGAAATTGCATTATGCCTACTACTGGGAAATATAATCAGCAGATACATAGCTCTAACGGAAAAATATGATTATGAAGAGCAGATTTTCAAAGACATTTACACAAGCGTAACTAATACATATTTCCTCGAGACGCTTGAATTTGACATTTGTGTGCCAGTGCTATTCGTTGGATTTGACAGCGATAATATTCCCATTAATGACAATATTTTTATAACCAGGATGACAGATGATTTCATAAGGTCAAAACACTTTGTCGGCAACTATGATGCACATTTTGAAAAATTAGTTTTAGACTGTGCCACACATATGCTTGTAATTAAAGGGTATTCTCTGAAAAACTGCGAATGCAAATCCGAAGAACTTTTCGGTAAGTGGCGCGCATATCCTATTGACACTATCGATTCTGTGTTTGCAAGCGTTCGTGCAATAACTGGCTTACCAACAGGTTACGCACAAGTTATCTCTTTACCCACTAACGATTGGATACCTAGATATTGCAAAGGAAATTTAATTGGGTTGACAGGAGCGAAAGCAAAAGAGTATCCTGACTTTTTCTTAGAACATTTTTGGCTGCAGCCACGCAACTCTATAACCAGTGAGAACAGCAAAAAAATTGTATCACTTGCCGCTGTGCTTCAAATAAACAATCAAAATGCATTCAAGCTAGCCTGCAGTAGGCTAAATAGAAGCATGCTGAGAAATTGTGAAGAAGACACTATTTTGGATGCCATTATCGGCTTGGAATTGTTGCTGAGTGATAACGATAAGGGTGAGCTTACATACAAAATTTCGTCTAGAATGGCAACGATTTCGACATTGCATTCGGACTGCACCTATACCCCGCTTGAGATTCAACAATCGGTTTCCATAATTTATAGATATCGTTCAGATATTGTCCATTCCAGAAAATCTAGACCTGCAACAAAATCGATTAAAATCAACCAGGGGGAAGAAATTGAGCCCGTTACTCTTGCCATCAAGTATTTGAGTATGGCTATCGAAATACTAGCTGCAAATCCAGATCTTCTAACTTCCAAAAAAATTGATGAACTTATGATGAAAAGGCTCCGAGAGTCTGATCTCAAATAACGGCACAAATTATATTGAACGACAAACTCGGAAACCCGCATAAAATAAAGGAATTTTGGCATCAAGCAAACGAATATTATAATAGCCATCATTATATTAATCACAATGCGCCGCCCAAATGAGACTATGGGCGGCGCTTCTGTATGGATAGCTGAACTTCGGGTCAACATGGCCCGAAGTCGAAGGAGGTATGCCATCTATCCCCGCCGGGTCTGATTGAAAAATCAGGCCCTTTTTTGTTGCCATTTTTGATGAAGGAGGTAAATCGCATGGCAAAAAGTGAACCGAACATGCCGAATGATGTGAAAATCACACCGGAAAACGAACAAACCACGCCTGTCACGGAAGTCCCGGCCCCGGAACTGACCGTTGAGGAAGCCGCGACACTCTCCCATGAGAGCAGCGCAGCTTTGCACGACATAGGCGATGATGGGCTTGAACCGCCCACGCCATTTGACATTGGCGGCAAGCACACCCCTGACCCCGGCGACGTTGTTGTGCCGTTCGATAAAATCAATGAGATTTTATCGGGTAAGCAGGACGCGGCGCAGGAAGACGAACAGACCGCCGCCCCGGAGAAGCAGGAAACAGAAAAATCGGAGAAGGCCCCGAAAAAGCAGGCGCGGCGCGGTAAAGCGGCCCCGCAGGAAGCACAGGAGGCCGGGGCCGAGGATACCCGGCAGGAATGGGGAAAGCCGCTTTCCGAAGTTGAATCCAAAAAGGAGCGTAAACCTCGCGCTGAAAAACAGAACCCCGCCGCCGTGAAAAAGGCCCCTGTAAAGGAGGAAACCCCGGCCCCGGAGCCGGAACCGCCGCAGGAACCGAAGGAGGCCCCGCGCAAGGGTGAAGCAGAACAGATTGTTTTTCTCAATCTGTCCGAGCTTCATACTTTCAAGAATCATCCCTTCGGGGTTCGGGACGATGAAGAAATGCGGGCTATGGTGGAGAGCGTCAAGGACAAGGGCGTTACACAGCCTGCCATTGTTCGGCCCCGTGAGGATGGCGGATATGAAATCGTATCCGGACACCGTCGCCAGAAGGCCAGCGAATTAGCCGGATATTTTGAAATGCCCTGCATCGTCCGCAATCTCACCGACGAGGAAGCAATCACGCAGATGGTGGAGGACAACACCAATCAGCGTGAAAGCATCCTGCCGAGCGAACGGGCCAAGGCTCTAAAAATGCAGCTGGAGGCTATCAAGCGGCAGGGCGCGCGGGGCGACATTTCCACTTCGGGCCAAGATGGCCAGAAATCGGATAAAGGGCAGCGTTCCAATGAGGTTGTGGCCGAGCGCAATAAAATGACGGTCAAGCAGGTTCAGCGCTACATTAAGCTTAACGACCTTGTACCCGACCTTATGAACATGGTGGACGAAAAGAAAATCGCGTTCACCCCCGCAGTTGAAATGTCCTACATCAAGCCAAAAAATCAGCGGTACATTGCCGTTGCCATCGAGAGCCAGCAGACAGGCCCATCGCTTTCACAGGCACAGCGCATGAGGGAGCTTGACCAAACAGGGCTGCTCAACGGCGACGTGATCGACGGTATCATGCTCGAAGAAAAAAAGGAGGTAGACAAAGTGATTATTTCCAGTCAGGAACTCAGCCAGTATTTCGGCAAGGACAAGACCCCGCGCGAAATGAAGGATACCATCATCAAGTTGCTGGACGAGTGGAAGGAAAAGCAGCCGGAGCTTGTGAGGCCGGAAAAGCTGGCCGAACAGGAAAAGTAAGCGGGGCGCTGCCCCGCGCCCTGAAGCTCAAAGGATATAATATATTCCCCGTCGCCATATATCAGGTAGCAGAACCGGGAAAGCCTGTCAAGAGCCTTGCCGCCGCAGGCGGTGCTTCGCACTCTTGACAGGCTTCTCCCGGTTCTGCTTTAAGGCGGTCAAGCGACGGGGATATATATTCCTTTGAGCCGCATCCTTTCCATGAGTGGAAAGGACGGGAGGATAGGTTGACACATTCAGCGCTACACGAACGGAGGTGCTTTTATTATTATGAAACGACCTTTAGCATACATCACCGCCGCATGGAGCGGCGACCACGATACGGACACGAAACAGGCTGGTCAGTATTGCCGGGCGGTATATGAGGCCGGATTTTCCCCGGTCTGCCCCCTGCTTTACCTACCCCTGATTATCAACGACGCAATCCCGGAGGAACACAAAAGCGGCATCGACATAGGACGCGACCTTCTGCGCCGCTCCCATGTGCTTGTCGTTTGCGGCAACGGTGTGAGTGAGGATGTGAAAAACGACATTGCCACAGCCGGGCGGCTGAACATCACGGCAACCACGTTGGACGGCATTTTGACCGTCAAGGGACAGGGCCGGGCGAAAGACGATGCTTGAAGCCTTTGTCACCAATCTTGGCCGCTACAATGAAGGGTGTCTGGACGGGGAGTTTTTGAAGCTCCCCGCCACCACCGAGGACGTTCAAGCCCTTATGAAGCATATCCATGTGGACGGCGTAAGGTATGAGGAAATCTTTATCACCGACTATGAAACCGACATTTCTGGCCTGTATGACTGTTTAGGCGAATATGAGAGCATTGACGAACTGAATTATCTGGCCTCCCTGATTGACGATATGGACAAGAGCGAACAGGCGAAGTTTGAGGCCGCTCTTGCCTACGGGGAGTATACGGGTAGCGTAAAAAACCTGATTAATCTTGCCCAAAACCTCGATTGCTATGAGTATTACCCCGACATCCACGACGAGGACGATTTGGGCCGCTTCTATATCGAGGAAATGTGTACGCTGGAAGTGCCGGAGCATTTGCAGAACTACATCGACTACGAGGCATACGGACGGGATATGAGCTTAGATGATAACGGGCAATTTGTGTACGGCGGGTATATTGTGGAGAATGGCGACAGCTTCGTTGAGCTTTACAACGGCAGGGACGATTTGCCGGAGGAATACAAAATTTTTGCCTATCCCGAGCCGGAAAAGTCCATCCGCGATACGCTCAGGCAGTATCAGCAGATGATCGACGCCGCGCCGACAGCCGCAAGAAGCCGTCCCACCCCGGCCCATGAGGAACGCTGACCACTTCGGGCCATCTTGGCCCGAAGTGGCGAAAGGAGGATACCCCCTATGGCAAAAAGCAAGACCGCTACTGCCCCTGTTCTGGAAAATGAGCATGTTCAAGAGCTTTTGACAATCCTGCGTGAAAATAATGCGCCCTCCACGCAGGATTTTCTTGCGGTCATAAATCAGATCGGCACTATGGAGCGCCAGCTTGACGCGGCGGTACAGGAGCTTGCCGCCATGCGCCGGGAACTGAACGTGGCGTGGGAACAGGCCCATCCTGTCAAGACCGCCCTGCAAAACGCCGTTAAGACGCTGGACAAAAACACGGTTACTTTGCGGGAACGGCTGGACGCAGTAAAGCGGAACGTGATTGAGGGCTGTAAAAACGCCGTGTCCGCTTTCCGTGAAAAGGGCGTTTCCACGCTGGACAATATCACCCGTTTTTTCAAGGTGCGGCCCATTCTGGAAAGTATGCGCGGCAGCATAAACCGCTCCATTTCGTTAGAGGACAGAATGATTTCAACCATTGAGGCTGTGAGCACCGAATATCATCAAGCGGGTAAGCACCTACGGAATATGGCCCGCGCCATGACGGGGCAGGATGCCGTTCATGATGTGAAGCCCGTCAGCAAGCTGGCAAAAGCGATGGAGGCCCCCCTGAAAGCCAACCGGGCCTGCTTTGCCGCTATGAAAAAGAGTGTGGAAACCACCCTCTCCCGGATTGCCGTTTTGGAAAGAGCGGCGGAGCGCAAGCCCTCAATTCAGAAAACCATGCAATCACTCAATGAGCAGATCGCACAGGGCAAAAAGGACGCGCCCACGGTTGACCGGCCCCGCCCCTTTCAGGAGGAACGGTAGGACTTCGGGCCAACTTGGCCCGAAGTCCTACCTGCATAACCCGCCGCAGCAGACAAAAGGAGGTTTTCGATGCAGGAAGATATTGAACGCCGGACGGTTGCCCTGTCGGTCAAGACCACCAAGCTCACGGGCCAGACACTTGCAAAGGCTTTCACGGCAGTTTTACGGAAGATCCAAAAAGATTATAACAAAGCGCAGACCCCTCAGGGCAGGCAGAGCGTGAAGAAGCTCATGAATCACCGTGTTTCCACAAACAGTCTTGACCTCTCCGGCGATACAAGGCTCTTTGACCGCGTGGCCCGGAAATACAACGTGGACTACGCTTTTCATAAGACTGGCCCGGACAAATATCTGTTGTTTTTCAAAGCCGGACAGGCCGACGCGATTACGACGGCGTTCTCCGATTACACAAAGCTCGTTATGAGCCGTGGAAAAGAAAAACGCCCCTCCATCCTGAAACAGCTAAAGCGGCATAGTGAACAGACACTTTCGCGGCCCCGCGAACAGCAGCGGAAACGGGAGGCGGCGCATGAGGACAGATAGAATCCGGCAGTATTTGCTGCCAAACATCCCTTACCTGTTTATACTTTGGTGCTGCATCAAGCTCGGTACGGCTTACCGCCTTGCGGCGGGAGTCGGTTTTGGAGAAAAGCTGATTGGCACGATAAAAACCATCGGCACGGCGTTCGGCACAATTGCGCCGGGCTTCATCGCGTCCGATTGGCTCGTTGGTATTGTTGGAGCCGTTATTATTAGGCTTGTGGTGTACTACAGAATAAAAAGCGCAAAAAAGTTCCGGCACAATATAGAATACGGTTCTGCCCGGTGGGGTACGGCGAAGGACATCAAGCCGTTTGTAGACCCCGTTTTCAAAAACAACGTCATTCTCACCGGCACGGAGTTTCTAACTATGAACACGCGCCCCAAGAATCCCGCCAACTCCCGAAACCTGAATTGCTGCATTATCGGTTCCTCCGGTTCCGGCAAAACCCGGTTCTGGCTGACCCCGCAACTGCTTCAAGCGCATTCATCTTATGTAGTAGTTGACCCGAAGGGCGGCATTTTAGGACAGGTCGGCTCATTCCTGAAACGGCAGGGCTACAAAATCAAAGTGTTCAACAGCATCGACTTCTCAAAATCTATGCACTATAATCCGCTGTCATATATCAAGACGGAATCGGACATTTTGAAGTTCGTAAATGCCTTGATTACCAATACCCGTGGTGACGGAAAAGAGGGCGACGAGTTTTGGACTAAATCGGAAACCCTTTTGTACTGCGCTCTTATTGCCTATATCGTATTTGAAGGGCCTGAGGAAGAACGAAACATGAATACGCTGGTGGACATGATCGGCAGCATGGACGTGAAAGAAGATGACGACAACTATAAAAATGCCGTAGATTACATGTTCATGGGACTGGAAAAGCGGAAGCCGAATCACTTCGCCGTTCGGCAGTATAAGAAGTACAAGTTAGCCAGCGGCAAGACGACGAAAAGTATCCTGATTTCCTGCGGAGCCAGATTGGCCCCGTTCGATATCCCCCAGCTTCGGGAGATCATGAGCTACGACGAGTTGGAGCTTGATCGCATGGGCGACCGAAAAACGGCAATGTTCTTTATTATCAGTGATACCGATATGACGTATAACTTTATTGTCGCTATGGCTTTTTCGCAGATGTTCAACCTCTTGTGCGAACGGGCGGACAAAAAATATGGTGGCCGCTTGCCCTATCATGTACGGGTGCTGTGGGACGAGGCCGCGAACACGGGGCAGGTTCCCCAACTGGAAAAGCTGGTTGCAGTTATCCGCTCCCGCGAAATCTCTCTGTGCCTGTTTTTACAGGCGCAAAGCCAGCTAAAAGCTCTCTATAAAGATAATGCCGAAACCATTATGGGTAATATGGATTCGGTCATTTTCTTGGGAGGCCGGGAGCATACCACGGTCAAGGAGCTTTCGGAGGCTTTGGGCAAAGAAACCATTTCCATGTATACGGAGAGTATCACGCGGGGAATGCAGCAAAGCCATGGTCAAAACATGCAACGCCTTGGAAAAGAGCTTATGACGGTAGATGAACTCACCACAATGGACGGCTCCAAGTGTATTTTACAGCTTCGCGGCCTCCGACCTTTTCTCTCTCCGAAGTATGACCTGAAAAAACACCCTAACTACAAGTACACCGCCGAAGCCGACAAATGCAACAGCTTCGACCTTTCTTCCCTTGTGAATCGGCATATGGAGATGAATCCAGATGAGCGATATTCGGTTTATGAGGTGGACGTGTCCAGTGACGCCGCCATAACCGAGGCCGATGATATTCTTAACTATGACGATTTGGACGACCCGGATGCGCCTGCATAACATCGGGCCAACTTGGCCCGATGTGTGTCACCAAAGCAAGAATATCAGTTTTTCTTCTATTTAAAACTATGATAAAAACAACACCAAAGAAAATCCATGTGTTAAAGCATCATTACTTTGCTGTACCGGAGTCTATTATTTTTTTGATTTTGTCGTATATACAGTTGCCATCATTATTAAAAAAGCTGGAGTAACTATCGCCTTTAATGGAGTCTGTAGTTATATTGTCAGGTAAGGATTCAATTTTTGCAACGGGTAGCAAGCCTTTCCTTCCATTATAGTTAAAGGCATAATACTTACCGCACCCGGGATATCCCTCACAAATACCGCTTAGAAGCTTTAAGTATGTATTATAGAAATATTCGCTCTTTTCGGCATAACGACTTATTGCATGAA
This sequence comes from uncultured Sporobacter sp., assembly GCA_963675425.1. Lineage (GTDB taxonomy): Bacteria > Bacillota > Clostridia > Oscillospirales > Oscillospiraceae > Sporobacter. The sequence goes on along the minus strand of OY776214.1, from coordinate 2,056,763 downwards.
TATTTCCAACGAGCAATGTCATATATAATATTTCGTCAACTGTGAGTTCATCACGAATTGCGTTCAATGCAGACGAATAATCATAATTTGCAAAGATGGAAGTTGCAAAGTAAGAATGGTCTTTGCGGCAACAAAATCCTTCATAAGCAATAGAAGGTATTAAAAAATAAAATAGTGATGCTGCCTCTTGCTTCCTTCTACGAACAGATTCTGTTTTTTCTTTTTCGCTATACGTAATTTGTTGGTCAAACAGAACTTGTTGCTTGGCTAGTTGTTGTTTAAGAGCTTCATTTTGGCCTTTTGTCGCTATAATGCTCCCTAACAATGCAATAACACCACCTATTATTGCACTGATGGTCGATAATAAAATCGTTGTCCAATCCATATAATTGCCCTCCACTGCATAATTTCTATCGCAGTTCTTATCGAAATCCGCATTTTCACATTCTTAATCAATAAGAGATGGTTCAACCTTTTTCAAATAAGAACAAATATTCTGCAAGTCTGGGAAGAGCCTTGGAGTAGATATATTAAGTCTATGAAGAATACTCAAAATATCTGTTCTTAATGATTTGTCAATCATGTATAAGATTGTTGAAGCCTGTTTTATATCTTTAGAAGTAATATCATCTTTTGTTACATCATCTATAAATCTTCGTGGTATTTGAAATAGGCCTCTTTGTGCGATTATCCTCGTATTTGAATCGTAAATAGAGCAAAAGAATAGTTTGCGCTCTCCTTTTATATTCTCATCTTCAATATAGTTTCTTAGTTTGTTACAGAAATTCAGACTCATTTCATCATGTTGGATTCTAAAGAAAGCTTCATATGATAACAATGAATTGACAAGGAACAGATAATCATTGATAAGCTCGTTGTTTGTTATCCTATACTCTCGATCAAGGATTGAAGCGCTGAAAATAGGAACTTCATCAAAATACATATTTTTATTCAGATCAACCATGGTTAGTTTATAATATCCATCTTCTGGATTGCTGTTCATAAAAGCAGCAAAATATAATGCACAAAATGGATCGAAAGTCCAGTCGATCAATCTTGTCGGTAAACCGAAGTGCTGTGCACTTGCAACAAAATCTAACGGCGAAAAAAATGGCGGAAGATATTGAAGTGAATACTTACTATATTGGTTTAACAAAAATCGTTCGTATTTTCTAATGCCGTATATTTTATCATCAAATCCTCGTGCATCATAGTCTCTAACCAAAGATGGTTTTAGTTCATCTTCACAACAATATCCTCTAAATACAAAATGGCCACATTTTTGGAAATCAAATAGAGTGTTAATGAAATCTTCCAAGTCCTTTGCACTAACATAATCTGTTTTCAAAACACTTATACTCCCTTTCCGCTCTAACTAAAGGTAATAAGAAAGAGCATCTTCTCCATCAGGACTTATTTCAACTTTGCCTTGAATATCAGGTTGATATACCAAATCTTTACGCGCTAAAAAATTAATAGCATTCGCAATATTCATTGGATTAATATTACTATATTTTCTGATTTCATTATTTCCCATTGGTTTGTTCTGCTCTGATAGAATCTTTAGGATCTCAATCTGTGAAGGGCTCAACTTAATAACCATAATATCTCACCCAATCATATTCATATTTATATTATTAGATCTACGTTATCGTGAAACTAATAACTGCGTCCTTATACTCAGATTTTACTTTTTAACTTAATAGACAACTTTTATTTTATACCAGAATTCCCCACTATACAACAGAAAAGGAGATAATTCTTATGGTTCGCGCCCCTCCCAAGGACAAATAATCCGTCACTTCGGGCCAAGTTGGCCCGAAGTCCCCGCCGCCAGAAATGGCGGCTTTTTCTATATCAGGAAATCGAGGTGAACGTATTTGATTAAACTTTTCAGAAACAAGCTCTTTATCGGCGCAATGTGCCTGCTGCTGGCAGGGGCGCTTGCGTTCGGGCTACTGCCCCGGTTATACGGCGCACAGTCCGGCACGACGGAAATTGTGAAGCTCCGGCAGACCGTGGAATATGGAACGGTTATTACCGACGACATGCTGACCGACGCGGAGGTCGGCTCCTACGGCCTGCCGGATACCGTCGTGACTGACAAATCTGAAATCATTGGCCTTGTTGCCGGGAGCACCATTTACGCGGGGGAATATCTTTGGCGTGACCGCTTCATGACCCCGGAAGCATACGAAAACGCCACTTCAAAGACTGGCTACGGGCTTTCCGATGGGACATATCTTCTGACTATCGCCCTGCCGTCGGAATCCTCCGGACTTGCCGGTATTCTCCGGGCGGGCGATACCGTGGACGTTTACGGCTATACGGATGAAAACGGCTCCGCCGTGGTCAGCGAGGCTCTGACCGCAGTTTCCGTATATAAGGTGCTCAACAGCAAGCTCGTATCTCTGGACGATTTGGACGCTGAACTCACAGCGAACGCCGATGCCGATCCCGCAGACTACGACCTTGCCCCCGCCTATGTGGTTTTCACCGTGAATGAGCAGCAGGCCAAGGTGTTGATCGGACTAGAAAAGGATGAATCCCTGCACCTGACCTTGCGGGAAACGGGGGCGCGGTCATGAGCGTATGCGCAATATGGGGCGCGCCTCAGACAGGAAAGACAACGCTGGCGGTCAATCTTGCCTATGCCGTCAGCCGGGGCGATCAGTCCGTGTGCCTCATTTCTCCCGTGGCCTACAGCGAGCTTTCCGCGTTTCTCGGCGTAAAAATCCCGGAAGAAAACAGCTTGGGCGCTGCGCTCCGAGGCGGCGCTCCCCTCCGGCAGACCGTATTCAAAGCGGATGAACTGTTTTATGTGCTTGCCGCCCCTTCCGCAGTTAGCGCCCTTGACGGCGATTATTCCGGCGAACAGGTTAAAACACTTTTGGAGCTTGCCCGGTTGACCTTCGACATGGTGCTTGTGGATTGCCTGTCCGAAACAAACGACCTGTTTTCCGCCTGGGCGTTAAACCGCGCGGATAAAGTCTTCCTGTGCGTGGGCGGTCATGTTTCTTGCGTTCTTTGGCACAGGGCCAACAAAAAGGCGTTGCAGGCGGCGCGGGACAAAACCCTGTATGTCGGCTCGGAAATCATACCGGGCCTTGACTATGCCGCCATGTATAAGCTCCTGAAATGTACGCCGGAAATAAAAATCCCATATGTCCGGGAGGCTCCGCTTTTCCAGAACGAAAGGCGGTTTTTATTTGGCCTCTCCGGGAAAAGGGGCCGGGCGTATGCCGGAGCAATCAACAAACTGTACGAGGCGGTGAGCCTATGAGCATCACGGCGTATGAATATCTCTCCATTCTCCAAGCTACGCAGGCGGCGCAAGAGCAGGACGGCGGCTTTGATTACCCGAAGCTCCTTGAAAACGTGCGCTCCATTATCGCGGCAAAGCACTCTCAGGAGCTTTCTTCGGCCCTCGGCAGCGCCGACGCCGCCCAAACCCTGAAAACGCTCATTCTCAAATACTGCGTTCAGGAGTTGGCCGGAAGTACGTTCGATCATGCGGCTCTTGTGGAGCGTATCTATCAGGACATGGCCGGGCTTGGTGTCCTCACGGATTATCTTCATGACCCGAACGTTGAGGAAATCAACGTCAACGGCTACAATGTCATAGAAATCAACTACCCCGATCATATCAAGTATTTGTACGGCGGGGAGGCGTTTTCCTCTCCCACGGCGGCGCTGGATATTGTGAAGCGTATGGTGCGCATGGGCGGGATGCTTCTGGACGCGCAGACCCCGCGCGTAGACAGTTACATCGGGGACGGTACGCGAATATCGGCCATGATTCCCCCCGTCGTACCGCAGGAGCGCGGCGTGATCGCGTCTATCAGAAAACAGAACAAAAGCGAAATTACCCGTGAGCAGCTTTTAACTTCCGGCTCCGTTTCGCCGGACATGCTGGATTTTCTGACTCTCTGCCTGTGCAACGGGATTTCGGTGGGGCTGGCCGGAAGCACCGGCTCCGGGAAAACCACCGATCAGGCGTATCTATTAAATGAGTACATCAGGAAGAACGACGATTACAACAACCGCGTGTTTGTCATTGAGGACAGCCGGGAATTAAACCTTACCGCCTACGATACGGGCAATGACCGCCCGGCGAGGGTGCTCTACACCGTGACGAAAGACCCGCCAAACCCCATCACCATGCTTGACCTGATCGTAAGTTCCCTGCGGTTCCATCCGGCCCTAATTGTCCCCGCCGAAGTCCGGGACGCCGCCGCATGGGAGGCCGCGAACGCCGGACAGACCGGGCATACCATTCTGACCGCCTTTCACGCCGACAATGCTTTCGACGCATACAGGCGCTTGGTGTCCATGTGCCACTCGGCGCAGACCGGGCTTTCAGACACGCATCTATTGGAAATGTGCGCGGGTGCGTGGCCGATCATGGTGTTCAAAAAGCAGCTTAAAGACAATTCCCGCAAGTACATGGAAATCTTTGAAGCGACAGGCGTTGAAAACGGAAAGCTCCAAGGCCGGATGTTGTATCGGTTCGTTATCAGTGAAACGGAGCGCGACGGGCGCGGGCGCGTCGTAAAGGTTCACGGCTCCCATCAAAGAGTGGGGACAATCTCGCCGGAGCTTTTCTGCCGTCTGCGCGACAACGGAGCGCCGGAAGCGGAGCTTTACCGTCTGTTCCCGGACGCCCGCCCGGAGGTGATTGAAAAATAATGTATATGAGCCTTGTTTATCTTGCCGTGTTCCTGCTTATGGGCGCGGCAATTTTTTTTGTCGGCGGTCTTGATGAAAAGATAGCCGAAGAATTGAGGCGCGGGAAAAAGGCCGGGGAAATGAAGCTTCGCAAGCAGACGCTTTTCACAAAACTTGCGCGGTTGGAGCAACAGCGGCGGCGGCTGGTGCGGGAGGTCAATATGCCCCCCGCCGTCTACTGGCTGCTAACTGCCCTCGGCACTGGCGGCGGCGCGGCAGTTGGAAAGTTCCTGTTTTCCCATACGTTTTTTGCCGTCGCGGTGGGCGTCCTCGGCGCGATCAGCCCACAGCTTTTCCTTCGCATTAAGCTGACACAGGCCAAAAGCCAGCGCATGGAAAAGCTGCATTCCTCCATGCTGATCCTCTCCAATTCCTATATCGTAACGGAGGACTTCATACAGTCCGTGCGGGACAATCTCGGCGTGTTGGAGTATCCGGCCCCGTTCCGGGACTTTCTCACCTATACCAATTATATAAACAGCAGCGTAAAAACCGGCCTACACCGCATGGAAGCACAGGTGAACAACGACTACTTTTCCCAATGGGTAAACGTGCTGATTCTCGCCCAGGATGATCGGAACATGAAATATGTCACCATGTCCGTTGTGGACGCGATGGCCGACGTGCGGCAGGCCCAACGGGAATCCGACACAGCCATGTACGCCATCTGGCGGGAGTATTTTACCGTTCTGTCCCTGATTTTCGCAGCGCCCCTCATTTTCCGCGTTCTCATGAAGGACGCCTATACCGTCCTTGTTACAACGCTTCCGGGACAGGCGCTACTTACGCTGCTGCTTGCCGCCGTGGTGTTTTCGCTGGTGAGGGCATATCGGCTGAACAAGCCGCTGCTGACGTAAGGGGGACGGGATATGATCATCGGATTAACCCTATTCCTGATTGCCGCGCTGCTGTTTCTCGGCTTAAAAACGGTCTGCGCGGCGGCAGATGGATACGCTTTCGCCGGGCGTGGGACACTCAAAAAAATAGCCAAATGGCAGAAGGAGCCGCTTGACCCGTGGGCGGTTTTTCCGCTGAATCAGCTTCTTGCCGCTGTCTCCCGGCTCATCTATGTGGATGAAACCGCAGGGGCAAAGCTCGGCAGAGACTTGGAGAAGGCCGGGCTTCCCATCACACCGAAGGTTTACACGGCCCGGAAATACCTGACCGTTTTTGCGGGTATCGGCCTGACGGCGGTATGCGTTGCCCTTTGCTTTTATTTCGGTGCGTTCGTCGCTCTGCTGGAAATGGTATTCGCCCTGATGCGGCAGCGCGACGCGCTGAACGCGAAAATCCGCAAAAAGGAGCTGGCTATCTCACAGGAAATGCCGCGCTTTGTTCGGACGCTCTGCCGAAGCCTGCAATCTGACCGCGATCTTGTCAGCGTCATCGGTTCCTATCGAAAGGTTTCAGGGCCGGAGCTTGGTGGGGAGTTGGATATCTTGCTTGCCGAAATGCAGTCCGGCAACGTTCAAAGCGCCCTTGTCCATTTTGAAAACCGTATCGGTTTACCAGAGATGTTCCGGCTCTGCGGTGCGCTCCGTGATATGAGCATGGGCATAGACCAAACGGTGGCGCTATCCTATATGGCCGACGATATGGCGCGTTCGGCCAAGGAAAATATCAAAAGGGAGCTTTCGCTAAGGCCGGGGAAAATGCGCCGGACGTATTACCCGGCCATCGGCGTGTGTATCGCCATGATTCTGTATGTCCTCGTCGTGTACGTTATCCATAATCTCAACAATATTGTGTAAAGGAGTCGATCACATGAAAAAACTGTTCCAGTCCATCAAAGCAAAGGTAGAAAACACCGGCAGCAAGGCGGCAACCATCCTGAAAAGCAACAAGGGGGAGCTTGCCACCTCCACCATTGGCGGCATCATCGTCGGCGTAGTCATTGTCGGCCTGCTGATTGTGGCAATCAATCAGTTTTTCCCGGATTTCTTCTCCGACATGTTCGACAGCATGGCAGACAAGCTCAACGCCAACTGGTAAAGGAGGGCGCGGCATGGCGGTTGTTAAAAAGCTGAGAAGCCTGCTGCGGGAGAAAAAGGGCGACGAGGCGGTTTCTTTTCTCATGACAACCGCCATGCTCATTCTGATTTTCGCCGTGCTGGTATCGGCCATGATCTACATCATGCAATACTACAACGCAAGCTACATGTGCCGCCGCGTGGTGCGCAGCATCGAAATCACGGGCGTGTACGACGAGGCAGAAACCCGGAACATTGTCGCGCAGATGGAAAGCGCCGATTTGGAGAACGTCAATGTTCAGGTGGATGCCGTGTACTACAGCGGCAGAAAAATTCAACTTCGGCAGACCTTCAGCGTAACCCTCACGGCAAGCTACAGGGTTACTATTCTGACGCTCGGCGGGAATCCCATTGCGCTGGACTTGCCGATCACGGTCAAAGTGGCCGGAATGAGCGAGGTGTACTGGCGGTGATGAAAAAACTCATAAGGGACAGGGCCGGGGGAATCCCGGTTATTTTTATCGGCTTGGTGTTCTTCCTCCTGCTAATTGCTTTTCTCATTATGGAGATGGGAGCCACCTACGAAAATTACTACGACGCGGAAACCATTCTTCAAAGAAGCTGCAACAGCGCGGTTGAGAAAAACATGCTGGACGCTTACCGCGCCGACAACATTCTGCGTCTGGACGTATCGGCGGCAAAAGCGGATTTTACCCGCTACCTCGCTTCCGACATGCCGGACAAATACACCGTGACAATAAGCTCCATCACAGGCTCGGCAACGCCTCCGGCCCTGACCGTCACGGGAACGGTCACGTTCTCAACGCTTTTTTGGCAATACGGCTTTGATGATCTCACCTTTGATTTTACCGTACAGTCCACCAACTACCGGACGGAGCAGCGGCCATGATGAATTACGTTTCCATCCTGATAAACGCCGCCGCGCTGATTTACGGCGGCGTTGTTGATTTCAGGCGGCGGGAGATTCCAAACGCCGTTCCTCTCCTGCTGCTACTCTCAGGTTTTTTGAGCTTTTCCACCTTCTGGCGTATAATGGGGCTAATCATCCCTGCCGTCCTACTGCTGACGGCATCGAAGCTCACAAAAAGCGAAGTCCCCGGAGGGGATTTCAAGCTGATCTGCACTCTTGGCTTTGCCTGCGGCTTGCCGGAACTGGCGGCGATTCTTTTCCTGTCCGGCATGGGCGCTGTGGCCTATGGCTTTATCCGGCGTCTGCCGTTAAAGCGTCACATTTCCCTGTGCTCCTACGTCGCCCCGGCCTACCTTGCCCTTCACATTATGGCGTTTGCACTGGATGGGGGTGGGAGCATGTAAAGACGAAAAGTTATCCAAACATTACTTTAGAACGAAGGTATCACTTTGAAAAGAAAACTCTCTATGCTACTGGCTATTGCAATGCTCGTCAGCACCTTTTGCATAACGGGCGCGGCAGCGGCAAACACGACCGACACAGCTACAACCAATACTGCCGCAACGGACACCGCCGACATTGGTTCCAGCGTTCTCACCGTGAAATACAACGGCGAAGCGGTTGTGTTCCCGGACGCTCAGCCCTTTGTAGACGAAAACAGCCGGACGCTCATTCCCGTGCGATTCGTGGCTGAAACAATGGGCGCGGCGGTTAGCTGGAATCAGGAAACACAGACCGCCGTTATTGAACAGAACGGCATCACCGTTTCCGTGCCGATTGGCATTGATACGATCACAATCGCGCAGAACGGCGGCACACGCACCGTCAAAATGGACACGGCGGCAATCATCCGGGAGGAACGTACTTACGTTCCCATCCGCTATGTGGCCGAAGCGCTCGGCGCGTGGGTAAGCTACTCTGATCTGTTCACTACCGTCCAGATTTACCGAGACGTACTGACACCGGAGGAAATCACCCGGCTTCATGGCTACTACGATATGACGTGGAATGAGCATTGTGAAGCAACCAAAACCATAAGCACAAAAACAGATGAAGACTGGATAAATTCGTATCCGCAGGTTGCATACTTCACTGGACCCTATGGTTTTGAGAACTCCAACGAATGGAAGCTCCGCAATCCAAACGGCATTGAGGTTGTGAAACAGCCCTTGCGGACACCGACCGACTATGTCGGAGTAGTTTCCGGCCAAACGTATACTTATGGAACACAACCTGACATCGACTTTGCAAATCTCGTGCTTGCAGAAGCGCGTGGTGTAGAGGATGAATTGAATGCCGATGGCAAAGGGAAGCTTTCGCTGAGAACTGATCTCTCCTGCGTTTACTGGTCCCGCCACAGTACCAGCGCCGGAGCCTATGTACGCGGGGTCTTGACTGTGACCATTCCTGAAAATGCAGATATCACTTGGATTCAGCAAAATTATGACTTTATATCCGACCCGAGGGCTGGTGAAATCCGCGATGTTGATGTTGAAATCAGAGTAAATACATTCACCGCAAATGTCCATTGGAGCAGTATGACCGCTTTGAACTAAAGGAGGAAAATATGAAGAATTATAAATCCCGACTACTGTCGGTAATAATTGCGCTGGTGCTGGTAGTATCGCTTGGTACACCAGCACTTGCTGTTGTATCCCAATATGACAATGAATATCTAACAGGAGATCAGCAAGACAGAATCCAAGACGCTACAAATGATTGGTGGGACGCTTATAATGCCGGAGATCAGTCAGGTATGGACGCCGCCCACGCAGCAGCCGAGGCAGAACGCTCTACTGCGAATTATTCCGGCGGCGACGATGGTTCGGAATATCATCCGTGGGATGACAACGATAGCGGCGGTTACAGCGGGGGCGACTATTATTATGATCCTCCTGCGCCTGCGACCTACACCATAACGGCTACGGCGGGAACAGGCGGCAGCATCAGCCCAAGCGGTTCAATCTCGGTAACGGAGGGCAACAGCAAAACCTACACCATTACGGCAAACTCCGGGTATAAAATTGCAGACGTTAGAGTGGATGGCTCGTCAATCGGCACGGCATCCACTTATACGTTCAGCGTCATTTCATCCTCCCACAGCATCAGCGCAACCTTCGCCTCTGCCGCCTCTCTCAACGTGGGCGGTGTCACGCTTGGTGACGGCGGTTCCAGGACGCTCAAATCGGACGTGACAAAATCCGGGTACGGGATAACCGCAAGCCTGCCCGTCACGGCCTCCTACGTCAGCGGAACAACAGTAACGGCAAGCTATAACTTCACTTCGGCCAAAACCGTTTCGCTTGAAAACGTCGGCGGTACATGGCAGTTCCCCGTCAACGGCTCCAGCGTCACGGGAGCCAGAAAAATCTATATCCCCGTGGAAACCAAGGACGGCACTTATACGATCACCTTCACCGTAAGGGCCCTCGACCCGCAGACTACGGCGCTGACCGGCTCCAACGTCTATCTGACCTCAACGAAAAGCGCCACCGTCACAATTCGGGGTTCGATGTTCGAGGACGATTTTACGGGCAATTCCTGATACAGTCTACAAAAACACTTGACCGCACAGAAGCGGTCTTTTTTGTTGCAAAAAACCAACGCAAAGGAGGTTCGTCATGGCTTTTTTCAACAGCGCGGTAGACGCGCTTCAAACGCTCGTTATCGCACTCGGCGCTGGCCTTGCGGTATGGGGCGTAATTAACCTTCTGGAAGGGTATGGCAGCGATAACCCTGCCGCGAAAAGTCAAGGGATCAAGCAACTCATGGCTGGCGGCGGCATCATCCTCTTGGGAACAACCCTTGTGCCGCTGCTGTCCGGTTTGTTTTAGGTAAAACGGTATGGATTTTCTCACCGACTGGATTACCGATTGGCTGAAAGGCATATTGATTGACGGTATCATGGGGAACTTTGAGGGCCTTTTCGACAACGTGAATAACCAGATCGGAGAGATTGCAACACAAGTGGGGGCATCCCCGGCGTCATGGAACGCCGGGGTGTTCTCCATGATACGGCAGCTTTCCGAAACGGTTGTTTTGCCGATTGCCGGGCTGGTGCTTACCTTTGTCATGTGCTACGAGCTGGTTCAAATGCTGATCGACCGAAATAACCTGCATGATATAGACACATGGATGTTCTTCAAGTGGATTCTGAAAACCTTTGCCGCCGTTGTGATACTCTCCAACACCTTTAATATCGTCATGGCGGTGTTCGACGTGGCGCAGAGCGTGGTACAAAGCTCGGCGGGGCTGCTACAGGGCAGCACTGCCGTTACGCCTGATATCCTCGTAAATCTGGAAACGACTTTGCAGGACATGGACACAGGCCCGCTGCTTGGCCTTTGGATGCAATCCTTCATGATGAAGTTCACAATGACGGCGTTGAACATCGTTATTTTCGTAATTGTGTACGGCAGGCTTATAGAAATCTACATGCTGTCCAGTCTTGCGCCGATACCGCTTGCCACAGTGGTAAATCGGGAAATCGGCGGCATGGGCCATAACTATTTTCGCTCCCTTCTGGCCGTGGCCTTTCAGGGTTTTTTAATTATGGTCTGCGTGGCGATATACGCGGTCTTGGTGCAAAGCGTTTCCACAGCCGGAGCTTCGGACATTGGCAGCGCGATCTGGACGGTCATCGGCTACACGGTGCTTTTGTGCTTCACCCTGTTCAAAACCGGCAGCTTATCCAAAAGCATCTTTGGAGCACATTAAAGAACTTCGGGCCAAGTTGGCCCGAAGTGACAAAAGGAGAATTTTTCAATATGAGTAACGAACAAGCGACTGCCGGGCAGGCCCCGGAGCAAGAGGCCGCGCCCGTTTTGCCGATGAAGCTGGACGTGACCGCCCGGCTGATCGAGCCGAAGGGTAATCTAGTGGGTTTCGCCAGCCTGAAAATCAACGACAGCTTTGTGATCGACGATTTCAAGATTTTACAGAACGACAAGGGCATTTTTGTGGGTATGCCGAGTAAGCCGGACAGAAGCAGCAAAACCGGCTACCGGGATACGGCAAGGCCCATTACAAAAGAGTTTCGCGCAGAACTGACCGAAGCCGTAATTTCGGCCTATCATACGGAGGTTGAAAAGTTGCAGGCCCGCGCCGCCGCCGTTCCTGCTGCGGAAAAGCCGTCTATCCAGAAACAGCTTGCCGACGGTGAGAAACAGGCTACAAAGCATAATGCCTCCCGGTCTACCCCCGAAAAAAGCGGCAAAGTAAAAGACGCGGAACGGTAACTTCGGGCCAACTTGGCCCGAAGTGCACATTTACCAAAGGAGGACGCGAATGTTCAATAACCCTGAAAACTCGCCGTGGGGAAAGGTTCAGACCTGCGATACGCTTTGCCCCGGCGTGTTTCTCGTCAGCACCGCCAGTCACGGCGGGACGCTGGTTTCCAAAGAGATTTCTGCCATGCTCTCTCCTGCCGCCCGGAAGTGCGGCTTTCGGCAGGGCAATTATCTCTGCTTTGAGGAAGATTCGCAGGAAAGCGTTGTGCTGCGTGAGCTTTTGGACAAAAAACTGTGGCGCGTCCCTGAACGCATTAAGGATAAGGCCGCATTTGAGGAAAACATCAACAAGTCCATACGGGAGTACAACCCGGAATATTGGAGGGCGCGGCAGGCTGGGCTAGAGAAGGCCCCCATCCGGCAAACCACCCCGGTACACAGCGCCGAACGCTGAACTTCGGGCCAAGTTGACCCGAAGTTCAGCGAGGCTACTGCTTAAAACAACTTTTTGCCATTCAAGATGCTAATGTCAAGTTCTTTGGCAAGGTTACCCTGTTGATAGGGATTTACTTTTTGCACTACGCCATCACGCCTAAATAGCGAACCAGATGCCTTGAACCAAAAGGTAATTCCAGCATCTATGCATTGTTGACGTATGTTGAGAACCCAATCATAATCGCACAAGCGGGCTTCTCGTCCGCTCTCTCCGGACACTGAAACATGGTTGATGCCACCATTCAAATAAGCGGACAAATCAAGCTCACCGAGCAACGGCGAGGCGGCTATAAAACGTCGCTTAATAGGATAAGACAAAAATAGTGGTAGGCGCTCGTCAGCCAAAACCTGATTTTCAACTGTGCATCCGATGTTTACATTGTCGTATCCATCACCCCAGTCTGAGGGCAGAGCAACAGAGAAACGGTCGATACGCTTCGTCAGAATAAGGAAATCAATATCTTGCCGTTCTTTTATCATCGCCCATGCTTCGCTACGCCATACATCGGCCTCGGGCAGAAAAAAATCGGTAGCAAAACAGGTGGCAAGTATCTTGTCACCTTTGATACTGTATTCGCCTTTTTTATTCTTGCGTATGGGCCAATCAAACTTGTCCGTTTTGGTGATAGTGTTCTGTCCATGACTTTTCGCGTATGGCCCATAGAAATAGCAGTAAGTGCAGCCATCACTTGCCGGATAGCAACCTGTCCACGGTTCCCAGTTCATATTTGTTCTCCAAAATATAATTTCTATTTGGTTCTATTCATTTAACCCAATTATACCACACCCAAAAAACAATGGTACACAAACCCACTTCGGGCCAAGTCGGCCCGAAGTCGCGTTTTACCGGAAAGGAGATTTTTAATCATATGGCCTATGTGAACGTACCCAACGATTTATCGAAAATCAAAACTAAAATGGCGTTCAATTTGACCAAACGCCAGCTCATATGCTTCGGCATCGCTGCGGCAGTCGGCATCCCAACCTACCTCGTGGCCCGTACCGCTATCGGCAACATGGGAGCCATGTTCCTGATGATCGGGCTGATGCTCCCGTGCTTCCTGCTTGCCATGTACGAGCGCGACGGGCTTCCTTTTGAAAAGGTGGTGCGGCATATCGTCCGCGCAACCTTCCTCTGGCCCCGAACAAGACCCTATCAGACGGACAATTTTTACAGGTATTTCACCCATCCCCGGAAGGAGGTTTCACAGCTTGAAGCAAGCAAAAAAGGCAAAACACCCGCCCGTCCCCGCAAAAAGCGGTAAGAAAAAGCGGGGGCCGCAGTCAGCACAGCAGACGATTCCCTATGCGCAAATGCTCCCGGACGGCATCTGCAAGGTACGGGAGCGTTTCTACACGAAAACCATCGAGTATGAGGACATCAACTACTCCGTGGCTTCGTCGGACGACCAAGCCGCAATCTTTGACGGCTACTGCGCGTTCCTCAATTATTTTGACGCCGCCCTGCCGTTCCAGCTTTCTTTCATCAATCACCGTTCCCGGCCCGAAAACCGCTACAGCGTGAACATCCCGCCGCAGTCCGACGATTATGACAGCATCCGGGGCGAGTATACGGACATGTTGGAAAATCAGATTGCCAAGAGCAACAACGGCATTGTGCGCTCCAAATATATCACCTTCGGCATCAGCGCGGACGGAATCGGCGCGGCCCGGCCCCGGCTAGAACGGGTTGAAGCGGACATTACGGGCAATTTCAAAAAGCTCGGCGTCCAGTCCCGGCCCCTCGCCGGGAGGGAGCGCATGGAGGTATTGCACGGGCAGCTACATCCCGGGAGCTGGGAGCCGTTTGTATTCTCATGGAGCGATATTCCGAAAACAGGCATGGGAACGAAGGACTTCATAGCCCCCACTTCCTTTGACTTCCGGCAGGGCCGCGCCTTTCGTGTGGAAACCACGTGGGGCGCGGCTTCGTATATGCAGATCATGGCGTCGGAGCTTTCCGACAAGCTCCTTGCGGAGCTTCTGGAAATGGACGCTGAAATGACCGTCACGCTCCATATCCAGCCGGTAGACCAATCCAAAGCCATTAAAACCATTAAGGGCAAAATCAGCGACATAGATAAAATGAAGGTGGACGAACAGAAACGCGCCGTGCGCTCCGGCTATGATATGGACATTCTGCCGCCGGATTTAGTCACCTTCAGCAAGGACGCGGCGGCGCTTCTGGCAGATTTACAATCCCGCAACGAGCGCATGTTTTTGCTTACCTTCCTGATCCTGAACACGGCTCCCGCCCGGCAGCAGTTGGAAAACGACATTTTCACCGTGGCAGGTATCGTCCAGAAATACAACTGCGCTTTGAAGCGGCTGGACTTCCAACAGGAACAGGGATATATGTCCAGCCTCATTCTCGGTCATAACGCCGTTGAGATCCAACGCGGCATGACCACCAGCAGCACCGCGATTTTTGTTCCCTTCCTGACGCGGGAGCTTCGCATGGCCGGGGAATCTCTGTATTACGGGCAAAACGCCCTGTCCCATAACGTCATTATGGCCGACCGGAAAAAGCTCAAAAACCCGAATGGCCTATATCTCGGCGTACCGGGCAGTGGCAAGAGCTTCGCCGCCAAGCGGGAGCTTGTAAACGTGTTCCTGACAACAAAGGACAGAATTATTGTCGTTGATCCGATGGGAGAATACGCGCCCCTTGTACGGCGACTCGGCGGACAGGTCATTGAGATTGCCCCGGACAGCCCGAACCATATTAACCCGATGGACATTCAAATGAGCATGTCCGGGGACGAAAGCCCGCTTTCCCTGAAAGCGGATTTTTTGTTGTCGCTGTGTGAGCTGATCGTCGGCGGCAAGGACGGCTTGCAGCCTATCGAGCGGACGGTTGTAGACCGCTGTGTACGGCTGGTGTACCGGGATATCGCCCTCGGCCTGAACACGGAGAAGATACCTACGCTCCAAGACCTGTACGAGATTCTTTGCGCACAGCCTGAGCCGGAGGCGAAGCGGATTGCGACGGCGCTGGAGCTTTACTGCACCGGCTCCCTCAACCTCTTTAACCATCAAACCAATGTCAACCTGAACAGCCGCGTGGTGTGTTTCGTGCTCAAAGGCATGGGCGAGGGCTTGCGCAAAATTGCCATGCACATCACAAACGAGCTTGTTTCCTCTGCGGTCAGCGGCAATTTCAGTCTCGGCATTGCGACGTGGTGCTACTTTGACGAGTTTCACGCCCTGCTGAATGACGCGCTGACCGCAAGCTATTTCGTGACCATCTGGAAAATGCTCAGAAAAATGTACTGTATTCCAAGCGGCCTGACGCAAAACGTGAAGTTTCTGCTTGGAAGCCCTGAGATCGAAAACATTCTTGAAAACAGCGATTTCATGGTGCTGCTTTCGCAGGCCCCCGGCGACAGGCAGATTTTAGCTCAAAAGCTCGGTATCTCCACCCATCAGCTTTCCTATGTGACCCAAAGCAATTCCGGCGAAGGGCTGCTGTTTTACGGGAACGTCATTATTCCGTTCGTTGACCGTTTCCCGCAGGGAGAAATCTACAATTTGCTTACTACCCGCCCTGAGGATTTTAAATACACAGAGCAAAATGAGAGGTGCTAATTTGTCGATTCTACTTCTGTTTGGGGGGAATAAGTGTGCTATACTGAGTAAAAGAATTGAAAGGATGAGAGCTTGTGGATTATACAGATAAGCTACATAATTTTTTAAGTCCTGATTTGCTGCAACAAAAGCTCATTACTGCTTCTGTATTCATAGCCGTCTATGAAAATTTCAAATCTGCTATTGTTGATAATGTTAAGTATTTTTATTGTAATGGTTTTGAGAATGGAAAAGAGTTATTTGATGGTTATGAAGAAAATGTCTTATCCAAAGTTGACAGCAAAAAAAATCGACAAATCAGAGCAACATTGCTTTGGTATCAAGAAAATGGAGCAATATCTGAGCAGGACGTAGAAAATTTCAAGAAAATGACCGACTTGCGGAATGTTTTTGGGCATGATTTGTTAAATAAAATGTTTGAGGGATTCCCTGAAAAGCTTTATGATACCTACTTTGAAATGATTGAATTGTTTGAAAAAATTACTAAATGGTGGATTAAAGAAATAGAGATTCCGACAAACCCGGATATCAGCTCTGAGCAGTACGATGCTATCAAATGGGATGAAGTAACATCTGTAAATCTTGAATTCATTAAAATTATGACAGACATTGCTTTTACAGGTAATGAGAAGTATCTAGAGTATTTAAAACAAGCTAAACAATAATGTTAATCCACCAATCACAGGAGACGCTTCCCCAGGAGGTGAAGGATGGAGCGAAGACAACAGAATATTCAAACCAGCCGGTTTGCCGGGGATAAATCAGATCCCAAGCAACCGGCTTTTTCTATGCCAAACGGCAGAACTTCGGGCCAAGTTGGCCCGAAGTCCCGAAACCGCAAATACCGGCAGTACAGCGGACAGGCCCGGCCCTCCGAACGGTTACGGCAGGAGGATGAAGCCCCGCATCAGGACGCCCCGGCCTCCGGCGGCAGAAGGGCAGCACAGGACGGCAAACGGTTTGAAAAATCCAAGTACCGGGCTGAAAAGACCGGGACGAAGCTGAATGCCGCCCGTGATAAGCTGGCAAAACAGAAGCCGCCAAAAAAGCCCGGCCCGATGAAATATGCGGCAAAAAAGGCCGGAGCCGGGGCGTGGTATTACGCCCATCAGAAAATCCATGAGGTGGAAAATGAGAATGTGGGCGTAGAGGCCGCGCACCGGACGGAGCTTACCGGGGAAACGGCGGTCTGGGGTACGGCGCGTTTTGCGAAGCACCGTATCCGTACCCGCCCGGCCCGGCGCGTCCGCAAGTGGGAACATCGGGACATCAGGGCGAAAGCAGATTTTCAGTACCGAACGATGGCGCGGGAGCACCCGGAGCTAAAGGATAACGCCCTTTCCCGGTTCCTCCAGAAGCAGCGTATCAAAAGGCAGTATCAGAAAAAAGCGCGGGAGGCCGCAAAGAAGGGCGCGAAAGCAGCGGAGAAAACGGCGGTCACAACGGAGAAAATCGTCCGCGCCGCCGCAGGCTTCGTCAAGCGGCATCCCGTGGGCGTGCTTGTTTTGATCGGGGCTTTTCTCCTGATTGTGGCGCTGCAATCCTGTATGTCCTCCACGACTACCATCGGGAATGCGCTGATCGGCGTCGTTGGGGCGGGTACTTACCCCTCCGAGGATGCGTACAT
Organism: uncultured Sporobacter sp.; assembly: GCA_963675425.1. Lineage (GTDB taxonomy): Bacteria > Bacillota > Clostridia > Oscillospirales > Oscillospiraceae > Sporobacter. The sequence continues at coordinate 2,039,195 of OY776214.1, read as the reverse complement.
GCTGGCTGCGGAAGCGGCCTATTCCGGCATGGAAGCAGACATGCAGAGCGAGCTTGATGATTACGAAAATACCCACGACTATGACGAGTATCATTATGACCTTGACGGAATTGAACATGACCCCTATGCGCTGATCTCCATTTTAAGCGCCCTGCATGACGGAGCGTGGACGCTGGACGAGGTTCAGGACGACCTTGCCATGCTGTTTGAACGGCAATACATCCTCACCGAAACCGTGGATGTTGAGGTACGCTATCGGACGGAAACGGATACATGGACGGACACGGAGGGCAACACCCATACAGACACCTATGAAGTCCCGTATAATTACTACATTTGCACCGTGACACTCGAAAACTTCAACCTCTCCCATCTGCCCGTTTACATTATGAGCGAGGAACAGCTTTCCCGGTATGCCCTCTACACGGCGACGCTCGGCAACAGGCCGGACTTGTTTGGCGGGACGGTAAAACAGTACAACGATTATGACATACCCAAAGAATACCTGTCCGATGAAGTGTTCGCCGCTATAATCGAGGAAGCGGAAAAATATCTCGGCTATCCTTATGTATGGGGCGGTTCCAGCCCGGCGACCTCCTTTGACTGTTCCGGCTTTGTGAGTTGGGTAATCAATCACAGCGGTTGGGACGTGGGGCGGCTCGGAGCGCAGGGGCTTTACAACATCTGTACCCCCGTGTCGGCCGCGAACGCAAAGCCCGGCGATTTGGTTTTTTTCACCGGAACCTACGATACCCCCGGAGTATCCCATGTTGCTATTTATGTTGGAGACGGGATGATGCTGCATTGCGGCGATCCCATCGGCTACGCGGACATGACAACAAGCTACTGGCAATCCCATCTATATGCTTTCGGAAGATTGCCGTAAGGAAATGGAGGCTTTTATGAACCCCAAAATTGAGCGCATCAACAAGGATATCGACAAGACCAAGGATAAAATCAGCGAATATCAGGCCCGGCTGCGGGAGCTTGAAAAGCAGAAAACCGAGCTTGAAAATACCGATATCGTGGAGGCGGTGCGCGGGATGGATATTCCGCTGACCGACCTCCCGGCCATCTTAAAGGCGCTCCGTGACCAAAACGGAGCGCCTTTCACTTCGGGCCAAGTTGGCCCGAAGTCTACCAAAACCGGCAAGGAGGAAACCCCGAATGAAGAAAATTCGTAGGCTGGCGGTGCTCTGCGCCGTTCTTACCCTGATGCTCTGCTTTACTACCGTGGCCTATGCCGCCAACGGCGAGAGCGGTACGGAAGAACCGGCGGACATAGTAACCGGGGGCATTTTGGGAACCGAAGATGCCGCCGTATTTATCCCGGAAGGAACCGGAACCGTCGTTAACAGCGCCAATGATGGGGACGGCAAGCAGTTTTATACCATCGTGACCCCTGCTGGAAATACTTTTTATCTGATTATCGACCTTCAACGGGACAGCGACAACGTGTATTTTCTTGACGCCGTGACGGAAAAAGACCTGCTGGCGCTGGCTGAACAAAACGGCTACGATACAAAAGATACCGAAGTCATCCCTTCTGCGTCCAAATCGGACGATACCAGCAAAGCCAATCAGGAGCCGAAAGGCTCTACGGTACAAACGCCTGAATCGCAAAAGGATAATGCCGGAATGCTTTTTATCGTGTTGGCCGTCGTGGTGATCGGCGGCGGAGCCGGGTACTATTTTAAGATTTACCGTCCAAAGCATCAGAAGGCCGACAGTGAGGATGATTTTGACTACAGCGACGAAAGCAGCCTTGGCGATGCAGAGGGTGCGGAGCCGTCCGACGGCCTGCCCCCGTGGGATGACGAGGACGGCGGTGACAGTGAGGAATGAACTTCACCAACAGTCCTTATGAAAAGATGATGCAGGAAAAGCCCCGACCAGGCCGGGGTACGGTACGGAAGCCCCCACGAGGCTCCCCCTGCTGGAATTGCAGCTATTGGAACGGCACAGGCTGCATCGGCATCTGCTACCGGGATCTGATATTGTCGCGGAGGGAGGCAACTTCGGGCCAAGTTGACCCGAAGTGAAATCCTATGGAGACAGCCAAAACGGAAGCCCGCGAACTAACCCGGAGCGAACGGGCGGCAATCCGCAAGCTGGTAACTGGTACGTGCGCAAACTTTGACCCGGAATACGGCTGTCTGCCGCTGGATTGCCCCTGCTATATGCTCAGCAAATGGTGGACAGGCACGTACTGCAAGTATTTTCAAAATGCTGTCCTGCCCCTTGATTCCGCGTTGGAGGCCGCGCTAACAGGTAACGGCGCTGCACGGAAGATTTGTCCCGTGTGCGGCACGGCCTATGTCCCGGTCACAAGTCAGGCATATTGCTCGGAGGCTTGCCGGGCCGTGGGCCAGCGGGAGGCAGACCGCCGACGCAAGCGAAACAGGAGAATAAACAAGGGTAACGTGTCCCCAACTTAGACGAAAAAAGCCTTGATCCATGCGGCTTCCCGGCCACGGTTTCGAGGGGAGAGGCATAGATGCCTAATACCCCCTCATTCCGGGGGTAAGTTCGGGACATTTCCCTATATGGAACGGAGGAAAATAATGCGCGATAACCCTTCTAAAGAAAAAGTACACGGCTATGAAATCAAGCGGTCAATCCTCTTTGAAAATGACCGGGGCTTTGCTCTTGCCGTAAACCCCAACGCCCCGCAGCCCTATGTCACATGGCAATTTACCGAGGAAAACGGCAAGCGAGATTTTTATTGGGGCCACTATACGGCCAATGCAGATACTGCAGCAAAGGACTATGAGGCCCGTATTGAGGATTATACAAGGCAGTACGGCGTTGTGGAAAAGGCGGTGCGGCCTGCGCCGGAAGTTTACAAATACTACTCCACACAGCGGCCAGTTGACATTGGCACGTTCCCAAAAACGGAGGGCGGCCCCGCTGAAATCGTCAATTTCGATCAGCGTGAGAGCGTGGAAAGCGGCAGGTTTCAGGCGTGGGGCTATCTCCTGTATCACGCTCCCCTGACAGAAAAGCAGATGGACGCTTACGAGCTTCGGGCCGCGCCTGGCAATCTCGATCAGCTTCGACTGTCGCCGGAGCAGTTGGAACAGCAGGTGCAGGCTGTCGGCAAGTGGGAGCAGGCCAAGCGCGTTCCCAATGCGAAACGGCTGACATGGTGGTATCCCGACTTCGGTTCCTTTGTGAAAAAGGAGTTTGTCACCGACGTGGAGCTTTCCGGGCGCTATGAAAAAATTATGGAGAGTAAGGCCCGGAATGAAAAAAAGCCCATTTTCGAACAGTTGAAGGAGGGAGCGGAACGGGCGGCGAAGGAAAACGCCGCCCGGCATGCCTCTGCCAAGAATGTGGAAAAGGACAGATAACACAACTTCGGGCCAAGTTGGCCCGAAGTGATTTTTAAGGAGGCTACACTATGGAAAAAGACAATTATCTAAAAAAAGTGGAGCTTTCCACTGAACAGAATTGCAACATGATCGACGGCATCCCAAACAATACGACCTTACCCGTGCCGCCGTCTGTCCCCGAGCCGGAGATCAAGCCGCTGGATAAGGTGAAGGAACCGCCCCGGCGCAAGCGGAACCGGGAACTGGAACGGTGAGCGCACCCAAACGCAAGCGCGGCGTTCCCCTGTATGTGTGGGTCAGCCAGGACGAATACGACACGATTCAGCACCGCATGGAGGAAGCGGGGACGCAAAACCTGAGCGCTTATATTCGCAAAATGGCGCTGAACGGGTACGTTTTGAATGTCGATCTTTCCCCTGTCCGGGAGCTTGTTTCCCTGCAACGCAGATGCGCGGCTAATCTGAATCAAGTTGCAATTCACGCGAATACCTACGGCGTGTATCCGTCTGAAATTACGGCTTTGCAAAAAGATTATGCGGAGCTATGGGGCCGGGTATCCGATGTACTCAAACAACTTGCGGCGGTTACGGAACAATAAATAAAAAGGGAGCGAAAACACAAACACAATGTCGCTCCCTTTTTATTATTCATTTATATTTATTGGTTTGGTGTGGATGTTATAACGCATTCTCATTTCGCTTATCAGATCCTCAAAAGTAATTATTTTAAGCTTGTTCTCATTTGTCGTTTTTAACCACCTCCACTGTTCAGTCGAAATATCGGGCCTATTACCTATGACGAGTCTTAGCTCTGGATAGTAGTACTCTATTCCTTCTTCATAGAATTTTTGCTTTACTTTTTCTTGTTTAAGAATATTTTCATAATTTCTTATCTGTTGGATAGCATGAAAAATTTCATTCGTAAATGTAGGTACATCTCTGTATGTGCGGGTGAGCTTTTGAGACTTTTTGAGCTCAAATAGCTCCCAGTCTCTATCGACAGCATTCCTTAAAAATAAGTCTATGCGCCTATTACTACCTGCAATATCCAATTCAGGAAATCGAAGCCACAACTGCGTTTCTATTCTATCGTAGCGTTCACCGAAAATCTCTTTGTAGTACTGAGTTAAGAAGCGTTCAAGTGTATTTTCCGAAGCCCTTGAATTTATTAAATTCTCAAATTCCAATAATATTTCGGATTTTGAATATGAAGGAGTAATGTAAATTGATTCATATGGACTATTACTCTTTTTTGAAGTTCCTTTTGTAATGTATTTATCCGAGTAAAATTTATCGATGCTTACTTTATCTTCATTAGCGGAAATAGATACTTCATTGTCGTATTTTAACATGAAATTTTTGAAGGCCATTAGGGTTTTATCAAATTCTAGTTCTAAAAAACTATCGATACTTCCTACATGTGCAATACCATCTAAATTGATTTCCTCTAACAGTTTTTGAAATTTTGGTATTATCTGATCAACATAGGTATCTTTATCAATTCCAGAAAAATTAGTAACAAAAGCAATATTGGACTCTATATACTGCCCATCTACCGGAAAAAACCAACTGCCTTTTCTATCATCAATCTTTTTGCTATACCGTTTTAAGCTATTACGCAAGGTTGGTTCAATAAAACTTATATCCTGTGTTTTTAACAAAAGCTCTAACGGCATAAAAAATGGAACTATCAGATCATACGCTTGAAAATCATATGCGGAAGGTGTTTCCGACCACTTAGCTAAATGTTGTTCAAAATAATTATTACGAACTCTTACTTTCTTAAATCCTTTATCTGTTGAATAAGTATTTAAATCCCATAATTCATAAATAAATCGTGAAAACGCTTTCTTGTTTAAGCATAATAATAATTGTCTTAATAATTCTTTATCCATATTGATTATCCTTCGGGACGTTGTTAATTACCATTATGATATACGGATTTCGGTTCTTCTTGAATTTTCGTTGGGTTAATGAACCGTTGAGCGATATATCAATTTAAGTTATTGTGCCATGCTTAATATGATATTGAATACCATGCTCGGTACAGTAGGTTATCACTAATGCGGCTTGCTCATTATAAAAAGTCCGATGATTCTTATATGCGGTAATTTCTTTACTATAATTTGTACGACCAAAAATAATTCTATCAGTAAAATTCACTGCGTTGAGTATTGTTGTCAAATCCTGTTCGATTAGATTAGGAGTTGGATAGGGTTCGATGCTTACCCAAGTATGGCACCCTTGTTCATGCAATGCTCGAAGGGCGGCTAAACGATTACTATATGAAGCGGCCCCCGGTTCGATACGCTGGCGGTAATCTTCATTTAAAGATATGAGAGTTATACCATACTCATTTTCATGTGAAAGTTTTGCCAATTCAATTGGAAGCAAACCTTTTGTCAAAACAGTACACTTGATTCCAGCAGTATTAAGTCTCTTTATTGCTGCAAGGCTCATTTCACAAATCTCATTATACCCACACATAAAAGGATCGGACGTAAAACAAAGTTGAACGGATTCAATTTTGTCCTTTAAGCGTGGAATCTCCCGATCGAGAATCTCCAATGTATTGCTAACAAGACAAGGCTCTCTCCATTCCTCATAAGAAGAAACTTTTCCAAAACGTTTAGCCATCATAAAAGCGTAACATGGGTACTTACAACCATGAAAACAGCCCAATACATGGTTCATAGTATAGTCGCCATATTCTACTCCCGTTTTATAAAGCATTGTCTTTCTGATTATTGTTTTCATGATAGCCACCTTAGTTCTGTCTTTTTGCCTTTCTCATCCGCGAAAAACTTCGATGGCTGACCTGTTTTTTTTGTAAAAGGAGGATCACGCCGAACATTAATTTTTCCTTGGTTAGCTAAATCCTTGTAGGCTTCTTTAACTGTACTTGTTGAACAGATTGGCCCATATTTCATAAAGAAATCTGCTAGTATAAGATTTAACCTTGTAAAAGAAGGATAATTTAATATATGTGAAGCCGCTTTATTGTTTATATCTTCATCACTAATAATTTGATTATTGCAGTTCTCTTCCCAAAGCTGTAATTGCCCATTGTTTTGAATATCTTGCATCAGTTCCCATCGACCGCAAATGTTATCAACCATAAGCAGACATCCCTCAACATAATTTGTAGCATGGATCATTCTGTACTTGGGCAGTTGTCCTGGTTTGATCTTTAAGGGCATATTGAGTACATACTTATAACTATGCCTTAAGCGTTCACAATACTGGGTCGCAAATTTTTCTTCCGCTTGGTAAATATCAATGGAGTGTTGTTTATATGCCTCAATAATGGTTTCCCAGTAGTCCCCACCAGCGATTTCGTTAAGTATAGCTATAGATTTATCACTTACATCAAGAAGCGTACTTTCATATTCAACCAAATCATCAAATAAGGATTCATCTCCAAAGTTCCCGCCCAACACTCGACAGCCTTCTCTAATAAACCCAAAGGAATTCATATTAATAAGTAACTCGATGCTATTAAATTTCCTATCTAATGCAAAAGTGTCAAAAAGCCTGTAGTTTAAAGCTTTTATCCCATATGGGTCAACATATAAGAAAACATTACAACCTGTTTTGTCCGAAAGGATACCCTCTATAGTATCCTCATATTTTCCCGAGATGATCTGAATACCCTCATAACTTTTGAGATTCTCTCGTAAATCATCTGCATAGTTCAAATCAATAAAACAAGGTTGAATCTTCCATTGGCTAATTTTCGTTTGTCCTAAGCAGTCGCTTATAGTATTTAATGCAATTAGTGGGGAGCCTGGTTTTCCGTCTTCAAATCTACCCTTTCCGGCAAAACAATCCACATACACTATAGGTCGACGTGTATTTAATATTTTTTGGATATAGGGTTTCAGATAATACCCTAAAAGCTCATCTTTGACCTCAGACCACGGTTTCTTTTCTTTGAAGAAATCATCGTTCTTTTTGGACATATTATATCACCTTACAGACAGTCAGATATCAACAGAAATAAATACTATAAAACAGCTTAGTAAATGTTACTTTTCCTCAGTTATTATACATAATTTTCCTCAAAAATACAAGAAATTGAGTAAACTTCGGGCCAAGTTGGCCCGAAGTGCCGGGACAAGATTCGCAAAGTCTCGACAACATTGTTGCCCCCCCTTTTTGGATGGTAAAATATAGGTAGAACCAAACAATGAAAGGGGTTGCGCTCATGCGGATAATACTTAAAATCATTGCCGCGCCATTTGCGGTCATTCTGACAATCGCGGTAGCTATGTTCATTTTCCTGTTTGTTCTGTCTGAAAAAATCCTGAGCCTTGTATCCGGCCTTATGGCTCTTTTCGGAATTGCCGTTATGATATTTCAGCGGGAGTGGCTTGGGGGCGGCGTGTTCCTTTTCCTTGCGTTTCTCGCTTCGCCAGTGGGAATACCGGCAATCGCGGAATGGCTGATTAGCAAGCTGTACGGCCTGAACCATGCTCTGCTGGATTTCATTACAAGCTGACAACAATATCAGACTGAGAAACGGCGGCTTGTTTAGCCGCCGTTTCTTATGGAAAAAGGGGGTTACGCATGGCAACCACGCGCCTGATCACACACCATATCAGCAAGGGAGAAACCATTGCGCAATCCCTCGCTGACCGTTTCGACTACGGGCAGAATCCGGATAAAACGGAGCATGGCGAATGGCTCTCCGCTTATCAGTGTGAGCCGGAAACTGCCGACGCGGAGTTTCTGCTTTCAAAAGCGCAGTACAAGTCCATCACGGGCCGGGAACAGAAAAAGGACGCGGACATTTTATGCTATCAAATTCGGCAGGCGTTCCTCCCCGGTGAAATCACGCCGGAGGATGCCAACCGGGTAGGCTATGAAACGGCCATGCGCTGGACGAAGGGCAAACACGCCTTTTTCGTCGCCACGCACATTGACCGAAAGCATATCCATAATCACATTTATTTTAATTCCACGTCCCTTGACTGCACGAAAAAGTTCCGCAACTTCTGGAACTCGTCGTTTGCGCTGCGGCGGCTTTCAGATCGCGTTTGTCTCGAAAACGGCCTCTCCTATATCGAGCATCCGAAGCAGCACAGCAAAGGCAAATACAAGCATTACGGCGAGTGGCTTGGCGATGGAAGACCGCTGTCATGGAAGGAAAAGCTAAAGGCTCAAATCGACGCCTGCCTTGCCGAAAAGCCGCCGGACATGGACGCATTTTTGCAAGCTATGGCCGCTGCCGGGTTTGAGGTAAAGCGGGGACGCGGCGGCGCTATCAGCTTTCGGGCCGAGGGACAGGAGCGGTTTACCCGGCTCCGTTCCTCCACGCTTGGGGAGGGCTACGGGCAGGAGGATATTCAGGCCATTATAGAGGGCCGCACCGCCTTACCCCAGGGCCGGAACAAGCCGGTTCGCAAGGTGAATCTTATTATAGATATTCAGTCCCGTATGCAAGCAGGAAAAGGCCCTGCCTATGAACGGTGGGCCAAGGTGTTCAACTTAAAGCAAATGGCGGCAACACTTCAATATTTGCAGGAAAACGACCTGTTGGAGTATGAGCAGTTGGAGAAAAAAGCGACGCAGGCCGCAGACCGTTTTCATACCCTTTCCGATAAGATCAAAGCAACCGAGGCGGCTGCGCACACCAACGCCGATCTGATGGCAGCGACGGTGGATTATGCCAGAACCCGCGCCGAGTTTGAGGAATATAAGGCTGCAAAGTACAGCCGGAAATATTACGCGGAGCATGAGGCCGATATAGAACTGCACCGGGCGGCGCGGGCCACTTTCCAGCGTATCCTATCCGGGGCGAAGCTCCCGAAGATGGACGCGCTGAAACAAGAGCGCCAACGGCTGACGGCAGAAAAAAGGAGCGCATATAAGGAGTACCGGGCGGTACGGAAAGACATGCAGGAGCTTATAACGGCAAAGCAAAATATTGATTATCTGTTCGGCCTGACGGACGCACAGAAAAACAAGGAAATGGAGAGGTAGCGGCATGACGCAACAAAAAAGCAAAGCGCTGACTTCGGGCCAAGTTGGCCCGAAGTCACAGGGTTTGGGGCTGGCCCCAACAAGCACGATTTTTCGTGTTTTGGCCGCAGGACAAAATGTAAAAAATCCGCGAATGTCAATACATTCGCATTGCTTGCCGTTTACCGTTTACCGTTTACCGTTTACTTATGCTTCCAAGTCGTGTGCCTGTCAATAGATAGAGAACTAATATCTTAATCGTATTTCGAATATGTAGAGGATAAGGATTATTTTAAATATTATGTAAATTTATAGTTACATATATGGAAAATGATACAATTTCTGTTATCATTATAACAGAGGTGATGTTCATGTTTATTGTCACAGCAATTGAAGATAATGATGACAGGGCATTTATGCTTAATTTATATAATAATTATTATCGGCTTGTGCGTAAAACAATCTACGGCTTAACATTAGACAACAAGGATATAGAAGACCTTATAAACGATGTTTTTATTAAGCTCATCGAAAAGATCCCCACATTAAGAAAATTAAATAGTTGCAAAACCACGGCCTATGTTGTTTATACTTCACGAAGCGTTGCTTTGAACCACTTAAAACACATGAATGTGATCAAAAAACATACATATTTAGGAGAAAAGGAAGATATATCGGATAACATAATCAGCACCGATGATAATATGGAAGAAAAATTTTTTCATCAAGCCGATTTGGAGGCATTAAGTAACGCGATATTAAAACTGCCTCAATCGCAAAAAGATATACTTTATTTTAAGTACATACTAGAATTGAGCGATTTCGAAATTGCTGGTATTTTAGGTATTAGCCATAACAGTGTTCGTGAATATTTGACAAGAGCTAGGCGAAGCGCAAAAAAGCTGATGGAAAAGGAGAAGCTTGGCAATGGCAAATGACAAAGAGCAAATGCTAAATAAGATAAATGAGGAATATAAGGATAATCTTTTAAAGCTCGCTGTACAAAACGCTTTCGAAAAAGATGGAAAATTACTTGAAAAAGAACGTATTAATGAGGCACCTGAGAACCAGTCTTCACATAAACAATTTGAAACATTTACCCGGCTTTTGGATTCACACTTACAAACGGCTAAACCAAAAAGAAAAATCAAGTTGGTGCCGAAACTTTTAAATAAGGTTGCCGTGGCGATGCTGGCCTTAGTGATCTTATTTTCTATCGCGATGCTCACAGTTGACGCCTTTCGCATACGGGTATTGAACCTCCTGATCAGCACTGAGCCCGAATACACGTCATTTCAATTAGAAGATAATAACGATGACGAGCAAGACAACGATAATGCCATTGTAAATTTGACGAATACATATGTACCGACATATGTTCCAGAAGGTTATATAGTCAGTGGTCTATCTGATACCGGCACAGCAAAAAAAATCACCTTTTCCAACACACTGGACGAATCGTTGTTTCTGATTTATACAGAGTATACTTCCGCAAATAGTATTGCGGTGGATACGGAAAATGCTTCTTCGACTGAAAAAGTAAATATAAACGATCAAAATGGCACGATTTCCATTAAAGATTCAATAATCTCGGTTGCATGGGTAATGGATGACCACTTTTTTACGGTTCAGGGGAACTTGAGTAACCAGGAAGCTATTAAAATCGCTGAAGGTGTAAAATTTATTAAGTAAAATTTTTGTGTTGCATAGCATTTCACTTATTGTCTTTAATTAATAGAAATCAAAGGAGGCTATTTTCAATGAAAAAATTATTCAGCGCTGCCCTACTAGTAATAATGGCATTATTCCTTCCCCTTTCTGCCTATGCCGCAAATGCAAATACGGACAAACCCATGTCCCCTCGTTTCTCATATATCCTGTCGATGAGCGCGGGCCTTGAAATCAATTCGGCTGGCAAAGCTGTCTGCGGGGGAACGGTAACCCCGTCAAGTAATACTTATACTTCAGATTTAACTGTTTCACTACAGCAAAAAACCGGAACCGGCTGGTCCACAATTAAATCATGGACCGATTCCGGAGAGGGGTATCTCGGTGTAAATCTTGAAGGCCACTGGTATGTTGTCCACGGTACTTACAGGGTTTGTTCAACAGCAAAAATCTACAGTTCGTCCGGCACGTTGCTGGAAACCCAATTGTTTTACTCTGCCGAGAGAATATACTAATAGTAAGTATGATGTTTGATTAGAATTTTAGAAAGGAATATAAGTATGAAAAAAACACGAAAAGCTGGCGTACGAACTATAACGTTACTATTATGCATTTCAATTATATCCATTTTCAGTGCATGCAACAATCAGACTCCAACAAATGAGGTATCCAGTACAGTAACATCTTCGGGCCAAGAACTTTCATCGAGTCAAGAAACCCCTTCAGATCTAGGTACTCCTTCCGACCAAGAAATGAAAAATATAACAGCAGATCAGGTCGATTTGACTTTGTCCATTCCCAAGAGTTGGGATAACATGGCGATTATTCTAACTAATTCAAATGTTACATGGTCTTCGGAAGAAAGCAAAGACACACTCCTTTTTGAACTTCATGAAAAATTAGCATATTCCAAGGATAACTCAATAGGATCAGTTTGGGGGCTGTTTATTTTTACAAAAGATGCATTTGCAAATCGGTTTGGAGACGTAGATTATGCGGAAGTCATTGGTGCCGAAAGCTATATCATCGGGACGGATAAAGATAATATTTATCTGCTAGTAGAGCCCCCCGATGTGCAGTTTTTAGAGGATGACAAGGAAAGTCAAAATCAATATAAGCAACTTCAGGAAGAGTCGCAATCTGTGTTAGAGGACTTTCTAAACAATAATCAAATTACTGTTAATACCCAATGCCCGACGAGCCCGTGCTACAGCGTTACGGTTTAATCAAATTAACTTTATTAAATTACTATAATTTGACGAATCCCGGCATTTTCAGTGCCGGGATTCGTCTTGATCAGGAATATCTAATAACTTACGTGATTACTGCAGAGATAAGCAATTGTATAGCCATCAGAGTCGGTAAGATTAGTATATGTTATTTTACTTACCTTGTCACCTCGGTTGCCTTCTACTACATCTGCCGTGCCGGCACTGTAATTTACACTGACAACAATGCCGACATGGTCTGTTACGGCTCCACCATTGTTAGTATTAATGACAACGACGTCGCCAACTCGAAGCCGATTGGAACTATATGCTGACATCGAAGGTGCTAGATTTCTATGGCTACGCCCATACCAGGCATACATTGCAGAAGTACTCGCCATCTTGGGAACCAACGGTACCGCTCCAGTATAGGATTCTGTTAAAATTCCGGCCTCATTCGCACACCAAGAAACAAACATAACGCACCAAACATCGTTAGGCAAACCATACCATACGCCATACTTAGTATAGTTGTTACTCCCTTCTTCGTATCCGACCTCATCAAGAGCTGTCTGAACAAAATCACTAAGTGCCATAATTTTTTTCCTCCTTATGTTATTCTTGAGGTCAGCTTCTCAACAACATGATTATCTGGACATAACGATGCCATGAGTTTGTCCGACACTACACAACACCGAATCAAATGCGTTTTAAAATTGACTTCACAATATAAAGAGGTTACCGCTACTATTTTGTAAACACTATTTAAAAAAATATAAACATCCCCCAAACAAAGACGTTAAAGCCATGTTTGGGGAATAAATAAAGTAACGTCAGTTATATGCTGTCTTGGTAACTATTGATCTTTACTGTTGTTATCGCTATTGATACTACCACCAAATTGTTTAAGCGTATTTTTCAACTTGGCAGGTACGGGCATCCCCATTTTTTCTGCATTTTCAATGATACTAATACCTTCGTTAGTTAAGTAAAACATGATGATCATTGTTCTCAGTGCACTTCCAGAAGTAAGTACATATTGATCAATAATATTCCCTAAAGCTACAAGCAAAAATATCATAATTTTCTTGCTAATACCTTTAAAACCTATTTCACTTGATACATTTTTCTTGCATATAGCAACTAAAACGCCGGTGATATAATCAATGACGACAAAGGCGATAAGGGCATAAATAAGAGCATCAAAACCACCGAACAGCCATCCTAGAACCCCTCCAATCGCAGCAAATCCAATTTTCAGATAATTTAAGATATTATCCATATTAATTCACCAGCTTGTCCCTGTATTGATCTCTAAGTTTTTTTAGCGCACGATTTTTAGTCTGGTTTACCGCTTGTCTGGATACCCCACAAAGACGCGCTGTTTCTGCAACAGAATAATCTGAGAAATACAACATTTTTATGATTATCGATTCAGGCTTGGTTAATATTTGACTTATAATATGCTTGTCCAACTCATTATAAGAATCATAATGCGGTCGTAAAGCCTCTATATAATAGAGCTCACTGTCACTTAACTCCGAATTCAGCATGATATTACGGAGTTTTTTTATTCTTTTAGATTCCTTGATATAACTATTAAACAGTGATTTATGTATATACGAGACTAAAATTCCTTCTGAACAATTTGTTAGATTATTCAGGTGTACATTATTAAGAATCTCCAGGAAATCAAGTAGCAGATCGTCATAGGCATCGTCAAAATTGAGGTTAAATGCGTATTTTCTTAACAGTGGATTAAACTTATTCACTAATTCTAATGTTGCATCAGTATCACCTGATTGAGACAGGGCAATTAAGTCAGCAGTCATTAGTATCCCACCTTTCAACTGTTAAAGAGATGGGATACCTTTTTTTGTAAACGCAATGAACAAATAAAATTAATTTTTCGGCATTGTTCCTCACCTTCCGAAATTAAGGCAAAAAAAGAGACTGCCGGGCATAAAAAGGCAGTCTACGCAAATGCAGCCAGGCTGTCATAGTGAATAATCACCTTAGACCCTATGGCTTTGCGTCCCCACCTTTAAGTGGGTTTGCCTTTAATTTTTTGTTTTATCGTTCTGTTAAAGAAAACAATTTTATATATTTACAGCAACAGAAAATTGTAAATTTTATATAATTTTAGTAAACATAACCATTTTAACGAGATGATTTTATAAATGAAATTCTTCCAAATTTTGTTGCACGCCACCTTTTTGATTGTCATATAAATTAGACAATAAATATTAGCGACAAGGGTAAAACTGTTTAAAGGCAGTGACGCAAAGTTAAAGGGTCTAAGGCGTATCAACAACAACGCTATGACAGCCTGGCTACCGAACAAGGGATGTAAAAACTCCTGCCTTCTTTGAGGGCAGGAGTTTGTTTTGTCGAGCTTTTGTTCCATGTACTTTGCTTGTCTCTCCATGACTTAGCAGTTTGCTCAAAGGAGCAAACATGAAGGTCACTGCACAAATATTATGGAGCTTAAAATAAAGACGGTGTTCACTACGTCTATCGCCATGAACACTCTATAACGAAAAAAGTGGGTCAAAAAAAGCCCGCAATTTGCTGTTGCCAAATTGCGGGCTTTTTTTATTGTATTAAGTTAAATGGAGCGTTACGCTCTGTCGGCTGTCGTTCTCCGCCACTCTATTTCGAATTTTTCACTAAAAAATCGAAATGGAGGAACGTAATTATGGCAAAGATCAATCTGCGGGACTATTACCCATTTTACAATACCGACTTTTTTGTTGATGTCCCTGATGAAGTTGAAGCCGCTCTGCTGGAAGCCGAACGGCTGGAACAAAACTATATACGCCGCCGCTTTTACAACAAGGCATATTATTCATTGGACGCAGACGATGGAATTGAAAACGACATCCTTTTTGTGTCACTTTCGCCCTGCGAGTTATACGAACGCAAGGTTACGGCTGAACAGCTACATGCTGCTATTGCCGCTTTGCCGGACAAGCAGGCCAAGCGTATTTACGCACATTACATACTTGGTATGAGCAAGGCTGAGATTGCACGGGCAGAGGGCGTTGTGGAAAACGCCGTGAAAGACGCTATAGGCCGTGGACTGAAACGCATGGAGAAATATTTGAAAAATTCTCTTTAAACTCCTGTCGTTTTGCCCTCTAAATCTCATGGTTATTGAGAGGTGTTTACTTCGGGCCATGTTGGCCCGAAGTCGGGACTTCTTCCATGCAGCTTGACATTTGAATAAAAAGATACCCGGATACGAAGGGTATGTGCGCTAAGTGACAGGCCCGCCATGACCGCCATTTTAAAAGGATGGGGAGAGCGATAAGGCCCATGCCGTAGGCGGGCTGTGGTTGGCCCCGCCGGATAAAGCGTACAAGCCTTGATACTTGCGTTCAGTCATAGTCCGAGCGTTGAAGCGGCCCAAAAGGCCGTGAGCCGTCGCAGGCAATGAGAACGCCTCGCCATCAGAATGGGGAGAGGTGAGATTCCTATGGGGTGGACAAGTCGCTACCCGTCCGAGTTATCTGTTTTGTAAAGCATCATAGGAGGCCGCGCCGGGTTAAACTGTCTTGTGACAGGCCGACGCTTCCCGGCGCGGCGCTCCAACCTATTTCACAATAGGAGAATAGAAATGGAAAAAGAAATGGTTTTAGATGCAATGTTGGCCGAGCGATGGAACAACGGCGCTTGCCGTGGCTACGTCATATGGGCTATGGAAAGCTGCGGCTTCACGCCTGATGATATTCAGCGAGTAGTCTCGGAGCTTTATTATGTTTTCGATATGAAGTCCCTGGAAGATGCCGAACAGCACTATCAGAACAGCCCCTATTGACTTCGGGCCAACTCGGCCCGAAGTCATCCCATGAAGCAATGGAAAAGAACATCGTATCAATGCGGTGTTCTTTTCCATTTTCTCATAGGACAATCTTAGAAAATCATAAACATGGAAGGAGGGGGCGATTATGGATGCAGAAACGCATACCTATAACAGAGCTTGCAAGCGTCAACATCGAAGCGGTCAACAAAGAGGATCTGGTTGACGTTAGCGGTTTCACTTTTGATAACTCTGTGCCGCAGGAGCAAAGAGCAGCTCGGATATTGGAAATGGTCAAAAATCCATACTGTTTTCGCGTGGGCGATATAGGCATCAAATTGGAATTTCCAAATAGCGCTCCCGCCCTCCAAGACATGTTTACCGACTTCCTAAAACGCAAAAAAAGCGGCCTGTAACGCTGGTTTACAAGCCGCGACAACATTGTCCGCATTACGCCAAAATGGTATAATATAGGTGTAATGTGATAGGAAGGAGGTAACATGGCACGCACAAAAAATCGAGGTAATGAGGAAAGGATACCTACTGCTTATATTGTCCGCTGGAAGCTCGGTAAGTACATCCGTTTATCAAAAGAGGACTTGAACCGAGGCAGGGACGACAGTAACAGTGTTATCAATCAAAAGGAATTGCTTGATGATTACTACCAGCAGCATATAGACGAATTTGAAAGCGTCGAGGAACCATACGTTGACGATGGCTACACAGGTACGGATACTAACCGAGAAGGCTTTCAAAAACTGCTGGCTGACATTTACGCAAAAAGGATTAACTGCGTGATCGTTAAAGACCTTTCCCGTCTATCCCGTAATTACACGGACGCGGGAAGTCTGATTGAAAATCTGTTTGTGCAGATGAACGTCCGGTTTATCAGCCTGAATGAAGGGCTAGACAGTTATCTGAACCCTGACAGTGTATCCAATCTCATTGTTCCGATTACCAACGTCATGAACGATAATTTCTGCTACCAGACATCAAAAAAAATCCGCCAGGTTTTTGATTACAAGCGGCGCAACGGTGAATTTATAGGTGGTTTCGCGGCGTATGGGTACATCAAGAACCCGAAAGACAAACACGCTTTAATAATTGACGAAGAAGCCGCAGAAGTTGTTCGGAACATCTACACATGCTTCCTTGACGGCATGAGTAAAAACGCCATCGTTCACGACCTGAACAGCCACGGTGTTTTGTGCCCGTCGGAATACAAAAAAAGCAAGGGGTTGAACTATCAGAATCCTCATGCGGAAGCAAAACCATTGTGGAGCGCAAAAACTATAAACGATATTCTGAAAAACCGGCTTTATGTTGGGGATATGGTGCAGGGCCGCCAGCGTGTGAAAAGTTATAAGATACATACACAGGAGCAGGTTCCTCAAAGCGAATGGTATATCGTGGAGAATACCCACGAGCCAATCATAGACCGAGCGATATTTGAGAAAGTCCAGCAGTTGCTAAAGCGCGACACCCGCACAGCGCCACAACAAAAAACTCTTTACTTATTCAGCGGTTTCCTGCGCTGCGCAGATTGCGGCAAGGCTATGGCCCGAAGTAAGGTGAAAGGTACAGTATATTATTTTTGCCGCACCTACAAAGACCAGTCAAAAACGGCCTGTACAAAACATTCCATCAAACACAACAGACTGGAAATGGCTGTTCTGTATGCCATTCAGCAACAGATTTATCTTGCCGTTCACTACTCCGATACGATTGCACAAATCAACACGACTCCTCTCCAAAAAAGTCAATCAATACGGCTTGGCTCTCTAATTGAGGCAAAAGAAAGAGAATGCTCGAAAATTATGCGGTACAAACAGTCCATTTATCAGGACTGGAAAGACGGAGAAATCACGCACAGCGACTACCGAAACATGAGCGAAGATTATGAACGACAAATAAGCGCAGTCAACACGGTTTTGGATAACCTGACTGCAGAGCGGGCCGAGTTGGAAAATGGTATTGATACCGAAAACCCGTTTTTAGTAGCTTTCAGTAAGTATGAAAACATCGACAAAATGACGCGAGAGGTTATGATCGAGCTTGTAGACCATATCAAGGTACATGAGAACGGCAACATTAGCGTAAAGTTCAAGTTTGCCGACGAGCTACGCCGGATCATGGAATACATCGAAATAAACACCCAATCCGAAGCGGTTTAATAAGCCGCATTTTTACAGGTAGTTTGTTTTCCTTATATGACCGGCCCTGTCGGTGCCACCGGCGCTGTCGGTGCTACCGGTGCTGTAGGTGCAACAGGTGCTGTAGGTGCCACCGGTGCTGTAGGTGCAACAGGTGCTGTAGGTGCTACCGGTGCTGTCGGTGCAACAGGTGCTGTAGGTGCCACAGGTGCTGTCGGTGCCACAGGTGCTGTCGGTGCTACCGGTGCTATCGGAGCGACAGGCGCTGTCGGTGCCACAGGTGCTGTCGGTGCAACAGGTGCTATCGGAGCGACAGGCGCTGTCGGTGCCACAGGTGCTGTCGGGGCCACGGGTGCTGTCGGCGCCACGGGTGCTGTCGGCGCCACGGGCGCTGTCGGCGCAACCGGCGCCACAGGTGCTGTCGGCGCAACCGGCGCCACAGGTGCTGTCGGCGCAACCGGCGCCACCGGTGCTGTCGGTGCCACAGGTGCTGTCGGCGCAACCGGCGCCACAGGCCCGGGTTCAGCGCTTGCTTTTACAAATGCAGCAGGGCCTATTGCTGTATTCCCCCCGTTAAACACGGAGGTCACCGTAGTATCGGTCACACAGAGTGTCGTGGCGGGACAGGAGCTCAAGATTGACTATGCTTTTTTACTTGACGCAGCCGTTACGGCACCATGGTCAATCACTTTTGAAGTCCGGCTTTACAGAGACGCAACGCTCATTGAAACGAACACTTACGATCTCAGCCAGGCGACTGCCGGGACACAGACCATAGTTGCCAGCGACACGTATGTTGACACGGCACCGGCTACCTCCGCCGCTTCAACGTACAGCACCCGTGTTATCGTCACAGCCGCGGCAAATATAACCTCAGCATCCACAGGCACCAATATTAATATGAACATCCTCACTTTTAACCCGTAAACATTGAATGAGCAAGCCGTCAGGCCGCTGTATTACAGCGGCCTGACGGCTTGTTATAGTGGTGCTGTATTCACCATGCAAACGGCTTGATCATATGATGTAATGGCGTTACCACGCCTAAATGTACAATGAGGAATTATAATGTAGTTTGAATTTATGAAGGTATTCTTAAATGCCTTTTAATAACCTCATAATTAACGGAGGTTTTGAGACCGGTTCTTTATCTCCATGGACCGGAGTAGGAGCAATAGTCACGCCTGTTTACAGTCACACCGGGCTGTTTTCAACACAATTGACTGATGCTTCTGTAAATGCTTTTATAGCACAAACAGTCCCTGTTACCGCTGGGCATAAGCTTGAATTTTTTGCATCACTTTCAAAAATCGGACCATTGCCCAGTCCCGCAGTTGTGATTCTTATTTCATATTATGATGCGGGTTTTAACTTTCTGGGTACTGGACTCAATATAACTATCCCTGCCGATCGCATTCCCGATGTTTCTGGGGATAGCTGGCTGACAGTCTATGAAACGACATTAGAGACACCTGCCGGAGCAGATTCGGCGATTGTCTTTATCTTAAAAACAGCCTCACCAGGTACTGCCGATGTACTTGTTGACGATGTTGCGCTGCTTGAAGTCGAAGATGGCGCTATCGGGCCCACCGGACCCACAGGCGCAACGGGTGCTACCGGTGCTGTCGGTGCTACAGGTGCTGTCGGTGCCACAGGTGCTCTGGGTGCCACGGGTGCTGTCGGTGCCACAGGTGCTCTGGGTGCCACGGGTGCTGTCGGTGCCACAGGTGCTCTGGGTGCCACGGGTGCTCTGGGTGGCACAGGTGCTCTGGGTGGCACAGGTGCTCTGGGTGCCACAGGCGCTATCGGCGTGACGGGTGCCACCGGTGCCACAGGCGCCACAGGCGCTATCGGCGCGACGGGTGCCACCGGTGCCACAGGCGCCACAGGCGCTATCGGCGCGACGGGTGCCACCGGTGCCACAGGCGCCACAGGTGCTGTCGGTGCCACAGGCGCCACAGGTGCTGTCGGTGCCACAGGTGCCACGGGTGCTGTCGGTGCGACCGGTGCCACAGGTGCTGTCGGTGCCACAGGCGCCACAGGTGCTGTCGGTGCGACCGGTGCCACAGGTGCTGTCGGTGCCACAGGCACCACGGGTGCTGTCGGTGCCACAGGCGCCACAGGTGCTGTCGGTGCCACAGGTGCCACAGGTGCCACAGGTGCCACGGGTGCTGTCGGTGCGACCGGTGCCACAGGTGCTGTCGGTGCCACAGGTGCCACCGGCGCTGTCGGTGCCACAGGCGCCACAGGTGCTGTCGGTGCCACAGGCGCCACAGGTGCTGTCGGTGCCACAGGCGCCACGGGTGCTGTCGGTGCGACCGGTGCCACAGGTGCTGTCGGTGCCACAGGCGCCACAGGTGCTGTCGGTGCGACCGGTGCCACAGGTGCTGTCGGTGCCACAGGCGCCACAGGTGCTGTCGGTGCGACCGGTGCCACAGGTGCTGTCGGTGCCACAGGTGCCACAGGTGCTGTCGGTGCCACAGGCACCACGGGTGCTGTCGGTGCCACAGGCGCCACAGGTGCTGTCGGTGCCACAGGTGCCACGGGTGCTGTCGGTGCGACCGGTGCCACAGGTGCTGTCGGTGCCACAGGTGCCACCGGCGCTGTCGGTGCCACAGGCGCCACAGGTGCTGTCGGTGCCACAGGCGCCACAGGTGCTGTCGGTGCCACAGGCGCCACGGGTGCTGTCGGTGCGACCGGTGCCACAGGTGCTGTCGGTGCCACAGGCGCCACAGGTGCTGTCGGTGCCACAGGTGCCACGGGTGCTGTCGGTTCGACCGGTGCCACAGGTGCTGTCGGTGCCACAGGCGCCACAGGTGCTGTCGGTGCCACAGGCGCCACAGGTGCTGTCGGTGCCACAGGTGCCACAGGTGCTGTCGGTGCGACCGGTGCCACAGGTGCTGTCGGTGCCACAGGCGCCACAGGTGCTGTCGGTGCCACAGGCGCCACAGGTGCTGTCGGTGCGACCGGTGCCACAGGTGCTGTCGGTGCCACAGGTGCCACGGGTGCTGTCGGTGCCACAGGTGCCACGGGTGCTGTCGGTGCGACCGGTGCCACAGGTGCTGTCGGTGCCACAGGCGCCACAGGTGCTGTCGGTGCCACAGGCGCCACAGGTGCTGTCGGTGCCACAGGTGCCACAGGTGCTGTCGGTGCGACCGGTGCCACAGGTGCTGTCGGTGCCACAGGTGCCACGGGTGCTGTCGGTGCCACAGGCGCCACAGGTGCTGTCGGTGCCACAGGTGCCACTGGACCTACTGGACCATAATAAACGAATTCAATATAGTAACAGAAATCTTGAGGGATGCCTACCGCAAGGCAGGCATCCCTTTTAGAACTTATTTTTTGATAATACCTGGAGGGAAGTTATGAAAAAAACGCTTGTTACCGGCGCCGATGGATTTATCGGGAGCCATCTAGTAGAAGAACTTGTTAAGGAAGGTAGAAAAGTCAAAGCCTTCGTTTATTATAACTCATTCGGCAGCTGGGGATGGCTTGACACGTTCCCAAAAGAGCTTCTGGATGAAATAGAAGTATTCGCGGGGGACATCCGTGACCCCAACGGCGTCCGGACCGCCATGAACGGGGCGGATGAGGTTTTCCATCTGGCGGCCCTGGTCGCCATACCGTTCAGCTATCATTCGCCGGATTCCTACGTCGATACCAATATTAAGGGCACGCTGAATGTGCTGCAGGCGGCGAGAGATCTTGGAACACAAAGACTCCTTGTAACCTCTACGTCGGAGGTTTATGGCACCGCTCAGTATGTACCCATTGATGAAAAGCATCCTTTACAGGGACAGTCTCCTTATTCGGCAACAAAAATAGGAGCCGACAAACTGGCTGAGAGCTTTTATCGCAGCTTTAAAACGCCTGTGACGATCGTGCGTCCTTTCAACACCTACGGGCCGCGCCAATCGGCCAGAGCGGTAATACCGACGGTGATTACCCAGCTTTTATCGGGGATGACGGAGATAAAGCTCGGTTCACTAACTCCGACCAGGGACTTTAATTATGTGAAAGATACCGTCCGGGGATTTATCGACATTGCCGGGTCGGATAAAACCATAGGAAAGGAAATTAATATAGCGTCCCAGCAGGAGATTTCAATTGGCCGGCTTGCGCAGGAGCTGATTGATCAGATTAATCCCGATGCCCGGATAATATGCGACGAGCAAAGACTTCGCCCGGAAAAAAGCGAGGTAAACAGGTTGCTGGGCTCGAATAAATTAATCAAAGAGCTTACCGCGTGGGAGCCGACGTACAGCTTGAAAGAAGGCCTGAAGGAAACCATAAACTTTCTCGAAAAAAATTTAGACAGATACAAAGCGGATATTTATAACCTGTGAAACGATTGGACGTGATCTTTTGAATAAATTCATACCGTTATCGGTTCCAAACCTGAAGGGCAACGAACTGAAGTATGTAGCCGACGCCCTTGAAAAGGAATGGGTTTCCACCACAGGCGCCTATATAGCCAGATTCGAATCGGAAATGGCCGGTTATTTAAATGTGGAATCGGCAGCTGCATGTCAGAGCGGAACGGCCGGCTTACATCTGGCCCTCATTATGGCGGGTGTGGAAAAGGACCACGAGGTGATCGTGCCCACGCTGACGTTTATAGCCGCTGTTAATCCTGTGCGATATGTGCAGGCTCATCCCGTTTTTATGGATTGCGATGATTCTTTATGTATGGATGCCGGTAAGCTCGAGGAATTTTGCCGGACGCAGTGCGATCTTATTGATAACAAACTCCTCAATAAGTCTACTGGAAGGCTTGTAAAAGCAGTCGTGGTGGTCCATGTCTTCGGCAACATGGCGGATATGGCGGCAATTATGGACATCGCCGAAAAATATAACCTCAAAGTCATCGAGGATGCAACCGAAGCGCTGGGAACCCGTTACCTTTCCGGCCGGTATAACGGCAGCTATGCCGGGACAATTGCCGATATCGGCGTGTATTCGTTTAACGGCAATAAAATCATCACAACCGGCGGCGGCGGTATGCTCGTCTCTCACGACGAGGGGCTGGTGAAAAAAGCCAGATATCTGGCGACGCAGGCAAAGGACGATGCCGCTGATTTTATCCATAACGAGGTGGGATACAATTACAGAATGACGAACCTCCAGGCCGCATTAGGCGTTGCGCAGCTGGAGCAGCTTGAATCTTTTATTTCGGTGAAGACAGATAACTATATGCTGTACAAAAGCTGTATAAACGACGAGCTAAAAGGCCTGAAGCTGCTGGATTTTCGGGATGATATCCGCCCGAACTGCTGGTTTTATTCCCTTTATATAACGGATTTAGACAAATTTTCACGAAAAAAATTGATCAGATATCTGTCTGACAACAATATCCAGTCCCGCCCGGTCTGGGGGCTCATCCACCAACAAAAACCCTATCAAAATAACCAGGCGTATAGGATCGAAAAGGCGCCTGAGAATCATAAGCGTATTGTCAATCTTCCCTGCAGCAGTAATCTGTCGGCCGATGATGTGCATACGGTTATAAGAACGATCAGCATGATGTCGTAGCTTCCAGAGCTAATCTCAGTGATGCTCTTGTCCCGGTATTCTCCTCAAGCATAGCGAAAAGCACATGCTCAGAGTGACTTGTGTCGGTTCGCTATGCTTCATTCGGCGCACTTTTATTATGGTGCTCATATAATAAAAGGGGTGAGGAATTGAATATCGAAGATTTATTTATAACTGAAGAACAAAGCGTTATGGAGGCCATGCGACAGATAGATGCAACCCACAATCAAATACTAATGGTGGCTGAAAACAGTATATTAAAGGCAATTGTTACGGACGGAGATATCAGACGGCATCTGCTGAGCGGTGGCAAGATAGCGGATAAAATAAAAGAAATGGCCAATTACAGTCCGAAATTCATATTTGAACAGGACAAAGATAAAGCGAAAGAACTGATGATAAAATGGTCAATCTTATCTTTACCGGTTGTTAATGATGCACTCGAAATACAATCCATTGTTTTTTTAACGGCTCATGATATCGGGCGTAAACGCTCAGTAAGCGCCCCTGTCGTCGTCATGGCCGGCGGGTTGGGGACAAGGCTCCATCCCTACACTAAAATACTGCCCAAGCCTCTCATCCCCATTGGCGAAATACCGATCGCCGAGCATATCATCAATCATTTTCTGGAGTACAGCTGCACCGAGTTTCATTTTATTGTTAATTATAAAAAGAATATGATCAAGGCCTATTTCAGTGAAGCTGATAAGGAGTATAAGATAGATTTTCATAACGAAGAAACACCGCTTGGAACCGGCGGCGGGCTCAGCTTGCTAAAAGGGATACTGAATACCACCTTCTTCCTGACAAACTGCGATGTGCTTATTAAAGCCAATTATAAGGAAATATATGATTTTCATAAGCAGAACAATAATAAGATCACAATCATCGCAGCCATGAAACATCTCACCATTCCCTATGGCGTCATCGATATGACCGGCAACGGCGAAATCGCTTCTATGATTGAAAAGCCCGAGTATTCATTTTTAACAAATACCGGCTTTTATGTTGTGGAAGCAGACGTTATTAACAGTCTGGAAAAGGATAAACCCATGGGGTTTACCGATATCATCCAGCGGCAAATAAGTCTGGGAGAGAAGGTCGGCGTTTATCCAGTCGGCGAACAGTGCTGGCTCGACATGGGGCAGCTTGAAGAGCTGGAGAGAATGAGGCGGGAATTGGAGGTGTAAGCACGTGGAGAAAATAGTTCTTGCGGGCGCAGGTGGACACGCGCTGAGTGTCATAGACAGCATCCGCTCAAAGCAAGACTATGAGATCATCGGAATTACTGATACGGATTATGCCGCGGGAGAGCGCGTATCAGGCTGTGAGATTCTGGGGAACGATTCCGTATTAAAGGCGGTATATGAAAACGGGGTCAAATATGCTTTTGTCGCAGTCGGAAGTATCAAAGACACTTCTTCAAGAGAAAAAATATACTACTTACTTAAGAATACAGGATTTATTTTGCCTGCGATAATCGATCGATCTGCCAATATCGGAAGCGGCGTGTTTTTTAGCTTGGGAACCTATGTCGGGAAAAATGCGGTTGTCAACGCCGGCAGCACCGTAAGAGATATGGCGATCATCAATACCGGCGCGATTATTGAGCACGGCTGCCGTATCGGGGAATTTACACATATAGGGCCGGGGGCCGTTATATGCGGTGACGTCCAAATCGGTGCCAGGACACATGTTGGCACAAATGCGACAATTATTCAGGGGGTGACGATCGGAGAAAACAGCATCATAGGAGCCGGAAGTGTTGTCGTCCGGGATGTTGGGGATCATGTTACAGCCTATGGCAATCCATGTCGAGGAGCAAAATATGAGTGATGTCTTTATAATAGCCGAAGCCGGCGTTAACCATAACGGCGATATGAAACTGGCCAAAAAGCTGGTTGACGCCGCAAAAAGCGCCGGGGCGGATGCTGTCAAATTCCAAACTTTCAAAGCCAAAGATCTGGTTTCAAAAGCTGCGATGAAAGCAGACTATCAAAAGCTGGCGGCCAAAACCCAAGAAAGCCAGCTGGAAATGCTTGAGAAGATGGAGTTGTCCTACGGTGATTTTAAGGATCTTCATGCGTATTGCATGGGTAAAGGGATATTGTTTCTCTCAACAGCATTTGACTTTGACAGCATAGATTTTTTGGAAAGCCTCGATGTGCCTTTATATAAGGTGCCCTCCGGCGAAATAACCAACCTGCCGTACCTGATAAAAATCGCCGGCACCGGAAAGCCGGTAATCCTTTCAACGGGCATAAGTGATATGGACGAGGTGGCGTCAGCCATTGAGGCGCTCCGCGATCATGGCGCGGGAATGATAACGGTGCTGCATTGCAATACACAGTATCCCACACCTTTTGAGGATGCCAACCTCAAGGCTATGCTCACGTTGAAAGCGCGATTTGGACTGGCGGTCGGATATTCGGACCACACCTTGGGGATTGAAGCACCCGTTGCGGCGGTGGCGTTGGGAGCTACAGTAATTGAAAAGCATTTTACGCTTGATAAAAGCCTGGACGGCCCGGATCACAGGGCAAGCCTTAACCCGCGGGAGCTGGGTGCCATGGTGACGGCTGTCAGGAATATTGAAGCTGCTTTAGGGGACGGCATAAAACGGCCGTCGGCATCCGAGACCACGAATAAAGACGTTGTCAGAAAAAGTATTGTTGCCAGGCGAGATATCGCTAAAGGCGAGATTTTCACACAGGAGAATCTGACTGTCAAACGCCCGGGCAGCGGGATTTCGCCTATGAGATGGTTCGAGGTGCTCGGAATGCGCGCATCGCGGGACTTCAGCGAAGATGAACTGATAAGTTTATGAAAAATCCATCCAAGATTATTTGGATCATGAAAAGATAAACCTTAAAAAGAGCTTTTATGATGTAAGGGGATGTGACAATGCTCCATAATCGCCGGATAATCGCCATAATCCCCGCGCGCAGCGGCTCCAAGGGGCTGCCTGACAAAAACATACGCCTGCTTAACGGAAAACCCTTAATGGCCTACAGTATCATCCAGGCTCGGGAGGCGGGGATTATTGATGAAGTGTTTCTTTCAACCGATTCAAAGGAATATGCCAATATTGCTATACAATACGGGGCAAATGTTCCGTTTTTAAGATCGGATGAGCTCGCTTTGGATTCTGCTTCAACCTGGGACTGTGTCAAAGAAGCGCTCATCCGGTATCAGGCCTTAGGCAAAAACTACGATATCTTCGTGGTGTTGCAGCCGACATCACCACTTCGAACGGCGGAAGATATACTCGGGGCACTGAACCAAATGATACATACGAATGCCGATTCGGTGGTGTCGGTGTGTGAGACGGATCATTCTCCGCTTTGGTGCAATACCTTGCCGGAAAACAAATCTCTCAAAGGCTTCATCCGTGAGGAAATCACGGCTGAATCCAGACAGGAATTGCCCGCTTTTTATAGGCTTAACGGGGCGATCTACGCTGTAAGCACGTCCTTTTTTTTGAGATCGGCGAACATCTACGATGGCAACTCTTTTGCATATATTATGCCCAGGGATCGGTCCGTCGATATAGATACCCTGTTTGATTTTTATTTAACAGAATATCTTCTTGCCCTTAAAGATACGCGCCGGGGCGCGCCGGGTGGCCCGGCTTAAGTGACAGGTTCGCTTTGTTTTCCCAGCACGCGCTCCAGATATCTCTTGTTATATAAAATCGATGCGTTTTCGGGATCATATTTCCTGGCAATTTCATTTTGCTCATAGGCCAGTGCGTGCTGGCCTAGCCGGTCATAACACAGGCACATCTGTATATGCGGCAGCCACATCAGCCTGCTGCCGGGGGGCCTATCCAGCTGCGTTGCCAGTTCGTACCAGAAGATACCCTTTTCATAGTGCTTAAGACTCAAAAAGTACGCCCCCATATGACAGCAAAACTCAGCTCTTGGCGTGTCATACTCAAATGATTTTAAGATATACTCAAGCTGTTTGTCCGTTTCGCCGGTTTCCTGATAATAGCCAACCAGTTTGGAGCAGGTGGCTATTTTATCTTCCAATCCGCCTGATTCCGACGTTAAAAATTCCTGATACGTTTCCACCGCGCGTTTATTGCTTTCTATCAGCAGCTGCCTGAGCTGTGAACTGGAAAGGCAGTCATGGACGCCAAGCTCATCTTCCACAAATTTTGCCTGCTCCTGGCTGATACACTGCGTTGGGCCCGAAAACATTGCCGTAGCGTAAACACCCATTGGATAGTCTTCATATTTGAATTCGGCGGGCATAAGCGGCTCTCCGGTATTTTTTAAAGCGGCCTGCTCCCCGTAGATAAAAAAAGGAATGCCCATTTCAACGGCATAAAACGAATAGGAGCCCACCTGATTGGACGTTGCATATTTAAAGCTTCGGAGAATATCATAAAACTTTTGTACAAATTCAAATCCCTGCACCAAAAGCGGCCCGGCAGATACGACATTGAACCCGTTTTTTTTATAGATCTCGTCTTTTTTTCGCTCCATATCGTGAATGTGCAGGCATATCGTTACCGGCTGATATTCACTTGGAAGACTATTGAGCTGATCGCAATACCTATCAATATCAAATACCGAGTCTATCAGCCGGGTGGAGTGCGCGGGAAAGGCTACCGTACCTTTGGCTGACGCATCCTTCTCTATTTTTCTTGATTTTCGATAGTGAACAAAAGGCGCTCCGACAATAGCCGCGGGAATACTGCTTTCCGCCTGCCATTCCTGCAGGCGTCTTCGGCTCCAGACCAGCATCAAAGGCATATTCGTCATAGCGTCGTAAGCATTCGGCTTCGGCAAAGGATTCCACCCGTGCTCAAACCGGCTTAATAAAGGCAATGTCGGCGGGCAGCCGGCATAGTCTCTGATCAGTGCGTACAGTCCATAGGTCGAGTACCAGTTCATATTTCAGCCACCTGTTAAACGTTATTAATTTTCATGCTGGTCGGCAATCTGCGGTTGATTATCAATAATTTCCGTCCTTTCGGGTGACAGGCCTAAAACGCCCTCCAGATATTTCTTGTTGTACAACACCTGATTATTACGCGGAGAATACCTTCTGGCAATCTCATTATGTTTATACGCCAGCTCATGGTTTCCTAAGCGGTCATAACAGACGCACAGCTGTAAATGCGGCAGCCATGACCAGCAAGCATCATTCATAAATCCTGAGCTGTCACCGGGTTTTTCTATTTGAGTCGCGAGCTTATACC
Source organism: uncultured Sporobacter sp. (assembly GCA_963675425.1). Lineage (GTDB taxonomy): Bacteria > Bacillota > Clostridia > Oscillospirales > Oscillospiraceae > Sporobacter. The sequence continues at coordinate 2,010,322 of OY776214.1, read as the reverse complement.
AGAAAATAGCCTGTTCATACTTCTGTATATTCAAGAAATGAAAACCCAGGCGACAGCAAAATTCTGCCCTTGGAGGGGCGTAATCAAAGGATTTGTAAATATATTCTAAATGCTTTTGTTTTTCTCCCAGCTCATCGAAGCAGTCGGCCAATTTCCCGCAGGCATATATATTATCTTCAACCCACCCCAACCCGGTTGATAAAAATTCCTGATAGGCTTCAATTGCCCGATTGTAAATCTTGTGATCGCATAATTCATTTGCGTAGTAATACTGATCCCGCGGGGAAAATGCTTCGCCAGCGCTCCTGCGCTGTTCATATATCTTCAGGTTGCGGTCGGAATGTTCGTTTCGGATGCGCTTATGCGTAACAGCAACGTCTGATTTTAAGACAGATCCCGACACTGCCAAATACTCGTGCACCGCCCCAATCCACCGGAAATTTTTTTCCCGCTTAACCAGGCGATTTCGCCGGTAACTGAACGATACCGCTCCATACTGATCGAAGGCAACATGATAAGGCATGCTCACAGCATCGTAGGACGGCTCCAAGTTCTTTTTCAGTTTAATAAACTTTTTGCGATCAGAGGGCGCAATAATATCATCCGCGTCCAGCCAAAGTATATAATCCATCTCAGCCTGATCGAAAGCGAAATTTCGTGCAGCGGCAAAGTCGTCTATCCAGTCAAAATCAAGGATTCGATGTGTATATTTTTCAACGATCTCCTTGGTGCTATCTGTAGAACCCGTATCGACAATAACGATTTCATCACAAATATCTTTAACACAATCCAGACAGCGTCCAATTGTATTCTCTTCGTTTCTGACAATCATACACAGGCTGATGGTGATTTGTTTTTCTTCCATATTCAAGCTCCTTATTAAATGTGCCATTTCATAATATTCCAAGCAGATTAAAGTGGTTCCGTTTCACGTATTACCCTCCATGCACAAAGCCCCCTGCTGTGTGGTACAAACAGCAGGGGGCTTTGTTTAATAATTTGTATTTCAGTCTGTTATCGAAGTATGTAATCCGTATTCTTAGGTTTGACATATTAAAAAAACTAACAGTTAAGAAGTCGAGTGGGACGTCCCGTTATGCTTGTAGTCCGTTTCTGAGTTGCGAGATGTTTTTATCCGTCAAACCCACATACCGGATTTGAATTTCCGAAGCATTCCCAATGTAAGTGTCGATCCATTCATTGTATACGGATGCGTCTACCGGGTGCGACGTGTCATATTTTGCGTCTTTCATAATATAGTAGACGATCCCTGTCCCGCTCGTATCTATATCCCTTGGAAAAGGATGATTCTCGTCGTCTGTTTCCGAGAGGTTTTTATCCCAGGCGTCCACCATGCCGACGAGTACGTAGCTGTCCGATTCGGGCGCATATTGATACAGACTGTAGGGCAAAAGGGAGTCCCCTGCAAGCCCCTGATTATGGGACCAATCCGCTTTGACGACGCCGTTATCATAAAACGTCAGAGCGGGAAATTCCCGCAGCTCCGTTTGCAGTTCTTTCGTCTGCGCGTCATAAGCAAACACGCATCCGACCATGCCGGCCATACATACGTTGGAGTACATTATGAGAAGTTCTTCTTTTCCGTCGTTATCCACGTCGCAAAGCGCGAATTTGTTCTGGTCGCCGCTGTATACTCCTGGGTCCGCATCGGTACCGTCGGGAAATTTATGGTTTTGGAGCAGGTTTTCAAGGGCGTCGGCATAAGCGTTATACATATCATCAGACTTGTCGGCGAGTTCAGGTCCTGCTGTGTTAACTGCCGGCGTGTTCGCCGGTGCGGTTGTCGTTGTGTTTGCTGGTGGTTCCGGAGCCACTGCCGAGGCAGGAGGAGGCGGATTTTCACTCTTTCCATCTGTTGTTACCGCTCGATTGCTGCTGCAAGCGGCAATCGTCACACATAAGGCCATAGAAATAATCAGGATCAAAGCTTTTTTCACTTAACGGGTTCTCCTTATCACGCATGAGGTTTATCTAAATATACATAGCAAAATTTCTTCAATGTAACATGAATCAAGACGAGAATCTCACCAAAACATTATCGCTCAATCCATAATCCACACAAGATAGTTAATTAGTATGACTTAATAAATTCCTATTTGTTCCACCGTTGCCGATGGCTCATCCTTCATCGTGAAATTGTCCATCCATGAAACACTTTTTGTTTTATGTACAATTTCATTGGCTAGGCCCTCCTGATCAGACTTTATGGACATGTCAAGAAAAGTTTGAAAACACCCAAAATTGAATTTTGTTCAGGAGCAGCAGAAATTGGAGTGCTACGATAAAAGTGCAGTCGAGAAATCATATTCGGCGGTAAAAGACTAAAAGTTGTTAATTGGCTTATCTATGAACGAGATAACAATGATTGATGTAATTGGCAATAATAGAATAACCGAAAGCAAGAGATATATAATGAATTTTTTCACGCCTGATTCACCTCTATTCAATTTCGGCAACCTCTGTAAGCAAATGGACAATCAGAAACTCTGCGCTACGAATCGAGGGAATATAGAGATAGCGCACATATTCATTTCCGTTACATGTAATTTCTTGTCCTATTGATCCTATTACACCATCATATAGCAAAACGTTTTCATCACCTGGCTCACTTATTACATAAAAATACTCAACTGCTATTCGATCTCCGACAGCAATATTGGTTGTTCGTTGAGGCTTATATAAATGTTCTCCAATACTCGCTTCCAAATCAACAAAATCCTTATAGTTATTTTCGGAAATTACAACACAATCATCATTTAACGAGAAGAAAGAAACTTTTTCTATATCTTTTGTAGCAAATCCTTCAAGAAGAGAGAAGCCTACTTTGTATATTGAACTGTCAACAAAAATTCCTGCCCCGTACGTTGTTGCTTCAATCGCATTATAAAACGCCTCATCATTGCTTGGTGGCAAATTTTCTACACTTATTCTTAGGGATTCGACGGGTATTTCAATTCCTGTATTTTGTATGCTAATGCGCTCAACCATAACATCCGTGCTGATGGTTCCAAAAAAGTTCAAATAACACTCAAGTATGAAACAGTTTTTTTAATAGGGTTCCAAAAATCTTTTTGTCTCGTTAATACCATCTTCTAATGTATTTACTTTTTCAACTTCATTTGCTGACATAACTTGCATAATTTTGTTTCTCTGATTTACTAGTTCTTGGTAATAATTTTGATTTTGATCAACTGCCTCGGAAAATTCTTTTTGTATTACTGTTAGTTTAGCACCGTTTAATGATTCTACATTTTCTCCATATAAAAAGACATCTTCTCCAACTGTATACTCATTGGATTGAGCGATATCATACTCCGTTGTACTTACGCGATATATAGGTAGTTCAAAATAGACCTTTTCGTTAACAGGTACAGCAAATTCATATGATACTTTCGCATTTATTTCGAAATCCATCTGTTGCGTTCCGTTTCTATTACAACTCGTTAATGTAAGTACAATAATTATAGATAATACAATGAGTATAAATGTCTTTCTTTTCATGTTTACTATCCTTTCTGGTGAATATACCATTACACATCTTCAACATAATCCAGGTATAGGTCACTTGCTAAAATAGCCTGATTATTAATCCAGGCTTGTAGTGACTGAATTACATCTTTAATAATTGTTGAATCTAAAGGTTGTACGATAATCTCATCTTTTTCACACAATATTTCTCACCCCCTTTTTGCCACCACTATAAACATGCCTGCGTTCACCGCCTTCACCAATCCATCAAATAAAAAATGAGAGTATAGTCCTGTCTGACCAATACTCTCAACACTTATTGACAATAACAACATACCGGTTTTTTATTATTGTCTTACAAAATTGTTCCAGCAGATACAAGCAGCTTAAATCTGTTATGCCGTATCTGTACGGAACAGCCTATGTCAGGGCAGCTATATGCTTGTCTATTTACAAAGCAAGCCACCAAAAAAGGATAATAAATCAAACAAAATAAACAGAAATGACTGACTCCGTTTTTTCTAGGCATAGGAAATGGAACAACATCCTTGGAATCAACCTGAATCGTGTATTCGCCTTTACCTGCCGCTCACACCTCAGTAATGACGGCTATTTTGAATGGGCGTTTTGTTTAACTTTGTTAGCTAATATTCTCCAGCAGCTGTATTCTCATGCCATTTGGATCCCTTATGAAGAAAAATCGAACATGCGGATTCGGCTGAATGGGACCGGCCTCAACCTCGATGCCCTTTTCTTTAATGAGCGCCAGTGTTTTATCAAGAGAGTCCACTTCAAAGCCCCAGGAAATGTCGTTACCGACAACTGTATCCCGCTGGTCGTGGTCACAGATGAGCTCAATTTTCGTATCGCTGTCGTTTAAAAACGCGATATCAACGCCGGGACCGCCGATTTTCCTCACAAGCTCAAGCCCGATTACGTCCGTGTAAAATTTGATGGATTCTTCAAGGTCCTTCACTCTTAGCGTCGTCAGAGAAAATTTCATAAAATCACCTCATTAAAAATTTTTAATTGCTTAACAGTCAGGCCTTTGAGTATGTCCTGACGTACGGGGTACTAAAACGCGGTACGAAGGTTGGATTTGCACGAATGCCAGAATGACCAAACCGGGATAAATCACCGCATCAAACTCGAAGCGGTCTATAAACCAGCCAAAAAGCGGCCCGGAAACGACCATTGTATCAGCATATATTCATTGGTCAGCGTTAATTTCTTTATTTTCCGCCAGGACATTATTGAGAATTGTTCTTAAAACATCTATCGTTTGTTCAATCTCCGATTGAGAAAGATGTTTTGTCGTGATCTCTACAATCCCCTTGAAGGTTTCATGAATCCGGGCGGAATTTTGCCGGCCCTCATCCGTTAAATACAACCGATCATAACGCTTATCCCGCTCGTCTTTTTCCTTCCGGATATATCCATGCGCCACAAGATTTTTAACCGCCTTGGCCGTTGTGGACTTGCCAATATATAACCACTCGCTCAGCTCTTTTTGGGTTATTCCTTCATGAAGCGAAATTACATAAAAAAAATCATGCTGCCCGCTTCCGATGGAAAAATCCTTTAGCTTATTATTGAGTGTAATCTGCAAATTGCGATGGATCGCCGCTGTCAATTTATTTATATTATCAGCCATAACAGGCACTCCATCTAATTAGTTGCACTTGAAACTAATCAGACTATACCACAAGTTAGTTTCGCTTGCAACTATTTACAATAAAACCACGCAGTAAAAACCCCGCTGAATTTTAGCGGGGTTTTACTGTTGGTTTCTTATGTCAGCTCATCATTTTATAATCCGTTAATTTTAAGGCTCTGCGCCGTCGGCGTCGCCGCCAGGCCGCCTTGACCCGTTTCCCTCAGGCTCACCGGCAGTGCGTCGCCAACGGCACGCATAGCATCAATGACCTCGTCGCAGGCTACGAAGGAGCCAATGCCGCTCAGCGCCATTTCTGCCGCGGCAACGGCGTTAAGCGCGCCCATGACGTTTCTTTTAATGCAGGGGACCTCCACAAGGCCGCCCACCGGGTCACAGACAAGTCCCAGTACGTTTTGAAGCGCCGTAGCGCAGGCATCGGCCATCATGGAGGGCGTGCCGCCTTTTAGAAAAACAAGCGCCGCCGCCGCCATACCCGAGGCCGAGCCGATCTCAGCCTGGCATCCGCCCTCAGCGCCCGATATAGACGCCCGCATGGCAATAACCTGTCCAAAGCCGGCCGCTACGTAAAGCGCCTGAATTAACGTTTCATCCGCTAATCTCAGCTTCTTTTGCGCCGGCAGCAAAACCGCCGGCAGCACGCCGCTGGAACCGGCTGTCGGCGCGGCAACGATACGGCGCATACAGGCGTTGCATTCGCCCACCTTTAAAGCGGTAGCAACCACCTCCCGCGAAAAGGCGTCAAAATAGGCCGGCGCGGCCCTCTCATATCGGCCCCCGTCGCCGCCCGAAAGACCGCTGATCGAGCGGGTGTCCGGATCATAGTCCTGCACCGAACGGCGCATGGCGGCCCACAGCGACTCCATTTTTTCCAGAGACTCGTCCCGGCCAACACCCCGGTCAGCACTATCGTCATCCAGTACAGCCTGCCACAACGGTACCTGTTCAGCTGCCTGCAGCAGCGATTCAACCGATGAAAATGCCATTGCATCTCCTCTCTTTTCGCTCGGTCCTCTACTCCAAACCCACTTCCACTGAATCCGGCTCTTCTTCATCCCCTAGATTCAGGTAGGTAACATACACGACACCGGGACACCCGCGCAGCCTTTCGAGAATGTCGGCCCCGACAGGCTGATCGCTTTCAATCACCATAACGGCCAGCCCGCCCCGGCGCTGGCGATACAGCTGCATCGCCGCGATGTTGACATTGTGCTGCGACAAAACGGTCGACACCTCTGAAATCATTCCCGTCCGGTCTTCATTGCGGACAATGACCGTCGGGTAATCACAGGTAAAGGATGCGTCCATTCCATCGATGCCCATCACCTTCACGCGTCCGCCGCCCAGCGACGCGGCAACGATTTCCAGCCGCCTTCCGTTTTGATCGGCCACGCGGAGGACGACCGAGTTCGGGTGCGTGCCGCGCAGCTCAATCCGTCCGATTTGAAAATCCATCCCCCGCTGCTTGGCCAGCGCGAAACTCCTGGGTATGTCAATATCATCCGGCTTCATGCCCAGAAGTCCAGCCACAAGAGCCTTATCCGTACCGTGGCCGCCGCCTGTCGCCGCAAAGCTTCCGTGAAGCAGGATTTCCGCACTGACGGGCTGCGCTCCCAGAAGACGCCGTGTTACAAAACCAATTTTCACAGCTCCGGCCGTGTGGGAGCTCGACGGGCCGACCATAACCGGCCCCATAATGTCAAATATGTTCACCTGCTACACCCTCAGCAAATCTTCTGCATATCAGCCGCTTTTTTCGTCTTTCCAATATTATATCGCCGTACCGGAAGCTGCGTCAATGCGTCCATAAATATTTTTTAGATTGTTACAAAATTATTGTTTTCAAAGCAAATCTATGTTATCATTAATACAATCTTTCTGAACAATGGGGATCAGAGGCTCGGGGAGTCGGCGCGAAGAATACGCGCTGACAGTTCGGTCCCAATTTCTCTCCCCTTTAGACGGGAATCGAAATAGACGGACAAAACCTCCCATGCTGTTCATGCGGAGGTATCTATTTTTTTGTGCGCGTAGCACATGGGAGGTTTTATCGTATGATCTCGCTGGAAATTAATCGGGACGGCCTGAAACACAATATCGAAAAGGCCAAAGAAAACAACATTATCATCCCGACATTTAAACAGATGAAGAATCCGGAGACGATACCCGAGGCCATCCGGGAAAAGCTAAAAACCGTTGGTCTGTGGGATTTAAGTCCGCTGAATCTGTTCCGGATCACCTGGAAAAATGAGCCGAAGGAATCCGGCGGGCTTTTCAGGTCTGTTCCGAATTTCATCGAGCTGCCGCCCGAGCTGACGGGCGTGCCGGCGCGTATCGTCTGCATGGTGGGCAAATGGTTCCCCACCGGCTGCCATAAGGTCGGCGCGTCGTTCGGCTGTCTGGCCCCACGGCTCGTCACCGGCCAGTTTGACGCGCAGCACCACAAGGCCGTATGGCCGTCTACCGGAAACTACTGCCGGGGCGGCGCGTTTAACTCCAAGCTGCTGGCCTGCGATTCCATCGCAATCCTGCCGGAGGAGATGAGCCGCGAGCGCTTCGAGTGGCTGTCTCAGATTGCCGGCGAGGTTATCGCTACCCCCGGCTGTGAATCCAACGTCAAGGAGATTTTCGACAAGACGTGGGAACTCCGAAACACCCGGGATGACGTGATGATCTTTAATCAGTTTGAAGAGATGGGCAATCATCTGTGGCATTATCAGGTGACGGGCAGCGCGCTGCAGGATCTCTTTGAAAGCATCCGCCGCCCCGGAGACCGGTTTGCCGGCGCGTGCTTTACCTCCGGCTCGGCGGGGACCATCGGCTGCGGCGATTACCTTAAGGAACAATACCCCAGGCTGAAGCTGGCCGTGGGTGAAGCACTCCAGTGCCCCACTATCTTAAACAACGGCTTCGGCGGTCACCGGATTGAGGGGATTGGCGACAAGCATATCCCCTGGATTCACAATGTCAAAAACACCGACATGGCCATTGCCATCGATGACGAGGACAGCCAGCGCCTTCTGAGCCTGTTCAATGAACCGGAAGGTCATAAGTATCTCATTGAAGAGGTCGGCCTGGAAAAAGAACTGGTTAAAAAGCTTCCCTGGCTGGGCATCTCCGGCATCGCCAATGTGCTGTGCTGCATTAAGATGGCCAAATACTACGAGCTGACGGAGCGGGACGTCGTAGCCACCGTGCTCACGGATTCCGCCGCTATGTACGCATCCCGCGTTGCGGAGCTGCAGGAGGAATACGGCACGTATGACAGCAAGAAGGCCGCCGTTGACCATTCGATGCATATGCTGGGCATGCGCACGGACAATCTGCTGGAGCTGACCTACAATGACCGCAAGCGTATCCACAACCTGAAATATTACACGTGGGTCGAGCAGCAGGGTAAGACGTACGAGGAGATCAACAAGCTCTGGTACGACGAGGACGAAACGTGGAAGGCTGTCCAGACGCAGGACGAACAGCTTGACGCGCTCATCAACGAATTTAACGAGGCCACCGGCCTTCTGGCTAATACTTAATCATAATCCTATTACGGGCGGCGCTTGTCCGCCCGTATTGTTATAAGGAGGTCAATATGAAGCATGTGAAATGCGCCCGCTGTGTCCGATGCGGCAAAGAATATGACGCCGTGCCGACCGTTGAAGACTGCGCGTGCGGCGGCATTCTGGATATTATTTATGACTACGAGGCCATTAAGCCCAAGCTGACAAAGGACATCCTGAAAAACAGAAGCGAACCAACCATGTGGCGCTACCGCGAGGTGCTCCCCATTGAGGACACAACAGCGAACACGCCGCTGCGCGTCGGCTGCACGCCGCTTTATAACGCGCCGCGCCTGGCCGAAATGCTGGGTATTCGTGAGCTGTATATCAAGGACGACGGCTTAAACCCCACCGCTTCCCTCAAGGACCGGGCATCGGCTATGGCGGTTGCCAAGGCGCTGGAAGCCGGAAACGAGACCATCGCATGCTCATCAACGGGCAACGCAGCGTCGAGCCTGGCCGGAAATGCCGCGGCCGCAGGCCTTAAAACGTACATATTCGTCCCGTCGCGCGCGCCGAAGGGCAAGCTGGCGCAGCTCATGATTTTTGGAGCTAATGTCGTGTCTGTACAGGGCAGCTACGAGGACACCTTCCGCCTGTCGGCCGAGGCCATTAAAAAATGGGGCTGGTATAACCGGAACGCCGCTGTCAATCCATTTTTATCCGAAGGCAAAAAGACGGTTGCGCTGGAAATCGGCGAGCAGCTGGGCTGGAACTGCCCCGATTACGTGGCCCTTTCCGTCGGTGACGGGTGTACGATTGGCGGCGTGTGGAAGGGCTTTAAGGATCTTTACGCCCTGAATCTGATCGATCGGCTGCCAAAGCTCATCGCTGTTCAGGCGGAGGGCTGCTGCCCTATCAACCGGGCCATACAGACAAATACAACTTGGGAGCCCATGGCCGAAAACACGTATGCCGATTCTATTGCCGTCGGTGTGCCGCGAAACCCCGACAAGGCGCTAGACGCCATACGCGAATCGGGCGGCATCGCCGTGAGCGTCACGGACGAGGAAATTATGGAGGCTCAACGGCTGCTGGGCCGCATGAGCGGCGTCTTCGGTGAGCCGGCCGGCGTTGCCGGCACGGCCGGGATTAAAAAAGCCTGCGAGGAGAGCCTCATCCCGCCGGATGCCACTGTCGTCTCCATTGTCACCGGCAACGGGCTCAAGGATGTGGACAGCGCTATCAAGGCCGCCGGCGCGCCCATGTCCGTTACGCCCGATATGGACGCGCTTTTAGAAGCCTTTCACCAAAACGGCGTCATGCCGGACTAATACAGCTTAAATAGCAAAAGAAACCGCCGCGGCGGTTTCTTTTGTTTTGAAGGCGTCAGCCTATACGTTTGTCTATTTCGGCGTAAAACTCGTCGTGGCTCGGAATGATGGATGCGTACGCCAGTTTTCCGTTGATATACAGCGACGGCAGATTCATAACGCCCATTTTTTTGCACCGTGCGATGCTCTCGCGCTTCGTGTACTTATATTCCACTACGTCGATGGCGTCGCCGTATTTTTCCTTGGCGTCCATCACCATCGCCCACATATACTGACAAGCCGCACAGGACGCGGAATCCAGCGTAAACGCTTCAATGAGCGGCTTTTTAAGCGCGTCATAATCCGGCAGTTCAACCTCAATGTCGTCGTCCACTGCCTCGTAATTTTTAACAAGGTCTCTATACTTGTCAAGTTCCCGGACGGTCTCCGCAACAGCAATGGCGTTTTCCATCGGGACGTCGTACGGCATATCGCAGCCAGGCGCGACGATCAGGTTTTTCATGCCGACCTTGTCAACCATATCTACAACAAATTTCATGTTGTCCTGCTGGTTGCCGTAAAGCATGATCGTCGTGAGCGGAATATTGCCACCGATGGTAATATCGTACTGGTCTGTAATTGCTTTGGCCGTCTCCATGGGGATATTCTCGTCAATGGAGATGCCGTCCGGCTTGGTTTTGCACATCTCCTCGATGTTACGCAGCGCGTTGCCGCACACGAAAAAGGAGGAAAACCGCCCCTTGGAGCGGATATAGTCAAAAAGCTTGATATAGGGCTTGGCCATATAATCCGTAAAGTTTTTAGGTGAAATCTGCGATATGAGCGGATCGACGGGCGCGATAATGTCCATGCCGCACGCGTCGTAATAATCCACCATGCGCTTGCCGTTTTCAACGGCATAGTCCATGAGCGCACGGACGTGCTCGGGATTTTTTTTCATATCCCGAAACAGCTTTGTGCCTCTTAAGTGCGACACCAGCGTAAACGGGCCGCAAAACAGGCCGTACAAGGCCGTTTCATCGCCGACGGCTTCCTTCATGCGGCGGCACACGTCTAAGACGATGGGCAAACGCCCCATCGTGTCGTCGATGAGCGTATCGGGAATCGTCTCGTCCTCAAAGGGATGCGAGGTGACGCTGGGCGGGTTATCATCCGCCCACATCAGCTCGCAGCCGAGGATTTCCGCCTCCAGCTGCAGATCGAAGACAATGGGCTGCCCGTCCGGCATATACAGCCGGTGCACTTGCATTAAAGACTCAAACAGCTTGTCGCCGTCGGTCAGCACTTCGGTGGCTTTATAGTCTTTCAGCTTCCCGGCATGCACGCCGGCAAAGGGCACCCAAGGGGCCCGCGGCAGCTCTTCATGGCGAAAAGCCTTATAAATCAGTTCTTTACCGGTCATGTTCAGTCTCCAGTATGTTATTCGAGAATATTAATCAGCTGAGCACGCCGTCTCCAGGCATGGGGATGCCGAGGCTTTCGGCATAAGCGCGCATATCCAGATACATCTTTTTGTACTCATCACAGGGCGTGAGTGTCTTCACGTCATAGAGGTCCTGGAACGCCATGCCCTTTGGCGGGTCGTTAAGCTCTTTTTCAAAACGCGGGATGACTTCCTTACAAATCTCGTTGGCCTGCTCAAGGCTCAGTCCGCACGCGCCTTTAAAGACGGCGGCGTTAAACCAGGCTTCCAGCGGCGTAAGATGATTCTTCTTCGAACCCCCGGCTGACCGCGGGCTGATCGTAAACGTCTGGCCCGACGCGGACGCCGAAACCATACCGGAGATTGTCTCCAGGAAAAACATTTCCGTAAACGGGCCGGCCACCTGGTTGATCGTTTTGTTCATGAGGATATTGCTGTTGCGCGCCGTGGCCTGGGTGGCGATGGACTGCGTCCACACGCCGTGGCGGCCGCAGTTGCCCGCGTAGCGGATGTCGTATGACGGTGAGCCCGGCAGGTGCGCGCCGCAGATGGGAAACTGCAGCAGGTCCGTCGCGATGGACGCCACAGCCGTCCCTTCGGGACTGCCGGTGTACCCGCCGATCATCGTCGGCGATTCGCTGCGGATATAGCTGCCCAGCTCCATGGCGACAATGCATTTATGCAACGTCGTATAGTTTATTTTCAGCGACGCCGGATTCAGGCACAGGGCGATCTGCGGCTGATCGTACAGATGGAAGGCCGCAAGAAACCCGAAGTGCGTGCTGCTGCTGGAAACGAGCGGATTGGCCATGCCGACGCGGCCGGCCCGCCACTGCGCTTCCGTCCGGAGGTGATATTCATAGATGCCGGCGAGGGTCTCGTACGGCGTGTCGGCTAAAAGCGGGCTGCCCATAACGGTATCCAGAGACGGGCCCTCCTGCATGTCCACCAAGCGGCTGCTGAGGATGCCCTCCACAAGCGGCACATATAGCTCCTCGTTCATCTGGATGGACAGCGGCGCTGTGTATATCGGCTGCTTCCCGTCGGACGGCTTTCTCGCGCTGACCGTTACCTCTTCCTGACCCTTGCCGACCTTAAACGTACCGGGTACCTTTTTAAATTCACGCGCCAGCTCGTCGGCGTCCACCTTGATAATCGTCTCCGTATCCGGACAGAAAAACCCAAGACGGAGCGCCAGCTCCCAGCCGGCCTTGAAATAGGTGTCGGCCAGCTCCATGTCTGTATTAACGGGGTTTGAGGGATCGCAGGTCTTAGTAAGTCCGAACTCCTTGACGACCTCGGCAATCGTCCTCGGGACGACCTTTTGATCCCATTCCTTTTCCGTGATGCGCGTGCCAAGGCGCGCCTTGTCGAGTGTTCTCAGGATCTTTTTATGCATATCCATTGTGATTACCACTTCCTTCGTAATAGTCCGATTACTCATTGACGATGACAAGCTCCTGCTTCGGCTGGAGCTTCATCAGCTTTTCGCACAGATGCACAGCGCCCTTGGCCGTACGGGAATAGCCGTCAGCACCGATCTTTTCGGCATATTCACCGCTGATCGGCCCGCCGCCGACGACAACACGGTATTTGTCGCGCAGGCCGTCGTCCTCCAGGCGCTTGATCAGCTCTTCCATGTAGTATTGCGACGTAGTGAGAAGAGACGATATGGCAATGATGTCCGCGCCGGCAGCCGCGGCCTGCTCGACGAACTTGTTGTTGCTGACATCCACGCCGATATCCGTGACCTCAAAGCCGTTGACGGAAAGCTGCGTGGCCACAAGGCTTTTGCCGATATCGTGCAGGTCGCCCTTGGCGCAGCCGATTACCACCTTGCCCTTATAGGCGCTCGCCTCGCCCATGTAGGGGTTCAGCTTGCTGATAAGGGCTTTCATCGTATCGCCGGCAATCATCAGCTGCGGCAGGAAAACAATCAGCTCGTTAAAATCGTCGCCAAGGCGCTCTAAGGCCACAACGCCGCCCTTTTGAATGATATCGGCGGGGGCGACCCCCTCGTCCAGCGCCTTTTGCGCCAGCTCTTCAATGATTTCGTCTTCGCCCTCGTAAACGGCTTCCTCGATTTGCTTTAATATATCCGACATATTCTAAAAGTCCTTTCAATCGTCCTTAATAAAAAAAGCGTTTCACAGCTGCGCACGCCATCGTGCGCATTCTATGAAACACCTTTATTTCACGAACTATTATACTTTGGCGCTATTATACCATCAGCGCCAAAGTATTTCAATAAACTTTTTAAACAAAATAATTTTTTTTAGCTTTACCAAACGATCGAATCAGCTCACTAGAGCGCGCGATCCTTAAAGTCGTCCGGCGTGACGGGCAGGCCCGGCTCAATAACGCAAAAATCTTCGTCAAAGCTTCCGGCCGCCAGCTTCTCCAGGACCCGGCGCGTTCCGGGGACAATGTCGAAATCGAGGCCAAAGTCCTTTGCTGTTTGGCAAAGCGCGCCGCTGTACCCGGCCGTATCGTAAGCGCCCGTGTCGACGAGGCGCACACCCGTGTAATTACCCAACATGCTTTTCAGGATACGGGCGCCCTTTTTATCACCGTATTGCTCGGCATACCGGCGCATCTCATCCAGAAGAAATTTATCGCTGTCGATCCAGCCGCGCGTGAAATACAGACACCGGCAGTCGACCTCCGGGGCGCTGCCCGGCGTGACGCTGCGGAGCATGCGGATACAGTCGTCAAACTTGGGGATGACGAGGCGCGCCGTTTGGCTGACAAGGCCCAAAACGGCGTTGCCGCATAGGCAGTAGGCCAAAACGATCACGTCCCAGTCCTGATGGGCATTAATTTCCGTCTGCAGTTCACGATGGAGATATTCCGGTTTATCGTGCAGGCCCTTTTCCATCCAGACGACCGGTGTTGACGCGCCCTGTTCGGCCAGCGATTGTTCCAGCTCGTCGCGTAGCATGGAGCAGGCGATTATAACGGTTTTCATTTGGTTACAGGAGCTTCGGGCTGGGGATATTTTTTCCGGCGACGAAGCGCTCTTTGATATCCCGCCAATCTCCGGCGTAGATGAGCCGCTCAATACGCTCTTTCATGGAATAGTCATTGACGCTGTTCAAGCGGCTGTCGTCGATCACCAGCGCGTCAAATTCATATCCTTCTTCAAAGCTGCCGACCTTTCCGAAGAAGGAGCCGCCGCCCTTTGTGGCCATATAAAACGCCTCGGATGTCTCCACGCGTCCGGCTTTTTCATCGTTAATCCAGAGCATTTTACCTGATTGGATGGCCCGGGCTATATTGGCAAACGGCGAGAGCGTATCGCCCCCGGCGATATCGCTGCCGAGTCCCACGGTGATACCCTCGTCGAGATATCGACGCGCGTGCATCACGCCGCTATACAGATTGAGGTTCGACGCGGGGCAGTGCGCGGCAAGAATCCCCCGCTCACGCATGAGCCGGCGCTCCTTTTCCGTCGTATGGATACAGTGGGCCATCATTGTCTTGTGTGTCCCGAACAGGCCGAATTTATCGTAAACGCTGCCGAAATCCTCCTCGTCGGGATAAAGCTCCTTACAAAACGCAATCTCCGTCCGGTTTTCCGACAGATGCGCCTGTACCGGCAGGTCATACCGATCAGCCAGCCCGCCGATAGCCTTCATGAGCCTGGCCGAGCAGATAATGTTGATCGTCGGCGTTAAAATCGGCTTGACGCGCTCGCTGAGGCCCATGGTTTTCTCCAGCCACAGCTCTGTGTCCCGGATGGACGTGTCGGTATCCTCCATAAAATGCGGCTGGCCGCAGTTGCAGTCCTGATTGACCTTGCCGACATACGCGCCGAGCCCGGCTTTAATATACAGCTCCATTAAAAGAACAGTGGCGTCCTTATGGGTCGTCGCCATGGCGATGGACCGCGTCACGCCGTGATTCCACAGCTCCTGTATATACCAGCCGTACACGCGCCGGGCATAGTCCAGATCGGAAAAACGCTGCTCCTGCTTGTACGTATATGTATCCAGCCACGGCAGCAGCTCCATATCGTACCCGAGCCCGATATTGGGCAGCTGACAGGGATGCACATGCGCGTCCACAAAGCCCGGCACAATGAGGCTATTGCCGTAATCGACGATTTCGGCGTCCTGATACGCCGCCGGCAGCGCCGGCGCAGCCGCCACGACAGTTGCCCCGTCCACAACGATATACCCGTTTTCTATAAACTCAAAGCTGTCCGCTGATTTTGTGTAGGCTATTTGCCCTTTATAGGCTTTGATCGCCATCGGCTATTCCCCTTTCTTACTTCTTACGGCTGTACGGCGTGTCTTTAAGCGGCAGGGACGTGCGGAATTTGCCGTCGTAATTATAATAGGCCAGCTGGACGGCGGGTGCTGTGGGGATGGAGCTGATCTCGCCGATGCCCTTGGCCCCGAACGCCAGTTCCGAATCATTTTTCTCGATCAATACAATATCAATATCCGGCACCTGGGTGGATTTAAACAGGCCCAGCGTGCCGTATTTGGCCTTCGGCTTGCCGTGATCCAGCGGGAAATCCTCTGTCAGCGCGTAACCGAGGCTCATTGTGACGCCGCCCTCGATCTGGCCCTCCAGATTTTTGGGGTTGATCGCCCGGCCCGAGTCATGCACGGCGACGGCTTTTTTGACATACCCGTCCTCATCCAGCTCAACCAGCTGTGTCGCATAGCTGTAGACGATATGGCTCACGGGGTTCGGCACGTCGGCGCCCATCTTGTCGGTTACGCCGAGATACTCGCCGTAATACTCGCGGCCGTTCAGCTCGGCCAGGGTGGAGCCGGCCAGCGCTTCCTTCAGCTTCAAGGCCGCGACCCGGGACGCTTCGCCCGTGAAAACGGTCTGACGGGACGCGGTGGTATTGCCGGAGTCGGGGGCGATGGCCGTGTCCGGCGCGTCGTATACAATATCGTCCAGATCCAGGCCCGCGGCGGTACATACCATCTGCGTTAAAATTGTCCCGAGGCCCTGGCCGATGCAGGCCGCGCTTGAGCGGATGTGCACTTTGCCGTCAATAACGACAAGGCGGCACCGTCCGACATCCGGAATACCGACGCCGAGCCCGGCGTTTTTCATAGCGCAGGCGATGCCCATCTTCGGATTTTGCTCGTAAATTTCCCGCACGGCCTCAAGGGTCTCGGCCATCGCCGTCGAGTCATCCGCAATCTGCCCATTGGGCAGCACCTGCCCGGGCCGGATGGCGTTTCTATAGCGGATCTCCCAGGGCGAGATGCCCACAAGCTCCGCGAGCTGATTGAGATTGCTTTCCGCGCCGAAACAGCTTTGCGTCACGCCGAAGCCCCGGTACGCGCCGCCCGGCGGGTTGTTTGTATAAACAGCCGTGCCGGTGATCTCCATGTTCTGATAATTATACGGACCCGCCGCGTGGGTGCACGCGCGCTGAATAACCGGTATCCCCAGCGACGCGTACGCGCCCGTATCGGACGTCAGCACTGCTTTCATAGCCGTCAGGTAGCCCTTTTCGTCACAGGCGGTGGTGATGTCCATCTCAAATGCGTGGCGTTTAGGATGCACCTGCAGGCTTTCCGCCCGTGTCAGCGATACCTTGACGGGCTTTTTAAGATGATAGGCTAACAGCGCCGCGTGATGCTGCACGCTCATATCCTCCTTACCACCGAAGCCGCCGCCGACCATTTTAGCAATAACGCGGACGTTTTCCTCCGGCAGGCCGAGCATCAGCGCGCACTCTTCCCGGGTTTGATAAATGCCCTGACAGCTGCTGTAGACGATAACCGTGCCGTCGTCATCCGTCATAGAGACAGACGATTCCGGCTCTAAAAACGCGTGGTCTGTAAACGGCGTGGAATAATGGTTCGTCACAACGTATTTGGAATTTTTAATCATACCGTCCGGGTCGCCGCGCAGCACATGCTGAACCGACAGGACGTTGCCGTTTTCATGGATCAGCGGCGCGCCGTCCGCCAGAGACTCTTCCGGCGAAAAGCTGCCGGGAAGCTCCTCGTACTCGACCTCGACAAGTGCCTTGGCTTCCTCCAGAATTTCTTTTGTCTCGGCCGCCACAAGGACTATGGCATCGCCCAGATACCGCGTAATCCCGCCAACGGGGATCATAACGTCCCAATCGTGCAGGAGATGGCCGATTTTCTTGCTGCCGGGCACATCGTCGGACGTTAATACAGCCAGAACGCCCGGAAGCGCCTTCGCCTTATCGGTATTAATGCTCAACACCCGGGCGCGCGGATATTTTGACCGGACGGCCGAGCCGAAGACGAGGCCTTCCGGCCGCATATCGTCCACATACTCGGCGCTGCCCTTCACTTTGGCCGCGCCGTCAATCCGGTCAAAGCGCTCGCCGACGCTGCCCGCGGCGCGCCCGCTTGGGACAGCCTGCCCGGTCCTAAAAAACTCGGCGGCCATCAGTATCGCTTCTTCTATCTTTTTATAGCCGGTGCAGCGGCAGATATTATTGCGGATGGCGTGCCTCACGTCCTTCCGCTCCGGCGATGGGTTTTGATCCAGCAGCCCCTTGGCGCTGATGACCATACCGGGTGTGCAAAAGCCGCACTGGACGGCCCCTGCGTTCGAAAAACAGTAGGCGTAAACCTCCTGCTCCCGCTCGGTGAGGCCCTCAACGGTGACGATGCTCTTCCCCTCCAGCTTGTCCGTACGCAAAACGCAGGCCTTCGTCGCCACGCCGTCAGCCAGTACCATACACGTGCCGCACGCGCCCTCGCTGCAGCCGTTTTTGACGGACGTCAGCTGCAGCGTGTCGCGCAGATAGTCCAGAAGCTTTTCATTTTTACCTGTCGTTACGGTTGTCCCGTTTACTGTAAAGGTTGACATATGGTTTCTCCTCTTACTATTTTACGGCTTTATGCCGGTAAAAATCACAGTGTTTGCGCGCGACGAAGCGTCCGCTGTCCGTCGTTATCAGCCGGCCGTTTTCAACAACGGGACGGCCGCGCAGCAGCACGTGCTCCGCCCGTCCTTTGATCTCAAACCCTTCAAAGGGCGAGTAGTCGGTGCGGTGCGCCAGTCTCTCAGCGCTGACCGTATCCGAAAATTCAGGATTCCAGATGACAATATCCGCGTCGCTGCCGGGCTGTATAGCGCCCTTTTTCGGATACATGCCGAAAAGCCTGGCTGTATTTTCGGATAGAAGCGCCGCCATCGTCTCTAAAGATATTTTGCCGGCGCACACGCCGTATGTGTATAGCAGCGCCGGCCTGTTCTGCACGCCGGGCAGGCCGTTGGGAATGGACGCAAAGTCGCCGGCGTTGGGCGCTTTCTCTTCGGCGTAGCGAAAGCTGCAGTGATCCGTCCCGATGGTATCGATCTGCCCGTTGGCGATCCCATCCCAAAGCGCTTTTTGATCTTCAAGGCTTCGGATTGGCGGTGAGCAGACGTATTTAGATGCCTCCGCTCCCGGCGCTTCGTAAACGGATTCGTCCAGAAGAAGATACTGCGGACAGGTCTCGGCATAGACAGCCCGTCCCTTTTCACGGGCGGCGCGGACAAGCTCCAGCCCTTCCCGCGTACTAATATGTACGATATTAACCGGCACACCCGCCAGCTCCGCAATGGTAATAAGCCGGTTAATCGCCTCGGCTTCAACGGCATTGGGCCGTGACCGCGGATGATATTTGGCTGAAAAGCCGCCCTGTGCTTTTTGCTCCGCGATACCGACCGTGACAAGATCGCCGTTTTCGCAGTGGACGCCGACGATGCCGCCGATTTCCCCCACCGTCTTGAGCACTTCATAAATCGCCGCGTCTGAAAGGCGCAGCGCGTCGTACGCCATATAAACCTTAAAGGATGTTACGCCCTGATCGTACATCAATGGAATTTCTGCCGCGACGCTTTCATTCCAGTCTGTAATTGCCATATGAAAGCCATAGTCACACGCGCTTTTCCCGGACGCCTTACCTGTCCACGACTCAAGCGCTTCCGAAAGCATGCCGCCTTTATCCTGCGTGGCAAAGTCCAGGACCGTCGTCGTCCCGCCGAGAACGGCGGCCGCCGTCCCGCTCGCAAAGTCGTCGGCAGTGTGAAACGCCCCGGCATCCATATCAAAATGCGTGTGGCTGTCAACAAATCCGGGGAACAAAAGCATCCCCGTAGCGTCGATCATCCCCTCGCCAGACGGCTCTAGCCTGGGTGAAACGGCCTCAATCAGGCCGCTTTTAATCCGAACGTCGGCCGGCCTACAGCCGCCCGGTGAAACAACGACCCCGTTTTTAATCAGCATATCCAAGTCGCACCCTCCGTTTGTCAGGAATTAATCCGTTTCCACAGGTCCGCCGCCTGCTCGCGGCTTTTGGCGCGTATTTCCGCCTCGTCGATCCCCACAAGGAGCCTGTCCCGCATCAGTACCCGGCCGTTTGCGATGGTGGTTTTGACGTGTGCGCCCGTGAGGCCAAAGAGGATATGGCCGTCACTATTGTCTGCCGTCAGTGGCGTCGGCGGGTCATAATCCAATATAATGATATCCGCGGCGTACCCGGCTTTTAAAATGCCGGTCTTAACGCCGAAAATACGCTCGGTGATCGCCGCGTTGTTGCAAAACAGCATCGACGTAAGCTCGTCCGTTGCCGCGTTCGTGTCCCCGAGGCGGTGCTTATGGATAAGGCATCCCGCTTTTAACGATTCCAGCATATCCTTCGTGTAGCCGTCCGTCCCCAAACCGATCAGCACACCAGCTTTATACATTTCAACGGCCGGCCCGCAGCCGACGGCGTTGGACATATTGGATTCCGGATTATGTACGACCATTGTACCGCTGTCGCGCAGGAGCCTAAGCTCCTCTTCGTCGATGTGAACACAATGAGCGGCAATCGTCTTTGGCCCTAGTATACCGCGCTCATATAGCCGGGCAACCACGCGCTTTCCATGCTTTTGCAGCGTGTCCTCCACGTCGGAGACCGCTTCGGCCGCGTGGATATGACAGGAGACCTCTCCCGGCATATTTTCTAGGCAGAAATCCAGCGTTTCGTCCGACAGCGTAAACGAGGCGTGCAGGCCCATCATGCCGGCCTGCATGCCGTCTTTTTCACCGGCAGCCGTTTTCATAAACGCCACGTTTTCATAAACGGCACGGCGCATCTGTTTATCGCCCTCGCGGTCGGACACCTCATAGCACAAGCAGGCGCGCAGGCCGAGCTGCCTGGCGATATCCGACAAGACCTCCAGGCTTCCCTCCACCGCACCGTAGCTGGCATGATGGTCAAACATCGTCGTCACGCCGTTTTTTATGGCGTCGATAAACGCGATGGACGCGCTGGACGCCGTATCTTTAAGGCTCATAGTGTGGTCCAGCTTCCACCAGAGTCCTTCTAAAATGTCCTTAAAACCGGCCGGGTGATAGCCCCTGATAGCCATACCGCGCGCCAGCGCGCTGTACGCATGGTCGTGCGCGTCAATGAGGCCCGGCATAATAAGGCTGTTTCCGGCATCCTCAAAGGGCACATTCTGATGCTGTGCCCGGAGCACTGCCGTATCGCCAACCGCCACAATTACGCCGCCGTCCATCAACACAGCGCCGTTATCAAGGTATGGATTTTCCGGATCGCGGGTAACGAGCCGCCCATTTCCGACCAGAAGCATAACATCACCACTTCCGTTTTATTTTCTTATATAGAAAAAGGGCATCCCGGCAGGGACACCCTTCTTTGGGCATTTGTACGGGAACAGGTTTAAACCGGACGTATCCTGCGTTACAATCTGACCCTATGTGGTGATCATACCATAACTTTTTTTAGAAGTACAGGCAAAAACAAAAAATTATTTTAAAGTTTATAAAAAAATTTAGCCCAAAGCTTGCGCAGTCTCCGGCGGTATGCTAAAATTACTTATTATTGAAGTTAAAACGAGCGAAAACACAAGAAACAAGGAAGAACAGCCTATGAAGCAACTTCTGAATTCGCAATTTCTGGAAACGCTTGCCAGGGGCATCGCCGGTCAGTTCGGCAGTAATTGCGAGGTGGCCATTCACGATCTGACCGGGGACACGGAGCACACCATCGTCGTCATTGAAAACGGACACGTAACAGGCCGGAAAGTCGGCGACGGGCCCTCCCGCATCGTACTGGAAACCCTGAGCAACACCGGCGAGCTGCCCGACCGCATCAATTACATCACCCAGACCGAAGACGGCCGGATGCTCAAATCCTCCACCATCTACATACGGGATGAGCAAAATAAGATCATCGGCATTTTCGCTATCAATTACGATATCACAAACTTTATGATGATGGAAAACACGGTTAAGGAATTTCTCAAGCACGATACTGATATCGACAAACCGACCAGGATCAACAAGAGCGTTAACGATCTTCTCGGCGAGCTGATTTCCCAGGCGGTCGATCTGGTCGGCAAGCCCGTCTCGCATATGACGCGCGAGGACAAGGTCAAGGCCATCAAATACCTGGACAGCACCGGGGCATTTTTAATCACTAAATCGGGTGACAAGATTTCAAAATACTTCGGCATCTCAAAATATACGCTTTATAATTATCTGGGGACAGAAGCGGACAACTGACCCAAACAGACCGGATGGACGGCAGTGCATTTCTCAATGGCGAGAGGAGTGGATGGGCCGTCTTAACTATTTAGAGGAGTATATTTATGGCACTTGAAAAAAACATCCAACGCGTCGACGCCTACGAAAAGGTTACCGGTCGCGCCCGATACACAGACGATTTCACCGACGAGAATACACTCGTGGCCAAGGTTGTCCACAGCACCATCGCAAACGGCTGGGTTAAATCCATTGATACATCCGCGGCGGCTGCCGTGCCCGGCGTCGTGAAAATCGTGACATGCTTTGACGTGCCGGATATCCAGTATGCCACGGCCGGCCACCCGTGGGTTTTAGAGCCGCTGGACCGGGACACCACCGACCGAAAGCTTTTAAACCGGCGCGTTCGCCTGTATGGAGACGATATCGCCGCCGTTATCGCAACAAATGATCTCTCAGCAGCCCAGGCCGTTCGGCTTATCAAGGTGGAATACGATGAGCTGCCGCCCATCCTGACGACGGCCGAGGCTATGAAGGACGGGCAGACGCCCATCCACGAGGAATTCCCGGACAACATTTTGTGCCAGACGTCCCTTCATGACGGCGACTATGACGCGGTTTTAAAGGAAGACGGCCTCGTCATTTTAGAGGGCGAATACTCTACGCCGCGCATCCAGCACTGTCATATGGAAAACATCTCCTCCATGGCTTATATGGAAGCCGGCCGGATCGTCATTGTCACCTCCACCCAGATCCCGCATATTATCCGGCGCATCACGGCGCAGGCCCTGGGCCTTCCTTGGGGGCAGGTCCGTGTCATCAAGCCTTATATCGGCGGCGGTTTCGGCAATAAACAGGATTCCCAGTACGAACCGCTCAACGCCTATCTGACGACGGTTGTCGGGGGCCGTAAGGTCAAGCTGGAGCTGACCCGCGAGGAAACGTTTATGTGTACGCGCTCGCGCCACGCCATCGCCTACCGGTTTGTTTCAGCCGTTGAGCCGAACGGGAAATTCGCCGCGCGATACATCCATGCCGTATCCGACCAGGGGGCATACGCGTCCCATGGCCACGCCATCGTCGGAAATTCCGTCAATATCTACCGCGATTTGTATCCCTACTCCCGGGCTATCAAATGCGAGGCCTATACCGTCTACACCAATCTGGGTACCAGCGGCGCAATGCGCGGGTACGGCATTCCGCAGGTTATTTTTTCTCTGGAATCTCATATGGACGACCTGGCGCTGAAGCTGGGAATGGACCCCATTGAGCTCCGGCTTAAAAACATCATTCAGCAGGGCTATAAGGATCCGCACAGCGGCCTGGTCTGTCATTCCAACGGTCTGGCCGAATGCATTGAAAAGGGCCGCATCCATATCGGATGGGATGAAAAGCGCAAGGCTTACGAAAACCAGAACGGCCCCGTCCGGCGCGGCGTCGGCATGGCGATCTTCTGCTTCAAAACGGGCGTCTATCCCGTCAGCCTTGAGATTGCCGGGGCCCGGCTCGTGCTAAACGAGGACGGCAGCGCCCAGCTGATGATCGGAGCTACCGAGCTTGGCCAGGGAGCCGACACAGTCTTTACCCAGATGGCCGCAGATACGCTGGGCTTTTTGCCTGAGGATATCCACATCATCTCGACCCAGGATACGGACGTCACTCCGTTTGACAACGGCGCTTACGCATCACGTCAGACGTGCGTGACGGGCATGGCCGTCAAGAAAGCGGCGGAGGAATTTAAAGCTAAGATCATACGAAATGCCGCGCTCGTGCTGGAGCAGCCCGAAAGTGAGCTGGATATCAAGGAGCGCCATATCGTCCGGCGCGGTACGGACGAGATATTAATCTCCCTGCGCGAGGTCTCGGAGGACGCCTTCTATAACAAAACCCGCAGCGCGCCCATCACGTCCGACTGTACCCATTCCTGCACGGACAACACCTTCTCCTTCGGCGCTAGCTTTGTTGAGCTGGAGGTGGATATGCGCTACGGCAAAATCCGCGTTTTAAACATCATTAATGTCCATGACAGCGGCCAAATCATGAATCGCACCCTCGCATCCAGTCAGGTCCACGGCGGCATGAGCATGAGCCTGGGCTATGCCACGGCCGAACAGCTTATTTACGGGCCCGACGGCCGGCTTTTAAACGGCAACCTGCTGGATTACAAGGTCCCCACCGCGATGGATTCACCCGAGTTTGACGCCGACTTTGTTGAAACGGTTGATCCGGCCGGCCCGTACGGAAACAAGTCCCTCGGCGAGCCGACAACGGTTTCCCCGGCGGCCGCCGTCCGCAACGCCGTATTGCACGCCACGGGCGTGGCCTTTAACGACCTGCCCTTACATCCCGAAAAACTTGCCATGACCTTTAAGGCCAACGGCCTCATTTAAGGAGGCGACGATTATGTATGATTTTAAAAGTATTTATGAAGCACAAACGGTTGAAGAAGCCGTCGCTGCGCTGCAAAAAGAACCCCGGCCCGTTATTATAGCTTCCGGCACGGACATTCTCCTGAAAATACGGGAAGGTAAGCTGGCCGGCTGCGAGCTTGTCAGCATTGGCAGCATCAAGGCGCTGCGCGGCATCCGGCTCGACGATGCGCAAAGCATCCATATCGGCCCGCTGACACGCTTTCGCGAGATTGAACACGACCCCATTATAAATGAGCGCATCCCGCTGCTGGCCCGTACCGTCAAGTCGATCGGCAGTCCCCAGGTCCGGGCGGTGGCGACCATCGGCGGCAACATCTCCAACGGTATGACAACAGCCGATTCCCCGCCGGCGCTCTTTTCCTACAACGCCGTCATGGTCATCACCGGACCCGGTGGACAGCGGGAGCTGCCAATTGAAGAGTATTATCTCGCGCCGGAAACGCTGGACCTAAAAACCGGCGAGCTTTTAACAGATATCGTCATCCGCCGGGATGATTACGAGGGCTTTTCCGGCCATTACATCAAGTACGCCGTGCGAAACGCTATGGATGTTTCCCTTCTGGGCTGCTGTGTCAATGTCCGGCTCAGCGCCGACGGGACCAAGCTGGAGGATATCCGGCTGTCATACGGCGCGGCCGGACCGCTGCCGCTGCGTGCCAGAAAAACAGAGGACGCCCTGCGCGGCAGGCCGCTGGAGCCGGCGCTGCTGGAGGACATCGGGCAGCTGGCGCCGACCCAGGACGTATCCCCCATCACCGACCGCCGCGCCTCGCGTGATTTCCGCCTGCACCTGATCGGATTGCTGGCACAGGACGCGTTGAAGGCCGCCGTCGAGCGGGCAGGAGGTATCATTCATGCTTAAGATTATCAATTTAACTGTAAACGGCCAGCCGCGGGAGCTTGCCGTGGATGAGCGCGAATCACTGGCCGATACGCTGCGAAGCCGGCTGAAGCTGACCAGTGTTAAAAAGGGCTGTGAGGTTGGCGAATGCGGCGCTTGTACCGTTTTGATTGACGGCATCGCTACAAACACCTGCCTGTATCTCGCCATCTGGGCGGACGGCAAAAGCATTGTTACCGTTGAAGGGCTTCAGGACGAGAACGGCAACCTCAACCCCGTACAGCAGGCCTTTGTCGACATGGCCGCCGTCCAGTGCGGGTTCTGCACGCCGGGCATCATCATGTCCGCCGTTGAAATCGTCAGCCGCGGCCGCCGTTATACGCGCGAAGAGCTCCGCGAGGAAATTTCCGGCCATCTGTGCCGCTGCACCGGTTACCAGAACATTATTACGGCCATTGAAAAAGCCATCGATCTTGTCATGGCCCAGCAAAGCACCCAATAACCTATAACAACCGGAGACGCCCGGAGAACACATGTTCTCCGGGCGTCGCCAGTATGCAAAGAGGGGGATCTCAGCGTATCATTTTATATACTACTTCTTGATAAGAGGATTTTCCTTGAAATGTGTTTTCCAGACCGTTTTCAGCGTATCCTTAAAGGGCTTGTGGTCATAGCCGATCAAGACAAGCACCAGTGCGGACGGTTCTATTTTAAGGGACGTGAAGTTTACCTGCTGCGTTTTGGTATTGTCACCCACCGCGTCGAGCTGCAGGAGGCCGTCCTTTGATTTCATAAAGCCTTTGATACGGAAAGCAGCCTTACCCATGTCGGATAAAAAGGCTTCGGCCGCCGCTTTATCATACCGGCCCAGGCGTGTGAGCACCGTATACGTCTGCGGCCGGTCTGACGGGTTGTTCGTCGTTTCGCCGTCAGCGCCGTTGTCCCGCAGCTCAACCTCCAGCACGTCAAAGGGGATCTGCGCCTGCCGGGTGCTGTAAACAATAGCATCCGGGTTAAGCGCGTGTATCGCTTCCTCAACGGCCGCGCGCTCTTCCTCCGTGACGAGGTCCGTTTTATTGATCAGAATAAAATTACTGGAAAGGATCTGGTTTTCAACCGGCGTGAGTACGTCAACGACGTCGAGAAACGTCGTGGCATCGACGAGGCAGACAGAGCCTTTGTAATCATACCCACGTACAAGCAGCTTTTTAATATCCATCAGCAGCTTATGCATACCCATCGGATCGGCAAAGCCCGAGTTTTCGATGAGCAGCACGTCGATGTCCTCTTTATTAAACGCCATGAGGGTTTTAATAAAGGTCGTCTTCAGGCAGCTGCAGAAAATTGATCCGTTATTGATCTCCACAAGAGACAGGCCGTTTCGCTCCACCGTCTTGCCGTCAATACCCACAGCGCCGAATTCGTTGATCAGCACGCCGACCTTGCGGCCTTGAAGGTTTTTCAGCAGGGCCTTTAAAAACGTGGTTTTCCCCGCGCCTAGATAGCCGGATATGAGATAAAGCTCTATTGGCTTAGACATAAAAACTCCTCGTTCACGCCGGAACGCCGTTTAGATACCGTTTCGGAGGACTCTTCCGTTCCGGGCCTCCGTATGGCGGCCGTTTTGGACCGTGATCTGTCCATTGACAATGACGTTCTCAATGCCCGCAGAATATTGAACCGGTTCCCAAAAGGTTGCCTTATCAATGACCTTGTCGGCATCAAACATCACAACGTCGGCCCAGTGGCCCTCTTTTAGCAGTCCTCTGTTTTGGATCGAAAAGGTTTGAGCCGGTTTCGCGGTCATCTTATATATGGCTTCCTCCAGCGTGAGGCATTGATCTTCGCGGACGTATTTTCCCAGGATTCTCGGAAACGTGCCGTAAACGCGGGGATGCGGCTTACCCTTTGACAGCAGTCCGTCTGTGCACACGCACACCTCCGGCCGCTTCATAAGCAGCTGGATATGTTCTTCCAAACCATAGTAGTCAAACATACTCACGGCGTTTTCTTCTTCCAGCAGCAGGTCCAGCACGGCGTTATACGGGTCTTTCCCGCGCATCTCGCCGAGTTTTAAAAGATTTTTGCCGACAGCGTCGCTGTTGGCCTGGGTCTTAACGTTGGTGATATAAATATTCTCCAGCCCGGCGAAGCCGATAAAGTTGTCCCAGGTGCCGTCGTTTTTCTTGATATCCTCAATCATTTTCTCGCGCAGCTTCACGTCCCGCAGGCGCTCCAGCAGCTCGTTGGTGCCGCCGTCATGCGCCCAGGGCGGCAGGACAACACCCAGCATCGTGCTGCCGGCCACATACGGATACTGGTCGTACGACACGCGGATACCGTCGGCTATGGCCTGGTCCAGCTTTTCCAGCGCTGTTTCGATCTTGCCCCAATTGTCCTTGCCGCAGACCTTAAAATGCGAAAAATGTACCCGCACGCCGGAGCGCCGCCCGATCTCCAGAATCTCATCCATTGACTGGAGCACCGTGTCCGACTCGCTGCGCTGATGGACGACAAAGATGCCGTCACGCTCAGCAACGACGCGGCAGATTTCCACAAGCTCATCAATTTCGGAATAGGCGCAGGGCATGTAAATCAGGCCACTGGAAAGCCCGATGGCGCCGGCGTCCATCTCGCGGCGCATAATGTCGCACATCTTCTGCAGCTCACCGGCCGTCGGCTTTTTATTTTGAAGTCCCATCGCCTCCATACGGATGTTGCCGTGGGGGGCCAAGTAGCACACGTTGACGCCGGGACCCGCTTTTTCAATTTCTTTAAAATAACCTTCTGTCGTCTCAAAATGCCAGTTAATCTCGTCGCTTTCGCCGTCAAGGCCCGACAGGTTCTTCCGCCAGGGGCTTATGTACTGCTCGGGCAGCGGGGCCATCGAAATGCCGTCCTGGCCTAATATTTCCGTTGTAATGCCCTGCATAATTTTCGGCATAACCTTGGGTTCTGTTAAAATCTGCAGGTCGGAATGGCTGTGCGCATCAATGAATCCGGGAGCCGTCACAAGGCCCGTGCCGTCAAGCATCGTATCGGCCACAACATTTTCAAGGCGGCCTATTTTTTCTATTTTATCGTCTCGGATGAGCACATCGCCCTGCCGGAGCGGTTGCCCGCTTCCGTCGGCAATGGTTGTATTTTTAATGAGTATTGTCATCTAGTTCTCCGTCAGCAGTGATTTCATGACGCCAAAGTAGCACTCAGCTGCGCCCGTTAATTGCTGTATCTCTATATATTCGTCAACCGTGTGCGCCAGGCTCTCGTCCGATGGGCCCAGGCCGATTGTCGGGATCCCGGCCTCGCCGGCGTAGTAGCTGCCGTTGGTGCAGAAGTTATATTGCGTAATCGCCGGGTTAAAATTCATGGCACGCAGTTCGTTAATAACGCTCGTTACAAAGGGCGCATCCGCTTCAAACAGCCAGCCCGGAAAAAAGCGTTCGCCTTTTATCGTGTTGCCGGTATAGCAAAGCTCCTCCCCAACAGCGTAACCGACGGCCGCTTTGAGCGTATCATCCTCAGCCATCATTTCATCCAGCAGCGCCTGCAGCGGCGCGAGTACGCTCTTCCGCGTCTCGCCTACGAGGAGCCGCCTGTCGTACGTTGCCCGGCAGTATTCCGGCACAACAGACGCGCCGGGATACGGTGCGGATTTAATATCCGTCAGTTCCAGGATACCCTTGCCGAGCACCGGATGCTCGGACGGGACAATCTGCCGGATGCGCTCTATGATGCGGCCAATTTTGTATACGGCGTTAATGCCCTTTTCGGGATTGGCCGAATGGGCCGGCTTTCCGAAGACCTCCAGCACAATCTCACCGCGCCCCCGCTGTCCGATTTTCACATTGAGGTTTGACGCTTCTCCGATCACGACGACATCCGGCTTAACAAGCTCCGCGACGGAACCCGCCGCGACGCCTTCAAAGCACTCCTCATGGACAACGCAGGAAATAAAAATATCACCGGCAAAATCATTATGGCAGCTCTCGGCGAAGTTGACAGCGGCGCAGATCATCGCGGCGACGGCGCCCTTCATGTCCGACGCGCCGCGCCCGTAAATCCTGTCGCCAGAAATAACCGCGCCAAAGGGATCAAACGTCCAGTCCGATGCGTCTCCGACGGGGACCGTATCAATATGCCCGTCAAACACAATCCGCTTCCCCGGCCTTTTTCCCTTCAGATGCCCGATCACATTGCCGTAAGCGTCCGTTAAAACCTCGAAGCCACGCGCGGTAAAGTACGCTTTGATCGCATCGGCGATTTCCCCTTCGCCTCCCGAATAGCTCTTTATCTGTATCAGCTGTTGACACAGCTCAATAACATTGTCTTTTTGCTTATTTGTCAGCACCAGCAATCAGTCCTTTCCAGCGGCACGATTTTTTGTTTCCAGCAGATACGGATGCGTGTCCAGCACGGTTTTCAGCAGGCTGTCGAGCTGCGCCTCACCCGTAAAATTGCCGCCGGCTGTTTCTGCTGTCTTCCCGTCAAAGCGGGCTGAATAAAGCTTTTGATCCCAGTCCAAAACCGCAAAACCCTCATTGTCGCTGCTTTTCATATGCTCAGCGCTATCAAAGATCGTCAGCTTATCCTTATACGGCACGTATCCCTTAGGGCAAAAATCGGCACAGTTGCCGCATTCGTTGCACAGCGCGTCCATATGTAAGCCGGCCTTAACACCGTCCACTGTAAAGCCGACATTGGCCCTATTCGGGCACACATCAATACAGTTATTACAGATATAACACGTCCGCTTCGCCGCGTCGCTGCTGCTGCCGGCTTCCTCCCGAACGGATTTGGCAGGCGCTTTCATCGGCTTTTCCAGTGATTGCTCCGCCAGCCGGCTCAGACCCGCCGGGTCTATCGGTCCGGGTGTAATGTCCTGCAGCAATGCCGCCAGCTTCGTCAGGTTCTTATATCCGCCGGGCTTTAGAAGCCGCGTGGAAACCGTAACCGGATAAATGCCGGCTTTGAGTATATCGGCGATATTGGATTCATCCGCACCGCCGGAGTAAGACATGTGGACCAAATTGCCCAGCGCCTCGGCGAGCCTTGCCGTCACGTTGATCGTTAGGGGGTACAGTGCGCTGCCCGACACATAAAGGCTGTCGCCCGGGAGCAGGTTTCCGTAGCTTTTGACCGGCAGCGTGTTCGTCAGCTTAATGCCAAACTCGGCGCGGCTGTCGTCGCAGACGGCCTTGAGACGCCGGACCATATCGACAGCCTGATCAAATCGCAGGTCCGATAAAAAGACGTTTTCATTAAGTTCAAGATAGTCATACCCCGCCGTGTCCAGTGCCGATCGGACGAAATCGTATCCCAAAAGAGTCGGGTTGCACTTGACGGAGGTGTGCAGCCCTTTAGCGCATAGGAGATGCGCCGCGATTTCTTCAATATCGGAAGCCGGGCACCCGTGAAGCGTGGACAGCGTGACGGAATCGGAGATCTGCGGCGATATGCTTTTTACATCGTCGGCGGAAACCCGCTCAAACCGGTCAAGACAGCCCAGCGTAACCTCCAGCATCTGCTTCCACAGGTCCGTACCGGACGCGTCCTTCATGTGCTCCAAAAACCCGTCGATCTTAGGCGACTGGATGCCTTCCAAATCATACCCGACGCTCATATTGAATACAAATCCGCCGCTTTCACCATAGAGCTCTTTGGCCAGCAGATGGACGAGAAACCAGGCTTTCGCGTATTCTTCAAAAGCTTTCTCGACCGTAAGCTCCGTTGACCACTCAACGTTGTAGCCCTCGTGCTTTGCAAAGATGCACGGTTTATCGACGTGGAGCTGCTCCCCATCTATGATCTGGACCGTTTTCAGCTCGAAATACCGTGCGCCGGCCGCGTAAGCGCACACGATATTCTGCGCCAGCTGCGTGTGGGGCCCGGCCGCCGGGCCAAAAGCCAATGCGAGCTCCTTGCCCTGATACATAACGGACGTACCCGCCACTCCGGCCGGTGCGGGCGTCACCCCGAATATCGTGCCGTGTTTCTTTTTTTCCCGCAGAACCCAATGCAAAAGCTGTTCATACGGCATCGGATACATTTTATCGCTCATGGTTTCTTCCCGCCTCGCTTTGGTCATGCGGCTTCAGCCGATCCATGATCTTATTGTACCAGCCGGCCCATATCGAATCAATAAAAAACTAACAAATTTTTTGTCTGTCTAAAAAATATTTATTTTACCGGCCATTTGGGCGCGTTGACAACGCCGGCTTTTTTCATAACGCTGTCGATATTGCCCATCGCTTCGGCGATGACCTTGTCTTCATCCATCGTCAGGACCCCCCGGTCCTTAACGACGTACCGGCCGTTGATCACGACGTTGTCCACATCGCAGCCCTTCGCCGAATAGACAACGGCGGAAACGGGGTTGACGTTTGGCATAATGCGCGAATTGAGCGTATCGATGGTGATGATATCGGCCTTTTTGCCGACCTCGAGAGAACCGATCTCATCCTCCAGTCCGATCGCCTTCGCGCCGTTGATCGTCGCCATTTCGATCACAGACTCCGCCGGGACCGCGAGCGGATCAAGCGTACGCCCCTTATGGATAATGGCGGCCAGACGCATCGCATCAAACATGTCAAAGGCGTTGTCGCACGTGGCGGCATCCGTCCCGAGGGAGATATTAATCCCTTCCTCCATCAGCTCCGGCACCGGGCAGAAGCCGGAAGCGAGCTTCATGTTGCTGGCCGGGCAGTGGACGATAGATGAGCCGTACTTCTTAATGATCTGCATGTCGTCCCGCGTGAGCCAGACGGAATGAATAAGGAGCGTCTTGTCCGTCAAGATACCGGCCTGCTCGGCCAGCACGCCCGGGGTCATCTGATACTGGCCGCTCATCAGCTCCAGATCCTGCTTAACCTCGCAGAAATGGATGGCGATGCCCATATCATGCTCTTTGGACGTCTCGGATACCTTTTTCAGGATATCCAGCGTGGTGGACCCGACAGGCCGCGGCCCAAGCCAGATGTGGATGCGGCCGTCTCCGGCGTTCTCCCACTTTTCCTTCCATTCAACAGCCTGGCGCAGGCACGTGTTGCCGTCCTCCACCATGCCCTCGCACATGATATTGTCCCGGGTGGCGTACGTGGCGATATCCATGACGGATTTGGCCAGCATCCCGCGCATGCCGCTGTCAATGACAGCCTGCGTGATACTGTCCATGCCATACCGGGATAAAAGAAGCGTTTCCGCAAACGTCGTTGTGCCGCTTTTAATCATCTCCAGCATGCAGATATTGGCGCTGATACGGGCGTCATTCTCGTCATAATGTCCCATCAGCTGCCAGATCCGGTTTGCCAGAAAATCGATCAGGCTCACATCATCGGCGCAGCCCTTGATGAGGGCCTGCGTCAGATGGACATGGGCATTAATCAGTCCGGGCATGATGATATGATTTTTCAGATCCTTGTAGGCAAACGACGGGAATTGCTTGCGTATCTCATCCGTTTTCCCGACGGCTACAATCGTGTCGCCGTCAAAGGCGACGGCGCCGTCTAGCAGTATACGTCTGTCCTTGTCAACCGTGATGACCGTAGCGTTTCCCAACACATTTCCCATCTGAATGACCTCACTATTATAAATTTTGGCGTTATGCCTGTTATAAATTGTATAATGCTGCTGCCATAAATGCAAATGCAACATTATGAGGCTGCGCCAAATCCGGCAAAGCATTTCAGGCCGCTTTATTTCTACGTGGTCGGAAGGTTTTCGTACACCTTGGAAACCTGTTTCTTAGCTTCCTTTTTAATCTGATCTTCATCGACACCCGAGAGCCTGCCGTCCTGATAGATAATCCTGCCGTTAACCATCGTCAGATGGACGGGGCGCCCGTAACCGACGATTGCCAAAAAGGCCGCCGGGTCCAAAAGTCCTCCGACAAAATCGAGCTGATCCGTATCGATCATAAAGAGGTCCGCGGCTTTGCCCGTCTGAAGGCTTCCGATATCGGCCCGGCCTAAAAGCTCCGCGCTGCCGGCTGTAGCCATTTTCAAAAATTCATAGCCGGAGGGGGCTTTCCGGCTGGAATTCAGCCGGTGGAGCAAAAACGCCGCGCGGATATCGGCCAGCAGATTGGACGCGTCGTTGCTGCCGCAGCCGTCCACCGCCAAGCCCACCGGCACGCCCAGCTCCAGCATGAGCGGAATTTTGCAGATACCCGAGGACAGCTTCATATTCGACACGGGGCAGTGCGCAACGCCCGTTTTTGTATCGGCCAGACGCTTAACCTCGTCGTCCGTAAAATGGATACCGTGGGCATACCACACATCATCACCCATCCAGCCGCAGTCCGCCGCCCAGTCGAGGGGGCGCTTGCCGTAAACCTCCAGGCAATAATTTTCCTCGTCGAGCGTCTCGCACAGATGCGTATGGAGCCGGACCTTTTTGTCCCGCGCCAGTTTTGCCGATTCGATCATAACCTGCGAATCCACCGAAAACGGCGAACAAGGTGACACGACCACCTGCCGCATGGAAAACTCGCCGCCATCGTGATACGTATCAATAAGCCGCTCACAGTCTATAAGCGTTTCGTCACACGTTTCAACGAGCTCTTCCGGCGGCAGCCCGCCGCTTTTTTCTCCGCGTGTAAAGCTGCTGCGGCCGGCATGGAAGCGAAGCCCCAGCTCCGAGGCTGCTTCAAACTCCCGGTCAATGATCTCCTTCGAGGCGCTTTTCGGAAACGCGAAATGCTGGTCAAACATCGTGGTCCCGCCGAATTTGATAAATTCCGCCATACCCACCATTGCGCTGTAATACATGTATGCCGGATTAACCCGCGTCCAGACCTTGTAGAGATATATCAGCCAGTCAAAAAGCTCGGCGTTTTGTATAAGCGGAATATTGCGGCTGAAGGCCTGCAGGAGATGGTGATGGGTGTTAATAAGTCCCGGATAGACGAATTTTCCGGCGGCGTCAAGAACCTCTGCATCCGGCGCTGAAATGTTTTCAGCCAGCTTGATGATCTTATTCCCGTCAATCAGAATGTCGGCGTTTTTTAAAACCCGGTCGTCCGCGTCACAGGTGACGATGGCCGACGCTTTTTTTATTAGGGTCCGCTTCATATATACGCCCCTCACAGCTGTTGGTAATGCGAACCAAAAAGGTCGTCAGTTACCTAAATCACACACCATATATGCGGCTATTGGCTTGAGGACCAATAGCCGCATAATACTGTCGTTAAACTGGTTTTACCACTCGCCGATGACGTTTCCAACGAGGAATTTCTGAGCGCTGATATCCGTATCGCTCATAACGTCGCCGTCGGCAACAAGCACGTTGCCTTCATTATCCTTCAGCTCGCCGCCGAACACTTCGATTTCGCCGGCAATGATCTTCTGCTGAATATCGAGAACCTGCGCGGCAATGTCGTCGGAGACGATCGCGGAATTGAAGTCCGAGATGGTCGCACAGTTTTCTTCCGCGCCCCAGAAGTAGTAATCGTCATTGGTCGCCGTGCCGTTAGCCACGGATGTAAAGACCGTTTCAAAGATCGGCGCCCAGTTCCAGATGAAGGAGACCATGACGGCGTCGGGCGCGTAGTCATACATATCCTGATGGTAGCCGGTGCAGTACACGCCGTTTTCCTGACACGTCTGCGGGATAGCCGGAGACGAGGCGTTAATGCCAATGCAGGTGATGCCCATATCGATCAGGCTCTGAGCGCACTGGGTTTCCTTGTCAACATCATACCAGCTGTTAGCCCAGACAAGCTGCACCTCGGAGCCCGGCTCAACATAGTCGGCGCCGAGAGCAAAGGAATTGATGCCGCGCCGGACAGAAGCTTCCGACATGCCGGCGGAATAGCCCAGCAAATTGTTTTCGGAGACGAGGGCGGCCGTCGCGCCAAGCAGGAACATGGCCTGATAGTCGCGGATCTGGTAGCAGATGAGGTTGTCGGCCTTGTCACCGACCTGCGTGAATGTGATATCCGGATATTCGGAAGACAGCTCCGACAGAATCGGGGCATAACCGGTGGAAGCGCCCATGACGATGTCAACGCCTTCCGTTGCCAGCGCGTCAATAGCAGCTGTAACAGCCGTAACTTCTTCTGCTGTGTTCTCAACAAAGATCAGGTTTTCTTCCGGGATACCCAAATTGGCCATCGCGTCTACGATGCCTTTATACTGGGCCTGGCACCAGCCGCCGTCTTCTTTAACAAACGTGGTGATGGCGCCGATCTTCAGGTCGGTCACCGCCTTGCCGGTGGTTTCTTCACTGGGGGCCGCAGAGGGGTCCTCCGATGCCGACGCAGACAGCGCCGTGCTCTCTTCCGGGCTGGGGGCTGAGCCGCTGTCGCTGCACCCGGCGAATAACGCAATAAGCATGAGTGCAGACAATATCAAACCAACTGCCTTTTTCATATAATCCTCCTATAATTTTCCTAAATATTTATATTTGAATGCACAGGGCACAACAAATATCATCGTCCTTCTTTTTCGTAGGGAATCCCCAGAGCTGATGGCGCTTCCGTATGCTTTTTCCGGAAGCTGCCGCTGGCTAAAATCAGCACAATAATGGTGGCCAAGTACGGAAACATGCTGAAAAACTGAGACGGTATAACCGGCAGATAGATTTGCATGTTTGAGCCGATGATACTGATACCGCCGAACAACAGGGCTCCCCAGACGGCCGCTTTCGGTTTCCAGGAGGAAAACGTTACGAGCGCTGCCGCAATCCAACCACGGCCGCCCGTCATACCCTCGCTCCAAAAGTTCGTATACGCCAGTGACAAATACGCGCCGCTGATCGCGGTCATGATACAGCCGAAGATGACGTAAACGTACCGCAGGGCAAAAATGTTGATGCCCTCCACGGCCAGCGCCGCCGGGTTTTCGCCCAGAGACCTTAAAATCATACCCTGCTTCGTTTTATAGATATAAAAGATGGACAGGGGAATGATCAGGTACATGATGTACACCAGCAGATCCTGATGAAAAAATATATCGCCGACAACGGGGATGTGGGACAACAGCGGAAAATCAAACTTTTCAAACTTCATATTGGCGCTGATGCCCGAAACGCTTTTGCCGACAAAGCCGCTGAGCCCCATGCCAAACATCAGCATCGACAGGCCGCAGACGATTTGATTGGCCCGGAGGGTCACGGTTAAAAAGGCGTAAATGAGCCCCAGCACGCTGCCGACTAAAATGACAACCAGAATTGAAACCAGCAGATTATGCGTCTGGACAACCGTTATGTAGCCGGACACCGCGCCCATGAGCATAATGCCCTCGAGCCCCAGGTTTATCACGCCGGCACGCTGGGAAAAGATCTCGCCGATCGCCGCGTATAAAATGGAAACGGCATAGACGACGGCTGAAGCCAGTATTGATACGATGATAGCCATTACGCGTCCCCTCCTTCAGCCGGTTCCTCCAGGATTTCCTGTATTGCTTTTTTCCGTAACACAATCTTATTCCGGACAAAAAACTCACCCGCCAGAACGAACACGAGTATGGTGCCCTGTATCATGGTGGCAATCTGGGACGGCACGCCCAAAATCTGCACCGTGTAGCTGCCCGTATTGAGTCCGCCGAAGAAAAACGAAACAATGATGACTAAAAGCGGATTGAATTTACTGAGATACGCAATGACAATGCCTGTAAAGCCCGCGCCGCCCGGCAAGGCCGGCTGGAGCCGGTGTGTAATGCCGAGCACCTTCACAACACCGGCAAGGCCCGCTAAGGCTCCGCTGATACCCATGACCAAAAGGATATTTTTCTTGATGTTGATCCCGGCGTACCGGGCTGCCGGCAGACTGTTTTTTATAACGTCTATCTGATACCCCGCCGTTGTTTTTTTGAAAAACCAGTAAAATATGATGGCAATGACAATCGCAAATATAATACCGGAATTGATACCCGTGCCAAACAGATTGGGGAAATAAAGCCCTTCGTTAATCGACGCCGAATACGGCAGATTCAGCCCCTCGTTGTTCTGCCACGGGCCGCGGCACAAATAGTCCAGCAGTAAAAGACTGATATAGTTCATCATGAGCGAAACAATTGTTTCGTTGACGTTCCACAGCGCTTTGGGGATCGCCGCGAGGACGGACCATGCGCAGCCGGCCATAATGCCGATGATAATGACGAGAATCAGCTTGACAGCGATTGGCATTTCCGGCCCGTAGAGCGCAAACCCGCCGGAAGCAATCGCCCCAATGGCGTACTGTCCTTCCGCGCCCAGATTGTTCAGGTTCATCCGGAAGGATACGGACACACCCAGACCGCACAGCATCAGTGGGATACTGTACAGGATCGTCTGCGTCAGTCCCTTGCCTGTAAAAAACGCCGCACGGATCATTTTCGTATAGATCGTGATGGGATTAAAACCCGACGCCCCGATAAAGATCGCGCAAAACGCCATCGCCAGCAAAATGAAGATAATGGGGTTGGCGGCTCTCACGGCCAGCGGCGGCTGTATTCTCTTCTCGACTTTGAAAGACAAGCTGTTCATTTAATCGCCCCTATGCTATCCCGCATTTGTCATCGGCATGATCCTCGCCAATACCGATCATCAGGGAGCCGATTTCGTCATAGGACGTATCACGGACCCGGTAGACCTCCGACATATAACCGCAATTCATAACGGCGACCCGGTCGGCCATTTCAAATATTTCGTCGAGCTCTTCGGAAATTAAAATAATGCACGCGCCCTTATTCCGCTGCTCCATCAGGATTTTATGGATGGCTTCCGTAGCGCCGATATCGAGCCCGCGCACGGGATATGCCGCAATAATCACCTTTGGCACGCCGTTTATTTCTCTGGCAATCAGAAGCTTTTGCTGATTGCCGCCGGACATCAGGCTCACCGGCAGCTCCATGCCGCCGTTTTTAATGTCATACCGCTTGACAAAGCCTTCCGCGCCCTTTCGGACGGCTTTCCTGTTCAGGATACCTTTTTTGCTGTAGGCCTCAGTATCGTAGCCTTTTAAAATGGCGTTCTCCATAAGATTCATCGCCGGGACAAGGCCCATTCCCAGGCGATCCTCCGGCACGAATGCAAACCCCTTTTTAAGTCTTGCCTTTACCGACAAACGGCTGACATCCTGCCCCTGGTAGATTACGGAACCTGATTTTACTTTTCTCAGCCCCGCGATAACCTCCGTCAGCTCCCGCTGTCCATTGCCGGCAACGCCCGCGATCCCGAAAATTTCGCCGGCATAAAGCTCCACATTAATATTGTTAATGGCCTGGAGTCCCTTGTCGTTTTGAGCGCACAGGTCCCGGAGCTTCAGGATACCGTCTCCGTGCTCTCCTCTGTTTTCCTGGGTTTGCTTCATCAGCTTGTTTTCAGAGCCGATAACGCCTTTGGTCAGGCGGTCTCCCGTGGCGTCGTCAGCCAGCATCGTATCGACGACGGAGCCGCCCCTCAAAACAGTAATGCGGTCGGCATTGGTCATGACCTCGCCCATTTTATGAGAGATGAAAACAACCACCTTACCGCTGTCGGCCATCTTGCGCAGGGTTTTAAACATTTCAACCGATTCCTGAGGCGTCAGTACGGCCGACGGCTCGTCAAGGATCAGGATTTCCGCGCCCCGGTATAAGAGCTTCACGATCTCAACCCGCTGCTGCTCACCGACGGACAACTGCCAGACCTTAGCTTTAGCGTCCAGCTCCAGATTGAAAGCCTTGGAGCTTTTGGCGATATCGCTTTCCATCTCTTTGCTATGGAGAATCGTTTTGCACTTGTCACAATGCAGATAGATATTTTCAGCCACCGTCAGTGTCTGCACCAGAGCAAAATGCTGGTGAACCATGCCGATTCCCAGGTTAACAGCGGTTTTGGGCGATTTTAAAATCACCTCTTTGCCTTTGTAAAAAATCTGTCCGGCATCGGGCTTATAGATACCCGTCAGTATGTTCATCAGGGTGCTTTTGCCGGCGCCGTTTTCACCCAGCAGAGCATGGATTTCCCCGGCGTACAGCTTCAGATTCACATTGTGATTGGCAACAACCTTTCCGAAGGTCTTGATGATGCCTCTCATTTCCAATAAAGGTTCCTGCATGTTATCACCCCGTTATATGAAAATACTCCCTGCTTTAAAGCAAAAGATGACAAACTCAACCGTGAGCCTGTCATCTTTGACCGTTACTGTATGATTGCTTAAAGCATTTTATTTAGACGCTATTTTCTCCGCATACCAGGAGCCGTACACCTTATCCAGCGGCATACCAATATCCTTCAGCTCGTTGCGTACCTTGCCGTAAAGCTCGGCGTAATGCTTTTTCGGCGCTTGCGCCATCAGATCAAAGCATTCGTTCACAGGCTGCCCTTTGTCGGGCGCGGAGAGCTTTTCCTCGTATTTGGGCAGGATTTTCTTGGCGATTTCATTAGCGTCGCGCCGGGTCATTCCCGCGCAGGATTTAAAGACCTCGCCGCACCACCAGGCCTCGGCCGGCGTGATGTAATCGGTGTAACGTCCGCCCGCGCTGCGCGGCTGCGTCGTTTTCGAAGCGCCGGACACGCAGTGGTTCATGAGGCCCACGGCCGCTTCGTACATAAACATCTCGGTGCACGGGCCGGCCGTCTCGTTGACGATTTTGTTGCGCATAAAGCCGGTATTGCGGCTGACGGCCTGTGTGGCGATGCTGTTGGCCCAGACGGCCTTCCGGCCGCAGTTGCCGAACAGCTGAATGTCATAGACATAGGAGCTCGTATAGTCGGCCTGCAAAATTGTCGGGATCAAAAGATCGTTGGCAATGTTGGCCAGCGCCGCGCCTTCCGGTGGTCCGGCATAGCCGCCGATATACGAGAAACCGCCAACACGCAGCTTATGCCCGAAATTAAGGCCCTGAATGATCCGGTGGAAATTAGAAAAGGTGACCTTCAACTCAACGGGACACAGCGACATGGTCATGTTGCCGCGCCCGGCCACAGCCGGCGCGCCGCCCATATGGCCGTACTCCGTCACAGCGCCGGCAACACCTGTGCAGGCCATGCCTGGACGGCCGGCGCGCCAAAGCGCTTCCTTTTTCAGCTGTGATTCGTAATTGCCCATCAGCGTTTCATACGGCGTACCCGAACGGATGGTCCGGCCGAAAACCGTAGCCAGCGTCGGGCCGTGCAGGACATCAACCAGCTTATTGTATTTGACAAGCCCCTGTACAAGCGGCAGGTAGTTTTCCTCGGAACAGACGATACCCAGTGACGCGGCCAGAAGCGGCGGATACGGGTCTTCCGGTACACGCGGCTTCATAATCACCTGATCCTGGCCTTCGCCGAGGATGTTTTCGCTTTGATAATCGCGGATGCACTCTAAAAGCTCGTCTTCCGTGATCTTAATGACGCGCTCCGTATCCTCGCAGTAGAGCCCCAGCTCCAGCGCCAGCTCCCAACCGGCTTTGAAAAACGTATCGGCCAGATCGTCGTCATAATTGATGGGATTGTCCATATCCAGCGTGTTTTGAAGATTGTACTTTTTCAGGAGTTCTTTGATCGTCTTGGGAATGATTTTTGTGTCCCATTCCTTCATGGCCACAACCGGCCCGGTATACGCCTTGTCAAGGCTATTGAGCAGCCTTTGAACCTTATAGTTATACATGTTCTACAATCCTCACTTTACGATGCTTCGGAATCGACCACGGCGGTTTCATACGATCCCGGCGTTCCGGCTTTCATCAGTCTCCTGCACAGCTCAACGCAGTCAAAAGCGCTGCGCGACCAGCCGTCCGCGCCGATTTTTTTGGCAAACTCGCTCGTCACCGGCCCGCCGCCGACAATATAGCGGTACTGCTCTCGGTTACCGGTATCTCTTATGTAGCTGAGTGTATCTTCTAAAAACGGCAACGATGTTGTGAGAAGCGTTGACACGGCAATGATGTCCGCGCCAACCTCCTGCCCTTTTGTGAAAAAGTCTTTAAACGGCACGTCGGTGCC
The DNA here is from genome assembly GCA_963675425.1 of uncultured Sporobacter sp. Lineage (GTDB taxonomy): Bacteria > Bacillota > Clostridia > Oscillospirales > Oscillospiraceae > Sporobacter. The sequence goes on along the minus strand of OY776214.1, from coordinate 1,969,239 downwards.
CAGATCGTGGACCGAAAAACCATTGACGGCCAAAAGCGCCGCCACGACGTTTTTGCCGATGTCATGCACATCGCCCTTGGCCTGCCCGATGACAACGGTGCCGACCTTGGACTGCTCAATCTGCTCTTTATCCATGTTTTCAAAAATAACCGCGATGACGGCCGACATGGCGTCGCCGGCCAGCACCAGCTCCGGCAGATAGGCCTCGCCGCAGGAATACTGCTCTCCGACAATATCCATGCCCTTGGCGGCGCCTTCGTTAAGGATGACCAGCGGGTCAATCCCCATAGCTATGGCTTCCTTGACAGCGTTAACGGAATCGTCTTCCTCGCCCTCAGCCACAAGCTCACTGATTTTTTTTAAAATCGCTTCCATGCACGTTAACCTTTCTATCGTCGCGTCCAGACTTTTTACTGTAGTGGGGCGGCCGGCTACCGGTTTTTGGGAAAACAAAAAAGGGCAAACAGCTTAACAAGCTGCCGCCCCATTGCGTTCACAGTATCCATCCGCATATTATGAATTTAAGTATAGTAGTTGAAGGTACGGTTGTCAATATGATTTCAAAATTATTTTTTAATTAACTAATAAATTTTTTGCAGCACAACTTTGGTAAACCGTTGTCAGCAGCCCGGCGCGTTCATCGCCGTCAGAAGCCTTTCGGGACTGCACGGCAGGTCGAATATCCGCACGCCGACGGCATCGTAAACAGCGCCGATGATCGCCGCCGTCCCCGGCACGGAAACCTGCTCGCCAACGCCGCGCGCGCCGTACGGCCCACTTTCCTCGGCGTCCTCCAGCGGATAAATATCCATTTCCGGCATGTCCGTTATTGTCGGCAGCAGATAGGTCTGATAGTTTTTCGTAATGGGCCGCCCGTTTTCGTCCGACATGAAGTTTTCAAGCAGCGCATAGCCCAGGCTCATCACAGCGCCGCCCTCGCACTGGCCCTCGAAGCCCAGCGGATTAATAATCGTGCCGGCAGCCGGTACAATCTCCGTCTTCAGCACCCGGGTCTGCCCGGTCAGCGTATTCACCTCGACGCCGACAATCTGGCTCAGATGCGACTGTATGTAATGCAGACCGAAGGAAATCTGCACATCGGTATCCTCAAATACGCGCCGGGCGCTCTGGCGGCGGCTTTCCGGCGCGAGGCGCGCGGCAATCTCGGCCCATTTAAGGCCGTTGACGCCGTCGTCGCTGAACGTCAGTTCTTCAACAGTCTGGCCAAACAGCGCAGCGATTGCTTCCAGCAGCTTTTCAACGGCGTCCATGATCGCAAGGCCCGAGATATACGTAACCCGCGATGCTGTAATGGGCCCGGAATCCGGGGTCATGCTGGTGATACCGCATGTTGAACTAATTCTATCCAGCGGCATGTGCGCCGCTTCCGCAGCAATCATCCGGAGCGTCGTACAGCTGCCCTGCCCCATATCCTCGTTGCTGAAATACAGCTGCAGGCGGCCGGCCGGAGTAAGCTCCACGTCACAAATGGATTCATCGGGATAACAGGCGTTTCCCAATCCGACGCCCTGCTGGCAGCCGGCCAAGCCAATGCCGCGCCTCAACCACGGCTCAGACGCGCCGGCCTTGAAGGTCTCCCGGTTTTGCCACAGCCACGTCTGCTCCAGGCGCTCCAGCGTCTGGTCGGCATACGCGCCGGGGCTTAATATCTGGTTGTAGCTGTGGCGCATATCGCCCTTGAGGACGTTTTTGCGCCGGATCGCGACGGTGTCCATCTCCAGCTTCTCCGCCAGGATATCAATAGCGTTTTCCACCGCAAAATTCATCTGGTTATTGCCGAAGCCGCGAAAGGCGCTGGTGTAGCAATTATTCGTGTATACCGCGTCGCCTGAAATATCCGTGTTGGGGTAATAGTAAAAGCCGCAGGCGCTTTCCAGCGCAAAGCTTAAAATAGCGCCCACATAGCTGGCATAAGGGCCGCCCCGTGCCAGTGCGTAAACCTTGTTGGCTATAAACGTCCCGTCGGCCGCGGCGGCCATTTTGATATGGATTTCAAACGGCACGCGCTTTGGGCTGACGAGATAGGATTCCTCCCGGCTGAGTACGATTTTCACGGGCCGTCCGGACGCCAGCGCGCATACGCCTAAAATCCCCTGAAGCAGCAGATCATCCTTGCCGCCGAAACCGCCACCCAGCGGATTGGAGTGGACAACGATCTTTTCCAGCGGCAAAGCAAGAATATCGGCGAGATCCCGGCGCACGCGCATCCCGTTTTGCGCGGGGCACCAAATTTCCACACCGCCGTCCGCGGTCGGCCGGGCCGCGCCGCCCTCCGTCTCCAGATAAGCGTGCTCCTGATACGTCGTGGTATAAACGTGCTCGGCAATCGCCGCCGCTTGATTAAATGCTTTTTCCACATCGCCGTTTATGTAGTCATAATGGGCAATCAGATTACCGTCCGGATGGATTTTAGGCGCGACCTCGGCCAGAGCCTCCGCCGCTGTCATGACACTCGGCAGCGGCTCATACTCGACTTTGACGGCAGCAAGCGCGGCCTCGGCAGCCCGCTCCGTTTCCGCCAAAACGACAGCAACGGTATCGCCCAAATATCTCACCCGGTCACCGCACAGGACCGGCTGATCCTTGACGACGAGGCCGTGTTCGTTTTTCCCCGGCACGTCCCCCGCCGTGACAACCTTGACAACACCCGGCATTTTCTCCGCGTCGGACACGTCGATACTTTTAATGACGGCATGGGGAATGCTGGGATGCAGCATTTTGCCGTACAGCATTCCGTCCAGCTGTACGTCTCCCATATATTTTGTCCGGCCGGTGGCCTTTCCCTCGCCGTCTGTTCTCGGCACACGCTTTCCAACCCATTTAAAATCAGGCAATATACGTCACTCCCGTTATTGGTCCTATAACCGGCCGGACGCCTTTGTCACGCTGCCATGGAACCTAAATAATTTTTTAATAATTTGGTTTCATCGTAACATCGGTATGTGTCCCTGTCAATAAACACATCCATAAAACTTACCCGCGATCTTCCGTAACATCTTGACAAATCAATATAATTGCCCTATGATTTAAATATAACTGAAGGATGGCAATCCCGGCAATATACCTTAAAAATTTTTTGTAAGCAATGGGGCTTACTGTTTTTGAGGACTGCCGGGATATTTGTTTTCAGCTCTCTTTAGCTTGTCAAAGATGAATGGAATTCGGGTGATCACAATGACAATTGAATTTACGCTTAACGGCAGAAAAGAAACTGTAACCGTCCAGGCGTCCGAGCGTCTGCTTGATGTGCTTCGCGACACGTTCGGCCTGACTGGGACGAAGGAATCCTGCGGACAGGGCGAGTGCGGCGCTTGTACGATTTTATGCGACGGCGACGCCGTCCACGCCTGTCTGATGCCGGCATTTCAGGCGGCCGGCCGGGACATCGTTACCATCGAAGGCTTGGAGCAGAACGGCGAGCTGGACCGTTTGCAACAGGCATTTCTCGATGCCGGTGCGATCCAGTGCGGATACTGTACGCCGGGCATGATTATGGCGACGAAGGCCCTTTTACTTAAAAATCCGTCGCCAACCGTGGCGGAAATCCGCGAAGCCATGGCCGGCAATCTCTGCCGCTGCACGGGGTACAAAAAAATTGAGGAAGCCGTCCAGCTGGCGGCCGAACAGGGGGGCTTGGTCTCATGTTAAGCTTTAAGCAGGTTTACTCGCCGGGCTCCATAACCGAAGCGCTTGAGATACTTCAAAAGCCCGACATCAAGCCGATCGCCGCCGGGACCGATATCATCCCCGCAGCGCGTGACGGCGCCTTGTCCGAGCTGTCGCTGTTAGACCTGACGCCGCTGCAGGACGAGCTGTCCTCCATCCGTTTTGATAACGGCTGCCTTAAAATCGGCGCGATGGCGACGCATGCCGCCATTGCCGAAAGTCCGCTCGTACAGGAAAATGCGCCCGTTTTGGCCGCGGCCTGCTCGCAGATCGGCTCCGTCCAAATCCGCAACCGAGCCACGCTGGGCGGCAACGTCGTCCATGCGTCGCCGGCAGCCGACAGCGTTCCCTTCCTAACAGCAGCCGGCGCATCGGTCGTTATAAAAACCACAGACGGTACCTTTGAAATACCCATCGCCGATTTTCTCATCGGTCCCCGCCAGACGGCGCTGCCGGCCGGCGGACTTGTCACAGAAATCCGCATACCCATACCGGAAGGTGGCTGGCAGGGCATCTACCACAAGGTCGGCGGGCGCACGTCGCTCACTATCGCGATTGTTTCCGTCGCCATGCTTAAAAACGGCAGCGACTGGCGCGTGGCCTACGGGTCCATGAGCGCCAAAATTGCGCGCAGTGGGCCGATTGAGGCTTTTCTCGCCTCCGGCGCTGCCGGCGACCAATGCGCTGTGGCTGATGTCATAAAAAAGACCCTCCGGCCCATCAGCGACGTACGCGCCGGCAGTGAATACAGATTGACCGTCGCCGCCAATCTGACGTGGCTCGGCTACCGCGAGCTGACCGGCGACAGCCAATGACCGGGACAACCTTAAACGTTCTGCCGCAGGGAGAAGCCTGCGCTATTGAGGCGGGCGAGACTCTTCTGAGCGCCCTTCGCCGCCACTTGCCCGAGACCGCGCCCGAGTCCCCCTGCGGCGGCAAGCATACCTGCGGCAAATGCCGGCTGCGGATAAAAAGCGGCTCGGTTTCAGCGCCGACGGAAACCGAGCTTTCTTTTCTATCGCCGGAGGACGTAACAAGCGGCGTGCGTCTGGCCTGCTTTGCCACAGCCACCGAGCCGCTGTCACCTATAACCGTTGAGCTGTTAAACGCCGGCCGGGAGCACGAAATTCTCAGCAGCGGGTTGATGCCGGCCTTTAATCTGGCTCCCGCCGTCACACGGAAACGATATGACAGCCTGCATACAGACGACGGCCATACGCTCGCCGGCACGCTGAGCAGCCTTTTTTATCAAACCACCAAAACCCGGCTCCCCGCAGGTAACCTCCGGTTACTGCGGCAGCTGGCTGATGCGGCTCAAACCGAGCAGCAGATGGACGTTTTATACCTGCAGGATGAGCCGATTGCCATCGAAGCGGCCCGCCAATCCGGCAGACTCTGCGCCGTCGCCGTTGATATCGGAACAACAACGGTTGCCTGCACCCTTGTGGACCTGGAAACCGGCGAGGAGCTGGGGCAGGCAGCCGATATTAATCCGCAGACGCTATACGGCTCAGACGTCTTGTCCAGGATCGAGCATACGATGCAAAATGCGAACGGCGTCCAGGCGCTGCAAGCGCTGATCGCCAGCTGTCTGGACCGGCTGACGGCGCAGATGGCCGAAGCGGCCGGCATCAGCCCCATCAATATTTATGCTTTTGCCGTCGCGGCAAACACAACGATGCTGCACCTGTTGCTGGGCGTAAACCCCAAATCCATCGCGCATGCGCCGTATTATCCGGTTTTAACCGATGCAACGGTTGTCCCCGCGCACAGCCTCGGCCTTAAAAACGCGTCCGCAGACGCTGTTTTATGCTGCCTGCCGTCCATTTCAGCCTATATCGGTGCGGATATTCTGGCCGGCATTGATATCAGCGGGATTGCCAGCGCTAATGACAACGTGCTGTTTATTGATATTGGCACAAACGGCGAAATTGTCCTGTCCCAGCGCGGGCGGCTGAGCGCCTGCTCCTGCGCCGCCGGCCCGGCCCTTGAGGGCATGAATATCTCCTGCGGCATGCGCGCCGCCGCCGGCGCGATTGAGCAGGTTCAGTTCGGCGATGATGGCTTTACTGTCAAGACCATAGGCGGCGCGCCGCCGGCCGGTATCTGCGGCAGCGGCGTGCTGGATATAATGGCCACGCTGCTTCGGCACGGCGCAGTAGACCCGAGCGGACGGATTGCCTCTTCCCTGCCCGCCGCGTTTGAAGCGCATGTCCGGCCCAACGGGAAAACACCCGCTTTTATTCTGTCCGGCGGCGACACCCCCGTTGAATTTACGCAGTCGGACATTCGTCAGGTCCAGCTGGCAAAGGGCGCTATCCTCTCCGGTATTACGGCGCTCCTTCAAACGGCGGGTTTGCTTGCCGAGGATGTTGACCGCGTGCTCATCGCCGGCCAGTTCGGATCGCACCTGCCGCAGGAAAGCCTTTTAAGCGCTGGTATTCTGCCGCAGGATTTTAAGGGTAAAATTCAATACATCGGGAATACATCACTGACCGGGGCCAAGCTATTTTTACTCGACCGCTCAGCCGGTGAGCGAATGACCCGCCTGGCCCAAGCTGTATCCTACATGGAGCTTTCAACGTATCCCGGGTATACGCGTCTTCTGATGGACTGCATGAAGTATCCGTTTAGTGTGTAGAGCACAAGTTTACAAGGCGGTCCGCACCGCTTTTTAAGTGTTATAAATTCACATAAAGCGTCAATCAACATCAATCGAAGCACTGAAAAGCGTGAAGGCAGACCCGCAAGGGCTCTCCTTCACGTTTTTTCCGCATACAGCATATGTTTTGGCACCAAGCCGTTCCTTATCGAAGATGATCTAATGCCGGCACTTAAGTAAGGCCACCGCGCCAGCGGTTTAGTTCTATGTTCATAATGGGCAACATGCTTCTCAACATCTCAGGGCTTATTTGCTGTTCATCTATGATAGTATTATTTTTTCAATAAAAACTGTATACATCTGTCTAGTACCGCATGATCCTGAATCACAGTCAAATGGTCGGCCCCTGAGTTGATATGAATCTCAATTGCCGCTGCACTGTCTTGATAGTCTTGAGATAATTTTTCTTTAAATCCGAGCGCATGTGAAGGACTGATATGGGTATCCGTTTCGCCCAGTTCAAATAGGACCTGCGGTGCGTGGCTGTAATTACCCAAGTTTGTGAGTGGGTCTAATTGAGAATACAGCCATGCTCCAAAGGGCCTGGGTTCACCTTGGGCAATTATTTTTGTGGAATCCATCACATCGGTCATTCCCGGTCGCATCCAGTCGGGTGATGCTGCAATGGCTGCAACTTTTTGCACCCTTTTATCGATGCCAGCCAGTGAAACGGCGATATCACCGCCCATTGAGATACCTCCCACGACGATGTCATTATTCAATTTATATTTGCTGACAGCCCAGTCAAGCACACGAAACGTATCCAATACGGTTGTTCCAAGGATGTTCCACATGACAGCCCGAAAGTTTTGAAATACAAACGATCTAAGATCGGGTTCTTGAGACAAATGCCTTTCTCCATGTAATACGGGATCAAGGCTGATTGCAAAGTATCCGGTTTTTGCCAATGCTTGTAATTCTGTTAACCCAGTGTTTTTATCGCCACCAAGGTACAGAATCCAAAGTGCGATGGAATCGTTCGCAAATTTGGGGCTGGGCTTACAAAAGGCTATCGGTATTTCGTTGACAGCCGCATATTCCATTGCTATAAAATCTATTTCCATCGTTTTTCCCCAAATATTATTTTATTGCTTGTTGTGCCAAATATAAATAATTATACCATAGCGAGACGGGAAATGGCGCCCGTTGGCAACAGCTCGAAGTTGGCCCAAGTGAGGCATGAAATCAAGGAGCCGTACCGCCTGCATAAGCAGATGTTGCGGCTCCTAATGCGTACAGGAGTATCGAATATGAACCAACAGATTACGCAAGCAAGGCCGGAAAACGGCCTGTCGCTTACTATCGACGGGTGCTCCGTGTCCATTTCATCATCCCCGAAAGGAACGGACGACCCGCTGAAAACCGTCCGCGAAATCCTCTTATCCGCTTACAGGACAAAACAGCCAAGGTGTCAGAAAAGCCCGGGATTTTTTGACGTAAGCGGCCCAAAGTGAGATAATAGGTATAGTAGAAATGATTGTTTTTGCCGTGTACTTTGACAACTGAACATGGCGCATCAATCTATTATCTCACTACAAAATACTGAGAGGATGGATTGATTTATGAATTACACCAATACAGCTACGAACATGATTCCAGCCATGCACGTTATAGATACCCGGGACAGCGAGCTTGCCAACATCCGAAATTATACCCCCTGCGACGGGGACATAGGAAAACGGGCGCTGTGTCTGTACCGGGTTTCCACAGATAAGCAGGTTACATACAACGAGCGTAACGAGGCCGATATCCCCATGCAGCGCCGCGAATGCCGCCGCTTTCTGGAACAGCAGGGATGGATTCTCGTCCATGAGGAACGGGAGGACGGCATATCAGGCCACAAAGTCCGCGCCGACAAACGGGACAGCATTCAGGTCATCAAGGAGCTTGCAAAAGCTGGGAAGTTTGACATCTTCCTTGTGTTCATGTTTGACCGTATCGGCAGGATCGCGGACGAAACCCCATTTGTCGTGGAGTGGCTTGCCAAAAATGGTATCCATGTTTGGAGTACCCAAGAGGGCGAACAGCGCTTTGACAACCATACCGACAAGCTGATAAATTACATCCGCTTCTGGCAGGCCGACGGGGAGAGCGAAAAGACCTCCATCCGCACGAAAATGAGCTTGGGTCAGCTTGTCGAGGACGGTTACTACAAGGGCGGGAACGCCCCCTATGGTTACATGCTCGTCAAAAGCGGACGGCTGGACAAGAAAAAGAACGAGAAGAAAAATCTTGCCGTCAATGAGGACGAAGCGGTTATTGTCCGCAAGATATTTGACCTCTATGTGCGGCATGGCTGCGGCGTTCATAAGATCGCGTCCCTGCTGAACGAGGAAGGAATCAAGACACGGGCAGGTAAGAACTGGCATCATGCCAGCATCAACGGCATGATACGGAACCTGACCTACACCGGCGTTCTGAGAAGCGGCGAGAGCCATTCCCCCGTAATCGAGTTGTTGCAGATCATCCCGCCCCGTACCTTTGAAATGGCGCAGGACATCCTGAAAAAACGCTCTGCCGATGCTGCCGACGAGCGCACCTATCCAATGCACACAGAAAGTCGCTGCTTGTTAAACGGCAAGGTGTACTGCGCTTCATGCGGCTCCCGGCTCGTCGTTGCCACAAACGGCAGATATATCGAGGAAAACGGCGTGAAGCTAAAAAACTCGATGATCGTCGCCAATCTGATTAACCGCGTGGAGGTCGGCACGGATTACCAAATCCATATTGACTTCAATATCGACTTAGAACACTTCAACATACGGCTTGACGGCTGTACTTACGAGCAAAATGAATAAAGAGTAATTAAATCGATTGGCTATATTTCAATCCGCGATGCAGCAGAAAAAAGGAGGCTAAACGAAGTGAATAATTTACTTTTGGTGGAAGATGATTTAAGTCTGATTGATGGATTGGATTTTTCCCTTAAAAAGAACGGATTTCATGTGGACATTGCACGGACGGTGCAGGAGGCAAATACATTCATCATAAACAGCAGTCATGACTTGCTGATTCTTGATTTGACCCTGCCTGATGGCAGTGGCTATGAAATATGCAAAAGAGTACGGCAATCGTCATCGGTACCCATTATTTTTCTGACAGCTTCGGATGAGGAAGTAAGTATTGTTAAGGGATTGGATATGGGTGCAGATGACTACATTACAAAGCCTTTTACACTAAATGAACTGATAGCAAGAATCAACGCCCTTCTGCGCCGGGCCAAATTATCGGATGGAGCGCAGACAGAGCTTTCATCCAACGGAATCATTGTCAGACTGGCAGAAAATCGTGTGTTCAAAGAAGACAATGAGTTGGAGCTTACTACAGCCGAGTATCGGCTGCTGTGCTATTTCATGCAAAATCCTAATGCTGTTTTAACGAGGGAGATAATACTTGACAGGTTATGGGACAGTGACAGTAATTTTGTAGATGACAACACTTTATCGGTATATGTTCGAAGGCTGCGCAGCAAAATCGAGGACGATCCCGAAAATCCTGTATTTGTACTGACGATTCGTAGGCTTGGATATAAATGGAACGTTGTAAAGTGAGGCGGCAAATATGAAAACTCTCGCCAATCGGGAAACGAAACTGCTGCTTCTCGGAATAGTCTCTATACTTATTGCGTTTATTTTGTTCGGGCAACTAACTGCAAAACTGATTTCTGACGATTATAAACGGAACATGGTTGAGCATGATTACAGACTTGCCGGTTATTTATTGGAAAACGGAGTAGAACCGTCACAGCTTGCAGAGGCATTCACTGCAGACCGAACCGCAGACCAAGCTCAAACGGGTAGTAAGTTATTATTGGCATCAGGATATACTCCCGATACCCAGACGCGCTTATTTGCAGAGGTTCAGGCATTTTATCAGAAATATACCGTAATGTTTCTGGTTCTCTCACTGCTGCTTTCATTCATCATACTGTCGGTACTACTGTTGTTTTTTCGGTATCAGAATCGAAATATCGAAAAAGCGAATGAAAGTATCCGGGCCTTTATGGCCGGAGATACCCGAATACGTTTAGCCGATAAGAGCGAAGGAAACCTATCGCAATTATGTTCATCGGTAAATGACATGGCAACCGCACTGACTACACACATTGACAGCGAAAAACACGGTCGTGAATTTCTCAAGGATGTTATTTCAGACATTTCCCATCAATTAAAAACACCTCTCGCGGCTTTGCGAATGTACAACGAGATTATTCAGAATGAGCAGACCGGCAATGAAGTCGTCAATGAATTTACATCTAAAAATGAACGCGAACTGACAAGGATGGAAATGTTGATTCAAAATCTACTCAAACTGGCAAGGTTGGATGCGGGCGCTATTGAATTAGTAATAAAAAATCATAATGTGAAAGCATTTCTACAAGAGGTAATTAAGGGCTTTCTGACTCGCGCCGAACTGGAGAATAAGATGATTCTGCTGGACGGCGATGAGAATATAATGATGGACTTCGATGATGAATGGCTTCTGGAATCTGTTGGAAATATAGTTAAAAATGCGCTGGATCATACAAACACCAAAGATAAAATTGAAATACAATGTGACGAAACACCAATCTTAACCACGATTACTATTAAAGACAATGGAACAGGTATCCATTCTGAGGATATCCATCATATTTTCAAGCGGTTTTACAGAAGCCGATTTTCAAAGGACAAGCAAGGGGTTGGAATAGGACTTACTCTTTCTAAAACGATTGTAGAAAGGCATGGTGGCACGATTTCAGTTGAAAGCAATTTTGGAAAAGGTACAACTTTTCGACTTGCGTTTCCCAAAATTTCAAATCTGTAAGATGCAATTCATCTGAGAGTAAGATTATGCTGCTATCATCTCATTACAATAAAAAGTGAGGTGTATTAAATGGATATATTAACGACAAAGAACTTATGTAAAACATACGGAACGGGCGACACTAAAGTGGATGCCGTAAAAAACGCTTCCTTTTCTGTTTCCAAAGGAGAGTTCGTTGCCATCGTCGGCCCATCCGGCTCCGGGAAAAGTACCCTGCTCAATCTGTTGGGAGCTTTGGATATGCCCACGTCCGGTAAGGTGTTTTTAGATGACAATGATATTTATACCATGAAGGAAAAGGAACTATCCGTCTTTCGCAGACGGAATATCGGGTTTATCTTTCAGGCATATAATCTGGTACCGGAACTTAATGTGGAAGAAAATATCATTTTACCTTTGCTCCTAGATTACAGAAAACCCGATCAGAAATATATCGATGAACTGCTGAGCATATTGGGGCTGACGGACAGGCGGCATCATCTGCCCAATCAACTTTCGGGAGGACAACAGCAGCGCGTAGCAATAGGACGAGCTTTAGCTACTAAGCCTGCTATTATTCTAGCAGATGAACCTACCGGTAATCTTGACAGTAAAAACAGTCAGGATGTTATCAGCCTCTTAAAGCTATCTGTTGAACGGTATAAACAAACGCTGCTTATGATTACACACAACCAAAGCTATGCGTCCTACGCCGACCGAGTATTGGGAGTTGAAGACGGAATTGTGACCGAACTGGGAGGGACGGATAGATGAAAAGCTATCTTACCCTTGTACAAAAATATTTGAAAGCTCATAGGGAAAAAACAAATCTGGTTATCACCAGCGTAGCCATAGCTGTAGCGCTCATTACCGGCATTTTTTCCATGCTGGATTTCTTCCAGCAATTCGAGAAAATCCAACTGATTTATGAAGACGGAAATTTTCATTTGAGCATTAACAATGCTTCAGACGAAGAGAAACAGACCATTGCCAGCCGCATCGACGTTCAAAACACCGGTACAATTGTCTCTTTTCAGAGGGGGACGCTGAATGGCGTGGAATGCAGATTGCTAGCTCTTGACGAAAACTTTGCTGCAAACTTTCATGTTGAAATGCAAAGCGGCAATTACCCAACTGCGGAAAACGAGATGATGCTGGAAAAATGGGCTGCGGACAGGCTTGACCTCAAAATCGGAGATTCAGCGATGCTTACCTTTGCGGACGGAACCTCCAGAAAATTTGTCCTCAGCGGAATATACAATGACTATTCCAGTACGAAAGCATCATCTACACCGGGTGTACAGCTATCCATGGCCGCTGCCAAAGCAATTGAAACCGAGAAACAAGACCAATTTCTAATCCAGTTCAAGGACAGAGTAAATATCAACGAAGCGCAAAAAACCATTGAGAGCAGTCTTAATTTGTCCGATGATCGGATCGGGCGAAATGAAAAATTGCTGGCGATCATGGGTTACAGCACGAGCAACACGGCTATGGGCCTGTATGTCACCGGCGCGGTTCTATTCTGCATCGTCCTTATAGCCGGAGTGGTCATGATATATAACACCTTCAACATCTCGGTAATGGAACGGGTGCGGCAGTTCGGACTTTTGAGGTGTATCGGTGCGTCTCAGTCGCAAATCAAAAAGCTGGTAAAAAGAGAAGGGCTTTATATTACTTTGAAGGCGATTCCAATAGGAGTTGGCGTTGGGATTCTGATCGCTTTTATCTGTTCGGCAATCCTGAAATATTATAACAGCAGTCTTTTCGCCTATTTCCCGTTATTTAATATCAGCATCGCCGGTATAGTCGCCGGTGTTTTGATCGGATTTCTCACCGTGTTTATTGCATCCTCGCTGCCTGCCAAAAGGGCTGCGAAAGTATCCCCTGTCAATGCAGTGACCGGCAGCAATGAGTTCAAAATATCTAAAAAGAAAAAGCATGGATTTCTAATGAAGCTGCTGCATGCCGAGTTTGCAATGGGTTTAAACAATGCAGTTATGAAAAAGAAAACGCTATTCCTGATGTCTTGCTCGATTGCTATAAGCATCGTAATGTTTTTGGGCTTTCAGGTGTTAATTGACTTTACATATGCAGGAATGAAAGTGACAAAGCCATATACACCCGATATTACGTTGACCTCAGAGCGAGGTCTAAGCGCCGATTTATATAAAGAGCTTTCTGCTTTGGATGGAGTTGACAAGACATATAGTAGGATGTTCAGCTATGTTGAAGCTACATTTGATGCCTCAAGGCTAACCGATACTTATAAGGAAATCGTCGGTGGAATTACAAAAACGGACGATGGGTTATTCATTCCGCCGGAAAAATCCTGGCTTATATCTTATGATAACAACCAACTCAAATGGGCAAAAACAGACTTGATTGAGAGCGAGCTTTCTGAAGAAAAACTGAATGAACAAAATGGAATCATAGCAGTCGCAACACCGCTGAGAAATGGTGTTACTACACAGTCAGCTATGCTGCAGCTGGGAGATAAGGTTTATATACAGACACCCAACGGAACAAAGGCGATGACTGTCATGGGTATTTTGAACTCTGTTCCTTTCAGCGATTCCCAAACATCTTTGACTACCTTTATCACAACAGAGAAGTTGTTTACCGAATTGACGGGAGAATCCACATTAAAGATAATCGATATGCAGCTTGACAAATCAGGACAGGAGCAGACAATAAGCGAAATAGAGAATATAATCGATCCGTCGATTACTCTAAGTGACCAGCGGCAGAGAATTGCGGAAAACGATCAGACATTTCTAACCATGGCTGTTTTTGTATATGGATTTGTTATAGTGATTGCCTTAATCAGCATCTTAAATGTCATTAACACTATGAATACCAGCGTGGCATCTAAGATCCGCTATTTAGGAGTCATGCGGGCAATTGGCATGACAGGAACACAGTTGAACAAGATGGTATTGATGGAAGCAATCACATACAGTCTGACTGGCTATATATCGGGCTGTGCATTGGGTATTGTGTTGCAAAAAGCACTAATCATGAGATTGACGTCAAGCTCAGCTTTCCACATAACCTGGAGATTTCCTTCCTTACAGATTGGCCTGATATTAATTGTAATACTGCTGGTAACGATGGTTTCTATTATCAGTCCGCTTAAGCGTATAAAGGCGCAAGGGGTATCAGAGGTCATCGGAGCACTTTAAAAAACCATAAAAAATTAAAATTGTAAAGCCGATAGTCATTTCGATCTGTGACTGTCGGCTTTTCTTTCAACATTGTAAGAACAACTTCATCTGAGAGTAGGGTGATGTATATCATGTCAAGTGGACATTTGGGGGTGCTATTCAATCACTAGCAAATAAATGGCACCCCCAAAATGGCAAAAACAGCCTAAAAATGTACCAAAAAGCGAGGTGAATGTCGAATCTGATATAAAATCTGGGGTATAGCTCAGCCGGGCGTAGAGTTATAAAATGTCAAAATCAGTGTTCCTAGGGAAGTCAAAACCTCCGGCTAAGCCGGAGGCATGAATAGCCCTAGAAGGGCTTGGTACCAGCAGTGCCCCTCAAGGGGCCCGAAAAGTTCGCCGACCGCATTGCTCTTTCGGGCCGCCCCTAAAGGGGCACTGTTTTATGCCTAAGTATTCTTGCTACCCGTAAACGGGTCAACATATTCTTTCAGACTCATCTGGTCCGCTATCTGATCCTCTTGTAATTGGTTCTGGATGTAGGCCGTTATTGCTTTTTTGTTCCTTCCTACAGTATCTACGTAATATCCACGTGCCCAGAAATGCCTATTCCCATATTTATATTTCAAATTTGCATGCCTGTCGAATATCATCAGGCTGCTCTTTCCTTTCAGAAACCCCATTATCTGCGACACACTATATTTCGGTGGTATACTTATCAGCATGTGGATGTGGTCGGAGCATGCATTTGCTTCTATTATCCCGACACCCTTCTGCTCACATAGCTTCCTTAGGATTATTCCGATATCCTGTTTTATTTTCCCGTATATCTCCATCCTTCGGTATTTTGGGGCGAACACAACATGGTATTGACATCTCCACGTTGTGTGCTCTAAACTACTCACATCTACACTTTTCATGAATTAACCTCCTGGATTTTTTTAGTACGGTCGGCAAACCTGTACCACTCTAATCCCCGAGGTTTTTTCTTGTCCACTTTTTTCCTCGCTAAAAGCTTTTTTTGCCCACCGGCAGAGCCGGTGGTTTACTTTGTCACAGACAAAGAAAAAAGCCCTGAAAACAATAGTTTTCAGGGCTTAAAAGTGGTGGAGATAAGCGGGATCGAACCGCTGACCTCTTGAATGCCATGGACCGAGTTTCCAAATATAATAGAAAAACTGCGTATAAATGGACAAAATAGACCGATTTACAGAACTTTTTTCGGATATTTGTCTATTGTATAGTGAGTCGTGACAACTTGTGCTTTTGTGGTTCCGGTCAAAATTCTGGTCAAAAATCAGAGGTCGATTTATACCACAATAAAACAGAAAGGACACATTAATCATGGAGATTACATACCAGCAAGAAGGAGATTATCTTATTCCGGATTTAATCATAGGACAATATCAATTGGAAAATATGGATCTCTGCGCCAAACATTTTTGAAGGAACACAGACCCATACTTTATAGCAACCTCTATATATCCGGGAAGCTTTTTCCACATTTGGCCGAAGTCGATAACGAAGCTCGAGAGCATGTCGAACTACTAATAAAACAGCTGGCGAAGGCCAAAAGCGTCACTGAGAAATTAATATTCCACGACCAAATGGCGTGGGTTGGGGCTATGAATAATATTAAAGCCCACGCCGAAGAAATCGTCTATCAGGAAATTGTATACGCATAATAGTTCAACAATAGCCGGGGAAACCACCGTGTTTCCCCGGCTATTGCTGTCGCAGTTAGAATTTTATTGATCAGATTATATTCTGAATCAGCGTAGAAATCATCTTCGCCGCTTGTGCGCGGGTGGCGTTTGCCGAGGGAGCAAAGCTTCCGTCGGGGTTTCCTGAAATAATATCGTTGTTCATAGCCCACTGGATGGGAGCCTGTGCCCAGCTTGAAATGCTGTCATAATCCGTGAACTCACGAACGGACATGCCCTCGGCGTTCGATACCATGCCCTTGTACTCGGCGTAGCGGTACAGCATCGCGGCCATCTGCTCGCGGGTGATGGTTGCGTCGGGGCTGAATGCGCCGTCGTAACCGGAGGCGATGCCGGCCTTGTTAGCCCACTGTACCGCCGTGAAGTACCAGCTGTCCGCTGAGACATCCGAGAAAGACGAGGTCTTGTAGCCGCTCAGGTCGTCGCCGGACATCCGGGCAAGGATGGTCACGAACTCGACTCTTGTGATGTCCGCGGCGGGGCTGAATGCACCGTTGTTTCCTCCGATGATGTTCCTTGCTGCCAAATAAGCCACATAGTCTGCGTACCAAGCGCTGTCGGAAACATCGGAGAAGCTCACGGCGTTATATCCGACGGCATAGGTAGAGAAGTGGGTTGTTGTAAAGGTCACGGTTCCGGTTTTCGCGTCATAGACACAATTCGGTACTGTTACCAGCTCACCGGAAGCGTTAATGTAGTAAACCACGATGGCATTCACGTCTTCGCCCGCTGCCGGAGTGTACGGAACCGATACTGTGGCCGTACCGCCGCCGAAGCTTGAAACCGTCGTACTGCCGGAGGTGATTTTAAGGTCGTAAACCGGCCTTATTCCGATGGCGGTCTTGGTGTCTGCTGAGAGTGCGGAGGTATCCGCCGCAGTGGCCGTAATTGTCACATCTCCGCTGGCCTGCTTGCCGATTTCAGCCAGAGTCGTGCTGTCCAGCGTGACGGTTGCGACAGTGGATGAGACGGTCAAGCTGGCTTCACCATCTGTCAACGTGCTGACTGCCGCTTGCGGGAGAGTGACGGAGACGCCCGTCGCACCGCTACCGGAATCAACCTTGATTTTGAGGGACGTTTGCATATTTTGTGCCTGCGCTTTTTCGCTGGCCACTTTCATCATGTCTGTGATCTGATCCTTGGTCACATTAGCTGCCGCCACGCCATTTGATCCTGTGGTTGCCGAGACTGTTTGGGTTGCGGTGGTGGTTCCAGCGTCTGTCGTGACCGTAATAGAGCTGCTATTCGTACTTCCGCTGCTGGAAGGGCCTCCCGAGCCTGCATCTCCGCCAGTGCTGGAAGCTGCGTTTACGGTAACCGTGACGGTGTAGTCCTGCGTCGACCCGTCATCTGCTGTTACTGTATAGGTCACGGGGCTTGTAAAATTCTGAGCCACGCCGCTTGCTGGGGATACGGCCGCTTTGTCACTCACCGTGATGGTCGGCGTCAAGTTCGTAACATCCGTTCCGAAGGGCAGCGTTACCGCTATGGTTTGGTTAGTTTCATTAATTGTTCCATTTACGGAGCCAATTTTGAACCCGATGATGGCCTTGGCGCTGTTTTTCGCTATGGTCACAGTGACGGTGTAGTCCTGCGTCGATTCGTTTTCAGCCGTTACCGTATAGGTCACGGGACTTGTGAAGTTTTGCGCCGTGGCCGGGGATACGGCTGCATTTGCACTCGCCGTAATGGTCGGCGTCAGGCTCGTGACATCCGTCCCGTATGGCAGCGTGACCGCAATCGTATGGTCCGTCTCGTTGATCGTCCCATTTGTGCCGCCGAGGGTAAATCCTGTAATCGCCTTGGCACTGCTGCGGGTGTCGGATTCCACCGTCACCGTGATGGTGTAGGTCTGCATCGATTCATTCTCAGCCGTGACGGTGTAGGTCACCGGATTGGTGAAGTCCTGTGACGTGCCGCTTGCCGGTGATACAGTCGCGTTGGCGCTCACTGTGATGGTTGGGGTCAGGCTTGTTACATCCGTTGCGTAGGGCAGCGTGACCGCGATGGTGTGATCGGTCTCGCTGATCGTTCCGTCCACGCCGCTCAGGGTGAAGCCGGTAATGGCCTTAGCGCTGCTGCGGGTATCGGATTCCACTGTGAAGCTGACCGTGAAGGACTGGGAGGTCACATTGCTGCTGGACACCGTGACCGTCGCCGTATAGGTTCCGGCTGTCAGGCTGTCGTTCGGTTTGATGGTGAAGGTGTCGGTGCCGCTTGCCGCGATGCTGCCGATCGTTGCCCCGGACAGCGTGAAGCAGTCTTTGCCCGTACCGGTCAGTGCCACGGCCAAATCTCCCGTCGCCTGATTGCCGGTGTTGCTTACTGTGACGCTCAGCGGGGACATGGAGCTGTAACCCACGGTCTGCGCGGTAAAGGTATACGGGGCGGTCTGGCTCAGGCCGATGCCGTACGATACGGTTCTCAGCTGCGGATACGCATCAGCGGCAAAGTCCCAGACAGCGGTATCCCAGTTCTCAAATGTACCTCCGTCTCCATCTACGCCTGCGGTACTGGTGGCGTTTTTCAACCACGCCGTCGTCTTGCCAACAGCCCCAGCAGCATCACTGCCGTTGATACCGCCGCTGACCCCACTCGTCTGGCTGTCATAATAGCAGCTCGTAACCGTACCGCTGTTATACCCCGCTATGCCTCCGAGTGGTGTGTAGCCGCTGACGTGGCCTGCGTTATAGCAGTTGGTGATCGTACATCTGTTATCACCCACGAGGCCACCGGCATTACTGCTGTTGCTGCCTCCTGCGACACTGCCCGTGTTGTAGCTGTTGGTCATTGTACTAATACCGTAGTTGCCTCCGACCAGGCCTCCGACATTTGAAGAACCGTAGAATAGTCCTGTGACACTGCCCGTGTTATAACATCTGGTTATCGGGCTGCTCTCGTTTCGACCGACCAGACCGCCAAAAGTACTACCTTGGGTGCTGACGCTGCCCGTGTTATAGCTATCTGTTATCGTGCCGCTGATGCATCGCCCTGCCACGCCGCCGATAAAACTGCTGTTGGTACTGATGCCTGTGACGCTGCCGGTGTTATAGCAGTTGGTAATCGCCGTGTTTTCGCAGTAGCCGATTAGGCCGCTGCCATATGAGCCGCCGCTGATATAGCTGTCAACCACGCCTACATTTTTAATCGTCCCGCCGTTAACATTGCCGAACAGGGCCTGATAGTCGGCGGTTGTGCTGATATAAATCCCGCTCACCGTATATCCGCAGCCGTCAAAGGTGCCGTTAAAGGTGGAACTGCTGCCGCCGATGGGCGTCCACGAATTAAGCCCCGTGGTACTTGAATTCCAACTGCTTACAGCGGACACATCGTTTAAAAAGATATTCGCGCCCAGACTGACTGTTTTGTCGGAGAAGGTATTTCCGTCATTGACCAAACTCGCAAACCCCGCTAATTCCTCCGGGGTGGTGATGGTAAAGCTTGCTTTTTCTGCATCATACCAGCTGGTAGCAGTTGCGCCACCGACCCAGACTGCGGCCGCTGCCGTCAGGTTCAACTGCGGCATAAGGCTGAACAGCATGCAAGCCGTTATAAAGATCGAAATGATTTTTCCCCTCATTTTTTTCATATTATTCTCCTTTATCTTGTAATTTTTAAATGCAACGCCGGAATTAAGTTGACCGAACATGCCAGCTGCATCATTTTTTACTTCAAACATTTTAGTGTGCAGCATATTTTACCATGTTATTTTTTAACCGAACATCGTACCGGTATGAGGTTTTTGAAAATTATTTTTCTTGATTTTGTATTGCTGGAACAATATACTAGCGCTATAGAGAGGAGGCCGTTATGTCTTCAAGCAACTGCATTAACGACAAATTTGTCCCAACACCGATGCCGGAGGTCTGCGCGCCGAGAGCTTCTGTTCTGAATCGGTTCGAGCAGGAGTCGGCAAACCGCCTCACGGTGGTGTCCGCGCCCGCGGGCTATGGAAAAACGGTGTCTGCTCTGCTGTGGATCAGCGCTTCTAAGCGCAAATCGGTTTGGATTGGTCTGGACGAATATGATAACGCACCCTTTGTGTTTTACAAGCTGTTCTGTACCGGAATCCTGTCGGTACAGCCGGATAACGAAAAAATGGAGGAGATTTTAAACAGCAAGGCTTTTTATTCCTCACCCGTTGAGAATACCATCCGGTTTCTGCTGGAGTTTACACAGGACGACGGCACTTACGCGCTGGTGCTGGATGATTTGCATACCATCACCAACAAAAAAATCCTTAAAGCTCTGCCGTTTATCCTGAAACGGATGCCCCATTCCTTCGATATCCTGCTTTTAAGCAGAAATAAGCTCCCCGATGAATTACAGGAATTCACGGAGAGCAGAGGAAGCGTTCCTATTACGGCAGACGAGCTGGCTTTTTCGGTGGTGGAAATACAGAACTACTACGGCACTTTGGGACGCAAGCTGACAAAGGCGCAGGCGAAGTCGGTGTTTGACACCACGGGCGGCTGGGCCATCGGCATTAATGCTTTGTCTAAAAGCGAATCCCTTGACGCGCCCGAAGGCGGAGGGCAGTTTCTCGAACGCTATATCACCAAAAACATTTGGGATAAGTGGGACCCGGAGCTTCGGGAATTCATGCTGCTAACCTCTGTGGCGAGCGAAATGGACGCGGAGCTGTGCCAGCTTTTGACCGGCAGAAAAGACGCAAACAAAATTCTGGACAGACTGCTGGTTCAAAATCTGTTTGCGGTTAAAACCTCCCAGCACACTTATAGGTATCATCACCTGTTTTCAGAATTTCTTAGAGGCATGCTGAAAGAACGACCAGATATCGACATTCAAAAACTGATCTTGAAGGTCGCCGGACTGTATTATGATCGCGGCGAATATTTCACCGCGCTTGCTTATTATGTCCGGGTGGAAGACTCAGACGGTATCAATCACTGCTTCCATCAGCTGAACGCCATTTACCAGGATTTCAGCGTTGAGGAGTGGATCAATTACACCTCAACCTTTGTGCTGGACAAGCTGCCGGAGGAATTTATCCGCAGCAATATCACATTGCTGATCGAATCCGCGTGGGCAAGCTTTCTAAACGGCAATGCCGAAGCTACGCTATCCTTTATCGACGCGGCGAACGAATATATCGCCAACAATCTGGATGCTCTTAAGAAGGAGGATTTGCTTGGGTATGCCCTGACCATTGGATTCGCCGATTTCCGCATGGGTCTCCACGAATTTGCCCAGGCATTTTCCTCCGTTCCAAACGCCATGCCAGAGAAAAGTATGGATGATTTGAATTTGTATACGCCCTCCATCACGCAGAATTTCCCCTATATGCACCGTTCCATCTGTGATTGTCTGGATGTTTTGGTTGATATGGATGGGCGATTGCAGGAGATCCACGATGTCTTCGGGGCTTTTTACGTCACCGAGGTGGACGTATTCTGCACCTGCATTCAGGCAGGGCTGTACTATGAACAAAACAAACTGGAAAAAGCCTTGGAGGCCATCACTCTGGCCCAGAGCCAGATCACAAAAGAGCTTCGCTTTGAAATGCACTTTTGTGTATTTATGATGTTGTCCCACATTCTGGACGCTACAGGAAAGCCGGTGGAATCCGAAAAGGCGCGAGAGCAGTTTTCTGCCCGCATTATAAAGGAAAACGCCCTCTACCTAAATCCCAATTTTCTCGCGGTTGATACGAAGCATCAGCTGTGGGATGCCGACACGAAAGCTGCACAATCGTGGCTCGAACAGCTTTTTGTCACCGACGACGAGCAGCTTCGATTTTATAAGCTCTACCAGCATTTCACCACAGCCCGGGCATACATCGTGCTATCGGAGCGGGAAAAGGCTGAAAATGTTCTTGAAAAGTTAAATCGGCTTTGCGTGGATTACCACCGCCCCCTTGACGCTGCCGAAGCATGTGTTTTACAGGCCGTCCTGCGCTGGGCGACCGGTGCCCCAAAGGCGGCCATGGAGCTGCTGGAGGAGGCGCTTCTTGCGATGCAGACTTACAGGGTCGTCCGAATCATAGCGGACGAGGGGGCAGCGGTGCTGCCGATTCTGAAAAAGCTTGCCGCCAAGGCAGAGCGGTTAGACTATTCCGGAATGCTTGACAGCCGGTATGTGAATCAGGTATTGCTGTGTGCCTATGAGGTTTCCGCGCAGCATAAAGGCATTACGGCCAACCTAAGAGAGAAGCCGGTCAAGCTCTCAAAAAAGCAGCAATACATGATTACACTTCTGGCTCAGGGCTATAAAAACGCGGACATCGTCAGTATGACGGGGCTTAGCCTCAGCACCGTAAAAACCCATACCCAACTGGCCTATGGAAAGCTGGGCGTCAATAACGCAGCCGACGCGGTGATGGAGGCAAAACGCCGGGGGCTGATCGAGGCATAAAAATACTGAAGTGGAAAAGGTTTTGCCTCAATCATATGCGTCTCGTGGTTCATGCCGCAACAATCAATACGGTTAAGAATGAGATGTGCCTGAAGCAGATACATTAGTAAACGACATTTTTCCCATATCGTTTTTGCAACAGAACTGCTAATATTACCTTTCGAATATATTTTGATTTTACCGCGCATCGTCCCGACTTCTAGTCTTTTTCCGGAGCAAATGAGCCAAACCGTTTTCCTCAATGATAGTTCGGAAGAGATTGTTTTGCTTTTTCAGCGTCAGATTCTCGCTTTGCAATTTACTGCGGTCAAGCCTGTCCATAATGGAATCTTCCTTATACTTATTAAGCTCGCCGCGCAGCGAACGGATGGTATCAAGCAGCTCGCCAATTTGCCTTGCAGCTCTTCAATTTTTTTTCTCGGCCCGGTTCAGCAACGTCCGCAGCTTGCTTTCTTTTTTCTCTTGCACCACGAACTTTTCCGCTGCCGACGTAAGCGTCTCATAATCTTCACGATCAAGCATTACTTTGGAAGAAAGCGGTATTTTCTGGGCTGCAATATTTTCGACCGCGTCAATATCCATCTTTTTCTGCCGGAGTCCATCCAGCTTGCTGTCCAGTTCCTGAATCTCCTGGATACGGAATTCTTTTTTCTTTTCAAGAACCGACAGGTGTTCATTATGCGTACCAAGCTTTTCCCGCTCGATGCCGTGGCGTTCCATCACTTGGGAAAGCACTTCTTTTTCAGAATTAATCCATTGATTAAGCTCCGTGTCTTCCCGGGTGCCGCCCTTAAACCCTTGGACTTCGAGCGCCTTTTTCATAGATACCCGCGTATCCAGGCCGCGAGAACTGCCTGTTATAAAGGGTACAAAATCAATATGCAGATGCGGCGTGGCCTCGTCCATGTGCAGATGGGCAGAGAATACATGGAGGTTTGGGTTGCGCTCCTGAAAGTCGTGAATGAACTCGATAAGTATTTCCTTTGCAAGCTTGCCCTCCGGAGTACCTACAGCTGTATCTTTACAGTTGCCTATCTGGAAGATGGCCTCCTGAAACAGCTTTTCCTGCTTGCCATTCCGTATGTGCTCATAGTAGTTCTCAATGCGCCGGTCGGACCGTTTCTGTTTTGAGTTGTAACGTTCCAGCGCTGTGCTGAACAGTTCATCATAGGTTTTTCGTAAATTTTCATGACAGTAGGTGATGTTGCCGCCCGATCTGCTTTGATCTACATTCTCGGCAAAGAAATCGCGGTTATTGTGACTGAGCGAACCTTTGCCGACCATTCCGCTGATAGACCTTTCCATATAACAATCTCCTTTCCGGCGTCAGCCGAGCCTTTGTTACTTTCTGCGAAAGTAACGCAAAAGCACTTTTGACACTGCGTATCAAAAGTGCCGTCGCGCCCTTCCGGGAGAGCCCTCTGGGAAACCTTTTCAAAAAAGGTTTCCGCCGGGCGGCATCTTTCCAAACCGTTCCATCACCAGAAACTCCGGTGATGGGACGCGCCTGCGGGCGAGGGTCACACGTGCGATATTGTACGATATGTGCGATAGAATCGGCACCGGTGCCGATATCAATTTCATCGCACATATCACACGTCATCACACGTCATCGCACGTACCCCGCCGGAGAATGATATGGTAAAGATTGCCCTTGCGTACATTCCGATACGCAACGCCATACTCGGCTTTCAGCTGATCACCATACACATTCAGCCGCCGGGTCAGCGCATTGGGCTGTATGTCCAATGCGCTGTTTTTATCGCGGAGGCGGAGCATAAGCTCCGTGGCCGAACCATCCCATTCGGGATTACCCTTGGTTACCATGTCGGCAACCGCCTCCAATATCGGGTCCGTAGGCTCCTTCCAGAGCTCCTGTTCCGTGCTCACGAGGCTCCACAGGCAGGTTTCCCGGTCAAAGCTGAGATGTAGCCGTTAGATACTGTGTTCAGATAATTGGGATTACTCAACTGGCGCATCCTGCGGTACAAATCCTCAACCTCATCATTTGTCTTGTTTTCGCTAAAATCGTCTGCTATACTTGATTTACACTTTTGTGTAAGCGGCTGCTCCCCGTCTGTTGCATCAGGCGGAATCGGGGCGGTCGTTTCTTTTGTATATTCAGGCAATGGCACCACCCCCGGTGTGCTGGTCGATCCACTGAATTAGCTTGTCTTTTGGTACGAGCTTGCGTTTCCCGATTTTCAGCGTGGGAAATTCCGCTGTGTTGAGAAGCTGATAAGCCCTTGCACGAGACACACCGAGAGTCGAGGCTAGCTGGTCTGCGAATTTGCCAATAGGTTTATTGATGATTATTCAATTAATAATTCTATCGGAGGAGTGAAAATGAACTCTCGGTTTCATTATATCGGCGGCGTTATGATGCGCTGCTATGTCACGCAGGACAATCAGGAGCACATTGACCTGTTTGAACTCAACGGAAACGAACGCCTGCCGTATTTCCGAATAACTCAGGATTTAGGCCAGACGCTGATTGACCTTTACTACGGTAATTTTGAAACGGTGTACGGTATCATTTCCGAATAATTGTAGAGATCCAGAAGTGTGTCCGGATATAGAACTTCCTGAAACACGGTTGTGATACCCTGCCTGCGCATTGTGCCAACATCCCAGTTAACGGGATTGTCCATTTGCCCGTTGCCGACAAGCAGTTCTTCCGTGCAGACATGTGAATACTGCATCGTATCGAACTTCAGAAATCCGGAGTCGCTGGCCGATCTGTAACGCTCCGCTAATGTATAGCCGCTATCGTCTTCCTCTTCATTGAAGCAGGATTCCACAAGAGACTTTGCGTCCCTCACAATGTCATAAAACGTGTTGCCGAATTTTCTGACATCATCCTTATCAACGTTTTCATCCCAGTTGTGGCTGTACGCACGGTATAACGAAAAAACAATTTGGAGTAAAGCGCCGAAAAGGAAATGTGTTTTGGTCAAATCTTCGATTTGAGCATAGATTTTCTTCCAGATTGCTTCATCAGTATCCTCCCCGGTAAGCGAACCAAGCTCTTTTCCTATTCTCAAGGCACAGTGTCTGCGGGCAGGAATCCGTATTCGTCCCTGCAAGCACTGCGGAAGATATTTCCTCGTAATCGGAAACAGCAAGCTGGAATATTGTGACCGCCTGATTGAAGGCTCTACAAAGACATGCCGGCAGATGGACTCCGTACGTAATTATACAAACAGGCAAATGGAAGATCCGGTCATCAGAGCCTATACCAAATCATACAAAACTCATAACGCTCGTGTGCGCTACGGGATGATGACGAAGGAGGAATTCCTGTCCTGGTCAAGGGCCGCCCGCTGGAGGCGTGACGAATGTGTCGCAGGGAAAATGTCCCTCGAAGATTTTCAGGCATGGCTCGACTAAGATAAAACGTAACTGTTCGCCCTGTTGGGTTTTATATCAATGTACCAGCGGAAAGAAGGTGAGCTTTGTGGGTGTAACAGTAGCATTCTTAATAGAAATGGGGCCATAAATTGGCCGGAAAACGTTCCAACGGTGAGGGCACCATGAGACTCCGACCAGACGGACGATGGGAGCTCACCGTTATGATCGGCTACAAACCGGACGGCAAGCATAATTACAAGAGCTTCTACGGAAAAAAGCAGAAGGATGTTAAAGACCAGGTGCGCCAGTACAAAGAGGATGCTTCCGCAGGGCTGAAGCTTGACCCGAAGCTGACCTTTTCAAGCTGGGCAGACACATGGTTTGAAGGTCACAAGTGCAGCATTTCACCCACCACGCGTGAGGGGTACAGCTATACGCTGAAGACTCTAAAAACAGCCTTCGGAAATAAAAAGCTGATGGACATTAAACCTGTAGACGTTGAAAGCTTTTTAAAAGACCTTCGCGCTGACGGCAAAGCGGATTCTTCCCTGGCTAAGTGCCGAGGTATGCTCTATCAGATCATGAACAAGGCTGAGTGCAATGACCTGATTCACAAAAATCCCGTACGCTTTGCTGAGAAAATGAAGTCTGAGAAAGTAACAAAAAGAAAAGATGCTTTCACCGCCGATGAAGTAACACAGCTGATGGAAAAACTGCCTTCCGACCGGATGGGCAACAGCATTCGTATTCTGCTTGCAACCGGCATGAGGACACAGGAGCTGCTGGCGCTGGAACCAGAACACATCGAAGCCGACGGCTCATGCATTCACATTCGGCAGGCCGTAAATATGGTAAAGGGCACACCTCATATCGGCGACCCAAAATCACGCGATAGTATACGGGATATTCCTGTTCCAGAAAACGTCCGCTGGTGTGCCTGCGAGCTGAGGGATACGCAGAATACATTTATTTGGGAAGTCGGCATGAAGGACAAGCCCTGCAATCCAAGCTATTTTCGTAAATAGTTTAAAGAGTATGTTTCCATCATCCCAGGCGTACGCGTCCTAACGCCGCACAGCTGCCGCCACACCTTTGTATCACAGATGCAGGCTCTCGGCATCGACATAGAAACAATACAGAGCATTGTCGGCCACGCAGATACCGACATGACACAGCATTACCTACACGTTCAGGAAAGCGTGCGGCTAAGCGCCGCAGAGAAATTCAGCAAGGCATTTCCCACTGTGCCGGAAAAAGAAAAAAGTGAGGCCGCAGCAAAGACCGCATAACCTCACCCATGACCGGAACCATATTAACAAAGTTGTCCTTATTTGAAAAATATACTGCGTATAATATCAGCAGTTTCATATATGTTTAGAAACAGTATTGACCGTAATAGACCATTGGATATCAACGCCGTTCTGGTCATATTCTGGTCAAACCAAGGCTTAAAGGAGTGGCTTTAGCAAATGCTCTAATGTGTACCCCATGTCAAGGACAATATGGGTTTTTGGCATTCCAGTGAGATAGGTATTAATGTTATGCTAATAGTGCTTTACCACAAGGGAAGATAGGGCGACGCTGAGGAGCGACCCGAGCGCCCGTGCGGGTTTATAAGGGGGGCGGTGTTTTCACACCGCTTCTTTTTTGCAGGCAGGCGCTGCCCTCCTGGAAACCAAGGCGAAAAACCTCGGGGTGTGGGGCAGAGCCCCGCCATCAATCTTCGCCTTTTGCTTTAGGTATTGTCAGAGGGTATTGTCCTGTCACGAGATACTTGTAATACTCCCTTGGAGATAACCTTGCCAAATCCCATTGATACCGCTCGATGTTGTAATAGTCAGCCCAGTCGCTGATCACCTGGTGAATTCCTTCAAACGTCGTGCACTGAGAAATGTCAATTTCATCTTTCATGTGGCCGTAGAAAGATTCCTGCGGCGCGTTATCCCAACAGTTTGCCTTGCGGGACATTGACTGCCTCAGTTCACTGTCTTTTATCAGCTGGATAAATTTTACGCTTGTATAGTGTGACCCTTGATCTGAATTAATCAGGGTCTCGGTCGTCAAAGAGATTCCATAATTCTCGACGAGCTGGTTCACGGTATCCAGAACAAAATCAATCTCCAGAGACTCGCTCAGTGCCCAAGCGAGCAACTCTTTTGTGAAGGCGTCGATGATCGTAGACATATAGCACCGTGGTGCCTTCCCATTGATGATGTAGGTAATATCCGTCAGCAGAACAGCACGGGGCCCATGTGTTTCAAATTCCCGGTTCAACAGGTTGGGGGCAACATTGTTGGTTCTCAGGGCTTTAGCCATTCTCCGGTATGGATTTGCTTTGCGAATAGGACAGAAAAGGCCATATTTGTTCATCAACCGTCGGATTTTCTTAATGTTCATATGTACCGGAGGCGTCATGTGGAGAAGCCGCATGTAAATGCCGCGGGCGCCCTTATCGTAACCACGAAAACGATAAGCCTCCAGAATTATCAGGAAATTAGGTAGTGTCCAAAATATTGTGTAAACCTCCGAAGTCAGATAGAATAAAAATGACTTTGGAGGTTTTAACTATGGCAAGGAAAGAACGCAAGGACAACAGCAAGCTCCGGGAGCTAATGGAGGAGTATGGCGTCAAGACAATGGAGGACGTTCACACCTTTGTGAAGATGCTTACGGCAGAGACGATCCAGACAGCGCTGGACGCGGAGCTTGAGAGCGAACTTGGATATTCAAAGTACGACTACAAAAACAAACAGACAGACAATAGTCGGAACGGATATTCGCAGAAGACGGTTCAAGGCAGCATGGGAGAGCTGGAGATCAACGTTCCCCGAGACCGTAAAGGCGAGTTCGAACCTCAGCTTGTGAAGAAGCATCAGACGGATGTGTCCAGCATCGAAGACAAGGTCATATTCCTGTATTCACAAGGGGTATCTACCCGTGACATCCAGAAAACGATGCGGGAGATGTACGGGATAGAAGTTGATGACAGCCGTGTAAGCAAGATCACAGACAAGCTGCTGCCCGTGATACGGGAATGGCAGGAGCGTCCGCTTCAAAGCGTGTATGCAATGGTGATTCTGGACGCGGTACACTACAGTATTCGCGAAAACGGTATAGTTACCAAGAAAGCTGCCTATGTGGCAATAGGTACGGATCTTGAAGGTAAAAAGGATGTCCTTGGCATTTGGTTGGGCGCAAATGAATCAGCAAAATATTGGTTGGATGTACTGACGGGCTTGAAGAATCGTGGAGTGAAAGATATACTCATAGCATCTGTGGACGGCCTTTCCGGCTTTGTAGAGGCCATTCACACGGCGTTTCCTCAAACTGAAGTTCAGCGCTGCATTATCCACCAGATTCGGGCCTCCACGCGGTATGTGAGCTACAAGGACGTCAAGGCATTCTCTGCTGATCTGAAGCCAATCTACAAGGCGGCGACGGAAGAAGCCGCACTTGCCGCGCTGGATGATTTAGAGGCCAAGTGGGGTGCCAAATATGCCCTTGGCGTAAAGAGCTGGCGGGTCAACTGGCCGGAGCTTTCCACCATGTTCAAATATCCGCCGGAGATTCGCACGCTGATTTACACCACCAACGCCATCGAGAATTTCAATCGTCAGCTGCGGAAGGTGACCAAGACCAAGAGCGCCTTCGTTTCCGACGACGCTCTTATGAAAATTCTCTACCTAGCGACCATGAATATTACTGAGAAATGGACTATGCCCATTAGGAATTGGGGTACGATTTTAGACCATCTCATGATTTACTTCGGCGACAGAGTTGAGGTCAGAATCTAATTCCGTATTTCTCTGACTTCGGACTTTACACAAATTTTTACGCGCTACCGGAAATTATTTTGGTCTTGCTCCTCACGGCGCCGTCTGAGGTCTTCCGTTTCAAGGTAATGGTAGTATCCGGACCGGGAAACGCCGGCAGCATCACACAGCCAGAATATATTCAGCAAGTTGTTGTCCCGCCGGGTCATCTCACGGATGATTGCATACTTGGCAGATGCGGGAACATTCATGGTTCCGCATCCTCCCGGCCTAAAGATACAATTTTTTTTAGAAACTCTATTTCCTGATCTTTGTATGCCAACTGCTGCTCGAGGTATTTTACTTTTGCTTCTGGATTTGTGTAGTCTATGAGATATGAACCATATGTTTTTAAGTCTCTGAACCCTTTTCCTGCTCGGACTTCATTTCGGATCATGCCCTTCATCCCGATAACACGATTTTCCCCAAGAATATCAGGATCGATGCCGAGCTGGATAAAAATATCTCGCGGCTCATTTCCCTCCAGTGCTAAATTCCAGAATAGCTCTTTAAATTCAGCTGAGAAATGCACGATGTTGCGACTTACCTCTAAAACGTAGGGGCTTGCTCGGAGATGATTCATTTCTTCTTCTGAAAACTTCTTAATAGCCATCTGGCACTCCTCCAGTTCAGTTCAATTCTAATACCTGTCTGATCTGGAGTCAAAACCGCTTTTGTCCGACATTAAGGGTCTCAAAAATCCGCCTGTCCATTTTGAAGGGTTTTGATAACCCGTGCTGTCCGTTCTATAGGGTACATTTTAGTCGAATCACACCGCAAAGTCAAAACCTCCGGCTAAGCCGGAGGCATGAATAGCCCTAGAAGGGCTTGGTACCAGCAGTGCCCCTCAAGGGGCCCAAAAAGTTCGCCGACCGCATTGCTCTTTCGGGCCGCCCCTAAAGGGGCACTGTTTTATGCCTAAGTATTCTTGCTACCCGTAAACGGGTCAACATATTCTTTCAGACTTATCTGGTCCGCTATCTGATCCTCTTGTAATTGGTTCTGGATGTAGGCCGTTATTGCTTTTTTGTTCCTTCCTACAGTATCTACGTAATATCCACGTGCCCAGAAATGCCTATTCCCATATTTATATTTCAAATTTGCATGCCTGTCGAATATCATCAGGCTGCTCTTTCCTTTCAGAAACCCCATTATCTGCGACACACTATATTTCGGTGGTATACTTATCAGCATGTGGATGTGGTCGGAGCATGCATTTGCTTCTATTATCCCGACACCCTTCTGCTCACATAGCTTCCTTAGGATTATTCCGATATCCTGTTTTATTTTCCCGTATATCTCCATCCTTCGGTATTTTGGGGCGAACACAACATGGTATTGACATCTCCACGTTGTGTGCTCTAAACTACTCACATCTACACTTTTCATGAATTAACCTCCTGGATTTTTTTAGTACGGTCGGCAAACCTGTACCACTCTAATCCCCGAGGTTTTTTCTTGTCCACTTTTTTCCTCGCTAAAAGCTTTTTTTGCCCACCGGCAGAGCCGGTGGTTTACTTTGTCACAGACAAGCAAAAAGCCTCGAAAACATAGTGTTTTCAAGGCTTCTGCCTAAGCGTCTTTCCCAGTCTTGTTTGGTGGAGATAAGCGGGATCGAACCGCTGACCTCTTGAATGCCATTCAAGCGCTCTCCCGAATCATTCGGTTTACTACCTGACGAAATTGCATGAATAGGTAGAAAATCGTTTGATAATACGGGATTGTGGCCATTTGAGAAGCATAAACCACACCCCGAAATTGGGGCCTGAATAGGGCTTGCATTTCGGGGTGTAGCTCATTTGGGGGAATTGCAGAAAATGTTAGGTGTGATTCTGAGGGTGTGGTTGATTTGGGGTCGATTAAGACCTATCATCAGGTATGATCTCAAGTGATCTATAGCGGCTTCTTATGAATAAAGATCAAATAGATACCAGAGAATCATTCGGTGATTTTATACTCCACAACAGATTTTGACTGCTCGCCTTTCGAAATGTAGTAATTGTTGAAATCCATACTTGAAATTCGCTCGACATAATCTTTGATCGACATTTTTCCGGCCTTTGTGAGTAGGCACCCACTCGTCGTATCCGCATGGGTAAACGCTATACTTCGTCGAACATTTCCACTAGGTAGCTTCTGCAATGCGGATACGTCCTTTTTTAGTGTCTTTTCAAAGAGCTCAGGATCGAAGTAGCCCCAGCGCAAATCGCCCTGCCACCTGTTAAAGATATTCGTCTTATCGTCCATGTCGTCGCCGAGGACATTTCTCGGGACTTCCGTATCGAACCGCCCGGCGCCGTGCCGCGTCAGGTATGTTCTCGTCACGTAGCAAATCTCTACATCAAGGTTCTTGTTCTCAACGAGCTTCAATAAGGAGAGGACGTTTTTCAACCCCGTGGACGATGCCGTCAAATTCGGCATGTACTCCTCGTTATCCCAATCGAGCAACAACCCCTGTGCTCCTTCGTATACCTGATTGTTATAGCTGCCTAATACGTCTCTGCCGCTGACGAGCGTAACATGCTGCTGTTTTTAATGCAATCGCATATGTAACATATTCCTTTTCAAATTTATAACCCAGCTTTTTTGCAAGCGCCACCGATTCAAGGTTTGCGGCATCCCAACTCGGATACAAGCCTTTATCAACACAGGCGAGAATCAGTTTTGCCGCGCAAGCAGTTGCCAAGCCCCTGCGGCGATATTCAGGAATAGTGTCAATTTCGATTTCAATACCGCTGTCATAATATGTATATGACGATGCACCACATACAGGGTTGCCTTCTCGCAGTATAACAAATCCCAAGCCGTGTTCAGAATATTCTTTATAGGAAGAAAATTGCGAGCACAAATCCTGCGACCATTTTTCGGATGCTGTAGAATAGAGCAGAGGCTCATCAATCGGCATTATCTTGTATTCTTCAGGCAAGATATCAATATATTCATTTAGCCACACGCTATCAAATATGTCGGGATTTTTCGTGAAGGCATATCGCATATATTTTTTATATGCGCCAGCATAGCTATTTTCGATTAGCGTGTTCCATGATTTATCTTTAGGTATCATTAATATCCAGGGCTTATCATGAAATTCAGGTATGCTTTGTACAAGTATTTCACTCTGTGGATTAAATGCATTACCAGCAAAAAAACAAAAATCGCCCACAATTATTCTTGCTGCTTCTGGCATATCAGAATTGTCTGCCCACGCACGTCCCATGTGCCCCTACAAACATGACCATATCAATGTTTCATTCCAATCAGAAAACAATGGGGCGATGCTGTGCATTCGTTCAATAGTTATTTCAGTCATTCTTTTTCTCCTGATATGAATAGCGAAGTTTATATCAAATAGCATTTTATTCGAGCTCAACACAGCCTGTCCATTACTCAGCATAAAGCCATGAATGCCATCCGGGACTGCCGGGCCTTCCAGCTTGGCGGGCATATGGATAACTTCCCAAGTTGCGGATACGAGAACCATCCTACAACTGCTGCCCTAACCGACACTGTCGCTTAAATTCAGGGGCAAATTCCCGGCTTTACTGAAATTGAAAATGTCCGAAATTAACCGCATTGCTCACCGCTTCTTTATTATACCAAATATTTCTGTTTCTCTCAACCAAAACAGCACTTATGTCTAAATGCACAAAAGGTCCTGAAACCTTGCAGTTTCAGGACCTTTTCAGCGGAGCTAAGGGGTTTTGGACCCCTCAACTCCGCGGCGCAAACCATGCGCCGGATTATGCGCCGCGCAGGCCCATTTGCTCCGAAAATTAAGTTCGCTCGCTGAGATTTTTACTTATCGTTGAAGACACTTATTCAGACGACTGTTTCCACAAATCGTTCGAGTATTGTCGCAACCTCCGCACGCGTCGCGGTTTCCTGCGGCGCGAACCGGTCGTTGTCGCGGCCTCCAATGATGCCGGTTTCCTGGCAATAGGATGCCGCTTCCCGCGCCCAGGAGTCGATCTCAGCGGCATCCGGATAATTCAGCGCTGTGTCCGAAGATGCTCCGGAAACCTCAAGGAACTGTGCAAAGCGGTACAGGACCGCCGCCATTTCCTGCCGGGTAATCTCGCGACCTGGCTCAAAGAGCCCGCCGCCGACACCTTCGATAATGCCGTTTTCAGAGCACCAGCCAATATAAGAACCGTACCATTCACTGTAGTCGCAGTCCGTTAAGGCGTGGGTTTCCGAGGTTGTCAGCGCGCCGTAGCTACGTTCGTACAATCTGCCGATGACCGTGGCGAACATAGCGCGCGTCATTCCTGTATCCGGCGAGAACGTATCCGCTCCGGTGCCGACAAATATCTCGCGCTGGGTGACGAAATCAATATAATCTTTTGCCCAGTGGCCCGCAATGTCGGTAAAGTTCTTCGGATTCGGCGTAAGGAGTACCGTTTCACCGTCCGGAGCAATATATTTCATGGTACCCGAAGCACTGGTGGAAAAGCCGATGAACACTTTGTTGCCATCGCCGTCAAGGTAATACGGTAGGCCCTCCGCCTTTACAAATGCCGCACTGATGGTGTGCCCCGCATCTACGGCGGAGAAGGTGTAGCTGCTTACGGCACCGACACTTTTACCGTCCACCAGTACATCGGCAATAACATAGCCGTCCGCCGGGGTAAAGGTAAAGGTTTTATTAGTCCCCTTTACGACGCTGACATTGCCGGAAGGGTTGATGCTCCCGCCTTCTCCGGCCGTCGCGGTGATGGTATAGCTCTGTGCTGTGGGTGAACTGCCACCGCCAATGGGTAAACTGCCGCCGCCAATGGGGGCGCCCCCGTTGCTTTCGCTGTAGCCGATGGCATAGGTGCTGAAATATTTCGCGTGCAGGATTAGATAGGTCTTATCCACGCTGATCTCGATATATTCGCCATTTGTTTCCGTTGTTGTGATCTTATAGACGCTGCCGTTATGCATGCGGTATACCACATAATTACTCTTGCCCTGCAGTTCCGCGGGGAGCGGAATAATCAGGGTGAGCGCGTTTTTGAGCTCGGGAATCTCACGCTGGTCAGATACCTCTCCGTTGCTTGTCATGACCGTTTTTTCTATACCTACATCAAGAACGATTCCGGCCTCATATCCGGCTGAGCTCATTTGCGCCGTCACGGTTCCTTTTTCCGGAGAGCTGTCGTCCTTCTGCACAGTCAGGCGAATTTCTACCGTTCCGTTGTTGTTTACGGCGTTTTTACCGATATCATCATAGATGTCGGTATCTTCAAAAAGATCTTGCAGTCCTTTCTCAACGATGTTCGGCGTCTCCGCGCCGATGATGTCGAGCTTTGAATTCTTATTTCCGCTCGGAAGGATAATTTGCCCCTCATAAGTAAAGTCAGATCCATCCACCCTGATGTGCAGCGTTACCGTACGCCCGTCCTTCGCGATGACGAAATTGTACTCGCCGTTCGGTATGCCGGTAACGGTAAATTTGCCGTCCACATCCGTCAGGACGGTATCGCCGAACTGGATATTTCCCTGCATTACTTTGACTGTAGCGCCTTGAACCTTAATTGAGGTTGGCTCAGTGTCGTCCTCCACCGTACCGCTAACGCTGTAGGTTCCCTGTGCCCATTTTGCGTAGAGCGTCGTATCGCCCGTGACAGTATCCATGTCAAAGCTCCAGGCTTTTTTGCAGGCGGCATCCTTATACCAGCCGATAAAGGTATAGCCGTCTCTCGCGGGTGTCGCAGGCTTGGTCAACAGCGCACCGTGTGTGACGGTCTGCGTGGTATCGTTCCCTCCGCCGCTATAGTTGTTGCTGTAGGTCACTGTATACTCCGCTGTGTTTTCAGTCCACACAGCGGTCAAAACCGTGTTTTTAGAAATTTCAAAGGTCTGACCCGCCGTATAGGTTTTCATTCCGTCTCTCCACCCGGCAAAGGCATACCCGCTTTTGGAGAGCATCCCCGTGTTGCCTTTTACGGTCACTGTGGCGCTGGAAGAATAGTCAGCCTCGTCCTTCGGCACACTTCCCGAAGTTGCGCCGCCGCTGGCATAGGTCACCTCAAGGGTGCTGGCGGTTTTTGCGGTCCATTTTGCATACAGTTCCGTGGTGTCCACCACTGTGTCAGTGCCGAAATTCCATGCATTGGTGCAGCTTTTATCCTTATACCAACCGTCGAAGGTATATCCGGCTCTTTCGGGGGTATCAGGTATGACAGCCTTATCGTTCGCAGCAATAATTTTCGTGGTATAAGGGTCCGCCGCTTCATAATTCCAGTTGTAAGTGACCGTGGCTTTCGTCTTTACGGTAAATTGGTGGTTACTGTCAGCCGGTGCTTCCTTGCCGTCCTTGTCCTTGAAACCGGAAATCAGGATGGTGTACTCAGCACCAGCGGCAAGTCCGGAATATGGAATTGTATAAACCGTTTTATCCTCAGACCAGTTGCCGCTGTTCAACTCCGTTTCATTGGTTCCGTCAAACAGCTTCACCGTCCCGGTCGTAGCCATTTCTTTGATAAACGTGATGACAACGTCGCCCTTTAAAGCCACGTCTTTCCCGCTGGGTAAAACACTGGAATATATGTACTTAGAATCCGTCACCTTCCAGTTGGCTTGGATCTTGTTCCAGCTTAGGTCGTTGTTGAAGCATTCAGAGAAAGTGTCTCTATCTTCACTGGGATGTATTTTGGTGTAGGCGACATCGTCAGCATCATCCGGAAGATTTGACAAAATAGCCGACGCTTGTCCCGGATTTTGCTCTGCTTCTATGCCAATGAATGTTTCATAGAGCACCTCATACCCGTCAATCTGCTCTTGTTTTAAAGCTGGAAAACTAAACTTACTGTTTATTTTCAGGCTTTTGCACTCATAAAACATAGAAGTAGCAAAATTGTCACTTATCGACTGAATACCGGCAGGTAAAGAGAAATCCTCCGGAAGTGATTCGAGGGCTTCGCATTCTCTGAACATACCATGAGCAAAGCTCCAGTTGACTGAATCAATATTGCGGGGCAAATTAAAGTTCTCCGGCAAAGCCGGAAGTGCGCTGCACGAACGGAACATTTGGTATGCAAAATATTTGCCAACTGATCTAATACTACTGGGCAAATTAAAGTCATCCGGCAGAGTTTGAAGTGATATACAACCGTTGAACATATCTGCTGCAAATTTAGTGCCTACTGTTTCCACACTTATGTCGAACCGGATATTTGCCGCCGTAAGATTTTCGCATCCGAAAAACATGTCTGTGGCATAATAATTGCCAGGTGATTCCAGATTCTCAACAGAATCATCCAAAACGCCAGCAAAGCCCGTAATCATATTTCGGTTATCTGACTTGCCGGAACCAGTTACATACCTTGAAGAGGTGAACGCGCGGAACCACCCCGCGCTTGCCGTGCCGTTGGGCGTAATGGTGATCGTATATGTCCCGGCTTCGCCGTACGTATGAGGAATCCCTCCGTCTTTGCTTGATTTGCCTGATTTATTTTCCTTATTTCCATCGCCCCAGTCGACCGACCAGTCGTAGGTTACGTCATAGGTTGATGAGTCAGCGCATCCGGATACGGGTATCTGAAATTCTTCATTGTCCGACTCTGTTTTCACACGCAGATAGAACGTTCCGCTCTCGGGCTCGTTTGCGTAGTCGAACACGTCGGTTTCCGCCTTAACCGTCAGCTTAAAGGTGATTGCATCGGCGTTGCTGTTGTTTGACAGATCCGTAATGGCGCCAGCGGCAACAGTGAAGGTCATCTCACCGAGGTACGCCGCATTCGCGTTGAGGCCGTCCGGTGTGATAATCAGCTTTGACGAGTCGGTAGCGTCGACAGCAATGGTGCCGTAATCGTGAGATCCGGTTCCCATTTCCTGCGCGCACTCGTCATCAGTTCCTGTCGCCTGCATCGTGACTATGGTGTTATCCGCAACAGTGACCGATTCGTCCATCTGCGCGACAATGCTTTGGACGACTTTGCCCTTCGTGCAGGTCAGCGCATTGTGTTCATCGGCAGTAGCGGCCGTACCATCCGTATACGTCACCGTCAGCGACTTCAGTATCGGCGCGGCGGTATCCTCCGTGACCGTCAGCTTAAAGGTGATTTTAGTGTTGGCAGCAGACGGATCATTTTTATCTTTAATGGCGCCGGCGGCGACGGTGAAGGTCATATCACCGAGGTACGCCGCCTTCGCGTTGAGTCCGTCCGGTGTGATAATCAGCTTTGACGAGTCGGCAGCGTCGACAGCAATGGTGCCGTAATCGTGAGATTCGGTCCCCATTTCCTGCGCGCACTCGTCAGCAGCTCCTGTCGCCTGCATCGTGACTATGGTATTATCCGCAACAGTGACCGATTCGTCCATCTGCGCGACAATGCTTTGGACGACTTTGCCCTTCGTGCAGGTCAGCGCATTATTATTATCGGCAGTAGCGGTCGTACCATCCGTATACGTCACCGTCAGCGACTTCAGTATCGGCGCGGCGCTATCCTCCGTGACCGTCAGCTTAAAGGTGATTGCATCGGCGTTGCTGTTGTTTGACAGATCCGTAATGGCGCCGGCGGCAACAGTGAAGGTCATCTCACCGAGGTACGCCGCATTCGCGTTGAGGCCGTCCGGTGTGATAATCAGCTTTGACGAGTCGGCAGCGTCGACAGCAATGGTGCCGTAATCGTGAGATCCGGTTCCCATTTCCTGCGCGCACTCGTCATCAGTTCCTGTCGCCTGCATCGTGACTATGGTGTTATCCGCAACAGTAACCGATTCGTCCATCTGCACGACGATGCTTTGGACGACTTTGCCCTTTGCGCAGGTCAGCTTGCCATCAGTGGCAGTAGCGGTCGTACCGTCTTTATATGTCACCGTAAGAGACTCTAAAACCGGCGCGGCGCTATCCTCCGCAACCGTCAGCGTACCCTCGGCTTTACTGTCGGCTGTCGTCGTAACGGAACCCGAATAAGATGTCTGGCCCACCGACGCCCCGGTAACCATCGCACCTGCCGGCAGCCAGAGATACAGCTTGCCGGACGCGTCCGTGTTCATATCGCTTGTGCCGTATGAATAAGAAGCGGAATTGTATGTTGCGGTAAGGGAATCAACCGCCGTCTTTGCAGAAATGCCGTTCAGCGTAACGGTGGTCATGTAAACCGGAGTAGTATCGCTCGCGCTCACCTGCGTTTGCGATAGTATGTAACTCGCTTCTTTTTCATAAACTGATCCACCGGAAATATAACAGTAGTCATTTTTATAATTACCGTTCACGCCACAACCAATGCCAGGTGCATCAATTGTACCGCCGGTAATCGTTAACGTACCTCCCTCAGCCTGCACGCCGCCGCCGATCCCAGCGCCCATCCCTCCCCTTGCTGTTATTATTCCGCTATTTATCGTAAACGTTCCTCCGGCAATATATTTACCGCCACCGATGCCAGCACCGCCTCCGTCGCCGGTCGCCTTGAGCGTTCCGCCACCGTTTATAGTGATCGCCGTGCCACTGGGTACTTGCAATCCAGCGCAATCTTTTCCGCTTTTAAAAGTATTTGTTGTATTCTCCGCAAGTGTCAGGTTGACTGATGCACCGTTTTTTAGCTCAAAAGCGCATTTATTCTCCTCAGTCAGCTGAATATTCGCATTGTTAAGCGTGATATCCACATCTGTCGAGCCGTCTACAGTGACGGTATTTTCCGTTGTATTCCCCGTAATGACGATACTGTCATCGGAGGAATACGTCGCCGTCTGTTCTCCTCCGTCGGAGCCGTAATACGTGATCTGACCGGATGAGACATTAACGCTTCCTTTTGATATATCCGCGCTAAATGTTGTTCCGGCCGCCGCTGCCGATATCGGCAGCAGTCCAAGCACCATGACAACGGACAGCACCGTTGCCAGAATACGTCGGTATAGTTTGTTTTTGTTCATATACTTATCCTCCTGTTTTGGTCTATTTTTAAGAATTATTTCAAATACAAAAATTCACTTAAGGAGCACGATTCCTTTGCGGATAACGAGGTGCATCCGGCGGGATATCCTCAGTGCTCAGCTTCGCTCCTTGCGGCTTGTATCGGAGATTCTCCAGTTCCTCACGAAGCCGTTCCATTTTGACCGGCTTTGTGAGGTATCCGCTGGCGTGCAGTTCAAAGGCATCCGACATATAGGGATAGTCCGTACTGCCTGAAATGAAAATCAGGTTTATACTCGGAAGCACTTTTTGCAGGCGCTGAGCCACAACAATCCCGTTCATGCCGCAAAGCTCCATATCCAGAAACGCAGCATCAGGACAAAATCCGTTTTGGATTTCGGCCAGCGCCGCCTCAGGACGCAGGAAGCCCTTGATCTCCGCCTGGGGCCAAGCCTCCCTCAGCCTGGCGAGCAGATTGTCCAGCGCAAGACGCTCGTCGTCCACAGCCATGAGATACATAAAACCAGCCAACTCTCCTTTCGTCTGTCTTCATGCCGCGCTTTCGATTAAAACTTTTGGGCTACCAGACATGTTTTAACATATTTCTACTATTTTAGTGTACGCTTCCATGCGCAACAAAAGCGCAACAAGAACAGCGGAAATCATGCGCTTACATACAAAAATATTGCACAAAATTCCGCCCCTTAGTTAGTGCAATGCTTTTGTATAGCTTTTAATTACTGCTGCAACAAAAAGCCTGACCGCAAAATCCATGGATTTGCAATCAGGCCCATATTTCTATTAAGATTTTTATTATAATGCCTCTACGATTTTTCCCGGTACAGTTGTCCGGTGGTCAGCTCCGCCCAGCTGTAGTTTACCATATATTCTCCTGTGAATGCGTTTATGGAAGGAACATCACCGTTCAGGAAACGGTAATAATCACATTCAAACCGGTTTGTATCCACAGCGATATAATTTCGCTTTCGCACGATCATATCCGGAGCACCCGCTTCCTGCAGCGTTTTTACCATGTCGGAAATATGTACTCTTAACTGGCTTTGCAGGGAACGGTCATACGGTCTGTCCTCATATAGAACGGCCGCCAGCTCCTGCATGGTCAGCCCCGCGCCCCGCCTGTCCACCAGACAGGCCAGCAACTCCTTGGTACGGCTGCGCTCAAATAGCAGCGGCTTGTCCTCAACGAAGACCTCGAAATTGCCAAAGGTCTGCACATGGATACGCGCTTCACTTTTTATAAGAGGATGCCGCAGGTTTTCCAGTTCTTCCTGTATTCGTTCGACGCTGACCGGCTTTGTAATATACCCGCTGGCGTGGAGCGCGAATGCGTCCGGCATATATTCCGGAAAACCTGTTACAAACACAAGATTAATTTTAGGAAATACCTCTTTAAAGCGCAAAGCCAGCTCAATGCCGTTCATGCCGTACATCTCAATATCCAAAAACGCAACATCGGGACAAAACCCGTTTGTTATTTCCGCAAGCGCCTTCCGCGGGTGCAAAAAGCCACGGATCTCCGCCTGGGGCTGTACTTTCTTCAATTTGAAAAGCAGATTGTCCAGCGCAAGCCGTTCGTCATCAACCGCAAGAAAATTCATACGTTTTCCCCTTTTGGTATGGACATGGTCACCACTGTGCCAAAATCGATTTTACTGTCAATACTCAAGGTTCCCCCGCATTGGCGATGGAGCCGCTCCCTCGCGTTATCAATGCCGATGTGATACCCATCGGCCCACGTGTCGCTATCCGGGTTAAAGCCAACGCCGTTATCTGTAACCTTAATAATGTAGTCGGTATTAGTAGCCATAATAGAAATGATGATCGTGCCTCCCTCCGGCCGTTTTGTTACGCCGTGCCGCACTGCGTTTTCCACCATGGGCTGCACCACCAGCGGCGGCACCAGGAAACCATCCGCCTGAATGTCGTACTCCACATTAAGCCGTTCCTCAAAGCGCATCTGTTCCAGCGAGAGGTAATGCTTTACATTTGCCAGCTCGCGCTCAATACGGATCAGCCGCGTCTCGGCGGAAAAGTCTATATTGCTGCGCAGAAAGGCCGCGAAGTCCGCAATTGCCGTCTGTGCTTTTTGGCTGTCGGTTTCGCACAGCTGCTCGATGGCAGTCAGCGTGTTATAGAGGAAATGCGGCTTGATTTTCGTCTGCATCAGCGCCGTTTCGGTCCACTTTATCCGCTCGGAAACCACCCGATACCGCTGCTGCATTTGTAGGTTTTCAAATTGCATCCGCCTGGTACGCTCTGTTATGGCAATGGTAAAAACCATGGAAACTATCAGCATGACAATCAGCTCAGCAGGCAAATGAAACATTGATAAGCCTATCCGAATCACACCTTCACAGATGAGCATGGACGCAGTATACAACAGGATAGTCAGCCCCCATCCAAGCATAAACAATCGCTGGTCCTTATGACCCGCCCGATGCATTCTCAAAGAAATATACAAAATGAAAAGCGGAACGATAATTGTCAGGCAATGCCCGTAAAAGTTTGCCACAATCTTATCTATAAAGCAAATAGGGTAGTCTACGAGGCAGGCTGCAATAAAGAGTAACAGACACCTGTAGTAACTCTTGTTGTAGGCTTTAACATCCGCGAAAACAATGAAAAATACAATGATTGAAATGATGAACAGCAGTCCGATTTCAATAGATAAGCTCATCAGCACATAGGAATGTGCCGGTAGTATGACATTATACATTCCATAACTGATACTCTGATGGATACTAAGTAGAAATATGCATATTGAAAAAGCAAGAAAAATCTTCTTTTTTAGTTTAAAAAAGACAATTAAGTTTGTGAAAACCACTGCAATAAGCATGCCAAATAGAAAACTGTTCAGGCAGAACGCTATGATCCTGACCTGGTCCAATTCCTTTTGTGTATAAAACTCCAGAGTATAGTTATGGGAGTATTCGGACTGAATACGCATATAGATGGGGTTTTCTCCAATGGTATCTGAACCTAGCCGGAACACCGGGTATGTAAGGCCCTCGTCATCTCTATTCAAGCTGTTGCCCCAGCCGGAATAACGCACTTCAAAGCCATTCCTGGCAGGTATATATAACTGTACGTCCTGAATGTTGGGGCAATACAGTGCAATATACTCTTTTAGCTTGGTCGCGTCTTGGGCCACAACCCGGATCCAAAAAGCTGAATAACTTCTGCCAAAGGTAAAATCGGGGTTATTCTTTTGTATAAAACCGCCTTTAAAGGCGGCGTCATCGATATCACTGATGCCCATTTGTCCCGTGGTATCCTCAAAATAGGAAAGATTCATACTGCCAGTTTTTTCGTTTATCGGCATCCGAAAAACGGAATAACAAACGGATAGCAGGGTAATTAACACCAGAAATCCAATTCCGAATTTTATCAGTAATCCCTTCATGCTATCGCCTCAATTTTTAATGTCGCTTTATTTTTTAATGCAATAAATAAATTTTCGTTTGCTCACCTTCGTGATTAGTGAATATATTGCTGACGTTCAACAGCAAAGCCTCACTTGGGTTATCAGCTTGAAGGCTTTGTTTCCAGCCCCGAAAGGACCGCATCTTCTATGTTAGAATTCCATCTACTATATGATTTATCAATAGCCACTCATCCGGATTAAAGATAATAAGAGCATGTATGCCATTAGCTCCTTGTTGTATTATCGGCTCAACGCCTGGAAAAAACTAAAAAGATATCATGTGTGCTAATATAGATTCATAACTTCATTTATCAAGCTTCCCCTAATTGCTATGACAGGGTCCGGCGGCTGCACCCCCCCGGACTTGTCCGCTGTTTATGGATAATGGGCAACTCATTTTATGAATACCGCGCCAGTTTACAAGCCTTTATAACGTCCTCTAAGTTATCCGCAGATATAAGGAAGCAGCCCTTATGACAAAATTTCAGTGTGGGAATTCCTGAGATATTCTGCAGCTCAGCCTCGGTTTTGCCCGCCCATTCCCTAGGAAAATCATATTTTGATTCTTTTACATCAACATCTACCGGAATTACCTGTGCGCAGTACCCACCCCTCTGAGAGGGATAAACCACAAATTCTGCATCCGATGGCACAAGCACCATTTTCCATGGTGTAAATCTAGGCAAGATTACAATGTTATCTTTTGCATTAGCAAGCGCGGATTCAACAAGTTCTTTCCCCCGTTGTACACTCATAATACGTTCAATTTTCTTTTTTAAAATGACAGTGGCAAAATCAACAGCTTCAGCAAAACAGTGATCTGGAGAATCGTCAGAGTCCCAGCTTGGGTT
This sequence comes from uncultured Sporobacter sp., assembly GCA_963675425.1. Classification (GTDB taxonomy): domain Bacteria; phylum Bacillota; class Clostridia; order Oscillospirales; family Oscillospiraceae; genus Sporobacter. The sequence continues at coordinate 1,925,537 of OY776214.1, read as the reverse complement.
AAATGTTGCTATAATACCCGCCAACTGGCTCCCATTTCCGGTGTTATCATCCTCATCCAGGGGCTGAATAAACTTTTCATCAAAAATTGCCGCTTCTTTCTTTGCTTGATTCTCAGATAAACCCCTGCTCATTATGCCCTGCCCAAAATCGCGCCATAACAGGCCGAACGCTGCATAGGGCACACCGTTCTCACGTACCTCTGCCCCTTCCTGATGATGATCGTATTTTCCCGCTCCAATGTCAAATGCAATTCCATCAAAGTCGTCAGGTATTTGGAAAGCACGAATAATATCAATCTGTGGATTTATCATTTTTAATAGTGCAGCTGAAAGCACATCATCAGCATGAAATTTCCCGCCATGCGTAATTGCAATAGTTTTTTTATTTATCATATTTTCTCATTTCTATATTGACTTTTGAGGCAGATAGTATTCCATATTAATTGTTTGATTTTTAAGATAACTTGTGGACTTTTTTGAGCGCAGTATTTGCCTGTACTCCTATTCTAATATTTGACCTTGTTTCCGTCCAGATAATTTTCTCTTAAAAAAATGGACTATCTGTCCTCACAAGTTGATTAGCTGCTCAATCAGCGAAATCTTTTCGGCACGAGTTAGCTTCTTGAGTTCCGCTTCACGCTTTAAGGCCTCACTCCTTGTTGAAAAACTTTCAGTAAAAACCAGCTCAACCGGCAGACGGGAACGTGTATACTTTGCACCCCGCCCACTGTTATGTACAGCGGCACGGCGGGTCGGGTTGGTTGTGTATCCACTGTAAATTGTACCATCAGCACAGCGAAGCATATAAGCATAATGCTTGGCATATTCCCCGGCCTTCATTTTATGTCCCGCTTGCCATCGAGCAGAGTAATGACAATATCACCGGCCAAGCACGATTGACCAGCGCGAAATCAACGCTGTCCGCACCTTTTGAAAGAGTTATCAAAGTGACTCCGTCTTTTTCAATAACGAAAGAAGCATCACAGAGAATAAGGCAATCTATGTGATTTTGTTTTGCCGTCCGAACGGTGGTATCCACCACCGAACAACCGTCTGCACATGTAAGTATATTCATTGAAACTCCTGTTCGTGAGCATAAACATTAAGTGAAATTCGAAGTTCTTGTTAAAGCAGATTGCTTTGTTCACATATTTGTCATGCATGAAATTTTATTTAAAACCTATTGACTCTTACATGATGGGATACTTTATACTGTAATTGAGCTCGAAAATACACACATGTGTGAGGAAATCAATATGCTGAAAATCGGTGATTTTTCAAAACTGTCAAGGATCAGTATTCGGATGCTGCGGCATTATAACGAGATCGGCCTGCTGATGCCCAAAAGTGCCAATCCTTTTACCGGTTACCGTTATTATGGTGAGGATCAGCTCCCGGTAGCTGGGCAGATTAACGCCCTGAAGGATATGGGATTGGGCCTCTCCGCAATTGGAGAAATCCTAAAGAGCTATAACAATCCGCAAAAGATGTCGGAGTTTTTATCTGTAAAGAGGGCCGAGGTAAAAGTTGAGGCCGAAGAAGCTGCGCGCCGTTTGCTACTCCTTGAAACAGCCATCAAGAGGCTGGGAAAGGACGGAACCACTATGAGTTACAACGTAACCCTGAAAATACTGCCTGAACGCTATGTTGCCAGTGTCCGGCAGATCATTCCCGCATACGACCAAGAGAATATACTCTGGAATATCCTCATGCAGGAAACCGCACCATTGAAGATGCAGCCTACGGATAACTGCTATAGCCTTGCCGTCTTCCATGACGAGGGATACAAGGAAAGCGATGTCGATGTCGAAATTCAATGCACGGTAAAGGGCAATTATCAAAAAACTGAAAATGTTGTGTTTAAAACAGTGCCTGAGGTAGAAATTGCCTCGGCAACCTACAAGGGTAGTTACGAACAAATCACAGCTGTAAACCATGCGGTTGCAAATTGGGTTAATGACAACGGCTATGAGTTTAACGGCCCCATGTTCTGCATCTATCATGTCAGCCCTGCACAGTCACAGAACCCGGACGAGTTAGTAACCGAAGTCTGCTACCCGGTTAAAAAGAAATAAGATTCAGTAAAAATGCCGCCTGCCGTAAAAATGCAGGCGGCTATTTCTATGCCGCTAAACAGGAATCTAATGTATTGCTAACAACTCCAAACTTTAGTATGTCGTTAACATAACTAGAAACCGATAGTATGTACCATAATGGGAAGCCAGCCCATGTTTCTGGGTTACAAGATGTGCTCATCCGGTTCATCTAATCAAGCAATGATGTTCCATATGAATTATCAATTGCACATAACCATTTGCCATCAATATTTCTATAGATATAAGTTGCTCTTCGATCCATGCTAAATTCTGATTCACATTTTGCTTCCAGAAGAGTTTGAGACATAACCAAAACCGTATCGCCAGCCTCAATCATCATCATTTTATCTTGTGTGGGTATTACACTGTTTTTAAAGTACTCAGCAATTTTTATAAAGGCTTTCTTAATAGCTTCTTTGCCCTGTACTTCCAGGCCAGGTTTGACGACAAGAACTGCATCCTCAGTATAAAAATCCATTAAATCATCAAATCGTTCCTCTTTTATTGCCCTGTCAGCAGCGTCTATCGATTCTTTTATTATATCATTCATTAGTTTTCAAGTACCTCGCTTTTTATAAATAGGCAGATTCAGCATTTTTGGCGTAGTGTAAACAAATTATGTCGTTCATATATTTCCATCATATGGATAATGGGCAATTCAAAAAGAAGGACTTTATGTATCCGGTAAAACGTTTCTTTTTAAGTTTACATACGAAGCTGCGATGTAAATGGCAAACACAGCAAAGAATATGACCAGCGTTGCGCCGACAATCAGGAAAATCTGAGTGATACCCTGAAACACACCAGGATCAAAAGCCAAACAAAGAAAAAATATAAAGATGCTGCTGATTACTACGGCGGGAAATGTGGGCAGTACGTAATATACCGCAAGCTGCCTGCGCAGCGCGCTACTCAAAAACTTCTTCTCCGCTCCCAACATATGAAGGGTAGCATACTGGTTCTGATAGCTTTTCATTTCGCTGAGGATCTGGATCGCCAGAACGGTCGCCGAGACGATCAACAGCACCAGCGCCACATAAAACAGCGGAAAGACGATGACCGCGTATAACGATGCGTTCTGCTCCTTGACAATTTCTTTGGAGAAAATCATATCATAACCGGCATTGCTATCGTGTTCATGCCGGTCCATTCGTATGGTGTCTAGTGCCTCGTAGTTCTCCATGGTAACGGGAATGCTGGTCATAGCCGCATAAGCGCTGCGAGAAACCGGCAGCGTTTTTGCTATTTTGTCGGGCACAATAAGAATAAAACCGCTGCCATTTCCATCCCAGTGCTGCTGAGTAAAGGTTTCATGGTATACTGCGCCCTTGACTAATACTTGATTGCCAATCCTGATAGGTTCGTCATACCGACCTAAAGGTTCTGCAAGATAATCCAGGCACTGGATTACATATTCTCCCTCCGGCAGCGTAACTTTTTGATATCCAAGCATGTCCCTGAGTTTGGTGTAGTCTGAAAACGCCATTACGGTATCGTAATCATAGGCACGGAAATCATCTCGGTAAGGATCGACATACCGGGTTACAGCGTCGCCGTTCAGTTTATAGATATTGTATTGCCATTCACTTTCCACATCAAGGTTTTTATTAATATACTTCCTGTAATCGGAAAAATCCTCTGCTTTCGAGCCAATATAGATGCTGTGCGCGGTTTCAAGCTCTGCGTTTCGCATAAAGAGATGGTTGAAGGACAGGCCGGTGCCCACTGCAATCAGCGTTGCGGTCAGCAGGATGGATATAACCGACAGCGTAATTCCCATGCTGCCAACCTTGGACGCAAGAGAGCGGAAAACATAAAGGGTATTACCGGCATATTTCTTTCCTTCGTGCTTTTCAAAATAGGCGGGTATTCCGGAAGAAAAGCTGATGTAAAAGGTAAACAGGAAAAAGATGATAACAAATGCTCCGATCAGGCTAAGCGTTGCATCATAGCTGATAAGCAGACCTGTCCCGGCAACTCCGCTAATCATTGAAGCAATGAAGAGCTTCCTGCGTTTTTTGCTGTCGGCAGCAAGCTCTTTCTCATTATATTGATCCATGTAAATCAGGTCGCTGATTTTAGCTTTCCTGATTTTTCTCCGATTCAAAAAAAGCGCCACGATGAAGATTACCGCGAAATAAGCAAAGGTGAGCAGCGCTGTGGACAAGGAAAACCCATAGCTGAAGTGGTACTGAATCTCATAGAAGCGCAGCAGCATCGCCCGAAGCCCCTGATACAGGAGATTCCCGGTAAGCAAACCAAGGAGCAGAGCCGCCGCCCCGATAATTATGTTTTCCAGGAAAAACAGGTTGACGATTCTTTTTCGCTCAATGCCAAGCAGCAGGTAAGTGCCGAATTCCCGGCTTCGGCGTTTCATCATAAAACGCATGGTGTAAAAGACAAGCCAGCCGATGATACACACAACCACAAAGCTGGCGATGCCGATCATCAGCGGCAGGGTGTCCAGAAGTTTAGAGAGGCTTCTGATTTCCTGTGAGAAAACAAGGGCGTTAAAGGCAAAGATCAGCGTGGCGGCGATGACAATGGTAATAAAATAAATGAGATAGTCCTTCATTTGCCGCGCGGCATTACGTAGAGAGAGTTTAGCGAGCATCGCCTGCGTCACCTCCCAGAACGGAGAGCACGTCCAGAATTTCATGGTAAAATTCCCTGCGCGGCTTATCACCCCGATGCAGCTCGTTAAAAAGCCGCCCGTCCTTCAAAAAGAGGATTCGGTGGGCATAGCTGGCGCTGAACGCGTCGTGGGTCACCATAAGAATGGTGGCGCCGTTTTCCCGGTTGATTTCCCCCATCAGCTCCAGCAGGTTTTTTGAGGATTTCGAGTCCAGCGCTCCCGTGGGTTCGTCAGCCAGAATCAGGCTCTGTCCGAACACCATGGCACGGGCACAGGCGCAGCGCTGTTTCTGCCCTCCCGATACCTGATAGGGAAACTTGGATAAAATGTCGTCAATCCCAAGCTGCCGTGCAACATTCTCTACTTTGCCCTTAACCTGCTCCGGAGGGTATCTGTTTATCGTCAGGGTGATGGCAATGTTCTCTTCGATGGTCAAAGTATCCAGAAGATTAAAATCCTGAAAAATAAAGCCGAGCTTCTCCCTGCGAAATTTTACAAGCTTCTCTTCCGGTATTTCGGAAATGTTTTCACCGTCCAGGTATACATTTCCCGCACTTACTGAATCAATGGTGGAGATGCAGTTGAGCAGCGTGGTCTTTCCCGAGCCGGACGCGCCCATAATGGCGATGAATTCGCCGTCCTTCACGTCAAAGCTGACCCGATCCAGCGCTTTTGTCACGTTATTCTTACTGCCGTAATATTTTTCGATTTGCAAAACATTCAACATGGTTTGTTCGCTCCTTCCTCCATCATGATACTACGGAGGAAGCTTTTGATGTAGCGATGTTCCTTTCCGTTATCTTTCATTTTCGTAAGATAACGGCTCGGGAAAGCAGATGGCGATGCCTGTATATTCGTTTTCCTTTGAATCGGCCTCAAAAAATATGCCCAGCGCTTCCGCAAGCTTCCGGCAGAGATACAGCCCCATGCCTGTAGAACCGCCCAGCGCGCGGCCGTTGCTGCCTGTAAAGCTCTTCTCAAAAATACGCGGCAGTTCCGATGCGGGAATGCCGATACCGTTGTCACGGACCGTCAGTCTTGTTTTTCCATCGGATTCTTCCGCGCAGATGCGGATTACCGGCACGGTGCTTTTATATTTAACGGCGTTGGAAAAAAGCTGTCCCAGCATAAATTCCACCCATTTACTGTCGGTATAAACGAATTTGTCCAGATTTTCGGTTTCGATCCGTACGTTGTTCTGCGTCAGCAAAAGGCGGTGCTTCGACAGTGCCCGCTTTACGGTTTCGGCAAGGGAGGTCTCTCGTATGATATAATCCTTCTCCACGCAGTCGAGCCTTGCATAGTAAAGCGCCCTTTCCACATGGCTGTCGATGAGCGCAAGCTGGGAACGGATTTTTCGGCCTGTTTCGGATTTATTGTTTTCGCAGATGAGTTCAATCGCCGTAATAGGAACCTTGATTTCATGCACCCAGTTTTCGATGTATTCCCGGTAATCCCGCTGCTTCTCCTCTGCATCTGATACGGCTTCGATCATGGACTTTCCGGCGCGCCTGAAAAGCCCGAAGATTTTCCGCCCAGCATAGCTTTTGGGCCTGGGCGAGCATTCCATAAAGAGGTATTGTTGCTCCAGGCCGTCCATAATGGCCTCCAGCTCACGGAGTTGATTTCTTTGCCTGAAATAATTGGCCGCAGTCAGCATGCAAAGGCCGATTATCCATACAATCAGAATAATGACAACAACCCCCGCGCCGGTTCCTGTCAGAAGCAGGAAGGCGAAAAGCGCCAGCATGCAAAACAGCTGCAGCAGCAGGGATAGAATCCGGTCATGCAGGAATTCACCGATCTTCATATCTTATACCCCAGTCCGCGCTTTGTCTTGATATAGTCCGGCAACCCGATGTCGTTTAGCTTGCCGCGCAGGCGCGTGACATTGACGCTGAGGGTATTATCGTCGATATAGACCTGGTTGTCCCACAGATATTCGATCAAGTCGGAACGGGAAACGATCTTGTCAGGTGTTTTCATCAGGCAGGAGAGGATTTTTGCCTCATTTTTCGTGATATCCGCGCGCCGCGCACCGTGCTCAATCTCCCCCTTGGGCAGGGAAAGGGTCAGCCCGTTGGCCGCCATGGTATCTTTTTCAACATGGCCGCTCCTGCGAAGGAGCGCTTGGATACGGGCCAGCAGAACCGGCAGGTCATAGGGCTTGGAAATGAAATCGTCGCCGCCGAGGGTCAGCGCCCTGAGCTCATCCATGGAAGTATTCCTGCCGGTGATAAAGATAACCGGGACCTGAGAGGTTTTCCGAAGTTCCATACAAATACGGTAGCCGTCCCGTACCGGGAGCCCAATATCCAACAGAATAAGGTCAGGCATGATCCTTTGGATCTGGGCCTCTGTATCCGTAAAATCTTCAATGACCGCCGTATCGTATCCCGCGTTTCGCAGTAGAATGGCAAGCTCATCGCTTATGCTTTTTTCGTCCTCAACAATCAGTATTTTTGCCAATTTTTCATCGTCCTTTGTCATGCCCTTTCCTATGATTAACCGGCCGCATGCATAATAATATTATGCTGTCGGGAAAGACAATCTTGTAATATCTTTCGGTATATTTAAATTTACGGGTGAGCTTTTAAGATAGGCGTTCAAACAGTGGGATTGCTGATTCAATTTTAATATTAATATTAGGCATTTCTTTTTCCATTTATCTTCTTAAAATATTAATCTTATTATTTTCTTCGAATATTTAACAAACTTTGTCGTTCATATATTTCCATCATATGGATAATGCGCAGCCTGTTTTTTTAGATTTCGTGGGTCTTGTTGTTGCAAGAATACCTAGTTCTTTCAAAGATATTTATGTTCTTCCTATCTATTTTTGTGAAGATAGACTCAACTCTACATAATCAGACTTGGCAAGATAATTGGTCATAAGAAAAAACGAGTCTTCTGCATCCCACTGATAAGAAGTAAAATAATCATCGGTTGCGCCATTATTTATATATTCGCCAATTTCTTTTTGCGTCGCTTCTTTCGTGGTCGTGTTACCCGATTTTAGTTGAACTCTTAAAGGATCACCATAATCATTGATTAAGGTATCCGCAAGAGAGTAATGCTCCGTGGCCGAGGTTCCGTTCCAAAAATAAGAAACCGTTTTAACTCTACCTGATTTCATAGTTATTGATACCCGACCTACATATCCAAAAATAGATATTTCTTTGTGTGCGTGCGTAGGCCCAAAGAATTCCCAGCCTTCAAAAGATTCTACTGTTTTGGCCGAAATATTTAGCATCGGTTCCGTGATTTCAACGAGATCCCCAATTCTATCTACAATTACCGTTTCATAAGATTCGAGTTGAGTTATAAAGTCTGCACCCTCTTCCAACTCGGTCTGTGTCGGATGACACGCTGTTAATAACAACAAAAGTATTGAAAGACAAACTAGAACAAGTTTTTTCATGAATAGATTCTCTAAATAACTCATGTGTTCAACTCCCTATGCAGTGTTACCGGACAGCGAAATCAAAATACCGTGACTCGGAGCCGAAAAAGTCACCGCCCGGCGCGCATACGCCGGGCCGCTGGGCGTATCAAAAGGAGGATGTATCGATGGCAATGGCTGACGCGCAGATCACCGCAACCATCACACAAAAGCAAACGCGACTTACCGCTTACCTTAACCACGAGGCCTATATGCTGTCGACGGACGGCGTCCAGAGCTACGGTATCGGAACAAAGAATCTTCGCCGTTACGATACGGAGCTGTCACAGGTCCGCGCGGCAATTGATCAGCTGGAGAAAGATATCCGCGAGCTTAACAGGCAGCTGGCCGGAGTGAAATCGCACAAAGCTGTGGCCGGCGTGCCGTGGGGGTGAATGGGAAGTGAATTAATGAAGATTATCATTAATTTTATAATGCAAATCATAAACAAACTGCGCAGCTCAGTAATAACTTACATCATATGGTTTATGTGTGCTTGGAGCTCCAGCTGCCGGATTATGTGTGTTTGTATCTGACTACCTTAAATATCCAAATACTTTTAGCATGTTTGCTGTTCTTAAGCGTGTGTCATCTAGTAAAGAATGGGATTTTGTATCGCTAATAATTAACACGCCTGCCGAAGCAATACCTAATTTTTTTGAAAAGCAACAAAACGATGCAAATTCCATTTCCAGAGCAATTGCATTATTATCCATCGATTTTAATAACTTTTCTGGTCTCCAAAATAAAGATGCAACTGATATTGTTATACCTCGAAAATATTTTTGATTATTTTCCTCAAGAGCCTGTACTATTTTAGATTGAATTAACTTGTCAGGATAAGTGTAATCAATATCCTCTAAGAAGTTAGTTACGCCATCAAGGCATTGTACTTTATCTGGAATAATAGCGTCTCCAAGTTCTAAATCATCTTTCAAACCATACGCATACCCAATTAAAATAATTTCTTTTACATTTCCTTCATTTAAGATGCAGAGTATATCTGCAGTAAGTACTGCACCAAATATCTGAAATAACAACAATACATCTTCATTTCCATCGTTAACTATATACGCTTCATAACTATCGTGTTTATGAAAATTTATAGTGTTGAAATAAGATAAAATTGATTCTCTCATATATTGGTCTACAGTCATTGCGAAAATAAAACATTTTACAGGTAATTCCGAAGAACCAAACTCTTTTTTAGCCCATTCCCCCATAAGAACACCCTTCTTTAAATAGTACTAATTGTTGGTAATTTTGTCATATAGCGAATTTATGTCATAAACAAACTGTGAATCTCATTCCTGAAGTTCAACGGGTATTTTTAACTCCGCCTTATTCACCACGGATTGGTCAGGTTGTGAAGCTCAATTTTAACGAGCATCCGCCAATTATGCTTATAGTGTGCGTTCTAAAACACTATTTGTTCAGCTTCATAAGACGGTAAAAGTATGACATCTCGTATAATATCCATAAAAAGTATGCTGTGACCAGTATTGCAAAGACAAGGTTGGTTTGCAGTAAAAACAATGCCAATATCGGCAGAATAGCGGGGAATATGAGCATGGCATAGAAAAACACTTTCAGATTTTTTGTTTTTTGGAGTAATAAAGGGGATAAGCCCAACAGTAGGATAACAACAACCGTCAGGACTATGGAAACAATATCGTTGTTTACAATAACATTGTATAAAATAAAGCCAAACATCAGATAGACAATAACACCTAAATAACGCATTATTCGGTAGTGTCCAAAATATTGTGTAAACCTCCGAAGTCAGATAGAATAAAAATGACTTTGGAGGTTTTAACTATGGCAAGGAAAGAACGCAAGGACAACAGCAAGCTCCGGGAGCTAATGGAGGAGTATGGCGTCAAGACAATGGAGGACGTTCACACCTTTGTGAAGATGCTTACGGCAGAGACGATCCAGACAGCGCTGGACGCGGAGCTTGAGAGCGAACTTGGATATTCAAAGTACGACTACAAAAACAAACAGACAGACAATAGTCGGAACGGATATTCGCAGAAGACGGTTCAAGGCAGCATGGGAGAGCTGGAGATCAACGTTCCCCGAGACCGTAAAGGCGAGTTCGAACCTCAGCTTGTGAAGAAGCATCAGACGGATGTGTCCAGCATCGAAGACAAGGTCATATTCCTGTATTCACAAGGGGTATCTACCCGTGACATCCAGAAAACGATGCGGGAGATGTACGGGATAGAAGTTGATGACAGCCGTGTAAGCAAGATCACAGACAAGCTGCTGCCCGTGATACGGGAATGGCAGGAGCGTCCGCTTCAAAGCGTGTATGCAATGGTGATTCTGGACGCGGTACACTACAGTATTCGGGAAAACGGTATAGTTACCAAGAAAGCTGCCTATGTGGCAATAGGTACGGATCTTGAAGGTAAAAAGGATGTCCTTGGCATTTGGTTGGGCGCAAATGAATCAGCAAAATATTGGTTGAATGTACTGACGGGCTTGAAGAATCGTGGAGTGAAAGATATACTCATAGCATCTGTGGACGGCCTTTCCGGCTTTGTAGAGGCCATTCACACGGCGTTTCCTCAAACTGAAGTTCAGCGCTGCATTATCCACCAGATTCGGGCCTCCACGCGGTATGTGAGCTACAAGGACGTCAAGGCATTCTCTGCTGATCTGAAGCCAATCTACAAGGCGGCGACGGAAGAAGCCGCACTTGCCGCGCTGGATGATTTAGAGGCCAAGTGGGGTGCCAAATATGCCCTTGGCGTAAAGAGCTGGCGGGTCAACTGGCCGGAGCTTTCCACCATGTTCAAATATCCGCCGGAGATTCGCACGCTGATTTACACCACCAACGCCATCGAGAATTTCAATCGTCAGCTGCGGAAGGTGACCAAGACCAAGAGCGCCTTCGTTTCCGACGACGCTCTTATGAAAATTCTCTACCTAGCGACCATGAATATTACTGAGAAATGGACTATGCCCATTAGGAATTGGGGTACGATTTTAGACCATCTCATGATTTACTTCGGCGACAGAGTTGAGGTCAGAATCTAATTCCGTATTTCTCTGACTTTGGACTTTACACAAATTTTTACGCGCTACCCATTATTCTCGACAGCAATGCGTTATCCGGGTGCTTCAGGCTGTCAAACCATTCCTGATAATCCTTGCTCTGGGATCTACCGGCAATGATAATTGATATAAGGCAACAACCCAACGTGCATATAAATGCTATTATGTTAAAACCCATAGCGCACCTCACAAAATATAAATAATCAGTCTTGCATCTCTATGCATAGAGTAAACATAATGGGAATAATTACGAAGTTTGCTTATAACTTCTTCACATCCGTGCTTTCATCCATCCATGTTATTACCTATTTTGCTCACTTTATGGAATGACTTTTTTGGTCTTCAAGAATTCTGAATGATAACATTAGGTATAACAGATCATTATCAGAATCGAGATTGAGTCCCACAAGCTCCCTGATTCTTTCCATCCTGTAAAGAAATGTACTGCGTTGTATAAAGAGTTTTTTTGCTGTTGCCGCTGCATTCAATCGGCAATTGATATAGACCAGTAGCGTTTGATAGTATTCTGTATTTCGTTCTGCATCTATTTTCTTCAGCTTCAGTAGCTTTTCACTGCAGATCAGTTCTGGGTCGACCGGCCCCCTGCAGCTATGCAGCATATAATCCAGTACATAGTCATCGAACTTGAAATACCATCTGCTGGGTTCCAGACGGGCGCCCAAGTCCAAGGAAATTTTTGTCTGCTCGTAAGCCGAAAAAAGGTGCTTAATCTCCGTAAAAGGGCGACTCATTCCCGCAATCAGCAGGCTGTCTCTCAAAAAATACGCCAAAGTCTGATTCAAGCCTTTTCCATCCGGCGCGCTGAACTTATCCCGGTTAACCAGCATAAGCAGCTGATTGCTGAACTCAAGGCAGATGCAGCCTCTCCAGAGCCTTTCGATTTCCGAACCAAGATATTCGGCATATAAATTTTTGTCATATCTAGGACTTGGCGTCAGCTGAATTAACTGGAGCTCGTCCCCTTGATGCCAGCCGTTTTCCAAGGCGATTTTTTCCCATTGTTCCTCGGAGACATATTTTCTTGTCAATCCGTCCAAAAGAAAATTACGAATACTATTAAGACGAATTTCGAATTTGTTGAAGGATTGATAATTGTTATAGAGTTTTTCGGCATAAAGAACTAAGTGGTTGAGCACAGCCAAACAAAAACGCTTTATAATGTCGCTGCTTTGGCTGAGCTGAATTATTATCCTCCCAACGTATGTACCTTGATTGAACATATTAACTGCGTGGCCGATACCCAGCGAATATGTATATGAAAAAGCGGAGCGAACGTTATAGAGATCGGCAAATCTATGGTCCGAGACAAATTCATTAACGATATCTGCCGTTATGTTATTATCATCATCAATATATGCACCCATTCCCATCTCTATAGATCGCTTTGAAAAAGCTATGTAACGAAAATTTTTATCGACGATTGTCATTGGCTCCTCCAAAATCATATCGCAGCTGTCGATCAGATCCTGAAAGCTTCCACCCTCATAGCATATACTTTTAATTGCTTCATCCCATTTATCGAACTGATCGAAAAGCTTCTGAAGATAATTAAAGATAACCGCCGGTAAAACATCCTGGCAAAACGTCATCAATGCTCCGCAACATGGTTTGTCAGGTGTACCATCCGTACACATAAAAAGTACTTTCTCGTTTCGTATTAAGTCATGGTTAAGCACGTCTAGTTGCTCCCTGCTGATGAGAACAGCCTGATGCGTCAGCGCCATACCTTCAACATAGAAAACGGGACGTTCCAAAAAGATATCTCCTTGAGGCACGGACGCAATATCCACAGAGAATTTTTTTGAAAGCCGATAAATCAGCATATCCAGCGAGACCTTCACGAAACCACCCCCACGCTTGTATGCTACACTATGTATTAGGATATTGCAACCAAAGGTGATCGACTGTAGTATTATATACAATTTCGTGTTTGTATTTTAGTGTCCATGCGACAACATGTATCAAAACGAGAGAAATCATCCCCTTGTTTGTAGTATTAACAAGACAAATGTCCCCCTGTATAATTTTATCTGTAATCAATCGTTTTAAGGAGGGACAATATGCTGACACCGAGAGAAAATTTCTTGTTAGCTGCAGTAAAACACAAGATTCCGGATTGGGTCCCCAATGAGATGACTGACGTCATCATGACCGGGGGTATATTTGAAACCTTTGAGAACGGCCCACTGGGTGGAGGTCTCGATGGTTTTGGTGTTGAATGGCATTCTTCTATGTCTGCGGGCGGCCAGGCAGTTCCCGCTGCTGGGAAATTTGTTCTCAATGACATCACAAAGTGGGAGGATATTGTAAAATTCCCGGATTTGGACGCCTTTGATTGGGAGGGTCAAGCTGCTTACCAGCTTTCGTTAGGCGATCGGTCAAAACAGGTTGTTGAATACGGCTGTTGGAACGGTCAGTTCTTGCGCCTGACTCACTTAATGGGCTTCGAGAATGCCCTATGTGCTTTATACGAGGAGCCGGAGGCATGTTCAGCCTTGATGAGCGCAATTACCGATTACAAGATAAAGCTCGTTGAGCGTGCCGCGAAATACTTCAAACCAGACATCATTACGAATTACATAGATGTCGCGACTGAACGTGGTCTCTTTATGTCTCCGCAGACTTATCGGGAGTTAATTTCTCCACAGCAGAAAAGGCTAAATGATGCGATTAAGGCTTTAGGGATCAAACCTTTTGTTCATTGCTGCGGAAAATGCGAGGACATTATTCCTGACTTTATAGATGAAGGGTTCGTAGGTTGGTCATCTGCGCAGCCGATGAATGATATCGTAGGCATTCTTAAGAAATATGGTAGTAAGATTTCCGTCATAGGCGGCTATAACTCAAATGGACGCCCTGGTGCTTCAGATGTGACAGATGAAGAGATCGACGCCGAGGTTAATCGTTGTATCGACACATATGCTCCATATGGCAGTTTCGTCATGATGGGGTTCCGGCTTGTTAACAGCTACGACCCAATGGCATTTTTCACTGCACTTATACCCATCAATGCAGCAGTTGAAAAGTACGGACGGAACTTCTATAAAAAATAATGAATTCAACTCCCATTCAGCGAATAACCCGTCTCGTTATATACGAGGCGGGTTTGTTGTCCTTTGCAAGAAAACTGGGCAAGAACATCCCATTATCGCTATTATGTCTTGTATTATAAATAGCATATTTTCTCGACCAATCTTAACATTAATTATACATAATTTTCCTCAACACTACAAGCATCCAGCTGAGGACCTCAGACCTAATTAGCCCGAGGTCTGATTTTGAGGCCAAGATTCGCAAAGTCTCGACAACATTGTTTCCCCTTTCTTTAATGGTAAAATATAGGCAGTATAATGAGAAAGGGGTTACATTCATGCGTATAATAATTAAGATTCTTGCCTCACCATTCGTGGTGATTCTGACAATCATGGTAGCGGTATTTGTCTTCCTGCTTGCCCTGACCGAACGTATTTTAAATTATGTATCCGGGCTACTGGCCCTTGCTGGGATTGCCCTTATGATAATCTCACAGGACTGGCTTAGGGGCAGCGTTATTCTTTTCATTGCGTTTCTCGCCTCCCCTGTTGGCATTCCGGCCATAGGCGAATGGATGATTGATAGATTGGATGATTTAAAATATTCGCTCCGCAATTACATTACAAGCTGAAAACTCAGTAACAGGTCAGCAAGAAAACATCGGGCCACGTTGGCCCGATGTTTCTTTTTCAGGAAGGAGGAGCGCGGATGGCGACAACCTATTTCAAAGCCCATCATATCAGCAAAGGCGAGACGATATTGAAGTCCATGAAAGACCGTTTTGATTACGGGAAAAACTCGGATAAGACACAGGGCGGTGAATTGATTGCCGCCTATGAGTGCGACCCCGAAACCGCCGACGCGGAATTTCTGCTGAGTAAAGCCAAATACAAAATTATCACGGGCCGGGAGCAGAAAAAGGACGCCGACGTTCTGTGCTATCAGATCCGGCAATCCTTTCTCCCCGGCGAAGTGGATGCGGAAACGGCACTCAAAATCGGTTATGATTTCGCCAAGCGCTGGACGAAGGGCAAACATGCCTTCTTCGTCGTGTCACATATCGACCGATCACATCCGCACGTCCATATCTACTACAACTCCACGACGCTTGACTGTACCCGGAAGTTTCGGGATTTTGTTGCTTCTGCGCGTGCCGTCCGGCGTCTCTCCGACCGCATATGTCTTGAATACGGCCTGTCCTATATCGCCCATCCAAAGCTCCATAGCAAGGGTAAATATCAGCACTACGGCCAGTGGCTAGGAAACCACAAACCGCCGACATTTCGTGAACGCCTGAAGGCGCAAATAGACGTTTGCCTTGCCGACAAACCGGCGAATATGGACGCTTTTTTGCTGGCAATGACCGCTGCCGGTTATGAAGTGAAACATGGTCGCGGCGGCGTTATCAGCTTCCGGACCGAGGGACAGGAACGCTTTACCCGGCTCCGTTCCTCAACACTTGGCGAAGGCTACGGTCAGGAAGACATTAAGGCAGAAATTGAGGGCCATGCCGGGCCGTCCAAGAGCCGCGCCGGGGCTGCCCGCAAGGTTAACCTGATAATAGATATTCAATCCCGAATCAGGGCCGGAAAAGGTCCTGCCTATGAACAGTGGGCAAAGGTATTCAACTTGAAACAAATGGCGGCAACACTCCAATACTTACAGGAAAACGACCTGTTGGAGTATGAACAATTAGAGAAAAAAGCAACGGATGCCGCAGACCGTTTTCATGCTCTGTCCGATCAGATCAAGTCCATCGAGAACTCTATGAGTGTCAACGCGGAACTAAAGGCGGCGATAGTGGATTACGCCAAGACCCGGCCCGTCTTCGACGGATACAAAGCCGCAAAATACAGCAAAAGGTATCTAGCAGAGCATGAGGCTGATATTGCGGTTTACCGGGTTGCACAAGCCACATTCCGGCGCATTATTCCAGGGACAAAGCTTCCCAAAATGGACGTACTAAAAGCCGAATATCAAAAGCTAACGGCGGAGAAACGGACCGCTTACAAAAAGTATCAGGCGGTGCGAAAGGACATGCAGGAGGTTGTTACGGCAAAAGCTAATATAGACCGTTTGCTTGGCCTAACGGACGCACTAAAAAATAAGGAACAGGAGCGGTAGCGATGGTGACGCAGCAACAGACGCATAGCGCCAACATCGGGCTAAGTTGGCCCGAAATAATAGGGTTTGGGGCGCTGGCCCCAACAAGAAAATTAACGGATTCCCCGCGAGGGAAAATCCGTTAATTTTGCAAGTGTCAATACACTTGCCCTGCTTGCCGATTTCTGATTTACCCGATTCGCTAATGTATTATTTACACTGATTTCATATTAGATATATCTAACAACACTGTCGACGGCGAGTAAAAACAGAGGTCAATTAAGCTCCAGTCCATTAATGCGGGGAAGCCCCCAACGGATTCTGATTGGGGGCTCGTTCATTTCTAATTTAACTACTTATAAAAGATCTTATTCGATAATAGGAATGCTTAAATACCTGCTTTTTCAAATATTGATTTTACATAATCTTGATCATCCCAAATTCCTGGGGAATCAATAGTCGCATTCGGACGACACCTTTGATCAAAGGAGCTACTTCCCGAACCATGAGCAATATACCAATCACTAATTACAAGTTTTCCATTGATATTACTAACTAATAATTCTACAACTTCCGAAAAACTGCCAACATTGCTGTCTTTTGCAACGGCAACGTAACTGATATAAAAGCATTTTTCATTTTGAATAAAATTTGCCTCACTTATACCTATAGTAACTTCTTGAATATCGTATTTATGGGTTTCGTCTGAAATTCGCTTATTGGAATACTTCAATAAGTTTTCATTAACTATAAACTTAGAAAAATCAATCTTTGATATACCAGCTTTTTGTAAATAGTAATCATTCAGAAAAGCTTTACCCAACTCATATGAGCCTTCAAAATCTTGAGTACTCAGTTCTTCCCCAGTTTTTGAATCTTGAACGATTGATTTGATCTCCGGATTATTATTGTCTAAATTTGCTCCATCATCACCATTATCTTTATAACCGCAGCCTGTTAAGCTGGATAAGAGTAATAATACTAAAATTAATGTTAATTGTTTCTTCATTTAATCATTCCTCGTATTGAAAGATTTTGTTGCAGCATAATACCTATGTACAGCATAACATCTGGCATATCTCGATGCAATGTTGTTGACACTGATAGATTTACCACCCGCATTATTACCAAAGCAACCGCAACTCCCCTTGGACAGGGGGGCTGCGGCTTGCTTTAATTAAACGTGGACCGTGAAACGCTCTGAAATCTCAATTCAGAATATTATTGTTTACTGATTGTAAACAAAAATTGTCCTCTTGTAACCACCTGGATAGATTTCTTCAGCAGGCTGATTATCATTATTACTATAGTCATTGGTTCTACCCGTTACTAAAGCATAAGCTCTTGCTCCGTCGCTTGAGTAATTCTTAACCGTTATTATGGTAGAGTGCCACCAGACCCCATCACTCGGGTCCTGAAACTGCATCACATCCCCTGTACCCCAAGCGCCTGTGTTGGTGGAGTACATTTGGCTAATCCCTCTGGGAGTATTTGATTTTGTATTAGTGGTCAAAAAATTATACAAGGCATTAACCGAACTCCAAGACGAACTTCTGTCATTAATATTTCTATAATACCAACCGGTGCCACTAATGCCAGAACCGCCAGTATCATAGACATTTGCGCCTCCAGCTAACAATGCATGAGAAACAAAATTGGTGCAATCCCAATTTCCGGATATCTCCGAAAAATCATAATAGGTAACTGATCCATTTCCACTATCAGGCTGTGCCTTGTAATAGTTGTCTCTAGCATAGCTTACTATATTGCTGGAATTTAAATAACTAAATCTTAAGGATGGTGTATTGTTCAAAGGTGCATTAACAACCTCTGCTTCGTACACTTCATCAATCTTAGCTCTTAGACTCTCTTGCCTAGACGTCGTCACATTCCCCACCACAAACGACTGCTGAGTACTATTTACGCCTTGATCATCATAATCCTCGTCTCTAACGTACATATCATAATAATTATATGGAGTGTAAAAGTCAGTAATTAGATTTCTGTTTATATCATATACAACTTCTACTACCTCATTTACTGTTGTTTTAGTATCGGACAAACCTATGAGATTGTATGTAAGATTTACTTTGAACTGAAATGACGCGGTGTTCCCAGCACAAGATTTTTCTAATAAATCAACGTTAACTTTATAATTCTCTTTCTGTGTGCCATAAAGCTCAATGACATATTGGTGTGTTGATGCCTTGTCATCAAGATACGCTTTAATAGGTTGATCCATTTTTTTGCTTAAATCATTTTGATAGCCCAAGTCTTTATTTTCATAGAATTCTACAATCATATTCTTGATATCACTGATTAACAACATTTCTTCATGACTCTCAGCGCTTGGAGTTGAGTCATCCTGAGTATTAACGGCAATAACACCGGTATTCGCCAATGATAAAACCATGACGATCGCAATAACAAATATACCGAATTTTTTCATGTGTATTCACTCCTTTATTATTTCGAAATTAATAATCGTCTCCAACGTTATATTAGCCCATTGGAATCACCACTTCCCTTTCATGCATGTCATATCGTCTACCTTCAAACGAAGTACAAGATCAATTTGTACTTTCATTTTATTCATGTAACGATAATGCAAAAAAGGGACAAACTTCATAAAATTTTTAAAAGTTTGTATGCTATACTAACCCAATCGGAACGGATCTTCTTATAATGAAACAGTCAGCGCTCATTCCTTTAAGAAGCGCTGACTTTACTATTTCATGAATTTATATCAATTTGAGCATTAGGCAATAACCGCATTGGTAAGTATCACCCGGGAATCTCCATCGCCATTAATACCCGCCCATACGGTAACCTCGGCCCGATATGAATAACCGGCTTTACCGGAATAATCGACGTGTGAAGAATAAAAGATATTGTCATATCCAAGCATGCCTGAATAATTAGTGTAACTGTAAGTCTTAACGGTCGTCCATGTGGAAGTATAACTGCTTTTTTCTTGCATACGTATACTTAGCGCGCCGATCTCATCCATTGTTCCAGTGCCCTCAACATCAAACCATACAGAAATATCTCCACCGCCTTCGGCGTATAAGTATGCGGAATAACTATCCAGGTATTCACTTGCTCGAATCGCTGCGTTAGCTGTCGGAGCAAAACAAAGTGCGAACACTAAAAACGCTACCATAGAACTAATAAATTTATTTCTCATTTTTATTTCCTTTCGTAAATCGAGTCTATCATCGTTTCGGCTTCATCTACTGATAAATTGCCTGAAATTGAGCACTCATAGTTCTCTGTTGTCCACACTATCTTTATGCGCTCTAAATTTGTCATTATATAATGCTCAATATTGTTCACCGTATAAACTGTAACATCGTCACTGTCTTTTTCATATGTTTTGGGCAATGGCTCTGATAACGATACGATAATAATCGAAATCTCATCATCAATGCTCTTATATGTTGCATTAAAGGTAGTCTTTAAAGGCGTTTCGGTTACATCAACATTCTCTGGAACATAACCGTCTGGAATCCATGTAGGAACAAGCTCGGCAGTTACTCCATATTTATTAAGAGTCTTCTGCAAACTATCGGATATGGTTCCTTGTTGGGTTGAACTAGAAAAACCAAATGTATCCTTTGTCCACTTCGCAACAGCGCCCCATAAATCAAATCCCAAGGCACTCGCAGTCACAGTGCTAGCTAACAGCACTATGGCAAATGCGACGACTATAGATGCAGCGCGCATTAAGCGGCGCTTTCTTCGCCCTTTGTAAGCCGTATTAGAAGGTGCTACTTCGATGCCTGTCTGTTCTTCGGTTCCATCATAGTCAAAAAGGGATTTATCATCCTTAGCGTAGGGCAAATAATTCTCGTCGAACGATGCCCATGCATCTTGAACGTCTGTAAATCTTCCAGTAGGTTCTTCCCTTTCTCGTTTTGCAATCACCTCCATTATATATATAATGGCGTCTACGTCGGAATTTTCACCATTCGTCAAATGCGAATCAGCCCGGAGAATATCTTCCAGCATTTCCGTGCTCATATTGTCAAATATAGAATAATCCCGATGTTTATTTCCACTGTCTTCAGGCATCAATGCAACCCCCTTCTTTTGTATATGTATTCAACTCTGGTTTTGGGGACAAATTATTAATTATTTTTTTCAAAACGTTTTTTCAACTTCTTTTTTGCACGCTGAACTCGTTTTTTACAAGCTTCTATGGAAATCCCAAGCTCTTGAGCCGCTTCCAACATTGAATACTTGTCTAAAGCTATTTTTTTTAGTAATTTATAATCTTCATTATCAGTTAAGTCTGAATATATGAAATCAATATCCGGGTTATCCATATCCCCCGTTACGATGTTTTCATCGAAATTCATTGAGGTAACTACTTGTAAGCGGTCAATACAAATGCACAGATTTTCGCCACAAAGTGCACAGATTTTTACGTAATGGTTTCTCTATGCTCTAGGCGATAGCTGTTACCGGTCATATTGATGATTTCACAGTGATGTATGAGCCTGTCCAAGATGGCCGTGGTAATCGTGGCGTCGCCGAGAAACTCAGCCCATTCGTCAAAGCCCTTGTTTGACGTTATGATGAGCGACGTCCTCTCGGCCATAGAGGAAACGAAACCGAAGAACAGGTTTGCTTCGCCCGGAGAGAGGGGCATAAAGCCTACCTCGTCAACTACGACAAGAGCCGCCTTACGGATATACTTAAGTCTCCGGCTGCTGACGCCCGATATGTTTTCTGTTTTAAGACATTTCATCAGGTTATCCAGAGTCTCAAAGGCAACGCTGTAACCAAGGTCGAGCGCCCTGACGGACAGGGATAAAGCCAGATGCGTCTTGCCGACACCAGGTGGTCCGAGAAAGCATACGTTGAAGGCCTGCTCCACCCAGGTCATATCGCTCAAGCGGAGCATCTGTTCTTTCGAGACGCTGCGCTGGAAGCCGAAGTCAAAGGTCATAAGCGTCTTTTCGGTGGGGAGGTTCGCTCTTTTTCGGCGCAGGATATTCTGCTTTTCAATACGAAGCCGCTGCTGCTCCTGAAGGAAAAGCTCAATGATTTCGAGCGGTGTTAGGTTGTTTTTCCCCGAGAAGGTAGTGTCAAAGTCGATGGACGGCATCCGGAGATTGCCCAACAGAAGTGTTACACGGTCAAGAGCGTTCTGATTCACTTACCGGCACCCACTTTCGCATAGACCTCAAGGGGGCGCTTCTCGGTCGTGATGTGATATTTTCTGTCGCTTATCGGGATAATCGGGATCTCATGCGTGATGACCGGCGTAGCGGAGTGCTCCAGATAGTCCTTCATATAATTGACGCTGAAAAGTCTGCTCCCACTGCAAAAATCGATGGCCTCCAGCGTGGCGGTGAGCCCGTATCTATCAAATAGCGTTCGCATGAGCCTAAACTGGTCACGTGTGTAACGGGTCTTATCGGCGCGTATCGCTTGAAGAAAATCTGACGCTTTTCCATTAAGCAGCGCGTTCAGCTCATCCTGTATGCGGTCGAGGCTGGTGCTGCGGTCTCTGAGATGATGATGGTTCTGTAAGAGCATACCCTTGCCGGTAGAAATCCTGTGCTGGCAAATATCGTCGCCGAAAACCGTTTGTATGAGAAGGAAACCGTCCTGTTCCACTACATGGACTTCAGGGTTGTTTGTATATGTTCCGAGCGGAACGGAATAGCGGTTGCTGCCATAAACGATGGTATTATCCTTGCGCACTGACCGGCAGACGAAGGCGTCCTTGTTTTCCGGAATGCTGATGAGCGGCCGGAGGTAGTTCTGTTCCTCTTTGAAAACCTCTGCAGGGACGCGCTTAGTCGTGCCATGGATTTTTGCGTTGGCGGTGCGGTCAAGCCAGTCAAGAAGGCTACCGTTCAGGATACCGTCGTCAACATATATGCGGTTTTCAAGAAAGTTCCCCTTGACATATTTGACGACGCTCTCAATCTTCCCCTTGCTTTCCGGATCGGCGCCGCGGCACATATATACGCTGAATTTGCACTCCTGTCGTAGTTTCTCAAATTCGTATGTATGGATGATATCGCCGTTGTTCTCGGAGACACAGACGATACTGTCCTGGTCAAAGACAATCTCATGCGGCATACCGCCGATATATCTGAAACAACGATGGCAGGCAGCTACAAGGTCTGTCGCCCTGTACGGCCGGGACTGGGCTTCGGCGTATTTGTATCTGGAACGGGAGAGAACAAAGGCAGCAACGTAAACTTTTATGCGCCCGCCCCCCACGTCCTTCATCCATTTCTCACCGAAATCGACCTGCATCTGTTGACCCATCGGAAGCTCGGCGACGGCCTCGTATTCCCTCGGCTCTGTGATTTTTTTGATGCCGTACTCGTCTCGAAGGCCTTTTACAAAACGGCTGACTGTCCGCTCGGTAAATTCGGCACTGTAATGCTCCTTGAGCCAATCGCACACCTGCGCAGCGCTCATTGACGGATAATCACGCAGCCATTTGAGGATGGTGGCCTCATATTCACCAAGAGCTTTCTCCCGGCATATATTTGTGGCGTTTAATTCATAATCGTCGGCGAGCATATCCCAGTAACGGTTTACTGTCCGACGGTTTATGCCAAGCATCTTCGCAACGGTATTCTTCTTGAATCCCTTTTCTTTTAACTGCTGAATTTGACTGTACACACAATACCCCTTCATTTCTTGCCGCCTCCATTCGCTGGCGTTATTTTACCAGACGAACGGAAACTGCGCATTTTCTGGCGAGAAAGTGTGCACTTTGTGGCGAATAACTGGGTAGTTCTATTGGCGGAAATCTGTGTAGTTTATTTTACCATTCACACTACTATCCTGTTAAGAACTGCGCGACTGCGAATCGAATTTTTAATGACATATTTCAGGGTATTTAACAACCAGCCCTTCGGATTGGGACTGGATAAAAATTTATCGGCTTTTGCACACGCAATTCTGAATGTGTCCTGAACAGCTTCTTCAGCCAGAGAGCGGTCATTCAGCGCGCTTTGTGCATAAGCCGATAATGAGTAGTACATATCCATATATAATTTTTCAATAGCCTGACGTTGGGTATCGCTAAGCCCCATCTTTTCACCGCCTATTATTGAGTTTCATACTTGATGTCCTTTTCGACCGAGATTAATTAATCCGCATTTCCCTTAATTATGTCTTATGTGGTAATTATAAACGATTTTGGTTTTTTGTTCAAGAACCCATTGTTACCCTAGTTTTATTCATTTCATGTCCCTTATCACTGGTTTTATTACATGTTATATGTAAAGCGACTTTTATAATCATTAGTCAGAAAGCTGGAAAAATTAATAATTGATAAGGGCAAAACTGTTTAAAGGCAGTGACGCAAAGTTATAGGGTCTAAGGCGCATCAACAACAGCGCTATGACAGCCTGGCTACCGAACAAGGATGTAAAAACTCCTGCCTTCCTTAAGGTAGGAGTTTGCTATATCTAGCTTGTGTTCCATGTAATTTGTATGTCTCTCCGTGACTTAACATTTTGCTCAAAGGGGCAAAGATGAAGATCACACCGCGTGCGATTAGAAGGAGCTTAAAATAAAGACGGCGTTCACTACGTCTGTCTTTATGAAAACGCTATAACGATTAAGGTAGGTCATAAAAAGCCTGCAATTTGCTGTTGCCAAATTGCAGGCTTTTTTTATTGTTCCAGATTACTTAAAACATTACTTTCTATCGGATGCCGATCTCCGCCCTCCGTTTCGGTTTTTCCTCACTCAATAATCGAAACGGAGGGTCTCCAGTATGGCAAAGATCAATTTGCGGGATTATTACCCGTTTTACAATTCAGATATTTATATTGAAATACCAGATGACATCGCGGCTGTTTTACAGGAAGCAGATAACACGTTGCTTCACGGCAAAGCAAAAAGCCTCGAAAACATAGTGTTTTCAAGGCTTCTGCCTAAGCGTCTTTCCCAGTCTTGTTTGGTGGAGATAAGCGGGATCGAACCGCTGACCTCTTGAATGCCATTCTTTTTTGACGTTCGCATCCAACTGAAAAACACCGAAAATCAAGGGTTTCGGGCTCCGAAATCTCCTTAATTTCCGGTGTTTTATTTTTCATTCCACTCACATTCCACTTTTTCCACTCTACAGACCGGAGTATTTTTTCACCCTTTTATGGCGTGGCCATGCGGTTAGAAATTCAAGGGAGTCTATGAACTGCAAGGCATCCTGAAGTAGCAAGAGCAGAGCAGGTCTACTGCTATTCAGCTCGTTTCCTGTAATTTCCCCATTCTCGGATTCACCTCATTCCCTGTGGTTATGCCGATGGTGGATTGCACCAGTTTCCTGTGATTTTTGCGAACGTGAAATAGCACGTCATTGATATCTATTATGCAACCACATTTAAGCAAAATAGTTACTCAGAAAGCTGCTTAATTCCTGTGAATTTTGTTTTTTAAGTTTACAGGATTGTCGCTCAAAATCCTGCTTCTTTCCTGTGATTTTGGGCCCTCCAGTTTTCATATACACCTGATACCACTTGCAACCCTCGACAGCAACAGGCGCAGACATGCTGTGCCATAAATATACAGCATGTCCATGCATGCCCGGCTATAAGCCCTCCAGCAGGCCGGCAAGCTACCGAGCCAGAACTCATCGAGATCTGCCCGTGCAGAAGGCTAATCTACTCCACCTCAAAGGAAAAATGCGCAGTTTATTTACAAATTTGAGCTGCTATTAATATAGTCCCATAGTGTGCCCCTTTGCTTGTGTTCAGTTATTTGGGGCTTGAAGTTTGGCGGGGTGGGCTTATAAGTTTCGTCATCTCGCTGCAACTCATATTCTTTGCGTTGATACTCGCGTAAGGCGTCGATATCAATTTCATCCACTAAAATGGTATAATTGATTCCTCCCTTGGTTTTGATGATGTCACGCAGCTCAGTTTTAGATGGCGACATTACCCTGCTGTCTCCGTAATCGGAGGAGTTTGCCTGAATACAATAACAGTGTAGATCGCGGCAAAGAGAATCCACGATGCTGCTGAAATATGACACATCCTTGTTCCATTCAACCGCCACAGTAAGGTCGGCAAACGACTGGAATAGAGAACGTTCTGCAATAGAAGCCAGCTCATAACAGCAGTAGACGGAAAACCACAGATCCCGCCACTGAAAAAGCTGGTACTCTTTGCCCTCAAATGGCTCTAAACGGTAGCCCTTGATTTGCCGCAGCTCATTTGGTGAAAAGTGTGTTTTTTGATGATACACTACATGGGCAAATTTATAGTCATCCTTGTGATATGGTAGAATCACCGCGGTTAGGTTGTATACTTTTTGCGGAATGTCTTGTGAATTACCCTCTTTCTTGGGTGACAAGATATGTTCAACGCCTGTCACAAGCGCAATTTGGTTGTTGGCACATAGGCGTGAGACATCCGGCAGCCATTCCCATGGCAGATAACTCTCCGGCAGCACCAGCAGATCCACTTTTGAGTGAATAGCCTCCTTCAAAAGTAGAGAAGCTTGGCGATATCTGGCGTAGGTTCGGTTTGGCTTTCCTGTCAGAGCTAATTTGAAGTCCTCTTTGTAAAGGCGAGCGTTGCCAATAGCTATCTTGATTCTTTTACTTGCAGGCGAAGTGATGGATACGGCGTAGCAAGGCTTATCTAAATAATTCCCGACATCAGGCATGAGTTTTGCGTGAACCTCGTCGAATTTGTTTTCATTTTCATCCACGTTGTCAACGCCATAGTTCCATTTCAGGTATCGCTCTTTAATGTTCTCCCATTGCTTATCCGTGGACGTTAGCGGCTTTCCCCATGCAATATTTTTGCAGGCCAGTGCATAGGCAATTTCCTGGGGCGTTACCATGTAAGGGAAATAAATATAATCTTCCGAGCTTGCTTTCCAGTTCGCATTCTCAACTAAGCTCTCCAGATGGCACAGGTTGATGGTTTTTCCCTCGGAATTGGCAATAGCCGAATGATCCAGCCAACTGATTGGCAAGGGTAGTACATATTTATTGACCATACGGCTTTGGCAATAGGCAGCTCTCATTCCGGTCAAGCTTTCTTCTGAAAATAAATTTGCTTTTCCGGGAAGCAAATCTTGAGCCTTCTTTTGTATATTATTGAGAACCTTGTCAATTTTTTCGCCCCAGCACAGCGCTGAGGTTCGGCAGATTGCCGCCCGAAGAGTCAACAGCAGTGCAGTATGCTCGTATCGCACTTTTGAAATAAGCGCTGGGCTTGGGAAATGATAGGCATCAATTGCCGCAAGCATGTTTTTGCAAGCTTTTCATAGCTGTCCAGACGATCATTGACGATCATTATTTCCAACAGCCGTTCCCACAAGGTATAGTTTTCAATCAGTGTTCGTTTGCTCAGAATACTGAGCAGGTCCCGCTCGAAGGCATTCTCCTTTTTATCCCGAATCATACTGCTTGCTTTACGATATTTTCCTAGGAACTTTGACATAGAAAATCGATCCAACGAAACAGATGATATACCGCGGAGTTTGTGAAGGGTTTCATCATTTTGTAGCTTGAAAATTTCACTGTAATCATTTTTATCCAACACACGTTCCATGTCCGGCAGGGAGCGGAACTCGCTGGCGTTTTGCCCGATCTGCGTACGGAAGCAATCAAGCAGTGCACGGGTAGCCCCCTCGCGGAAGTAAAAAACCTTTACCTTGTCGTTTTGAATCTGAATGTCGGAGCTGATGTTTTCAGCACTATTTTCTGGCAAAATTTCAGTGTTGATGCGATAGACACTAAAGGGGTTAGGTTTATTTGCCTCCTTCTCTTGCGCCGCTTTGTAAGCCTTCTTTTGATCAGGCGTCATTTCCTTATAATTGAGCGGCACAAAAAGTGCGTTCTGACAACAGATCTTGGTTCCTTTAGCAGATAGGCAGGAGTAAAAATAGTGAGCGATCACGTCTTGTGCCGTTAACTTTGAATTGTCTTCGCTTTTCCCCTGGGCCTTTTTGCGCAAAGGGCTGTTTTTCTCAACCTTGTCAACAATAATGATATCATCCACATAGCGGCCGTAATACACAGGATTAAAGCGCTGGCAGATTGCCTCGTCAAAGGGAGTCAGCACCCAGTTGGAAAGAATGTTTGAGGGCAAAAATCCAATGGGGAGAAAGATGCGCTCCCCCAAGGCCAGTTCGGGATCTTTGTTGATGGAACGAACCTTTTTTGAATAACACTCCAGCACGCGATAGATAAATTCATGCACACGTGGGACCCACGCAGGTAGCAGATCATTGCTTTCAATATCTAAAATCGTATCAAAGCTGGCTTTGGGAGTATGTACGGAATAAAAAAAGCTGCGCAAATCCAGCGTAAATATGAGGGCGTCCTGCTTATCATCTAGTCGTTCCTTGGCGTAAGCTAGCGCCTTATCCCGCCAGTTTTCGTACTGAGAAAAATAGGGTTCAAACAGATAAGGCGAATAGGTGATTTCCTTGTCGGTATTGTAGAGGTTTTTCCGGAGACGGTTTCCATAGGAATGCTCATACATAGAAAAAGTAGCCGCTTCTTCCCGGCTGTCCAAAAGCGCGCCTACCGTAAGCACCCATAACGTACCGAGAATATGGCCTTCCACGGGCAAATTGATAAAATACTGTGCTTTTTTCATTTCAATGGGCTCGTCGTCCACATTGAAAATCACTTGATTGTCATCCCAGGAACAGAGCTTTTTGGGGTATACCAGCGCGTCGATCTTATCGGTAATATCCGATTCGTAATCCGCCCAGCTTTCGTCGTCTCCATCCTCCAGCAGGTCAGTCAGGCGGTCCAGTGCTTTGGAAACACCCTTTTTCTCAAAACGCACCAGTTCGTGGAGCAGCGGAAGCTGTGTTTTATCAAAATACACGCTACCCTTCAGCTTTTTATATGCCTTGTCAACCCAAACCCTTGTACTATCATTTGTTTTCATGGACTTCTGCCTCCACTTTCCATCTCCTGATCTCCGCCAGAAACTCGCTTCCATATCTTGCGGCCTTCACCTCACCGACGCCGGAAACCTGCAAAAAATCTGCAGTCGCGGTGGGCTGCTTCTCGGCCATGTCTGCTAGGGTAGCGTTGGAAAAAATAACATATGCGGGTACATTTTGATTTTTTGCCAATTGACTGCGCAGCCCCTTAAGCGCTTCCAGAAGACTGTCATCCGTCTGCGCAGATCCTGCCTTCGCGCCCCTGCGGGAAATGACTTTTTCTGCTTTCGCTTGTCTGCGGGTGGTAAGCGTCACACGCTTGCCTCGGAAAAGCACTTCACCTGCTTGCTCAGTCAGGTGCAGCACCGGATATTCGCCGTCACTCAAAACGAGATAGCCTTCCTCTATCAGATGGTCGATATACGCGCGAATCTGTGTGCGGTCTAATTCATGCAGAATACCGTAGGTGGGCAGCTTGTCCAGCCCAAGCTGCAAAATACGCTGTTCCCGGCTGCCGTGGAGCATACGAACGATCAGGGTCAGGCCAAGACCCGAGCAATATTTTTTCTCAACACGAGCTACTGCGGAGAGAATTTTCTGAGCTTCAACGGTAATGTCACTCTGCACCATTTCTCCAGTGCAGTTGCCGCAATTACCGCATGCAGAGGGGGACGTCTCCCCAAAGTACATCAACAGGAAGCTACGCAGACAGCCGGTGGTTTTACAGTAAGCTACCATTTGATCCAGACGTTCCAGATCCCGGCGGCGTACCAACGCGCGTTCCTCTTGGCTAAGCGTCTCGTTTTCCTTTCCGTTCTCAATAAGGAAGCGGGCTGTCCGTACATCGGCGGCGGAGTACAGCAGCACGCAATGGGCCTTCGCGCCATCCCGCCCTGCCCGGCCGGCCTCCTGGTAATAGCTTTCGATGTTCTTCGGCATATTGTAGTGCACAACGAAGCTGACATTCGACTTGTCGATCCCCATTCCGAAGGCGTTGGTGGCAACCATAACCCGGGCACGGTCATAGACGAAATCGTCCTGATTTTGCCGCCGCTCATCGTCGGGCAGCCCCGCGTGGTAGCGTGTCGCGGATATACCGCTCTGTCGCAGCTTATCGCAGACGGACTCCACCGCCTTACGCGTTGCGCAATAGACAATGCCGCTCTGTCCGGTTTTCCTAGAGAGAAAAGCGCGCAGATAGGTCTCTTTGCTTTTGGGTTGCGCTACCTCGAGATAGAGATTGGGTCGGTCAAAGCCAGTGGTAATCCAAAGCGGGTTCCGCAGCGAAAGAAGCTTTTCGATATCCGCCTTTACATGGGCCGTGGCGGTGGCGGTAAACGCGCCCACAGTGGGGCGTTTCGGCAGGCCGCCAACAAATTCCGCAATGCCCAGATAGCTCGGCCGGAAGTCCTGCCCCCACTGGGAAACGCAGTGCGCCTCGTCAACGGCCACCAACGAAATTTCCGTACCCCGCGCAAAAAGCAGAAAATCGTCGGTTGTCAGCCTCTCTGGTGCGACATAGATGATTTTATAGGTGCCCGTCTGTGCACGGCGAAACACCTCGCGGTATTGCGCGACAGACAAGGATGAGTTGATGTAGGCTGATGCGACTCCAGCCTGAGTCAGCGCGGATACCTGATCTTTCATCAGTGCAATGAGAGGCGAAACGACCAGCGTAATTCCTGGCAACATTAGCGCCGGAAGTTGATAACACATGGATTTCCCGGCGCCGGTCGGCATCACGCCCAGCACATCCTGGCCAGACAGCAGCGCATCGATCAACGCCTCCTGACCAGGCCGAAAGTCGTCGTGTCCAAAATACTGTTTGAGTAGTGTGCGTTTATCCAAATATGACACCTCTCGGTTGTTCTTGTTTATAAGACTGTTGAAAATCAGTATGCAAACAACTCTGGACGCTATATAAAACAGCATCCAAGTTTACTCTTTTCTTTGGGGCCAATATTTTGTCTTGCCAGAAACTCAGGCAAAAACAGTCGAATCAATTACCTCGTAATTTGGTGATTTGATTGGCTTTGGATCTACAGTTCGCTGACCCTCCTAAGCATTAAACGCAGCTCATTGCAGAAAAACAAAATCCGTCGAATTGCACTTTACATAAAGAATCTAAAATCATATGATTTGTTGTAAATAGCCTCATTTTGCTTTGACATGCGAGCCAATGTTTTTGCAAAGTCTAAAGTTACGGGTAATACTTTGTATAAACTATCCCCACTATTCCAGTTCATTTTAGTAAGCATTAGTATTTCCTGTGCTAAGGAGTCACCAGAGGATTGACCATAGTATCGTTTGACTAAAAGCGGTGAAGGAATACCTCGACTACCTTTGTAGTAGTTTAATCTTCCCGCGAGATCCGGATGAATAATGCATCCATGAGTCCAAAGCAAAAAGCTATCCCTACTTAATTGCACAGTGGTACCTCGCTTTACAGCAAAGCCTTCTGCTTCCTTTGACGGCTGCCGTCCAAATCTAATTGCTCGCCATGAAGAATACGCCTGAATCTGTATTAATTCAATATTGTCTATACCTTCAAATGCTTGCGTGATGCCTATGATTTCTTCACGCATAAATGGAGTTGTTTTATGAATGACAATTCGATTTAACTTGGCTATTGGGTCGCTTTGATAATACTGCTCTCGCAACTCACTCATCATATCACGTGCTTCATCGCGCCCCATATATGGGTTTCTCTTACCATAAAAGTGCGGATCGTCAATTTTGCGAAGGAGCATTCTTATGCCTGTCCCGGTTGAATCAAATAGCTGGCTACAGCCAATACAGATTCCTTTTTCTTCTTCTGATTGAGCATAACTAATTCCTACATACGCAGTTCCACTGTTAATTGCTTGTGGATGCCATAGTACACCAGACGATTTTGCATAGATACTTGTGGATAGACCCCATAGCACTTTGCAGGGATCATAAGTATTTATTGAGCGTTCTTCAATAAATTGAATTTTGATTCCTTTGTCAGTTGCATACAGTTTTATAGCGTCATGGAGATTGAAATCTGCTGAAATCTCTTTCGCCTCGCGAAAAGCTGCAAAGCTGCGGGGTATGTAGATGACTAATACATTGAAATCCATGGCCTTTGTAACGAAATAATCCACGCCTCGTTTGAAAAATGCCAGAAAATCTTGTGCATTCTTCGATGTAATTGATTTTTCATTATATCCAATACAAATATCATTATCATTTGCTGTTGGAACGATCAGTGGTCTTCTAAAAACCGAAGCAAACCCTTCATAGTTTTGTAAGAACGGATCTTTGCTTGACGGAGAATTTCGACTGTTTAAGCTATTTAAGTGAGCAAGCACAGTTGACATTCTTTCTTTTGGTGTTAATACAGCAAGCTTAACGGGATGCCTAATTAAGCCGTCCGAAGTATATGAACAGTCAATTGGACCATATCTCACAAGGCCCTTCAGTTGGTTGACAGTTGATTTGCTCGAGTCGTCTTCAGAAAATTGCATTACTGGTTCTGGATAAATACATGCTTTAAACTCAGGCCATCCTACACTACGGATAGTTCCACCGCAACTTAATGCCGGGGTTTGAAATGTTATTTGAAATCCTTCGTGATTCAAAAGAATTTCACCTGCTGTGCGGAGCAGGGTTTCCCACTGTTTTAATTTCTCGTTATATTGTTTGTTATAGATAGCAGAAACTGCTCTGTTGACTTGATCCTGATAAGTCGTCTGATCTAACGCTTTTCCATTACTGCTTGTTATATGAACGGTTGGTAACAGATTTAAGTAGAATTTTTTTTCAATATACGAAATCGCTACTTCAACAGCATCGTATAAGATAACACCTGATTTGTTTGCCTTAGACTTTGGGTTGAAATATTTGTTTTTGCGGCACTCTATCATCCCCCTGGATAGCACATACTGCTTCAGTAACTGGTAGAGCATTCCTATATAAATAGAGTCACTTTTATATAGTATTTTTTCTTCCACGGGTGCCAAGCTAACGGTTGGCTTAATATGGCTGCCAAATACCGCGTTAATATGGTCTGTTTGGGCAAAGCAATATATATGCTGACTATATAAAGCCGCAATAATGTTGTTATCTCCTATACAAGTCCGAAGATCTTTCCAACTGCAAATATCTGTTTCAAACACATGACATGATGTATGGCTATCTGCAACATAAGCATTTAGTTTCATAAATGAATCTATTTGCGAACCGCTGAATAACACATCCTTTTTATTTGAGGGATGTTCTTTCCATTTATTATCGACAATCGGATTTGGGATACAAATACTTTTGTAAGCCAAATATAGGAGATTGTCAAACCCAGTTATTTCAACAATAGCGGAATCTTTTCCAGCAGCGGCCGCTTTTTCAATAAGTATTTCCACTCGTTTGGATATCGGGCTTCCTTTGCGGATCGCCCAGAATAGACACTTTGATAAAAAGTCCGAATCTGCAATATGGTCTTCAAAAAAAGACATAATTGACTCATCACTACCGGAGTATCCTATCACTACCAATCCTTTTCTGGCAAGTTGAGAATATTCAAATGAATATAATTTTGCTTCAAGCTCCTGCAACTCGGAGACGGTATTTTGAAGCCTATCATATCTGAAATCACCATGTAATTTACATATTATTGGGTACGCAGGATTTAAAAAGCTAATGCTATTTTGATTGGCTGAACTGCAAACTGCATAAGTATAAGAGGGGGAAAAAGTGTTCAGCGCCGTTTCGAGCAGGGAATCAAAGTTGGTTGTCCATATATTCTTTACTTTAGCGCTGATAATAAGATTGGCCAAACACAAATATCCCAAAGAAGGATTTTTATCTGCTACCAAATCTTCAATAAAACGTTTCCGTGAAAGGACTGTGCCAAAGCATAATTCAAAATAGTGAGCATACTCTTCCGGCGCGTATTGTGCCGGATGCCCACCTTGCCTTTCAAAGTAGTCTTGCAGCATTTTCTGCGTAGAGAGTAGCTTCAAGTCTTTGTATAATTCGGTTGAGACATTGTTTTCGCTACAATATAACTCTCGCTTGAAGTGCCACACAAGATTTGCACCAGCGGGGATTCCTGATTGAATCGATGCTCCTGAACCAAGAAAAAAATCAATCTCACCATCATTCATTACTTTAAAGTTTCTGATGAGCTGTTCTTGAGACATGATATCCATGTGGCACCTCCATTGACAGACTTGAATTGGTGATAAACAATTGCAGCAAAATGCAAAGATGCTGATTGGATAAAACTAACACTGGTTAACTTTCCATTATGCTATGCTGCGATGATTTATCAAAACTGCCGGCCAAGCCGGCAGTTTGCATAGCCCTATAAGGGCATAATACAGGCTGCGACTTAAACCGCGTTGAAGAGTCCGCCAACCGCATTTCCTTTACTGGCGGCCTCTAAAGAGGCCCTTTTTCTTACCCTCTTCTTCCGGCTCACCCGTAAACGGGTCGATGTACTCTTTTATACTAATCTGGTCTCCTGCGATATCATCCTGTAACTGATTCCTGATATATTCTTCTATCGCCTTTTTGTTGCGTCCTACTGTATCCACATAATACCCTCGGCACCAGAACGTACGATTCCCATATCGGTACTTCAAATTTGCATGTCGGTCGAATATCATCAGGCTGCTCTTTCCCTTGAGATATCCCATAAACTGTGCCACGCTATACTTCGGCGGTATACACACCAGCATGTGGATGTGGTCTGGGCATGCTTCCGCTTCGATGATCTCTACGCCTTTCTGCTGACACAATTTCCGTATTATTTGTCCTATATCTTTCTTGAGTTTCCCATATATTACTTGTCTGCGGTATTTGGGCGCGAACACTATGTGGTATTTGCAGTTCCATTTCGTGTGTGCTAAACTTTCTTTGTCCATTCTTGGATTCCTCCTTTGCTTTTTGTGCGGTTGGCGAACCTGCATTATTATAGCAAAGGAGGAGACTTCTTTCTGGGCATAGCTAGAAGCTTTTTGGAAGGGGCTGTAGCAAAACAGCCCGAAAAAAACAGAGCCGAAGTGACTGCAAAAGCAGACACAACGGCTCTGTTTTGGTATAATTTAGGTGTGAAACAAAATAAATACCGTGTCAATTATGGCACGGAAAAACGGAATGTGCAACTGAAAATAGACGAGATGGTCGCGGAAAAGATAATACCAGCGGACGACAGTGTGCGGCTCTTAGATGAAATTATGGAGGAGATGGATTACACCCCGCTAATGAGAGCATACAAACGCATAGGTCGACGCCCCGCAACGAATCCCGTCACGATGCTGAAAATATTGGTGTATGCCATGATGCAGGGCATCTTATCTAGCCGCGCCATCGCTTCGGCCTGCATACGGGACATCAATTTCATTTGGCTGTTAAATGGAGAAAAAGCACCGAACCATAGCGAGATTGCACGCTTTCGGAGCAAGAGACTGCCGGAGTGTATGGAAGAACTTTTCTATCAGTTGGTAGAAAAGCTGTCGATGCACGGAGAGATCAAATTTGAGCACCTGTTTGTGGACGGAACAAAAATCGAGGCCAATGCAAACAAATATAGCTTCGTGTGGAAGAAAAGCACGACGAAATATGAGACCCGGTTGCATGATAAGCTGGCAAAGCTGACGCCAGAACTCTGTTCCAGGTACGGCATCTTAGCGGACTCCCCAGAGGAATTGCTTTGTGCGCTTCAAAGCAGTGTGACGGCTCCGTTCGTATACGGCAGGGGTAAACGGAAAAGTGAGCTGCAGAGGGACATAGAGCTTCTCCAGGGACTTCTCGACCGGAAATTAAAGTACGCCGGGTATCAGGAGACGTTTAACGGGCGCAACAGCTTCTCCAAAACCGATCCGGACGCAACGTTTATGCACATGAAGGACGACCATATGCGCAATGCGCAACTGAAGCCGGGCTACAATATTCAGCTTGGGGTTGAAGGCGAGTACATAACAGGCGCCCTTGTTTCGAGCGAACGCAGTGATCAGCTTACGCTCATCCCACTTCTAGAAGATATGGAAGCGCATCTGGGCAGAAGCTATGCGGATGTGACGGCGGACGCCGGCTATGAGAGCGAGGAGAATTACACATATTTCGAGGGGAAATCCACTGAATGCTACATCAAACCTCAGAATTACGAGCGTTCAAAAACAAAGAAATACAAGAGTAACATGGCGCTCCGTGAAAACATGGCCTATGACGCTGATTTAGACGAGTACACCTGTCAGGCCGGGAAAAAGCTTAGAGTTGTTCGTACTGGTAAACGGAAGAGCAAATCCGGTTTCGAGAGCGATATTACCTACTACGAGTGTGAAAATTGTGAAGGCTGTCCCTACAAAAAGAAATGTGCCCGGGGAAAGGGCAACAGAACACTCAATATCTCCAAGACTTTTATTGAGCAGCGTAAGCAATCGTTGGCGCGAATAACCAGTGATAAGGGTGTCCTTCTTCGGTTAAATCGGTCCATTCAATCAGAGGGAACCTTTGGCGTCATCAAGCAGGATTACCGTTTCCGACAGTTCCTGCATCGCGGTAACAAAAAGGTTCAGGTAGAGATCCTCCCGATCGCAATGGGCTACGATATTAACAAGCTTCACAACAAGATTCAAAAAAATCGCACTGGACGACAGCTGTTCCAAAAACTTTTAGCTTAACAACAAAAAAACAGAATACTTTTCCACAACGTGGCAGGTTTAAGGCCGGCCTCCAAATTCTCGTCTCCAGTTTTCCACATGCGGCTATCTTTTTTCTTGCAACAAGTGGCCTTTGGGCATAAATCGGGGGATGTAGCATATTTTTGTTTTGCTACATCCCCTTTTTGTCCCTAAAGTATGAAAGGATTCTTCCCATGAAGAAAAGACTAATAACGGCAGCTGTAACCGCTTTGCTTGGGTTATACCTGGCCCTGATCGGTGCGTATAACATGCATTTGGCGCTGTCCCGGATGGATGGTTTTACGTTTAATCCGTTTACCGCTATGACAGTTTTTCTATGGACATTGCTGAAATAGCGCCGAGCAGAATGCGCGGCAGCTTCTACTCGGTTAAAACCATGCTTTCACCAGCAAAGGCAAGTGTTCCAATCGTAGGTTATCGCCGTCGTCATCATTAGGGATATAGTACCGTCCGCACATAAGAAAACCTCCGTTTCAAAGTACTGTTTATTGTACCAGTATTATGATAATACATCCAGATATTTCGTGTTGACTACAGAAAATCATGCTGTCTATCAATTCCGGCCAAGGTCATCTCAACTGGTCTCGGGCCTGTTAACAGGTTTAAAATATGTCTGTCAGGAGCAGAGGCTTTTTCAAAAATACCTTTTCCAGCGTCTCTGCGTTGCCGTTAATACGCGTACAGCCCTTGTCGGCTAGCCTTTTTAGTTCATAAACACCGAGGATCATTTGTGTAAACGTCCGTTCAGTTACCTCTATATCCGCGCCGGACGCCTCCTCACCGGTGGTTACCATACACTGCCCGCCTCCGTACTCGACCTTGTATAAATTATTGTTCCACTTCGCTAAACTATCTGTGATTTTTATCACGAATTTACCGTCCTCATTCGGCTTCTTCATCAATTCGAGTGCACGTTCTGCATTTATAACTCGGCTCATCCCAAGCCATGCCGCTTCTGTTGTAACCTGATTCAGCTCATTCCAGTAAAGATCTGCAATAAATTCGGGACTTGACCTGAAAACCATTTTTTCCACTACGCCTTCATACATTCCTATGAATTGTAAGATTCCAAGCATACTTTCATGGTCTGTCCAGACAATGTCGCTGATAATAATTTTATCGACAACCCTTATGAATTTCACCCAGGCTTTTATGTCATTGTTTGAATTTGCCCAATAGTACAGTCGGTCATGGCTGAATAGGGAAACGCTGAACACAGTAATCCAGCATTCTTCTGAACGCGAAATCATAATATTGTGCCTTGAGGCGTATTTTTCATAGATTTCGATCAATTTATCCCGCACGCTGTCGCCCTCAATAAATTCGTGCACGGTACCGTTGTTATGAAGCTTTCGCGCGGTGGCTATAGGCAGAGTATACTTGTTTGCCAACCCGCAGTGCTCATAGCCAAACTGCCTATAATAATCATATGAAAAAGGGAAAAGATGCGAAAATGTAGCGCCCTTTTCGTACATATCCTCAAATGCCGCGAGAAACATGTTGCGGACATTGCCCTGCCTCCTGCTTTCTGGAAATGATACGACGCCGGAGATACCGAACATCGAAACCTTCTGCCCGTCAAACCACATCTTAAATGGGAGGACATCCATACCAGCCAAGACCCGGCCGTTTTCACCGATCGCACCATAGGTATTGTCGCTTTTATATTCACCCTTTGCTATTTTGTTCCGTATATCCGTTTCGTTAAAATCAAAGGGAGGGAAGGGGAATGAAACTCGTTGCTGGCGGGCAACATGCAATTTCTCTTCTGGTGTTACAACTCGATATTCAATTTTCTTCACGTCAGCCATTGTTATACCTATCCTTTCTGCACCTATATGTCTTGCTATGGAAGTATGCTTACGGTGACTAACATCAATCACCCAGTCCATCTTCATTTTAGGCATCGCAAGGACGCATTTTACAACCCGTGCAGATAGAGGGTGACACTTCAAATGTTGTTGCAATACCAAATAACTAAAAAAATAAAATGAATTTCCCGTTCAAACAAGCCGACGTTGCCATTAATGCTAAAGATGGTAATCAGGTTCGAATGGCAAGGCCAGATTTGGAATGTTGTAATTGCCTGTATCAGAATAAGTCCCATCACTTTTGGATTACTTGAAATAGCACAGGTGCGTTTTCTATATCAACCACTAACATTTGGAAAACTAAACGAACCCCTATGCGAAATCA
Source organism: uncultured Sporobacter sp. (assembly GCA_963675425.1). Classification (GTDB taxonomy): domain Bacteria; phylum Bacillota; class Clostridia; order Oscillospirales; family Oscillospiraceae; genus Sporobacter. Next base: position 1,887,383 of record OY776214.1, on the reverse strand, counting down.
GATAACGCATTTGAACGATAGAAAATCATCATTCAGCAAATGATGGTAGCTGTCCAGGAGGGGGTTATTATAGTTCCTCGCTCTTTATTCTAATTGTGAGAATCTTGCCTGCCGCGGATAACTATCAATTGCGCGATGAGTGAAATTACTAATTCTCAGTAAATGTCTACTCTTTTCTCCCGCCCAAGAGTTTCAGCGGTTCTTCCTTGACATTGCCATGCACGAATGCAGCGGAAATCAAACCAGTCACAAGCAGCAGGGCCAGCCCCGCCGCGGGAGCATAAAGAGCGGATACCGTATTTTTCTCCAGTTCAATCCTGCCACACCCGAGAGGGCCAATGGTATAGCTGGTATCGTAATATTCCTGCGATGTGAGCTTGTCAGTTATTTGCCCTTCCGCCAGAATCCCGGCGACACACCCGACCGTGACGGCTAAAACTGCGGCCAGCAAAAATCCTGACAGCAGAGATGCGGCGCTTTGTCTTTTCGTATATCCCAGCATACGTTCGATGGCTGTGCGCATCTTATTTTTCGATATAAACACGTGGCTGAAGAAGAACACCAGCGCCAGCGACATGGCAGCACCGATAGCCAGGAACATAAGTGATATGCGTTTCATGTTCTCGAGTCCCTGGTGAAGCTGCGTATAGCCACGGTCGTGGAACGTAAACTCCAAATCGTCTATTCCCTGCTCAGCCCAACGCGCCATGAAGGTCTCAATCGAGCCGTTGGGAATTTGGAATGTGGTGGTTGTGTCCGTCATAGGGCCGTAAGCAAGTATATTGTTCTCGTCACTTTCGTGTACCGACTTAGCAGGGATCACAATGGTATTTGCGCCCATGGAGCGTGTGGCGTCACTGCCGTATATGCTGTTGCCGTAAATGCCCTTAATTATATACTCATGGTCAGAAAAGACGGGATACATCCCGCCGTCGGCGTTCAGCGGAGAAGCGATATACCACCATAGCATCCCCGGGAGCCAAGCGTCAAAGTCATCTTCAATATATCTTTCGCTGGGCGCATATTGATAGTCGGCATAGAAAAGCGGCAGACGGAGCATGTCTCCAGGCGACAGGCCATTCATTTCTGCAAAGTTTTCAGAAACAAGACAAACCCGCTCCCCGCTACTATATTCCTCCGGGGTGATGTCCTCTCCCTTTGTTATGTAAGCCGTCCCGTTATAAAAGGGCAACAGCAGCTGCGTCCCATTTGTAGGGAGCACCGGCAACGTTCTGTTGTAGCGTGACAGCGCGTGGGCATATTCAAGCCAGCGCTGGCCCTCTTCGGTTTCATAAAACCCTTCGGTTACCTCCCTGATAGCGGGCGGTGTCATATCGCCCGCCATACGCGTACCGTCAGGGCGGCATTGTGTGGAGAAGGTCACGGCAGTGGGGCGCCATTCTACCTGCCCATTCATAATCTCCCCCATATCATGAACTCCGCCTTGAAGGTACATCAAATAGGTTTTTCCGGCATAGAGGCGCTGTGGGCTGTCGTTGTTATGGTCGCAAAGCAATATAATCTGGCCCGCTTCCTTCGGCAGAACCGTATTCGGCAGAACCTCACTGAGAACTCTTTCTACCAGCACCTCGACAGGGCTGTCGGGTATACAGTCCTTTAAAGGTGTCACCTCAACAACAGCATTGCCAGGCAGCTGCTTTTTGGAATTTTCGGATATTAATATCAGGTCGGGGCGATATGACCCATAAAAGGGCCTTCTTTCCGGGCCGAGGATATACCCTACCCCGTCGAAATCCAAAACAGATGGTGGGATGATTGATGTATAGCGGGGCTCGCTTCTCCGCGTATACGTCTTTGTCAGGGCATCCCATGTCTCTACTATTTCCCTGGACGTCGCGCGCTGGCGCACCGTCCCGATAGTCACAAACACATCCTCATAGGCCTTGATTGCGGCCTGATTGCGCGCCCAGAGAACCGCGCCGCTGCTCACAAAAAAGGCGGTGAAGGCAAACAGAACGATAAACAGCATTGTCGTAATCGGCGTGCGCAAAAGCTGTTTCAGGCTTTTACCGAAAATCATGTGCACGCTCCCTGTCCTGATGCATCAATAGACCGTCCTTCATGTAGTATGTAACGTCTGTCCGCACCGCCACGTCGGGATTGTGCGTTACGATTACCACAAGGTAGCCTTCCTCGTGGGCAAGCGTAAGCAGAATATCCACAACCTTCTGGCTGTTTTCCGTGTCCAGATTGCCTGTGGGCTCATCAGCAAGCAGAATTTTACTGCCCGAAGCCAGAGCCCGGGCAATCGCCACCCGCTGCTGCTGTCCGCCGCTCATCATTTTCGGGAATTTTTGGTGCATTTCCTCAGGAAGGCCGACCTTTTCCAGATATTCCGCCGACCGTTTATTGCGCTCTGACTTCGGTATGTTATTCAGCTCCATCGGCAGCATGACGTTTTCCTCCACCGTGAGCAGCGGCAGCAGGTGAAATGCCTGGTACACCACCGACGCCTCACTCTTGCGGTAAGCGTCCCGGTTTTTTTCACGTATATCCGTACCGTCCACTATAAGCGCGCCGCCGTCGGGCAGGTCGAGCCCGGCCAGCAGAGACAGGAGCGTACTTTTGCCGCTGCCTGATTCCCCCGTGATGGCATAGAGCTTGCCTGCTTCAAAGGTACAGGTGGCATCCTTCACGGCGTGTACTGTCTGGTATCTTGTCCGATAGCTGTACGATACCTGATTGAGTGTGATTTTTTCCATAACGCGTACCACCTTTCTTAATCCGGCTGCGCAAGGGCCAGCATGACATTCGTGCGGCCCAGCCGTATGAGGGCAATCACGCTTCCCAGCATAAAGCTCAGAAAAAACATGAGAACGCCCACATCAAAGCCGCCAATGCCAAAGGCTGTAGATATAACTACGCCGAGCAGACTTCCGCTCAGTGTGAGGATAGCCATTTCGGTAAAATACAGTCCCATGCCCGCACCCTTCGACAGTCCCAGCATACGGAGCACAGCGAATTCCTCGCGCCGGTTTTGTATCATCAGGTACGCCACGAGATATCCGACAGCCGCGAGCACCACCGCTATCAACGGCAAAAACCCTCTGAGCAGCGACAGGGTTTCCTGCAAACGGGTGGCCGCGCTGATAAAGGCTGCGTCATTGACGAGGAGGGATACCCCTTGGTTTGCTAAAACCGACATGGCGGCGCTGCCGTCGGTAACAGCCTGGTACAACAGAAGCGTTTTCATCTCCGCTTTAAAATCGTTGAGCTTAAGGGGGGCGCGCACATAAAAAGTAGCCGACGACGCAGTAAACTCTACGCCATGGTTGCGAAAGGCTGCTCTTGCCGTTTCAAACGGAATAACGAAGGTCGGCGCAGTTGCCGCCATATTCAGGTCGGCAACGCCTACAATGCGGGCTTCCATAAGACCCAGCTCGTCATAAAACACCGCCCCAGAGTTATCAAACCGGAAATTATACAGATCTAGCGGAATACTGTCGCCCAGTGACCAGCCGCTGATTCCCATGACCATTGAACTGGCAACGCAAACCGCCTCGTCGCCGCCCAGAAAGTCAGGGCCGTAGCTCGGCAGCCATGTGACGGCGTCCGGCTCCAAGCCCTCCAGCGCCGCCAAGGTGTTAGCGCCTTCAACGCTTAGTCTCTGGTTCTCTGCGTAAACCCCCGGAAAGTCGTCAACCCCGGTTTGAAGCGAAACAGTCAGTTGCAGATCACGTACATAGTTAGAACTCTGCAGCCCGTCTACAGTCTGCTCCCGAATTTGCAGCCCAGTAAAGCTCGAACCGTCAAGGTTAGCTACGGTTGCCGATATCGGTAAAGCGTCGGGCAGCTGGAACAGCTGCACTTCGTTTCTATCAATGCCTGCGATGTAGATTTGTAATGTCAGCACGGCGACGACGCATATGAGAAAATACAGTATGGATTTGCGCAAATGCCGCCGTACATTTTTAAGCGCATTTGAAAGTGTGAACATAAGCTGCTCCCTTTTTTTCGGATTCCTTAAGAAATGACCTCGCACTTCAATATGCTAAGAAATATAATAAAAACCTGAGTTAAATAAAAAATACTGGGTCAATGTACGATAAAAGTTTAATCCAGATAATATTTCGGTTACAAATATTCTTACATCTGAATTTTTCTATTGAACTGACTCCGATCTGTAAAATTATTTTGCAAGTACGAGCACCTTATCCACGAATGAAAGGATGCCTTTACGGTGTGTTACGATAAAATAAAAGTCGTAATCGGTGTTTTCCTGTATGTAACGATTGAATTCTTCGTCGGATTCCTTATCATAATTGGAGGTCGGTTCGTCCAAGACTAGGATTTCCGATTTGCGATGCAGTGCGCGCAGGAGGGCGATCTTTTGCCGTTCGCCGCCGGACAGCTTTGTCCCCTCGCTCCCCACCTGGGTTTCATAGTGATGCTCCCAACTCTCTATGGTCTCCGTACAGAACTTCAATCGTTCATCTTTGCTAAAGGCGATATCCGTTTGATCGTCAAAGGTGATATTGTTTTTCACCGTCCCTTTAAACAGGTGTATATCCTGGCTGACAACGCTGAACTTCTGCCTGTAGTCTTCGATGTTGTATTCTGTGATGGGAATTCCTTCTATTAATATCTCGCCCTCTGTCGGCTCACACAGTCTCAGCAACAAATTTACAATTGTCGTTTTGCCGCTACCATTGTCACCCACGATGGCGACTTTTTCGCCTCGGTTTATTTTTAGATTCAGATTCTTTAAAATATCCCGATCGCCAATGGAAACAGATACATTTTTAAACTCAATAGCCGAAACTTTACCTACCAGCGGTAGAGACGCCGCGTAGTTCTCTTCTTCAAGTTCATTAAAGCGCTTTATGCTCTCTACGCTGGGTGCAATCTGCTTGAGGATAATCCGGAGGTCCATGATAATATTCACGGGGCTCAGGACATAAGTAGCAAAGGTGACAAAGGCAATCAGGCCACCGAAAGTGAGCTGCTCGCTCACAATTAAATACGCCCCTACTATGTATAAAGCATTCATCAATATGAACTCCAAACTCGTTGTTAAAAATCTGTTCATAGCCGTCATTAACGAGAGCTTTTTTGAGGATTCATTAATTGTCTGCACATGCCCGGCATATTCGGTTATTGTCTTTTTTTCTAAATTCCAGAGCTTAATGTCAATAACACCAAATAGAATATTTGAAAACCAGGAGTTATAATCCTTATTATCATCCATCAATTGCTTGCCGTGCTTTTCCGCCCGTTTCCGCATGACTATATTCAGCCAGACCTTAAGCGGTATGAGCGCGGCTACAAAAATAGATAGCCGCCAGTCCAGAACTACAAGGCCAATCACCGCGCCGATGCATTTGCAGATGATGACAAAGATGGTCAGTAAGCTGTTGTTGGCAATACTCATGATGTTGGAGATATCATACAGAGCGTCTCCAATTGTTTTGTAAAAGCCCTGTTCTTTAAAGTAATGAGGCTTTAGCTTCAGCCCGTGTCCAAAAGCCTCCATCTTTAGTTTTTTGCCCAAATCGTTTGTAATGTTGACTTCCTGCCTCCGCTGTAGGTATTCGATAAACTGTCCGCCAACCTGCAGCAGTATGAGCAGTAAGACCAGGAATATCACAGTACGGATATTACCTTGAAGCAGGCCATTATCAATCATATTTTGATTGATAAAAGGCGTCACGGCGGATATGCCCGAAATAGCAAGGGCTAGCACCATTACAATCACCATTTGCGTGCGATATGGTTTTAGCATTTTTAAGGCATCTTTGAATGTCATACAGCTCTACTCTTTCTCTATGATGTCAGTATCTCATGCAACCTATCCGAAATCGTTGAAATCAGCACTAACTCTTTTCCATATTCATAATCAATATATGCTTCGGTATTACCTTGCCGGATTAATGTAACATCAATTTCGGCGCTTTTACCAATTTTATCTAGCACATTTTGGTTTCCAACGATAAAAATTATATCTGTTTTATAGTGATGTTTCATGAAATGTATATCTTTTTGAATTGTATTAATGCCCTTTACATGTTTTATCCGAATATCATAGGACTCATCTACAAGGGATAACGCCGTTGATTGCACATTGTATTTTTCATAGAGGCTGTTCATTAATACGCGACACATTCTGGTTGTACCATCTGCTATAAAGACAATCGGGATTTCTCTCTCTATTGGTGACATGGGCCTATGAAAGTATCTTTCATGTTCTTTGCTGATAGTATACGGTTTTAGAGTTTGGATTAATGATTTTATATTTGGCATAGACTGCCCTTGGTTAAGCAAATCATTAATATATGCCGCCACAACCGGCACGGCGAAACTGTTGGAAGGCGCACATAGACATTTCTGTAGTAGCGCAAAATCGCAATTAGCATAGACATTTGCGCCAAAGGGATCGTCCGCAGTGTATGCTATTTCACCTGGCGATAGCAGTCCGGCAACATCGCTCCTAACGCCCAGCACAAAAGGATAACTCGTGGGTACGCTAACGTATTGCCTATTATCCAAAGCACTGACGACGACGGCATCTTCGCTAAGGCTGGAGGTAATATCGTAAATGTGTTTAGAATCCGATAAAATCGAGGACACCGCGCTCAAACTGACGACGTCTACCTTCAGTTCCTTACATAGCTTTAATGCTTTTGCCAATACCGCTATATCTCCAAATACCTTACACTTATTGTCTCTAAATATTTGTATATTCACCAGATCATAATCTGAAGCGCAGTGTTCCAATACCATTGCACATATAGTCCCATGGCTTTTTTCATGATGAATACAATTTTTACTTTCACCGCACAGCCTGATATGCTCAACCGCTCTGCCATTAGTATCTTCACAATCAATTGCCGTGTCAATAATTGCTATTTTGCTCAAGTATACACCCCCTTAACTATCAATATCTTTGTCGTTTTGCATAGCAATAATGAAATTCGGTAACAATGTCAGCATCTCAAACGTCGTCTTATATGAACGGAGTCATTAAACTGGGAAGAGGCCAATTGCCTCTTCCCATATCAACGCCAAAATAATAGTCACTTAATTATTATATAGTTTGAACTGCGCTGAAAATCGACCAGATTAATGATACTAACTAATTAATGGTAAGCAGCGTAATATAAGGTTTCATACGGCATGCTAGTATAATGGTATATGTCCACACAGTTAGTACTGCAAACAACGCAACTGCAGAAATATCCCATTGATTCAATTGTCTTATTTGCGGATTGGAAGTTTTTATGCAATTTTTTCATATTGGTTCTCCTTTCTTTTGTTTAACTATTAATAATGGCGTTGAATACAGATAAATAATGTGCCATTGCTCTATCCTTTTGTTTTCAGTTTAAGTAGTGCGTTTGACAAATTTTCAACGGTCATCACTTCGAATGTGTTGTCTATAAAGATGTCGTATACAGGTAACTGAAGCCTTTTCTCCAGCATATCAAAAATATAGAGGAAACAAGCAGGCATAATTGCCAGATCCCTATCAATTAAGCTGGTGTCATTCTCTAAGTCTAAAATCCCTGTTACCTCTTCAACAGCTGCAAGAATCGTGTTTACCATAATTTCTTTCGTATTCACGTTATATACGCCCTCCTACACTGCACTCGCGTTTTCCTGAAGCATTCTTAAACTCATTTTAATTTTATCCGCAGCTTCCTCTCGATTGAGTAAGTTAATTATTGGAGTTTTTATACATCTTAAATTTGGATAGTATTTTTCCAGATATGATTTATCCAAATATTCGAACACAATTTTTTCATGAGTCTCTTCCGGTATCTCAATTGATGTTCGAGATATGGAAATCGCTCCAACCGGCACATTAAACTTATTCTGACAAAATTCTGCTAGGCTCCTTAAACCATGTTCAATCTTCGTTCCATACACAAAGTAGGTGCATAAAACCGCCATGTCAATGGACACTGCATTAGTAACGACTAACGGATACTCTGCAAAATGATGATATTCTTTCCTTTTAAATGGTACAATGCCCTCTGGGACACCAATTATCATGACATCGGGATCATAAAATTTTGATATTAATTTGAGATAATAATTTAGTTTAAATATTTTTTTCTGAAACGGGAGTTCTTCAAATAGAAATGAAGGAATAGTAAAGCATCCAAACAAAGCGCCTAAGGCATTTGTTGTTATGGTGACTGTTTCGTATTCTTCCTCCAAAACCGACTTTAACAACAACTGACTTTCAAATTTTCCACAGTTTTTTCCTTGACCGAAGATGCCAATCACCGGAATGTCTATATCATAAATTTTTATTTCCTGTATAAGTCCGGAATTCCCTTTAACGGTATTTACTTTATCAGGTAGATGCTCCAACAATTGATATTTTCCGTGATAGTTTCTTAAATCCAATTGTGACTGAGCAAGTGGCGTGATATAGATTTCTTTGTGACGAGCAATGGCATCATTAATAACTTGATAATACTTATCAGGTTTATAGCCTCTATAGTTATCTAGAATAATAACCGCGTCACAATCTCGTATGAGTTCATCATAGGGCATATTCTCATGATTTATCGCTTGGTTTAATGAATGAATAACTCTGTTATCCTCTTTATAGGAAATAAAACCGGCTATCTGATATCCTTTTAGATGAACGCTATAGTCAATTAGGGTTTTTAGATCCGGATGGTAGGGAAAAAAAAGAACCTTTTTCATTTATACCAGCCTCATTTCTTCAGCACTATAACCAAATTCATTGAGTACGCATAATTCGTACATCTCAAAAATTACTTTGTCGGTACATTTTAAACATTTATTTCGTTTATCTGCCTTTGTAATTTCTGTGTCAAACTCGATCGCACCTGAACAAATTGAACATCTCCTTAGATTCCAACAATTAATGCACTCTTCTTCTGTTAACTTTCCAATATTCAGCAACTTTTTTATTTTATCTAAATACAATCCTTCTTCTAGTGTGCCAATTTTAAAATAATCCATTATTTCACTAACGCGCTCACAGGGAAAAAGCGCTCCATCCACACGAACAAACAACCGCTGAACACCAGGCATACATGGTCCGCCATGGTGTGTAACGGGCGACATTATTGTATGCTCGTGTATATTCCGCTGGGCTCTTTCCACAGCATCCCTTGAACTTATAGTCAAGGGACTGACATACGTTTTGTCCAACTTTCCAACTAACGAGAACAACATTTTTATGTGTTCATAATTCCTTACTTTAAAGTAATTCTTATCATATGACAGTTCTTGATTAATGTTGTTTTCATTCATTGAGTTAAACAAAATCTGTTTATCAGAGAAAATTTCTTTAGTACTAAAATACTCAAGAGCACATCCAAGATTCATGAACGGATTAACCGTTGTTAATATTATGATTCCTTTGTAATCTGGATATCGTTCTCGAATTCTCTCAATATTATTAATAATAATATCGAAAGACCCTTCACCATTTAGAAATTTTCGGTTAATATCATGTTCTTTCTTTGATCCATCCAAGCTTATAGCTAAAGCAAAATCATTTTCAACAATATAATCCACTATGCTATCATTTAGCATAGTTCCATTAGTAGTCATATTAAACCTAATACGTTTCCCCTCGACTTGGCTTTTTGCATGTTCGACACATTGTTTAATTAGGTCAAATTCCAATAGTGGTTCCCCACCGTAAAAACCTATAACCGCGTCAGATAATTCTGTGTTCCGCTCAAGGAAAAATTCAATTGCTTTTTTTGCAGTTTCTATACTCATCCGTTGATTTGAGTGAGTTCTGTTATTATTATAGATCCCAGAATACGTACAGTACTCACAACGTAAATTGCATTGTTGTGTGACTTGCAGTGTCAACTGTTTCATCCTCGTTTCTAGGTACTGTTCTATAATCGTTGTTCTGGGATGTTCGATTTTTTCCACGACGTTTGATTCAAACAAGCCATTCTCCTGGTATTTTTTAATAACATGACTTTGCTCAGGAAGCAAATCCCCTTTCTCAACCTTTGTTAGCTCATCATATTCGGTTTCTGAAAGCATGACAATTGAATTTGTATGCCGGTCATACGCATAAGGATGCCTATAAGTTCGGAATGTTTTAAATATGACATCTTTAGACATTTTATCCCTCCATTAAAATAAGAGTTGATTTTTTCTAGATTAGTGATAAAATGACATAGCAAAGCTGAGCATTGTGGTATAACTACTACTGCTGCTTGGTTCCAGCCAACAAATCACCTGACCTGCCAAGTACGGATTGATTTGTTGGCTTTCGCTATTTCAATTACGGTTACATAATATACCACAATACACCAATTGTCAACATTTATTGCAAATTTTATACAACTATAACAAATTATAACAGCTTAATTGATATCGAAACTTAACGCTGTTATGACAGTCAAAAGTATCGGCACCAAAATTATTGCTAATGTTTCAGTAATCAAGAAAGGAAACTACATATATCCGAGCGCAACCGATACGAGCGATTATTCAGTTTTGTTTGGGTGAAGCACCCATTTTCTGATTTTCACGACCTCAAACTGAAATCTCCATTCATCTCGGAAATTGAAAATATACAAATTTTCATTCCATGATTAAATGCTAATTACCATAAGCTCATATTGCAGGTGAAGCGATCATAGTCACAATCACAGCAGGTAATACCGCTCTTTGTTTCCACTTCCTTCGGGGTGTAGTAACCGTCCCTATCCTAAAGAGCACTGCTTATTGCCCACTCCGGTCAAGACAGCCTTTCCGTCAACACATAGTTCCTTGTTGAATGTTCCACAAGGCGCTGTCTCAAAAAGACAGCAATAAAAAGCGTGAAGGATGACCCAAAAGGGTTTTCCTTCACGCTTTTTTGCCGTAAAATTGAATTGTGAGTAACAAACTACAGCAGTTAGATTTTACTGCAAAAGTGTGGGAACATCAACAGTTAATGCTCCCAATGGACACAGAAATATTAATACCGGAAAATGACCCGGTCAGGCTGGCAAGCGCGCAACTGGAGGAATTGGATTACAGTAAGCTGTACCGCGCGTATTCTCCCAAAGGGCGAAAATCAGCCGCCGAACCCCGGATTATCTTTAAGGTATTGGTCTACGGCTACATGAACGGGATCTATTCAAGCCGGAAGCTGGAAACGGCCTGCCGGAAGAATATCGACTTCATGTGGCTGTTGGAGGGCGAACGGGTGCCGGATCATAATACATTGGCACGGTTCAGGACGGGGCGGCTGCAAGGTGCGGTAGAAGACCTGTTCTACCAGTATGCCCGAAAGCTGGAAGAGATGGGTGAAACGGACCACGAGAGTGTTTTCATCGACGGGACGAAGATAGAGAGCTGTGCCAACAGATATACATTTGTCTGGCGCGGCAGCCTGGAGAAGAACCTGACCCGTCTTCGGGAGCAAGTGCGCACAGCGTTTCAGGCCAGAGGAATAGAGGGAAACGTCACAGTGGGTAAACTCCGTGCTCTCGTTGAGGATGTAACCCAAAAATATGCAGATATCGAATTTGTTTATGGCAAAGGAAAGCGGAAAACGCCGGAGCAGCGGGAACTGGAGAAACTCCGGGATTGGCTTGCGCGATGGGAAAGATACGAAGAGCAACTTGCCATCATGGGAAAAGCCCGTAACAGCTATTCACGGACAGACCCCGACGCCACCTTCATGCGCATGAAGGAAGATCATATGCGCAACGGGCAGCTGAAGCCCGGTTACAACATGCAAATAGCAGTCAACAGTGAGTACATAACAGGTGTGGCTGCATACCCCAACCGCTCGGACAGCGGTACGCTTATCCCGTTCCTTAAAGAGATGGAATGTGGACATCATACGAGATATCGTAAGATCGTTGCCGATGCCGGGTATGAGAGCCAGGATAACTATCTCTATCTGGGCAGTCGCGGGCAGATGAGCTTTATCAAACCGCAAAATTTTAAATATGAGAAGAGCAAGCAGTTTAAGGCGAAAATCGGGCGCCGCGAAAACATGAGGTATGACGATCTCGAGGATTGCTATTTCTGTGCCGATGGAAGGAAACTGCCCCTGTTCAGGGAGAAATCCGTCGTCACCAAGGACGGGTATATTAAGACTACAGCATATTATCTATGCAGTGATTGCAGCGGCTGCCAGTACAAGGATAAGTGTTTTCAATCTAAAAAGTATCCCAACAAGATGCTCACAGTCAAGCGTAATCTTGTAGAACTGGGCAAGCAGTCCCGGCGGAACATCACAACATCGGAGGGGATACAGCTTCGACTTAATCGCTCGATACAGGTCAAGGGGGCCTTTGGTGTCTTGAAACACGACCGTCATTTTAAACGGTTACTCACCCGAGGAAGGCATAACATCTCCATTGAACTCTATCTGCTGTGTCTCAGTTACAATATCAACAAGCTGTATTCAAAATCTCAAAAAAAACGTCTTCAAAATCACCTTTTTGAAAAAATGATTTCGTAAATCCACAAAAAGTGGAAAACGACGACAGGACACCTCCCGGTGCCCGCTGCACAGCTTTTTAAGTTTAAAGAACGCGCGCTGGTGCATTTTGCAGTTGATCCAGAAGAAGCGTATATGACTACAAGGCTCGAAAAAGAAAAACTAATTTTCTACCGTTTAACCGCGGAAGCCAACCTGGTTCAATAAAATGCGGTGCAGGAAATCCCCAGCATCCTTCTGGATATAAAACCGGCTATTTATTCGAAGAGGTTCTGCAAAGGGACAGTCTGATTGATATTTTTGGATCCTTTATGTTTATCGAGATTGATAAGCGTAAGCGGGAAAATATGATTTTCCCACGCTATCATCAGCTTGATGCTGTGCGTCTGTTAGTGAAAACAGCAAAGGCCGTAGGTGTAGGATATAACTATCTTATTCAACACAGCGCCGGAAGTGGAAAAACCAAAAGTATCGCTTGGCTCACCCATCGCCTTGCCAGTCTGCATAGTGTGCATGATGAAGTAATATACGATTGTGTTGTGGTTATTACCGACAGAAATGTACTTGACAAGCAATTGCAGGACGCCATTTACCAAATTGAACACAAAGACGGCGTTGTAAAATGCATTGATGAGGACTCCGCACAACTTGCTACTGCAATGGTCGACGGCACAAAAATTATTATAACCACGCTGCAGAAATTTCCGTTTGTTATAAGCGGCCTTTTGCGTGTAGCAGGTGCTGACAGTGTTTACAATCCCGATGAGCAAGCGAAAAAGCAGGCAAAAGAATGGGAAGCCAAGATAGCTGGTCGAAAATATGCCGTTATTGTGGATGAAGCCCACTCCAGCCAGACCGGAGAAAGTATCAGAGAGTTAAAAGCGGTTCTCGGCTCCAGTGTTTTACTTGATGAGAACAGCGATTGGGAAGATGGCCTCAATGCCATAATGTCATCAAGGGCAAAGCAGAAAAGCATCAGTTTTTTTGCCTTTACTGCTACGCCAAAAGGGAAAACTTTAGAGCAGTTTGGACGGAATAATACGGCTGGCCAGCCAGAGCCGATGCATCTCTATTCTATGCGCCAGGCGATAGAAGAAGAGTTTATCCTTGATGTTTTGAAACACTATACTGAATACGCAACTTTTTATAAAATTGCCAGTACTTTGGAAGAAGAAAAAGAGTATTCCAAAAAGAAAGGTATGCGTAAGATTGCACGTAGCTTACGTCTTCACCCCACAAATATTAATCAAAAAATAGAGATTATTGTTGAGCATTTTCGAAAAAACGTAAAACATTTATTGGATGGAACGGCCAAGGGGATGGTCGTAACGGATTCTCGCTTACAGGCCGTTCGTTATCTGCTGGCTTTCAAGCGATACATAGAGGAACATAACTATTCCGATATTCGCGCGTTAGTTGCATTCAGCGGTGAAGTAAAAGATGAAGAAACAGGTGAAACCTACACAGAACCCAAAATGAACATTGATTATAATACAGGAAAATCAATTTCAGAAAAGCAGTTACCCGAGCGTTTTGCTGCCGTTGACTATAGGATATTGCTCGTCGCAAATAAATACCAGACAGGATTTGATGAGCCTCGCCTGTGTGCGATGTATATTGACAAACGTCTCGACGGCGTGCAGGCAGTACAAACGTTATCGCGTCTTAATCGTTGCTTTGCCGGGAAGGAAGAGCCTTTTGTATTGGATTTCGTCAATAAACCTGAAGATATCTATACTGCTTTTAAGCCCTATTATGATGGAACAGAGCTTGAAAAAGTAAGTGATCCAATGCATCTGGAAACTTTAAAAACAGAACTGGATAAGTATAGGGTATATTCAGAAGAAGATCTAAATGGCTTTGCAAGCATTTTTTATAAACCGAAAGAACAACAAAAACCAAGCGACCATGCGAAAATGGAGGCTTTTGCATTTGCCGCAAAAGACCGGTTTATTTTGCTTGATGATGAGTCAAAGGAACTGTTCCGCAACAAAATGAAAAGCTTTGTGAATCTGTATGCCTTTATCAGTCAAATCATTACTTACTCAGACGAAGAATGGGAAAAACTCTACACATTTTCCCGATTTTTATTGCCGCATTTGTCAACTGGACGTGATGATTTGCCAGAGAATCCCCAGGATAATATTGTACTTACCCATTTGCGAAATCAGAAAATTGCAGAACATAGTATTGATTTGTCAGATGGCGATAATATAAAAGTTACTTCCCCAACTGAAGTAGGTACAAAAAAAGCGGATGACCCAAAAGTGCCCCTTGCAGTTATTATTCAGACATTAAATGACCGCTTTGGAACGGATTTTACAGAGGCAGATAGGCTTTTCTTTGAGCAGATATTGGAAAAAGCACAGACTCATGACGAAGTTATCAGAAAGGCAAGAACAAACCCATATGATAAGTTTGAGCTTGGAATTAAAGAAATTATTAAGGATATCATGATGCAGAGAATCAAAGAAAATGATGATATCGTTTCCCGTTACCTTGATGATGAAGAATTCCAAAAGATTGCACTTACTATTCTTGCAAGCGAGATGTACGGAAATATTAACCAAACATCTATTTCAAATGTGAATGAAGAGTAAAAAGATGGATAGCTGACCCGAAACGCCGAAATCTTTCAAGCCTTTGCAATACAAGGCTTTTCGAGCTGATCCGAAACGAGCAGAAATTCAATTTTGTGCACTCATAACTCGGAGGTAGCAGGGTCATACCCTGCACCAGCAACCTGTGGGGATTAAACGCCCATATAATGGCTCCTGGTTCTCGCTGAGACTGCAAGCATTCTAACATGCTCCTACTGTAAGACTCTTTTACAGTTAGGAGCGTGTTTTTTATGAAAGCTACACAGGAGCTTTTGACCACCGATACGAAAGACCTGATAGTCAAAGTTTCGCAGCGGGGTTTGCACGGCAAGCCTTATCTCGAAGGCCACGGTATTGACGCGAAAACCGGACGGTCCATTCCCGGATCCAGCATCAGACGGGCATTGCGGGCACCGGAGAGCATCCCCTACATAACAGTGACTGTTTCCCTGTGAATGGTAAAATAAACTACACAGATTTCCGCCAATAGAACTACCCAGTTATTCGCCACAAAGTGCACACTTTCTCGCCAGAAAATGCGCAGTTTCCGTTCGTCTGGTAAAATAACGCCAGCGAATGGAGGCGGCAAGAAATGAAGGGGTATTGTGTGTACAGTCAAATTCAGCAGTTAAAAGAAAAGGGATTCAAGAAGAATACCGTTGCGAAGATGCTTGGCATAAACCGTCGGACAGTAAACCGTTACTGGGATATGCTCGCCGACGATTATGAATTAAACGCCACAAATATATGCCGGGAGAAAGCTCTTGGTGAATATGAGGCCACCATCCTCAAATGGCTGCGTGATTATCCGTCAATGAGCGCTGCGCAGGTGTGCGATTGGCTCAAGGAGCATTACAGTGCCGAATTTACCGAGCGGACAGTCAGCCGTTTTGTAAAAGGCCTTCGAGACGAGTACGGCATCAAAAAAATCACAGAGCCGAGGGAATACGAGGCCGTCGCCGAGCTTCCGATGGGTCAACAGATGCAGGTCGATTTCGGTGAGAAATGGATGAAGGACGTGGGGGGCGGGCGCATAAAAGTTTACGTTGCTGCCTTTGTTCTCTCCCGTTCCAGATACAAATACGCCGAAGCCCAGTCCCGGCCGTACAGGGCGACAGACCTTGTAGCTGCCTGCCATCGTTGTTTCAGATATATCGGCGGTATGCCGCATGAGATTGTCTTTGACCAGGACAGTATCGTCTGTGTCTCCGAGAACAACGGCGATATCATCCATACATACGAATTTGAGAAACTACGACAGGAGTGCAAATTCAGCGTATATATGTGCCGCGGCGCCGATCCGGAAAGCAAGGGGAAGATTGAGAGCGTCGTCAAATATGTCAAGGGGAACTTTCTTGAAAACCGCATATATGTTGACGACGGTATCCTGAACGGTAGCCTTCTTGACTGGCTTGACCGCACCGCCAACGCAAAAATCCATGGCACGACTAAGCGCGTCCCTGCAGAGGTTTTCAAAGAGGAACAGAACTACCTCCGGCCGCTCATCAGCATTCCGGAAAACAAGGACGCCTTCGTCTGCCGGTCAGTGCGCAAGGATAATACCATCGTTTATGGCAGCAACCGCTATTCCGTTCCGCTCGGAACATATACAAACAACCCTGAAGTCCATGTAGTGGAACAGGACGGTTTCCTTCTCATACAAACGGTTTTCGGCGACGATATTTGCCAGCACAGGATTTCTACCGGCAAGGGTATGCTCTTACAGAACCATCATCATCTCAGAGACCGCAGCACCAGCCTCGACCGCATACAGGATGAGCTGAACGCGCTGCTTAATGGAAAAGCGTCAGATTTTCTTCAAGCGATACGCGCCGATAAGACCCGTTACACACGTGACCAGTTTAGGCTCATGCGAACGCTATTTGATAGATACGGGCTCACCGCCACGCTGGAGGCCATCGATTTTTGCAGTGGGAGCAGACTTTTCAGCGTCAATTATATGAAGGACTATCTGGAGCACTCCGCTACGCCGGTCATCACGCATGAGATCCCGATTATCCCGATAAGCGACAGAAAATATCACATCACGACCGAGAAGCGCCCCCTTGAGGTCTATGCGAAAGTGGGTGCCGGTAAGTGAATCAGAACGCTCTTGACCGTGTAACACTTCTGTTGGGCAATCTCCGGATGCCGTCCATCGACTTTGACACTACCTTCTCGGGGAAAAACAACCTAACACCGCTCGAAATCATTGAGCTTTTCCTTCAGGAGCAGCAGCGGCTTCGTATTGAAAAGCAGAATATCCTGCGCCGAAAAAGAGCGAACCTCCCCACCGAAAAGACGCTTATGACCTTTGACTTCGGCTTCCAGCGCAGCGTCTCGAAAGAACAGATGCTCCGCTTGAGCGATATGACCTGGGTGGAGCAGGCCTTCAACGTATGCTTTCTCGGACCACCTGGTGTCGGCAAGACGCATCTGGCTTTATCCCTGTCCGTCAGGGCGCTCGACCTTGGTTACAGCGTTGCCTTTGAGACTCTGGATAACCTGATGAAATGTCTTAAAACAGAAAACATATCGGGCGTCAGCAGCCGGAGACTTAAGTATATCCGTAAGGCGGCTCTTGTCGTAGTTGACGAGGTAGGCTTTATGCCCCTCTCTCCGGGCGAAGCAAACCTGTTCTTCGGTTTCGTTTCCTCTATGGCCGAGAGGACGTCGCTCATCATAACGTCAAACAAGGGCTTTGACGAATGGGCTGAGTTTCTCGGCGACGCCACGATTACCACGGCCATCTTGGACAGGCTCATACATCACTGTGAAATCATCAATATGACCGGTAACAGCTATCGCCTAGAGCATAGAGAAACCATTACGTAAAAATCTGTGCACTTTGTGGCGAAAATCTGTGCATTTGTATTGACCGCTTACATTCCCATCTGGTGGAACAAAAGTACCGGGATATTACAGTAAAGACTCCCCGGGACAAAGCGCCCGTACACCAAAACGGCCTCTTTACAAAAACGTTGGAAATCTGCATCTCGAAAGAACTCCCGTCTCTGTGCAAGGGTGGAAAAAATGGCTGGAACGGCGAGACCTTTCAAAAGACTTTGAAGTACTGTAAAAACAGTCTTTTCCCGCGCCTGGATCAGTACGGCACGGAAATCTGCGAAGAAGATATACATACCATTCAGGAAGAGCTGATTCAGAAAGCGGAGCAGAGCAAACGCGGCAATAGAAACCGGGCTGACGCGGAGCGCAGCGTGGCCGCGCAGCTGTATCGCGCAGATTATATCTATCAGCGGCTGCGGGAAGTGCGCACCGACCTTGACGACCTGCCCAAGCTGGACCTTACGCTGTATAAGCCCGGCCCAAGAATTCAAACAGAGCAATGCAAAGCCCTTCCCGACAAGATCCGCGTTCAGTTTGCTCATCTGCTGTTTCGCCTGCTCACTACACCCGCAGGAGGACTGGCCTTATCTGCGGCGCTGATGCTGTTCTGTGGACTGCGCACCTCGGAGGCGGCAGGCGTGTTGTTTCAGGATATCCACAATCATGGTCTCTTCGGTTCTCTTTTCGTCTGCCGGCAGGAAAAGGACGGCGCGCTTACAGGCGTGTTAAAGACCGGCAATGCCTACCGTAATGTCATTCTCCCTAAAATCATGCTGGATTTTCTTGAAATGCGAGAGGCCTATCTTCAAAGCCTTGGTTACAGCCCTGAACAAGTCAATGAGTTCCCACTTGCCTGCGCGGACCAAGAACCGGAGACACTGACTCGTTCCAACGCAGTCTCCGCACTGGTGCGGGAGCTTCTGCAGCTTTGCGGATTATCGGACGAATTCTTTCAGTCGGCGCGTGAGCTGGCAGATCGGGAACCGGACGAGGTAGACGGAGAAAAGGTTCAGGATGTGGCGGCCTATACGCTACGTCGGGACTGGGGCACCCGGGCCTGCCATATCTGCGGCTTCTCCATGGATCAGGTGGATTATCTACTGGGGCACGCCAGCAAAAGCAAGCTGCGCCGGGATTACCTGACACCAGAAAAGCAAGCGGAGCTCGCCTGGAAGCTGGAGCGCTATGTATTCGACCCCAGATATAGCGCACATCCGGCGGCTAGCCCACAGGTTCTGCTGACGAGATCGGAGAAAGACTATCCCGTCTCGCAGGCGTTCCGGTTTCACTCGGACGAGCAGAACACTCTGGAAATTACATATTCCTTTGAGTGCACGGAGCCGGGAGATGCCGTT
The DNA here is from genome assembly GCA_963675425.1 of uncultured Sporobacter sp. GTDB lineage: Bacteria > Bacillota > Clostridia > Oscillospirales > Oscillospiraceae > Sporobacter. The sequence goes on along the minus strand of OY776214.1, from coordinate 1,868,166 downwards.
TCTATTATCCTTCCGCCGGGCGTAAAGCCCGAATTCGCCCAGCACCTGCGTCAGGATACTCCCTCCCCGCGGCAAAACCGCCCGCTGATTGGCGCGCTGCTCTCAGAGGAAGTAAGCCTTGCCTGGATTCAGGAAGCGGAACAAATCGACTTGAGCAAATGGGAGGGAGCATAATGGCCTATATTTCTGCCGCGAACGGGTTTGACGACCCCAAAAGCAGCTACAAAAATACTGTGAATGAAAACGGAAAGCACCATATAGAAGGCACATATTATCTGAACGGCGTGGGATTTCACTTTTCTTTGAACGAACAGGAGAAAGGCTATCTGCTACGGGGGCGAATTTCCGTCAGATCACCTGCCGACGGAAAAGTCCTGAAAATGATCGGCGGCGCCCGACGGGCGGTCACCGAACATTGGAACCAAGCAAACCCGGATACTCGGATGGAGGGAAAGGCGTTGGAAAAACTAAACATCTTTTGTGAGCTCAATATCAACGCCATGGATGAGCCGTCCATTAAATCGCGCATTTCTAAAAGTGCGGCTAAGCTGTATGCCAAACACGAATCGGCCATCCGGACCGCACAAAAGGAATTGGGGATTTCTGCAAACCGCACTGCCGCGGAGGCGGTGACGATTTACATGAAAGATTTCCTTAAGTCCGACTATGTCCATGTGACGGCCGACACCCGGCGCGCGGTGGAACTGGCCGTGGGCCGGGTGGCCGCAGAGCTCAGCGCCGTCCCTATGGGTGAGGTATCCCAGGCCATGATCAAGCATTACGCAAAGGTTCATGAAAAGTCCGCCGGGGCAGACCTGCGCTATGCACAAAAGTTCTGGGACTTCTGCCGTGCTCAGGGCGTATATCAGGAGGAAAATCCGCTGGCGAAGTATATGCAGATAAATGCCGGCAGCAAGTCCAAAAAGTCACCAGATGAGTCTATGCACAAGGCGGCGGAGTTCACCTGCCTGCCCACGAAAGTCCAGCAAAATATAAACAATCGGATTTGGAATAGTTTGGGTGACAGCGACTTTATGGGCCTTCTGCTAGTCATGGAGGCCGGTCTCCCCGCGCAGGACACCTGCAGCCTGCTCTGGAAGGATGTCCTCTTTCATGAGAGCCGTGGCTTCGTGTCCCTGTATCTGACGAAGGATGACAGTGCCGGCGCAACCCACGATTACACCCGCCCCATTTTTCCGTTCGGCGCCGAAATGCTGACCGAACACCGAAAGCGCCTGTTGGCCCTTTATTCAGTGGAACAACTTCAAAATCTGCCTGTGGTCACGCCCGGATGCCCCGACAAAAAGCCGGTTTCCCCCAAGGAGTTGACCGCTTTTTGCCGGGCAGAGCTGCTCCATGCCGGGATGGGTCAGGACGACATGCTTCCAATTCCGGGGCAGCCCTATGGCATGGGCATTCGTTTACTGCTGCGCAGCTACCGGCATCGCCTGGAGTATTACTGCGGTTTGTCCCTCGATGCGGCGGCGGTAAATTACCTTACAGGCCATTCCCTGCAGTACGACGTAACGGCGGACCACTACCGCAGCTTCACCTGTCCCGAGGGGCAGCGGTATCTGTACAACGCTATGAAAAGGGACACGCGTTTTTATAATGTTGAAAATACTTCCGAGCAGGTTTTCATGACGCAGAGGCAGCTGCCGGACGGGCGTGTGGAATGGACCTTTACACCCACCCGCCCGGGTGAAATTCTGTGCGGCAGCCTGCAACTTACCCTCCGCCCGGACGAGCAAGTATATCTTTCCGCCACGCAGGGCATTTCCATGTACATGAGTACCAAAGCGGTTAAGTAAAAGTGCATGTTACATTGGAAAGCGCCAAGAAAACGGCACGGAAAGGGAGCATTTCCTGCTCCTTTCCGTGCCGTTTTTTGCCTTGACGACAGAATCTATGACTCTTGATACACGGTTTTTTTATCTTTCTTGCGATTGTACATCAAATAGTCTACCTGCCTGAGCACAGCCTCCACACTCAGGTTGGATGATTTCCGAAAAAGTCTCATCCCCATGCTGCATGAAATTTGATAGGACTTGCCTGATGCGTGGTTGTACACCTCCAAAGCACGTTCGATTTTTCGCGCAACCGTCTCCAGATCCGCAATACTCTCCACATGAACCAAAATTCCAAATTCGTCTCCGCCCAGCCGCGATATTGAGTCAGTGCGACGGAGTACATTTTTTATAACAGAAACCAGTGCCTTCAACGCCTCATCTCCGACAAGATGACCGTACCGGTCATTGATATCCTTAAAGTTGTCCACATCCAGATAGATCATGCCGAAGGCCTCCTCGGTATTCTTCGCCAGCGTCCGAGACAGGCAGCTCTCGAAAAACGTTCGGGAGCAGGCACCGGTAAGCCCGTCATTTCTCAACAGACGCTCCTGTAAATAAATATAAGACAAAACAAAGAGGAAGGCCAGAACCGATGGGACTAAGAATAACAGCCGCGCTTCCCCGTCAGGTATTCCGCCGTTCCAAAAGGCCAAGGCTTCCAGCACCAACATAAGCAGCACCGTAAACCCAACCGCGTAAAACAGCCGGCCAATGGTTGATCTCCGGCGCAAATGGAACCGCACCCCACGCAGAACCACAACCACCGGCAGAGCGATGAGCAGGTTCCATATGAATATAAAAAGGATGGTATCCATTATAAGCCTCCCATCGTATTTTCCCGCGACGCTGCAAAACGTTATGTCCCATTGATCCGAACGGTCACCCGGAAGGTGTCCGGATGGATAACAACCATGCTCCGCCGTGCGTCCGATGCATACGCCATAGCCCGGTCTACTGCGTCGCCCCGAGCGGAAGCGGGGTCATAAACGGACAGGACAATCTCCGATTGGTCAATCATTTTCCGATAAGCCTTCCACTGAGATTCCGGCGTTTTTTGCGTCGTAATCGTTGTCAGGTAAGAGCATTGTTCCAGCATGTCGAAATATCGCTCCCGGAGATATGGCGCCCATTTGGTTGCCTGTTCCTCATGGGGAAGCACACAGAATAACTGAAGCCCGTCGTCATACCTCCGCAGAATATTTACTGTTTCCGCCGCCCAGAGACCGACTCCCGGGTCGGAAGCCACCATAAACTGAGAAACACCGTAGTGCCGCAGCGCCATAATGCTCTGAAGCAGTTCCAACTTCAGCCTTTTACAACCCAAATCATCCTCGTCGAACCCCCAGGCGAAGCGCATGGGAGAGTGGCCGAGTACGGCACAGAAAAGTTTTTTCCCCATACTCTAACCACCTCTCCTCAAAATTCGACATTATGCTCATTATAAAGTGATTTCATTTAGCAGTCAAGTGAATGTATATTATTATGATAAAATGCCATACCATAGTCATATATCAGCTAACAGGGGGCTAAGGTATGGCAACAAACAAACGTGTGTTCACCCTCCGGCTGGAGGATGATGTGTTCAATAAAATCGGGGCTTTGGCAACCAGCGAGCACCGTTCTATGACCAACTACATCGAATATGTGCTGCTCAAGCACATCACGGAAGTGGAAAAAGAGCGCGGGGAAATCAAGCCCATGGAACCGGAAGAAGAATAGCTCATCAAAAAAGCTCCGCCTGCTCGCAATCATGCGAGTGGGCGGAGCTTTGCTATATATCGAAAACGAACGCCGGGCAGTTACGCCCGGCTAATCATCTGATATATCTTCTTATTTTTGTTCCTGATGGTCAGAAACAAATTCAACGATGTCTTCAATGCGGCAGTTTAGGGCGGCGCAGATTTTTTCTAAAGTATCCATCGAAATTGCTTCGTTCTTTCCCATTTTAGCTAGTGTCTGAGAATAAATTCCACTAGTCTCCAGCAGGTCTGTCTTCTTCATATTTCTATCAATCAAAAGCTTCCATAATGGAGCGTACGACCACGCCATGTTATCCCCCCTCAATCATCTTTATTGATTATATCAAAGCGGCAAAAACACGTCAACAAATAAGTATCCTATGTAAAAAATAATATATTTGTTATAGCACATATTTTGTGTTGACTAACAAATATATTTATGCTATAGTAACCATAGAAAACAAAATAACACGGCAGCATAAGGGAGCTGGAACTCCCTCATGCCTGCGCAGGTGGAACTAGCACCTACACAACGGACTACGTCCGCACCGCAGAATCAGTATACCTTTTTCATTGCTCTTTTTCAAGAGAGGTATTTTGTCCTTTTGCGCTGCGTTACCTATGTCTGTCTCTGATGAAATCTTCAGCACCGTGTAGGGTTTTAGAACCTGCACGGTGTTTTCTGTTTTCAATATGAAAAACAGGAGGAAAAAATCATGCGCACGACAGACAATCAGTTTCTCACCATTCGTGAGGTGCAGGCGCACCTGAACATCAGCCAGACCGCAGCCTATGAGCTGGCACACCGCAAGGACTTTCCGTGCTGCCGCATCGGCGGCGCCATCCGCGTTCCCCGGGATGCCTTTTATGCCTGGGTCGAGATGAAAACCAGCATTTCGCCCCAGCTGCGCTCCTTTATGGCGGCCAGCCTCGCCGGTTGAGGCGGCGCAAATGGCGGGTAAAAGAGCCCACGGCGAGGGCTATGTCAAACAAACGAAAAATGGCAAGTGGCGGGGACAGCTCATGGACGGTTACACTGACGAGGGGAAACGGAAAATCATCTCCTTTACGGCAGACACCAAGTCCGAAGTGCTGCAGCAGATTCGAGACTACAAGGAAGTCAAGGACAATAAACCCGAAGTGCCTCACATCACATTCGGCCAATGGGCGGACCGTTGGTATGCCGATTATAAGCCCCAGGTGGCGCGCTCTACATACTCCGGGTATCAGTTTACCTTACAGCTGCTGAAAGCCGCCTTCGGGGAACGGCTCCTCACCGACATTCTGCCCATGGAGCTGAGCAACTATTTAAGCCACCTGCTTGATGAGGGCTGCTCCCACTCCAAAATCAGCAAGTGCCGCGCCATGCTCATCCAGATTTTCGACGCGGCGGAGCAGAACCAGCTGATCCTCCGCAATCCCGCGCGGGGTGTCAAACCCTTCCGCCGGGACTGGATGGAGGAGCTGGCCCACGGCAAGAAAAAGGACGCCTTTACGGAAGAGGAAATCGCCGTCCTCTTTCAGGGGCTGCCGGAGAATTTTCTTGGCTGCAGCATCCGCCTGCTTCTGGTGTCCGGCATGCGAATTCAAGAACTGCTGGCACTGACGGCCAAGGACATCGCCCCTGACGGCTCCACCATCGACATCAACAAAGCGGTAAAGATGGTGGACGGCAAGCCGGAACTTGGTTCGCCCAAGAGCAGCAGCAGTGTCCGCGTCATCCCCATTCCCGAGGAGTATCGCCCACTGGCAGTATATCTGCGCGAACACGGCGGCAGGGTACTGCTCTGGCAGTCGTCTCGAATCGGCGAGCCCTGCACCATTGAGCACTTTCGTCATCTATTTTATAACGCCATTGCAGACCTCCGTGTCCGCAAGCTGACGCCCCATTGCTGCCGACACACCTATGTCACCCAGTTGCAGAAGCGCGGCGTGCCCATGGAAACCATTGCCCATCTGGCGGGGCACTCCAATATTACCACCACCGGCGTGTACCTGCATCCGGACATGGATACACTAGCGCAGGCAGTCGAAAAGCTGGGAGAGCCGGGTGAGACACCATGAACAAGTCCATTTCGGAGCAACTGGCGCAGGCCATCAGCTTTCTACGCGGCATTGAAAAGGAACACCAATATTACTGTGCCCAACTGGAGGAAAACGAGAAAAAGAAAATAGACCTGCTGCACTTTCTGGAGTTGGAAGCGTCTGGTTACCGGGAGCGTTGCAAGCTCACTACCCAACTTCGCCGTTGCCTGCTGGAGCGCCGCGCCTGCAAGGACTGTCTTGAGGAGCGGGCGCCCATAGCCGAATTCCTGATGCAGCCACAGAACAAAAGCCTGCTGGACAAGCTAGGAAAGGTTTTGGGCGACACCCGCAAGGCGGAGCGCTACCATGAGAACCGCTTCTATTCGCCCCGCATTCTGGAGCGTCCCGGCAGTCAGACAGCAAATAAAAATAAACATTTAAATTTTCAGGAGGAACATCATGATGAATAACGCAACTGTAAAACTGAAGCTGGCTTTGGACAAGCTGCTCCACGCCGATAATGATTTTGAAGCCCAGCGCGCCATGGGACAGCTGAAAGACGCGCTTCAGGACGAAATCCCGGAACGCGAGCGCGCGAACATCCATATGAATCTGACACATGCTCTTCGTGCCGAAGTCCTCTCGCTGGCGCAGGAGCATTACGGCACACACTCGGAGCTTTACCCAGATTACGTCCTCTCCTTGCATAACGCCGTACCGCTTCTGAGGGGGCAGTGCACTTTATCGGCGCTCTTCCACGAGGATGCCGATCTCCCGAAGGAGGTGCTCCATCAAATGGATGCGCTTTCCCACTGCCGGACACCGGAAGCGGTTTCGGCATTTCTGAAGGAGGCGATGGCTCTGCTGGATGAGCATCCGGAATATCGGGAGACCGGATATAGCCGCCTGCTGCACGGAGTGGAGTGTGAAATCATTGCCGCATACGTGTCGGCACCGAACCATTCCTGGCATGGGGACTACCTCCTGAGCTTGTTGGGGGCCATGGAGGAGAGCGTCCACTTCTGCTATACACTGAACTTCCTCCACTACGAGTACAGTGTCTTCGAGATGGTAACACCTGATAACCTCATCAAAGAAACCGATATTAACCGCCTGCACCGCAAGCTGGAGGTATTTCACGAAGCCATAGAAACCGTAAACCCCATTTTTCAGGAAGGCTATCTTCGTCAGCTGACCCAGGGGATTCCGCAGGTTGTTATTGAAGCACTGGAAGCCGTGCTCGACGAGGACGAGCTGCCGGAATATTTAATTACCCTTATGGATTTTCTGGAGGATGTGGAGTGCGGCGAAGTCCTGGCCGCCTCCGATGAGGATGCGCTTGGAGAGGAAAGTCCGCTGGAGCATCTTCTTAATGCCCAGGCCACGCTCCACGCCCTCTGCGTCCATCGGAATGCTGAGTATCTGGAGAACGACTGGGCGGAATTTCTAACCGGTGCCGGCGGCTGCCACTGCTGTGCGGAGCTGCTCAGTGAGCAGGCACACGCTGTTCTCTCCACCCGCATTCTGACAGAGCTGATGGCAAAGGCACACGGCGCGCTGCCGGAGGCCGCCCTGTGCCTGACCCGGTTGTTCCTCGCGTTGACGGTCTCGCCGATTACCAGTACACACGAGGAAGAGGTGTTCAGCTGGATCTTTAACGGCACCTGCTCCGCGGCATAAGCGTTAAATATTACTCCGGGGACGGAGCTGCAAAGCCCCGTCCCCATATTTTCATGATACGGTTAAGCCGTGTCGACCATTTTATGTGTCATCAGCGATTATTTTTTTGCAGGTCATAGGAAAGTGCCATACTGTTTACGCAGGCTATTAATTGATGACCGGGAGTCCTAATAGCTTATTTTTTATATTTATTACGAAAGGAATTTAAACAATGGAAAACAACATATGCCGCAACAAATGGATCATTATTGGTAAGCAATGCGATATCGCAGCGTATTTCAAAAGTCTTGGCAGTGAAAGCAGCTCAGACATGATAAAGGCTGCGCGCGACCGCCTTTCAGCCTATAAGTCAGACAAAGAAACAACACTTACTTATCATATGAATACCCCCCAAGACCCGCCTATTTCCTTTGTCTGGTGGTCCGCAATTATGTTCCCGCAGCTGACTTTCGAGTTGTACTTTACGGAAATCCCAATTAACATTTCTGGTTTTCTTCACTTTGAAGCCGGACAGCTTACCTACTCAGAGGCTGCACCGTATGAAAGTGGGCAGTCAAATCCAATGTAGTCTTAATCCGGCTCGGACTAAAAATGCTCCAAACATAAGCAAAAAATAAGCCTTAAGATGGGCATGTCGCAAAACGTTTTTCAAAAACGCGGCGTGACATGCCCATTTTCTATGAAAATAAATGTAAGCGTCAGTAGCGGCCGAGCAAAATCACTTGCAGTCAGAAGCTTGTCCGGTACAGCGGGATTACGTTAATGACCGGCTCCTCATAGGGATGCACCTTTTTGACAGCTTCAATTGTGATGTCCACATTCTCCCTCAGACATGTGACCTCCACCTTCAGTTCCGGCTCCGCGCTGACGGCGTTTTCCTCTCCGACATACGGACTGCTCCCGGCCAGCGGCCGCCAGCAGCCGGTAACCTTGCTGTACGACAGGCAGCTGTCGTAATTTCCGATATGTCCCGCGTCTACGCCTTGCAGCGCCGTCCGCAGGGCCTCCAAATGAGTCTCCGGAATAAAGATTTCCATTTTGCAATAACAAAAATCGTTCATAGTATACCTCCTGATCAAGGTAATGTGTCGTGTGGAATGACAACTTTTTCATACTGATAGCGTCCGTCGTCCACCGTCATGCGGCACATGGTGATTTCCAGATTAAAGCGCCGCTTCCCACAGCTGCCGGGATTGAGCCACAGAACGCCGTTCACAACTTCTGCAGAGTATTTATGGGAGTGCCCGTAGACCACCACGTCAACGCCACTCAGGTCTTTCGGCACGTCTTTTTTGTTATGGACAATGTAAAAGCAAACGCCGTCAATTATAACGGTAAGGCTTTGGGGCAAGTCCTCCGTCCACTCCTTGTCGTTGTTCCCACGCACGATGTAGAATACGCCATATGACCGCAGAGTCTCGACAATGGCTGGTGTGTTAATGTCCCCGGCGTGGATGATGCAGTCCGCCTCGGCCAACTCAGCCTTGACCCGCTCCCGCAGCAGCCCATGGGTATCGGATAGAATAGCAATGTGTGTCATAGTAGCCTTCTTTCGGGCCGGATATGATATGGAATTTATTAAACATTGCACTAAACCGCTGGCGCGGTGGTCTCCGAAAGATAAGAACAGCGTTTTTATGAACCTGCTGCAGATGCGGCAGGTTTTTGTTTTCATCGTTACAATGGGATCATCATTTTTAAGGAGATGGTTCCATGACAAACGATGAAGTATTGGAAAAAATCCATGAAGAATTTATCCTTCGCGGTATGTCGGCCGCAACGGAAGACTCTTACCGGCGCGCATTTCGTATTTTTCTTCGCCACTGCGAAAACCGCAATGTTGAAACCTTCGGTGAAGAGGATATTCGAGAATTTCTGTTCCATCAGATTAGTATCGGGAAATCAAGCGGTACTGTTAATATCTACAACAGCGCGTTGCGTTTTGTCTTTGGCGGTGTGCTGGGTCAAAATCTCAATTGCCGCAGGATACCCAGACGTAGTCATCAGCGGGAATTACCAGCGATCATGAGTAAACCAGAGATTATTCGTTTCTTTTCTGTCATTGACAACTTACGAGACAAAGCAATCTTTGAGACTGTTTACGGCGCGGGGCTGCGCGTATCCGAGGTGGCCAGGCTGCGGGTTCAAGACATCGATAGTAACGGAATGCGCCTTTTTGTCCATCACGGGAAAGGTGGCAGAGATCGTTTTACACTGCTATCCCAAAGAAACCTTGATTTGCTCCGTGATTACTGGAAGCAATACAGACCCAATCACCCTGACGGATATTTGTTCTACTCGAGGTCTAAAAGAAGCAGTCCCATGACTTCACATGCCATCCAGGATGCATTCAACAAGTACCTGAAACAGGCAAAATTGCCGGACACCTTTACTGTACATACACTCCGGCACTGCTTTGCCACCCATTTGCTTGAATCCGGCGTTGAAATTTACAGGATTAAAGAGCTTTTAGGACATAGCTTTATCCAGACCACAAGCTTCTATCTCCATTTATGTAACACGGATGGTACCATTCAAAGCCCGTTGGACACACTTCCGAAAAAGCGCGGGCGCAAGCGGAAGGTACAGTTCGATGCCTGAGATACAGGAAATCTTCAAACAACTCGGAGATACCTATCGAGCTCATCATCGCCTGTCCCTGGCTCAGCATAAAGCTATGAACGCCATCCAAAACTGCCGAACAGCCCGGCTCGGCGGGCATATGGACAAATGCCCGGACTGCGGTTACGAAAAGCCGTCCTACAACTCCTGCCGCAACCGACATTGTCCGAAATGTCAGACATTCTCCAAGGAGCGGTGGATTGACGCACAGAAGGCTGATCTTCTGAATATTGGCTATTTCCATGTGGTATTTACTGTCCCCCAGGAACTCAATCCCCTGATTTATCGTAACCAAAGGGACTGCTACAATCTTCTGTTTCGCTGCGTTTCGGAAACGCTGCATGAACTGGCTGGAGACAAAAAGTATCTGGGGGCCTCTATTGGGCATACCGCTGTTTTGCATACCTGGGGCCAGAACCTCTGCTTTCATCCGCATATTCACTGCATTGTTCCCTCAGGAGGGCTGACTGCCTTGGGCAAATGGCGATCCTCATGCAAGAAGTTCTTTCTCCCGGTGCGGGTACTGTCCCGCAAATTCAGGGGCAAATTCCTGGCTTTGCTGAAATTGAAGATGCCGGATGTTAACCAGAATCTATTGAATACCTGTTACCGCAAAGAATGGGTGGTCTACTGCAAGCCGCCTTTCAAGGATGCCGCCTGTGTCGTGGAATATCTCGGACGCTATACACACCGGGTTGCCATCTCCAACAATCGCATTCTCAAGCTTGAAGATGGTGCGGTTACATTCAAATGGCGCGATTACAAAGACAGCAGTCGTTGGAAAGAGATGACGTTAAGTGCCCAAGAGTTTATCCGGCGTTTCCTGATGCACGTCCTGCCGCACGGTTTCACTAAGATCCGTCACTACGGCTTTCTGTCCAGCCGGGGAAAACAGAAAAAGTTGCGTATCTGCAAGATGCTGACCGGAACAAAGCTGATTCTAAAAGAAAAGCTTTCTGCCGAGCAGCTCATCCAAAAACTCATCGGCAGAAAGCCCTCTCAGTGCCCGCAGTGCGGTTACGCCGGCCTGCTCAGAACCGGGCTGTCTCCACCTGCGGCCTAAAACTGCAAAGCTTTTTAAGTCTGTTTCTGGGACAGGCCTGCTTTGCCATAGCCATTTTACCAGAGCTTGGCTTGATTTCGCAATGCAATGCTGAAATTACAGAGTCTTTTAAGATGGATTTTCTGAATTCTTGAGAGAGTGCCAAGTTGCGTTCCCCATAGTCTATCCCTCGATATCCGCGGTTTCGTGCTATGGAATTATCCAACCAAAGGCAGTCGAGTGCTTTCTCCTCGGCTGCTTTTTTGTGTGCCTTTACTCGGATAATTCGCTATTCAAACTGTGAAGCTTGTATGTGTATTCAGATTGCCGAGTTTGCTCATAATCTCATCCAAATATCAGAAAGCTATTGACTGTTGAGTAATTCCGCAATCTCATTATAAACAATCATGCCATTTATAATGTTGTAATTTTTAGAGCGCCACACCGTGTATGCGTTAAAATCTCCCAGATATACAAAATGCCAGGTTGATTTACCGTCTTTTTTGAAAGTATGAAGTTCGATTTTAATTATAAAGATCGTCCAATTTATCTCCGAGGTATCCATTGATAAATCTAACACGAATTCCGAAGCTGTTATTCAAAACACGAAAAATTTCCTGCTCAGTTTCATCACTTACCGAGTCGGTGATATCCACCCAGGAGCCATCTTGTTTCAACCATATACTGTCTATTTCTGCAGTATCATATTTACCCAATACGCGGCACAGAAAAAAATTAACAGCCATCGCCAGCAGTGCGACCACAACAAATGCAAGTATTAAGTTTTTCTTTGATATCAATTTTTTCATATTCAACTTTTTTCTTATTAAGCATAGTAAACATCATATGGATAATGAGTAGTCTAATTCTCAGCCGGATTACTGCACACACCCACAAATAACAGTGTCCCGTTCGGGGCGACGATGCCAAACAAGAATGGGCGGTTGAGAACCATCTCCACTTTTTGATCCGGCAGCTCCGGACAAGTGGGAGGAAGTATTATTTCCGTATACGCTGCGGCTTCGACACCCTTCTCGTCAATGGCTATGTGCGTCCCTTGCTGGATTTTCGAAATACACACCGGAGCGTTGGTCATGTTTGAAAAGTCGGCATTATTGGAAAACGCCAATGTCATGCCCAACGTTTTGAGCATGTCCTGCAGCGATAACGTTGTGCCGAAGCTGTACTTTGGAATGCTCCAGACGATTATACCAGGCGTTTTCTCGTCTTGTGAAAACATGCTTTTAAGGGAATCTTCCGAGGCAACCAACGTCTCGACACTTACACCCTCGTCCGGCAGAACGAAAAACATAATGCCTCCGTTTCTCAGCTGAATCCAAGAGCTGGTATAGCCCTCACCTTTGTGGTAGTCGCCTGAATACTCCTTATTCATGAAGCTACAATTCACAGTGTCACCGCTATCAAGATAAAAAGTATCCTGCCTCGTAATCTTCTCATCAAATTCGGTCGTCCACTGATCGTAAAAGTAGACGGTATTTAAAATACTTATCACGGCAGAATTGTCGACATCAATGCTCGGCGAGCGCGCGCCGTTTGTATTGTCGGAAATCCATTGCCCCATCTCTTTCCCTGCGCCAGCGCTTGAAAAATCGAGTTTGAATACGGACGAGAAGAAATCCGACACCGCGCTGTCAAGGTAGCTCTTGTTCAGTTCAATACTCGGCCAGATACTGTTATTTACCCACAGGGAATCGGCAATCTTGAGCTTTGAAATTTCGTTGTCGGTGTAGAGCTGCTCATACATGTCCGCACATCGCGCGCTTAAATTGCCATCCGCGCTGAAATTGAGAAGACTCAACATTTCCTGCTGCGTCGTCCCTGCGGCTCCGGCAGTGACGAGCGCCAACGCGTAATACAGACTGAGCGGTGAAAAGCAGGTGTTGCCCTCCGAATTAGCTAAAACGGGCGATAAGGTTTTATACGCAAATGTATTGACCGCGTTCTTCGTCGAATTCTCAACCGAATATTTCACGCGCAGTGTATTTGCATCAAACGCGACAGCAGCTGGATAGGAGGGCGATGCGATGAGCTCTGGGGATGCGGTGGCAGTTTTGTCGTCTGTTTGTGCACACGCTGGCAGATAAGCCAGTACCGCGACAGCTATGATTCCCGTGATGAGTCTTTTCATTTTTCTCAACTCGCTTTTCAAGCTCAAAATACAATTGGGGTAACAATTATTCTGAATAGAGCATGGATTAAACATAATTAGCATCTGGCAATACTTGGAATTGAAGATTATGCTCATAACCTTCGTAACAAATGAAAGGCTTATGATTTCATACACTCTTTTACATAATCCACTGGGACATCCATCCGCACCGCAACCTCTTCTTCCGATAGTCCACTGTTACAGAAACGCTTTACAACCATTACAATATCCTCTGCAACCTCGATAATATGGTGGTCGGGGTCATAAAAGCGAACCGCTCTTTGGCCCCAGCCATGTTCAAGCGGCTCATGTACATATTCGATGCGGGCTTCTTTCAATTTTGTAAAAAACTCATCAATATCAACTTCCTCGAAATAAAGTTCGCTTGCGTTATTTTTAAGGCAAATATTTTTATTGTTAATGAATTTTGACCACGTATCAATCGTCTGCAAAAATAAGCCATTGTCCAATTGAACATTGGCGCCAAAATCTGCAACCACATTCATGCCGAGTATGTCATGATAAAACTTCTTGCTTTCATTCATGTTTTTTACTGCAATTAGCGTACCTTTGTACATGTCGATTCTCCTCCTTCAATTTGCGGCCGTCTCACCAAATATGGATAATGGCCAGTTCGTTCCTAGCGGTATTTACTAAACTAAGTTCGATGCTCAATTATCTGTATTTGGCTTTAGTTATCGCACAAGTGGTTTATTATAGTCATTGTTGTCGATGAGTAAATCGCAAGTTTTTGTCGGGTTGTATTCCGACAAGTACTTCTTTTGCGCCGGAATATATCGCTGTTTATATCGTTCAAGAAAATTTTCTCCATATTTAGGTACATCTCTTTTCTTTGCTCGCTTAAGTACTTCATCGAAACCTATATCAAGAAAAGCCTTATAGTCAATCAGATCGATTATCGGCGGTCTGTATAGCAATACTCCTTCTACGATAATAACCGTGTTTGCTGTCGTATGAATATTTAGTTTTTTTGTGTAGGTATCCGAATCTAAATCCAAAACCGTTATTTCTCTTTGAACTACACTGCTCTTTATTTCAACAAGCACGGAATGTAATTGCTTTAAATCAAACGTGTAATCAATGTACCCTTGCGGCGAAATATCTTGATACCGTATCTGTCTCGGATTATGGAAATCATCCATGTGTAGCAATTGCGTATGATAGCCCAGGCTTCTTAAAAATTTGCCAAACGCTTTTGCGAAAACGGTCTTCCCTGAAGTGTCAACGCCGTTAATTCCTACGACGGTAGGCCTGTCTAAATTTTTAATACCTTTCTCTATTTGTGAATAAACAAGGGTTTTATAAATTTCAGCTTCGATTTGGACAATGCTGTCCAGCATAACGGCGTTATCTTGGATTTCTTTTGCACCGTATCCATAACTAACTCCTATAAACGAAATGCCATTATCTCTTGCCGCTGTCAAATCAGTTATACTGTCGCCGATCATAATACAATCTTCGGCACAAAGTTGATTGTTCGAAATGAATTCAGACAAAACCTGCCCTTTTGTTTTGCCTTCTATCCTATGTAAAATGGCATCAAAATAATGTCTTATACCGCACCTGTCCACAACACAGTTTATGTATTCTTTACTGCCCATACCGCAAATAGCAAGTTGGAAGCCCGATTTTTTGAGATTTGACAGCAATTTTGTGGCACCATCGAATAAGCGGCCACGTTGCTTAACTTCCTCAATCTCACGCCATTTTATTTCATGCACAAATTTATTTTTTTGCTCTTCTGGCATATCTGGCGAAACTATGCTTAAGAGATTTGCTGTCGTAGTATAAAGCAAAAGTGCTTCGTCCTCTTTTGTAAGCTTAATTCCATGCTTCTCACAAAGCGTGCGTAACGGTGGCAAACACGTTTCGTGAGTACGGTACAAGGTACCGTCCAAATCGAAGAAAAGCATGTTTTGTTTTTTCATAATATATACCTTTCTTCTTTGCATATCATATGGATAACTAGAAGTTCGTAGCTATTGGTATTTACGTACCATAATGCGAAGCATGTAACATATAACTGGTTATAGGTTACAGGGTATAGGAGAACAGATAAGCCCTTTTTTCAAATCCAAGATTCTGATAAAATTTATGTGCTTTTTCACGCGGGAATCCAGAGTCTAATTCCACTCGCTTCATTCCCTGCCTTTTTGATTTGGCTATTGCCTCGTTTATCAGCGTTGTACCGTATCCTTTACCTCTTTGCGCTTCATTAATAACCATTGCATATAAATATGATATGTAACCTTCCTGCCAAAGATTGTTGACAATGGCATACGCACAAAAACCAATCACACTATTGTCCAAGACAGCGCAGAGAAGTTCGTCTGTTTTAGAGGATACGCCTCTGCAGAAGACATTATATAGTTCGGTCCGGTTCAATTCTTTATTTGGCCATAGCTGCTCAAATAAAGGGTAGATGCTATTAAAATCATCACTTACAGCATTCCTAATAGAAAGTTCCATCATACGCCCTCATTTCATTATGACTTCATGTTAAGGTCTTATATCTACGGATTAAAGCAACTCTTATAGAACAAGCGCAGGCGCTCATTCAAGATTGCTTGCACTCTAAAAGTACGAACAAAAGTCATTATCCGGGATTGGACATTCCAGACCAAGGGTTTTTGGCCACATTCCTGTATCCTCGATAATGAATCCCATCAACATCCCCATATGACTATGCAGATGCCGATGCTGTGCCAAAATTAGCGTGAAGCGCGTCCACTCGCATTTCTCGGGTTTTTGCAGTAAAACAGCATCAGTAAGCGAATCATTGTAGTTAGCAATTTTTTTCTTAACTAAGTCGAAATAGCTTAAGATGTCCTCACGGCTGAGCCTTTTCTCACTTTGAATATCCAGATTATTGAGATCTTTTTCATGAAAAGAAGGCTGAATATACACTCTTGGATTGATATACCATTGATCCAGTGAATGCAACATGTGGTAGATATGTTTCCACAACGGCATATCACAGTAGCACTTGTCCCAAAGTTCGTTTGGAACACAGAAAATTACATTTTCAACTTCCCAAAAAGCGCGGTTTGCTTCATCCCTGATAATTTTTATGTAACTTGACTCACTCACTTTATATTCCTCGCTTTTTTATCCTATAAAATATGGATAATGGGTAGCCTGCTTCTGCTGGCACTTATGTACCATACTGCGAATTAACGAATTTGCGTTTGCTTATGTCACTACGTTTATTATTTAGTATCCGGGGCTTTTGTGCCTCCAACTTTGAAGTTCAACAATATTACCTTCTGGATCTCGAGCGTAAACAAATAGCCCCTCCATATTATTTGGATATTCAGAGATAACTATTTCGCCAAGCGCACTTCCACCGGCCTTGATAATTTCCGATAAAGTCGCTTCAACATCATCAACTTCAAACGCTATATGTGCAATACCAGGGCGGTCAATTTCTGTGGGTATACGTTCTTTCATCTCATCGTAAGAAAATATTTCTAGGGTTGGATGATCTTCTCCATAGCCAGGTAAAAGTAAATGCTCACCAACGATATGGGCTCCGTTCAAACAGGTTAGCCCGTCTACCCATGCTCCGCTTATATCGCGCGTCTCACTGATACTCTTGCAATGAAGTACGTTCTTATAAAAATCTATCAATTTGTTTACATCGTTAGCAATAATATTTGTATGGACATATCTAAACAATTACAACAACCCCTTCGTTTATATGCAGATATAAAAACAACTTCTACCTCAGGCATATCATATGGATAATGGGCAACTCGCCTGTACTGGTATTTACGTACAATAATAGGGAATTCGCTTAGCTAATATGGATAATCTCAGCGGCAATCTTATCTGGCTATTCTCCATTTTCAAACCTATTTCGAAAATCATCTATAGCTTTCCCAAACCTTCGAAGATCTCCACATTTATTTTTTATGCGAGTTCTACGCTTCTTTTAGGAACTATTATAGCAGACTAAGAATATTGAATCATCCCATTTTGGTCAAAATCAATCTGGTCAATCTATTTATCTTCTTTATTAGTGATACTTTATTTCTCGTGGAAAGTGGTCAATAAAAATACTCGTTACATAAGTCGAAGCCTCTCTGCTTAGATAATAATCTTCGCAGAGAGGCTTATCGATTATTTGCTTTGTGGTAGAGCTTATTAATGCATGGTTTTTTCTTTTATGGTCTTTTCAATACATTTACTTAATAGACATGCCTAAAGTATTCGTGGTTTAAATCAGCTCTGATTTTTGCAGCAGTTTTTGTACAGCAACCGCAACCTCGGCTCGGGTGATGTTCTCCTTTGGGCTGAGCGTGGTACTTGTCCTACCAGTGATAACACCTGTTTCTAGGCATGCGGCGATGCTTGTTTTAGCCCAGATTGAGACGTCGGTACTGTCGCTATATGACACAAGTAACGCTGTAGCCTGACTATCGCTCAGGCTTGGGCTGAGTTTCGTAATATCCATCGCGCGGGCGAGTATGGTCATGGCCTGCTCGCGGGTGATAAGGTCGTTGGGGCGGAAGGTTCCGTCGTCATAGCCGGTAATGATGCCGTAGGCCGTTGCTGTTTTAACGTACCCGCAGTACCAGGACGAGCTTACAACATCGCTGAAGCGGTTCGTGCCGTCGCCCGGGGCGAGGCCGAGAGCCCGGACCATAATAGCGGCAAACTCCGCGCGGGTGATGCTGTTGTCCGGATTGAAGTTGCCGTTTAGGTCGCCGGCTACGATCATGCGCGAGCCCATGTCGTTGATGGCATCACTCGCCCAGTGGTTTTCAACGTCCGGGAATTCCACCGGGTTGTAGATCACCGTGTAGACGCTGTTCGTCAGGCTGCGGATGCGGACGGCGTAGTACCCATCTTCGGTCAAGAAGACATTCGTGGGCACGGAATGCGTCGTACCGTCCGGATTTACGACGATGGCTGTGGTGATCTGGTTCGGGTCGACGCTGTTGGGGATTATGATTGTCCGGTCGACATACGTGTCAAAGGATGTAACATCGACCGTCTGGTCCCCGTACGAGCAGGAGACGGTGAACGAGACAGCGGGGACGACAAGGGTGTAGCCACCGTTTTCGGCTGTGTTCTCCACCACCGTAACCATGTCGTCGGAAGGGGATGAGACGCTGACCGTCACCGTAATATCGCCAAGCGATACGTTTTCGCCGAGCTGTTCGGAAACGGCGTTGATATTGATCTCCTCAGCCGGCAGGGTATACGTCGCGCTGCCCGTATCAATGACGAGTGTTGCGCCGTTTTGCTCCATGGTGTCCACCATGTCGCCGGTTAGGACGCCGGAGGCAACCGTACTGCCTGTCGCAACCGGGATCTTCACCGTTGCACCCTGTCCCTGAATTTCCAGTATATCCTGCAGCTTGTCGGTGTCGACTGTGACCGTCGTGACGGTCTGGCCGCTTGCGTTGGTGCCCGTCTCAGACGTGCCGGCTGAATAGGAATCTCCGTTGATCTCCAAGTTTGCATCCATGTTGCCGGTGCCTCCGGTGGTGCTTCCGCCGGTACTGCCGCCGCCAATGAAGGGAGGCGGTGCGTTAACCAGCGTTTTTGCCCCTGTGGTTTGCGTTGCCTCCATGGCGTTGCCGGCTGTGTCATAGATTGAAGCGCCGTCAGCCGGTTTGATTTCAATCGTCTCGGTGCCGGAGGGCGTACCCGTTACGGTCAGGAACACCCGGACCGTTGTCTCACCGCCGTCGAGCGCGGAAGCCGCACCCTCGTCTGTGTCGTCGTTCTGCTTCAGGGAGCTGATCACGGCATTCGTCGCCACACCGCTGTTCTGGGTAAAGGTCAGCGCCAGCTTCGTTGCCGTCAGCGCCGACGAGCCGTCGCCTGCACCGTAGACACCGTCGGAGAAGGTAATGTCAATATAAGTATAGTTCGCTGAGACTGTTGATGAGGTAATGGTCGGGGCGGTGGTGTCCCAAGCAGCGATTGAAACGCCCGTGTTGTCCGATGCCAGAGTATTGCCGGCCGTATCCTGTACGGTGCCGTTCCCGCCCAATGTATATTTGACAGTGATGCCCTCCTTGGCGGAGATATCCATGTCGGCCACTGTCAGCACCACGTGGCTGGCGTCCGCACCCTGTGTGATCGAAGAGACTGCATACGTCGTGGCGGGTGTTCCCGTCTCGCAGACGATGAAGCCGCCGTCGTTTGCTTTAATAAGGTTCTGGCAGTCCTCGCTGAGCCCCACCGTGATCTGTGTATCGCTGTTTCGAACAGCGCTGTCGAGCGTCGGGGCGGTTTTGTCGATTGCATAGACTTGACCGGATGTATACCCACCGTTTGCTATGGATGTCCCGCCGATGTCGGCGATACCCGTCCCGCTGGCGTTGAGGTCGAGCCTCAGCGTCCCATCGCCGGTAATCGTGCTTACCGTCACGTCGTATGTAGAGATGTTAACAGCCGAAACGGAAGCGATCGTACCCGTCGCCGTACCTGTCGTTGACACAGTGAAGTCCGACGTATCCACGCCCGTGACCGCCTCGCTGAAGGTTACGCGGTAGGTCACGCTGTTTGCGTTCGTCGTTGCTGCGGCTGGTGTCTGCCTATTGAGGCTGCTTACAGTCGGCGCAGTGGTGTCCCACGCCGCAGCCACAGCGCCCACGGCGTCGGTTGCCAGGACATTGCCGGCTGTGTCGGCTATCGTACCGTTGCCGCCTGCCGTGTATGTCACCGTGACGCCTGTCGACCCGGCTGTTGCCATGTCGGCCACCGTCAGCACCACGTGGGAAGAATCCGAGCCCTGCGCCGTTGCCGTAACGGCGTAGGTTGTTCCCGTGCCGGTTTTCGTTACCGTGAAGCCGCCGTTGTTGGCTGCTGTGAGATTCTGGCAGCCCTCGCTGAGCGCCACCGTGATCTGCGTGTCGCTGTTGCGTGCGGCGCTGTCGAGCATCGGGGCGGTTTTGTCGATGGTGTAGACCTGTCCGGATGTATACCCGCCATCGTCGATGGATGTCCCGCCGATGTCGGCGATACCCGTCCCGCTGGCTTTGAGGTCGAGCCTCAGCGTGCCGACGCCGGTAATGGTATTCACCGTTACGTCATATGTAGAGCCGTCAACGGGGGAAACCGAAGAAACCGAGCCTGTGGCGGTACCCGTCGTCGAAACCGTGAAGTCCGTTGTATCAACGCCCGTGACCGCTTCGTAGAAGGTCACTCGGTATGTCACGCTGGAGGCGTTGGTCGTCTCTGAAGCCGGCGTCTGTCTGTTGATGCTGCTTACAGTCGGCGCTGTGGTGTCCCACGCTGCGATAACGGAGCCTGTTCCGTCGGTCGCCAAGGCATTGCCGGCCAGATCGGCAATTGTGCCGTTGCCGCCCGCTGTGTATGTCACGGTTATGCCGGCAGCGCCCGCTGTTGCCATGTCGGCTACCGTCAGCACGACGTGAGAAACATCAGAGCCCTGCGCCGTTGCCGTCACGGCATAAGTCGTTCCCGTGCCGGTTTTCGTTACGGTGAAGCCGCCGTTGTTGGCCTTGATAAGGTTTTGGCAGTTTTCGCTGAGCGTCACCGTGATCTGTGTATCGCTGTTTCGAACAACGCTGTCAAGCGTCGGGGCAGTATTGTCGATGGTGTAAACCTGCCCGGATGTATACCCGACATCGGCTATGGACGTCCCGCCAATGTCGGCAATACCCGTCCCGCTTGCGTTGAGGTCAAGCCTTAGCGTCCCGTCACCGGTAATCGTGTTTACCGTTACGTCATATGTAGAGCTGTTAACAGCCGAAACGGAATCGATCGTACCCGTCGCAGTACCTGTCGTCGACACGGTAAAGTCCGAGGTATCAACGCCGGTGACCGCCTCGCTGAAGGTTACGCGGTAGGTCACGCTGGCCGCGTTCGTCGCTTCCGAGGCCGGCGTCTGTCTGTCGATGCTACTCACTGTGGGTGCGGTGGTGTCCCACGCTGCGATAACGGAGCCTGTTCCGTCGGTCGCCAACGTGTTGCCGGCCAGATCGGCAATTGTACCGTTGCCGCCCGCAGTATACGTCACCGTGACACCGGCTGACCCGGCTGTCGCCATGTCGGCTACCGTCAGTACGACGTGAGAAGCATCGGAACCCTGCGCCGTCGCCGACACCGCGTAGGTCGTTCCAGTGCCTGTTTTCGTCACGGTGAAGCCGCCGTTGTTAGCCTTGATAAGGTTCTGGCAGTCTTCGCTGAGCGTCACCGTGATCTGCGTATCGCTGTTGTGGGCGGCGCTCGCAAGCGTCGGGGCGGAAGTGTCAAGTGTATATACCTGTCCGGATGTATATCCACCGTCGGCGATGGACATCCCGCCAATGTCGGCGATACCCGTCCCGCTGGCGTTTAGGTCGAGCCTCAGCGTGCCGTCGCCGGTAATCGTGTTTACCGTCACATCGTATGTAGAGCTGTTTACAGCCGAAACGGAATCGATCGTACCCGTCGCTGTACCTGTCGTCGACACAGTGAAGTCCGAGGTATCCACGCCGGTGATTGCCTCGCTGAACGTTACGCGGTAGGTCACGCTGTTTGCGTTCGTCGCTTCCGAGGCTGGCGTCTGCCTGTTGATGCTGCTTACACTCGGCGCAGTGGTGTCCCAAGCCGCAACCACAGCTCCCACGGCGTCGGTCGCCAGGGTGTTGCCGGCTGTGTCGGCAATTGTGCCGTTGCCGCCCGCTGTATACGTCACCGTGACGCCTGTCGACCCGGCCGTCGCCATGTCGGCCACCGTCAGTACGACGTGGCTGGCGTCCGCGCCCTGCGCCGTTGCCGCCACGGCGTAGGTCGTCCCCGTGCCGGTTTTTGTCACAGTGAAGCCGCCGTCGTTGGCTGCTGCGAGATTCTGGCAGTCTTCGCTGAGCGCCACCGTAATCTGCGTGTCGCTGTTGCGTACGGCGCTGTCGAGCGTCGGCGCGGTGTTATCGATTGTGTAGACCTGCCCGGACGTATATCCGCCGTCTGCGATGGACGTCCCGCCGATATCCGCGATGCCTGTCCCACTCGCGTTGAGGTCGAGCCTCAGCGTCCCGTCGCCGGTAATTGTATTTACATCAACGTCATATGTAGAGCTGTTTACAGCCGAAACGGAATCGATCGTACCCGCAGCCGTGCCTGTCACCGTTATCGTAAAGTCGGCGGCGTCCACGCCGGTGACCGCTTCGCTGAAGGTCACACGGCAGGCCACGCCGGCTGTATTCGTGAGTGCCGAGGCTGGGTTGTTCCTGTCAATACCGATTACCGTCGGGGCGGTAGTGTCCCACGCGGCAACCACAGCGCCCACGGTGTCGGTTGCCAGGACATTGCCTGCTGTGTCGGCTATCGTACCGTTGGCGCCCGCCGTATACGTCACCGTGACACCGACAGCACCCGCCGTGGCCATGTCGGCCACCGTCAGCACCACGTGGGAAGCATCGGAGCCCTGCGCCGTTGCCGATACGGCGTAGGTCGTCCCTGTGCCGGTTTTCGTTACCGTGAAGCCGCCGTTGTTGGCTGCTGTGAGATTTTGGCAGCCCTCGCTGAGCGCCACTGTGATCTGCGTGTCGCTGTTGCGTACGGCACTGTCGAGCGTCGGCGCGGTGCCGTCGTATGTAAACTGGTCGTTTGCACTTGTCGCACTTGTGCCTGACGCGGTGGTGATGGTGACATCCACTGTGCTTGCCGCGTGTGCCGGAGCTGTGGCTGTGATCTGTGTCGCAGAGTCTACAGTGTAAGAGTCTGCATCAGTAGTACCGAACTTAACGGCTGTGGCTCCCGTGAAGTTCGTACCCGTGATTGTGACGCTTGTCCCGCCCGCTGTCGGCCCTGCTGCGGGTGAGATGGACGTGACGGTGGGGGTGGCTGAAGCACATCTCAATAAATATGTATTATAGTCCGTTCCGCCATCAGTACTGTCATTGACAATAAAGGACAAATTCCCGTCCACATCTGCAAACGGATAATATACGCCCCATTGGTCTGTTATTGTTGGAACACTTGCCGAATAATCAGTGGGACTGCTTGCTGTATAATCTGTATTTCCATAATACTCAAAATATTGGACGTATGTATCGGGGTCTGTGTTGTAGTCAAGATAACTATATGACAAGAAAAAACCGTCACCGCTAACGATAGGATCGTCGATATATCCCCACGAACAGAGTCCTCTAATAACTTTTTCTGGGGCAACTGATGTACCATTGTCATTAAAAACTTGATAAGCGATACTTCTGTCGCTTGTGCTGGTTCCGCCGGATAACTTCCTGTAGACAGTTAAAAAGTTATTATTGGACAAAGTCTTGACGTAACATATATGGTCATTCTCGCCGCGGTTTGATATCACAAAATAATTTTGTCCGCCAACCTGAACTGGTGTTGGAGACGTATTGTCAAAAATGATGCCCCGGTAATTATAATCGTATACATCAGTTATGATCATGAAACGGCCGTTCTGATTGGCCGCTATTTTGCAATCATACTGGGATAGCCCAGTTGTTCCGTCCAGACTCGTCACGGATATCTGATTTGCATCCACGGGCGTTGCCGTTGAGCCGCTGATACTGAATCTGCGAAGCGCATGATTCGACCCGCTTGACGACCATACAAACGCGAGGTCGCCGTTGGACAGTTCCGCACAATCAGTAAAGCGGTTCAGATCACCGGCTTCAGAATTGATTTTTGTGGCAGCAACCACATCATTTCCGCTTTGATCGACGATTTTAAAATATGTATCGGTAAAGCCCTTCCCGGATGAGCCGCTGTACCAATATACCAGCAAATTACCGTTTGATAACCCTTTATAAATAACCGTATCACTATCATCGTCTGTCCGTGGTGATATAGTTGGAACCGCCATGCTACTGACCGAGCCATCTTGCCCAACTAAAGAATTGTGCATCTCCCATGATGATGCAGCATCATACCATGTGACAATTAGATTATTATTATAAACACTTGGCGGAGAATCCACAGATGAATTATATGTTGTCCCATTTTCCACATCTGTCCTTACCGATCCAATATCTACAGCCATGACATCTGTTATTAACAACGTTAATAACAGTGAATTCACGAGAAATACGGTCAAGATCTTTTTAATGAGGTTCTTTTTCATTAAGCTCAAATCCCTTCTCTTTATTTATACGTAATATTAAGTTTTTTACATAAGCCGCTTTTTCCGGATATCCGCTTTCATCTCCTCCAATAATTCGGTATAGGCTTTGCAGCGGAGCATTCCCCATTTGCACGCCCAGACAGAAGACGTGAGCCGAATATCGTCCTCGGAGAGCTTTGCTGTTTCTGTGTAGGCTTTTATATTATCCCAGCAGTTAAATTCCAGCTGCTGCAGGATTCCCTGATTGATTCGCAGTTGCTCGTCCAGAAACCGCAGTTGATCTTCGCCGCTTAAAAGACCTGAGAAGAAAAGCTGCATGATGTAAGATAATCGGGATATAAAGTCTGTCTGACTTGGATGGATGAGCCAGTCGTGCAATGTTCCCTGTCCTTTTTCCGTGATGGCGTATTCCTTCCTTTCAGGGCCGTCACCTCTGGAAATCCCGTGCAGCTCGATTTGTCCATCGGATAGAAGCTTCTTCAGCGACCGGTATATCTGTGCCTGATCGGCCGGCCAAAAATAGGCTGCGGATAAATTAAACAGTTTCTTAATATCGTAGCCCGACATCGGGCGTATCGACAGATACCCGAGAATACCATTTTCAAGCGACATAATTTTCCTCCACTATAAGACTAATCATATAGTATTGTTTAGATAAGGATTTGTCAATACCTGATGAATTAAAAAAATCCTCAACAACCGAAAATCGGTTTTTAAGGATAGGTTATTTCTATGCAGGATATTGAGTACAAGTGAATCTGGGTAATATTGACTCTACGTTTTGCTTCTTTTGCCGATAATAAGAAGAGCTGCTTACCGAGTCCTTTATTTCGAGCCTCTTTTGAAATAAACAATTGATCAAGTAAAACATACTTGGACTTTTCGCCAAACAGATCGTTCTTTACACTACAAAAACCCACGAGGCGGTCATTATAAAATGCACCAAAAGCAGAACCGCCTATGATCAATGTCATATGGATTAAGCGAAGTCCGGAGCGTCAATTGAACTGCCGAACTTGCTCGTTTTACGCATTAAAATCTATGCTCGATTTCTCCTTTGAATTGTAATGCCTAATTGCTGTGCCGAGTACCAGTCCTAAAATAGAAACAACACCCCCAGATAGAATCATTACAAAATCCGGAGAATTTATGTGACCAAAAGCTGTCATGTTGGCAGCGCTGAACGTCGCATACTCTGCAAGCATATACATCACACCGAACGCGGCTGCGGAAAACCATTTCAGTTTTCCCCAATAGTCATTTCGTCCTATCAATATGGAAAGGACAAAGGTTGTCAAAGGAAGTAAGAACCACAGAAACATGATGCTATATCCCATCGCATCGGAGCCGCTTATGCAAAACCAAAACACTATAAGTGCGGCTGCCCATATTACAAAATAGGTAATAACTATTATTAGTTTTGCAAGTTTGTTTTTCATAATAATCGCTCTTTCTTCTCACATTCGTTTGGGTACCATAATGGGAAGCCAGCCCATGTTTCTGGGTTACAAGATGTGCTCATCCGGTTCCTCTAATCAAGCAATGATGTTCCATATGAATTATCAATTGCACATAACCATTTGCCATCAATATTTCTATAGATATAAGTTGCTCTTCGATCCATGCTAAATTCTGATTCACATTTTGCTTCCAGAAGAGTTTGAGACATAACCAAAACCGTATCGCCAGCCTCAATCATCATCATTTTATCTTGTGTGGGTATTACACTGTTTTTAAAGTACTCAGCAATTTTTATAAAGGCTTTCTTAATGGCTTCTTTGCCCTGTACTTCCAGGCCAGGTTTTACGACAAGAACTGCATCCTCAGTATAAAAATCCATTAAATCATCAAATCGTTCCTCTTTTATTGCCCTGTCAGCAGCGTCTATCGATTCTTTTATTAAATCATTCATTAGTTTTCAAGTACCTCGCTTTTTATAAATAGTCAGATTCAGCATTTTTGGCGTAGTGTAAACAAATTATGTCGTTCATATATTGCCATCATATGGATAATGCGCAGCCTATTGAGCTGTCTGATTACTTATTTAGAAAATGTTGCTGCAGGTCAAGTATTTACAGACTATGCGTACATACGGGATGTTTTGCCATAAACTGTAGTCTCCGATAACGCCCAAACGAAATTTCGCACGAGACACGGCAACATTGATGATGTTAGGTTTCTGTCCCACCCACTGGGCGGCTCTTTTTCCGCTTTGTGCGTCACAACCAAGGACCAGCAGCACTTCATTTGCCTCTTTCCCTTGGAATGTATGGATGGTTCCGCAATTATTCTTAAGCCAGTCAGCAATGTCTTGAGAATCTAACTGAAGTAGTTTTCTTTTAATTACTAGACGAATTGCAGATTTCAACGCCTGCTCCACCGAAGTAAATGGCGTGATTATGTACAAATCAGGTAACCCCCCATAAATTTCTATTGCCTCGCTAATTAGTTTTGTTACGACGTCAATCTGCTGTGCTACTGTATGATTCTTGTTGCCTTTTTCGGTACCCTTTATATCTAACCATACAGATCGCGATAATAGGAACTTGGTCTTAGAATCCGGTTCCTTTGTTTTGATAAACATCCTTTCATTGTAAGCCACCTCGTTGGATATCTGAAACATAGGATCGAGACAACGACGATGTACAACTAACGGGCAACCTAGCCACAAATTTACGCCATTCACATTTCGAATACCACCGTATGGATTAAGTTGATCCGCCAACATTTGTACCGATAGCTCTGGCAACCGATAGATAGGAGGCATTACATTTTTATCAGCTAAGCGTTTCAGGAGTTCAGCAGGAATAGTGACGATCGGTTCTACCTGCAATGGATCGCCAACAATAATTGACTTTTGGGTCCGCCAAATTGCACCTAACGCACTCTGTGGAGTAGCCTGCCCTGCCTCATCAACCACCAAAATGCCTAGTTCTTCAGCCTGTATACCCTCCAAAAAGGTTTGCACAGAGGCAAAGGTCGTTGATACTACTGGTACTACCAACAGCAAGGTGTTAAGTAAGTCACCATACACAACCTCGCAATCGCTTTTCATTAATTTGCCATCCCACAAGGTAAAGAGTCTCATCAGATTTTGCCTAACTTTGTCACAGTTCAAAATAAACGCTTTGTGCAACATAAGAGCCTGATAAAATAGTTCTTCCCGCAGTTTGTCATACTCAGCAAAGGTCCATGGGCATACCGTTTGGGAACGCTTATTTTCACTAATATTCTGCCAGAATTCTGCGTCCGCCCAATTCACCCCAAAGCGTGTTTGGTATGGAGTGATCGCGACATTGATAGCATGAAGGTTTTCCTCTGCTTGCTGCACATCTCGTTCGGAGAACAGATGCTGTGCTTGCGCCGCCTCTACGGCTTCTTTCTGTGCTTGGTAAGCATTTCTTTGTTTGGTAATCTGAATGGCTGTTTCTTGTAATTCCTGTTCAGTTTTCTTCCATTCTTGAATAACGGGGCTGTTCTTGAACAGCTGCCAGAAAATACGTTTCAAAAACGAGAGGCTGGATCGTAAAGTTATAATGTTTTGTTGCTGTACTGCCAACTTCTTTTCTAGTCTGTTCAGTTCGTGCTGTTCAGCCAGCAAACCTTCTTGTTGTCGACAGAGTTCGGCCCATGTATCAGCATGTCTAATGTTTGCAGACAATTGATCTGCCGTTGCTGTCTCTTGCTCGACTAGCAGAGATTGCGCCTTTGCAATCTCCATTTGCTCATCAATCACTGCTTTTAATGTCGCACTAAAGGATACTCGTGCCTTATTCCAATCTGGCGCTTTTCCTTGATAATAACGCTTTAGCGTCACCTCGTCATCCGCCCACCAAAGTCGATCTTTAAGTGCATTCAAATTGCTCTTTTTTCCTAATTTGGCTGATATAAGCCCCCACGCAGGCTCGCCAAGAAGCTTGGTTGCAACATCAGCAAAATATGTATCTTTATATGCAACACCTAGGTTGCAGAATCGTCCGGTTCTATCTTCTTCTATTGCTTTGGGCAACTCCACTGATATATTTTCGACCGCTGCATTATTGTTAGAGGCTACAATCATGCCATAAGCAGATAGTTTTTTGTCGAGCTTGTAGTAACTCTGATTATACTGGTCGGGTGGGTTTTTAATTTCTTCCTTTTTAAATGCCTTTTCAGGTGAATCATAACCGGTCATAATGATCGCTCTTTGTATGATGTTTGAAACCACAATTTCTTTGAGTAATGTCGTTTTACCTGTTCCAGGCGGGCCGTTAACTGAAAAAAAACTTTGTTTACCAGTTATGGCGATGTTTATCCCTAGTTGTTGCATTAGACTTGGACTGTTTTGCGATGGCCATGCACCAAGTGGATAGGAAGCAGCTTTCAGCCACTGCTGTATCTGTGCAACATCGGTATCAATCTGTATACGTTGCTTTTCTGTCGTTGGTTTAATCATAGATTCGGTATAACTGGTAATTCTTTGGGTAGGAGACATTTTGATTTTTTTCAGATCCTTAAGATAAAAGCTTTGCATCAGTTCGGTGGAAGGGGCCAACGGCGGGAATTTGCCTTCCTTGTTAGCGTGCTGGACCTTTTTCCGCGCCCAAAGTTCAGCTCTGAACAAACTATCGTTCAGCTTGATTTTTTTGCAGACTGACTTGTAGATCCTGTCCAAATACTCTTTTGTGATGGGCGGTATATCAGCGTCTTCATTACTTGTCAACAGCCTGTCATTTATATCTTGTTGAAACTTTTCGAGCTCTGATTCATCTAATTCCATATTTAGTGAATTAGCGCAAACCAATTCGCAGATTGCCCATACAAAGCTCGAAATGACAAATGAATCAGCAACATACATACCGTTCTCGTCAATTTTTAAAGCACAGAGACAAACCAGTGAATTGTCGTTTTCTATGGATGTATCTTCTGTATGAAGATTTTGGGTATTCAGCATCCATATAATTAAGTCGTTAGATCGAGCCTTGCCTAAGTACACATCATAACTTACCCGGATTTGGGGATCGTTTTGCGGCTGCTGCCACGGTATATCTTTCTTAGTCAAATCAGTATCATCGCAGGTGTCAACTGGCCAACATGGATTAAAGAACTCTTGTTCATACCAGTACTTTAAGATTTTTTGAAGCATCTAATTTTCTCCGTATAAGCTAAATTGAGGATAAAACTGTCTCTTAATACTTAATGGTAGTATTCCTTACACCTAGACCAAAGTGATATTTTGGTTTGTCATAATAATCGAAATCTACTATTTAATTCCTTATCTTATTGCTTATCATCCGCAATAGAGGCTCATTGTTTGTTATGACTGTTTAACATAGCACTAAACCGCCTTCGGCGGTGGCGTTGACAGTGGTTGATATCAACTACAACAAAAACCACGTTGCCTCTGAAGAAAAACGGCTGGAACGATACCAGTAGAGGTTTATTTGTGCCCAAAAGTATAATTTCTCTCCTGTCAATGTGCCAAACTCACTGATTTGCAAGGTTATTTATACTTTTCAAAGATCAACCAAGAGAAATTATACTTTCCCCATATATGGCGGTTTTCGTGCTATGGAATTATCCAACTAAAGGCAGTGGAAAGTTTTCTCCTCGGCTGCTTTTTTGCGTGCCTTTAACTCGGATAATTTCCTGTAATAATTAGAAGTTGAATTTTAGTTTATTTCATAATAATCTGGGTCAAGTATAAATTCATTACCCACAGAATTTAACCACTCTTCTGTAATATTTATTAGCCTATAAAAACACTCGCTATATTTTTCTGCATACTCCGGCAAAATATTTTGCATTGTCAATAAAACCTGGCTGTCAATTTGAGTCATATTAGCTGAGTATAATACTGTTCCGGAAGCCGTGCCTACTTTTTTTATTAACAAGTAACTGTCATCTGGATTACTTGGATTAAGGTCCTTTCCCTTAATTACATCATAAGCTCCTATACTTAACTTAGCTTTAGATGCCAACGGAATTTGCGACCTACTTGAAATATACCACTGATAGCTGCGAAGCCAGTCAATCAGCTTAAGAACGGTCAATGACCATTGCTGCGGGAATACATTTGAAGTTGTTATTGAAGTAAAAATATTATCAAGTTTTTCTCTAATATCTGATAAATTGTTTTCCGCAAAATAACCTAATATTTTATGTCCATCAACCAACTTTTGTTGTATTTTTGCTTTACTTAACTGTAATAAGTCTGTCACCTTGCTAAGCGCATCACTCATTGAAATAGTCCCAAATATAATACAGCATAACTGTTTAAGAATTGATAGAAAACAATAATCTATTTTCCCCTTCATATGATCTTTTAACGGATTATATAACAACCCTTTGCTAATCATGCTTTCAATTGCATTTTGTATTGAAGAAGAAAGTGTTTTTTTAACATCTGCATTTGTAGATGAATATGGTAATATTCGTCTATGATTTATATCAAAAGGCAACTTGTCAATTTTACAAACTGCTGTGTCATATATACAAATAATGTTATCCCAACCTAAACAACTTGCTGCATACCCTAATTCGAACATTACATTTGGATTTGGTGATTTGCGAAATTTCGAGGTTTTATTAATTATTGAAATATCACAAATGAAAATATCAGATTTTGAAATTTTACTAATGATAGTTTCTCCAATATCTGGTGCTCCTACTTCGCGATATGTACTTTCATCATATAAGAATTTAGTGCCTTTCAAGGATTTTTCTGAAAGATTTTTTGTCGCTGTATCAATGGATTTCTTTATTAAAGAACGATTACTTTTGTTCGGTAGATCCGTTTGCCAAGAAAAAAATACAGTACATTCCATTTTGCCCTCCATTTCACCCAATCAATTGCTCATAATTGCTATACAAGCTTGTCTTCGATTTACTAAACACAATTGGAAGGATATTATTGTCATTTCACGAAGAAGCTCTTTCATCTACGGCAGTTAAATTGAATTATTTATAAATTAACTTACACAATTTTTGAAAGTTTATCCAATATCAATTGAGGCATTTTGCCTTTTTCTGAATCTTTGAATTGATATATATGCGGGGAATACCCTAGGACATCACCTTCAACAATGGCAAATCTCCCTTCCTTTGAAAAAAAGAAAGGGTTAATATCTCTACGAACCACATCTGCGAACCAATTAAGAGACTTTGTTAGGGCATAGAAGCATTCTAAATATTTTCGTTTCCACTTTTCATATTGATAAAGAAGATTGTTATATTTTGCCTGATCATATTCATTTATTTTATAAAATCGGTCTTCTGCATAGTACTGACCATTTTCTTTGCTTGAAAATATTCATTGTAGCCATATAAACATAACTTAATGTAACAATTGCATTTTCTAAATCACCATACGGTTATAGACGCTGATGTTGAAATATATTCAATTGAAAAGCTTCATCAAATTAAGCAGGAACATGAGTTATGGGTTAGCGAAAAACTTTCCAACGTAGCTCCAGCTGCCGGATTATGCTTATTATGTGTGTTTGTAGCTGACTACCTTAAATATCCAAATACTTTTAGCATGTTTTCTGTTCTTAAGCGTGTGTCATCTAGTAAAGAATGGGATTTTGTATCGCTAATAATTAACACGCCTGCCGAAGCAATACCTAATTTTTTTGAAAAGCAACAAAACGATGCAAATTCCATTTCCAGAGCAATTGCATTATTATCCATCGATTTTAATAACTTTTCTGGTCTCCAAAATAAAGATGCAACTGATATTGTTATACCTCGAAAATATTTTTGATTATTTTCCTCAAGAGCCTGTACTATTTTAGATTGAATTAACTTGTCAGGATAAGTGTAATCAATATCCTCTAAGAAGTTAGTTACGCCATCAAGGCATTGTACTTTATCTGGAATAATAGCGTCTCCAAGTTCTAAATCATCTTTCAAACCATACGCATACCCAATTAAAATAATTTCTTTTACATTTCCTTCATTTAAGATGCAGAGTATATCTGCAGTAAGTACTGCACCAAATATCTGAAATAACAACAATACATCTTCATTTCCATCGTTAACTATATACGCTTCATAACTATCGTGTTTATGAAAATTTATAGTGTTGAAATAAGATAAAATTGATTCTCTCATATATTGGTCTACAGTCATTGCGAAAATAAAACATTTTACAGGTAATTCCGAAGAACCAAATTCTTTTTTAGCCCATTCCCCCATAAGAACACCCTTCTTTAAATAGTACTAATTGTTGGTAATTTTGTCATATAGTGAATTTATGTCATAAACAAACTGTGAAATCTCATTCCTACAGGTATTTACGTACCATAATGGGAAACTTGCTTGCTTCTTTGTGCCGAGTTGTCAGGTTTGCTCATAATCTATACTTCTCAAACGCTTTTTCGGGAGTAAGCTTGACATCTTTAAGTAAAAGAACAAGCCATAATACCGAACCGATAATCGCAAAATAAAAACTTATAAAGTAAGATAATACTCCGCTAATAATCATTAGTGAACCCCATATTAATAGCGAATTACGCATATCCTTGCTCATACGAATTTCATCGTATTGGGCACGTTCTTCTTTTGTTAACGAGTTGAAACCACTTATAAGTATCGCTCCTTTTCTTCCCATCAAAGCAAATACTAGCGCCAAGATTCCAAAACTGACTCCCATCACTAAGCAAATAATCGCACTTATTGTGTTTCCGGTCATAAGATGGTTCTCCTACATCGAATATAAATAATAACATAACATCATCCTGGTATAGTGGTATCATTTAAGTGAAATGCACTTGGGTACCATAATGTGAATAAGCGAATTTGATGTTTACTAAAGTCACTGTTTTTTTAGTATCCAGAGCTTTTTTGTGCCTCCAGCTTTGAAGTTCAATAATATTACCTTCCGGGTCTCGAGTGTAAACAAATAGTCCCTCAATATTATTCGGATATTCAGCAGTAACCAGTTCGCCAAGAGCACTTCCACCGGCATTGATAATTTCCGATAAAGTAGCTTCGACATCATCAACTTC
Source organism: uncultured Sporobacter sp. (assembly GCA_963675425.1). Taxonomy (GTDB): domain Bacteria; phylum Bacillota; class Clostridia; order Oscillospirales; family Oscillospiraceae; genus Sporobacter. The sequence goes on along the minus strand of OY776214.1, from coordinate 1,834,965 downwards.
AAACGCTATATGTGCAATACTAGGGCGGTTAATTTCTGTGGGTATACGTTCTTTCATCTCATCGTAAGAGAATATTTCAAGGATTGGATGGTCTTCTCCATAGCCAGGTAAAAGTAAATGCTCACCGACGATATGGGCTCCATTCAAAACGGTTAGACTGTCTACCCATGCTCCGCTTAAATCACGTGTCTCATGTATACTCTTGCAACGAAGTACGTTCTTATAAAAATCTGTCAACTTGTTTACATCGTTAGCAATAATATTTGTATGGACATATCCAAACAATTTCAAAAACCCCTTCTTTTATACACAGGTATGAGAATTACTTCTTCCTCTGGCATGTCATATGGATTAGGCGAAGTGCGGGTATTTATCTGAGCTGCTGAATTTATGCTTATTATTGGCTGACAAAACTATTATGAAACTTAGCTAAAGTATCCCTCTGTATCCTGACAAAAACAGATGAGATATATGTTGCATTGACTCTTGTGAAATTCACTCACCTTTTAACCTAGTTTACCCAAGGCAGCTAAGACTAATAAAGCTGCTATTATTGTGATGACTATTATGTAAGTTACAATTTGACCGGCGCTTAATTTTTCATTGATAACAAGTATTCTTGTCAGTATAAGTAACGCAGCAATTGCTAATACTGCTGTACAGTTTACAATCACCAATCCAGATAAATTAAGGGTCTTTAAAGCAGTCAAACCTACAACGTTTGTAATAATGATGGCAATGACAGCAGAAAAAACCGATAATACCTCAGTATTTTTCAGCAGACTATTTTGAGCTGTTTTTTCTACAATCTTAATTTTATCCTCAAATTCATTTGAAAGCGTTGTAAACTTATCTTCAAAAGGTTTCTTTATGGTATTCATGCTTTCTGTAAGAATATCAAGCGTAGCTTTATCATCTTCAGCTTTTTCTATTTTCTGTTTATATGCGTAGTACAAATCTCGTCCGGTACATCCAACCCAACTTTGCGAATCCGTGAGTTGAACAATGCTATTATCTTGAGGGCATCCTAAGTCAGAGTAATGTTTTAGTCTTGCCTCATCGTCACTGTCATTAGCATTATCAAGATCATAAGTATCTCCGTCGATGATATATTTCACTAATCCAAGTTTAACTAAGCGATCAAAAGTCCTTGTTACTATGTTGATACTTTTCCTAGTGATTTTATTAACGCGGATGCTGTCAATTATATCCAGATATGTTGTTGGCGTAGATTCAATGTACCTTCCTACTCCCTCTATTTCATGCAACAATGTTGTATATTCAGATACTGCGCAAAAAACATCTTTAAGCAACTGGTCTTTCTCTAAGAGAGCTAAAAAGTCCTTTTCAGTTCTATTCATAAAGTTCCCCCATTGTTTTCACATATTTTTAATCCTGTGAGCTGTGCGGCGAACTGCTGATTATTGCTAAGCAGGCTTGTCTCGATTTATTAATCATAGCACTAAACCGCTGACGCGGTGGTTATCGATCATGACAGATACGCTCCGTTTTGCTATAGTTATTTCAATATTTTAGGCGAGTAAATTTAGTTTCCCCATAGCGCAATGTGGCGGTTTCGTGCTATGGAATTATCCAACAAAGGCAGTTGAGAGTTTTATTCTCGGCTGCTTTTTCGTGCCTTTACTCGGATAATTCGCTATTCATACTGAAAAGTTGAAATAAAACATTTAGCTACGTTAAATCGACTATCTTCCAATTCGCAAACGCTGTTTCATGCCCTTGATAGGTACTTTTCTTCATCGCTAGACATAGCAAATGTCGAGGGCGGCTAAAGCCAACATAAACACATTTTCTACTTTTCTCATAGATGTCGCTTTTGCCTTTTATCGATTTTCCCTCCAGTAATGGCATTATCCGTTTTAAATCAGTCCCATTACTCTTTTCCGTTTCTAAGTATAACGTTGCATCATGCGTTTCACCTTTGACTCCGAATACAGTGTCAAAACTTATAGCGATTCCACTTTCATCGTCTTCGTATGTATTAACATTAGCCTTGTTAACAGTAACGTTGTAAGTCGAATTTAAAAAGGCAGCGGGAAGCTTGTCGAATGCTGTAGGCCCTAATAATCCATACAGTAATTTTGTAATGTGGCCATTAACTGAAGCATAGTCATATGTTTGTAACTCTGCTAATTGCAGAACGCTTATTTGATATGTACTAGAATGTTTAACTGCCAGATACTGTTTGATTGAATTCACGCTAAATTCTTTTCCATTTTGAGCCTTTACTCCTTGATAGTGATATACACGGCAGAGTAGTTTCCGAATATTTCTTTCAGCCTTAAAAAGATTACCAGCAGTCAATTCCATACAAATATGGTATATAATATCGGGGTAGTGAAATCCGGTTTTGTTAGATGTGTCAGCTTGGAAAACAGACCAATAGTCGCCAATTTTCAAACCTGAAACATTTTTATACATGCCAACTGCTTTATAAGTACCAGAAAGACGAGCCAAATCATTAGTCTTTATTTCATTAACAAATGCAGTTAGTACGCTGTATCGCGAGGTGTCGTCACATAGCAACAAAGTTGGCTTAATTCCACATATACCACGCTCGGAATGAATCTTGTCCCTATTTGATAGTAGCAGTGTTAAAACGTCGGCAATTTCCTGTCCATACCGATTAGTGGCCGCAATTGATAAGTAATTGCCTGCAACTTGCCAGTCTGGTGTGTCATCACCATCGTTACTATATATTGCTTGATCAACATCACCGATTTTTTGCAGGATAGATTCTGAGTCAGCAAAAATCTTATCTAGAACATTTCGTTGCATTTCCGAACAATCTTGATACTCATCCACAAATACGTACTGAAAACGTCTTGACAACAACTTTCGCAAGCTGTCACCATAATCAGTTAATGCATGCAAAGTATATTTATACGCATCCTCATAACGAATCATGCCTTCTTCCAGTAGCAAATCATTTACAGCAGCGGAATAATTGAGAGCGGAAGTTGATGCTGCGCCAGCCAGCCTTTTAGGTTTGCCATTAATCCGAACATAGAGATCACCATTATAAGAATATATTGCTGCTAGAAAAGATAACTTATCCGGGTATACCGACGAATATGTATTTTTGTATTGTTGGTTGATAAATGCTGTAAGCGTCCTATATTTCATACTCGACAAGGAAAAAAGTGCTATTGAATAGTCAGTCCTATCCATCACTTGAATGGGTTTATTAGTATACTGCTTTAAATATGGAAATGTAATATACTGATCGACGAATGTTTGTAATGTCCCGACAAAATTAGGATAGCTGAGAAGCTTTTCCACAGAATCTCCCAACTTTCCTTTGAGTTCGTTCACTGCCACATTTGTGTGGGATATTACGCAAACGCCCCTACCATCTTTCAAGGGCATCCGATCTGCTAACAGTTTCAATTTTGCTAAGAGAACAGTTGTTTTCCCACTACCTGGGCAAGCAAGGACTTCTCTACTTTCCCAACAATTAATTACAGCTTTTGCCTCTGTAGAAAAGTGACAACCATCCGGCAATAGCAGCTTTTCGGGCAAAGATAAATCTGTTTCATTTACGTTCATGGTTTCGCCTCAACTTTCCTCTCCAGCCGCATGCTTAATTGCATTAACCAAATATCTTAAGTAGGGGTCTGTCTCAATTTGCCTTTTTAATATTGACCTTTTGGCTTCATCGACATGGGTTTGGTACAGATCCAGATCAAACATCTTTTCCTTAGCTAAAGGAGTATCACCATTACCTGATGTGTCCACAATTGCCCACCGCAGATTGCTGGCCAGGCACTGCGCAACAATCGCTTTTGATGTTGCTTTTACTTTTGAATCAGGATCAGCCTTATTTAGCATTGTGTCATGATATATTTGATATGCTGTTTCGTGGTTGGATTGTGCACGCCATATTGGTATTTTTGCTTCAACAGCCTTTTCAACTTCTTCAATTTTTTCTTGAGTCAATGCGTATTGTTCGCTGTTCTCAATCTTTTTCGCCTCAAGGATCGATTCATACAGTACATTGTGCAAAGTTCCTAGTGCAATAGAATACTCAAACGTCCAATTGGGTGCAACAAACGCTTTGATGCTGCCCATGTTGTATTTTTGCTCTATCGAAGCGATTGAATCTGCAGTATCCTTATCTCGTTCATCAATTACCTCGCCTTTTTTTATTGGGGCAACATCACAGTCTGTGACTATCGAAATAGGAATGCCAATGGTATTTCCGTCGGATTTAGTGAAAATTCTAGAGTACCTGAAAAATCCAATGTTCCCCACATTTACGACTGAAATACCGTATTTCTCAAGATTTAAATCCAGCAAATCTGCCAGCATCGGAATAAAGATATTTTCTGCATCACCTTCTACCATGATGATACCCTTTGCAAAGAACAGATTTGCTTTAGTAGCGTCTAAAAATCTTTGTAAGAACAGATAGTCACCTTTATAAAGCTTTGTTTGTCCTGGACTTAAATCATATGCATTTGAATTTTTCAAAAGAATGACATTCTTAATGTTGATTTTTGATGCTAAAATCGGGCTGTGAGTTGAAATGATTACTTGCACACCAGAATCGTTATACTCTTTCTGTAAGTAACTGATTAAACGAAGCTGCGCCTGAGGGTGTAGGTGAGCCTCCAATTCTTCAATAAGGGCTAACTTAATCCCTCCATTTTTATCCTGATTTAGCAGCAATAGCTCTGCAGCTATAAAGAGTAGATTATGTACCCCTAACCCTGGTTGTATTTCGGGTGCAACTAACGACAAGCTCTCTAAAATAGATCGTAGTCTCATCTCAGAAGTCTTTAAAGAAGCTTCGTCTGAGTCTTTCTCTTCAAGAAGCTCCTGTAAAGTATCACGAATATTACCAAGGATTTCTTTCCCTTCTTCCTCCAAAAAGTACTTCTCAATTTCTCTATTTGCCTGTACTAATACTCTGACCAGAGCGTTATCTTCTTTATTAGCGAACAAGGGATGGTTATACAGTATTTGTGATATTCTTGAGTTGCGTCCACTATGCATTTCTTTAGCAGCGTCTCGCAATGGGCGCAAATAAACGCATTTCAACAACTCTTTAGCTTTACCATCCAAGGATATAGCATCGTCTGCATTACCAGCCTTAACTTCCGAATAAATCCTACCATTTTCTCGCCACGCTCGATAATGCAGAGATAGCCTATAGCTTACCACTCCCGTAGTTCCATCTTTAATGTATGTTAACCATTCAATGAAATTTTTTGCCTCATTAACTTCAAAGTCCTCAAACACACAATCAATTGTAAATTCGGTAGCGACACTTCCGCTGGGAGAAACGTAAAAGTCATCATCTATAACGCGAATATACTCACCACTCTGTGTTTGAAGGACGATTTTAATAGCATCAATAATCGCACTTTTACCAGCGTCATTTTCTCCAATGAGAGCATTTAGCCCTCTATGAAAATTGATTGTGATGCCTTGCTGTGCATCATCAGTACTAGAAAATTTCCTGAAATTGCACAGGGTCATTTTCGACAGAATCATAGTGCTTATCCTCCATGTATATTCGCCAACTTTTAGCCGCTTGTTGTTTTGCTATGTGAATTCCGATTGTTGCTAGAACCAGAATCATATGATTAGGTAAGATAAATGCGCATCACAATCATCATAAGTTATAGCTGCAGGAACAAGTTATAGGCTCTTTCTTCAAAATATGTTTTGGAAACATTTTTTGCATTTTCGTTTTTCAAATGGTCATGAGCAACTTCCAAGAAATCCTCTTTTGTATCTGCATCCCATTTATTCCACAGCAACGGACTAATCGTCATGTTTTCACAGTTGAGCGGTACTAAATTATTCAGGTATTTTAAAGTCAATCTTGTTGGCGATATCTTTAGTTGTTCACCGAAAAAACCGTATATGGGATGATCTTCTTTAAACCATGAAAAAATGATATGAGTTTGATTTTCATCTGGAATAATAGAAATATAAACCATAGGTAAATCAAACTCTGCATGGCTAATAGGGTTTCCGAAGACATCAAACATTGGGCAAAAGCAAGTTGCGGCTGCAAAATAAGTTCGATACCCTAAAGATAACGTTGCGCTTTCTAAGCAGTCGTATTTATCATTGAGTATAGCCTTTTCGAATTTCTCATTGTACCAATTCAACGCAGGTAGGCTATTTCTGGTCTGCAAGTAAAAGAGAACTGCTAACGGATTACTGGTCACATCATATTTCTGACGTAATGCTTCATAGCAATCGAGCTCTCGTATCACCTTGTAATATGTTGATGCAAATGTTCGATAAGCATATAAAAATAATGTGTATTCATTAAGTGTTACTGCACGTTGGTCAATCGGATAAAACATACTGTCATGGGTTTGACAGAAACAATAGAATTTTGTTGCTTTCGCCTCAATACCCATTCGTTCCATTTTAAATTCATTTGTAACTCCATGAACAACAGGCATCAATACTTCACTATTTTCTGCAATCAAAGACAAAACTGCTTCCTGCGAAATTGTGTGTGCATGGGTTTTTACATTGCAACATTTATCTTTCTGAGGATGTAAGCAAATATGCCTATAACGCTTACGCTTTTTATCAAGCTCATCCATGAACTGCCTGTGTATCGCTTCATTTTGATTGGGATTAATTTTATGTTTACAGCATTCGTTGTATGGCAATTCACTCCCACATAAACAATGGTCTGTCAATTTTTCAAACTTCTCCTTCATATTTTTTTAGTTCCACAATCATATCTAAAAAGCTACATTTACCGTCAATATAGTTCCAATATGTCATCATTCTTAAATCAGCATGAGCTAAATTAGAAGAATTAATTCGTTGAGTACCAATAATAAATTCTTCTATCTCGCAAATCTGAAAAGTTATATTTTCTGCAGCATCATCAGAAAGCTCTCCTTCTTCGTATGCGGAAACATATTCTCTTATATTATCCAGAATCTCTTTAACGTGATTTATGTCATGTATGTTTTTCGCTTTGATCATTAGTATCCCAACTTTTAGTCTTCATTTTTTAGCCCATTGTTGCCCGACCCGTCATTGTGCGAGCTGCTCATTATTGCTAAACCGCGAATCTCTGACTAATAGAAAGCCGCGCAGAGATACTCTGCACGGCTTAAATATACCAAATACATTATTATAGAATTGGCGCATTGCTCGCCGTTTCTTAATTATACCAATTATTTCTGCTTTTCTCAACAAAAACTATTACCTATGTCAAAGGCTTTCTATTTCGGATTCCACACGCTATTCCACTCGGCACGAAAAGACCCCGGCAGTTCCCGCTTTCCGAGGTAGAAAAGCAGAAAAAATATTTTCATTCCACTCAGATTCCACTTTCAACGCGTAGCCCTTCAAAATCATATCAAACCAAATCTGCACAGATAGCAGTCAAAACCTCCGGCTAAGCCGGAGGCATGAATAGCCCTAGAAGGGCTTGGTACCAGCAGTGCCCCTCAAGGGGCCCGAAAAGTTCGCCGACCGCATTGCTCTTTCGGGCCGCCCCTAAAGGGGCACTGTTTTATGCCTAAGTATTCTTGCTACCCGTAAACGGGTCAACATATTCTTTCAGACTTATCTGGTCCGCTATCTGATCCTCTTGTAATTGGTTCTGGATGTAGGCCGTTATTGCTTTTTTGTTCCTTCCTACAGTATCTACGTAATATCCACGTGCCCAGAAATGCCTATTCCCATATTTATATTTCAAATTTGCATGCCTGTCGAATATCATCAGGCTGCTCTTTCCTTTCAGAAACCCCATTATCTGCGACACACTATATTTCGGTGGTATACTTATCAGCATGTGGATGTGGTCGGAGCATGCATTTGCTTCTATTATCCCGACACCCTTCTGCTCACATAGCTTCCTTAGGATTATTCCGATATCCTGTTTTATTTTCCCGTATATCTCCATCCTTCGGTATTTTGGGGCGAACACAACATGGTATTGACATCTCCACGTTGTGTGCTCTAAACTACTCACATCTACACTTTTCATGAATTAACCTCCTGGATTTTTTTAGTACGGTCGGCAAACCTGTACCACTCTAATCCCCGAGGTTTTTTCTTGTCCACTTTTTTCCTCGCTAAAAGCTTTTTTTGCCCACCGGCAGAGCCGGTGGTTTACTTTGTCACAGACAAGCAAAAAGCCTTGAAAACGTAGTGTTTTCAAGGCTTCTGCCTAAGCGTCTTTCCCAGTCTTGATGGTGGAGATAAGCGGGATCGAACCGCTGACCTCTTGAATGCCATTCAAGCGCTCTCCCAGCTGAGCTATACCCCCAGATTCAGTTGTTGTCCGTCTGACCAAGTAAAATTTGTGGCGAAAGTTATGTTACCACAGCCACGCGTCCTTGTCAAGCACGATATAATAAAATTCGTCTAATTACGAGATATGCATTGACAGACATTGAATAATCGACTGCAACACCTGAAAGTCCGGCGGACTTTTTTCAGGTTTATGCCCCATGCCTTATTAAACGGGCTCTTCTGTGAACGGTACGCGGCACACGTCCACCCATCCCTTAGCCCCGGAGAACTTGAACAGCTCGTCGATCGTCAGCCGGACAGCGCTACTGGCGCTCCCGGCCGCCGGAAAGACCGTGTCAAAGCGCAGAATCGACTCATCTAGATAAACCGGCACGTTCTCCTTGATCCCAAACGGACATACGCCGCCGACGGGATGACCGACCAGCTCTTCTACGTCGTCGTACGAAAGCATCTTGGGCTTGAGGTAAAAGTGCTCTTTAAACTTTTGATTGTCAACGCGTGCGTCGCCGGCACAGACGACGAGCATGCAGCCATGTTCCGTTTTAAAGGCGAGCGATTTGGAAATACGCGCCGGCTCTACGCCAAGCGCCTGTGCGGCCAGCTCAACCGTCGCGCTGGAGACATCAAACTCAATGACGCGCTCCTCAACGCCGAACTTTCTCAGATGAGCGCGGGCAGCTTCTATAGACATATCATCAGATCCTTCGTATATCCCGTCCGTCACGATGGAGGCAGCTGTACCGGCACTTTGTCCGCATTCCCTGTGTTATACGGCTCAAACCATGATCGTACAGATCTTTCTTAGAGGCTTTTTCTAGCGGTAAATGCCCGGCCCGCCTCTCATAATTCTATTTATTGGATGCCAGTCATTTTAGCACATGGCGCGCGCGGCGTCAATTCCTCCCGTCCGGCAGTATCAACAAACTTTTATCGGCTTAAACGGCTTGTGTGAGCAATATCCCCCGCCGCTCCCCTGTTCTGGATGATTTCGTTGTCATGCGCTGGGATGCCGGCGGCTGACAAGCCGGTAAAAGGCTTGTAGTTTCAGAAACAATGTATTATAATATACGGGTCATAAATCTGTTGCAGTCTTTTTTAATTATAAGGAACGGAGCTGAATGTATGATAACGGTTCAGACGCAGCGGGGAACGATCCGCATAGCCAACGACGTATTTACAATTCTCACCGGTATCGCCGCCACTACCTGCTTCGGTGTCAAGGGCATGACAGTCCGTTCCATGACAGACGGTCTGGTGCATTTGCTCAAGCGCGAATCTATGGGGAGAGGCGTCCACATCACCTATAACGAAAGCGGCAGCATATCGATCGAGCTTCACATCGCCGTCGACCAGGATGTCAACATCCCTGTCGTCTGTGAAAACATCATTGATGAAGTCCGCTATAAGGTGGCGCTGGCCACGGGCGTTGAGATACTGAGCGTTGATGTCTTTGTAGACTCAATGATTATTGGCTGAAGCGAGGGGGAAGCTGTTTGACAAATCAGATAACAGGCGCACTGTATAAAAACATGGTTATGAACGCTGCGGCGGCGATTGATAACTATAAAAACGAGATCAATGAACTCAATGTTTTTCCGGTGCCTGATGGCGATACGGGTACAAACATGAGCCTGACGATGGGGGCTGGCGCGGCGGCTCTTTCCGGTGCGTCACCCGGGACAGTCGGCCGGGCTTCGGACCTGACGGCCGGCGCGCTGCTCCGCGGCGCGAGAGGGAATTCGGGCGTCATACTGTCACTTTTATTTCGCGGGATTGCGCGCTATCTGAAGGATATGGACGCGGCCGGCGCAGCCGACTTTGCCAGCGCCCTGTCGTTCGGTGTCGATTCCGCGTACAAGGCCGTTATGAAGCCCGCCGAGGGTACAATCCTTACTGTGTCACGGCTGGCGGCGGAAGCGGCTATTTCCAAATCCATGCATACCGACGATCTTGAGCTGGTACTGGAGCATGCGCTCCAGGTCGGTTATGAAGCATTGGACAACACCATTAATCAAAACCCGGTTTTAAAACGTGCAGGCGTCGTCGATGCAGGCGGAAAAGGATATCTGTACATTTTAGAAGGTATGCTGAAGGCCCTTCAGGGGGAGATATTGAATTACAGCCAGAAAGCGGCGGCCGGCTCGGTCAAAGCCGACTTTTCAAGCTTTGACACACAGGATATTAAATTCTCTTACTGCACCGAATTTATTGTTGGCCGGAAAACAGCCAGGGACGTTAACCATCTGCGCGATTTTCTGGACGAGCGGGGTGACAGCATCGTCGTCGTTGAAGACGACGAGATGATCAAGGTACATGTCCACTCAAACGAGCCGGGTGTCGTCCTCACAGAGGCTTTGACATACGGGCCGCTCATCACCATCAAGGTTGAAAACATGAAAGAGCAGCATACGGAGAAGCTGTTGGAGGATCATGAGCGCACGGAGGCCAAAGCGGCGGCAGACGAAAACGCGCCATCCCTTTTCGAGCCGAGTACGAAGGAATATGATTATATCCAGCCGGAACCGGTATTTGTCGAAGACAAGCCGGACGAGTTCCGGCCGTCCGACATGGCGGCCATCGGGTATGCGTCCAACGAACCGGAAACGGCAGACACCGACAAGAAAGAAATGGGCGTTGTTGCCGTCTGCGCTGGCGACGGCATGTGTAATGTCTTTCGCGATCTCGGTGTGGACAGCGTTATTATCGGCGGGCAGACGATGAACCCCTCAACGGAGGACATCTTAAACCAGATTGAGGCCACACCGGCCGATACGGTTTTTATCCTGCCCAACAACAAAAATATCATTATGGCCGCGCAGCAGTGCATGGGCCTGACCGACAAACAGGTTATTGTTATTCCATCAAAGTCCATGCCACAGGGCATATCGGCTATGATTGCCATGAACCCCGGCGGTTCGATCGAGGAAAACGTCCAACTGATGACCGAAGCTATCGAACGCGTACACACGGCGCAGATCACATATGCCGCGCGCAATTCGGAGTATGACGGCCAGTCCATTACAGCCGGCGACTATCTGGCGCTTATTGAAGACAAGCTTGTCGCCACCGGCAAGGACACCACCTCGCTTGTAGACTCCGTTGCCTTTACGCTCGCGTCCTACGCGCCAGAATTTATTACGGTTTTTTCCGGCGAGGATGTCGACCCGGCGACATCTGACGAGGTCCTAAAACGGCTGAGGAGCGCCATCCCCGAAGCGGAGTTTTCCGTTGTTGAAGGCGGGCAGCCGGTTTATTATTTTTTGATATCGGCCGAATAATCCGTATATAACGTCAAAGGTCCCCGCAAAGAAACCTCTTTGCGGGGACTCGTTTTAAATGTGACGTTGAACTCAAGGTTTTCTTTAACTTTTAGTAACCATAAAGCCTTTGGCCATGCTTCTGATCTCGTCCGCCGCCGGGTATTCAAGGTTCTCGTCAATCCGGGCGTCCGCCACGACAAGTGCGACATAATAAGGCATATCCGATTTGCGGATCAGCCGTTTATACTTTTGCATTTCCATCAGCTTTTCAACCGCATAGTCGCTGAGGTCCGGCGATTTACAAAACTTTAAATAAAGCTCCTTGCACGTTAAAAAAGGTATCAGCGTCGTCGCTTCGTTTTCCTTCGGGAAGATTTCAAGCAACAGCTTAACGAGCTTCTCCCGCTGCTCCTTGCCGTATGGAAAAGCCCATTGAGCATAATCCTCTTCCTCTTTTTTCACTTGTTCCTTGCTTTTCCAAACAAAAAAATTAAAATCTCCGAGTGCCATGCGTGACGTCCCCCTTCAGTTTATTGCGTCAGCTTTTTTTGATCATACCATATAAAAAAGGCCATTGCAACCAGAACCGCATGATTGAAACTTTGACCTTAAAAACAGTTTATTATAACAATTGACTGTATTGCATTATTGCTTACGGAAAATTTTGTATTGTTATTCTAAAGAAAATAGTGTAAAATATGAATGAATAAGCAAATAAATCGGGAGGCTGTGTAAAATGAAAATAGGCAGGCTGTTACTTATCGCCGTTATGTCGCTGGTCGCCGCCGCGACGGCGATAACCGCAATCTTTTATTTCAAAGACGAAATCCTTGAGCGCATTGCAGACGCAAAAAAAATTCTTGAAGACAAGAAAACACAAATATTCCGCAACAACGAATATACCGATTACGCAGACATTTAACCGATGACGGACCGGGAGGCTTTCAGTCTCCCGGTTTTTATTTTTGTGACCTGCAGACCCCCCCAGCAGGGCATCGTCCAGAATCTTTCATCTTTTATACGCAAAACGCCGGGGAACACGTTTCCCGACGTTTTGGTTAGATTGTTATGTTTGTAAGCACGTCCTCATATCCAGAAGAATACGTGAGTGAATCTGGGAGACGCGCGATTCTGATATCTGCAGCTTTTTAGCGATGCACTTCATGGGCAGCCCCTCGTAGTAATGAAGCCGGATAAGCGTTTTCTTGCGCTCCGGCAGCCGACTGATCAGCTCCCGTAAAACATCCGTCATGATTTCATTTTCAATAATATAGTACGGATCATTCCGGCCGAAGCTTACGCTTTCCTCCAGTTCACTCTCATAAGGCAGCGCTTCAAAATAGACGAGGTTGAACATATGCGTTTTCTGGCGGACCTTCCGGATCAGTGACATTTTGACACCCATAAAATCTGCAATTTCCTGATCAGTCGGCCTTCTTTTATACGCAGATTCCAGCGTTTGATACGCATTTTGGATATCGCTGATCCTCTTACGCAGACTCGACGGCGCCCAGTCCTGGCGCCGCATGTAATCCAGAATCTCTCCCCTGATTCTCGCGGCCGCGTAAGTCTGAAACTTCACGCCAAACGAACGGTCAAACTTGTTAACGGCATCAATGAGACCCAGCACACCGCAGCTCATCAGCTCGTCCCTTTCGTTATAATCCTGATACTGCGGCATCAGGCGCTTAACTATTACACCGACGATGTAAAGATAATGAAAGACGAGTGCGCTTTTCACGTCTTCGTCATGCGTTTGAAAATATCGTTCCCAAAGCTCGTCCACTTCCGCCTGCGGCTCGGCCGCCATTCGTCTCACCACCTGCTCCTGCGTTTTTGAGGAGCGTACTCCCCGCCGCCTCCGATCTGCCAGAAACGGCAACGACAACCCCCGGTCCTCTGTCCAGAACAAAAAATATCCCGCTGCCAAAATAAACGAATATCATGTAGCGGATGTATGTTTTATCAATAAATGAATATTTTTTGGTTTTATAAAGGCTCTAAAGCTTCATTGCCACAAGATATTGAGGCATGTATCTTTTTTTCATACAGAATACATTACTTTAACCTAAAAATCAAGACTATTTTGCCATTTTATTGTTTTTTTGCATATACATCCATGCGGCTTTTATTCATTTCAAGTTTCGAAACGCGCTCTTCTTCTGAGTCCGCTACTGATAGCGGACTGTACGCAGCCAGCGGCGTTGGCCCGGCTATGATATCTTTTCCGATATAAACAATACCGTCTGTGCGTGTTTTTTGCCGCCAGCCCACCAGCGATATATTGCCCTCCACTATTTCTAAAGCCGTAATGCTCCAGGGATGGACGCAGCTGCCGTCGTTGAAATACAGCCCTTCACCGCGCTGGGGAAAAACAGCCCGATGCGTGTGCCCGGCAATGAGCAGGATTTGATGCGCGTCAGCCCAGTGCTCAAGTCGCCGTTCCACCTTTTCCTTGACTTTATTGTTTTTTGATGCGCTCTTCGGGTCACTGAAGCCGACAAGCTCCAGCGGCCGCCAGACATAACGGACAAGAAAACGCGCTAAGCGCCACAGCCGGTTATTGAAGAAATCCGCCTGATGCCCATGGACGATAAACAGCTCAAGGCCTGTCGGTTTATACGTCAGCACGACGCCCTCCAGCGCCGTCAGGCCCGGAAACAGCTTCGTATCTTTGTTTCCCTGCATACCGGGATATGTATCAAACATCCACGGCCGGCGCTTTTTTTCGATGTCATGGTTGCCATAGAGCATGATAAACCGATCAGCGACGTAAAACTTTGCCAGAATCGAAAAAATATCGGCATGCATGGACGCGATGTCCCGAAAGTATTTATTTTTCCAAAGCTCGTCGCCGTCGCCGGCTTCTATGTAAACATAACCCGCCTCAAGGTACGACTGCAGCGCGGCATAACAGATGTTGCTGTTCTTGGCAAAGTCGTCGGCCAAACTGCCGACGCCCCGATGACAGTCACTCATTATGACAATCTTAAACCGGTCGTCAAACGTCAGCCGGGGCGTTGTTAAATAAACCCGCTCGATGCTTTTTTCATAGGAGATGATCATTTCTTCGCCTGCCCGTTCGTTATTTGGAATACCTAAATCGCTTTTGTGAGGGATGTGGACACGTTTATATCATGACAGTATCCCGCAAAAACTGGCTACTGTCAGTTCAGATAGTCCTTCAGAGCATCAAATGCGCCGAACAGTTCTTTCGGGCGGCCCATTTTCATTACAAGCTCAAATAAGAGCGGCGCGCGCGTTTTGAGCAGCTTCAGCGCCCTATACGTATTGGGCGCATTTTGGGTCAGTCGGGCATAACGCCCGACCAGCCACCGATCCTGTGCCAGAGCGAGCTTGCCAACCGCGCCCCGGCGCGTGCCTGGCTGCCGGGAATGCGGCTTTGTGAACAGGACCATAACGGCAGCGCCGTTGACCCGAATTTCTTCATCGCCATACCCCAGAGCGGTCAGCCCCTTTAAGAACGCGTCTCGCATATCGCGATCTGGAAAAGTAATCTCAGCCTGCAGCTTAAGGGAAGACGGTTTGGCAAACGTGCCGAGCCTGAACCCTGTCAGCCACCAGTGGACATCCTTCCGATGCAACAGTACTTTTTTGTTATTGAAGAGCGTATAGCTCATTTGAAGCTCTTCATCGTCGCCGGCACTGCCATAAAAAGCGCCGGTAAAAAGCTCCGGTATATCAAGGTCCGGCCGAGTTGTATTGTACAGGCCGATCTCCGCGCCGGTCATCAGACCGTATTGACCTTTCCACAGCTCAATCATCCAGTGCTTCCCGCCGTAATCAAACGTAATTGGTTCACAGTCGATAACCATTCCCAGAGCAGCGGCACTCTCGTCATACAGCCGGCAGTAACCAAACCGCTTCTGCCACGGGTCTTTAACGGCATAAAACATATCTTGCTGCCAGTCGTAGTCATAACCCGTACCGGCCAGCATTTCCTTTAGAGCCTCAATCTGCCCGGCATACCAGGCCGCGTCTAGAGCGGTCGGCTCATTCCGTTTATTTTTCAGCAACCTGAGAACCAGAATTGAAATAAATAATCCCGCTGCTATAAATGCCGATAATACGAGCACCCAGTACAGCAGGCTGCCGTGGGTGACGGCCGCAAGAATACACATACGCAGCGCTCCCATTTTTTAGTCTGGTCCATCATATTCACAGGCCCCGTCCCGTGACAAACACACGAAAAACCCCATCCTTTTCGCCGAAAAGGATGGGGTTTATATGGTTAATTCGCTGTATTTATGGTTTATGACAATGTCATCGGCACCGGTGCCGGTGTTTAAATCAATTGTTTCGCGGTTCGTTAAGCGCCTCGGCCAGCGCACGCAGACCGTCCACGACCTCCGGCCGGTCGATGCTCGGGATATTGTCGGAGTCGTCGGCAAAAATCGTCCCGACGGCCTTAGCGTTCATATCGGACAGCAGGACTTTGGCCGTTTCGATCCCCCGCGTCAGCATACCCTGTCCGCCGCGCACGACAATAATACCGCCGCGCTTTTTCTTTGGCACGGGCACCTCATGGCGCAGATATTTGGCGCACCAATACGTCTGCAGGCGGCTTAAGACCGCTAAAAGCTGGCCGGACAGCTCGGAAAAATACGTCGGGGAGGCAATGACAATATTGTCGCTGTCTTGGATATGCTCATAGATTTCCTGCATACCGTCCTTCACGGCGCAGCCATTGTTTTTCCAGCAGAAGCGGCAGTCGATACAGGGCTTGACGTTACAGTCATACGCTCTTATGATCTTGACCTCACCCTCCAGCTGGCGCGCGAGCTCATCGGCCAGCGTTGACGAATTCCCCTTTTTTCGCGGCGACCCGATAAATATCAGTGTTTTCATAACACCCTCCGTTTTGCTGGAATTGGTTTTACTTATTATAACACTATTTAAATGGTAAAGCCATACGCTGAACGTATGGCTTTATGGCCTGTTTGCCTGGTGCTTATTTCTTCACAACGGGAATCCAAATCTCGCTTTTATACTCCGGCGAGCTGATATCGCCGTCTAAATATAGCTCAAATTCCGGCGCTCTGGCGTGCTCGTAGCCAGACTCGGGAAGCCATTCGGAGAATATACGCCCCCAAACTTCTTGTATGGCCTTGGGCATAGCGCCTATGACCTCAAAAATAGCCCAGGTGGAAGCCGGTATCTCCATTTTTTCCAGCTCCGGCGGGCACGCTTTTGTTGTTGCCACAGCTATCCAATAGTCGAACCCGTCGTTATACATGTCACCGCATATACCAAGACAGCCGTTGGGCTCCGTATCCAGCAAACGGCAAATTTTATCGTACATGCCGCTCTCGATAACGCGGCTCCACATTTTCGGGATCTCATTAAATTGTCCGTTTTCAACAGCCGAAAACCATTCTTTAACACCTACGATCCGGATAGCCTCTTTTTCCTCAACTCTGTAGTTCATCGCTACCACTCCTTTTAGTGATAAGGTGAAGGTGATACGCGGGTACGCTTTCAGGACTGCGCCGGGCTCACGGGCTTTCGACGGCGGCAAACCGTGCATTGCAGAAAACGCGCGCGTAAACGCGTCGGCCGAGGTGTAGCCGTATTTAACGGCTACATCGATAACGCGGCAACCGGTATGCTGCAGCGCCAGCGCCGCCTGTGTCAATCGTCTGCGGCGTATATACTCCGACAGCGGCACTTCCGTGAGCGATACAAAAAGTCTCTGGAAATGATACGGCGAACAAGTCGCTGCTCTGGCAACGGCAGTATAATCGATCTCCCCGTCCAGATGGTCTTCGATGTAATTAATTGCGGTGTTCATTCCGTCTAAAAGCGTCAGCGTTCTCCTCCCCTTTCATTAAAAGAATAGCAGGTCTATTAAGTGTCTGCCCGACAATTATTGCAAGAAAATGCCGGGTCGGGCGCGGCCGGCTAATGGTTGAGGATTGCCCGGATGATGGATTGGATGTGGATTTGCGCCGTATCCAGGATCAGGGTATCGAGATCACCGGGCTTAATGGCCAGCGGCAGTTCCGTGCAGCCCAGCACCAGCGCGTCGGCCTGGTATGTCTCGATGAGCTTGCTGGATATCTCCAAAAGGCGCGCCTTTTCTTCCGGGAGAACGATGCCGTTTTGAAGATTGGGTAAGATGATCCCATAGACTTCTTTCTGTCCCTGTTCATCCGGCACAAAGGCCTCAATTCCAAGCTTTTCGAAGGCTTTTGTATAAAGACCGCTTTGCATGGTAAACAGCGTGCCGAGAACAACGACACGGCGGCAGCCCGCGCGTTCAGCCTCCCGGCAGGTTTCATCCACAATACTGATAAGCGGCAGCTTCGCACGTGCCTGTACGGCCTCGAAAACAATGTGCGGCGTGTTGGACGCGATCGCCGCGAACTCGGCTCCCGCCGCCGCCGTCTCATTGACCGCGCCGGCCAGCAGCGCGGTCAGCTTGTCCGTCTCACCGGCCGAGACATATCCGATCATCTCGGTCATGTTAATGCTGCTTATAACAAGGCGCGGATAATCCTCCCCGCCGGCGGCTTTTCGAACACCCTTGATAATGCCGTCGTAATAATCCAGCGTCGAGGCGGGGCCGATCCCGCCGATAATTCCTGCCTTTTTCATCTGTCTCCTCCTGATAACTCCGCCTGTCATTCTCTATGTAAAATTTAACATACCTGCCCGGCGCTGACAACTTAATTTTATCCGCCGGATCGCATGCCATACCCGCTAGCTGTGCACGCCGGCTATGTGCAGGAAACGGACCTTTTTATACGTATACGCGGCGAGCACCTTATTGTCGCAGTCATACGTGTGCGCGGCGACGAGAATATTGTCGGGGCGCGGTGGCGAGCCGGCCGCTACGACAAACGGCGTATGTGAAAAGCTCTGCCCGTCAAATGACAGCTGCACAATATCGCCAGGCTTTATCTCCTCCGGGCCGGTCTCCATAGCAAAAGGACCCGGACCGCCTTTGCTCCGCGTCAAAAAATCGTATAAAAAAGTGACGCCCGTCCATGACGGCGTCTTGTCGTTGGCGCTGTTGTAGTACCAGCCGAACGTCGGCTTGTAATTCATCACGCGCGCGCCCTGAAAAATGCACTGGGACGCGAAATTTGTACAGTCGCCGCCCAGCTTGTCGTAATTATAGTAAGCCGGGTTTCTCTCGTACGCCCACGCGTGGGCGTATGCCACGGCGGCTGTCCGGTCGTATAGCTCTGTTTTTGACATATAGCACCATCCTTTAACATTGATGCTTTATTGTATGCCCGGGACCCCTACCCTGCGAGCGCTCTAAACCGCGCAGCATACGGAATGTACCGTATGCCACTTTTCGCTTGTCATACCGCGGCGGCTGGTTTACAATAGAATCAATATGAAAATCGACATCGGCGACCTTAAAGACGCCGTCTTAAATTGGAGGTGCCGTTTTTGCTGACAGAAGAAAACGCACGAGTTATAGCAAAATATTTCTCAGTCTGGGAGTATCTGACCGCGACGGAGCGGGAGGAGCTTTTAGAAAACACAACGCTTATGCATTACCCCAAGGGGACGTGTATTCATAACGGCGAAAACGATTGCCGGGGTATGCTGATCATTAA
Source organism: uncultured Sporobacter sp. (assembly GCA_963675425.1). Classification (GTDB taxonomy): domain Bacteria; phylum Bacillota; class Clostridia; order Oscillospirales; family Oscillospiraceae; genus Sporobacter. The sequence continues at coordinate 1,815,839 of OY776214.1, read as the reverse complement.
AAAGGGCGTGCTACGCACCTATATGCTCTCCGAAAGCGGAAAAGAGATTACACTCTACCGCCTTGGCGAAGGCGAGCTGTGCGTTCTGTCGGCCTCCTGCGTACTCTCGTCCATCACCTTCGAGGTGCAGATCGACGCCGAGGAGGATACGGACGTACTCTTTACCAGCTCACTGTTTTTTCAGACACTTCTGGAGCGCAATCTGCACGTGGAGTGCTTCACGTATAAAATTGCTGCCGACCGGTTCTCCGACGTGATGTGGGCCATGCAGCAGATCCTGTTCATGAGCATGGACAAAAGGCTGGCCGTATTCCTCTGGGACGAACTGATGAAATCCGACGACGACACGATCCGTTTAACCCACGAGCAGGTCGCGAAAAATATTGGTACGGCGCGCGAGGTCGTCAGCCGTATGCTCAAGTATTTTTCCTCAGAAGGCATCGCCGAGCTGTCTCGCGGGGGCATCCGCATTCTCGACAAAGACAAGCTGCGCAAGCTGACACAGTAGTAAATTGGCAAAAATATTGCGGGACGAGGCTGCTGCACCGTCCCGCAATTTTATGTTATGTTACCCGGCAACGTATTGTTATGTTTATACCTCAAGCATGCGGAGAATATCCGCTTTCGGTCTGGCGCCCACCGTGGTGTTAACCACTTTGCCGCCCTTTACAACGGCCAGCGTCGGGATACTCATGACACGAAACGCCTGCGCCAGTTCCGGCTGTTCGTCCACATTGATCTTGCCTACCTTGACGGTCTGTACCTCCGTAGCCACTTCGTCCACGATCGGCGATACCATACGGCACGGGCCGCACCAGGAGGCCCAGAAGTCCAGCAGCACGGGCTTTTCAGACTGGATTACTTCCTTTTCAAAATTCTCTTTTGTTATAGTCATTGTCGACATGAATCATCGCTCCTTTGTTTTTCATTTATGATCTTATTATACCCGTTTCCCCGGCGAATTCTGTGAGTTTATCACAAATGGAAAATTATATATATCATATTTTTGCGCCTGCCGCGTTATTTGTGCTGACAGTGGGTACAATAATGCCGCGAAAAGAAAGGAGACAACGATGAAAGCAAATGTCGACAAATCCGGCTGCATCAGCTGCGGTCTGTGTGTTAACACCTGTCCGGAGATCTTCCGTCTTGACGACGACGGCGTCGCGGAAGCCTACGCGGACGTTACACCGGAGCTTCTGGGAAACGCCGAGCAGGCCCGAGACGAGTGTCCTGTACAGGTTATCTCCATTGAAGACTGAAACAATTTTATGCAAAACGCCATACGCCCTGAAGCCGCCGATGCTATAATCGGCGGCTTTTATACTATGCACCCTTTAAAAGGTAGAATAGTATAAAAATGATTAAAAGCCGCGGGCATAAAGCGCTCGCACGGGCCAGTAATACTAATCCCCCTTTTTAACGGAGATTAGTTTTATACATTGTCCGCCGAGCGTTTTGTTCCACATCCCGCTACTGCTGAATAAATTATATAAGGCGGGCGGCGCCAGCCGCCGCTCCACGCGAAAAAGCAAAGCGTTACTCTAATCGAGGTGAAGCTATGACTACGAGAGAATTATTCGCCAGAATGATCCGATGCGAAGCCGAAGGCGAGGGCGAGGACGGCATGCGTGCCGTCGCGACCGTTATAATGAACCGCGTTCATGTGGCCTACGGCGAATATCTCAGGACAGGACAGGGCGACCTGCGGAGGGTGCTGGTTCAAACATGCCAGTTTTCCTGCTATAAGACAACGATTGCCGGATCTCCCAACGCTCAAAACGTCTGGTCCATGACACCACGCCAGGAGGACTACGCCGCGGCGGATTGGGCGCTGGGAGGCGGCGTTCAAACGCAGATCGGCAATCAGGCGCTGTGGTATATGAACCCGTTTAACCCCGTCTGTCCCGATCCATTCCCGTATAACGGCACAGGCTATTGGTATACGCGCCTGCGCCAGCACTGCTTCTACAACCCAACGGCGGCTTATGCCGAAACTTAATATCTCAAAGGAGGTTTGCTATGAACAACAATCTCAACTGGTCTGACAATCGCGTTGTCAGCAATGCCGGCACCTCGCAGAACAAAGCGTATAAGGAACCGCAGATGCGTCCGTATACCTCGCCCATGATGTCCGGGTACGACAACATGCCGGATTACCAGCAGCAGGGTACTTCCCCGTCTACATATCAGCAGCAGGATACCTCGCCGTCCGTTTACCAGCCGACCGGCGTCTCCCCGGCAACTTATCAGCAGCAAAACCAGACGGCGTCAGAGCAGGGCACCGCGGGTACGTCGACCCGCAGCGACGCCTATGCGCCCAATCCGATTTTCAACGTCCCCGGTCCCCCCTCTGTGATGGACCCCGGCTACATACCAGGATACCTCAAATCACAGATCGGCAAAAAAGTCCGCGCCGAATTTGTATTCACCAACCTCTATCTGGACAAAACAGGCATCCTGAAGGAGGTCGGCTATAATTTCTTTGTGCTTGAGGATAATGCTACCGGCGCTATGATCATGTGTGATCTGTATTCGGCCCGTTTCGTCACCTCTGTCTGATTGGGCAGACGCACGTAAATAATAAATCCTCTGGATAAAATTCTCCAGAGGATTTATTTCATGCGTTTACTTGCTGTAGTTGATACGGGACTGCTTGTACAGCTCTTCCCAGTACGCCGGCGTCAGGTTTGGGGCGCCGTAATGATTAAACATGGACGGCTTGTCCGGGTGACAGAACTTGTTGGCATATTCTCTGGCCATTTCACGTTGTTTCTCCTCCGGGGTCGTGGCCGGATCGAAGAGATCGGGAATGACGCCGACAAGGATCTTGTCACCGTAGAGCTCATAGATCTTCTGCGTATCGTTCATGGCCTGACCACCCCAGGCGTCCCAGCCGGCCGCGATCATGTTTGGAACCTGCTTTAACAGCTGGCCGCAACTGTGCAGCTCGCAGAATTTACCCTTGGAGTGCAGGAAGCTCGTAACCTTCTGCATATACGGCACGATCATCTCCTCAGCCGTTGCCGGCGAGAAGAACGTTTCCTTCTGGCTGCCCCAGTCGTCGTGGATATAAAAGCCGTCGATGGCGGGAAAATGGGTGATGTACTTATCAAAAATGCGAATATACAGGTCCGACAGCTTGTCGAAGAAATCGTGGACGGCGTCCTGCTGGTCCTCGTCGATAAGCGCCATAATCGCGCCCTCAAAGTCCATGAAGGAGATCAGGCGCTCGTAAAATCCCGTCTGGAACCAGGCAAGGTTGAACTTATCGGACGCCAGGTACGTATCGTTATTTTCCTTGGCGCTGCCTTCCCAGTCCCATTTTTCGATATCGGGCCAGACGATTTTGTCTTTGATCTCGTTGGCATCGCTGATAAACGGCTTGCCCGGCCGCACCATCGAGCCGCCGACCTGCGGGACATATTCCCAATCAATGCCGAACATATCTGGGCCGCCGCCTGTGTTGGGGTCAAATGTTTTTGATTCAAAGACAAACGCACGGGCGACGTTGTCCGGCAATATCCGCGGGGTGAATATGCGCTTTTCCATAAGGCCGATCTGCCAGTACGGGTGCCTTGAAAAAGCCCCCTTGACAGCCTCTTTATCCGTTACGGGCGTTTTAAAGAGCTTTATACTGGGCATAAGCGGCGTTTCGGGCGTCTCGCCGACGACCTCCAGCTCTTTTTCATCAAACTTTGGTATAGACATATGCCATATCCTCCTGGAATCTTATTTTATTTACTGTAGTTGATGCGGGACTGCTTATACAGCTCCTCGCGAAAAGCCGATGTCATCGTTCTGCCGGCGTAGAGATTCATAAACGACGGCTTATCCGGATTGCAGAATTTATTGGCATAGTCTCTGGCCAATTCTCTCTGCTTGTCTTCCGGCGTTGTTTCCGGGTCAAATTCGTCGGGCGCAACGCCGACAATAATTTTATCGCCGTAGAGCTCATAGATCTTCTGCGTATCGTTCATCAGCTGCGGGAACCAGGAGTCCCAGCCGGCCGCGATTATGTTCGGTACTTGCTTGAGCAGCTGGCCGCAGCTGTGCAGTTCACAGAACTTGCCCTTGGAATGCAGGAAATCGGTAACTCTTCTCATATAGGGTACAATCATCTCCTCGGCCGTGGCCGGTGAGAAAAATGTTTCCTTCTGGCTGCCCCAGTCGTCGTGGATGCAAAATCCGTCAATCTGCGGGAAGTACTGAATATATTTGTCAAATATACGTATGTATAGATCAGACAGCTTGTCAAAGAAATCCTTTACGGCGTCCGTCTGGTCCTCGTCGATCATCGCGACGATCGCACCTTCAAAGTCCATGAAGGAGATGAGGCGCTCATACCAGCCATTTAAAAACCAGCAGATATTAAACTGGGATGTTGCCAGATATTCCTCGTTGGCTTTCGCGCAGCCCTCCCAGTCCCACGAATCGATATCGGGCCATTTTACCTTATCTTTAATTTCATTGGCGTCCTCGATAAAGGGTTTGCCCGGACGCACCATTGAGCCGCCGACCTGCGGGATGAATTCCCACTCAATGCCAAACATGTCCGTGCCGCCCGTCTGAGGCGTTTTCGTCCCATCGAAGACGAACGCCCGGGCAATGTTGTCCGGGTTGCACTTCGGCGAAAACATCATCATTTCCATGGACGTAATCTGCCAGATGGGCTTTTTGTTGTATAGTGCGGCGTACGCTTCTTTAGGCGTTACCGGAAAGCTGTAAATGTCGACGGGGGGATTACCCATCATGCCCGGCATGGTTGCCACTACCTTTAATTCATTAGGATCAAATGCAGGAATTGCCATTGTCTACCTCCTGAAATGATGAGAGGTTCTCTCATCTTACTGTATTCATTAATTATACCGATGACCCTATTAAAAATCAAACCAATTCAGAACATATTTTTGTATTTTCATCCGGTATTTTTTTGTAATTTCTTTTATGGGTCTACATTTTTGCCATATAGTGCGGACCGGAATAAATCGTGCAGGCCGTACAATACTAACAAAACGCACATATATTAATGGCTTATGATGCGTATTTCAAAACGGCTTTGGCCTTGAAAGGATCATTAAATGGAGACTATGCTATGCAGCGTTTCAGGAATCCAGAGCAAGGAAAACAAAACGGAAATTAAAAACGCGCTAAAAAAAATCGACGGCGTTAATAACGTCGGTGTCAATCTCGTCAGCGGCAGCGTTACTATAGACTATAATCCGCCGGCGACGGAAAACGCGATTAAAACCCGCATTGAGAGCTCCGGCTTTAAGATCGTCTACGAATAAGGGCAAAACCGGATATCTGAGGGAAGGCTTTCGCCTTCCCTCAAACTGTCGACAAAACCGCGAGAGCGGCCTTTTGGGCAAGCTGGCCACTGAAACAGCGGCCCCCAGCCTTATGTTAGCGGCTTAGGACAGCAGCGCGCGGACCTGTTCCTCTTTGCCGTGCAGGACACAGCCGCCGAGATGCTCCCCCTGCATTAGCTCGCCTAAATGCAGCTTTTTAAAAAGGGGTGAGCCTAGCGCTTTTCGCAGCGACGATGTTTTGAGACTCGTATCGGAAAACGGCGAGAACGGGCACGGCTCCGCGCCGCCCAACGGATTAATATGAATGAATCCGCGCCCCGCGGCCAGGCACCCGCCGAGCGCCTCCTCGTCGCCGGGAAACGCCACAAAGATCATACCGTCAAACTGCCCCCGCAGCGTATCCTGGCGCGCCAGCAGCCGCTCGCGGTCGCCGCTGTCCGGCTCCGTTTCGCCGGGCGTTTCGGATAGGGCCACGTATTCCACATAAATGACAACCTGACACCCCAGCTCCTGTAATGCGCTTACATAGTCCGGCGACGTCACACTGTCAAGATTCTCCCGCGTCACGGTAATGGACGCCCCAAAGAGAATGCCCTTTTCTTTCAGGCGCTCCATGGCGTCCGTCAAGCGCTCGTATACGCCGCCGCCGCGGCGCGCGTCGGTGCGTTCCCGGTCGCCCTCAATACTGATAATCGGCACCAGCTGTCGGTTTTTATGAAAAAGGACCACAGCTTCGTTATCCAGGAGCGTCCCGTTTGTAAAAACCGGAAAGAGCACATCAGGGATGGCGGCCGCCTGTTCCAACACGCCGCGGCGCATCATCGGCTCGCCGCCTGCCAAAAGGATAACCGACACCCCCAGCTCCTGTGCTTCGCTAAAGATGCGAGCCCACTCTGCGTCCTGAAGCTGGCTCTGGCAGACCGATTCGCCGACCGTCGCGTTTGCGCGCGCGTAACAGCCGGCACAGTACAGGTTGCATTGCGCCGAGATGCTTGCGATGAGATAGGGCGGGACGTGCAGTCCCTCCGCTTCCGACTCGAGCCTCTTTTCCGCCGCCTTGCGGGAGGCCGTTTTATATTGAAGCAGGAACGCGCTCTCCCGCGGGTTTCTCAGCGTTGACCGCAGCGCCTGCCGGACAAGGCCCTCGATCCCCTCGTTTAAGTACTGTGCAAGATTCTCCATAAATACACTCCCTAAGATTTCAGTCACCGGCATTATATTCCTCTTTTTGTGATGCATGCAACGCGATTTCGGCAACCGGTCGCAATTGGGCCGCAACCGGTATGGGAACCTGTGCGTCCGGTCCGGCCTAAAAAACATCCCGATATTGTATTAATACATTAACACAATATCGGGATTAGGTTCTATTGTCAACAGGCTAATATCTTTTTGTCAGCAAGCCTGTACACAGTTACTAGCGCGCCCGGCCTTTTGGTAAACCATACAGACAGCGCCCACCGCGACTCACCCGGTGGGACGAAGCGCCACCCCGGTCGGCACATCCACTGACAGAAAAACCGTCCCATCCACGTCGCCGGCAAAATTAATCGTGACGGTGATGTCACTTGACGAATTATTTAACCCCGGTTCATTGACCGCTATTTTCCGAATCTGCAAAGCCGGAAACGCGCTGACAGCGGCGATGAAGGATTCAATAAAAATCCCTGGATATGAAATATTTACATCCATTACTGTCTCCTTAGGGCTGCGTGATAATCGGCAGTTCAAACGTAAAGGTCGTCCCCCGCCCTTTTTGCGTCGTCACATCCATCCGGCCGCCCAAAGCCAGACAGCTTTGCATGACAGCCGCCATGCCCACGCCGCGGCCACTGAGGCTGTCGGCGGTATCTTTAGTGGAAAACCGGTCGGCGAAAATGAGACTGACCAACTTCTCTTCAGTCATCTTTTCAATTTCCTGCGCTGTGCAGATGTTATTTTGCAGGGCTTTGGCAATAACTTTATCGAGATCAATACCGCGCCCGTCATCGCTGATACTCAGCCGAAAAGCTTCCTTGCCAAGTCTGCAGACACGGCAGACGATCAGGCCGTTTTCCGGTTTACCACACTCAGCGCGTTCCTCATCCGTTTCCAGGCCGTGGTCAACACTATTTCTGAATACGTGCACCAGGCTCTTTAAAAAAGGCTTGTAGGCCTGAATGTGAAGGTCCACCTCATCACCTTCTATGAGATAGACCGGCTTGCTTTTCATCAGGCGAGCTGAAATGTACTCCAGATAATCGGCATACTGCTCAAGATAAACCTTGATACTTTTTCTTTCAAACCCGGAAAAAACCTCTAAAATCGCATCCTGACGCATCGGAATAGAGCCGTCTTCAATGCCCCGCTTGATTTCATCCAGACGGTCCTTTGATATTGACAGCTTTTCACTCTGGTCAAAATAACCGCTGCCTAAAACGTCGTAGACCGTATTCAGGTCATCCTCTAAAATCGCCTCTGCGTCAACCGTTTCCATTATAGCCGTAAGCCGCGCCGCGCCTTCACCGTTTTCGATAGCGTCAATCAGCGCATTTTCAATCCCATGCAGCTTCTCCGAGGCCGTCAGAAAGCCAAACTGCGCAAAATCGCCTTTAAAGGTATGCACAGCCCTCAGCAGCTCGCCGGCGCTCTCCTCCTCTATCGGCCTGTCCGCCAATAGAAGCTGGTAACCGCCATCGGCCAGCTCGTGAAAGTCCTCCATGGTCTGCTTAATCTGCACCGGGTAGCTAAAGGCCTTTATAAGCAGCCGCTGCTTGTTTTGATCGTCCGTAATTTCCTTTTCCAGCTTGCGTTTTTCGGTGCTGTCGCTGAGGATTACCATAACGGCCTTTTCTCCGTGAACCTCGATGCGGCGGTACTCCAGATGTACATGCCGGTCGCCCACGACACAGTCGGACGGGAGCAGCATCAAATATACCTGGTCCGTCACAGAGGCGTTGTTATTATAGTAATTTTCAAAGACCATACTGAAAACAGACAGTCTTTCCTCATCAAAATAATCGGCGATCAACTCGATAAAGCTGACGCCCGATATGCTCTTTTGAAAAAGCTCGTAGCATTTATAGCTGTATTCGCTCTGGATGACGAGATCCCGCGCAAACGATAAAAATCCCTGATCGGCATGGTCCAGAAGATTCTTAAGAGACGACGACTTTTGCTCAATCTCCTGCCGGAAACGCATCTCCTGCTCATTGGCGCTGATCAGCTTTTTTTGCTGCTCTTTGAGAATGCTGATCTGCGCATCGTTTTGCTTGGACAGCTCAATCAGGAAATGCCGGATGCTGATAACGCCGCAGTACGCTCTATCCTTTGTTACCACGATATAATCGTACAGCTTTCCCTGCTCCCGCGACATGGCCTGCATACTGATTTTTGAAATGGATTCATTGAACTCCGCCGACATAAACGCCGCGTCCATAATCAGCCTGACTGACCGGTTGGCGTACAGCGAGTGGCCGTATTGCGACCCCATTTTCTGAAAAAAGCTTGTCCGCATCATAATGCCGACCGGGCGCTTGTTATCCAAAACGACAATTCCTTCCGCCGCGCTGTCTCTGGAGAAAATTTCGCTGGCGGCCAGGCCTGTTTCATCGGCCGCTATTGTCGGCGGCTGCATGACAAACAGCGCAATACTGTTATCGTTCTCAATTTTCGGCGTAGGTTTAACCGACGTCACAGGCATAAGCTTTTTCCTCCGACGGCTTAGACAGAACAGCCTTTATAACGTCCAGAACGCCATTTTCATTAATGGGCTTGAGTATATAATGCCGGGCCCCCAAATTGAGGCATTCGACGACTTTACCCTCCTGCCCCAAAGCTGAAATCATGACGACGCAGGCATCCGCGTCCAGCTTTTTAATTTCCCGTAGCGCCGCAATGCCGTCCATTACAGGCATCGTAATATCCATCGTCGTCACATCCGGCTGATAGCTTTTAAATTTATCAATGGCATCCTGACCGTTAACGGCTTCCGCCACAACCTCAAAGCCGTTTTTTTCAAACATTTTCTTCAGGTTGATGCGTATAATCAAAGAATCATCCACAATCATGATCTTCTTCATTTAACCACCTCCTCACTTTATTTATCGCAACGGGAGTGGCGGGTATAAGTTAAATCACTGTAATACTATGTTAATCTTTCGTTAATTTGGTACTTCGTTGCCGCTCTGAAGGTAGGCCGGACGTCTGGAACTGAATGAGCCCGCAAAAAACAGCCCGCAGTATCACAAAATACTGCGGGCTGCTTTTTTAAAACGCCGAATATGTATTATTTCTTTTTACTGAACAAGTTGACGATGCACAGCAGCACAATCGAGCCAAACACGGCTACAATGAGGCTCCAGAGATTGAAGCCGGTAACGCCTCTGCCGCCCAGGAGATTAACGATAAATCCCCCGACAAACGCGCCGATGATGCCCACGAAGATATTGGCCAGCGCGCCCATACGGGCGTTGTTGCTGGTGATCATGCTGGCAATCCAGCCGGCCAGCCCACCGATGATAATCCATCCTAATAAACTCATTTGATGTCCGCCTTTCATTCGTTTACGGCGATTTAAATGCCCGTCTTATATGAGAAGTTCATTGCAGATTTATGATATCATTTGTCGTAATAAATGGCAATATGATCTTTACCAGACAATGATTACACCCCGCAGATAGCCATTAAATAGCCCGCAGTATCACAAAATACTGCGGGCTGCCAGCCTTAAGATTATATCAGTTTCAGGTTCTTCTTCTCTTGCCGCCCAGATTGACAAGCCACAACAGAATCACAGAGCCGATAACGGCCACGATCAGGCTCCAGAAATTAAAGCCTGTAATGCCGATTCCGCCTACGAGATTTACAATGAATCCGCCGATAAATCCGCCAATCACGCCTACGATGATATTGGCGAAAGCGCCCATGCGCGCGTTGTTGCGGGTGATCATACTCGCAATCCAGCCGGCCAGTCCGCCGATTACAATCCAGCCTAAAACACTCATTATACGCACCAATTCCTTTCCGCGTAATTGATGCTATTATTTCTTTTTCAGCTGATCTTATTCCGATTCCAATTAGCTGCCATTTATAGTCTTTCCAGCTTCAACACGGAAGACTAGACGGATACATTAGATTTTCTCAATCCGCGCCTCAAAAAATATCCCCGCGACACAGGGACCGTGTTGTGCTAAAATATTTTCTGCACATTGAAAATGGTCATGCTGCAAATCTTCTAGACAAGGAGTCCGCCGCTTAGAATGGCAACAACAAAACAGATCCCTAACATTATCACGGGTGTCCGAATTATTTGTTCTCTGCTTCTCCTTTTCACAGCGCCGCTCTCACCCGTCTTTTTTGCGGGTTACCTCTTAGGCGGGCTCAGCGATATACTGGACGGATATATTGCCAGAAAGCTCAATCTCTCCAGCCGGTTCGGCGCCGTTTTTGACAGTGTTGCCGATATCATATTCGTCTTTGTACTGCTACTGATCTTTATTCCGTATATTCAGTGGCCGCTGTGGTGCGTGTGCTGGATGGCCATAATCCTCTCCATCCGCGTCCTGACGCTCATCGTAGGTTTTCTTAAATTTCATGCTTTTGCTTTTTTGCATACGTATGCCAACAAAGCCACCGGACTCCTGCTAACATGCTTTCCGTTAATCTATTGGCTGGTCGGGCTGAACAGCACAGCCGTACTGCTGTGCTCCCTGGCAACCCTCTCGGCTCTTGAAGAACTGCTGATCAGCCTTATCTCAAAAACACTGGACAGAGATGTCACATCTGTTTTTGCCAGACGTTAATGGTACAGTCAGATGTGATATAATAAAATCTAAAGACCATGGTTACTTAAGGAGAACCGTTTATGAAAATGATTTCCTGGAACGTCAACGGCTTACGGGCCTGTTTGAAAAAAGGATTTATTGAAACCTTCAATAACATAGGCGCGGATATATTCTGCCTGCAGGAGACCAAAATGCAGCAGGGGCAGGCGGAGCTTGATTTACCCGGTTATCTGGAATACTGGAACAGCGCACAGCGTAAGGGCTATGCCGGCACGGCTGTTTTTACGAAAAAGGCGCCTTTGAAAGCAGCCTATGGCATTGGCATTGAAAAGCACGACCAGGAAGGTCGGGTGATTACGCTCGAATTTGAAGAGTATTATTTTGTAAATGTCTATACGCCGAACTCTCAGAGAGAGCTGGCCCGTTTGGACTACCGCATGGAGTGGGAGGACGAATTCCGAAGCTATCTCTTAGCGCTGGACGCCAAAAAGCCTGTAATCCTTTGCGGCGACTTCAATGTGGCCCATCAGGAAATTGATATCAAAAACGCGAAATCCAATCGAAAAAACGCGGGCTTTACCGATCAGGAACGGAAAAAAATGACGACCCTCTTAGAAGCCGGCTTTTCGGATACGTTTCGCACGATGCACCCCGACGCGCGCGATGCGTATACCTGGTGGTCCCAGATGTACGGCGCGCGGGAGCGGAATGTGGGCTGGCGCATTGATTATTTTGTTGTGTCCCGGCGCTTCATGCCCGAAGTCAAAGAAGCCTTTATTTTATCCGACGTGTATGGCAGCGACCACTGCCCGGTCGGGATTATCGTATAAGGAGCGCCCATTCTTAATAAACGAGAGCTTGTCAAAAAGTCTTCTCTCCTTCGTCTATACACCCAATCGCCGCACGATTTTATTTTCATCAATGACGTCAAGTTGTCTGGTCTCAGCCCAAAAGCATTACTTTGCCAGCGCCTCAGCGCGCGAACGCATATTCGTCAAAAAAAAGCCGCGGAAGCGGCTTTTTTTTGACAGTCTAAGGAGCCAGATCAATCACATTGACCGGCTCCTTTATGGCTCCCATACGTGACAATTGCGTTTTTTTAATGTTTCTGTTGGTTATTCGTATTAAATGGCTTCTGTTCTCCAGATAAACTTAACGCTGCCGGACATATCCTCGGAAATTCCGCCAAAGCTGCGGTAGGCTTTTCCGGCGTCGGCCACGGCCTGCAGGCGGTCAAGCAATCCGTCATAATCTCCGCTCAGGCCGTCAACAAGCTTTTCAATGCCTGCGTCATAAAATTCCCGAGCCCCGTCAGCCAGATCCCCGGCACCCGCCGCCAGTTCCTTTGAGCCGCTGTAAGCCGAATCCACGCCGCCGGTATAGCTCGTAAGCCCGCTGTAGAACGCCGCATAATTATCCAGCTGCGTTTTCAGCCCGGCAATGGACTGATAGGCTTCGCTTCCGGCAAGTCCGGTGGTGACAGCGTCGTCAATCTGACCCCGCACAGCCTCAGACGCCATTTGTTGGGCGACGTTTGATTCAATCGTCTGCTGTACTTCATCGGATTCCATCTGCTGCTCGATATTGGCGCTGATCGTCTGCTGCACCGCGTCCGTCGCCATCTGCTGCCGGACAGTTGTGCTGACAAGCGCCTGACCTTCCTCCGTCTGTAAATAAGCCTCGGCCTGCTCCTGTGTATAAGTCTTTTCCATGAGCGATTGTATAAGCTGCGCCGTCACCTGCTCCGTCACCTGCGCACTGACCGCTTCCGTCACCTGCTCCGTCACCCGTTCTGTCACCTGCTCCGTCACCGCGGCGCGCACCTGTTCTTCCGCGACGGCAGCCGCCTGAGAATATGCGCCGCTGCTGAGCGTATCCAGCAGGCCGGTTAAAACCGCGCTGTAATCGGACGGGGTAAGCGCTACGGTATCATAGCCCGCCGCCGTCAACGCGGCGTTCAGCTGTTCCGCCGCCGTATTCGTCAGAGACTGAAATACGGCATAAGCACCGTTTTTAAGCGCGGCACTATTGGACGAGATGCTGCCGAGGCCATCTGACAGCGCTCCGGTGCCGTCGGCAAGGTCGTCGGCACCGTCAGCAATCTGCCTGGCCGCGTCCTGAAGCGCCGTAAGATCGCCGCTTAAATCCGTAAGGCCGCTGTCCGTATCAATATTCAGGCTGTCGAACAGGCCGTTCAAGGCAACGGTAAGCGTCATAGAAAGAGAAAAGTCCGTCGTATCCGCTTCAACCTCAACATATTCCGGGATGTTATAATCGCCGTCCTCCAGACCCAGGCTATCCGAAAGGCCGGGAAGTGCGCAGCCGATGACAATATTCCTGGTACCGTCGTTATAGACCGTGCCGGTGGAGACGGTCACGTTGGAAAACGAATCCCCGTCAAGTATGAGCCCGCTTGCCATAAGAAACGGGACATAGATATCCTCCCGTGCGCCGTTAACCGTCGCGGCCGTCTTTGTATTGTTGGTATAATCGAAGCGGATGGTCACATGGCCGCTTCGACCCGCCATATCCTCCGGCGCAGTCTCAACACCGTCAAGGTAATAGATGACATGCACCGTCACGGGCAGTTCCTTATCTGTCGTGCCCCGATAATGGATATCGCGCCCGCCGGCATCCCATGCCAGCGTATTACCGTCAAACGTATAGGTTTCATAGCCGTTGGTGTTTTCAATGTTGTTCAGCTCAGTATAATCCGAGAGTGCCCCGGCATTGTCCGGATTTTTAAGCCACTCCGTGACAATTGTCCGCCCGGCGGTTCCGTCGGCACCGGCAATGACATAGACCGTTTCCTCCTTATCCGCGGCCCGGGCATCCTCGTTGATCGATACAATGCCGCTGATTTTTTCGTTGAGCGTTTCCTCATTTTTTTGGGCGGCGGAAGCCGCCGAAGAGCTGGTGGAAAGCATGCTGCCGGTGAGTATCAATAGGACGGCCAGCATACACGCACCGGCTTTTTTCCAGATAGAATTCTTCAAAATATGTATCCTCCTTGGTCAGATTCTTTCAGGGATGATTTTTCGTTTCATGCCCCAGGTCGTTCTGATAATAATTTTATCCAGCAAGATCAACAGAGCGGGCAGTACAAAGACCACGGACAGCATACTGACGATGGCGCCCCGCGACAGCAAATCACACAGGGAACTGATGATCTTGATATCTGAAAACACCGACACACCGAAGGTGGCCGTAAAGAAGCAAAACGCGCTGACGAATATGGACGGTATCGATACGGCCAGCGCCGTTGCGGCGGCGGTATGCTTGTCGCCGCCCTCCATACGCTCACGCTTATAACGCGTTGTCAACAAAATCGCATAGTCCACCGTGGACCCCAGCTGGATAGTGCTGATACAGATGGGCGCAAGGAATAACAGCGAATCACCTATATAATACGGAATGCCCAAATTGATATAAATGGCAAATTCAATGACGGCCACAAGAATCACGGGCAGCGAGACAGATTTCATAGCGATCAATATGATAATAAAGACCAGGGCAATAGATACAATGCTGACAACCCGGAAATCCTTATCGGTCACGCCGATCAAATCTTTTGTCAGGGGCGCTTCGCCGATCAGCATACCGTCCGGATCATATTGCTTGACAATCGTATTGATCTCATCAATCTGGTTATTCACCTCATCCGTTGAGGCGCCATATTCGGAATTGACCAGAACAAGCTGGTAATCACCCGTTTCCAGAACATTCAGAATCGAATCCGGTAGCATTTCCTTGGGGATGTCGTTGCCCAGGATGGAATTGAGGCCAAGCACCGCACTGACACCCCCGACTTGATCCAACTGATCCAGCATGGCGCCGGCATCCTTTGACGGCATATCCGCGTCACACAGGATCATATGCGTTGTTGAAACGCCGAAGTCGTCAGCGAGCTTTTCTGCCGCATCCAGGAACTGTACGTCCTCCGCGTCAAAGCCCGTATCGTTTCCTGTAAAGATTGAGGTGAAATCGTAAAACAGGGCCGTATGACTGTAACCGTACCAGGCCGGCACTGCCAACAGGACAAACAGGAGTATAAACACCCACGAGCGTCTGGTGACAAAGGCGGCAAACTTATCCATCCGGCGGATAAGCGGCTTATGATTTGTTTTTTCAAGCGGTTTGTCAAGGCATAATATCATGGCGGGCAGGAGTGTTACGCTGCTGATAACGCCGAGCAAAACGCCCTTTGCCATGACGATTCCCATGTCTGCGCCCATCGTATAGGTCATAAAGCACATAGCGAGAAAGCCGGCTATCGTCGTCAGCGAACTGCCCGACACAGCTGTCAGCGTACCGGAGACGGCCGCCGCCATAGCTTCCTTCCTGTCGGTTCGCTTCTCTTTTTCCTCCGTATAGCTGTGCCACAAAAAGATGGAGTAATCCATCGTAACGGCCAGTTGTAAAATGGCGGCCAGCGCTTTGGTTATGTATGAAATTTCCCCTAAAAACCAGTTTGAGCCCATATTGTAGGCAATGGCCATGCCGATACTTGCAAGAAATATGAAAGGGATAAGCCATGAGTCAAGAAACAGCATCATAGCGGCGCACGCGCAGGCAACGGCAATGGCAATATAAACAGGTTCCTGTTTTTCGCACAGCGCCTTAAGGTCGGTCACCAGCGCGGACAGGCCCGACAAATAGCACTGTTCTCCCGCGATGGAGCGTATTTCATTGACAGCCTGAATGGTTGCGTCCTCCGACGTTGATGTATCGAAGAATATGGCCAGCAGCGTCTCGTCGTCTTTATTGAAAGCGTCGTACACGTCGTCCGGCAGCATTTCCATCGGGACAGCTATGTCCGCAAAATCATCGTACCAAATCACGCTGTCTACATGATCGACCGCCTCGAGCTTTTTCTCCAGGGCCGCCACGTCCTTCGGCTGCATATCCTCAATGATGAGAAATGAAAAAGCACCCTTTCCAAAATCGTTTAAAAGAATATCCTGCCCGCGGACCGTTTCCATGTCTTCAGGCAGATACGTCAGCATATCATAATTGATGTGTGTGTTTAAGATCCCAAAAACAGACGGAACCAACAGCAGAATGCCGATGATCAGAATCGGAATCCTGAATTTCACAATGAATTTTCCAAATTTCAAGTAATTACCTCCGCATCGATATTGGCGTTATGAACGAGCTGCGCCGCGTCAGCCTGTTATTCGTTTACCTGTCAGCTTCATCGGGATAATCAAAGGGATTTTTACGGGGACGGTGCGCAGATAAAACACAACCTCGCCATACAGCTCGTCGTTTTTTATTTCAACTGTCGCCCTATATTGCCGGTTGCCGGCGGCTGTTGCAATGTTGCCGCCGAAGACACACGTATTGCCATTAACAGTCCCCTCATCAATCGTGTTATCCTTGCCAAAAAAAGAAAACACGCCCTGCAGGGTATCGCCGTTTTGCAACAGCGTCAGTGTTCCGGTTCTTGGGCCGAGCGGCGAACGCAGCGCCACGTCAAATATCCCGTTCTGCATCTTTTTCGCCTCCTTACGAAACGATCATAGCTCTGCCTTACGCATAAAAAAATATACAATCCGCGGTTCGCTATCAAAAACTTGACAGCAGGCCGTAAATTGTATATCTTTAGACAAACGTTATACAGTTGTATAGTGTTCTTTCAAGGCATCCGGCAGCCGGAAACTCGGAGGGGTTAATTTTGAAGCAAAGCGAAATTTCTTATCGTACGAAAACCGCGCTCGCAGCGGCACTGAAAAAAAGCATGGTTAAAAAACCAGTCAATAAGATTACAGTTCGGGAACTTATTGAAGAATGTGATATCAACCGCCAGACCTTTTATTACCACTTTGACGACATATACGATCTCATGAAGTGGACGTTTGAGCAAGATGCCACCGTTTTACTTAAAGGCCGGGAAAACGTGCTGTTCTGGCAGGATGGCGTGCTGCAGATCCTGCATTATCTGGAAGATAACCGCGCCGTGTGCCTGTGCGCGCTTAAATCTGTCGGGCGCGAGCACCTTCGGCAGGTATTTCATAATGACTTATATGAGCTGATTCATCGGACCATTGAGGACCTCGGCAGGGAGCTGAACATACCGACGGAGATAAAGTCCGATCACATAGATCTTCTTACCCAGTTCTGCATCGTCTCCCTTATCGGCATTATGGAATATTGGCTCAACAGAGAAATCCGGAAATCGCCGGAAGAACTGGCGTCCTTTATTAATGATATGATTCAAAATCTGATAACGGGAGAAAAGGCACGGTACGGCTTAATTCCCAATACTGGCCAATGAACATCAAATTAATGTCACTAGTAGAAGAAGCCCTGAAACCCACATGAATACACGGTCTGAATTCCACTATTTAATACAACGTTACAACAAAGCCTCAATCTTTTTTCATCCGGTTTTTAAAACTCATACGGGGAAATGCGTTTACCACACACTGCCAGAAGGTTTTGAACGCAGAGGTTTTGAACAGGACTAAAAAATATACGGCATTACAAACCACGGTACAAACAATAAATTTGACAACAAATCCCCAAATACCGACAATCATTACATTGCTTACCGTCATATAGGTTATACCGAACGCCAATACTAATAGCATAAAATAGGCACCGGTATGTTTGTATTCCCATTCGCCAAAGAAACACTGGTTCTAAACAATACTGTTTAGTGGATTTGACTTCATTTACTCATTTTGATGCAAATTATCCAGCGTATACGGTGTTGTCGTACTCCTGAAAATTAATCAGGCTGACTTTCGTTATTATTAACCAATATGGGCATAACAATCTTAATATATTGACATATTGTAATATTGAAAAAAAGAGGGTATATTATAAACAAGTTATAATAGGTTTAACACGTAATATTGATTATTTAGATTAGTAAAACCCCCTCTTTATTTCACATTCACAATAAGTGATCATTTTAGGAGGAAGCTTTGCGAATTAATGCTCTTAACCCCGATGAAAAGCAAGTCTTTGGAAAACTCCAAAAAGAAGGTCCTATGACAAAAAAGAGCCTTATATCTTGCTTTGACTATAAAACAAGTACATTAAACCGGCTCATTTCGTCATTGCTCGAAAAAAAGGCGGTTGTCGAATATGGTCAGGAAGAGTCTTCAGGCGGTAGAAAGCCATCGCTTTTCGATGTTAACGTAAATGAAAAGTATCTAATTGGAATAGAGATATCAAGAACCTATTCGTATGTGACGCTCTGTGACTTAAAAATGAAGGTCAAAGCCGGGGAAAGAATTTTTGTATCTGTCGATAAGTATTATCCCGAGATTCTCGTTGACGAAATTGCGGGAATAGTTAATAGATTTCTTGAAAAATTCTCAATTACCAAGGAAAGTATATTAGGCGCAGGCCTGGGCATGGTCGGCCCGATTGATAGGAATACCGGTTATTCAGGCGAAGTTTCCGATTTTGTTGTTGATGCGTGGAGCAATATACCGATACGCGATATGTTAGAGCGGGCACTTGGATGTGCCGTGTACGTCGATAACGGAACGTATGCAGCGGTATTGGCAGAGTATCTTTATGGTGATGGCAGAAAAAATAAAAACATATCATACTTCAACTGCGGTATCGGGATACGTTCCGCACATATCACCTCCGGCGTAATCATACGGTCAGCCTTTTGTGAGGAGGATGCATTTGCTCATACATCTATAGCCGTTCTGGGCGGACGCTGCAAGTGTGGAAAAACGGGCTGTCTTGGTCTTTATGCTTCAACGCGTGTTATAACCGAAAACATTCGTCGCAGAATCAAGGCTGGCGAATCAAGCCTGATCAAGGTTCCCTTAAATGAAATTAACTATCTCCATTACCGTGCCGCCGCTGAACAGGGCGATGTAATTTCCAGAGAAGAACTTAGAAATGCCGGCTTTTATATGGGGATAGGACTCGGCAACTACATCACCCTCTTAAATCCCGAGCGTGTTGTTATTAGCGGTCCCCTTGTTATGGAAACACCGTTTTTTTACGATGCGGTTGTAAAAACTGCTTTAGAAAATATCTATCAAAGGGAAAAAGCCAAAGTGATATTTAAACGAGGCGGATCATTTGGAATCGAAACGATCGCGGTTGGTGCCGCCGCAATGTTTTTTGAATGCTACATGGGCAACCCAATAATGGAATAAACTCCGCACGCACAGGCAGCCAATCATGGGCGCCTGTGCAAAACAATCCATACTTTTTTCCATAATGGGTAATAGTTATAAACAGTATAGTCATATAATATAAATATTGCAGGGTTTTTAGGTCCATCATGCTTATTAATAACAAAATTAATCTTTACTTATTATACATTTGAACATATTCAAAACTGCTTCTTTATTTTAAATGACCAAAATCGCAATGATTTCTTAGTCGATTATGATCACACTTTGTTCCACCGTCCCTGCACAATGGCAGAATATCAAATGGGAGGATAATTTATGGTAATGTCTGTTTTCATTTCAAGGCGGCGAACCTTCATTACGCTTACCCGACGCTTTTAGAAATTGCGCAGTATGGTCCATGAAAAGAATCAAAAAAGTGTATCGGTTGATTATGCCATTTCCTAAGCACAGCAGCTGATTCACCAATAAATAGAAGAGAAAGGGGAATTGCAGTCTATGAACAGGAAGCTCTGCATTGCATTAAGGGGTGATACGTCTTTGTACCGCAGAAACACAAGCAATAATAATCTGATTGAACGCACATTAAATATTGAACCATAGGGAGAATTACAATGTCTGAATACAACCAGAAATTTGAAGGTACTATTAAAACCGAATACCTTAACTCTACGCCTTGGTGGCCCGAAGCTAAAACAGCCCCGAAGGATGCGCCAAATGTGCTTTACATTTTGCTGGATGACACCGGTTTTGGCGATGTCGGCTGCTACGGTTCCCTTATTGAAACGCCCAACATCGATCAACTCGCCGCAGATGGTCTGCGCTATCAAAATTTCCATGTAAATCCTATGTGTTCCCCCACAAGAGCCAGCCTGTTGAGTGGCTGCAATCATCACGCGGTTGGCATGGGATATCTTGCAAACTTCAGCTTGGGTTTTCCCGGATATCGCGGCTGCGTTGACAAAAGATACGGCTTAATCAGCGAAACTCTTGTCGAAAATGGCTACAACACCTTTATGCTTGGTAAATGGCATCTCATCAACGATGATTATAATACTGCCGCCGGACCGTTCGACGAATGGCCCTGTGGGCGTGGCTTCAACAAATACTATGGCTTTTTAAGTGCCTGCACCAACCAATTCTACCCGCAGCTTGTTCACGGCAATGAATATGTTGATCCACCGAAATCCGCTTCCGAGGGATATCATCTCAGCGAAGACCTGACAGACAAGGCCATAACATATATTGGCGACTCGAAATCCGCCGATCCGAAGAAACCTTTTTTCTGCTATCTGGCTTACGGCGCTCAGCACTGCCCTCTTCAGGTTCCAACGGAATACATTGAAAAATATAAGGGCAAATTTGATGACGGCTGGGACGCTTATCGCCGGAAGGTATTTGAACGGCAAAAAGAAATGGGTATTGTTCCGGAAAACGCCGTCCTGACAGAAAACGACCGCTTCGTGGAAGATTGGGATGCCTGCTCTGAAACCGAGAAACACATTCTTGCCAAATATATGGAAGTGTACGCCGGATTCCTCACTCATACCGACGCTCAGATTGGGAGAGTAATCGACTATCTTAAGAAAATCGGGCAATATGATAACACGCTCGTTGTCTTCCTGACAGATAATGGCGCATCGGCCGAGGGGTCGCCTAAGGGTACAGATAACACGTTGCACCATTATTTCACTGAGGAATTTTCTCCTCTCGTCTCCGAAGAGATATGTGAGAAGCTTGGCACCGAAGAAACAAGCGCACACTATCCTATCTCATGGGCGCATGCCAGCGGCACCCCTCTGAAAATGTATAAATCATGGTCACATAACGGCGGTATCAAAGTGCCTCTTATTATTTCTTACCCCAACGGAATCAAAGATAAGGGCGGTATCAGACCTCAATACCACCATGTTATCGATATTAATAAAACCGTTCTTGATATTTGCGGCATTTCTGAGCCAGATGTCATCAAGGGCGTCCCGCAGGAAGCCAAGCACGGGGTCAGTATGACTTACACATTTGACAACCCCACAGAACCAACACACAGACATGTGCAGTACTATGAAATGCTCGGTAATCGCGGCATTTGGGCCAACGGCTGGAAGGCTGTCGCCGACCATGTGAAAAATCCCACTTTTGATTTCTCCAAGGATGAGTGGGAGCTCTATAATACGGACGAAGATTTCAGTGAATCCATAAATCTGGCTGATAAATACCCAGAAAAGCTTAAGGATATGATCGAGCTTTGGTATAACGAAGCCGGTAAATACAACGTCCTTCCCCTGCTGGAAAGCCACTTGAAAAAGATAGAGGGATATAATTCAAAGGCAATTCTTCGCTTTAAACCAAAGGAGAAGACGACGCAATACACTATCTATCCAGAAAGCACCGGAAGCGGTGTCCCGATGCTCCACGGGTCCTATACCATTACAGTTTATGCGTCTTATAAGAATGGCGACGAAGGTGTGCTGCTCTCGAATGGTGACAATTTAGGTGGCTATGCGCTTTATATTCAGGACGGCAAACTGAAATACCACTACAATTATCTTAGTTACAATCACTTCCAAATGGAATCCGACATTGAGGTACCTGACGGTGCTCATCGGTTTGCGTTTGATTTTGTCGAAACCCAGCCCAACTGCGGCGTCGGTCGTCTGCTCATTGATGGCAGGCTAAGCGGCAGCCTGTATATCAACACCAAGCCACTTTTTGCCGTCCATTTCGGCAGGCTGGCCCTCGGCAGATTTTCTCATGTTTCTATTACAGGAGACATGAAGGAGAAGAAGTATTATGAATATTCAAATGTCATTGAGAAGGCTGATTTTGACTTTGACAGGCCACTCGACGACATGGATATGATGCGCAAGATGGAAGAGGAACTCAAGAGAGAATAACCATATGGCTTTTTATTACCGTATATTATAAGCGCGTTACCCATTCCTTGCAAAGTTCAGAAAGTTCGTTATCTAAGCAACTTCCTAATAAAACAAGAAAGGGTGTTCTTTTTGGCTAACGGCACAAAAGTAATTGAGAAACAAAGCTCAACTTACTGGATAAAACTAGGGATCGTTCTCTTCATACAGTTATTCTTTAGATTCTTACCGAATTTTGGATCGGTAACAGACCTTGGCATGTCAGTTACCGGCATATTCGTCGGCACACTCGTTGGCTGGTGCATATGCGACCCCATATGGCCGTCGCTGTCCTGCCTGATCCTGCTGGGTCTTACGGACTACTCCACAATGTCTGCGCTCATACCGTCTATGTTTGGCAGCCCGGTGGTAGTCCTGACTATCCTGTCGTTTCTGTTTGCCGGTGTCGTACTTGACTCAGGGCTAAGCGACTGGGCCGGCAAGTGGGTAATGTCCCGTAAGATCCTGAACGGAAGGCCATGGCTACTCGTTGTTTTCATCTTACTGACAATGTACGTCCTGGGAGCATTCTGTGGAATTGCCCTCCTGATCCTGCTGTGGGAGTTAATTTACTCGATCGCCGACCAGGTAGGGATGGAGAAAAAAAACAGATGGATGAGTATCATGGTTTTTGCTCTTTTCATTCAGTGCGGTATATGTATTTATTATTCTTGGAATCCCGGCCTGCAGGCACTGCTCGGAATTGCTACTGCCGTTGACAGTACGTTAGTACTAAACGCATGGCCGTATCTGGCTTACGGTGTAATTATTTCACTGCTTATTATAGGCATAAGTACGCTAGTGCTCTTTCTGATTTTTAAGCCCGATATAAGCGCTCTTAAGAACGTCAAGATCGAAGAAGTTCCTACGATGACCAAAAAGATCAAGATAACTCTCCTGCTAATCGGTTTTCTAATCGCTATCATGATCCTTCCTTCGCTGCTTCCGGCCAGTTGGGCCCTAACGGTTTGGCTCGGCAAATTTGGAAACATCGGTGTGCTTGCGTTGGTTCTATGTATCTCATTTTTACTCCGCATAGATAATAAACCATTTACAACGATAAAAGCGGCTGCGGATAAAGGCCTCGTCTGGGGACCAATATTTATTTGCGGGACGGCGCTCATTGCCGCTGGTGCGTTAACCTCCGAAGCGACCGGTGTCACAGCAACTATCACACAGGCGTTGACACCAATCTTCGCGGGGATGTCTCCGTTCCTGTTCGCCGCGCTCATCATTGTGTCCGCAATAATTCTGACCAACTTCCTGAATAATATCGTCGTCGGGGCAATATTCATCCCCATTATATACGCTATGAAGGACATCGTCGGTATCAAACCGTTCCCGCTTGTTGTCACGTTACTGTTTGCGTGCTATGTGGCGTTCCTGCTGCCATCCTCCAACCCGATGACGGCGCTCCTGTACGGTGTAAAGGATAAGATTAAAAGCTCAGAAATACTTACCTACGCTTCTGTTACCATGGCAGTAGCCGCAGTTATTCTGGTGTTCATCGGGTATCCTTTTGCCTGCTGGATATACGGATAAGCTTCGCAGGATGTAAAACTTGAATTCATTGCGTTCTAGGCACTTTACTTGATATCTGTAAACAAATCGACTACAAAGTAGTACTTACTTACATGAACAAAATCGGTAAGAGGCTGTCTTAAAAAGACAGCAATAAAAAGCGTGAAGGATGTCCCAAAAGGGTTTTCCTTCACGCTTTTTTGCCGTAAAAGGAGGGCGAACCGGTGCCGGATCATAATACATTGGCACGGTTCAGGACGGGGCGGCTGCAAGCTGCGGTAGAAGACCTGTTCTACCAGTATGCCCGAAAGCTGGAAGAGATGGGTGAAACGGACCACGAGCGTGTTTTCATCGACGGGACGAAGATAGAGAGTTGTGCCTTTTTTTGTTTTTCTTGTTATCAAACTAACGAAAAATCCAATCGCTAAAAAAGCTAAACATGACATACACGAGTATATTTTACTCCACAAAAGCGCATTAGAACTTCTTGGTGGATCGTTAAGTGTAACTGAATAGAAGAGCCAAAAAAGTACGACAAAAACAATATAGATGAGTGTCAGAAGAACTAAATATTTATATTTTTTCATT
The DNA here is from genome assembly GCA_963675425.1 of uncultured Sporobacter sp. Lineage (GTDB taxonomy): Bacteria > Bacillota > Clostridia > Oscillospirales > Oscillospiraceae > Sporobacter. The sequence goes on along the minus strand of OY776214.1, from coordinate 1,791,630 downwards.
TGGGACACCTCCCATCTTAATTTAGCAAATTATAGACAAACCAGAGCTGAGAAATGCTCTGGTTTGTCTATGAAAATTTACTTATTTAAGATCATACAAGATTACACATACCCCCGACGAAAATCCTTTCAACTTTAATGCGGTCTGTGTAAAAAATATTGATAGCTTACTTCATATATATAACAATACATTAATTATTACAGCTAACGAATCATCTGTTTACCATTTATTTCATAATACTCCATTCAGGTGGCCTCGTCAAGATTTATATACACCTTTATACATATTTACTTTTTATTGTCACGAACAGAAAGCCCAACTCTGACGTCTGGTATATATTGTCATAAACTCATTTTCCACGACGGAGTAGTCAATGGAGATCAGCGCCCCGTCACCCTCACAGCAATGGAAGTGGCAGGTATAATATAGATAATTATGTTAATTTTGTTATTAAATACTTCGAAATACTTAATGGATATATATAATTAATGATACATGTTTGTTAAATTAAACCAACTTATCGCTTCAATCCAGCTGTCTCTGAAAGGAACCCCTATGCCAAATCAGGATCAATGGTTTGATAAACTATATATTGAAAACGCCCCCCGGATGATCCGGCAAGCAACCTATCTGCTGCGAAACCAACAAATTGCCGAAGAGCTTGTAAACGAGGCCTTCTTGATTCTTCTTTATAAAAAAAGCGATCTGATTAACCACCCGAATTTACCGGGTTGGCTGAGCCAGACACTCAAAAACCTGATGACGGACGAATTGAAGTCCGCGCGGCACCGGCTCGAATGGCCGCTGAACCCCAATGTGGAAATTGCCGCAGACGATACATATCAGCAGCCCCTGTCCGAGCTTCTGCCCCAAGACTTAAAGCAAAATGAACGGGAGATTCTGCTGTTAGTCTTTGAGGAGCAGCTTTCTTATGAGGAAATATCGGAAAAGCTGCACATCTCAGTGCTCAATTGCCGGACAAGACTCTTCCGTGCGAAAACCCATTATAAGGAAATTATGAATAAAGAAAAAATTTTCTAGTTTTTTTGTAATGAAACGCCCCTCTCAATCAATATAAAAAAGGAGGTGTTGAGATGTCTGACAATTGGTATACCCCACATAGTGGCAAGCCTTGCGGGGATGCCGCTCAAATCAACGAGCATTTGAATAAAATGACCGCGGATGAGCTTATAGACGAGCTGGCAGATAAATGGGATTCGATGGGCGAACTGGATTACGAACCGCAGCTGATCGGCGCATACTTAAATGCCTTGGATGAAAAAGACCCCCTAACAGTCGATTACAGCGCCGAATCGTCTTTGGCGGCTTTTCGGGAAAAGCACGCACCCCTGTTTGAAGCTGCTCAACCCGCGCCAAAATCATCCGACCCACTCCCCTTTTTCAAACCAAAACATCGTTTAAAGGTGATACGCTTAGCCGCCGCGGCAATGGCGATGTTATTAGCCGGCATGATATCTGTTCAGGCGCTCGGCATCGATGTGTTCGGATCAATTGCGCGCTGGACGGAAGATACCTTCCATTTCAGCGCACCCGCTCAGACCGATGATGCGCAAGCCGCCCCAGATAGAGAATATGCAAATCTGCAAGAGGCGTTGAACAGTTATGACATTCCGGTACCGGTCGTGCCGAATTGGTATCCGCCCGGATTCGAACGGACCGAAATTAAGGTTTTCCCCACGTCAGACTCAGTTAAAGTTCAGGCTGTTTATGAAAATGGCGAAAAAGGCTTTATTATAACAATCAGGCGTTTTGAAACGTCGGAGGATGTCCAAAGCGGCACGTTTGAAAAGGACAATTCATCCGTTGCGCCGTATGAGATTGATGGCATTACACATTACATATTATCAAATTACGATCAACGATCCGCCATATGGACCAACCAGAATATTATGTGCTCCATCTCGGGCAATCTGACCGAGGACGAACTTAAGCAGATGATAAATTCTATTTATGAAAGGTGATTAAAATGCTAAAGAAATCCGCCTCAAAACTCAGAACCATACTAATAGCTACATTTCTTTGTGTTGGTTTAATGTCCAGCGCTACCGCCACTTTGTATTCTCCGCAGGCTAGTTATTATCTGAGTTATTACGCCGCCACGGCTGATACCGGGTCTTTCCACCGGGTCAGCATCAGCTTCGATGTAGACGCCACAGGCCGGATGGATCTTGTCGGAGCGAGCTTTATTGTTGTTCAGGAAAAAATCAACGGCGTGTGGACCGGCGTTGAAACCTACTATGGCTCCACGCAAAACGGCATGCTGGCGGCCAGTGAGTATTCACATGTCGGTTCGATCAATTACGTAGGCACATCGGGTAAGGAGTATCGCGCCCTTGTCACCGTCTATGCCGGTAACGGAACAGGCAGTGATTCCAGAACAATCGCGACAAACTCTGTGACGGTTTGACATTATAAATAATATATAGACGGTGTTCCTTTAAAAAAGGGCGCCGTCTTTTTTTGACAAATTTATAGTTTTTTGTAATGTTTTAGGCTTGTCAATCAATATAGAGACAGAACAACAATTTATTGCAGACCAACCTCATACGGAAATCATCTGCGAAATCATTAACACAGGAAAAATCTCGTACAGGAGGGATACATGTGGAGAATAAAAAAATCATATTCAAGACCATCAAGACGTATAAGAACCATTATGTATACGACCGCCATACGAATTCCATCGTCACGATCACCGGCAACGAATATGACGAGCTGAATCAAGTCGACCGGGGCGAGCTCCCCGCCGGACAAAGCCCAGTCATCGCCAAATACCAGAGCTTCGGTATGTTCGCACCGAACGTCGTTGAAAAAATCGAGCACCCCAAAACGGAAGTCATCGAGCATCACGCCAAAAACAAGCTGGATCTATTGACACTTCAGGTGACGCAGCAATGCAACCTCAGATGCGCGTATTGCGCCTTTTCCGGTATTTATGAGAAAAACCGGACGCATTCCGGCAAACGCATGAGTTTAGAAACGGCCAAAAAGGCCATCGATTTCTTTTTGGATCGGAGCACGGAAAAGCCGGAAATCACGATCGGCTTTTATGGCGGCGAACCGCTGCTGGAATTTGATCTGATTCAAAAAACTGTGACATACGCCAAAAGCAAAACAGAGGGCCGAAAAATTCAATTCAATATGACCACCAACGGGACGCTCCTGTCCCAGCCGGTAGTGGATTACCTCGTTGAGGAAGGCTTTAACATAGCAATCAGTCTGGACGGTTCTAAAGAGGAGCACGATACAAACCGTAAATTTGCAAACGGCCAGGGTTCCTTTGACGTTATAATCCGGAACATAAAAAACATAAAAGAGAGATATCCGGCGTTTTATAACAGACTTCAAATCATGACGACGATCAATCCGTACATAGACCTTGGATGTGTATTGGAATACTTCAGCACAGACGACGTATTCAGCGATAAATATATCATTTTCAACTCAATGGACGAACGGGATTTGAAAGAACAGATTTCGTATAATGAAAAGTATTTTAGAATCCGGGCTTATGAATACGTTAAGATGCTTTTCTGGCTCACAGGAAAATTAGAGGACAAATACATAAGTCCTTTATCAAAAGGTATGCTGGGGAGTATCGTGCTTCGAAAGCAAAATCTTCATAAGGGCAACCTGATGTCTCCGGTCATGCACCATAACGGCCCTTGCGAGCCGGGGGTACACCGCCTCTTTGTACGGGTAGACGAAGCGCTGTTTCCCTGCGAGCGCATCAACGATCAGCTGGCATACTTTCAGATCGGCACATTGGACGATGGCTTCGACCTGGAGCAAATGAAGAAAATACTGAACATTGGCCAGCTAACCGAATCGGCATGCCGGGAGTGCTGGAACTTTCAGGACTGCTCCATTTGCGCCGGTCAGATTGATTTCACGGACGCGCCGGAGCCTACAAAAAGCGGCAAAAAAATGAACTGTCAAAAAAACAGCCAGAATACCATTCACGCTTTGTATGAATTTTGTGTGTTGAATGAATTTGGATTAGCCATATAGGGAGGTAAGTCCGATGAAAAAAGTGTTGCTGTTCCCGTACCACCCCGACGTGGACACCCTGCTTGAATATGAAGATAACCTGGACGGCTATAAGCTCGCGGGGCTGATATCGTATGTAGACGATCAGGCCGTAACCCGCCGGATCAATGACCGTCTTGGTTTAAAAGACGCCGGCTATAATGAAATGCTCCAAAGCTGCGACGCGGTTTTGCTGCTGGATAATTACAGAAATTATAAGCCGGATAAATACTACCAGGTCATCGAGGACGCCCTGGCCAGCCGGAAAGAGGTTTATATCACGCCTCTGGCACAGTCTCAACTGGACCTGGACGGTTACGAAGGCCGATATCGCCTTTTACGCGCGCAGCCCCAATTTTCCGAGGAGACGCTTCAAAGCATACACGAAAAAGCAAACGCCGGCATGAACGAGATCAACGCGCCCATTATCGCCGTCATGGGACAGGGAAAAAACTGCAATAAATTCGAGGTGCAGCTGTTGCTCAAACAGCTCTTGGGGGAGGATCGGGCCGTCTTTATAACCTCCAACGCGCTCGGAGCAATGTTTGGATGTTACACCACTCCGTCCTTTTTATACAGCAGTCTCCCGTTTGATGAAAAAATCGAGCAATTTAACCGGTTTGTCTACGAAATTGAGCAGTCCGAAGCGCCGGAAATCATTGTCATCGGCGTGCCGGAAGGTGTTGCGCCCTTCGCGCATGGAGACGAATTGAATCGTTTCGGGGAATTTCCGCTGATCATCTCTAACGCTTGCCTGATCGACATGACGATCCTGTGCACCTATTTTATGCGCCGTCCACTGCCGGACGCTTTCAGCAGTTTAAACAATTACTTTCGCGCGAGATTTAACGCACCGGTGGACGCCGTTGCGATCTCCAAAGTTATGTATGAGCTGATCCGGAAAACAGACGATGTTGTGGAATACAATTTTTTGGGCCGGGACTATCTGGAAAAATATTATCCGGATTTAAATGCCGTTCATTTCCCGGTTCTCAATCTGTTTGATAAAGGCGACGCGAAATGTGTTCTCAGTTCTGTTTTGCATCGTCTACAGGAAAACGCTGATAAGATTTAAGGAGGACAAAATGATCTATACAAAAGAGCAGCTTGAAAACTTGATCCGGGACACGGTCCGGGATGTAACCGGAAAGGTTATCGATTACCCGGATACCAGTCTGATCGACAGAGCGCTTGGTATCGACCCGGCCGATTTCCTGTACATTTTTGATCGTCTGGAAAAGGAGCTTCAGGCGCCGGTACACACTATTTTTACGAATCATGGCTATGAAGTAATGACGGTCAGGGGCATAAGCGTAGCGCTGCTAAAGCTGGAACATAAACGAGTAGGCTGAAAACCCCCGGTTCCTTGCCGCGTTTCTCTTATGAATTGGCATCACTGCCGTATGCATCGACACACACAAAGAATGGAGGCATATCCCATGAAAAAGTATCGTAAAAATTTCCCTCAGAAGCTGACGGTGGAAACGATGTATGACTGCTATAACGGCTGCTGGAACGGGTGCTATACGCCTGTATGCTATGGCCAGCCAGCAAGGGCAACTCAGGAGACCCTACTTTTGGATACTTACCAAGATGATTTTCAGTCATAACTAGCCAGACGTATTAGCATAGCGAAAACCAACACATTAACTTATGCATACGATGCATACGGCGTTGAGCTGGGGAGAGGCGTTTCGCCTCTTCCCAAATTTAAAAATCCGAGCGGTATTTAATTTTATACAATACTCCTGTTAAGCGGTGCAATATTTCCCAAATATAACCCTGTATAATCACCCACGCTCCCTGTTGCGTCAAAAAACAGCCGTCTTACAACACTTAACATCAGATAATTCAGATATAATTATAGTATGTCTGTATTTAACATCCATTTATCAACATCCATTTATCCAGAATTCAGGAGGCGACGCCCATGTCCATTTTCCGTCGAGCATGGCTATACATAACGCGCAAGCGCGGCCGGAGCATCCTGCTGCTGGTAATCCTGTGCCTGACGGCGTTGTTTGCCATGCTGAGCCTGACGATCAAGGCCGGCGCGGACAAAGAGCTGGAGACCCTGCGTAAAAACAGCTTGGTTACCAGCTTCACCGTGAACGCCGTCAATAATCCGTATGATTATGAGGTGGTGGAAAAGGATTGGGGCGAGCAGAAAATCTACACCGGCCCCATTATCTCGCTGGAGATGTTCGATCAGATCATGGCCCTGGAGCATGTCACCGGGTATTACGAGGGCGGAACGTATGCTATTGTTTGGGTAGACCTCCAGCTGCGCCCTGGGCGAACGTACTATGAGCAACATAGTGAAGGGCGTGATCAAGACCCCTCAAGTATGAAATTATATAAAATAGTCACTCACCAGACAAATTTCTATTACTGTGCCAACAGTGCTCTGCATGAATTTTTCGCAAACGGCGCGCTGGAGCTGGCCGAGGGGCGGCCTATCAACGACGACGACCAGTACAAGGCACTGATATCAACAGATTTGGCAGAACGGAACGGCTTGGATGTGGGAGACACTTTTAAAGCAGATAAAATATTCTACTTACCTCCCGGCGACTTTACCACCCCGCACCATGCATTGGCAGAACCGGCGGTGTTTGAGATCGTAGGCCTGTTTGACATTAACTTTTCACAGGAAGCGTCCGAATACACATCAGAATATCAATATGCTGAAAATGTTGTATTCTGCGATGTATACTCAGCCGAAAAAATGTCCAAGGAAGCCAGCGCATATCTGAAGACATGGCGGGGTGAGGACCCGGACGACAGCACACAGCTACGCCCGCCGGGGTATTTCGGGGTCAAAGTATTCGTCGATGACCCGGTGAATCTGGACAGCGCCGTCGAAGAGGTCCGGGCGCTGGAGGGGTTTAACGAGAAGGATTTCTCGATTGAGCTGGACGAATCGGCGTACCGGTCCTCCGGGAAGCCGTTGCGGCAGCTTGGCACCATTTCCGTTGCTTCCGTTATCATCGTTCTGATAACCTGCGTCATCCTTCTGGGCCTGATTTTAAACATGTGGACGAAGACCCGCAGACGCGAGATGGGCGTCCTTCTGTCTATGGGCGTCGGCAGGCGAAACATTCTGCTGCAGCTGCTGCTGGAATGTTTGATGCTGTCCGTCATAGCGCTTGTTATCGCTTTCCTGCTTTCAAGCCTGTTGGCTGGGCCGGTGGGGAATCTGGCGGAACGGCTGGTTTCGCCACCGGATACGGGAGAAGCGTATCAAGCAAAGCTGAGAGAGTTTGACTTCGTTGTGGAAATGCTGCCTTCCGGCCCGGTGGACCTCACCTATGGCCTGACAGCGATTAACATCCTGATCGTGTCTCTGACAGTTCTGGTAAGCACAGCCATAAGCGTTGTTGTGTCGTCCTGGAACGTCATGAAGCTAAACCCCAAGCACGTACTGACGCGGTTTTAGCCCTCAACCCTGCCCCACGGTTCCCAGCCTCGAATTAACCAGCAGGAGGTTTTCCCATGTCCATATTCCGTCGAGCATGGCTGTACATAATGCGCAAGCGCGGCCGGAGCATCCTGCTGCTGGTGATCCTGTGCCTGACGGCGCTGTTTTCCATGTTGAGCCTGACGATCAAGGCCGGCGCGGACAAAGAGCTGGAGACCCTGCGTAAAAACAGCCTGGTTACCAGCTTTACCGTGAGCGCGGTTAATGATCCATATGATTATGAAGTGGTGGAAAAGGATTGGGGCGAGCAGAAAATCTACACCGGCCCCATTATCTCACCGGAGATGTTTGACCAGATTATGGCCCTGGAGCACGTCACCGGATATTACCAGGGCGGAACGTATGCTATTGTTTGGGTAGACCTCCAGCTGCGCCCTGGGCGAACGTACTATGAGCAACATAGTGAAGGGCGTGATCAAGACCCCTCAAGTATGAAATTATATAAAATAGTCACTCACCAGACAAATTTCTATTACTGTGCCAACAGTGCTCTGCATGAATTTTTCGCAAACGGCGCGCTGGAGCTGGCCGAGGGGCGGCCTATCAACGACGACGACCAGTACAAGGCACTGATATCAACAGATTTGGCAGAACGGAACGGCTTGGATGTGGGAGACACTTTTAAAGCAGATAAAATATTCTACTTACCTCCCGGCGACTTTACCACCCCGCACCATGCATTGGCAGAACCGGCGGTGTTTGAGATCGTAGGCCTGTTTGACATTAACTTTTCACAGGAAGCGTCCGAATACACATCAGAATATCAATATGCTGAAAATGTTGTATTCTGCGATGTATACTCAGCCGAAAAAATGTCCAAGGAAGCCAGCGCATATCTGAAGACATGGCGGGGTGAGGACCCGGACGACAGCACACAGCTACGCCCGCCGGGGTATTTCGGGGTCAAAGTATTCGTCGATGACCCGGTGAATCTGGACAGCACCGTCGAAGAGGTCCGGGCGCTGGAGGGGTTTAACGAGAAGGATTTCTCGATTGAGCTGGACGAATCGGCTTACCGGTCTTCCAGAAAGCCGCTGCGGCAGCTTGGCACCATTTCTGTCTTTTCCGTAGTCATTGTCTTCGTGACCTGCGTCATCCTTCTGGGCCTGATTTTAAACATGTGGACGAAGACCCGGCGGCGGGAAATGGGCGTCCTGCTGTCTATGGGCGTCGGCAGGCGAAACATTCTGCTGCAGCTGTTGCTGGAATGCGTGATGTTGTCCGTCATAGCGCTCATAATAGCGTTCCTGCTTTCAAGCCTTTTGGCCGGACCGGTCGGGAATCTGGCGGAAAAGATGGTATCGCCACCGGATACGGGAGAAGCGTATAAGGCGACACTGCGGCGGTTTGATTTCGTTGTGGAAATGCTGCCTTCCGGCCCGGTGGACCTCACCTATGGCCTGACAGCGCTCAACATCCTGATGGTATCCCTGATGGTTCTGATCAGCACAGCCATTAGCGTTGTTGTGTCGTCCTGGAACGTCATGAAGCTAAATCCCAAGCATGTACTGACGCGGTTTTAGCCGTCTTCCCTGCCCCACAGTTCCCAGCCACGAATTAACCAGCAGGAGGTTTGCCCATGTCCATTTTCCGTCGATCATGGCTATACATAACGCGCAAGCGCAGCCGGAGTATCCTGCTGCTCATCATCATGATTGTGTCGGTTGTCTTTGCCATGCTGAGCCTGACGATCAAGGCCGGCGCGGACAAGGAGCTGGAGACCCTGCGTAAAAACAGCCTGGTCACCAGCTTCACCGTGAACGCCGTCAATAATCCATATGATTATGAGGTCGTGGAAAAGGACTGGGGCGAGCAGAAAATTTACACCGGCCCCATTATTTCGCCGGAAATGTTTGACCAGATCATGGCCCTGGAGCATGTCACCGGGTATTACGAAGGCGGAACAAACCCAGGGGTTTGGGTAAACCTCCAGTTGCGCCCCGGTTCTTATTATTATGAACTACAAGAACAACCATCTTCAAAATTGTTGAGAATAGGCGTGCAGCAAACAGACTTATATTACTGTGCCAACAGTGCTCTGCATGAATTTTTCGCAATAGGCGCGCTTGAACTGGCGGAGGGGCGACATATCAACGATGACGATCAGTACAAGGCATTAATATCAACAGATTTGGCCGAACGGAACGGCTTGAACGTGGGAGATACTTTCAATGCAGATATCATATTTTTCTTACCTCCCGGCGACTTTACCACCCCGCACCATGCGTTGGCAGAACCGGCGGTGTTTGAGATCGTGGGTCTGTTTGATATAAACTTTTCACAGGAAGCGTCTGAATACACTTCAGAGTATCTATATGCGGAGAACGTCATATTCTGCGATGTGTATGCAGCCAATCAGATGGATGATGAGAGCAGCGCATATCTCAAGACATGGCGGGGCGAGGACCCGGACGACAGCACACAGCTGCGCCCGCCGGGTTATTTTGGGGTAAAAGTATTCGTGGACGACCCGGTGAATCTAGACACCACGGTCGAAGAGGTCCGAGCGCTGGAGGGATATAACGAGAAGGATTTCTCAATCGAGCTGGACGAATCGGCGTACCGGTCCTCCGGGAAGCCGCTGCGGCAGCTCAGCACCATCTCTGTCTTTTCCGTAGTCATTGTCTTCGTGACCTGCGTCATCCTTCTGGGCCTGATTTTAAACATGTGGACGAAGACCCGGCGGCGGGAAATGGGCGTCCTTCTGTCTATGGGCGTCGGCAGGCGAAACATTCTGCTGCAGCTGCTGCTGGAATGCGTGATGCTGTCCGCCGTAGCGCTCATAATAGCGTTCCTGCTTTCAAGCCTGTTGGCTGGGCCGGTGGGGAATCTGGCCGAGAAGATGGTATCGCCGCCAGATACGGGAGAAGCGTATAAGGCGACACTGCGGCGGTTTGATTTCGTTGTGGAAATGCTGCCTTCCGGCCCGGTGGACCTCACCTATGGCCTGACAGCGCTCAACATCCTGATGGTATCCCTGATGGTTCTGATCAGCACAGCCATTAGCGTTGTTGTGTCGTCCTGGAACGTCATGAAGCTAAACCCCAAGCACGTACTGACGCGGTTTTAGCCATCTTCCCTGCCCCACAGTTCCCAACCTCGAATAAACAAGCAGGAGGCGACACCCATGTCCATATTCCGTCGAGCATGGCTTTACATAACGCGCAAGCGCAGCCGGAGTATAATGCTTCTCATTATCATGATATTAACAGCGGTATTCACAATGCTTGGACTAGTTATAAAGTCCAGTACTGACAAAGAAATAGATAACTTGCGTAAAAGCTTGTGCAGCAGTTTTAACTTAAGTATAAACGAAGAAAATAAATCTTTATGGACAATGGAGTATGGCGAACAAGGCCAAGCATACGAAATCTATACCGGCTCTCGTATCACCACAGATATAACAAAAAGGATAACAGAAACAAACTATGTAACAAATTGTTTAATCTATAGTCTAGTTTCTGTATGGTTTGACCTCGAATTAAGATCCGGTAACTATGTAAATTGGTATCAACGGTACAAAGAGCATCCTGAAGAAATTCCATTTGATCTACCTCTTGATTACTATCAAGTAAACTCACAGGTGACAGATTTATACGGATGCAGCGAAAGCGAACGCTATGAACCATTCCGGATCGGTGCGTTTGAACTGTCTCAGGGAAGACATATTATAAAAGACGACCAATATAAAACTATAATATCCACCGCACTAGCTGAAAGAAACAACTTATCTATTGGTGATACGATCACTGCCGAAGCCAGAGATGTGACATATACATATGGGGGAGATCCCAATAAGATAATCGGAGAACCAATGAAGCTGGAGATTGTCGGGATATTTAATATTAACTTTAAGCAGGAGGCAGCTTATCTAACATCTGCAAGTACTGGTGAAACTAATATTTTTACCTTTGAAAAAGTATTTGCCGAGAATATGATCTTCTGCGATCTGTATTCTGTGCAGCAAATGCTTACAACGATTTACGATTATAAAGATTATCCGTCCGAGGAAATCACGACATACAACGACGCCACATTTTTTGTGGATGACCCTAAAAATCTGGACGCCGCCATAGCGGAGGTAAAGGCACTTGATGAAATCCAACCGGAATATTTTACGATAGAACCAGACGACGCGGCGTACCGAGCCTCGGCGGAGCCGCTTAAGAATCTTAGTACATTTTCAACCGTCCTTATCGTGACCGTTATAATCGCCTGCATTGTGCTGCTGGGCCTGCTTATGAACATGTGGACAAAAGGCCGGAAACGTGAAATGGGCATATTGTTGTCGATGGGTGTCAAAAAGCGGAATATTGTGATGCAGCAGCTGCTGGAATGCATTATTCTTGCTCTGCTTGCGCTGATCCTCGCCATTGTCATATCCGGGCTTTTTGCCGACAGCTTCGGTCGTTTCGCCGAAAAAATAATGACCCCCACAACGACGACGTCGGAAATGTACGAGGTTGAAAGCGTATACCACAAGCCTGTTATAAATAAAGTGTCCACCGACCCGGTTGATTTAGAATATGGTTTAACCGTACAAAACATTCTGATTGTTGCCGCCGTTGTTATGGGCAGTACGGCCGGCAGCGTCCTTGTTACCTCGCGAAATGTTTTAAAGATGAAACCCAAGGATGTTTTGTCATCCATGTAAGCAGCCGTCTTCCCTGCCCCACGGTTTTCTCCACCTCGAATCAATTAAGCAGGAGGTTTACCCATGTCCATTTTCCGTCGAGCATGGCTGTACATAACGCGCAAGCGCGGCCGGAGCATTCTGCTGCTCATCATCATGATTGTGGCGGCGCTGTTTTCCATGCTGAGCTTGACGATCAAGGCCGGCGCGGACAAAGAGCTGGAGACCCTTCGTAAAAACAGCCTAGTTACGAGCTTCACGGTACTGGCCGTCAACGATCCGACGGACTATGAGGTGGTGGAAAAGGATTGGGGCGAACAGAAAATCTATACCGGCCCCATTATCTCGCCGGAAATGTTCGATCAGATCATGGCCCTGGAACACGTCACCGGATATTACGAGGGTGGAACAAACCCAGGGGTTTGGGTAAACCTCCAGTTGCGCCCCGGTTCTTATTATTATGAACTACAAGAACAACCATCTTCAAAATTGTTGAGAATAGGCGTGCAGCAAACAGACTTATATTACTGTGCCAACAGCGCCCTTCACGAGTTTTTCGCAATAGGCGCGCTTGAACTGGCGGTGGGGCGGCCTCTCAACGATGACGATCAGTACAAGGCGCTCATCTCAACGGACCTGGCCAAGCGGAATGGTTTAACAGTGGGGGATACTTTTAATGCAGATAAAATATATTTCTTACCTCCCGGTGATTTTACCACCCCGCACCATGCATTGGCAGAACCGGCGGTGTTTGAGATTGTGGGCCTGTTTGACATTAACTTTTCACAGGAAGCATCCGAATACACGTCAGAATATCAGTATGCTGAAAATGTCATATTCTGCGATGTATACGCAGCCGAAAAAATGTCCAAAGAATCCAGTGCATATCTGAAGACATGGCGGGGTGAGGACCCTGACGACAGCACCCAGCTCCGCCCGCCGGGATATTTCGGGGTCAAAGTATTCGTCGATGATCCCGTGAATCTGGACAGTACGGTCGAAGAGGTCCGGGCGCTGGAGGGATATAACGAGAAGGATTTCTCAATCGAGCTGGACGAATCGGCGTACCGGTCTTCCGGGAAGCCGCTGCGGCAGCTTGGCACCATTTCCGTCGTTTCCGTTATCATCGTTCTGATAACCTGCGTCATCCTTCTGGGCCTGATTTTAAACATGTGGACGAAGACCCGGCGGCGGGAAATGGGTGTCCTTCTGTCTATGGGCGTCGGTAGGCGAAACATTCTGCTGCAGCTGCTGCTGGAATGCGTGATGCTGTCCGTCGTAGCGCTCATAATAGCGTTCCTGCTTTCAAGCCTTTTGGCCGGACCGGTCGGGAATCTGGCGGAAAAGATGGTATCGCCACCGGATACGGGAGAAGCGTATAAGGCGACACTGCGGCGGTTTGATTTCGTTGTGGAAATGCTGCCTTCCGGCCCGGTGGACCTCACCTACGGCCTGACAGCGCTCAACATCCTGATGGTATCCCTGATGGTTCTGATCAGCACAGCCATTAGCGTTGTTGTGTCGTCTTGGAACGTCATGAAGCTAAACCCAAAGCATGTACTGACGCGGTTTTAGCCGTCTTCACCGCCCCCGATTGGCGGGGACACGGTATGTTGGAGGTGAGGTTTTGAGCCGAATCGCATTGATTGATACATACGTGGATCCCACATATATCAATAAGCCAATACAATATATTGATCTGTGTGAAGACTCAAATGGTGAACCATGCCGTCATGGCCTGACGCACGGCACCATGTGCGCCGCAGTGCTGGACCACTGCGCCTGCGATTATGAGCTTATCAATATCCGGATACTAGCCTCGGGCAGCGCGGACTCGCCAAAGCCCTTCGGTAAAATTGAGCAGCTGGCCGAGGCTTTGCGCCTGTGCGGGAAATTGAATGTCGACATAGTCAGCCTCAGCGCCGTATCTTCACTTCTGTCGGATTCCCGATATCTTTATGATATTACCCATGATTTAGCCGAAAATACAGTCATTGTCTCAGCATTGGACAACCGGCGATATGTCACAGTGCCTGCCAGCTATCCCTTTGTACTGGGCGTGCAAAATGACTGGGCAGGGCTTTTACAAGCAGGTGAAATTGCGTATCGGGCTGGCGATCCGCTTGGCGCTGAAATTTATGCTAATTGCAATTTTGACCTGTTGAAAAGGCAGAGACACGGACCATCCAACAGCTTTGCCGTTCCGGTTGTGTCAGCCTATATCAACGACCTCATTAACAAGGGGCGTAAACCGTACGAAATATTTGAAATCATTCACAATCTGAGCACGTATCGTCTACCGCCTGAAAGAGAGAGAATGGTCTACCCGGGAATGCCTGTAACCCGTGAGATTCCAATTGTTTTTATTGAGGGTAAATCCGCACTGGAGTTCGGCCGGTTATTAATGGACGGGATGTATGACAAATACAGCATTCAGTCGACGGGGCTTTTGATGATGGGCGGCGCTTATGATATCCGGCTCAAACATATAACAAACACGTCTAGCTTGCAAAACGACGTACATTTCATGCGGCGCCATTATAAAACGGACCTGATCTTCATCATCACACCGGACGATAATGGGATAAGCGAGGCCTTTGCCGCCCTGGAGGGTGATGTAATGCTGAGATGCCGGGGTACGAAGGCGGTCATTGAATATGAAAACGAACGCCTGACGGTAAATACACAAAACGTTTTAGATGGCTTAAATAATATTTTATCAAGTGACCTGGCCTGTGAGACGGAGAATACCGTGGGGTAAGATAAATCCCTGCGTCAAAGAGGTAAAATAATGAGTCTTTATAAGCGCGCCATTTTATTCCTGACCCGTAAGAAAAACAAAACCATCGTCCTGCTGCTGATTTTGACGATCATATCCACCCTTGTCCTCACCTGCCTGTCGGTCGGACGAGCGGCTGATATTGCGGCCGCCGACCTGCGCAAATCGCTGGGCGGATACTTTAAGATTGAATCTGATTACGACAGTGGCCAAGTGGGATTTGCCGACGACAATTTAGTGCAGGATGTAATCCAAAACGGCGGGATCAAAGCATACAACGGGATGACGATCCAGTATATGATGACAGACGGCCTGCAACTGACGCCGGGACGCTTCACGTCACAGGGCGACCCGAAGGCCAGTATGGCCCGCTTCCTGTCCAATACGGACAGCAGTCTTCATGAATACTTTTATTTAAGGTCTTTTTCTCTGACGGAAGGCCGCCATATAAATCCGGATGACCAGTTTACCGCTGTTATCTCAAGCGTTCTGGCATCGGACAACAATCTGACAGTCGGCGATTCGTTTACGGTGTCATATCCTCCGGAAACGCTGCCGGACGATACAGATCAGTTCCAAACTCAGTATGATCTCACCGTCATCGGTATTTATGCGGTCGAGTCCGAGCAGACGTCAAACAGCAGTGACGTTGCCGAATGCGACATTCAGGAAAACTTCATATTCACGGATACGGCGTCTCTTCGCGCGATGCAGGAAAACCTGACCGGTAAACGAACGACTCGGTTTTCCAGCGGTGTGGCCTTTTTCGTGAGCGACCCCAGAGAGCTAAATTCTATCGTTGATCGGCTTTCTGATCTTACCGACTACGATTGGGATGGTTTCAAGATTATCAAAAACAATAAAGCCTACAACGATTCCGCCGTGCCTCTCGAACGCATGGCCGGTCTGATAACAACATTTCTTTTAATCATCATCTTCGTAAGCGTTGTAATGCTCTCGCTGATTCTCGTCATGTGGATGAAAGACCGTAAATACGAGATCGGCATTCTTCTGTCCGTCGGAATCAGAAAAACCGGCATCATCGCCCAGCATATCACGGAGAACCTGCTGATCGCCGTCCTTGCCTTTTTTATTTCGTGGGGTATCTCTGGCTTCGCGGCCGCACGCGTAGGTGACATGCTGCTCGGGGGCATCGCCGAACAGACACAGGAAGTAGAAGGCGACCATTTCAGTCGCGAGATCTATTATGATCCTGTGGAAGTGCGGGAGATACAACCGGAGGAGCTGCTGTCAATCCAGGTGGGTACCACGGAACTTGTCACGATTATTGGAATCGGCTTTCTGATCGTCATACTTTCTACAGGCTTATCGTCAATCATGGTGATTCGGATGAAGCCGAAAGAAATCCTGTCGTCCTTCAGCTGACTTTTTTAGATAAAGTAATTGTTAATACGTGTGTTACGCCGACGAGTGAGGATACGCACAATATTCCGGATACCTTATACGATCATAACAATATACGGTGAAGTCCGTATTGCGGCAAGGGGTGATTATCATGAAATTTAAAGATGTTCTGTCGATTTTAAAGCCATATCGGTCCAAGATGGCCCTAATAATGCTGTTTGCCGTTGTTATCTCGGCCATAGCGGCGGTTACACCCTTCGTCAGTCAAAATATGATAGATAACGGCTTGTTAAAAAACAATATTAAGGCAGTTGTGATCTTTGTTGTACTGATTATTATTTTGCAGACAGGCAGCCAGCTCATTGAATACCTGCAAAAAAAACAGGAGATCACAATAACCAATGCTCTCGGAAAAAAAATGAAGATTGAAGCTTTGGATCATGGCCTGAAGCTCAAGCCTCATTATTTTAAGGAGCAGGGATTTTATAAAACAATCGGCGACGCGCTCTATGACATCTCAAGTATCATGAGCATCACGGATAACGGATTCTTAACAATTTTCGTGATCATTTGCAAATGTATCGGAGCCGCGGTTGGCTTAGTTTTACTCGACTGGCGGCTCGCCTTGTTTGTCGCAGGTATAATGCCGGTCAAATTGCTTTTGAATATCATCATGCGGAAAAGAGCTGAAAAGTTTGGCGAACAACTTATGGTCGTTAACAAAAACTATAATGCTTGGTTTTCAAATATCATTCATGGCATCATTGATATCAAGCTTTGGAACTTAAACAAAAAAACCCTGGACGAATATACCGAACATATTCAGACAATCAACGAATCGTCCAGGAATCTGTCATTAATGCGGGCGAAAAACAATTTGCTGACACAAAGCACCGAATTCATCATGATGAATTCGCTGTATATACTGGGTGCCTTCCTGATCGCTGGAAATCAGCTTACCATGGGCGGCCTAGTCGCTTTTATTTCATTTACTTCGTACGTATTAATGCCGGTTAATATCATCATGAATTTACGAATAATACTCAAACAAATCAAACCCAGCCTTGCTGGGATAAAGCGTTTCAATGATTTAGAGGAAGAAAACTATGCGGCCTCTTCCCCTCTGACCGGCAAGATTTCAACCATTGAATTTAGAAACGTTTCAGTCTCCCTGGATGGCCGCGATATTCTTAAAAATATTAACCTGAAAATCCACAGAGGTGAGAAGGTTGCCATTGTGGGCGATAACGGAAGCGGCAAGACGACGATCATAAATCTGCTGTTAAGGTTTTGTGAGCCTACGAAAGGTGAAATATTGGTAGATGATGTCCCCATATCGGAATACAATGTCGAAGATTACCGGCAGAAATTTAGCGTGGTTACTCAGGATATCCATTTATTCAAGGGGACTGTTAAGGACAATATAACATTTGACAAAGAAGCCCAGTTATCAATTAATAAAGACTCACGCCTAAAATTCTGCACAGAAACTATCGAAAGCTGGGATCATAATTATGAAACTGAAGTCGGCAGCGAGGGTACGAAGCTGTCCGGCGGCGAGCGGCAGAAAATCGCACTGCTGCGTGCGCTCAACCGAAAATCAGAGATACTGGTGCTCGACGAGCCGACCTCCAATTATGACAAGGCTTCTGATAATGAATTCAATGATTTCATAAAAAAGAATAAAGACTTCGATTTCTATTTCATTGTAACGCATCGAAACGGAATACTATCCCATGTTGATAAGATGTTAAGCCTTGAAAACGGAAACTTGAATGAAAATGTCAGCTAAGGGCTAATTCATATTGTCATAGTATTTTCTAAGAAAAGAGGTAGTTAAATATGAGTATTATGGAATTGAGACAGGTCTCCTATGCCTATTACGAAGATCATCCAATCCTCACGGAAGTTGACATGCGTTTTGAACGGGGAAAAATGTACGTCATATTGGGTCCGTCCGGCTGCGGCAAGACAACGCTGCTATCCCTGCTCGGTGGCCTGGATATACCGAAAAGCGGCAGCATTCTATATGGGGGCACGGATATCGGGAATAAAAATCTGGAATCGCACCGGCGCGATCACGTTTCCTTCGTGTTCCAGAATTATAACCTGATCGACTATATGACGCCGCTTGAAAACGTCATGTTAACAGCCAGGCAGGACCCCGCCAAGGCGCTTATCCAACTTGGCCTGACGGAAGACGAATCGAAAAGAAACGTTTTAAAACTTTCAGGCGGGCAGCAGCAGCGTGTTGCGATCGCCCGTGCGCTAGCGTCCGAGACACCGGTTATCTTGGCGGACGAGCCGACGGGCAATCTCGACGAAGCCACAGGGAAAGATATAACGTCAATATTTAAAGATGCGGCTGAAAAATTTGACCGTTGTGTCGTCATCGTCACCCACAATACTGAATTGGCGCAGCAGGCTCACGAAAGATTTGAGCTAAAACAATGTACGCTGAATCGTCTACCCTGAATACTGCAGAAGTGAAACTCTAGCAAGAAATATATTACTTTTAATACAGGAACTGAGCTAATACCCGTCTTTCCGGCAAGCGGAAGATATGTGAGATTCGGCCCTATGCATACCCCATTATTCTTTTGATCGAGGGGGAGTTACATTGATTCCACCATCATCACGTGAAAGATTCTTGCCGATAAGATTATCCAAGCACTGCTCCAAAAGCTGGCATGATATCTATAAAGAATTCAAAATCCATCTATGCGACAATATATCTGTAGACATATGCGCGAAGCCATGAACACGGCCAAAGTCTAAAAGGTAGACAGCGGCATGTTAACGCCGATAAAGTGCTGCCAACAACACTTTATCGGCGTTTGTTAATTACTGGTTAATTGCAAAAACGGGTCAAAACAATTATATTCAGCCTATGATGTCGGCCAAACTGCTATTTTGACTAGCCGGGTGTCCGTTCAATAGCTATTTTCTAAGCCACGCCATGCCTTCTTCAACGCTCGCCGTAACAAAGGTCTGATTACCCAGTTTGTCGCTTTTCACCATTTTGTCTACAACTTGCTTTTGGACCATATTACTAGGCATGATCATGGCGTATTTTGTTTTCCCAACGGCCTTAAAGACCCTGTTCGTATGAAACGTCATGGTCCACTCCTGATCTTCAGGCCGGACAGTAATGAAATTCCTACAATCTACAAGCAGCCTGATTGCCTTATATTTGGAGATGCATTCGAAAACCAGATCACCAACTGCGCGATATTGCTCACTGCTCATATAGCCTTTATAGGTTGTAATTACGATACGATTGGCTTCGTCCCATTTGATTTCTGCAAACTTGTCATTATGAAATACCATATTATTCTCCCCCTTTTATGTTACTTTTTAAGTGGCGTCAGCCTTGTTTTTACCTTTACTAATATCTCGCGGCCTTAATAATCGGAGAAGTCAAAAAACTGTTCTAAAGACAAACTCACCTTCTGAACTGAAAGAATATTTATGATAACATTGAGCGAACTGGTACTCTCCAGCGTTTCCCAATTCGTTGAGCGGGTGATATCAATTTCGCCTTGCCTTGTTAAAGAAAACATCAAAAAGGCACCGCTTTGAACTTTAACTGTCCCTTTAAGATGACCGAGGATCGCGCCGTCTACAGCCAATAAATCGCCTATTTCCAAGAAGCCTTTTCTGAACCGTTCCTCGACTACGGCGCAGGTTACCGGGGTTATTGTCCGGATGCCCCAGTTCCTGCTCATTACCATAGAATTATTTATGATATTGGATGCTTGACTGACGCTTGCCTCCTGGTGATGGTGCTCATGATGATCGTGCTCATGGTGATGGTCGTGATGACAGCCGCAACGCGGGTCGTCGCATACCGATGCGCCGTGTTCAGAGTTTTTGCTCATCGCGTTATTCCTCCATAAGAATTCTGTTAATTAGTCCTGACAATAAACTCCATAGTTCATCGGGAGCGGTTTGCGAAGCGGCAATGGGCAAGATATCAGCCTGGCCGGACAGTTCTGATAGGAGCGCCTCTCGTTGTGACGACAGAGGTGTGATATCCGTTTTATTGACAATAACAGCGTCGACGCCATCAAGCTGCGCCTCGATTACAGAGCGCATCGCCTTCATGAGCACGTCAAATCTGGAATTATCGACAATAGAGACGGTAATGGCCGGAACGTCCGGGTCGCTGTATTTATGAAACGCCGCGATAATCTCTGTCATCATCGCAAAGCCGGTGCATTCGATGACAAGCCAATCGGGAAAAATATCGGCTTTGATTTTTTTGATACCTGCGAATAAATTGCCGGTGAGCTCGCAACAGACGCAGCCGCCGAAAATCGGTGTCACCGTCACGCCCGTTTCGCTGATAATATCCTGATCAATGCCAACGTCGCCGATTTCATTTTCTATGACGGCGACGCTTTGACCGCTGCTGGCAATACTTCGGACAACCTGCTTAATAACCGTCGTTTTCCCGGAGCCGAGAAAACCGCCAAAAATCAATATCTTCAATGTGTCTATTCCTCCATCTTAACGACGCGTCCGACAGCTATGCGCTGCCGGACCATCGCTGACAACATGCACCAGTTACCCTATCACACCAGTGCGTTAACTCTGGCAAATGTCGCGGCAAGTGCCGGGAGCCTAGAATCCCCTACAACTAACGAGTTTCCCTTCTCATTAAACATAACCGGGAGCATTATATAATTGCCAAATTTACCATATGTATCTACACATCTTACGACTTCGTCGACGATTTCCTGCTCCGTCGCCTCGGGTGTCCCAGGACGGCCCTGGGTATCCCAGCCGCCCTCGATGATTAGGCGGTTTCCATACTTTTTTTCAATCCCCACAAGGTCATTTGTTATTTGAGCCGGATTCCACATTCTGCAGCCTAATTGGACAAAATCGTCAACGATGGATTCGCATTTTCCGCAGCAATGGAAATTGCAGATAACGCCTCGGGACGTAATGGCGTTGATCATCTTCTTTGAAGATGGTCTGATAATGTCATAGTACGTTTCTGGCGACATAAAAAGCCCTTTTGCGTGAGCCAAATCATCGGTATACCACATGACGTCCGGCTGATACGCGTCAATGATTTTGTTAATCCGTTTGACTTGGAAATCTGCTAACGCATCGAAGAATTCAAGACAGGCTTCCGGCTCGCTGACAAGCGCGATCAGAGCGTTTTCAAAGCCCATCAAGGAATTCAGGCGCGTAAACGAACCAATACAGCTATTAGTCGTATAGAGAATCTGTTCGTCGCGGTTATAATCGGCAAGCTCCGCGGCGGCTATGGCTTTATAATCTATAGAATCGATATCAGGGAATTTCACATATTTTTTCCAGTCCGCCATATCCTCAAATAAAAACTTTCCGGGTTCCGGGATCTGCCCGGTCTTTTCATCGATCCAATTCACACCGAACCCGTCCACGCCGACAAAATTCGTTCCTTCGACATCACCGGGAATGAAGAACATTTTACAATACATTCCTGTGCAGGGAACATACTCCGGCTTTTCACCATTGAGCATCGCAAAGAAATTTTCACGTTGATTCATTTTCATAATCTCCTTTTAGTAAATTACTGATTTCTTGCGGATGATAGAATGATTACCCTTTCAAACAGCACTGTGATTATTGACAAAATACCCGCTTTAATCTCTTCTGTGTATATTCATTATAGACGACACTTGTGTCAATAAGCTACGTATGATAAGATTGAAAATGAAAAACCGCGCAGCGTGACTTTGATACGATTCGTATGAAGGTGGTGAGGCTTGTGAGGCTGAGCATGTGGGTACTGGCCGACTGGTTAAAATGTTACAACCCACAAATAAAAATACAGGATGGCAGGCGGACGCTCAGAAATGTTCGCCTATATTCAGAGAATCAGCGTATGGATGCTTCAACCGTTTATCTAGGGGCTGCTAGTGATTTTATTGATGGTATGTCCAATCAGATTATCTGCGCGCAACAACACGATCTGCTCATTTTGGACGCCGAGGATATTAACGAAATACTCAATGAAATTCTCAACGCATTTGATTTTTATAACGCATGGTCTGACACCCTTCGCGAAAAGCTGAAGACAGAATATTCTCTGCAGGACATGCTGGCGGACAGCTGGCCGATATTTAACTGTCCGTTGTTTCTAGGCGACCCCTCCTTTTACGTCTACGCCTATTACGGTATTGAAGAACAAATCGTCAAACATCCCACCGTCGCCGCTGTCATCAGAGATCATATAATGACGCTTGATCAAATCATCGATCTAAATCAGGACAGGCGCATTCGTAGCAATAATCCACAAAGCTATCTTATAGAACTATCAGACGCGTGCAACGCCGTCCGAAATCTCTTTTTTAGAGGTCAGCACAGAGGATGGCTTGTAACATCACGATTCGACAGACAGATATCTCGTGGTGAGATGGACGTTCAGGATGAGCTCGGCGATATCGTGGAACGCTGGATGGAAATCCATCAGGATCAGGAGGAGCTCGTCGAAAAGTCCGGTGTATTTCAGCAAATTCTAACCGGAAGATGCGTGAAGGGTGAGGATGTTTACCGCAGAATCGAGTCTTTTAATTGGCGGAGAAACGATGCCAAGTATGTTTATGTCATGCAGCGGGATGACGAAACCGTCGTTATGAAAAACGCACTTGACCGGAAAATTGAGCAAGCAGGCGCGGTGTTCTACCTGCACTTTGAGAATAACCTGCTGTTCATTGTCAATTCTTCATTACTCGATATGGCGGCATTCGAGAAAGAACTCAATTTTTTATTGGAAAGAGCAAGCTGCCATTGCGGACGAAGTGCACTTTTTACTGATATCTTTATACTGAGAAAGAGTTACGAGCAAGCGCTCATTGCCGTCGATTGCGGCCGGAAACCCACGAAACGCATCATCGATTTCGAAGACGCGGCTCTTCGCTATTGCTTTTCATTGATTGTAAAAAATGAGCCGGTCAGTCCCGCGCATCCGGCGCTGATGATTCTGCGCGCGTATGACGAAAAACATCATACGCAGTTATATCAAACTCTTGAAGCTTATCTTCAATGTGAAAGGAATTATGTAAAGACTGCTGCGGCAATTACTATACACCGGAGCACTCTGCTTTACCGAATTGAGAGAATTCGCCTATTAACCGGGCTTGATCTGGAGTCTGCTGATATTAGGCTTCACATCCTTATGTCATACCAGCTTGAACGTTTTGCGAAAAACAGCTAAGACAACATAGATAAACCGCCAAATATCAAAATCTTTAAATTGACCACACCTCTATCAATGACGACTGGTCCGGCAGTGGGTACAAGACTTTTAAAGCTAATGGTACGCGATTTATATAACATTGGAAAAAGAGCGGCAACGCTAGCTTCTTCTCAAGAGCTAAGCGATTGGCTTGTTAAAAAACTGAATAAACAATAAAAACGGCCTTGCTGATTCAGAGGAATCAACAAGACCGTTTTTTTATGCTTAATCAGGAAGCTTATCACCTGCAAGCCTCTGGATTCCTCGCAGAAAACAAAACAAATTGGTCTAGTGCACTTGTTATCAAACGGTAAAAAATCCCGAAAGCCCAGCGTATTCAATGCATTCGGGGATTTCATTACTTATTCCCACTCGATTGTCGCGGGAGGTTTTCCGGTGATGTCGTACACCACGCGGGAAACGCCCTTGACCTCGTTGACAATCCGCGAGGCGGTGCGCGTCAGGAGATTGTGCGAAATCGGCACGACCTGACACGTCATAAAGTCGGTGGTCTTGACGGCGCGGAGCGCTACTGTCCAGCCGTGGGTGCGGAAATCCCCCATGACACCGACGGATCGCGTGTCGGTAAGGACGGCGAAATACTGGTCGGCTTTTTTGCGGGAACGCTTCATCTCATGGCGGAAGATGGCATCGGCCTCCCGCAGCATGTCCAGCTTCTCCTTGGTGATGTCGCCGATGACGCGCACGGCCAGGCCCGGACCGGGAAACGGCTGGCGCTCGACGAGCGCCTTCGGCAGGCCGAGCTGACGACCGAGGGCTCGCACCTCGTCCTTAAACAGGCCGCGCAGCGGCTCCACAAGGCCCGTAAAGCGCATGTCCTCCGGCAGTCCGCCCACGTTATGATGGCTTTTAATGACGGCGGAATTGACGCCGGACTCCACAACGTCGGGGTAAATGGTGCCCTGCGCCAAAAACTTGACGTCGCCAAGCTTTCCCGCCTCGTCCTCAAAGACGCGGACAAATTCATTGCCAATGATTTTGCGCTTTTGCTCCGGGTCCTCAACACCGGCCAGGAGCTTTAAAAACCGCTCTTCGGCGTTGACGCGGATAAAGTGCAGGTCACGGCCCGCAAACGCCTTTTCGACCTCGTCGCCCTCGTCCTTGCGCATCAGCCCGTGGTCAACGAAGATGCAGTGGAGCTGGCCGGGGATGGCCTTGGCCAGGAGAGCGGCGCACACGGACGAATCCACTCCGCCGGAAAGGCCCAGCAGGACGTGCTCTTCGCCGACCTGCTCGCGAATTTCCCGGATCATGCGCGTTTCATAATCGTGTATATCATAGTCGCCGGCGGCGCCGCAAACCTCATAGAGGAAGTTGCGGATGATTTCGGTGCCGTTCGGCGTGTTTTCCACCTCGGGATGAAACTGCGTGCCGAAAAGCTTGCGCTTTTCGTCGGCAACGGCAGCGTTCGGGCAGTTTACCGTGCGTGCGACGGATTTAAAGCCTAACGGCAGGCCTTGCACCTGATCGGTGTGGCTCATCAGCCCGACCTGTCCTTTTTCCAGGCCCTTAAACAGCGGCGACGACGTATCCACCGTAACCTTGGTGCGTCCGTATTCGCTGACAGCGCAGGAGCAGACCTCGCCGCCCAGCTCATGCATCATCAGCTGCAGGCCGTAGCAAATACCAAGGATCGGGATACCCAGCTCAAACAGCTTCGGGTCGCACTTCGGCGAGGACGGGTCGTACACGCTGTCGGGCCCGCCGGTGAGGATGATGCCGATGGGCTGCATGGCCTTGATATCATCCGGCGTCATACTGCCGGGCTTAATGACGGAGGCGACCTTGCACTCCCGGACGCGGCGCGCGATAAGCTCCTTGTACTGTCCGCCGAAATCCAGGACGATAACGAGCTGATTGTCCATAGGTCTTCCCTGCCCTTCCTTAATGGTTAATAGTTTTATAATCTCTATATGCTAACAATAAGGGACAGGCCTGTCAAGAGTCAATATACCGGATATTTTATGCATTGGCGGCCGGTTTGAAACACCAGAGCTTGAAACCTGGCAGCCGGCATGTTAAAATGTAAAAAATAACGATGGGAGATGGAAGGATGCGCAACTTTACCTGCTAAAATTTATGGCGCACTTAGGCGGGCGGCACTAAAGGCCGCTTTGATTCGGCGCGCCGGGCAGGAAAGTTAAACATCTTTTTGGTACCATGCCGGGACACGGCGCGTTTTGTCGCGCCCCACGTGTTAAAAGCAGGCTGCAGGAAAGGACTTTCCTGCAGCCTTTGATTTATGCCAAAAGCCGGTATAAACATTATTTAACACGGAGGGCGTGCTTTATGTCACAAATTAATATCTCAAACTTAACCTTCTCCTACGAGGGCAGCTACGACAACATTTTTGAAAACGTCAGCTTTCAGCTCGACACCGACTGGAGGCTTGGCTTCACTGGCCGCAACGGCCGCGGCAAAACAACCTTTTTAAATCTGCTTTTGGGCCGATACGCCTACAGCGGGACCATCACGTCGAGCGTAACCTTTGAATACTTCCCGTATAGCGTACCGGACAACTACGGCCGGACAGCCGAGATTTTAACCGAGCTTCTGCCGGATGGCGAGGACTGGCGGATCCGGCGGGAGCTGGGCCTGCTGGACGTTCCCGAGAACGCCCTGGATCGTCCGTTTCAAACCCTTTCCAACGGGGAGCAGACGAAGGTCCTTTTGGCCGCACTGTTTTTACGGGACAACCGCTTCCTGCTGATTGACGAGCCGACGAACCATCTGGACCTGGCGGCCCGCGAGACCGTCGGCGCGTATCTGAATAAAAAAAATGGCTTTATCCTCGTCTCGCACGACCGGTCATTTCTGGACAGCTGTGTGGATCACATCCTGTCGGTCAACCGGACAAACATTGAGATTCAAAAGGGCAATTTCTCCTCCTGGTGGCATAACAAGCAGCTTCAGGACAGCTTTGAGACGGCAGAGAACGAGAAGCGCCAACGGGAGATCACACATTTGGAAGAGGCCGCGCGGCGCACATCCGGCTGGTCCGATACGGTTGAAAAGACCAAGCGCGGCACACGTAACTCGGGCCTTCGCCCGGACCGGGGCTATATCGGGCATAAGGCGGCCAAAATGATGAAGCGCTCCAAGGCCATCGAGAACCGCCGTCAGGACGCCGTTTCCGAAAAATCAAAGCTCCTTAAAAACATCGAGACGTCCGAACCGCTGAAGATATCGCCGCTTCGCTACCATTCCGGCCAACTGGCCGACCTTGATAACATCAGTATCCTGTATGACGGCACTGCCGTCTGCACCGGCGTCAGCTTCTCCGTCCGCCAGGGCGACCGGATTGCCCTGAGCGGCAAAAACGGCTCGGGCAAGTCCAGCATCCTCAAGCTGCTGTGCGGCGAGCCTATTTCCTATACCGGCACGCTGAGGCTTGGCAGCGGACTGAAAGTCTCGTATATCCCGCAGGACACCTCTGGCCTCTGCGGCAGCCTGACGGATTACGCCGATGCTAATGGTATAGACGAAAGCCTTTTCAAGGCCATTTTGCGAAAGCTCGATTTCTCCCGTGTCCAGTTTGAAAAGGATATGGCCGATTTCAGCGACGGGCAAAAAAAGAAAACGCTCCTGGCCCGCAGCCTCTGCGAGAAGGCGCACCTGTATATCTGGGACGAACCGCTCAATTTTATCGACGTTTTGTCCCGTATCCAGCTGGAGGAGCTTTTAACCTTATACGCGCCGACGCTGCTTTTTGTCGAGCACGACCGGTCGTTTCTCGACAGCGTGGCGACCCAAACCGTTTTTCTGTCGTGACGGACGCAAAAGCCGCTGCGTCGTCCCCCGCGGGCTTTCATCAGCTCCAGGGCACACTCGATAAGAGTCCTTTATTAAGCTCCATGCGTTGCATCCCTATCATTAAGTTGTCTATGTAAATAGACGCATCATTCGCACTTTTTCCATTGGCAGGTTAGGCCATGTCATGTAAAGTGTAGCCATGAAGGCTACACTTTACATGTTTTCTTAAATTCCATTGTTGAGGTGAAGATAATGAGAAAAAAGATACTCAAAATTGTATCTCCTATAATTATTTGCATTATAGCTTTAACCTGGTTTTATTGGCCAAAACCATTGATTAATGACATTGAAAATGCTGCAATCTCCATTAGAATATTTGCGGAAAACTCCGAAGAAAGTAAATTTATCAACATTGAGAATTATTCAGAAGAAGCTGTCCTTACTTATTTAAGCACATGCAGTGTGCGTCGCTGTATTTTCCCCGACAGGCACTCTGTCTATCTTGGTAAACAAGACCTTGATATATTGATAATTACAGGTGATGTTCATACCACAATCCTTCTCGCCGATACCAACTATGTAGATAAAGGCGGATTTTTTAAGTACAAAATATTAGATGCTAAAATCGTAACCGAAACACTTATGAATATGATTGATTATGACTCATACTCCAAAGAATTTAATAACGACGGCAGTGCCGCCGCATAAACGTATTTTTTATATTTCGTGTTTCTGGTGTAATCAACCGCAAAATAAACGGTGGAAATCGGCATGCCGAAAACGCTGATCTGTTCAATATTCCTCCATAGTACTTTGCCCTGCAAAGTCACCGCGTGCAGTTCGGCAAATTTTGTATTGCTATTTTCGTTTTTAGTATAAATTTGTCAAGTGAAAATAAATAATACATTAGAATGAGAATAAACAGTTGACCGCGGCACTTATTGTGTGATATACTCCTTTCACCTGTCGACAGATGGGTTTATTTTGTGTGCACAAAAATAAGTTGCCCACAAGAAGACCGTCATATTGTCAAACTAAAGCAGGGAGGCAATTAATTGGAGGTGCCGATATGCGCGTTAAGGTTGTGCTCAGATGCAACGAATGCAAGCAGCGTAATTACAACACGACGAAAAACAAGAAGAACACCCCGGAGAAGCTCGAAATGAACAAATACTGCCGCTTCTGCCGCAAACACACTGTCCACAGTGAAACGAAGTAGCCGTACATTGACCGGAAAGGACGTGTTTTAATGTCAGAAGATAAACTTGACCAGCCGAACGTCAAAGTCCCTGAAGGCAAAGGTAAAAAGGACAAGAAAAAGCGCAAGAACCGCATGGCCAAATGGTTCCGCGAGATGCGCAGCGAGCTGAAGAAGGTCGTCTGGCCGACACCGAAGCAGATTGTTAACAATACGATCATCGTTCTGGTTATCATGGCGATTTCCAGCGCCGTTGTCTGGGTCGTTGACCAGGCTGGATCGTATATTGTCAACACGCTCATCTCTCTCGGGAGCTGAGGGCGCCATGTCAGACGAAGCGAGATGGTATGTCGTCCACACCTACAGCGGCTATGAAAACGCTGTAGCGGCGACGATCGAAAAAGCGGCTGAAAACCGGAAGATGCAGGATCTGATTCTAGAAATCAAGATCCCGATGGAGACTGTCACGGAGGTCAATGACTCCCAGACGAAAACCGTCGAACGCAAGGTCTTCCCCGGATACGTGCTCATTAAAATGATCATGACCGACGAAAGCTGGCATTTGGTGCGCAATGTGCGCGGTGTAACCGGTTTTGTCGGCTCGGCCAACAAGGCTGTACCTCTGACAGAAGACGAGATCCAGTCACTTGGCATCGAAAAGCATGAGATTGTCGTGGGCTACGAAATTGGCAGCACCGTCAAGGTCACCGACGGCCCGCTTGTGGGCTTTCTCGGCACGGTCGACGAGATTGAAACGGACAAGTCGCGCGTGCGCGTGATCGTGTCCATGTTCGGGCGCGAGACGCCCGTCGATCTGGACTTCGACCAGGTGGAAGCCGTCAAATAACACTGCAATAAACGTTAAATCCGTTTTGCCGGCAATAGCCAAAAAGGTTTTATAGGCCGGCAGGTGGGAGGAACAAGGCCAGTCGATATTTTTGGTCCATTGGTTTTGGTCCGCCAAGACACGGCGGCACCGCCGCGTGTCACCACATTTCATTCAGGAGGTGCTCATACGTGGCACAGAAAGTAACAGGAATCATTAAACTTCAGATTCCCGCCGGCAAAGCAACGCCGGCCCCCCCCGTCGGCCCGGCGCTCGGCCAGCACGGCGTTAATATCGGCTTATTCACGAAGGAATTTAATGAGCGCACAAAAAATGACATAGGCATGACGATCCCCGTCGTCATCACCGTCTATGCCGACAGAAGCTTTTCCTTCATCACGAAGACGCCCCCCGTCCCGAACCTCTTAAAAAAGGCCTGCAACATCGAAAAGGGCTCGGGCATCCCCCAGCGCGACAAAGTGGCGAAAATTTCCAAAGAGGAAATCAAGAAGATCGCCGAAATCAAAATGCCCGACTTAAACGCCGCAAGCATCGAATCCGCCATGAGTATGGTGGCCGGCACGGCGCGCAGCATGGGCATCGTCGTAACGGAGGACTAAGGTATGTTTAGAGGAAAAAATTATAAAGAGAGCGCCAAGCTCGTTGACAGAACACAGCAGTACGAGGCCAACGACGCGTTTGACCTCGTGGTCAAAACGTCGAAGGCCAAATTCGACGAGACGGTCGAGCTTCACATCAAGCTGGGCGTCGATTCCCGCCACGCCGACCAGCAGGTCCGCGGGGCGATTGTCCTTCCGCACGGCACGGGCAAAACGCGCAAAGTCCTTGTCTTCTGTAAAGAAGAGCGCCAGCAGGAAGCCCTCGACGCCGGTGCCGATTTCGTCGGCGCTCAGGACATGGTCGAGCGCATCCAGAAGGAAAACTTCTTTGATTACGACGTCGTCGTCGCCACGCCCGATATGATGGGCGTCGTCGGCCGCCTCGGTAAGATTCTCGGCCCGAAGGGCCTTATGCCGACGCCGAAGGCCGGCACCGTCACACCGAATCTGGCGCAGGCGATCAATGAAATTAAGGCCGGTAAGATTGAGTACCGCCTCGACAAGACGAATATTATCCACTGCCCCATCGGCAAGGTCTCTTTCGGCGTGGAGAAGCTCGTTGATAACTACACGGCGCTCATTACCGCCGTCGTCAAGGCCAAGCCGGCCGCCGCTAAGGGCCAGTACATCAGAAGCTGTGTCACGGCTTCCACGATGGGCCCCGGCATCAAGATCAACGCTTTAAAGCAGGTATAATTTAACGAAACGCCGGGGAGTACGACGTACTCCCCGGTTTTTTCATGCCCTGCCGCCCAAATGTGACAAAAAAGTAATATTGGTTTTACGTTTTTTTCTATACTTGTCTTCTTAAGAATGATATCATAATATCACTTTAATTTTGCTGCCGGGGTACATATATGGAATTTATCGAAATTATCAAAGCCATCATTCTGGGTATCGTCGAGGGTATCACCGAGTGGCTGCCAATCAGCAGCACCGGGCATATGCTTCTGCTGGACGAATTTTTAAAGCTCAATATGTCCGAGAGCTTCAAAGATATGTTCATCGTCGTCATTCAACTCGGCGCTATACTGGCCGTCGTCGTGCTCTTCTGGAACAAGCTCATCCCGTTCGGCGCCCAAAAAACGCCGCAGGCCCGGCGCGACACCTTTTCCCTGTGGGGAAAGATCATTGTGTCGTGTATTCCGGCGGGCATCGTCGGGGTACTTTTCAACGATAAAATCGAGGAGCTATTTTACCACAGCTCAACCGCTTCGGTTATCACCATTGCCGCCGCGCTGATATTTTACGGCATCATTTTCATCGTCCTCGAAAATAAAAACAAAACGCGCATCGCCAAAGTCGATACCATGCCGGATCTTACATACAAAGCAGCTCTTTTTATCGGACTGTTCCAGCTGCTGTCCCTGATCCCCGGCACCTCCCGCTCAGGCTCAACCATTATTGGCGCGATGCTTTTGGGAACATCCAGAACGGTAGCCGCCGAGTTTACGTTCGTGCTGTCCATACCCGTCATGTTTGGCGCAAGCTTAGTAAAGCTCTATAAATTCGGGCTTCATTTTACGACGCCCGAGGCCGTCGTTCTGCTGACCGGTATGATCGTTGCATTTGCGGTGTCCACTTTGGCCATCCGGTTTTTAATGAATTACGTCAAAAAGCACGATTTCAAGATTTTCGGCTGGTACCGTATCGCGCTGGGCGCGCTTGTTATCGGGTATTTTCTCATCAAGTAACACGTTGAATAATTACCGTTCTTATCGCAAAATTATAATGCAGAGGTGAACCACATGAAAAAAAGCCTGGGCGCACAGACTCTTTTATACCCGGCGCCCGTTCTGGTCGTCGGATCTTATGACGACGAGGGACGACCGAACGCCATGACGGCCGCCTGGGGCGGCATATGCTGCTCCAAACCGCCTTGCATCGCGGTCTCCTTGCAGAAAATTCGATATACGTATGACAGCCTCATGTCCAAAAAAGCATTTACTATCAACATCCCCTCCGAAAAGCATGTAAAAGAGGCCGATTATTTCGGCATAGCATCCGGACGGACGGAAGACAAATTTGCCGCCACAGGCCTAACGCCGGTCAAAGGCGATTTTGTTGACGCGCCTTATATCGCCGAGTTCCCGGTTAATATCGAGTGCAGGATTCTTCACGTCGTTGAAATCGGGCTGCATACCCAGTTTATCGGCGAGGTCCTGGACGTGAAAATGGACGAGGCCGCCGTATCCGATGCGGATAAGGACCCGATTGAGCTCATCAGACCGCTGCTATTCGCGACCGACAGCCGTAACTATTACGGCGTGGGCACGAAAGTCTCCAAAGCCTTTTCCATCGGAAAAAGTCTGTAAAAACATGGGGCTGTAGCAATGAAAATTGCTGCAGCCTCTTTCATCAGACTGGAAAACACAACAGATTCATGGCCGGCATCCCGAAAAACTATATTATAAACCTTATCATTTATATCGATATTACAATCAGAGGCCCTGAAAAATAGAGAAAGGAGCTTGTCACAATGAATGAGATCACCCGTTCCGGCTCAAATCCATACCGACAGGTTAACACTTCCTATGAAAGCAGCGCCAGTGAGCGAAAAGGCAAAAACGGTGCAGCCGCGGCAGCGCCCGCCGGTACCGAACCGACATTGGACGACGCGGTTACCTACACCCCCTCCGGCCATTATAAAGCATCGAAGCCGGATAATACCAATGCTTTAAAAACCCGGTCCGATTCCGACAAAGAGATCGCACGCAAGGCTATCGCCTCACTGGAAAATAACACGGAGAAATTTAAAGAGCTCATCTCTAAATTACTCCACACACAAGCGAGCAGAAACGTTGATAAAAACACATTTACCGGCGCCGTCGGCGCTACGCAATCCGGCTCCTCCCAAACCGTACTATACGAAATCGACCAGCTGAATATTGGGATCAACGGCACGGAGGAAACGTCGGGTATCGGCGAGGATGATTACTGGGGCGTTGAGGCCACCGCAAATCGCATCGTCGACTTTGCCGTATCGCTGTCGGGCGGCAATCCTGAAACCATGGCGATGCTTAAAGATGTTGTACACGACGCCTTCGGCGACTGTGAGAAAGTTTTCGGCGGCAAGCTGCCGGACATCTCCTATCAAACGCTCGACAGGATTGACGAGCTGTTTGACACCTATAAACAGCCTGACGAAACCGCGCCTGCCGAATAATCCAAAAGCAGCTGCAACAAATGTGTTAGCGGCTGCTTTTTATTGGCTTATTAATGATACAGCTGGGATCGGAAACATGCCTATCCCGAATGATACAAAGACGGCCAGCCCCTCCCCCTGCGTTACAGCAGGGTCTCATCGTACACGGCCCGTACGCCGCCGACGAACTTCGGGCGTGTGCGCGCGGCGTTTACCGGCGCTTTGCCGACATGCGCCGCCTGGAGCCGGAGCGGCACGGCCACCTTTTTCAGATGCATGCCGATAAGCGTGTTACCAATATCAAGCCCCGCGTCGGCACGGATCTCTTCCACGGCAACGGGATCGTTAAAGCCCTTGTACGCGGCCGTAGCGAACGAGCCGCCGGCCTTCGGCTGGGGGACGACATTGACGAGCTCGTAACCCGCGGCGGCCGTACGCTCCAGAATCAGCGCCCTGTTGAGGTGCTCACAACATTGTGCGGCCAGGAAAACGCCCTGCTCGTCCAGCGCTTCGCGGATGCCCTCAAAGACAGCCTGCCCGACCTCTGGGCTCGACAGGCTGCCGACCTTATGCCCGGCGATCTCGCTGGAAGAGCAGCCGACAACCACGAGCTGCCCCGCTTTGAGCTTTGCGGTCCCACACAGCTCCCGGGCGGCATCCCGCGCCTGATTTTTGATTTCTTCGGACAATGACATAATTAGCACCCTTTCTGATCTTTTAAGGCGAACTGTCTTTATAATTTTCCCTATTCACACTTTTTAATCTTTGTAATATAAATTAAACCAAACGTTCCGCTTCACCGGCGGGCTTTATTTTTTCGCCGTGGACCGCCTGTTAAACAAAACGATCAGCAGGAGCGCCTAAATAACGGCGATATTTGATTGCATGTCAATTTCATCCGGCAGCATCGGCAGAGCTCTGATGTCGAAAAATCCTCCAAAATAATATTATAGCCGGAACGGCCGCTTTTGTCGACTGTTCCGGCTTAATATTAGATTTGTTTCGCCGTCGGTTAACCGGCGTATTGCTTCAGCTCGATATCCGTGTTCTTGATGTGGTTGACAAGCCATGTAGATATAGCCTGATTGACTTTTATCACCGTCGAGACGCCCATACCGCTTTGCACGGCCTCCTGCTTGAGCTTTTTTACCTGCTCAAGAAACGCCGTGTGCTTGGCCTTATGCTGTGTATAGCCCGGGTAATTGACCTTTTTTTGAAAGGCCTCCTCGTCGGCAAAATGCTTGATGGTATAGCTGGCCAGAAATTCCAGGACCTTGCCGGCCTCAGCGGCGCCCTTGCCCTGTGAGCAGGCGTCATAAAGCTTGTCAATCTGGTCGCACAGCTCCTTATGCTGCTTATCTATCTGCGGTATTCCAATTAAGTAACTGTCTTTCCAAGTCATATGAAGACCTCCCGTCCTTGTACTGTAACTTATATCGTCATTTTACAAGGCCCGGTTAAGGGCTTCTTATTTTGCCGTCATCGTTTTACCGGCTGCCGGTTGAGCCGAATCCGCCCCCGCCGCGTATGGTATCACTGAGTGTTTCGGCTTCAACAAAGTCGCATGTCACAACCGGCGTGATCACAAGCTGTGCAATCCGCTCTCCGGGAGAGATTGTCCGTTTCTCGGGACCGTGGTTGAGGATCGATACCAGCACTTCTCCCCGGTAGTCGCTGTCGATGACACCGACCTTATTGGCCGGAGCAAGCCCCTTTTTTGTCGCCAGCCCGCTTCGGGCAAAAACAAGGCCCGCATGGTTTTCGGGAATCTCCAACGCCAGCCCCGTTGGGACAACGGTCGTTTCACCCGGCAAGATGGTGAGATCGCCGTCGAGGCAGGCGTACAGGTCCGCACCCGCCGAAAAATCCGAGCCGTACGTCGGCACGGCGGCGTCAGGCCGCAATTTCTTAAATTTGAGAGTGGTCTTCATCTCTTTATTACCCCATAATTTTATTAGAGCCGGCGACCGGATTAACCGTCGCCGGCTCTTGTGTTTCTCGTTACTGTTCGTCGAAATAGGCTGTAACAAACCGCTCAAGCATGACGGCGGCCTGGGCGCGCGTGGCAACGCCGCCGGAGTCGAGCTTCCCGTCCGTGCCGGTAATAATGCCGTTTTCAACAGCCCAGCTGACCGCCGTTTTCGCATAATCCGACACGCCGGCCCAATCCGGGAACGTCGAGAGATCCTGACCGGCAAGGCCGGTCTCCAGGCCCTCATGCTGGGCGTAGCGGTAGAGCATCACGGCGATCTGCTCGCGGGTGACCTGCTGGTACTGGCCAAAGGTACCGTCATCATAGCCGTTAACAATTCCGTTTTCGACGGCCCAGGTAATATATCCTGTCGACCAGCCGTCACTGACGACATCTGTAAAGCCGACGCTCCGGGTCTGATCGACCTCGGCTTCCGACAGGCGGCCGATGACCGTTACAAACATGGCCCGGTTCATGGCTTCGGCCGGCCCGTAACCGGTTTCCGTCACGCCGGTTAAAAGCGAGCGCTGGGAAACATATATAACCGCGTCATAATACCAGTCGTCCGGCGACACGTCCTCAAACCCGTAGGACAGGCTGTAATCGGGTATAAATCGGAGCACCGTCGGCAGCCCGTTTTCGTAATACCGCTCAATCCCGACGCTGTGGGTAACACCCGCGCCGGTTGAATCGATAATGATTTCACCGCTGGCGTCCGTCTTATACGTCATGCCGTCCCACGTAACAATCGCCCCTACAACGGGATTTGTCGTTATGTAAGTACTGCCGTCCGAGTTCGTCCCGGCGTCGTCGCTCGTAAACCGGATGATACCGTCCGTTAGCATGCGCGACAGGTCCATATCCGGGTACTGCATCAGCTCCGGGTCGCCGTAATACAGGACAATTTCGTCGCCGGTTTCAACGGGCGTGTTTTGAAGCTCCGCATCGGCCGCCTCTCCATTAACACGGATCATCCACCGATCAGAGAATCCCTCCCCGACACTGTTTTCCGAAAGCCCGTCCACCGCCGTAACGCGCTCCTGCACGCCGCTTCCATCGACCGTGATGTCCGGCGCGTCCGTATCGCTGCCGGCGCTTGCTATAACATCCACAAGCGTGGGCGCATCGGTATAAGCCACGTCCAGCTCCTCATCATAATATAGATTTTCGCTCTTGCCTTCTATCCTGAAACTGACCGTTAAGCCGTCAGTCCCGACCGCAAGGGCAAACGCCGGAATCAGCCCGGCTAAAAGCGCCAGAATCATCAGTATCAGCACGCTTCGTTTCATAGTAACCTCCTGCAATATGTACCGGAAAACAAATCATTATCTGGTAGTTTACAGGAGACATTATACCTTATTGATACACAAATGTAAACATTTGTTCTCAAATTGTAATTATTACATAAAAAAGCGAATGACGGTTTGTCATCCGCTTATCGGTTTTTGTCGACGACTGTTGGCTGAAAGCGATTTGTCTCCCCCGGCCTGCACCGCCAAACAGTTGAAAACCTCGCGGTGGGATAAAGCTGTATTCAAGCCGGTTTAAAGCCTTATTTATTGAGCGATATATTATCCATGCCGTTTTGCTCGAATTCCTCGATATACGCGTCGATCCGGCGTGTAAGCTCGTTAAAATTCTCCGGTCCGATCGGCTCAAAATCCATATCCCGTCTGGCCAGCTCTTCAGCCAGAATCTCGAAAAAGACGGTGTCCTCATAGTCGGCAATGGCCTCATGAATGCCACCGTTTTCAAAGGCTGCGGATGGAACGACGCGGCCCTCACTAATTTCAAAAAGCGTATCCATGC
This sequence comes from uncultured Sporobacter sp., assembly GCA_963675425.1. GTDB lineage: Bacteria > Bacillota > Clostridia > Oscillospirales > Oscillospiraceae > Sporobacter. The sequence continues at coordinate 1,754,741 of OY776214.1, read as the reverse complement.
CTGCCTGCGCGCAGTAAGAGAACAGACGGCTTTCCACGCGGTCATAATCTTCAAAGCGGTCGGTACCGCGGGTCGAATTGAGTATCCAATTGCCGATATACGCCATATCCAGAAGGCGCCTGAATTCCTTCTCAGTCAGTTCAATTTTCATAGTGGCCCTCCCAACTCTGGGCTGTCGGCGCTCACGGCCGGCCCGGTCAGATATGCGCCCAATCAATAACAGATACGCGCAGTATCCCTTTTTATCGTACTGGGTTTATATAGTATAGCAAACTGTCAATGAAAATTCTACTCATATTCTGAAATTTGACTTGTTTTATTTTTAGTAATAGCATATCATATATGGGACTGTTTATCGGCTGGAATATTTCTCCGGTTGCGTCTGTTTTTATAGCCGCTCGGACAGGCAGCCGCTTAACGCGGGCATCGCCCCGTAACGCACGGGGCCATTATATCCCGGAATTTGGCTTCGTAAACCATCACCAAACAAGCGATAGCCGGCGTATTATTATATGAGGGCTTTAAACAGAAATTCGTGTAATAATTATACGCGGCATCTAATAATATCCGATTCGATTTTTGTTCCGGCAAATTTTTAGTACGCATCCGAGAAGCGGTATCTTAAAGTGTTTGTGCGCGGGAGCGCCTTCACGGATCTGCGCTGCTGATGCTGCCGGCAATTCGCTTCAGGCAAGGAACTCAATCGACGGAATAATCCCCATGCGGGAATCTTTCATTATATGCGCGGGGCGCATGGGAGGTCTGTATGAAAAATGTCTTGATATCAATAAAAGGCTTCCAGTACGACGAGCAGATGGACGAGGAGAGCTTTGAGCTTGTCACAGACGGCGAATACTCCCTCGAGGACGGCGTGGCCGAATTCAGCTATATGGAAAGCGAGCTGACGGGATTTGCCGGCACGAAAACCTCTTTTGTCATTGAGCCCGACCGCGTTGTTTTAAACAGGGCCGGCGGCCTCAACGGCGAAATGATTTTCAGCGAGGGTAAAAAACATCACTTTATGTATGAAACGGCATACGGCGCCATGACGATGGGCGTTGATACGCAGAGCATAACAAAAGACATGGATGAAAACGGCGGCGATCTGGAAATCCATTACGTGATCGATATCGATAACGTTATTTTAAGCCGCAATACGTTCAAGATAAATGTGAGGTAAGAAAAGGTGTTAAATCTGATTGAATCAGCCAAACAGCAAATCGACGAGCTGATCCGAACAGCTTATGAAAAAGCGTCGGCAACCGGCGCGCTGCCGACCGGCTGCGCGCTCGGCGGCGCGGCCGAAATCCCCAAGGACGCGCAAAACGGCGATTACGCCGCGACGCACGCGATGGCGGCGGCACGCGAAATGAAAATGGCTCCGCGAAAGATCGCCGAGGCGCTCGTCGCGCAGCTCGACCTGGCGGACAGCTACTTTAAGAGCTGTGATATTGCCGGACCCGGCTTTATTAATTTCTTTTTATCCGATAAGTGGTACCGCGAGGTCCTCGTAACAATCGAGGCTGAGGGTGCTTCGTACGGCCGGGTGAATATCGGCAAGGGCGAACGCGTTATGGTTGAGTTCGTGTCGGCCAACCCGACGGGACCCATGACAATCGGCAACGCCCGGGGCGGCGTTCTGGGCGACACGCTAGCGTCTGTTCTGGACATGGCCGGCTACGACGTACAACGCGAATTTTACGTCAACGACGCGGGCAATCAGGTGCAGCTTTTCGGTCAGTCCATCGAGGCGCGCTATCTCCAGCTGTGCCTGGGCGAGGACGCCGCCGTGTTTCCCGACAACGGCTACCACGGCGATGATATCAGGCTGCTGGCTCAGATGATTCGCGAACGCGATGGGGACAAGTACATCGACATGGACTCGGCTGCGCGTATACGGGAATTTGTCGCGTTCGGCCTCAAGCATAACATCTCGCTGATGAAGGAACATTTAGAGCGCTACAGAATCGATTTTGACCGCTGGTTTTTGGAAAGCGAGCTGCACGAGAGCGGTTATGTCGCCGAAACGGTGAAGCTTTTAACGGATAACGGCTTCACCTATGAAAAGGACGGCGCGGTCTGGCTTAAAAACACCGAGCTCGGCGCGGATAAGGACGAGGTGCTCGTCCGGGCCAACGGCTTTTACACCTATTACGCCGTCGATATCGCTTACCACCGCAACAAATTCGTCGAGCGCGGCTTTGACCGCGTCATCGACGTGTGGGGCGCGGACCACCATGGCCACGCCATCCGCTTTAAAGCTACGATGACCTCACCGGCGCTGGGCATCGACCCGGACCGGCTGGAATTTGTCATCATGCAAATGGTGCGCCTCGTGCGCGACGGCGAGACGGTCAAGGTCTCCAAGCGGACGGGCAAGGCCCTCACGCTCAACGACCTGCTGGATGAGATATCGGTCGACGCCTGCCGGTTCTTTTTTAACGCCAAGCCCGACACACATCTGGAATTCGATCTGGGGCTGGCCGTCCGTCAGGACAGTGAAAACCCCGTTTATTACGTGCAGTACGCGCACGCGCGGATCTGCAGCCTCATCACGGCGCTGGCCGAGGAGGGACACACCGTTAAATCCGCCGGCGAAATCGACGCTTCCGTTCTCACGGATCCGACGGAGCGCGAGCTTTTAAAGCAGCTGTCGCTGCTGCCGGACGAAATCCGGCTTGCCGCCCGTGACTATGATCCCTCACGCATCAACCGCTACGTCATCGAGCTGGCCGCCCGTTTCCACCGGTTCTACACCGCCTGCCGGATTAAGGGCGAAGCGGACAAGCTCCTCTGCGCCCGTTTAAAGCTGGCCGACAGCGTGCGCGCCGTCCTTAAAAACGCTCTTTCCATCCTCGGCGTCACCGCTCCCGATAAAATGTAAATCACAAGCCGCAATCATAAAAAGTTGCCGCAAATCACAAGGACGGCCATTGGCCGTCCTTGCATTTAAGACAATATATAATGTGTAGGGGCCGCTGCTTTCAGCGGCCCGCTTTATCGTTTCGGGCATTTTTGTAATCGGGCAAGCGTCAGCGATGCCGGGGGTATTTGGCCTCAAAGGCCTGGTCATTCGTACACAGGTAAACGATCCCCTCAATAAAGCCTATGATCGCCGGTACTCCGGTCCAGCAAAACAGCAGATAAACAACGCCCGTTCCTGTCCGGCCAAGATAAAATTTATGGATACCCAGACCACCCAGAAAAATGCCGAGAAGCCCGGCCGCAACCTTGCTCTTGCCCGAGTGATAGGCCGGTCTGGGCGGCTGCTGGTAATACGGACCCTGCGGCGGCGGGTATGGCCCGCCGTACGGACCGCCCTGGGGCGGCGTATAGGCACCGGAATAAGGCCCGGCCTGCGGGGGCGGCGTCGGCCTTTGCGGCGGCGGATTATAGGCCGGCGGCACGGCGGCGGGCTGCCGGGCAAATTCGGCGCCGCAGAACCTGCATGACATCGCACGCCCCTCAATCGGCGCGCCGCATTGCGGGCACGTCTTGATTTCTCCTGCTGACATAACGGTCTTCTCCTTTATTAACAGCTTAACTAAAGTAATCTCAGGAAAGAGTTAAGCACAGCCGGCCGCGCCGGCTATACGAACATCATCCTTTCCCGGTCCATAATCATCGTCTTGGCCTCCTGGAGCTGCGATGTAAGCAACTCGTAAAGCGCACCGTCCGCCTGGGTGTTTGAGGCACTCGTACCGATCGTATTGAGCTTTGCCACGATCTGCGTCTCCATCTGGGCGATGTGAGGCTTGACCGAGCGGCCAAACGGCGTAGAAGCCTGCACCCGCTCTTCCAGCTCCCCGAATGCGGCCATGACAGCCCGGCGGCCCTCCGGGTTTCCGGCCGTTGCCTCCGCCAGCGTCCTTTTAAGCGCCAGCAGAAGCATGTTGACATCCCGTGTCATCGATCTTTCCCCATCGCGGCGCATGCCGTCGCGGCGGCTGTTGGTGCCGCTGATAAAAAGGCCCGCGAGTACCGCGATATAAACGAGCGTCAGGAGCAGCGAAATAATCAGGTAGTTTTTGGGCTGGATAAACACATACGTCACACCGGTAAAGACCATAACTGCCAGATAATACAGGACCGTCGTAATGGTCACGGACGCGAAAACAGGCACCCCGAACGCGGCGCGCATCTGAGACGATGTCAAAACGACGACGTCGAGACAAAGGAGCGCCAGAAGGATCGCCGTAAACGCGGCTGGGAACACGGCCCAGTTCAGCAGCATCCAGAATGGGAAGATCAGCAAAAAAGTAACGACGTCAATAATGAGGACGCTGAGGACCTTAAAAACCATGCGGACCGCCATGTTGTTATCCATCTCTATTCCTCCAGTTTTGTCCCGCAGCTTCTGCAGAACTTGGCGTCTTGCTCATTTTCCACTCCGCACTTACAGCAGCTTTTCTGAGCGGTTAAAGCTGTGCCGCAGCTGATACAGAATTTGGAGCCGGGTAGATTATCAAAATTGCAGCTTGGGCATTTAACGGTCTCTGAAGCCACCCGTCCCCCGCACGCGCTGCAGAAAGCAGCCGCCGGAGGATTCATCGCGCCGCATTGCGGACAGGCTTTCTGTCCGGCGGCCGCCGGCGCTTGTGTGTTGATCGCCGAGGTCAGGCCGCCCATTGCTCCGCCCAGGCTGACGCCAAGCCCGAGCCCCATGCCGGCGCCCGTAAACGTCCCGGCCGGACCGCCCTCGTTGGCAGCAGCCAGATCAATGGCATCAAACGAGCGCTTGGTAACGTAACGCTGATCACCGATGATGTCAAAGGAGGCCTTTTCACCGAGAATCCTGTTGATTTCCGCGAAGTCCTCATCGGGGAAATTGATCGACTGGATGAAAAAGTTGACAACCTTCAGGCCGAAGCGGTTGAATTCCTCGCTGATCTCTGTCTGGCAGTAATCGGCAATCGTCTCCATGGACGCGGATATCTCCAGCGCAGAGACCTTGTTCCGGATGATCGCCTGCGCGATGAGCGTCTTGACCTTCATGACCAAAATGCCCTTGAAATAGCTCACCATTTTTGAGTAATGCACAACGTCGCGCTGCTGCATCGCGCCGATAAGCTCCGTTAAGAACACGCGGTAATCGGCAACCTTCAGACCAAGCTGACCGAATGCGCGTACGCGCAGCTTAATATTGTATTTAGGGTCGATAAGCTGTATGGGGTCGATCGTGCCCCAGGCGATGTCAAGCTTGGAGGTCTTGTTAATAAAATAGATTTCCGCCGTAAACGGCGTCTTGCCGCCAAAAGGCAGGTTGATCACGTTGGACAGCAGCGGGATGTTGGCCGTGGAGAGCGTATATGTACCGGCGGTAAAATAGTCCAGCGCCTGGCCGCCCTTGACGAAAACGGCCACCTGGCCCTCACCGACAATCAGCTGCGAGCCCGTCGTAAACGCTTCCCCTGGATAACGGTATACGAGCCATTCGGCGTTGTTGAGCATACCGTCCCACTTGATCCGGTCTAATAATGCCATCGACCACAGCTCCTCACAGTCAAGATGAAATTCTGGATTTCAATGTATAATTTCCCTATTGAGTATACAATTGCAGCCCGGCGAAGTCAATAATTCCGGGACCGATGGTGCGCCAAAACAATATAAAATCCGGCCCGCCGGAAAGCAAGCCGGATTTTATTAAAAGCTCCGCGCCTTACGCATCTCCCTGCACGGGCACAAAAAGCTCATTGGCCAGCGCCGTAAGCGTTTTTATTTCGGCATTGGCGTTTAAATAGATAGAGTACATCAGGCCTGGAGCGGCGTCATACCACAAGCAAACGCCCTCGCCGTTGTCGTTGAGATAAGCCTCGCCGCTCGAATAATTGACCGCGATATCTTCTGACGTTGTCCATTCGGTATACACGCCAGATATGTCCGTAAACGATGCGGCCGGCTGGATTCGAGCCATGATCTCCATGCCGTCCAGCGTAAAAACGGCCTGTGCCAGCGTGCCACCGTCCGCCGCGTCAATGGTAAAATAGCGAACGTTTGAGGCTCTGTCCGGGATGGCGAAGGACAGACCCAGCGTATCCATGATCTGCTGCGCCGTTGTCTCCCGCACCGGATTTGGCAAGCTGGCCGATTCCACCGGATAAGCGGCCAGAATGCTGTAATGATACGACGAGGCGTCCGACGGAATAATCTCAACGGCCAATGTGCTTTCAACCGTCCCGTCGTTTGAAACGATATCGAACTGCAGGCTGGCCGAATGCGAACCGTCGTTGGCCGCGCTGGACAGGCTGAGGGTCATAGCTTTAAGCACAAACATCATCCCTCCGCCGTCGGCGCTCACGAATGTATAGCTCCCGGACCCGGCGTCGTACGATATAAGTCCGGCCATGCTGCCCGCAATTTCTGGAATCGCATCGGCGGCAAAGGCGTCTTTAAAAAAGCCCGCCATAGCGTCTGGCGTAACGATAATGTCGCCGTTTTTAACAGCCACACCGTCTCGCTCAAGGCCGTAATCGTTAATGAGGTGATAGACCGTGGTCCACTCAAAGCCGGCGTCAACCGGGTCGTCTTCAGCATGAAACAGGTCCGTCACGTCTATGGTCGCCCATACCGCCGAAAAAAGGAGCGGCTCGAGCGCGTCGAGCGCCCGGTCCGTGTTCTCATAGGCTCCGAAAAATTCGTCCTCCGCCCCGCCAAATACGAGTCCGTAACTGTTCATCTGTGCCGGCGACGTGTCCGGCAACTTTGACGACTCGGCGCTTTCCGCCGGCCCAGACATTTCGGGGGATGTCTGGGCTGTCGTCGGCGCGGCCGACGGCCCGCCGGCGGACGGAGATACGTCGTCCGTCTTGGTATTCCCGGCGCAGGACCCCAGCGCCAGTGTCATGAGTAAAACGGCGCTCATGATGATCACACTGAATTTTCTCATTACTTTCCTCTCCTTTATTCTATCAGATAAATCTCGAACCGGTCCGCGCCGGAAATTCAGCTGCCGCGACCGGTCATTTGCGCATATGTCCGTATTGCTAAATATATCAGTTCAAGATCAAAAAAGAAAGCGCGGATTGCATCATCCGCGCTTTTCTCGTCATAAACGGTTTACTCCGCTTCTACAGGTTCGCTCACCGGTACCTCCGGCTGCTCACTTTTGTCCTCTTTTGCTTTCCCAAGGTATTCGGGCAATTCCATGCCGGCCATGTTGAACAGCTCGCTCATGGGCGGGATGGATTTCATGAGGCTTGACATAAAGTTCGCCGTATTGGACGTACCGTCCTTGCCGCCCATACCGTCCCAGACGGTAACCTTGTCGATCTTGAGGTTCTTGACAGCCTCCACCTGGATTTTGACGAGCTCTTCGAGCTTGTCGGCAACCATGAGCCGGATGGCGTCATTGGCACTGCCGCCGGCTGCCTTGACGACCTCGGAAAGACCGGCCGCCTGGCGGGTGAGCACTTCCTGAAGGCCGCGGCCTTCGGCTTCCATCTTGGCAAAGATCGCGTCGGCTTCACCGCGCGCTTTGCGGCGCATCTGCTCGGCTTCCGCTTCGGCGGCGATTTCACGCTGCCGTTTGTCAATCTCCGCCTTGATCAGGACGTCCGCTTCAAGCGTGGCCTTCTCACGAGTGGCACGGGCCTGCTCGGCTGATTGCTCGGCGGCGTACGCGTCCTGCAGCGCCTTGGCGGTGGCAATCTTTTCAGCGGTGACGGCGCGGCGCTGTGCCTCGGCTTCCCGCTCACGCCGTGTAGCGTCGGAATCGGCAATTTGCGCCTTGGCCGTATTTTCGCCCTGGATGGCCTCGGAGTCCGCCATGGACACCTGGACCCTCTGGTCACGCACGGCGTTGGCCTCGCCGATAGCGCCGGCGCGGTTGGCCTCGGCGACGGATTTCTTCGCGTCGTTGATTGCCTTGGCGGCTGCTTCTTTTCCAAGTGCGATGATGTACCCGGACTCGTCACTGATGTCTGTGACGTTGACGTTGATGAGCCGCAGGCCGATCTTTTTAAGCTCTGTCTCCACGTTGCTGGAAATGGCCTCCAGGAACTTATCCCTGTCAGTGTTGATCTCCTCGATGTCCATCGTGGCGATAACGAGACGCAGCTGTCCAAAAATAATATCCTGCGCCAGCGCTTGAATCTCGCCGAGTTTCAGGCCTAAAAGGCGCTCGGCGGCGTTCTGCATGACGCCCGGTTCGATCGAGATACCAACCGTGAACCGCGACGGCACGTCAATACGGATATTCTGGCGAGACAGCGCGTTTGTCAAATCAACGCTGATGGACAGCGGCGTCAGGTCCATGTATTGGTAGGCCTGAAAGATCGGCCAGATGAACGCCGCGCCACCGTGTATACACCGCGCCGAAGCGTTGCTGCCATCGGAGTTGTTGCCAACCTTACCGTAGATAACCATGATCTTATCGGAGGGGCATTTCCGGTAACGTGAGAAGATGATAATAATCGTCGTAAGAACAACAAGCGCAACAATAACAAAGTAGATGATGGTGGTGTTTAACATAGATTCACCTCAAATTCAAATTTTTTCTTCCGCCATCGGCGAAACAATCAGTGTGTCAGTGTCGGCCAGGCCGACGACCTTGACGCGCTGCCCGGCTTTCAAAGCAACCGGCGCATCCGAGACAGCGTCGCATTCGGTGAAGCGTCCCTGAAACGTCACCAGGACTTTTCCAAAGCCCTTTTTTTCGGCGGGAACGGTGATATACACCTCCGCCGTTTTCCCGACGGCGTACTTGAGCGAGACGTTACCCGCCGATTGAAGCTTCGACGCCCATTTGAACAGCAGCGCCACACCGTACAGCGCGGCAAACCCGGCCACCAACGCCGCAACAACCGAAAAAAACGGCGATGCAATCAGTCCTGCCACGGCGATACCGGCCCAGCCGCCGACGGTGAAGAACGAGACAATACCCCGGATGCTTAAAAGCGCCAACCCGTCGGGAGAACCGACATGCATGCCGCCGTGGTCCGAATCGCCGATGTCCATACCGATACCATCCATCCCGGCGCCGTCCATTCCGCCGTCCGCGCTTCCATCCATTCCGCCATCAAAACCGCCATCAAAGCCGCCGGCGTCCGAGCCGTGGTCTCCAATGCCGAACAGGACAAGAACGGTCTGGATGATGAGGACCAGCGTGGCCGGCACCGCAAACCAGGCAAACACCCGCTGCAATGCGGACAGAGACTCCCACCATATGGCCATAAAATCACTCCCTTCCTTTAATTTTGTATATAAACCAGCTTGAGGTCCGGCAGGCTTCGATCAGCCCGCCGGACGGTCACCTGATGGTTTCCAGCAGGTTTTCCGCTCTGAGCTTGATCTGGGCGCTTTCATAAGAGAGGATAATCACCTCGAGCGCCGCGCGCAGCCGTACTGTCGAGCCGGGAATAACCTCTTTATAGTCTCCCGTACATTCGACGATAAGATTTTTAAGACCTTCCTCGCTGCCCAAACCGCAGGACTGGCAGCGTTCAATAAGACAGCAAATAGTTTCGTACAAAACCGATTCGGGGATGATATCGTCCGACCGGTCGTCAAGGTTCCCGTTGATATAGGACATTAAAAACGCGATCTGTTCCAATTTAAGCGTATCGCGAAGCATATTGATAATAAGGATGCGCGCCACCTGGTCAATGTTATAGCGCTTGCCAACCGGCGAGGATACCCAACCGCGTTTAATCCAGTTTTGCAGCGCCGATGCGTCCAGGCCTGTGATTTCGCGGATTTGCGAGAGCATAAGGCCGCTTGTCACCGAAAAAATGCCGGACAGAAAACCGCAGCCGGCCGGACCCGTACTGTTTTCCACCGGAAGGATCGTACCTGGAATCGTCATTTCAGTACCTTCTTCCACGTTTCTCAGATTATGGATAAATAATACCACGCGTTCATCTGAATGTCAATAGGGTTTTTCGGATTGTTTAATATATTTTATTGAACACATTGCGCCGTTGCTTGATTTCATCAAATCCGACCATCGTACAACTAAAGACCTCCTCTGCTCACTGATTTCGCCACCGCACCATAAGCTGTAGCAAACAGAGCTGAAAGGCGGGCATTTTATGATATCAATCTTATCCATCGACGGCGGAGGTATCCGGGGCATTGTCCCCGCGACTTTTCTAGTGGAGATTGAAAAGCGGACGGGCATACCGGTATATAAGCTTTTCGACCTCATTGCCGGCACCTCAACAGGCGGGATTCTCGCCGCGGCACTGACCGTGCCGGATAACGACAATAAGCCAAAATATACAGCGAAACAGGTGTATTCAACTTATTTTGAGCATGGCGGCGCGATTTTTAAAAGCAGCCTTCTGCGTTCGGTAACGACTCTCGGCGGGCTTGCGAGGCCAAAATACTCGCCGCGCGCGCTGGAACACTTACTGCAGCAGTATTACGGCGACAAACGGCTACATACGACGCTGACGGATATTCTCGTCACGGCCTACGACATGTCAAGCAGTACGCCGTGGTTTTTCAAAACCTCTTTCGCTAAAACCCACCGCGCAACCGTGGACGATCCCCTGTTAACCCAGGTTGTCCGTGCCACCACTGCCGCGCCAACGTATTTTCCGCCGCTTACGATGGACGGTCACTGTCTGGTGGACGGCGGCGTGTTTGCCTGCAATCCGGCGCTGTGCGCGTATGCCGAAGCACGAAACAGGTATCCGGAGGAAGAAACGCTGCTGGTTGTTTCACTCGGCACCGGGCAACAGGAGCACAACAGGCCCTGCTCCAAAGTCACCAACTGGGGTATAGCGGACTGGGCCGCGCCCATCAGCACCGTCATGCTCAACTCCTCCAGCGCAACGGTTAATTACCAGATGCGCGCGCTTGTCGGCAGCGGGAACTACGTTCGCTTCCAGGTACAGCTGGATGATGACGCCACGGACATGGACGATGCGAGCGAGCGTAACATGCTGTACCTTGAGACGCTGGCGCAGCAAGCCGTCAAGCGGCACGAGACGGAGCTCAACCGGGTATGCCGTATCTTAAAGACGAACGCGCAGAATTCCCCGCATCATGAGCTATACGGCTCAAACGTTATTTACTCCGCCTAGTCCCCGCAGAGCCCGACCCCCAAAAACCGTTCCGTCTGAATTTGATTGCTCCAACGAAAAAACCTCCCGTGGTATCACAGGAGGTTTTTTCGTTATGTACAAAGACAAAATGTCTAAAAAGAGGCATTGTCGAACAGCCGCTGATAACGGGACACATTCATGACCTTTGCCAGAGACGCGGCATCATCCATGATGCTGCCGGCAGCGGAAGCCCCTGTCGTCGACAACAGGGTTTTAGCCAAAGCCATCTGCATAATTGAATTTCTATTCAGCAACATGCCGCCGGCAGCTTCATTTGCTATGGCTGAATCCGTGCCGGACGACGACGCTGCGGGTAGGCCGGCCGTCGGCATCAGCGTGTTGGCGTCTGCTCCGCCATCCCCTTCTCCGGCCAAAAAGGCCTGTACTGTTGTAATGGGGGTTCTTCCGGCTACGACGGTATAGTACTGATCAAATATCTTTTGACTGATGGACCCCGGGCCGCTGGGTGCGCTTGTATAGCTGTCTCGTGGAGCGCTTACTGTGAACCCGCCCGACTTAATCGTCCCGATGATGTTGCCGTTGCTGTTTACAACCGCCTCACCAAAGGTCTCCGTATCATAACGGCCCTGATACTCCAGCAGCTTGTCAAAATCCGTTGCCCGGACAATGCCGTACGGCGTCTGGACCTGCAGAACGCCGTCCGATGTTCTGAACCTGGAATAATCCGATACGGGGGTCGTCCCGGCTTCGTCTTCATAAGCCGCGCCGTTTATGACGTAGCCGGTTTTTGTGGTATTCGTTTTTCTGTCCAGATACTGGACTTCATGCGCCTGAGCATTCGGCGCCGCCTCATCAGCCTGTACAGCGGTCTGCGGCACCGTTTCAGTCTCCTCAGCCTCTGTTTCGGCGGCTTGCGTCTGCACTAAATCCATCTTTGAGAGTTCTGTCTGCGCGCCATCCAAGCGCGCAGCCGCAGGCCCGCTATCCAGTGCGGTCCTCAACGCATTCAACCAAGCATCTGTTCCCGTTCCGCCAGCACCCATGTTGCTCGTCGCGCCTTTATAACTCGTTGACTTAACACCTGCTATATCCATCATCATTCAGCCTCCTTGTGGCTGCCCAATATCGCTCGTTTGTATCATGCGCAGCCTTTATCGGCCCGTTACCATGTTTGTCTGATCTGAAAAGCGACCTGCGTCACAAATCACATTAATAATAACGTCATTTTTCGGATTTAGGTTTAGCTTTTTATTGACGCCATAACTGAAACTTTAAGCTGGTTTCATATACCAACTCCTACAAGCCTAAATCCATGTTTTTTCGAATTAACACACACAGTCCTTTACAAACAATTATTTCCGTCCTGCGGAATAAAAAAGTTAAGCCTTCAACTATGAAAGCTTAACTTAATAGGTTATTTATTCGCTTAGACGTTCAGTTGGGTAAAAACTCAAAAAACAGTTCTTTCTTCATGAAGTCCTGCGGTGTGGCGGCGGTCTGGTTATAAGCGATCACCAGCTTTGATAACGCGGCTTCGAAAGATATATTCTGCAGCGGCACCGCGCCGTGGTCGAGAATTTCCCGGCTGGTTTTGTACAGATCGCTGTTGATATTTTTAAAGGAAGTCAAATAGAAATCCATACCGTCATCCACACATTTGCGTACAAATGCCGAAAGTGAATAGCTGTCGTCGCTGATGCAGCCCGTACCGGAATGATACAAGCTGTGCAGAATAGCCCTGGGCTTTTTATTAAAATTGAAGAAATCATAGTCCAGCCCGGGATACGGCCTGATGGCAAAGATTTGATTGTTGAACAGGATATCTTCATCAAGCACCTGCTCCCGGGCGCTGTTTAGCTCCCGGATTGAGGGATTGGCTTTACTGTCGTTATAAACAAAACGCCCATCGACGATTTCGCCGAGATTTTCGCCGCCGAAGCTGTAAAACTGGTCATTGTAAGAATCAGCTTCCTGAATTCGCGACGACAGATAAACGTCATTGCCGCCCTTGTTGTTTTGATAGATGCAGTAAACGCCCCGCAGGCCTGAATTCAGGATAAAATCCACCGAGCTTTTAAAATTGGCCAGGCCGTTGCTGTTCTCACATTGCAGCGCATAATTGCTGCCTATAATCACAACGGGGACCTTAACATGTCGCAGCAAAAATCCGAGTATAGCGGATGTATACGGCAGCGTATCGGTGCCGTGTGTCACGATAACGCCCGCATACTGCTCCAGGTCGTACTGCTGGATTGCACGGCACAGCTTATGCCAGTACTGCGGGGTAAAATTTTCACTGAGAATATGGATCGGCTGTTCGGCCTGAAATTCGACCTCCGACTTATATTGCTCACTGTATAACTGAATAAGAAAATAATTTGTTGTACCGTGGACATCAATCGTTGAATTTTGAACTTTGCTGCCAATCGTGCCGCCTGTTGATACCACTAGTATTTTTCTCATTAAGCACCTCATCGGTCATGATTTAAAAGAACAACCTTTAAATCTTATAGGGTTGCCGAACCTGCTCCAGCCAACCTGGGAATTAAACTCACACTATTTCATACTTTATATTAAACGAATTTATATTAACATATTCTTTTATTGTAATAAAGCCTTAACGTCTTTTTGCCTCCATCTAAAAACTCAAAACCCCGCAGCCGTTTATAGCCGCAGGGTTTTATGTCGATTATACCTCGTTCTTGCTTTTTATTATGCACCCGCCTGACGCACGCGGTCGGCCACGATCTCGGCCAAGCGGCGGTCGGCCCCCAGCGTCTTCCCCATCGTGATGGTGACACCGGGATGGCTCTGCTTGAATTGGGCCAACTCGGCCGGGATATCCTCCTTGATGTGCACGCCCTCGAACAAAAAGTACGGGATAACCTTGATGTCGTCCGCGCCGCGCCCAATGAGATTCATCAGGCCGGCCTCCAGATTCTTGTCGCGGAACTGCAGATAAGCCTCCTCGACCATATCATTTTGCAGCAGCTCCCGGGTTGTCTGCGTAATCTGGTGCATTGTCTCTTCCGTGTCGCCCATGCGGCTGCCGTGGGCAAGCAGTAAAATTCCGGTCATATTCTAATCTCCTGTCTTATACTCATCTTCATTTATAGGTTAGTGTAAAAAATTATTAAGACCGTGGGTGCTTTAGCGCCCACATGGCCATAATACAATTCTTCAATTTTTAATTTTTAGCTTTATAGAATTCTTCGGCGGCGCACAGCGCTGCCGCAACGTGCTCTTGAGTATGTGCGCCGGATAAAAAGATCGCCTCAAACTGCGATGGCGCGAGATACACACCCCGACTGAGCATATGGCGGAAAAACGACGCGTAGGCGTCCGTATCCGCCTGTCTGGCCTGTTCATAATCCGTTATGGGACCTTTGGCAAAAAACAAACAGCCCAGCGCGCCGAGCCTGTTGACGGTATGGCGCGCGCCGTAGCGGGCCGCAAGCTCCTCCATCCCGCCGAACAGCTTGACCGAAAGCTTTTCCAGATGCTCATAAACCTCGGGATGGTCGCGCAGATAGGTCAGCTGGGCAATACCGGCCGCCATGGCGATGGGGTTGCCGCTGAGCGTACCGGCCTGATAGACCTGTCCCACCGGCGCGACATGCTCCATCAGCGCCCGGCTGCCGCCGTACGCGCCTACCGGCAGTCCGCCGCCAATGATCTTGCCGAAAACCGTGAGGTCCGGGGTTACGCCGTACCGCGCCTGCGCGCCCCCCGGCCCGAGCCGGAAGCCCGTGATCACCTCGTCGAAGATTAAAAGCGCGCCCTCCTTGTCGCACAGCGCCCGCAGACCTTCCAGAAACCCGTCCTTGGGGAGTACGACGCCCATATTGGCCGCGACCGGCTCTAAAATCACCGCGGCAACCTCGGACTTATTCTTATCAAAAAGCGCCGCCACCGTATCCAGATCGTTGTAGGGCGCTGTCAGCGTATCCCGGGCGCAGCCATCCGTAACGCCTGCGCTCGCGCTGACGCCGGCTGTCATCAGCCCTGAGCCGGCGGAAACAAGCATACTGTCACAGTGGCCGTGATAGCAGCCCTCAAACTTGATGATTTTATCACGGCCGGTCGCGCCGCGCGCCAGCCTGACGGCGCTCATAACGGCTTCCGTGCCGGAATTGACCATGCGCACCATCGGGACGGACGGAAACAGCGACCCGATGAGCTCAGCCATAATGACCTCGCTTTCCGTCGCCGCGCCGAAGCTGAGGCCCCGCTCGGCCGCTTTGATGACGGCTTCGCGGATCACGGGGTGATTATGCCCAAGGATCATCGGCCCCCAGGAGCCAACGAAATCGATATACAGATGGTCATCCGCATCCGTAATGACAGCGCCTTCGCCGCTTTTAATAAAGCGGGGCGTGCCGCCGACAGACCGGAAGGCCCGCACCGGGCTGTTGACGCCACCCGGCATAACCTTTTTCGCCCGCTCAAACAGTGCTTCCGATTGATTCATCCGATCCGTCCCTCCTCGATAAATCCGGCTATTTCCGGCGCGTAATACGTAATGAGCATGTCCGCCCCTGCCCGGAAAACGGACGCCGCCGTTTCGCAGACGATGCTCGCCTCGTCAACCATGCCCGCCGCGGCCGCGGCCTTGATCATGGCGTATTCACCGCTGACGCTATAAGCTGCCAGCGGCGCGTCAAAATTCTCCGAAACGGTTTGTATCACGTCAAGGTAGCTCATGGCCGGCTTAACCATCAGGATATCCGCCCCCTCGCCGATGTCCAGCGCGGCCTCCCGGAGGGCTTCTTTTTTATTATGGTAGTCCATCTGATAGCTTTTCCGATCCCCAAACGACGGCGCGGAGCCCGCCGCGTCCCGAAACGGCCCGTAAAACGACGAGCAGTATTTGACGGCATAGCTCATAATAGGCGTATTCGTATAGCCGTTTTCATCGAGCAAATGCCGGATCGCTCCGACGCGGCCGTCCATCATGTCCGACGGGGCGACCATGTCCGCGCCGGCCTTCACGTGGGACAGCGCTGTTTTCGCCAGCAGCGGCAGCGTTAAATCGTTATCAACGGTATCGCCTTTTATAACGCCGCAATGGCCGTGGCTTGTGTATTCGCACAGGCAGACGTCCGTAATGCAATACAGCGCGGGATAATCCTTTTTAAGCCTTAAAAGCGCCCGCTGGACAATGCCGTCCTCGTGATACGCACCGCAGGCCGCTTCGTCCTTTTCGTCGGGTATGCCGAAGAGCATCACCTTGTCCACACCGGTAATTAAGAGCCGGTCCACAATGCCGGGCAGCCGGTCGATGCTGTACCGGAACTGGCCGGGCATGGAAGCGATTTCCTCTACAGTGCCTGCGCCTTCTTTCACAAACAGCGGGTAGATGAGCGCGCTGGCCGACAGCCGCGTCTCCCGGACCATATTCCGAAGTGTCTGGCTGCTACGAAGCCGTCTCGGCCGTTGATTACTATCCATATCGCTATCCCTCATTTGATTTTTTCAACGCATGAAGCTCTGTGATCTTGTCGGCCAGGCTATCGATGGTAATCTCGCCTGAAACAGCGACGGTCATACCGTGCTTTTTAGCCTCAGCCGCCGTCTGCTCACCAATACAAACAGCCGTAACACCCGATAAATCCGTGTCGTCCGCCATCTGCACAAAGCCGCGGACGGTGGAAGCGCTCGTAAACGCCACGTACGTATCCGCACTCTGCGCCAAAAGCGTTTTCGGATGGAGCAGTGCGTTCGTTTCATGAACCGTGTCGTAAACGGGAATATCGTCATACGAAATGCCGTGCGCATCCAGTATTTGGGTCAGCTCGACGGAACCGATTCTGGCACGGGGGATTAAAAGCTTCTCGCCGTGTTTCACGTTTTCCGTGAGCGCCCGGCCCAGATGCACGGAATCAAACGTTTCAGGCATACAATCTGTAAAAAGGCCCCGCTCTAAAAGCGCCTTTTTTGTGGCGGTACCGATAGCGGCGATTTTCAGGCCGGAAAGCTTTCGGATATCAATGGCGCTTTCAATAAGCCTACTGAAGAAGACTTCAACGCCGGCCTGGCTGGTGAAGACCAGCCAAGCGTAGTTTTCAAGGCCGTTGAGCGCCTGCTCAAGCGGCGTGTTATCTTCAATTTCCACCGTCTCGATGGCCGGCAGCTCTATGACCTCCGCGCCCAGCTCCCGCAGGCGGGACCCCAGACGGGACGCCAGCTTTTTCGGGCGCGTGACCACAACGCGCGCGCCGCCCAGCGGCCGGTCCTCCGCCCAATGGAACTGCCCGGCCAGCGTGCACACCTCACCGACCAGGATAATGGCGGGCGTCTTAATTTCCCGGCGATGCACCTCGTCCGGCAGGCTGCCAAGCGTTGCCACAACGCGCCGCTGGCCGGCCGTCGTGCCTTTTTCCAGGACAGCCGCCGGCATATCCGGACGCATGCCGGCATTTATGAGGCTTTGGCAGATATGGCTGAGCGCTCCCAGACCCATGAGAAAAATCAGCGTGCCCTCAAGTTTTACAAGTGCGTCAAAATCAATATCCGGCTTGTCCGAATCCTTTTTGTGGCCGGTGATAATATGGACCGACGAGCAGAAATCCCGATGTGTGACGGGGATGCCGGCATACGCCGGCACGGCGACAGCCGACGTCACGCCGGGGACGACCTCAAACGGGATCGCGTGTTCCCGGAGCAGCTCCAGCTCCTCCCCGCCGCGCCCGAACAGAAACGGGTCGCCCCCCTTTAAGCGTACAACGTTTTGGCCGCTTTGCGCTTCCTCCAGAAGCGTGCGGCTTATATCCTCCTGCTTCATGACGGCATGTCCGGCCCGTTTTCCCACGTTAATAAGCTTGACGCCGGGCGGGATCAGCGCGAGGATCGCGTCTCCCACGAGGCTGTCGTATAAAATTACATCGGCACTTTGTATCAGGCTTTTGGCCTTCAGCGTCAAAAGTCCCACGTCGGACGGGCCCGCGCCCACAAGCCATACTTTTCCCGTATGCATAAGTTTCTCCTCTAACCCAGTTTAGCGATTAGCTCGTCGGCCAGCTTACAGCCAAGGGCCTCGGCCTGCGCGGCCGGCATTTCCATAATGCCTTTTATATGGCGCTTCGTTGTCTCATCATAATGCAGGCCGTGAAGGCGCAGGAGCTGCCCGTTGATCTGCGCGAACGCGGCAATGGGCGACGAGCAGCCGCCGTCGAGCCGGCGGACAAACGCGCGTTCCGTCGTCGCGGCGAGTCTCGCCGCCGCGTCGTCCACACAGTTTAAAAAAGAACAATCCTCATCCGCTCGCCCCTGCACGGCGAGAATGCCCTGCCCGGCCGCGGGGATCATTTCCTGTTCGGTAAACACTTTGGTAATACGGTTTGTGAGGCCGAGCCGGCTCAGGCCTGCGCATGCGAGCACCGTGGCGGCGTATTCACCGCTATCCACCTTTTGAAGGCGCAGTAAAACATTGCCCCGGATGCCCTTGATGGTTACGCCATCATAAAGCAGGCCCAACTGGAGCGTCCGCCGTGCGCTGGAACAGCCGAACGGCTTGGATAAATCCACATGGCCAGCCCCCTCCGGCAGTACAAGCGCGTCGTAGGGATTTTCACGCTTCGTAAAGCAAAGAATCGGCAGATCCTCCGGCGTGATCATCGGCATATCCTTGAGGCTATGTACGGCGATATCAATGGTTTTATTTCGCAGCCCAACATCAAGCTCCTTGACGAAAAGGCCTTTCCCGCCAACCTGATCCAGGCTTTTATCGAGAATCATATCACCGCTCGTTTTCATAGTAATAAGCTCAAATTCGATATCGGGATGATATTTTTTGATTTCGTCCAGCACAAGCTGCGTTTGTTTGACGGCAAGGCGGCTTTCGCGGCTGCCGACACGTACAATTTTTTTCATGATATGTCCTTTGATCTTATAAAGTCTTTAATCTGCGCTTTCAGGCGCTTCGTCCGTCCGTGATCCTCGCCTGTCCCGCAGATACCGATCACACCGCCGTCATACGGCACGACGGCCGGGAAGAAAAACGTGCACTCCTCTTTACAGTCGGCCACACTGCAGTAACGGCCCTTTTCCCCGGCATCGCCGGCGATCCGGTGATTGAGCGCCCGGTCGTTCGTGGCGGCGACAATCAAATACGCATTTTCACTATCCGCCGTCTCATAAGGCCGGCGCTTCAAGCACAGTCTGCCGGCCCTGCTATGCTGGGTAATTTCGTCACATGCCTCCGGCGCCACAACGGTGATGCGGCAGTCAAACGGTAAAAGAGACGCCACGCGCCGCGCCGCAACCGGGCCCGCGCCGACGACGAGCACATCCCGGCCGCTCAAATCGACATAGAGCGGAAACCGCAGGGGAAGCTCATTTTCAGCAGACGGCCTGCCCGTGTCCAGGCTGCCGACGCACTGTTCAAAAAGGCGGCCGTCAGTATCCTTTTGCAGCGTCAGCAGGATTTTTTCTACGACCTTTGAAACAGCTTCGCACGCCGCCTCGTCGATGATCCGCCGGTCGTCTTCATCCAGCTGTGTGTTTTTCAGACGGTATTTGATCCGCGCCTGCACGTCGGCGGAGGCCACCGCACTGATCTCCTGTAGAACCGGCATAAGGCTTCGGGCTCTGCGCCATTGGTGAAACGCATTGATCTCGCCGTCGATAATAGCCCGCGCTTCCAGGACGCCCGCATCCTCGCTGTCGACAAGGCTGCCGCCGAGATGATCGATATCATACAGCGCGACGTTCTCCAGCCGCGCAATACAGGGATCAATGTCGCGCGGGACGGCCAGATCAAACAAAATCTTTTCGCCGCCGCCGAGCTGCCGGACCGCATCGCAGCAAAGCGTGTAATGCGGGCTGCGGGTGGCGCTGATGATAACCTTGGCCTTCGGATACATTTTATAACGGTCCTCATAACGGATGACGTTGCTGCCGGCGGGGATAACAGCGTCGCCGGATTTGAACTGCCGGAGCGTCATCGTGACCTCACAGCCCTCGCTGAGAAGGCCCTTCACCGCCAGCCGCCCGATTTCGCCGCTGCCGATAACAAGGCACGGCAAATCTTTGAGACTGCCGAGCCGCTCCTTCAGCATCCGGATCGTGATTCCGGCAACGGACCGGTCCACAGCCGTCAGGCGCACGTTCGTTTTCACTTTCTTGGCCGAGGTAACGGCATAGCGGAACAGTGCGTGTAAAACCGCGTCGGAGGCGCCGCATTCGCGGGCAAAGGCAACCGACTGGCGGACCTGCGTGAGAATCTGCTCTTCGCCGAAGATCATTGACTTGAGGCCGCAGGCCAGCTCAAACAGGTGCCGGACAGCTTCATCCCCCGCCCGATGCGTAAAATGCGCCGCCGCGTCATCGGCATGGAGTCCCAGCACCTGAGACAAAATATTGAACGGCTGTGTCTGCACCGGCGCGTTATAGTTAATCCACAGCTCCATACGATTACAGGTGCTGATAATGACGCAGCCGGAGACGTCCGGCCTGTTCCGGATTTCTTCCATCGCGGCGGCCTGGGTCGTCTGCGTCAGCGCGAAGCGCTCACGGTATTCAATATCGGCCGTATTAAAGTCAATACCGGTCATGTACAAGTTCATAAGTATTCCCCCGGGGTTTATCTAATGAGCGTCAGGCCTTGTCCTTTATGACGATTACCGAGAAATAACCGGCCGATTCGTCGGCATCCGCCAGGCTGTCATATACCCGCTCCGTTTCAAGGCCGCAGTTTTCAACCATTTTGGCGTTTTCATGAAGGCCGGCGTCCCGGATCATCTGCCGGACGGCGGAAAAGGATTTGCCGCATTTCATCAGCACCTTCGTACCCGGCCGCCTTAAATCGTCGTCCAACTCCCCGTAGGAGCCGGGAATAACATGCAGAGATTCCGAGGTTTCAACAAGTCCGTCGTTTAAGCGCGCGGACACCGCGCAAAACGACGGAATACCGGGGATGATCTCCGTTTTACCGCCGTTTTCCTTAACGATCCGGTGTACGTAAATATATGTAGAATAAACGGACGGGTCGCCCAGCGTCAGAAAAGCGACGTCCTGACCGGCCTTGAGGTAATTGGCAATCTGCTCCGCTGCGGCCAAATGGCTCTGGCGCAAAAGCGCCTTGTCCCGCGTCATCGGCATATCCAGTTCAATGAGCTTTTTATCCGTCAGGCCGGGTACGGCCTGACGCGCAATATTCAAGGCCATCCGTTCGCCCTCTCCGGCTTTCGGCACGGCGATAATGGAACAGCGCTCAATGATTTTTACCGCCTTCAGCGTGATCAGCTCTGGATCACCCGGGCCGACGCCGACCCCGAATAACGTACCGCTCATAGTGTTTTCTCCTTTTTATCAGGCGTTGGTTTCATTTTTCCCGGCCAGCTCCCGGATGGTACGCCGTGCCTGTGAAATGGTGGACGCGGTCTGGTCGACAGCCAGCCCATCCCGGTCGTACAGAATGTTCATCAGATGATTGATGCGGGGCAGGCGAAGGTTGTGCGCCCGCAGCAGTCCCGGCTTTGAAAAGAGCTCCCCCGGCGTGCCTCCAAAGACGACGGCTCCCTTGTCCATGACAAAAACTTCGTCGCAGTATAGCGGTACCAGGTCGATATCATGGGTGGAGAGAATAACGGTAATGCCCAGCTCTTTTTTAATATTCTCCAAAAGATGCAGAAGCTCGCTGACGCCCTGCGGGTCCAGCCCTGCGGTCGGCTCGTCGAGGATTACCACCGACGGCTCCATAACGAGAATACCCGCGATGGCAACCCTCTTTTTCTGGCCGAAGCTCAGCGCGTGGGTTGGCTTGGCGGCCAGCTCTCCGATACCGGTCTGGCTGATGACACGGTCCACCCGCCGGCGAACCTCGTTCTCGGGGAGCTTCTGCTTCATAAGACCGAAAGAAATGTCCTTAATAACGCTCGAAGAAAAAAGCTGATCGTCCGGGTCCTGAAATACGATACCGATTTTCCGGCGGACCTCCAAAAGCTCTTTTTTTGAGTAGCCGAGCTCTTTGCCCTCAATCAGAATGGTTCCGCTTTTCGGCTTTAAAACGCCGTTCAAATTTAAAAAAAGCGTCGACTTCCCTGCCCCATTGCCGCCAAGAACCGCTGTTGACAGTCCTTTTTTGATACGCAGGCTGACGTGGTCTAAGGCCGGGGCGTCATCCTCGTAGCAATAGCATAAATCCTGTACTTCTAGTATGGTCATGGCCGCAGCCTTTCAAATATTCCCAGAATAATAGAGGCCGTCACCGCAGTGGCGGCAAAGCCGGTGAGCAGACGGCTGGTCCGTTCCGGCTCGGTCAGATAGTCAAAGTTGCCGTCAAAGCCCCGCGATTCGAGGCAGACGTTTATGCGGTCCACGCGCCGGAACGCCCGGATAAAAACGCTTGTGACAAGGTCGGCAAGCGATTTCAAGCTGTTCACAAAGCCCTTGTATCCCAGGCGGGAGGCCTGCGCCGTATGAATTTTGGCCGCCTCCTCCCATATAATGAAGATGAACCGGTACATCAGCTCCATCAGCTCCACGAGGATTGTCGGCGCGCGTTTTCGCAGCAGCGATAAAAATGAATTCATCGGCGTATTCAGCGAGAAGAAATACAAACACGTCACAGCGCCCATCGCCCGAAGAAACAGCTTAACGCCGGCTGTAACCGACGCTGGGCTGATGCCATATATGCCGCCAAAAGCGTGTACCGAAACGATGGCCTCGTCGGTACTCGTTAATTGATTGATTATGATGGTCAGCACGCCGATGATCAGAAACGAAAACGGCACCAGCAAAAGGCTCACGTATTTTTTCAGCCGGTAGCCGCCCAATAAAAGGGTGGCTACCGACATAATGGCAATCGTCAGCGCGCTGACGGTAAGGCTTCCGAAAAACAGGCACACGCACATCATTAAAAGTGTGAACGCAAGCTTTTGAGACGCTTTGACGGCTGCTATTTTGGACTTATAGGCATATTTGTCTATGCCGCTCAAGGTGTTTCACTCGCTTTTTCTTCCTTAAATTTGTATGACAGGCGGCCGAAGCCAAAGCCGATAATCCCGGCCCCGATAGCAGCCTGCAGCGCAAACAGCATGGACTCAATCTCGCCGCTGGCCGGTTCGAAAATCGGGCTGGCCCAGGGCTCATAGTCGCTGTCAATCTCGGCAATGATATTTTCAGCCTCCCCGTCAGCTCCGCCGAATTCGGAGCCGGCGGCGATGTACAGCGGGACGATTGTAATCACAACGACCAGCAGTAAAAGAAGCAGATTTTTTTGCCAAAGCTTCATCGTATCCGCCCTCCTTTAAACAGCGTGGAGCAGTTCAAGCTCCGGACGGCTGTATTTTCTGATACCCTGATAGACAATGGCCGTTAATAGGCCTTCGGAGACGGCCAGCGGGATCTGCGTTAAAGCGAATACACCGAGGAACTTTACTACCGACACCATAAAACCGCCACCCGTGTCTGGATGAGCGGCCGCCAGCTGGAACGACGTGACAACATATGTAAACAAGTCTCCGACGAATGCCGCGAAGAACACGGCGACAGCACTGCCGACCTTCAGCCGTTTAAGCACCCAGTAAACGCCAAAAGCAGCGAACGGGCCGGCAATACCCATGGAAAACGTGTTTGCCCCTAGTGTTGTCAGCCCGCCGTGCGCCAAAAGCAGCGCCTGAAACAACAGCACAATCACACCGATAACCGACATGGCCGCCGGGCCAAACAAAACGGCGCCCAGACCTACGCCCGTCGGATGTGAGCAGCTGCCCGTGACGGACGGCAGCTTCAGAGCCGACAGCACAAACGTAAACGCTCCGCACATCGCCAGAAGCAGGAGCATTTTGGAATTGCCGGAAATTTTCTTTTTAATGGAGAAAAAACCCTTGACCACAAACGGGATACACACAGCGCCCCAGGCAATACACCAGACCGGCGGCAGAAAGCCCTCCATGATATGCATGGCAGCAGCGCTCGTCATCGGCAAGGCCAGAAATACCGAAGCGAAAATTGAAAGCTTAACTATGTTTTTTTCCGTGAATATTCGTTTCATAAATACCCCTAAAAATAAAAATTTGCACCTTCATAAGAAAGGTGCATTCACTCCGGCCTACCCTGAATTGACCATAGAAATAACCCCCCTTATACTTCGTAAGGTCTGGTTTATGCAAATCCGGCCGAGTATCCTGACTTATGCGTCGCAGCTCGGGCCGCCTTCCCATGATTTTTTCACAGTGGCAATATGGCCTTCGCTCAGCAAATACAGTTGCGAGACAGTGTGGGATTCTCACCCAGCTTCCTGCTTGTCGAATCTGTTTCAATATGAAATTTTCAGCAATCTCATTATACATAATTGGTGAAGACAGTCAAGCCGTTTTTATAACAGCAACGTCTTTTTCTGTGTCCGCTCTGCCAGAAATAGCGGCCCGCCTCATCGTCTCTATTGACAAATCAGCCGGGAGCACATACAATAAGCAAAAATATTCAAAGCGTAAAGCCACGCCTCGTGGCTTAGGGAAGTTGGGTGCAAATCCCACGCGGAGCCGCCGCTGTAAGAGCCGAGCTTTATTTCATAACGCCACTATGTTTCATGGGAAGGCGAAATAAAGCGACGACGCTCAAGCCAGAATACCTGCGTTGCGAATAAAGGAGACACCGGTTTTATTTACCGGTCGGCTTCTCCTGAACTCACAGGCTGACGGGACTTTCGGCCGCGTGATAAACGCAGGGATTTTCCGTGCTTTTTTACGCCTCTCCGTCACCGGAGAGGCGTTTTTATTTTAGGCGACACCGACTAAATGACAGTCATAGGAATCGAACGGGGGTGAAGCGGTGGCGTTTGAGCATTACATACAAAAAGGGACAAAAAGGCTGCGTATGGGCTATACGACGGGCAGCTGCGCCGCGCTGGCGGCCAAAGCCGCCGCGCTGACGCTTTTAACCGGCAAGGCGGCCGAAACCGTCGAGATTAAGACCCCGAAGGGACTGACTGTCAAAGTCCCCGTCCTGGAGCTTGTCCAAGCCCCGGACACCGTTCGCTGTGCGGTTAAGAAGGACGCCGGAGACGACCCCGATATTACGGACGGCGCGCTTGTTTTTGCCGAGGTGACGAAAACGGACCGGCCGGATATTGTCATCGACGGCGGCCCGGGCGTCGGCCGTGTGACGAGACCCGGGCTCAACCAGCCCGTCGGCGCCGCCGCGATTAACGAGGTCCCCCGGCAGATGATCGAAGCCGAGGTCCGCGCCGTCTGCGATGATCTGTTTTACGAGGGCGGGCTGTCTGTTGTCATCAGCGTTCCCGACGGGGTGCGTCTGGGGCAGAAAACGTTCAATCCCCGGCTGGGCATTGAGGGCGGCATCTCCATTCTCGGCACAAGCGGCATCGTCGAGCCGATGAGCGCACAGGCCCTCATTGATACGATTGGGCTGGAGCTGCGCGCTTTGGCCGCCGCCGGCCATAACCGCGTTGTCCTGACCCCGGGCAACTACGGCGGGCAATTTCTCGCATCGCACCCCTATCTGAAAGGCGCGCCGACCGTCAAGTGCGCCAACTTTATTGGCGACGCGCTGGACTTCGCCGTTTATCACGGCTTTACGGACATCCTGTTCGTTTCGCATATCGGCAAGCTTGTCAAACTGGCCGGCGGCATTATGAACACGCATTCGTCCTCGGCCGACTGCCGCCTGGAGATTATCACAGCGCACGCGGCCCTGGCCGGCGCAGACCAGGAGACGGCACGGGCGCTAATGCGGTCCGTTTCCACCGATTCCTGTATTGAAATCCTTGATAAGCAAGGATTGCGCCCGCCGGTTTTGGCATCGCTGCTGATTAAAATTCAAGAGCAGCTGACACGGCGCGTAGGCGGCGGCGTTACGGCCGGGGCCGTCATGTTCAGTCAGGTTTATGGTTTTCTGGGACAAACCAGCACGGCAGAAAGCCTGATTAAAAGGCTTCAAAACAAAGATGGAGGCATATAAATGGTTTATTTCGTGGGGGCCGGGAGTGGCGCGGCCGATCTCATTACAATTCGGGGCGCGGAGCTTTTAAAACAGGCCGACGTCATCATTTACGCGGGGAGCCTCGTTAATCCCGAGCTGCTTCTAATGGCCAATGGCGGTTGTGTCATCCATGACAGCGCCTATCTGACGCTGGAGCAGGTGCTGGAAATCATCCGTGCGGCCGAGGCCGACGGAAAAATGACCGTGCGGCTGCACACGGGCGACCCATGCCTTTACGGCGCGGTCCGCGAGCAGATGGATGAGCTGGACAAGCTGGGCATCAGCTATGACAGCGTACCCGGCGTCTCGAGTTTTTGCGGAGCTGCTTCTGCCATCGATGCTGAATACACGCTGCCGGGCGTCAGCCAAAGCGTCGTCATCACACGCATGGCCGGGCGCACGCCTGTGCCGGAGCGCGAGAGCATTAAAAGCTTTGCCGCCCATAACTGTACCATGGTCATTTTCTTAAGCGCGGGGCTGACGGCCTCCTTACAGGAGGAATTGATGCTCGGCGGCTACGCGCCGGACACGCCGGCCGCCATTGTCTATAAAGCCACGTGGCCGGACGAAAAGGCCTACTTCTGCACAGTTGACACGCTGCATCAGACAGCCGAGCAATACGGGATTAAAAATACGGCGCTCATTTTGGTGGGCCGTTTCCTCGGTCGGGATTATGAGCGCTCAAAGCTGTATGACCCCGGCTTCACAACAGGTTTCAGGAAGGGAACAGCGCCATGAACATTGGCTTAATCGCTTTTACAGCCACAGGCTTTGAGCTTGCCGAACAGCTCAGCGAAAAGCTGCGGCTGAGCGGCCACAAATC
This sequence comes from uncultured Sporobacter sp., assembly GCA_963675425.1. Classification (GTDB taxonomy): domain Bacteria; phylum Bacillota; class Clostridia; order Oscillospirales; family Oscillospiraceae; genus Sporobacter. The sequence goes on along the minus strand of OY776214.1, from coordinate 1,727,963 downwards.
CGAAGCGTTCCGTTGCGGCAAAAATTCTCTGCGGACATGGACTAATGAGCATTTCGTGGCTGACGACGCGCTCGTATTTGTCGGAGCAGCCGGCATCGCGGTGCGCGCCGTGGCACCGCTGGCCCAATCCAAGGTCTCAGACCCCGCCGTCATCGTCATCGATGAGCGCGGCAAATTTGCCATACCGATCCTGTCCGGCCACATAGGCGGAGCCAATCGGCTGGCACAGGATATCGCGAAAATGATCAACTGCATCCCGGTCGTCACGACGGCTACGGACTGCAATAACGTTTTTGCCGTCGACACATGGGCCAGCGAAAACGATATCGCGATTTTGAACCCCGACAAAATCAAATGGGTCTCCGCACACCTGCTGGCCGGCGAGTGTATCTATATCAAGAGCTTCTTCCCCATTGTGGGTCGTCTGCCGGAAGGCCTTGTCGTTACCGATGACGAGTATGACGTCATAGTGACGGTCCGAAGCCGCGGCCGCAAGGACGCGCTGCGTCTCACACCGCGGATCCTTACGCTGGGCATCGGCTGTCAGCGCGGTGTGACGGCAGACGAGCTTGACGCTGCCTTTGAGCTCATACTCAAAAAAGGCAGCTGCCTTGAGGAAGCCGTCTGCCGCGTCTGCAGCATCGACCTTAAAGCCACTGAGCGCGGCATTTTGGAATTCTGTACCCGCCACGGGCTGCCGTTTCAAACATTTACAGCCGGGGAGCTGGCCGCCGTCAGCGGCCGGTTCGCCTCATCGGAATTCGTGAAAAAGACGACGGGTGTGGATAACGTCTGCGAACGCAGCGCCGTTCTGGGCAGCGGCGGTACGCTTTACGTCAAGAAAAATGCCGGTAGCGGCATTACCATGGCGCTGGGCATCGCGCCGTATACCGTTCGCTTTATGGAGGAATAATGGGTAAACTTTTTGTAGTCGGCATCGGGCCGGGAAGCCGCGACGGCATGACCGGCCGGGCGGCGCAGGCGCTAGAGACATCCGATTTAATCTGCGGCTATACGAAATATGTGGAGTTGGTCAAGCCGTTTTATCCGGCAAAAGCCTATCTCGAAACCGGTATGCGCAGCGAAATAGAGCGCTGCCGGGCCGCCATTGAGGAAGCGCGCGGAAAGACCGTATCAATGGTCTGCAGCGGCGATGCCGGTGTGTACGGCATGGCCGGGCTCATTTACGAGCTGGCAGCGGGCGATGATTCTGTTGACATTGAGATCGTCCCCGGCGTCACGGCCGCGCAGAGCGGCGGCGCCGTGCTCGGCGCGCCGCTCATGCAGGATTTCGCGGTCATCTCGCTTTCCGACCTGCTTGTGCCGTGGGAAAAAATCGAAAAGCGGCTGCACGGGGCCGGAACGGGTGACTTTGCCGTTGTCCTGTATAACCCCTCCAGCCATAAACGCGCCGGCCATTTAAAAAAGGCCTGCGACATCCTGCTCCAGTACCGGGACGCGGAAACGGTCTGCGGGCTGGTCAGCCATATCGGCCGGGACGGTCAGTCCAGCCGCCTGTTGTCTCTTGGCGAGCTGCTGGAAACCAGTGTCGATATGTTTACAACCGTCTTTATCGGCAGCTCCAACACGCGGGTGATCGACGGAAAAATGATAACCTCGCGCGGTTACGAGGAAAAGCTATGAAAAAGGTGCTCGTCTTCGGCGGCACGAGCGACGCGCGCGAGCTGACAGAAGCGCTTTCCAAGCTACCATGCGCTGTAACGGTCAGTGTGGCGAGCGACTACGGGCAGTCGATGCTGCCAAAGGGGCGAGCCGGCTTTTCCGTTCTCGTCGGCCGGATGGACGCGCTGGAAATGAAGGCGCTCATCCAGCACGGTGGCTACACAACGATCATTGACGCCACGCACCCCTATGCTACAAATGTCACGGCAAATATCCAAACCGCCGCTCAGCAGGCCGGCGCTTTATACATACGGCTTTCACGCGATCGCAGCCAACTGGAGGGCGTCACGCTCACGGCTTCCGCTTCCGAAGCCGCCGCACTTTTAAAAAGCACAGACGGCAACGTCCTGCTGGCCACAGGCAGCAAGGAGCTGGCCGCCTATACATCTGTGCCCGATTTTGCCGAACGGCTCTTTCCACGGGTGCTCCCGGCTGTCGATTCTATTGATGCTTGTCTCGCATTGGGCTACAAATCCAGCCATATTGTCGCCGTCCAGGGGCCGTTCTCGAAGGATTTCAATGTGGCGCTGATGCGCCAGTTTAACATCGGCATACTCGTCACCAAGGACGGTGGCAAAAACGGCGGCTTTCCCGAAAAGCTGGAGGCCGCGCGGGACCTCGGCGCGCGGGTTATCGTGATTAGCCGCCCGGATGACGACGGGCTGTCACAGCCGGAAATTATTCAAAAAGTACAAGCACTGCTGGAGGCTGAGCAATGAGCATAACAATCGTCGGCATGGGCATGGCCAGCCCCGGCACACTGACGGCCGAAGCCCTAGAAGCGCTCGGCCGAGCGGAGCTGGTCATTGGTGCGCAACGGCTGCTTGCGGCGGTGGATTCCACATCCCCCGCGGAAAAGCACGCGGCGATAGACCCGGTTGAGATTGCCCGGCTGATCGAGCGGACGCCCGGCAAAGCCGTCTGCATTTTAATGAGCGGGGACACGGGCTTTTACAGCGGGACAAAAAAGCTGCTGGAGCAGCTGGGGCACAGCAACACGACGATCCTGCCCGGCCTTTCAAGCGTCCAGTATTTTTCCGCGCGCCTCAAACGCCCTTGGCAGGACTGGAAGCTTGTGAGCGCCCACGGCAAACAGGCCGACGTCGTGGCTGTCGTCCGGGAGAACAGCGAAACGTTTTTTCTGACGGGGGGCGTAATGAACGTGCAAAGCCTTTGCGCGCAGCTCGTTTCAGCCGGTCTCGGCGCGCTGACGGTGAGTGTCGGCGAAAATCTCGGTGCCGATAACGAGCGCCTCACCGTTTCGACCGCGCACAAGCTGTCTCAAGCTGAACACGACGACCTGGCGGTTATGCTGGTCGACAATCCGTCGCCGGGAAGGACTGTCTCCTGCGGCCTCCCGGACGACGCGTTTATTCGGGGCATAACGCCCATGACGAAGAGCGAAGTACGCAGCGTTATCCTCTCAAAGCTCCGGCTCCGGGACACCGATATTGTTTACGACATTGGCGCGGGCACCGGCTCCGTATCGGTCGAGGCCGCGCTTTTGGCCCGTAACGGCCGTGTATGGTCCTTTGAACGGAACGAGGAGGGCCGGCAGCTTATCTCGGATAACGCTTGCCGGTTCAGCGTGTCCAATATCGAAATCGTCGCCGGCAAAGCCCCCTTGTCCTTTGACGGACTGGAAGCGCCCGACGCCGCTTTTATCGGCGGCAGCGGCGGCAGCCTCAAAGAAATACTGGAAGCGCTGCTGTCTAAAAATTCTCAGGTACGTTTTGTGATCAGCGCCGTGGCGCTTGAAACGCTCTCCGAAGCTGCGGAGCTGATGGCAAAGCTGCCCGTCAGACACGCGGAGATTGTACAGGTCGCCGTTAGCCGCACCCGACCTGTCGGCGGCTATCACATGATGACGGCTATGAATCCTGTCTTTATTCTGAGCGCCGAAGGCTGCCCGGATAAGGCAAACGGCTAAATCGAAAGGAGATCGATCTGATTGGACTGGCATACACTCGCCCCGATGGATATCGAAAAGCGAAGCTTTGAAATCATCACCCGTGAGCTCGGCAATACAGAAATCCCGCCTGAACAGGCCGCCGTTACCAAACGCGTTATCCATACGACGGCTGACTTTGATTACGCGAAAAACCTGTACTTCTCCCCCGCCGCTGTCGAAAAAGCTAAAGCGGCGCTGCGGGACGGGGCGGATATCGTCACCGATACGAACATGGCCCGGGCGGGCATTAATAAGACGCTCCTGGCCCGGTTCGGCGGCGAGGTTCACTGCTTCATGTCCGACGAGAATGTGGCCGTAGAGGCCAAAGCACGCGGAATCACCCGGGCGGCCGTCAGCATGGAAAAAGCGTGTACGCTCAGAAAGCCGCTTATCTTTGCCATCGGCAACGCGCCGACGGCCCTGCTGCGGCTCGATGAGCTGATCAAAGAAGGACGTATCGCGCCCAGGCTCATCATCGGCGTGCCCGTCGGCTTTGTTAACGTTGTGGAGAGCAAGGATATCATCAAAGCCGCCGGCGTGCCCTGCATCATTGCCGACGGACGAAAAGGCGGCAGCAACGTCGCCGCCGCCATTTGCAACGCGCTGCTGTACGAGCTTGCCCCCGGCCGGTAAACCGACTGTATTATTAAATCCAGCGCAAAATAACCGGCATATGTTGACAACGGCCTAATTATATGTTAAATTATAGAAAATTTGTTTCAAGTGTTCTCAAGGGCGCACAGTCCTTGAGAAAGGATAGGGAATCGGGTTAGAATCCCGAACGGTTCCGCCGCTGTGTGCGTTGAGGCCGCGCTCGTCGACGAAAGTCGGTCACTGGGAAACTGGGAAGGCAGAGTGTGTGCCGCAGGAGGTTAGTCTCCACAAACGCTAGTCAGAAGACCTGCTTGAAAAGACCCTGTTACACGCAAGCACCTGTAATACGGGGTATTATGAATTATGCGGAATACGGCTGCATCAATCCTGGGATTGGTGCGGCTTTTTTATGGCCAAACCATCCCGGCATCACACCTTTGAGAGGAGCGTGGTTAACCGGACAAGCAGGCATATCCGCAGTAATGATTCATGATAAAAGGAGATACATATGAAACGATTTGCAGCCATCCTACTGGCAGCCATACTCTTGCTTATGACGCTTGCGTCCTGTGCCGCAAATGATACGGGCGCCAACCAGTCGCCGGACGTCTCAGCCTCAGATGTGGCGTCCCCCGAGGCTTCCGAGCCTGTCAGCTATGCCGGCACTTACACGGGCACGGCAGCCGGCTATCACGGTGACGTTACCGTCTCCGTCGAGCTGGACGCCGACGGGAAAATCATCAATATTGACGTAGGCAAGGACCATAATGAATCCGAAGGCGTCGGCACTATCGCCATTGAGCAGCTCCCGGGCGCAATCGTCGACGCCCAGGTCCTTGATATTGATATGGTATCCGGTGCGACCATTACCAGCAAAGCCCTCTCAGCCGCCGTGGCCGCCGCGCTCGGGAGCGCTGGTCTTGACCCCGCCGCGTACGGCTTTACAGCCGTTGAGGTCAAAGAAGCAAAAACGGTTGAATTCAACCCCGACGCAATGCCGGAAAAGGCTCCGATTACGGACACCATTGTTGTGACGGATGTCAAGGGCCGCGAGGTCAGCATCGATCTCCCGATTTCAACCTATGCCATCAGCACGATGGATGTCATCGACTACATGATTCCCCTGCTCGGGGAAGACGCCTTCAACATGCTCGTTGCCTCCGGTCAGGACGGCGGCGGCGGTATCGAGCGGTACAGCAGCCTCTATATGCCGATTGTCGGCCCGTATATGGAGCATTTTGGTCAGATTTCCGAGCATAACGCGCCGTTTGACCTGGAAATGCTTCTCGCGATGGATCCCGACGTATTGATTGTCAATTCCGCGATGGCCGCGCACAAATATGCCATGGAAGTCGAACCGCTGCTAACCGAGGCGGGTATCCCGATCGTTTTGATCGACGTGCCCGGAAAATCCATCGATACATCGGCGCAGCAGACCCTGAAGCTGCTCGGGCAGATATTCCAGAAGGAAGATCGCGCCGCCGAGGTAACAAGCTTTATCGACGAGCAGTATGCGCTGATCGCCTCCAAAAATCTAGATGAGAAAACCGACAAACCGACGGTGTATTACGAAAAATCGGGCTATTCCGAGGTTTATGGCTCCACCAGCACGAGCGCCAGCGGCTGGGGCCTGCTGATCGCGTTGGCCGGCGGCGACAATATAGCCGACCCGCTCCTGCTGGACGGAGCGTCGGGACAGGGCGGCGGCAATACGCTTGATCCCGAATACGTTATTGAAGCCGACCCCGACTTTGTCATCACAAGCGGCGCCGGTGGCGGCTGGATGGACAACCATGAAAACGCCACCCTCAGCGTCCCGTCGTTCGATATCATCAACCGTACAGGCTGGAATGATCTTCAGGCCGTTAAGGACGGCAACGTGTATGAGCTGGCCCATGCGATGAGCCGGTCGATTTTCAGCTTCTACGGGTGCTTAGAGCTGGCGTCCCTGTTCTACCCCGAGGATTTTGCGGATACAGACGCCGATGCAGTCATGGACGAGTTTTTTGACCGCTTTATGCTCGTTGACAGCGATATTACCATATGGTGCCAGAGTGTTAACGAGGTTATCGGATAGTGCGCGAAAAGCAGAAAACCGATACACTGAGTAACCGGGCGCTGTACCACAGTATGATCAGAAAGAGAGCCGCTTTAACGGCGGCTCTCCTGATTGCTGTTACCACGCTCCTGCTGCTGAACATTTCCATTGGCTCGTCCAACATTTCATTAAAGGAAATCGTCATCGTTTTGCTGGCAGGCCGGGGCGAGGGGCACAACGTCATGATCATCCGGGAGATCCGCCTGCCGATGGCGCTGATGGCCGTGGCGGTCGGGGCCAGTCTCGGCGTCGGCGGCTGCGAAATTCAGACCATTCTCCGCAACCCGATCGCCAGCCCCTATACGCTCGGTATCACCAATGCGGCCAGCTTCGGCGCGGCACTGGGGCTGATACTCAATACGAGCATCCTCAATGTTTCGGAACCGGTCATGATCACGACAAACGCGTTTTTCTTCGCGCTTTTGGCTTCTGCCTGTGTCTACGCTTTTTCGCTCCGGCGCGGTGCCGGAAAAAATGCCATCATCCTGTTCGGCGTGGCACAGAACTTTCTGTTCAGCGCCCTGACGATGATCCTGCAGTTCATTGCCGACGATGAAGACCTTAAAAGCCTGGTTTTCTGGAATATGGGCAGCCTTTTGAAAACCAGCTGGATGAAATTCTGGATCGTCTTCGTCGTCCTGGTCGTCTGCTTCATCATCCTGTATTTAAACTCCTGGAAGCTCACGGCCATGACGCTTGACGATACGAAAGCGCGCAGCCTCGGCGTCAATACCCAGCGAATGCGCAGAATGGTCATTTTGCTCACGTCGCTGCTCACGGCCTTTGCCGTTTGCTTTGTGGGCTCCATCGGCTTTGTGGGCATCATCGCCCCGCATATCGCCCGCCAGTTCGTCGGCGAGGACCAACGTTTTTTCCTCCCGCTGTCGGCTATGCTGGGCGCGTTTGTCGTGTCGCTGTCGTTTGTTGTCAGCAAGCTGGTGATTCCCAGCGTCATCCTGCCCATCGGGCTTGTGACGGCGGTGATCGGCATCCCCATATTCCTGGCCATCATATTCAGAAAGATGAGGACACTGTGATGCTGAAGGTTCAGGGACTATCCTTTTCGTATAACGGCATCAGCGCCCAGCAGCCCGTATTCAGCAACCTGAATGTAGACTTCGCCACGGGCCTCAACGTTATTTTAGGCCCCAACGGCGCGGGAAAATCCACGCTTCTAAAATCCATATTTGGTCTGCTGAAATATCAGGGCGCCATTTATATGGGAGAAGACTGCGTCACAACCATGAAGACGGCGAAAAAAACACGTCTGATGTCATATCTGCCGCAGATGGATATCGATTTTTCGATGCTGACGGTGCTTGAAATGGTGCTTCTGGGCCGTCTGCCGGAATTGGGCCGGCGTGTTTCGGACGAAGACCTCGATATTGTTATGGACACGCTCCAGGCACTGGGAATCGCGTCTCTGGCAACCCGGAGCTTCGGCGAGCTCAGCGGCGGCCAGAAAAAGCTGGTATTTATCGCGCAGACGCTGGTGCGCGATCCAAAGATAATATTGCTTGACGAGCCCGTCAATTCGCTGGATCTGCAAAAGCAGCTCGATTTGTGTGGCCTGCTCCGGCGCATTGTCGAGGAAAAAGGCGTCAGCGTCATTGTGGTGCTGCATGACATCAACCTGGCGGCACGGTTTGCCGATCATCTGATCGTCATCGACAATAACGGAAAATTTTACAGTGCCGGCACGCCGCGCGATGTCATAACCGCCGACATGCTTCGGGACGTATACAGCGTTATCGCAACGCTCAGTTATGACGAAAACGGCATACCGATCATCTCGCCGATCCGCTCCGTGAGGAATCCGTAAAAAAACCACAACATGAAAACGCTCAGCCCGTTACACCACAAAGCTAAAGCCGGCTCTTATATTCATGGCAGGCACAGCGTTTGCTTTTACGCACATACCAAACAAGCATGCAAATCTACGGTTTGCATGCTTTCAGACTGTCGAAAAAGCCGCCCCCGCGGCTTTTTCGACATATTAAGGCTTCTCGACAAGCTGAAAGCATGTAAATCTACGGCTTGTGTTTTTCATGTACAGCAGCGCTTCTTCCTTGGGTCATAACGTTCTACCGCGCCCGCTAAGTATCTGCACTTGTCTCCACAAGCCCATATTTAACCTTGATTCGGTCGAGCTTTTCGAGCATGGGCCGCGAAATGACCCAGAGGAAAAACGCGGTGGCGGCGGCCTGGACAAGATCAAAGGGAAACCCCTGAATATAAGCGGCCAGAAACATCTGCCAGGTGGGATGGTCCTGATACATAATAACGATCGCAGGATTCATCAGGCCGCCATAAATGAGTATGGCCGCCAGCGCCCCGAAGACGCAAAGCGGCAGACGGCTTCGCCTCAAAAGGCCCTTGCGGAACAATACGCCGGCCAGAAAACCGATGATACCCATGGCAAACATCTGCCACGGCGTCCACGGCCCCTGACTGAAAAACATGTTGGACACGAGCATCGTCACCGCCCCAACGAGAAAGCCCGTCTCGCCGCCAAACGCGACGCCCGCAATTATGACCACCGCCATAACGGGCTTGAATTGCGGGATCATAAAAAAAGCAGCGCGGCCCGCCACGGCAATCGCGCTCAGGGCCGACAGCATAACGAGCTCTCGCGCCTGCGGCTTGCGTCCCTCAAAAATCACCGCAAACGGCAGCATCGTCTCCAGAATAACGAGCATGGAAATAAAATAATACTTTCGGTCGTCCAGATAGTAAAAACCGATAAAGATCGTCAGCGGCACGGCCAAAAGGATGACAGCGGCGGCGACAACCGTGCGTTTGGAAAGCTTTCGCTGGTCTTTTTTAACCTGCGCGTTTTCTATGGGCTTATCGCTCCGGCGGCTGACGGCCAAAACGAGCACAAAGAGCGACACCAGCAGCGCTATGTAGAGCCCCAGCTTTTCGTGAAACATTAAAAGCGGTATATCCGTCTCGCTCAGAGCGAGAAACATCATCAAAACCGCTGCCATGCCTGACAGGACCGCGATGGCCTTTCGCCACCCAGGCAGCTTGGACGCCGCACCCGTTTTTCGCGACGATCCGGACATGTTCTCCGAACCATCATTATCCGGTCCTTTAGGCGGGGCATCACCGTCGTCCGGCGGGTCCGGCGATACAGGAATGGTTCCGCCGCACGCGGCGATGACATCCTCCGCCGTCACGGCGTCCGGCAGCAGATGCCGCGCCATGCGGTTGGCAGCCGTGGTATAAAAGCTGTTGCCGGAAAAAAACGCGCGCGGCGCGTCCGCCGTCACAATGCTGCCGTCGAAAAACAGGGCGCAGCGATGGGCGTAGCTGGCACAAAATTCAATATCGTGGCTGACCATGACAATCGTGACGCCCCGGCGCAGAAGGGTTTTTAATATCTCCGAAAGCACCTGCTTGAATTCGGCGTCCAGCCCCTTTGTCGGCTCATCGAGCAACAGGATTTGAGGGTCCAGCAGAAGCACCTTGGCCAGCGCCGCGCGCTGCTGCTCCCCGCCGGACAGATCGTACGGGTGCCGCTCCAGAAGCTCTTCCAATCGACACAGCTGTGTTACACGCTTAAGCTTCTTTTCCTTTTCCGCCTTGAGCAAAGACATTCTCTTTAAAATCTCCAGAAGATCCTCACGGACGGTCTTTTTGACGAACAGCGCCTGGGGATTTTGCGGCAGGACGCCAAGCAGCGCGTCAAACAGCTTATCGCCCAGCTCAGCCGGTGTCCTGCCGGCCACCAGCGCTTTCCCGCGATACGGCTTGTTGATGCCCGCCAACAGCGAGAGCGCCGTCGTTTTACCGACACCGTTGCCGCCGAGTATCGCAAGAAACTCGCCCGGATACGCTTTGAGCGACAGACCCCGGACAATGTCGGGCCCGTCCTTTTCATACTTAAACCATACCTCATCCAGCTCGACGGCCGGCTTTCCGCTGGGGGGCACAAACGGCCGCTCAGCCGGAATTGTTTCCAGTGTACGGGTCTGTGTATAAGCGTCCAGCCATAACCGGCCGTCGCGCACCGTAATGGGGCATTCTGCATCACTAGGAACGGCGGCATAAATACGCAGGGGCACGGGCATGGAGCAAAACATCGAATGATGCGTGCTTTTAAGCTGCTGACCGACTTCCACGGGCGACCCGGCATAGATCACACGCCCGGCGTCCATGATGAGTACGCGGTCGCTCATCGGCAGCGCCTCCTCCAGCCGGTGCTCCGTCATAATAACGGTGGTTCCAAGCTCCCGGTTGATCTTGCCGACGGTGGCGAGAAAGTCCGACGCGGCGATGGGGTCAAGCTGGCTCGTCGGTTCGTCGAGAATCAGCACCGACGGCTGCATCGCCATGATGGACGCGAGGTTTAAAAGCTGCTTCTGTCCGCCGGAGAGCTCCGTAACGTTTTTGTAAAACCAGGTCTGGATACCGAAAAAGCTCGCCATCTCGGCCACGCGCCCGCGGATGGCGGGCGTGGCATACCCCAGGCTTTCAAGTCCGAAGGCCAGCTCGTGCCACACCTTGTCGGTAACGAGCTGATTGTCCGGGTTTTGCTGGACGAAGCCGATGCGCGCGCTTTGCGCCCGATGATCGATCTCGCCGAGCGGACGGCCTTCAAACAATATTTCGCCGCTTTTCACGCCATGGGGAGCCATCACGGTCTTCAGCTGCCGCAGCAGCGTTGTCTTGCCGCAGCCGGACGGTCCGGCCAGCGTCACAAACTCCCCCGGCGCAATGGTCACGTTCAGGTCGTCAAGCGTCCGTTTCGTCTGCTCGGGATACGAGAAGGTCAGGCCGCGGATTGTAAAGCAGTCCATTTCCTGTCCTCCCTGATGTTGATTACGACCGGCGCGATACAAAGCGCAAAATACCCTGCAAATACACTGAGGGGATAAGCCCCGAACGGCACGCCCTTCATCGTGGGGAAATACCGCCAGTAAACGCCGCCGAGAAAGGCGCCGGCGGCAATATACGCGCCGCAGCCCAGAAAAAATACGGCCGCGGCTTTGTCCCTTCGGTCAAACCGGTAGATTGAAAATGCCGTGCGCCCCTTCAGCCCGTAGCCCCGGCTTCTCATGCTGTCCGCCGTCTCAATAGCGTTTTCCAGTGCCCACGTAACAAGAATCGACAAGATCGTCAGTCCGTTTCGCGCGCGCTGCAGGACGCCGCCGTTGGTCACGTCGCGTCCGACACAACGCTGCGCGCTTGATACGATTTTGACCTGCGCCTTAAATTTGGGGACGAAGCGCAGCGTCATGGATAAAACGAGTGACAGCGCTGGAATAACCCGTCCGAATAAGTACACAAACTTGTCCGACGTCATGACGGCGTTGTAGCAGGAAAACCAGGTGATGACCGCCACCAGCATTGCTGCCGCCGCCAGCCCAAACGCGACGGACTCCAGCGTTACCGGGTTATCGTTCGGCAGGTACGTCAGTATGGTAGCACCCTCATGGTTGAACGCCGGGTTCATCAGCGCCGCGATAAGAAACATCGGCAGCATAAAGATAAGCGTAAAGCGCACGGCCTTCCGGCCGTTTAAATAGACGGCGTAGGTAACGGCGCATCCGATGGACAGCGCCAGGCAGACCGGATGCATGAAGATCATTGAAAAAGAAAACACCAGTCCGAAATACAGGAAATTAACAAGCGGATGATAGCTTGAAAATGTATCTTTATTAGCCATTGGTACCTCTATCCCACGGAATAATAGCCGCCGACATCCACGCCGAGGCTGCAGGTGTAAACCCACTCGACGACGTCGCCGTCTTTGAGCTGATAGCGGCTGCACCCGTAATTTGGAAACCAGTCGTTGACCTTGTACATCCAGCCGGACAGCTCGCCGCAGTCAAACTCATACAGATTGTTGACGCCCTCGATATACGCCGAATTGTACATCGGTGTATTGACATATTCCATATGGATGCCCGCCTTCTTCATTTCCCGCAGCAGCACGTTAAAAACGCTCTCTCCCTCATAGAAGGTAACCTGCGCTGCCGGGAAGATAACGCCGTCCGCCGGCACAAGCTCAACCTTTTCCGGGTCAAGCCAGCTGATATTGTCCAAAATCGTATCGCAGCGTACGGACAAGGTGCACGACAACGCGTTATCGGTGATAACGGCATCCTCCGGCTCAACGGGAATCGGCTTGCCCTCCGGCACCGGGTCCGTCTGATACTGGTCCTTGCCGGTATTGGGGTCAATGCTCATTCCCTGCCCCCCGGAATACACGGCGTCACCCGATTCAACGCCCTCAGAAGAGCCGCCTGCGCCCATCGCCGCGGCCGTTTCGATCTTTTCCTCCGGCGTCAGCGGCTGTGACGTGTCCGAACCGGGCGCGGCCGTCGGCGTTGCGCTCGCCTCCGGTGACGGTTCCGCCGAGGGCGCTGCGGACGGTTCTGCCGTGGTCACCGGCGTTGATTCCGTCGTCGGCGTCGGAGCCCCCGAAGGACTCTCGGACGCCGGCGCCGTACTCTCTTCCGGTGATGCCGATACGGACGGCGTCAGGCTTTCATCTGCCGCCGCATCGGATATGGGGACGGTCGGCTCTGAGGCGCTCCAGCCCTGCAGGCCGGGCGCGCTCCCGCCATACCAGAACAAAAAGCCCAGCACGGCAATCCATAGAGCCGCTATGATGATTATCCATTTATGCTTTACAATTTTTTTCATTACATTGATCCGTTACAGCAGATTGGCGCTGCCAAGCATGTTGAAGATCATCTGCGCAATCTCGCTGCGCGTGATGGCGGCCGTGGGCTTGATGGTCAGCGCGGACTGGTCGAGGATGTCGGCGCTGTAGCAAAACGTCAGGGATTCCCGCGCCCAGTCGGCCACCTGAACGTAGTCCACAAACTGGGCGAGCATATCGCGGATAGCGGCGGTGTCCATTTCGGTATCCATTCCGCACAGCTTCGCCGCCCGCGCCACCATTACCGCCGCCTCCTGCCGCGTGATCGTGCCGCCGGGATCAAACGTCGTCGGCGTCCGTCCCGTAACGATACCGTATGTATAAGCCGTGCCGACATAGCCCGCGTACCATTCGGCTGACGCGACATCCGTAAACACACTGACAGCCGCCGGCGTGAGCCCCAGACTTCGAACGACGGTCGCGGCAAATTCGGCCCGGGTCATTGTATTGTCCGGCCGGAACGTGCCGTCCTCATAGCCGTTCAAAATTTTACGTGCGGCCAGGCCCTCGATGGCGGTGATCTCGTCGCTGAAAACGATATCGTCAAACGTCGTGCCGGGCGCTGTTATGGGTACGGACTGCACATCGGGATTTTTGCCTTTCAGGCCCGTGCCCAGCATCGGCCCGTTTCCGTCGGAATCCGCCACCGACAAAGCGTCGCCCATGCGGTACAGGCTGTTTTGTCCCTTCGAGGCCCGCTGAGCGGCGACGAGGCCGTACAGTCCCTGCTCCGTCGACATCTGGCTGTTGCCGCCGCCGTCCGCTGTATGCTTGAAGCTACCGTCCGCCTGGCGGAAAGTCAGCAGATTATCCAAAAGTGTATGCCCGTTTTTAACGAAGCGATCATCGTCCAGCGAAACGCCCAGTTCCGTGAGCGCCACAACAACCTGTACGACACTCTCCAAATTGGCAGTGCCCCAGCTGGCGTAGCCCCCGTCCGTGTCCTGCTTCTGCGACATACAGTCGAGTCCTTCGTCGACGGCCTCGGCCACGTCGTCCCGGTACCGGTATTTGGCCAGTGCCTGCAGCGCCATGCCCGTGATGTCCGGATCGGCCGATTCTTTGCTTCCGCCCGTACCGTTGAGCGACCAGCCGCCATCCGCCAGCTGTCTGGACAGTATCTCATCCACGTACATGTCCCGCGTCGCCGATGTTTCGGCGTCCGGGTTTAGCGGCATGTCGTAGCTGCCGCTGTCCAGCGCGATGAGCGCCCAGATCGGCCCGTTGAGCCCCTGCCAAATTGTCTTATCATAATCACCCAGCGGCGTGAGCAGGTTGTACCCCGCCACGTCGGTAGGATCTTTACCAATGGCGGACAGCGCCACGATCACGCGTGAGTATTCCGTATACTTTTTTTCGTGCAGAACACCCTTACAGGCCTCGACGTATGCTTCGACGGTGGCATAGTAGTCCTGATAATATTCCTCCGGAACCTCATAGCCGCTGCGGGCAAGCCCGATGATCGCCCATTCCCCGCCGACGGACCCAACCTGCGGGTTATCCACAACGTCAAGGACATAGGCAGCCGAACCGCTCACAGCGGCGTCCAGCTCAGAAGTTGATACGGCCGACGTTGTTAGAAAGCTGCCGGCGAGCATTACAAATGCCAGAAACACACACACCTGCTTTAATACGTTATTTTTCACTTTCTGTTCCTCCTTATAAAATGGGGTACACCCGCTGCCGGGTTTTTCCCTGGCAGCGGGTTTTTTGCTTATATGCTCAATGGAAACTCACCCGACGAGATTCTCAACAAAGCGCATGAAAATCGTGGCAACCTGCGCGCGCGTAGCGCTGCCGTTCGGTTCGAGCGTTGTATCCGTCACACCGTTAATAAGCTCCTCGGCACTGGCCCATTGCATGGCTGATTCCGCCCAAGTGCTGATGCCGTCGGCATCGGTATACGCCGAAATGTCCGCCGACGCCGTTACATCGTAATCCTTATAACTGGCGTAGTTGTACAGGATCGTCGCCATCTGCTCACGTGTGATACTGTCATTCGTGCCGAACAGGCCGCCGCCATAACCGCCGACGATCTTGTTTTCACTGGCCCAGATCACAGCGTCTGTATACCATTCGTCATCCGCCACATCTGTAAACAGATTGTCGGCCGTCACGGCCGGTTCCTCCTCCAGCCGGTACAGCACTGTTACGAGCATCGCCCGCGTCATGGCTGCATTTGGCCCGAACGTCGTGTCCGTCATGCCACCGAACAGGCCGTTTGACACCGCGAATTCAACGGCCTGATAAAACCAGTCGTCCGTCGTCACGTCTGTGAACGGATTCGTCCAGAGCGCTGCCTCATAAACGACCGCGAAGGTCGAAAAGTGGTCCGTCTTGAAGATGATACTGCCGGTGCCTTTGTCGTAGTGCGCACCTTCCATCTTGACGGCGTTGCCGTCCGAGTCGATGTAGTAGACCGTGAGGTTGTCCGTGTCTTCTCCGTCCGCCGGCGTGTACGGCAGGCTAACTGTGACCACGCCGTCCCCGAAATCGGTGACCTTGCTGCTACCGACGCTAATCGAAAGGTCAAAGACCGGGTGGTCGCCAACGAGCTCTTTGTTGGCGTCCGTCAAGTTGTCCGTACCCAGCCGCTCTGCTGAGAGCTCCACGCTGCCGCCGCCTTTTGCGGCAATAGCCTTAAGCGCATCGTTGTCGATATCGAAATTGCCAGTCGACGTCTCAACACTTACGGACATACCCGCCTTTGCCATGTCGGAGGCGGAACCGGACGGGAGGGTAACGCTGGACTTCGTAACGCTCTGCGTCGTTTTGGCGTCAATTTTGATGTTCGTTGTGCCCTCTTTATTGGCCTCGGCGAGAATTTTGTCAATCTCACTCTTATCGACGCTCGCCGAAGCTTTGCCGTTAGAGACGGTCGTTTTAGGGGTGATGGCGGCGGTCCCGCCGTCCGTGGTATCTCCGGTGCCAGAGCCAGATGGCGGTGTATAGCTGCCCGAGGCCAGCGCTTTCAGCCACAAGCTGTAATAGCTGCCGTCACCTAACGCGGGATATTCGGAGTCGTCAAACCAGTCCGAAACCTCATACGAGTAATCGTTGACATAGTGCCAGATGATGACGTCACCATCATTCAGTACATATTCGCGCAACCCAAGATCCGTGTGTACGCCGTCGGTACCGTTCGCACTTTTGCCGACGGTGTACATCCAGCCGCTGCGCGGTCCATTTGTGAACTCGGCCAAACCGTTTATTGAATCTACATAGTTGTTCATTGACCTTATGGTATAGGGGATGTTTGCCTGTTTCAGCGCCCTGTCGAACAGCTCAAGCACTGTAGCGCCCTCGGCCATTTCGTATTCCGTCAGCCCGACCCATGTTTCGTAGGACGCGCCCCTGTATAACAAGTCTTCGTTGCCCAGGTCAATATCGCCATCTGATCTGGTCGAACCGATCAGCGCGAATTTAACGGAGATCGTATCGGTCTTTGGGTCCTCATCGTCGTCATAGCTGCGGATGACAGAAACGGCAAAGGTCGCGCTGGCGCCTTCGTATGTGACGGTTACGTCCTGATTACCAACAATATTGGGATCATAACCGCTGAATACTACATCTTCGAGATCAACCTTAACCTCATCGCCTGTGAGCGTGTAAAGAGCGGTCACTTCCATGCCGGTAGTATCTAATTCTTCGCCGACATAATAGATGTCTTTAAATTCGCCGGAGATCTCCAGTGCATATACTCTGGGTTGCGCGTTCGGGTCATGCACCGGATAGGGTGCGTTCTCCTCCTGCATCCAGTTTTTAAAGCTGTATTTACCATCCGTTAGCAAATTGAAAACCGTACCGTCAGCAAAATCTTCACTCGATTTCGCAACGAACGACGCTTCACCCGGTTTCCAATTGGTATTGGGTAGCAATAGGTAACCCAATCCTGCGTAATTGTCATTTTCTAAATAGTAGTTGTTGTCGTAAAACAGCATAGCAGGAGCGTACTTGCCTACTTCGCCCAAAATACCGCCGACACGGTCGTATCTCGTGCTGTCATCTGGATTTGTATCCGTTATTGTGCCGTAGAAGTGGTTGTCGGTTATATATGAATAATTAATCGCCGAGCGCAGGCCGATCTCGCTGCCGGCTATTCCTCCTATACCGCTGCCCAAATCATATCCGGCGATCTCAAATTTAGGCGTTGTATCCCCGGTTATATCCGCAACAACATAACAATTTCGGACCGTAATAGGCGGCGTATTCGGCGCGGTAGAAGAAATGTAACCCGCGCCTATGATGCCGCCAACACGGCCTCCCGTGGCCTCAATTGTTCCCAGAAACGCGCTGTTGACAATCTCGCAATCGCCCATCGACTGTGCTTTGTTACCGACCAGACCTCCTACGAACGTATCACCATATACCGTGGCGTAGCTGACGCTGTTTTCAATGCGTCCGTTAAAAATACCGACAAAGGACCCGATACCAATTTTATCCTTGTTATAACCGACGATCACATCTTTTTCAATGGTGCAGTTTTTGATAATAAAGTCGTTTATACCCGAGTTTCGGCCGCCATTGGCAAGCCCGGATCCCAGAGTCTTGCTGCCGCTCAGCAATGTGACGTTTTCCATCGTTATAACGTCGGGATCGGTGTACTGCTGATAGACGCCGTCCGTTCCGTAGTCGATAATAACGTTATTCAAAAGCCCCGCGCCGTTAATTTCCTCGCCGTAGATATTCAGGTTCTTGACAACGGCGTCGCGCGTATAATTGAGCAGAGGCTTGCCGCCCTTCGCGACCGTAAGCGTATGGCCGGCGCCGTCGATAATGCCGCTGAACGCCAGAAGGTCTCTTCCATTGTCGCTACCGCCTTTACCGATCGGTTCCCAGTCCACCGGCAGCGTGACATCATTGTCTAATTTAAACACCGCGCCGGCTAGGAAGTCGCCGCTCAATACGATATCGCGGATCTTTTCAAAATGTTCGACCGTTTTGATCAAATACGGGTCATCTTCCGTGCCCTTCCCCTCAAACCCTTCCAATTCCGTGCGTTCCGAAACGGTTATCTTAGCAAACTCGCTTGTGACGCTGGCTCTATTCGCCTCGTCGGTTCTACTGACCGCGGTGGCGACAAAATAGAAATAGTGCTCTCCAACCACCAGAGGTTCAGTGACACTACAATAATGAATTTGACCCGTACCAGAGGACTGACCTAAATTATCAGCGTCGTCAAGAAGTACCGCGCCCTGCGTGGACGCTTCCGTATTGTAATACCACTCAATTTCCATTCTTACAGGATCTTGAGGCGTGGAAGGATAGACTCCTTCAGCGCTGTCCACGTCAGTTTGGATCGGGTCGATTGACGCGCCCTGCAGATAGTCCGTCTTATATGGTGTTGAAATTGAGTATGAAGTAAAGGTATATAAGCCCGGCTGATGCACTATAACCGGTGCGTTGACTTCCCCGAGGTTAACAATGACCTCGGCAATATCACTGTATGAGTATGCCGCGGTATCTTTGTCCGATACGACGCAGCGGTAATATTGTGTTCCGCGTCTTCCGCCAATATCTGTGGGAGCCTTAAATGACGGTTCTGTCGCGCCCGGAATATCATTGAAGTAATAAATATTCCTGGAGCATTGCCATTGATAGGTTACGTCGCCATCTCCGGCGTCCGTTTCAACAGACAACACCGCACTATCGCCTTTATCATACGTCCCCCCCTGGGGCTGCCCGGTGATTTCCCAGTCGGCCGCCGCTCCGGCCGTGACGTGTAGCGTATAATCGCTGCGCGTATTTTCGCTGGCATCGTGTACGATCGAGAATGGGATTGTGTAGATGTTATTTTCATCTTTTTCGTATTGTGACAGGTCGATCGTAACGCCGCCGCTTGTGAAGTCCGCGGTTTTATCCGCGTCATTATAGACAAATTTTGCGCCTTCAGGCCGCAGGGTTCCTTTCAGGGCTATTTCAGTTTCCCCTGTCGAAATTGTTTCAAACTCCCTGATGAAAAGGTGCGTGGGATTGCTGCTGTTGAGCTGCGGGGTAACCGGCATGTTTTTACCCCCGGCGGATACGGACAGGCCGGTAACAACCGGAACGAAGGTTATGTTAAAAGTATACACGTCCCCGGTTTCCGGCTGGCCCGTTTCATGTACGTTGATCTTGAAGACATAGTCTCCTATTTCCAGGCGATCAAGGATATTTCTGCTTGTGCTATCAATTATCGCATACATCCTATCAGATACATCTTCAACAACACCATGCGTGAAAAATGTCGGTGCGGCAAAGCGGAGTTCCTCTCCGTCCGGGGATTCCACTGTTAACGAGTATCTTAGCTTGCTTATGGAATCCGGATCCGGATCAGCCAGCTCAACCAGAATATTGTAATCCGCAGAAACGCTTTGAGCTGTCGGCATAACAACGCCGTCATATGAAATCTCGTTCTGTGCAAAAGCATCAAAAAATACGTGATCATCCGCATCCGTCTTAAACGTTATGTTTTTCACATAACCGTGTGTACCCTGCGTCGTGTCGCTCACCGTAACGGTCAGCATCTGCGGATCTCCCGCGCTGAACGTAAAAGTCAACGTCGTATCGCCGACACTCTGTGCCGCGAGATATTCTTTCTTAATTGTTACCTTGTCATCCGCGACGGTATAGTCGGTGTCTGGAGTCAACGCCGTTCCGCCGTTCGAGATGCCCTCGAACGTATTGCCGTTAAGTGTCAGCGTCACCGTCACGTCCGCCTGTTCCGACATTTTCTTGTCGAAGCTCGCCGTCGCCGGGGAAATCGCACTGTCATCGGGCGAGCCCGGCGTCGTGTCCTTCACCTTGACGGTCAGCGTCTGGTCGGCGCCAGCGCTGAATTTAAAGGTCAGCGTCGTATCGTCGACGCTCTGCGCCGCGAGGTATTCTTTTTTAATCGTTACCTTGTCATCCGCGACGGTATAGTCGGTGTCTGGGGTCAACGCCGTTCCGCCGTTCGAGATGCCCTCGAACGTATTGCCGTTAAGTGTCAGCGTCACCGTCACGTCCGCCTGTTCCGACGTTTTCTTGTCGAAGCTCGCCGTCGCCGGGGAAATTGCACTGTCATTAGCGGCCTCCGCGAAGCTGACTGTAAGAGTGTAATGACCGTCCACGCCTGCGACATCTTCGCCGCTGTCGTTGCCTGAATAGTCAAGAACAAACGGAATGATTAAAGAGCCGTCCGCTTGCTCGTATTCGGTGCCGTATTTTGTAAGATCCAGCGTAAATTTGGTGCCGGTGTCGTCAGTTGAATCGTCTACAAATTCACCGCTGCCGTTATCGAATTTTAGGGTCGTATTGGTTTGCGTTTTGGCCGGAGCGGTGATGACCAATTTATCCGTCCCCGCTGTTACACCCGTGACTTCATAGTCGTTTAAATAAGGATCAAACGTAGAAGGAATACCATTCGTAATTCCGGTACCGTTTTCGTAAGCTACCGCAAAACTCTCCAGAGTCGCTTTGCGATAGAAATTGAAGGTATAGGTTTCCGTTTCCGTGTATCCTCCGTTAACTATAGTTCCGACCACAAAATTTCTTGTAGTTGGAGACGATGAGGTTACTTTCGGGCAAGTAGCAGCTGTCTGCTTCCCCCAAGCCGCCATCCCAAACGTGCGAATGTAGTTATTGCTGCTGGCGGCTGAATATTCTTTCTCAAGTTTGTCTGAATTGTAAGAGTCATCTGTAATTCCATCAGTAAATTTCCCTTTGAAGGGCGTATCTGCTTTGGGTGTCACGCGAAAGCAGATAAGGTTGTCCCCGGAACCGGAATCCACGAGCATCATGTCATACTCTTTCGTCGCCGGGTCAAAGCTAAACGTTTCATAGGGAAGCGCATTAGACTTCAGGTACAGCTGGTTACTGTCTGAAGTGGTTCTGTCGAACGCTATGTCTGATAAATACTGAGACGATACATTGGATGACGGTTCATCAGCCATAGCCGTTATCGGCATAATCGACAGGCACATGACAAGCGCGAGCAGTAAGCTTATCAAGCGTTTCTTTTTTATGTTCTTCATTTTTATCCGTACTCCTAAAACTAAAATAAGATAATATAAACGGCCAATGGCTATATCAATCCTGAGCCTTATCCGCTATCCGGCGATAGCACAGGCAGCTCGGCTGCCTGTGCTATCGTTGCCTGGAAGCTTAAAATAACGGCGTTATATGACACGCGTTGTTATTGCTAAAATACCATGAAAAAGCTCTCGTAGCTGAGTTCAATGCTGTCGCCGTCGTGTATCTGGCACTCACGCATGGTATACTGGAATTTATCACCGTAAACAGGATCGGCTGGGTCAAAAGTTTTGCCGGGCTTTTCACCGTTAACTGTATACACCCAGTCTACGCCGATGTATACCATATGCTGCCAGTCAGCCGCGAAACCGTAGCCGTCGCCATACCAGTAATCCAGCCCGCCGTAAGCAGCCAGCGCCTCGTCGGCCTCAATCAACTTTGCATCAACTGTCTGTGTTGGAATATAGTAATCATCTGCATCCAGAGAGCCAGCGATGGGCTCATACGGTGCGGAACTAATACCATTAAGCGAGGCGAGATACCTGACTTGCTGGCTATATAGGCCATAAAGCGGACTGCTGGTATCATAGAGCGGGCTGTATGCCGCTACCGCAGATGACGGATTCGACCAAGTCACGGTAGTATTAGCATCGACGATATCATCCACAGTGGTTGTCCCGGTAAAGCTTACGGTCGTGGGAGTGCCGCCGTTGATCGTGAGCGTGACTGTACCGCTGTCAACCGCGGAGGCGGTCATGCTGAAAGTGAAGGCCATGAGCAGTACGAGGAGAATGGATAGTGCTTTTTTACTCTTAAGCATTTGTGTGTCCCTTTCTGCGCATTGTAGCGCATCAAATTTTTTCTTTGGTTTTACTTCTGCCTGCGTGCCGGATTATGTATCCCTTGCGTTCCCGGTGCGGGTAGTATCCGGCTGTGGCCGCCACACCGCGCTTAGCCCGTTGGACTATTGGTTATTTGCATTGCTCATCCCTCCTTGTCGCTATACTATAGCTTATTTTCTTTCCGTTCAGTTTCTGGGGACTCCGATCTTAATGTGCTTCGTACAGCTTAAAGCGAGATGCCCCATTTATCACAAAATACGCACCGGATTGCTCGCGCGTGACGGCGTCATTTATCATGCGTTTGACATCATGTAAGGCCATTTTCAAGAGGATGAACCACCTTTCAAAACAGGCCGAAAATAGGGCTTAGGCACAGCATGAACAAAATTCTATGTCTTCAGTTCTTCTATAGGTATAACCACCTACGATAAAAAAGAGGCCCGGCGCAATCGGGATCAATCCCGTTGCGTCGAACCTCCGTTTTTCGGTCAGTTCTTAGCTACAGCTTAATACTCTTTTTAATTTCTTCCACCCGGACAGGATGGCCGTCGGAGATGAAGATGCGCAGCTCTCCGAACTTCAGCTCCCGAACCATCTGTATCAGGCGCTTTTCCTGCTCCGACAAATTGATCTTGTCGTCCGTATTTTTGTCCGGCACGTTCTCACATCCCAAAAACTGTTTTATTACGTAATAGCCATATATATCTGTTATCTCAATACGCCTTATATCATCCTGTCCAGCCGGGCGTCACGCGGCGGGCGGCCGTCGCATAACCACCCGGGCGTTACGTCCCAACAAAGAGGATGTCAAAGGCAGGAAGCCTTATAGGGACCGCCCAACGCCGCAGCCGGCCATTTGTTGCCGGCCGCGGCAAAAGTCAGGCACAGAAAGGAGAAAACCCTGTGCGCGGTCCCAGTCCGCGCGTGGGTGTATCCCGGAGGTAATGGTCCTACATTACCTCTGAGATGCAAGAAGAGAAAACGAAAGCAAAAAAGCTTTCACGCTGGAATATAAAAAGGCTGTGACAATCAATTAAGATCGTCACAGCCGTATTCCTGTGCGTCAATATGTAAGCCCGTTGCTCTTACCAAAGCCCGAACTTCATCTCTAAGCAGGTCTTCTGGCTCACGCTTAACGGAGTTACTCCAACGGATTGCGCTCTGCCTTCCCAGTTTCCCAGTGACCGACTTTCGTCGATGAGCGCAGCCCTTCGCGTTTACAGCGGCGGTACCGCTCGGGATTTACACCCGATTCCCTATTCTCCCCTTAAGGCTTAACGCTACAAGGGGCACTCGAAATGATATTATTTAATTCCCTAACCAACCTAACGTTACCATAAGTTAGAAGGATTGTCAATATCGTGTTTTATTATTAGCCGATCGGAAAAGACGACGCAGGGTGGGCCAAATCTAAACAAGCATTTGCACGGTCTAAAACATACTATCAGATGATGAGTTTAAAAACCAAAAACCCTTGTAATCACTCTGATTACAAGGGTTTTCTTGGAGCTGGTAGTCAGACTCGAACTGACGACCTGCGCATTACGAATGCGCTGCTCTACCAACTGAGCTATACCAGCGTCTTGAGCATTTTTGCTCAGGTGAACGCTATTATACAGCAAACCGGCCGCGCTTGTCAATCCAAAAAAGCGGTAATTTTCGCGCAATTTTTAACGTATTATTTTAGCCGCTTAATTATCGCGGAACGGCGGGCCCGGCGCTGTTGCCGTCCCGCCGTTCATGATAGTCTTAATACCGCTTACCGGATTACCGCGTTAAGCTCGCATTTTAAAAGCTCCAGAATTTTATTCGTTACCTCGTCTGCGTCGGCGTCTGTCAGCGTCGCGTCGTCGGCGCGCAGCCGCAGTGAAAACGCCACACTCTTTTTGCCCTCGGGCACCTGGCTGCCCATGTAGATATCAAACAGCGTCACCTCGCGCAGGAGCTTGCCGCCGGCGCGGCGGATGACCGCCGTCAGCGCGGCAACCGGGACGTCCCTGTCGCAGACGAGGGCAATGTCCCGGGAAACGGCGGGGAAGCGCGGCAGCGGGATATATCGGGCCTCCTCGGTCCGGCAGCCAAGCAGGACGCCGAAATCAAGCTCTGCCGTGTAGGCCTCGCCGATCTCATAGTTCATGGTAATCTGCGGATGGACCTGGCCGAGAACGCCGAGAACCGTCTCGCCGGAGCGGATGACAGCGCAGCGCCCGGGATGATACGACGGGTTTTCCCGGTCGGCCTCAAAGGTGACATCCGGTACGCGCAGCTCGCGCAAAAGTGCCTCGACGCAGCCCTTTACAGCAAAGAAATCCGTATCGCCGTACGCGCCGAGAGTAATCATGACCCGCTCGTCCGGCAGCGTATTGCCGCAGGGACGATAGACCTTCGCCATCTCGTACAGGCGCACGTTTGTATTGCGGTAGCTGACGTTTCTGGCAAGTGTGTCAAGCATGGACGGCAGAGACGTCGTACGCATAATGCTCGTGTCCTCACCGAGGGGATTGAGGATTACCGTTGACTTTTTAAGGGGTGACGCGTCGCTCAGTCCGATTTTGCCGTACGCCGAGGGGCTGATAAAGGAATACGTATAAATTTCCGAATACCCCATGCCCCGAAGAACCGACCCGGTACGGCGCTCCAGCGCCTGCTTGTCGGTGAGGCCGCCTGTGACGGCCCGGCCGCCGAACATCGTCGGCTCGATGATGTTGTAGCCGTAAAAACGCGCGACCTCTTCCGCCAGGTCTGAATAATGCTCCACATCGGCGCGCCAGGACGGGACCGTGATATTTTCGCCGTCGACGCCGAAGCCGAGCGATGTGAGCGTCTTTTTCATGAAGTCCACAGGAATATCCGCTCCAAGCAGGCGGTTGATTTTCTCCGGCTCCAGCTTTAAAACGCGCGGAACCAGCGGCTTGGCCGTGACGTCTATAACCCCGTCGATGACCTCGCCGGCTCCCAAGAGTTCGACGAGCTCACAGGCCCGCTCAACAGCCGCGAGGGTGTTTTGCGGATCGAGCCCCTTTTCAAAGCGCGAGGACGCGTCCGTGCGCATGCCGAGTCCCATGGCCGTCTTGCGGATGGAAATGCCGTTGAAGTTGGCCGACTCAAAGACAGCCAGCTTCGTTTCCTCCGTAATTTCGCTGTTTTCGCCGCCCATGACGCCCGCTACGCCCACCGGCTTTTTCGCATCGGCAATGACGAGCATATCGCTCGTCAGGGCGCGCGGCGTCCCGTCAAGGGTGTTGATCGTCTCGCCCTGCTTTGCCGTGCGCACGACGATCTTCCGGCCTTCTATGCAGGAATAATCGAACGCGTGCATCGGTTGGCCGTACTCCAGCATAACGTAGTTTGTAATGTCGACGATATTATTGATGGGCCGCACACCGCTGGCGCGCAGACGCTGGCGCATCCATTTGGGCGACGGCTCGATCTTGATGTTTTTGACCATACGCGCCGTATAGCGCGAGCACAGCTCGGCGTTTTCAATTTCAATTGCCAGATGCTCACGGATGTCTCCCCCGCTGCCTTTAACCTGCGGCTCGGGAATTTTAAACGCCGTGCCGAAGGTGACGGCGCTCTCACGCACCAGACCGATAACCGACAGACAGTCCGGCCTGTTGTTGGTGATTTCAAACTCGACGATGCTGTCGTCCGCGCCGATGATCGGGCGGATATCGTCGCCGGGCTTACAGTCCTCATCCTGCAACACGAAGATGCCGTCCTCAACCGCATACGGGAAATCGTGCAGATCCAGCTCCAGCTCCTTGAGCGAGCAAAGCATACCGTTGGATACAAGGCCGCGCAGCTTCCCTTTCGTAATCTTAACGCCGCCCGGTAAAAGCGATTTGTGCAGCGCCACCGGCGCAAGGTCGCCGGCGCTGAGGTTCTGCGCGCCCGTGACGATCTGGATCGGCTCGTCTTGGCCGATGTCGACCTGGCAGACCCATAAATGGTCGCTGTCGGGGTGGCGCTCAATCTCCGCGATACGGCCCACAACAACGTTTTGTATCTCCTTGGACGGCTCGTGCGTCAGCTCCACCTTGGAACCGGAGAGCGTCATTTTATCGGCGTATTCCGTGGAATCCGCCTTGATATCCGTATAGGCCGCCAGCCATTTACGCGATAAATCCATAATCAGTTACCCCCTAGAATTGGCTT
The DNA here is from genome assembly GCA_963675425.1 of uncultured Sporobacter sp. Lineage (GTDB taxonomy): Bacteria > Bacillota > Clostridia > Oscillospirales > Oscillospiraceae > Sporobacter. The sequence continues at coordinate 1,701,969 of OY776214.1, read as the reverse complement.
AAAAAGCGCATGTCGTTTTCGAACAGCAGACGCATGTCGTCGATGCCGTAGCGGAGCATCGTCATGCGCTCCAGGCCGATGCCGAACGCAAAGCCCGAATATTCGTCCGGATCGATTCCGCAGCCGGACAGCACCCGGGGATGCACCATGCCCGCGCCTAAAAGCTCGATCCAGCCCTCGCCCTTGCAGACGCGGCAGCCTTCGCCCTTACAGACAAAGCATTCCACATCGACCTCACAGGACGGCTCGGTAAACGGGAAGTGATGCGGACGGAAGCGCGTGCGCGTTCCCTCGCCGTAGAGCTTTGCCACCAGCGCGTTGAGCGTACCTTTCAGATCGCCCATGGTAATGCCCTTATCCACCACAAGGCCCTCGATCTGATGGAACATCGGCGAATGGGTGGCATCCACCTCGTCCTTCCGGTAAACGCGGCCGGGTGAAATGATGCGGATGGGCGGCTTTTGCTGCTCCATAACGCGCACCTGCACGGGCGACGTCTGGCAGCGCAGGTGGACCGTCTCGTCCTCGGTGATATAAAACGTGTCCTGCCATTCGCGCACGGTGTGGCCGACGGGGATATTGAGCCGGTCAAAATCGTAGACCGACAGCTCCACCTCCGGGCCTTCGGCGATCGCGAAGCCCATGCCAATAAAGATGTCCTCGGCCTCTTCCAGCACAATCGACATCGGATGGCGGCGTCCAACCGCGACGGGTGAGCCGGGAATGGTAACGTCAAGCGTCTCGGTGACGAGCCGCTCGGCCAGCTCCTTTTCGGCAATCAGCGCCGCGCGCGCCTCAATGGCGCCTTCAATGTCAGCACGCACCTGATTGGCCAACTGCCCGATAACGGGGCGCTCCTCCGCGCTGAGCTTGCCCATCTGCTTGAGTATCGCCGTAATCTCGCCCTTCTTGCCGAGAAATTTAACGCGGGTATCCTCCAGCGCGGTCCGGTCGGCTGCGCTTTCCACAGCGGCCAGCGCCGCCGCTTTAAGTTGTTCCAGCTGCTCTTTCATATAAATCCTCTCTTTCGGATGTGTTCGGGTTTTGTTCAAAGCCTTCCCTTGGGGGAAGATGGCACGGCGCAAGCCGTGACGGATGAGGGGGGGGCGTACGTAAACAACAGGTTTTTTTACCCTTAAAGCCTGTTGCACAGATAACAAAATAAAAAAGCCTCTCATCCCAATAAGGGACGAAAGACCGATTTCTTCCGCGGTACCACCCAGATTCGGCCATAATCAGGCCGCGCTCTTTGCCGTCTTAACGCGACGGAACGCCGGGGATTAGCCGGAGCTCACGGGCGAACCAAGTGCTACGGACGCAGGGTGCTTTCAGCCGGCGGCAGCCCCTCTCTTTGGCGCTTTTTCACACTATTTTCCCGATCATTGCCGTTATCGTTATTATTACCAATTATGTATATCATATTATTCTATATTTGGCAACCTGAAATTGACTAATCATAAGATTCGTAAGGGACAGCTTATATCCTGCCTTTTAGTTTGAGCTGGTCCTCAAGCAGCGATATGACAGCGTAGTTGGGGTCATAATGCTTTTGCATGAACCGTCTGTATCTTTTTCGATACAAGGTTTCGGCCATCTCATCAGCTGTTTTAATCAGCATTTTTTCATAGGCGCACTGCATGGGGGATACACAGTCAATCTTACCCGTCGTCAATTTGTTTGCGCAGCCGCAGGTGTGGACGCACCGTGGTTCCAGCGCGCACCCTTCGCATATTTTCGGACTGCAGCTAAAAGCTGTAATCTGTGCTTGCTGGACGCTATCGACGCCCGTAAAAACGTCACCCATGCAATATTGCTCATCGCCGACAAACTGTGTGCAAGGATATAGCTTGCCGTCCGGGGCAACGGAAAGCATGTCAAATCCCAAATGGCATTTCGCCCGGCGGTAATCCGCACCCTGCGTATGGGAGGCGATTTTAGCTTCTAGCGGCGCGAAATAAAACTTTTCGCCGGTCTTTGTCCATTGTATGTACAGCTGCGCCAGCTCTTTATATTGCTGCTCAAGGCGTGCAAGCGATACCTCATCCCATGTGATGCCGACCCCATAGGCCGGGGATGTGATAAAGTGGCGAAAGCCGCGTTCAAATAGCCAATGGACCGAATCGGCAAATAACGGCGCTGACTGCGGCGTAACAACGGACATAACGATGGCGTACGGCTGATACCTAAGCAGCATTTCTATCTGCTCACCGGTAACGTTGCAGGCATTTGAATAGGTGCGCCCGCCCTCCGTCATGAGTCCGTCGTGAGACAGGGCGATGAGCATGTGATAACGCCGGGCGGTTTTGAGAAAATTCTCCGACAGAAGCGTCCCGTTTGTTGTCATTTTGTAATTGAACAGGTGTCCGGTATTCTTTTTTATATAATCCGTATAGTCGAGCAGCTCTTCAATGAGCGGCTGTTCTAAAAGCGGCTCGCCGCCGAAAAAACATAAACCGGTGCTTTTATCCCGGGCAACAGACAGATCAACCGCCGCCTTAAGCGTCTCAAAAGAAGCCGATTTCATCCCGTGCGTACCATAGTAACAGTAGCCGCAGTCCATGTTGCAGCGGTCGGTAACGTGTAACGATAAATTCACAGTCAGACGACTCCTTCAGCCTTCATCCAATCGATAAACGCATTGAACGCCTCTTGAATATCAATCTCTTCGTTCCAGTCATCGTTTATTGCCACGTCGGCCTGCTCAATTTCCTTCGTTACGAAGGCTTCACGCATGACAACGGTATTCTGCAGGGCGTTGTACGCTTCATATTCTGTTATACCTTGAGTAACTGGCGGAGCGCCCGGCAATTGCTGCGGCTCTGTTGCAGGTTCACCGCTGTTAGGCGTGCACCCAGCCAGCGTACCACATAGGACGGCCGTTGCAGCGGCAATCAGCATTTTCTGGCGCGTACTGAACGCGCCCGTTTTATAAAAATTTCTGCTTTTAATCTCTTCAAGCGTGGGATACGAGGGTGCGCGGTATTTCTTTACAGGCTGAACCTCCATAAATATCCCTCCAGCAATTCATTGGCCAATCGGCCTTAAACGGCAGCTTCACATAAATATCAATAGGCGCACAATTTCCGCCCTATATTAACCGAAAAATCATGGTCTACTCCTCAAATTTCATAATACCAAGATCGCACTCCCAGCGCAACCTGAAATTGACTAAAACAGTAAATTGAACTATAATGAGCCCAATTATGAAACATCCAAAAAGCGTTTATTAAAAGGAGGCGGCGGCCGGTGAAGCTCCTGAATTCAGCCCAGATGCGCGAGATGGACCGCTATACCATCGACGTGCTCGGCGTACCGTCCACACTGCTGATGACAAACGCGGCCGAACACGTGGCACTGGCCGCGCTTGAGCTACTGCCGGAGGACGGCTGCGCAGCCGTGTTCTGCGGCTCGGGCAATAATGGCGGCGACGGCGTCGCCGCGGCGTCGTACCTCATTAAAAAGGGCGTGACGGTGCGCGCGTTTTTAACGGGCCGCCGGGAAAAAATGACGGCGGATACCGCCGAAATGGAGCGCCGTTTAAACAAGATCGGCGGCGTTCTGGAGGATTTTGCCGATGCCCCCAATGTGCCATATTACTTAGAGCAATGCCATGTAATCATCGACGCGATGTTCGGCATCGGGCTCAACTCCAGCCTGCGCGGCGACGCGCTGGACGCCGTCCGGCTTATTAACGCCGCCGATGCGAGCGTCGTTGCCGCCGATATCCCCAGCGGCGTGGAGGCCGATACGGGAAAGATCTTGGGCGATGCCGTGAGCGCCGACGTCACGGTTACGTTCGCGCACGCGAAAATCGGGCATTTTAACGAGCCGGGCTGCGTCCGCTGCGGCGAGGTCCGCGTTGTCGATATCGGCATACCGCCCCGGCTCATCGATGATATTCCAATAGATTGTCACGCCGTTGTGCCGGGCGATATCACCCTGCCGCACCGGCGTCGTGATACACACAAGGGCGATTACGGCCGCGTTTTGATTCTGGCGGGCAGCGTTGGTTATTCGGGCGCGCCTGTTTTAGCCGCTAAGGCCGCCACGGCAGCCGGTGCGGGGCTTGTCTCCCTCGGCGTTCCGAAGGCCATCTACCAAATCGCCGCCGTCAAATGCAACGAGGAAATGGCGTTTCCTCTCCCATGCACCGACAAAGGCGCACTGGATGAAGCGGCGCTTGAGGCTGTTCTCAGCCGGCTGGAGGCCTGCGACGTCTGTCTTATCGGCCCGGGACTTGGCCGGTCCGAGGCCGTTGACGCCATCGTGCGCGAGGTCGTGCAACGCGCGCGCGTCCCGCTCATTTTGGACGCCGATGGCATAAACGCCGTCAGCGGGAATATAGATATACTGGACGAGGCCGCATGTCCCCTCATCCTGACACCTCACCCCGGCGAGTTCAAGCGCCTCGGCGGCGACCCGGTGGGAGACCGCGTAAATGAGGCTCGGCGCTTCTCTGCAGCGCACGGCTGCATCCTCGTCTTAAAAGGACACCGCACCGTCACAGCCTTTCCGGACGGTTCGGCATACATCAATACAACAGGCGGACCGGCGATGGCCAAGGGCGGTACCGGCGACGTGCTGGCCGGCATGCTCACGGCGCTCATCGGGCAAAAATTCCCCCTCAAGGACGCGGCGCTGGCCGCCGTTTACCTGCACGGAAAAGCCGGCGACCTGTGCGCGGAAAAGCTGGGCGAATACTCCGTCACAGCCTCGGCCATTATCGCATCGCTCCCCGAAGCTATCAAACACGTAACCGGACCGTAATAAAGACAACGAGGTGACATAGCGTTGAGGCAAGTGAAAGCACTTGCACTGATGATAACGCTGATATTGCTTTTATCTTTGTGCTCCTGCCGTGCTGGTAAAGACAGCGGCGAGGACCTGGCCGGCGATATCAGAACAATGATGCTTGAAAGCAGCCGCATGGACCTGACAACGAACGTGACGGCCGACTACGGCCTGAACGTTTATGAATTTACGTTCCGCTTTACCGGCAACGCGCAGGAAGGAACGCTGGAAATTATGACGCCGGAAGCCATCGCGGGCCTGAAGGCGACCGTCTCCGTGACCGGCGGGACGCTGGAATTTGACGGCGCGGTGCTTAACACGGGCGCTTTAACGTCAAACGGCTTGTCCCCCGCTCAATGCATCCCGGTTTTGATCTCCCAGTGGCAAAGCGGATACATATCCGGGTATAATTTTGAAAAGCTTAATGAAAATGAAACGCTGGCCATCACGACCGATATCACACAGACTGTTTCCGAACGAACCTGGTTTGATAAAAAAACACTTCTGCCCCTCAAAGCGGAGCTGTACGACGGCGGCGTCATGGTCTTAAGCTGTCAGTTTGAAAACATCATTATTGAATAAGCATGAAGGTAAACCGATGAGTTACTTGCAAATGAGAACCTGGGCTGAAATCAGCCTGCCAAACCTTGAACATAACTTCAACGCCATGAAAGCGCGGCTGCAGAGCGGTACGCGCTTTTTAGGCGTTGTCAAAGCCGACGCCTACGGCCACGGCGCCGTCCGTGTCGCGGCGCTGCTGGAGAAGCTCGGCTGCTCCTATCTGGGCGTGGCGTGTATCGACGAGGCGCTGGCCCTGCGCGAGGGCGGCATTACGCTGCCGGTATTGATCATGGGCTATACGCCGCCGGAGCTGACGCAGACGCTTGTTGACAACAACCTCACCCAGACCATTTACAGCGCCGACATGGCCACGGCCTACGCCGAGCGGGCCGAACGCTGCGGCAAACGCCTGACGGTACATCTGAAGCTTGATTCCGGTATGGGCCGCCTTGGTTTCGTCTGCGGGCGCGGGCGCGACCCGCTGCCGGAAATACTGGACATCCTAACGCTGCCGGGTCTTTTCTTCGAGGGCGTCTTCTCGCATTTTGCCGTCGCCGATGTTTTTGAAGACCCGTTTACCGAGCGGCAGTTTAACGATTTTCGTGAGCTTGTCGGGCGTCTGGAAGCTCAATCGGGCATACATTTTAAAATAAAGCATTGCGCCAACAGCGGTGCAATGATAAACTATGGTTGGACCTATTTCGACATGGTTCGTCCCGGCCTGACGCTGTACGGGCATTATCCCGACAAGGAAACGGGCGCTCTGGACCTCCGGCCTGTCATGCAGCTTAAAACGCGCATTGCACAGGTTAAGGACTATGAGCCCGGCGACACCGTCAGCTACGGCCGCATCTTCACCGTTCCGGAAAAAATGCGTCTGGCCGTTATCACCATCGGATACGCCGACGGACTTTTCCGCACCTTATCCGGCCAGATAGACGTGCTTGTGAGAGGACGCCGCGCGCGCCAGGTTGGCCGCATCTGCATGGACATGTGCATGATCGACGTTACGGATATTCCCGACGCCGAGATTGGCGACGTTGTTACCCTTTTCGGGCGCGACGGCGAGGGCCAAATTTTCATTGAAGAACTGGCCGAAAAAGCCGATACGATTTCCTGGGAGCTGCTGTGCGCCGTCTCCGCGCGGGTACCCAGAGTCTATCTGACGGACGAAACCGCTTAACAAACCGCCCGAGCCAACATATACTGTTAACGGGAGAAATCCCGCCATACGTCGCTTTTTTTCATTTGCCATGGCAGCGGTTGTATATTTTGTTTTGCTTTGTGAAAGAATTATAGGTGTCCGGTTACATAGCGCGTGTTTAAAAAAACGACTGTAACCGCGGCAACTATACTTCGTCGGAGAGTGAAGCTGTGTGTTAAGTGGAGTAAAAAGAGGAGACATTTATTACGCCGACCTTAGCCCTGTAGTGGGCAGCGAGCAGGGCGGTTTGAGGCCTGTGCTCATCGTGCAAAACGACACGGGGAATAAGCACAGCCCGACTGTAATCGCCGCGGCGATTACATCTCAGATAAACAAAGCGCGCCTGCCAACCCACATTGAGCTGGAGGCTAAAAGCTACGGGCTTACGAAAGACTCTGTGGTGCTTTTGGAACAAATCCGCACGATCGACAAGCGGAGACTGAAAGAGCGCATGGGTTCGCTAGACGAACGGCTGATGAATCAAGTGGATAATGCAATTGCCGTAAGCTTTGGACTAAGCTGATATATTTTGGGCGCCCCGCGCTTGTTCCGGCGCGGGGCCGCCCCTGATTTTAAAATTGGACAAGCCTTGTACCGTTTATTAAACGGGCAGTCAACTTTTTTCACACCTATCCTTAGTCCCTCTTTAACTTAAACCTATAAAAAACAGAATCCCACGTCACTACGGAGGATACATAATGAAATTGAAAAAGAAACTGCTGATCTCTCTTCTTGTCGTCGTCGCCGTGGCTGTTATTTCCGGCGTGAGCATTCTGGCCGCGTCCACCTTCGGCACGTCGTCGGACCCACTTGTCACACTCAGCTACTTAACGGGTAAGCTCAAGCCTGAGATTATGGCGGAGGTCAGCGCCGATATCAGCGAGGCTTCCTCGTCGCTCACATCGGATCTGAATACGAAGATCGACGGCTTCAAGGCCGATATCGAATCCAAGTCGGGCGCTGCGTCCGGCGATGAATCGTCGAACTTTACGCTCGTCACCCTCAGCCAGAATCAAACAGTCCAGTGCTCCGTCGGCACGGAGCTCCTCTTGCGTGTCGGCACGGCGTCCGCCGACGGGAGCTCGCCGGCCATGGTCGACTCGACGACGGGCACGACGCTGAATGCCGGCGACGCGGTAGAAACCAACCACATGTATATGGTAACCATACAGGGCAATGGATTTAAGGCCACGTCCGGGACAGTTAAGGTCCTCATCCGGGGCGGGTATACAATCGGCTAAGACATAAAACATAACCGCATGCTCTCCTGCATAAGAATATGCAGGAGAGTATTTTTTTGCGGTTTTGGCGCTATGGTGTGAACCGATGGAACGCGCCGATTTCAGCCGCCGGCACGGTAAACAAATAGATGCGCGGCCATTATGGGTGCGCACAAGCGCATAGGAGGTACAATCATGCCATATCAAACAGGAGAATTTCCGGTTTACCTGGATGGACAAAGCGTCGGCAGTGTCACGGTCTTCCAAAACGGGTTAATGACCGTCTTTGAAAGCACCTGCGACAATAAAAGCTCCGACGTGCTCCGTCTGTCCGGCGTTAGCGGCGGGCGTACGGCGGCGCTTGGCGTGATGATTCCCGATCAGGCGGGTACGCTGCGTTTGAAAAAAAGCTTTTCAAAAAACGCGCTGACGAATCTGGGGTTACCGGATTCCCCAACGTTTTACTTACTGCGCCCCGGAGAGCTGGGAGCCGACGCGCCGCCGGCGCCGCCCATGGATCCACAGACCAGCCCGGCTGCCGATAATCAGGCAGCGGACTCAAACCCGCCTGCTGACAATCAGGCCATCGCCTCTTCTGGCGATAACAGCGGCACCGTTTCACCCGCAGCCGAAGAAAATGCCGCGTCCCCAGCTGCCGATAACAGGCCGGCTGCACAGGCCCCCGCCCGGCAGGTCCGCCGGCCGCCCGACGTCCAGCGCATGCCGCCGTTCATGATGCCGTCCTCCAATCAACGATCGCCGATACAGGCACAGCCTAACAACATACAGCCTCAGCCGAAAACGCCCGCGCAGCCCCAGGCACAAGCTCAGGCGGATGTATCCAACACCCCCAATGCAAATGCCGGGACTCAGGCCGCCGGGCAAGCCGAACAGCAGGCAACCAGTGACAATGCCTCCGGAGAGGCGGATGAAGCAAAACCCAATCTGGAGGGCTGGTCCCCCGCCGACAATCCAAGCGCTTTATTCGGTGACCCCGATTTCGCGGGAATCTGCCGCGGCGTAAAGGACGCGCTGACAAAGCAATCGGGCGACTTAACGCTTCTGGCCGTTCCGGCTTCGCAGGATGAGCCGTTTCCCATGATGCCCGTCTTCTGTTTCGGTGATTCGGGACATATCGGCGGCCGGGAGTACATCATTTTTAAAATAAAAAATGGTAAATTAGCACTTTAAAAACAGAATAGTTTGAAGGCTATCGAGTCATAATAAGCACCGGAGTTTGTCGTCTAAGCTGTCGACAGACTCCGGTATAAATTTTGTTTATACGATCCGAGAAACCGGCGACGCCGGGATAACAGGAGGTAGTATTTTGGCAAATCTCACATCAAAAGAGCTGTCCGCCATTGAGGATCAGGCCGGCCAGGAACAGTCGCTCGTAAAAAAATACCAGGCCATGGCAAGCATGTGCACCGATACAAAAATCCAGCAGTGCCTGAATGACTTCGCCAACAAGCACCAGCAGCATTTCAATTCTCTGGTAACATTTTTACAGTAGCGGGAGGAAACACTATGAATATGACGACCAATCAGGCATTGACAGAAAAGGAAATTCTCAAGGATTCTCTCATTTGCGAAAAACACATGACGGCCAGCTATAATACGTTTGCCGGCGAATGCGTTAACCCACAGCTGCGCAGCACGATGCTGAATATTTTAAACGATGTGCACACGATCCAGGCCGATATTTTCTCGACGATGCAGCAAAACGGCTGGTATCAAGTCGAGGCAGCCGAGCAGCAGAAAATCCAAAACGCACGTCAGAAGCTCCAATCCTGCTGACCGGGAACTATTAAATCCTGATGTTTCAGGATGCCTATTGCATTTGGTATAAGAAACTTCTTTAAACTAAAAGCTGCGTCGTAAAAAATGACGCAGCTTTTAGTTTAGCCTATTGGCCGACCAGTCGAATCGGTTTGCTCTCAGCTCCACATATTTGTGATGTTGTCGATCATCTCTCCGGCGGCTTTGAGCGCCTTGCCTGCCATACTTTTATTATTATTTTTACTTTTCGGCGAGAACATCATTCCCACAGCAGCACCCGTCATTACACCAACAGCCATTCCCTTAACAAATCCGGTTCTTGACATTTGCATCATTCATACCCCATTCCGCCGCTGCACACGGCTTATAATTTTGTAATCAAGAGACCCTTACCGGCGCAGTAGCAATGATAAGGGCTTTATCTGTCACCGGCCTGCACCTACTGAAAACCGGTGAAATTTATTGCAAAACAAGCGTTTTGCGCCGGATGTAGTATGCGCTTGCTAAAAAAATATTATTCCTATATAATGCAAATAAACCAGCTTGTTGACTGAGTCGGTTGTTCTCAATCGTCCAAACATGCGCTCTTTGAGAACGATCATAGCGGAGGCTTCTTTATGCTGCTGATAAAAAACGGTTTCGTCGCTGACGCCGGATCGGCCGATCCGGTAAAAAGCGATATTTTTATAAAAGACGGCAAAATCACGCCTTTAAAGGATGTGCCCTCAGATTTGAGCGGCATATCCGTGATTGACGCCGAGGGCATGATGGTCGCGCCCGGGCTTGTGGATATGCATGTACATTTCCGTGATCCCGGCTTTCTTCATAAAGAGGACATTTTTTCCGGCGCGCGCGCGGCCGCAGCCGGCGGCGTAACGACGGCTGTTTGTATGCCGAACACTTCCCCCGTTTTAGACAGTCCCGAAATGATTGCCGACCTGACGGAGCGGGTCAAGGCGGCTGATATCAGCGTCTTGCCCTATGGCGCGGTAACAACCGGGCAAAGGGGCGAATATCTGACCGACGCCGCCGCCCTCAAAGCCGCGGGCGTCGTCGGCCTGTCAGACGACGGGCTGCCGGTTATGAGCGCAGCCGTCCTGCTGGCGGCTCTGCACAAATCCAAAGAGGCCGGACTTGTGATCATCAGCCACTGCGAGGACGCCGGACTTGTGCGCGATTATGCCGTCAACGACGGCATCGTGTCCCGCAAGCTTGGTATCCCCGGGCGCCCCGCAATCGCCGAGGACCTCATGGTCGCGCGCGACGCGATGCTCGCTAAAGAGACCGGCGCGCCTATCCACATCGCGCATGTCAGCACCGCCGGCGCCGTTGATATTGTCCGGAAGGCAAAGGCCGCCGGCGTGCCTATCACGGCGGAGACGTGTCCGCATTATTTTACGCTGACGGAGGACGAGATCCTCCTGCAGGGCGCGATGGCGCGCGTCAACCCCCCGCTGCGCACGCCCTATGACGTCAACGCCGTTATTGACGGCTTAATGGACGGAACCATTGACGCTATCGCCACGGACCATGCCCCGCACAGCGCCGCGGAAAAAGCGCAGCCTCTTGAAAAAGCGCCCAGCGGCATTTCGGGGCTGGAAACGTCGCTCGCCGTCACGCTGACGGCGCTGTATCATACGGGAAAGCTCCCGCTTGGCCGCATTATTGAACTCATGTCCACCCGCCCGGCCGATATACTCGCCCTTAACAAGGGACGCATCGGCATTGGAGACGACGCTGACCTTGTCATCTTCGATCCCAACAAGGAGTGGACGGTCGACCCGGCCGCTTTCCGCTCAAAGGGTCACAACACACCGTTTGCCGGCCGGACACTCAAGGGCAAAGTCCAACACACGATCCGCGCAGGTAAAATCGTTTATTCGGAGGAACATACGCATGTCATTTGACTCTTTGCAGGCAAAAATCCTACAGCTCAATAATCCGACCGTCGTCGGGCTGGACCCGAAGCCGGACTATATTCCAACGCACATCCTCGACCGCCATCTGGCTGAAAAAGGTGAAACCCTCGAAGCAATGGCGGACGCCTTTCTGGAATTCAACCAGGGCCTCATCGACGCGCTGAGGGATATTATTCCCGCCGTCAAGCCCCAGTCGGCCTTTTACGAGCTTTTAGGCCCGGCGGGCGTCGCGGCGCTGAAAAAAACCGTTGACTACGCGCAGGCTAAAGGCCTGTACGTCATTGGAGATATTAAGCGGGGCGATATCGGCTCGACGGCCGAGGCGTACGCCGAGGCCTATCTCGGCAGCGTCAAAATCGGCGGGAAGGAGCTCGTTCCCTTCGGGTTTGACGCCGTCACCGTCAACGCCTATCTCGGCTCGGACGGTGTGCGCCCGTTTCTCGACACAGCCGCGCGAAACGACCGGGCAATCTTCGTGCTCGTTAAAACCTCCAATCCCTCCAGCGCCGAGCTGCAGGACCTTGAAACGGGCGGGCAAAAGCTTTATACCGTCATGGGCGACCTGATGGAAAAGCTGTCGGCGGATACACTCGGTCAGTATGGCTATTCCCGCGCCGGCGCTGTCGTGGGCGCGACGTATCCGGCGGAACTCAAATACCTGCGCGACCGGCTTAAACAGACGTTTTTCCTGGTTCCCGGTTACGGGGCGCAGGGCGGCGGCGCTTCCGACGTTGCCGGCGCGTTCTCCAAAGGCGGGCGCGGCGCAATCATCAATTCCTCCAGAGCCATCATCTGCGCCTGGAAAAAGACCGGACGGGACGGTGCGGACTACGCCGAGGCGGCGCGCGCCGAGGCGCTAAGTATGCGCTCGGACCTGTGCTCCGTCATCGATTTCAATTAAACCGGGAGGGCCGCCATGTACAGGGTGCTCATCGCCGAGGACGACGACGCCATCTCGCACGCCTTAAAAAAATATCTGGAATCCTGGGGGCTTGAGGCCGCCTGCGTCACAGATTTCAGCGACGTTATGGCCGAGTTTGCCGCTTACAACCCGCAGCTGGTGCTTTTGGATATCAAACTGCCGTTTTTTAACGGGTATCACTGGTGCCGCCAGATCCGCGCCGTATCGAAGGTCCCGGTGATTTTTATCTCGTCAGCCTCGGAAAACATGAACATTGTCATGGCGATGAACATGGGCGGCGACGACTTTATAGCCAAGCCCTTTGATCTGGACGTGCTCATCGCCAAGGTACAGGCGCTTTTACGCCGGGCGTACGATTACGCCGGCACGTCGCGCCTGATCGAGTGCCGGGGCGCCGTTTTGAATACGGCCGACGCCACGCTCACCTATAATGGCGAAAAGCTCGACCTGACAAAAAACGAGTACAGGATCCTCGAGCTTCTCATGTCCCAGCGGGGCAAAACCGTCAGCCGGGACGCCATTATGGCGCGCCTGTGGGAAAACGACAGTTTTGTGGACGAAAACGCGCTGACGGTGGGTGTTACACGTCTGCGCCGCAAGCTCGAGTCCAGCGGACTCGAGGGTTTTATCGTGACAAAAAAAGGGCTGGGCTATCAGGTCGGCTGAGTCTATCGGGCCTTGAAGGAGTGTTTTTATGCTCGCGGGCTATTTGCGCCGTCATATCAAAATCATCATTCTTCTCGCGCTGTTCGTCCTCATCTTCACGGTCGTCTTTAACCTGTATGAGCTGCCGGCTGAGGCCGTCTTGTATGCGGCGGCCTTATGCCTTTTAATCGGGCTCTTTTTATTTTTCATCGGGTTTATACGATATATTTCACGGCATAAAACGCTTGCTGAAATGACACGCCGGATCACCGTCGGGTATGACGGACTGCCCGCGCCGCGCGGACAGCTGGAGGACGATTATCAGGAGCTGATCAAAGTACTCTATCGCGAGTCGGCGCGCGCGCGCTCCGAGGTCGACAGCGCCAAGAGCGAACTGCTGGATTATTTCACGCTCTGGGTCCATCAGATCAAAACACCGATTGCCGCCATGCGCCTGCTTTTAATGACGGAGCAGGGTGAGCAGAATATGGCGCTGGCTGCCGAGCTTGTCAAAATCGAGCAGTACGTGGACATGGCGCTGCAGTATCTCCGCCTTGACAGCGACACAACCGATTTGGTCATACGCGCGTGCGACCTGGACGAGCTCATCCGTCAGTCCTTACGAAAATACGCCAATCTGTTCATTCTCAAGAAAATCCAACTTGATTTTCAGGAGACAAACCTTGAAGTGCTGACCGACGAAAAATGGCTGTCTTTTATTCTTGAGCAGCTTTTGGGCAACGCGCTTAAATATACTAAAAAAGGCGCCGTAACGATCCGCGCCGAGGGCCTCACCCTTATCGTGGAGGACACGGGGGTCGGCATACGGCCGGAGGACCTGCCGCGTATATTTGAAAAAGGCTATACAGGTCTCAACGGCCGGGAGGACAAGAAGTCGACCGGCCTCGGCCTGTATCTGACAAAGCGCGCGGCCGACCTTTTGGGCCATACTATCACCGCCGAATCTACGGTTGGCATCGGTACGCGCGTTAAAATCGGCCTTGTGACGGTGCGTACTCTGCTCGATTAGCAGTAAAAAAAGTATCTCTTTCGGCCCCCATTAGCAAATTGTCCGGGCCCGGCATATAACGTAACGGGGGTGATATATTTGTATTGCGGATTCAACGGATGCGGATACCCCTTCGGCTGGCGTAACTATGGGTATGGCTACGGGTACTATCCCGGTTACGGCCGTTGGCGCAGCTTCGGTTATCCCGGTTATTACGGCAGATTCGGTTACCCTTACCGCGGATACGGCTGGGGCGGTTACCGCCGCCTATTTTAGTAAATCGACGGCCCGCCCGCAAAAAGGCGGGCCGTACATACAGTTTTATAGCATAGCGTATGAAGCGGTCCGAGCCCCGCCTTTTTTATTAGTCCGGACGCACTATCGCAAAACCTGGGCATCGGGCATATAACGTAGCGGGGGTGATATTATATGTTCAGCGGATATAACAGATGCCGCTATATTGAACGTGGATACGTATGCTGCCGCAGCAGTTGTTTGGGTTCGTCCCGCTGCTGCAGAGGCTGCAGCAGCTGCTGCCAAAGCTATTACCGACAATACTGCCGCCGCGGGGTCTGCTAGACCAAAAGGCCCCGTGTAAAAAAATCACTGAAGCGACTTTTTTGACAGTCTAAGGCCCGTTTATAATAACGGGCCATACATATTGCTTTAAAAAGCATAAAAAAACTATAACCTTACGAAATTGTAATGTAAACGGGCAAACTGTAAGGCAAAGCTATGGAACAGCTTTTTTTGCTTTGATATACTTCTGACATATCAAGTTGGAGGTTTTTTTATGACACTTCTGGAAGTTAAAAACCTGAAGAAGGTCTACACTACGCGCTTCGGCGGCAACAAGGTGCAGGCACTCAGCAATGTGAGCTTTTCCGTCCAACAGGGCGAATACGTCACCATCATGGGTGAATCGGGCTCCGGCAAGACAACGCTTTTAAATATTATCGCCTCTTTGGACAAGCCGACAAGCGGCGACGTCTTACTGGGCGGCGCGAGTCTTCTCACCATCCGTGAAAAGGAAATTTCCGCGTTTCGGCGTGATAATCTCGGATTCGTCTTTCAGGATTTCAACCTGCTCGATACGTTTTCTCTCCGCGACAACATCTTCCTTCCCCTGGTGCTGGCCGGCAAGCAATACAACGAGATGGAAAAAAAGCTTGCCCCCATCGCCGAAAAGCTCGGCATTGCCGAGCTCCTCTCGAAGTTCCCGTATGAGGTTTCCGGCGGGCAGAAACAGCGCGCCGCCATTGCCCGCGCGATCATCACCGACCCGAAGCTCATCCTGGCTGACGAACCGACGGGCGCGCTTGACTCACGCGCCGCCGACGGCCTCCTGCGTATGCTGTCGGATCTCAACCACGACGGGCAAACGATCCTTATGGTCACCCACTCTATCAAGGCGGCCAGCCATGCCGGGCGCGTCCTGTTCCTCCGGGACGGCGAGGTTTTCCATCAGCTTTATAAAGCCGAGCTGTCGGCCGAACAGATGTACGCGCGGATCGCCGACACGCTGACCCTCCTCGCGCAAGGCGGTGCCGCCAATGCGTAGGTTCCTGTATGCGCGTCTGGCGGCCGTCAGCATGCGCAAAAACGCTAAAATCTATGTCCCGTACATTCTCACAAGCATCTTTACCGTCGCGATGTTTTACATCATGCTGTATCTCACGATGAACACCGGCCTGGAGAAAATGCCCGGAGCGGGCACTTTGTCGGCAACGATGACGCTGGGCTCTATTGTCATCGGCATCTTCTCGGTCATCATTTTACTGTACACCAACAGCTTTCTCATGAAGCGACGGAAAAAGGAAATCGGTCTTTACAACGTCCTCGGCATGGGCAAGCGCCATATCGCGCGGGTCATGTTTTTTGAAACGCTCTACACGGCGCTTATCGCACTCTTTTTGGGGCTTCTCTGCGGCATCGCGCTCAGTAAGCTGATGCTCCTGCTCCTGGTCCGCCTTTTAAGCTTCGAAGTCCCCTTCGGATTTGAAATCGCGCCGATGGCCGTCGTCAGCACATTGCTGCTCTTCACAGGCATCTTTTTCGTGACGCTGCTGTTAAATCTCGGGCGTGTGCATCTGTCCAAGCCGATAGAGCTGCTGTATGGCGGCAACGTCGGCGAAAAAGAGCCGAAAACCAAATGGCTTTTAGCCGTCATCGGCTTTATCGGCCTGGCCGCGGCGTATTATATCGCCAATACAGTGGCCGATCCGGTCGCCGCCCTGGGCTGGTTTTTTATCGCCGTTATTCTTGTAATCCTGAGTACCTACTGCCTGTTCATCGCCGGGAGTATTGTCTTTTTAAAAGCCCTGCGGCGCAATAAAAACTACTATTACAAAACGCGGCATTTCACAGCTGTGTCCGGCATGCTTTACCGCATGAAGCAAAACGCCGCCGGCCTGGCCGGCATCTGTATACTCGCAACAATGGTGCTCGTGATGATCTCGACAACGGTGTCGCTCTACTCCGGCTTTGAAGATATTATGCGGTATCGTTTTCCGCGCAACATTGAGATTAAAACCATGGACGTTGAGCGCACGGACAGCGAGCAGCTGCGGTCGGCAGCCGACGCTTATATTGCAAACTCCGGCCTGGACGCGGAAAACACCGTCTCGTTTATGTATGTCAGCCATATGCTGGCGCTAGACGGAACGGCGTTCCAGACGAGCTCCAAAAGCAGCGACAATGCCACTGTCTACCTCATTGCGCTGTCGGACTATAACCGTATTCAGCACACGGATGAAACACTGTTATCCAATGAACTGCTGGTTTATTCTCCTGACCTGTCTTACAGCAGTACCGGGCTTGCAATCGGCGGCGTTGAATATTCAGTCAAATCCGTCGTTGACGACTTCGATATAGCTGATTCACGCGTGGAAAAGTATGAT
The DNA here is from genome assembly GCA_963675425.1 of uncultured Sporobacter sp. GTDB lineage: Bacteria > Bacillota > Clostridia > Oscillospirales > Oscillospiraceae > Sporobacter. Next base: position 1,685,019 of record OY776214.1, on the reverse strand, counting down.
GATACCGTCTATCTGATAATGGCGGATGAGGATGCGGTCAAATCGGCCTATGTCTCATTGAATAACCCGGAATACGCGTGGGCTGGATTTCACTTCTACTACGGGTTTGACCTGCCGGAGGCCAGCAATGACAAGCAGGCCGCGTTTGCTGAAGAATTGGCCGCCGCACTGCCCGTTCTGTCCGGTACGGACGGTGAGGAGCTGCCGGTCTACGTATCAAGCGCGGCGGCCAACCGCACCGACTTTTTCGCCGTATACGGCGGGCTTTTCTTCCTTGGGTTGTTTCTGGGCGCACTGTTCATCATGGCGACCGTTGTCATCATGTACTACAAGCAGGTTACCGAGGGGTATGACGATAAAAACCGCTTTGAGATCATGCAGAAGGTTGGACTCAGCCGCGATGAGATCAAGGCCACGATCCGCAGTCAGGTGCTCACCGTATTCTTCCTGCCGCTCGTGGCGGCCGGTATTCATATCCTTGCGGCTTTCAAAATGATCACAAAAATTCTGTTCCTGCTCAATTTGACGAACGTACCTCTGTTCGCCTGGTGCACCCTCGCAACGCTTGGCTGCTTTGCCGTCGTCTACGCCGTTGTCTACACGCTCACGGCGCGCACATACTACTCGATCGTCAGCTGAAGCATTTGACGGAAAAGGCGCTCCATGACAGTGTCAGGGAGCGCTTTTTCTGTCTTATAATCGTTATGTTATACAGCCATGTCGAACTTGTATATGGTATTTCTTTGTATTTATTGAACTTTATTACATCCAGCCCTATAATACAGTTGCCGCGCCAAAACACCCACATCGAAGGGAGGGACACAAAAATGAGAATATGCGAAAGGAGATCGATGTATTCAGCGGTACGGCCATACCCTTTCCGACCGTTTTAACCTGATTCGCACCCGCAAGTAAGTGTTTAATTCTGCAATCAGCTGCAAAAGCAAAGCTGAAGCATCAATCAAAAGCCTGTTGCAATGACATAGGCAAATAACTCGTTTATCAACTTTTTGGATACCTAACCCCACAGCCGTACAGATCGGCTTTTTTCGTTGAAATCAAAGAAAGGAAACATATCCATGATGAACAGCAATCAGACTACTGCGGTATCTTCAAACGCCAGCGTAGAAGCAGCAAATATCAACCTTTCTTTCGCTCAGAAATTGCCATTTGCATCAGGAGCTTTCGGCGGATGCCTTATCTGGACAGTTGTCATGTCCTATCTCACGTATTTCTGGACAGATGTCGCGCTGCTGCCCGCCGCGCTTGTCAGCGGATTCCTGATGATCACAAAACTATGGGATGCCATCAACGACCCCATAATCGGTTACCTCAGCGACCGTACCCAAACACGCGTCGGCAGGTATAAGCCCTGGATCCTGTCCTTTATTCCCACAGCCGTTCTAGGCGTCATGACTTTCACAGTTCTTCCCGGTGCAGGTAAAAGTGCACAGGCCATCTTCTCGCTGAGTGCATATTTTCTGTATGTGCTCAGCTATACCTGCGGCGAAGTCCCGGGACAGGGCCTGCTTGCGGCCGTCACCACAAACGACAGAAGCCGGGGCAGCGTAGCGACCTTCAGAACGTGCGGTTCCTATGTGGGCTCTATAGCGATTTCCGCCGTATTTCTGCCTTTGGTCGTATCCTTTGGAAAAGGTGATATGCCCAAGGGCTTTTTTTGGGCTGTTTTGTTGACCACCATTGTGTCAATACCTTTTTCCATTTACCAGTTTCTGCGCGTAAAGGAACGGGTCACTATACCTGTTTCCAGACATAAGCTTCGTGACAGTTTCCATACTCTTAAAGGCAACGCGCCGTTCTGGATTTTCTTTGTTGCGTTTTTTACGTATGGGATCACTTCCGGCACCACCAGCGCCCGCATGTATTACTGGACTTATTCCTATGGCAACTCAGACGGCATGACAACAAATATCACGCTTTGGATGGTCGGAGCAATGATTGGGGCCCTCATGGTCAACTACGCCGTAAAACGGGTTAAAAAGAAAAGTACCATTTGCATTGTCGGTTATATCATTTGCGGAATTGTAAATTTTGCACTCTTCTTCTTTAAACTTACCGCTGAATCCGCCGCCAGTGCCGTTATGCTTTTCCATGTCGTTACATGCCTTGCCGGTGTCTTTATGGGCATATCCACTGTGGGCATGTACGGCATCCTGCCGGACATAACCGAATACACACAATGGAAATATCATATTCGAATCTCCGGGTTCATCAGCTCTATTCTGAATTGTTCTTATAAACTCAGCCTCGCACTCGGCGCAGCCGTTTTCGTCGCAGTCATTGATGCGCAGGGTTATATACCGAATACCGTGCAGAACACTTCGGTAATCAGCAGTATCAACATTTTCCTGCATCTGGTCCCCGCCGCGTGCATGTGTATCGCGGGACTCATTATGACCCGGTATAAAATAGACAGCAATACATACCAGAGTATGGTGCACGACATTGCCTCCCGCAGCGACGAAGAGTAAACATACGGATATTTTCTTTGTCGTCATCTGGCTGAAACAAGCCATGTTATAATATAATCAGCCAACCGAAATAATACTTTGCACAAGGTTCCGGCAAAGTAACCTTCATGCAGACTCTTTGCCGAGCCACGCGTAATAAACGCGTAGCTCGGCACGTTTCGTTGCAAATTTTACATAGTCCCGATATACTGGTGTTTGAACCAAAGATTACACATAGGGACGGTGGGACATATGTATAACGACATCCTGACGATCGGCCGCTTTACGGTCCACGGTTACGGCCTGATGATCGGCATCGGCGTTATCTGCGCCATTCTGGTCGCGCAGCTGCGCGCAAAGAGAAAGGGCCTGAGCCCGGACGTGCTTTACAGCATCGCGCTTTTAGCGCTGATCTTCGGCTTTATCGGTGCCAAGCTCCTGTTTTGCATCGTGGAGCTCAAAGCCGTAATCGCCGACCCCATGATGATTTTGTCGGGCAACGGCTTTATCCTGTACGGCGGCATTATCGGCGGCATCAGCGCCGTTATGATTTACTGCCGCGTTAAGAAAATCAGTTTTCTGCAGTATTTTGACCTGGCCGCACCCTCAATCGCGCTGGCGCAGGGCTTTGGGCGCATCGGCTGCTTTCTGGCCGGCTGCTGCTACGGCCGGGAGACGACCTCATCGTTTTGCGTCGTCTTCCAAAACTCACAGTACGCGCCCAACGGCGTGAAGCTTATCCCAACACAGCTCATATCCAGCGGCGGCGATTTTCTTATCGCGCTCATTCTGGTGCTGTACGCCCGCAAGGACCGGAAAATTGGCAAAACGGGCGGGCTGTATCTGATTTTATACAGCATCGGCCGCGCGGCTGTCGAAATTTTGCGGGCTGATTACCGGGGCTCCGTCGGGCCGCTGTCCACCTCGCAGTTTATATCCATCTTCATCCTGATCCTCGGTGTGCTCCTGTTCTTCTCGGACATTTTCACCGGCACAAAGAAAGTATCGGCCGGCGCGGGCGAGTCGGAAAGCGCCGATGAAGCCGCCGCGACGGCGGAATCAGAAAACAGCATTCCTGCTGCCGAAATGGAAAGCGAATCCGGCAAACCGGTAACCGAAGATGAAAAAGCCGGTCAGAACGGCGACGAAACGGTGGACGCATCCAAGAAAGCAGACACAGCGAATGTAAGTACCGATGAGGTGGAACCCGAAAATACGGGCAACGACGGCAAAGCTCAGTAATGTATGCGTCAGGTTATACCGTCATACCGAATTTGTATATGTACCGGGTGCTTTTCAGTTGAGTTTTCACCAGTTTCAGCGTAAAATGGTAATAAAAAACTAACTGGAAATAAAGAGGAGGCATCTTGATGTATCAGTTCAAACCGGCTACAGATCGTATCTGGAAGATGCGCGAGCGCATCCGCGACCGCGTCATCCGCTGCGACGCCGAGCGCGGCGTTATCATCACCGAGGCCAGTAAAAAATACGAAAACGTCGTCCCCATTATAAAGCGCCCTTTAATGATGAAGGAGATTGCCGAGAAAATCACAACGTACGTCGACGATGATGAATTAATTGTCGGCGGCAAGGGCCCGTACTTCTTCTCCAGTCCCGCGTATCCCGAATGGGGCGCGATGAGCGACTGGATTTCAAACGCCGTACGCAGCGGCGAGTGGACCATGCGCGAGGACGGACTGTATCACAATCCCGATAACGAAGAGGTTAAAATCAGCATCAGCGAGGAAGACTGCGCCGCGCTGGAAGCCATCTACCCTTACTGGGAAAACAAAAAGGTCGGCACTGTGGCCGATGCCTGGCAGCCGGAAGGCTTCGACGAGCTGGCCCGTCTCGGCGTCAGCAGCTATGACCGTAGCGGCATGGGTCTCATCAGCCTGTCGGCCGGACATCTGATCGCCGGTTATCCGAAGATCCTGAAGGTTGGCTACAAGGCCCTGTGGCAGGAAGCCACCGACTGGATTGAGGCGCATCACGGCAATATGATGGGCGAGGATATGGACCGGTACATGTTCTATAAATCCGCTCAAATCTCCTGCGAGTCGGCGATGATATTTATCAAGCGTTACGCTGCCGCCGTGGCGGAAAAAGCCGCCGCCTGCACTGAACCGAAGCGTAAGGCCGAGCTTGAGAAAATGGCCGACGGCCTTATGAACCTCTCCGAAAATCCGGCCAGAAGCTTCTGGGAGGCCTGCCAGGGCGTCATTATGTACCAACTTCTCATAACGCTTGAGACGGTTATCCCCTCCCCCTCCTTCGGCCGGTTTGACCAGTACACCTGGCCGTACCTGCAAAAGGATTTGGACGAGGGCGTTATCACCATGGACGAGGCACAGGAAATCGTAGACGCGTTCTTCTTAAAGGCCAACTGCTTTTACGGCGCGGCCCCGGCCAAGATCGTAACCATCACCGGTGTGGGCAACACCTATCAGCACACGACCCTTGGCGGCGTCGACCCTAAAACCGGCCAAGACGCCACGAATCCCGTCACCTACTTGGCGCTTGAAACCGTCGGCCGCTTGAAGCTGCACGACCCCACCATTTCTCTGCGCTTTAATAAAAACAGCCCCGACAAGCTTTGGGACTGCGCCATCGCCACATCCAAGCTCGTCGGCGGGCTGCCGCTGTATCAAAACGACGAGGTCATCATCCCGACTATTATGGCGGAGCGCGGCTTCTCCCTGGAGGACGCGCGCGACTACGGCATCATCGGCTGCCAGGAAATCGTCGGCTGCGGACGGGACTTCCCCGCCGGCAACGGTATTTTCCCGCCGAACGCCACCGTCATGTGGGGCAGCATCTTTAACATGGCCATTAATAACGGCATCAATCCGATGAACGGCGAGCAGTGTTCGCTCAAGACAGATTATCTGTACAACATGAAATCCATCGACGAGGTGCGCAGCGCCGTTGAGAAGCTCGGCCGCTATATCCAGAAGATGTACGTCACCATGAACAACTACGCCGAATACATCAGCTACTACCACCTGACCCAGCCGATGCTCTCCGTCTCCATGGAGGGCTGTATGGAGTCCGGAAAGGACTGCACAGCCGGCGGCTGCAAATACAACGGCTACGGCGGCACAGCCACCGGCCTTGCCACTCTGGCCGACTCTCTGTCCACCATCAAATACATGTGCTTTGATGAAAAGCTCGTATCAACACGGGAGCTGTACGACGCGTGGATTTCTAACTGGGAGGGCCATGAGCCGCTGCGCCAGCAGATTCTAAACAAGGTCCCCCATTACGGCAACGCCGACCCCTATGTCGACGAGGAACTCAAATGGTGTGTTGACCTGTACTACAATATCTGCAGCGAATGCTACAGCGTCCGCTCTAAAAAATACGGGTCCGGCCTGTACGGCGCGTCCGACCATATCGCCCAGGGCTGGTTCACGTTTGCCACGCCCGACGGACGCCGTACCGGCGAACCCCTGGCCGACGCCATGTCCCCGGCCCAGTCGCGCGATACGGGCGGCCCGACGGCGGTTTTCGTCTCCTCGTGCTGCTTTGATCATCACCACTTCTCCGGCGGCATTGCCGTCAACCTGCGGATGCACCCGACGGTTCTGTCCCGGGACGACGGCGTCGAGAAGCTGCGCGACATGACAAAGGCGTACTTTGAAGAAGGCGGCATGGAGGTCCAGTACAACGTTGTTGACACCGAGACGCTGCGCAAGGCACAGAAGGCACCCACGGAATACCGTGACCTCGTTGTCCGTATCGCCGGCTACTCCGCCTACTTCGTCGAGCTGGGGGTAGACCTACAAAACGACATCATTGCCCGAAACGAAAATATGATCTAAACGCTCAATAAAGCCAAGCGCCCGCCGGCAGGCGGGCGCTTTGACATTAAGAGAGGGATGAGCAACAGCTTTTTATTATCAACATGTGGTTTGCTCCAATACTATAAAGCAGGGTACTTGTTGTATTCACACACCGCTTCATTACTATGCCGCATTCGTCACGATTTCCATATTTGTATCGCCGGAAGACAGCTCCGCTTCGGCGTAGCTCAGCGCCGCGCTGAAATCGACGCAGCCGTATCCGTAATGCGTGTCCCATCCGGCATCGCCGAGGTCGCTAGCCGTTTCCTGCATAATAGAAATGAGCTCGTCCGGCGTGTACGCCTCGTTGACGCTCAACAGCAGCGCGGCCAGCGAGGAGACGAACGGCACGGCATATGAGGTGCCGGAGCTGATAGCGTAACCGCCGTCCGGCGTGATGCTGAATATACCGCTGCCAGTGGCCACCAGCGCTTGCCCTCTGCCGTAATTGGAATAAGCCGCGAGCTTCCCGGCGTTGGTGACTGCGCCAACCGCCGCGGCGTGCTCACAGGCGGCTGGATATAAAACCGCGCCGCCCGTATTGCCGGACGCGGCTATAACTAGGATATTTTTACTGTAGGCGTAATCAATAGCGTCCTGAAGCGCTTGGTAGTACCCATCGCAGGTGAGGCTGAGATTAATGATGTTCGCACCGTGGTCCACGGCGTATCGGATACCCTTCGCTATCGTGCTCACCGGGCCGTTCCCTTTGGCGTCAAGCACCTTGACGGGCAGTATACGGCAGTTTTGCGTCGCGCCGGCGATTCCCTCGTCGTTATTCCCGATAGCGGCAATGATGCCGGCAATCTTTGTGCCGTGTCCGTTATCGTCGGACGTATCGCTCGTGTCGCTTATAAAATTGTAGCCGCCCGATGCCACCTTACCGTCCAACTCCGGATGATCTTGTGCCACACCCGTATCCAATACGGCAACGACAATGTCCTCGCTGCCGCCCGTCACGTCCCAAGCCTCGGTGATGAACATGGCGTCAAAGGCTTTTTTCTGCGTGGCGCCGTATAAAGAATCATCCGGTTCGGCGGCCGCCATATGGGCCGTCCGGCTGAGTCCGCCGGCCGGACAAATGCTCAGCACCGCGGCCAGGCAAATAACCCATGCTATCCATTTTCTTTTGTGTGTTTTGATCATAAAAAACATCCCTTTAACGATCGCTAAAAGGATGCCAGTAAAGACAGCTGTATTGTGAAATACAGGATGTGCAACTGGCTGACATAGCGGAAATCCGCCTTAGTCCCTTTAGCTTTGCGTCGTCATCTTTCGATGAGTTTGCCGAATATTCAGTTATAGGCCTGCTGATTGGATGCACACGCGCCGTCAGTCACCTCAGCAAGCCCGGCGCGGTTGGCCGAAAAAAGCAAAAAGCCTCCTTTAACCTTAAAAGCTAAAAAGGAGGCTTCATGGGTGCACAAATGCACCCGTTATAAACTGCAACTGGCTGGCTTTGCGCACGATTAATCGTCCACTTTAGCCCCTTTAGCTTTGCGTCGTCACCTTTCGATGAGTTTGCCGAGTATTTAGTTTTATTTTATAGCTGCTTCATCTAATTACTTGGAAATCCTGTGTTTTCACAAAACAAAAAGCTCCGTTTAACGACAGCTAAACAAGAGCCCAAAAGACGAATGTATGTAAAATACATCCTGTGCAACTGGCTGGCCTTGCGCACAATCAATCGTGTCCGCTTTAGCCCCTTTAGCTTTGCGTCGTCACCTTTCGATGAGTTTGCCGGGTATTCAGTTTTATGTCGAATTAGCTTAAAAACTTGAAATAAATATTGCCGCCTGAAGCAAAAACCCTTTATAGGTTTAATGCGTTCGCAGATTGTTTTGTAAGTTATTTACATGATACCACAGTTGCCTCTGTTTGTCCAGAAAAAAATACAAAATTCCCTAAAATATTCTAAATATCGGCTTACAGACAACATATCCGCTTTCAGCAAGGGTGAAGCGTTTTAATCGGCAGGCGCTAAAGACATCATATGGGTCATATATTGCATCTCTTATAGCCTCAAAAGCAGCGTTCTCAAAACGGAAATCCGCCACGTTTTTTTATCCTTACCCCGTCTTAGGCTAAACCTCGCGCTAAGCCTTAAAATCTGACAAAGCCGCGCCAATCGCCGTGGCGTAAATGGCATGCTCCGGGATGATGAAATTCAAATCGTGCAGCTGTTCGAGTCCGGCGAAAATGCCCTCAAGCTGCGGCATAACCGAAAGCATGCCCGTTAAAATGACATCCTTAATCGTATCGTTTCTCGTGGCGAAAACAGCCATCATCCCGATCGTCTGAAACGTCAGGTTTAAAATCCCTAGCGTGATGTCCGCGTTGGTGGCCGTGTCCCGCAGCTTACCGAAGTTGGATGCTGTGAAATGGCCCGGCAACATGCTCATATCAACGCTGCTGATATCCTTGATCATTAAATCCACATTGGACAAGTCGCCGACGGAAGCCAACTCGGTGATCGTATCAAACGAGTTGACGTTGACAAACCGGCTGCACAGGCCGACAATCGTACCGCCCCCGACACCACTGCCGCCAATGTGCTGGATTTCATCCTTTGACGCCCGGACAAAGGCCGTCCCCGTACCCAGACTGACGACAAGCGCCTGCTCTTTCCCGCTGAGTGCCAGGCCGCCAAGGCCGATGGCGCGAAATTCATCGACCCGTATTGTTTCAATCTGATAGATATTATCCTCAATCTGTGAGGAACCGACCCCCGTCAGATAGATCTTTCCGATATCATGGATACTCAGCGCGTTTTGCTTTAGGTATTTGCCAAACGCACCGTAAGCGGATGTCACAGCGTCCTCCGCGCGGACCTGTACACAGGAGATAAATTCTCCGTTTTGACGGTATCCCACGATTTTCGTCGTCGATCCGCCGATATCGATACCCAGTATGATACTCATTGACCTCAACCAATACCTTAAAAATTTATAAAACCGGCTTCTTTGTGCAAACGCCCCAATCCAGCGCTTCAAACCGGTAGTTGTACAATAGTACCGTATTCCGCGCGGAAATTCAACAAAAAGGTCAGCAGGCCGGATCGGCTGACCGTAAGCCGGCTATCAGCCGCCATGATCGGCTGGCCCGGGTGGTTCCGTCCGGTGTTTCGGCTTGTGAAGGTGTTTATATTCGTACATGTTCCGGTCGGCCAGCCCCATCATCTCACTGGCCGAGGACCCGTCGCTGTTTGCAGCCATACCATAACTGATGCTTTGATCGTAAAGCGTGTTAGGCTCCGCGTTTTCCGCAATCAGGCCGTCGCGCAGCGTTTCCATGCGGCTTTCCACCTGGTCAGCCGTCCAGTCTTTCGCCAGAATCATAAATTCATCTCCGCTCAGACGGCACACGACCGCCTCCTCCGAGAACCTGCGCAGGACTGCCGCTACATGTTTAAGGTACTGGTCCCCCGTCAAATGACCGAGCCGGTCGTTGACATACTTTAGATTATCCAGGTCGATAAAAATCAGGATGAAGGTTAAATTCTCAGCGAGCCATTGCTTGAGCATTTCCATACCGTAATATCGGTTGTGTACCCCGGTGAGAACGTCGTAAAAAACGGCATCCTCCAGCTTTTTAAGCCGCTCACGCTCACTGCTGGTGTCGGTGAGAACAAAGGTCACGACGTCCGCTTCGTTCCAGTCATTCAGGGATATTGTAACAAAAAAGCTCTGGACGGCCTCGCCGCTTTTCAGTTCCAGTTCTTTTGAGTAGGTTTTTCCTCTGTCCCTGATAAGTTTAATCTGCCCGTTCATCCAAGTACACAGCTGCTCCTCAAAAGCGGGATCGATCAGATCTCTCTTTATGTCCCGGCTGACAAACAGCCAATGCCCGCTCTGACAGTCGGCAATGATAATCCATTGATCCATCTGTCCGGAGGTTGTTTCATACACAATGCTGTTTTGGGCCAGTGCGCTCAGCTTCCGCTGGCTGCTTTCAATTTCATCCAGCAGCGCCGCCCGCTGCTTGACGAGCTGCTCCACCATGACGTTGAACCCATCGGCAAACTCACCCGTCAGGTCGACACGCTGATAATCGCCTCTGGCGATTTGATGTGTCTGCCAGGTCAATTGCCGGAGCGTTGCGTTGAGCGAATTAAGCGGCGCGGCAAGTTCATTTTCGGGCGGCGGCAGTTCACTGCTCAGGTGCCCGCATGCCAGCTCTTTTGCGAGCTGAGTAACCTCAATGACGCCTTTTGCAAAACTCACAAGCGCAGTCCCCAGTTCCTGAAAGCCCGAGGGAAGCGCTTCAACCTCCAGCTCGGCGCGATCCGGATTGTACAGTACGTCATTTATATAGTTGAATAATCGTTCGGCAACCAAATCCAAAACATGCATCATCCTTTTATATCCGTTTGTGACCGGTTTTAAATATTTTAGCGCCGTCCGCATTTTCCTTGGGGGCGTTGCGCGCATTTGTCAGGTACCCGCCAGCCAATTGAGGCTAACCTCTAATTTTCCAATACTATCCCAATTTTACATGATTATACTACAATATTGGATGGGGGGCAATCGTATGATCTACTCAAAATATCGGTGAACCTCATACGCTTTTCTATTAATAAAAGCCGCCGCACCATTCCTGATGCGGCAGCTCTAACTATCGGAAAGCTATGGGAGTGGATTTTCGACTAGTACGAATTCTCGGCGTACAGGCCTCGCAGCGCAAAGGAGCTTAACACCGTAAGTATTACATCATGCCGATGTCCATTGCCGCGAAGAACCCGGAGTGGACGGCCCCGTCAACCTTGCCGACCTTTTTGCAGTCGCCGATGACTGTGACGAAGGGCGCTTTATCATACAGATCGAAATAAGGCCGTTCGCACGGCTTCATACCGACAGCGTATAGGACTGTATCGCCTTCAGCGGCAAGTTCCCTGCCGTCCTTTTCATAAAGCACGCCGTCGGCCGTTACTTCCTTGCATTTTGCGCCGGTAACGACGTTTAAGCCCATCTCCTCCACCGTGCGGATTAGGCCGCCCCTGTAGCAGTATCCCGCCTCCACGGCGTATTCATCCTGCAGTTCCAGAACCGTGACGTTTTTACCGGTGTTTTGAAGGTGCAGACCTGCTTCAATTCCAACAAGGCCGCCCCCGATGATAACAATGCGCTCGCCTTTGATATTTTCGGGCTTAAAGTAGATATCAATAGCGTGATGAGCTTTTTCAATACCCTTGATAAATGTCGGGATGATGGGCACACTGCCCGTAGCGATGAGAAGGTTCTCCGGCCGAAATGCCGCGATCAGTTCATCGGTGACCTCTGTGTTCAGCAGGACCTTGACATTCATCGCCTCAACACGCCGGACCAAATATTCCTTATACTTTCGCAGGTCGTGCTTGAGGCTGTCCGTATCCGTAAACTTTAAAAGCCCACCGAGCGCGTCGGTCTTCTCACAGAGTGTCACCTCATGGCCGCGCTGCGCCGCTGTGACTGCCGCCTGCATACCGGCCGGGCCGCCGCCCACGATGAGCACGCGCTTTTTAAAGTTGGCTTTCGTTTGTGTGTCTGCAAAACCAAGCCGCGCCTCGCGCCCGATGAGGGGGTTGACACTGCAGATAAAATGGCGGTCCCGGTTGTCGCTGTCGGTACAGTTGAGGCAGCGTACGCAGGGCGTTATATCGTCGGACAGGCCCATGGTCGCCTTTTGGGGGAAATACGGGTCCGCGATCAGGGCGCGCGACAGGGATACGCCGTCGGCCTGGCCGGAAGCGATAATCTCCTCCGCCTGCTCGGGATACAGCACACTGCCGAGCACAAATATGGGTATGGTGATCTTACCAGACTTTTTCATAGCCTCCGAAAACGGCACGTTGAGACCGAGCGGCCTGTATGTAGAGGCCATCATGTTGGTCAAACCGTCCGAGCTGATCTCCGCCACGTCAACGTATTCCTGCGCCCTGGAAAGAAACGTGATGATGTCGTCGACGGTGTAGCCGTCCGGCTCGCGCTCCGAGCCGGACAGCCGCATCATGACGACCTTCTTGGGGCCGACGCGCTCGCGGATCTTTTTAAGAACCATAAGCGGGAAGCGCATACGGTTTTCAAGACTGCCGCCGTATTCGTCGTTGCGTTTATTGGTGAGGGGTGATAAAAACTGATTGAAAATCCAGCCGTGCGCGGCGTGGACCAAAACGGTGTCAAACCCGGCGCCGTACCAATATTCAGCGGCGTCGGCATACGCCTGGGCAACGTGTTCCATGTCGGCCAGGTCCATTGCCTGAACCTTAACGCCCATTTCTGTTACCGTCTCCACAGGCCCCTTGATTGGAACCCCGTTGTATTCGGGCCGCGCTCGCTGACCGCCGTGCGTCAGCTCGACGCTTGCCAGCGCGCCGTGCTCGTGAATAGCCTGCGCCATTTCGGCATACAGCGGCAGATTGTCCCGTGTCCATTGTGTCCACGGCGTGTGGTTGCCGCCATCGCACACGGCGACCTCGCCGAGAGTCACGATGCTGGCCCCACCGCGGGCCTTATGCTCCAGATAGCTGATATAGTATTGTGTCGGCCGGCCTGCAACCGTATGAAAAAGCATGTTCGGCGGCGACATGATCCTGTTTTTAAACGTCAGGCCTTTAACCTTTAGGGGCTTGAAAAGATTGGGATACTGCTGCGTATACATTGGATCACCCTTTCAACTATGAATATTAATTCTATATACTCATGATACTATACGGATGTCCAACCTGTCAATCGATTTTAGCCTCCTATCGGTCCCCATTCCCCTCGTCGTGTGTGACAATCGTCCCTTGCTCGTGGCGCCTTTCGAGGATGCGCCGCGCTTTCCGGTTTGCCACGGTGTCAAAGATAACAGAAAAGTCGTAATCCTCGGGGTAAAGCTCGCTTGCGGGCACGTGCAGCTGCAGGCGCTTATGATTTACAAGTGTCTTAACACCCTTGATTTGAACGCCCAGCTCGCCATATTGATTCGTTCTTTTATAGATAATGCCGATCTCATTTTTCGGGAGGACGATGACGCTGTCGCCGATATTAAATTGCTCGCTTCGCAGCGGCTTATTTTGTATCGGAGCCGCCTGGCGGATAATCTGCCGCGGCTTTGAAGCGCACTGTGGCGATTTGTCAGCCACCTCGTCAGGGACGTATTCAAAAGTGTCAGAGCGCTGCCCCGCCGAAGCACGCCGGGCGCGCTCAAGGATGCCCTCCGGCATGCCCAGACGCTCGGCGATAAACAGGGCGCAGCTTTCACCTTTTTCGCCCAATTCCAGACTGTAAAGCGGCAGGAGACTTTTTCGGTCAAAGGCCATGCGGGCGTTCAGCAGCCCCTTTCGGGCCGCCGCATAGGCCGCAACCTCGGGGTAATGCGTCGTCACGGCAAAAAGGCAGCCTTTTTGACAAAGCTCCTCGATGATTGCCACGGCCAGCCCCATTCCCTCAGCCGGGTCCGTACCCGAACCAAGCTCATCAAGGAGTACCAGCGATTCCGGCCCCGTGCGGTTCAGGATTTCTATAATATTCGTCATGTGCGATGAGAAGGTTGACAGATTTTCTGAGATACTCTGACCGTCGCCGATGTCGGACAGGACCTCGGCATGCAGGCAAAGCGTGCTGCTTTCATCAGCTGGTACGTGAAGGCCGCTTTGTGCCATCAGTGATAAAAGCCCGACAGTCTTGATCGTCACCGTCTTGCCGCCCGTGTTTGGGCCGGTGATCACGATGCCTGTTACGCCATCCATGAACTCAAAATCCAGCGGGACGGCGGACGAGGCCTCTAAAAGCGGATGGCGCGCGTTTCGGATACGCATCCGGCGCTCCGCGTTGAGCCCGACGGGCGACGCCTGCATCTGCCGGCTAAGCCGGCCCTTGGAAAAGATGAAGTCAAGTGTTTCAAGCGCTTCCACATTAATTTTCAGGCGCGTGGCGTAATCGCCGATAAGCGCCGTCAGCTCATACAGCACGCGCCGGACCTCACTGTCCTCCTCGATTTCAAGCGTGGACAGCTCGCCGCTCAGCTTCCGGACGCTGTCCGGCTCGATAAAGCACGTTGAGCCTGTCTGGGACAGGTCAACCAGTGTGCCGGGTACGTTGTTTTTATGCTCGCGCTTTACCGGCAGCGTAAAGCGCCCGTTTCGCTGGGAAACAAAGCTCTCAGAAAACCAGCTTTTATTTTTTCGAAGAAGTGCGTCGAGCTTGCGCCGGATCTCGTCGGACGTCCAGCTCATTTTCCGGCGGATGCCTGATAGCGCCGTCGATGCGCGGTCGCTTACGGCGCCGTTTTCAATACGCCGGCTAATCTCCTCCTCCAGCTCCGGCAGTACGTCGATGCTGCCACCGGTGGCCGCAAGGTCCAAGCCCGTTGCCTCGGCCTTTTTGAGATACTGCTTCAGCCGCCGGCAGGAGGACAAAAATGTTGACACCTGCTCAAGCTGCTCCGGCAGGAGCATGGCGTCGGCCTCAACGAGCGTGAGGACCTTATTAAGGTTTTCCACCGGCTGGAGCGGCGGCGGGCCGTTCAGATCAATGATACATCGGGCTTCGGTCGTCTCTCTGAGCCACCGGCGCGCCTCGGCCTCATTAAGCGTCGGACGCAGCGCCAGGCAGCGCGCCTTTACGCTTTCGGACTGCGCGTTATCAGAAAGCATTTGAAGTATTTTAATAAACTCAAGCGTTATAAACGTATTCATGTCGGTCTCCCCTATAAAATTAAACGGCCCGTTTTCGGACATACCGCCAAGCCGGTTAATGCGATGCATCAAAACCGGCGGCGCGCTTCCAAACGGGCCGTTTCATATCGGGTTATGCAGCGGTTTCAGGCGCGGCAACAGTATCGGCGCATCAGATGCGCGGCTTGCCGCCTGGAAAAAACAAAGCGCGGCAAGCACACCTTGCCGCGTAATAACCGCATACAGTATTGAAGCAGTCTGCCAGGTATGTCCATCAAAAGGCAACGCAAACAAGCGGGTTTTACCGCCGCGAACGCCTTTTGTCACTTATTCAGTTGGAACTCACCATAACAGACAGGACCGACATCAATACATCACCTTTCATTTCGTAGTGTTATCACTTTACGCTGTTTTCAGCAATTTGTCAATAACGTCCGCCGCTCACAGATCAGTATCAAATCTTGACAGTTTTTTACTATTATGATAGTTTATTATTGCTGGGAAATTACATAAAGGAGGATTCTATGCGTATCAAGCTTTTTGACTCCGAACTGAAGGTCATGGAGGTCCTGTGGCAGAGCGGTCCGCTGCCGGCAGGCCGGATTGCGAAGACTCTTAAAGCCGAGACGGGCTGGAACCGAAACACCACGTACACCGTCATTAAAAAATGCATCGACAAGGGCGCCGTCATGCGGACAGAACCGAATTTCATCTGCACGGCCGCCGTTAGCAAAGAGCAGGTCCAGCAGCAGGAGACACAGGAGCTTATCGACAAAATGTACAACGGCTCCGAAGAACTCTTTTTCACCGCATTTCTCAGTAAAAGAGATCTTTCCGGTGAACAACTCGATAAACTCAAAGATCTGATCAGCAACTTGAAATGAGGCATCGCATGTTCCCACTCCAGGCAAGCATTACCACCGGCATACTTATTATAATCATCATGGTTATACGTAGGTTGACAAAGAAAACGCTCCCGAAAGCAACCTATTATATTCTCTGGAAAATATCCCTGCTTGAACTTTTAGTACCGGTGTCGGTTACATCTTTATTCAGTATTTATAATGTCATCGTTTTTCCGGGCGCTCAGTCGATATTCGACATGATAGCCGTTAAAAGCACGTCCGTCGGCGATATTATTACGCTCATAACATACAGATTAATCGAAACGGAATTAAACTCGGGCATTAATCTTCTTTCAATCGTCTGGCTCGCAGGTTTTTTAGCCACCGCACTTTTCTTTGTCAGCGCATGGATCAGATTCCGCAGGCTCAACAGCGTGGCAATCCCCGTAAAAGACAACGTGTTTATTGAAAACTGGCTCGATGTCCATCGTATCAGACGGCCCGTGCGCGTCTTTACGTCCGAGAAGCTGGCCACACCCATTGCCGTGGGCCTTTTGAGGCCCAAAATCATCCTGCCCGGGTTTTTAGACCTCGGCGACACCCGGCAGCTCGACTATATTCTGAGGCATGAGCTGATCCATATCAAAAGATACGACGGTCTTTGGAAATTACTATCGACTGCAGCCGTCTGTATACATTGGTTTAACCCCGTCGTCTGGCTGCTGTTTCGGATGATCAGCCGTGATATGGAGCTCAGCTGCGACGAACAGGTCATTAAAGGTCTGGACAACGATGCCCGTGAAGCGTACGCGCTGTCTTTATTAAACATGGCGCAGCTTCAAACAGGCCTGATGTCCGTCGGCGTCGGCTATAGCGCCGGCCCTGCCGAGGAACGGATCGTTTCGGTTATGAAATATAAGCGCGCCTCAGCGGCTGTTATTTTAGCCGCCTTGCTTGTCATTTTCAGTGTCACCGGCATTTTCGGTACGACCGCCAGTGATGCAAAAGGCGGCTTTTTTCGCGTCACAACCGGCCATACGGCGGTTAAGATCATTAACGGACAGCTCGTTTATTTTTTCCCGGATACATTTCAGCTGTTTCGTCAGGTCTCTAAACCGGATTCGACAAATTCCGAAACGGCAGAGGCTGCCGTACAGTGCGCGCCAGCGGACGTCGCTCCGGGCACCGTTACCGATTAATGCAAACGTTGACGCAAGCACCATTTTCTTCTTGACAGAAAACGACTATTGTGGTAGTCTCACAGTTGATTGACTACCATGATAGTCGTTTTGTCATTCAAACTTTCAAGGAGGAAAAAATGAAAAAAGCTCTCGCAATTTTAATGGCAGCTTTGATGGTTTTATCATTGTTTGCCTGCGCGCCCAAAGACGATTCAACGTCGTCTCCCAGCGCCGAACCCAACACATCCGCGCCGGCGACCGACGGCGGCAACCCGACGGCAGGCGCGACCGGAGACGTCGAAATTGGTTACTACAACCCGAATTATGACTACAGCGCCAATCCCACATATAAAGTTGTTTATATGATGCAGCAGGCCGGCTCCCTGTACGACGCGTTCGACAAGGCGTTTGAAGCATGGGCTCAAAAATCCAATGTGGATTATACGTCCTTTAATGCCAACAACGACAATGACTTATTCCTTACAACCATCGAGACATACGCCGCTCAGGGCTTCAATGGCTATCTTCTCGACGCCGACAGCACCATCTATCCGGCTGTCAACGATCTGATGAACGAGCTCGAGCTGCCCTGGATGACCGGTATGGCCGCAGCCACAGACTCGGACGGCAACCGTGTACACCCGGTGGTCGGCTTTAACAACATCGGTTTCGGCGAAAGCATGGCTAACTATGTCATCGAATACCAGAAAGCAAACTGGCCGGATGCCAGCGTTGACGAAATCGGCATGCTCTCCATGAACTTCTCCCTGTCACCGCAGCTCAACGAGCGTACGATGGGTTCCCGCAATGTCTGGCTTGAAGAAGGTTTTAAAGAAGAAAACTTCTTTGAAGCCGACGGTGCTTCCACAGGCTCCTTCAACGCTCAGGGCGGCTTTGACCTGGCTGCTGCGGAATTCTCTTCTAACCCAAATATCAAATACTGGCTCATCTGTGCCTTCTTTGACGATTATGCCGACGGCGCCGTCCGCGCTGCCGAGCAGGCCGGCATCGCCGACAACTGCGTGGCTACAACCTGCGGCGGTACGGGCCTCATCGCTCACTGGGATGCCGGCGAAGCCGACAGCGCCTGGAAATCAGCTATTTTCTGCGCGCAGACGCTGTTTGCCGAGCCCATCTTCTTCGGGCTGTATGCCTTTATGAACGGCGACGCCACGCCTGAGACGATCTTCCCCGAGTGGATCGATACGGCCAATGGCGAGACGTATGCTTACGTGGATCTTCCGTCCTTCACGATTGAAAGAGATAACTACAAGGAGTATATGGAGTGGGTTGACTCGGTTACGGGCATCAACTGGTCTCCGTATGACGACGAGTATCAAGGCACGGAGTATAACGCCGACGTAACGCCCAGCTTCTAAACACAACAAACTAAATAAAAAACCTGCGGGTAGCCCCGCAGGTTTTTTATTTAGTTTGTTGGCAAAGCCCTCCGGGCTTTGCCAACAAGAAGTTTGCATGACGGCTGCTCTGCCGCAACCGCCATGATAAGAGTCATTTCCGATGCGCAGGTCCCCGAAAATGACGTATATTACTTTATTTCCGTCGTGCGCGACGGAAACTCTGCGAGGCTTTTTCAGCTTTACACACTTTGTCAATAGCAAAAGGACCTGCGGAAAATCCGCAGGTCCTTTGTTTTATTTGTCTGTTTTAGATGGCCGCAGCGGCCTTGAATCCGGATTTAACGGCGGGCCCGATGGTTTTTGCTTCGATCGCGTCGCCCACAACATAGACCTCTGTCTCCGGCGCGCTCCGCCGCAGCGCGTCGGCCACGTCGAATTTCGGCTTCATGCCGAGCGCCAGAAGGACCGTGTCAGCCTTGTATATCGCCTTTTCATTCGTTTCCAGATTGCTGCAGACAACGCCGTCGTCCGTCACCTCTTCCAGCCGGGTACTCAGGTGTACCGGGATTTTCAGCGCGTCAAGTGCGTCCATCAGCTCGCGCATTGCGCCACTGGCTGAAGCCATCAAACCCATCATATTGGGCAACATCTCGACGATCTCCACCTCGCGGCCCTCGCGGCCCTCGCGCCCGAGCGTGATGGCACACTCGACGCCAACCGCGCCGGCTCCGACAATCACAACCTTCTTACCGACTTCAACCTTGCCCATATCGGCGTCCGCCGCCCAATGCACATGCGGCTTGTCAACGCCCGGCAGGCGCGGGATGATCGGGCTGGCGCCGACGGCGACAACGAGGGCGTCATATTTTTCCTGATCGAGCATTTCTTTTGTCGCTTCCGTATTCATGAGAATACGCGCGGGCGCTTTCTTCACCTGGCGCTGCAGATAATCGAGATAGTCCTTCATATCGATTTTAAACGGCGCGGCAGCCGCCGGGATAACGTTGCCGCCAATCTGGTCGGACTTCTCATACAGCGTGACGTCGTGGCCGCGTTCGATGAGCGTTAAAAGCGCCGTGACGCCGGCCGGTCCGCCGCCGATAACGGCGACCTTTTTCTTGACCTCGGCTTTCGGCACCCTGGCGGCCGGGTAATCGGCCTCCTCGCCGAGATACGGGTTGACGGCGCAGTTGATGACGGCCGGGATCAGCAGCCTCCCGCCGCAGTACTGACAGCGCAGGCAGGGACGGTGATCGTCCTCGCGGCCGAGCGCGTATTTGCGCGGCATCTCGGGGTCGGCCAGAAGCGGGCGGCACATGGCCACAAAATCAGCTTTTCCCGTCTCAATAATCTCATCGGCGCTTTTAATGTTCATAATAGAGCCGACGGTGGCCACCAGAAGGTCCGGGAATGCCTTTTTGATCTTTTCGGCGTAATGGACGTTGTACTGCCGGTCCATCATCCAATTCTGCCACCAGTTTCGCATATACTCGAACTCACCGTGCAGGCCGGCAGAGACGTGAAGAATATCAATCTTGTCCTTGAACAGCTCGATATACTTGAGCGTCTCCTCAAAATGCATGCCGTCCGGATGGATTTCATCGGCGGACACGCGGAATTCAATGACAAAATCCTCGCCGCAAAGCTCCCGGACCCTGTCGAGCACCTCGATGGTAAAGCGCGTCCTGTTTTCAAGACTGCCGCCGTACTCGTCCGTCCGGCAGTTATAAAGCGGGCTGGAAAACTGGGAGATCAGGTTGCCGTGTCCCCCGTGGAGCATACACATTTTAAACCCCGCGCGCTTACAGCGATAGGCGGCCATTGCGTATTTCTCGACGGTTTCACGGATCATGCCCTTGTCCATCTCGATGGTGTACATGGGTTCCCTGTTGTGGTTTCTGGCATTAAAAACCTCCCGGGACGGGATGAAGCTCGACGCGCTGTAGGCCCGCTTGCCCGTTTTTTCAAACTGGGAGTCCTTGCCGTTATGGTTGATCTCCAGAGACGGCTGGCAGCCATAGCCCCGACACATCTCCACAAAGCGTGTCAGCGGCAGAATGCAGTCATCCGTGCCCAGGTCCAGCTGGCGCTCTTCGTCGCAGGCTTCCCGGATGTCAATGATTGAGTTGCCAACATGAATGATGCCGACGCCACCCTTGGCAAAGGGTCGGAAAAAATCCACGAATTCCTTCGTGACCTTCCAATCGGCACTGGCGAGGTTCGGTGACGGCGGCGCGAGCTCCAGCCTGTTTTTAAACTGCACCCCCCGGATCCTGATCGGTTCGAATACGCTCGAATAGTTTGTAGACATATTACGTATCCTTTCGTTTTTTCTTATTATACCAAGGTATTTTTATGTTTACAACATTGCCGCACGAACATGGGCGTTATTGTAATAATCGCCATTTCTTAATTATAGCCCATTCGGTATCTTGTTGCATATAATTCTGAAAACCGACTGTTATAGATACTCAGGAACTTAAAAAACAAATGGATACAATAGTCTTTCCAAGCTTGAAAGGATACGCAGCAGCCCGAAAAAGAGCGACCGGTTTTGACTATAGAGCCTATATAGCTAAACATAGCATGGTTAAATTTCAATTCAAGAACGGCACGCAGACGGTTGTCCTGTTGTTATCGTCTCCCACAACGTCCAAAACCTTGACCTTGATACCGTAAGCCTCCCGCAGCCCGCTCTGTGTCAGAACGCTTTTTGTCAGCCCGATTCGTACCTTTCCGTCCCGGTAAAAAAGCGCCACCTGATCGGAACACAAAAAAGCATGCTCCGGCGAATGGGTGATCATGACAATCCCGATCCCCTGCTCTTTGAGCCGCAGAATCTGCTTCATCACCTGCACCTGATTGCCGTAGTCGAGGTTTGACGTGGGCTCGTCCATCATCAAAAACGCCGGCTCCTGCACCAGTGCGCGGACAATCAGCACCATTTGCTGCTCCCCGCCGCTAAGCTGCGAATAATTCTTTGAAGCCAAATGTGCAATCCTCAAACGCTCCATAGTCTGCCGGCAGATCTCGTGATCTTTCCTTCCGGGCGAGGAAAACGACTTTAAATACACCGCACGTCCCATTAAAACCATACTATATGCACTGTAGGCAAAGGGCTGGCTGCGCGCCTGTGGAACATAGGCAATCTTCTTGGCGAGGTCCCGTCGCTGCCACTGCCCAAGGTCTCTGCCGTCAATTTCAACCTTGCCCGCAACCGGCTTCAAATAGCCCAGCAGCGTTTTAAAAAAGGTCGTTTTACCGACGCCGTTCGGGCCGAGAATGCCCGACACTTGTCCGGATTCAAAGGCAATGCCAATCTCCTCCGTGAGGGCCGCGCCGTTATAACCGCAGGCAAGGCCGCTGGCTTTGATATTCATGATGAACGCCTCCTTGACTGATACATCAGAAATATAAAAAACGGCGCGCCGATAGCCGCCGTGAGAATGCCTATCGGGATTTCAAGCGATGTGGCGGCCCGGGCCACATCGTCCACCAGCAGCAGGTAGGCGCTGCCCAGCAGCATGCTGGCGGGAATCAGGTACTTGTGGTCGGGGCCGACGATAATGCGGGCGATGTGCGGGATAATGAGTCCGACCCAGCCGATAATGCCGCCGACCGCCACGACGGAAGACGTAATGAGCGTGGCGCACAGGATGATCAAAAGGCGCAGGCGGGATGTATTAACGCCCATGGAAAGCGCCTCGTCATCCGACAAGGATAACAGGTTGATTTTCCACCTCAGCAAAAAAAGCGGTACGGCTCCGATGGCCAGCGGCACAACGAGAAGCGGAAGCGACGATGGTATCATAGAAGACAGGGAGCCCATCAGCCAGAAGGTTATAGCGGGCAGCTTGCTGTACGGGTCGGCGATATATTTCATCAGGGATATCCCGGCCTGAAACAGGGCGGACATTACCATACCGGTTAATACGAGCGACAATGTGGTGTTATTCCTGTCGCCGAGGAGCGTGGCCAGCAGATACGTCCCCCCCACGGCTATAAGCCCGAAAACAAAAGCCAGCGCCTGCACGCCGAAGTAATTGAGGTCGAGCATCAGCGCAACAGCCGCGCCAAGCCCCGCGCCGGCTGTCGCGCCGAGAATATCCGGGGATACCATCGGATTACGGAACGTGCCCTGGTAAACGCAGCCGGACATGGACAAGCCGCAGCCGATGATACAGGCCGCCAGCACGCGCGGCAGCCTGATACCAAAAAACACCTTCGATTCGCTGGAGCCAAGTCCGGAACCTATATCAAACAGCTTTTCCCGCACCAGCAGGAATACTTCCCTTGGCGAAAGCGAGTACCGGCCTAAAAAGAATGAGAAAAACAGTGCCGCCACAAGAATGGCTGCAAGAATCATTAATTTGAGTATGACCTTTGATTTTTGCTGCGTTTCATTAAAACAAACCGGACCATTTTGCTCCATGTCGCGTCTCCTTACTAAGATAGAAGGGCAGACTCTCGCCCGCCCTTCTCCGGATAGCTCACAAACGTCAGATATTTTCGCAGCCCGTGCGAAGCTCCACCTCGGCGACATCGCCTTTTTTGTAGCCCCCGGACGGTTTTTCTACAAACAAATAACCATTATGAGCGGCTATATTGCGGTCAATATCGGCATGTGCCAGCGTCCTGGCGTGAATCTGGCCCACATCGTCGCGGTAAACACGAAGTGTATAATAGAAGCTGACACGATGGTGCGCGGGAACTTCCTCGTCCAGAATCGCCTTGACCCGTGTGGGCCGCCATGTCTGATGCAGGGCGGCTTTTATGGCGGGCATCACGTAAAAATCAAAAGACATTTCCTCGCCGCCCGGCGGGCCGACAAGTCCGATAACCGGTATGCCTTCAACAACGGCAAAGCATGTCCGCTTGGCCGGTCCGTGCTCCACGGACGAGAAGTACAGCTCACCCAACTCCGACACGGTCTGCTGCAGAAGGTCGCGCTGCCCGCGCCCGGAGCCGCCGCCGATGACGATCAGATCAGCGATAGCGGCCGCTTCAAGCAGCCTGGCGCGTATCTGTGCCGGCTCATCCGGCTGTATCGGGAACGGCACGGCCTCCCCGCCCCACAGCTTCACCTTCGCGCACATGGAAACAGAATTCGAGTCAATGGTCTGCTGTGCGCCGGGCGTCAGGCCGAGGGGCACAAGCTCGTTTCCTGTGGGGATGATGGCAACGCGGGGTCTCTTATAGACCAGGACGTTCGTAACACCGCCGGATGCCATAAGATTCATGTACGAGGGCGATATCGGCGTATCGACAGGCACGAGCACCTCCCCTGCCGCAATTCTGTCCCCGGGTAAAGCAACATTCTGCCCCTGGGCAATATCCGGCTGATTAATCGAGATCAGCCTGTTATCAGCTGAAAATGTCGTCTGCTCAATCATCACCATGGTATCGAAATTATCCTGGACAATGGGGATACCGGTATTTGAAAAGCAGTAATCAACCCCAAGCTCCCAGCCGCTTACCACCTGGCCGCATTTCACGAAATTAGCATAATTGAAGGCGATTCCATCCCACCGGCTGCACTTGACTGCCGGGAGATTGAAGCGCGATCGGACATCGACGGCGGCTACTCTGCCGCAGGATTTCGTGAGCGTTATCCACTCGGTCCCAAGTGACGGCAGATACCTGGATATCAGGCTCAGCGCCTCGGACCGGGGCATATGATCAATCGCGCCGCCCATCAGGCCGGGTCAAGATGCGCGAGGATCCTGTCGGCCTGCTCGCTGATGAGATCGTAGTGGAAAAATTCAGAATAAAAGGACATAAGCTCATCCTTAATGCTGAAGCCGGCAAAGGCATCCGGATACAGCGTGCTGGCAACCAGCAGCATCAGCAGCGGCTGCTGCACGCCGGAGTCCCAGAAGAACACGCCGGTGGGAACAATGACGATTCCGTCGTTGACAACGGCCGTCATCTTTGAATACAGATCGTCGGAAACCATTTCATTAACGATCTGCTCAGCGGTCGCGTTGCCGGAGGAGCCGGCGTGGTCCACAAAGATGTAATCCGGATTCCACTCAATCAGCTGCTCAGCGGAGATCTCCAGCTTGCTGCTGCTTTCCAGCGCTCCTGTCACGGGCGTGCCGCCGCAGGCGGTAACGAGCTCGGCTATGTTGGTGTTGGCAAAAAGAATCTCCTGATTGGCAAAGTAAACGGTTGGCCGGTCTTCCGCGGGGACGTTTTCGATGACGGCCGTGATTCGGCCGACAATGTCCTGATAATATTCGGCATACCGCTCGGCGATTGCGGGCGCGTCGCCGCCAAGAGCCTCGGCGTAGACCTTGACCTGCGTTACAATCGAATCGTATGTA
Organism: uncultured Sporobacter sp.; assembly: GCA_963675425.1. GTDB lineage: Bacteria > Bacillota > Clostridia > Oscillospirales > Oscillospiraceae > Sporobacter. The sequence goes on along the minus strand of OY776214.1, from coordinate 1,660,355 downwards.
CCGGTGGACGCACTGGGAACAACGCACATGCCGGCTTCGGTCATGGACGCGGTTGTGTTGGGATTGGGAAAATTAAACACAACGTCGGGCTCATACTGGACAAGATCCTCAATATTGGGCGAGCTGTGCGCATTTTCTATACCGGGCACCTCATTGACATGCTTATAGATAACGTTGGACCACGGCCAGCTGTAGATATGGTAGTCCCCGTCAAAGACAATTTTGTCTTCGGCGCCCAGCATAACGACTTTTTCATAAGACGGCCCAAACAGGCATCCGACGGAATTAACCACACTCGGGACGGTGATTTCGCTCCCGTCGCAGTTAATAATGGTCTTGAACTCGGCTTCCGGCGATGCGTCGGTTCCGCTGCTCTCAGATGGCGTGACGGTATCAGAAACATTTGCCGACTCGCCAGCCGTCGGCGCGGCGCTCTCGCCACCGGCACCTGTATCCGTGCCGGCGCACCCGAATAGCGCCAGCAGCATAACAAGCGACACTATCAAAGCAATAATTTTTTTAGCGTTCATTTCTTTTACATCCTTTTAGTTTATTCAGACAAATAAAAATAGCTGTTTTGAGAAATCAAAACAGCTATAACAAAACATGATAGCGACTAGACGCTATCATGCCCGCATACGCAACATTTCCTTCTCAAAACACGGAGGGGCAAAACGTTTCCATCTTTGCCCTTGAGAACGGCGGACACCGTTCTGGCGCAGCAACCATAGCCTTGTGGCCTTAGCTTGAAGCGCTCGGAAACCCTATTCAATTGTCTTGCATATTTTTACCCTAATTTTTTAGCATTGTCAAGTATATTTTACGATATTCGACAGAAAACTCTTTCGACCGCCCGGAGAATAAAACCCATCAACCCGCAGCTTAGAGCCCACAAACACCTTGAATAATCAGGTTTTCACACGCCGGATAGACAGACTCTGACCGTATGAAGCGCCTGCCCGATTATTTGCCTCTATACACCTTCTTGACATATTTGGATGTTGTCGTGGATAAAAGGCCCTGGTATTTCAGACGGAACGTAATAACGTCGCCAACAGCGATGTCGTCTCCGTCCGTTACGTCCACGATCAGATGGTCGCTGCTGGCGCCAAGTATGTAGTGCTCGTCGCATAGCGGGGTAAGCCCCTCGGTGTTGACATCCTGCCGACCAATGGCTACAATAGCTCGTTTCCTCATACCCCGGTCCTCAAAAACAGGCATTTGCCCGAAGGAGTCACGGCCAGCCGTACCGATGGGGATGGACGGCTTGATCTTGACCTCAATCACCTCAGTCTTAAGCAAAAACGCGTCCTGATGCAACCATGGAATCTCGTAATTATGCGTCGTGTCGGTGCCCAAGAGGATGCCTTCGCCGACGCGCAGCTGATTGATGCCGGCCGGCATAATGCCGTCGTCAACCAGCTTAAGTGACGAGGTTCCGCCGCCCGAAACAATCTCAAGCTCGATGCCGACCTTCGTTTCGATCTCCTTCTTAATCTCCAGCAAAAGATTCAAGTTGCTGATGCTCGGCAAAATCCCGCCGTAACAGCCCATATTTGTGCCGATGCCGCTCACCGCCACACCCTTAAGGCGGGACGCTCTTTTAGCCAGCTCCAACGCTTCCTCGGGCAAGACGCCCTCCCGCAGGTCGCCGACATCCACCATCAGGATAATCCTGTGTATAATACCCTTTGCTCGCGCGGAGTCGTCCAAGCGCTCGATCACGGCGTATTCCGAGTTGATGCTGTAGTCGGCATACGCGATAACCTTGTCCACCGCGCTCAGCTTCGGTAGGCGTAGTAGCGTCATGCTATTTTCAAAATGCCGCTTCCGGAGTGACAAAATGTTTTCAAGGCGCGAGTCTGCCAGGCTGTCCGTCCCGCCGCTGACCATGGCCGACACGATACGCGGCAACGCCGAAAAGCCCTTTGTGACGCCGAGAACCTGAATACCGGCCCCGGCACATTTATCAACAATCCTTCTGGCGTTTTCCTCAATCTTCGTCAGATTAATTTCCAGGTAAGTCCCTTTCATGAAGGCCGACCTCCTTTGCGTACGGCGCGGCCAAACCGGCTTTTAAAGCCCGATTCCCAACGGCTTACGCAGTATATATCTCATGTGTCCCCCATACAGCTTCTTCTTCCCCGCTGTTTTAAAGCCATTGGAAAGGAGGTTATTGAGGCTGTACGTGTTGTCGGGCGAAACGGTCGCGTACGCGGTGTCCGCACCGAGCGAAACGGCCATGCGGTCTTTCAGCGTGATAAAAAAGCGCTGCAACCCGCAGCCGATAAATTCGGGGTCAATAAACGTCGTATCATATGTGACGCTCCTCCGGGCCGACTGTTCCGTATCATCGAACAAATAAACCAAATTGCGGCGGGTAGGTCTGTTAATGACCATCAGCGTAAACGCCGCCAGCCGGTCCCCGTCAAACGCCCCGATACAGATGTCACACGCCAGAGATTCCTTCAGCTCCGCTTCGCTTGTACAGACGAACGTTTCCGGATTTGGCAAGCCGTCATAGATCTTTTGCTGCAGCGCCTTTATAGCCTCCAGTCGGTCCGGCGCGCAAAGCCTGATATCCACCTTCGGAACCGCACCTTTTCCAAGAACAACCGTTGCTCTTTCTCCGGAGAGCGCCTGAAAAAACAACCGGCTTTTCTCGGCACTTGTCCCTTGCACGCTGGCAGATTCACCGGCATCGGCCATCGGGCACACCCCCCATCCGTGTTTTAACCTGTCAAACAGGCTGAAAGAAGGACGGGAACCCATCGCAGTCCGTCCCGCCCACTAATTTCTTGTTTTGTTATAAGTTACCGTCGTCTGACGGATACGATTAACCAAACAGATTATACCATCGGACCGGTTTGAAATCAATAAATATAGTGTCTCGCCGCTCTAAGACATTTTTGTTGGAGCTTGCCGATTACATGGAAAAAGTGCCCGGGCAAGGCGACGGGAGCACAGCTCCCGTCCACCCTTCCAGGGCACTTTTTAATGCTGATATTATTATCGTCTTACCGACTTAGAACATTTCCGCCGAGGCCTTATCAATCTCTTCCATAACAGCGTCATAGACACCGGGGAAGATGCTTGCGGGATCGCCCATTGTCGTGCAGGGAATAAAGTATTTCTTATCCTTGCCGTATTCGCGGCAGGCCCGGAATACCTCATCATGAATGGCCGCCTGCGTCCAGTCCTCGCGGTCGATCTTGCCGTTGTCGATGCCACCCATGATGGTGAGCTTGTCTCCGTATTTTTTGATAATCTCCGGGATGTTGTTGGTGGACATACAGCCCTGCCAGACATCCATACCCATATCAATCATAAACGGTACGAGGTTCTCGCCGTAGGAATCGGAGTGATGGGCGATGCACTCAACGCCGTGGTCTTTGTAATACCCGTAAATCTTCTTATAGGCCGGCAGGATAAATTCCTCGAACATATCCGGGGAGACAAATGACGAGGTCTGGCTGCCCCAGTCGTCATGATGAAACAGAGCGTCGGGCTTGAGGTATTTGCACACCTGCTCGGCGTAACGGACCTCCCAGTCGGCAATCATGTCGATAATCTCGTGCATCTCGTCGGGATTGGTGTAGAACGCGGTCAAGCAGTTGGTGATCTCAAGCAGGTAATGGCTCTGCTCAAAGACGCCGGGAGCGATAAACGGCGTGACGAAGTATTCGTTCCGGTCGATTTTCTCCACCTCGGCAATGACCGGCTCCCAGGCTGAAGCCGGCAGGTCAAGGCTGGGGGGCGTGACGTAATCGCGCCAGTGATCGATGTCTTTAATGACAATATGCTCCGCGTCATGCACCGGAAACGGACCGGGCGCGTTGTCCGGGAACGCGATGGTAACGCCCCATTTGTTGACAATTGGGGGTCCGCCCTTGACAGCCGACGCGTTGGATCTGGAAAACGGCGTAATGACAAGCGAGAGCGCTTCGTAGCCTTTAACGAACCGGTCGGGGTTGCCGCCCTTCATCGTCTCGACCATGTTTTGTCTTTTTGTGAGCATGATTTCCTCCTAAAGATAACTGATTTAAAAGTTTTTGGATCAAGCGCCGGCCGGCTTTAAGCCCGCGCGTTTCATTTCTTGTCTTTCTGATTAATGTTTTTGTAATCCTTGAAAAGCGTTTCCGGTGCGGTCTTAACAATTTTATCCATCGTCCAGCCATCGGCATCAAACATCGTGGCTTCAAACGTCGGGTTCGCCCATCGGCCGATGAAGCCGCCCATGGTCATAAAGACGGACCCCGTCACGTTCGCCGCCTCATCGGACGCCAGATACGCGATAAACGGCGCGAAAGGCTCCGGCCCCTGTGTCTCTTCGTAGCTGACGAACGGCTTGCCGGATTTCATGGCATGCTCGTCCTCGTCGGTAACCTTGTCAAAAAGCTCGGCGTCAACGGAAGCCCGGGTCTTCGCAGCCGGCGCGAAAACGTTGCAGGTGATGTTGTTTTCCGCAAGTTCTGTGGCAAGGCCCCATGTCATGCCGACAACGCCGGCATTGGCCGCACAGTATTCGCACTGCCGAAGATCGCCGCCCGTCCACGCCGGCGACGAGCAGTTGATGATGCGGCCCCAGCCTTTTTCCTTCATATACGGGACAGCAAAATGGATGACATTGAAATAGCCCTTCGGCTTAACATTGGTAACCTTGTCCCACAGCTCCTCGGATATCTTTTCAACGGGCGCGAAGCCAAACGCGCCGGCAACATTGACAACGATATCGATGGAGCCGTAGGTCGCCACAGTCGTCTCTACCAATTTGCGGGCCGTTTCAAAATCGGAAACGTCGCCGAAAAAGGCCGTGGCTTCACCGCCGGCAGCCTTGATAGCCGCCGCCGTCGTTTCAGCGTCGCCGGTGTATTTCTCGATTTCCTCGTTATACCACTTCAGCTGCTCGGGCGTCAGGCGTGCCAGCTTTTCCTCGTCGAGCTGATTGGCCACATTTTTCTTTACCGGGCTGCGGTTGTTGGTGATGACCTTCGCGCCCTCGCTTGCCAGTACCAGCGCGATAGCCCGTCCGATTCCCTGACCGGAACCGGTCACAACCGCAACTTTACCGCTTAAAGAGTTTCCCATTAGAATACCTCCGCATTACGCATATATAATAGTGTTTGTTACTTACTATATATAAATCCGCACCGATTATCAAGTATTACGTACTAAGTAAAGGCAGAACTTCCCATCTGCAGGCTATTGCCGGCTATGTAGGTATGGTTTACAACGATCTTATAGGTGAAGACTACAAGCTCATGCTGGAGCCTATGGCATACTTTACATACAACAACCTGTTCTATGCCATAACGGCCACAGAGGCGGCACTATTTTCAATATACGTACCGTTGAACAGCTTGATGAAGTTGAACTTATCATTGAGAAAACACACAGATGAGCGGGGCTAAAAGCCACCGCTCATCTGTTGCTGCATTAGTTTATGCCCGCTACGACCTTGTAGAGCCGCAGCATTGTCATATAGGCCTGCTGGCGCTGATAGCCACCCCTCGGGTCAAAATTGTTGTTTCCAACGCCAGACATAATCTTAGCGTCAAACACAAAACCGATATAGGGCTTTGCCCAATCTGCAACCATCTGGCTGTCGGCAAAGGCGGGGAACTGCGCCGTTGTGTTCTCTCCCAGTGCCGCGGCGGTTGCCGTCAGCATTTTTGCCGCCTGTTCACGGGTGATCTGGTTGTTCGGGTCAAAGGTGGTTGCTGTTGTACCGTTCACGATATTCAGCGCATACGCCGCCTGAATATCCCCCCGCGCCCGGTCGGAAAGGCCGCCTATGTCGGTAAACGGCGAGGTTTCGGGTACCTCCATGCCGCGGGATACGAGGTAATTCTCAATCGTCATCTGCTTCGTCTGCTCAATGCAGGTGATGGCGAGTGTGCAGAACTCGCTGCGCGTTACGATTTTTGCGTAATCGCTCTGCATGTCAGGCGGGACGAGCTTGCGGTATTCCGCCTCGCGCACCTCGGCTAATGCCCACGCGGCCGGCTGGTCAATAATATCGGTGGCGCAAAGCGTTAAATCCACCTGACTGTTCGGACTGCCGTCAATGCCCTCTCCTCTGCCGGCCGCCCATAAGCTGTGATCCGTTTTAGTTACCAGAATATGACCGTAACCGCCGACATAAACGCTTGTGACGCCGTCTGCCCATTTAACGGGCGCTGAAAGATGCGAGCCGCCAAGGACACTGTTTGAGTTGTTTCCCCAAGCCCAAAGGCTGTTATCGCTTTTCACCGCAAAATGTCTACCATTTTCTACAGCGGCATAAATAACATTGTCCATAATTTTTATTGGTGTGTCAACTGCGCCAATCTCTTGTGTACCGTCAAACACTTTTCCGTCGTCACCTTCGCCCACATACCACAGCGAATTATCCAAACGTATAATCATGGTGGCGGAGTTGCTTGCCGTTACAAACTTCACATCGTCCATTATTTTTTGCGGAGTCGGAACAGGTCCCGGGATACCCAGAGAGCTGCTTCCGTCCTTCTCAGTGCACCAACCCCAAAGCTCATTGCTCTCCGTGATAAAATAGTGGTTATGCCCGCTTGTATTGATAAACTTTGCCTTTTCGGTGTGGGGTACTGCTTCAAACTCCTTACTTTTATAAAAATACATGGTTCCGTCGGTTTTCAGGACAATCATAGGGTATGAATATGTTTCATCAATAGAAACCATTAAAACATCATCCAAAAGCTTTGTTGGCGTTTCCGATTTATTAGCGCCGCCAACATTTCCCCAATACCAAAGGGTATTATCTTTTTTAACCGCCAATACGGCATATCTGTTTACCGTTATGTTTTTTACATCGTCCAGCAGTTTTACGGGTTCCGTCACTTCTTTTTCGCTTTTGTTATATAATAAGTTCTGGTCATTTTTGCCATAGCCCCAAAGAGAGCCATCTTTCTTAATAAAAAATGTCGTGTACCAGCCTGCGGCAACAAAACTGTTTTCTCCGGCTGCCAGCGCAGGGGCTGCCGACGCAAGCAGGGCAAACGCGGTGGTAAGCGCCATAAGAAAGCTAAAAATTCTTTTTTTCATAATCAAATTCTCCTTGTCATATTGACCTATCCATAAATGCTTTTACAATGGATTCCTTGTCCGGATGATGCATTCCGTATTCCTCTCCCCGGAAAATCAGCACTCTATTTTTCAGCACGGTACATTCCAATTTGGGCTCTCCCCCATTGATTTCAATGCCGAACATGAAGGCGCGCAGCCTGTTAAAACAAGCGTCAGTGATTCACTCTGCAGTGAGCGACGCACTGCCGGCGCTGTCGCCGGAATCTTCGTCGCTGCCCGATGTCTGGCGCGTGTCCTCAAGCGTCATAAACACCGTCGTACCGTCTCCCGTGTCCTCGATGGTCAAGCCCTTGACAAATACGTCGCCAAAGTCAAACGCCTCATAATATGCAAGTCCGTCCTCTACGCCCGACTCGTCCAGCGCAAACACGCCGAGATAGTAGTCGAGCACGTCTGTGAAAGTTGCCGTCACGGTGTAGACGACGGTGTAGTTGTTGCCGTTGAAGTTGTCTGATTCGACCACCGACGCGCCCTCGTAAAAGGGGATTGCAGCCGGGAAGCCAGCCGCGAGCCCAGTGACCTTTCTTTCTGCCGGAGCAGGCGCGGTTTGCTGGTTTTCCTGCGTTTGAGTGTTTGGCGGTATGTCGTTCTGCGTTGTTCTTTCTGCAGAGCAGCCAGCCAATCCCGCGCAAAGGGCAAGGGTAAGGCCAAGGACTCCCCACTTTATAAATGTTTTTTTCACGATAGTTTCCTCCTATTTGTCATTTCCTATGTCCCACCCGTCAGGACTTCGGTGTTGCCAGCCCCCGAACACAAGCAGTTGATAACGGCGCAGCTCGGGAGAAGCTATAACGACGCTTCCTGCTAAATCAGCAGTCGTTTTAACATCCTGTTCTTCCGATTGTAATAAGGGGGGCCTCAGGCTCCTCATTGTCCGCATGTCAGGTCAATAATTTTAACGTCAGCTGCCATATCGATAAACATACGCAGGTTGTGTGCACAAAGCTCTCTTTCAGCGAAGCTGACGCTTTCAAGCAGCATTGCCCCGTTTTGACCATACAGCCTGAACAAAAAACCACTGTTCACCTGTGTTATTTCGTAGTATGACCGCTGGACATCCTGGTTTTTTTCCCATAGTATCGCTGTGCGTACGGCTTCTCGAATGCAGGCAATGCTTTTTTCAATTGAGGATCTGTCGCCATAGCTTTTCGACGTAATAATGACGGCGTCGTTACTTGCCCGAAACATAAAGAAGTATCGGTTGACAGCGTTCTTTTTCAATTCAAAGACCGCAGGAACCATTTTCTCCCTCCTTCACCGGGAAAGTATACCGCACAACTCCAACGCGAGGAAGTGCTGCCCGTCACTGAAACAGTCATTGTTTTTCTATTTTCTGGTCATAAAAATGACACTACCGGGTCACCTGTTAAGTGACCCGGTACTTATTGCAGCTGTTTGCCTGTCATGATATGATTCATCTAGAGCTAAGAGGACGGGGGTGAGGGTATGCAGGTTTCTGAAAAGCTTGCAACTGAAATTTTTACGATTTTGTCCTTTCATATCGTTGCGATCGTCGCCTTATTCAGCTCCAGCTTTTATATATATCTCCGCGGCAGAAGAACACTGCTTTTGAAAAGCTATATTTCTGTTGTGAGTATGCTCCTGCTCTGGATGATATCAAAGATACTGAAAACGGTTTCCCCAAACGAAACCCTTCGTTGGTTCTTCATTGTTACGCAGTATCTGGGCGTTCAATTTCTTGGCTATTGCCTGGTCATATTTGCCTATCTCTATACGGTAAAACCAAGCATATCGCGGAAACAAATGATCATTCTAGCTGTCGTCCCCACGCTTTGTTTTCTGGTCGTCGTTACTAACCCCCTTCATATGCAGTTTTACTCCTATTTTGATTTTTACAAGGACAGCTTTGGGCCGCTTTTTCTCCCCACACAGCTATTTGCATATGGGTATATTTCAGCCAGTATCGTTCTGCTGGCTAAAGGATACACGAAACAACCAAGTCTCGCGGGGAAGAAGGGTTTAGCGCGGCTCACCGCCGTGACGATACTTGTGCCTTTGCTTGGCAACGTTTATTACATATTGTTCAAACTGATTAAGCCAATACCCTGGATTTTTCCATTTACTGTATTTGATTTCACACCGATAGCAGGGGCGGCGTCACTTATGTTGTTTATGATTCCCGCGCTGAAGTATCGTTTTTTTGATATATCTCCGATATCATTTAAGAAACTATTCGAAAATGTACCCCAGGGCATCGTGTTTGTTCATCCGTCAGGACACCTGTATGCGAAAAACAGGACGTTTACACATATGTTTCAAAATGCAGAAAACATATCAACAGCGGCGGGCTTCATCGATACTCTGGGCATTGAAGACGCGGATAAAAAGCGCTTCTGGAGCTTTATGGGCAACAGCAGCGCAGCAGGGTTCTTTGAACTGCATTTACCCGGCGACAAGTGTTATCGTGTGAAAAAAAACCACGCCAGTAAAAACAGCCTTTTGCTGCGTTTTACAGATATATCAAAACTAATGCATAATAAAAAGCTGCTTGAAAAGAAGAATAAGCAGCTTGTCGATATCAATATAAAACTTGACGGACTTGCCAGAACCAGCAAGGAGCTAACATCTGCAAAAATAAAAATGCAGGTTTCACAGAATATGCACGATATACTTGGCCACAGCCTAACTGTGGTAATAGGAAGCGCAGAGCTTGCCATGCGGGACAGCGAGTATGAGCCGATGCGCGTAAAACTCAACCAGATTGATGAGCTATTGTCAAACAGCCTGCAGGATTTGAAAAACACGTTGCAGGGAACGGAGACAGATTGGAATCAGTCCGCGCTGACACGCGCTATTTCTGCACTAAAAAACGACAGTATACATATTGATTTCTCTTCGCAAGGGCATGTATATGAACTCACTCGGGACAAGACCGAAGCTGTGTATTCCTTATGCCGTGAAGCTGTCACAAACGCCATCAGGCACGGCGCGGCAGAAATGATTCATTTAATTCTTCGTTACAAACCCGCTGAATTGGAGGTATACGCCATTGACGACGGCCACGGATGCGGAAAAATTGAAAAGCACCTCGGGCTTTCAGGCATTGAGCGGCGGGTCGGCGATGTGGGGGGGCATGTTATTTTCGCATCAAACGGTGAAAAAGGGTTTACAATACACGCCTTTATTCCAAAAGACTAAATTAATCCGTTTTTCACGGCGAATACAGAGATTTCAGTACGGTCGGCGAGACCAGTGTTGCTGAGAATCCTTGAGATTCTGTTTTTGATTGTTCCTTCACTGTAATTGAGCATATAAGCGATTTCCTTATTTGTACGGCCATCGGCCACATGTCGGATGACGGCTATATCGACCGGATCAAATATGATATTGCCAAGCTCCACTTTTCCGGAGTTGGTTGTATAGGGCGTCCTGTTAGCTGGTGAGATAACAGTGTATATGCTTTCATGGAACAGCACAAGACCTTTATGTATACATTTTACAGCCATAATAAGCACGTCGGGTTCAATATCTTTTATCAGATAGCCATCAACGCGAAGGTTGCAGGCTGCCATGATGTTTTCGACATCCTCAAAGGTCGTTAGCATGAGGATTTTCGTATCAGGCAAACGCTCCTTAAGCTCTGATAGAACCTCGACACCCGTTTTTTGCGGCATCTTAATATCCAGCAGCAGAACATCGGGCTTGTGTTTGACTGATAATTCAACAGCCTCTAAGCCATTTGTGGCTGCAGCAACGATTTCAATATCATCGGCCTGATTGAGCATTTCCCGCAGCATCGCTCGAAATAGGGTTTGATCATCGGCGATGAGTACCTTTATCATATCCGATCCCTTTCTATAGTGAAGCTTTGTATCGTCTTTCGGACTTTTCTGTAGACATCCCGAAGCGAAATTATGATTTCTCCGAGCGCCATTTTGTATTCGCCGACGTCGGTGTCGGCGGATACACATAGCTTACGAATGTCAGTGAGAATTTCGTCAATTCGGTCCGTCAACTCTATTTGAACAAGCCGGAGCATTTCCGCCTTTGTTTGTTCCGCCTCAAGAATTCCAACCATCTTCACAAGGTTTTCAAGCTTGCGATTGGCCGCTGACAGCTCATCATTTTGCCGGCTTAGTGCCAGCTCGTTTTCTTTTTCCTCTGTAATATTGTGAAAAACCATGATCGAGCCGAAAGCCGGCTCATTTTTTGTCATCACAGGCGTGTTCATAACGATAAAGCTCTGCTCGTTCAACGTCACGTCACATTGCCATTTTTCTGTCGTGCGTAGGAAAAGCGCAGCTATTCCCTCGGTGCGATTTGGCACTGGTTCGCTTAACGATACAAACTCCGCAATGCTATCAAACCGTTTTCCCAAAAGCTTTAAAAAGGCCTCTTCATGATTAATATCGATAATCTGACCGTTATGATCCAGTTGGAGAATAAGGTCGTCGGCGTACCTGTAAACTGCATATAGATCGGGCGAGATAAACGCTTTCTTTCTTCCATTTACTATGCTGACTAGATACACACTGCCCAATATGGCAGAAATCACAATAAACGTGATAAATGTCAGCATGGACACAGTAACGAGGGCTCTTTTTTGCGCAGGATTGAAGGCTGCAACGTAACAAAACACAAGCAACAGGGAAATCATGCCCATGACTACTGCCAGAGCCAGAGCAACAGACATGGGACTGGTTCTGCGTCGGGTATGCAAGTATAATAGTGCTGCAGGTAAAAGCATCATAGTGACAACCAGCAAAAAAACTCTCGGCAGCAGATCCAGCGTTAATTGATACATACAATCACCCTGTACAATATAAATGAATCATTTGTTAATTACAATAAAAACGTACAGAATTACTTTGATGGAGCAGCAAACCGACACCTGAGAGATTCTGTCTTTTTTATCATCTAAACTGAATTCCTAATGCAATTAAAAAAGTTATTACGCGTCCCGCTTTCCAGACGCTTTCACATTAAGCATTCCGCATACCTTATGCAGAGCAAAACGGTAGAATGCCCAGAGTCCCGCGCTCATCCCCAGAACAACAAATAGGCAGTTTATCAGGCCTGAAATCTCGCTTTGGGTCATTCTGTTATCATTAAAGAACAGGATCATTCCATAAAAAATGTAAATCAGTGCAGTACCGACGAAACCCGGCACACCGAAAACTTTTGAAATCTGCCCTCTTACCGCGCGGTAAAGATATTGTGGCGTCGCCCCAAGATGCCTTAAATCTTCATAGACCTGATGGTTGTTTATGGCAATGGTTAGACATCTTGTGTAGCCTATGACGAGTACGGCGGCAAAACATACGATGGCAATAAACACAAACAGCAAAAGAAATACGGCATAAGTCGCCACATAATCGTTTCTGTCAAGAACGCGGAACTGAGGTACATACTTCCAGAACTGCTTGAACTCCGAAGAATCCCGCTGTGCGTAGCTGATTCTGGTCATATTGCTTGTATCGCCCCAATAGATCTCTCCCGCCTCGTCGGCAGCAATCTTCCCCACACGGTCATAATACTCCGGAAGCTCACATTCGGGGCCAGAGTGGTCCACGATGGAACTATAGAGTTTTTTGGCGAAGTTATAGGTTTGCAGATCGTTCTCGACATTGAAATAGACAAGCTTTTCGCACCATTCGTCCCCAAGGCCGGCTGTGATATCCGCGTAATCCGCGTCATCCCGTGGTCTGCCCCCGGTTTTAGGTCCAGATTGACAGTTAGTTTAGACCATAGGGGATTATATGTAACTACTCAGGCGGAGATTGGAATGACCGCCTGGGGGGCGGGCGGTTTGCCACCGAGGGCGCTGTGGGGTCTGACAGAATTGTAATATTCAACCCAACGTCTGGTCAACACCGTCGCCTCATAGAGATTACCGAACAGCTCACCATTTAGGAACTCGTCCCGCATTCGGGCGTTGAAGCTCTCGCAGTATCCGTTTTCCCACGGGCTGCCGGGCTCGATGTAAGTAGTGATGACGCCAACGTCAGAAAGCCATTTGCGAAGGATATTGGCTGTGAATTCGCTGCCGTTGTCGCTGCGCAAATACTCGGGACAGCCTTTTGTGACCATAAGTCCCGAAAGCACCTCGATAATATCGTTATTCCGCCAGCTTCGACGTGGGATCGACGCCAGGCACTCATGGGTAAACTCGTCAATGATGTTTAGAAAACGGATTTTCTTGCCGTTAACCATCTTGTCTTCAACAAAATCATAGCTCCAGACGTGATTTTTGTACTGCGGCCTGAGCCTGACACAGCTGCCATCCGACAGCCACAGTCTACGTTTTTTATTCTGCTTTTTTGGAAGCTTCAAACCCTCTTCACGCCAGATTCGCTCTACGCGCTTATGGTTGACTTGCGTGCCTTCGTTGCGCATCATGTCCGTTACCATGCGATATCCGACGCGGCCAAAGTTGCACGCTTTGTAAATGATATCCGCCCGTATTTCATCCTCATCAGGGAGGCGAACGGGTTCATACCGATAGGCAGTTCGATTGACGCTTAAAACCCGACAAGCCCGCCGTTCCGTTACCGAATGTGTGTCGATAACGTACCGCACGGCTGCCTGCCGCTTGATCGGGCTTAGAAGTTTTTTGAGTTTACGTCCTTCAAAATCGCGTTATCAAGGCTCAAATCGGCTACAAGCTTTTTAAGCCGCGTGTTTTCTTTTTCAAGCTCCTTCAAACGTCTGGCCTCTGCAGTGTTCATACCGCCGTAGGTTTTCCGCCAGCGGTAATATGTCTGCTCAGATATTTCCGCCTGCCGTACCGCTTCGGCGATTGTCCTGCCTTGGCCGCAAAGCACTTCGATTTCGCGTAGTTTGACAATGATCTGCTCCGTTGTGAACGTCTTCTTTGACATCTTGTCCCAGCTCCTTTTTGTTAGTTTATCATATCTTTACTAACTCTCATACTGGCACAAAGATCGGGGGGCAGGTTGGTCGGATGTCTCATAATTCATATAATGAAGAGTACCGGAGCATAAAAAACCATTGCAGCACACTCGGAAAAGCGTCTTTAGAGTTGCCCTGCTGCGCACATAGCACTATAATGACAGGTGGGGTGATCGAATGAAATTGAGTATGTGGATAATTGCCGGAAAGCGGAGAAGACAGAAACGCCGTGGAGACAGCGAAATGTTTATTCATTCACAGATATTCATTGCTGTATCGCCTGCAGCGTATCAACAAACTAATAGAAACCGACCTGAATGATATTAATGTGCACGTGTATTTGCTGCTTTCATACCACATTGAAATGAGCAAAAAACATATGGTATAACCTGATGTTCGTCAAAGCCGTGATATTAAACAAAAGTAAAATTATTTAAGGAGGCTTACAATGGTTAACTCAAATGCCCGGTTCACTCTCTTAATGAGCCCGATGAAAGTGGGCAAAAAAACGTATAAAAACAGAATCGTCAACGCGCCAATGGCCTTTGGCATGATCGCTATCGACCCGGAGGCGGGGCCGCGAGCATACCGGAAAATTGAGTCGATCGCCAAAGGCGGCGCGGCGGCAGTTTATGTCGGCGAAACAGACGTCAATTTTACAGACGCCAACAGGCTCCCGTTTCCGCCGTTTGATTTCACGATACATTCAGGCAGGGCTTTTGAGGCGATCGGACACTACGCGACGCTTATTGAGAAACATGGCGCCGTTGCAATGATCGAGCTGGCGCACCCTGGCGCTGAAAAAACACCGTTTGAGGGGCAGAAGGATCCGATAGGCCCTGTTGCAATGACACGAGCAGACGGCGTCAGGGTCGCAGCGATGACGCAAGAAGATATGGCACGTATTATCAAGGATTTTACGGACGCAGCCGAATTCATGAAGGCCGCCGGGTTTGACGGCGTGCTGATTCACGCCGGCCATGGGTTTATTTTTTCGCAATTTCTCTCCGCGCGCACAAACAGCAGAAATGATGAATACGGCGGTGTGCTTGAGAATAGGGCCAGATTTCCGCTTGATGTCATCAAAGGCATAAGACATCGCGTTGGGCCCGACTTTCTGATCGAAGTGCGCCTGAGCGGGGATGAGGGTGTCGAGGGCGGTATCACAGCAGATGAGACAGGCCGTTTTTGCAAAATGCTCGAAGGCACAGCCGACCTCATACATGTCTCCGCGGGCCTTTATACCGAGCCGATTACGACACGCCAATTCTCTTCAATGTTTGTCCCTCACGGCTGTAACGCCGATTTGGCTGCGGCGGTAAAGAAATATACATCGCTGCCCGTCGGCGTCGTGGGCGGTATCAATTCGCCGGAGCAGGCCGAGCGGATCATCGCTGACGGTAAAGCCGACTATGTAATCCTTGGCCGGCAGATGCTGGCCGACCCGTATTTTCCGGCCAAAACCTTTGCCGGAAAAGCAGACGAGATTCGCCGGTGCGTCCGCTGCTTCAATTGCTTCCCCGGCTCGCCGGAGGAGGGTTATACAGATATACCATGGCCTAGTACCGAGCTTGCCAAACGCGTCGGCACCTGCACAATCAATCCCGTCTCAAACCTGCCCATTGATCCGGCATCGTTCCCGTGTCCGACATCATCGAAAACGGTTCTCGTTGTCGGTGGAGGGCCGGCCGGAATGCAGGCAGCTATTACAGCCGCCGAGCGCGGACATAAGGTCATTCTTGCTGAGAAAGAATCCAGGCTTGGCGGACTATTGAACTTTACCGACACCGACGTTGATAAGGAGGATTTAAGAAATTTTAAAGACTTACTCGTCCGGGTCACAGAACGCCGCGGCGTGAAGGTTCTGCTTGATACGGTTGTCGATGCAGCGTTTATACAGGAAATCAAGCCGGATGCCGTTATCTTGGCGGTGGGCTCACACCCGGCGATGCTCCCGATACCGGGCATCGGGAAAATCCATCAGGCTATTGATGTCTATTACGGATATACGCCCGGCAGACGTGTCATCATGGTTGGCGGCGGCCTCGTGGGCTGTGAGACGGCCCTACACCTGGCCAAAACGGGGCATGAGGTCACTATCATTGAGATGCTGCCGAGGATTGCCAACGACTCCTTTGGTATGTATAGAGAAGCGCTGATCCGGGAGATGGATGCGGAAAGTATACTGTCGTATACGCAAACGCGCTGTCTCGAGATATTGCCAGCGTCCGTCCGGATAGCGTGCAAAGACGGCACCGAGACCGTTATAGAAGCCGATTGCGTGATATATGCCCTGGGTATGAAGTCTAATTCCACTGAGGGGCTCGAAAAAATCATCGGGGATATTAGAACATATAAGATTGGCGATTGTGTCCGGCCGGCTAAAGTTGATGCAGCCACAAGAGACGGCTTCATGGCCGCGCTCGATATCATGTAAACACTGCAATAATGATATGTGTTGAGTTTAAAGACGACTGAAAAGCTGGATACGGAGAGCGTACGGTTCGCATCCGTAAGGATTGTACCTATAAATAAAAGGATCTCATCTTTTTTGGTCAAACCCTTTAGTAATTGCATTATGTGAAATGGACATCAAGAATATGTCCTGAACTAATCGCGTGGTTACTGTTCGATACCCAATTCCCTTCTTGCTAATTGGCAAAAAACAGAGAACACGGAACACGTAAATACCATTCAAATCGCTTGAAATTCTTGTACCGTTCTCTTTAGTCTTGTTGTAAAGGTCACGGTGCCGGTTGTCGCATCATAGACACAGTTCGGGACTGTTGCCAGCTCACCGGAGGCGTTAATGTAGTAAACCACGATGGCATTCACATCTTCACCAGTTGCCGGAGTGTACGGAACCGATACCGCAGCTTGCTGTGTAGCTTCCGTCCTCAGTAGTTGCAGTTATTGATGCCGTACCCGCTTGCAATGCTGTGACCTTGCCTGTGTTGTCTACTGTGGCTACGTCTGTATCCGAACTGCTCCAAGTAACCGTTTTATCTGTGGCATTATCCGGGGCAACCGTTACGGTTAGCGTTGCGGAATCGCCCACTGTCAGCGTTTTGTTGGTGCTATCAAGCGATACACCCGTGACCGACACTGTCGTCGTATTTACCGTAATATCTACACTGCCTGTTACGCCAGAGCCGTCTGCCGCCGTTGCCGTTACGGTCAGCAACTTCGGAAGATTCTAGAAAGGGGTTTGTAATAGGCCTGTTTACTTCCGGTAATCTCAAGAGTAAAAATACATCAAATGGGACGAATATTGGATGCCCATGATAGAGAGAGTTATAAGCATGATACATTGCGGCAACGGAGCCTGACGACAAGTGGATATATTAGGTTTCTTATATATAAGAGTCGAGGCCTAAAGCATTTATCAATATGTTGCATAATTATGTGGTGCCGCCCTCTGTTTGCAACATCGTTCTTCTTCTTTTTATCTGATTCCATTTTGGCTGTGTGTTTTCACAAGCTACTTGCCGGAGCCAACGCAGTCAGTAGTAATATGTCTTTTCTGTGGTGGCAATCTATTAGGGAACCTAGCTAACTGGATCATCTTCATTTATGGTTAAATTACCGTCGAGTTGACGAATATAATAATAGATGAAAACATTAAATGACGTGTCATCTAAATTTACAGTGATCGCCATATTGCTACCATCATTATCTAAAGATACAACCCAATTACTGCTGATATTACCGTCTGCCACCTTTACTTCATCTAAGCTTGAAACACTGCCGTTGTCATCAAGCAGATTTTCCAAAGTAGGTTCCCCGTAGCAATCTGTTAAGTATTCTCTAATAAGCGTATATCTTTCATACTTATTTAAATCATCTATCTTAAAATTTGATAAGTCATAATATAAACCATTAAACACAAATTCATCTGATCGATTTTTGGAAATGATGTAAAATGTAGGGACATCGTCTAAATCTGCAAAATCAGATACAGTCTCTAATAGTAGCAGAGATCCGGTTTCGGTTTCTAAAACATCATATATGCTGTCACCCCAACTGAAGTTAGAAAAACCAGCTGTTTCTGCAAGAGTGCCCATGCTACTTGAAAATACGACGTTCAAGCTACCTTCGTTAACCCAATTAAGACTAATAGATGTTTCATCATCTGCAATCCAGCTAATTTCAGCAAAGCCGTTTCCCTCAAGCATATTTTCAATAGAACCTACAGATTCGCCGTATTCGTCGCAAAACTGTTTTATGTCAGGACTTCCATATAGTTGTGTCAAATATTCAACGGCTTTATTATAGTATTCAAGTTTACTTTGATTATCACAATATATATTATATTTGCAACTATATAGTAATAAATCAGCGTCAAATTGAAGGCTGAATTCCGCAGACAAATCAGCAAAAGTGGTGGATGCGATTGGCACAGTGACACCTATGATATCTTCTTGATTGTAAACTTCTTCAAAACGATCTCCAATATTACTATTAGAGAGTGTATATGTTGTCTGAACTTTATTGTTGTTGGTTCCGCCGTTGGGTTCATTGTTGCCAACGGCGGAACAACCTGACAGAAGAATAAAGACGATCATAATAAAACCAAGTTTTTTCATAATGTAAGTCTCCTAACCAGCTTTTTTCAAATTACTTTCTATTACCTACCTAACAGTTAGCGATAGTGGAGTGTTTGAGCCAATATCAGTACCGTAATAGAACCACGGTGTTCCATTAGTACTTGTACCATGAGGAGCATAGATACTAGCAGCAGTAATAGAATATGTGTAAGTGCCAGGTGAATATACTACGGGGGGATAGTACATATAAATTATGTACTCATCGGTTCCGGAATGGGAATAATTTCGCCAAGCGGATGTACCGTTTCCAAAGTCCAACGTAACGGAAGCTTGTGTAATTACAAGGTTATTATAAGGTGTAATGGTATATTGAATTTGTAACGCACCTGTCTAATAGATTACAATATCTATTAGGAAGAGGGGTTAACAATGCAAACTATTACCGACGAAACAAAGAAAAAAGTAGTCAAATTACACGTTCAGGACGGTCGAACCATATCCAGCCTTGCTGTTGAATATGGAGTCTGTAAAGCAACCATTTCGAATTGGGTTCGAGCTTATCGTGAAGAATGCCAAACCAATGATGCCGCTAAATCAGAATACGAATTAATGCGGGAGGTTCGGCAGCTCCGACAAGAACTTGCGGAAGCGAAGAAAGAAAATGACTTTCTAAAAAAAGCAGCGGCATTCTTTGCGAAGGAAATCGATTAGTGGCATATCGATTCATAGAAAATCATCAAAAAAGATTCGGAATTCGCTGGCTATTGAAGCGAATGCGAATATTTCCAAACGCATACTACAATTATCTAAAGCAAACCAAGGCCCCGTATTTGGCTAAGAAGGAAGAAATCCTCCGCGAGATTAAAGATATTTATCATGAATTCGGCGGGATCCTGGGCCACCGAAGCATGCGTATCTTTCTCGCAAGGAAACAGATATTTTTAAGCAAAAACACTGTTCACAATTACATGAACAAGGAGCTTCATCTGCAATGTGTTTGCCGTCGCAAGCGGCCAGGATATCAAAAAGGACGTGCCCACAAAATCTTCCCGAACCTCGTCAAACAAAATTTCGCGACAAGCCAAGCCAATCAGGTTTGGTGTACAGATTTTACCTACATTTTTCTTACCAACGGTTCTGTTCGATACAACTGCACCGTCATTGACTTATATGACCGAAGCGTTGTTTCAAGCGAAACCGGTAGCTGGATTACGAGTGATTTGGCAATCAGGACTCTTGAAAAAGCACTCCATTGCCAGAAGAAGCTACCCGAAAATCTGATACTTCATTCAGATCAAGGGAGCCAATTCACCTCTCTTCAGTTCGTTCTCTACTGTCAGCAAAATCGCATCACTCAGAGTATGAGTGCAGCAGGTTGTCCTTACGACAATGCGCCTATGGAGCGATATTACAATACTTTCAAAGCGGAACTGATAAATCGCTTTAATTTTCGTACCGACGAAGAATTATCTCTTGCTGTTTCGGAGTACGCTTATGTTTGGTACAATCAGGTTCGCCCGCACTCATACAACGACTATCTGACGCCTTATGAAGCAAGATTTCGTTAGATTTATTTAGACAGCGGCGTTACAAATTTGCTTGACCATTACAATGTTGGTTTCATCCAAACGTCTATGTAATAGCCTCTAATAGGCTCTGGTAATTCAGACGCAGACACTTTATCATCTGCACACATAACTACCGTTCCAGGTTCTGTCTCTTTTTCATAGCAAAACAATCTTGTTACTCACTATCCTTTCATAATATATAAACAACCACCTAAACAATGTTGAAACACTTATTTTTAATATATTAACAATTATTACGGAATGTGGTATTTAGCGCGGATTATCATATTCACATTGTTGGTATAGTTTAGCTACTGACCTTGTGCTCAAATCGAGCACAAGGTCGAGCACAAGTCGGTGAAATAAAAAAAGACCCATCCTTAAATTAAAGGACAAGCTTCAGCAGAACAAAAGGTATAATATTACATATTGCCAATTTGGAAACAAATATTGCGGATTTGGTGAATAGTGCCATATTTTCAGATTGCCGTATGGTAAAATGGTGATTACGGCATGTCCGTAAAAAACCTCTAATGTTGGTGCCAACAACATCAGAGGCTGGCCGGTACTCGTCCGGCAGGTCTTATTCACAACTGTACCTTGTCAATTTAACAAAGCCAGTTCGCTACATATTTCGTAAGTGTAGAACCGAGCTTTTCGCGTCCCCTATGGTTGCTCTGTGACTGGAGCCGGCGAATTTGGTGTTGACAATTATATTCCAGTTTATCACATTTAGGTGATAAGCTCAATCTTTTAACAAATCCATAAGTTTTTGACTAAAAATACCGGGAATCTCGCATTTTGCGTGATTTCCGGTATTTTACTGGTGGACGATAACGGACTTGAACCGCTGACCCTCCGCACGTCAAGCGGATGCTCTACCAGCTGAGCTAATCGTCCACGTCAGTAAGCGTTATTTTACAACGACATGCGCCCGTTGTCAACACCTTTTTAACGATCTTTTCAATTTCATTTTCTGCCATTGACGGCTGACCGTCGTAAGCACCAAACCCACTCGTTTTTGTAATTTGGAAGATAAATGAAGATGTGCTATACTGATAGTATTCTCAAGGCCGTCCGGACCTATCGGAATGTTAAATACCGAAGCCGGTACCACTGAGGAAATATTACAACAGTCTGCCCCGGGAGGTGCATCAAATGAAACCGATAGAAATAAAGACGCCCGCGCCCGATTTTACGCTGGATGACGCGCTGGAAAACAGCGTCCGCTTGTCTGACTTTAAAGGACAAAAGGTCCTTTTATCCTGGCATCCTGCCGCGTGGACCGGTGTGTGCGCCGATCAGATGCGCGCACTGGAAGTCAATTTTGACCGATTCAAAAAGCTCGGCACGGTTCCGCTCGGGCTGAGTGTGGATTCAGCGCCCAGCAAGAAGGCCTGGTCGGCCGTCTTAAGCATTGAGAATGTCCGCCTGTTGTGCGATATCTGGCCGCACGGGCAGGTCGCGCGCGATTACGGCATTTTGATCGAGGATTGGGGAATCTCCCAGCGTGTCAACATTATCATCGATGAAAACGGCATCGTCAAATGGGTCAAGGTCTACGAGCTGGGCCAGCTGCCCGATATTGAAGAGGTCTTCAGCGTTTTATCAAGCCTGTAAGCTATCCGCCAAAGATAGAGATAAGGAGGGATCGATATGTATAACCTACTGATCGGCGGGGCGGCCGGTCAAGGCATCGACACGTCCACGGCGATCCTCGAGCAGCTGCTCAAGCGCGCCGGGTACTTCGTTTACACCATACGCGACTTTATGTCACGCGTACGTGGCGGCCACAACTTTTCGCTCATCCGCTTCGGCCCGGGCGTCATCCGCTCACACAGCCTCAAGCTCAATGGGATCATCGCCCTGACAAACGAGACGATTGAACTGCACAAGGACGAACTGGAGGAAAACGGATTTATCCTATGTGACAAAAGCATTGCTGCCGGCGACAAACGCGAGCTTGCGCTCGACACCGTCGGCATCGCCAAAGACCTGGGCAACGCGCGCGCGGCAGGAAACGTCGCGCTGGGCGCGGCACTGAAGCTTTTCGGCGAAAAGCTTGACGGTTTATCCGAGGTCCTCCAAAAATCCATGAAGACGTCAATCATTGACGTTAATATCAAGGCTATTCGGGCCGGCTATGACGCTGTTGAGCCACGCTTCAAACACTTAAACGGCCATTTTGAAAACGCCATGACCATCACCGGCAGCCGGGCCCAGGCTTTTGGCGCTATCGCCGCCGGCCTGAAATTTTACGCGGCGTATCCCATGTCCCCTTCAACACCCATTATGGAGGCGCTCGCCGTAGCGGGCGATCGCGCCGGGCTCGTCGTCGAGCAGGCGGAGGATGAAATCGCGGCCGTCAATATGGCTATCGGCGCGTCCTACGCCGGCGCGCGCGCTATGACGGGCACGTCCGGAGGCGGCTTTTCGCTGATGGTGGAAGGCCTCGGCCTGGCCGGTATCACGGAGACGCCGCTCGTTGTCACAGATGTCCAGCGCCCCGGTCCCGCCACGGGCTTCCCCACCCGGACGGAGCAGGGCGACCTGAAATTTCTCATCTCCGCCTCACAGGGCGAGTTCCCGCGCATGGTTATGGCCCTTAAAAACCATACCGACGCGTTTTATCAGACACACCGCGCGCTCAACCTTTCTGAAAAATATCAGATGCCGGTGCTGATCCTGAGCGATCAGTATCTGGGCGACTCGTCGTCTTCCGTCGGGCCGTTTGACCTCAGCGGGCTAATTAACGACTGGCCCGCCGAAGAGGCCGAAACGCCGTACCGGCGCTACCGCGTCACGGACAGCGGCATTTCGCCGCGCCTTATTCCCGGGAAATCGGACAGCCTCGTGCTGGCCGACAGCGACGAGCACGATGAGCAGGGACGCATCACCGAGGCAGCCGATGTGCGTATCGCCATGGCGGATAAGCGCATGCGGAAGCTAAAGCTGCTGGAAGAAGAAGATTTACAGGAACCGGAATTCATTGGCTCGGATACCTTCGATACGCTTCTCCTCGGGTTTGGCTCAGCGTGGGGCCCAATTTACGAGGCCGTCGAGCTTTTGAATAACGATTCACCGGGTAAATACGCCGCCCTGGTCTTCGGCGACATGTGGCCGCTGCCAACAAAACGACTGACCGAAAAGACTGCAGCGGCTAGGGTGCTCATCAACGTGGAGCAAAACGCCACCGGCCAGCTGGCGCTGCTCATCCGCGAGCAGACCGGCATCACAATGACCGGCAACGTCCTGAAATACGACGGCCGCCAGATCTCCGGCGAGGAGATTGCGGAGCGTATCGGAAAGGGGGATTTATCGTGAGCACCCACACCTTTGAAACGTATGAGACAGCCTGGTGTCCCGGCTGCGGCAATTTCGCCATTCTGGAATGTCTTCAGTCAGCGCTTGGGGCGCTGGGGCTGGACCCGCGCGGCGTACTGGTCGTCGGCGGTATCGGCCAGGCGGCCAAAATCCCGCAGTATATCGGCGCCAACGGCTTTTGCGGCCTGCACGGCCGGGCCGTCCCGGCAGCCATCGCGGCCAAAATCGCCAATGAGGACCTCACGGTCATCGTCGGCACCGGCGACGGCGACTCCTACGGCGAGGGCGGAAACCACTTTATCCACAACCTGCGGCGCAATGTCGACATTACGCATTTCGTACACAATAATCAAATTTACGGCCTGACAAAGGGCCAGGCCTCCCCCACCACCGGCCTCGGCCAGGTGACGGATGTGCAGGTGACCGGCAACATCAACGAGCCGTTAAACCCCGTACTCGTGGCCATTGCGTGCGGCGGCGGCTTTGTCGCCCGCTCGTTCGCCGGCGACAAGGCGCATCTCACTGAAATTATGAAGCAGGCGATTGCACACAAGGGCTACGCGTATGTGGACATCCTGCAGCCCTGTGTCAGCTTCAACAAGATCAACACTTTCTCCTACTACCGCGAGCGCGTGTTTCCTCTTGGGAGCGGCTATGATCCCACGGACAAAGCCGCAGCGCTCCAAAAGGCAATGGAATACGGCGACAAAATCCCCATTGGCGTTATTTACCGGGAGGACAAGCCCACCTTTCACGAGAAAAACGATATCCTGAAAGCCGGCGGTCCCCTGCTCGACCGTCCGGCCGCCCCCGACGTCGTTAAAGACCTCATGGCCGGGCTGGTGTAGCGACGTCGGCGACAACTAGCCAGACATCTTTATAGCGCGCCCTCATCCGTCGAGTCCTTTATATTGCAAGGACTCGACACCTTCCCCCAGGGGAAGGCATACAACGGCTGCCCCGATGGGGGCAGCCGTTGTTTTTAAGAATTGCGCTTATTATTGAGCCTGTTCGGTGCGCACAGCCTCAATATACTCGTCATACGTCATCGTCCGGTCGATAATCGTTCCTTGGTCTGTAAATTCGATGATACGGTTAGCCACTGTCTGGATAATCTGATGGTCATGCGTCGTAAAGATAATGTTGCTCTTAAAGTCATCCATGCCGTTATTGAGTGCGGCGATACTCTCCAGATCGAGATGGTTCGTCGGCTGGTCAAACAACAGGACATTGGCTCCCGACAACATCATTTTTGAAAGCATACAGCGGACCTTCTCGCCGCCCGATAGCACCTTGACATCCTTGTAGACGTCGTCACCGGTAAAGATCATACGCCCAAGAAACGTGCGCAGGTAGCTCTCCCGCTTATCCTCGGAAAACTGACGCATCCAGTCCATAATATTCAGGTCGCTGTCGTTGAAATAGGCCGAGTTATCCTTCGGGAAGTAGGCCTGCGTCGTGGAAACGCCCCATTTGATTGAACCCTCGTCCGGCTCGATTTCCTCCGCCAGGACCTTAAACATGGTCGTGATGGCGATCTCATTGCTGCCGATGAAGGCGATCTTGTCATCCCGTCCCAGAATAAAGCTGACATTGTCCAGGACCTTGACGCCGTCAATGGTAACGGATACACCGTCCACCGTCAGACGATCCTTGCCCGGCTCGCGGTCCATTTTAAAACCGACCCAGGGATAACGGCGGCTGGAGGCCGGTATTTCGTCCATCGTCAGCTTATCGAGCATCTTGCGCCGGGACGTGGCCTGGCGCGACTTGGATTTGTTGGCTGAAAACCGCCGGATAAATTCCTCCAGCTCGCGGATCTTATCTTCGCTTTTTCGGGTCTTTTCCTTGAGAAGCTTCTGCATCAGCTGGCTGGCGTCGTACCAGAAGTCGTAGTTACCGACGTACATCTTGATCTTGCCGAAGTCGATATCAACGATGTGCGTACAAACCGTGTTGAGGAAAAACCGATCATGCGAGACGACGATAACGGTCCCCTCGTAATCAAGCAGAAAATCCTCCAGCCACACAACGGAGTTGACGTCGAGATTGTTCGTCGGCTCATCGAGCAGGATGATGTCCGGCGTACCGAACAGCGCCTGCGCCAGCAGTACCTTTACCTTTGTTCGCGGCTCCATGTCGCGCATCATGGATTCATGGCGCGATGTAGGGATGCCCAGGCCCTGCAGCAGCTGCGAAGCGTTTGATTCCGCTTCCCAGCCGCCCAGCTCGGCGTACGCCTCCTCCAGCTCGGCCGCCCGGATGCCGTCCGCGTCGGAAAAGTCCTCTTTTAAGTACAGCTCGTCCTTTTCCTTGCCGCAGGCATAAAGCCGGTCGTTCCCCATAATGACCGTCTCGATGACGGTAAAATCGTCGTACATGTTCTGGTCCTGCTTTAAAACAGACATGCGAACATCTTTTTTAAGGTCGACGCTGCCGGAAGACGGCTCCAGCTCCCCGGCCAGAATTTTCAGAAAGGTAGATTTGCCGCTGCCGTTGGCGCCGATGACACCGTAGCAGTTGCCGGCTGTAAACTGAAGGTCCACCCGGGAAAACAGTGACGTCCCCCCGTACTGAATGCTGAGATTGTTAACTGTGATCATTAATAAATTTCCTTTATCATGTGTTATTGTGCATCTATTTATAGCGCAGCAGGCCTCGTTACCGGCCGCTTTGGGCTTCCGCCACCGCGCGTTTTCCCATCTCGAAGGCCTTTTGAAGATCAAGCGGAAAGACCTCTTTGTGGCGTTTGATCCGTTCCGCCTCGTCGATCATGCTCGCGTCGTATTTGCTATAATCATCAAACTGCAGCGTGGCGTTGGCCTCGATGAGCTCCGCGGGCCCGACAAAGCGGGTCATCGCGCCGGTCAGGCTGTCGTTAAGCGCCTTGTGAGTACCGAATTCCGGCGCGTTTGTCGTCAGGATGATTTTAACAGGCATACTTTTCGGCGCTCTGACCATATGCTCTGTATTGTACATGAGAACCGAAAACCAGAAGCGCTCCAGAAAACCGCGCAGGTCGGCCGTGACATCTCCGAAGTAAACGGGTGAGCCGACGATAATGGCGTCCGAGTTCCATGCTTCGTTAATAACGTCGGTTAAATCGTCGCGCACGGCGCATTGGCCGTAGCTCGGCCCCCCCAGCCTCTTACAGCCAAAACAGCTGATACAGCCTTTAAAATTGAGGTCGATGAGATGCACGAGTTTTGTTTCGGCCCCGGCGTCCCGGCAGCCGGCCAGCGCGCTTTCAAGCATCTGAGCCGTATTCCAGGTTTTGCGCGGGCTGCCGTTGATGGCGAGAATTTTCATTTTGGCCTCCTTTTGTGATGGCTGGACGTTTAATGGCTTTATTATATCAAATCATCGCCGAAAAAGGAAAGCAACTTTTTCGACGCTTTTTGTTAAAATCTGACGAAATAACGGTCGATTTCCTATAAGTTGTCACATTGCGTATGGACTTTGGGTCATTTTTTATATATAGTATTATTAGTAAAATATAACTGTCCAGAAAGGCCGGTGAAAAAATGAAGAAAATCCGGTTTGGCGTACTGCTTGTCTGCCTGTGCCTATTTAGTTCTTTCGTACTTACGGCTGCCGCGGATAACGATCAGACGGAAGCCGCCGAGTCCTATAAGGCTGACCCGGTTCTCGTCCAATACGCAGCGGAACTGTCGGGATTTACGTCACTTCCCTATTATAAAGGCGAAAACGCCGCACGCTATATCGCCTTCAAGCAGCGCTTTGAGGACTGCTCATGGGAGACTGTCATCACGGATGTCAATATCGGGCTTGATAACGACTACTATACGGACGCCGCCGTAGTTGGCAGCCCCGGCAGCGTTGACGTGCTCGTTAACAAGTACCACTACCTGCCGGGTGATTTTGTGCCGGACGACCTGGAAAAAATCAACTCCGCCTACTGCTTTAAAACCGAAATGCTCGTGCATGACGCGCGCGTGGCGTTTGAGAAGATGTGCGCGGACGCCAGATCTCTCGGCTATGAGCTTTACGCCACATCCTCCTACAGAAGCTACGACCGGCAGGTTGAACTGTATAAAACATACGGCATACCGGACGTCACAACGGCTCGGCCCGGTTACAGCGAACATCAGACGGGGCTGGCTGTCGACGTTATTCACCACGCCGGTTCCAACAAGGACCTCGACCAGTCATCTGTTTTTAAATGGTATTATGAAAACGCCTGCAAATACGGCTTTATTCTCCGGTACGACAAGGAATGGCAGTTCTTGACCGGCTGTTCGTATGAGCCGTGGCATCTGCGATACGTCGGCGTGGACCTGGCAATAGCCGTTAAACTGAGCAACCTCTCCTACGACGAATATTACACCCGATATGTCGGCATACCGGACAGGAGCGAGGGAGACGGCGAGGATGATGCCGTCGGCCTCACCTCGGTCGCCGATGTGGCGGCCGACGGGACCGGGTACACGCTGTCATGCTTTGATGTGCTCGGCCATACATACTTCAAGCTCCGGGACATCGCCGTCATCTTAAGCGGCTCGGATTTTGAGTTTGACGTAGCCTGGGACGGCCAGGCGGGGCTCATTCAGCTGCTCGTCGGCGAGGCTTATACCTCCGACCCGGCGCTTTCGGACCTTGAACCGGGACTTGTGTATCATATGACGGCGACGATGCCACCCATTAAAATCGACAGCGAGCCATATGAGCTTGAGGCCCTGATGGTCCAGGGGTCTAATTACTACACGCTGGAGAGCCTCGGTGCGCTGCTGGACTTTACGGTAACGGCGGATGATGCGGGCGTTTTACAGATCACGTCTGCGTTTGTTGACGGCGATTCAGAAAAGGCCGCCGCATAAAATCGCACTTCCAGAAAACACCGGAACTTCTAATCAGGACACAATAAACCCTATGAACGGTTCGTTCATAGGGTTTTCATTTTTAATCTCAGGCTCTGATAATGTCCAGTATCAGATACGCGACACCGGCAATTGTAATGATGACTCCGAAGACAATGGAAAATATCAAGGCTTTCTTCTCTCCGGTTTCACGCGCAACATCGCGCTGAAAAACTGCGTGTATTAAAAAGCCGATCCCGATCAGCAGCGTCCCGATATACGTCTGTATAACGCTGAATAAGTCGAGTATGACCAGCACGCCCCCGACGGCCATAACGGCGTTGCTCACCGTTTTGAGTATCTGCTTGTTGCCAACCGCTGCGCCGCACTTGGGACAGGCTTTATCCGACGAACTGATTTCCGCACCGCATTTCGGGCATTTTGCCATGGCCGTTTCTCCTTTGTGTCGACATTGCCGATATTATACCATTGGAAAAGCGCGTTGACAAACAAAAGATATATAGGGCGGTTTAAGGTGTATTATAGGCAGGTTATCGCTTGAGCTAATACAGACCTGAAGGTCCATAACAAATGATTTTGAATCCTTTATTTATCCAGCAGCCCGAGCCGGTCTAAAACAACCGCCAGGTCCTGCCGGCGCAGGTACCCCTGCGGATCATCAACAAGGCCGTCACCGTTGCCGTCGGAAAAAACACCGCTTGCTACACCCTTCCGGCTGGCCTGGGCCGCGTAATCCGAGGTCAGCAGCGTTTGCAGATACGCTGTCAGTTTATTATAGATTTCTTCACCTGTCATATTTTCCTCCTTCTTATAGTCCGGATGCCCGTATCCCAGTATTTTGTCATAGGCCAGCGCATAGGCCTTATTGGCTACAGTACCGCCGTTGGTAATCAGCTTAGAGCCGCCGGAGGTGTTGCCCTCGACAGTATACACCCGGCCGCCGTCCACGGCGCGCACGATGCCAGCATGGTCCGCCTGAGTCGGCGGGTCGCCGTTCGTAAAGAAAATGATATCCCCGGATTCCGGCGTTTTTGTCCACCGGCTCTTGGCCTTAAACCATTCCATACCCAACGTGCTGGACGAGAACTTGGGAATAACCGTATTCGGAACGCCGGCCTGTGCTGCGCACCAGGAAATAAAAATGGCGCACCAGGGGTAGCCGTTCAGATTGTACCACGCACCGTATTTCGTCCAGTTCCCGCTCCCGGCGTTGGCTGTTTTATCATCGAGCTGGCTGTTACTCGCTTTTTCGAGATAACCAACCTCGTTTTCGGCAATCTCAATAAATTCTTGTGCCTGGCTGTTCACTGGGATTCCTCCGTTAACGGCGTCCACAGCTTACGTAATAACAATTTATCCTTTAGCATAGCAATCAAATACCTCCCAAAGCTGACAGCCACTGTCTGTTTCATAAGCTTTTAGTCTTATTTTCTTTGATTTTTGCCTCAGATTGTTCTCAGCCGATTTTATCCGGCAATTCTCTCCTATTCATACATATGACGGTCCGGTCCGTTCTGCTTATCCAGCGCACAGCTTTAAAGACGACCAGCAGAAATTTATACCCAATTATACAATGGTCAAGCCGCGAAGCCAGCTTATCGCTGGATCCGCGGCTTTCGCAATATGTTAGTTGAAACGCATAAAAATCCCGTCGTTAACCGGCTTCCTCAGCGTCGGTACCTTGCTTGCTGGGCGTTGAAACGGCCTTTGTCATCAGCCTGACGTTGAGTTTGGCCAGCTTTTCATCATCAGTCATGGCCATTTCTTCGATCCGGTCTACGAGTTCTCTGTAAGTATACAACCGCATCACCTCAGTCCATTGTATAACAACAGCCTGTTTCATGTTCGTGCGGCCAGCACTAGATAATTACTCAACAGTGAGGGTAGTATTAGCGGTACCGGGATTATTGACGATACCGGGAATGTTGGCAAAGGTAATATTGACGATGCCGGGAATCTTAAAAATCTCTTTTGCCGTTTGCTCGGCCAGGAAGCTATCACGCATATAGATGTAGTATCTGTGGCGGAGAACACTGGAGTCGAGGCCCTCGAACGCGGACTTGTCCTCGTATCTTTCTTGCAAGCTCGTCCATGCTTCCTCCCGGGTCACGAAATCGGCGTATTCCACATTGGGGTTTTGCTCAATCTGGCTCAGGATGGCCCGCGCTTCCGCCTCCGGCAGCGTCTCATCCACATACGCCACCATCATGTTATCAGCTTCTCCAAAGCACTCATCAAAGCGCCAAACGCCGTCTGCGCCTTGGACAAGCGTAAATACAGACCTTATGGGGTCACCCGGATAGGTTTGGTACCAGTCCAACGTATAATATAGCCTGGAATCTTCTGCTTTCACCGTCAGGCTGTCCCAGAGAAAGGTGTCCGCTGTTTGGCCTTGGACTGTAATCGTGTCCTGCGCTGACCATGGGGAAGCTTCAAAAAGATACTGCGGAGAGATATAGAGGCCGCCGTCCCGCTCAATGAAAGCATTATACTCAAAGCGTGTCAATAAATCTTGTGCAGCATCGTCTGTAAATACGGCTAATGTGGCCGCGCGCAGGTCATCCGGAGATTTATAGTGTTCACATTTATAATAGTCCAGATCACCTTCAGAAAAATCGGGTATGGCCTCTCTTTCCCGGCAATTCGTAGCGGTGTAATGCAGGCCTACTTGTCGTGCTTGGGCAAAACGTTCTTTAAAGAGCGCCTTGTACCCGTCCGGATCGGAAGGGTCAACAGCGCCGTTGGACGCAAACCCAATGCTCAAAGCCGCGACAACCACAATCGAAACCGCAATGACCCACGCGGCGGGCTTTTTGAAGTTCATGATATTCTTGATGCGCGCCTTGATATTCCCCTCCCCGAACGCCAGCGAGCTGCCGTTAATAAGGCGCCGGCCTGTCGCCAGGGAGAGCAGAGACGCCCCGTACGCTCCTTTGATTTCGCCGCCCATTTGCTTTAAAACGCGCTCGTCGCAGGACATCTCCATGTCCTTGACAGCCAATACGAATGCCACCCATACAAGCGGATTGAACCAATGCACGGCCAGCGCGAGAAAGCCCAGCATCTTAAAAATATGATCCAGCCGCCGGATATGCGTTTGCTCATGCGCTATGACATAACTTTGTTCGTCCTCCCCCAGTGTTGACGGCAGATATATTTTCGGACGAAACAGACCGATGACAAACGGCGAGGCGATGTGGTCGGCAAGATAGATATTATCCCGCAGCCGTACAACGCCGATAAGCTTTCGGCGCAGGCGGATTAACGATGACGCGCTGTGTATCAGCACCACAGCAACGCCGAGAAGCCACAAAAATGTCGCGGCCTCGAGCCACCCGTTCAGCAGGTCCGTGGGGCCTTGCTCCCCTGTTTGCGCCATGGTAGTGTTTACGGTCCGGGCTGCTTCGGGAACCGGCAAACCTGCCTGAGATGAATCCGCGTCAATGATATCCGCGGGGATGCTGCTGTAGGCGCTGCCGCCTGCCGCTGAGGCGTGTGCGGAAAACAAACCAAAAAGCGAAAACTGCGACGAAAACGACACCGGACAAATAAGCCGGAACAACACGACGGCCCATAGGGCGTATGAAAATATCTTCGGCGCTTTTTTCAGCAGAAGACGGGCCACAAGCACAAAAACAATGACGATCCCCGCCGTAAGGCTCATATTAACGATTTTAGGCAGAAGCGTATACATCCACATCAGTAATCACCCCGCTTATCATCAATAAGCCGCTGAAGCTCGCTGATCTCGCTTTCTGTCAGCTGTTTTCTCTGGGTAAACGCCGCCAGAAACTGCGGGAGCGACCCGTTGAAGGTCTCCTCAACAAACTTTTCACTTTGACGGGCGGCAAATTCCCACTTGCTCATGAGTGACGCTACGGTGCCGTCTTTATTTTGAAATATCCCGCGGTCACAAAGCCGGCGCAGCATCGTGTAGGTCGTTGATTTTTTCCAGGTCAGCTCTTTTTCGCACAGCTTTACCAGTTCGCCGGACGAGATGGGCTCGCTGATCCATATCAGCTCGGCAAATTTCGTTTCCATGACACCTAATTTATAGTCTTCCATAGTATCACCTCTCAAGTTTAACGTCATTAGACCCGCCTTTAGTTTAACGCCATTAAACCCAGATGTCAACACTAACCTACAAATTACCCGAAGTATTTTCAGGTATCGAATCTGCACAACCTTCTGCATGACTCCGAACGCACCGCTTAATATTAGTGCAATTTCAACAAATAAACAGGGATTCTTTTTAATCACCTCTGGACTATTTGTATATCCACTCTCTAAATATGTGGTATTATAGTAACAAGAAGCTTAAATCCCAATATTTTTGTATGGGAGGTAATTTGATGGTTTATAAATTTCAGACATCGCTTAACATTGAAGAATTTAAAAACATTCTTCGCCACAGAGCAAGCTCAAAAAATATCGGAATAGCCATCAACCATGATCGGTTAACACTAAACCATTGTAAAATACGAATGAGCAGCATCGACTATCATGTACCTCTCATCGCCAAAATTGCTAATGAAGCTAATAAAACAACTGTTAAAGGCTACATATCATTACCAAAAGTTGTCCACATCTCAATTTTGGCTGCCTATCTAATTTTCGCAGGTGGTGTTTTTGCAATTAAGAATACCGAAACCTCAATAATGATACCGCTTATAGTTTTGTTCATTACAGCTCTATGTATTATAGGCTTCATTAGAATGGTTCTTTATCCTTTTTACAGGTATCTTTTACATAATTGTGAGGTTCGTAAATTATTTGAATCTATTGAAAATGATTTCCCTGTTGAAGCTTCATAGCAAAGTATAT
Source organism: uncultured Sporobacter sp. (assembly GCA_963675425.1). Lineage (GTDB taxonomy): Bacteria > Bacillota > Clostridia > Oscillospirales > Oscillospiraceae > Sporobacter. The sequence continues at coordinate 1,627,280 of OY776214.1, read as the reverse complement.
TTTACATAGGAATACTGTCAAAGCCCAGAATTGGCTATTGTGGCTGATCTGAATAAACTTCCTGTCTTACGGCAAAATGCGGGAGCTGCCCTACTTTGGAGCAGTTCCCGCATTTTCTTTCATCGTTACAATTTAAGCAATAAGTTATTCGGGGGTGAAACTTACGCCGAAAATAATGATTTCTGCCACATCCTCGATATCGAAGCTCCCGTCCAGCAAATGCCAGCTTGTTATCCATGTTCTGCCGTTTGACGCGTCTGAAGCATAACAGAAGTTGTTTCTGTCGAATTCAGGCTCGGTTCTGGTACCGTCTTTCAAGACAATCGCCAATTCCTTTTCATATACTTTTTTCTTTATCTTATCTTCATCCATACCAACAGATGTAAACTCCTCGCCATCGATATAAAACGTCTCAGTTTTATCCAATGAATAATCGGGGAAATGAATTTCCGTTTCCAGATACATAGGCGAAAGCTTATACGACACGCTGGTGAAGTCCGGATGGTCCGGCAGTTCAACCGAGCCGGAAATGCTGTCACCGATCGCGTCAAGGCTGATGTCCACAGACCAGTCGCCGTCGATAACATGCTCGGCATAATTGCCGATCCACGCCAGCTTTAGATTTTTCAGATTATCAATATCGCCGACGTCAAAACGTAATTCCTTATATCCACAGTAGAGTATTTCACCGCAAAGGCGCCATCCATCATGCTCACCGCTGATTTCCTCAATGATATCCCCCTCATTATCAATCAATACCGGGTTGTTCCATACATATTGGTATTTAAAACCAAACAAATCGTTATATCTTAACTGTACATGCAGGACGCCGTCCTCATACCCGACGCCAAGCACCGAAAGCCAGTGGATCAACTCCTCGCCCTGAACAGAGGTATCCAGGGGCAACCAGTCCGATGAGACAAATTCTTCGGTTTCCAGGTTAAAGTTTACGCCACCGCGGCGGACCGCGTATTCAGGGTCGGCGATTGCGGAAACCGGATTTGCTTTAGCGGCGGCCGTCCACTCGTCAGCTGATACGACCGGATGCAGCTTGGAAGCCATCGCCGCCTCGTACAGGTCATAGTCAAAAGAATGGTACTCGTCAGAGTAGTCTAAATTCACTATGATCGAATTTATGGCGAAAGCCAAGGTATCGCCCGCCGCAGCCTTTTCACGCAAATTAATATTGATAATGCAGGTGGCCTCGCCCGTTTCAGCGTCATAGGAGGAATCCAGCAAATACGCCGTGTACTTGCTCTCGTCGATTGATTCGACTCTGATTTTTTGGGACAGGCGGTCCGCATCTAAATCCCGCAGGATCATTTTCAGGATGGCATGATCGCCGTCTGTATACAGGCTCTGGACATTCATGCTTATCCCGGCGGATGCCACCGTCTCGCCCACCTCGATCGCCGCTTCCTTCTCAAACAGACTTTGCCATGCACTTATCGGGTCAAACCCGACAGCAAGAGCGCATAGGGTTGTTGAGAGCACAATGGCAGCCGCAGCGATCGCGACGACAGTAGATTTTCGGATGATGTGTCCGCGTGGTGCATCCGCCCTGTATTCGGCATCGCTCTGAATTTTACTCATAAAGCCGCCTTTAATATTTTTCATGCTTTCACGTCTGAACCTATATTCATTCATTTAATCAACCCCATTTCCGAGCTAAAGCATTTGTTTACGAATGCCGTCTTTAATCCGATAAAGCCGGTTTTCCACCTCGCGCAGGGGAAGCTGCATCTCCGCGGATATTTGAGCGGGCTTCTGGTTTTCAAAATACCGGCGTTTTATCAGATCCCTGTCCCGTTCGTTCATTGTATCCATAATACGGTATAGGGTTTCCTTCTCCTCATTGTGGATGATTGTGCTCAGGACATCGTCATCGTGTCCATCCGCCCAGACCGCTTCATCCAGAGTCTCGGTTTTTTCCCGCGACCGCCTTCGATAAAAATCAATGGCGGTGTTCCTGGTCATCTGCGCAAGGTAGTTCTTTAAGCTTCCCTTATCAGGATTGAGCAGCTCAGGTGACTTCCACAGCTTGTAAAACACCTCGGATATACAGTCCTCAACATCCGCAGCATCTGCCATGCCCTTCAGGATATCCCAGGCGAGATTCCACATAAGCCGGCTGTATTTCTCTATGAGCCGTATGTAAGCGGCTTCATCTCTATTTTGAATGCGGATTATCAATTTGTCCAACCGATCACAACCTTTCCCGCATTTGTACCAGTACACTTAATAATACGACAAACAGAAGGGTTTTTCTCAAAAATTATATTAGTAATTTTAATATAATAATGTAGTGTCGATATCGAAGACATTGATTGTTCCTGATGCGGATAGCCTGTCCGAAATCGTTAACAGCAAGGCAAACAAAAAACCTCGTAGTTATTGCAACTACGAGGTTTTTTTGGTGATCCGTCGGAGATTCGAATTCCAGACACCTTTCTTAAAAGGCTTAACCGGAAGTGGAACTGTGCCAGCGGGACGAGCGACTCAGCCCCGTCAGAGCGGTCATGGCGTTAGTGAATCGCAGCCTTCAGACCATAAGACCGCATCAGTTCCCGATAGCTTTCCATCGTCTCGTCAGTTGGCGGCTTCAGCTCAGCCAGCATTGGATCGTGCATCTGCATGCGCTGGTACTTGGACGCGCCGAAATGATGGTAGGGAAGCAGTTGAACCATCTCAATCCCATCTCTCAATTCCGCGCAAAAACGGGCCGCCTGATCCAGATTTTCGCGGGAATCGTTATAACCGGGAATAACCGGTATCCGAATCTGCAGCCTTCCCCCGTTGGCCACCAGCCAGCGAGCATTATCCAGAATACGTTCATTTGGCACACCGGTGATGCGCTCGTGCTCCACGCTGTCCATTTGCTTTAAATCGTAGAGAAACAAGTCGGTCCACGGCAATATCTGGCGGATAGACGCATTTGGCGCAAAGCCAGTGGTATCCACCGCTGTATGGATTCCCTCTGATTTTGCAGCCTCCAGCAACGCCGTGGTAAAATCCAGTTGGCAAAGCGGCTCTCCACCGGAAACAGTAACGCCGCCACCGGAACTCCGGAAAAAGTCAAAATCCTTGCGGACGATCGCCAGGACGTCTTCCACGGTGTAGTCCTTCCCACAAAAACTCAACGCCTCCGGGAAGCAAATGTTGGTACAGGCGCCACATTGCGTGCACTTTGCCCGGGACCACTTGATGCGATGCCGCATGGTGCTGTCCGTGGGCGAGAACTCCTCTTCCGCCTCTGCCACCGCACCGGCTGGGCATACCTTCAGGCACTCTCCGCAGAGCTCAGTTCCGATACAACGGACAGCGGTATAACTCATCTGTGGCTGGAAACTCTGGGACTCGGGACTGTGGCACCAGGGACAGTGCAGCGGACAGCCTTTCAAGAAAACCGTTGTGCGTATCCCCGGGCCGTCGTGCACTGAAAAGCCTTGTATATCATAAAGCTTACCATAAAGTGTTGTCGTTTCTTTTTCCATATTAATATCATCCTGCCTTCGAATTTACATCCTGTTCTCATTTCTGGCAATGATATCGTTCTGGAGGTCGCGGCCCAATTCCACAAAATATGCGGAATAACCCGCGATTCGGACCACCAGATCCCTATAATCTTCAGGATTGGACTGAGCCTCCCGCAGCGTATCGGTATCCACCACATTGTACTGGACTTCCATCCCGCCCTTGCTGAAATACTCCTTAGTCACATCCCTGAGTTTTGCAAGACCCTCCTCATTGCTGAGTACCGAAGGGTGCATCCGCAAATTCAGGGCAACGCCGCCTAGATATTGGGTCTGGTCATAGCAGCAGGAGCTGTTGAGCACCTGAGTGGGGCCGTTTTTATCCCTGCTCTGGGCTGGAGAAGCGGCGTCCGCAATGGGATCAGGATATTTGCGCCCGTCCGGTGTAGCCCAAGTCAGCTTGCCCTGGGCTACATGATCGGATGCGCCGTAAAGTCCCGCCTTATATACCTTAGAGCGGCAGCTATACATCTGTTTGCAGATGTCGTAGTACATGTCCACACACCATTTCATCTCCATATCCGCATAGGGGTCGTTATTTCCGAAATGGGGCACCAGCTTCAGGATCTTCTGGCGGAGGAGCTCACAGCCCTCCCAGTTGGCCATGACGGCGTCGTAAAGCTCGCGGGTGGTGCAGAGCTTTTTATCAAAACACATATACTTAATGGTGGTCATCGAGTCGGCCAGTGTGGCCATCCCGGTGGCCGTGCCACCGTAGGAATTGTACTTTGCGCCACCGTTCACCACATCCTTACCCTGCTCCATGCAACCCTCGATGGAAATGGATAGAATGCTTTCCGGGGCAAAGAACTGGGACAGCGACTCGGCATAGTTATTGGTGGACACAAACAGGCGCATCAGATGTGTCCCCATCTTTCTGACCGCTTCGCGCACTTCCTCAATGGAGTTCATCTCATACAGGTAACCGGTATGTAGGCTGGACTGCACGCCGTTGAGAGGATTTTTGCCGTCGTTGATCGCCATATCGAAGACAGTGCCCCACATGATGGAAGCATGTGGCGGGTGCATGCCATTAGGCGCAGGATAATCGTTGCCGCAGCCGACGATCTCCTGGCAGCCAATGCAGCCGTAGTCGCGGGCATCCCTCAGCTCGTAGTCCAACTCCTTCATCATGGTAGGGATAACCACCTCGTCATTATAGTAAAGCGGCAGGCCGCCCACCAGCTTTGAGGTGCTGAGTGCGCACTCCCACAGATCATCCGGCGTATTCCTGTTGGTGCGAAAAATCAAGGTCGGGTCATGCAGCTTTAAGCGCCCGATGGTCTCAAACACCATGTAGGTTACCGGGTTGGAAGCGTCCTCACCGGTCTCCGGGTCTATGCCTCCCACCGTAGTATTTTGGTAGGTGTTGCCGATGCCGGTAGTATCCACCAGTTTTGCCATACCAGCACCGTAGTAGCAGTTGAGCTTCAGGAAGAAGGCGTCCACAATTTCCTGGGCCTGCTCCTTTGTGATGGTCCCTTCCTCCAGATCCTTCTTAAGATATGGCCAGGTATATTGGTCGAAGCGTCCGATGGAAGGGCTGGGGATGAAATCGCAGATTTGGATCAGGACCTGATACATCATTATCCCCTGCACGGCCTCCCAGAAATTCCTGGCAGGGTTCTCTGAGAGCCACTGCAGGCCGTCCGCCATTCTCTCCAGCTCCGCCCTGCGGCGTGCATCGGTGCACGCCGCCGCCTTTTGCGCACATTTTTCCGCATAGCGGCGGACCAGACAGGCCGCCGCGTCGCAAGTAATGACTGCGGACTTGTAGAACATATACTTGTTTACATCGTCGCCCATCAGGTTGCCCCGATGCTCGTCAATCCAACCCTGGGCCTGCTTGCGGATGGCTCCGTAGCCTGTGCTAATGATCTTCCGGTAGCCGGCAATCAGATGTCCAGCCGGAAGTCCGATCAGGCTCATGCCGCCCTCGGGGATGTACTGGCTGATATTCAGGCTGGCAAGCTCGCCATAGCCCTCCGGCTTCCATGCGTCGGCCATGGTGCCGATCTTGCGGTTGTCCCAGTATTCCTTCTCAGAGGCAAGGTATTCATAATCCTCTGCGCTGACACAGTACTTGATGCCGTCCTCAGGAGGATTGTAGTAAAAACCGTCCTCATTCAGATCCCATCTGCCAGAGGCCACTTCATCTACCAGCCAGTCTGTGATCCCCCACTCAGGGTAAGCGGGGCTGCTGAAAAAACTTGGTCCCTTGTTGCCCACGATGATTTCGAAGTCTTCCACCAGAACCGTCATTTTCTCACATAGGTCCTGAAGCATCAGGGGGCGCTTGATAATGGGAATAACGTTCTCGTTTTTCCTGTTGCTTTCTGTCACAATACGCGCCCTCTCAGCGTCGTATCTTACCACACGGTTTCTTATCAAATCACGCATATGCTGTATGCGCTCTGTTGCCGGGCTGAATTGGTACATTAGGATGCTCCTTTCCAATCACGCTTACAGTTAGTTATGTAAAATCTCATCGCATCGAGGCTGTAGTGACAACGTCTCGCAGGTTCTTGCACACGGTGTGGTCAGCCCACTGTGCGAACTGACTGAGCGCAGGCATCCATATTGGCTATTTGCGAAATTATTCCTTTTAGCCCTGAAGTTTTTCAAGACTTGCCTCGTGGTTGTTCTTGTCAATCCGATAAAAATAGAACAGGAATGCGCCAAGGAGAAAAAATATTGCTGGAACCAAATGCATACCGGCGTTGAAGGTGCCGAGAACCGCACTGTTCTGTTCTGCACCGGCAACGTATCCGACAGCACTCATGACAAGGTTAAGCACGCCAACCACGATAGCCTGACCGGCCTTCATGGCAAAGTTAATGCAGGCGAAGATGCAGGCGCTGGACCTGGTCCCATTTCTCGCCTGTTCGTATTCCACCACGTCGGGAACCATTGCAAAAAGAGCAGTGAAGCCCACGCAGCCAAGAGCGCCCTCAATAAACCACAGCACATGGAACAGCACGACGGAATACTCGATAATGGGAACGAACTCCATCACAAGCAGCATCACTCCGATGAAGCCCCACAGATAAATAGCCACGGTACGCTTATTTTTGAACATACCGATGAGCCAGTTCGCAGCCCAGGAGCCGACGGCCATGCCGGCCAGCCAGACGGTTAGGGAAACAGTGAACATGCCGCCGTTGCCGGCGTTGTAAACAAAGAAATACTGACGAACTGCGCTCAGTGCGCCGCCGGTGATACCCCAGCAGGCGTGGGCACCAGCCAGAATAAGGGCAGGTTTGCACTTGAAAACCGCCTTAAGCGCCTCGCCCAGAGGAACCTTGGGAGCAATGTCGGGGCTAACGCGCTCCTTTGTGCCGTAGAAACACCACAGGAAGAAGGGGATTGCCACAATAGAGAGAACAACGCTGGCGACGATGTAGCCGGTTCCTGGATTCTCTCTGCCAAACTTGGCAACCAGGCCCATGAAGATAGAGGCAAGGAACACACCGCTTACGTTGGAGAAGGTCATTCTGTATGCAGCAAGCTTGCCGCGGCACTTATAATTGGTTGTAATCACGCTCATAAGAGAGACATGCGCCATCTCATAGGTGGTGTAGAATATCACTAAAATGGCATACATGACGAAGGAAAAAATGGTTTGGAACGTCTGGGATACACCTTCCAGCTTGGTGAAGGTCAGTATGAAGAAAACAATAATGCCAATCCATGCCCACAGCCACGGCCGGTATCTGCCATGTTTGCTGTTGCTGCGGTCCTCAATGGAAGCGATGATGGGGTCGTTGACGGCATCCCAAAGCTTGCTCACCATGAGGAATATACCGGCCGTTGCGGCCGGGATCATAACCACATCTGTCCAAAAAAAGTTCAGGAAGGACAGAATCGGCAGCCAGACAATGGAATAAGAAAAGTTTCCGGATCCGTAAGCCAGCTTTTGTGCAACGCTGAGGTTTACATTGGTGTCTGCATTCAATTTTCCCTTGGGAGCAGTGGTGCGCTCTTTACTCATTGGTACCTCTCCTTGTTATAACTATGATAAATATGTTAATACGCCAAAAATTTGGTCGTAATGAATAGCTTTATGTTTTTTCTTCTTAAGAATTGGATATTTATTTGCTATTCCGTTCGCTAAATCTAGTAAAGAGGATTTTCTCCGAGCTAGTTACGAAGAGCGGTTCGGTCACTCTAGTGTATGGTCACAGGAAGGCCGTATCCTTCCATTATGGCCTTCAGCCGCTGCATCTTTTTGTCGCTGGGCGGCGTGGCCTCCATGACCTTTTCATCGCTGATCCGCTGATATTTCGCCACACCCAGATTGTGATACGGCAAAAGCTGGACAAGCGTCACCGCTTCTCCCAGCCCGCAGCAGAATTTTGCGGTCCGTTGGATATTCTCCTCGTCGTCGTTGAACAGGGGAATGACCGGGATTCTGATCTGGAATTTCCCGCCTGCTGCGGCGATCTTTCGGGCGTTATCCAGGATCTGTTCATTCGGCACCCCCACTATGTCCTCATGCTTTTTGCTGTCCATATGCTTTATGTCGTACAGGAACAGATCGGTGTAGGACAGGATTGCCTCCACGGCGCTCCAAGGCACAAAGCCGGTGGTATCCAGCGCCGTATGAATACCAGCGCCCTTGAGCCTTTTCATCAGCTCCAGCGTAAATACCGGCTGACACAGCGCTTCTCCTCCGGAGATGGTGGCGCCGCCGCCGGATTGCTCGAAAAACGATCGGTCTGCCAGGACCTTCTCAACAATTTCTTCCACAGTATAATCCTGGCCGCAGAGGAACAGCGCATGAGGATGGCACACTTTTGCACATTCACCGCAGTTGTCGCACAGCGTCCTGTCCACATGGATCATACGCAGCGGCTCCCGGGTCTGGGAATCCAGCCTGGTCTCCGCAGGCGCAATAGCCTTCAGGGGGCATGCTCCGATGCAGCGATCCTGGCACTTTTCCGTCCCCGCGCACCGCATGGAGACCCAGCTGAGCTGTGGATAAAAGGCCTGAGACTCGGGACTGTGGCACCAAGGGCAACGCAGCGGGCACCCTTTCAGAAACACGGTGGTGCGGATCCCCGGACCGTCCTGCACGGAAAAGCCTTGTATATCATATATTCTTCCGATCAAAGGCTGTGTCACTGCCTCAAACTCCTTCCGAATTTTACGCCGCCGGTAGCGCTCACAGGTTCATATCGGTCCTGCGGATCAAGTCATCCTGGCAGTCCTTGAATACCTCCACAAAGTAGGCGGAAAAGCCGGCCACGCGGACCACCAGATCCTTGTAGTTTTCCGGATGCTCCTGAGCGTCCCGCAGGATCTTTGCATCCACGATGTTCAGTTGCATCTCCATTCCGCCCCGGGCAAAATAGGTCTCCATGACCGCCTTCAGCTTCGCAATGCCGTCAGCTCCGCTGAGCGAGGTCGGATGGAACTTCATGTTCAGCAGCGTCCCGTTGCCGAACTCGCTCTGGTCAAAGTTCAGGACAGAATTCAGGCAGGCAATTGGGCCGCTCTTGTCCATACCTTGTACGGGGGAAATTCCGTCGGACAGCGGCATACCGCGCTTGCGTCCGTCAGGCGTGGCCCAGGTTCCCCGTCCCAGAACGGTGTTCATGGTTACCGGATAAAGGCCGGCGCTCCAGCGTCCTCTGGGACCGTAAGCGGCGTTCACCGCGTTTCCATACACCTGCGCAACCCATCTCACATACTCGTCGGCCTGGGAATCGTTGTTGCCGTAGTGGGGTGCTTCGTTGACCACGATCTGGTAGAGCTCCTCATAGCCCTCCCAGTCGGCCATAAAGGCGTCGTAAAGCTTGCGGGCGGTGCAGAGCTTTTTGTCAAAGACCATATAGCGGATGATATTCAGGGCGTCGGCAACATTGCCGATGCCGATAGCGGAATTTCCAGTAGAATTGTATTTTGCGCCGCCGGAGATTACGTCCTTGCCATTTTCCATGCAGCCGTCGAAGGTGGCCGACACGATGGGCAGAGGCATGTTGTTTTCGGCGACGGACTCCCAGGTACATTCACAGGCCACGTGCCAGCGGACGAAATACTCGATCTGCTGCTTCACGGCGTCCAGTACCTGGCCCATACTTGTCATATCGTAGAGGTAACCGGTCCTCAGTCCCGTGTGCTCGTGGATTTTTCCGTCAAAACCGGGCATGGGATTGGTGCCGTCGTTCAGCGCCAGCAGCAAACAACCGGCCAGATTGATGAAGGACTCGCATCCGGTTCCGCCGGGCTGAGCCCATTCGTCGCCGCAGCCGGCAGGTTCCACACAGCCAATGAGGCAATAGTTTCGAGCGCTCTCCAGCGGTAACCCGCGCTTCATAAGCGCAGGGATAATCACGTCGTCATTTTCAAAGGTTGGAACACCGCCGGCGCGCTTGGTGGTCTCAATGGCCAGCTCCCACAGATCGTCCGGCGTTTTCTTGTGGATACGCAGTGCCTGGGGCGGAGAATGGAGCACAAGGCGTCCGGCCGACTGGAGCATCATGTAAGTAACCGGATTAGTGGCGTCGTTTCCTTTCTTGTCCACGCCGCCCAGCGTCACTAAAAAGCCGCTGGTATAACCCGGGTTGGCCAGCGTAGCCGGATTGTACATAATCATCTTGTTGGGCTCGGCCAGCTTCAGATAGAACAGGTCCATCATTTCCTGAGCTTTCTCCGGGGTAATGCGCCCTGCCTTCAGGTCCGCCTCATAGAATTTGCCAAGATATTGGTCCACGCGGCCAAGACTGATGCCGTGCTGCTGTCCGTCAAGGCACATGGCAATATGGTACAGATAAATGCACTGCATCGCCTCATGGAAGGTGCGGCAGGGGTTTTCCATGATCCAGTCCAAACACTCGGCCATCTCAAGCAGCTCCTTCTTCCGCTCAGGGCGCTGCTCCAGCCCAGCTAGACGTTCACACTCCCTGGCATAGCGCTTGGACCACAGAATGATGCCGCCGCTGACGATTGATACAGCGCGGTAGAAGTTATACTTTTTATTGCCGTCGCCCATGATGCCGGTGCGCTCCAACTCCGCCATCTTCTTCTCAGCCTCCCGCTTGATGGCGCCGAAACCCACCGTCACGGCCTTGTCGTAGTTGGCGCAAAAGTGCCCCACGGGGGTACTGGAATTGTTTTTCAGGCCGTACATAAGCGAGCCGTTGCCTACAAGCTCCCTATAACCTCTGGGGATGTATTCGTCCGTCATGGCGCTCATGTTGTTATGGAGCCAGAAGTCACTGGTGCTGAGGATATATTCCTTGTCCGCCGGCGACACGATGTACGGATCGGACTCCCGCGCCGCCGGGTCACCATTGGTAAGTTCATCCACCAGCCAGGCAAAGTTTATCTCCGGATACAGGGCGCTGGCTCTGTACGAGGTGCCCTGCTCGCCCACGATGATCTCATCCTCATTCACAAGCACAGGCAGCTTCGCAAAAAGATTCCTCAGATTCTTTGCTCTCTTGAGGATTCCGGTCAACTGCATATTTTCCGTGTAAAACTCTGTCACAAGTCTGTATCGGGCCGTACACACACAGGGAACCGTGTTGCGGTAGCGCTCGCGCATTTTTGAAACACGTGGAGTAATCTCTTTCCAATTAATCATTATACGAGCCTCCCTTTGGATTTGTTAATATATACAAAATTGCCAGTCGAAATGCGCCTTTATTGTCAATAATAGCAGTCCGAAAATAACTAAGTCAACACTTCCTGCCGCAATGTATTATGCAAAATTAACAATGCTCTTCGGAGAAATCTCTCAAAGAAATTGCGTATCGCAGAACTCACGCTCAATGATGCGTACTATTTCACGCCGACGTCACCACGGCCTGTTGATCGGGCATAGGCCTGCCAATAGAGCGAAATAAATACTGTCAAAAGAAAAGCGGTGGAAAACATAAAAAGCTGCCCCCATCGGGGCAGCCTAAGAACAGGGTACCGGCAAATTTTTTGAGAGCCTAAGACCCGGCTGATTAACCTTTAATAAAGCCCAAAAACAGACACGCAGTCAGATAAGCATATCCAACACATTGTCTCTTTTTGAAAAATTCGGGTGCTGCTGGAAGTATCTCTTCACACAGTACACAAAACTGTTGATACACGGGTTGGGGTTATCCTGGCTCCACATAATGATCTCGGTATGCTGCATTAGATCGCTCAGATACAGTTTTTTAAATTGCGGGTCGGAATACATTAAAAGACGGTTGCTGCCGATACAGATCCCCTGACGGTTTTGCAGGCTGACAATCAGGTCGGACAAGTCATCCACCATCTTGAATTTTGGGCGGAAGCCGTGACGGGCAAAGGTTTTCACGGTGGGTCCCACGTCCAGATTCGTTTCGAACCACTTCAGCACAAGAAAAGTCTCGTCACGGAAATCGGATAGAGTCAGTTCCTCCGCTTTTCTGCTGGCAAGCGGATGATCCTTGGGAAGGTAGAGGCAATCATTTCGGACACCCACGTTGATATGGTTATATTCCGGGCGGCTGATCGAAGAAAACCAGGGATTGGAGGACACACTGAATGCTATATCTATGGTATTGTCGTTAAGATGCTTGACCAACTCCTTGATCTTGTATGCGGTAAAGGTCAATTCGGTATTCGGATAGTTGTCGGTAAAATCCTTGAACAGCTTGTAGTAATGGCCGTTTGCCTCCCCATCGGGCACAGCAATGCTCAGTCTCCCCCACCGCCCGGCCTCGATCTCCTTAGATTCGGCAATCAGCTTCTGAAGCAGTTCCTTTATATTTTCCACGCCGTTGCGCATGTGGGCCCCGGCCTTCGTAAGTGTGCAGGACTTACAATCGCGAATAAACAGGGCGAACCCCAGTTCATCCTCCAGCGATGCAATCTGGCGGCTTAAGACAGACGGTGATTTATGCAGGATTTGAGAAGCCTTCGTAAAGTTCAGAACCTCGGACAACACTAAAAAATAGTCGAACTTTTCTGTATCCATAGTGCGCTTTCCTCCAATAACCGCTGATCGTGTTGTTTGCGGGAACGGCGCAATTAACCACGGGAAACGCGAAAACCGTTTCGTCGATTGTACCGACTGTGTTATGCTAGCACTGGCTGTGAATAATGTCAACTTGGACAGTGAACGTTGGTAAATATTCGGTCGGTCGTATGTTTGAACCGGCGTATCAACTCGGTTGTGACAGGCGAGAAGTCACTTCTGGGTTGGAAGAGATTTGCATACGAAACCGGGTGTACCTGACATATAAAGCAGGGATGCGCAGCTTCATTAAGTTGCGAACCAATTGTTTCTCACAAAGCATAACAATAAAAGACGCAAAACGAGATATGCACTATGGTCATGAAGCCTTACTTACATTTCATATTGCGCCTTAAATACTGTTAACAGATCCAGGATCTCAGATTTAAGCTGGTGAAAAGAAAGACTTTTTATCAGTGATAAGTCCCGAGGCCTTTCAAATTGAACTGATAACACCCTTATGATTTTCCCCGGACGCTTGCTGAGGACTATAATACGGTCAGCCAGCAGAAGCGCTTCCTCAATGTCATGGGTAACAAAAAGAATGGAGGGCTTGTACTCCTCCCAAAGCTTAAGTGTCAGCTGCTGCATTTCGAGCCTGGACTGGTAATCCAGCGCGGAAAAGGGTTCATCCATCAGGAGCAGCTTCGGTTTCATGATGAGAGCCCTCGCCAGCGCAACGCGCTGCTGCATGCCGCCGGAAAGCTGATCTGGGAAATAATCCTGAAAATCCAGCATACCGACACGCTCAAGAAATGTCCGAGTCTGTTCGACTAACACTTCTTTTACCATGTGCTGCCGTTTCAGGCCAAAAGAAACATTATCCTTGACTCTTAGCCAGGAAAACAATTGCGGGCGCTGGAACACCATACCGCGCTCGGTGCCGGGTCCGGTGATTTGCCGTCCGCAGAAGGTGACATCACCCTGATAATCCTGGTCAAAGCCGGCAATCAGGTGGAGCAGTGTCGATTTCCCGCACCCGCTGGGGCCGACAACGCTGACGATTTCGCCCTCTCCCACATAGAAAGATACATCGTTAAGAACGTCTGTCTCGGTAGTATCATGATGGTAGTTTTTGAAGAGATGATCGACGGTCAACAGGCCGTTCTTTTGTTTATTCATGGCTGATGACCCCTTTCGCGGGATGCAGCTTCCTGATAACAGCGACAAGCAGTCTATCTGAAATCCAGCCCAGAAGGGCAATGACGATCATGCAAATGATAATCATGTTGGTGTCCCCCAGCATTCTGGCGTTCATCATGACAGCGCCAAGTCCTTTTGAGACGCCGGTCAGTTCTCCGAGCACCACGTAAGCCCACGAGATGCCTAAACCCAAACGCATTCCCGACAGGATACTGGCCGCCGACGCGGGAATGATGACATGAAAAAAAAGCGCCCAGCCTTTTGCGCCCAGCACACGGGAAGCCTGGATCAGCTTGTCGGGGATCTGCCTGACGCCTATTGCTGTGTTGAGGTAGATCGGAAAAAATGCTGCCAGAGCGATTAGAAACACCGCTGTCGCGTGGCCAACACCGAACCAAACCATTGCGATCGGCAGCCAACCGATACCGGGCACCATCCTGATCAGATGAACAAGGGGATCAAAAATCCGTTTAATCTTCAAAAAATTCCCGGTAAGTATTCCCAGAAGCAGACCAAAGCACAGCGCCAGCAGAAAGCCCTCCACCACTCGGCCTATACTGGCGGCGGCATGCATCAGAAACTGCCCCGAGTAGGGTGTCAGCCGGCTGCTGCCGGTTATAAAGTCCAGTAGGCCTAAAGCGATCTGCCCGGGTGCCGGCAGTATATACCTGGGCACCCGCAGCAGATAGGAGGCTGTGCACCACGCCGCCAGAAGAGCGGCGGGCAGCAGCAAGCCTAGGATATCAAACTTGAGCCGTTTTTTCATTTAGTTCTTAACGTTTCGGACAAACTGAAGATCAAGCATAGCGTCAATGTCGGGTATTTGCTTAATGATGCCGAGATCGACCATCCGCTGTGAAAGATTTTTGACCTGCTTCACCATGTCGGGCGTGATATTCCACGCCAGCTCCATATTGCCCGACGCCTCCTCCAAAACAGCTTTGTCAGTACCGAATTCCGAAGCCTTCTCCAGCCAGGCGTCCTCATTCTGCAGGAGATATTCTGTCGCCTTTGCATGAGCATCCACAAGAGCCTGAACGCCCTGATGATTATCCTTAATGTCCTTTTCCGATGACAGCATCGCCCCGTTGATAAAGCCGACGCTGTCGTCATAATAGGGGTACTCCAGGACTTTCCCGTATCCTGTCGTGACAGCGATGGACGGATACGGTTCCCCGCTGCAAAAAGCATCGATCTGCTTGTTTGCCAGCGCCTGCCCCATATCAAAGAAATCGATCTGAACCAGTGCGACATCCGTCGCGGGGTCAAGGCCGGCTCTTTTCAGCGCCTCCAGCAGCAGGATATGATGCATGGTCCCCGGTACATATGCGATTTTTTTGTCCTTTAGGTCTGCCACGCTGTTGATGCCGCTTTCAGCGCCCACAACGAGAGCCGAGCATTTATTCGCAAGGCTCGCCACCACTTTAACGGGTTCACCATTGGATGCGGCCGTGATCGCGGTGACCCAGGTTGTCCCACACATATCAAGATCGCCAGCCAGCAACGCCGTCTTTTGATCGCCCGGATTTGTAAAGGGCAGAACCTCAATGGTGCCCGATTCCGGCAGATATTCGCCGTAAATAAAAGGCTGAATTGTCTGGGCTGTTTTCCATGTGCCCACCTTGAAGCTCTGGCTTTCCACCGTCTTTTGCGCCGAGCAGCCGGTCAGCGAAAAAAGCGCAGTCGCCATGATCAGGCTTGCAATTTTTGTTACTGTACGCATATATAACCTCCCTCAAGCTTTTAAGCTATAAACCGTGATGATATCCGGCTTCTTTAAACCATGTCTCGGCCGTTTGGATATCGAATCCGTTCCACTCGGAAGAGGATACACCGATCGCTCTGGGTACAGCGCCCACATCCACAACAACCACATTAGCCCCCCAAGCCATTGCCGTCTTGGAGGGCGGATGTACGCAGATATCCGGGGCGCTGTAGCCGGAGGCAAGCCGTGTCACGGCGATAATCTGCGCAAGCCGACGCTCCGGCAGCGGCCCAAGCTCATACAGTGGCGTGCCCTTAACGGGCACTCTGGCCATTGCGCCCGATAGCTTTGCGCCGTGCTTCATAGCCAACAGGAAAGTGTCGGCGATTTCATCGTTTGTATGCTCAACGCCGATGGGCTCAACAAGAAATGCCAGATCCAGCGCAGAATCGTGAATCTCTTCGAGGGTTTCGCCGCGCTCAACGGGAGAAAACGGCGTATCAATGCCCTCCCGGAGCCGAATGGCGTGATAGGCAATACTGAACCCGGCCCTTTTCAGTTCATCCGCTCTTAAGGCATTCATTTCGCCGGTATTGGCGACAAGTCTGTAATCACCAGGGACTTCCTGCCGAATTTTCTTGGCAAGAGCGATGAGGTCGGAAAAGGCGTAGTCTTCCGTGGTCCGGAGCGTGATCCAGTCGGCACCGTCGGAAATAAACTTTCTGGCATGCGAAACAATTTCATCAGCGGTCAGCGTATATGTATCAGCTGCTGCTCCCCAGGCTTCACCGAAGGAGCAAAAACGGCAGTTCATGGCACAAGGCTTATAGTCTACGCCAATGGACGCCCAGATCCGCGCCGTGTTACCGGTGACCGCTTCGGCAACGCGCCGGGCCGCCGCGCCGAGCAGCTCTGCCGAAGCGGAATCCGGGTCAATCTCAAGCAATCTGATGATCGTGTCCCTGGGGAGCGGTTCTCCTGCAAGCGCCATCTTCTCGGCACTGATAACAAGCTTTTCTTTCGTCATCTTTTCTCCTTCGGTGCTGCGCTCAACGTCGTATTTATATCCTTGATGAGGTCGGCTATTGTCGATTGATATTCAACGAGCGTGTCGTGCCAGGTTGATAGGCACGCTAGACCGTCCGGCTTGATTCTGTAGATTTTCTTCGCCGCACCGCCGCCCTCGACATCCCAATATGATTCAATTAGTCCCCGCTTTTCCATGGCTTGCAGTGTCCTGTAAACCCCTGTGCTGTCGAATTTTTCGCACATAAACAGCTTTTTCTCTTCGAGCTTCTGGATAATCAGGTAACCGTGCAGATTTTCGTGTGCCAGCAGCACAAGTATGTTCGGTTGCAGAAATTTATCAAGGTTGAACCCTTTGCAGGAGCATTTGCCGTTAATTTTAACAAGTGATACTCTGTTATCAGACATAGTCTAACACCTCGCAATTATATTATCATATGATTCTATTTATCACAAGCTGTATTTACAGAATCCGTGTACAATAACAGTTCAAGCTGAAATAAATGAAGTACCAAAAAATATATGCCTTACTAATAACAAGGCATATACCGATAATTAATAATAGCTGCGGACATACTCAGCTGAGAGAGCGTACGGTACGCCTCTGGCTAACGGGGGATGCGATACGTGCAGGCAAATAATCGGCATATGTTGACAATCTTCAGTGAGTGTGCTAGATTGTAGACAAAATATTTCAAGTGTTCCCCGAGGCGTCCGGCTTTTGGGAAAGGATAGGGAATCGGGTTGGAATCCCGAACGGTTCCGCCGCTGTATGCGTTGAGGCCGTGTTCGTCGACGAAAGTCGGTCACTGGGAAACTGGGAAGGCAGAGCACGCGCCGCGGGAGATTTCTCCTTAAACGTAAGTCAGAAGACCTGCTTGGAAGAGTCCTGCGTCTGGTATTCACAGGACGTCATGAATTGTGTTGCGGAATACGGCTGCATCAATCTTAGGATTGGTGCAGCCTTTTTGCCGTTTTATTAAAAAATATCATCGTTTTTCAGCAGCAAAGCTGAAAATATGATAACGGCAAGCATACAGACACAGCTCAGTAACAATTCACTACGAATACGCTTTGAGTGTCTGTCCCGGTTTTTATCCGGGATGGAAGAATAGATAATCGGGTCAAAGTCCCGGACGGTACCGCCGCTGTAAGCGCCAAGGCCAACGCTCGTTGATGAAAATCAGTCACTGGGAAACCGGGAAGGCCGAGCGTGGCCGCAGAGTAACATCTAAAGGCGCAAGTCAGAAGAACTGCTCAAAGTTAAACCCCGCCTGCGATATACAAAAGCGGGGACTTATCCACAGAAAAACGGCTGTGGCGGCTTTTGCCGCCACAGCTTTTTTGATATCAGCTAGATAAAACCTGTCGAATATCGAAAGGAGAAGATGACAATGAGAATTGGAGATCCGGAATTCTGGAAGAGCGTGTGGGAGGAAGCGCTGAAAAGCGACGCCAGACGTCAGAAAAACGCCGACGCGCCCGAAAGCATTGAGCGCTGGAACAATCGTGCTCAGCAATTTGCCGAAAACGCCGACGCGCCCGGAACGCAAAACAAGGTGGAGGAGCTGCTCGGCTGGCTGGCGCAAAACGGTGCGCTGGAAAAGGGCATGAAAGTGCTTGATATTGGTGCGGGCAGCGGGAAGTACGCGCTGCCCCTGGCGAAAATGGGCTGCGAGGTAACAGCACTCGAGCCGGCGGAGGTGATGGTCTCTTATATGCGAAAGCGCGTGGAGCACGAAACGGTCACAAATATCACCATTCTCAATAAGCCCTGGCAGGCTGTCGAGCTTGAACGGGACGGTATGCTTGGTCGGTTTGATCTCGTCTTCGCGTCGATGACGCCCGGAATCCAAAGGCCGGACGATCTGCTGAAAATGATGGAAGCTTCTCGCCGCGCCTGCTACCTGAGCTCCCATACGAGGGGCAGATGGCATCACCTTGAAAAAGTCTTTCCGCTTGTTTTCGACCGGGAAATGCCCGATACGCCGGGAGACTTTTTATACCGCTTCGGACTGGTTTATGCGATGGGACACGTGCCAATCACGCGTTATGTAAAAGGCGGCGGAAGGAAGGGAAACAGCAGCTCGGCAGAGAAACTAAAAGAGGACATTTTATGGTCTTTGAGCAGCTATATGGACCCGTCCGAGCTGACGAACGCAGCCTTGTCAAAAATAGACGCCTATGTCGCGTCCATCAATCCGGAGTTGGAAGCCGCCGGACATATGTCCTCTATGGCAATGATCTGGTTTGTCGATTAAAAGAAAGGTGAAAAACATGAAAAAATATAAAAGACTTTTATCTGCCGGCCTATGCCTGCTGCTGTCGGCGCTGATCCTGGCAGGCTGCGGCGGAACGAAAACAGGTGCGGACAGCCCGTCCGGCGCTTCGGCATCCGCGTCGACACCGCCGGATAACGGCGCGTCCCCGGCGGATGCGGGCAGCGCCTTTCAGCAATTGGAGATGATCCGCATGGGTGAGGGCGGAACAGATTTCCCCACGCCGTGGCTTAAGGGAAATAAGGGCGGCGGCGCGCGCAAGCATATGCTGATCTACGATTCCCTCCTGGAAAAGGACGACGAGGGCCTCATCCCGTGGCTGGCTGAAAGCTATGAGATCAAGGAGGACGGCGTAACGTATTTTTTCAAGCTCCGGGATAATATTCTTTGGCACGACGGCGAAAAAATGACGGCGGACGATGTGGTATTTACTTTCGGGTACTGCGCTAAGTTCATCCCGGTGTCCAGCACGCTGGACTATGACGATATAGCTTCAGTGGAAGCCGTAGATGATTTAACCGTCAAAATCGTGACGAAGGAAGCCTGCGCCACACTTTTGGAGAACATCGGTACGGTGAGCATCATTCCCAAGCATATCTGGGAAAACGTTGAGGATCCGCATACATATGAGCAGCCGGACGCGCTCGTCGGATCAGGTCCGTACATCCTCACGGAGCGCAAGGTCAGCGAAAGCGTCATGATCTACGAAGCGTTCGATGATTTCTGGGGGCCGATGCCGGCCGCCAAGACGCTGTACTGGATGAATGTGTCCGACGAGGCGGCGGCGTTTGAAGCCGGTGAGATCGATATCGCCAGAAGCCTTGCCGCCGACGAAATCGCCATTTTCAGCGATGAATCGGTTTATAAGCTGGTTCGCGGGCCGGCCTTTTCCGGCAACCGGCTGCTGTTTAATATGGAGGCCAACGAGCTGCTGGCGGCGCGGGAATTGCGCCAGGCCATCTATTATGCCATGGACAGCCAAGAAATGATCGACAAAATCGGCGGTGGTATTGGCGAGGTCAGCAACGCCGGTCTGCTTCCGCCAGCGCACATCATGTATAACCCGGACGTTAAGCAGTACGAGCACGACCTCGATAAGGCCGACGCGCTTCTCGATGCACTGGGGTATGCCGAGGTGGGGGAAGACGGCATCCGCGTCAATGAAAATGGGGAGAGGCTTTCCTTTGAGCTTCTGGCCAGCGAGCGGGAGGGCCGCGTCGACAACGCCAAGCTGTTTGCCGAGCAGATGGCCCGCGCCGGCATTGAGTTTGTCGTCATCCCCATGGACGGCGCGACACAGGAAGAGCATGTATCCAATAACGAGTTTGTAACGGCTATCGTCGGCCATGCCGGGCTGGGCGGTGACGCGGATTACCTCAGGGCGCGGTACGCCGGGGGCGAGCTGGGCGCATCGACGACGGAGCTGTCGTCCGTCGGATATGACAATGCGGAGGTTCTGCGTCTGTTGGAGGAACAGCGGACGATTGTGGATTTTGAAAAGCGGAAGGAAATGCTCTATGAGATTCAGGAGCTGATGGCCGAGGATGTTGTGGAGATCATGATGTACTACAGCTACATGACCTCGGCGCACCGTCCGGATGTCTGGGACGGCTGGATGTACAACTACGATGAGCGCTCCGTTACCGGCTGCAAGATGTCCTATGTGGTTTACGACCAGTGGAAAGATGCTGAAGGCTGAAACAGGCATCCGGCTTCGGAAAATCATACGACGGCTTGCCGAATATCTGCTGACGCTGTTTATCATCATATCGCTTAATTTTCTTCTCCCGCGTTTGCTTCCGGGGAACCCTCTGCTCAGCCTGAGCAGAGGGTCCACGGAGGGCGTCAGCAGTCTGTCGCAAAAGCAGATAAACTACTATATGGAATATTACGGCCTCGACAAACCGATGCACGAACAGTATGTCAACTACTTAAACGACCTGATCCATCTCGATTTCGGGAAAAGCGTCATTTACAATCTGCCCGTTACAGAGTTTATATTTGAGCGCATCCAGTGGACGCTGCTGCTTATCGGCCTGTCGCTGCTGCTGTCCACGGTGTTCGGCGCGCTGCTCGGCGCGGTATCGGCTTACCGGCGCAACGGATTTTGGGACAAGGGCTTGTATTTCGGCATGCTGACGCTGTCAGAAATCCCATCGTTCGTCGTCGGCCTATTGTTTTTGATTTTGTTTGCTATTAAATTCAAATGGTTTCCGCTCTTCGGGGCATATTCCTATTATGCCAAGCACGGCAGCACGCTGGCGTATATCGGCGATATCGCTTATCATGCCGTGCTGCCGGTCTTGGCGCTGACCGTGTCGCGCATCGGTTCGTTTTACTTCATTTCCCGCAACAGTGTTATTACGGTTCTCGGCAAGGACTATATCCGCACGGCCAAGGCCAAGGGGCTGCCGAAACGGCGCATCGTCACACGCCACGCACTGAGAAACGCCATGCTGCCGATCGTGACCCGCGTCTTTCTAAGCATCGGCGGCATGATTGGCGGGACGATTCTCGTTGAAAACGTTTTCGCGTATCCGGGGCTCGGCGTTTTGATGCGCGACGCTGTCACCGACAGGGACTATCCCCTGATCCAGGGACTGTTTCTCGTCGTGACATTATTAACGCTGACGGCCAACCTGCTGGCCGACTTCGTCTATAAGCGGCTGGACCCGCGTATCAGGTAGGGATGCCTATGAAGAAAAAAATAATTGCCGGCCCGGGCCTTTTAGGGCGCTGGTCTGCGTTGTCGCTGCCCGGGAAAATCTCGCTGATCATTATTGTTTTGTACATCCTTGTCGCGATATTCGCCCCGTTCTTATCGCCGTATCCCCATAATAAGTCCAGCGGCGAACGGCTCATGCCGCCCTCCTGGGAGCATCTAATGGGGACGGACAATCTGGCGTACGACGTGTGGGCGCAGATCGTTTATGGTGCGCGTGTCAGCATCGTCGTGGGCCTGTGCACGGCTTTTTTCACGATCCTTTTGGGGACGCTCATCGGCCTGTTCAGCGGCTATATGAGTGGCGTGTGGGATAAGGTCATTATGCGTTTTGTGGATATCTTAATATCCATACCGACATTGCCTTTGATGATTTTGCTGGCATCGTTTCTGGGGTCGCGTCTTATAAACATCATTATCGTCCTGGCCGTTTTGTCGTGGACTCGGGTGGCCCGGCTCGTCCGCTCGCAGGTCATTGTGCTCAAGGAAATGTCTCACGTAAAGCTGGCCAGGCTCTATGGCGCGGGATTTTTTTACCTGCTGCGCGTGCATTTTCTGCCGGAGCTTTTCCCGATCATTTTTATCAGCATGATCCGGCAGGTCAGCCGTGCCATTGTAGCAGAGGCGAGCTTATCCTTTCTCGGTCTGGGTGACCCGACGTCGAGCAGCTGGGGCCGCACGCTCAACAACGCCATGAACTACGCCGGCATTTATCGAACGGAATACTGGAAATGGTGGCTTGTGTGCCCGTTGGCGGCCATCTTCTTCCTTGTCCTGTCAATGTCCGTCATTGTCAGGGATTTCGAAAAAACGCTGGATGAGTAAAAGTCATTCGTCGCTGAAAAGAGGTAGCTATGGAACGTAAATGCATACTGAGCATCGACGGCTTGAAAATCACCTATAACGCCAAAAAAGCGCCGGTCTGTGCGGTCCGGGGCGTCAATCTCACGCTGTTTGAAAACGAGGATATCGGTATCATGGGCGAATCCGGGTGCGGGAAAAGCACGCTAGCCATGCAGATACTTCGCCTGCTGGATGATAAGGCCTCGGCGGAAGGGCGAATTATGTATAACGGAAAGGATCTGTGCCGCCTGACAGATCGCCAGATGAACGCGATCCGCTGGGACAAAATTGCCATCTCGTTTCAAAACGCCCTGGAAGTTTTAAACCCGGTCATGACGGTTGGCAATCAGATCGCCGAGGCCGTTAAATGGCATAAAAAGCTCACCGAAAAAGAGCTTGCGGACAAAAACGGGACGCTTTTAGACATGGTCCAGCTGGACAGAAAATGGGAAAAGGCTTACCCGCACGAGCTGTCCGGCGGCATGCGGCAGAAGGTCCTTTTGGCCATGGCGCTGGCGTGCGAGCCCGAAATATTGATTCTGGACGAGCCGACAACGGCGCTCGACGTGGAAAACAAGAAAAATATCATCGACCTCATCCTGCGTCTTAAAAAAGAAAAAGGCTTTTCGCTCATTACCATCTCGCACGACGTCGAGGTGATCAGCCGATTGTCCAAACGGCTTTACGTGATGTACGGTGGATATTTCGTAGAATCCGGACCGACGCGGGAGGTCCTTGAAGAGCCGTATCACACATATACGCGGGGGTTTTTAAACGCCTCTCCGGTGTTCTTTCAGTATAAAGACCTGTGGGGGATCAGACGCCGGCTGGAAAACAAGGATACTATAGAAGACAGCTGTCCGTTTGCCGCCAGATGCCCGCAGGGCACGCTGGAGTGCCGGCCGGTGCCCGTTATGGCAGAGGCCGGCCCCGGGCGTTTTGTGGCCTGCCATAAAGGCGGGATCGAAACGCTGATGAAAGTAAACGGTCTTCGCAAAACGTTTAAGACCCATACCGATACGGTGCTGGCTGTCAACGGCGTAAGCGTCGAGATCAAAAGCGGCGAGGTCATCGCGCTCATCGGCAAGTCCGGCTCCGGCAAATCCACGCTGGCGCAGCTGATGGTCGCGCTGACCGCGCCGGAAACGGGCGAGGTCCTGTACCGGGGCGATAAGGTCCGGGGCAATTGGGTCACGCGCATGCAGCAGGGTGTCCAGATCGTCATGCAGGACCCGATCTCCGCTACGAACAGCCATATGCGGATCGCCGATGTCGTCGCCGAGCCGCTGACGATCAACCGGATCGGGACGGCGGCGGAGAACCGGGATAAGGTCGTCCGCCTTCTGGAAATGGTGCAGCTGCCCTATGACGACGCGTTTTTAAACAGGAAATGCGCCGGACTCAGCGGCGGGCAGCGCCAGCGCCTGTCCATCGCGCGCGCGCTCACAATGAATCCCAGGGTGCTCATCGCCGATGAAATCACCTCCATGCTCGACCCGTCCACCCAGGCCAACCTGATGCGGGAGCTGAAGGATATCCAAAACCGGTACGGCTTTACAATGATTTTCATCACCCACGACCTGTATATGGCCCGAAAGGTGGCCGACCGGGTTTTTGTCATGCACGAGGGTGAGATCGTTGAGACCGGCATGGCGTCCAGCATTTTCGACAGCCCCGAGAGTCCTATTACACGCAGACTTTTTGATGAATTCCGCTGCGGGAATCTGTTGTATAATTAAGATAACCGGCCCCTGAAATATGGAGCCAAAAAGCCGGAGGAGAAAAACCGGATATGAAGCAGATCGTCACCCGCTACGTAAAGCCCCTGTACGGCCGCGTTGCCATAGGCCTGAGCTTCAAGCTTCTCGGATCGGCCTCCGAGCTTATGCTGCCGTATATCCTCGCGTATATTATCGACACGGTGATTCCCGCGCAGGAAAAAGCGCCTTTATACAAATGGGGCTTGCTCATGCTGGTTCTGTCCTTGGCGGGCGTGGCGTTTAATATCATCGCCAACAGGATGTCGTCCAAGGTTGGCAGCGCGGCGACATACGCCCTGCGAAACGACCTGTTTGAAAAAGCTGCCGGATTGTCCTGCGCGCAGCTGAACCGCTTAACAAAGCCGTCCGTCATCACACGGCTGACGACCGATACGTACAACATCCATCAGATGCTCGTGCGGGTACAGCGTTTGGGCGTGCGCGCGCCGATCCTGCTTATCGGCGGCCTCATTATCACCATGACGCTGGACGTGGCGCTGGCCGGCATTTTATTGGCCACGATTCCGCTCATCGCGGTGCTTATCTTTTGTATCACACGAAAAAGTATTCCGATGTATACGCGGCTCCAGCAGGCGCTGGATAAGTCCGTGCGGATCATCCGTGAGGACATCAGCGGCATACGCGTCATCAAGGCGCTTTCCAAAACGGACTATGAAAAGCAACGGTTTTACGCAGTCAACGAGGAGATCGCCGGGCGTGAAATCAGCGTCAAAAAAACGATGGCCGCCATCGAGCCGGCGTCCAACCTGCTGATGAATATCGGCCTGCTGGCTGTCTTGGCGCTGGGGGCGGTTCTCGTCAACCGGGGAGACAGCGAGATCGGCAAGATTCTGGCCTTCATGACGTATTTTACGATTATTTTGCAGGCGCTTCGGTCTGTCACACGGATATTTGACCTTTTATCGCGGGCCGCGGCTTCGAGCGAGCGGATTTCAGCCGTATTGAATACTGATACGGAAATGGTATATACAAGCGGCGGCAGGCGTAGCGACGACAATGCCGTAACGTTTAAGGACGTCAGCTTTTCTTATGGCGGCGAGCCGGTTTTAAGCGGCTTGTCGTTTTCCATCAAAAAGGGGCAGACACTCGGCATTATCGGCGAAACCGGGTCGGGAAAATCCACCATCGTCGACCTGTTGCTGCGCTTTTACGAGGCGGACAGCGGCGATATCCTTATCGACGGCGTCGGTATCGAATCCATAGAGATCGGGAAGCTGCGCGGAAAATTTGGCGTCGTGTTTCAAAACGAAACCCTTTTTGAAGACACGATTCGTCAGAATGTCGGCTTGTGCAGAAACCTTTCCGACGCGCAGCTCCAAAGCGCTTTGCACAACGCGGCGGCCGATGATTTTGTCGGCCTGGACGCGGATGCCTTGGACAGAAGGCTGAATATCAAGGGTGCCAACCTCTCCGGCGGGCAGAAGCAGCGTATCCTGATCGCGCGGGCACTGGCCGGGCGGCCGGAGCTTCTCATTTTGGATGACGCGTCGAGTGCGCTGGATTACAAGACCGACGCTTTCATACGCGGAAGGCTCCGGGAGCGGTACGGCGGCGTCACGACGGTGATCATTGCGCAGCGGATCAGTGCTGTTAAGTCTGCCGACGGCATCCTGGTGCTTGAAAATGGCACCGGCATCGGTTTTGGCACCCACGACGAGCTGCTGGCCGGCTGTCCGGCGTACCGGGAAATCTGGTCGTCTCAGATGGGAGATGCGTATGGCCCACAGTAAAAGCTTTGAAAAGCCAAAAAACAAAAAAAGAACGTTTAAGGGCCTGCTCAAATACCTGCTTTTATATAAGGGGCATCTGACGGCGGCGTTAATCCTGACGGTCGGGAGCAATGTCCTGGCCCTCGTCGGGCCGCTTCTGTCAGGCTACGCCATCGACGCGATCGAGCCGGGTCCGGGAAACGTCGATTTCCGGCGAGTCTTTTATTTCATTATTTTGATGCTGGCGTTTTACGTCGTATCCGGGATACTGGCGTATTTGCTCAAGCTTTTAATGATCCATGTCAGCCGTAATGTTGCCCGGAGCATGCGCAAGGACGTCTTCGACAAGCTGATGGCGCTGCCGGTGGGCTACTTCGATACGCACCAGACAGGCGATATCATCAGCCGCGTGTCCTATGATATCGACACCGTCAATACGTCTTTGTCAGGGGACGTGATACAGATCGCATCGAGCCTGATCACCGTCGTCGGCGCCCTTGCTATGATGATTGCCCTGTCGCCGCCGCTCGTTTTGATTTTTGCCGTCACCGTGCCGGCGTCTGTCTTGTGGTCGCGCTATCTTGTCAAAAAGACGCGCCCCCTTTTCCGTGCGCGGTCTGAAAAGCTGGGGCTGCTGAACGGCTTTGCCGAAGAAATGATCACCGCGCATAAGACGATCCAGGCCTACGGCTGCGAGCAGCACGCGGCGGAGCAGTTCAGAACCAGAAATAAAGCGGCGGTGGACGCGTTTTACAATGCTGAGTATTACGGCAGCATGATGGGGCCGACCGTCAATTTCATCAACAACGTCTCGCTGGCGCTGATCATCGTATTCGGCGCGCTGAGCTATATGAGCGGCGTTATTACCATCGGCGGTATATCGTCCTTTATTTTATATTCCAGAAAATTTTCGGGGCCGATCAATGAAACGGCCAACACCGTCAGCGACCTGCAGTCGGCCATGGCCGCCGCCGAACGCATTTTCGACCTGCTCTCCCGTCCGGCCGAAGAGCCCGATGCCGAAGACGCCGGGACGCTTGAAAATATTGACGGCCGTATCGCTTTCCATCACGTTGGATTTGCGTACACGCCGGAAAAGCCGGTGATCAGCGATCTGAGCTTTGAGGCCGGCGCGGGAAAGCTGATCGCCATCGTCGGGCCGACAGGCGCCGGGAAAACGACGATCGTAAATCTTTTAATGCGGTTTTACGGACTCGACAGAGGCCGTGTTACGATCGACGGAAAAAACGCCGTTTCTCTGACACTCGGCAGTGTCCGGGGCGCGTTTTCCATGGTGCTGCAGGACGCGTGGCTGTTTCACGGCAGCATCTATGAAAATCTGGTCTATGGCAAAAAAGACGCGACGATGACGGATGTCATAAACGCGGCCAAGGCCGCCGGTATCCATTCGTTTATCATGCGGCTCCCCGACGGTTACGAAACGGTTGTGAGCAATGAGGACGCCTGTATTTCAAAAGGCCAGAAACAGCTGCTGACAATCACACGCGCCATGCTGCTCAATACAAACATGCTGATTTTGGACGAGGCCACATCCAACGTTGATACGAGAACGGAGCTTAAAATACAAAAAGCCATGCGCAAGCTGATGGAAAACAAAACGTGCTTTATCATAGCCCACCGCCTATCGACCATCCGCAACGCCGATACGATCCTCGTTGTCGACCACGGCGAGGTTGTCCAGCGCGGCACGCACGAGGAGCTGATGAGCACAGACGGGCATTACCGCCAGCTTTATCTGGCGCAGTTTGAATGACACCGTCGGCGCGCGGCGATAAGGAGACAATACGCATGAAAGACGAGATTATGGAAAAATCGGTCTGGCTTTGTGAACTGGAAAAAGGCCGCCCGCTCCCGCGCACCGCCGACGCGCTGTACCCCGGCGCGCCCTGCGCGTTCCGGGCCGTGACGGGCGTGCTGCCGCTGATCCGAAAAAGCGCGTGCCTTTTGATCGGGCCTGAAATCTGCCTTTATAACGCACGCATAGCCATGAGCCGGCAGGGGCCCGGCCATAAGCGGGGGACAGAGCCGTACCTGCTTCTGATATCGGACCGGGACCTCATTTTCGGGTTTTCCAATCCGCTCAAGGCGGCCGTCCGGGAGATACGCGAAGAGACGCAAGGCGCCGTTTTCGTCGTCACGACCTGCCTGCAGGAAATCATCGGCGAGGATTTCGACGTCGTTATCGATGAGCTTTCGGCGGAGAGCGAGGTCCCTGTAATCGGCATACATACGGACAATTTCAAGTGCGATACGGCCGATCCGGGGCTCGAGAACACGATGCTGGCCCTGACGAAGCTGATGAAGCCTCAGCTTGTCAGGGAAAAGTCGGTTAACCTTTGGGGCGTCGGTGACCGGCGCTCCCGCGACAGCGAAGTACCCCGCCTGCTGCGGGAAACGGGTGTGGAAATCGTCACGTCGTTTCCCGCGCCGTGCAGCCTGACTGAGCTAGAAAACGCTCCGGCCACGTCCCTGAATCTCGTCATGGCAAGCCGGTATCTGCCGATGGCGGAGGAGATGAAAAGCCGGTTCGGCACGCCGTATGTGTACGGCGAAAAGCCGTACACACCGCAGGCGATTACCGAGATGTACGGACGTATCTATCGCGCGCTGGGTATGGACCTGCCCACGCAGATCATGATTTTAAAAGAACGGGCCGAATCGAGGCTTTTGTCGCTGTCCAAAAAACTCAGGGGCCAAACGTGCGTTGTCGGCATGCTGCAGGGGACGCAGACCGGCCGGTATTTCAATCTGGCTGAACTGCTTATAAAAATGGGGCTGGACATCCGAGGCCTGCTCATCCGGGACGTTTTGCCGTCCGACTGGGAGGATATTGATAGGCTGAAGAAATTAGGCACCGATTTCCCGGTGCTTTACGCCGGCAATTCGATGCAGAGCAGCGCGTTTTTAAGCGCAGTCGGACCGGACTGCTATATCGGCGGCGGAAACGCCGAGCTGCTGGCCGGCACCGGTATCCGGCCGATCAATATCCGTGCCGCCAGAGCCGAAAGCGGCTTCGGCGCGTTGGATTCGGTTCTGAGACCCTTTGAGGCTGCCGGCATCACCGAGGACATCCTCAGCTTTAAAAATGAATACATAAGAAAATGGGAGCGCAGGATATGAATTATTTCCAGAACAGCTGCCCCTTGCCATCCGATTACTTCGGTACGCTGTGGGCATTGGCCGGCATACGCGATGGGATCGTCGTCGAGCACGGCGCGCCCGGCACCATGGCTTACAACGCCGTCAATTTCAGGATGTTCGGGCCGCTGGAGGTGCACGGGCGTTTTTTTACGTCGGGCCTTGACGAGGACGACGTCATTATGGGCCGCGAGGACAAGCTGATCGCGGCCGTAAAAGAGGCGGACCGGCTGTACGGGCCGAGGCTCATTTCGCTTGTCGCTACGGGTGTGACGTCCGTCATCGGGCTGGATCTTCAGGGGATTGCGAAGGAGCTGGAAGGCGACGTGTCGGCGGAAATTCTGGTTTTTGACGGCGGCGGCTTTAGGGGTGACTATCGGGCCGGCAAGGAAGAGGTCTGTTTGCGCGCGGCGGAACGTTTTGTTAAAGAGCCGGCAGCAATAGATAAAGCATCCGTAAATATCCTGGGCGTGTCGGCGGATGACTTTAACCACGCGTCGGATATTGCTGAGCTCAAACGGCTCCTGAATCTTCAGGGACTGACAGTAAACACGGTTTTCCCGCTGGATACAGACGTCGAATTCATTGGGAAAATGAGCCGGGCCGGTCTTAATCTCGTCCCGTACGACACGGGCCTTGAAACGGCGCGGCTGCTGGAAAGGCGATTTGGGACGCCGTGGCTGCATGGTCTGCCGTTTGGACTTAAAGGTACGGCAGACTGGTTTGAAAGGCTGGCGGATATTCTGGGATGCGGGCTTGAACGGTCGGCTATCGCCGGGGAAATGAAAGCATACGGCCAGATAGTCCGGGATTTATTATCCCGGCAGCAGCCCGACAACGCCGGCGTTGCCATTTCAGCCGCCAACGAGTATACGGTCGGGCTGGCCGACTTTATCCAAAACGAATGCGGTATGCCGGTCCGGATCGCCGCTCTGAAAAAAACGCCGTCGGCTGAGGACGCCTGCCAGTCTTTAAAAGCGCTCGGGATTGAAACCATTATGATAGAGCCTGCGCATGACGAGCTGATGGAGGAGATCGCCGCCCACAATATAAAGATATTCTTTGGTAATTCCTACGAGCTGAATGCTGCACACGACGTCCCAATCAAAATACACGCGGCATTTCCAGCATTTGACCGTCAGTTTTTTTACGACGGGACGCCGTTTGTGGGATTTAAGGGCAATTCATATCTTGTGCAGCTCCTGGCCAATAAGCTCAGCGAGCATCCGGAGGTCCTGCGGGTATGAGAAAGATAGCCATATACGGAAAGGGCGGCATTGGCAAATCAACGACGACGACAAATCTGGCGGCGGCCCTCGCGAAAAAAGGAAAGCGCGTCATGCAAATTGGCTGCGACCCGAAGGCCGATTCCACCTGCGGCCACGTGGACGGACGGCAGCTGCCAACGATACTGGATGTGCTGAAAATCAAGAAAGACAGTGTGACAATAGAAGATATTGTCTTTGAAGGCGACCAGGATGTATTGTGTACCGAATGCGGCGGGCCGACACCGGGTATCGGCTGCGCAGGGCGGGGCATTATATCGGCGTTTGAGCTTTTGGAAAAGCTGCATGTCTTCGAGCAGAAAAGGCCAGATATTGTCCTGTATGATGTTTTGGGCGATGTTGTCTGCGGCGGGTTTGCGATGCCGCTGAGAAATGGGTATGCCGAAGAAGTTTATATCGTCACCTCAGGCGAAAAAATGTCGCTTTTTGCCGCGCGGAATATCGCCATGGCGGTCGATCAGTTTAAAGGCAGAGGATATGCCAGACTGAGCGGACTAATATTAAACGCGCGCGGCGTGCCGGATGAGGCGGCCGTTGTGCAGGCGCTGGCCGACGAGATTGGCACAGACGTGATTGCTCAAATACCAAGAGATGTGACGATACAGCAATGTGAAGAAATGAATAAAACTGTCATATCGAGCGCGCCGGATTCTCACCTGGCCGTTATCTACAGTGCTTTAGCGGAAAAGATATTGAGCATTAAGCACGATGTATAATAACAATTATGTTTAATCCTGACAGTACGCGACCCGTTTGCCAGGCACGTGAGCCGCATCCGCCTTCAAAATTAGTGAGCGTAACCCGCGTGGTTGCCGCGTGAGTTACGCCCAGTTGATGAAAAATTCACCACCGTGCCCTCAAAACACTTGGGAAGAATACCGGCGGATATACACTTTTGAATGTCCTCGGGTCTGGTCGAGCATTCGCTCCTCATCCGAGATGACTGTTTCCAAGTAGGGGATATTGTACAGACGTTCAGTTTTGTCGTATTTCAGAGCCGCGATGGGACAGTACCGCTGTACAGGCAGTTTAAGATATCCTCACGGCTCCCATCGCCTATGTCCGCAATGCAGACACTGGTGCATTCTCGGACTAGATAGGTATTGACATCACTCAGTTAATCCTTTAAACTAGCGCTAGTTAGTTACGTCTAACACACTGCCGGTTTTCTAAGTTAATTACCAATAGGTTTTACTTGTATTGCGGTTCAATAAGCATTAGGATCATTCATCTGGAGTTGGTATACCGGAAATGCGGGGTACTTATGGCAAATGAGGAAATAAAAAAGGCTTATCGGACGTTAGGCCGAGAGGCAAATTTTTATGATGGTATGATCACCTGCTCGACGGTTCCCGGCAAGGCTGTCTGCAAGCTGGCACGCACCGACTGGTTTATTCACCGCTTCTACGAACCGAAAAGCTTTATTACGCCGCCTTTTGAGTATCCAGATAAGTCATTCGGTTTTTCGTCCGCTCATCTCTCGCGGCATAAAAGGGCTGGATTGCCCTGCTGGAAAGCTCATGAGCAATTTTACGACCACAAGTTAGCTGTGTCTAACTATGCTCGGATGGAGGAATTATGAAGAAGCCCATATTTATCGCTATCGGTTTCCTATTTATTGTTTTAGGCGCGATAGGCGTCGTACTGCCGTTTTTGCCAACGTCTCCGTTCTTGCTGGCGGCGGCGTTCTGCCTGGCCCGGGGCTCAACGCGGTTTCACACTTGGTTTACCGGTACGAAGCTGTATCAGAAATATATCGGCGATTACGTTAAAAGCCGGGCCATAACAATAGCGTCTAAAGTCAAGGTCCTCGCTATGGTGTCTGCACTTATCCTGACCGGTTGCCTTCTGACAGGGAGCCTCCACGCGAGAATCGCCATGGGCGTTGTTCTGATCGGGCACTATTATTACTTTCTCGTGCGGCTGAAAACAATTCCCTCAGGAAAACCGGCTTCTGCGCAGAAACGGCTTTTGCAAATGGTCGGTGGCGCGCGGAAAATTCTGGCGCTGACCGTTTTTTATCGGTGGCTCGCGCTTTTATGCAATATGGCAATCATATGGAGCGTTGCGGATTTGCTTCAAAAAGGCTCTGAAGACCACCTGAGCGGTGGCCTCATCGTTCCCATTTCTGTCTTTCTGCTTGCCCTGCTGGCCCGCCTTTTCTGCATACGGAGGAGCGCGGAGACGTCCCATCGGGCGGCGGCGAACGCAAAGAAAACCTTACGGGGAGAAATCTACGGCAAGCTTTTGAGAATGGGGCTTTCATATAAAAACAGCGTGTCGTCCGCCGCCGTCGTCCAGATGTCGGTTGAGGGCGTTGAAAAACTTCAAGTCTATATCAGCGGCTACCTGCCTCAGCTATTCTACAGCATCCTTACGCCGGTGACGTTGTTTATTGTTTTTGCTTTTGTTGATCTGAAAATTGCGCTTTCTCTGCTGGCGTGTGTGCCCCTGATTCCCCTCTCGCTCCTGCTCATACGCAAAATCGCGGGCAGGATGATGAAAAAGCACTGGGGAGCTTATACCGACCTGGGAAAAAGCTTTCTGGAGAGCCTTCAGGGCCTCACGACTCTGAAGATTTACAATGCCGACAAAAAGCGGCACGAGGAAATGAACAGTACCGCCGAGGGGTTTCGCAAAACAACCATGCGGGTTCTGCGCATGCAGCTTGGCTCGGTCACGTTTATGGATCTCATCGCCTACGGCGGCACGGCGCTTGGCATAGCCTTAGCAGTATCGGAAGCGGCGTCGAGACAAATCCCTCTGGGAGCCTGTGTATTTATCCTTTTGCTCACCGCTGAGTTCTTTCTGCCTCTGCGCGCGCTCGGTTCTTTTTTTCACGCCTCCATGAACGGGATCGCCGCGGCGGAACAAATATTTGCACTACTCGATTCTACCGAACCGGAAACGGGAACAGAAGAAATCGACGGCCTTGATGTACTGCTGTCCGACTGCTCCTATTCTTACGCCGAAGGACGCCCGGCGCTGAACACACTAAACCTGCACATCCCGTTTGGCCACTTTACCGCAATTGTCGGAGAATCGGGCTGCGGAAAATCGACGCTGGCTAAAATACTCTCAGGTGAGCTACGGGATTACGCCGGTTCGGTCAAAATCGGCGGGACGGAGCTTTCGGAGGCGGCGGAAAAAAGCATCGTCCGTCATGTTTCTCTGACGGAGCACAACGCCTATATATTTAAAGGAACGGCCGCCGAAAACCTGCGCTTCGGTTGCCCCGAAGCTTCCGAGGCGGAAATGATGGACGCACTCAAAAAAGTTGGGCTTTACGACTTCGTTATGGCCGGCGGAGGGCTGCATCTGGCCGTTTCCGAGCGCGGCGCGAATCTCTCCGGCGGGCAGAGGCAGCGGCTTGCTGTGGCGCGGGCGCTGCTGCATGACGCCGACATTTACATCTTCGACGAAGTCACCTCGGGCATTGACCCGGAAAATGAAGCGCTTATGATGGGAGTTTTTAAAGCTATGGCCAAACACAAAACAGTCATCCTGATTACGCACAGGATGCGGCTGGCCGAATGCGCGCAGAGCATCCTGGTCTTAAAGGACGGAAACGCTGTGGATTACGGAACCCACGGCGAGCTGTATCGCCGCAGCGCTTACTACGCCGGGCTGTGCGACACGCAAAGTGACATTGAGCGCTTGACGGAGAGCGACAAGGAGGCCTGTTATGCTTAAAAACCGTTTCTCTGTGATGGCACGGCTGACCGCACTGATTGGCCGGCTCATCCCGGTTCTTCTGGCGGCGGTGGCTCTCGGTATTCTGGGTTATCTTTGCGCCTGTTTTATTATGGTCTTCGCCGCGCAGGCCCTTCTGGGGGCGGCGGGCATATTTGAGGTTTCCCTTTCCGCAATGCTCACGGCGGTATGCGTGTGCGCCGCCGCCCGCGGCCTGCTGCGATATTTTGAACAGCTGGCCGGGCATTATATGGCCTTTAAGCTGCTGGCCGTTTTGCGGGACAAAGTGTTTTCGCAGCTCCGGGCGCTTGCGCCGGCTAAGCTTGAGCAGCGAAACCAGGGTGAGCTTGTATCCACCGTCACGAACGATATCGAGCTGCTTGAGGTTTTCTATGCCCATACTTTGGCACCTGCCGCTATTGCAGTCATTGTCTCTATCGTTATGATGCTGTATATCGGATCTCAGCATATTTTACTGGGAATCATTGCGACGCTCGGTTACGCCTGCATCGGGGTCATCATACCGGCCATTAATTTCAAAATCAGAAAAGAAGCCGGAGAAAGCTATAAGGTTAAATACGATCAGGCGGGCAGCGTTTTGCTGGAGAGTCTCTACGGACTTACCGAGACACTCCGTTTCGGACGGGGAACGGACAAACAGGCTGAAATGGATGCCATCTCCGACGATATGGAGCGGCAGCAGCTGACGCTCAAGCGGCTTGAGGGCAAAGCCGCAGCCGTGACCGACGCGGCGGTTCTGCTGTTTTCCGGCACGGTTCTCTTCGCAGGGCTGCTGCTATTTCAAAACGGTGAGATAGCATTCTCACGAGTGCTGATTGCCACGGTGGCAATGATGAGTTCCTTCGGGCCGGCAGTGGCGCTTTCAAGCCTCTCAAACGACCTAACCCATACCATGACCGCCGGCGAACGGGTGCTGGCGCTTTTAGACGAAAAGCCCGAAGTGCCGGAGGTGGATGCGGGGCTGACGACGGCATATCGGGGCGCAGTCTGCCAAGATGTCGGTTTCACCTACGGCTCCGAGCGCGTTTTGCAGAATGTCAGCCTGAGCATTCCACAGACCGGAATAACCGCGATTTGCGGTGAAAGCGGCTCCGGAAAAACGACACTATTGAAGCTTCTCATGCGCTTTTGGGATGCGCAGCAGGGACGCATCCTGCTGTCCGGCAAGGATATCCGCAGTATCAACACCAGGAGCCTGCGAGACATGGAGAGCTATGTCACCCAGGATACCTTTCTGTTTGAAGGGACCTTGCTGGATAACATCCGGCTTTCCAAGCCCAAGGCCGGCATGGACGAGGTGTA
Source organism: uncultured Sporobacter sp. (assembly GCA_963675425.1). Classification (GTDB taxonomy): domain Bacteria; phylum Bacillota; class Clostridia; order Oscillospirales; family Oscillospiraceae; genus Sporobacter. The sequence continues at coordinate 1,592,101 of OY776214.1, read as the reverse complement.
TCAGGCGGCGGACGCCGCCGGAATCCATGCGTTTATATCTCAGCTTCCAAAGGGATATAACACCCGTTTGGGCGAGCTTGGCGAGGGGCTCTCCGCCGGTCAGCGTCAGCGCCTCGGCCTTGCCCGCGCTTTTCTGCATGGTGCACCACTGCTTCTTCTGGATGAACCGACCAGCAACCTGGACAGCCTGAATGAAGCAATTATTTTGAAATCATTGAAGGAATCCGCAAACATAAAAAGCGTTGTGCTGGTGTCCCATAGGGAGTCCACGTTACGCATCGCTGACAATATCTTTGGAATGAGTAACGGGATATTGGAAAAGAAATAACTACCTTGCGAACAGATAAAGGGTGACACTGGTTATCATAAAAACCGTTATCAATAAAACAAGAATAAGATCCAAGAAAAGTCGCGTAACAGCAGGCAATTCGGTGTCTTGCTGCTAAATTATAGTCTCTGTATCTGCAAAAGTATCCAGGGTTGCCAGTGTCGTAATCGTCTTACATCAATAAAGAGATAATACTTGGTTTTCATCTACGATATTCGTAGTCTATGAACTATTTATTTCAGTCCAACAGTCAGCAAAAGGCTGATACCATTTCATATCACAGCGCATGTTGTCAATCCTGTAGTCAAGACTGATTCTTGGAAAAATAAAAAACCTCGTAGTTATTGCAACTACGAGGTTTTTTTGGTGACCCGTCGGAGATTCGAACTCCGGACACCCTGCTTAAAAGGCAGGTGCTCTGCCGACTGAGCTAACGGGTCATAACTGGGATGGCAGGGATCGAACCTGCGAATGCCAGAGTCAAAGTCTGGTGCCTTACCGCTTGGCTACATCCCATCGCCGGCTACTCTGGCTTTCGTGGACTTAAAGGGCGCCTGCAGCGCCATTAAAAAGTATAAATTCTTCCCCGATCAGGAAGAACTAAACGAGGGTGGGTAAAGGGTCTCGAACCCTCGACCTCTGGAACCACAATCCAGCGCTCTAACCAACTGAGCTATACCCACCACATCGGGAATGGCCGCCATTCCCTTTAGAGTCCTGATGGCACGCCAAAAGGGATTCGAACCCCTGACCTACTGCTTAGAAGGCAGTTGCTCTATCCAACTGAGCTATTGGCGCATATTTAAAAAAATACCGGCTTAAAGCATAATAATGGAGCGGGTGATGGGAATCGAACCCACGCGGCCAGCTTGGAAGGCTGGAATTCTACCATTGAACTACACCCGCGTATTCCATCGGACTAAAAGCCAACTTCGCCTTACAGCCTTAGTATCGCACTTCCGCCAAAACGGCGGCTTAAAAATAATAGCATTCACACTTTAAATTGTCAACATCTTTTTATCACAATAAGCGCAGCTTTCGTGATCTTCGTCTTTTGACAGCACAGGCAGGTAGTCTTCGCGGTCTGTGATGCACTTCGGATTATGGCATTTCAGCCCTTTGGTCGTCTTAAGCTTTCCAGGCGTCTGGCGCTCAAAATGCGTCAGCTTTAAAAGCAGTGCCATGCGGATAAACATGCCGTAGCGTGCCTGCTCGAAGTAGACGGCGCGCGGGTCGTCGTCCACGTCGCGCGAAATCTCGTCCAGACGCGGCAGCGGGTGCATGACAAGGCAGTCCTTTTTAGCCATCTGGAGCTTGCGCCGGTTGAGCACATATATGCTTTTGAGGCGCTCAAAGTCGTCGGGGTTACTGAACCGCTCGCGCTGGATGCGCGTCATATATAAAACGTCCAGCTGCGGCAGCGTGGACTCGAGGCTTGTCACCTCAATATATTTTTGATTTTGCGACTTGAGATAATGCAGCATGTAGTCCGGGATCGACAGCTCACGCGGAGAAATCAAATAATAATTAATGTTCGGAAATTTGGCCAGCGCCGATACGAGCGAATGGACGGTCCGTCCGTTTAAAAGGTCGCCGCAGATTCCGATGTTGAGGTCGCCGATCTTGCCGCGCTTTTCGGATATCGTTGTGAGATCCGCCAGTGTCTGCGTCGGATGGAAGTGTCCGCCGTCCCCGGCATTTATAATAGGGACCTCGGAATAAAGTGAGGCGGCCTTAGCCGCGCCCTCCTGCGGGCTTCGCATAACGATTGTGTCGGCGTAGGAGCTCATCATTCGCACGGTGTCCGCGAGTGTCTCACCCTTGGCCGTTGACGTCGCGCCAGGCTCGGAAAAGCCGAATACACTGCCGCCCAGGCGCATCATCGCCGCCTGAAACGAGAAGTTCGTGCGCGTGCTCGGTTCGTAGAAAAGCGTGGCCAGAACCTTGCCGCTGCACGACAGGCGGTAGTCCGCCGGGTGAGCAATAATGTCGCGACACGTCGCGTACAGCTCGTCCCACCACGCAACCGAAATGTCCTCGATGCTGATGAGATGACGTAAGTCCACACGCATCAACTCCTTTTGCCTATCTTTATAATTATAACACAAACCGTCCACTCATACAACAATGATCTTTTTAACGACTGAAATATTTATAAAAATGCCGCCCTGATCACAGGACGGCATTCATGCTTAGTGCCAGCGCATCGAGACGCCCGGCGTATAATTCAGGATTCAGTATGCGATAATAATGCGGACCTTCCCGCCGGAGGTCAGAGTTCTGTCAAAGTAGACAGACAGGTTGTCGGAAGCCGCCCGGGCGTTTTCAAGCGTCGTCCACGTGGACGTGCTGTTTATGTATACCTGCACGTCGTCGGCCACCTTGAAGATGCCTTTGTCCGTCTGGACATACATACTCCCGTCAGAGCGTTCCTCAAAGTCTTCGCGATTGATTCCCGATTGAGCGGTGAGTGTAACGTATCCGGCCAAATGCCCGTCGCCGGTTACGGCAATACCGGCGGGTGCGTCGTTTGCCAGGCCTGTCGTCCCGTAAACGGCCGTCGTCGTCCCGTCTGAATTCGTTATGCTCGTTGTCATGTTCGACGCGGACAGGCCGCCTGCCGTCTGTTCCTCGGTAACGTTTTTAATAAAGCCGTACGTATACGCGTCGCCCGTTACGTCGCCGAGAATCAGCAGATTGATTTTTCCGGACCAATCATAGCCGATAAACAGAATATCCGAGCCGCTGACGGTATTTACCGGTATATCCGATAGCGATATTTCCGCCATGCTGTCTCCAACGCAGTCAAAGACATTGATGACCTTTGAAAGGGCATTGTTGCCGACCGTGCCGGTTGAAACATAGAGCGGATTTGTATAATTTGTTTTGGTGAGCCCGGTTATATTGATATATCCCGTTTTGCCAGACACGACGGAGACAAGCTGCCCGGTAATGTAGTCTGTATCGCTGTCGTCTATTGCCCCGGATACCGTGATGCCGCTTAATAGCTTAATCGTGGCCGAGGAGGATGAGATGCTTTGGACGACACCATAATTGATGTTGGTTTTGTAGCGCGGTACAACGTCGGCCACTTTGTTGTCCGAGGTCAGCAGCAGCATGACCGTGTCACCGATGTCGTAATCCATAGCGGAGGCTACGGCGCTGTCCAGCAGCTCAAACGTGTTGCCGAGCACCTGGATGCTGTCCGGCTTTGTGACGTTTGGCTGTGCACTTTCGTAGCGGCCAGTGATATACCGCCGCGTAACGTTGTAAACGTTATAATCCTCGTCATACTCGATCACATCGTATTTGGCAATATCGGCCGCCGTGGCCTCGACGCCGTTTATATAGACGCCGGCTCCGGACGGCAGTGAATACGAATCGCCGGTGACGACAAAAATCGATTCGGCCACGGAAGACGATGAGTCGACCATGACGTAGGCCACTGTCCCGCCCTCGGTGTAATACGCCGAAACACGCATCCCGCTCGTTATATTGATCCACGCTGTGGAGTAAACGGCTGCCTCGCCGTTAAAATAAAAGACCGGCGACGTCAGCATGGATATCTGCTTGCCGTTGGCACACTCTATGTAGCCGGCCTCGGTGTTTTTAACGGTCGAAACGATCGTCGTACCCCCGGACGCCGGCACAAAGGTCAGCGCCTTGCCGGCGGCATTGAGCAGGAGGCTGCCGTATGAGCCCAGCAGCGCTTCCGGCACGCCGTTAACCGGAAGATACGTCCCACTCACCGAGCCGGCGACCTTGACGGCTCCGGAGACGCCGGCATCCGTCTCAGCATTGGCTGACACTAAAAACACGTCCTTCACGACGCTCGTCCCCGAGATCGTCTCCATAAAAATCTGAGAGGAATCCATCGCTTCGGTGTTCAGCAACCGATAAAACAAGACCGTCATCAGGCCTTTTGTGATACTGGAGCCGGCGGATTGCGTCAAGCCTTCCGTCAGGCCGAGCTCCGCGGCCTTGTCCAGATAGCCGTCCGGCCACCCGGCCTCAACATCATTGTCCGTATAACCGAGCATCCGCACGAGCACCGTCACCGCCTGAGCGTACGTGACGATCTCGTCTGGCTTAAACGTCCCGTCGGCATAGCCGGACATAATCCCCGCATACCGGACAGCCACATTGACATAGCCTGCTTCCCAATCTGTTGAGAACACATCGGGGTAGATCGTATACCCGCCGTTTTGGCCAACCTTACCCGAAAGGCCCATTACTACGACGGCGATTTTGCAAAACTGTGCCCGGGTAAGTGTGTCGTCAAGGCCAAGCGCGCCGCTCCCGTCGCCTTCAACAGCGCCCATCATATTCAATACGGCCGCGGCTTTATTTGTTTCGTCCTGCGATACGGCGGACGCCTGGGGCGTCACGTATACGAAGCACGACAGGCACAGTGCCGCGGTAAGCAGTATCGTCAGTATTTTTTTCATGATTATGACTCCTAGTAGTAAATTCCGTGATGCTAACGAGCATGAACAATACCAAAAACCGCCGCCTCAACGATAGATCTGGTAACTGTTACGGAGCCCAGCATCTCGGTATTCAGCGTATACGGCCTTTCTATCATATCATCCATGGAAGATTCTGTCGAGCTGTCTTTTCATAGTAAACGCCTACAGCTTTCAACGAAAAACACTGAGCGTCGGAATCTGGTTATTGCCACTTCCTGTCCGGGGTCAGACTTTTAAAAGCCGTTTGTACTTTAACTGTCGACAAAAGCCGCTCCCGCGGCTTTTGTCGACAGTCTAACCGGTCATGCTAAGGTGATCCCTTAACATGACCGGTTTTCTTTTTTATTATGGACACTGCTTCTATGACATCGGTATGGCAGGCGGCTCGTTCTAGTTTTTCAGTTTAAACGTGCCGATATGTTCCTTCAGGTTAATCGCCTGACTGGACAACTCTTCACTGGCGGACGCGTTTTCTTCGGCGGTGGCCGCATTCGTCTGAACGACCTCAGAGACTTGTGCAATACCGAAATTAATCTGCTCAACACCGGATGCCTGATCAACCGAAGCGGTTGCAATTGAATTGATCAGCTCGGCGGCACGGTCTACCTGTGAAACGATTTCATCCAGCGCCCCGGCGGTCTGATCGGCAATTTTTGTGCCGACCTCAACTTTATTGATGGAGTTTTCAATCATAACGGTTGTTTCTTTCGCCGCGTTGGCTGATTTGCCGGCCAGATTTTTGACTTCTTCGGCTACAACGGCAAATCCTTTGCCATGCTGACCGGCTCTCGCGGCTTCAACAGCCGCGTTCAGCGCCAGAATATTCGTCTGAAATGCGATATCATCAATCACTTTAATAATATTATTGATATTGTTGGATGAATTGCTGATGTCACTCATGGCATTGAGCAAGTCTTTCATTTGCGTATTGCATTTCGCCGCGTTTGTCTTGGCATTTTTCGTAAGCTCATTGGCTTGTCCGGCATTTTCAGCGTTTAAGTGGGTCTGAGTAGATATCTGTTCTAAGGACGCCGTTAACTCCTGAACAGTGCCGGCCTGCTGCGTAGCCCCCTGTGATAAGGCCAAACTTGAATTGGATACAAGATCGGCACCCGACGTAACCTGATTGACAGCCGTTACCATGCTGGCTACCAAATCATTATAATTATTAATGAGCTGCGTCAATCCATTACCAATTTGATCTTCCGGCGAAGCATGGGGAACCTCAACAGACAGGTCTCCCTCAGATATTTTTTTGATACAGCCGTCCACATTCACCAGATACTTCATCAAACCTCCCAAAGAACGTGAAAAGCTTCCAATTTCATCTTTGTATTGGAGCGTAACCCCATCTCTTGGTCTGAAAAAGTTGGTTGCATCAAAATTTCCGATGGAAAACCTCTCAATTATGCGGTGATTTTTCCCCATCGGGTCCAGTATCAAAAAGGCGTTTATATTGGCTAAAAGTATCGCAAATATAACTTCGAGTATACAAACAGCGCCAATGATAACAGCAACCATCTGGGCATGCGGCCAATCGACTGATAAAACATAAATGATTCCGACAACGCCGATAACGGCTGTAAGAACGGCTATAAACAGAAAACTGATACTAAGGCGTTTTTTAATTTTCAGGTTAACAACCCATTTCCTCTCAAACCATTTTATATCTTTCATGCTTCTAACTCCTCAACTTATTTGCCATGTACCATGTCTTATATCGACATATTTTTACAAAATGTTAACCGAAAGATACTATTTTTTATATAAACGTATAAAAAACGGCATTGCCGCCTGGGCGACAATGCCGTTTTTTTATTCTCCAACACCTTTTCGGCACTCTAGACACCAGCCATATATTGATCTGTCAAAGCACCTTAGCCACGTTATACATGGACTCAAGTACGAGGAACTGCGTCCGGAACAGATCGTCAATCGTCCAGTAGCTAAGCCCCGCCAGTTTGTAGTCGTTGATCAGACGCAGCCGCGCCTGAATGCTCCGTGCGTCGTCAAACCAGACCTCGTGCTTTTTCCTCTCGCTGTAGTAGTTGAAAAACGGCGCCTGCGCCTTTTCATCATACCGGATCGCCGCGCCAACGCGCGCGGCCAGCTCAACAGCCTCCGTATTAGATACGGGATCAGCCGCGCTGCCCCGTACAAACGGGAGCGTCCAGTCGTAGCCGTAATTGGGCATGCCCATCAGAATTTTTTGCGACGGAATGACGGTGACGGCGTAATCGAGCACCCGTCTGACCTGATCGACAGGGGCTACGGCCATAGCCGGTCCATAGATATATCCCCATTCGTACGTCATGATAATAACGTAATCAACAATCTGGCCGTGTGCGCCGTAATCATGCGCCTCGTAAAGTGTTCCGGCCTGGGTAGCGGATGTTTTAGGCGCGATGGCCGTCATAACAATATACCCCTGAGCATGCAGCGTTTGAACAGCACGGCGTAAAAATTGCGTATAACTGTCCCTGTCAAACGGGTAGATATACTCCAGATCAAAAACAACGCCGTAGTAACCGCGCTGACGCATCGCAGCCGTTATATTGGTTAAAAACGCATCCTGCGCGCCGGCATCCGTCAAAAGCGCATGGGCGATATCGCTGGAAAAACCGCTGTTCGGCTTGATATTCGTCACCGTCATAAGCGAGGCCACATTCTGGTCCCGCGCGGCGGCGCGGACGGCGTCGTCGTTAATAGGCGTGATGCCGCCAGTCTCGTCGGCCTGCCAGGAAAACACGCTGATATATGTAAGGTACGGAAGCGACTCTGCAAGCGTCGTCGGCGATGTGCGTATGGTAAAACCATTAACCTGAGCGTTCCCGAGTATCTCATTGGGAAACGGAATGACAACCACCTGACCTGGGTATAATCTTGAACGGCGCGTCAGCGATGGGTTGGCTGCCAGCAGCGCTTCAACACTCGTATTGTAGGTCCGCGCAATGGAATACAGGCTGTCTCCCCTTCTAACCTGGTAATCGACTTGCGTCACCGGTATGAGCAGCGCCTGCCCCTCCACCAGCCGCAACGGATCCGATATCTGGTTATCGTAAATCAGCGCGTCGACCGTTATGCCGTACTTGCTGGCAATGGCGTAAAGTGAGTCTCCCGGCTTTACAACATATATTGTCAATAATATCATCCTTTCTGTCTGCCGCCTCGCGGCATTATTTGGCTCTATTTCCATGATATTCGCCATATGCCGGTCTTGACGCTTGGTCAACGTTTTGGTTGCAGTTTGCAGCCGTTTATTTTATACTTTCTCCATCAGGAACGCGCCCCAGCGAGGCCGCCTCCACGATGGCCTAAGGAGCTTTTAATGATACGCGATCAATATACGCGCATCGCGCAGCTTTCCGAACCGCAAAAATGACCCGGCCGCTTCCGGCCGGGCTGTAACAGTTGCCGGCATGCCGGCTTCGGCCTGTAACGGCTGATTATGTATCTGACGGACATTGCCAATATCCGTGATACGATTCCCTATCCGTGAACACCAGTCAATTTGTTGTGGGAGGAACCAATGGAACAATGTAAAATAGACAAAATCAATGAGCTGGCTCAGAAGTCAAAAACCTGCGGTCTGACAGACGAGGAAAAAGTACTCCAGAAAGTACTGCGGGAAGAATACGTGGCGGCTTTTCGCCAGTCGCTGAAGAGCACACTCGACAACACCTATGTCATGCGCCCTGACGGCACGAAGGAAAAACTCAAACGCAAGGATTAAATACTATTTGCAGAACCAGTTCATCCGGCCATATCATAATCCCCCCATCCGTCATGGCTTCGCCATGCCACCTTCCACTCAAGGGGAAGGCTTTAACGCAATTGGAGTTTTTATATTTTATCTAACTCTGCAGCAAGGCAAAGAACATACATATCAAGCAAAAACCGCGCGGCACATGCCGCGCGGCTCAGACTGTCGAAAAAGCCGCATTCGCGGCTTTTTCGACAAATAAAGGGTTCTCACGCTGAGGCGCTCGCAAAGTAATGCTTTTCGGAAGTGAATGCCTCAAAGCATTGAAATCAAATAATTTTCGCCGATGAGACCAGACAACTCGCCATCATCGACGAAAATTAAATCGCACGGCGATTGGACGCACAAAAGAAGGGACAAAAGACTTTTTCGACAGCTTGAAGCCGCGCGGCACATGCCGCGCGGCTTCGTGTTTGTTTTATAAGAGCTGCGGAAGATTAAGCATTCGCTGCTGCGTCTGAAGCTTTGAGCGCTCTGATTCTGGACCGTTCACGGAAGAAGTCGAGCACGAGAGCCGAGATGAGCAGCACACCCTGCGCGATAATCTGCCAATAGGAGCCCAGACCAATAACGACAAGGCCGTTTGTAAACGTGTTAAGAAGCATCAGGCCGATAAACGCGCCGCCCATAGTGCCACCGCCGCCGTGGAACGAAACGCCGCCGAGAACGGCCGCCGTAATGGCGGTCAGTTCAGAGCCGAGCACAGCCGTCGGCGATGCCATATGCATACGCGCCGTCATCATTGCACCGGCCAGACACGCAATAGCACTGTTGTTGACAAACAGTATCAGATGAACTTTCTTGGGGTTAATGCCGGCCAGGCGAGCCGCGTTTTGGTTGCCGCCGGTCATATAAATCCTTCTGCCGAACCTGGTACTCCTCAGAATAAATCCATAGGCGAGGTATAAAACCAGCATAATGAAGAACGGAAGCGGAATAATACCCAACACATTCGTCGAGCCCAGATTCCAGAAGCTCTGGTTGCTGACGGCGATGTTCTGCGCATTTGTGAAAACAAGGCCGAGCCCCTGAAAAACCGTCATCATCGCCAGCGTTGAAATAAAGCCCATGAAGTTGAGCACATTGACAAAGAACGCGTTGATAAGACCGACGCCAACTCCGAATAAAAGCGTGATAAGCAGCGCCGGGAACCACGGCATGCCTGTCTGAAGCAAAAAAGCGATAATAACGCCGCCCACCATGCCGACAGCGCCGGCTGACAGGTCGATCTGTCCGGCTATGAGCAGACAGCCCATGCCGATGGCGATGGTGCCCGAGAGGCTCGCGGCGTTGAGAATATTACGGATATTATCGTCCGATAGATAGTTTCTATTGATGATCCAGAAACCCAAAATAATCACTGCCATTATAATGATCAGCGTAAAACCTTTTGAGCTGGTAAGTTTTTTGATTCCAGATTGATTTTCCATGGCTTCCTCCCTTAATCATGCATAGCGAGTTCAAGAACACGCTCTTCCGTTGCTTCCTGTCTTGTAACCTTGCCTGTTATATGCCCGTTATGCATAACAATAATGTTATCGCTGACGTTTAAGACCTCGGTCAGTTCCGACGAAATGAAGATAACGCCGATGCCCTGCTTGGCGAAGTCGCACACCATCTGGTAGACCTCTGCCTTCGTACCGACGTCGATACCCTTTGTCGGCTCGTCGAGGATCAGTATCTTCGTAACCATCTTGTCGGACGTCCAGCGCCCTAAGATGACCTTCTGCTGGTTGCCGCCCGACAGCTCCAGCACGAGCTTGTCGATCGTCGGCGTCTTGATCGAATACCGCTTCACGGCATCCACCGACAGCGTCTCCTCGATCTTATCGTCCAGAAACAGGCCCTTTTTGACCTTCTCCAGCACCGGCATCGTGACGTTGTCCCGGATGGACCGTCCCAGTACGAGCCCCTGCTCCTTACGGTCTTCCGGACACAGCGCGATGCCATGGTCTATCGCGTCCTTCGGCGACTTGAAGTTCACCGGCACGCCTTCCATCTTGATCTCGCCCGATATGATCGGGTCCGCTCCGAAGATCGCCCGCATAACTTCCGTACGCCCAGCGCCCACCAGTCCGGCAAAGCCCAACACCTCGCCCTTCCGCAGCTGGAAGCTCACGTCATGCACGTCGTCCGTCCGCAGGTTGTTGACCTCCAGAAGTACGTCTCCCATTTTGTCGTTGCGCTTCAGGTTCGCGTATGTGTCCCCGATGTCGCGCCCGACCATCGCCGTGATTAGCTCCTTCTCATTCGTTTCCGCCGTCCGGAACGTCTTCACCAGACGACCGTCCTTCAATACCACAATGTCGTCCGTTACCTGGAATATCTCAGCCATACGGTGCGACACGTACAGTATGATCTTCCCCCGCTCCTTCAGCTGTCGGATCAGCTGGAACAGTATCTTGATCTCAGAATCCGTCAACGGCGCCGTCGGCTCGTCAAACGCGATGATCTCCGAGTCGCGCCGGTACGCCTTCATGATCTCCACCATCTGCTGGTATGCCACCGATAACCGCCCGACAATATCCGTCGGCCTCAGCGGCAGCCCAAATATATCGATGATCTCCTGCGTCCGCTTCCTCAGCTCCGCTTTGTTGATCACACCCAGCTTGTTTGACGGCAGGTCCTCCAGAAATATGTTCTCCATGACGTTCAACGACGCCACCAGCTGCCGTTCCTGATAAATTACGCTGATGCTCGCCTTGATCGCCTGATACGGTGATACAAACTTCTGTTCCTTTCCGTTTATGCTCACATATCCTTCGTCGGGCTGCAAATCTCCGCTCAATATCTTTAACAGCGTGCTCTTCCCCGCGCCGTTCTCTCCCAGCAGCGCGCATACCTGGCCGCCTTCGACCCGGAAGCTCACGTCCTTGAGCGCCTGTACGCCCGGAAATGCCTTGCCTAAATTGTTGAATTCAACATACTGTTGTTCCACCAGCTCACCTCCTGTTTTTTGCTCTGACTGTCTTTGCTCTCTCTGTCCCAGGCTATTCTCCTTCGCTCCCCTGGCGACCCCCTTCGTCCCTCTTTCGTATATCAATTCATCTTCTCTTTTTTCATCTTTACGGCGGCCCTTTCGCGCCTTTCCCGCGCGCGTCCGCCCTTTCTTGTGCTTGACCCTATAATTATCTCTCAATCTACTCCAGTGTCAATCTTATCCCTTACTTTGTCACTTTTCTTATGTTGACAAAACTCCTTGGCAATCTGCCTGACAAAAGGGGAAACTGTCTTTAAACACATCAGTCGCCCGTTTACATTTGTATATTATATACAAATGTAAACGGGCGACTTCGCTACTATATGTCATTTTGTACAGTCTGCCCAACATTGCTTAACAGCGCCCCGCCCCGCCGCGGCAAATTGGGTACGCGCGGCACTGGCAAGTGTCAATGCGTATGTCACGCGGCCAGAATCTCGATCTCGCCGCTGACTGCCGTTACGCCGATCTGTTTGGCAGGACGTGCGTAATTGGCAATAATTTCGGACGCTATGCGGTCCTCAATTTCCCGTTGGATCAGGCGGCGGAGGTTTCGCGCGCCATACGTGTAGGAAAAGGATTTCTTTGTCAGATAATCTATAAGGCTGTCATCGTATTGAAGCTCCAGCTTTTTGTCCGCCATGGCCTCTCGCAGCTCCTCAAGCATAAGACGCGCAATCTGCTTGAAGTCCTCTTCGGACAGGTGGTTGAAGTAGATGATCTCGTCCACGCGGTTGATAAATTCCGGCCGCAGAAAGTCATTAAGAGCCTTGAGGGCTTTTTCCTTACCCTGTTCATTGATCGTCCTGTTAAAGCCAACGGCGCCGTCTTTTTTATCGGATCCAGCATTCGTCGTCATAATGATGACCGTGTTTTCAAAATTGACGGTACGTCCGTGCGCGTCCGTGATGTGCCCGTCGTCAAGGATCTGCAGCAGGATATTCATGACATCCGGATGCGCTTTTTCAATCTCGTCAAAGAGGACAACGCTATAGGGCTTTCTGCGGATCTTTTCCGTAAGTTGGCCGGCTTCGTCATAGCCGACATATCCAGGCGGTGAGCCGATAATGCGCGATACGGAGTGCTTTTCCATAAACTCGGACATATCAAGCCGGATGAGCGCCTCCGGCGCGTCAAACAGGTCCTGGCTCAGGCGCTTGACAAGCTCCGTTTTGCCGACGCCTGTTGAGCCGATGAATATAAATGAAACCGGCTTATGCTTGGCGGAAATACCCACTCGGTTGCGCCGTATGGCGGCACAGACCTTGTCAACGGCTTCGTCCTGCCCGACCACATGCGCCTTGAGTCGTTTGTCCAGCTCACTCAGGCGCTTGTATTCATCCTCACGGATGCTGGAAGCCGGTATTTTTGTCCACAGCTCAATGACACGGGCAAGATTATCAATCGTGAGCTCGGGCGCGCGCTCCTTTTCCATACGCGCCAGTTCCTCGGACACCTGGATATCGCGGCTTCTGATTTCGGCCAGACGCGCGTAATCGTTGCCGCTGACAGCAGATGACAGCAGCATCTCTCGCTCTTTCAAAAGATCGGCCTTTTCCTTGCGCATAAGATCCATCTGCAGAATCGTTTCGCTTTTAAGATTCATATCTGAGCAGGCCTCGTCAATGAGGTCGATGGCCTTATCTGGTAAAAACCGGTCGGTGATATACCGCTCGGACAGTATCACCGCCTGACGGGCAACGTCCTCGGTGATGGTGACGCCGTGGAATTTCTCATAGTAATGCTTAATGCCCATGATGATGTCGATCGTCTCGTTGATAGACGGCTCATTTACCGTTACGGGCTGAAAGCGCCGCTCCAGCGCGGAGTCCTTTTCAATGTGCTTACGGTACTCGGTAAACGTCGTGGCGCCGATGACCTGAATTTCACCGCGAGAGAGCGCCGGCTTCAGGATATTGGCCGCATTCATCGAACCCTCAGCGTCCCCGGCGCCGACAAGATTATGCACCTCGTCGATGACGAGTATGATATTCTGCTGCGCCTTGATCTCCTCAATAAGGCCCCGCATACGGCCTTCAAACTGGCCCCTGAACTGCGTGCCCGCCACGAGCGACGTCAGGTCCAGAAGGTAAACCTCCTTGTCCCGGAGCTTATACGGCACATCGCCGTTCGTAATGCGCTGCGCCAGCCCTTCGGCAATGGCCGTTTTGCCGACGCCGGGCTCTCCGATGAGACAGGGATTGTTTTTCTGCCGCCTGTTGAGTATCTGGATGACGCGCTCAGTCTCCACCTCGCGGCCGATCATCCGGTCCAGCTTACCCTCCCGGGCGCGCTGGGTCAGTGACAGACAGTAATTTTCGAGATATTTTCGTTTCTTATTGTTTGGCGAGCCGGAAGGGCTCTCTTTCGATTCCCGGCTCGGACGCGGGAAATCGTTCTGCCCGGGCGAATCATCGGGCCCGTTGAACAGCCGGTTTAAAAACGGGAAGGTGGCCGTTTTGCCTTCTTCTTCATTATTATCATTATTTTCGACTTCGGCCAGGCTCTCAAGTCCGCCCATCGCCTCCACCATTTCATCGGTGAGGTTGTCAAGGTCCTCGTCTGACAGGCCCATCTTCTTTATAATATCCTCAACAGGCTTGATATTGAGTTCCTTGGCGCATTTGAGGCAGAGACCCTCGTTGGTCGATTCGCCGTTTTCAATTTTCGTGATGAAGATCACGGCGGGATTTTTTTTACAGCGTGCACATATAGTTGGTCGCATTCATATTACCTCTTTAAAATCAGCTTGTTTGGCGGACGACTGCTTTAAAGCTCAGGTCTTTCCCTTGGATTCGTCCGTCCTGTTCATGACGCTTTTAAATGTCTTTATATAACTGACGAGCGCCATCATCATCAGCGCAATAGCAATCGATATCATAATGGTCGCAATGTTTTCGGGTATGGTTCTAAATAACATCAGTGTAACACATACGACGAAAAAGACAACGGTGGATGTTTTGCCAAAGATATTGGCCGGCGGGATGACGCCGTCTTGCTTTTTGCGAATAACGGCCCCTCCCAGAATCATAGCAAGCTCCTTAGCCAGTACAGCCACGACAGCCCACACGGGGATGACGCCGTCTATGGTGATGCACATGAGTGCTGTGAGGGTCATGAGCTTGTCGCCGAGGGGATCGAGTATCTTTCCCAAATTAGACGTTATATCATATTTTCTGGCAATAAAGCCATCCAGAAAGTCGGTGAAGGATGCCAAAGCATATACGAGCGCAGCATAGATCTTGATGCTTTCGCCTTCGTAAAAATACGTAACGGCAAAAACGGGTACAAGACAGATGCGTATGGAGGACAAAATGTTCGGTACATTCTTCACGACGTTCACCTACTGTACTATACGGCTTAAATGCCAAGAATATTTGCAATTGGATTGTGATTGCTCATGTATTTCAAAAGGACTGTATTTTCGACGGTACCGGCCGACAGGAGACCGAGGTACCGGATGATGACTCCTATGGCTAAGATAATGAGAAGCCCCCGTAAAAGACCTAATGCCAGGCCGACTATCTTATCGACCATCTCAATACCGGGCAGCGAGAACGCCAAATTAATGACGTTGCCGACAACAGCGAAAATGATGGCGATTAAAATAAAGGATATCCCGAATACGGCTATATAAGCCAGCACAGAGCAAAGTTTTTCGGTTAAATTATTGGACAACTGCTGTCCGGCGCTGTCAATTTCGGTTTCAACCTTATCGGCAAGATTTTTGGAAGCCTCTTCGGAAACACCGATTCCTCTTAGCGCTTTGTAGCTGATGTCATAAATATTTGTATGTTCCGCCGTGCCGACGGCCGCGTCGCTGCCGTTCCCGGCAACGCCGTCTGCTTCATCCGGTTCATCATTACCGACAACGTCCGTTACGGACTTGTCGACAATCCCGCCGACAAACGGCTTAAGCATGCCGGTAAATTCCCCGGAATACGTTTTCGCAATGAGATTGGCGCCGTAGATGGCAATAATAATAGCCAGCACACCGAAAATCCCGCGTATAAACCCATTTTTAAAGCCTCGCCAGGTGCTGAAACCTACAATCAAAATCAATGCAATATCGATTGCCGTACTTACCACGCATGTGCTCCTTTCGGCCGAATCTTAATCGGTAAGGGCCTTTTTAACCGAGGCGGAATGCGCCGTCAGGCAAAGCGCCGTTCCGTCGGAACGCATAATCGTCCCAACAGCGCCGGCTGTATCGCCAAAGCTTGCGTATTCTTCCAGGTTTTTGTCATATATGACAAGCCCGTCACTGAAAAGGACGGCCAGATAATCGCCATCAGCTGAAATAGACAGTACCTTCCGGTCTGTCGTAAGGGTCCCGAGGGTTTTGCCCGATGGGCTAATCGTCACAATACTGCCCTGATTGCCAACAAGATAGTCGCTCAGGACAAGGGCTGTAAAGCTCGGACTGTTCAAAGCGTAGCCGGAAAGATATTTGCCGGAATAACTATAAAGGGTATCACTGCCGCCGTCTTCATATATGACGGCGAGCTGTTCCTCCGATACGGCCAGAACGCTGTCCCCATCTATATAAGCAATCTCCGTAACAAGCGTTCCGGCAAGCGTCTCCGACGACAGCTCATCTTCACTGTTCAGCGAGAAGAACACGACCCTGCTTCCGTCCTCAGTGAGTGTGAGCACCGCGAGCTTCTTATCGTCCGGCGCAACTTCGGCCGACAGCGTATATCCTGTTGCCGAGCGCCAGTAATATTCCTCGTCACCTTTGTCGTTATAGACCGTGGCGCGCCCCTTGTATCCACCATTCTCCTGTGTGCACAGCGCGAGCCAGCCGTCCTGATTCAAGCGGGCAGATATTATTTTGCCCGTCGTTGTAATGCTTTTAATAACGCCTGCTTCGTCAAAAAGCTTCAGCTTATAACCGCCCAGATCATAAGCTACGCCGACACGTCCGTCCGTATACACAGTTGGCGACGCGAAATCGCAGGATTCCATAAACACAAGCTGCCCCGACCTGTCAATGACCTGCAGGCCGACGGAAGAGGCCACGGCCAGGCCGCCGCTGAAATCTGCCAAATCTTTGTTGGAGCCCGCGTCAAACAGGAATTCCTCCGCTGTCGCCTCATCGCCCGCTCCGCTGAACAGGCGGACAAATCCGTCGGCATTCAGCTTCCCGTTATTTGTGATGAGAACGAGGGCCGCAACAGAAAGCAGGGCCAACCCGAGAACCGACACAAAAAACTTAAGGGCCTTGCCGCCGCGTCGTTTCTTTTTCACCTTTTTAATCGATTCGACCGTCGCCATAAACCCGCCTTCTATATTGCGTACACATCTGCCTGTTTATCAGGATGGACCAGCAGACGGGCCGCTATATTCGACTACCTTTGAGTTTACCATTTTTAATAATAAAAAGATATAATGTTTACGCAAAATTAACTTTTTGAAACTTTTTGATCATCCGACAGCATTTCGCCGGCCGGTCCGTCATACCATAGCCGCGTTAGATACAGGCCGCACGCCGGAACGGTCGGCCCGAATAGATTCCGGTCGCCTTTCTTAAGCATATCGGGTATATCACCGGGCTTAAATTTCCCCTCTGAGGCGTAAATCAAAGTGCCCGCCATGGCACGCGCCATGTTGTATAAAAAGCCGTTTGCACACACGCGCAGTGTAATGACGGGGCCCGTCTGCGCCGCTTCATACCAGTAGACCGTACGCACCGTCGACTTCGTCACCGTCCCGACGGAACGCACACCCCTGAAGTCATGCGTTCCGACAAAGTACGAAGCGGCCTCTGCCATGATGCCGATATCCAGCATCGACGGATAAAAATAGGCGCGGCTCATTAAAAACGGGTCGCGGATACGCGTATTATATATTTTATAAGTATATTCCTTTTTAACGCAAGAGAGAATTGCATTGAAGTCCTCTTCAACCTCAACAGCCGCGACGGCCGCGATGTCCGGTGGCAGCAGCGCATTGAGCGCCAGCGGCAGCCGGTCTGTCGGAATACGCGAATCGGTTTTAAAGCTGGCGCAATATCGCTCGGCGTGCACGCCTGCGTCCGTCCGGCCGCAGCCGACGACCTTGACGCCGTGGCCGCAAATTTTTGACAGCGCCCCGTTGACCGTAGACGCCACCGTGACGTCCTGTTTCTGTTCCTGCCAGCCGTGGTATTTCGTACCGTCGTATCGAAGGCGAAGGGCGATATTTCTCATAAACAGTCCCCTCCCCGCTTAAATCTACAGTCCGAAAAGATTCATAACAATGACACCCGCCAATACAACCAGGCCTAAAAGCAGCGCCGTATAATCCCGCCCGTGCATTTTCAGCTGCTTGATGCGCGTGCGGCCTTCTCCGCCGTGGTAACACCGGCTTTCCATCGCCACGGCCAGCTCATCAGCCCGCCGGAACGCGCTGATGAAAAGCGGCACGAGAATCGGGAGCAGGGCCTTGGCCCGCCGGATCAGATTGCCCGACTCAAAGTCGGCTCCGCGCGCTTTTTGCGCGCTGATGATCTTGTCCGTTTCCTCCAATAGCGTCGGAATGAACCGGAGCGCGATACTCATCATCATCGCCAGCTCATGCACCGGGACCTTGATCTTTTTAAGCGGATTCATAAGATTTTCAAGGCCGTCCGTCAGGGCAATCGGCGATGTGGTATAGGTTAAAAGAAATGTACCCACAATGAGCATGACAAGGCGGATGATCATCCTGACGGCGAGAGCGATGCCCTCATAGGATATCTTGATGATCCAGAATTCGACGATCGGGTCGCCCTTTGTGAAAAGGATATTCAGGATAAACGTAAAAATGATGATATAGATCAGCGGTTTAATGCTTTTAAGTATCGCCTTAAAACTGATTTTTGATAAAAGAATACACGTTAAAAGTACGGCAAACATCAGTCCGTAGGAAAAATACCAGACCGCCGTGAACAGCGCCACGATATAAATAACGGTTAAAAGCAGCTTAGTGCGCGGGTCCAGCCGGTGTACGATTGAAGTGCCCGGGAAGAACTGGCCGAGCGTAATGTCTTTAATCATGACGCCCTCCTCTGAGCCGGACCAGATCGCCCCGCAGCTGCTCGATGGTGTAAATATCCTCCTGGACGGGCAGGCCGAGCGTACGCAGGCGGTTTGCCACCATGGTGACCTTCGGCACCGTCAGGCCGATATCAATAAGCTCTCCGCTGTGCGAAAACACCTGGGCGGGCGTGCCCTGCATAACAACCTGGCCATTATTAAAGACAAACAGACGGTCAACCGTGCGCGCGATATCCTCCATACTGTGCGTGACCATAATGATAGTGGCGTCCGTCGAACGCTGATACTGCTTGATGTTGGCGATGATCTCGTCGCGCCCTTTCGGGTCAAGCCCGGCTGTCGGCTCGTCAAGGATCAGAACCTCCGGCAGCATAGCAATGACGCCGGCAATCGCCACGCGCCTTTTTTCACCGCCCGACAGCTCAAACGGCGATTTGTCCAAAAGCGCCTCCGGCAGACCCACGAAGCCGGCTGCCTCACGCACGCGCTCGTCGACTTCACTCTCAGACAGCTTCATATTTTTCGGTCCGAACGCAATATCCTTAAAAACCGTTTCCTCAAACAGCTGGTATTCGGGGTACTGGAAAACAAGCCCAACCTTGAAGCGTACGTCCCGTGTGCGCTCCTTTGTGGCGTAAATATCCTCGCCGTTATACAGGATTTTGCCCGAGGTCGGCTTTAAAAGCCCATTGAGATGCTGGATAAAAGTCGATTTACCCGAACCCGTCTGGCCGATGATTCCGAGAATCTCACCTTTTTCCGCCGCGAAATTGATATCGCGAATCGCGACATGCTCAAAGGGCGTGTCCACGCTGTATATATGCGTCAGTTTTTCTGTTTGTATTAGTGGAGCCAACGTATTACCATCCTTTAAGCGACGGTGCGTCTCACGTATTTCTGCAATGACGCCCATTCAAACGCCGTCATTTCCTGTTTCAGGATAAAGCCGCGTATATTTCCTGCGCGCATTCCTCGACAGACAGCGCGTCCAGCCTGAGGCTAAAACCATTTTTATTCAGCTCATAGAGAAGGCCCACCGTTTCCGGCACATCCAGTCCGGCCTCCCGCAAGGCGCTGACCTCGCGGAACACGTCCCGCGGGCCACCGTCCATAATCACCTTTCCCTCGGACATTATAACGAGCCGATCGGCATCAATCGTCTCTTCCATGTGATGCGTGATGAGAACCACGGTTACCTTGCCGGTCTCGCGCAGCTCCTTGATGATTTTAACAACGCTCTCACGTCCGATGGGGTCCAGCATGGCCGTCGGCTCGTCAAACACGACGCAGGACGGCTCCATGGCCAGAACACCCGCGATGGCAATGCGCTGCTTCTGCCCGCCGGACAAAAGGTGTGGCGCGTGTTCACGGTATTCATACATACCCACCGTCTTAAGCGCCTCGTCGACGCGGCGGCGGATTTCCGCAGGCGGTATGCCGAGATTTTCCGGCGCGAAAGCGACGTCCTCCTCCACGACGTTGGCCACAATCTGGTTGTCGGGATTCTGAAACACCATGCCGACGCGGCGGCGGATCTCTAAAAGCAGATTTTCATCGAGCGTATCCATGTCGTTAACCAGCACGCGGCCGCCCATTGGTAGCAGGATCGCGTTAAAGTGCTTAGCCAGCGTCGTTTTACCCGAACCGTTTCGCCCAAGTATCGCCACAAACGTCCCGGACTCAATTTCAAGATTCAGGTCCTCCAAGACGATTTTCGGCAGCTCGTCCTCGGACGCCCTATAGGCATAACGGAGGTTTTCTGTTTTTATAATCTTTTCCGTATAGCTTTGATTCATCATTCACCTTTCCCACCGGCACGTTGCGCCGCAGGGCAAAAAAAGTCCTGTCGTTCGCACGGGCAGGCCCAGCTCGTCGCTTTCGGCCCGGCCGCCGTACACGCCCGAAAAAACCGTTTCGGCTATATAAGTCAGCGTCGAGGCCGACAGCCCCGTCGTATAAGAGTTGATGACAACAAAAAGCGGGTCGTCTGACAGGACGCGCGCGCACAGGCTGACAAAGCCGAACAGGTCATTTTCCAGCTTCCACACCTCGCCCGACGGCCCGCGCCCGTAGGACGGCGGGTCCATAATGACGGCGTCGTACTTCCGGCCGCGCCGGATCTCCCGCTCCAGGAACTTAACACAGTCGTCAACGATCCAGCGCACGGGCCGGTCTTCAAGGCCGGACGCACGCACATTCTCCCGGGCCCAGCTCACCATGCCGCGCGCGGCATCCACATGACAGACACTCGCACCCGCGGCAGCAGCCGCCGCCGTGGCGCCGCCGGTATACGCAAACAGGTTCAGGACATTAACGGGCCTGCCCGCCCCGCGTATCTTCCCGTCGATATAATCCCAGTTGACGGCCTGTTCGGGAAAAAGGCCCGTATGCTTAAAATTCATGGGCTTCACATTAAAGGACAGATCGCCGTACTGTATTCGCCAGCTTTCCGGGAGGCTGTTATTGTGCCATTTGCCGCCGCCGGACGATGAACGCGCATAGCGCGCATGAGGCTTTTCCCAGCCGGGATGCGTTTTCGGCGTATCCCAGATCACCTGCGGGTCGGGCCGCACCAGCAGAAAGCGGCCCCACCGTTCCAGCTTTTCGCCGTTGGAACAGTCAAGCAGCTCATAATCTGTCCATTTGTCGGATACCCACATCGCGCTGTCTCCCAATTGCCGCTGCATCAAACAACAGCATAGCAGTAAATTAATGTATTATATCATCGCGTGTCCTTGACGTCAATTATGGGCGGACACAGCGATCCGTCAATATTGGCGCGGCCCTTCGTCAATAATCTGTGAATTTTGCTCTTGACATATGCGTATTATTCCCGTATCATGATAAGCAACAAATTGTATATTTGAAACCTTTGAGCAAGAAGAGTACAAAAAATCGGGTGTATCCAGAGAGCCGCCGGTTGGTGTGAGTGCGGCAGCACAGGTTTTTTCGAATGGGCTTGCGAGGGCGGCTTGAAAGCATATGGGCTCATATGGGAGTAGACGCCGACGGGAACCCTGTCCGTTATCAGTGGGGTGCATATGATGGTATGCAAAATGAGCGGATGATTTTATATCGTCAATTTGGGTGGTACCGCAGAAGCTTAAGCTTTTGTCCCAGTGTGGGGCAAAGGCTTTTTTATTTTGCCGGCGCCGCCCTTTTATTTTTTTGGAAAGGAGTTTTCATCCCATCAATGAAAATGTGTGTAAAGCCATGATTACGCCAAGCTGTGAAACCATCACGGAGCTCGCCAAGGAGTACAATACAATCCCCGTCTGCCGGGAGATCTACGCAGATGTGACGACGCCGATTCTCCTTCTGCGAAAGCTCGCCGCGCAAAGCAAACGCTTTTATCTGCTGGAAAGCGTCGAGGGCGGGGAGAAATGGGGCCGCTATTCGTTTTTGGGATATGACCCCGTTCTGCGCGTCAAATGCAAGGATGGTCTCGTCATCATCGAGGGCGAAGAGCCGGAAATTCTCGTAACGGAAAAACCGCTGGAGGTCCTGCGCGGCATCCTGTCCAAATACCACGCGCCGCGCCTGGAGGATCTGCCTCCTTTTACAGGCGGCTTTGTGGGTTACTTCTCGTATGCCATGTACGGCTATACCGAGCCGGTTCTAAAGCTGAAAAGCGGCGACGCAAACGACTATGACCTGATGCTGTTTGACAAGGTCATCGCCTATGATCATCTCCATCAGAAGATCAGCGTTATTGTCAACATGAACACCGAGCACCTTATGGAAAACTACGGGAAGGCTGTTGCGGAAATTGAGACCATCGTGCGCATGATCGCCGAAGCCGCGCCGCTCCCGCCCGCCAAATCCCCGAAAGCCGGCGCGTTCACCTGCAATGTCACGCCGGAGCAATACGCCAAAATGGTTGAAAAAACGAAGGAATACATCGTCGACGGCGACATATTCCAGGCCGTTATCTCGCGAAGGTTTGAAAGCAAATTCGACGGCAGCCTTCTGGACGCTTACCGCGTCCTGCGCACAACGAATCCGTCGCCGTACATGGTCTTCATGCACATCGACGGGCTCGAGATTATGAGCACATCTCCGGAAACGCTCGTCCGGCTCCAGAAGGGCAGGCTCGCCACCTTCCCCGTTGCCGGCTCTCGGCCCCGCGGCGTTACCGACGCCGAGGACAAAGCGCTCGAGGAGGACCTCCTGCGCGACGAAAAGGAGCTCAGCGAGCACAACATGCTCGTGGACCTGGCGCGAAACGACCTGGGCCGGATCTCACAGTACAATTCCGTAAAGGTCATGGACTATATGATGATCCACCGATACTCCAAGATTATGCATATTGCCTCCCGCGTGGAAAGCGATATCGAAGAGGGCCACGACGCACTGGACGCCATCGAGGCCATCCTGCCGGCCGGGACGCTCTCCGGCGCGCCGAAGATTCGCGCCTGCCAAATTATCGACGAGATTGAGGGCTCTCCCCGGGGCATCTACGGCGGCGCAATCGGCTATATCGACTTTGCCGGCAATATGGACACCTGCATCGCCATCCGCATGGCGGTTAAAAAGGACGGCAAGGTCACCGTGCAGGCCGGCGGCGGGATCGTTGCCGACAGCGTGCCGGCAACCGAGTATGAGGAATCCGGAAACAAAGCCAAAGCCGTTATGAACGCCATACTCAACGCAAGCGAGGTGAACGAGTTATGATTCTCATGATTGACAATTACGACAGCTTTACGTATAACCTCGTGCAGCTCATCGGCGGGCTCAATCCTGATATCAAGGTCGTGCGGAACGACGCCGTGACAGCCGCCGAAATCAAAGCACTGGCCCCGTCACACATCATTCTTTCCCCCGGCCCGGGCTATCCCAAGAACGCCGGCGTGTGCGAGGACGTTATTAAGAAGCTCAGCGGTAAATTTCCGATTTTAGGCGTCTGCCTCGGCCATCAGGCCATCTGTGAGGTTTTCGGGGCGGACATCACCCACGCCAAAAAGCTGATGCACGGCAAAAAGAGCACCATGCTTATTGATATGAAAAGTCCGATCTTTACGGGCCTGCCGGAAACGATTGAGGCCGCGCGCTATCACTCGCTGATCGCCGAGCGCGATACGGTACCCGAGACGCTAAGCGTCATCGCCCAGGACGAGACGGGCGAGGTTATGGCCGTGAAGCACCGGGACTTTGACGTTTACGGCCTTCAGTTTCATCCAGAATCGGTGCTCACGCCGATGGGCGACGTTATTATCCGAAACTTCCTGAGTATTGGAGGTGAAAGCCATGATTAAGAACGCCATCAAGGAAGCTGCCGAAGGGCGCGACCTAACGTATGACACGGCCAAAGAGGCCATGGATGAGATCATGCGCGGGGACGCTACCCAGGCGCAGATATCCGCTTTTTTAACGGCGCTGCGCATCAAGGGCGAGACCGTCGATGAAATTGCCGCGTGTGCCGCCGTCATGCGCGAGCGCTGCGCGAGGCTCGATACCACGGCGGAGGTTATGGATATCGTCGGTACCGGCGGCGATGAATCGTACAGCTTTAACATTTCCACCGTCACCTCGTTCGTCGTGGCTGCGGGCGGCGTGCCGGTTGCCAAGCACGGCAACCGCAGTGTCTCCAGCAAATGCGGCGCGGCCGACTTTCTGGAGGCGCTCGGCGCGAAAATCAACCTGACAGCTGAACAAACGGCACGTGTGCTGGACGAAGCCGGTATGTGCTTCATGTTCGCGCCAAACCATCACGCCAGTATGAAATACGCCGCGCCCGTTCGCAAGGAGATCGGCCTGCGCACCGTATTCAATATCCTCGGCCCGCTGTCAAACCCCGCGTTCGCGCCTTATATACTGCTCGGGGTCTACGACGAAAAGCTTGTGGAGCCGCTGGCCAAGGTGCTCATGAATATCGGCGTGAAGCGCGCGCTCGTCGTCCACGGCGACGACGGGCTGGACGAAATTTCAATGGGTGCGACGACCACCGTCTGCGAAATCAACAATGGGACGCTTACGTCTTTCAAGCTGGACCCGCGTGAATACGGCTTCAGCTTCTGCTCCCGCGAAGACCTCACCGGCGGCGACCCGGCAGAAAACGCCGGAATCGCCCGAGCCATCTTTGACGGCGAGCGGGGCCCCAAGCGCGACGCCGTCGTTTTAAACGCTGCGGCTGCCCTGTACGTGGTGGGCAAAGCGTCCAGCATTGAACAGGGCGTCAGCCTAGCCTCAGGCCTCATTGACAGCGGCGCAGCCTGCCAGAAAATGCGGGATTTCATTCGCCTTACAAACACTGTATAATAAAAGTAATACAAATTGATTTGTGCCATATTCCAGCTTCTCGGGCAGCAGCCAGAAACGACGGGAACACCTCCCATGCGGAGGAACCAATATGCAATGTGGCGCATGGGAGGACAACATGATACTTAAGCAAATCGCAGACTCGACTTTGCTTCGGGTCGAGGCCCAGAAATCACGCGTTTCCCCGGAAGAGATGAAAGAGCGCGCGCTCAAGCGCGTGCGCGGCGGCTTTGCGTTTGAAGCCGCGCTCAAAAAAGACGGCCTGTCCTTTATCTGTGAGGTTAAAAAAGCGTCGCCGTCCAAGGGCGTCATTGCCGAGGACTTCCCGTACACAGAGATCGCCAAGGCATACGAGGCCGCCGGTGCGAGCGCCGTTTCCGTCTTGACGGAGCCGGATTATTTCCTCGGCCACACCGATTATCTCAGCGACATACGCCATCATGTCAAGCTGCCGCTTTTACGCAAGGACTTTATCGTCGATGAGTATCAGCTGTACGAATCCAAGCTCATCGGCGCGGACGCCGTGCTTTTAATCTGCGCCCTGCTTGACGCGGATACGCTGGAGCGGTATATGGACATCTGCTACCGGCTGGGTCTGTCGGCGCTCATTGAGGTCCACGACGAGGATGAGGCCGACATGGCGGTAATGTCCGGCGGGCGGATCATCGGCGTCAACAACCGGGACCTCAAAACGTTTGAGGTCGATATTTCCACCGCCGTCCGCCTGCGTCCGCACGTCCCGGATTACGCGCTGTTCGTAGCGGAAAGCGGTATTAAAACGCCGGGCGATATCAGCACGCTGAAAAGCGCCGGTGTGGACGCCGTTTTAATCGGCGAGACGCTGATGCGAACCGTCGATAAAAAAGCCGCCTTGGACACGCTGCGCGAAGCGGCGTCATGAATATTAAAATATGCGGACTGAAGCGCCCAGCCGACATCTTGGCGGTCAATGCCGCACTGCCGGACTTCATCGGCTTTGTGTTTGCCAAAAGCCACCGGCAAGTCACTGTTGATGAGGCGTCGGCTTTGAAGGAAAAGCTGGACACACGCATCCGCGCCGCCGGCGTTTTTGTCAATGCCGAGAAGGCTGATATCGTCCTGCTGTGCCGGGACGGCGTTATTGACCTGGTCCAGCTGCACGGCGACGAGGACGAGGCTTATATCGCCGAACTGAAAAAAGACATCGATTGCCCCGTCATCAAGGCCGTACGTGTGCAGAGTCCCGGGCAGATACTGGCCGCAGAAAAGCTGCCGTGTGATTATCTGCTTCTGGACACCTATCGGAAAGACGCCTACGGCGGCACGGGCGAGCGTTTTAACTACGCGCTGATCCCCCCGCTCAACAAGCCCTTTTTTCTCGCGGGTGGCCTGGACGCCGGCAACCTCAAAGCGGCAGCCGCTATTACGCCGGAGCCCTTTTGTCTGGATGTCAGCGGCGGCGCTGAAACGGACGGCATAAAGGACGCGGGCAAAATCCGCGAAATCGTCCGTATTGTTAAGAATATCTAGTTTAAGTACACACTGATTAAGTCGGTGACTTAATCAGTAAAGGGAGGAAGTCCTATGAAAGGCCGGTTCGGCGTACACGGCGGGCAGTATGTGCCGGAAACGCTCATGAACGCGCTCATTGAGGTCGAAAAGGCCTATGAGTTTTATAAAAGCGACGCGGATTTCAACGCGGAGCTGCAAAGCCTCTTTCAAAATTATGCGGGCCGCCCGTCGCTTCTGTATTATGCCGAGCGCATGACGAAAGATCTTGGCGGCGCAAAAATCTATCTCAAACGCGAGGACCTCAACCATACAGGCTCGCACAAAATCAACAACGTGCTCGGCCAGGTGCTACTGGCCAAGAAAATGGGCAAGACACGCGTTATCGCCGAGACGGGCGCGGGCCAGCACGGTGTGGCGACAGCCACGGCCGCCGCCCTCATGGACCTCGAATGCGATATCTACATGGGCGAGGAGGACACGGTCCGCCAGGCGCTCAACGTCTATCGCATGGAGCTTTTAGGCGCAACGGTACACCCCGTTAAAAGCGGGACCAAAACACTCAAGGACGCCGTCAACGATGCCATGCGCGAGTGGACGTCACGTATGGACGATACGCATTACGTCTTCGGCTCCGTCATGGGGCCGCACCCCTTCCCCACCATTGTGCGGGATTTCCAGAGTATTATCGGCAAGGAAGTCCGCGCGCAGATGCTGGAGCTGGAAGGCCGTCTGCCCGATGTGCTTTTAGCCTGTGTCGGCGGCGGCAGCAACGCCATCGGCCTGTTTTACGACTTTATCGGTGACGAGGCCGTCCGGCTCATCGGCTGTGAGGCCGCCGGGCGCGGCGCCGACACGCCGGAAACCGCCGCGACCATCGCCACGGGCCGCCCGGGCATCTTCCACGGCATGAAAAGCTATTTCTGCCAGGACGAATTTGGACAGATCGCCCCGGTTTACTCCATCTCAGCGGGGCTCGATTACCCCGGCATCGGCCCGGAGCACGCACACCTGCACGACGCGGGGCGCGCGGAATACGTCCCGATAACGGACGACGAGGCTGTCGCGGCGTTTGAGTACCTCTCGCGCATTGAGGGCATCATCCCGGCCGTCGAAAGCGCACACGCCGTGGCATACGCCCAGAAGCTCGCGCCGACGCTCGGCACGGACAAAATCATCGTCATCAACCTGTCCGGCCGCGGCGACAAGGACGTGGCGGCCATCGCGCGCTACAAGGGGGTGGACCTGCATGAGTAGGCTGGAACAGGCCTTTAAAAACGGCAAAGCGTTCATCCCGTTTGTCACGGCGGGAGACCCGGACCTCGACACGACCGAGCGGCTTGTCCTCGCCATGGCGGAGGCCGGCGCGGACCTTATCGAGCTGGGTATCCCCTTTTCGGACCCCGTGGCCGAGGGCGTCGTCATCCAGCGCGCCGACGAGCGTGCGCTGGCCGCCGGTACGACGACCGATAAGATCTTCGAGACCGTCCGGCGTATCCGTGAAAAAACGCAGGTGCCGCTGGCGTTCATGACGTACTTAAATCCAATCTTCGGTTATGGCGCGGATCAATTCCTCAAAAATAGCCGCGACGCGGGCATTGATGCCATTATCGTGCCCGACATGCCGTTTGAGGAAAAAGGCGAGCTGTCGCCGTTCGGCCAAAAATACGGCATCCCGCTCATCTCGCTCATCGCCCCCACGTCAAACGAGCGCATCGGCGCGATTGCCAAAGAGGCTGAGGGCTTTGTCTATGTCGTCTCGTCTCTCGGCGTCACGGGTGTGCGCAGCGAGATCGTCACCAATCTCAGCGAGATGATCGGCCTTGTCAAGTCCGTTAAAGACATCCCCTGCGCCGTCGGCTTCGGCGTTTCAACGCCGGAGCAGGCCGCAAGCATCGCCCGGCAGGCCGACGGCGTTATCGTCGGCAGCGCCATCGTGAAGCTCGTTGAGCAGCACGGCAAGGATTCCGTCGGCCCGGTCGCTGGATACGTACGCGAAATGAAGCGCGCCGTTATGCAGGCATAACGCAAAAATAACAGGTACTGTATATAAAAAGTCATATAAAGGCGCTTTGCCTTTATATGGCTTTTTTGCTTTGTATATGTTAGGATAGTCAAGTATGGGCAAACGGGTTCAACAAGCCTTCACCTTGGGAACTAAACCGAAATAAAAACGTTTATTATAGTAAATACCCATACAAAAGATCAGAAAAGAGACAGGGAGTATTTATGCTGATTATCGATCACGTTACGAAAAAATACGGAAAAACCATCGCCAACAATGACATCAGCTTTGCTGTGGACAGCGGTCAGATTGCCATTTTGCTCGGGCCCAACGGCGCGGGCAAATCCACCATTATTAAGTGCATCACCGGCCTGCTCCGTTTTTCAGGCTCCATAACGATTGACGGCCAGCCGAACAAAACGATCGAGGCCAAGCGGCATCTCGGCTATATCCCGGAAATGCCCGCGCTGTATGACCTTTTGACTGTTTCGGAGCATATGGAATTTATCCGCCGCTCATATAAGATTGAGGATGATGGCTACGGCCAGAAGCTTTTAGAGCGCTTTGAGCTGTGGGACAAAAAGGACAAGCTCGGCAAGGAGCTGTCCAAGGGCATGCTGCAAAAGCTCTCCATCTGCTGCGCGCTGGTCCACCGGCCGGACGTCATTATCTTTGACGAGCCGCTGGTCGGACTGGACCCCCACGCCATTAAGGAGCTTAAACACGTTTTTGCCGAGCTCAAGGCCGCCGGCGCGGCCCTCCTCATCAGCACGCATATGATCGACAGCGTTGAGGACTATTGGGATATCGCTCACATCATGACAAACGGCAGCTTTGCCGCCACCAAACGCAACACGGCCGAGGAGCTGCGCTCCCAAAGTCTGGAGGAGCTGTTCTT
Organism: uncultured Sporobacter sp.; assembly: GCA_963675425.1. Lineage (GTDB taxonomy): Bacteria > Bacillota > Clostridia > Oscillospirales > Oscillospiraceae > Sporobacter. The sequence goes on along the minus strand of OY776214.1, from coordinate 1,562,893 downwards.
CCTCGTAACGGAAAACACCGGCGGGGAGGCATCATCATGAGCCTGCCGCTGCTATATCTTCTCCTCACCAAGCTGAAAAATCAAATCCGAAGCTTTTTTAAAAGTCCCGGCAAGCTTTTGTATCTGCTCTTTATCATAGCGCTCATGGGCGTAACCTTGTTTAGCGGTGGCAAAGTGGACGAGCAGCCGGGCCGGACCGTTCGCAGCCTCAGCGAGCTGACAGCCATCGTCACGCTGTTTTATTCGGTCATGTTTGTGCTGCTGGCGGTCAAGGGCTTTAAAAGCGGATCGAGCATGTTCTCGATGGCGGACGTCAACCTCGTCTTCCCCGCCCCATTCCGCCAGCAAAACGTCTTGTTTTACGGCCTTTTTCAGCAAATGGGGACCTCGTTGCTGCTGGGTTTTTTCCTCTTATTTCAGTACGGCTGGATGCACAGCGTCTACGGCGTTACCATGCCGATGCTGCTTGTCATCCTGGTCGGATATGCCTTTACCGTCTTCTTCGGCCAAATCGCCGCAATGGTCATCTATATCTTCACAAGCTCGGACGATAAGATCCGCAACATCGTCAAAACTGTCTTTTACGCGTTGGTTATCGGCTTCGCTTTGTACGTAGCGGGCGCCGGTCTTACAGACCGGACGCAGTTCATATCCCGCGCCGCCGAAGCTGTGGACAGCGGCGTCACGTGGTTTTTCCCCGTCTCCGGCTGGACAGGGCACGCCGTTTCAGGCGTCCTCACGGGTCATTTCACAGAGCTCCTTCTCGGCGCGGCGCTGTGCGCGGCCTTTCTCGTATTGATTATCAATCTGATTACACGCACACATCAGGATTATTATGAGGACGTGTTAAAAAGCTCAGAAATCATGCAGTCGGCCGTCACAGCGCGCAAGGAAGGCCGCATGACCGAGGCCGTCCCGCAAAACGTCAAGGTGGGCAAAACGGGTTTGGGCCGCGGCTGGGGCGCCGACGCCATGTACTATAAGCATCGGTTGGAAAACCGGCGAGCGCGTGTGTTCATCCTGGATACGGTGACGCTTATCTTCGTTGTTGTGACAATTGCGCTCTCGATTTTCATGAAGAGCGCGGGGCTCGCCGTCGTATTCAGCACAGCCACCACCATGCAGATTTTCACGGCGGCACTCGGACGCTTCAATAAAGAGCTCACCAAGCCGTATATCTACCTCATCCCGGCACCGCCGCTCAAAAAGATGCTGTACGCTTTGGCGGAAGCCGGCCCGTCTTCCCTCGTCGAGGCACTCGTCATATTTATCCCCATCGCCTTTATAATGGGGTTGACACCTGTCGAGGCTGTCTTGTGTATACTGGCCCGTTTGGCGTTCGCGCTGTTGTTTACAGCAGGCAACATCGCCGTCGAGCGCATCTGGGGCGGCAGCGCGTCTAAAATGATCGTCATGTTTCTGTACTTTATCGTGCTGATTATCATGGCCGTCCCTGGAATCGTGCTGGCCGTTATCATGACGACACTGGGCGTATTCCCCGGGGAGAACGTGGCGATCCTGCTGTCACTGACGGTTGCCAACATCCCCGTCTCGCTGCTCGTCTTGTACCTGTGCCGGAACATGCTGCAGTACGCCGAGCTCAACCAAACGTAATCTACCACCAACTAAAAGGGGCTGTAGCAAAACGAAAATTGCTACAGCCCCTTTTATATTTGATTCGTCGTTGACGAAAGGAAATTTCTTGCTATAATGAAACCACACATAAACGCGAGGTGCTTTATGACGATATTGCCGCTGTGCATTGTCACGGCTCCATGCAAGGTCTGACCGGACGGATTTGCATGGAGCGGAAAACGATTCGTCCTACCGATGAATCGGGCCGGCTGATCCGGCGTTAACCGTCCGCTTACGGACTTTGCATGATTTGGATGATGATTCAAATTAAGGAGCAAAGTCATGTTTAAACTGAATAAATTATCGGGTATGCGCAGCTTCCTGCTGCTTTGGAGCGCGCAGGCCATTTCACTCATGGGCAGCGAGATGACAAACTTTGCGCTGACGGTCCATGTCTATGGCGCTGAGGGTACGGCTACAAGCGTGGCTCTTTTAAGAGTCTTTTACGTTATGCCGTCGATCCTCCTGTGCTTTGCCGCCGGCGCTCTGGCTGACCGTTGGGATAAAAAGAAGGTTATTCTCGCCGGCATACTGGCCGGTGCGCTTGCCACGTCCGCCATGCTGGTTCTCAGCGGCGCGGGCGCTTTGAACACGCGGTACTTATACGCCATCAACTTTACGGTCAGCTTTGTCAACGCTTTTGTAGGTCCGGCTATTTACGTGGCCGTTACGCTGCTATCGCCAAAAGAGCAGTATGTCCGCGTGAGCGGCTTGCAGCTGCTCTCGATGGCTGTGGCAAAGGTGGCCGCGCCGGTACTCGCTGCGGGTGTTTTGCGGCTGGGCGGGATACAAAGCGTATTCATGCTGGATTTAGCGACCTTCGCGGCGGCATTTTTTATTGTTCTGCTTTTCGTAAAAATACCGCCCGTGCCGGGCGGCGTGGAGACAACGGAAACGTTTATCAAAAGCTGCTTAACCGGCTTGTCGTTTTTAAGAGAACATAAAGCCGTCAGAAAATGTATTATTTATCTGGCAGCCATCAACCTGCTGGCAAATCTCGGCGGCGACGGCAGCATGATGCCGTCGATGGTCCTGGCGCGCACGGGCGGAAACGAGCTGACACTCAGCGCCGTTACGTCGGCGGCCGGCATCGGCGCGCTGATTGGCAGCATCGCCGTAACGGCGGCCCGCGCGGCAAAAAGCAAGAGCCGCGTCATGTTCCTCGCATGCGCCGCGTCATTTCTCATCTGTGATTTTTCCTATGCCTTCGGACAGAGCGTTATGGTTTGGGCAATCGGGGCGCTTTTGGGAAACGTTCTTGTCCCTTTCATCTCGGCCAACAACGTCGCCATCATGCGTTCCAATGTACCGGTTTCACTGCAGGGGCGCGTCTTCGCCCTGCGCGATACGCTACAGTTTTTACCGATTCCCATCGGGCTGTACCTGGGCGGCTTTATGGCAGACCACGTGTTTGAGCCGCTTATGCGGGCCGGCTCGCCGCTTCAAAGCACGCTTTCAACGCTCGTCGGCACAGGCCAGGGCTCCGGCATGGCCGTCATCATGATGATGACCGGCGTTGCCGGCTGTACAATCAGCCTTGTCAGCAGCCGCAATCCCATATACCGTCAGCTGGATTAACCGAAGCTGGCATTTAAAAAACAATACGGCCAATGTCTGTCCCCTCATACCATACAGGGACGGCCATTGGCCGTCCACCAGCTTGTCGAAAAAGTCTTTCGTCCTTCGTTTAAACGTCCAATCGCCGTGCGACCCCATTTTCGCTGACGACGGCGAGTTGTCTGGTCTCGGCAGCGAAAATTGTTTGATAGCAACGCTTTGAGGAATTCATTTCTGAAAAGCGTTACTTTACGAGGCCCGCAGGTCGAGAGCCTTTATATGTCGAAAAAGCCGCGGATGCGGCTTTTTCGACAGCCTGAGGGACGGCCATTGGCCGTCCACTTTTGGATCCACCCCTGATATACCCTCACGCGGAAGATGCGTCTTGAAATACGTCCCGGCGGCTGGTATAGTACGTATGATATACATTCAGAATGGAGAATTAACATGACGGCATCACAGTCCCGCGCTTTACTGATAGAAGGTAACGAACGTTTTGTCTCCGGCAATGACAGCAAGGCCGAATTGGGCGCGGCCCGGCGGCAGGAATTGGCCATAAACGGCCAAAACCCCTTTGCGGTCATCGTATGCTGCTCCGATTCCCGCGTACCGCCTGAGCTCCTGTTCGACCAGGGCCTTGGCGATTTATTCGTCATCCGCACAGCCGGCAACGTCGTGGACGACGTGGCACTCGGCAGCATTGAATACGGCGCGGAGCATCTCGATGTCCCGCTCATCGTCGTGCTAGGCCATGAAAACTGCGGGGCTGTCAAGGCCACCGTTGAAGGCGGCGAGGTGCACGGCTGCATTGTGTCTATCATCGACCGGATCAGCCCGGTGCTGGACAAGGTGCGCGGCGCCGAGGACCTTTATGCAGCCTGCGAGGACGCCAATATTAAAAGCGTCTGTGATGAGATCAAAACGAACAACATCATCGCCAAACTCATTCACGACGGCAAAACCGAGGTCGTCGGCGCAAAATACGGCATACGTAGCGGCCGTGTGACATTTCTGGATTAACCTGGCCCAAGGCCGCTGAACATTCAAAATACGGATGGCATGATTCCCCCAAAATTAAAGTGTGCGTTATGATCTAACGCACACTTTTTTACTTTATATAGGGTCCGTCCTGTTCGTCACATTGTCAAAGCCCTGTATAAAATGACAGCCATCTCGGCGCGGCTGATATCATCCAGGGGATAAAGCCTTCCATTACTGCCCGTAATGATACCGGCCTTGACGAGGGAAGCCACCGATTTTACGGCATAATCCGAAATCTCGTCGGCGTCGCCGAAGCCTTTCAGATCCGCCGATGTCCCTGCGGTCAGCGGCATATCCTCGGCGTCCAGAACACGCATAATGATAACCATCGCGTCCTGTCTTGAAATGGCTTCATCCGGGAAAAATTGCCCATCCGTGCCAGTTACAATCTTATGTTTTTTGGCTGCAGAAATCGCATCGTAATAATAGCTTTCGGTTGATACGTCCGAAAAATTATCCGTCCCGCCCGATAAATCAAACGCCCTGGCAATCATCAAGACAAAATCACCGCGTGACATGCTGTCCGAAGGCGAAAACTGATTGTTACCCTGTCCGTTAATGATTCCGTTGCGATACAGGTACGATACGGCATCCGAGGCCCAACCGTAACCGGACTGCATATCCGTGAACGGCACACTGCTGCCAACGTCGATAATGATTTTGCCGGTATAGGGCTTGCCGCTTGCCGTGTACCCCACATAAGTGATCGTAACGCTTCCGTATACCCCGCCTTCGGAACAAACGAAATATCGTCCAGTGAGGGCGTATAGGCCCGGTAATAATTGGCCGACGCCGAGACAGCGGTCCCGTAATCGGAAGCTGAAACATAATCGAGGTACAGTTTGCCGGATTCGAATGACGGCAGCGTAAACCGTACATACTGGAGCGGCATACCGGTCTTTTCCATAAATACGGTATTAAAGTCCTCGGAATTAAACTCAATAGGCTCGTCGGGGAACGCGGCGTACGTTACCACATCCAGATCCCTGCTGTCGACAGTAATAAGCACCGTACCGGACGAAGCGTCGCCGGCCGTATTGTAAGCGGTGTATTCCATGGCCAGGGCCCCGGAATAACTGCTGCTGGGTACAAACGTTATGCTTGATATATTCGGCCAGCCGTTGACGTAATAATACGAAGCGGCAGACACGGTCGACGTATAGCTCGACGGGGAGGAATAGCTGTAATACAGCGTTCCACCGGAGGAAGACGGCAGCGTGAATTTAACGTAGCTGAGTGTTCCGGCTCCCGTATAGGCGCTGACGAAATCGGCTGCGTTGAATGTAACCGGCGCCATTGCGTTCGTCTCATAGGCAACCACGCCGGAATGGTCTTTTATAACGGTAATTCTAACCTTTCCCGTAAAAGCGTCGCCGGCGGATGTATAGCCGGTATAGGAAACGGTAAAAGTGCCGGTATAGCTGTCCGACGGCACGAACGACACCCGGGATATATAAGGCGAGGTGGAAACGTAGTATTTTTTGCCGGCCGATACGGCGGAATCGTAATGACTCGGCGATGAGTAGTCGTAATAGAACTTGCCGCAGGTGGACGACGGCAGATCAAAAGACACGGCCGAAAGCGTCTGCCCACTGCTAAGCAGGCCGAACGCATTGATAAAATCTCCGGACCTCATGGTTACCGGTTCGCCGCCATCTGACGTGTAATAAATCGTCTGAGACAATTCCTGTATGTTGAATTTAAGCTTGCCGGTATACTCCGTGCCAGTCGTGGAATACGCCGTATACGCCACCGTGACAGTTCCGGCGTAATTTTCAGCCGGAACAAAGGTTATGTCCGAAATATCCGGGCTCGACCCGTCATAATATTTCGTGGCGGCCCCCACGGCCGTTCCCGTTTTTGTATCGGCGTCGTATTCGTAATATAAAGTGCCTTCAGAGCTCTTCGGCAGTTTAAACGTCACGTAAGACAGCACGGAACCCGTCACGCTGATGAATTCATCCGAGAAATCGTTGCCCGAAAGGGCGGCCGTGCGGTTTTGGACTAACGAATAAGAGACGATCCCGGCCGGGCTGTCGATCACGTTGATCACAGCTTTGCCGGAGTACGCGCCGCCCGTTTCGGCGTAGGCCGTGAACGAAACGGTAACCGTACCTGTGAAATCTTTATGCGGCACAAAACTCACGTAAGAAATATAGCGCGAATCGTATAAATAATAAACGCTGCCGGATGTGACGGCCGATTCATACCTGCCGGCGGACGTATAATTATAATACAGCGTTCCGCAAGTGCTTGACGGAAGAGAAAACCTCACATGAGACAGCGACTTGCCCGTGGCGGACTGGAACGCCGACTGGAACACCGCACCGTCAAACCGGAGCGGCGCGTTCTTATCTGTTATGAGGCTGAGCGTACCGCCAAGGCTGTTGCTGACATTGATACTGATCGTACCGGTAAAGTATGCCCCGTTTTCGGTATAAGCCATATACGTAATCGTATCGATTCCCGTATAATCGTCCGCCGGCACAAAGCATACATTCGCCAGATTCGGGCTTTTGCCGGTATAATATTTTGTGGAGGCGGAAACCGCTGTTCCTTTTTTTGTCAGCAGGTCGTAATTCAGATAAAGCGTACCGAATTTTTTGTCCGGGAGAGTAAAGGTTACGTAAGAAAGCGTATATCCGCTGGAAGCGTAAAACCGGGACGCGATATCCGTCGAAGGCAGTGTCAGCGGAACATTCATGTCCGTTGAATAACTCAGCGTTCCCCCACCGGCAAACCGCACGGTATACTTTACGGCTTCCGCCCAGTTTGCGGACGAAATCTTCATATCCGCCGTCGCCGTCCACTTAAACGATATATCGTCATTTTTGCTGGTGTTTTTCGTCACCATCCGGAGATATCCGAGATAGGAGACGGGTATGACGCTCCCCGCTTTCAGCGTCGAGTTGGCTGTAATCGCCGGATACCCGTACGTGCTGTTTTGCGCCAGGCTGGTCGTCAGAGAAAGATACCCGTCGGCGGCATTCGGAATCTCCGTGATCTTTATGTAGGACAAGGAGGCTGTGTGCGGGGTGTATCCGAAATGGGACGACGAGATGGTCCAGGTATTTCCTTTCATCAGCTCAGAGCCGCCGGTGTAGGCCGACAGCATCAGATCAACAGAGGTGATGGTGATCGCTCCGGACGCAGAAGTTGAAAAGTCCGTATCATGATTTGAAATACGCCAGTTAAAAGTAGCGGTTCCCTCCGTGTCGGCCGTATACTTGAGACTGTTGAGCTGCGCCGCCGGGATAACCTTCGCCGTTGTGAAGGCGGAACCGGCAAGGCTCCAGACGCCGTGAGACGTACCGGTCGGTGTGATCTCCACAGATGCCAGAGGCATACCTTTCATATCGCAATGGTTCGTAAAAAAGGATGGGCTGAAGGTCAATATCTCCCCCATGGCGGCGTTCACGGCTATATTGCTGTTGATGACCGGAACATCGTAGCAGGTGATCGTCAGTACGGCGCGGCCAACCTCAACCAGATTGGGTGAAGTACCGGTATAGCCGGTCACATCATACGAAACCGTTCCCGCCGAACCTGTTAAAACGGGCTCAAAGGTCAACTGATCGCTGTCAATATCCGCCATACTGACAGGCGTACCGAACGGATAAACGCTACCCGAAAGCTTAAGCGCACCGAATGAGGGATTACTGCCGCTGAGCGATATATACGACAGAGCGGCTCCGTCGTTTTGCGCGTACAGATTCTCAAAGTCATTATCAGACCCCGGATCGGTAAACGAGAAGGCACCGCCGGATAATGGCTGCTGCTTCGTGATCGTGCCGGCAAAAACAGAATCGACAGGCAGCGCCTCTACAACCTTGACAGAGTAAAGCGTCGTGCTTTTCGGCGTGCCGGCTGCATCCGTTTTATAATTATAGGTCACGGTGAGCGTAACCGCCGCGCCACCGATCTGGGCCGCGCTCGACGAGGTTGCTACGACCGATTTATACACCGCCTCATCCCATGTGATTGCCAGCCCGTTGGACAGGTCAACCGTTCCGCTGGAACCGTACGGCGCGGTAAGCGTGATATCACGGGCTGAACCCGAAATGGTAACAACATCCGTATCGGTATGACCGACGGACATCAGCACGGATTCATTGTCGGCGGCTATTGCCGCCGGAACTAAGCTCAGCAGTATTGTCACGGTAACCAAAAACGATATCAGTATTTTTAGCGGTTTCAAATAATCCCCTCCATATCAATCTCTGAAAGGCAGCCATTCTAACAAAAGCCGGTTTAAGCGTCCCCAAGGGAGCCGCCCGGTAATAATTGGTATGACTTGTGGCAATCACAAATAATATCGGCAGTTTTTACGTGAGACTAAAGGCTAAACCAAACTTTTATTTCGTTGATACAGTATGGTTTTTTTTACACGGATACGGGGATGCTAACGCTGATTTCATATGGGAGGAACCTGTTATGCAGGAACGGATCAATAAAGTCGTCGTCATCGGCGCGGGCGCTGTCGGCTGCAGCTATGCGTTCGCGATGGTCAATCAGGCCGTGGCGGAGGAAATCATCCTGATCGATAAAAATGAGAAAAAGGCCGAGGGCGAGGCCATGGATCTGGGCCACGGCGTGCCGTTTTCGCCGTCGAGCACGATTATACGCAACGGAACCTATGCCGACTGCCAAAACGCCGATCTTGTCGTCATCTCGGCCGGTCTGCCGCAAAAGCCGGGCGAGACGCGGTTGGACCTGTTGGACAAAAATATCAAGGTTTTCAAGTTCATTGTTCAAAATCTACTGGACGCGGGCTTCAGCGGGATTATCCTCGTAGCATCCAACCCCGTGGATATTCTCACATATGCGGCGTTTAAAGTATCCGGATTCCCGCCGGAGCGCGTAATCGGCTCAGGCACGGTGCTGGACAGCGCGCGGTTTAAGTATATGCTCGGGCAGTACCTCGAGGTCGACGCGCGCAACGTGCACGCCATCATCATCGGCGAGCACGGCGATACGGAGCTGCCGGTCTGGTCCCAGGCGTCCGTCGGCGTGGAAAGCCTCGACAAGGTGCTGCGCCGACGCGGTGATCCGAACGACCGGGAGGTTCTTGAGAGCATCTTCAACAGCGTGCGCGGCGCGGCGTATGAAATCATCGCACGTAAGGGGGCAACGTATTACGCCATCGGGCTGTGCCTGACGCGTATTACCAGGGCCATCTTCAACAACGAGAACAGCATCCTGCCCGTCTCCTGCTATCTGACCGGTCAGTACGGGCAGTCGGACATTTATATGGGTGTGCCCGCCGTCGTCAGCCGGAGCGGCATCCGGGAAATTATCGAGATCGACCTGAACGAGACGGAAGCGCTTCAATTTGCTCAGTCCGCCGACGTCCTGCACGAGTCGATCCGGTCCATTCGGGCGTCCGTTGAGCTTATAAAAAATAGATAAAGAATCTGATGAAAAGAGTCCGCCGGTTTGGCGGACTCTCTGCTGTCAAAAAGCTGGGATAGCTCCGGTAATGGCTTTATTTTTTAGGTGCGGACGCGTCGTCCGACACGAGCTCCTTAAAGGAAGTCGCCAGGCCCGCTAGGCCTTGAATCTCAGACGGAATGATGATCTTTGTGGCCTTGCCGTCGGCCGCCTTCGTAAACGCGTCGAGCGCTTTGAGCTTAACGGCTTCGGCGGACGGACTGGAGGCGTTAATGAGCTTAACGCCCTCGGCAATAGCATTTTGTACTTTTAATATCGCCTCGGCCTCGCCCTCCGCCTCAAGGATCTTGGCCTGTTTAACGGCATCGGCACGCAGGATAGCCGATTCCTTCTCGCCTTCCGCGACCAGAATTGCCGACCGTTTTTCGCCTTCCGCGCGCAAAATGGCCTCGCGGCGCTCACGCTCGGCCTTCATCTGCCGTTCCATCGCGTTTTGGATCTCCTTGGGCGGCAGAATGTTTTTGAGCTCAACGCGGTTGATTTTAATGCCCCAGGGGTCGGTCGCCTCGTCAAGAATGATGCGCATGCGGGTATTGATGATATCACGGCTCGTAAGCGTCTCATCGAGCTCCAGGTCGCCGATGATGTTACGCAGCGTCGTGGCCGAAAGGTTCTCGATCGCTACGAGCGGATATTCCACGCCGTAAGTATACAGCTTCGGGTCGGTGATCTCAAAGTACAAAACCGTGTCGATCTGCATGGTTACGTTGTCTTTCGTGATAACCGGCTGCGGCGGAAAATCCACCACCTGCTCCTTGAGCGAAACGACCTTTGCCACACGCTCAATAAACGGAATCTTAAAGTGCAGGCCCACGCCCCACGTGGACGAATAGACGCCCAGGCGCTCGATGACGAAGGCCTTGGCTTGCTGGACGATACGGATATTTTTTATAAGGATGATGATAATAATAAGTGCCAGCGCGATTAAAACAACAGTTGTGAGTATGTTTGCATTCCCATTCATGATTATTCCCCCTTATTAATGTCTCTTTTAAGTTGACCGGGTTGCTTTTTCCCGGTCACCCGCGTGCGATTCGTACAGCGGCACAACGATGAGCTTAACACCCTCAATAGCCTGTGCGCGGACCTTTGAGTCCTTGGGGATATTTTCGCCCGTCCAAGAGCGGGCTGTCCAGACCTTGCCGCCGACGGACACAACGCCCGTGCCCTCAATGTTGTCGATCGCCTGGGTGACAATGCCGATCATGTTCAGCATCCGGTCGGCGTTCGTCGGCATGCGCCGGGCGTTGATGTATTTTTTGGCCAGCGGCCGCGTGAAGTACAGCGTGACGGCCGACACGACGAGAAACAGCAAACCCTGCAGCCAGAGCGGCGCGCCAACAAGCCCCGCGATAAGCGCCACAAAAGCACCGAACGCAAAAAAGATAGACGCCAGACCAAACGTTACCGCCTCGACGATTAAAAACACGACAAAAGCAATGAGCCAGGATAAAACCTCGTAATCCATCACATGATTCACCCCTTTATAATGAATAGTCTCATTGTAATTATAGTATACCATTCCGTCGTCTATATCAATGTTTAGATATATAAACTCTTGACAAATATGCAAATAAAAGTTTCACGAGCCGAAAACTGCGGGAAAGCCTTGTCGAACTGCAAAAAATAACCGCATTCCCTATATTTGCGACTAGCCGTTTAAAAGAAAAAAGATTCTTCGCAGCCCGAAGGCGGAAGAATCTTTATTTTCTATATATTAAATGTTTTACATCTGTCCGGCTTGTCTTGCCAAGCCGTATTTTCTATAAAACTACGCGTAAAAGCTGTGATGTCCGATCGTCATGGCGAACGGTCTGTTTCGCGCGGCCCAGCAGCCCATTGAGCTCGAGGAGAAATACAGGCTGTCACCGGCCGTGTTCCCGCCATCCAGAGCGATTTTGGCCGCCGTGACACATTCCTCGGTTGGGTTGTTGTAAATGGCCCCGGAGTATGCGGGCGTAAATTGCACGCCGTATCTCCGGTCAAAAACAACGTCGTAGACCGTATTGGGGAATTGCGCGGATGCGATCCTGTTCATGACGACGGTACCGACAGCGATTTTACCGGCGAAGCTTTCGCCGCGCGCTTCCGCGCTGATGATACGGGACATCCAGTAGACGTCCGTCTCATCGTAAAACGTGCTGCCCGGCTCGATGGCGCCGGAACCCTTTGCAATATAAACGGCCTGTTCTTCTTCGTTCCAGGCTATATAGGCGTCAAACGCCTCTGCCAGTACGCGTACCGGCACCATCATACTGTCACTTTGAAGAATACATCCGTCTGGTACAAACAGGTAACGGTCGTTTGCCACGAGGTAGAGATTGCCTGAGTTGGCTGAAATCGTGAGATTGGGGGCGTAAACGGTCGCTGCGCCGTTGTTCCAGCTGACGTTTTCGGCTCCCATTGCCATGGAGAAACCGCGTAGAGATACATAAGTCGTTCCGTCCCAAATGAATGAGGCTACTCCAAGGTCAGCGGGCTGTCCGTCAATATAGACCGGCACAGCTTCCGGCTGGCTGTCGGTATCCGCACCGGTCGCAAGCGCCAGCGGCATAAGCGTGGCGAGTAGGACCAGGACGAGAAGTCCCGACAAGAGAATTCGCTTTTTCATTGTTACTTTACTTTCCTTTCGTTCGTGCCGGGCCTCCGTATGATGGAGCCGGATTCCCGACGTCCGCGACTGGTCAAAGAGGCCTGGCCGCGGGGGTGATTTATATGCAAACGGGATATGGTATTTCGGATCTTCCGGCAGCGCTTGGCAGCGCCGCTCCGGGCCGAGATCCCGTTGTTGCCGAATTAATAATAGGCTGCTTGCTTAAAGGCTGATTTTATTAACATCCGTGCTGCCTTCAAAATATCGGGCCTCGCGTGCATGGCACGTAAAGAGCAGGATTTGCCGCATTTTTGAAAGCTCCCTCAGATAATCAAGCGCCAGCCAGGCGCGCTGATCGTCAAAATTGCACAGTGTGTCGTCGAGGATCAGCGGACAGGCATTGTCCGGCAGAATGAGCTCGCAGACGGCCAGACGGAGCGCGAGATAAATCTGGTCGGCTGTGCCGGCGCTTAGGGCCAGCACACTCCGGCTCACCGGTTCGTCTTTACTCTGGGCCGACGCGTCAAGCGTCTTGTCAAAGGCCAGCTTTTCATACCGCCCGTCCGTCAGCTGTGCCAGGATGCGGCCGGCTGTTTCACCTAAAAGCGGAGAAAAACGCGACTGCAGCTCAACACTGGCGGCCTTGAGCGTATCAACGGCGAGGGCTATGGCCTCGTATTGGGCCGTTTGCTCAGAAAGCGCCTCCTCGGCAGTCTTCCGCTCACTGCCCAAAATGACGGGGTCACCCAGGGCGCGGACTTGGCCGAGCGCCATGCTGTACCGGCCTTTCATATCTTCCAGCCGTGCGGTAACGGCCGCCAGCTCCGTTTCGATGTCCGCGCGGCTTCGGGCCGGCGCGGGTATCTCGTCCTGAGCGTTATCAGCCGTATCCTTTTCACTGAGCTTGTTTAAAAAGCTCTCGGACGCTTTCACTTCCGCTTTCGCGGCGGCCAGCCTTGAAAGCAGCGCCTCAATACGGGCCAATTCCCGCCCGGCGCTTTCCGGCTCGCTGAACATTCCGGCCGCCTCCAGCTTTGCGCTCAGCCCATTGCGGATGGCACGATAATTTTCAGCGGCGGAAAAGACGGATTTCTCAGCTGAGCGGTAGGCGTTTTCGGCCTCGCCGAGCTCGTCAAGAAGTTGGGTATAAGACCGATACTGCGCTTCCATCGCTTCGGCTGATCCGGCCCCACTTTTAGAAAGCAAGGCGTCCAGTTTGCTGCGCAGCTTTCTGTACCGCAGCATTTGCCGGATAAGAAGCACCGCGCCGATCAGTGCGAGGGCCGCGGCATACAGCCTGGAGTCCGGCAGCAGTGCCGCCAGAACGATAAAAGCGGCTGTCAGGATCAGCAAAAGAAGCGATACAGGATGGCTGATGGCTACTTTCTTAATATCTTCTTCAAGCCTTACGGCCGTATCCACATCGCGGGAAGTCTCGCGCCCGGAAAACGACGATGCTTGTTTCACCGCGAGAAGGTTATCATAATCAGCCTTCACGTCCGACATGTGCCGCTGCTCTCCCTGGCACACAGCACCAAGCGCTTCAAGCGCCTTGAGGTCGCCCCGAATCGCGGCTATATCCTCTTCGGACGGGGCACGCCCGTTTCTTGTCAGTTCCCTGTATATGTTATCGTAGACGGCCTTCACGCGTTCGTACTCGGCGCGCGCGTGAGAGCGGTCCCGGGACGATTCGTAGCTCTGGCATTGCCGCAGCTCATCTGAAAGCTGCTGATGCCGGCCTTTCAGGCGCTCGACCTCCTGCCGCAGCAACGCGGCTTGGTCAAGGGCCGCTTCGATCTGTGTCAGCTGCTGCTCAATACCGGAAAGCCTCTCCTCAAGCGCCGGGATTGCGCCCGTTTTGTTAAAACGCCGTTTACGCAGCCAAGCACGCAGCCGCTCGTCTGTCTCGGTATATGAAACAGTCTCGTCGCCGGTCGCAACCAGCGAGGTAATGCGCTTTTCAAGTTCCGGCGACTGGCTGACACGAACGCCCGCCTGCGAGATGAACGCGCTGCGCTCGAAGACCTCTTCGCTCGCGCCCGTCAGTGCTTCCCCCGCCGTGTCCGGATACAGCTCCGTGATTGGTTCACCGGTCCCGGTGAGAACAGCCTGAAAGTTTTTCATAGGTAGCTTTCCCTCGGTCGTCCGCTGGAGCGTGACGCTAACGCCGTTCGTTTCAATTTCCATCGTACCTGCCATCGGCGTGCCGCTCCACGGACGGTAACGCGTCTTGGCCGATAAGTACCCGGCTTTGTCCCGGTCGCTCGTACGGATACCGTAGAGCATCGCCCGGATAAAAGCGCACCAGGTGGATTTGCCCGTTTCATTGGGCGCTTCTATAATATTCAGGCCCTCTTGAAGCGTCAGCGTCTCGTTCGCCAGACGTCCGAAGCTGGCGCTGAGCCGCTTGATGATCATGCCCCGTACCCCTCTTCATTGTCGAGCGCTGCCAGTCCGTAGCGGACGGCGCGGACAACGGCGGCTTTTCCGCCGTTATCCGACGCATCGTATTTCTCTTTCATGCGCCGCAGGAAAACGCCGCGCAGCGTATCATCGCCGGCTGCGGCCCAGATGTCGCGCGGCGGGCGCGTCTGGTCCGTAACGGTCAGATGGAAAAAGCGTTCTGAAAGCTGATCCTGTAATAATGAAATATCCAAATCCCCGCCGTATTCGCCGGTGAGAAGGATTCGGTAAATATCGCGTTCGGTGTTTTGCGGCAGCGACGTCAATACAGCATCTGTAATATTGGTGACCCCGGTCGCGTCGACCGTATGGATTTTATACGCGCGGCCGCCGAGCGGCCTGAACGAAAGCGCGCACCCCCCCGTATCGACGGTGCCGGTGATGAGCCCTTTTTCGCCCGTTTCGTCAAAACCCCGGCCCTCTGGACAGCCCGCATAGGCATATTGTGTTTTTCCGGCTTTTTTAAATCCGCTGAAGGAATGTATATGACCAAGCGCCAGATAGTGAAGGCCCGACGCTTTGATATCAGCCTCTTTTATGTGGTTGTAGTCGTCGCCGCCCAGATCGCCGTGCAGGACCATGAGGTCGATGTAGTCGCCGTCCGGCACGGAAAAGCCCGGCAGCAGCGGCCGGCTGTACTGATCGTTAAAGCCCGCGCCCCAGACGCGGCAGCCCAGATTCTCCAGCGTCACACAGGTAATCTGCGGCGATTTGAACAGATGCACGTTTGAGGGAAACGGAACGTAGGCGTACGGTGATTTGGCGCAGTAGTAATCGTGATTGCCGGGCGATATAAAAATCTCCGCATTCATATCCTTAAACGCGCGGTACAAGACCTCCTGCGTCTCATAATAGGACGTCGCGCTGTCCAGCAGATCCCCCGATAAAAGCACCAGCTCAATCCGCTCGTCACGCACCAGCTCGGCGATCCGCTCTAACAGTTCGCGCTGCTCGGCACGCCGCCGGCGCGCTTTTTCCTCCGGCAGCGACTCAAACGGCGAGTCCAGATGGAAATCAGCCGCATGCAATATTTTCACGGCCATGACGCCACCCCGCAATAGTAACAACAAGTTACATATTTTCCCTACACCGCGTTATTATAAAACAAACGATTACAAAAAGAAACACGCATTCCTAAACTTTGGTAAATATGACTTAACTATTTACCGCTGGCTTTCTTAAAATGAACATATTTTATACAACACATCCGTAAATTATTCATAATGGACAGCATTACCACGTATTTTATCCATACCATTGGGCAATATAACTTGCTTTTTTCTGGTGAATTTGACTGCCATTCAATAAAAAAACGGCGCAGCTGCGCCGTTTTTACGGATATTTACCTAATATTTCCTGTTACGACATGGGGCGTCGCTTTATTCAGCGGCCTTCGGCTCGCCGTTCTCGTCAAAGTTTCGTTTCAGTGCTCTTTCCACCGGGATAATCGAAACAATCATGACGACAAGCTGCACACTGATCATAATGATACCGGCCACACCGACACCGTTGTTGTCCAACGGCAGCGTGAAAAGGCCGGCAACCGCCGACGCAATCAGCAGCACGAAGCCAACCCGGCGCCAGATCCGTCCGCACATAGCATGGGCAAACGCCCATGTGTCCGCGTTTTTCATGGATCGTGCCGTTCTGTAACCGTATAAGCCGTTGATTTGCTTCGGCGGGTTTCTGATGAACACAAAGCCGAATGTGATCATAATAGCCGGCAGAAGAAGATCACAAATAAACATGAAAACCCAAAAGCCCATAACGTCTACTTCCCCATTCGTTGTCTGATTTTTTGAAACAGAGCGCCGGCCTGCCGCCTTGACAACGCCGATACGTTTTTGTCCAGCAGTAAATTGACCAGGAAAAAGATCGGTACAACAGTAACCAGATACAGCGCCGCCCAGAGGATTACCGGCACATAACCGCCAAGCTCCGGCAAAATGAAAGGCGATCCATATATAACAGCCAGGAAAAGTGCTATGTTAACGGCGATACGTTTATAGGTTGTAAAGGCGCTTTGGCGGAGGATTTTTTTATTCGCATAAAGGATAACATCGTTCGTCCTGTACAGCAGCGCGCACACCGTCCCAAGCAGGACGCCGTATATACCGATCAGATTCACCAGCAAAAGCGACACGCCGATATTGACGATGGATTCCGCGATGGAGCGCCACTGTGTTTGCTTAAAGTGCCCGGCGTAAACGATCGTCTGCGCCGAGACCGATCTGGAATAAGAAAGAAGATTTGTCGTGACAAAGAGTGCCGGCAGATAGTTGTCAATATAACTGATATCGGTAATATTGGCGGTATATATTTTTAGAAACGGAATAATAAAGACGAACGCAATCGCATAAAGAGCGAAAATCAGCGCCATGTAAAAAAGCTCATATGCGCCGTTATAAATCTTAAATTTTTCTTGATCTGTATTAAACATCTGTCCGAGGCGGAAAATGAAACCGTTCGATATGTTGCCGACGGCCATGCTGACAACACTGAACAACATGGAATATACAGCATAAACGCTGACCAGCTTCAAGTCACAGAAGATCGACAGTATGATAATGTCTGTATTGGAGAATATGAGTCCGGATATCTGATGGATCAAAACGGAATTTTTGGTCGATATCGCGTCGAATTCCGGCCGCGATTTCAGATTGAGCCATTTATACTGCCGGTTAATATACCTGTATATAATCATGACCTGCAGGATATTAAAAACAATAAAGGCGGATTGGACTGTTATAATGTCAGCACCCTTTATAATCAAAATGATTTTCGTGATGCTGGACAGAACATACGTTATGAGATTTAAATTGGTCCATACATAGCCTTTGCCCTCGGCTTGCAGGAGCATACTGAACTTGCCGTGAAAAAAGAAGTTCAGAATCCCCGTTATGCCGCTGATTAAAACAAGGCAAGCAATGGTGAAGCTGCCGATATCGCCCTTAACCAAGAAGGGATAGATGCCGGCAAAAGCAGCGACGGCGAGCATGTAAAACAGGCCGGCTCTTTTGTAATAGATATTCGTCGCCGCTAAAATTCCGCTGATCTTCTGGCGATTATCCTGCGCTACCGGCCCATACAGCGCTACAAGCGTAGCTGTACCCACCCCAGCCTCAAAAAGCCCTATATAAACGAAGATCTGCTCGACCGTGGCTATCAGTCCGTTAACATCCGAACCGTAATACGAGATATAGAGCTTGGGCAGAAAAATCCCGATCACGATCATTACCAGCTGCCGCAACAAACCAAATGTTATATTTTTTACACTTTTTTTAGTCTGCATAGCTTATCCAAACATTTATCTGTAGTTTTAATCAGCATTCTATACAGCCACAAGCACGGCGGCTTCTTTACATATTGAATATTAACACATCGGGACCTCATGTCAAACAATTAATATCTGCCGACGTCAACGTCATTTGCCGGTGTTTAAGCGCACATATTATGGAATTTCAGTATACGCTGATCTGAGGTCAGCGATAAGACCCGGCCGAGAACCCAGATATGTCAAAAAAGCCGCTGAGCGGCTTTTTTGACAGTCTGAATCTCTTTAGGTTAAGCACTGGGGTCCGGCGTCTGCCTATCAGCGTCCCCACTATTCGGTCCTGAGGGCATCTCCGGCAGTTCTTTGACCGCCGCCTTGCTGTCTTTTTTGCTTACGAGGATTGTCACAAACAGAATCAGCAGCAGCAAAAGTCCCTCAACAGTTTGAGAATACTGTGTCTCCGACAGGCCGATGAGTGCCAGGCCGTTCACGATACATGTAATGGAAAACGAACCGAGCAGAACCTTATAGAGCTTGGCCGACGTGCCGCCTGTCACGAGAACGCCACCGAGGAAGACAGCCATGGCGACCTTCATCTCTAAAAAGACGCCCATCTGCATGCTTGTACCGCCAACGGAGGTCAGCGAAAACAGTGCCCCAAAGCCGACCATAAGACCCGACAGACCGAAGGCAATGATTTTCATAAGTCCCACCGGCACGCCGACAAATTTAGCGGTCGTTTCATTTTCGCCGATGGCCTTACTGTACCGGCCGATTTTCGTAAACTCAAAAACATAGGCCATAGCGGCTACAATCACAATAAACGCCGGATACTTAATATAGGGCTGGCTAAGAACCATCATTGAATCCGGAACATACTGCGTGCCGATAATCGTCTGAATATAGTTGACGACGCCGCGCACACCAATGATCATGGCAATTGTCAGCATAAAAGATGGAACCTTAAACCTGCTGACAACAACACCGTTGAACAGCCCGACAATAACTGCGATGACAATCGCGACGGGAATAAGCAGCCAGCTGCCGGCGGCGTTGGCTGCCCAGGTCGCAATAACGCATGCAAAGGCCAGATTTACACCGACGGACAGGTCTATGCTTCCCTGCGCTACGACAAACAGCACACCGCAGCCAATGATAATCGTAATCATCGACTGATCGACGAGAAGACTCAGGTTGTACGCTGAAAACATTTTGCCGCCGCTGGCGATGGAAAAGAATACAAAAATCAGGAGAAACGCAATGAACGGCACGACATCCTGCCAGCTAATTTTAAGCTTCTTTTTCATATCATCACCTCTATGACAGCATGCTCCGTAAACGCCTCGTCACGCCGAATGACCTTGGTAACCCGGCCGTCCTTCATCACGATGAGCCGGTCAGCCATGCCGAGGACCTCTGTCAGCTCATCGGATATCAGAATGATGGCGATGCCCGCTTTTTTGGCTTCCTTCATCAACTGGTAAATATACGCCTTAACGCCAACGTCAACGCCGCGTGTCGGGCAGTCTAAAATAAGAAGTTTTAAATCCTTGGCCAGCCACCGCCCCAGGTTGACTTTTTGCTTGTTGCCGCCGGACAGCGCATCCATCGCCTGATGGATGCCCGTGCATTTTACAGACAGCTTTTCCGTCATCTCCGTCGCCAGCTTTTTAAGCTTTCGCGGTGCGATATAGCCGAGCGGGCCCTGCAGCTCGTTTAAAGACGGCAGGCAAAAGTTTTCAAGAATGCTCGTATGGATCATCAGCGCCTCGTTGTCCCGGTCCTTTGGAACATAAGCCATATTGTTTCTGAGTGATTTTGTGGCTTTTTTAATATTGAGGTTTTTGGCTTTTAAATGGACCGTGCCGCCGTCGAGCTTCATCAGTCCGTAAACAGCCTTACCAACGGAATGGATGCCGGAGTCACTCAGGCCGCAGAAACCAAGGATTTCACCGGCGTGTACGTCAAACGTCACATCCTCGATTTCATTATCGACCGTCATGTTATTGACGGTTAAAACAACCTCGTCCTGATAATCCGGTTTCATGTCGGCACGGTAGTAATCGCCGCCAATCTCGCGGCCTACCATCATCCGTTTGATCTCTTCCGGCGTCGTCTCGGCCGAAACAACGTCGCCGACAACCTCTCCGTCACGCAGGACGGTGATCGAATCCGTGATCTCGATGAGCTCCTCCACGTCGTGTGTGATGACAATCACGGACCGGCCCATTGATTTCAGCTTTTCTAACAGCTCATAGAGCTTTTTCCGGTTGTTCATTGACAGCGACTGGGTGATCTCATCGAGCAGCAACAGCTGCGGATCAACCGATAACGCCCGCGCCAGCTCAACCATCTTCCGGGTTTCAATCATCATGCCGTCGGTGAGCTTGCCCAGCGGCACCTTCGGCAGGTCCCACTTTTCAAACTGTTCGGCCGCCGCCTTGTTGAGCGCTTTGAGACTGATGACGCCGTTTTTCGTAAATTGTCCAGTCCGTCCCAAAAAGACATTAACGCCGGCCGGAAGGCTGCCTACAACGCCCAGCTCCTGCATAACCATGGAAATTCCCCGGCTGTTAGCCTCGATCGGGCTTTGGGGATTATAGTCCTTGCCACCAAAAAGCATTGTTCCTGAATCACGGCAGTAAAGCCCCGCAATCTGGGATATCAGCGTAGATTTACCGGACCCGTTTTCGCCGATAAGGCCTTTGATTTCGCCCTTCTTTACGCAAAAATCAATATTTTTATTGGCGTGCGTCGGTCCGAAATATTTATTGAGTTGTTTAATTTCGAGAACAGCTTCGCTCATTTCACGACCCCCTTATAGCCCCGCTGGCCAATGATGCCGAACGCGATCAGAAACGCGCCTAAAAAAGCCTCCTGCAGCGTACCGGACGGCACCCCCAATAGGGTCAGCAGATTGAAGATCGCATAGATGATAATCGCACAGATGGGCACGGCGATGATGATATTGATCCGCTTTTGCAGTATCTGCGCCAGCAGAACGATTGCCAGCGGCTGAAAAACAACATAAATACTTGTCAGGCCCGTTTTAACCGTTGTCCGTCCGGCAATGCTCTGCTGCACGATCGATGCCAGCCCGATAAACAGGCCGCAGATAATGCCGACAAGCAGAAGCGTTTTAAGGATGTCAATGCCAAGGGCCTTGGCAACTTCCTTATTGCCGCCGAGCGCCCGAATATTGAGCCCCACGGTCGTCCGGTTGTAAAGTATATAAGCGCCCACAAAGCCGGCGGCCAGCAGGATGATGCTCCACGGCAGCTGTCCTAAAATACGCAGGCTTTTATCCATTTCCGCGTATATAAGGTCCGACGTGGCGTTGTTGACTTTCAGGATTACCGCAACGGCTTCGTAGATCATAGCCAGGCTGATTCCGGCGATCCATGATGGAATTTTTGTAAAGGCGAAGACGTTAAAATTAATAAATGTTATAAGCGTTCCAACAATCAGTCCGCCGAGAATAACACCCGGATACCCCAGCCAGTTGCCAAAGATGGTAGTTGCAAATGAGCCGAGAACTAAAATCGCACCGATTGACAGATCCGTATAATCGCAGGCAAACAGGAAACATAGTCCCCAGGAGACAAACGTCGGCCAAACGATATGGGACATGATGACCGAGACGTTTGATCCTTCCAGGAATCTGCCCCCGGCTATAAAATTAAAAATCACTGAAATGACGACAATGGCCGCGATCAGAATCAAAAAGAATACAAGCGGATTTTGATGCCTTTCCTTAACAGAAGCTTTATTGGATGGTAATGTCTGCATGTCTGTGACACCTCTTTTTCTGCAGATACTAACGATTGGGGGCTATTTTGACAGGCCGTTTGCACGCTTTGAAACCACGGCAATTTGTCCCGTGTTTTTATCAGCCAGTTTAACCTAGAACAGCCCGCCGCAAAAGGCAGGCTGTTCCCGTTGGTAATAAGCTTAAAGTAGCACCGTTTCCGTGTCAAAGCACGCAGCGCCGTTAAACGGTGGGCTTGCCGTGGGCCTCCAGGAGCGCGTTAAGCGTCAGGCCGCTGTCTATCAGCTCCAGATACGTCTCATAGCTGACATCCGGGTTGTACCGCCAGCAAAGGTTTTTTAAAATGTCATCAGTGATCGGGTTAACGCCCTCGGTGGTGAAAATGGACATATACGCATCTATATTCGCGCTGTCAACTTTAAAGCAATTATTGCGCAGCTCCGGAGCTTTGCCGTTCTCGTCCTTGATCGGGTGGCCGTCCAGATAGTTCAAAAGGAGTGTCGGTGCAATATAGGAGGCCAGGAAGAGGCCGTCCGCACCCGCTTTGACAGTGCCGTCCTTAATAAAACCAGCCGAAGTTACATCAACGCCGGACATATAGATGTCCACATTATCCGTCAGCCCAAGGCTGTCCAGCGCGGATACGGCGCCCGGCACGTAGTCACCGACCATCGCGTACAGGCACTGCGCATCCTTATTGGCCGAAAGCATATCTTCCGCCTTTGTCGGGGCCTCGGAGGCATCAGTGCAACGGGCATTGGCCAGGACGGTGCCACCTTTAGCCGTAAATTCTTCTGTAAAGCCCTGCAAACGCAGGTCCTGCGTATTATCACCGATGTTTCCGCCGATAACGACGGCCGTTGTACAGCCGTCTGCAATGGCTATATCGGCAACTGTTCTGCCGTCTTCAACGAGATCATTGGCGATACTGCCGACGTAGTAGGCGTTGCTGTCGGCAAGCTTGGCGCGGTCCTCGTCATTACCGACGAAGGTATTGATGACGAAGGGGACCTCTGCTTTCTCGGCTGTCTGCGCCATCTGCAGTAAATTCGTGACACCGGCTGCCTGGAGATCAATTCCATCTACGCCTGCGGCACAGAAGTTCTGAACGTTTGTGGATTCTTTATCGGGCGTAAAGTCATCGCTCGCTCTGTTGACGGTGCTGCCAAGCATCTTGAAGACATATTCACCGTTATCTCCGAACTTGTCCAGAACCGGAACGCCTGAGCCCCATGTGTTAATACCGATTAAATAAGATTTACCAGCCGAATCGTCCGGCGCCGATGTATTGCTCGGCTCCGCCGACTGTCCTGCGGGAGTTTCATTATCCGAAGTCTTACCGGCGCAACCGGTCATCATCATGCTCAACGCCAATAGCAGTGCGAAAATAGGCGCCAATTTTTTGATTTTACCTTTTAACATTCTTCGTTCCTCCAATGTGATAGTAGCTCTTACCTTCCGCATGTAATATTTTTTAAATTCCCCCTATACTACAGCCGTATTTCGTCGTAAACAAAATATACCGCATCGCGCTTTGGATAACCGGCCGTACAAGTCCCTTTGTTTAAAGACGTACAGTAGATAATCGCATTTCCATCTTATAAGTTCATTAAATATTTCCTGCCATCGAATTTAATGGCATTTTACTCGCACAGTTTACATCACGGGACTTAAAAAATCAAGTTTTAGTTACATTCGCTTACACTCTAAAATCACTGGCGCATGCGTTAACGCAACGTATATACGCCTTCTTTTTTTATAGGTGGTTTTGCTGTTTTACGTACCTAAGCGCGTCATTAGGCCGGTGCATTGTCGTACGACTCCATCGCCGCAATCAGGCAATCGGCCACGCCGTTAACACCCGCTGTCATAAGCGATACAAGTACCGCACCGCGGACCTCTTCACGGGTCGCGCCCGCCTTTTTAGCAAATGCCGCGTGGGCGGCCACGGAGCCGACGGCGCTGCGCCCGGCCTGAATGCCGATATACACAAGCTGAAACGTTTTTTCATCCAGCCCGCCATGATCCCGGATCGTATCCGCCATACCGATAAACGCCTTCAGCGTTTCGGGGGACTCCTTTTCCCATTCCGTCATAAAATTCTTTTCTGCCATGATAATTTTTCCTCCTCTTGTGTGATGTTGTTTTTTATTAATACAGTGGTGACAAGCTGTCGGGTGGCCCGCAGGCCGGCAGGATCCTCGGCCGGGAAAGATATCTGAAAAAATGAAACAGCATCCGCTGGACCGGGCGCTTCGCGTCAACAAAATGATGATTGCCACGCTGAAGGAAACGCTTGGGAAAGCGCACACGTCGCCGCCGGCCACCGCGCTTAAGACGGCGGCTGTGCGGCATAATAGTCGCAGACATATTTCATGTACAGGCTGATCTGAGGCGGCAGGATCGCGTCTTTTCTGTAGACAAAATAGAAATCACGCGTCAAGGCCGCAGCAGCCGGCTTAATGACCGTGACTTTGTTGTTTTTGATGTAGTCACGTGCGGCAATCTCCGAGACAATGGACAGTCCCAGTCCCTTCGACACGGCGTGAATCGTGCTCTGTGTATCGGTTAAATACGCGATGACGTTTAAGTTATCCGGCCGGACGTTCAGCATTTTTAAAAGCTCCCCGGCATGATAGCGCGTCGCGGAGCCCGCCTCGCGCATGATGAAGTTTTCTTTATAGATCATTTCATGAAGGTTTTTAGCCGTAACCTTGGTGTTTGGGGGAGCAATCAGTATGATCGATTCCGTGACAATGTATTTGTAAGCGCATTTGCCGTTTTCAACCTTCGCGCCCACAACGCCGAGCTCGTTGTCCTGATTGAGCACATAGTCGATAACGCGGAACGTATCGGACATGACGATGTTGAAGGATATGCTGGGGTAGATCTTATTAAACTCGACGATCACCTCCGGCAGGATATACTGCGCCGGCACCGACGAGGCGAGAATTTCGATTTCCCCACTGCAGCTGTGCGACCGCCGCTGGACCGAAAAGGCGGCCTTTTCCTTGAGCGCCAGGATATTTTTGGCGTATTCATAAAACATCCGACCGTTTTTAGTGGGCCTCACAGTCTTCGTCGTCCTGATGATCAGCTTCGTCTTCAGTTCCTTCTCCAGCGCGTTCACATAGTGGCTGATGGAGGGCTGAGACAAGAACAAGGCGTCTCCGGCTTTTGAAAAGCTGCCCAGATCAACAAGCTTGAGGTAAGCCTCGAGCTGCTTAAACTCCAACGAACGCACCTCCCTCAACTTATTAGCATTAATGATAAGCGCTATTATATATATTAATAATTGATATTGCAAAATATTTTAATGAACTATATTTCAGGCATCTGCCAGCTGGCGCTCATGCGTCCGGCGCGGCTTATCGCTTTTGACTACTCCCCAAACTAAAAGGGAATCACCCAAAACGGGTAATTCCCTTTTATTATGGATACAAATCCGCGTTATGTTCTTATTTACCGGCCTTAAAGGCGGGCACCTGCGTCTGCTCGTCGTAAATCGCGCTGCGGACATGCCTGTCAAATACGGTCATGAAATCCTTATTCGGCACTTCGTCCGGGAACGCTCTCGTAACGGCTGCGGCATGGGCCTCCCAGCCCGGCTTCCACTCGGCATGCGTCAGAATAAACAGGTCACCGCGCTTGATGCCGCGCACGACACGCTCGCCGGCCTCGTCGGGGTCGCGCTCCAATTTGCTCAGGTCGATTTTTGAGTAATCAATTTTGGGCTTTGGCATCTTCGCCGGGTCAAGCGGCTCATACGGCTGGCCCAAATGTTTTGTGCGCAGCGCGTCGGTCGTCTTTCCGAGGCTTGTCTGATAGGGGCCGGGACAAAAGACACTCGAGCCGACGCCCGTTCCCTTCAGGTCAATGGCCAGCGTTTCCATGATCGCCATAACAGCGCGTTTTGTAGAATTATAAAGTACCATTCCCGGCACGGGGATAAGTCCGTTTTTGGACGATGTGCTGACAATATGTCCGCCCTCGCCGTGCTTTAAAATGCGCGGCACGATCGTCTTGATGCCGTTGAGGACGGACTTGTAATTGATATCAATGAAAAAGTCCATTTCCTCATAGCTCGTTTCCCATATTTTTCCGTCCACATGGCCGATACCGGCATTATTGACAAGCACATGGAGCTTACCGAAAACAGCCTCGGCCTCATCAGCCGCCCGGACATATGCTTCCCGGTCGGTGACATCGAGCTGAATCCCGTGCGCGGTCCAGCCCTTGGCCTTGAAAACCGGCAGCACCGCGTCGATGCCCTCCTGCCGGAAATCGGCAATCACGACGTTCATACCTTCCTTGGCACACGCCTTGGCAATACCCAGCCCCAAGCCGCTGGCACCGCCCGTTACAAATGCGGTTTTACCTTTTAAGTCTTTCATAGTATTCTCCTGTAATCTCCTATTGTTGTTTAATATCCGTTTTTTATCGATTATACCACGTTAAACCGCTATGCGCACTATTGTTTTTAAATTCGTTCAGCTCGCCTTCGCATTGCCAAAACGGTTATAAAACAATTCCCAATCATCACTTTTATGCTTGCTTTATAAGCTGCGCATACTATCCTCAGCGGAAGCTTGGCCGGCAGCTGGTTCGGTCTGCCTGAATTGTCTATTTTAAAAATTAAACAAAATCGCGGTTATCAAGATGAAAATTATTATTATTTTTCAAGCCCTCCGAGCCCTTGACAAATATCCCAAACAATTTCATACTGAAAGACTGAAGGGGTGGTATTATGAGGTTATTATTTATTGTTCTCAACAAAACAGAAAAGCTCGACGAGCTTTTAGGGCAGTTCGCCAGCAAAAAAATCTGCGACGCGACCGTTGTCGAAAGTATGGGCATGGCCACCATGCTCAGCCATAAATATGACGACAACGAAATTCCGCTGTTGGCGTCGCTCAGGCAATATCTCAATCCGGAGAGAACGAAAAATTATACGATTTTCGCCGTGATTGAGGACGATAAGCTGCAAGAAATTGTCCAGACCATTGAATCTGTCATCGGTGATCTGTCGTGTCAAGACACCGGCATTGTCTTCAGCGTGCCGATTGATTATACGAAAGGAATCTGCGGCTTTGGAAAGTAGAATTATCCTCGAAGTCGCCATCATGCTCGCCAGCGGAATCTTACTTGGCAGACTCGCAAAAAAACTGAAATCCCCGAATGTTACGGGTTACCTGATTGCGGGGCTTATTTTAGGTCCCTCCGTTTTAAATATTATTCCTGTGTCAATGGTCGAAGGTTTTACCGTCATATCCGATATCGCCCTAAGTTTTATTGCCTTTTCAATCGGCAGCGAATTTAATCTAACCTACTATAAAAAGGTCGGCCTGGCCCCGATCATTATCGCCATCGCCGAGTCTTGCGGTGCCATCATCCTGGTGACAGGCACAATGCTGCTGTTAGGCTTTGACCGGAACCTTTCCATCATGCTCGGCGCGATCGCGGCGGCCACAGCCCCAGCCCAGACGATCATGGTCATCAATCAGTATCGTGCAAAAGGCTCTTTGACCTCTATGCTCATGAGCGTTGTGGCTCTCGATGACGCGACGGCTCTTATCGGGTTTGGTGTCGCATCGACCATTGTCACGTCACTGACATCCACCGCCAACACCCAAATCGTCTTATCCATCTTACAGCCGTTTTATGAAATCATCATTTCATTTATACTCGGCGGCGTCATCAGCTTCTTAATGACGCTTGTCTTCCGCTTTTTTAAAAAACCGTCCAACAGGATCTGCATCGTCATCGCGGCCGTGCTCGGCACGTACTGGCTGGCCGAGCTCGTCGGCGGCTCACCGCTTTTATCCTGCATGGCCCTCGGCGGCGTGCTCGTCAATATCTTTAAGGACACGGACAGTGTCATGAAAGTGACGGAATCCTTTACACCGCCAATTTTGATGATCTTCTTTATTATCTCAGGCGCCGGCTTCGATCTGGCGGCGCTGGCCGGAATCGGCGTCATCGGCGTTGTCTACGTCGTCATGCGTGTGATCGGTAAGTGCGGCGGCGCGTGGCTCGGCGGGAAAATATCAAAGCAGGAAAAGAAAATCAGCCGTTATCTGGGGCCGACGCTGATGCCCCAGGCCGGCGTAGCTTTAGGTCTTACCGTTGTGGCAGGCCAGCTCGTTCCACAATACGCCGCTCAGATCCGCGTCATCATTCTGTGCTCCACATTTATTTACTCGCTTATCGGCCCGATCACCGCCAAGTTTGCCCTTGAGAAGGCCGGCGAGATCGTCGCACCAAACAAGTGCGAGCCGAAAATTGAACAAAACGCCGGACATGGCGCCAAATAACGGGTCCGAATTACACAGCGAACCACCTCTTTTTCATAAAGGGGTGGTTTCTTTTTGATCCGTCCAAGGACGGATGGCATCGCCCTTAACCAGGTAGCTTTCTTCGGCCAGACGCGCCATCGGCGTATCGGAATATGAATCGGAATAAAAGGCATTAACGCGCGCATGTGGATAAACCTCACGGAAACGGCGGACCTTTTCCTCACCCCAGCAGTTTTTGCCGGTGTACTTACCTGTTGCCGGGTCGATTCTGGACGCGATTATATGAATGTTCAGCTCATCACATATCGGCTTAAGTAAAAACTCCGGCGACGCTGATATAATCACATCGCTGTTTTGTTTCTGAGACATATACCACTGCTTAAGATGATCGGCGTGCGTTCGCCAAAAATCCCGGACCAGGCCCTCAATATCCGCCACGCCGGCAATATATGAAAAAACATCCTCCTTGAAGCGCGTTTTATCAATCAGACGCAGCGTATACCGGCAAAATCCAAAGGCTTGGCGAAAGACATACCGGATGAGGCCCGGCTGCCGGCGCAGACAAAAAAAAGTAAAGTCGACGGAACTGTCGCCGTCATAGACGGTCTGGTCAAAATCATAGACATTCATAGGCTTCACCTTGCTCTTTTTCCGGCATGCCCAAGTACGCATACCATTTAAATAATAAGGGCATTTTCTATTGGCTGCAACGGCCATATCAGCATGAAAATACCCTCCGCTTTATAAGCAGAGGGTATTATACCATATTGACAGTCTTGATAAATATAGTTAGCCGATAAATTCCTGGGTCCAATAATTGCCGTCCGCGACATAACCCACGCCGATCTGCGAGTAAGAGCTGTTTAAAATATTGGCGCGATGTCCCGGTGAGTTCATCCATGCGTTTACAACGGCTTCGGGTGTGGCATACCCCATGGCGATGTTTTCGCCGGCCGACCTGTAGCTGATGCCAAACGCCTTCATCATGTCAAACGGAGAGCCATACGTCGGGCTGTTGTGATCAAAATAGTTGTTGTCGTGCATATCCTGCGACTTGGCCTGGGCCACTCTGGACAGGTCGGAACTGAGCGTCAGCGGCGCCAATCCGTTTGCCGCGCGCTGCTCGTTGACAAGGTTTGTAACCTGCTGCGCGTAGGATGCGTCAGCCGTATTATCGGACGGGGCGCTCGCGTCATCCGTCGGGACGTTTGCGTCATCCGTCGGGACGTTTGCGTCGTCCGTTGGGACGTTTGCGTCGTCCGTCGGAACGTTTACGTCATCAGACTGGGTGTCGCCGGTGCAAATGTCCGGCATGTAGATGCCGTATGCTCTGAGCCTCTCCGCCAGCGAAGACAAATCTGAGTTGATCGTGATGCATCTGCCGTTTGAACCGGTTACGTAGTAGGTTGCCGGGCAATCCTTCGCGTCAGACGGCGTGCTGGCCGCCGGGGCGCTGTCCTGTGTGTCCGCCGCCGGGGCGCTGTCCTGCGTGTCCGCCGCCGGGGCGCTGTCCTGCGTGTCCGCCGCCGGGGCGCTGTCCTGCGTGTCCGCCGCCGGGGCGCTGTCCTGCTGTGCGTCAGCAACCGGGGCGCTGTCCTGCGTGTCTGCCACAGGGGCGCTGTCCTGCTGTGCGTCAGCAACCGGGACGCTGTCCTGCGTGTCTGCCACGGTATTTTCCTGGGGAGCGTTTGCTGCAGGACAGTTTTGCGACTGCGCCTGTGTGATAATGTCCTGCACGCTGTTTACACCAGCGTTGTCCTGGGTGCTGTCCGATCCGCCGCATGAATTTATGTAGGATTTCAGCGTATCAAACAGCGAACTGTCATCCATACCGTTCAGGTAATCGGAGCCGGAGAGATTATTCGCGTCAAGTATCTTCCAATAGGTTGTGTTTCCCGGACAGTTTGAGTCCTGTGCCGGCGAGGCCGCCAGCGCGCTGGTCGACAGGCCGAAAACAAAAAGTGTAAGTACAATCAGTGTCATAAGTAGTTTTTTCATGATTGTTACCTCCTTGTCACTATTGTAACTATTTTGTTACCTTTTGCAACACTTAAATATTACCAACGGGATGAGCGGGCAAAGCCTTTCTCCCCGCCGCGCTGCCGGCCGGCAGCTTGAACAAAGAAAAACAAATGCAGGCTTGACGCTCTGCATTTGTTTTTTTTGCTTAATAACCGTTTACAGCCCTTTCACGGGATTAATATATCATTTGTTTTAAGCAGATCGTTAACAGCGTCCGGGTCCGCTCCGGACGGATCAAGCGGCAATTCAAACAGCGCGCAGGGTTTGTCGTATTCCTTCTTGATTGAAATCGTGCCGTTTTCATCTATAGCAAACATTTCGGATCCCGGCGCTATACCGTCGGTATACACGCCTAGGTAGACGGTCCTGTCGGCGAATATCTCAAGATTGTTGCAGCTTGCGCACTGGTACAGCACCCCGTCTTCTATAAACCATGTGTCCCCGCCGGAGAACATCATAGAATTGAGCGTCCACGGCGCGTACCCTTCAAACATCGCCGCGATTCTGACATTGCCGTAGATTTCGTCGTCCGGTTCCATTGTTATGGCACGTCCGTCGGTATAGGCAACGGATACAACGATATAACTCAGATTATCTACCAATTCGCCGTCGCGTTTGACCCAGAAGTCGGAAATATCCTTCCCGCTGACGATCCCAAGCAAAGTAACAGTCAGCTCGCCTGTCTGAGCCGATTCGTTAATACTAATCGCGTCCTCCGCTGAGAACGCCTCCGCCAGGGCCTGATCTTCCCCACGCAGCGCAACGTCTTTCGGCGTCAGCAGCTTCCACGCGGCAAAGGCCGATACCGACAGGACGACGGCCATAACAGCAACGATTGCAGCCGTTTTTAAGAACCTGGGTGTTTTCATATAACTTTTCTCCTTTTGTGAATTTACGGTGCTCATCAGATATCCGATGGTATCCCGCTCAAAGGTTTCGCTGAATTTCACCGAGTCAAACGCGGCCTTGTAGTCTCTTTCATCCATCTGTTATTCCTCCTCTTCAAGAATCAGCTTTACCTGTGCCCTGGCGCGAGACAGGCGCGTACCCACTGTCGCCGCAGGCAGCTTTAAAATGCCGGCAATTTCC
This sequence comes from uncultured Sporobacter sp., assembly GCA_963675425.1. GTDB lineage: Bacteria > Bacillota > Clostridia > Oscillospirales > Oscillospiraceae > Sporobacter. Next base: position 1,531,703 of record OY776214.1, on the reverse strand, counting down.
CTGAGCGAATAGCCTTCGTAATAATAAAGATGAAGCACTGTGCTGTATTTATCAGGAAGGGACTGCACAGCCGACAGGAGCCGCGCATGCTTTTCCAGCGGCGGAGAAACCAGATTTTCATCGATCGGGATGTCCCGCCTGGACAAAGACCGAAGCATATCGCAGGAACGATTGATGGTTGCTCGGATCAACCACGCTTTTTCGTGCGCCTCATCGCGGAAATCGGGCCGTTTCTTTATCAGCTTCAGGAATACGTCCTGTACGGCATCCTCGGCGTCGGCTGTCGATTTCAACCTGGTAAAGGCAATACGAAGCAGAAGCCGGCTGTATTGTGTCACAACGTGCCTTATGTATTCATCGGTACCGGGTAAATACATCCGTTCAACTCCCTTCATATTCAACACGTTTGAGACGGCTTGTTTTTTTCATATTATATATTAATTTTTTTCCGTCCAGAAACGAAACAATAAAGCCGGCGGCTGACAGCTGTGTACCTTGGATATGAAACGCACACGGTAAAACGTGTTTATCTGTACTGCACACAGTCCTGAAGATATCCCAGGCAGCACAAACGCCTTGAAACACGTGGGTTTCAAGGCGTTTTATATGGAACATATCGGCCTGGTCCGGTTATCCGGCTCTCTCACCGCTTCTCATAGCCTTTCCCCGGACGAGCGAGGCAAAAACGCCGAGCGTACACAAAACGGCAAATATGATAAAGGCAATTCTCAGGCTGACCATCAGCTGCACTATATAGCCGTCTGTGCCAATAGCCAGCTCTCCAATGAAAAATGACGTGATAAGCGAGACGACCGCCATACTGATCGACTGGCCCAGCAAACGCATATTGCCCAAAATCGACGAGCCCACACCGTACAGCGGCCGGTCGATCGAGCCCATGACGACATGCGTGTTGGGCGTGGCAAACAGCGCAAAACCCAAGCCGATAAAAGCCAGATTGAGTATAATCAGCACAATCGATGTTTGTGGCGTCAGGAAAATGAAGAAGAAAAGACCCAGCGCCGAGATACCCATCCCCGCGGAAGCCAGAAGCTCGGGCCGTATTCTGTCCGACAAGACACCTGCGACCGGAGACAAAACCGCCATAATAATCGGCTGAACAAGCAGGACAAGGCCTGATGCGGCCGTGTCGATGCCAAGAGCCGTCTGCAGATACAGCGATAATATAAAGCTTAAAGCGAAGGTCGCGCTGTAATTGATCAAGGTTGCCAGATTGGAAAAAGCGAACGGCTTGTTTTTAATAATACTACTGACCGGTATGAGCGGATCAGTCTTATATTTTTCATAGATAAAAAATCCCACCAGAAATATTATTCCAAGGCCAAAGCTTACCTGATAAAAAATCCCTTTTGTTAAATCAGTCAGCCCCAGGAGCAATAGAGCCTGCCCGAAAATACACAGGATAATGCCCACGACATCCATCTTGACAGCTTCGCCTTTCCATTCGCCCTTCAGCTTCCATAGGGCTATGACAATCACGACAACGGCCATCAAGGTATTAAAATAGAAGATACTCCGCCATGTAAACGCACTCGTCAGCAGCCCGCCAAGCACAGGGCCGGACGACAGCCCGATGTAGGTCGCCGCAGAGTTTAGGCCCAACGCACGCCCTCTCCTTTCGGGCGGTACTACAGAGGTTAAAATCGCCATGGCAGTGCTGAATACCATCGCGCTGGCAATTCCCTGAACGATCCTGAAGCACACGAGCGCCGCCAAGGACGTCGCCAGTGCGCAGGCCAGCGATGAGACTGACATTAAAATCATTCCGATTAAATATATCTTTTTTCGGCCAAGCTGATCCGCCAGGCGGCCAAATGGCAGCAAAAATGCAGCGGTCGCTATAAGGAAAGCGGAAACGACCCAATTAAGCATGTTCTGATTACCGTTCAATTCAACGCCGATCGACGGAATGGCCAAGTTAATGGCATTGCTCATAAACGGCGTGATAAACGACGTGATCATTACGACAAATAATGTCGTCCCTGTCCGGCTTTTGCTGTTTTCCATACTGCCGACCTCCGTAATGTTATTCAGTTGCCCGTTACGACGATACCGCACCCGCAGCTTGCCTGTATCTTTGCCGCTGCGGTCTGCCGTTATCCGGCATGCCGGGGCGTTTGATGCGACTTACCCTTCTTCATTGTATTACACGGCAGAACAATAAATTTTCGTGTCCTCACTTTATACTGGACAGTTATAATGCAGGATCGTGGTATTTTTACAGCACGTGGGCACTAAAAAGTGCTTCGGTATCCCTCAGATTATCCTGCGGAACCAGACTGCCGTCGCCTGCGTTACTGTAAACACTTGTTCAGCATCTGGTTTTGACAGCTGCATAGCGGTGACGGCGTCCGTGGATGAAATAATACAGGATAATTCCCCCCAGCGCCACCGGCATCCCGAGGGTATAAATACCGGTATACCCGATGTGCGGAGCCAGAAATCCGCCAATGACAGGCCCGACACTGAGGCCGGCGTCCAGGAAAATATAGAACGTGGAATTAGCCATGCCCAGGCGTTCGGGTGTTGCATACTTGACGCCGATAGAGAGCGTTACTGATAATACGGCGCCCATGCCCGACCCAGTTAAAAACGCGCCCACAAGCAGCATTACACCCGTTTGCGCCAGACCTGTTAAAAGCATGCCGGCCGAGAAAATCGCAAGGCCCGCGTACATCATCGGATTCTCTCCGTAGCGGTCAAAAACACGCCCGGTCAAGGGCCGGGTAAACAGGATGCCGGCGGCATAAAGGAAAAAGAAGTAGGCGGCGGCATTTTGAAGGCCTGTATCTTTAGTCGACACGGTCAAAAACGCGACAATAAAGCCGTATGTAGCATAGGCCAGGCCGCATATGAGCGCCACCGGCAGAATCGTGGTATCGATAATCCCGGCAAGGCCTCGGGGCGGCTTTGACAGAGAGCCCGGTTCCGGTAGGCAGGCCCTGTGTAGCTTAATAAAAGGAAGAAGGCATATGTTCAAAACGGCGATGACAACCGTCAGTATAAATAACGACGTATAACCCCCGCTTTTTGTCAGCACAACGGCCAGCAGCGGTCCGGCGGCTGTTGACAGCGTCGTACTTAGGCTGAAATAGCCCATACCCACACCGCTTTTATTCTTTGGTATGAGCAGGGAGCCCACGGTGAAAATAGCCGTACTGGAAACACCGACGCAAAGCCCGTGGACGATTCTTACGGCAATCAGCACACCGACACTGCTCGTCAGGAAGTAACCCGCCGTTATAACAGCTGTCGTCAGAAGCCCGATGGTCAAAACTCGGAGACAGCCGATCCGGAAAATCATTCTGCCTACGACGATTCTGGATAAAATAGCGGCCAATACGAAGCTGCTGGTGGCAAATCCGGCCAGAGCTGAGGACGCGCCGAAGGTGCCGATGGCATAGCCTGAGGTCGTCACCATAAACAAAATGAAATTCATTGCGACGAGAAAGCTCGAAATCCATGCTAAGACATAATCCTTGGAAACCCATTTTTCATCGTTCATCTGCACATCTCTTTTCGCTTCTGCCTAATTTGGACATTTAATTCATATTATCAGACCGGACGTTGTGTTGTAAACGTTTTAATTCTTGTTAGACAGATGAAAGCTTACGCTGATCTTAAATAAAACCGTACCCGCTGCCGGCGGCAGCGGGTACGGTTATTTCATCCTTATTATGCTTTCAGACTGTTAAAGCAAGCCTATGACTACATTACCTCGATATGCTCGGGGATGATGAGCGTAGCTTCTGTCTTGGACTGGATATCTTCCACGGTTACACCCTCGGCCAGCTCTCTGAGAACAATACCTTCTTTCGTCATTTCCATCATACCGAGCTCTGTAACGATATAATCGACCTCGTTGACAGCCGTTAACGGCAGCGAGCACTGTTTCAGTATTTTGGGCGAACCGTCCTTCGTCGTATGCTCCATAGCGATGATCACCTTATTAGCCCCAACTACGAGATCCATCGCGCCGCCCATGCCGGGCACAAGCTTACCGGGGACGATCCAGTTGGCAAGGTTGCCTTTTTCATCGACTTCGAGCGCGCCGAGAACCGTTGCCGCAACGTGGCCGCCGCGGATGAGCGCAAAGCTCATGGCGCTGTCAAAACATGCCCCGCCGTCCAGGATTGTCACCGGCATACCGCCGGCGTTAACGGTATCCTTATCTTCCTGGCCGGGCTCCGGACTCGGGCCGATGCCGATAAAGCCGTTTTCCGACTGCAGCATGACATTGATGTCCTCAGGAATGTAGTTTGCGACCATCGTGGGCATGCCAATTCCAAGATTAACCAGATCGCCGTCCTCAAAGAATTTGGCGACTCTTTTAACAATACGTTCACGAATATCAGACATTTTTATAATCCTCCTTTAAGCCTTGACGATCATTTTGACGAGAGGACCCGGCGTCACAACTTCATCCGGGTTCAACTGGCCGACCTCGACGATCTCCTCCGCCTCAACAATGACAAGGTGGGCCGCCATGGCCATCAACGGGTTAAAGTTGCGGGCTGCCCGCCGGTAAATAAGGTTGCCGCTTGTATCAGCTTTATAAGCTTTCAGCAACGCGATATCGGCTTTGAGCGGTAGCTCAAGAAGATATGACTTGCCGTTAATTTCTAATTTTTGTTTGCCTTCCTCGACAATCGTCCCGACACCGGTCGGCGTCAGAAAACCGCCCAGTCCGGCGCCTGCCGATCGGATTCTCTCGGCCAGCGTCCCCTGCGGGACCAGTTCTACTTCCATTTCACCGGCCGTCATCTGGCGGCCCGTCTCTTTGTTCGTTCCAATATGGGAGACAATTGCCTTTTTAATTTGTTTGCTCATGACAAGCTTGCCAATCCCGCGGTCGGGAAAGCCTGTGTCGTTACCAATTACGGTAAGATCGCGGACGCCTTTGGCTACCAAGCCGTCGACGAGAGCCTCCGGCGTCCCTGCAGCTAAAAATCCACCGATCATAATGACCTGATTGTCGCTGAATTGCGCGATAGCTTCCTCTAACGTTTTAATCTTACTCATGACGCTCACTTCCTAATTTTTGTAATCTTCTCTACTGTTGACATTCGGTGTCAGTGTCAAGCCCCCGTGGCTATAACGATATATTATCACATCATAAAGAAATGTACAGTATAAATTAAGTTTTTATATTCATAAATACGGGCAAACAGGCGAATCAGCGCCCCGCTGAATATCAGGCAGGGCGCTGATGACTATCAATATAGGTTATTTAACGCCCATATGCCCGGCGATAACCATCCTCTGGACCTCGCTGGTTCCCTCGTAGATCTCGGTGATCTTTGCATCGCGCATAAAGCGTTCAAACGGGTACTCGCGAATATAGCCGTAGCCACCGATGAGCTGGAGGCAGCGGCGCGTTACGTCGCTGGCCGTTTCGGAAGCGAACAGCTTGGCCTGTGCCGCCAAATCACTGTACGGCTCATGGTCCTGCTTGGCTTGGGCCGCGCGGTAGATGAGAAGGCGCGAAGCCTCCACCTTGGTTTTCATATCGGCCAGCTGGAACTGGGTGTTCTGGAACTGGCTGATGCGCTGGCCGAACTGGACACGCTCAGTGACGTACTTGATACACTCGGCGATGGCGCCCTCGGCAATGCCGAGCGCCTGGGCCGCAATACCGATGCGGCCGCCGTCCAGCGTCATCATGGCAACCTTAAAGCCTTTGTTCAGTTCGCCGAGCAGGTTTTCCTTGGGCACAATCATGTCTTCAAAAATCAGTTCCGTCGTGGATGAACCGCGGATGCCCATTTTCTTCTCGTGTGCGCCGACGGAAAAGCCGGGGAAATCCTTTTCCACTATGAACGCCGAAATCCCCTTATTGCCCTTTTCTTTATCAGTCATAGCAAAAATGACAAATATTTCAGCGACACCACCGTTGGTGATGAAGACCTTGGTGCCGTTAATCAGCCAGTGGTCGCCTTTGTCGACAGCCGTCGTCTTCTGCATGGCAGCGTCCGTGCCGGCACCGGGCTCCGTCAGGCCGAAGGCGCCCATTTTTTCGCCGGACGCCAGCGGCGTCAAATATTTCTTTTTCTGTTCGTCCGTGCCGAACTCGCTGATTGGCCAGGTGCACAGAGAACAGTGGGCCGAGAGCGTAACGCTCGTGCTTGCGCAGTATTTGGCAAGCTCCTCGCAAGCCGCTATGTAGGTCACGTAGCTCAGGCCGCATCCGCCGTATTCTTCGGGGAACGGGATGCCCATCATGCCCATTTCCGCGAGCATGGCCACCGTTTCTGTCGGATAACGCTCCTGCTCGTCCAGCTCCGCCGCAATCGGCTGGACCTCCTTAACGCAGAAGTCCTCCAGCATCGAGATGATGTCCTGCTCTTCAGGTGTGAACTTGAAATCCATAACAGTGTCAATTCCCTTTCAATAAAAAATAGTATTAAAAATCAGATGATCATACATATTTGCTCGCTTTGCGTCCATTAATACGGAGAAAATATGCTCTGGGCGCTGTTTGTTTTTTCATTATAAACCTTGGAACTATACCAATGTCAATGGTTTTATGTACGTCTACCAATAATTGATGACTTCCAAATTTTTATATGGAAAAAACAGATGGCACTCAACATTTTGTCTATTTTTTCACAATCTCTTTTTTGACTTCCATTAACTTACGCGTACAATAATAGAATATAAGAGGTTTTTGTCAAGCATTTTTCAGCAACACACTGCAATTATTATAACATAGAATGCATAATTACCTAAACAATAGTAGCGAGGCGGGCCTTCATACATTTTTTTATGTACTTTTACATTGATGCGCGCAGCTTCCCCCTGCTCTTAACATTATTAACGGCTTAATATTTTCGGCATATGTTTGAATTTTTTTTACTTGGTGCTACAATATATGTCGAACGCTTAGCTATTCAAAATTACTCAGAAGGGGTTTTAACATGATAATCACCAAGGTATGGGCCGTCTATTTCAGCGCGACGGGGACCACAAAAAAAATCACCGAATCGATCGCCAATCTGGCAGCCGAAAAGCTTGGCGCGTCATACGGCGTAAAAGATTTCACTTTGCCGGACGGGAGAATCGAGCCGCTGGGCTTTGCCCCGGACGAGCTTGTCATATTCGGGACGCCCGTAATCGCGGGCCGCGTGCCGAACGTTCTTCTAAAATATCTGGCAACAATTAACGGCGGCGGCGCTATGGCCGTTCCGGTCGTACTCTTTGGCAACAGGGACTATGACGACGCGCTGATTGAGCTGCGGGACATCCTTGAAAAAGGCGGATTACATACGTTCGCCGCGGCCGCTTTTGTCGGAGAACATTCCTTCTCCGACGTGCTGGCAAAGGGACGGCCGGACAGCGCGGATATGGCCCGTGCCGCAAGCTTTGCGGACAAGCTTGCCGATAAAATCAAAAAACTCACCAATCCATCAGCGGTAAAACCCATTGACGTCAAAGGCACGCCGGCGCCATACAGAGGCTATTACCAGCCGCGCGACCGTCAGGGCAACCCGGTTGATATCCGGAAGGTCAAGCCCTTAACCAGTGACACATGCACAAACTGTCTGACCTGCGCGAAGGTCTGCCCGATGGGCTCCATCAGTTTTGACAACGTCCGGGAATACACCGGCATCTGTATTAAATGCGGCGCCTGCATCAAGAAATGCCCCACCGGGGCCAAGTATTACGAGGACGAAGGATACCTTTATCACAAACGCGAGCTCGAAGAGGGTTTAAAGCGCCGGGCCGAACCGGAGCTATTCATATAAGCGTTCACTCAATGCCTGACACACCAGCCCCCTCTGCCGACGGCAGAGGGGATTTTTATACGGAATAACCGCGCCAGCCAACAGTAATATGACACTTCCCGTCCTGCAATCATCTTTCCTTTAGCTACTCTCAGCGTTATACTCTACTTATTCATCTTGATTCGTTAACTGTTTATACCGATGCGTCTACCAGTATTACACATAATGAGTACTCATTATGTGTAATATATTAATAAGTTTGTTAAATATTTATCTATTTCATTATTTAGCTCATAACTTTTCGTTTATTTTAACACTATCTTTACAAGCTGCAAAAGAATATGATGTCACTGTGGAAGAAAGACACCCAGAAATACCAACAAGTCTTCATAAATTACAAGTTTCAGCAGCAATTGGAAAGGGTGAATAAAATGCTTGATTGGCATGAGGCGGAAGAGCATTTAAAAACGAGCGAACAGGTGTATACCGTTTTTGATTCGGCCGGTTACTTAGTGCTCACATATGACATTTTCCCTTTGCGCGACAGGTTAAGTAAAGGCGAGCGCACGGAAGAATTATGGCATGACATCATGGAAATCGCGATTTGATTTCCGGATTGGCTACATAATCTGAAGTCGCTGACAAGCCGCATTAGTAAAACCTGTCTGCTTGCTGGCACTTTACTGATGGTCGTCCAAAATTTAAGAGCGGCGAGGCGCATCCTCACCGCTCCCTTTGTTTTTATGCGTCTTACAGACCGGCGCGGTTCGCCCGTCAATGCCTTGTCACGGATTGAATAAGCTGCTCGGCAAAAAACCTTAAATGAGCTTTAATTCACACCCGTTAAATATCCGTTCAACCGTCCCGTCCTTATACTCAATAAACCCGAACGGAAAATCAGCCGATTTCGGACAGTATATCATATAACTCCTTTGACCAATGATACCGGCATACCCGGCAAACAAACAATCAAAAAGCCCTGGAGCGCAAAGTACCGCGCCCCAGGGCTTTTTTTGCTGCTTAAAATACCACTTGAACAAGCACCATATATATAAACGTACCGGCTCCAATGCTTAAGAGATTGCTGCCTTTCCAGTAATGCAGGGCGGCTGTGCAGACAAGTGCGACGGCCTCGGGAATCCCATGGGACGGCCCGCTCAGGTTGACGCCCTTCAGGCAATAAACCACCAGCAGGCCGACGGCGGCGTACGGCAGAACTCTGCCGAGATACCCGATATAAGACTTTTCTGTTTTAGCATTTTTAAAAACGACAAACGGTAAAAACCGCGTCATTACGGTCCCCAGTATGACCATACCAATAATGATTAGCGTCTCGGCTGGCGTTAACAGCATGATGTTTCCTCTTTTTCTTCTTTTTTCTCCGGGTCAAATCTTTTTCGGAAAAGCGTTAAAACTCCGATAATAGCCACCATGGCCGGGATGATAAAGTTGCTCGGCCCGAAAATCAAAAGACAGACGACGGCGCACAAAACACCAACAGCAGCCGGGCTTCTGTTCTGCCCCGTTTTCCACCGCCCGACAAATATAACAACGAAGAGTGCCGTGAGGACGAAATCCAGCCCCGTTGTGTCGAAGGTGATAAAGCCGCCGAGCACCGCGCCGACAACCGACCCCGTCACCCAGTAAATATGGTCCAGTAGAGTGATGAAAAAGTAAAACCAGCGTCGGCTGACGCCTTCGGGCGGCTCGGTTGAGCAGACGATGGAGAACGTCTCGTCACATAAGCCAAAAATGAGATACGGTTTCAGCCGGCCCGTATTTTTATACTTGTCCAACAGCGACAGGCCGTAAAACAAATGGCGGGCGTTGATGATGAGCGTCATCAAAAGCGCGTAAACCGGATTAAATACGGTTGTGAGAAACGTGACGGCTATGTATTGGGCCGAGCCCGCGAATACCAGCGTGCTGACCAGCAGCGTCCAGCCGAAGCCGTACCCCTTGCTGTTCATCAATATGCCGTAGGCGATGCCGAGAAACGTAAAGCCGGTAAGCACCGGCAGAGTATGGGGAAAGGCCGCCTTCAGAGCCTTCAATTTTTCCTTCATAACGCCGCCTCACTTTACTTCTTCAATCGGCACAATAACCGTCCGTTTTTCGATCCCCATAACCATGCTCGTTTCAACGCTGCTGATGGATGTGTTGTGCATCAGGGAATCAATGAGAAAGTTTTTATAGCTCTCCATATCCTTAGCGACGATTTTAAGCAGAAAATCATGGCCCCCCGTCAAAGAGTAACACTCCTGGATCTGCGGGTGCCGGTTGACATCCTCCAAAAAGGCATGCATCGTCTCCCGATTAAGCGGAGACAGGTTGACGAGAACAAACGCCAGAACCTCAAGTCCCAGCTTTTTCTCATCCAGAATGGCGGCAAATTTGGTGATGACAACTGTTTCCACAAGGTTCTTCGTCCTGGCCAGGCAGGCCGACGGCGACAGCCCAATTTTCTTGGACAGCTCCAGATTGGAAATTGACCCATCCTCCTGCAGCTCTTTTAAAATCGCCTTGTCCGTATTGTCAAAAATGATGGCCATATTACAGTTCTCCCCGCCCGCCCTTGGTGTTTTATTTTGTTTAACCGCAATAATACCACATATTATTCTGCTTGTAAACACTATCTTAACATTATATTTTTCGCCACAGCGTGTGCATCTAAAAACTCAACAACATCGTTCGCTCCATGCAATAGCTCGCTCATGTAATAGACGAAGCAAATCATCATCACACTTGGCAACGTTAATACGCTAAGAAAGCACCATTTGATATGCCACACCGTTTTTGATAAAAAAGTCGGCGTATTATCGACATATACCATTAATACATATCATAGAATGTAACCTATATGCAGCATTACCAAATACGAGGGTGGGAAAAAAATGTCTAATCGAATCTCGAAAAAACTGGCATCCATTTTCATGCTGATCCTTATGTCTACATTGATCTTTACCGGTTGCGCCGGTAAGGCAACGACCGACACTGGCCAGGCGGACAAGTCCTATTACATAGGTGTTAACACCTGGGGCGCAGGCGTGCCCATGATCGACACCTTTGGCGACAATGCCGTATACGCAACAAAGCTGTACGGCAATACGACTACACGAGCGAGCGATGATTTCACTCTCGACAAAGAAACAACCAATATCCAAAACTTCTGCTCAGCCGGCGTAGACGGCATATGCATGCAACCAGCCGGTGTGACAAACCTGCTTATGATGGGCGATGTCTGCATGAACGCAAAGGTTCCCTTCGTCCTATATACGTTCATCGGTGCTGAAGCCGACCGCGAAACCCTGATCGAAACCAACCCTTATTATGTCGGCTGCGCCGAAGCTGATAAGATCGCAGACGGCAGAAACGCTGCCGTGATAGCCATTGAAGATGGCTGCAAGACAGCCGTCATCATCGGCGGTAACATCGGCGATAACCAAATGGATCAAAGCAAGCAGGGCTTCACGGAGTATTTTGAAGCCAACGGCGGCACCGTCCTTTCAGAAGCCCGCTGCACTGACGCATCCGAGTGCGCAACAAAAGCCGAAGATATGCTGTCGGCTTATAACAACGCCGACTGCATTTATGCCATGGTCGGCGACTACGTCCCCGGCTCGCTTTCTGCTATCGACAAGCTCGGCCTGGACGGCAGCATAAAGGTCTATATGTCCTGTGTTGACAAAACCTCAGGCGCGTATATAAAAGACGGAACGGTTACCGGCGGCACTGACGGTATCGTTCTAGGTGCGTTGCTGGCGCCGTCACTGCTTCAAAATTATCTGGACGGTCACCCGATTCTGGATGATACCGGCAAGCCGCCGCACCTGCAGACACAAGGCTTCAGGGTTGATCAAAGCAACATTGACGCATACATGGCTATCTTCAACACCGAGGATGTTAAGCCGATTACCAATGACATGCTCAAAAGCCTTTGCTGGCGGTATAACCCAGATGTCACCTATCAGACGTACGTGGATATTCTGAACAGCGGCCTAACGCTCAACGCACTGGTAAAAGCGCATGGCATGGACCCTGTTGACTGATGACGGAGAGTATGATTACGCCTGCTTAATAATAAAAATCTTTCAAAAATGGAGGAAAATTTATGAAAGAATATGATGTTTATATTCACGAAGGGCTCCGTATGCTCCAATCCGTCATAAGAGAATTCACCGAGCGTTTTATTATGCCTGTCCGGCAGCAACTTGATGATGACCACGACCACGTCCTCGCTAAAAGCATACTTCAGGAACTTGTTAATACCGACTTTTACAGGTCGCCTTTCCCAGAGGACATCGGTGGCCTCGGCCTGGGGATTTCAAATATGGCCAGCGCCCTTGGTTCGGAGGAGCTTGGCCGCGGAGATGGCGGCATCGCCGTGAGCGCAGGGTGCAGCATCTGGCCGTTTATGCCGGCGCTTTGGGCGGATAACCGCACGATTCTTGAAAATTTCGGCACCCAGATCTGTGGGAATGAATTGAAGCTGGGCTGCCTGAGCATGACGGAGCCAAACGCGGGCTGCGACGTTGAAAATGAGACGATGCACGGCAAGAAGATCCGGACCATTGCAAAGCAGGCCGGCGACGAATGGGTCATAAACGGACAAAAAATGTGGGCAACCAACAGCGGGATCGCGGACTTTTACTGCGTGCTGTGTACGACTGATCCAAACGCCGGCGAGGATGGCGTGGCGCTTATTTTTGTCCCTAAGGACACGCCGGGCCTTTCGTTCGGCCCATTTGAAAACAAGGCCGGCATGGCGTCAGACCGTAACTGTCCGATCTATCTTGATGATGTACGCGTTCCGCTGGAGTACCGTGTTGCGGGGCCGGGTAAGGATTACGAGCTATTGATGCGCAGCCTCACGCTCGCGCGCGTCAACAGCGCGGCGCAGGCTGTCGGCAATGCGCAGGCTATTTTTGATATAGTCCTCAAATATACAGGTGAGCGTGTCGTTGCCGGCAAGCCGATCCGCCAGCATTCCATCGCCGCCGGCATGCTGGCCGACATGGCCATCGGCATTGAAACAGCGCGCAGCGCCTATATCACTGCCGCGCATTGCTTTGACAATCCCGATAAATATGGCCCTCAAAGCTCCCATCATACGATGTCAAAGGCCAATATTGCCAAAGTCTACGCCACGGATGTGCAAGTTATGGTGGCCAACAAGGCCATGGAGCTCATGGGCTCTTACGGCTATGTGCGCGATTACGATGTCGAAAAGTACTGGCGCGACGGTAAGATCATCCAGCTTTGGATGGGCGGCGCGCAGGTCGGACGCTTCGACATCCTGAGAAGCTATTACAACATAGAGCTTTAAAGCTAGTAAATTGAGGATTTAAATATTTACATATATGGAGGTATGCAAAATGCCAAAACAGGTTATCGCTTACAATTTAGCCGACGGTGTCACTAAAGAAGAGTATCAGAAATACGTCGACGCGAAAAAGGGCCCCTTTTTCGTAAACCTTCCCGCCGTCAAGGCCTATACCCTTTTGGAGATCGTCAGTGAAAACAGTCCGTATCAATTCGTGGCGTTCGTCGATACCGACAACCCAGCTGAACTTCAAAAGGACACGCAGTCACCGGCTTTCGGCGAGTTTTTAAAGGAATGGACGCCGAAGGTCAAGGACATTACGATGATGTTCGGCATGGAGGCGTTTGCCGGCAGTAAATAAGAAGAACGAGGAGGAACGCGAGATGGAGATTATCACTAACACTCACGGCGAGGGGCGGCTCGCAACAAAGGTCTGCTTCAGCGACGAAAACGCCATCTGCGTAGCATCGGTAATCATCATGGGCAAAAAGGACTGCATATTAATCGACTGCCAGTGGACGCTTTCCAACGCCCATCGTGTCATTGCAGAAATTATTGAAACAGGCCTCACACTCAAGGCCATTTTTATCACACACGCCCATCCAGACCACTACTGGGGCCTTGGACTCATGGAGCAGGCGTTCCCTGACGCGAAATGCTACATGACGCCGGAGGATTATAAAATCTATCAGCACCAGTATCAGGATAAGCTGGACGAGTGGGAGGCGCTGATCGGCACGAATAATCTCTGCCGCAGGCAGGCGGAAAACGTTTTGGAGTTTACGGGTGATGCACTGGAGCTGGACGGCGAGCGTATCGAAATCATTCACCACATCATGGGTGACATAAAATGGAACGCTGCCGTCTGGATCCCGAGCATTAAGACACTGTATGGCAGCGACATACTGTTCAATCAGACGCACCCGTTCACCTGCGAGGTCACGCCTGCACAGCGGCTCGAGTGGATCAAATCTATCGACCGGCTTTCAGAAATGGGTGCGGAGGTCGTTATCCCCGGACATAAAAGCCCGGGCGTCCCGCTCGATGACAGCACCTTCAAGTTTATCAAGGATTACCTGATCGCAACGGACGAGGAAATCGCCAATACGACCGACGCGTCCGGCTTTTTTTACAATATGGTCAGGCGCTTCCCGCACGCCAATCTCGTCTGGTTCAGCGACGAGATGAACGCGGAAGTCTATAAAGGCGGCCGCCAGTGGGACTGGAGCGAGGATTAACCCCATTGTATGCATGTCACGGCACAGAAATTAAGGCCAGCTGCCCCAGCAGCCGGCCTTGTGTTACGAGTAATGGTTATCGAGCGCGTCTTTTATTTTTTGGGCATCGCCGCCGTGCTCTTCAATAATTTGGCTGACGGTGTCATAGCCGAGAGCCGGCGTGTGCGCTGTGGCAAACGCCAGCGAATGGTTTAGCAGCTGCGCGCACCGGTCTCGGTCCGGTTCAACACGGTCCACGCACTTTGTTCTAAACAGCGTTACGGCGCTTGTCAGCAGGGACAAACTTTCCATCAGCGCGTCGGAAATGAGCGGCAAAAACGCGTTGAGCTCAAACTCTCCGTGGGCGGCGGCCATGGTGATGGCGGTATCGTTTGAGATCACCTTCATAGCCGTCTGCATGACGCATTCGGGGATGACGGGATTGACCTTGCCCGGCATGATCGTACTGCCCAGCTGCAGCGCAGCCAGCTTAACCTCCCCGATTCCGCCGTTTGGGCCGGAATTCATGAGCCGCAGGTCATTTGAGATTTTCATCAGGTTAACGGCTAACGCTTTGAGCAGACCGGAAACCTCCACAAATACGTCGTTATTCTGCGTGATGTCCATCGGGTATTCGGCGGCGGCCAGGCCGATGCCGGTCAGCTCTCGCAGCTCCTCAATGATGCCGAAGCGGTATTTCCGTTCGGCGTTGTCGGACAAGCCCACAGCCGTACCGCCGATATTGACCTGGCGCAGGCGCTCCTCGACTTTGTAAAGCCGCCACCGGTCCCGCGCGATGGCTTGCGCATACGAGCCAAACTCCGCGCCCAGCGTGATCGGGACGGCGTCCATCAGCTCCGTTCTCCCGAGCTTTTTAATGTCATCAAATGCGTTTTCCTTCTTTTGAAGGGACTCCTGCAGCTTCGCGCACGCCTCGCTCAGCTCACGCAGCTCCTCAATGGCCGCGATGCGCAGCGCCGTGGGGTAAACATCGTTGGTGGACTGGCCGCGGTTAATATCGTCCAGCGGATGGATGCTGCCGTAATCGCCGCGCGGTTTCCCCATAATTGTCAGGGCCAGATTGGCCAGCACCTCGTTGACGTTCATATTCGTCGACGTGCC
The DNA here is from genome assembly GCA_963675425.1 of uncultured Sporobacter sp. Lineage (GTDB taxonomy): Bacteria > Bacillota > Clostridia > Oscillospirales > Oscillospiraceae > Sporobacter. Next base: position 1,516,296 of record OY776214.1, on the reverse strand, counting down.
CGCCCCGCCCTGCAGCGCATCCACCACGAACTGATCGTCGGCCTGGCCCGTGAGGACCGCGTCACAGGCTTGTTCAGCCGCCCGGTACAAACCGTCTTTCCCGATCCCGAGCCGCTGGTACACCCGCGCGGCGGCTTTTTTCACCGTAACCATGGCATAAATAAGCCGAAGATTGGTCCGTTTATAGCCAAGCGCAAAATTCTCCCTGGCTCGCATGGTTTGTAGGCCGTACAGCGCGTCGTCCGGTATAGTCACTTCGCCCAGCTTATCTTTTTCAGTGCGCATTATAAATCCTCCTCCAGCTCCAGAAGAAGATGCGGGAAAACCTCCAGACTGCGCTTTAAAATCCCCTGCATATACGCAATGAGTATCCCGTAGTTGGTGATCGGTATGTTCTGGTCCAGCGCGCATTTCTGGCGGTATTTAACCTCCCGCTCATTGAGCATGCAGCCGCCGCAATGGACAATCAGCTTAAATTCCGACAGATCATCCGGGAAGTCCGCGCCCGAGGTAAAGACAAATTCAGGATTCCGCCCCGTATAATTTTTAATCCACCGGGGCAGCTTCACCGTCCCGATATCGTCGCACTGACGGTGGTGGGTGCAGCCCTCGGCGATGAGCACCTTGTCGCCGTCAGACAGCCTTTCAAGTGCCGCCGCGCCCTTGACGGCCACGTCTAAAAGACCCTTAAACCTTGCGAACAGGATGGAAAACGACGTGAGCAGGATATCCTTTGGCGTATCGGCTGAGGCCTTGGCGAACACCTGGCTGTCGGTGATAACAAGCTTCGGCTTTTTTCCCAGTTCCACGAGCGTTTGGCGCAGCTCAAATTCCTTGACGACAATGGCCGTGGCGTCCGCCTCCAGTATATCGCGGATGGTCTGCTGCTGCGGCAAAATGAGCCGCCCCTTGGGCGCGGCTTTATCAATCGGCGTCACAAGCACGACGAAATCCCCCGGTCCGATGAGATCGGCAACGAGCCTCAGCTTTGATTCTTCCGTGACCGCCAGAGCAGCCAAACGCTCCTTCAGCGCGACAATATTTGTTTTTTCAACGGCGCTGACATAAATCTCGTTGACACCCGCCGCCGGTTTCTCATCAAGCAAATCACACTTATTATAAACAATAATATAATGAAGCTTTTTGTCCTCGAAAAGTCGGATCAGTTCCTCGTCCTCCGCCGACTTGCCGCGGGTCGCGTCGACAATCAGCACCGCCACGTCGGTCTTGTTCAGCACCTGCTTCGTTCTTCGGACGCGAAGCGCGCCGAGCGCGCCCTCGTCGTCGATTCCCGGCGTATCGATGATCATCACCGGCCCCAGCGGGAGCAGCTCCATAGCCTTATAGACCGGGTCGGTGGTCGTGCCCTTGACGTCAGATACGATCGCCGTTTCCTGTCCCGTCACGGCATTGACAACGCTGGATTTTCCGGCGTTGCGTTTGCCGAAAAAGGCGATATGCACGCGGCTGGCTGACGGTGTTTCATTAAGACCCATAATCTCTGTCCATTTCCGCCATAACAATGGCCTGATTTATTAGAATCTGAAATCCCGTTGGCCGCTTTTAATATTCTCGAGATTGTCACGGGTAATTTTTTTGACCTTTTCTTTGGATATCTTTTCAATCTCGGTGTCAATCAGGGCTTCCCCGACGGCCTTCGTTCCGGGCGACGCATAGTCTTCCAGATACTCTTTAAGAGTCATAAGCGCGTTTGGATGGCAGCAGTTGATGATCTGGCCGCTTTTGCACAGGCTCATAAAACGGTCTCCCGTACGGCCTTCCCGATAGCAGGCCGTGCAGAAGCTGGGGATGCATCCAAGCTCCATCAGCCATTTTACAACCTCGTCGAGCGTCCGCTTGTCGCTGACGTCAAATTGCTCGGAGTTCTCCGCCTCCGGCTCCGGCTCGCAGTAGCCGCCGACGCTCGTTTTAGACGCGCCGCTCACCTGGGAAACGCCCAGCTGCAGTACCTTCTCCCGGCAGGCCTGGCTTTCGCGGGTGGATATGATCATGCCTGTATACGGGACGGAGACGCGGATACAGGCCACAAGCTTGGCAAAGATTTCGTCGTCAATGCCGTTGTCAAAAACGCCGGGATCTATATCGTCAGCGTGCTTGATACGGGGCACGCTGATCGTATGTGGGCCAACGCCGTGTACAGCCTCCAGATGCTCCGCGTGCATGAGAAGCGCGGCAAATTCATAGCGGTACAGCTCCAGCCCAAACAGGACGCCCAACCCCACGTCGTCGATCCCGCCTTCCATCGCCCGGTCCATCGCTTCGGTGTGGTAGGCGTAATCGTGCTTCGGGCCCGTGGGATGCAGCTTTTCGTAGCTGTCCTTGTGATAGGTTTCCTGAAACAGGATGTAAGTGCCGATGCCGGCGTCCTTGAGCTTTTTGTAGTTTTCAACCGTCGTGGCGGCGATATTGACGTTGACACGGCGAATCGCGCCGTTTTTATGCTTGATGCTGTAAATGGTGTTGATGCACTCAAGGATATAGTCAATCGGATTGTTGACAGGGTCTTCCCCCGCTTCAATCGCCAAACGCTTATGCCCCATGTCCTGCAACGCCGTCACTTCCCGGGCAACCTCTTCCTGGGTCAGCTTTTTTCGTGTAATATGCTTATTTTTAAGATGATAAGGACAGTAAACGCAGCCGTTGACGCAGTAATTTGATAAGTACAGGGGGGCAAAGAGTACGATCCTGTTCCCGTAGAAATCCTCCTTGATCTGCCGGGCCAGCTCATAAATTTGCTGATTTCTGTCCTCCAGCTCACAGTCCAAAAGGACGGCGGCTTCCCGGTGGGTCAGGCCCTTGCGCTGCCGGGCCTTTTCAAGGATACTGTCGATCAGCTCGGCGTTATTCTTGTTGTTCTCGGCGTACGCCAGCGTATCGAGCACTTCCTCGTGGTTGATAAATTCCTCGGCTTTCAGAGACTTTGGGTTATACATGGTGACATTCCTTTCTTTTGGGTCAGATTCCTCTTCCCCTTCAGATTAATTTATACGGCTTTATAGTCTCCCCGGGAGACCACCAGCTCATAGCCTATATTTTCAATGCGGCGCTGCATGCATAAGCGGCATTCCGCCGCTTCGTCGCCGGTACATATTTTGTTGTCATAGAGTAAGTATTTGCTTCGGACGTCCACCGGGGACAGATTGGGCATGACGACGTTGGCCCCGGCCAATATACCTTTTTCCCGCCCCCGCGGGTCAATCGTGCCCAGCGCCGTCGTGGCCGGCAATAAAACACCCGGCAGCATCAGGCGGATCACGCCCAGAAGAAAGAGCGTCAGCTCCAGCGTCCCCGCCTCATAGCCGGCAAACGGCGTCGCGCCGTGCGGGATAAACGGACCAATGCCCACCATGTGCGGATTAAGCTCTTTCATAAAAAGCAAATCGTCAATAATATTATCCTTTGTCTGAAAGGGCGAACCCACCATAAAACCGCAGCCGACCTGATAGCCGATCTCCTTGAGGTCATATAAACAACGCTTGCGGTTATTGAGCGTCATGCTCGCCGGATGCAGCTTTGCATAATGAGCACTATTCGCCGTTTCATGCCGGAGCAGGTAACGGTCGGCCCCGGCGCTAAAAAATGCCTGATAGCTGGCACGGCTCCTCTCGCCGATAGACAGCGTCACCGCGCAGTCGGGGTATGAGGCCTTGATCGCCCTGACAATGTCAGCAATCCTATCGTCCGTATAAAAGCCGTCCTCCCCGCCCTGGAGGACAAACGTGCGAAAACCAAGATCATAGCCCGTCACACAGCAGCCGAGGATTTGTTCCTTCGTCAGGCGGTACCGGTCCGCCGCGGCATTGCTTTTACGGATGCCGCAGTAATAGCAGTCATTTTTACAGTAGTTTGTAAATTCGATGAGGCCGCGCATATAAACGTCATGCCCATAGACTCCGTGCCGCACCGCCCGGGCGCGCTCAAAGAGATAATCCGCCGCTTCCGGACGGCTTTCCAGCAGCGCACCAAACTCTTCCCGGCTGAGCGTTTTGTCTTGTTCCAGCCTGTCAACCAAGTTTTTCATAAACATCCGTTCATTTCGTAACAAAATTAGAGTAGGCCGTTTTGGAGCTGATCCCGTCCAGCTTGCCGATCTTTCCGGACAGCGCGCTGATAATATCCTGCGGCGCGTCAATGGCGATGCTGATAATATTGATCTTTTTTTCCCGGTACGGCAGCCCCATCCGGCCGATAATGTATGCCCCATACTCATGCAGGATGCTGTTTAGTTTGTTTACGGAGTCCCCGTTTTCAACAATGATGCCGATCAGCGCCACCCTCGTTTCCATATTTATCCTCCTTATGCCAATAAAAAATGCGCCCTGAAAGGCGCAGTATCACACGGAACATATGATCCATTGCCTTTCACTCAGAACATTCTTTGTGTCAGTGCCGGTATGAAAAATACAATACTTTGCCGCAAGATGTCACTGACGGCTCAGTATTTAAAATATAACACATTTTATGAACGAATACAAGGTGAAACACACGCCCCGCCTTTGATGAGAGATGGCGGGGCGTGTGTTTATTGTTCGATCAAGTCCGAAATATTAACCTTGTGACGGTTGCTTTGATTGCCGAGTATATGCACCATCGCCGTGCTATCGCTCATAACGTTTTCAATATAGATCGGAACACCGTTGTGTACGACGTCCACCATAGCCGGCGAGGCGGCAATTTCCCGCGCACGTTTTGCATCCATAATGACAGCTCTCCTAATGGCTTAATTTCATAGATAGTATGAGCTTTTCCGCATTGGTTTACGCCATGCGGTTTATATTTCCACAGATCAAAAAAGAAAAGCCGTTACAAATTATGGCCAAAATCCGTTTAGCGAAAATGCGCAAGGCGTCTGAGTCGTTGGGAGCACAATTTATTAATGTTGTTGCATGTTTTAACTTAATAGCACGGAAAATTTCAGCCGCCGGAACTTCTTATCGATATTTAATATCAGTTAAACAGTAAATAACAGGACCGTCCGATTTTGCAGCGCGATATCAACGTGAAAGCCCGGTCTCTGATGCTTAATTTTTATACAACAAGTGAATAAAATCGGGGAGTGAATTATGAAAAAACATATGCTGCTGTTCAGCAATCTGATTATCATCCTTTCAATCGGCATTGGATTTATCGGGATGGTGTATAAAGATACGCGGGCCTATCAGGAGCTTGAGGAAATACACTTAGAAAACGTTTTGAGTCTGGCGGATATTGATATATCAAATCATATTGAAAACGCCATGACGAAGCCGGTGATGGTGTCCAAGACGATGGCCAATGACGCGTTTCTTAAAGGCTGGCTCCAGCAGGAGCCTGGAAACGCCGGAAATGATACATATTTAAATCAGTTATACGGTTATCTCAAAACCTATCAGGAGAAATACGACTACACAACGGTATTTTGCATTTCGGAGCAGACCGGTAACTATTATTATCAGGACGGCCTCAACAAGACGCTCTCGGAAAGCGACGAGCATGACGTCTGGTACTATAATTTTACCAAATCCGGCCATGAGTACGATTTAGAGGTCGATACGAACGAGACCAAAAGCAATCTCATTACCGTATTTGTTAACTTCCGTGTGGAAAGCACAGACGGCAGACTTCTGGGCGTTATCGGCGTCGGGCTTCAGGTCAATATTGTTGAGGATACCATCCGTTCTTATGAAAAAGACTACGGCCTGTCGGTCTATATTATTAACCTTGGCGGCAGTAATAACTCTTTTACCGGCAACACTGATATTTTCGTCAACGAAAACGAGCTGGCGGACCGCGTCGGAATTAACGATAAGATTGAGCTGAACAAATCCGGCCAATCCACGATGCAGTGGTTCACCTCCGGCAGCGTACGTAAATGTCTGATAACAAAATATAACGAAACACTGAGCTGGCATCTGATATTGGAGAAGGATACCGACTCTATCAGCAGCGCTTTTCAGGAACGGGTCAAACGCAACGTTGTCTTTATGCTGCTGTCACTCACAGCCTGCATCATGGTGACGACCACCGTTTTTATTAGTTATAATCAGCGCAGCGTAACGGCAGAAAATACAGACGAGCTGACCGGGCTGTCAAACAGAAAGCTCTTCTCCAGACAGTATTCGGCCTTTATGCGCAAGCACCGGAATAAAAAAAAGACCCTGTTCATGTTCGATATTGATCATTTCAAAAATATCAACGACACATATGGCCATCTGTTTGGGAATGTTATTCTGTCAATGGTCGGCGAGGAGCTTCGGAACACCATAAACGGATATGGGCTTGCGGCCCGATGGGGCGGGGACGAATTTTTGGGTATATTGGCAGTGCCGCCCCAGGAAACCGAGGAGGTTTTACGCCGGTTTATGGACGCGCTGAAAAATGAGGAAAAGGATGAGCAGTATCGCGTAACAGTCAGCATCGGTATAGCGGAGGTGAACGGAAGGCTCAGTCTGGATCAAATCATTAAAAGTGTCGACGAAGCTCTGTATTGCTCTAAAGAAAGCGGGCGAAACCGGATTTCAATCTTTCGGGCGTGCGACAGATGAACAACAGACGCCATCGCAAACGCGTCTGTGCCGCACTATTTAAAAGCGGCACAGGGTCAGGATTCAAATCCTAGCTAGAATAAATCAGCTTATACAGAGGAACGATAAACATAGCATCACGCAAACGCCGCTTTCTGAAAAGCAACTATATCAAGCGGAGGAACACCATGCTGCCGGATAAACTGGATAACAACAAACCACCCGAAACGGTTAATCACGAAATGAAAAGCCTCTTTTCCGAATGGCCCGCACCGTCAGATGTCGTGTCCGGGTTTGGGGGTAATCCTGAAAAAGCTGCGCAAACGCAATGGAAAATAAAAAAAGATCCGCCTAAAAGCATATGGCATTGAATAAAGAAGTAAGACCGCTGAAGTTACCGCTCCGGCGGTCTGATTTTTTCGGCATCAGCCATCTGGTAAACGATTTGTCCATCAATGATGGTATACAAACAGCTCGTAAAGATTTCCATGGGGTTCCCGTTGAATATAGCGATATCCGCGTCCTTTCCCGCTTCAATACTGCCCACGCGGGAAGCAACGTTACAGATTTCAGCGGCGTTGATTGTAATGGCCTTAAGTCCCTCGTCAACGCCAAGCCCTTCCTTCGCCGCGATGCCGGCGCACAATGGCAAGCACTGGATCGTCGATACGGGATGATCTGTCGTTATAGCAACCTTAACGCCGGCCTTATAAAGGATACCGGCCGTTTTAAAATCCATATACTGAACTTCCGTTTTATTTCTGGAAGCCAGGCTCGGCCCGACAATTGCGGGAAATCCGGATTCCCGAATTTTTTCCGCAATCAGATGGCCCTCCGTACAGTGATCCAACGTCAGTTTAAGGTCAAACAGCTTTGCGATCCGTATTGCCGTTTGAATATCGTCGGCCCGGTGCACGTGGGCCTTAAGCGGTATCTCTTTATTTAATACGGGGAGCCAGCATTCTTTTCTGAAATCTTCTTTAAAGGCCTCGCCGTTTTCGGCCGCCGCCGTTTTACTCTCGGCATATTGACGGGCTTCAAACAGCTCCTCCCGGAGCATCGCGCCAATCGTCATTCGCGAGGACGGCATCTGGTTATTATTGCCGTAATTTGTTTTCGGATTTTCTCCGAAGGCTATTTTCATGGCGGCCGGCTCCAAAACAACCATCTCGTCGATACAGCGGCCGTTTGTCTTAAGGAATACGAACTGGCCGCCTACAACGTTGGAGCTCCCGGGCCCGGACATAACGGAGGTAACGCCTGCTTTGATGGCGCTGTGGAACCCGGCGTCCATGGGATTAATGGCGTCAAGGGCCTTGATGTAGGGCGTGAGAGGCTCCGTTGTTTCATTGGAACTGTCACCGATCTGACCCTTTCGTTCTTCATAGATGCCCAGGTGGCTATGCGCGTCAATTAAACCGGGTAAGGCCCAGCAGCCGCGGGCGTCTATCACAATTGAATCGTCATTTTCAGTATCGGCTATCTTTTCGTCCACTTTCAGGATTTTTTTGCCTCCGATCAATATAGATGCGTTTTCATATACGCGGCCCGCCATGGTCAAAATCCTGGCATTTTTAATAATGATAAAATTCCCCTGCCCTTCTGCTATATAGAATATAATGGACAATTTGTGTAATAATACTCCCGAGTTGTTCGGAAAGGGGTGATTACAATGGCAGACAATTTTGAAAACCGCAATAACAACCGAAACAAAAACAACGATAATAATCGCAATAATAATCGCAACAACGAGCAGAACAATAACAATAAAAACAAAGAGCAGAATAAAAACAACCGCAGTAATCAGGAAAACTAGGCCTATAATTCAAAAACAAAACCTTCAGCTTAACAGCTGGAGGTTTTGTCAACCTGTCGAAAAAGCCGCTGCCGCGGCTTTAACGACAAAATAGAGGCTCGCCCGGCGGGCTCGCAAAGTAATGCTTTTCGGAACTGAATCCCTCAAAGCATTAAAATTAGACCATTTACGTCGGTGAGACCAGACAACTCGCCGTCACCGACGTAAATTCAATCGTACGGCGATTGGACGTTAAGACGAAGAATACAAGACTCTTTCGGCAAGCAGTATGACATTAATACGCACGAACCGGGTGATAGTCATTAAGCCCGGTTACGGACGACACCAGGTATGGGATAGCGGAATGCGTTTGAGTAACCACCGTGCCGGTATCAAGGTCGAAGATATATGACTGGCGAAAAATGATACAATTTTTATCCGTGGGATTCTGGTTGCCGCCAAAAACGAGATTGCCAAGCGAATAAGCAATTTGTTTTCCTTTATACGTCTCCGTTTCCTGAACGACATGGGGATGATGCCCGATCACAAGGTCCGCGCCCTGGTCGATGCAATAGTGGGCTATAGCCTGCTGTGTACCGTTACTGTGGTAGGTGCGCTCAATTCCCCAGTGGTAATTAAAGACGACAAGGTCCGCTCCAGCCGCCCGCAGGGTCTCAACAGCATTTCTAATAAACTTTTTTTGAGCCTCGTCAAATACCCAACCGACGTTTGACGCAAAACCGATTTTAACACCCTTAACCGTCACAATCGGCATTCGCTCATACCCCGACACGGCAACGTAGGGCGAGAGGTTTTGAATGGTATCCTGAAAGCCCTGCTGGAGATAATCCATGGAATGGTTGTTTGCAACGGTCACAACGTCAATGCTGCCGGCCGGCAGGATCTTTGCATATTCCGGCCGGCCTTTAAAAACATAGGTTTTTACAGCAGCATTCGCGGCGTTTGTCAGCGTACCCTCAAAATTTACCATGGTCAGGTCGTCGCTGTAAAACTCGTCGATTCCGGAAAAGAAATAGCTTGCCCCCATAAGATCATACATTTCGTCAAAGGAACGGGCGTAGGAAAAATTCTTACCGCGCCCAAAGGTGCAGTCCCCGCCGAAGGTCAAGGCGACCTGAACCATATTATAGCCGGGAGCATTCCGCCAGTCAGGGTAGACGTTTTCAATAAACTTTGAGTCATGCATCCGCACAAGCGTTAAAATCGCCTGCTCAATGGTGAACGTCCCCGCCGGAGAGAAAAGTCCCCCCGCCCCACCCATCAGGGCTGTTCCGCCGCTGTCCGTCCGTCCTGAAACAAACTTGACCGATTCAACAGCCCAACTCGGAATTGCATAGGCGTCGGAAAAGCGCATCGGTGCGTCGTTGGCCTCCGTCACCTCCAAAACCGCCATGCATCGCTGGATAACGGCGGCGGCCTCGGCACGCGTGACGGTGTCGTCCGGCCTGAAAAAGCCGTCGGAACCCGTCATAACGCCAAGCCTTAAGGCCAGCTCAGCATAAGGGCTGCTTGTATCCGGAAAGCTGCCGCGGGAAAGCTCCGGCAGCTCAGCCCCGCCTTGTGTCTCATCCGGTGCCGCGGCCGACTCAGCTGAATCCGTTTCATCGGAATCCGGCTCCACAGCATCCCGGTCCTCTAAATCAAGCCCAAACTCATCGGCAAGGATTAGCGCGCTCGTGTTCTTCTCCACAGCAATAAAATCAACCGCCAGCCGTACAAGCTGCAAGCGCGTAATATCCTGAGCGTAATCCTCGCCCAAATCAAAGGTCTTGGAAAGCAGACCCGCCTCGTAAGCCGCCAGTACACCTTCACGCGCCCAAGGGCTGGTATTATAGTCCCTTATGTAGGACTCAGCGGCGTGTGCCGAAAAAGGAGCTGCTGCAAGGCTGGCACACATAACTATAAAAAGCCAGAAAGCAGCTCTTTTTTTGTTTTTCATACGGCTATATCCCCTAACGATTTTCGTCATAAATTATATTGATTTATTGTTAATATAATGCAGCGAGAAATTTTTGTAAACGATATTTTAAGCAGGTACGTTCTAAAAGCATGTGCAAAAGTAACCAGCAATATTATCGTTTTACTGATTTTACCGGTCACTCCCCGGCTCCGTTGCTTTAATCACTTGTCACTTCAACATTCTGCTCAGGCAGGTGCATAAATCCATTGCGCAATCGGCATCCCAGCTTATCACATCTTGTTATTTTATGCTAAATGCGCGAGGGTTTTATGACGATAGTAATAGTTAGCTGTCACATTATGAAGTATTTAAGCGATTGCACCTATACCTCGTTATTAAAAAATGCACCGTGGTTTCAAGCACGGCGTTTAAGCCGGTAACATTGACTGTTACATATTTGATTATTATCTGGAGGGCTGCGATTAATAAACTAGGGTTGAATGTTGTATAATTAGCGCCAATATTCATAATTTCAACTATTAACCGGCAAACAAGAGGCAAGGCGATCAGTGCGGCTAATCAAAAGAAAGATATGGGATCATGATGAAACGTTTTTATAACTGGAGAATATCAACAAAACTTATCATTGGATTTATTATTGTAGCCCTGATTGCATGTATTGTTGGCGGGGTTGGCTTGGCTAGTATTGCTTCTATATCCAAAGCTGATAACCAGCTGTACGAGGAGAATGCATTAGGCATGAGCAACATCACCAACGCCGGGCTATGTTTTCAAAGAACGCGGTTTTGCGCTGCTAAGGCCATTATGACTCCAGACAACGAAGCCGTACAGGAGGTCTGTATCAGTGCCTCAACCGATTTTATAGTCTTAATAGATGACTATCTGGAAAGTTATAAAGCCAGTATATCCACAACAGAAAATCAAGTCGTATACGACGCAATTGAATTGTCCTGGCAGAATTATAAACCGATATTACAGCAAGTTATCGCTGATCTTCAAGCTAAGGATTTTTCAGACGCGGAGGCCTTGGTTGTTGGAGACCTGCAAACAACCGGCAATGAGGTGCAAACGGCATTAGACAATATTATTCAATATAATATCGACGCTGCCAGCCAGAAGGCCGCCTCAAATAACCGCTTACAGCTCACCACAACAATTGTGATGTTGGCCGTTATCCTTGTCGGCGTGGTCATCGCGGTGTTCTTGGGCATATTCCTCTCCCGAGTGATCAGCAGACCGGTACACAAACTTATGAACTCGGCGGATAAACTGGCACTGGGTGATATTAATATTGATGTTGATATTAATACAGCCGACGAAATCGGCAACCTCGCAAAATCCTTTGAAAAGCTGATTTCCAGCACAAAGGCGCAGGTGCAGATTGCCGAGCAGGTTGCCATGGGGAACTTAACGGTGGATGTATCCCTTCGTTCAGAGGCGGACGCGCTGGGCAAAAGCCTGGATGATCTGGTTACCAATCTCAGCCAGATTGCCAGCGGCATTATCACAGCAGCGGATAATGTGGCTGCCGAGTCGGAAATGGTTTCAGGCTCGAGCATCGCGCTGTCCCAGGGGGCCACGGAGCAAGCCAGCTCCATTCAGGAATTGACGGCATCTCTGGAGGAAATATCCGAACAAATAGCCAATAATGCTAAAAACGCTTCGATAGCCAACGAGCTGGCAAAAGACGCGCAAGTCAACGCCATAGAGGGCAACACTCAAATGAATGATATGCTTACGGCGATGAACGAGATTAACGAATCGTCAAAAAACATCAGCAAAATTATCAAGGTAATCGAAGATATCGCATTTCAAACGAACATCCTTGCGCTTAATGCCGCTGTTGAGGCAGCAAGGGCCGGACAGCACGGCAAGGGCTTCGCTGTCGTGGCAGAGGAGGTCCGAAATCTTGCAGGCCGCTCGGCAAAGGCCGCGCAGGAAACAACAGATTTAATTGAGGGCTCGCTCCGAAAAGTTGAAGCCGGAACAAAGCTTGCCGACACAACGGCATCGGCGCTTAATCAGATTGTTGAAAAGGTTGAAAAAGCGGCAGAGCTCGTTAACAATATTGCCGCCGCGTCGAACAGGCAGGCTTCCGGCGTCGAACAGATTAATCAAGGCGTATCGCAGATATCCGGCGTTGTGCAGACGAATGCCGCGACGTCCGAAGAAAGTGCGGCGGCCAGCGAGGAATTATCCGGCCAGGCCGAACAGCTTAAAGAGATCGTCAGCGTGTTTAAACTTAAAGGAACCCTTGAAACAGATATCTGATTATTTATGCTACTCCAGCCGTTGGTCTTACCATTTAACCAACTGCATACCTCAATGTACGCCCTCAGGGCAAAAGTTCTATTTTTCCTACAAAGCCGCATAAGCGGCTTTGTAGACAGTCCGCGGCGGGGAAGCCTTTCAAGGCTTCCCCGCCGTTAATTTATAATCAGGCCGGTTCGTCCAGCGCGATGTATTCCTCGCTTTCAAAATGTATGTCTTCCATCCGGACGCCTTTTTCCAGCAGGATGTACCAGCTGTCGATGATCATGCCCTTGGTCCCGCACAGGTATACTGTGTAGCCCGCAAGGTCCATTTCCTTCAGGACGTCCGTAACGTATCCGTTTCTCAGTCCGCTGTCCGGGTCGCGTGATACCACGGGGATATACTCAAAGCGGGGGTCCTTTTCAAGCTCTCTGAAGTAGGCGTCGTAAAGCAGCCCACTTTTTTTTCGTTTTCCTGTCAGCAGCTTAACGCTTTTAAGGTTCGGCAGGTTTTTGAGCACGTTTTTGGACAGCTCGATAAACGGCGTAATGCCGATACCGTTTGCCACAAACAGTACCTTGTCGGCCTTTTCATCAACGACCAGCTCCTCCCCCATCGGGCCTTTGAGGTCCACGATGCCGCCGACACGGAAGCTTTCAAAGATCCGGGTCGTCCCGAATCCCTTATCGACCTTTTTAATAATGACAGCGATGCTTCTCCGGTCCGGGCTGATGGCGGATATGGAATAGGCTCTGTACTGCTTGGGCTCATCCAGGATCTTGATCAGAATAAACTGGCCGGCTTTGATATTCACCGTTTCCGGTGACACGAACTCGAACACATACTCGTTGATATCGTCATCTTGAGCATTGATTTCAGTAATTATGGCCTTGATATCGGCCACATTTTCATACCCTTCCGGCGGGGTATCACGCTTCAGCGTTAGTGCCTCGCTCTCTTTTTTAACTGATAGGATACCGGCCGGGCAGTTGGCTACACAGGTTCCGCACTTAATGCAATTGGGATTGTCAAACTGATTCTTGTCCGAAAACCTAAGGTACGGCTCCAGCTGGAACGGGCAGACACGGGAACATTTGCCGCAGTTGTGGCATTTCTCTTTCGCTTCGATGGTGATCTTCTTTTCAGTCTTTTTAGCTACGCCTAAAAGCCTTCCGAGCTTATGTGACGCTTTTTGGATCGATCCCATCGGGCAAAACTGGCACCAGGTCCTCGGCGTCGCGACGAGAGCCAGCAGCCCCCCTGCTACCATTACAACAAGATAGGTCATAACAAACACAAATCCCAGCTTATCCAGAAACTCATATGTACCCCACAGGGAAGAAACCCTGATGATCCTTCTGGATAGATTCCAGATAAAGAAGAGAAAAAACAGTATGACAAAAGCCTTTGTTTTAAAAAACGCCGGAATTTTGCCGTTCCGGCTGACCGGCAGGATCACCCGGTCAAACAGGCTGCCGTGCGGGCACACGTTGCCGCACCAGAACCGGCCGTTAAAAAACGCGGTTGTCATCAGCGCGGCCATAATAGCGAGGACGACGAGCCCCAGCTTTGGCAGCCACAGGCCGCCGACGGCCACGACGACGGTGACAAGCCACGTATATTTTCTTACAGGATTGAAAATCCTGTTTGTCTTAATGTAATAGTTGCGGGCATCTCTCATTTAACCACCTTGATTCGAACGTATTCACCTGCGGTTAACAGATGGATCTTGAGTATACCCGACGTGAACTTGTCCCCTCTGTAATCAAGTTACAAACAAAAGACTAATTTTTAGGAACTTCGGCTGTGCCTGTGCTGCCAACGTATTGCTATACAAGCTGAAGCCGGCTCATACAAGCCGGCCTTTCGTTCATTTTGACAACTGTTAAATAAAGTATATAATGTTATTATACAGGTGTTAAGGGGATGAGTTTTATGGCTCTCGTTATGAGTGTCATTTTAGTTGTTATTGTATTATTTGTAGGATTTAAGGATGCAAAATCCAGTAAACATCCGATACTAACGAGAATTCTGGTCATCGTCATAGCTGCGGCATTAGTCGCGCTCGCTTGGTTAGGAATTAACTATTTCACAGACAATTTTGTAAAGCCCAGCATCTGACAACTCGATTTGCCTCAGAATTCGCAAATCGAAAGTTTACATAAATTAAGAAGACTGGCAGCACTTAAGTAACGTGCTGATACCGGTAAAAACAAAGATAGGACTTTCAAGAAATTGAATATGAGAGACAAAAATCTTTGCCCTTAAAAAAATGTAAGCCCGAAAAGTACATCACGCTTCTAAGGGGCTGTAGCAAAACGAAAATTGCTACAGCCCCCGATTTATGCTCTGAATCTGGCTGCGAAGTCATAAAAAGAGCCCTTCTATGGAAAAACAGAGGGCAAAAGACAACAGCCCGGTTCAAAACCCCGCCATAATGTGGAGAGATATTCTGTTTTTGTTGGCGTTAAGCCGTAAGTTTTTCGAACAACTGTCTTCCAGTGCGGTTTTGCTGAATTTTGCTATGATATTTATTGATGTTGTACCCCATCGCTACCAGAAGGATCTCAGTCAAAACTTTCTTGTTACCCCGAAGCAGGAACTGACGAAAACCGTAATCCTGCTTAATGACTCCGAAAGTCCCCTCAGCCTGGATGGAGCGATTCATCCGAAGCAGGATGCCTTTTTCGCTGGTGATACGCTCCAGTGATTGTTTGCGCTGTTCTATGAACTTTTTTGAGACCTGCATCGTCCGGTTGCCCTTCGAGCGAGTGCACTTCTTTTTGTACTGGCAACCTTCGCAGCTCTCGCACTCGTAGTAGGTAACCTCTCGCTCGAAGCCCGTCTTGCTCTTTTTCTTGCCTACATAGACCGCCTTGAGCTTTTTCCCGGCCTGACAAGTATACTCGTCCAAAACCGCATCATATGGCATGTTCTCTCTGAGTGCCATGTTGCTCTTGTATTTCTTCGTTTTGGAGCTCTCGTAATTCTGAGGCTTAATGTAGCACTCAGTGGTCTTACTCTCAAAATATGTGTAGTTTTCTTCGCTCTCGTAACCCGCGTCCGCTGTCACATCCACATAAGCTGTTCCCAGATGCGCCTCAATGTTATCCAGAAGCGGGATGAGCGCAAGCTGGTCGCTGCGTTCGCTTGATACAAGTACGCCGGTGATATATTCGCCCTCCACCCCAAGCTGGATGTTGTACCCCGGCTTCAACTGGGCGTTACGCATGTGGTCGTCCTTCATGTGCATGAACGTCGCGTCCGGATCGGTCTTTGAGAAGCTGTTGCGTCCCTTAAATGTCTCCTGATATCCAGCGTACTTCATCTTTCGGCCAAGGATTTCTTGTAAAAGCTCAATGTCCTTTTGCAGCTCGCTTTTTCGCTTGCCTCTGCCGTATACAAACGGTGCCGTTACCCGGCCTTTAAGCTCGTTGAGCAATTCTTCCGGCGTGTCTGCCAGGATGCCATACTTTGAGTTCAGCTCCGGTATCAGCTTTTCCAGCTTACCGTACAGTCGGGTTTCAAATTTCGTTGTGCTTTTCTTCCATACGAAACTGTACTTGTTCGCATTCGCTTCGATCTTTGTCCCATCTACAAACAGGTGCTCGTATTTGATTTCGCCGAAATGATGCAGCTTTTCTACCAACTGATAGAAGAGTTCCTCACCGCATTCAGTCAGCCGCTTGCTACGAAAGCGCGCTATCTCGCTGTGATTTGGGGCCTCTTCTCCATTAAGAAGCCAGATGAAATTGATATCTCTCGTGCAGGCTAATGCGATAGCACGGCTGGAGAAAATGCCTTGCATCATCGCATATACAAGTATTTTCAGCATCGTGACGGGGTCCGTTGCCGGGCGGCGGCCTGTGCGTTTGTATGCTCTCATTAGCGGGGCGTAATCCATCTCCTCCATTACTTTATCTAAGAGCCGCACACTGTCATTCGCCGGAATTCTCTTTTCAGCAAATACCTCGTCTATTTTCAGTTGCACATTCCGTTTTTCCGTGCCATAATTGACACGGTATTTATTTTTGTTCACAACTAAATTATACCAAAACAGAGACGAAGTGTCTGCATTCGCAGATCACTTCGTCTCTGTTTTTTTAAGGCTGTTTTGCTACAGCCCCTTTTCCCTCGTCATATAATTTTTAATACAGAAGCGCTTGCATCTATATCCAGCGGCCTGTTACTCCGTTCATATTGCGCACAACGTCTATTTATTCACTTTTGTCATAATTGTTTTGTGATTCGTTATTTCAAATCCTACATATTAAATAATATAATTTCAATGGAGCAGGAGAAAATAAGCTTTGACCGAATTACAAAGAAGATTTATCCGGTAAAACAATTCAAAACTATGTGGACTTAACGCTTCAATCTTATAAGGCAGCCTGCGGCTAATCGTTTATCGTGCCACAGTGTGCTTTCTCCTTAAAACCATTTTTAAGAAAGGTGGCCATTTCCCGTACGCTTTCATCTCCGTTTATGCTGAGTGTGATATGGCCAGAGTGGGTATTGATATGCACCCGTGTCTTATGGTTGACTTTGGCAGCACCTACACCAAAGTAACCGTATTTGATATTGACAACAAAACACTTTTAGGCAGAGCACAGGCCCCCACGACAATAGAAGACGATGTGAACATCGGGTTAAATAATGCCCTGAATAATCTCAATGATGCCTGCGGAATTGACGGAACGGAAATTTCCGAGCGCTATGCCTGCTCCAGCGCAGCCGGCGGGCTTCGTATGGTTCCTATCGGCCTTGTTCCGGCTTTGACCCTGGAGGCTGCGCAGCGTGCAGCGCTCGGCGCGGGGGCCAAGGTTATCGCTTCTTATGGATATGAATTGGATGAAGAGCATACCGCTGAAATCGAAACGCTGGCCTGCGATATCATTATGCTCTGCGGCGGAACAGACGGCGGAAATAAGACCGTTATACTTCACAATGCTGAAATGCTCGCTAAAAGCGCTGTTGAATGTCCCGTTCTTGTATGCGGCAACAGATCCGCCCAGTCAAAGGTCAAAGCGATCCTTGAAGAAGGCGGCAAACGCGTTTATCTTGCCGCAAATGTCCTGCCCGAAGTCAACTGTGTTGTTGTTGAGAACGCGCAGGAGGTGATTCGCGAAATCTTCATTGAGCACATTGTCAAGGCTAAAGGTCTGGATAAAGCCGCACAATTTTTTTGCCGGCCGATTATACCCACACCAATGGCCTCTCTTCACGCAGCTGAGCTTTTAGCGGACGGCACGCCTGATATAAAGGGAATAGGAAGTCTGTTGGTGGTTGAAGTAGGCGGCGCTACAACCAACATCCATTCTGTTGCAAATATCATGCCTGTCACTTCCCAGACCATTATGAGAGGTCTCCCTGAAAACAAGCTCAAACGCACGGTGGAAGGCGACCTGGGAATACGGTACAACGCAAGAACAATATACGATTTTGTTGGCTTCGATAAACTAAAAGCTCTTGCGCTTGCCATGAAGCCCGGTCTCAACGAGGCTCTTATAGACCCGGATAAATACACCTCGCTACTCAACGCCGATGTTAAAAACACGCCGCAAAATGAAGAAGAATACATGATGGACGCCGCTCTTGCGCAGGCCGCTGCGGAAATCGCTGTTGGACGCCACGCCGGCGCACTTCACAAGGAGCAGACTTTCAGCGGAGCGGTAAACGTCCAAACAGGCAAAAATCTTCTCGCCGTTAAAAACGTTCTCGGTACCGGTGGAATATTCAAGTATGGCCGGATGCCCGAAAAAGTACTCCAATCCGCGCTGTATAACCCCCAATGTCCCTGGAGCCTCAAACCCACGAGCCCTCAAGGCTGGCTGGATGCCGACTATCTTATGTATGCGGTCGGCCTTCTGTCTCAGGATTATCCCGATGAAGCGCTGATAATCGCCAAGGAGCACTTGGAGCCTCTTAATTTGGAATTGCCGGACATCTGTAACGTCGATTTTGAAATAAGGTAAGAATAACTTAAATATACATACACAAAAAGGCCACCTATTTAAAAGTTAAGAGAACACGGAAGAAAGGCTTGGCGGCATAAAAGGGGTGCAATGAAGTGTACTCAGCAGCACCTAATGTTACGGATCATGAAGCTATGATCAACAGTTTTAACTATTACTATAGAATGCAAGGAGAAAAATATGACTTCAGAACAAATAATTGCCAGACACATTGTGGACGCTAAATACTCAGATTTAGCGCCAAAAGATATTGAGGCTGTTAAGAAGCAGCTATTGGCTCTTTATGGCGCAACCATTGCCGGCTGGAATTCCGAAGGATGCCAAGCGGCTGCCGACCTGGCAAAGGAAATCGGCGGGAAAGAGGAGGCAACGCTTCTCATATGGAATGGCAAGGTTCCGGCCTCTGAAGCAGCTTTTGTGAACTCCGTCATGGGACGAGCGATGGATATTTGCGACCATATCGCCCCCGGTGTACATATAGGCTCGGCCTGCATTCCAGCCGCGCTGGCAACAGCCGAGCTGGTCGGCGGCTGCACCGGCGAGGATTTGATCCTTGCGGTTGCCATCGGCACAGATCTGTCATTGCGTCTCAATCTGTCAGAAGCGGATTATGACGGCTTTGATCCCACAGGCGTCAATGCCGTGTTTGCCGCCGCTGCCGCCGCTGCAAAGCTCATGAAGCTCAATGAGGCCCAGACCCTTCATGCTCTGGCCATTGCGTTTAACCGCAGCGGCGGCAGCTTCCAGAGCAACGTGGACTGTTCGCTGTCCGTTCGTTTGAACGAAGGCTGGGTCGCAAAAAACGGCGTTGACTGTGCGCGTCTTGCTTCACGAGGCTTGACCGGCCCCAAGAATTTCCTTGAAGGCATTTACGGCTATTACCACAATTTCGGCCGGGATCATGTTGAAAACGAAAAGGTTATAAACAACCTTGGCAAAGTCTGGCATATGGATACTCTCAGCTTTAAAAAGTACCCCAGCTGCGGACAAACTCAGGGCAGCGTTGAGCTCATACTCAAGCTCCTCCAAGAGAGCGGCGCGACGTGGGAAGACGTTGACACGATCAAGGTCATTATCAATCCTTTTACCTCCAAGCTCGTCGGAAAGGAATTTGAAATTGGCGAAAATCCGAAGGTTGACGCCCAGTTTAATGTCGGCTATTGCGTTGCTAGCGCTGCTGTCCGCCATCCGGTCCTGTTAAAGCATTTTGAACCGGACTATATTAACGACGAGACGGTATTGAGCTTTCTAAGAAACCATGTTGACATTATTGTCGATCCCGAGGCACATAAGCGCGGTCACTATTCTTCCGACATGGTGCTGATACTAAAAGATGGCAGAGAGTATAAGGCCTCAATAGATATCCCGCCGGGAAGCGTAGGCAACGAGCTGGCCGAGGAAGATTTCACAACGCGCTTTTACGATTGCGTTGAGTTCAGCGGACTGACTTTCTTTGCCGAACGTGCTGACACGATTTTTAATACGCTCAAAAACTTTGAAAAGCTCGAGAGTATTGATGAATTTATTGACCTGTTTAAGGGTGATAATCTAACGGTTTGATATATACGCAGAAATAAAATGCTTGCGGCTATGGCTTAAAAGAATAATCTAAGCCGAGAATATAGAAGGGAAAATACTACAATGGAGAAGCGTAATGTAAATAAAAGTGTCGTTATCGGTACAATCGGTGCGGATGCGCATATGATCGGCGGCTGGGTGCTCTCCGAGGCTTACAAAGATGCGGGCTTCAAGGTCACATTTCTCGGCGCGGTTGTGCCCCAGGAGGAATTCGTTCAGGCGGCAGTCGAATCCGATGCGGACGCCATATTGGTGTCCTCCTCCTACGGCATGGGCATCATAGACTGCGAAGGACTCCGTGATAAGTGCATTGAAGCCGGTCTGGATGATATCCTTCTCTACGCCGGCGGTACGGTCGCCGCTCCCCTGGACATCGCAAAGAACTGGCCCGGCATTGAAAAGCGATTTGCCGAAATGGGCTTTAACCGAGTTTTTAAGAACACCTGCACGACGCAGGAGTCCATAGCAACACTGAAAAAAGATCTCGGCATCGAGGACTGATGACACTCAATGACATCATAAGTAACCGGAGGAGCACATCGCTTTAAGCGATGTGCTCCTCTCTGGTTATTTGGTTGGTTTTAAAATTGAGCTTGATAGCTTGGATCAGCGGCCGAAATGCTCCGTGTTGTAGCGTTCGATCTCATCGACTATGATGGGCTCCACTTCGGGAAATATAGTGCCCGGGCCACCGTAGGTATAGCTGGGGATAAAGTCTGGAAGATCGCCGTACTCGGTGCATACTCTTTTCACTTCTGTGCGAATCTCCGCCTCACTGACGTCGGCGCGATCGATGACAGAATCAATACCGCCCATCAGCGCCATGCGCCCGTCAAGCTGCTTCGTGAGCTTTACAATGTCGTTGGTCGGCAGCACACCCTGCCATACGTCCAGGCCTATATCCACCAGGTCCTCGACAATAGGCTCGCCGAAAGAGTCCGCGTGATGAAGCACAAGCACGTCGTTATCATGCAGATAGGAATAGAGCTTTCTGTACGGCTCCTTGAAAAATTCACGCCAGGTATCCGGAGCCATAAACAGGCTTTTCTTGCTGCCGAAATCATCATGTGGGAGTATGGCATCCGGGTGGAGATTGTCCACAATGAGCTTCATGTACTCCAGGCGGTAGTCCGTTATGACCTCGATGAGCTCATGTATCTCATCCGGATACATCAGCAGATTACACAGAGTGTCCTCAAATGTCATGAGCATGTGGAGCTGCTCAAACAGTCCTGTCCCCATGGGAATCAGGGTCAAATACTGCTCCTTGTCAATCGCAGCCTTGTTTTTCAAGGCTTCGTCCCAGTCGGTGCAATTGGCCCGCAGATCCGGAACCTTAACATAGTCCCGCCACTTTTCAATATCCTGTATAACCTGATTTTCCTGCGTAACGATGGGAATGGCAAACGGTTGTGTCTCCGGAAAAGAAATCAGTGTTCCCCAACGGTCAAAGGAATCAGTACCCCGTACGCGGTTATCTCTCAGATAGTGAAACACCGGATCTCCATCAATGACCTTGAACGCGTTATAGCAGCAGGCAAGGCGGTCGGGTTGCCCGCCCTTTTTAATGGTTTCTAAAAAGTTTTCTCTTGGTGTAAGCATGGTCTATTATTTCCTTGTTGTCTTATTAAACTCAGGCCGGATAATCGTCTTGTATTTCCTGGCATAAATCCTTGTTGAACAATCCTACTGTGCACTTAATGGCTTCAAAAAGCTGCGAGAGGGCATAGATTGATATTCCAATTGTCATAACCAGATAAAACGGCTTATGCACAATATTCAGCATGGTAGATGCCTGCTTCACAAACGGATACCTGACAAACGACTGATACGCCCACAGGATGCAAACCGCAGCCGATATCCAGTTATCCAAAAGCCATGCAATATAGGAGCCCTTACCCGGGAGTTTTTTCATAAAAAATCCAACATGAACCAGGCCCCGATTAAAATGCGTATATCCAAACGCAATTGAAATCACAATAACCTGTGCAAAAGAAACATATTCTTCCGTACCGATAATCGCCGACCCAAACACACGGCTTACTATGTAAGCGACGATTAACAGCATGTTGAAAATCAAAGCAGCTGCGGCGATATAAGCTGAATATCTAGTTATTCTTTCGACAACTGTCTCAACCTTTTTTAAGATACGCATCCGCAAGTCATCCCCTTTATCTTAGACCCAAACGGTTATTATTTTGCATATTCTTCATTGTAATGCTCTATCTTTTCAAGCAGGCTTTCATAGACTGCCTGACCGTCATATCCGAGCTCGTTCATGCTCTCGATATAGACATCATATGATACCTGGGCGCTTGCGGCCAGCCACTCTTTGTCCTCATCGGAGGTGTAAATCAAATCGACATCGTTCTCCTCCAGAAGGCCTATAACCTTTTCCTCCTGAGAATAGTAAGCATCAGGCAGAAGGCTCATGTAATAATCCCCGCTCTCGTCGATAAGCTGCTGCAGATCAGCGGGCATACTCTCATACAAATCCTTGTTGATGCACAGGAACATACCGCAATATTCAACAGGCCCATAGATAACGGTATCAACAACCTCGTAAAGTGCATTGGACTCAAGCTGGTCCATCCACCACAGACCGCCCTGCACGGTACCCTTGGAAATAGCTTCATAGCCGTCGTTAGATGAAACGCTGACGGGAATGGCGCCCAACTCCTGTAGCCAAGGTGTAACCTCACTGCAGTTAGTACGTATAGTATTGCCAACTATACCCTTCATGGAATCCACGCGATCCTTGAAAATAAACGCGGCCGGCGTGGTAACGTGGAAAGCGACACGGTGGACATTATCCCACTCGGCGTCGAACTCCTCAGTTACCATCAGATCGTTCATGGCGCTGTTCATGACTTCCATAGAATCTGCGCCCGTCATCGGCAGGGCAACAACGCCGCTCAGCGGCCACAGTCCGGGGTGGAGGCTTATCGGACCCCAACAACCATCAGTTACTCCGGTTTCAACATTAGTAACGGCATCTAATACCGAGCCCAAAGCACCGCCGGAATAAACAGTGACCTCAATACGGCCTTCGCTCTTCTCCTTAAGCCACTCGCCCCAGTCGACTAGAACGGGATAGATCGCGGAGTTTTCAGGGTTAGGATAGTCAATATTAAGCTTGAAAACTTCATCGCTTTGTTGCTGCGTATTGGATGAATCAGGATTTTGTGCCGTACTATTGCTGCTGCCGCAACCGGCCAAACCCGCAAGAAGCAGAACAACAGCCAGTAATATCGCTACTGTTTTTTTCATTTTGGTACCCCCATAAATTTTATTTATTGTCTCTTAGTCATATGTATCAGCCGAACATCAGATTAGGCAGCCAAAGTGCAACTTTCGGAACGCATATGACCAAAATTGTGACCAGTGCAAGAGCAATGCTATAAGGGAGACAGCATTTCATTAGCTTATTTATTTCGATTTTTTTATCAATTCCAGCTGCAACAAAAATATTTATGCCAATCGGCGGGGTAATGGCGCCCAAGACTATAACCATGACGAGAACGGTGCCGAACCATACGAGGTCATACCCGAGCGATGCCACGATAGGGCAGAAAATCGGCACGGTCAGCATCACTACAGAAAGGCCATCCATCAGCATCCCGACAACGATGTAAAGCGCAAACATCAGGAATATGATAACGATCGGGTTGACTTGAAGGCTGCTGATAAAGTTTGCCATATTCTGCGGCAGGTTTGTAATCGTCAGGAAGTAGCCGAATATGTTTGCCGCAACCATAATCTGGAACACCATGACGGTGGATTTCAGTGCGGCGAGCATACGTCTCCAGAAGCCTTTCCAGGTCAGCTTGCGGGCAATAGCCGTATACAGGATGGACAGTATTGCACCAAGTGCCGCCGCCTCTGTGTAAGAAACCAGTCCGCTGAACATGCCGCCCAAAACAATGACAAACATGACAACGATCGGAATGACGCCTTTTAGGGACGCAAACTTTTCCTTCAAGGTATAGTCGTTTCCTCTTGGGGCGATTTTTGGATTATACAGGCAGACGATAAAGCTTGTTATCATATAGCAAATCATCAGGATAATTCCGGGAATGACGCCCGAAGCAAACAAGCGTCCTATCGACAGGTTACCGGCTGTGATACCATAAACAATAAAGCCCGTGCTCGGAGGGATCAGCCAGCTGAGCGTGCCGCCGGCCGCCGATGTCGCCGCTGAAAAGTTATCGTCATAATCGAACTTCCGCGTCTCCTGGAGAGATAGCTTACCAATGGTGGCAACTGCAGCGCCCGAAGAGCCGCAGATGGCGCCAAAGACGCCGTTGGCAACCAGTGTTGCCAGATTTAAGCCGCCCCGAAATTTTCCGAGCCATTTTTCGCAGGAGCGATACAGCCCTTGACTCATGCCGGATTCCAACGTAAATTCTCCCATGAGTACAAAAAGCGGAACGACTACGAAGCTATAAGAAGACATTGTGGAAAACGGCACTGTGCCCAGCCGACTCACTGCTAATCCAAAGTCACCCGCGACCAGAGCGTACCCGACGACCCCAACCAGAATCATGGAGATGCCCACGTTCAACCCCATAAAAATGAACAGCACCATGATCAAAATACCAGCTATGCCGACGACAGCTGCACTCATACCTCACCATCTCCTCAATTTTTTCCTCTGTTTGTACGGGCCAAATAAATAGTTGGATCAAAAACATACATACTGCATGCTGATTCAATTCATGGATTCTTTATATCATTTAATCGTGCAAATGAGAAATAACAAAAATGTAAGTAATTATAACCGAAGTGAATAAATTGTTTTAAATCCAACGACCGTTTATGATGAATTATGTGTATAATGACCCAAACCACTGCCGCACTGTTAAACTTCGGACATACAGGCATTCCCTGTTACAAGCATCAACAGAACTTTTTTGCTGGAAATGCAGCGTTCGGCCACAAAACACCTCCGGTTCCAATGATGGACAAACCGCGGTTATCTGTGTTAATATTGAGTTTACTAATTTAATGTAATAGAAAAAACGCATAAAGCGCAGCAGAGCCGGTGCGCATCAACACCGTATCCTTATAATAGGAATATCGGTTATCGGCAAGGCCATATACTCAATCTTCCTTTTGCAGCACTCTCTTATAATAGGCGTGTGAGTTATAAAGCGCGGCGCAGGGATTATGCACAAGGACCCGGTCCTTTACCACAAGCACTGTGCACGGGGCTTTAGACTGCTTTAAAAACACGGTGTCATGCCCGACGCACAGGCCAATGACTATGTTAAAATCCGTCCCTGCCTTTTCAAGAATATTTGCCTGCATTATTGGGTTGCAGCTCGGCTCAAACATACCCGGGTGAATTTTTATTTCATCCGGCAGGCCAATTTCAGTTTTGTCTATGCTCCCCACTTTGCAAGCTGCAACAACATAATTATGGATGCCCTTAGCTTCAAGCACCCTGGTAAATAGCTTCGTTTCATTTATCAGCGCCATGCAGGTTGCTATGCCGATTCGCTTATAACCCATTTCCTTTATGAAGTATATAGTTTCCTCCACTCGTGTCAACTTACCGTAGTGCCGGCCCTCTATCTTAGCCGCACTGTGAAATATCTTGTAGATCTCCGGATCGTTCCTATAGCAATTTTTCATTGCTTCCTTCTGCTCTTCGCTGAGTTTGGCGGTCGGGCAGAACCGGGGGTAAGCACTGGCCGTGGTGTCGCAGCTGTGCGTTCCGCAATCCGAGCAGCTGAAAATGCGGCCCTCACCATTTTTAAGCATTTCCTCAGACATATATTAAGTCTCCTTTCATAAATCGGCTATAATTTTGTTCTGCCCCTGTTCAGCAAACCAGCGATTAAAACGTGGCAGTAAGCTCCATGTCTAAAAGAGTTTTATGAGGTAAGAAAAATGAAAATTTCATATCTTAAAGAGTTCTTTGTTCTATCTGAATTTCTCAATTTTACAAAAGCAGCGGAGCATCTCTTTATGACCCAGCCTGCTTTGAGCAGACATATATCTCTTCTTGAGGAAAAGCTTAACATTTTACTGGTAGAGAGAACCACAAAGTATGTTGAACTTACCGAGGCCGGAAAACTATTAAAAGAAGCCCTGCCCTCAATACTGGGGGAATATGAGCTGGTCGTCAGTAAGCTGAATGCAATGAGCCATAAAAACTTATATTGTCTGCGCGTGGGCATACCTTCGGTTTCCGTCAACGACTATCTTGGAAAAGTACCCGAAGTATTCAAGCAACACTATCCCAAAGTTGACCTGAAATTTCACCCTAATGACCCCGAAGAGAATATTTCCGCGCTTTTCCATAGCGAGCTGGACATTATCATGGTGTCGAACATACCTTTTCCAAATGCCTCACTGCTGACCTTTCATGATTATGCTGTTGCTCCAATGATTGTTGTTTGTCGGGAAGACAGTCCTCTTGCGCACAAGAAAAGCGTTAGTCTGTCCGACCTGAAAGACTATAATTTCCTGTGCAATAACAGCTCGTATTATGCCGTCATTTGGGAAAAGTTAGCTTTGCAATGCAAATGGTCCGGCTTCACACCGAAAGGGCCAATATACTGCAACAACATGGATTCAACCCTGGTCGCAGTCCGTCAGGGGCAGGGAATCGCCGTCGTAAGCTTGCATCATAAATCTCTTGCTTTACAAGGGCTCGTTTATGTCACGCTGGAGGAGACATCCTGTATCCAAAAGATGTCCTTGGCCTACAGGACGGCTGATAATAATCCTGCAATCCCCAAATTCATCGATGTGTTTTCACAATACGGGTATTATCTCTCAAAATAAAATACAGTCTGCCGAAACAGTCCGTTCAAAACCGGGCTGTTTTATACCGGTATACGGAACGCCGGCAGAGTCATACTCAAAAGCCCGTCTGCTCTTATCGCTCAGACGGGCTTTATCAACAGACTGATATCCAATATATTATCTATCAAAGTGCTGTGTCATACTTATCGTACAGGTTTTCAGGCAAGCGCGCGGCATAGAGAAGGTCGCTGACAACCATCTGGAAGTCACAGGGGCGGCCTTCCTTCTTTTCTCTGGTACGCAGCTTTTCAAGATGATATTCCTTGACCTCCTCCGGCAGAGGCATATCACCGCAGCTGAGATAGCGCATCGCATTTGAAGAATCCCGCATAATGCGAACCTTTCCGTGGTTATAGCGCCAGGGCGAGACCATTGTGTCCACCCAGCCGCGTTCAACGCCCAGGCAAAGGCCAAGAGCAATGTCCCCGTCACCGGCCTCAAGGCACTTGTCCATCATTGTGCGAACCTCAAGCTCAAGCATTCTTTCTTCCTCTTTGACCTCATCGCTATAGGGAAGTCTGAGATCGCCGAGCAAGGTCTCCATATGTCTTGCAAGACGAACGGATGCGGCCATGCCCTCTTTGCTGGGCGTAGCCCAGGCTTCATCCTCGCACTTAACAATGAGGTTCGTTGCGCCTCCCATTATACCGATGGTAACGGCTAGGCCCATCATGGCGTGGACTTCTTCAAGGCGCGGCGGAAATGCACCCTGGAACATATTCGTATTGACAATAAAGTCAATATCGTTATATCCAAACTTGGCGCAATATTCTTCACAAAGCCGCTTTGTAACTTTCATCATGGCAGTGTCTTGAATCATATTCATATTGATGCCAAATTCAAGGTATATCTGCTTAAGTCCCTGCTCTGCTCCAAGCAGAGACTGAGCCACCATAACAAAGCTTTTAAAGCCGCAGCTGTCATAGCCCGTAAGGTTGCAGGAAATGTGAGGCGCCTGCGGTATTCCATGCTCATGATACATTGCCGCAAGGCGGGTTTCATATTGGTTGAGTCGGATTTCCTCGTCCAAAGGCTCTGTTTTACAGTGTGAGAGCACCTCTGTCAAAGATCGGCAGTTGCACGCATTCCAGCCTGCTGCAAGAGCTATTTCAGAGGCCAGCCGGCCGTCGGCGTCCGTGGAATTCAGGCTCATTGGAGACTTAATGGCTCTCTTGATTTTGCGGGCCTCTTCTACACCGAAATTGACAATGGGCCAGCCATTAAGCATTGTTGCACCTTCAGCAATACTACGCTCAATGCCTATCCGGGCCATTTTATAGTCGTTTTTTCTGGTGTAGGAGTCAGAAAATATATTCCATGCGCCCGTGGGTACCATGGGCGAATTTTGCTCGACGTAGCTCATGCCCTCTATCATAAAATCAGTCGTCGCCTGTCCAAATTGCGGCTGAATATTATGTACATTCAGGTCGCGGGCATTTCGGTTGTGGATAGCATAGTTACGCCCCAACCCGACAGAAAGCTCACGCGCCGCATCAAAGCACTCATCTAAATTCTGAATATCTTTTCCTGTTTCCCATTGCGGTAGCACTTCTGTATTACGGATATGAAAAAACTCCTCATCAGTTAGGCAGCGATTTCTTATCGTATAATTGCCCACAATATTTCCCCCTTTAGTAAAAACAATAAATTCGATTTACGTTTCAAATTATTTATAAGCAGACCCGTTATAGATTCCCTCTGATACGACCGAAAAGTGAAAGATCGGCTTGTCGACCTTCAAAATACGCAAGGTGTGCGGAAGGTTTGAGGGAATAAAAATTAGCGAGCTCTTTTCAATTGTATGAGGTTCACCGTCAATAACAATTTCTATCTCTGCGTTGAGCTCATTCGGATTTTCAGGATCGGTTCCAAAAAATCCGATAATTTCTGAAGCCTCATGAGCATGTTCTGTAAACACGGGATCGATTTCCGGAACAGATTTATACCAAGATGTGTTCATCTGAAAAGAGCCTGGAACAACATTGTCGTCAATCCAAAGAATGCGCCTTGCAAAATTATTATAGATTTTCTTGAACTCCTGAGACATAGGCGGCTCATATTGCAGGCTTTGAACTATCAAGTTGTCATATTTACCGATGTTATTTTCTTTCATGTTCATTACGACGCATCTCCTTGTTATTTCAGTGTCATTATATCTACTTAAAGTAGTATACACAAATAACAGTTTGGCTATTTTTTATTCAAATAGTGCATAAAACAGTAGAAGTCAGCCGCTTTAGAGATCATTGTTAATCTCTGAAAAACGAAAATTATATAGCAGAACAGCTGTAATTCATAATTCAATGAAAATTAAAAAGCAACATTTTACGACAAAGTATTGACAATCGGTTACAAACTGGATACAATATGCATGTTTCCGACAATTTTCCGCTGCAACCAATTCCTGCACAGAAAGGACACATGATGAAGAGTATTAAGAAACTTTTAGTCATGATACTATCATTATCCGCCATCATCTGCTTCGCATGGGGAAGCGCATCGGCGGCATCCATCGCCGATAGTGCCGGCAAGGTGGCGTGCGATACGCTCAATGTACGTGAAGAACCGAATACGGACAGCGCGGTTCTGACGACGCTGACGAACAGTGAAATCGTCATCATTCTGGATAAACCAAGCAGCGACTGGTATCATGTCAACGCTTATGGAACAGTCGGGTATGTCAACGTCTCTTACATCGGAGAGGTCGAGGCCACAAAGAATTTCACGGCCATCGCTACGCTGACCGGCGATGATGTCAGGATGCGGTCCGAACCAAATACCGCTTCTGATATCCTTGGTACATATTCGTCCGGTACAAACATGAACGTCGTTGGGATCAACAACGGCTGGTACAAGGTTAATTATGGTGGTAATACCGGCTATATACGCTCTGACTTCCTGGAGCTGACGGGCGGCGGCACACAGGCCAGCACCTCGAGCGCAGGGCTGAGCGAGGGACAGAAGATCGCCGAATTCGCCCTGCAATTTGAAGGCTACAAATACGTTTACGGAGCAGAATCTCCCAGTGAAGGCTTTGACTGTTCCGGCTTCGTGTATTATGTTTATGGCCAGTTTGGGTATTCACTGTCAAGAACAGCCACAACGCAATACGCCAACAACGGAAAAGTCGTCCCCAAATCAGAGCTTCAACCGGGTGACGCGCTCTTCTTCTGCTACAACGGCAAGATCTGCCATGTTGGACTGTACATTGGCAACAACAACTTCATCCATGCGTGCGACTCAAGCACCGGTGTCATCATCAGCAGCCTGAACAGCAATTGGGGCACCCGATCGTGGTACGGTGCCAAGCGGATCGTGAGCTGAACCTGCAGGATTGATATAATTGAGATATAAAGCGCTCTCCGAACCGGCACAGCCGGTAACCGGAGAGCGCTATTTATCACCCCAAAATCCCTCGATATCTATAATTATTCGGTATCAGGAAACAGTGGAGCGCAACGTAAAAAAGTGGCAGCAGCACAGCCGAATGGGAGACCGGGCAAAGAGAGTTAATAATAAATAGACCATAAATAACCGGGCCATCAGATTGTAATATCTTGACGGCCCGGTTATTATTTACTATACACCAACGCTGTTCGGCAGCATCTTTAAATGACTTGATCCGCTGTGATTATTCGCTTCTTAAATTCTCTTATAAAGAAAATGTATAGTACAACTGCCAATAGACCTGTAGAAACATCCGATATCGGCATCGCCCACATAAATCCATTTACACCCCATAGGTTACTAAAAACTATGAGCGCCGGAAGATAGAACAGGCCCTGTCTGCCGATTGATAAAATGAGAGATTGAACGCCTTTTCCAAGCGATTGAAAAACGACAACAATAACCATTTCCAATGCCGTAAAAGGAAGGGCAAGGACAGCTCTGCGCAACATGGCCGTTCCAATTTTAATGACCTCAGAATCGGTAATAAACAGCATTAAGACATGGTTTGCAAAAGCGAAAAACACCCCACATAATCCAATACTAACTGCAAGATTTGTCTTTATCGCCATCGATATTACGTCCATCATTCGCTTGAAGTTATTAGCACCATAGTTAAATCCTATTATCGGCTGACAGCCTTGAGATACCGCAAGAATAAACATAAAAGGAAACTCAATAGCCCTAAAGGCAATGCCGTTTGCAGCTACAACCAAATCGCTGAAGCCTGCCGCGTAAACATTTGCAAGAGCGGAAGCAAAGCTCATAAGTATCATTCCTAATGAAGCTGGAACACCAATTTTTAAAACTTCAAGATAATACTTACCTTCAAACACAACGTTTTTAGGAGAAATCGAAATTATTTTCGTTTTACCGGTATAGAAATGAATGAGATATGAGAAGCCAATTAAGTTGCCCACTAAAGATGAAACTGCCGCACCTTGAACATCCATCTTAAAAACAAAGATAAATATCGGGTCAAGTATAATATTTATAACACTCCCCAAAACAGTGCCTATCATGGCTTGCTTTGTAGCGCCTTCGGCACGAAGCAAGCCGTTCATGGTAAACTGCATACCCATAAAGGGTGCGGCAATAAACATTATTTTGAGGTACCTTAAACAATATACCAAGGTATCTTCACTTGCTCCCGCTAATCTTATTAGCGGCTCCATATAGATATACCCGGCTATTGCTGCTACGACCACAACTACAAAAGCTGTCCAAAAGGAAATTGCTCCGGCTCTGCTCGCCCCCCCAAGATCGTCCTCACCTAATAATCTTGATATTAATGAAGCACCACCTGTTGAAAAAATGCTTGAAATTGCTTGTATTAAGAAAATAACGGGTATACATAATGCAATAGCAGCAACCTTGTGCGGATTATCAAGCTTCCCGATAAAGAACATGTCGGTCATGCTATAAACAGATTGAATCAGCATGGATAAAACCATTGGAAGCGAAAGCTTCCAAATAGCCTTTTTTATCGGCATTGATTTTAAAATCTGGATTCTTTGTTCATCTTCATCGGTTAATAGGTCCTTGTCATCCATAAACGCACTCTTCTCCCAAGTTAAAATGCTTGACTTGACAGCCCTCTTATAAGTAATTTATCCCCATATTACACAGCACCAAATAGTACGGCTTCGGACTATTCTACTGCCGTTCTTCTTTATTGTCAATGCAAAAACCTAGAATTACGGTACTGTTAGTGAAACACAAAGCCTTACATTTGCACGAACTGCTTGACAGGTTTTTTGTGTCATAATAGAATTGGAAATAAAGCTCTAGGCGGTGTACACGTGGACGAATTTGAGAAAATTTTAGAGCGGTACGATAATCTTTATCGTGAGATGATGCTGATATATCTTGAGTGGTCAAAGGCAAATGGTGTATCACATAATGAGACAATTATCCTTACCTCACTGTATTGCAACCCAAAAGGTTATAGCCAAAAAGAAATTTGCGACGCCTTCCTGTTGCCAAAGCAGACAGTTAATACTATAGTCAGAGAGCTTGAAAAATGCGG
Organism: uncultured Sporobacter sp.; assembly: GCA_963675425.1. Taxonomy (GTDB): domain Bacteria; phylum Bacillota; class Clostridia; order Oscillospirales; family Oscillospiraceae; genus Sporobacter. The sequence continues at coordinate 1,483,937 of OY776214.1, read as the reverse complement.
GTATGTTAAAAGTGTGCCTGAAAGTGCAGATAAAAGAAAAAAATCACTTCTGCTGACAAGTGATGGATATGCCCACGCAAAAAATGTTGTCCCCAAATTAAGGGAATTAGAAGAAACGGTTTTTAAAAAAATGGGGAAAGACGGCAGTGAGCGTTTATTAAACTCAATGGAGGAATTTGTGCGTTTTTTTCGGGAAGGGTTGTAGTTCACCGTCGACAAAAGAGCGGTCAAATAATGGAGACGACCGGACTCACAATTTTCTTGATCAACATCGATTGATGCATTCCAGCAATTTTATGAGGCTTGCGCCTATCCGTCATGAACGTCTCGTCTTCGAGGAGCCAAGTGCAGCACCATATTCCTTTGGAATTATGGTCAGTTATTGTGATAAGATTAATAATCTTTTAGGCCAATGTGCGCTTTGCACAAATTATCCTATAACCCGTCGTGAACTGTGTCTTACTAAAACAATTGAAACAACTCTTTTATCAATTACTCAGAATATGGCAGGCAACTTTTGCAATAACATCGCGCAATCAATTATCTTTGACACCTTAGATGCCGGCAGAATGACGGATTACGAGCGGAAAAAGTTACTGGCGCTCATTGGATGGGAAAAGGATGAGCTCTATCAGATAACCGTCTTTCAAATTAAAGACGTATTTATGAGTACGAGCCTTATGGCCTATCTTGAAAATATCGAGGGGAAAAATGCGAGATGGGCGTTACGCGAGACGGTGATTTTTGTATTTATGTCCCCAACGGTACCCCTCTGCATGCCAGAAGCGAAGAAGAAGTGTCATTTTATGACCTAATATCGGAAATGTTTATTGCTATTGACGATTTAATGATGCCAAATTAAGTGGGTTCAAGAAGTTTATCATTTCGGAGCTTAAGGATTACAAATGTCCCAAGCTTCTGATATGGCACGATAGCGGAGAAGAAAACCCCCATATTAATAGTCTTGCCGAATATATCCTCAATAAGAAATAGCATCCTAAGCATAGGAAAAGGCCTTTCGATTTTGCGAAAGGCCTTTTCCTATGCTTAGCTTGTAAGACGAAGTGCCAAATATATAATTTAACATATAAGTTAGCAATTAAATTAACGAAGTGCCCTCCACTTACTTTGTAAACAATCAGTTTTGGTAGTTGCTTAAAATTTTTCTATGTAATGGTATCGCCACCCACAGTCTTGCTAATAAGCTTTATTATTTTACTCCTATTAAAAATCTAGAGGATGCCCCATAATTTTCAAAGGTGTATGTAATCCCAGTTTCATATACGGTTTCTCCTTTTAAGGCTTTCGTCACGACTGCAGTCACTTTGTCAGATGACCATGTGGGGTTTAACGCACTTACAAACTTCATTGCACTCATTGGAATTCCTTTTGAACCGCTTGCAGAAATTAAAATAATGGATTTTACATGACCGCTTTCTTCCGTAATCTTGCATTGAATACCATTTGGCCGCGGTGTATCATCCGGACTGTCTTTAACATAAATTAAATACGAATTATCCGACATATTATCTGTAGAAACCAGTTGATAGCCAACTGGCTCCATGATGTCAGATAAGTTTTTCATTAACTGCTTTTGTGTCATGTTTCCCGCATTTGGGCCGGGAACAGCAAATGCAATTGTAAGAAACAGAATTGCAACAATAGCCGGAACCTTTTTCGGCTTTCTTTTTACAGTACAGAAAATCAGCCAACCACATGCAGTTAAACCAACAGTAAACGCTATTCCCCTTATCCCAAGAGCGAGAAAAGATAAAATCCCGATGAAAACCAAGCCTGCAATAATTAATTTTTTTGATTTGTTTGGAGCATCATTTCTTGATGCTTCCGTAGTCTGTCCCTCCTGTGATGCTGGCTTCGGTACGGTTACCCATGATTTGTTTAGAAAATCCTTATTGCTCATAGTAAATCCCTCGCTTTTAATGTGATTACAGATGGTTTCATTCTTCTTGCAGTGTGATCCCTTCAGCAGCTTATCTGACCCAAGAGACTTAGCTTTTGCAGGAGAGCTTCCACCACCTCCGAAGATGAGAATAAATATCATTACTCCGATCGGTTAATGCGCTGAAAAGCCACATGATGGCGCCTCCCATCAGGATCAGCCACAGCGTCCGATGGATGGTACTGTCAAGCCAGCCTTCCAACATCTCTATACCTCCCATCTTTTGCCGTCGCGCATCATCAGGCAATTCGGATGAAGCTCCTCGAACTGCCTCCGGTCTTGCGCTTCACAGTGAATGGGAATCAATGTCTCTGGTTCCAGAACGCGAATCAACTCTTGTATGGTGCTGCGGTAAGCATGTCCGCTGCAATGCAGGTCCGACACATCTATACCGTGAGCGCCGCAAAAAGCCAGAAGTTCTTTAATAGGGCGGGTTTCCCGGTATCCCTGCCATATGGAATAGAGGAGCAGATTCTTTTCATCAGGGCAGCAAGCCAAATAGCTCATTAAAAATGGAAGCATGGAGGTTCGTACAAAAATCACCTTTTTCCCCGGAAGCTTTGCAAGGCTTTCCGCACCCAAGAGCTCCCGCCGATCAAAATGGTGCTGAAAATAAGCATATTTTCGAGGCGTTTTTTCCTCACTTGTGTAATGCGCTACAAAGCGAAGGGTATTTTCCTCCCGACCCGTGCGAACCGCAGTTAAAAATAAATCCTCACACACGGTTCTGCCGGCATCTTTCGCCGCCCGGTGCATGGCACGGATTCGTTCTTCATTTGTGGAAGAGCACAAAACAAACACCGTTCCGCTGTATTGCATCATTAATTCGCAAGCCCGCTGTTCTACCTGCTTCTCATTCTGCGGGGTGTTACTGATTTGCTTTTCCGCGCGGATATTGGTTCCCTCGCTGATAAGGACGTCCAGTTTTTGCCCTCCAAGCAGCTGTCGGATTTGTGCTGGAATCCGCTCCGCGGCCCGGTAATCCCCGGTATAAAGCACGTTTTTTCCATCCGCTTGAATCAAAAACATATAAGCATCCACAGCAGAATGATCGACCCCAATCGGCGTTACCCGCATATCATCCAACTGAATAGAATAAAAATTCTTAAAATGAAAATGGATTTCCGGACGGGGCGAATCAGTAAAATCGGCTATTACATCTAAAATGCGGTGCGTTTCTTCTCCCGAAAATATCGGGATACCGGGCAGAATCCGTTCCACGAGCCCGCAGTGGTCGTTATGATGATGACTGATGAACACCCAATCAAATGCAGGCTTGCCGTAAGTAAGCCCCTCTATTTCGATGAGGTCTTTATCTTTTTTTCCGTCAAGTGACGGCAGATTTGTCCCCGCGTCAAACAAGATTCTGGTTTCTGCCGTTCCGATTTCGATCAGGTTTCCGCCAATTTGTGCGGTTCCACGATGAATTTTTATGTACAATCGCTTCTCTCCTTCTTTATAAGTGTAACTTCACTCAGTAGTTATCGCCTTTCGTAAACTCCAAATTGTTTCCCATTCTCTTTCTCCTGCTGGAAAGCTTTCTGGTACTCCCGTGTAAAATCCGCACCAAAGTAGCCTTGTAGCTCTTCCCAGAAAGTTTCCGGTGTCTGGCAGGTATACAGAAATAAAAATCCTCTTAATACGATGACGGCATGTAAAAAATCCTTCCCATAGTAGTTTCCCGCCGACAGATAGTCTTCAAAGCGTCGCTTCAGCTCTTTGCCGTCCTGTCCGTCCAATATATCGGACAGGCAGGCCTTTATCAGCGGGTCTGTCTCCTGTTCCTCAAAAGGTTCCAGCGCCAAAAAACCTTCCTTCCGCGCCACTGTCAGAAAAAGGCTGAGCTTTCTCATGGTTTGCAGACATTCCGCTTTTTCCTTGTGGCTGCACAAAAGTCTTTCGCTGAAGTACCATAGATTGTTCATCAGCAAACTCTCTCCAACCTTTGAATCAAACCCATCGCTTCGCGCTTGAGCAGCGTTACATTCGTGATTGCCCGTCCATCCCGGCAGACCACGCCGAATTTTCTTCCCTTTTGTATCAACAGGTAGTTTCCGTATCCCCGTGGGTAAGTGGTCAGGCCGTCCTCCAGCACACAACCGTGGTTATCGAGCAGGACAAGCCGACCGTCGCAAACGGCGCTGATTCCATCATAAGGCTGGAACCACCCCAAATTACGGTCAAAACAGCAATCCAGGAAGATTTTATCGTAGGCAAACGGTACAACCGGCTCGTTTTTTCGATTCACTACGCCCCACTTTCCGCGTCTAACCGCAAAGTGTCCGCTTGAAGAAGGTTGATCACAGGCGTCTTCGTACTGAAACAGTAGTACTGTTTCCCCCTGCGTATTTATATATCCGTGCAAACCATTTTTAATTGCGTGACTGGCTCCGTTTAACAGCAGACCGGTATAGTCAAATTGCGGAAAAACAGCAAGCTCACCGGTGTTTGCATCCATCAATCCCCATTTACCGCCAGCTTCAACCGGCAGCAGATAGGGAGCTAAAAGTTCATAAAATAAATCGTCATTTGAATCAACCTGACTGCCGGATATAAAACCACCGACTGTTTTTCCGGTTATTGTGTGAATGTTGCATTTTTCCATATCATCCCTGCTTTCTCCTCGTAAATGTTTCCAGTCCATAGGTATCTGGAATTTCATAGCTATAATGTCCGGGCTCACCCCACGGGTCCGCCGGCTCATAACGGATACGATAGCCGATTTTGGAAAGCTCGGCAAAGTCCCTCTGACGCGTGCGATCTGATAATGCAGGGTAATGCTCCCGGTACCAAACCACGGGATTTTCCCCGTCTAGTTCAACCACTAAGGTACATAACCGTATAATTTTTTCAAGGTACAGTTTGCGCGTTTTGTTTTCGGGAAACCGCGGCGTATGGAACTGCGTATCGATTAAAACGAACGCCTTCCTCTTTTTAGAGTAACGGATATACAGAACTCCCGCCTGTTTGAGTAACAGAATGTCTCGATAAATGGTCTTTTCGCTGACCGGCAGTAAATCGGTGATTTCTCTGAAAGAAACCTCACTGCAATATCGGAATAAATGAAAGACGGAAAGAATGCGGGATGTCTTGGTCAATTCCATGCGGTTTTCCTCCCTGCTGTTGTGATTTTATCATACCGTATTTTCAGTTAAAAGACATACGTATTGTCGCAATAAGTGTGTGATAAATCACGCCTTACAAATATTTTTGGAGCAACTGAATCTGCATTTGCTGTAAATCGGTGTATTCCTGACCGGCATATGCTTCAATATTGCTCTCAGGAACATCCATAGGACAATAGGTGCTTTCTTCTAATGGATATGATGCAAATTCCAATGGATATAATTCACAAAAGTTTTCCCATGTAAATACATTTTTAGCATCTCGAAGTCTCCCACGATTACTGGCCACCAAATAAAGCTCTTCGGGCTCTTTTTTCTGCTGGACTACTTGTCCGACCTTAAATTTAATTCCGGCATCCTCTTCATAATCCGAAGGCATGCGCCAATACCCTAACCCTCTCCACTCTATACGGCCTATTAGGGCTCCAGTATAATCAAATTCATATTCTATACATTCACTCTGTTGGCTGCAAAGTTCATACAAGTCAGTATTCTGTGTGATTTGAACAGGGCTTTGTGCGCCAATTAGCTGGTTGAGCCAGTCCCGATACTCTCTGTCGTCAAAGTAAAACAGCATGCTTTTGGGATATTGCTCTTTGACTGTAAACGAATACCTTACTTTTTCTTTGACAAAAACATCGTATGATTCGTCTTGATCCGCAGTGAATTCTTCTTTCAGCCGTTCAATTTGACGGGTGAGCTCCTCTTTTCCTGCCTGAACAGCAAGTTCCATCCGATTATATACTATGCAGAAAAAGGATGAGGGGTTGCATCGCTCCCACATATGCTGATTGTATGCGTACAAGGATACGGTATATATTTTGGTTTTGTCTGCCGCAATGGGATTGTTCATTATTAACACCCTCCGTGCCTTACAGATATTTTTGAAGATACTGAAGTTGCATTTGCTGTAATTCTGTATATTCACTAATCGTATGTGCTTCAATCTCACTCTCGTGAAAATGATCATAGTTTGGTATACAATCACATTCGATTTGTTCAAAAGGAAATAGTATATAGTAGTTTTCCCATGTAAATACATTCTTGGAATCGCGAAGGCTCCCGGCGTTTGCGGCCACCAAATAAAGCTCCTTAGACTCTCTTTTCAGGTGAACGACCTGTCCGACCGCGAATTTTACCCCGGCATCTTCCTCGTAATCCGAAGGTATACGATAAAATCCTGTCCCTCCTCTACACTCAAAACGCCTGATTAAGGTGCCGGTATAATCAAACTGGTACTCTATATATTCGCTCTGCTGGCTGCAAAGTTCATACAAGTCAGTATCCTGTGTGATTTGAACAGGGCTTTGGGGAAAGTTTAGCCTCCGGGCCCAATCTACGCACTCATTGATTCGATCTCGGAACTCTTTATCATCATTGGGATTTGAAAACAGCACGCGTTTGGGATATTGTTCCTTGACCATAAACAAATAATTAACTTTGTCCCTAACAAAAACGTCGTAGGATTTGTCTTGGTCCGCGGTGAATTCTTCTTTCAGCCGTTCAATCTGACGGGTGAGCTCCTCTTTTCCTGCCTGGACAGCAAGTTCCATCCGATCATATACTTCGCAGAAAAAGGACGAGGGGTTGCATCGCTCCCACATACAATCATTGTATGCCCACAAAAATACGGTATATATTTTGGTGTTTTGTGCTGCAAAAGGATTGTTCATCATTTTATACCCTCCGATGGTAAAAAGTATCATAAGCTTTTGAAGGAAGTATATCACAGGCTGCTTCCTGTCTTCAGACAAGCGTTATGACGTGATACAGATTGCATTTTTTGCAGAATATGATAAACTTTTGTTAGAAAATATTACATACTGGGGGCCTTAATATGGAAAAGTCCGAGCAGTCTTTTTATGAAATTAAGTCTGTACCAAAAATACTTAGGAACGCTGAATTTGCAAGCAAAGTCTGGAATGAATTTTTAATATCTATAAATAATGCTGAGGTATTTAGAAAGTGCTTCCATTTGAGGCCAACCGCAAGCGGAATTACTATTGTTTCAACATTGCCTTATGCGCCCATGAGAGGCAAGAACGAAACAAAGGATACTATTTTAAATGTTTTGAAGAAGTTGCATGAAAAACTGTCCCAGCTGACTAATGATGCCAAAGAGGATTCGTTAAATATCTTGAAAGAGCTCGAATTCAAACAAAGGACAAACACCAAAGCTCTTGAAGATAATTTACAAGCACTCCTTATTCAAGGTTTGATCAAAAATGAACCAGCATATTATGGCATTCAATTCATTGCCTCAGAATTTAATCTTGTCCACGATAAGCGCTTTGATGTGGTAGGCGTAAAAGATACAACTGCTTACATCTTTGAACTTAAGAAAGAGCGAAACACTCATGCGGTAAGCCAACTTAAAGGCTATATTAACCATTTCAATACTTATATAAGAGATTATGAATCTGTTCTTCGTGTGTATCCAGGTGCTACAGTGGGTACGCTTAATGAAGTAAAAGGGATTATCGTAATGCCATGGTCAGCTAATTCAAAAACAGATTGGGAAAAATACAAAGAAAATGATATAGATATCTGGTTTTCAGATATTTCAGGTGATTCTCTGTTATTTATTAAATAGAAACAACAAGCATGGATTCTTAGTTAAAAAGATTACTCCGGTTAGTTTCGCGATGAATCGAAAATTTTTGCAATCAGAGCAGGTGAACGAATGAATGCAGCATGGATGATTCGAAATGATGGCAAGGCGTTTCCTTGTGTACAACATATTTACGCCAACCCAGAAAATGTGGACAAGACACTGCTCGCGGCTGAATGGCTGTATGCAAATACCCGGCATGATGAATCCCGGCAGCTTGTTCTGGAAACGGTCGCAGCATGGATGACTTCTGTTTCTGTTGACGGCGATGTTATCTCTAATGCGCCCAACTCCATTTTACAAAAGCCCGATTGCCCCTTGTCGCAGGAGTTTGTAAAGGCACACGCAGAGGAAATCAAGGCACTCTCCACAGAAAAACTGGATTTAGCCACCCTGTATGGCGAGATTACCGCTGAACTCAATCAGGAGTTCCTGCGGGCCAGCTATGGCGGTATGTATTATACGGATGCGTCATCAAAAAAAATGTTTTTCCGTATCTCCTCCATCGGCTTTGATTGGTATAAAATTATACATAGTTTTGTGACCTCATCCGATTTTCAGATAGAAAGTATAATCATTATTAGGGATGAAGAAAGTGCCGATGCAGAAAATAAGCTCTATCTCAGGTTGCCAAAAGAAAAATTTCTTTCGGAGCGACCCATTCAACTTGCGCCTCCAAGTAAGCTGAAAGGCGGCGTAATGGCACGCGAAGTATTTGCACATCTGTCGTATGGAAGCTCCTTTAGACACATTTCTTGGGATATGGATATGGGTGCAAGTGAGCTTGCCAATATAATTGAAAATTTCGAAAAATCGCGGCTGAATTGATTAAACTGAAATACTTACTCTTGCAGCGGCATAATAAATGGCATATCAAAAAGGACGAAGGCATTTGAACCCTCGCCCTTTTTCTTTTGGCGATGTTAAAAACAAAGCAATAATCAGAACTCATCTTCGAAGGAGACAAGGTTGGATTATCATGATTTTGCGTGTGGGACTGGCCTTGAACCAACAATCTACCCGCCAAAAGGTTCTTAAGGCTCTTGGTTGATTGATCTGCTCCCCGAAAACGGGGCCGCGTCAAGAGACGTTCGCAATTGGGGGACTCCGGGCAGTAAATTAAGCTGCGTTTCGCAACAGCGCCTGAATAGATTTTAGGTTCAGGTATGCCCTGAGGATAGACCAGTCCTCGGCATGTTCCACAACATAGGTCGTTATCAGCCGGAGATAGGAATCCGGGTAGGAATGATCCAACAACGCTAGCTCTGCAAAGGATTTCTTTATTCAGCCGCTCCAGTATGTTGGTGGAAGAGATTTTACGGGCGTCGAGTTCAGGAAACGCATAGAAGGCCAGCGGATGTGACGTTGTGTCAAGACACACTCCGAATACTGCAATGAAATTGAGTGAATAATTCCGGCCAGGAAACGGGCCCTGTATTTGCGAACGCAGATACAGGGCCCGTTTCTGTTAAGTTCAGTGGATATGGAAGTCTCCGCCTCCCGTTATCCGTTTTGCCTTAAATCAGTTCAGATTTTTGCAGCATTTTTTCAACCATGACCGCAACCTCGGCGCGGGTGACATAGTCCTTTGGCGCTATTGTTCCGTTGCCTCTGCCGGAGACTATACCTGTCTGGATACAGGCGGCTATACCAGTTTTCGCGTAATCCATGGCAGTTGCTCCGTCCGAGTAAGTTCCAAGCAGTTCATTAATTTCACTATCGGTTAGGTTTACCTCAAGGCCGGTTATTTTCATAGCCCTCGCTATCATGACCATTGCCTGCTCGCGGGTTATTGTATCGTCCGGGCCAAAGCTGCCATCTGGATACCCTGTGATTATGCCATATCCGGCCGCAGTTTCTACGTATCCGCAGTACCAGTCTGTCGAAGCCACATCGTCAAAGCCGCTTTCGCCGGTTCCCGGGGTAAGGCCCAGCGCCCTGATGATAATCGTGGCAAATTCGGCACGGGTGATGTTGTTGTCAGGATTGTAGTTACCGTTATTGTCGCCGAATACGACCATCCTGGAGCCCATGTTGTTGACTGTGTCCTTTGCCCAATGATTCGTCACGTCTGAGAACTCCACCGGATTCCACACGACGGAATAGGTGCTGTTGGTCAGGCTGTTGATAACCGCGTAGTATTTGCCGTTGATGAGAGAGACGCTGGTCGGCACATGATGTGTGATTCCGTCAGCGTTGACGACAACGGCGGTGGTGATTTTAGTAGGATCGACACTGTCGGGGATCGCCACCAAACGCTGCACGTAAGCATCGAAAGTTTCAACCTCAATTGTCTGTCCGTTATATTCGCATGTGATCGTGAATTCCACGGCGGGGATCTGAATGGTAAATCCTCCTTCAGCCGCCGCATTGTCAACAGCTGTGACCATTGCATCCGATGGTTCGGATATGGACACATTTACGGTGATGTCATCCAGACTAACGCTTTCTCCGAATTGCTCGGATATCGCATCAATATCGATTTCCGAAGCGGGAATAGTATACGTGACCGAGCCGGTGTCGATGACGAGCACCGCATCCATGTCCGCCATATTACTGACCGCCTGACCATCCAAGCGGCCGGTCGAGACATCAGAGTCGGTCAAAATGGGTATTGTCACCGTCGGGCTGCTACTGACACCGTCAAGCAAGTCCTCAATGTCGTCGGCGGTCAGCGTCACGGTTGTCGTGGTTACGCCACCGGAAGTAATGGTTTTAGTTGTTCCCGCCGTCTGCTCCTCGCCATTGATCAGGACGGGAGTACCGTTTGAGGAGGAAGACGGGGAACCGCCGGATGAATAACCCGACGAAACCTTTAACGCAACGCTGCCAAAACCGGAAAAGCTCTGAAGTTGAGGATAATACCAATAAGTAGCTGTATTCGCCTGCGTTTTCCATTTCAAGGTGAAATTCAGCGACGACATGTTGTTCTTCGCGGTGGCGCCCGTCATTTGCGAGGTGGTAAGGCCGGTCACGGAAACGGCGCCGTCTGTTGCATTGGAATTGGAGCCGACTCCCGCCGTCTGTCCGGTGGTCTCACTGTCGAAATAAGCGTTGGCAATCGTTGCAGAACTATCGTTAAGGCCCGCAAGCCCTCCGATATAGTTGGTCCCGCTACCGCTGACCGATACGTTGCCTGTGGCGTAGCCGTCATGAACGGTTCCTGTGTTCTGGCCCAAAAAACCGCCCAGATAGGCTGCGCTGTCAGCGCTTCCGGAAACCGCCCCGCGGGCGTAACAATCAGAAACATACAACGAAGAATTATAACCGATAAGGCCACCGGCGTAGCTAATGGAATCCGCTACAACGGAATCGCTGTTTACATTGCAAGTAGAATAGCTGTTCGCTATACTGCAGGGTTCACTGTTGTAAGCGACAAGGCCGCCTGCGTAGACATTTTTTCCTGCACTGCTCTGCGCGGTTCCTGTCGAATAGCAGGAATCAATAGAGCAGGAGCAGCCGTTATAAAGAGTGCTTGTTCCGGTAAAGCCGCCGATGTAGGCATCAGACTCACCACCGTCCGATGATATGGCGGAACCGCTGGAATTGCCGTCAGAGTGGCAATCTGAGATGCTGACGCCGTAAGCAATGGCTCCTGCGAATCCGCCGATATCGGCATAAGCATCTGCCGACACGCCGGGATTGGGGGAGGGACCCGTACCGGAAGCCGTGCCAGAGACCGTACATGTTGAGGAGCAGTCTTCGACGTTCAAACCGTTTTGCATTAGCAAGCCGGCAAAGCCTCCGGCATATGCATGGCCTTGTCCGTTTTTCGCCGTAGCGCTGCATGTGATCTGCCCGGAGGATTCACATCCGCTCATTTTGACCCCGGCCGAATAAGTAGTCGAGCCCAAAATTCCGCCGGCATAACACCAGGAATAGCCATTATCCGTCACTGTAGTCCCCGATACATCTCCCGTGGAAGTACAATTGGTGATAGTCGCGTTGACATCGTTAATGCCCGTTATTCCGCCGACATAGAGCTTTACGCCATTCTTGGGATTTACCGTTATTGCTCCTGTTACATCTCCCGTCGAGGTGCAGCCTACGACAGAGCCTACATTGGCACCTGTTATTCCGCCGACATAAATATATGGGTCAGTTATAGTATTGCCGGTTTGGGTACCTGTCACGCTCGCATTTGACGTGCAATTTGAAATCGTCCCCCTATTCAAGGCAACTATGCTGCCGACTCTAATACTGTCGGTGGTGGTATTCGTAGTGTTTATACTGCCGTTTACCGTCAGGTTCTTTATGACCGCATCGCTGCCGGTATAACCGAAAAGACCTGTCGTTCTGACATTGGTATCGATTTGAAGTGTTACAGTATGTCCATGGCCGTCAAAGGTGCCGTGGAAATATGTGTCGGTATAATATGTGTTACTGTATAGTTGAGCAATTGGAGACCAATCATAGCCGGAAAGGTCTATATCCGACGTCAGAGTATAGTACTTATCCTTATATATACCATAATTGCTGCTTGAACTGCCAATGTCATTAATCAGGTTCGCCATGTATGCAAGCTGCTCAGCTGTGGCGATCACATAGGGATCGTCAGACGTTCCGGTGCCGCCCTCAAATGCCGCCGCGGTCATTCCGTCCCATGTGTCGGCCGCCGACGCGTCCAACGTGACCGTACCACTTGTTACGGACGTCAGCATTCCGGAGCTGAATTTAAGCTGCGCGCCGATAACCGTTGCCGTGTTTGAGGCTCCGAGGACCGCAAAGGTGACGATACCGCCGACCGCCGTTTGCGTAGCCGTCCCCGTGAGCGTCCAGTCGCCGCCGTCGTTTTTGGACGCGGTTACTGTCGTCGAGTCGTCGTTCGTGCAGATATTCCCGTATGTGTCCTTCAGCGTGATCACCGGCTGCTGCGCGAAATTGCCGCCGTTTGATGCCGGGGCGGTTATGTCCTGCGTCAGCACCATAGACGATACCGCGGCCGCGTTCACGGTCAGATCGGCTGTTTTTGTGTCGGTGGTGCTTGCCGACCATCCGGAGCCGTCATATGTATTTAGCGCGAAGGTAACGGTTATCGTGTCGGTTCCGGTTGCTGTGGGCGTGTAAGTTGAAGTATAGCTGCTGCCCGAGTAGCTGAACGATCCGCTGCCGCCCAGGTTTGAAGTCCATCCGGTGGGGATATATTTTTCGTCTCCGCTTTCGCTGCCGGCGACGTCCTGCTGGTCTCCGGTTGCCGTGATCGTAATCTCGGTGCCCGCCGTTACTGTGCTTGCGCTTAACAATACGGTGTTACTTGACGCGTTCGCCGCCGTAGCTGCCCACGCCGACAGCGTTACCATCGGAATGAGGCTCAGCACCATTGCCATAGAAAGAATGACCGCCATAAATTTTCTTCGCACGACCCTTGCCATTTCGCATTCTCCTTTAATAATATTATCATCAGCTAATTTTCACAATACTAACTAAGAATTTGTGCAGAATATACTAATATTATATTTTACTATATGTTTTTCATCAAAATTTCATCAAATCATAAACTGCACGATAAAAACCGCTGTTCCATTTACACCGGAACAGCGGTTTTTTGCCAGTTTAACCTGATGTTTTTACGATTTATTTTATGCTTCTCACTAAATTTTTTATTCGTTCCGTGGGAATGACGCCCAAATCGTTTTTTAACAGTTTTTCATATGCGTTATAATGCGTCAAAGCTTTCCTGACATCGCCGGAACACAAATAGACTTCCAGCAATCGTTCTGTTGATCTTTCGTCATAGGGGTTTTTACTATATGCCTTAAGCAGGCAGGCTTCGGCTCCGTTCCAACTTTTTTCCGAGATAAGCTCATCGGAAAGCTTGAAAAGCAAGCTCTGATAGTCTCTTGACAACCTTTCCCGTTCGCCATTGGCCCATTCATAATATTCACATCCGAGATAATCTCCGGCATATAGCTGTTCCAGCTTTTTGAGCTCATCCACGCCGTACGCTTTGCGTCTATTTTCAAACTCATAAAAGCGCGCTGTATCGTAATCTACATCGCCTAATTTCATACAGTAGTTACTGCCCAAACTGATCAAATCTCTGGTTATACCGTATTCCTTTAAGGTTTTCTTTATGTAATAAATCCCGTTATATAGCTGCTTGATCGATCTCTCAGGTATGTCGTTCGTCCATAGCGTCTCAAGAAGTTCTTCTTTCGACAATTCCCGTCCTTCATTTAATAAAAGAAACGCAAAAAGCTCCTTTGTCTTTTCCGCACGCCATTTAATCGGAATACCATTCTCCCAGCTGACTTCAAGCTGGCCGAGACATTTGATTTGAAGCCTTCGACTGTTGCTTTGATGATGCTCCACCACTAACTTTTTCATAATTCTCTCGACAGTTTTTCTGAGCCGGTCGATACTAATCGGCTTTAGTACGTAATCAAGGGCGTTAAGCTCAAAGGCCTCGACAGCATACCTGTCATAGGCCGTCACAAAAACAATATCGGTATCGGGTGAACCTTCCTGTATCAGGGAAGCGGCGTCGAGCCCGTGCAACTGCGGCATACTGATATCAAGGAACACAACGTCTGGTTTTAGTTTGCCAATCGTTTGTACAGCTTTATTGGGATCTGTAAATGAACCGATTACAGAAATCCCGTCAAAGTTTTGCAGCAATATTTCCAACACCCGAAGTGCCGGCCGCTCGTCATCTACCAAAACCACTTTCAACACTCTGCCTTTTTACCTTCTTCCCGTTTATTGGAACAGTCCATGCGACCTCAGTGCCCTCTCCTGGACGGCTATTAATCTCAAGCCCTTTTCCATAAAGCTTTATTAATCTGCTATTGATATTATGAAGTCCTACACCGCTGACGCTTTCATGTTCAATGATCTTGTTCAGCGCCTCGGGCATCATGCCGACTCCGCTGTCCCTGACTCGGAACGCCAACGTTTTCCCTTTCTTTATTATCGATATATCGACGCGCCCGCCCGCCTCTTTAGGCAGTACGCCGTGATTGATAGCATTTTCGATGATAGGCTCGAGTACCATATTCGGGACCATATCTCTCATATCACAATCAACATCAAATTTTACTTCAAGGCGTTCTTCGAATCTCGCTTCTTCAATGCTGACATAATATTCCGCAAGCTTAATTTCGCTTTTGAGCGTTACAAACTGGTTTTGATTCATAAAATCAAAGCTCCCTCTCAGGTAATTACCGAAGTTCGTCATAAGCGCTCTGGTCTTATCGATATCATAATAGGAAATCGCAATAAAGGTATTTATAGCATTGTACAGAAAATGGGGTTTGATCTGCGCCTGAAGAAATTTGAGCTCCGTTGCGGCATTACTTTCAAAAAACTGTTTGAGTCTGTTGACCTGTATAAGCATCTGCAGAAATGTGAATATAAATATCCCGATAAGCAATACATCGCCGGAAGGATCATTTATAGAATTATTCGGGTTCAGGCTATCGTGGATATAGCAAATCAGCACGATAATCATGCTGGAAAGATACATCCACCCGTCACGGTATCCCTTTTTTATACCTATTGCAACAATCAAAGCCGAACATATGTAGCCCAAAAGATCGTGCAGATCGCCCACATCGGCGAATCGCGTGTATACGTTCGTCGGCATTAATATAAAGAACATCTGAAACGCCAAAGAAAATATAAGATATACTTTTACCGTAATTGCCGAAAATTTTGATTCGAACAGCTTATGTGTAACCAGTATAAGGAAGAACGGAACCCAGTTGGTTGATAAATACCATAAAAATATTACCATTTTAAAAGAAAGCCCCGGAATAGATCCGACAATCGCATTCGTTCCTACTGTATCGGCCATAACAGCTGTAAGCAGCCACAAGCAGGAGGAATTCAGATAAAAATTAAATTCAGTTTTTAAAATCATAAGATATAAGGCCAGATAAAATATGGCAATAATCACAAGCACGCCTATCAGGAGCATTTCTATCCCGATTATGTAGTTATTGAGGTCGCCGATATGTTCGGCATTTCCGATGTATAAGCTGTTCCAGAATCCGCCTTTCGCGAATTCATAATTTGATACTTGAATAATAATATCAAATTCCGATGCCGGCACATTAAAGTATACGGCCTGCGGCTTATATTTTCCGATTTCTTCGGATGCATCAGTCGCTACGCTGCCGATGGACGCAATGAGGTCTTCATCTATGTAAAGGCTGAATGCACTTGAAAAAGAGTTAAGCCTCAGTCCAAGCTGCGTGTTTTCTGGAAGATCGGTTATGATGTGAAGCCTATATGTTGCATATCCCTGACCCGGTAGGGTCTCGCCATTAAGTTCATAGTGGTTCCAAGTGTCCGGTATATCGGCGTAAAGATCCGGTTTTGAATTTTGAAGATCTTTGTAGCTTAACAGTTGCTCCCAGTAAAACTCCCAATCCCCGTCAAGCCTATAGTTTTCGCGTTGGCTGAAATCGATTCCACTCAGATCGACGACTCCATTTTTGGCTTCAATTGTTTTTGATGGAAGCGAAAGGCAATTTACAAACGCAATCAGTATGATCAATACAGCAATAACAATACCGTATCTGTATTTTCTCTGTATCATTGCAAATCTCCTGAATTCATTTTGCTTTGTAAATAATTGGTTCTATTCCGCGAGATTTAGTTTATCATGACGAATCTTTTGTTTCAATAATCGTTTATCACCACAGGTTATTCATCATCACGAAATATAAAATAGTCAAGTTTGTTTCTGATCGCGGTGTATATTATGGAATACGGGAAACAGGAGGAATACGGCGGCATTCCTCCTGTTTTACGCATATAGCTAACCTCTACTGATAATAGTGCTTCTCCCAGCTATTCCATTTCTCTCAATCTCTCAACAACAGAGCGTCTGACAACCGCGCGGTACACCACCAGTGGCACTGCAAAACCCAGCACTGCAAAGATCGGCGCTAGTGACAATATGGGCAATGCGGTAAATCGGTAGGTAAAGAACCAAAATGTGCTTTCCAGCACCTTCGATAACAGAGGACCGATGGCAAAGCTGAGGGATAGTGATACAGCCACTGCACCCAGAGCGTAATACAGCCCCTCCCAAATCAGCATGGCTTTCAGTTGCCTGCCGGTCATACCGATGGATTGAAGCATGGCAAGCTCCCGGCGGCGTGTGAGAATGCCAGTCAAAATTGCGTTGAGAAAATTGAGCACGCCTACAAGCCCGACAATAAAGCTCAGCACACCTCCCAGCATCAGAAACATGTTCCGGAAAGAGTCGAATTCCGAAGCATAAGTCGCCTTGCTCTCATAGTCGAGCTGCGGCATCTGCTCGTTTGTCAAGTCAGATAAAAAGGCTTCCATACCGGCCGTGGCCTCGTCGCTGACATCGCAGGCATAGTACATCACATCGCTGGTGCCGCTGTCCTGAATAAAGGTCTGGTCGTTCAAAATGAACTCATCAGCGCTATAATAGCGATAGCTGAGGGAATGCGGCACCACAACCAATGTCACCACTTCATAGTCAATGTCCCGGTAAGATTTAGCTCTGTACCGGAAGGGCTGGTCATCCGGGATATTGCCCGGGTCGAGTATTTCTCCCGTATCCGAATCATAGTACTCGTATTCCTCCACGTAGCGTAGCGTGACGGTATCGCCAACCTTTGCCCAGTGAGAATTCAGCTCAGGATTACCGTAGTCGTCATCAGAATAGACCGCCGCGACATAGCGCCCGCCGGGTTCCTGAAGCTTGGATAAGTCCCCATCCAACACGGTCAGTTTATCAAGGGCATATTGCTCCATGCCGTAAAGCTGCACCCGGTCAGCCAGCAGTCCTGCGTCATTTTTCTCTGCGGCGGCAACCTGATAGTCCAAGGTTTCCTCATCGTTCCACGCCCCATACGTGGCGCGATAATAGTCTTCAGTAACGAACTCTTCCACTGGGCTGGTCTTGCCATATACCCGACCGCCCGCCTTGATACCGGGTTGGTCTTCCAACGCGGCAATGGCTGCTTCGGGCAGCGCTCGGTCTGCGCCCCAAAACGACCCTGTCTGAAAATAGCCTGCATCCGCTACAATAAAATCTGAAACCACATTGGACAGATATTTGTCCATATCAAAACCGTTTGTAAAGGTAACCGTCATATTGAGCAGCAAGGCGGCCAGGGAAAGGGACGCGATGGTAACGGCCGTCTTGCCCCGGCTGCGCCCCAAGTTCGCCCATGCCACTTTGGGCAGCGATGCACCTGTCTGTGACCGGCGGATCACTTTTTTATTCTTTGCCCCCTCGGTGTAGCGCACTGCCTCCACAGGAGAGACTCTTGCCGCCATTTTCCCTGGTCTGCGGCAGGAAATCAGCACCGTTATAAGTGCAAACAGAGCTGAACCCATGAAAATCAGCGGGCTTGCCGATACCGCGTCATGTACGACGCCATTGAGTTGGGACAAAACCATCGGCGTCAGCCGAGCCCCCACGCCATGGCCAACCAGCAATCCAAGAGGTATCCCAATCAAGGACAGCAAAAGTGCCTGCTGGCGGATGATACGTCTGATCTGCCGCCCGGTGGTACCGATGGTTTTCAGCAGACCATAGAAACGGATATCGTTTGAGACTGAAATTTGAAATACGTTATAGATAATCAGATAGCCTGTGAAGATAATGATCAGCAAAAGACCCACAATGGCGACGACGGTAATGGGGTCAATTTTGTCAGCAAGTTGTGATCCGGTGTAGCCCCAGTTTACACCAATCGCGATATAATTGTCCCCCACCGAGCGGCTTTCCGTCTGATAGCCGTGATTTGCAAGAATTTTGCTCAAGTCCTGTTCGATGTGCAACGAGCTGCCCAGCATAACGTCCATATTCCAGGAACCGGTTATCCCGTCATCACCGATGCCGCTTTCTATGCCGACCTGATCATAGATAGCCTGCGCACGGCTATGAGGGATGAGGACATGGTTTGCGAAAACCGCCTCGTCATATTCCCACCAGCCGCTCAGAACAAAGGTTTCCGTTACCTCCGTTCCATCCACATCAAAGGTCATGGTGAACTCGTTTCCCACGACCGGCTCAACGCCCAGCAGCTCCAGCACCCGCGTGTCGGTGGCGGCTTCGTTGGTGCCCTCGGCGGGCAGTTGGCCTTCTGCCGGGTCGCAGTACATCCAATGCGCCTGATTTGCGTCGCTGTATCCAACCTCTACATGGGATTTTAGGAAGGGCGCTTTTTCCGGCATCCCTACAAAACGGCGCAGCCCATACTGCTTGATGAGGGGATCGGTTTTAAGTTCATCAAACTGCTCCTGGGTCATGTACTTAAACGTCCCGTGGCTCCAGCCTCCGCACTGCCGGAAATTGGCCTGCTGAAAGGAATAGTTGATGGACAACGCCACTGTAAACAGGGAAGTAAACAGCACGGCGGTCAGGGCAATGGCAAAAATGGCAATCAGATTTCTTGATCTTGCCGCCTTCATACTTTTCAAACTCAGTCTGCGAATACATGCTCGATTGGCTACCTTCATGCTACGCACCTCCTTATCGAGCGACGATCAGGCCGTCTTCAATACGAACGATGCGGTCGGCTAACTGAGCAATTTCTTCGTTATGGGTAATCATCACAATGGTTTGCGAAAACTTTTGGCTTGTAATCTTTAAAAGGCTCAATACATCCTGACTGGTTTTGGAATCCAGATTTCCGGTCGGTTCATCCGCAAGGATAATCGCGGGCTTTGCGGCCAGAGCACGCGCAATCGCCACCCGCTGCTGTTGGCCTCCGGAGAGGTTGTTGGGCAGGTTTTGCAGCTTGGACGAAAGCCCCAGCGTTTCGATAATGCTGTCGATATAGACGGAGTCCGGTGTATTGCCGTCCAATTGAATGGGAAGCACAATATTCTCATAAACATTGAGTACCGGAACCAGATTGTAATTCTGGAACACGAAACCGATCTTGCGGCGGCGGAAGATGGTCAGTTCCTCATCCTTCAGAGAGAAGATGTCCTTACCGTCCACCGTAACCGTACCGCCGGTGGGGCGGTCCAGACCGCCCAGCATATGCAAAAGTGTACTCTTGCCGCTGCCCGATGTACCGACGATGGCCACAAATTCTCCTGCTATCACTTGCAAGTTGATTCCGGCCAGCGCATGAACCGCGTTTTCGCCAGTGCCGTAAAGTTTTTTCAAATCATGAGTCTGTAAAATTGTCATGCTGGATGCCTCCAAAGATAAAGTCTGTATGATTCACTATGATACAGACTTTATCATACGTTTCTTTCCAGAATCTTTCCGGTGGGCAGGCAATTCTAACAGTTCTGTAAGAATTCAGGCCTACCGGGGCAAAAACATGGAAAAAACCGAGCCATGCCCGGGGGCTGAAGAAACTTTGACGTATCCCTCCTGTCCGGCTAAGATCTGACGGGTCAGATATAACCCGATCCCCGCGCCATCCTGCTCGCTGACGGATTGGGAACGATAAAAGCGAGAAAACACCTTTGCCTGCTCCGCTTCTGATATCCCAATTCCCGTATCCGCTACGTCAACACGGCAAAACAGTTCGTATTCCTCGACAGAAAGCCGTATGCTGCCGCCGGAGGGCGTATATTTCATGGCGTTATCCAGCAGATTGCAGAGCGCCTCTGTGGTCCATTTATAGTCGAATACCGATTGGGCATCCGTGGCGTTTACGGTCATGTGAATCTCTTTTTGCGCGGCTTTGGGTGCGAACTGTTTCGCCGTTTCCTCCAGCATCGGCGCAATGGCATTCGATATCGGACGAAGGGTAATCACGCCTGTTTCCAGCCGCGACAGCTTCACCAGAGAGGCAATCAAAAAACTCAGCTTTTCCGCTTGTCCCCGCAGCGCAGCGACATAAGTCATGCATTCTTCTGGTAAGGTCTGCTCCTCCAACAGTTGAGCATAGAGAAGAATATTAGCAATCGGTGTTTTTGTCTGATGAGAGATATCCGCCAACAGCTCCTTGATTTTTTCCTTCTCTGCCGTTAAGTTGCGTGCAGACACTGCAGAGGCGGTTAAATATTGGTTTAATCTGCTTTCAACCGCCGACAGAAGGCTTTCGTCAAAAGTGTTTTCCACAAAACTTCCGTCAATTGCACAATCCAGCATTTGATTAAGCGTTTTCATAATTCTTTTTGTCTTCCGGTGCTCCAGCAGCACAATTGCCAGGGATAGCAGAATGGCTGTCAGCGCAATGACAAACGGGAGCAGATTTCCTTCATTCATCCTGTTTCACCACCCATACATACCCCAATCCGTAGACGGTTTTGATATACCGGGCCGCATCCAGCTTGTCCCGAAGACGTTTAATCGTGACGGAAAGCGCGTTTTCGTCCACATAATCAGTGCCGTCTGTCCAGATGCGATTCAGGAGAACCGTTCGGTTTAGAGTTATCCCCCGATTTTCTACCAGCAGCCGAAGGAGCTTTTGTTCCGTTTTGCTTAGCTCTACCGGAGTATCCGCCTTATAGAAGGCCATATGCTCAAAATCAAATCGATAGCTGTCAATGTCAATGACAGACGGTTTGGGAATATGGGTCATGTCACGGCGCAGCTGGGCCTTTACCCTTGCACGAAGAATCGCCAGACTAAAGGGTTTGGTGATATAATCGTCCGCTCCGTGTTCCAAGCCTGTAACCACATCCATTTCGGTGTCGTTGGCGGTTAAAAGAATCACCCGAATAGGTTTGCCCCCGGCTTTTATATCGTGAAGCAGTTCCAGCCCACTGCCATCGGGAAGATTGATATCGAGCAAAACGAGCTCAGCCACACCATGGGCAAGCTGTTCACGGGCGGATTTTAAATCAAAGCACGGAACAATATGAAGATCACGGTCTTTTAAAGCAAGACACAAACCCTGGTTTAGGCTGCGATCATCTTCGACAATGATCACTTTTTTCATCACTTATCTCCTTTCGTCTTTCATTCACTCGTACTCTCGCCAGCATTTCTCACTGAAAATCCTGTCCTCCACATAATCCCGCCGGGCCTGACTGTCGGCGGCGAACCAAATCCTGAATTTATGGATTTCGATCAAAACAGGGCGTAGATTTTCATCCGCGTCCTGTCTCACGAATTATTTCTTCAATTAAGCAAACGATGTCGTTCGATACATGCTGTTATATTTATATCATATGGATAATGGGCAGCTCACTAATGTAACTCTCATTATCAGTCATGCTTAAACAATACCCCAGACGCTTCCTGATTTATTTTGAAAACGTAGAAATAATTCCATATAAAACATACCCCACAGGTAATAATATCAGTACAACTCCCAAAATTATTGAGCTGATGTTATGGAAGGGTTTTGCTACGCCTTTTTTTGCCTGTGTCTGCTTGATGTATAACTTATTCATTGCAATGCCCGTGCCACCAATAATCAACATACATATACCTATAAAGCCAAGTATAGCAATAATAAATCCAATAATAGCCACGATAAATGGTAGAAAAAATAAAAAGCCCACTTAAACACATCCCTTATTGTGAAATTACGATCAGTAGACCTGCTATTAAATAACTCAAAGTTACTAAAATGCCCGCAGACATATGTATAACCGAAATCACAAAATAGCTTATCTTTGTCTTTTTGCCCGACGTCTCAAAATACTTGCTTGTTTTTATACCTTTATATCCGCGTATTACTGCAATTACGGCCATCAATAAAATCATTGCAAGCACTAGAAGAATCAGGACGTTTCCCAGTATTATCATTCTTTTCCCCCTCTATATAGATTTCTATTAAAATAAGTATGTGGTCAGCAACCCCCGTGGTCTGAATCCCTGGGGTGTCCTCATGTCAGTATATCCTCATGAAGTCACATAGTTTGTGAATCGCCATTATTGCGCTGCCGGTCTGAACAATCTAAAATTTCCAAGTTGTGTTTATTATACTAGCTGCTTCCTCATTAAACTTGCCTCACCATATGGCGTTGTGATCTTCTCTATCTCAATCCAGTTAAATCTCTCATATAGATCCTTTGCTTCCTCAGTAACAAGAAATAGCTCCTCAATCTCTAAACGGTACGCTTCAGCGATTAGCCTCTCAATCAGGTTGAGGGAAATACCTTTGTTCCGATGAAAAGGATGCACATATAACGCAGAAAGCCAAGGAGTTAGCTCCGGCCTTGAAGCGTCTGTTTTCCATAGGCTCACCGTTCCGGCTGGTTTTGAATCACGAAGTGCAATAAACGTAATAGGCAGAGACTCCTTATTAGCTCCGTCCGTGAACTTTCTCAAAGCCCGTTCGTATGTACCCCCCGATTGGCTACCCCACAAGCCGTATATCCAACTAGAACAAGTTTGTATATACTCGGGATGATCTGCAAGATAAGTTATTTCAATTCCCATACCTGTTGTCTCCCATCATTAACTAACGTAAATGTACTTCTATTGCTATGACACGACTGATAGATACCTTGGGCATGTTTACCGTTTTAAATAATTCGTTTCTGGAACTTGGGAACCCCATAAACATTAGTCGACGTTCAACATGTGCTATCAATTGCCATCATGCACAATTCTTCTTATAATATCACCGACAAAACAGGAGATATTATTGTTTTTTCCATATATACAATACCAAACTTGTGGTTAAATTTTTCTCCTATATCGTGCAACTCACCCGCGAGTGCAAAGCCATGTTTTGCATGAAAAGAAATGCTGCCCTTGTTATCTGACGAGATTTCGGCAATCAAATGCTCTACACCTATGAGTTTTGCTTCATCTTCGAGTTTTTGTAAGCATTCACTGCCAAGCCCTTTCCCTGTATAATCCGGTGAAATAAAATAAGTTAGGCAAGCTGTCTTCGCAAATGTTGGGAATGGATTGAACGAGCTCAACTGACAGAATCCACTAATGACATTGTTGTCATTATCAATGAGCGCATATGCCGGGTAACCTTCCGACTTTTTCAAGAGCATTGCATAAAACTGTTCTGGCAAAGCTTTTGAAGGGAATGCAGATGTTCCGCTTTCTATGTAGTAATTGAATATGTCCATTATTCCTTTTTGGTGTCTTACATCCATTTTTTCAAACAATATATTCATATGTATTCCCTTTCAAAATCCAATTTGTATGCCTGTTGGTTATATGGATAATGCGCAACTCGCCAGTCAAGTTGAACGTGTTTGCTTTTATCCTGTTAGATTAACATCATAGTGTAACCATATAACAATTAATGTTGTCTTAAGTTATATACTCCACATTATCAATAAGCATTGTTATTTCTTCAACGCTTTCCCAGTTTTTGGTCAGGAACAGTATATGCAACTCATATTGCCCATCCACTAGATACACTTCATTATACAGCCATGTCGCACCAACTAAGTTCTCTATATGCTGTATTATTTTGGCATTTCTCAAAACAAGTTTACTAATTTCCACATAACCGCTGTCTGAATCAATATTCATCGCAAAATCATTACCATCAAAACTTGCATCTGTGATTTCGCAATCGTGCATATTCAGGTTTTGAATTCCCGCCGGAAGAGATTCTTTGATTTGCTTATAATATATATAATATTCTTCCATTGCCTTTTGGGTTTGGTTATCAAGAAATTTGCAATAATCTTTAAGCTCTCTATAAATATCTGAACTGACTATGCTAAGAGCCAATATGCGTAAATCAGCCACTTTCAAAATAATATCTTTAGGAATATTTTCTTTTGCTTCTAGAAATGCATTGGCATACATTCTTTCAAAGTCAGCAATAGCTTCCATTTCATTGTAGATTTCGTATTCTTCTTTAGCAAGTTCTTTACACCAGATTTTATGTTCACGAAGACGTTTTTTATAAAGATATAAAAAATATTCTTCTGAGAAGACTTCCGCCTTTTTACTCACATGAAATCGGTAGTAATAGGAAGTGCGTTGTATATCGCAATACCATTGTTTGGTTAAGTATTTCATTTATTCTTCCTTTTTATTTCCTTACACATCAATTAAGGCACATAACGTCATATTATATATACAATTTGCTTCTATGACTTTGGGTATCCCATAAACAAAATGGGAAAATCACGATTAATGCTTATTACACACAACTCATAAATGACTCCAAGATGGTTATTCAACGATTGTTTTGGCTGTTTAATATGGATCGATTATCAGCATTTGCATATGAGTGAAACTGAAAAGCACATCGTCGGCTTTCTTCCATGCATCATTCATATACTCTTCATAATACGCGGTTGTGCTTGTGCCATCTTTTAGATAAATAGTAATGCCACAGCCATATTGATCGGTTTTGTCCGAAGGAGCACTTTTAAGGTTGAAAAGACCCGCTTCATAGGCTTCATTGAAGAAAGCGGGAAAGTCTTGGGATTTTGAACAGCCTTCAACAAAGAGGAGAAACACTATATACGATTGTTAAATCAATATACTTAAATCTCTAAGTCTGGTTGCCTACAAAAAAAGAAAGCCTTGGTTCACGAATCCATGTGTTCCAAGGCTTTCTTCAGTTTTACCCTTTATTTTCTGTGGGTTCAGATGGTGGAGCTGGGGGGAGTTGAACCCCCAGAACCGTATATTTATGCATTAACATGAATCAATATATATTTCACAATAGTTAATATTATATTGATTTTTCTAAACTTCTTATGTTTTAAAAATTACCACATTCACCATTATTCATTCTAATTAATTTATCGTGAATAAAAAAGTGGGTACAAAGGTGGGTACAGACTACCATCCAAGTATCCTTTTAAAAGCGGCACTGATGTATTCGGCAGCTCTGTCCATGTCGTCCGCTTTTTCGTGCCCGTATGTGCCCTCTGTGTCCATATCTTTTGAGTGCCCTATAACGAGTTTCTTAAGGGCGTCCGGCATGTCTGTGTTTACAGACACAAACGTATGCCGCATCTCATATGGCGTGTTGGCTCCGGTAATTCCATTGGCAGCGCAGTACCTCTTCCACGATTTACGAAATTTCTCTTGCGTCAGCGGCCCAAGCGTCTCCGATGGGAATACATAAGATGATATCTGCCCTAGCCGATTTAGCATTTCCTGTTGATCTTGAAGGACCATGACGGCATGATCATCGAGAGTGTACGTTCTTCTTGCGTTATCGTTCTTCCCTTTTGTAAGTTGCCTATAGTCATTAATGCTCTGTGTAATCTTGACCTTACGGCCTTTCACGTTGTCTTTTTTTAGCGCTATTAGTTCTCCAGGGCGAACACCAGTAAGGACGCTGAACCGGTAGGCATGGATATACCTATCTTCGACCACTTTGTTTCTGTATAATGTAGTTGACGTTGAGAACAGCGTAACGATGTCAGGCGGTGAAGCGATTGTCTTCTCCCGCTTTTCAGCAGCAGCAGGTATTGTCAGTGTCTCCGGATATAAGGTTGTCGCTTTTTCGCCGCGACAGTATTTAATAAATGCCATCAAACAAGCCCGTATATTCGATAACGTTTTATGAGCCAACCGTTTTGGTAGCTTATCTTCTATGGGCGCTTCGGCGTCCTTTTTCTTTTTCCTAGGGTTCTTAACAGAATCCGGCATGTAATAGGCACTGTCAATAACAGATTGCAAATCATTTTGGGTTAAGCGGGAAATGCGCTTCGTTCCGATAACAGGTTTTATGTAAAGCCGTATATATTTTTCGTACTGAACGCAGTGGGAGTGTGAAGTTGACATTAGCAATTTCTTGTACCAACGATCAAGAAGGACTTCAATACGTGTGTTCTCCCCTACCAGCCTGTTTTCCAACCACTTGTCGGCTTTCCTTTCGGCTGCTACCTTGCCTTTCGTACCGGGCGTAGAATCAACAAACGACCGCCGCTCCCCTTCTCTCTGAACTTTGATTTTCCAACGCTGTTCACTTTCTATCCATTTGGCTTCATTTTTCCGTGTATGCACATTCATCTTCCTGTTCTGAATATACTTTTCGACCTATGAATTATGGTAATTAACGATAAAAGAAGGTTGAGCTGCGGGGCGTAAATTCCATACATCGTCAGAAACCAAGCATGTATTTACTTAATCAACGATTCCCTCTAGGGAATTCTTTATTATCCACCTGTGTTCTTTTACCACTCCAATTATTTTTACTTCACCATTTTCTAAATCTGATGATTCCACGATTAGAGGTATAGTATCGCTACCACCATAGAAAGCTGCAACACCATCATGTAAATATAATGTTCTAACATAGCAATCATGCATGTAAAAATAGACACAATGATCACCACTACTTACATAATTTTGTACCCTTATCAACATAAGCCCCTCACAATAGGTCGGTACCTCATTGTCTTTCATACGTGTAAAAAAATATTCGGCATCCGTTCCAATAAGTTTAGAATATTCGTAACCCGTGATGTTATTTTTTAGATAACGTTCCTGCTCGTCTTGTGACGTTTTATAAATAATTTCAAAAATTTCTATTGCGTCATTTAAGGTATTAATGATTGGTGCACGATTATGAATGTAATCAGAATAAAACTTTAGACTTGAATTAGTTATAGTATCTTCTTGAATTGTTTTTGGAGATACTTGTAATTGATTAAGAGTTGAAGGGAGTGCACTATCACTTAATGCTTTAGAATTGCTGCACCTGTCTCCATCGCGTTCAATAAGTTTTGCGTTAGTAATACCAAAATATTCAGCCATTTTCTCAATCTTATCAATTGGAGGATATGTGTTTGCTTGAAGCCAGTTATTTAAAGTAGTGTATGGGAATTTCAATGCGTCTGCTAATTGCTGTCGAGATATACCCCGAACATCTAAATAATATTTGATATTATCAGCCATTATTTTTTTATTTTCTGTTATCGACATAATAGTATGTCCTCCAAAGAGCTATTCGTATTCTAAATATACTAATATATGATAATTATATCAACATATAATTATGTTTCGCTTGACATTACTATATTTTAGTTATATTATTTTATAAAGCGACTGTTATTCAGTAGTAGTTATGTGCAATCGGGAACTATAACATTAAGGTATCACGATATGGGCTATTCGCAAAAGAAAGCTACACAAACGCTAAATTTAAGTCAAAGTCTCTTTATAAGTACGAAAATAGCATATATTACCCAACGGTTTCACTAATTAGCCGGATAGATATACTCTATAACATTGAGTTCAAGAACATTATTTTTTTTGACCGCAGTAACCGTTATTCGGTTTCGCCGTCTTCGTGTTCTCCCAAATCGCGGTTATCCCCAATGGCATCTAACTACATTATGGGTATAAGTTGGATTCTCTGCAAAATGGGCATCATCTGGAAACCGAGATAATCTGCATAGAGAAAGAAGGTATCCTCCATGTTTCTAAAGCTTCGAGGAAAAATGAAAGAGCTTGATATCGATCAAGCATATTTGGCAAAAAAAATAGGGCTTTGTGAAGTTTCGATAAGTCTACGGATGAACCGGAAACGCGAATGGACTCTAACTGAAATATACGCCGTCATGGATCTAATTCATGAACCATATGAAAGGCTATCCGAGTTTTTCCCAAAAGACGGCGTGGCCGTTTCGAAAAAAACACGTCTTGCCTAATAATTTTATCCTACAGGTAACAAAAATATTATACACCAATTGTTGACGTATTGAAACACCTGATTTTCACCCCTCTGTACCTTGTCATGTTCATATATTGGAGGTTTAAACCAAGAAGGAGGAGGGGGGCTTTATGGGCTTCGGTGTCAAAATTATAGAAGAGATTATTATACGTTATCCC
Source organism: uncultured Sporobacter sp. (assembly GCA_963675425.1). Lineage (GTDB taxonomy): Bacteria > Bacillota > Clostridia > Oscillospirales > Oscillospiraceae > Sporobacter. The sequence continues at coordinate 1,455,606 of OY776214.1, read as the reverse complement.
GAAACGAAAATGAAAGCAAAAACAAAGCGCAACACCAAAACAACGGCCTCGTACAACTTTCACAGCGGCGGCAGAAGTTCCGGCCGTCGAGACCCTACAGCAGATGCCGCACTGCAGGAATTGTATAAAGATGAAATAGAAGAGCTTGTCGCAGTACAATACGCAATTAAGCAGACGTACAGATATGAAGATGGCGTGGACCGCATGCGAGCAATGCTATTGCTCTATTGGAAGCACCCGCGTCTTAACGTGGAAGAGACAGCAAAGGAAATGAATTTACCCATATATTATCTAAACATGTATAGGCAGGACTTTATATACGCCGTTGCACAAAAATTAGAGCTGACGCCATGTGCTGGGTGCGTGTTTTGGCGTGAGTATTTGCCAGGATATAATGGCTGCCATTATACCTACGATATGGGACATTGCCGAATAAGGGCAATTGATAGAAGCTGTCTGAGCAAGTCTACAGAATTAGAAACACTAGAACGCGCCTGGTGGTGGCATAACAATAGCGTTGTAGCTCAGGCAATGGAAAGGAAACGTGCCTATGAGCAAGAGAAAAAAGCAGCATCCCTGTGATGGGAAAAACTGTGACTGCTTTAACTGTCCGTTCCAGGATTGTGTTTTTGACGAAGCAGGGCAGGCCTTACCTTACGAAGCCTATTGTGAATCGGACAGAATCACTGAAGATTTTAAGACGGAAGATACAAAAGCACAGAATAAAAGTCAAGTAAAAGCCCTTTATCGTTTTTTAAACTATGAACATATTGCAGAGTACCAACGGCGATATCGGGCAGACAATAAAAACAAGATTGCTGAAAGGAATCGAAAATACCGAGCAGAAAACAAAGAACGTATAGCAGAGCAACATAAGGTCTACCAAGCAGCAAATAAGGATAAAATCGCTCAATACATGCGCACTTATTATTTGAACCACAAGGATCTTAAATGTGAATATGACCGTCAATATCGCGAAAAAAACAAAGAGCGTATAAGAGAAAGCCGAAAGCGGCGCAGGGCCGAAAAAAAGGCCGCGCTAAATATAAAGCCTTCCAAGCAGATAGAGACACAAGCTAAGGAGGTTGCCAATGGGTAAAGGCAAACAGAAGCGTCTCTGCGACGGGAAAAACTGTGACTGCTTCAGCTGCCCATTCCCCGATTGTGTTTTTGATGAAGTCGAACAGGCGTTGCCGCTGGAGGCATACCAGGAGTCCATCAAACTAGAAAGTAACTTCAACCTTGAAGATCCTAAGAAACGACGAAAGAGTGAATATGACAAACTGTATAGGTTGATGCATAGGAAATTGAAACTAGAATATGATCACCAATACTATAAGAACCACAAAGATCAAATTCTTGAATATTATCAACAATATAGAGAAGTAAACAAGGAGAAAATCGCACTATACAAGCAAGAGTATTATTCAAAGAACAAAGATCAAAAAAGGACATATGATCGTCGTTATAGATCTGAAAATAAGGGTCGGATATCTGAACAGAAGCAGCAGTATCGGGCTGAAAACAGAGAATGGCTCAATAAAAAGCAACGTGAGCATTATGCAGCGAACCGTGACCAGATAAATGAAAAGCAACGTGAACATTATGCAGCCTATCGTGACCAGATAAACGAAAAGCAGCGTGAGAATCGAGCTATGAACGCAGAAAAGGTTAGAGCCCGTGATCGTGAATACTATCAAAAAAACAAAGAGCAAATAAACGAAAGACGGCGTCAGCGCCGAGCCGAAAAAAAGGCGGCTCAGGCGGTGGAGAAAGCAAAGGAGTCGAAGCAAGCTGCTCTAACGGCAAGACGGTCCGATGTAACAATGGGAGGGATAGATAATGAAAATCATCAGCATTTGTAACCAAAAGGGCGGCGTCGGTAAGACCACCACGGCCATGAATCTGGCGGCGGCGCTCGTTCAAAAAAACCTGAATGTGCTATGCATTGACCTGGATTTTCAGGGTAGCCTCAGCAAATACCTAAAGCACAGACAAAACACAACCCCCACCATCGGAAGCCTGATGCAAAAATCGGCCACAGAGGAAAATGTCGATCTGTCTCAAGCAATCTGCGTAAGCGATGAGGGCATCCACTACATAGCATCGGACGCAAGGCTTTCCGGCATTGAAATGATACTCACCGGCATTCGTTTTCATGAGCAGATATTAGCCAGATTGCTTTCAGCCCCAGAGTTTGAGTTCTTCGATTATATTCTCATTGATTGTCTACCGAGTCTGGGGATTCTACTCAGTAACGCCCTCATCGCCAGTGACGGCATCATCATCACCGTTCAGGCTCAACAGTTTGCGCTGGATGGACTGGAGGATCTGATGAACGTATATAAACTGATCAAGCGTCAGGGGAATCCAAAACTCAGTATTGAGGGCGTTCTGGTCACCATGACTGATAAAACAACGGTCTCCAGGTTGGTTGAAGCCGATCTTCGCAAACGATTTGGCAATCTGGTTTTCCGGACAAGCATCAGCCGCCGGGTGGAAGCCATAAACAGCACCATTTTAAGACACAGCCTGATTGGTACGGCAGGTTCCCAAGTGGGGTTACAATACAAAGCCGTTGCCGACGAGCTACTTGCCAGACAGGGCACTGCAAACCAATAGATTAAAGGTTTTCAGAAAGTCCATTTGCACCTTGAAAATTTCATATTGTAGGCGTGTGCAAAGCAGATTCTATGAACTCGAGCAAAGGAGGTTATTATGGCAAAAATAACGCAGCTGAGCACACCGGGCGACGATGCGGGCGTCTTTGACGATCCGGTTTTACAGAGCATGCTCGGGTGTGGTGACGCCGGCATCGGCTTTCAGCAGACCGGGCAGCAGGAAATACCGTTGAAAGACTGCCACCCATGGCACGATGAGGAGAACAGCGGTCAGCCCTTCCGCATGTACCCAAAGGCAAAGCTTGATGAACTGGCAGCCGACATGGCAGTACGGGGATTGGACAACCCCATTATCGTCCGCCACTATGAGGGCGGGTATCAGATACTAGCCGGCCACAACCGGGTGGAAGCTGCCAGGATCATTGGCTGGGTAACAATTCCTGCCAAGGTTGTCAAGGTAGACGATGACGCCGCGCGACTGATCCTTGTCAACACCAACCTACACCAGCGGGACAAGATCCTGCCGAGTGAACGAGCCAAAGCGTATAAACTTCAGTTGGATTCTATGAAGCGGCAGGGAAAGCGAAACGATTTGACTTGTTCCCAATTTGGGAACAGGTTGGACGGGAAGAAATCCGGAGAACTTTTAGCAGAACAACTCGGAGAGAGTAAAAATCAGATATTCCGCTACATACGTCTGAACGAGCTCGTTCCCGAGCTGCTGGAAATGGTCGACAACGAGCAGCTTCCGTTCACTGTTGGTGTTTCTCTTTCCTATCTTAATCACGCAAAGCAGCAGCTTCTTGTGGATACTATGATTCAAAACGGTATAACGACCTTAAACGGCAAGCAGGCTGACTTTTTCAAATCTCAGGGTGAGACACTGAATGAAACGACTATACATCAGCTATTCGGAATAACCGACAGTAACTCGGTACCAACATCTAAGCCGCCCAAGCCGATTACCATCAGGATTCCCGCCGAGCTTTGGGGCGACATACCCATGAAGCTGGCAAAGGACATGGCGCTGATTCGGCGGATTGTCGCGGACAGCAAGCAATATGCGGAGGAAATCAAATGTCGGAAATGAATATGGAATTTTTGAAGAAGCTGTTGAGCGGCGAATACAACACGGAGAACGACGAGCCGGAGGTTCTGGATAATCAATCAGTTATCCTGCAGCCTGAATCAGAGTCATCGGAAGCCCATATCCCTATACTTAAACAGAATACTGAGTTGGTGGAACTGCCTATCGTCCTTCTGGAGGATTACCCCGACAATCCTATCCCGCCGTACAAAGACAAGGAAATGACGGAGCTGGTCAACAGTATCCGGACAAACGGGATAATTGAGCCGCTGCTTGTGCGGCCGTACGGTAAAAAGTATCAGATCATCAATGGGCGCAACCGCCGTAACGGGGCACTACTGCTGGGTTATGATAGCGTCCCCTGTATCGTCAGGGACATGGGGGATGATGACGCGGTTATCCAATTGGCTGAGACGATATTCACGCAGCGCAATGTCTCCAGGATATCCGTCATGCAGAAAGCGCGCGCCTATCGTCTCTGGATTGAAGCACTGAAACGCCAGGGACGGCGGACAGATTTAACATCATCCCCAGTGGGGATGAAGATGCAGACACTCGATATCGTTGGCCAAGAAGTTGGAGAAAGCCGGAATCAAATACATAGATACATTCGGCTCACATACCTTATTCCTGAGCTGCAAGATATTGTTGATAAGGACAAGCCGGAATTTCCGTTCCGCGCAGCCGTGCTGATCTCCTTTTTGTCCGAGCCCAACCAGACAGCCGTTTACCGCTTCTTCCTCACAGATCATGATTACGGCATATCTATGAAGCTTGCTGAACTCCTCCGGGTGCAGGAACAGGCCGGAGATGTGTTTGACGAGGACATGCTCTCCAAGCTGTGGGAAAGTCTGAATGGCCCAAAGTCTGACGAAGTGGTGGTAGACGAACCGGAGGACGTGGTGCTGCCATATAAAAAGTTCAGGCAGTTTTTCCCGCCACGTTGTTCTGCTGACAAGATTGAAGCGATTATGCTCAAAGCTCTAAAAATGTATCATAAAGCTGAGCAGAGAAAGGAAGCAAACCGACATGCTTAAAGACAAAGAGGATGTGACCATCAAGCAGGGTATACAGGAGGAAAGTTCTCAGCTGAATATCCAAGAACAGATAGAAATAACGGACGAAAAATTTGTAGTTCCTGTAAGAATTCGTCACTGTGTCAATATGATTGGGCGTGGGCAGTCAGCCAGATATCTTTCAGGGCTGACAGACAAGGAAGCGGAATATCTAATATATGAAGCGATAGCTGGTTATGAATTCTTTCTCAGCTGCCTTCCAGAACACATCAAAAAATTGCCGAATTATGAGTATCATGACTGGCTGGAGCTGCGAATACAGCAATATGAAGAAGAGGCTGATTAATATGGGCAAAAAGGTATCCACCGTTATAGGAAGTGATAAGCACCCGCAGAAGAAGATACCAATACGGCGGCTGATTGTTATAGCCTGCATACTTATGGTGGCGATTGTCGGTGTTGTAACATACATAGCATACGATAATCACATGATGCAAACCGTGTATGAGGCCGTACGTGAAGGGCGAATGCCAGACGGAATGAGCGACGCGCAATTTGAAAAGTATCTTGAACGATTAGCAGAAGCAGTTGACAAAGATAGGGCGGCTGAGTCGACAGAGAGCTGATCCACGAAGACAGACGAAGGTGTAAGATACTTGGTATCTTTCCTTGTATTACCACAATCATTGCATTATACTGTACTTAAAAATGTAGTACTTAAGCCACCTGAAGGAGGGCTACTTATGGAAAGAAAATTAAAAATGAAGCGCTGGCAGGTTATAATCCTGATTGTAGCGTTGGCCGTGACAGCAGCGCTGATCATCTTGGTCAATACCTCATGGAACCAGCAAAAACAAGTGCTGGCAGCGGATTCAGAAGTGCAGGAATCACCAACTGAAACAATAACTGATAATCAGGTCTCTATACTCTCAAGCGATTCAGACATACCGATAGACGATGACACGGCCGAAACTACAGCGGCCACAAATGAATCAGAAGATATATCTGACAGTGCCACAGATGACAGCACGAAACCCATGGTCAGCGCAACGGATACCACCGATGTTACCAGCCCGTCACCAAGCGCAAACACAAGCACAGAGAGCAGCGCCACGCCAAGCACAAACGCAGAGAGTAGCCCAACGCCAAGCACGTCAACTGACGCAAGTACAACGCCAAGTACAAGTTCGACAGAGTCATCCTCCTCTGGCAGCTCCACGCCGTCTAACGGGGCAACGAAGACTGAAAACGGTGTGACTTATACATACATAGACGGTTTTGGATGGGTTCAGCAGCCAGATGATAGCGTAGGTACACAAATGGAAATGGAGACATCCGGAGAACACGTTGGCAGCATGGGTTAAACCTCATACACAATACAGAAGGGCACACAGCTTTGACTGTGTGCCTTTTACTTTTTAGAAAGGATTATTTTAATGAAACGAATTATTGTTATTTTCCTATTGTGTGCCTTCCTCGCTACTCCGGCCTATGCCGAAGGCGATCCGAACATAGGCAGCGGTGGCAGTGGCATGGGTAGCGGATCGGGATCGTGTTACTGGAATCCTGGATGGGATGGTGTGCGGGTAACCGTGATTACAAACGACGGCTCACAGGTTTGTACACCAATTGATTTGACAAACAAATCGGTACCATCCACAACTTATCATTTTGGTAAATATTCTAAATTATATTACAAGAACACTCTGGGCATCAATTTTAGTGCGAATAGTTACTCATTCTATAACCCCGACGAACAAGTTCCGACTATTGTTAATTCGTCAGGAAACAACAATATCGATGCAATCAAGTCGTATTTTACTGACACAGGACACTTGGAGGCTATCGTCGGTTATGTTGGTATAGCCTACGACGATCTTATCGGCGGTGAATACAAGCTTCTTCTGGAGCCGGTTGCCTACTTCACGTACAACAACCTGTTCTATGCCATGACGGCTACGGAAGCAGCCCTCTTTGATGTTATGACCGACCATGGCCTTCGGTACAGCATGCCCTCGCTCACGCATAAGAATCTTCCTTTGTCCATGTTCCTGGAAAATGATGATTGGGACCTTGGTATAACCACGTGGAGAGGATCAACCACAAGTTTTCAGAGTAATCTAGATATTATTAAGTACCTGGGCGTCGGTATTGTCAGATTTACGGAAGTCGAAGAAGTTGTCGCAGATCCCTTGTCGGATTATACGTACCGAACGGATACCGACGTTATTACGACTATATCATTTACGAATACATGGGGTGAGATATCCCCGGACAATTCCGCGTATGTCGTCTTTAATATTAACGGAGTTTCATACTCAAAAGAATTCATTTGCCCGGACGGGGGCCATCAGATGGTTTGGGTACGTTGGCACACGCCGGATACGCCACAGGTGATAACTGTGACGGCCACCTGTAGCAGCATTGGCCTTTCGTCTGACATCATATGCAATATAGTCGAACTGGTAGAAGTTGAGCCGCCAGATCCCGGATACTACGATACATCCGTCGAAATGACAGCAAGCATTCCGAATTATGGGACGAACACCACAACGACGTGGGGTGAGTGGTTCGCAACCTGGCATGAAAATTGGGTGTGGATCTCGGTACCTGTTTACGATGCGGACAGCGGCTCGTACTTTGACGCTGGCTATTGGGAAGATCAGGGCTGGTGGGATTGGTCATATGAAACATATACGGCTACACTTGCGGTTGACTATGAGCTGGCGCCGGATGATCGTGTACAAACTGCAATACAGTCTGGAGATGATTGGGAGATGAAATCAGCCTATGGTCTCGACGCTACGTGTAAAGTGGTGGTATCCCGAAGCAACGGAGCCTCCAGTTATGATACAACAAGCGTTCAGAACGTCGTTGCCGTTTTCCCTGAATTTAATTACGACATCTATAACCGGCTCTTGGAGGACACCGGCCTGCTGCATGGGTATAACACCTGGAGATTCAAAGAAAACAAATACTCATACCATAGCCAGCGTGCTCACTTTACGCCGCTCTGGTACCCGGACGACACAGAGTATACAGTGCCTTTAAACGTCATGGATGCCTGGACGCCTGGAGGACAGCTCTACGCCACTGTCAGCGATTACGTGACCATCAACGGTGACGCTTACGATGACGGGTACATACAAGTTTTAAAGTGAGTGAGACGAACGGGAGGAGGGGAAGGAAGTCAAAGAGCAAGGAGAAAGTCACCTTCCTTCCCCTCCTCTCTCGGACTATGGAAAACTCTTGCGGGGGACGAGTTTACCACAGCCCGATTCACTCCACCCTATCTATCCGACTTTCTCTCTTTCTATAAAGAGATTAGAGATACTACAGGGAAAGAGCGACGGGAGACACAACGAGGCGGATGGTTAACGTCGATCTGAGCCGGGGATACATATTTATTTCCTTTTATTTCACGTAAATATCCGCCATCAGGCGGAAAACCACGCCCCGTAGGGGCAACCCCACGATAAAAACGCGATAGCGGTTTTGTCATGGCAGGATAAGGCATGTTACACATGCCCGCAAACAGCTGAAATGCAAAGCATTTCACGATGTTACACATATATTTTTGTACAACACTTGTATCACACATTTCTAAACAGGAGGTCTTTATGAACCACCAACAAAAAAATACTGATCGCCATAAGGGAGATTACATACCCTTCTGGCTTGATAAGGAACGAAGCGAGATGCTGACCAGGATCACCATTTCGGAACGCCGTTCCAAAAGTGAGATCATCCGGCGTTTTATCGACATGGGCTTAAAGGGCGAAGGGTATCGTCCTGATGACGAGCATCTGCAACAGATTATAAAGGAAGCCGTTTATGAGATCATCCAGCCGCAGATCAACCGTCTGGCGTCTATCTCCGCCAAAGCGGCCAACATCGACGCCGCGTCGTTCTTCCTGCTGACCTATGTCGGGAGGCTCATGCTCCCACCCTCTGATCGCCGGCTCGTTGACGAGGCCGCGGAGAACGCGCGGCGTTTGGGCATCGAATACTTGAAGCTCAGAAAGGACCGTAGCCTTGATGAGTTTATTCGTGCCGGCGTCGAGGAACTAAGGAATACAGAATCTGAAGAAGGAACTTACTTATGAAAAACGATAATGAAAAGCGGAGCATCAAGGTAAACCATCCCGCACATGAGGATTCTTTCCTGATGCCGAAACACTTCGCACACAACACGCTGAAGCTTTCCGACAAAGCCTTTTGCCTGGGTATGTATCTCTATTTCCGTCTCCAAAACGAATCCAATACTATGCCCAATGATAAGGTGCTTACGGAGGCTGCGCGCATGGAGAGGCTCGGCGATACCTTGTCGGCCAAAGCTGAGCTGATTGATGCCGACGTACTTACGGTGCTGCCGGACAACACTTTCAAAATGCTGGATGAGGATTTACTCCATGAAGACACCGGAGATAAAGACGGGGATTATACGTTTACGCCTGCGGCCTTCGTGGATTTTCCGATCTCCGTCATAAAAAGAATGCCGGAGCTGTCTCCGGAAGCCATTTGCGTCGCCCTATACCTCCGCTATTTCGAGGACTATGAGGAATCCATATTCCTGCCTTCGGACGCGCGAATTGGTACTTCTACCGGCCTGAGTACCAGCGCTGCCAAACGGGCACGCAAGGAGCTGATTGATAAATCTATTTTATTCGTTGACACGGAGGACAGGCTCTTTGAAATCAATTGCGGCATTTCTCATGAAGAAGGCTGCAACTACGAAGACTGGGACGAAGATGAAGATGGGGAGGGTGAGGCGGCCGGTTCGGATGACATATGCGCCGAGCTGGGTCTAACAAAGGAGGAGGTCGAAGCCGCCCTCAAACAGTTGTCCGATCTCGGTCTTACCCATAAGCGGCACGACGGCTCATTGAGCGTCTGAGTCACACTGTAAGCGTCCTGGATTTCGCTAGAGAAGGTGGTAGAGCATGAGCAAACAAGGGTCGATCAAACTGTCCGAAAAAATCGCAACCGACAAATCCTTATCAAAGAAAACGCCGCAGGTCGCCCTTGTTTTGTTTAACCATCTCGATAAATCTGGCCAATGTCATATGACGCAGGTTGTGCTGGCCGAGAATGCCGGAGTATGTGTCAACACCGTCAGAAAAGCCGTTAGAGAGCTGGAGAAAGCCGGATATATATCAATTGATAAGACAACGCGCTATAGCGAAAAGCACAACCGCGTAGTGCGTGGGCCTAATGTCTATCATTGTTATATTCCGGCTTTTGGTTTTATGTTTATCCCGCGCCGTGTCCTGGAACATATCCAGAAGGGCAAAGTGCAGGGAGCCAGCGTTAAGGTGTACCTGTACATATGCTATCGCCAGAACAATGGCCGCGCGTGGCCAAGCCTGTCGAAAATCGCGAAAGAAACCGGGCTATGCCGAAAAACAGTCTGTGAGGCGAAGAAGATCTTAACCGAATCCGGGCTGATTCATTTCCTATACTGTATAAAGAAAAATAATGCCTACAGCTGCAACTCATATTTCCTCCTGCAGGAGGCCGAGGTTAACGCCAACCTGCCAGCGCGTGTGCTATCAGGCGGAGGTACACTACCGAGAGACAACGATTTCAGAGGGTCTTATACGCCGCAGTACGAGTATGTCTTCGTTATTTTTCTGCTGTATCTGTCCATTTCCAAGCGTTCCGGACGGCACGCAAGATACTCCCGACAAGGGGGTAGTGTAATTTATGCGCAACTATGTTAAGACCTAAGATAACGAAGAATTATACGTTAGGGAAAAAAGAGTATATCTCTCGTTTGTGCTAGATCACGCGCGCATGGAGCGACAAGGCGCTACGTTAACGCAGGGGGCATTCAAGTACTATAATTTTGCTCCAGAAACGGTCAGTCCGTTAGTGTTGTCTGCGGCAGGAGGAAACGACTGTACGCAGCAGCTGACTGCTCTGAAATTAGCTTCTGGGAGGATCTTAATTGAAAGCTGACGATTTTGAAAGCATTCGCGTCGACTTCCATGACATAAGGCAGGTTTTCTATGACCCCAAGGATTTCACTTTTAACGATGAGTATGAAGAATGTGCGGCAAGAAATATTGTTTGGGGCACGATTGCTTTTTCTGGAATTCCCACTGGATTAAGCGAGGAGCAATACGAAGAGGCTTACGATGGAGATAACGACAACATTGTGCTGATCGGGCGTATAACAGGTTGTCTCATCCTTTTTGGAAAAATCATGAACGAGGGTTTCGAGCCGAGGAATCTAGGCGATTGGCGATGGAAATGCTTAAAATCAGTAGAAATACGTTCTATAGGCGAGTTAAAGAGTTCTAGACGGTATGCGATTAGATAAAGCTAGCATGTGGGGTTTAGTTTCTACTCGCAGGCTCCGTATAGTTCGGTAGTAACCAGAATATTTTGGTCACCACTTTGGTCAACGGGCCGGAGCTTTCCAACATGTTCAACTACCCGCCGAAAATTTCGCACGCTGTTTTATACCATCAACGCCATTAAGAATTCCAACCGTCAGCCGCGGAAGGTTACCAAAACCAGGAGCACCTTCGTTTCCAACGACGCCTTTATGAAAATTCTTCATGATTTTACTTCGCGACAGGGTCGCCGTCACTCTCTGATTCCGGTTTCGCGACTTCCCGTTAAAACGCTGGTAGAAATTCTGCAACAAATTTTAAAGACAGTCAGATTAAGGTGCAGCGGTGCCTAGAAAAGTTATTCCATTACCATACCACTTTGTTTATTAACAACAAAACACCCTCTTGCTCAGATCACTCCGAGGCAAGAGGGCGTTTCATTAATTAACCAGTCAAGTTGTAGGACTACAATACATGTTGGACGGAGGGGAGCAAAAAATAAGAGCAAGGATAAGGCACATCGGTTAGAATTAAGTTACCACACCCAAATTCGACCGAAAGGAAGTGCCTCTCCCTGCATGAACAAGATAACACAGGATATGAAGTACAGGCAATCCCTAATTAATTACACGGTAAAATATGGGGTATCCAAAGCATCACGGAAGTATAACAAGGCACGGTCGTATATCTACTTCTGGCTAAAACGGTATGACGGCACACTGGAGTCGCTGGCCTGCCAGTCACGCCGGCCACATGGGCATCCGACAGCACACACAGAGGCAGAACTCAAGCTGATCCGCGACGTCCGAAGAAGGAATCCGAAGCTGGGCATGCTTGAGTTCTGGTATCGTCTGACGTTAAATGGCTACCAGCGTCCACCAGGAAGCCTTTACCGTGTCATGAAGCGGCTTGGATATTTTCAAGCCGGAAAGCCGAAGAAAAAGTACGTACCGAAGCCGATGGAGCAGATGCAACGCCCAGGCCAGCGAGTGCAGCTCGACGTGAAATTCGTCCCGTTATCCTGTATTACGACCAAAGGCGAGAGATACTACCAATACACGGCAATCGACGAGTACTCGCGGCTTCGTTATCTTAAAGCGTATGAGGAAAATTCTACATATTCGTCAGCCGATTTTTTGAAACACGCTGCGGCATATTTCAAAAAACACGGCTTTGATATTGAGTGTGTGCAGACCGATAACGGCTTCGAATTTACCAACAGGTTCTCTCAGTCAAAACGAAATTCTCAGACACTTTTTGAGGCCACCGCCGCCAACATGGGCATCCGCCATAAGCTCATCCGGCCTTATACACCACGTCACAACGGCAAGGTCGAACGAAGCCACCGCGAAGATCAGAAGCGCTTCTACTCATCACACAGCTTCTATTCTTTCTGTGATTTTGATTCTCAGCTCAATGTTCATCTTCGTCGTTCTAATTCTATACCCATGCGCCCGCTCTGTTACAAATCTCCGCTTGAGTTCTTGTCAACCTGACTGTCCAATATGTTTGACAATCCTACAGCGTTTCATTAATTAACCAGTCAAGTTAAACTGCCGCTTCGCAATGTGCCGTGAGTATACGTACTCAAATATGCATGGGTATATGGCAACAATTCGTTGTGAAGCCTATAAATATAAATGAATGAATAATCTAAATGCGCGGGTTTTATTTCATTAACTGCAGACGTGAGATCATCCATATTGGGCGGTATACCCATTGTACCGGTAAAAATTATCTCAAATCGATATTCATCGGGATATTCAACAATGGCAACCTCACCGTTTGAAAAACTCTCAGATACATTTTGCATCATCGCAACGGTTGTTGTACCTTGTCCACGCAGCTTGCTCATTATTCTGGATCGGCGATAATCATCCGTTTTAGATATATCGGTTTCCAGCCCCAGTATGTTTTCCCACAATTGGAGACCCCATGTCGCCGTTGAAACGTTTATTTGTAAAAAAAGATCTTCTCTTGCTGTCTGCAAAGCATCTGACCAAGATCCATACGCATCCTGAAGCTCTATAACCTGGGTGCTTGCTTTATAATAATCAGGCAGTAAATTAATAAGCCCCATTAAACACTCACCTCAATTGTTCCGACGACAGGTACTTCGTCATCATCAATCGTTATGTTTTCAGTTCCCTCATTTATCGTAAGTAATGAATAGTCTATAACACCGTCAATATCAAGGAGCATATAAGCTATACGGTTATAAACCAGCGTATACTGAGAAAACGCAATGCTTTTTAAATATGTATCCAACGTATTTGAAAATTCAGTTTGTACAGCTTCAACATTAGTCGAGCTATCTATAGAAATAGTCGTTGCTATATTTATTGAAAGCCCTGAGGCACTTATCACCGTCACCTCAGCGCCTATCGGTCTGTTGTCTTTAATATGGGCCGCACACGCATCAACAATTGTGGAATCCACAGGCTGGTTATCGCTGCCAACGACCAGCACCTTAACAGTACCTGCCCCATTCCACAAGGGCGTCACTTTTGCAGCGCCCACTCCGTCTACAGACAGCGCCCATTGTCTATAATGTGAGGTGTTGCCGGATGTTGCCGTATTTTGCAGAAAATCATAGAGTCTAGCAACAAGCGCGGCATCTGTTTCCGGAGCTGTACCACCCGTCGCCTGTTCGTTGGTAACCGCTGTTAAACCTGACAAACTAACTATCTGCAAGGTGATCGTTCCAGCGTCCACATTGTATTCCTCGCCAATTTCAACAGCTGTCACAGTTGAATTGGCTGTACCGTCAATAATAGTTACCTCCATATCGTTGACAAATTGGAGGCCGTCAGCGGTTTGAAATACCTTTCCCTCAGGAATTACTGTTCCGTCGGTTCCGGATAAAGTTATGGCCGCCGTCGACTTTGTTCCGCTTTTTCTCGTGATGCCGTATTCCAAACATCGCCTGTCAATATATTGTCCACTTGTTTCATCAACAAAAGCAATGGGGACAATGCCGTCAAGCGATTGATAGACCTTCCAGATTTCATAAGCCACGGCGCTGATCATATCATTTGTAAAGCTTCCCTCACGCTTATCGATAGTTGAAGTCATTTGATCCAAAATATCAGCTTTAATGCTTTCTAAAGTATAGTTCTCATACATTGATATCAGCCTCCCCGTAAATTGTATTTATCCTGCACTTTACACTTAATGCTCCATCCAAAAAGGAGACCGAGACATTTGATACATCAGATATGTAGGGATTGATTAGCAAGCATTCCCGAATATATCGCGCAGCTTCAGAACGTTTTATCGCGTCGGAGTAGGGACGGCCGATAAGCGAATCAGTTTCATTTCCATAATTCCACGTATAGATAACATGGCGAAAACGCGGTGTATTCAATGCTTTCCACGCCCAAACGAGAACAGCATTTTTACCCGTTATCACGACAGGGGATCCATTCTTGTAAATCGGTATATTATTGTCAAAGTCCCATTGCACTTCTCGATAGAGTTCTGATGTAGTATTAACCGGCGCTTCATGTACAGCCGGCTGAATGCTTGGAAACAATGATACGCTCATACGCCCACCACCTTACAAATAATTATATAACGCTGCTCATCTTCAATCGGCAACAAAAGCACCTGCTCCCCAGGATACAGGCTGCCCAGCATACTGTTTTTTAGCAGTGCGGACTTATCCTGTACTGTACCGGCTATTTCTATCTGTAACGGATTGGTAACAGAAACGCTGCCCAGCCTGAAAGCAGCGGGTAACCGATTGTCCATATCCTGCCGTATGTTGTTTATAAAAAAGGAATAAGGATTATCTTCCATCTATGCCACCTTCAGTATTTTACTTCTTGGTTCCGGATTTCTGTTCGTCCATGATGCTTTTAAAATTCAGAACCAGTTTATTCAGATATATATTTTTCTTCCACGTATGTGTATCGCTATCAATATAAAAAAGCCCATCAACTCCCGTATAAGGTTCATGGACTATTACTGTATTGCCGGTGATATGTTTGGTATTACCCAAATTCTCAACCGTGATTTTCTGGCTGACGCCATTATCACGAAGCATCTTTTGTGCTTTTTTATTAGCGTCTTCGCCACTAGTTTTTCTCAAATAGCTTTGGAGAAGACCATATTGCTCAATGAATTCCGTATCGTTCGCTTTTCCTGTTTCTTTATCAGCCGAATTATAAATGACGACCTGATTGATCATATCCTTTATGCTCTCCGATGTAGAGGATGACATCAGGTTTCTGCCGCCTTCAATAACAAGGGTATCCTCGGTTACTTCTTTTTTTATCACATTGAGCGCATCACCCTCATATCGAATAAGATATTTTTCCTCTGTTTCCTCAGAAGCCAGCGTATAGGCCGTCTGAATGATATTGTACAGTGATACTCCAATGAAGTTTCGGCTGATTTTTACGCCTGTTTCCGCAACGGATCCGGCCGTAATGCCAAAATCCGTGCAGATTCTTTGGGTAATATCTTCAGGCGTCGTATTCGTGAACTTATAGACCGCCTCGTTGCGTTTCAGATAAATGCCGCGATCATAGCAAGTGATGTCAATGACACTGCTTTCCGTGTCTTTTTCCCGTTCAAAAATAAAACCGTTGAAAAGCACCTCGTCATCTACCTTAAACACTACGCCGTTGCCAAGCTCGCAGGTCGCTGTCGGTACGTTTGTATCCGTTGGCGACGACGTCAGGCCGAAGTCCAGCGTCCGCGCGCATTGCTGATAATCACCGCTCCATGTAATCGTCTGGATAAGCGGGGTCACATCCGCCGTTCCGTCGCCGCTTGTTATGTATAGTCCAATTGTCATTTGTTCACCACCGTCTAGAGTAGGCTTTTGTCCGGAATCTTCAGCGTATCACCCGCATAGATCAGATTCGGGTTTTTTATGCCGTTGTAATCGGCCAGTTTTTGATAAATCGTCGGCTCGCCGTAAAACTTTCGGCAAATAGCCCACAGTGTGTCGCCGGACTGGATAGTATAAGTTTCCGGCGTCTCCGCCGACGCATCATCACTACGAGAGCTATTGCCGGTATCGTCGTTTTGGGCCGCAGTCAGTTCACGGTATTTACGCAAAGTAAGTGTTGCATACACGTCGTTGGTGCCGTCTCTTTCTCCATAGACGATATCCTCAATCAATACGGGCGCGTTCAGCACTTCGGACACAATAAAACGAAGAACGGTGCGGTTATCGCACCATTCCTCAAGCTTCCAGACATAACTGTATGGGTCATCACAGTTTGTCTCTTCGTTGTTAAACGTATAATTACTGGCTGGAAACATACAGTCGATTTTGAATGTGGGCAATGTCCCGCAGCCGGCAATCACGACATCGCCCGCTGTATGTATGTTAACCGTTTCTATATTAATCCCATGGGAGACCTCAAAGCTTTCAGGCGTCACGGGCAAAACGAGTGTCTCGTTCGTCGTCGCGTTTAAAAAACTGAGCTTTCTTTTTACAGACATATAACCATCTCCTTAACCCGTGACCGCATAGGCCCGCGACATCTGGCGTACGATAGCCTTTGCAACCTTTTCAACGTCTGCTTCTTCCCGAATTGTGAAATTATTACCTCTGACGACAACTGACGACGCGCCACCGCTGCTATACGCTCTGGCCTCACTCGCGGTCAGCACCCGCTCCCCTTCATGTAGTAAAGCCGGGAAGTCGTCGTAAGGGACGTAGGATAGGCCGTAAGCACTTGATTTTGGAGCAGGGCCAGGTGATGGAGACGCATCATTTGCTGATGTACCGCCAAGGGATTTCCAGATTCCATTGATAAAATTACGTATTATTGAAAAGCCAGATTCACCTTGCATTTGTTGAGTGTAATCAGCTGGATAACCCCACGGGCTATATTCAACATCCCCAAACTTAGTTATTGGTTGCACCCAGTCTGGTTGCACATCATAATTTTCAGTATCGTGAGCTATGAAGGTATTCTCACTAGCGGCTTTTTGTTCTTCATTTTCAACGACTGATTTATCAACCTCATCCCCATTCCATCCATTGTAATATTTGTCGGTTATCGGATCATATTGATATCCGCCTGCAAGCGTTTTACGCATATCATTATTTTCATTATATAAACCAATGCCGAACGGATCATAAGCTCCGGGTATATACGCTTTTTTTAGTTTTTGTAAATCAATTTCATATTGCACATCAGAAACTGGTATATCAGAAACTAACGGCCACACATCTCTTGCCGCTTCTTCATTTGATTCCCATGTTCTAAGAAGTAAACTTGCCCATTCTTCATCAGTTACTGGTTTTTCATATGTGTACGCATTACTACCCATAGCCGCACTGGCAACACCTAATGCTATACCAGTGGTACCCCCTGTTAAAACCGCTGTACCATCAAAAAATGTCTTTATTAACTTATTCCATGTATTTTGTTTTAAAGTTAGCTCCTCAAAATATTCTTCTTTATCATATTTCTCTCCTGGATCAAAATTGCTTAACTTATATTCAGCTTTTATAAGATTCCAGGCATCTTCAACTATCCACAAGGGCATATAAGGTAACTTTTTATATACTGCAGCATAAATTGGGCTTTTTAAGGCTTCTAACATTGGTTTCGGGTTCATCGGATCTTCGTTATCAAAGCTAGTTAAACCACCTAATATCGCATAATAATAAGCTTGATCAGTCGTAAAATCTTTATTTGCCTTAAATAAATCACTAAAACCAAGCTCCGGTGTAAAACTTTTATTAAGGTAATTAAGAACAATTTTAAATGTAGCCCTAAAAAAATCTTTTTCATCCAAAGTGTCGAGTGGATATATACTTGAATCAGTAATCATTTCCCTTAGCGTACCGTTGCCGGTGTTAGTATTTTTTTTCACCTATTTTCGCCTCACTTTTCTTTGCTCATTTCGAGCCTCCATATTCCGCTCGAAAAAAGCGCGTATTAAGACCTTTTCTCCCTCGGGGAGGTTGTAATAATAACCCGGTAGAATGCTGTGCTCACAGAACAAATAGTAGATGAGCTGCATCTGCGGGTCATCTTCTATTTTTTTTTGATTTCCTCAATTGTCGTTGTTCTGAAACCGGAGAGACGCTCAATAGCGTTGGCAATATCCGCGATTTCTCCGGGTAGCAGCATTTTCTTCACCATTTCGGCTGGTGTGGCTGCGCCGTATTTCGTCATCAGCTCCGCTGATTTCAGGTCTGGTTCCATGACGCCAGCTAAGAGAATATGGATGTTTGTATCATCTTTTTGCACTTTGGCAATCTCAGCAACTCTGCTGTAGGG
This sequence comes from uncultured Sporobacter sp., assembly GCA_963675425.1. Classification (GTDB taxonomy): domain Bacteria; phylum Bacillota; class Clostridia; order Oscillospirales; family Oscillospiraceae; genus Sporobacter. Next base: position 1,437,285 of record OY776214.1, on the reverse strand, counting down.
CAGCGCCCGGAGCGAAAAGACGACGTCATCGCCGCACAGCTCGCTGAGCCGCTTCAGTTTGTATTCCTTTTCCGGCAAGTTCGGTATATCCGTTCTGAGCAATAGTTCTAAAGTATCCAATTTGATAACCTCTTTTCTTTGATTTGTTATAGTCATATCTATTAATAATTTACGCTTTAGGGTCCAACAGCATCCGCCCGCGAGCAACTTGAATTTTAGAGCGGGTAAATTATCCGCATAGATGTTGAAAGTTTGTTCGGGCGGACACGGTTCGCTCCTAAAGCGTTTAAAGCATCATCCAGCGCAGGGACGAGCCGGGAGGCGATATGCCGCCTCCCGGTTCCCAAATCGCGCATTTTTACAACGGATACCACGTTTCTTTCCCGCCTGTCGGCGGTGATTTCGTGTTCTATCCGGCAATGCGCACGGTTAAGCACTCACGCTGTCAAGAAGCTCATATTCGGAGAACGAGAACGGCGCTTCCACCGTTCCGTTTGCCGCAGCTGTCCAGTCCGCCAGTGTCAGGTCGTCAAAGGATACGTTGCGGAGAACGATTCTTTCCGAACCGTATGCGTCCGGATCGGCAAGCTTCGATATAATAGTAAAGCGGGGATCGATGCCGGCCTTGATGCTGTCGCCGATTGCCAGAGCCATACGGCTGCTGACCTTATGCAGTTTCAGCGACCCTGTGCAGGAAATGGAGGTCACTTTTTTATCCTTCGCCATCTGACCGCAGAGGGCAACATCCTCTTTGTTAAAGGTGACTTTCGCTTGCAGCCCAAAACATTCGGATACATAATCCCCGTCGAGCCACACTTCGCCGAAGGTCCCGTTCATTACTCTTTTTGCGCTATCCATCTGTCATTCCTCCTTAGATTGTGATGGCCAGGTCAATATCCTCGATAGCATCGAGAATTGTAATCTTGGCCTTCAGATATACCTTATCGCCGGTATTCGCTTCCTTGATTTCCTGCGCTTTCATCCCCGACGTGTCGGTGCCGATAGACATCAGATAATTCTCCTGGGCATCGATATCAATTTCAACGATGCTCGTACCCGTTTCAAGAACACCATCGCTTTCAAGGCTCCGCAAATAGCCCTTCACCGCTGTTACCAGCAGGCACTTGTTGTCATAGCTGTTGGCATACTTGCCGATATAGCTATCCTGAACCGTCGTCCTGATGTCGCTGTTCATCATGTCAACCGCTTCAACAATCTTGATCTTCTTAAACGCGCTGCCCTTATCCTGTGTTGTCGTCTGCAGCGAGTTGACGCCCCGCCCGACTTTCACCTTTTCTCCGTCATTGAAAAGAATAAATTCACCCGCGTCAATCGCCGTATCCATTTCTTCTTTCGTCTGGCTGGTAACATCGCTGACCTCGGGCAGCGGCGCATATGTACACGAAATCGTCATAGGCGTACCTGCGAGAAGGCCGGCAATTCGCGAGCAATACTGAGCCGCCGTATATGTTGTACCATCCACGACGATGCCGCTCGTCGTAAAGTTGATGATCGCTTCGCTGTCAGCCGCGGTATCCGGCAGCACGGCTTTGGGAATATAGGCGTCTGCGCGCTGACCTGCAACCCATGTCGTAACTTCCGTCGCCATTGCCGTCGAGATATCCGGCGGGCCGACCAGGTAATCGATGATCTGTGTTGCCATGTAGTCCAGCCCGTCGCTTAAGCTCGTAGCATCCGACGGCAGAACGTATACAACCACCTTTTTAGGCGGATTGATATATCCCTTAAACGCCCGCGTTATATACGCCTGGTTGTCCGTCCCAAGCCCCGCAGGGATCTGTGACAGCTTGGTCAGCGTATAGGCTCCGCTTGCGCCGGCATCCATCAGAATAATGCCCACAACGCCCTTCTCAGACCGTTCAATGGCCGTGGCTGCTGCTGTTTTAAATTCGATGTTGATATTTGGTAAACCCATTTTTCCATCCTCCGTTTAAGATTAATATACAAAACCGCAGTGACGACCGGGCGTTACTGCAGGTGTGTATCCGTTGTTACCGAACCCATCAGATCATAGGAATCCGATGTGTCGGTTCGGTCGTCAAAATACTCAAAGGTCAGTTCGATAGTCGCTCTATTAAAATCCGACGTCGTTGCGTCGCCGATCTGCACAGCACGTCCCCCAAGCCTTACTCTGACCTCGTCAAACTCATCCGCATCTGTTATGCCCGCTCTGGTTTTCACCTTGATCGCTCTGTCTTCAACGGTGATATAACCATCCCTGAAGAGATGCAGCACAGTGTTCTGCATTTCGGCAAGCGTCTGTATATCCGATTGATTGTACTCATCGGCTGCTGCAAAACAGGAAATTGTATAGGCTGCCGTTACATTCACGGTGTAACGATTAACGTCCTCGCGCTTAACATCCTTGCAGCGAATAAGAAAGGACGGGCGCTGAAACCCGTTCGGGCAATGATTGATATAGATGGGGACATTAGCAAACTGCGCCGCGATCAGCTGATTAATTTCTGTAAAGATGTCGTTAACCGTGATCATTCGTCCGCCACTCTTTCTTCATCCGCCATCAGGCATCCCCTTTCTTAATAAGCTCATATTCGTTTTTACAGCCGTCCAGATCATGAACGGCTGTTACCGTATAGTGCTTAGTTCCGGCCTGTATAAGCGCGCCGGCTTCCAGCATAATAACCTTTGGTGTGACAAGCGCCAGTCTTTCGGTCGTCTCCGCCATCGGTTTTTTTTGCTCATAACTCTCGCCGAAGGAAAATCTCTCAGCCAGATAGCCGGGAAACGTCAGCGACGCCGATTCCGTCTGTACCGGCCAGTTCAATGCGTTAAGCGCAGTGCTGTACGTTATATACGTACATGTTTTTGGTTCAACCAAAGCCGTTGTAATCTCATAAAACATCCGGCCGACTTCAGCAACATGGGTAATAAAACAATGTTTATCTCCCCACAGGATGGCATTGGTCAGGTCAAGCGGCGTTTTACGGATCGTAAACTTGACCGTTCGTTCGCCTTTGCCGAGCCTTGAAAAAGTAGTGTAACCTTCCGGCGTTTCAATCTTTGCCCACACCCGGCTTGAAACCGACCACGTATAAACGGTATCAGTCCCGCTCTCTTCACTCGTCAGTGTCAGGATGCTTATTTTGTTATCCAGTTCTCCGGCATTCATATCCGCCCTCCTTATACTGTTACATGTTGATCCATGATCGATTCCGCCAGCTGGTTCGTGGCGCTGCCGGGCAGGGTCATCAGCCGGTTATCATACAAGTCCGAGCACAGAAGCATGATGACGGCGCTCAGATCCTCATGATCGTCAAGCTGTGTTTCCGTCAGCCCTGTATAGCTCATTACATAAGCCTTTGCCGCAGTAAAAAGGGGCGTGATCAGAATATCATCCGATTCCGCCCTGATGTATTCCGCCAAAATGCTCGTTGTTATTTCGCTTATTTTCATATCATCACCGTCCTTTCAAATAGCTTTTGGGTATAAAAATACCGCCCAGCGGGCGGTTAAGTTTCGTCTGCGTCAAGAAGTGATTGCACCTCGTCGCGCCACCGATCCGGGACGGTGTCAATTGTCCGTAGGCCTTTTTTGATCAGGTTGTAATAAATCTGTGCCATCAGCTCACACCTCCTCCTGCGATCACATCGGCCAGCTCAGCGAGAGCCAACTCGTTAGCTGTCTGGTCTGCGGCTTGTGCTTCGGCTAATTTGGCAACGGCGACTTGAAGAATCGTGATATCGTCTGTAGGTGGCTCTGTAGGTTCTTGCTGCACCCGCTCACTAAATGTCTCGCTCAACACGTCATATATCCACCCCTGCTGAACATTGTCTGGAGCGATGATACATTGTGATGCAAACACCGCACCAAACCAATACGCAACACTAGGCGTGGTTGCTGCATCCGGAATAATCTCCTGAACAACACCATTTGCAACCCTAACCCATTTGCTCATTAGGATACCGCCTTTCTTGCATATATCATAATGGCTCCATCAGCGCCTGCTCCAGATGTGATGGTGGATGAATAGTTTCTATCATAATATGCCAATAGTGCCGCACCTCCCCCACATCCAACACTTGTAGAATCATCCGCTGTAACATTTGATGGGGTTACACTAAATGCCGCCGCACCAGCAGATAGACCATCATCAAGAGTCGGCACAGACTGTCCATATGCATACTGACGTGTTTCATCACAATATCCATTTGCGCCACCACCCGCTGCTAAACATCTTTCAAGCGAAAATGGATTAAAACATTCATTTGGTACTGTCCGGCCGTTATAAGCATACATATTGGACATTATATTATAAAAAGAAAAATCAATTGTTCCATATGCACATGCTATATCGGATGGTTCATTCCAATATCTACCTGATGATCCTTGCGCGCCATCAGCACCGGATACCACACCATTACGAGTGTCATTCGAGACAGCAACTCTTCCCCCAGACCCACCAAAAGCTGTTTTCCCATCAAAAGATGAAGTACCTCCTGATTGACCAGCCCCCGTTGTTGTAGTAAAAACACTTATTCCACCAGCCCCAACAACAACCGCATATTCCGCTCCCGGAGTTACAGTCATGATAAAGCAACGAGAATGCCCACTTCCACCGCCACTCGCTGCCACAAATCTATAACCACCGTAAAATGATCTAACTGCGCCACCACTACCTCCACCGCCAACAATAAAAATACCGATTTTGTAATCACTAGCGTCGCCGTTTATATCTGGAGCCGTAAAAACGTATGTGCCGGCAGTCAAATAACTTTGCAGAAGGCTCCACGGTGCAAATTGATCTGCATACGATTTATTTACAATGTCGTCTGCCACGATCGGCTTTGCAGCCTTCGCCCGACCGGAGGTGTCACGGACCACGATCGTTGACGGCGTCGCGGCACTTGTCGCGCCGTGGGCTGTAGATGTCAGACCATTATGTGTCGTAATCTGCGCCTGAAGTTTACCGATTGCAGAAAGAATGGTATCCGTTACCGTAATTACCGTACTAGACGCCGTGGACAGTCCAGTCAACGCCTTGGACAGAAAGGACGGCAGTGTAACCGTCTTTGTATTCTTGGCCGTAACGCGGCCCTTGCCGTCTGTTATAATACTGTCAATAGTCGTGAATGTCTCACCATCAGCCAGTGATGCTTCTGATGTTGTTGCCGTCGTTGTCACATCCGGCAGGCCATGCACATGGTCACTGCGGCTTACAGTCATCGCCGAACCGCCGCTGTTGGTTGTCGCGACCTCCGTTGCCGTCGTGCCATAGCTCGTTATTGCTGCCGCTGCTGCATCGGCATTTTCTTTAAGCTGCGCATCGATTATGTCCATATTGTCATTGTGGTTTTCGATATTGTAATAATCGTTGCTATCCGGCTTCGTTAAGCCGTAATTGGTTGTCGTGGTCGACATATTTAACCTCCTTGTTTCTGAACTGAATTAAGGAAATAGAAGAATAATACCGGTATTCCATTCCAATAAATGCAGATAGAGAGTATCATCCGGCAGGCGATACTCTCTATGCATTTATCTATGGTACCATCTTAGCACGTGTTTGGGTCAATGTCTTATGAAGTAATTCCAAGCTTACGTTGACGTCTAAAAATCATTGCTATAGAGTTGATTATCGTTTATTTTGTTTCCACAAGCTACGCAAAGATGAGAATAATCCTTTCTTCGGCTGAACTTCCGGTTCAGCAGTTTCTACTACAGACTCTGGCTCGTTTGTAAGTGTCAGGATTCCGTTTTCATATGTCTGACGAGCATAATCTTCAGCGTCGACATTTGCCAGCTCGAAGCCGTCGTTGCGACACAACGTGACCGTCCCGCTCGCCGGCAATGCCAGGCCAGTCACGCCGTAAAAAATCGCCCTGATGCCAGACAACGGTTTGTACCTGGTGCAGGGATATTGTGTTTCTCCGATTTTGATGTACATAAAATGCTCCTCTTATAAAGAAATTACACTTACAGAATAGCTGGTTGTTGATCCATACCCAGAACATATATGATACAAATACCTACTAATACCAGACAAGAGCAACTGATCATTGGCTGCATTATAGACTGAGTAATTCCCGTTTTCTTTAATAACTTTAAAAATGGTAGTTTGATTAACTATATCGTTGTTGCCATCAAGTGTCCCGCGTGCAGAACTGGTAACAGGCACGCTATTTTGATGCCCTACTTCATCCATTATATAGTTAGCTCCAGAATAGTAATAGGAAAATGTTAAAATATAATAGCCTTCGCCATAAACGGCCAGATCAATTTTACTTGTACCACCAGCACTAATTGAGCAGATACCGTAAAAGACCCAATTCCCTCCATAATACTGAAAAGCTGTTCCATTTCCCAGATATTCAGGGCTAGCACCACCCGTTTGCCCGCTCAAAAATACCTGTCCCATCTATCTCACCAGCTTCCATGATATCGGGATCACCACAGCTGTCTGCTCTGCCGCGTAAAACGTCAGTGTATCCGCGCCGGGCGCACAGTCAACAATCAGGTTCCACGCCTCCTGTATTGTATCGGAAGCATCCATATCGGTCATATCTAGCACGCGTGTCACATCGACTTCGTCATAGTCCGTGACGCCCGTTGCCGTCAATGCGTAATAGTAATAACCCTCCGTGTCCGGGCCGCTCCATGACGTGCCGACCGGTAGCGTGCCAGTGCCCGACAAATATATAGCAGCTCCGATATCTGTAAGTGTGACACCGTGCGGATTGCCGGTCTTTTGACTATGCTCATAAGCCGTCTTTCCCCGATCGCCCCGATACGCCGTCGATGATGTTTCACCCAGTGCGACGCCTGGAGAAATTTCTATGTAGGCCGATCCGCTCCAGCGATACGCTAGATTTGTGTCTAGCGCGACATAGATTTTTGCCGATTCTCCTGTGCTCGGGAAACCGGCTGACGTATCATACTCAAGCACGTCGTCGACATAGGACGGCAGTTGGGTTGACGGCACTCTGCCGTTTTCGTCGAGTTCAGCGACACCGTTAAAAGCCCCCTTCTCAGTGAGGGAAATACTATTAGTTGCCGCTGCTTCGGCAGCGTTTTGTGCCGCAGCCGCAGCTATTGATGCAGCCGATACTGCGTCGGCATTCTCTTTCAATTGAGAATCAAGAATATCCGCATTGTTATTAAATATTGAGATGTTGTAATAATCGTTGCCATCTGGTTTTGTTAAGCCGTAATTGGGTGTTGTCGTCGACATATTTAGCCTCCGTGTTCTGATCTGATTTAGATACTAATAATGAGAGCCAGTATCCAATAAATGCATAGAGAGTATCTGCTGAAAGGCAAATACTCTCTATGCGCATTTATCATGGTGTCATTTTAGCACGTGTTTTGGTCAATGTCTTATAAAGTAATTCCAAGCCTACGTTTCTATTACACCGTATAGGGCAAGCGTGAATTTTCGCAAAGCAATATCTTTATGATAATATAAGCTGCTCTGCTCATACCCAAGGTCACAGCATAAGCGGTCTATGTAATCCTTGGGTCTTTCAATATAGAACAAACTTAATATTTTTCTTTCCTCATCCAACAAAGCCGACAAGCCGCATTCAACCATATCAACATGTTTTTTAGCGATAACGATCATCATTTCAAGCTCGTTCTTTTTTGATAAATTTTCTACTAACCAGTCTTCACGCGCATTTGTCCCGCCGCTTACTGGATTCCCGTCGGCTCTTACGCCGCGCAGCGTTGTTATTTCATAGTCAATTTGCTCAATCTTATCTTCGTTGCTTATAACCATATCTTTCATCTTCGAATAATTGCGCAGTTCATACTCTGCTTCTTTTTTCCAGTTCATAAATTGGGCCCTTTCCGAGTGTGATAACGAACGCGAGAGGCAGAACGATATTCAGATGATTTACCGGTAACATTTTACGTTATACATCGCCATGGTGAAATTACGCAGCGCGGTATCTTTTCGAGAATAAATACTGCTTTTTTCACAACCGAATTCAGCGCATAGCTTTAAGATGTAATCGGCCGGTCGGTCAACATAAAAGTCCTGAAGAATCCGTCGTTCATCATAGGAAATATTATCAAGACCTCGTTCAATAAGATCAATTCGTTCATGAATGAGCGAGAGGTTTCTTTCTAATTCACTTTTCTTAATAATATTATCTAAAATAACATCATCCAATTTATAATGACTGATACTGCCGGCATTTTGCTGAGATTTTATCAGCATAAGTTCGTAGTCAATTCTTGCAACGATCTCTGGAATATTCCCAAGTGCATCCTGTTTTTTTTTGTAATCACGCAGTTCATTTTCAGTTTCTTTTTTCCAGTTCAAGATAAAGCTCCTTTCTATATACCATTTGCTGTGACTCTTGACATGTTTAAGTGAGCGCAATCAGAGTTACACAATGTATATAAAGGATAGCATCTTAAAATTGGCATGTCTTACAAATTTTTTCCGATATGTATCATTTTTGTATATTTCCCAATCGTCAATAAACAAACTGGAAAACAGTCAACATAGCTCCGCAAATAAAGTCTATTACGCTGAATACATCAGCCAAAAGATTATATGCCTCTTTGATTGATAATCTTATCCATAAACCTTTTAAGAATAACGCCCAGCTCGCCAAACTCAACCAATTCGCGACCGTCTCTCACTGTGTTAATTAGCTGCGTATCTATCAGATAATCCACACCATCTTCTTCCCAGTCAGCTTCTTCAGTGTTTGCGAATTTCGCCAGCACACCGAGTGCTTTGATCGTCTCGTTAGCGGAAAGCCCCGCAGCATCGGCAATCCGTTCGATTATATTCGCCATTTCGTCTTCCTCCTCATACGCGGGGCGCACGGCTCCAATAATTACAGATGTGTTTCGTTGTCGACGCATAACGCTCCCGCCGTTATCGTCACTGTCAACAGATGTATTGCCCTCGATTGTCGTTACGGCATTACCGTCTACACACTCAACAACGCCGATGTGCTGAGCTATAGCCTTGTCACCCTGCCAATTGAATAAGGCCAGATCTCCGGGCTTATAATCTGACGTTATAAACAGCCCATTCTTTTTATAATAGTTCATCAGCGTTGTGCAGCTGGCCGTCTTTCCTCCACCGTAAAACAATTCAGGAGCATCACATTTCTTAAACAGCCACCAGATAAATACGCAGCACCACGGGTATTCCGGGCCGCTGACCGTCCATCCGTAATAGTCCGTATTGTATTTAACAGCATTGCTGCCAGCCGGCGACTCTTTAATGCCCAATTGCTCCCGGGCCAAATCAAGTATTTTACTCGCCGTCATCGCCGTTCCCCGTTTCCGTAAATTCATTGACCGCATCTGCAGTCATGTCGGCTGCATCATTGGCAAGCCACGCGCTTTTCTCATTTAAGCGCGCCACGATCTTGTCGATTTGCCTGTCCAGCCATGAAGTAACCCTGATGCCCATCGCCTCCAGCTGAGCAATAACCTTTGCCTTTTTATCCGCACCCAGTCCGGAGCCCTGCACGGCATTTTCGGCTTCCTGAATCAGCTCTGTTACCGTCGCCAGTATTTGCTGCTTGCGCGTTCTCAGCATCCATGCGGTTAAAGCACATAAACCGGCCAACGTCAGGGCAATGGCTATATCCTTTAAACTATCCAGCATAGTACAGTCCTCCTAAATTTCATTGACAGTTTCCTTCGACGGCAGTTCCCTCAGTTCATCAATCAGCTGCGTGATCGTGCCGTTGCCATCCAGCGCGTGATACGCGTCATACATGGATAAGATGCTCTCGCGGGCATAAATGGGGACATATCCGCGGTCCATATACTTGTCATAATCTCTTATAATAGCGTTGCGAAGCAAAGCCTGCGTACCGTCACGCAGGCTTTTTTGATCGCATATTTGTTTTTTTAATTTCTTGGACAGATGTTTATAGGCCGCCGCAATCCCCGCCACAACCAATCCAAAAACAGCCTCTATCCAATATTTGATAATAAATTCTTTTATACTTTACCGCCTCCTGCGCATAAAAATACCGCCATGAGGCGGCTTGTTCTGTTCGATAGTTCGTTTTCGATTAAGCTGACAGCAAAGCCGTCAGTTCCGCGTATTCTGTGTCCGCGAGCTTGCCGGCCGCATAGAAAACATCGATCTTGCTGGTGATGTCAGTTAAGTCGCCGGCAGTTGCTTTCGTCGTCTCGATCACGCGTTTACACACTGTAAATAACATCTAACTCACCCCCAATTCCAGTAAGGTTATGCTGTACGTCAAATCAATAATGAGCTGATCGTACTGAGTTGTTTGCTCCACCAACGCTGCTATCTGTGAATCCTGTGCCGTCTGAATTTTCTCGTACTGCTGCACACCGTTTTTTGAAATAATGCGATACCCGGTCTTAGGCGGCAGCGTGGGACATTTGATTAATTCCATTAGGCTCTCCTCCCGTTATTCTAATCTGATGTATGCGTATACGCTTTCGATGTCAATTGTTGGAAGATGTTTTATATCTCCAACAATGCTGCTGGTATAGTAATATCCAACTGTGTTTCCACTTGTAGGCATATAAAGAAAATCAGTTCCATTAACATCAACGATTATTTGAGGATAATTTAAACCTAACAATGGATACCTATAATAATTATGACTATTGTCATTGTCGTACAATAATAAATCAGTCCATGTTCCAGTTACATCTTCGGCATAATAAACGTGCAATTGATAAGGTGCAGCAGTATCTCCTACAGTAAAATAATAATAATCTCCAAATCTATTGAATTGACCCCATACATCCACTAATCCACCATATGCCGTTTTTACTGTGGATACATTCCAATTAACAAAATCAGTAGTGTATCTAATTCGTAGATTATAAGCAGCATCAGTATAAGGTACTACCCAAGTAGAAATATCTGTCAAATATGTTACACCACCATAAGGTGCTATAGTATATTGAGTAGCATCTAAAACATAATAGGTCATCGAAGTCAATGCTCCTGCCAAGGTATTATAATATAATCTAAGACCTAAAGTACTATGACCTACTAATACCGCAATATGTGTATCACTAATTGCAAATTCTCTAACGTCAGTAGCAGCCATAGTAACGTATGAACTCCATGACGCTATATTAGTAGTGTGAACTAATCTACAACTACTATTACCAAATCCATATGTCCAATAATAAGTTCCATCATAGAATATTTGATGCCCGACTTCTGTACTAAAACCAGTAAACGCACTCATAGTAGTTACCGATCCACCAGTTACAGGGGAAGTTGAATATTTTAAATAAACATATCCAGTTGATGGGTTATAACGAAATCCAGCAAAGTAACCATTTACAAAACATAATGAAAATACATAGTATGCATCTCCACCTGTATACCATAAAATTCCTTGAGTATAGGGACCTTCTACATTAGTTGCATAATATAAATATCCGTTAGTACCTCGATATACATAGTACCCATTACCATAAGTTAAATTGCTCATTGAAACAGAAGAAGTATATGACCAAACCGCATCATTTGGGTCTACTGCGGCTAATGCGGGATAATCTGCTGTTTTATAAGACGCTCCATTACATAGTGCGTAATTGTCCCCGAGGTCTGTCTCTACGCTTATTTTAATACCACCCACTTTCGTCGCCACTGCCTGCAGCGCATGCTTGACCTGCGGATTTGTCGGTTCTTCGGCGTACGCTCCAGTTAGCTGTGCTGTCTCGTCTGGCAGTAGATTTCCTGTGTTTATATCGTCGCCCGCCTCGGCAACTGTTCCCGGCACCGGCGCCAAATCGTATGTGTCCGTCGTTCCCGTGACCGGTGTAAACTGGTAGCGTGCCGGATACTGCACTGATCTGTCTTTCATGGTAATATAACCCCCTGTCCGCTTTTGAAGGTACCGCTTTTCCTGAAACCGGCGACCATCCAATTAATATATATTTCAATCTCAATCAGTAGCTTTTCGATGTTGTTGGCATCCTCTAAATCGATGTTATCCATGGTATCGGGCAAATCGGTTGTCCCATAAAATTTGGCTTTCAGAGCGTTGAGATCATTAAGATAGGTTTCCACCTGTCCGGCAAGTGGTATGGTATTCTCTGCCCAGTTTGTTTTCGGCTTGACTTCCACCAGGTATCCATAGCCGCCGAGCTGATCGGCCAAGTATTGCACCGCCTCACCTACTCGGTTGAGGTCCTCATAGTTATACGCGCCCTTCATTCCTGACAGCCATTCCGACTGTTCCGCCGCCGTCAGGCTTGACCATCCATCGGTATTGATTTTTGTGCGGAGCGTTTTAGCACGTGTTACGTCTGCCTGTGTGCGGTTTGTAATAAGCGTTAATGCCATTAACCTCTCACCTCACAATCTGCTATAAATCCGCCGGTCAAATCAATGTTCATCTTCGTTATGATCCCCGTCTTTCTGGCTCCGAGCATCGTATCAACGTCAACAATATCACCGGCGGCTTCATTCTCTAAAATCAGCCCGAAGCTCTGCACGACACGGCGCCGGTAATCCTCATAAAGGAATTGGGCTAGCGCGGCCCCGTTAGCCGGGCTGACGACATCGATGCCGTCGGCTGTGGCCTGTGAGCGGGCCGAGTCGGCCAGATTATCCGTCTCGCACGTATAAGTTGTAGTGCTGGACTCGTACTTGTGACCCGTGATGGTAACCGTTCGTGCCGACTCCACTGTTATGTTTGCATAGTTGATACCGCTGGAATTGATAGTGCCGCCGGAAATGGACAGATTGGCCGCCGGCTCGCTGAAAGCGATATCATATACGCCGGCCGCCAGCTCCGCGCTGTAAAGCTGCGATGCTGAGCTTGCTGCGGCAAAATTATAGGCTGTTACCGCCACGCTGTTAACCAGCGTATTTTGCTTGATGCTTTGATCTCCATATTTTCGGCTTTTTTCAACAGCAATGGCATCGGTATCAAACGACAGTCGTTTGATCTCAACAGTGCCGTTCCGATTCGGTATGCAAGCGGCACGAAGCGCGAAACAAAGCTGATGCAGCGCTTCCCGAACGGATACAACCGGGATATAACCATATACAAGCTCCGAGGCAACACTCTCCTCGACGAAGAAATCCGACCACCCGATGGCGTTGAAGATCTGCGCAAACGCCTCGCCGGCAGTTTCTCCGTGCCACATGGGGCTTGTCTTGTAGGTAATAGTATCAAAATAGCCGATCACATCATAAGCCGTGAATGCGGCCACGACAGAAGAGGAATTTTCCCATGTCTCAAGATAGAATTTTCCCATTGGCACAGCTTTCCCGTCCACATATTCCGTTATGGTCAGCTCCTGCTTTTCTTTAAGCGAGGCGTATACGCCGGACGGATTGAGCATATTGAACTCTTCGTCCTCATCGTACACGGTAAAATCAAGAGTATTGATCGTCACCTCACTGCTGGAGGGGTTAACCTCCTCCAGGATATTTGCACTGATCACACCCTCTTTGCCCCAGGCCTTGAACTCCCCAAAATCGATTTCAGCAATTTTCAACCGTCTATAAGGAAGCTGCATGCCGGTAAATACAATCTTTACAGCGTCGTAATCCTCGATGGTAAGATCGGCAAAGTATGTCATGGCATCTACTGTAAATGTCCGCGATGCCAGCATCAGCGAACCAGACAGCCATGTAATAGTAACCTGTTGCGGAAAGGTATCCCCGGCGAATGTGAATGTAATGCCGGAGCTGGTGTGCGAGCTAGAAAAAGCCACGTCCAGCTCCGGGTCAGTTTCAAAATCGCCGTTGTCATCAGAGCTGGAATTCGACCAGACGCCCCATGTAATCTCTCCTGTGTCGTCTGGTACAAAAGCGCCGACATCACCCAAAATCCATCTGTTGAGCTCCAGTGTCGGCGCTCTGCCGGCGTCGGTCGAGTAGAGATCGTTTTTAATTTGGCTGTAGTTCGACGTCGCATATAAATCGGACATATTGTAATCGGCCTCAGTTTTGGCCAAAGCGTCCGTCAGCTTATGGGAGATTTCGGCGTAAGTTGCCCTTGACATCAAGCACCTCCTAACTCGTAATCTGAGGCGCTTTGGCAATAAAGCTTATGGTGAAGCCTCCCCAGATGTAGTTGCCGTCTGTGTGCTTTTTCAAATTACGCGATGTACCGGTAATATAGGCTTTAAAGGTCTGCTTCCCGGCATCGTGGGGAAGTGTTACGGTATGAAATTCCGTATACTCATGGAGCTTGGAGTATAGATCTAACATCGTGTCCTGGTCCTGAATTTCTCCGAGCGTGATTTCATAGTCAAAAAAAATCCCCGCCAGTTCACGCTGCAGATCCCAGTTTTCAGTCCTGTTGGCGTATTTCTCCTCAAATCGTGAGGTCTCCACAACCGAAATGATATTGACGGCATAGGTCGTGCCGTCAACGTTGATTATATCGTTTGCCATATTATGCGCCCACCTTTACCGCATTCACGCCTCTTCGTTTTGTTTCAGCTGTCACATACGGTTCTAATATCTGCCCAACCTTTGAAAGCGCGCCTTTGAATTCAATATTGACGTTTACTTCTCCGGGGCCGGCATAGCCTGTTTTTCCTATGGCGTTAATAACGGCTTCTTCGATGGTTGAAAGCGGCGCTTCTACATTTGTTCCGCTTCGCTGGTCTCCAAGGACAGCCAGAAATTCCCGGTTTGGTGGGATGACAGCGCCTCTTGCAAGCCTGGGCAATACAACGTTCGGGATCAACGGAATCATAAGGTTAATACCTAACAATTCTCCAGCGGCACCAACCGTTGAATTCAAACCTTCAACTAAAAAATTGATTCCGTTAATAACACCATTCACAAAGCTTTCTATTCCGCCAAGAATACTGTTAATAACACCTTTGATACCGGACCATATGCCATCCCAGATTTCAACGACTTTAATCTTTAGGCCTTCAAAAGCATCCTGTATCGGTGTAACAATGTTTTCCTCGAACCACACTCCCACAGCTGAAAACGTTTCTTTAATGCCCTCCCATATTTCCACAAAGAAGTCTTTTATACCGGTCCATACTTCCGTAAGGGTATCTTTTATACCGGTCCAGAGTTCTGTGAAAAACTCTGATACTGCCGTCCAGATTTCCGTGGCTGATTCACTGATCCCTGTCCATAATCCCACGATAAATTCTACAATGCTCTGCCAAGCAGCTGTTACAGCTTCGGTTATTGTCGTCCATAACTCTGTAAAAAACTCCGCTATGGCCGTCCATACCTCTGTGGCGGTTTCACTGATTCCTGTCCACAGTCCAACGATGAAATCGACGATAGCTTGCCAAGCGGCTGTCACCGCTTCCGTGATGGACGCCCAAAGTTCTGTGAAAAACTCTGATACTGCCGTCCAGATTTCAACGGCTTTTTCTTTTACTACGTCCCAGTTTTCAACGAGCAGCCACACGATTGCTATCAGCGCTACTATGGCAATAATTATTAAGCCAACCGGACCCAGCAGAAATTCCATTGCTGCTCCGAATGCTGTCGTTACACCGGCTGCTACAGTACATACCCCTTCCCAGATTGTAGTCGCCGCAGTCATAGCACCTTGCGCGACTGTTTCAGCTATCTTTATTGCCGTTCCATCCTTAATAGCAGTAGATACACTTTTGATAGTATCCACTACGCCGGATCCGGCCTCAATACCTGACTTTATCGTATCGACTCCATCTGTAATGGACGTTACGCCTTCTTTAAACGAATCAAAACCGTTTTTAAATGTGTCGAAACCCGTTTTTATAGAATCAATATTCGTAACAATAGCTTCAAATCCGGACCCAAAGCCCGCTTCAAAGCCTTGTTTTATTGCGTCCACTCCGTCTTTAATGTTCCCAAACCCATCTTCAACCGAGCCGACACCTTCCTCAAATGAATTAATCCCATCTCCAACTTTGCCGAATCCTGTCTTTATGGTATCAAGACTGTTTTTTACATCATCAAAGTTATCTTTTAGCGAAGTGACCGAGGGCAGTGCCGTATTAATACTGTCTGTAAATTCTCCTAAGCCGGACTTAAGGCCGTCAACACCTGATTTAACCGTCTCAACACCCGAAGTAATAGAATCGAGTCCCGGTTGCATTGAGCTAAACAAACCGGATAGATCAAGCTTTTCGCTAAAATCATCAATAACTTTTCCGACAAAGGTTTCATCTATAATACTTTTAACTTCACTAAATTCAGCAATTAACTCGCCACATGATTGACCAAAGCTCTCAATAGAATTGACATCAAAGGCCGTGGATACAGAACTTTTCAAGTTCTCAAGACCCAGTTTTAGTTCCTGTAATTCATCTTGAAAATTAGTCGCATCAAAATCTGCAGAAATTGCTATATTACCGTCTACGGTAGCCAATTTATCACCACCTAGTTTAACTGATCATAGAAATCCTCTATGATATCCTGTTCCTTTTTGGTCAGGCGCTTTGGCAGCGCGACCTCCTGTTTGGCCTGTATGATTTTTTGCCGAACCTTTGGATCTTTTATGGTGGATAGATCGTAATTTCGTATATCCCTCACTCTATTCAAAATACTGTTATCTGTGAGACCTTGAAGCAATTCGCAAAACTCAAACCAGTGCATGGAAACGTTGTTTAGATCAATAGAATAATCAGACCGGTAACTAGACCGGATGTAATGCATGTCAAATCCAAAATCCATATCCGGCTTACGATAAGAATTTTGCTCCTCTTTACCGCAGCGCAGAAACTTCACAGCCATGCTAAGCGCCTCTATTTCGTTTTCCGGTATTTCTTTAAATAGGATCCCGATAACGCCATAAGCGCGTTCATAATCGCTGAGTTCAATATCATTAATGCAGCTAAAGCATGCCAGAGCGTACCTGAAATCGGTGTTTAATTCATAATCAATACCGTCAATCGTTATAAATTGGGGATAATCATTCATTTAAGTGTTCTGCGCTGCTGCCGGTTGGGCACGTGTTTTTTCATACCCGTTTCTTTCAGCTTTTCAGCATTTATACCCATCTTTTTAAAATGTGGTTCCAGCTGTTTTGTTAGGTCGTTAAACATGTTGTAATAATTTTTGTCGCCGAATATCTTCCTGCATGCTCCTTCACCAAGAAAGGTATCCATCGCAGCTCTTGCATCCTCGTAGAATTTGTCAATCAATTTCGAGCTTTCATATTGCTTTTTAGTTATAAGTGTTTTGACTTCGGATTGGCCGCTGTCATCAACTATGGTAGCAGTACTGTAAGGTTCATCCGGCTGCACTTCAATTTCGGCGGCTTTTGCCTCGTACTCCTTAACAAGAGCATTGATTTTATCAAATGTAATAGCGAGTTTTGACGTTAAACCCGTATCCGACGTATCAAAAGAAATTGTATCTCCGTTGTCATTAACCTCAATTATGTATTCTGTAGCAGACCGAACACGAATGCTATTAGCCATAAAAAATCTCCTTTCAAATCTGAGGGGAACTCTCGCTCCCCTCAGATTACTGAAAAATTTGTCCTGTTACGACGCCGCGAACTCAACAACGCCACTTGTAATGGTAGCGGTACCAGCCGTTGGGGCGCCACACAAATTCAACGTATAATTAATAATAACCGGCGTTCCGCCGTCACCGCCGAAATCATCAATCTGGATCACGGCTTTATTTAATTCTGCCGTATACGGACTCGTTGTATAAAGATAAACAAGCAGAACTTCAGCCTCCGCGTCGTCACCGACAGCACGTGACTGCCTGAGCGCATCCACGTAATCAAACACGGCGTCTCCGGCATAGGCCGTCTGCGGTGTGGCTATGTTAACCTGATAACTGGTAAGCGAGGTCGTTGCGTTGTCTTCATTAATGTAGGTTTCGGTTGTAACTTGCGGATTGTAAGTAATGGTCTGACCGGTTACGCCTTTGCCAATCCTTGACCACACCGGGGTCTCGGGCGTGCCTGTGTTTAAAAATGCTGCTACCTGACTTCTTGTAATTCTTGCGTCTGACATTTTTATTGTTCCTCCTCATAAAATGTAAATTTGTAAGTACTATAAAAAGTAGTATTACCGTTTTCATCCTGACCTGCCACGTCTACAGGGCCTTTAAGGGTCATAATTTTTTTGGGTGATAGGCTTGTACCCAGCTGAAGATTAGTAAAATCATTATTAACAAACCAATCTGAAAGGTCGTTTAGGGGCTTATAAATTAATCCACCGCCATCCGGTTGTACATCGGTTGTGTAGTAAACAAAGAAAATAATATCAGCAGTAAAATTACCGAGGATATCTTCTTCATAGATTTGGCCACTGTCTGTTTTTATACAAAATCCAATACCATTGGTTTCTTCAACATAATCCAGATATAGATCACTTGCTAAAATAGCCTGATTATTAATCCATGCTTGTAGTGACTGAATTACATCGTTAATAATTGTTGAATCTAAAGGTTGTACGATAATCTCATCTTTTTCACACAATATTTCTCACCCCCTTTTTGCCACCACTATAAACATGCTTCCGTTCACCGCCTTCATCAATCAATCGAATAAAAAATGAGAGTATAGTCCTGTCTGACCAATACTCTCAACACTTATTGACGATAACAACATACCACGGTTTTCTATTGTTGTCTTACTGAATTATTCCAGCAGATACGAGCAGCTTACGTAATCTGTTATTGCCGTATCTGTAGGGAACAATTCTTTAGATTACTGCCTATGTCAGGGCTTTTAAAATTGATAAACAAATAATCACGAAGGAATTGTAGTAGTAGACATTAGGTAATTATCTGGTTGAGACCGCTTTGATATTATTTATTAATGAAGTGTTGACTAAGCATTATAAATCGTATCTTAGCTTAGACCGGCCATGCCCGGAATCGCCAGACAGGGTCCGCATGGCGTCCATTAAGAGCCGGACACCATCGGAGGCTATTGTTACAACGGTTTCCTCATGTGTAAATTCGGTAATGTTCTCATCAAATAAAATATTCGTCTGGGCAGAGAACTCATCATCTCCGTCCCAGAATAAAAATCGGATCGGAACACACTCAAATGCCTTCGCTTGAAAACCGGCGTCGGATTGCGTCAATCTCTGGAACCCGAGACTTTCTCCGGCAGCGATCAGGAGATCCTTTTTACCATCAAAAGCTCTTGCATACGGAAGCAGTATCTGCTTTTTAAAAGCTGGGTCAAAGGGGCCGGCACCCTTAACATCTCGGAACGGGATAAATCGTTGTGTATTCACGGGGATTTTTGAGGAATAATTAAACAAGTGATAGATTGCCAGAGCGATTTGAAAATCAACCTTTACGTCTGGCTGATTAACCTTAGTAATTCTGGCATCTGCTCGGCTTATCTTATAAGGAACGCCGTAATATGATATGGGAAGATCACCATCGGTGTAACCGGGTAGGCCGAGCGTTTTATACCGCTCTTCATAATCAAATTCAAGCGCTCTTTCTCGCCACTCTTCGCAACAGATTTCATAATTACCACTCATACGCACCATACTTTCATTGTCATAAATTCGTAATCGTCTTGTACCATTATATCATTAGTGGCAATCTTATTAATTAGGATTGAGGCACAGGTATAATATGCTGAATTGTGTTCAGGGCGAGAAATGCATTTAAACACATCGTTATGAAACAAAATGATTGACGAAATGATGTCAATGTTACGCCTAATTCGTTAACTCGTTTTTACCCTTTAAAATACCCTTTAGACGATGAATATCCATTTACACCTATTTACACGAGACGATGAAATGTTCTTGAATTGCAATGATTTAAGCATAGCGGTTTATACCTATTTACATGCCTGTAAACTGTTGCAGATAATTCAAGTCTTTCTGCCCTGCCAGAAAATATTACACCGTCTTGAAGTAAAAGGCCGTACACACTAAGTGTTGCACACCTCCGCAACTAAAGGTATGTACGTGTCAACGCCGGAATTGATTTGACCGAAAACGCCGGGCGAAAATGACCCAAATCGCCGGTTACACTATCGCCGGTTACACTATCGCCGGTCACCCTACCGCCGGGACATTCGCCGGCGGCGTTACCTGGACGCCAGATTTGAGACGGTCTTTCAGTCGATAGGTCTGGCCGCGAATGTTGATGACATGCGAATGATGCAATAGCCTGTCTAGCAGCGCCGTGGCGATCACGGTGTCGCTGAGCAGCTCACCCCAGTCGCTAAAAAACTTGTTGCTGGTCAGAATGACGCTGCCATGCTCATAACGTTCTGAAATGAGCCGGAACAGGAGTTCGGCCTCCTGTCGATTAAGCTGCATGTATCCGACCTCGTCTATGATCAAAATCGCTGGTCGCAGATAAACCCGCCAACGTTTCTCAAGACGGTTCTGCTGTGAAGCAAGCTTGAGATCCTCAATGAGCCTTGCCAGGCTGGTGTAGTAGACCGTCAAGCCGGATTTCAGCGCCGTCATTGCAATGCCGACGGCCAGATGTGTTTTCCCGACGCCGGGAGGCCCCAGCAGAACGACGTTTTCTGCTCTGGCCGCAAATGTAAGGGTAGCCAGCTCATCAATCTGCCGTTTATCGATACCAGGCTGAAAGCTAAAGTCGAATTCATCCAGTCCTTTTCTATGTGGCAATCGGGACATCTTGATCCTCGTCTCTTCGCTTCGCCGGTTACGCTCGTTCTGCTCCAGCGTGAGAAGTTCATCAAGGAATCGGATGTATGTCTGCTCATCATGCAGAGAACGTTCTATCTGTGCATCCAGGAGATCAGCGGCGGTACAGAGCCCCATACCACTCAGCAGTTCCCGGGCGTGCTCCAATTCAACCATGGGAGACACCTCCCAGCAGCTGATCATAGACACTCAGCTCGCGTACCTCTACGGCGTTGTTCCGTTGCTGGGCGCAGGAATAGGGCGTAGCAATCCCTTTTCGCTCGGCAAGCCCCTCGTACTGCCCCTGAAGATAAATGATGTTGCCTGAACGATACTGCGCTTTGTGCTTGGCCAGCAAGACTTCGCTGTAGTAAATTTCAATATGGCCGGAACACAAGCGCACCTGAACCTCTTTGCCGCTGTACTGCCAAGGGACACCGTAACGGACGCCATCGAAACTCACCATCCCGTCGCGGGTCACGATTCGGCTTTCCCAGCGGTACTTGTCAAGCATCGGCTGTGACGATAGCTGTTGCAGTCCTTCGGCGCTGAGTTCCCGCAAGGGAATCTTACCCGTTGTGCCGTGCGGCTTCTCATCCGCCGACCTGCACCAATCTAGCGCCTGTCGGTTCAGATCGGAGAGGTCTTCAAATTTTCGACCCGGCAGGAAGTTGTTCTTCACGTAATGGACGAGCCGTTCCACCTTGCCTTTTGTTTGCGGAGAACGTACCTTGCACACCTTCGGAGTGAAGCCGATATCCACCGCAAAATCTTCAAACCGCGTGTTCCATATCGCCTTCCAGCCTGGCGTCCCACAATGACGGTTTTCATATTGTCCGTCAGAATTTCCTTGGGCACACCGCCGAAATACGAGAAGGCATTTACGATGCAGCGCTGTAAGCTGTTCAAATCGCACCTGCTGGTGAACTCCACATACTTCACGCGGGAAGCTCCGAGAATCATTACGAATGCTGGACCTTGTGAAGAGCGCCGCCGCTGTCTGTATATTGACAAATACCCCAGTCCATCTGAGCTTGTTTACCGTTTGGTGTTTCAAAACGCCTGGCTGCTGGTAGTGCTTTGGCAGGCCGAAATGGATGAACATATTCTTTGAGAATCGTTATCCCACCATCATAACCGACATCCTTCAGCCGCTCCAACAGTACAACGCAGTTGAAGATCCCTTGACTCATTAGGTCATGTAGCATTGGCTTGAAGCTATCCAGTTTTGAGAAACCGTCAATTTTCGGCGGCGATGGACATTGTTGCTCTATGTACTTACGGGCTGTATTTTTGGAGATGCCAAGCTCCACCCCGATGGCATAGGCACTTTTTCCGAGCTGTGCCTTTTCTCGTATCATGAGAATCATCCCACTCCTTAGCATCGGCCTCACTCCACAATCTCTTTTCGATTATGGTAGCCGTTATTTCTGAGTGGGTCAATTTTTACCGGCGATTTGGGTCAATTATATCCCGGCGATCACAGTACGGGTAGAAAACGGGTACAAAAAAAATATTAAAAACCACGTAACCATTGTGATTACGTGGTTTTCTCTTGTGTCATCGGCCCAAGCGTCTCGGAAGGGAACACATAAGATGATATCTGTCCGGGTCGATTCAGGCGTTATCGTTCTTCCCTTTTGTAAGTTGTCTATAGTCATTTATACTCTGTGTAATCTTGACTTTGCAGCCTTTCACGTTGTCTTTTTTAAGCGCTATAAGTTCTTACGGACAAACGCCGGTAAGGACGCTAAATCGGTAGGCCTTCAACCACTTTGTTTCTGTATAGCGTCGTAGACGCCGAAAACAGCGTTATGATATCAGACGGCGAAGCGAACGAATATGAGCTGCTTAGCTTGAAATTCATCAGGGGCTTGAGCGGGACAAGGACGTCCGATTTATCGGTGAGGTGGCATAATACAGCGTATGTTATTTGCTTTTGGGTGAGATTTGTTTACACAAGACTGCTGCGCAGCGCATCTACAATGGTTCCCTTGCGGATATTTCTCGCACCATTGAGATATGCAAGCCCCATCGCCACAAGAATAATTGCAGCATAGAGACAAATCATTCCCAAGGGAAGGGCCTCCACAAGCATATCCGACGGAATATCCAGCAAATACACAAACACGGCGCAAATGGCGGCAACCCACGGAATTGCCAACAGAATCGGCCGCAGGGCAAAGAACAGTCCCTCAATCAGCAGAACGCGCCCAAAGCCGGTGTCATCCAGCCCCACCGAACGTAGCATGGCAAAATCCCTTCGTCGCATGGCAAGATTGCCCGACACGGTGGAAAAGGCATTGGTAATACCTATAAGCGCAAACACCAAGGCAATGCCGTATACCATAGCTTGTATTCCCGTGGTTCCGGTACGCTGTGCCTCAAGCTGTCCTTCCGTGCTGTCAGTGCTGTAATCCTCACTACCGAGATATGAGCCACAGATTTCGGCCAATCTTGCCTCCGCCGTTCTTCCGTCCAAATCAGTCAGCAGCAGCACATTGGTGCGGCGGTACTGAGCCGCACGCTCCGGTAGGAAATCAGCAACGATGGCATCATATTGCGTCAAAGGAATCACAAGAACAATTTGGTAATTTGCATATTCAATATCAGTCACCGGGTATTCCTGAGTCACTGCCCCGATTTCCACATCAAAGGTATGGCTGCTCTTGACATTTTCGTATGTCTTTTCCTCAAATGTATATGTCACTCCACCGTCAAGGTTTAAAAATGGAATGGTCATTTTCTGTTCTTCTCTGGAACGAGAGTTAGGGTTGGAATAAACAGTACTGACGGCGATGGCCTTTGGATGCTCCGCGTTTAGGTAATCGGCGGCATCAAAGTCAAGACTTTCACAGTACCGGGAAAATGACTCATTATCCATGCCTAAAAGAGTTCCGTGAATACGCCAGCCATCACTGTACTCGACAACGTTATAGAGGTCTTGATTAATATCTTCAAAGCCTCCGATTGCAGAAAATGCGTCCGATTGCATGTCCTCGGAAACCTCCATGCCAAATCCAATGGAAGAGTAGACAAGACTTTCCTGCACGCTGTCCGTCGTGCGAATTTCATTAATCATATTTTCATCTCGTATCTGCGTAAGATATAGATTTACCTCGGCGTTAAAATATTTTTCTTCATAAGCCGCTTCGTTGCTTTTCATTGCCAGCCCAATAAAACAAAGCATACTCGTAACAAGTACAAAGCTCAGGCACAGCGCCGCCACCGGCATACGGAAGGTTTTACGGTAGGCCGCCAGATTGTCCTGCGTCAATGCGCCAGGGTAGCCAAAAACACGTTTGGTAAGACGGTGCGCTTTCTCTTTTTTTCTTTTCAGCTTATTTGCGTCTTTGCCGTTAATAGCCTCTATCGGCGTTAGCTTTCCCATCTTTCGAGCAATGGAATTGATTGCTAAAAGCACCGATGTAAGTGATATTAAGACACCAACTACGGCGACTGCCGCCGAAAAACTAAAGTCCAGCTCACGTTGAAGCCTATCGCCCATAATATCAGTATAAATCTGCCCCATCGCCCTTGAAAATACGTATCCCAGCAAGATCGAGAGCGTCAGCGGGAGTGTCGATAAAATAATCCCCTCAAGAAGTATCGATACCTTGATCTGCCCTGGTTCCGCGCCCACGGAACGCAGCATCCCAAGCTGCTTTATACGCGCGTTTGCGGAAAGGGAGAACACGCTTTTGATTATAAACGTAAATGTGAGAATTAAGAGTAGCGCAATAAGGATGACCATAAGATAAATTCCCAAAGTCTGAAAGCTTAGAACATTTGAGCCGCCCGATATGCCATAAAGTCCTAACAGCGCGGTATTATAACGGAGCGCATATTCACCGTACTCATTCGTTTGAAACCCTAATGATTCGGCAATATCCGGCAGGACTTTGTATGTATCCCGCATGTTGTAAAAGCGCAGGTAGATGGTGAGCATATCGTCTGGTGTGATTCTCTCCCGCTCAAGATAACCCAACGCATAATATCCCGGATATGCCGTGGTAGTCGAGAGATCGAGCTTGCCGACAATGGTAAGCGTTAGCTCTCCGGTCTTGCTGAAAGTCTCGCCTTCCATATTAATGGATTGAAGAGAAAGCTCCTCGCCATCGAGCATACGCTGTCCGGTCGCCAGTGTGAAGGTTTCACCAATTTCATGTTCAGGGTTGCGGTCAAAAAAGAGCTTGGAGACTGCGATTTCGCCGGATTTTTCGGGGAGCCTGCCTTCCATCAACGTGTGCTGATCAGTCATACTTTTCCAGTATTCCTCGTTTGCGTCCCGAAGGAACAGATAAGGCATTGCGGAGTCCTTTGGAAGCTGTACAGCCTGCCATTTGCCCTTAATCATAACAGCCTCGACATTAGGATTTCCTTCAATATACGAAAGCTTTGCACCCGGCGTACTCTCATATAGCTCGCCGTGCCAGTCACCGCCGTTATATCGTGTCATGCCAACTGAAGCGCTCCAAACCGCATATACAAAGATACAGGTTGCGCATAAAAGAGTCGCCGACAACAATACCGCCGTCATGACCGCCAGAGAGCTTCGGCGGTTCTTTTTGATATGCTCCCATGTGAGGTGGGTAATCAACTTCACGGTCTGTCACCTCCGGCAGAAAAACTGTCAGAGACGATTTTGCCGTCCTCGATACGTACGATCCGATCAGCTTCCAATGCAATTTTTTCATCGTGGGTAATGAGGATAATGGTCTGCTTGTATTGCCGGTTGGATAGTTTCAAAAGCTCCAGTATTTCCACTGAGGTTTGCCGGTCGAGGTTTCCGGTTGGCTCGTCCGCAAGCAAAATTGCTGGACGGTAAATAAGAGAGCGCCCAACTGCCACCCGTTGCTGCTGACCACCGGAAAGCTCACTTGGCAAATGAGTCAGCCGATCCGAGAGGCCAAGGGTTTCGACTAATGCGGAAAATTCCTCCTCAATCGGTTCACGGCCATCCAACAACATGGGCAACAAAATATTTTGCCGCACGTTTAGGGTAGGGATCAAGTTATAAAATTGATAGACCAGCCCCACCTTGCGCCTGCGGAAGATGGACAGCTCCTTTTCCTTCATGGCGGCGAGGTTCTGTTCTTCCACCCATATGCTGCCCGAAGTAGGTGTATCCACTCCGCCCAGCAGGTGCATCAGAGTGGATTTACCCGAACCGGAGGTTCCCACAACGGCGACAAATTCGCCGCGCTTTACAGCGAAATTTACATTGTCCAACGCAACGACCTTGTTTTTCCCGTCGGCATATATTTTACATAAATTTTCTGTTTTAAGCAGTTCCATATCATCACTTCCTTTAACGCCACTATACCGCCCCAAGATGACAATCCGGTGACATTGAATTATTCAGAGTGATAGAATTTTATAACAAAGCGCGCCCCTCCTTCGGGGCGGTTTTCTGCGGTCAAAGTTCCGTTTTGCGCCGCTATCAGCGCACTGGACAAGGCAAGTCCAATTCCAACGCTGTCCTTCTTTGCATATTTGCCACGGTAGAAACGCTCAAACAGGCGGGGCAAATCTTCGGATGGAATGCCAGGCCCATTATCTTCAATGCAGATTGCCACAAATAAAGGGTTATCTTCACTGGACATGATGATTTCACCGCCGCTTGGTGTATGCTCAAAGCAGTTTTTCAGGATATTCGCCACCGCCTGAATGCTCCATTCCATATCGCCCGTATAAACCACGTCTGTCTCCTGCAGGTGCAGAGTAATATCGGCATCAGGAAACAGCGGCAAAACCGCATCGGTGACGCACCTAAATAGCTCGCCTATGTCCACCTGTTTTTGCTCCATAGTAAGCGTTCTCGCATCCACACGGGAGAGAGCCAGCAGCGCCGATACCAACCCGGTCATTTTCTCGGCCTGTGCAGAAATTCGAGCCGCTTGCACAGCTTTACCCTCCGGCAGTAGGGAACTCAGCATGTCGGCTATCAGCGTGATGGAGCTGAGCGGTGTTTTAAGCTGATGAGCAATGTCGGCAAGGTTGTCGGCCAGAGATTGCCGGGCTGATGCCGCCTGTTCCCGCCCTTCCCGGAGCAGCACGATGGTTTTATACAGCTCGTCCTCCAAGGGGGATAGTATATCTTCTTTGGCGTCGGGACGAAGGCGGTATTCGCCGGCATTGACCTGTCCGAGATACTTGGTGAGTGAAGCTACCCGCCGCTGTTGCCGCTGTGTTTCCCGATGACGCAGGAGCAACACCGCAAGCCCAACACAGTCCGCAAGTATGACTGAAAGAATAATGCCTCCGGCGTAATCTTGTCCACGCAGGAGGGCGCTGCTTCCTTGTGTGTAGCCATACTGCGAAAGTATGGCATAGCCGCTTAGCACCAAGGTGTCATTCGGCTCTTTTATTGCTGAAATGATGGCCTGCTCCTGCTCCGGGGTAAGCGCAAGGATGGCGGCTGTCCGGTCAAGAAATATGGCTTCGGCCTGCCTCATGGCGGTAACATGCCACAGGGATAGTATGCCGAGTAAAATTACTGCCACTGCCATAGGCGGTATATAATCACGCTTGGTCATCGTCCGCCTCCACCATCTTATATCCAATTCCCCGCACGGTTTTGATTATCTTTGGCGCCGAGGAGTTTTCCTCAACCTTTTCCCGCAAACGCTTCATAGTAACCGTCAGGGTGTTGTCGTTGACAAAATTGCCTTCTTCATCCCACAGCCGCTCCAGAAGCCGGGTACGGGTCAGGGTCTGATTCTTATACTCCATCAGGGTCAGAAGCAGGCGATATTCTCCAGCGGTGAGTTGCACTGCATCATTCTCCACATAGATCTCGGTACGGGAGCGAATCAGGCGGATACCGCCGCAGGTCAGGACATCCCCTTGCTCCTGCGTACCGCTGCGCCGCAATACCGCCCGGATGCGGGAGAGCAGCATCGGCAGACGAAAGGGTTTGGTGATGTAATCATCACCGCCCATATCAAGGCCCTTGATGATATCCGCTTCATCATCCCGCACGGTCAGGAAGATGACAGGAATATTATATCGCTGTCTGAGGGTTCGGCAGAGGGTAAACCCATTGCCGTCGGGCAGGTTCAGGTCAAGCAGCACAAGGTCGGGAGCTTTCTGAACCTGCGAAAGTGCTTCTATCGCACCAGCCGCTGTAAGAACATAGTAGTTCGCGTCGGAAAGCGCGGCTTGCAGGGTTTCCCGCAAAACAGGATCATCCTCTATCAAAAGAATAGTGAGTAAATTCATATGATAACGTCCTTTATAGTAGACTGACATTATTCTAATATGAAAAACCACAAATTAGCAAATAGATTTCATCTTGCAATGTGCCCCTATAAAATGCAGGATTGGATTTATAGGTGATATGTCTGCTTGGGTGATATAATGCAGGTATGCTTTATATAGAGAAGTGACCGCGAATAAAAAGAAATAATCGCCAAGGTACATTCTTACATGTACCATCCATTCATACTGATCTCTCCTCACGTATTACCGGCTTCACTTTAAATCTTTCTTGTGAAAAAAATACGTCCCTAAACCTGTAAGAACAAAAAATAGAAGAAGGGAATATGCAGTTAGCCTCCACGGAGAGCTTATGTCGTCAATTGACATTACCAGCACTAATTGCCCAGATGGATTAACTTCAAATTGAGTCCGAACAATTTCTCTTTCAACACCTACCAGGAAATTTGGCTTAGAAAGCAAATTGAACGTAAAATATGCAGAAAACAACAAAGCAAAAGCGATTAATATGCAGATGATTGCTGTTAATGCCTTACTTGACGAGAGCATACCAACCAAATTATAGATTGAGACTAGCGCTACACACGCAAACCAACCAACTATTCCTGCCAATAGAATTTGCCCTAAGTTATAATAAGGTGCACCATACAATAAGATACCAATTACGCACCCAGTCAAAACCCCAGCCAAACAAATAATGGTAATGGCTATAATCCCTGTAATCAGACTTGCCAGATAAATATTGCTTCTTTTATGCCCAACAATGATTTTGTTCCGTAACGTTCCATCACTGTATTCTATTCCAAGAAATAGACTAAAAAAAATCGCAAATAATATACCTATACATTGAAGCGAGGAGAACAAATAAACATCCATCGGGGCAGAACCATTTCTTAACATAAGCAAGTAAAAAAAACCTTCAAAGCAGCTCATTAGAATTACGGCTAGCCAAAACGCCCTATTTTTTAACAGCCTTTGGAAGTTTGCGGCTATTAAATTACGCATGGTTCCCACCTCCAACAAGACTTACATAATAACTTTCCAGAGTCTCATCACGCTCTTGTATAGAAATTAGTTCACAATTCGCCTTTTCCAACGCCAATACCAATTGAGATATATTAATTTTTGCAAATACATCAGCCTGTGTGTCGGAGAAAATCTTGTACTCAATTTTCATTTGGTCAAGCACAGAGGAAAGTGCTTTTGTGTCGCTTACTTCCATACGAACACATTTCCTGCAAGCATCTTGTAGTTCTGCCGCACTTATTTCTTTTACAATATATCCATTGTCAATAAATCCATAATGAGTAGCAAGTTTAAAAAGTTCGCCAAGAATATGGCTGGAAATCAAGATCGTCATTTGTCGTTCATGGTTAAGTTTCAAAATCAATTCTCTCATTTCAATGATACCCTGAGGATCTAGTCCATTGGCAGGTTCATCTAGCACCAAAAAGTCCGGCTTTCCTACAAGTGCTATGGCAATTCCCAATCTTTGTCGCATACCAAGAGAGAAATTTTTTGCTTTCTTTTTCCCTGTATGTTCAAGTCCAACTAACTTTTGAATAGCATTGAGACCGTCAAATGAAGAAAGACCCAAAATATAGTATTGTTGTTTAAGATTTTCTTCAGCCGTCATATCAAGGTAGACAGATGGTGTTTCAATAACAGCCCCTATTCTTCTTTGCGATATAGCAACTTCTTTTTCAGTGTTTTTTCTGCCATATAGCGTATATTCGCCTGATGAAGGTCTTTGAAGGCCACATATCATTCGAATAAGTGTCGTCTTGCCAGCACCATTTTTACCGACTAAACCATATATTGCTCCTTTTTGGACGTGCATTGATAGTCTATTTAATACTTTGAAGTGTCCATAGTTTTTATTTAGATGGTTTGTTTCTAGAACATAATCCATAAGGTCATTCTCCTAAAAAAAACAAAAGCTTCTCCTATTGACAAGTAAAAGCTGCCTTTCAGCAGCTTTTTCCATAAATATTAGCTACAATCTTCATATGTTGACTTCGTTAAAAAATATTGAAAGAACTAATCTGTAACTTTTAGTTTTCGAAGAGCTCTAATATTTCCTCATCACTTAACCTCAAATAAATCTTAATCGCTTCGGTTACAGTTTTTTTCTTGAATTCGCAAAATGCTTCATAAGGCGTATTTATATCACCTGATACTGAATAATTTTCATAAGCACATCCGCCAACACATAAATTACGTATCCAACATTTACTGCATTTCTCAAAGCTATTTATGTAAGATTTTTCTAAATACTCCTTTTGTTTATTGTCATTTGTAAAAACATTCCCCAGACATGTTTCTTTTTTACCCACAAATCGCTGGCAAGGATAAATATCACCATTTATATCTATGGCGTATAAATTACTACCTGCTCCACAGGCTTTCGTGCGAATATTTGCGCTATGAATTTCACTCAGCAGACTCATAATCACTTTATTATCTTTAATTTCCGCGTATTTCTTTTGCTTAATATGGTTTTCACAATTCAAGTAAAAGTTAATATACGCATCAGTTAATATATCATATTCTTCAAAATTAAATAAGTTGAGTGCGGGAGCTAGTATAACCTTGTTAAACCCTATAGAATGTAAAAAGTCATATAAGTACACTAAATCAAGTTCTTTCGTGGTAATTGTTCCCCTAGCATCTAAAAAACCGCTTTCTCTCAAAGATTTAGTTTTTTTCAGTACCGTTTCATACGAGCCCTGCTTACCACTAAAATATCTGTTTGCATCATGTGTTTTTCTGTCGCCGTCAATGCTTATTTGAGTTTTTATTTGATTCTTAATAAGAAATTTCTCAATCTCATCATTTATTAAAGTACCGTTTGTTGTCATACTAAATCCGAATGCTATTCCTCTTTCTTTTTCTTTGTTCTGACAGTATGCAACAACTTCTTTTATTAACGCAAAATTTAAAAGAGGCTCGCCACCAAAGAAACAAATAGATAATTTGTTACCCGAAGATTTATCCATTAAAAAATCAATAGATTTTTTTGCAGTCATCAAATCCATTTTTCCCGCATCATAATACTTCCCTTCATCAGCATAACAATAAGAACATCTAAGATTACAATCTTGTGCAACTAACAGAAGTAAAGTCGTTATGTTTCCTGATGTATCGTTTGAATGTCTTTCTACATCATGACATTCTGTTTTTATAAGTTTAAGCTCATGCATTAACTTAATTAATTCATCTAATTCAGTCACACTAAACAACGTAGATAAATTATATTTTATTTCATCATAGGGTTTACCATCTTGATTTAATAATTCTAAAAGCCGATCATCTGTCTCGAAAATTCTATTATCTTCAACACAATATATATATTTGCGATTATCATTATTAAATATTTTATAATCAGCAAAACTTATTATAGTATCCATGATTTCCTCCTTGTTTTGAAAGTAATTAATCTTCTATCATTATATTGACAGAAGATTAATTACTTTACTTGCTTTTAAATATTGATGTCCCAAGCCTGGCCGTCGCAGAAAATGCAATTGAAATCAAGTCCACTGCAGGTTCCCTTAAAAATTACGGCATTTGTTGAATTCCTCAACTTTAACATGTAATTTCACCTCCTTTCTATGTATCAGTAGCGGATTTTGAAACTCAAAAATCCATCGATATCAAGGATTCAGAGTCTCTTAAATATATGACTTCCCTCTGCTGAATGTAGGCCGCAAATATGTCATCGAAACAGAGGAAATAGCCATGCAAAAGAAATTTGTGCAGATTTCGCTTTTGGACATCTGCAGGACTGGCGAAGAAATGGCAATCTGGAGCTTTCATTTTTTAAATGAATACCTCAACTGTTATGAAATCATAGAAAGTGCGTTTACACCACCATTTATCGGCAGATTGGTCGGAACCGTAATTATAGCCTTGAATTTTCACTGTGTAGATGATTCACAGCTAATAGAATTTATTACAGCCTTAACAGGTTCCATTTGTCTCCATGAACTCATCTATCGTTCAACTTTTGTTTGTCCTGTTGACTCACAATCTGCATGACCTGAAAGTTCGCGCACGAATCCCGAAACTTAAGAATATTTCAGGCTGCAGGCAAAATTTGCCGCGCCTTATTTACCTATTTAAAGTCGCATAATCGTAACCGTAATGTCAGTTGATTTATATATCGTATTTATTTCAGGCCATGAGGCACATCTGGCTGATGCAGACAGAAAAAGCAAGTTGAAGTCACCGATTGTACTGCCAGAAACATCGCCAAAGCTGGTATCAGCCCCATAATCTTTTTTAAAATCTTAGAAGAAACAAATTTCATTTTTAAACACTCCTTTCAATTTTTATCGGTAAAAATCCGCTATGTAAACTATAGTTTCAACTACAATTAACATAGCGGATTATTGGCATAATTTCAACATATATGGGATATCTTGCCGATTTTCGGGACAACTCGCACTGGCGGGATGCTATTATTAATATTAGGTTTAGAATTAAACTGCATCTAGAATTTAGTCTAGAAAGATATTTCTGTTATCATGCTACATATTTATTTTTGATACTTCTCAGCCATACTCATTGGGGGCCAAAGCTATGCGAAATCTACTTATCATTTTAGAAAAACAGATTCAGCCGTCTGTCTTTTTGGAGATTTTTGGGATAACTAACAATCCGCTTGCGCTTAGGGCACCCGATATATAATAGGCAAGTAAGTTACTTGGCAAATTAGGCAAAGCAAAAAATGTAAGAACGATCGCTAGATTGACACTTGATATGATGACGCTATGCTTTTTTTGCTTCTCGCGCTGTTCCTGTTTTAATGGTTTGTTAGCAGCTTCCACCGGTGCAAAACTCCAAATAAAGATTGAACATACCATTATGGATACAAGTGAGTAATAACGCATAAAGTCTGTGTTTAAATATTTTAGCAGCAGCGCAAAGCATAAGAAAATTATATTAAATCCCAAAATACATGACCAATGATGTTTTGCGTGATAGCCCCCAGCGGATAATCTCAAGGGAACAAAGGCAATAATGAATAGTACTGCTCCCAAAACTACCCTTAAAATGCCAGAGATAATTAATATACCGACTACATTAAATATGGTTGAAATCAGTAGCTCAAATCCGTATTTATATATTTCCTGCTTATTTCTATCTATAATGTTTTTGTTAGAAAAATATATGGACGCTCTTTCGGCTAGTTCTTCGATCACTTTACTTTCCTCCTCGTATAATAAAGTTATATTGGGGATTGCCCCAGATGGGGCGGCTACAATTCAAACAGCGGATAGAGGTCGGAGAATTCCTCCTTGTGTTTCGTACTGGCAGCAAAGGGATCTCCTCTACCTTAGCGGGAGTCTACGAATAAACTGGATGCCGGTTTCTCTCCGTGCATCAAACGAAACTTTTCCCGCTTTAACAGATATATTCAAGGATATACTCAACACTAAAGAACTCAATATAAATGTGATAACTTACTGAATTGAGGGATAACTTACTTTTCTCTGCAGAAAATGTCATCAAAACACAGCATTAATTCTGGTATAAACTCTTGCTTCATTTTAAAAATACTACAATGAATATACGATAAGATAGAATTATAGTTAACTCGTAAGCGCTCAATAATCGCCCGCCTGTAAAAGAGGACGCCAAAGTGAGACAATCTTCACTACATAGTAAAAACTGCAAAACAGTATTTTAGCAAAAATGGCATACGGGGGTTAGCGAGAATGGAAGATGTATTAGCGATACGGAAAGAATATTGCCTTCAACAACGGGCGGACATGATCAGGCCTGTCGTGAAAGTGGGATGAGCAATAAGACGTTCTGTGCGCAAAATGGAATATCGGAAGACATATTATTACTGGCTGCGCAGACTCCGGCAAGCATCCTGTGTAACCGCGCAGCCGAAGCTTGTATGTCTGGAAGCAGCAAAAGAGCAGGAGAAAGAACACTGTACGATTCTTCTCCGAAACAAGACGCTGAGTTGGAGAT
Source organism: uncultured Sporobacter sp. (assembly GCA_963675425.1). Classification (GTDB taxonomy): domain Bacteria; phylum Bacillota; class Clostridia; order Oscillospirales; family Oscillospiraceae; genus Sporobacter. The sequence goes on along the minus strand of OY776214.1, from coordinate 1,403,541 downwards.
TCACGCCGGAACGGATCGCGATACAATTGCAATGCTACAAGCATTGGAAATGCATATGATTGATTTGAGTCTGGTCGAAAATTATTACGTGGCTTGCAGATATACCAACCTCCGCTACGGAATCGATGGACTGGCGGTTGTTTTACAGTGGGTGATTATTTTGCGCTTACGTTAACTCAGAAGCTATAATTCTTAATCATTAGGTGGTATTATGAATTGAAAGCAGCAAATGTTTGGGAATAAATTGATAAAATTGCGTATTCAGAAGAATATGAAACAGAGCACTGGGTTACCATGCCGGAGCCACGCCAAATGCAATCGGATAATTTGAACGCGGTATTATGTACCCTAAATTTCAAAACTCTATATCACATAATCAGTGCGCTTAATATAGATGCAAATCTAATCTTTTCAAATAGCACTTCCGAATATCCGGAGCAGGCAAAGTGGTTTGCAGCATTGATAAAAGATATGAGTTATGAAGAAAAACTGACTGTGATCAAGTTTTTAAGCAATTTATCCCGCATTGTCATTCAGTCGAGGCGGGTACGAACATTTTTGAATCAGAGGAGAATGACTGTTGAGAATAGCGATTTGTGATGACAGTATTAAAGATATAGATGAACTTCACCACAGTATATTGGCTCATGATAACAAGCATGAAATTCACAAGTTTACGTCACCGACTCCCTTCTTGGAGCGGATTCTTACCGGCGAGAAATTTGACCTGCTCTTTTTAGATGTTCAAATGCCCAATTCAGATGGTTGGACAATAGCTAAAGAATTAAAGCAAGCTAAGTGTAATGTTTTTATAGCTATGGTGACTGTTCTGAACGAATACATTTATGATTGCTTTGATCGGGTTGACTGGTTTGCTCCAAAGCCGATCACTCAAGAAAAAGTATTCAAAATTCTTGATAATGCGCAAACGAAATTATATCCTAAAGTCTTTGAATTCGATACTGAGAGAGTTAAGTTGTCTCTGACTGCGCCTGAAATTATATATATTGAAGTGCAGCATAACAACTTGTTTATACATACACTTACTAATAGTATTAATATTCGCATGCCTTTGAAAACAGCAATGGCAATGCTTACAGACTGTCGTCAGTTTGTGCAGGTACATAGCAGCTACATTATAAATCTGGCTTATTTAAAAGAAGTTGAAGGAACAGATATTATGTTGAAAAATGGGATAAGGCTTAGGCTGACAAGAACATATCGAAACTTGTTTTTTAAGGCATTGTACGAATATATTAAGGGTGTATAGGCGTTGAATCAATTAATATTTTTTCAAGTATTTGAAGGACTATCGGTAGTTTTTGAAACATTTATTGTATATCAATATATCAGCGGTTTATTTCAAAGCCGCTTCACCCGTAATAAGCGTTTCTGTGGATATGTGATATTCTGTTTTGGATTGGTATTACTTAGCCTTGTGGTACGGGTCCCTGCAGTTTTAATTATATATACTCTAATAGGGCTTTATGTATTGGAGATAGTGCTTTACAAATCAACCATATCGACCCAAGTATTTTCAACACTGTATTTTGCTGCAACAATGATCGCGTCGGAAGTTCTTTGTTCGGCGCTAGTTACAAAGCTTTGGTGCTTAGAGCTAGCTAACACACTTGAATATGGCTTGTCACGCGCAGTAAGTATTTTGATTGCCAAACTGATACAGATATTTGTGGTTAAATTATCGGTCATTTTAACTAAGTGGAAAAAGGAAAATTCTGATGAGATTGCGCTAAAGTTTATTTTCCCACTTTTAGTATGCCAATTATGTTCAATTGTACTGGCGTATCATGTCTTTGTTTTGGATTTCAAAATCTACGAAGAATTTGATTTTACAGCATTTCTATCAATGGCGAGTATAATGTATATGAATATCATTATATTTTGGTATTTTGACAGAATCAAAGCAGCTTATAGATATAAGATTAGAAGTGAGGCAATGGAAACAAAGCTTGAATTACAAAATGAATACTACCAGACGCTTGCAGAGCATCAAAAAGAGACAGCTGCGATATGGCATGACATGAAAAAGCATATTACTCTTATGAGATCGCTAATCAGTAATGATCAGAAAAACATTTCCTCCGAATACCTTGATGAGCTTGAGGAGGATATGGGTAAGAGAATTAAGATCGTCCAGACCGAACAGCCTATAATTGGCGCATTGCTCACTGAGCAATTGAAACGGGCAGATAAGGAAAACATTGTTCTCGACTTCGATATAAGATTAGAATCAGAAATGAAGATCAGCGATATTGACTTATGCGTCATTCTTGGTAACTTGTTTGATAATGCGTTTGAAGCCTGCGCCAGAATTGAACAGGGCCGTGAAAAATACATAAAAGCTGAAATCAAACAAAGAGGGCAATCATTACTTATAAAAATAGAAAATACAAATAGTGCGAAAACTAAAACGATTAAGCATGCAGGTAGGCACGGCTTTGGCTTGAATAATGTCCGAAAAGCCGTAACAAAGTACAACGGCCAGATAAATATAGATTCGTCATATCCCCAATTTACCGTAACTATAATTATCCCTTAATATGCCAATAAACACGTTGATTGGTGCGTTTTAGCCCAGAAATCTGTACGTTATCCCAAATATATTGTAATTTTTGGAATAATCCGTTATATTGATTGTAGTCGTATAATTAGCAAAGTTCCTAAACAAAGGCTCTATTAGGAAATATTAAATTTTCTAAAGAGCCTTTGTTAATGCGATTTATATGCTTTTATTATTGATCTTCAAGATAAGAATGAAAAATTTCTCAATAATATATTGGAAATGAGGTATACATATGCCAGGAGTAGGTAACTATCATGAAACGAATGAAAAACCGAATATTACAAAAGCTTTACTGTCTCGAATTATATCTTATTTTAAACCATATTGGAAACTCATCTCAGTAATGTTTCTTGCTATCATTGTGACCTCCGCACTAGGGGTCGTCCCTTCCTTTCTTACAAAAAACATCATCGACGTGGCATTGCCGGAAGAAAATTTAAAATTACTCATATTCTTAGTCCTACTTATGTTTGGCACTCAGATTTTAAACGGTCTTGTCTCGGTCGGCCAGAGTTTTTTAAACACGCTTGTTTCAAAAAATATCATACGAGATTTGCGGACTGGAATGTACCGGCATCTTCAAAATATGTCGCTAAAGTTTTTCTCCGATGCCAAAACGGGCGAAATTACATCAAGAATCAATAATGATATTGGGGGTATTGAAAATGTATTTTCAAATACATTTATACAGCTTCTTCAGGGAATCTTCGTTTTTGCGATCACTGCTGTCACTTTGTTTTATACAAATTGGCAGCTTGCGATTGTTAGCATGTTGACCTTGCCGCTTTTTCTAGCTCCCACGCGCAAGGTTGGAAAAGCCAGATGGCAAATCGCGAAGGAAGCCCAGGCCAAGCTTGCTGAATTAACAACAATTGGTATGGAGACATTGAATGTCAGTGGCACCATGCTGATCAAGCTTTTTACGAAAGAAACGGACAAATGTAAGGAATTTGAAAAGGTGAATAACGAGGTGACCAGCCTAGGCATTCGGGAAACGGTTGTTGGTCGGTGGTTTGTCATGACTCTCCAGACGTTCGTCTCGATTGGACCAATGCTGATTTATCTGCTCGGCGGGCTTATCCTGATAAAATACCAAAGTATTACCATAGGTGAAATTGTCATGTTTGTGACTCTTGTCAGCAGGCTTTACGGCCCGGTTAATATATTTGCCAATATCCATGTAGACATTGTACGTTCCATGGCTCTATTTGAACGAATCTTTCAGTACTTAGATCTAGAAAGTGAAATATCCGAAAAGAAGAACGCAATTATTATGGATCATATAAAGGGTAACATACAGTTTGACAATGTATCTTTTGCATATAGTGAGAAATCCAAAACACTTAAAAATGTAGACTTAAGCATTGAACCTGGACAGATGGCCGCTTTTATTGGCCCAAGCGGAGCTGGCAAGACAACAATCACATATCTGGTTCCACGGCTTTACGATGTCACCAATGGCGCAGTTAGGATTGACGGCATAGATATCCGGGATATGGCTTTAAATTCACTACGCAGCCACATTGGCATGGTTACACAAGATACTTTCCTTTTTAATGCATCTATTCGGGAAAATCTTCTTTTTGCACGTAAAAATGCGACGGACGAAGACATCGTACATGCCTGTACAATGGCAAATATTCACGACTTTATTGTTTCTTTGCCGCAAGGTTATGACACCGTAGTTGGTGACCGTGGAATCAAGCTATCAGGTGGTGAGAAACAAAGGATATCCATTGCCAGAACACTCCTGAAAAACCCGACAATCGTCATCTTTGATGAGGCCACATCTGCTCTTGACTCGAACTCGGAGACCCTGGTTCAAAAAGCTGTAGAGCCGCTTCTGAAATCTCGCACCAGCCTAGTAATTGCACATCGTCTATCCACAATTATGTCTGCAGATGTGATCTTCGTTGTGAATGACGGGAAAATTGTAGAGCACGGCAAGCATATTGATCTCCTTAAAATCGGAGGAATTTACAAAGAATTGTATGACAAACAATTTAAGACTGTGGAGAACGATAACTATGGAAATTAGTCATGACAGAATTATGCCTTCAAGCAATGCTAAGAACATTAGCTTGAAGGTATTTTAGTCCCCTTTGTGACAAGAAGACTGCAACAAAGCTCGGATCGCTTCGTTATATTGCTTCGGTTGGCAACTGCAACTGCATGTAGCCAATGTTCGCAGGCATCAGAAAACGCCGAAAATCCATATCCTAATTAGGGTCTGCTGAATGACATGCAAATTACGAACAGCGTGGGAAAATGACCAGCCAAGAAAGATCGGGATCGTAATCCAGAGTCCAATCGAAAAATGGCGCAAAATGGAGCCGTTGTTTGCACTCCTTTATTAGCAGCAAAGAAACACCTCACAATGGATGTCATTGACGTTCTCGGAAGCCTTGCCATAATACGTTCTAGTCCAAAACGGCGTTTGCACTTTCCGAATTTGCCTTCAACTGCGTTACGTTCGCAGGAATCCTGATAGTTCTGTTTTTCCCATGAGCTTTGGTTCCGACTGTCCTTCTGCCCCGGCCAGAAAATATTACGCCGCCTTGAAATAAAAGGTCGTACATACTAAGTGTTGCGCACCTCCGCAACCACAAGTACGCATGACTACTAAAACCTCAGAAGAATAAAAAGCGGGTACAATAATGGGTACAATAAAATATTAAAAACCACGCAACCATTGCGGTTACGTGGTTTTTTAATGGTGGAGCTGGGGGGAGTTGAACCCCCGTCCGAAAGCACTTTAACGTAAGCTTCTCCGGGCGCAGACGGTTATTTCGGGACTAGCCCAGTTCCCTTACTATAGCGCAAGCCGTCACGCAGTATAGGTCGGTAGCTTCATGATTCATGGTGCGCGCAAAGCTTAGCGCACGCACGGACTCCACTAAATGACGCCCTCATCCGGCTCGTGGACCTTCCGGCGAGGACGGGCAGCCTTAAGCGGCTACCAGTTGTGTTTCGTTGTTGTTCTTTAATTTATAAAGATGCCGTTTTTAAGGAGGGCGACTCCTCCGCCCGCTACTCACGCCGCCACACCCCCGTCGAAACCGGTACAGCCCCATATATAAGGGGCCAGTGCAGGGCCTGATACCCGCCGGAGTAAGAGGGGTTCTCTTCTCCGGCAAAGTAGTATCATTATAATATAAATATCAGCTGAAATGGTGTCTAAACTTTAAACTTTTTCAGGCTCGGGATAATCAACGCCGGCTGTGTCAACCGTCATGGACGCAATCTTCTGGGGCGTCTTGGGCTTGTCGCTAAAGTCCGTTGGGGTATCGGCGATGGCATCCACAACGTCCAGACCGCTGGTGACCTTGCCGAACGCGGCGTACTGCCCGTCCAGATGCGGGGCATCCTCGTGCATAATGAAAAACTGGCTGCCGGCCGAATTGGGACTCTGGGAGCGTGCCATTGATAAAACGCCGCGCGAATGCTTCAGGTCGTTTTTAAAGCCGTTGGCGTTAAACTCACCTTTAATGCTGTAGCCGGGATTGCCGTAGCCCTCACCCAAGGGGCAGCCGCCCTGCAGCATAAAGCCGGGAATAACGCGGTGGAAAATGAGACCGTTGTAAAAGCCCTGCTTAATAAGTGAAATAAAATTATTGACAGAATTGGGTGCGATGTCGGGGTAAAGCTCGGCGGTGATGACGCCGCCATCTTCCATCGTAATCGTTACAATCGGATTTGACACTTTTTACATGTTCCTTTCCTTGATGGTTCTGCTCATCTCGCGCGTTGCGTCCCGCTCGGCTGCCGCCTCGCGCTTATCATGAAGCTTTTTGCCCTTGCACAAGCCCAGCCCGAGCTTGACCATCGAGTCCTTGAAATAAACCGACAGCGGAATGAGCGTCAGCCCCTCCTGCTTGGTCCGGCCATACAGCTTCAAAATCTCGCTCTTGTGCATTAACAGCCTGCGGGCACGTATCGGGTCGCGGTTAAAAATGTTGCCTTTTTCATAGGGACTTACGTGCATGCCGCGTACGAACAGCTCGCCGTCCTTAACGGAGCAAAACGCGTCCTTTAAATTGACATTCCCCTGCCGGATGGATTTGACCTCCGTGCCAAACAGCTCAATGCCCGCTTCAAACTTCTCGAGCACAAAGTATTCATGATATGCTTTCTTGTTCTGCGCAATCTGTTTATAGCCACGAGCCTTTGGCGACACGTCATACCCACCTTTACAAGAGACTGAAAGCAGCCGTTCCGGTATGGACAACCGACTGCCTAATATTACTATTATAGCACCAATGTCAAGTTCTTATAAGCCGGACTGCACCACATCGGGTCCTAAAAACAGCAGACGGCCAACAGCCGTCCCATAAGGCAGGTTTCAGGGACGTCCATTGGCCGTTTATTCACCTAGTAGGGCTATTACTTAAACGTGCGGCACATCCGGTCCAGCGCGTAGGGTCCGGCAATAACCTTGCCATGCTCGGACAGATACACCGAAAATGACGCCGGATGGCTAAGCGCCGTCCCGTATTCCCACAGAGCATAGGGCGGCATTTCTCCATGCATCGGATAGATAATGAGAATATAGCCGTCATCTATGTATGTAATATACGATATGATACCGGGTGGGCAGGCCTTCGAGGCCGATATAATCGGCTCGATACTTGAGAACGCAAAATAGTACGGGCTGTCGGAATGCTGGAGTGCAAACAGCAGCAGCGAATCCCGTCCCGGATACAGTTCAAAGCAGACGCGTTCCCAACTTTGGTCATACGTCGCGCCGAGCGCCGAACGCAGGATGCGCGACGCCTGGGCTGTCGTAATATCATGCGGCGCCGCCGGCAGTTCTTTTATATCTTCGCCCTTCAAGTAGATGACCACCTTGCCCTCGCCGATCATTTGTACTTCCATGCGTGATCCTCCTTGTCATAACTCCCTTGGCGTAAAAACGCTATAACAAAATAATAACGCCGCAAGGCCGAGGATACCAGTTTAAAAAACTGGAAACCGGGCGATTTTCGAGTGTTTTCGCACCCCATTTTATGGCTTAAACTCTTGAAAATATGTCGAATTGTGATATGCTGGCAATAATGGAGGTGAGGCTTTGAAAATCGCGATGATCATCCTGTCAGCCGGATATTCCGAGCGCATGAGCGTCTTAAAGCCGCTATTGCCGGTGGGCGGGCAGAGCGCGCTTTTAAGAGCGGTTGGTCTGGGAAAGACGGAAAATGTCCATATGATCTCCGTCGTCACGGGCTTCCTGCATGAGGACGTGGAGGCCGAGCTGTATAGGTGCCGGGCCAAAAATGTCCGCCATATCTATAACGCAGGGTTTTCCGAGGGCATGTTCTCCTCCGTCAAGGCCGGTATCCATTCCCTGCCCCACGACGTCGACGGCTTTCTGCTGCTGCCGGTCGACCACTGCGCCGTTCGGCCTGAAACGGTTGAAAAGGTAATCGCCGCTTTTATCCTGGCCAAGGGCCGGACCATTGTTTATCCCATTACGGACGGACACCGTGGCCATCCGCCGCTCATCCCGCGCGCCTTTGTCGAGGGCATCCAGGACTACGACGGGAGGGGTGGCATGCAGGGCTTTTTAAAGCCCTACCCGTTTGACGAGGTCGAGGTCAACGATCCGGCAATCTTGATGGATATGGACACACCGGATGATTATGCCGCGCTTTTAGCACAGCTGGGCCTACCGACGTATCCGGATGCGGATAGCTGCCGGCAATTGATGGTAAAATACAAGATGCCGGAAAAGACACGCCGCCACAGCTATCTTGTCGAGCGTCTCGCGCTAAAACTCGCTGGGCTTCTGGCGGACAAAGGCGTTGCGGTCAATGCGGATTTATTGTCGTCCGCCTGCCTGCTGCACGATATAGCCCGCGCACAGCCGGAGCACGCGGCGGCAGGCGCGAAGCTGCTGCTTCGTGAAGGCTGGCCCGACACGGCCAGGCTCGTGGCTTTGCATATGGACCTGCCGGACGGTTATGAAGCGGTCGACGAGCTGACGCTTTTATATATAGCCGATAAGCTGGCCCGAAAGGACAAGCCCGTCCCGCTCGAAGATACAATCGCCGAACTCAACAGTCGTTACGCAGACAACCCCGAGGCATTGGCGGCCGCCCAAAAGCGGATGACACGCGCGCAGTCGTTAGCAGATACTTTAGGACGCCAATACGCTGTAGATCTCGATAATTTACTGGAAAATGTATAACTCTAGCGCTTCGGAACTGTCTGATCTATCCTGTTTTTCCATTTACATTTGGACCTTATTCTGATAAAATCATTAGCGATCCGGCTACCATTCTATTAAAGTATTATACCGTATAACGCCGGGCCCCCGCGGTAACAGCCGCGCCGGAAAATTACGGGCATTATAAGTAAATCGAAGGGAATAATTATGACAACACGATTAAATTTGTACCTCAACGGGGTTTTGCGGCCCGTTATCTGTGATCCTGAAAAGGACAACCTGGCGCTCGTCCTGCGCCGGATGGGTCTCACCGGCGTTAAGGTCGGCTGCGGCACGGGCGTATGCGGCGCGTGCAGCATCCTTTTAAACGGCGAAGTCGTCCGTTCGTGCACCAAAAAGATGAAAAACATCCCCGAGTACAGCGATATCCTGACAATTGAGGGGGTCGGCACGCCACAGCACCTGCATCCCCTGCAGCAGGCATGGATCACATACGGCGGCGTTCAGTGCGGCTTCTGCACGCCGGGCTTTATTGTTTCGTCCTACGCACTTTTAAAACAAAACCCCTCGCCGACCCGCGAGGAGGTCCGGGCGTGGTTTAAAAAGCACCGCAACATCTGCCGGTGCACAGGATACAAGCCCCTTGTCGACTCCGTGATGGCCGCCGCCAAGGTTATGCGCGGCGAGGCCACGATGGAAGACATCACGTACGACTTTGAGGGCGAGAAAGATATTTACGGTTCGTATCATCCGCGCCCCACGGCACTCGGCAAGGTCACGGGCCTCACCGATTACGGCGACGATCTCAAGCTTAAAATGCCCGAAGGCACGGCGCACCTGGCCGTCGTTCTCTCCCAGGTCGCGCACGCGAACATTCTCAGCATAGATACCGAAGAGGCTGAAAAAATGCCCGGCGTTATCAAGGTCTTAACGGCCAAGGACGTCAAGGGCTCCAACAATCTCGACGGCCCTCCGCTCATACCGCGCGTCAAGGGCCGCGGTGTCACGGCGTTCCCTGTTATCGCCGGCAAGAAAGTCAACAAACGCGGCGACTGTCTGGCCGTCGTCGTCGCCGACACGGAGGAGCACGCCCGCGCGGCCGCCAAAGCGGTCAAGCAGAATCTCGAGGTTCTGCCCGCATATATGACGTTCCCCGAGGCGGTTATGCCGGACGCTATCCCACTGCACGACGACCTGCCCAACTTCTATATAGAGCAGCCCGTCTACAAGGGACAGGACACGGCTGAGATCTTTGAAAACGCGGAATTTGTCGCGGAAGGGAGCTTCCATTCACAGCACGAACCCCATTTACCCCTCGAACCAGACGTCGTTCAGGGGTACATCGGCACAGACGGCATGGTAACGCTCCAGTGCAAGTCTCAGGGGATTGGCGAAGACCGGGAGAGCATATCCAACGCCTGCGGCATCCCCATGGACCAGCTCCGGATCATCATGAACCCGGTCGGCGGCTCCTTTGGATATTCCGTCAGCGCCAACACCTTTGCCGTCGTTGCCACCGCCGTGCAGGATCTCAATATGCCCTGCTCGCTCACCCTGAGCTACGACGAGTTTAATCACATGACCGGTAAGAGATCCGCCACCTTTACAAACGGCCGGATCGCCTGCGATACGGACGGCAAGATCATTGCCGCAGAATACGACATTGGCCTCGATCACGGCGCTTACGGCACCATGGGAAACAAGATTTTCAACAATCTCGTTTCCGTCGGATTTCACGGCTACAATATCCCGAATTTCAAGGCGCTGGGCCGCGGCGCTTCCACGAACCATGCGTTCTGCGCCGCCTACCGCGGTTTCGGCGCACCGCAGGTATACACCGCGACCGAAGCGCTTATCGACATGGCTGCCGAAAAGATCGATATGGACCCGTGGGAATTCCGTTACAAGAACGCCGCCCGGCCCGGCGATTTGACCATTAACAGCAGGCCGTATCACGAATATATCTATCCCGAGCTGCTCGAAAAAGCCAAGCCGTATTACGATGCCTATAAAGAAGAAGCCGAGGCCGCCAAAAAAGAAGGCCGGCATGTCGGCGTCGGCATGAGCATGGGCGGCTTCATCTACACCATCGGCATGTTCGACCAGTCTGAGATCGCGCTTGAGCTCAATCCCGATGGCACGTTTACCCATTACAACACCTGGGAGGACGTCGGCCAAGGCGCCGATATCGGCGCCCTGGGGCACGCTGTCAAAGCGCTTGAGCCGCTCGGCGTGAAGGCCGATCAGGTACGGCTCGTCATGAACGACAGTAAAACCTGTCCCGATACGGGCGTGGCCGCCGCCAGCCGCTGCCACTACATGGCCGGCAACGCGACGATCGACGCGGCCAATAAGCTCATGGACGCCATGCGCAAGGACGACGGCACCTACCGCACGTACGAGGAAATGACGGCGGAGGGCATCCCGACGAAATATATCGGACACTATGACCAGTTCAGCATCGGCCTGCCGCCCGGACTTGATCCCAACACCGGCGAGGGCGAAAAGAACCCGGGATATATGTACTGCGTCAACGTTGCGCTGGCCGAGGTCGACGTCAACACAGGCAAAACGCAGGTCCTGCGCTATACCTGTGTATCCGATATCGGCGTTATTGGCAACAGGCTGGCCGTCGAGGGGCAGGCCTACGGCGGATTGTCACACAGTATCGGCTTTGCGCTCAGCGAGGATTACAACGCCGAGAACAAGCACGGCAATATGGCCAGTTGCGGTATCCCGACGATCGATATGATCCCGGACGACATCACCCTGATCTTCCAGGAGACACCGCGCGCCAACGGACCGTATGGCTCCGGCGGCTGCTCGGAGTGCTATCAGTCCTCCGGCCATATGGCGGTTATCAACGCCATCAACAACGCCTGCGGCGTACGCATCTATTCCCTGCCGGCAACGCCCGACAAAGTCAAGGCCGGATGGGAAGCCAGACAGCGCGGCGAGGACCTAACACCACCGAAATATTACCTTGGCACCGACTTTGAGGAGGAGCTTGAGCTCATTAAAGCAAACCCCATGTAACAAACCGCTCCACTCAAGCTGCGCCTGTCCCAAATTAAGTAATCCCCGGCCCTTTGGCCGGCGGAGCGGAAACAACCATCTAAGGGCGCGTCCAAATGGCGCGCCCTGTCGCCCTAATAGGACTGATTAAAATGAAACTTGAAGAATCAACCGCTTATGTGAAAGACTGCTTTAACGGCGAGCCGGCATCCTGCTCGTGTGCCTGCCCGTTCGGCCTTGATATCCGCTCCTTCATGGAAAAGGTGGAAAAGGGCCGGTGGCTGCCGTCGTACAAGATGCTTCGCAACGCGGTGGTGTTCCCCGCCGTCGTCAGCCGGCTTTGCCCGCAGCCCTGCCAGAACAACTGTCAGCGCGCATCCATCGGCGACGAGCCGATCGCCGTGCGGGATTTGGAGGCTGCCTGCGTTAAATATACGCGCAGCCGGAGCCCCGAAAACTTCACGATTCCGCCCAAAGCGCAGCGCGTCGCCGTGATCGGCGCGGGCCCGTCGGGCCTTTCATGCGCGTTGAATCTGGCGCAGAAGAAATATAACATCACGGTCTTTGAACAGGACGCCGGCTGGGGCGGCTCACTGCGTACACACCCTGAATTTGAGGCGTTCGACGAGGATTTTAACCTTCAGTTTTCAGCCGTTGACACAGACTTTAAGTTTAACACGGAAATTAAATCCCTGGACGATGTCAAAGAATACGACGCTGTTTATATCGCCACAGGCGAAAACGGTGAAGCGTTCGGCCTTTGTGACAGCTGGGACCCGGTGCACCTGACAACCGCCAAGCCGTCTGTCTACATGGGCGGCGGCCTTGTCGGCGCACCGCTTATGGAAGCCATTGCCCAGGGGCCGGTGGCGTCCAGGGAAATGGAGACGTTTTTCCAGACCGGCAAAAACGCCAAGGCCGCCCCGGATCCGGCCGCGTGCGTACATTATCTGCCCCACGACGATGCGGAGAAAAAGCCGCTCGTAACGATGGCTTCGCCAGACGGCTACACCGAGGACGAGGCCAAGGCCGAAGCGGGCCGGTGCTTTAAATGCGACTGCCAGATGTGTAAAGACAACTGCGAGATGATTGCATGGTTTCGGAAGATGCCGCCCAAGCTCGGCGTTGAGGCGTATACGGACTCGCTGGCCAGCTCAACAATATCCAAACGCACCCTGACGCGCGAGGCCTATTCCTGCAACATCTGCGGCAAATGCAAATCCGTCTGTCCCGTGGACGTGGACGTCGGCGCGCTCCTGCAGGTTTCACGCGAGGACCGATTCAAGGCCGGCAAGAATATCCCCGCTTTCCACGACTTCTGGATACGGGAGTTTGATTTTCATTCGGGCGAAGCGTTTTTCGCCGCAGCCCCAAAAGGCCAAAAAACGTGCGAATACGTCTTCTTCCCCGGCTGTCAGCTCGGCGCGGCCGAGCCGGACCATGTTTTAAAGTCGTACGCTTATTTGAAAACCAAGCTGGACGTCGGCATTATTGACGGCTGCTGCGGCGCGCCGGCTTACTGGGCCGGCGACACAGGCCGCCTGTCGGAAAACACCGAGCGTCTTCGTACCCTCTGGAACGACATGGGCCGGCCCACGTTTATCTATGCCTGCGCTTATTGCGAAAATGTTTTACGCCTGCTTCTCCCCGAAATCAAGCTGATAAGCCTGTATGAGCTGATGGCGAAGGACGGCTCCGTCGTCCCGGCGCGCCTTTTTGAGGACGCCGCCGTATTCGACCCCTGCACCGCGCGGGACGATGCTGCCCTGCAGGACAGCGTCCGCGTTTTGACAGCACGGGCGGGCGTTGAGACGGAGGAGCTGACGAATCCGAACCGCTGCTGCGGCTACGGCGGCCATATGCGCCTGGCCAATCCCGCCTTATACGACGAAATCACGGAGCACCGTGCCGAGGCCAGCGACAAGCCGTATATCGTCTACTGCGCCAACTGCCGTGAGGTCTTCCGGCAAAAGGATAAAGACTGCGCGCATATCCTCGATCTTATTTATGACATCGCGCCGGGCCGGCGCGCGCCGATGCTGCAGGCTAAAAAAGACAACGCTCTGGAGGTCAAAAGACAGCTCATGAAAGAGATGACCGGAAAAGACTTCGCCCCCGAGGCACACGATTGGGACGCCATTAAGCTCGTTATTGACGAGGCGCTCCAGGACGAGCTGGACCGCAAGCTCATTATTGAGGATGACCTGAAGGAAGCTATTTATCTGGCGGAGCAGTCGGGCGAGAAATTCGTCAGCGATGACGGCGTCGCCCAGTGCAGCATGGTTCAGGCCGTGCTGACGTACTGGGTCCGGTATAAGGCGCTTTCGCCCGATACGTACGAAATTTTAAGCGCCTATATCCACAGAATGAAATTCAGCAGGGAGGATTAACGCCTTGGAAGAGAACAAAACCTGGAAATGCGCCAAATGCGATAAAGAACTTGTCGTAAAGAAAACACGGTTTTCGTATCTCGGGCACACATTCTCCCACGAGGTGCTCCGTTGCCCGAAATGCGGCAACGTCTTCATCCCGCAGGAACTGGCCGAGGGCCGGATGGCCGAGGTTGAAACGCAGATGGAAGACAAGTAGGAAAGCCCTGATCCGAGGAAAACCAATGAAAAAAACAATCCGCCGTACTGTTCGCGAGCCGGTCCGGCAGACGCGGAGCGTCTGCCCGGTCTGCCTCAGGCAGCTGCCGTCCGTTATTATCCGGGACGGCGAAAATTACTCACTCGAAAAGACCTGCCCCGAGCACGGGACGTTTTCCGCCGTCATCTGGCGCGGAAGCCGTCCGTCGTTTGAAACCTGGGGCGGCGTGCTGCCTCTGTCAGACGCCGTATCGCCGGACTGTCCGCACGCCTGCGGCCTGTGCGGCGCGCATCTTCGCCAAACGTGCTGCGTTTTGCTGGAGGTCACGTCCCGCTGCAATCTGGGCTGCCCCGTCTGTTTTGCCTCCTCAGGGGACACCAGCAGCGGCAACAACGCGGACGAGCCGTCGGTCAGCGCTTTGTACGAGCAGTTTAAAACACTTGTTCAAAACGGTAATACGTTTGTCCAGTTGTCCGGCGGCGAGCCAACTGTCCGGGACGACTTGCCGGAGATTGTGGCGGCTGCGAAAAAAGCCGGCTGCGAGAACATCCAGCTCAATACGAACGGGCTGCGCCTCGGTGAAGATGCCGCATACGTAAAAGCACTTCGCGACGCCGGCCTGTCTTTCGTCTTTTTGCAGTTTGACGGCACGACGGACGACATTTATAAAAGAATCCGGGGCCGGGCGCTGCTGGATACAAAAATAGCTGCCATCAACGTCTGCGGCGACAACCGTCTCGGTGTGACGCTTGTGCCGACCGTTATTCCCGGCATCAACGACCAGAATATCGGTGATATTCTCACATTTGGGCTTAAACGCTCGCCGGTTATCCGGGGCGTCCATTTTCAGCCTGTGAGCTACTTCGGGCGGTATCCCAAGCCGCCGGCCGATCGAGACCGCATCACGCTCCCGGAAATATTAAACGCCATTGAGGAGCAGACGGACGGACTGATCCAATTAAACGATTTTGCCCCCTCCTGCTGCGACCATCCGCGATGCACCTTCCACG
The DNA here is from genome assembly GCA_963675425.1 of uncultured Sporobacter sp. GTDB lineage: Bacteria > Bacillota > Clostridia > Oscillospirales > Oscillospiraceae > Sporobacter. The sequence continues at coordinate 1,388,180 of OY776214.1, read as the reverse complement.
GTGATTTTGTCGTCCTGCCGGATTCCCTCATGAAGCTTACGGCAAAAACCGATACGCGGAATAAAAGCACCTGTGCCTGCGGCAGCAAGGACGATACGACCCATCTAAAAAACAGGAATTTTGTTTCGCGCCGCTGGAAGCGGACTGATGAGGACGCTTCTGACGATCCCAGCGCGGATTATGAGGATATGGAAACCTTTTTAAAGCGCGTGCGCACGCACGGCTTTACCGTGACGGCCATGGCCTTTCAGGACGCTTATACGCTCGACCTGGAACGTCTGCGCCGTTGCAGCCTGCACGTATACCGCGACGGTCGCACAATCCCGTTTTGCGCGTATTATCTCTCCAGTTATGAGGAAGGAACTCCCCAACCGTGAATATTTACGAATCCGAGCTGTTCTCCCGCCTGAAGGATTATTCAATGCACCCCGGCGGCCTTCGCCTGACGGACCGCGCCGCCCGTCTGGCCGGACTGGAAAGCGGCATGGCTGCGGCCGACATCGGCTGCGGCGCGGGCGCGACGTCCGCATATCTGGCCCAACAATATGGGTTGAAAATGGTCGGCGTGGAGATCTCCGAGCTGCTCATCGGCATCGGGCTGAAAAAGGGCCCCGGCCTGCACTTTATCCGTTGGGACTGTAATACTATGCCCTTTGAGCCGGACAGCCTCGACGCCGTTTTATTCGAATGCTCGCTGTCTGTCATCGGCTACGATGGACAGGCACTTGAGGAATGCGCCAAGGCGCTCAAGCGGGACGGAACCCTTATTATCTCCGACCTGTTCTCCAAACGCGAGACCAGCCGGCCGTGTGAGCTTCCCACAGTGGAAGCTCTGGAACAGCAGCTGCAAAAAACCGGTTTTACGATCCTCACCGGTGAGGATCACACGCCTGCGCTTGTCACGTATGCCGCCGAGCTGGCCGGACAAGCCGACAGCCCGTCGGACGGCGGATGCTTTTTGGGCGAACGGTTTAACGGAGAATTTAAGCTGTCCGACTGCTGCTACCGGCTGATCATCGCAAAAAAAACGATGTGAAAGATGCTTATGAACGTAACGCCCCTGAACAAATGGATCGCCGATAAAATCGGCGGGCGGCCGGAGCCTTTGAAGCTCCGGGCTTATCAGCTGGATAGACTGCGCGAAACACTGGTTCACGCGAAAAAAAACAGCCGTTTTTATGCGGCCAGTCTTCGTGATGTTAATCCGGACGATATCAAGACAACGGCCGATATCGCCCGTCTGCCTTTTACGGCCCCGGCGGATATCGCCGGGGCGCCGAACGCTTTCCTGTGCGTATCACCGCGCGAGGTCGGGCGCATCGTCACGCTGAACACCTCGGGCACAACAGGCAAACCAAAGCGCGTTTTTTTTACGGACGATGATCAGGAGCTCACCGTGGATTTTTTTCACCACGGGATGACGACGATGACAGATGAAACGGACCGCGTTTTGATCTGCATGCCCGGGAGCACACCCGGCAGTGTCGGCGACCTGCTGAAAAAAGGTCTCAGCCGCTTCGGCTGTTCTAGCGTTGTCTACGGCCCCGTCCGGGACGACGCAAACGCGCTGGACACGATTATTAATGAGAAGATCACCTGCATCGTCGGCATTCCATCGCAGATGATCTCCCTCGCGCGGCTCAGCGAGCACGCGGCGATACAGCCTAAACTAAAAAGTGTACTGCTGAGCGCTGATTACGTACCTTGTGCCGCCTACGAGATTATCCGGAACGCCTGGGGCGCAGCAGTCTACGAGCATTACGGCATGACGGAAACGGGCCTGGGCGGCGCCGTGGCGTGCGATGCGCACGACGGCTATCATATGCGAGAGGCCGACCTGCTCTATGAGATTGTCGACCCCATCAGCGGCCTTCCTGTCCCGGACGGTATTTACGGTGAGGTCGTCTTCTCAACGCTGACGCGGTGCGGTATGCCGCTCATCCGTTACAAAACAGGCGACCGGGCGCGCATACTGACCCAGCCGTGCCCGTGCGGAACTGTTCTCCGCAGACTTGACCGGGTTACAAACCGGCTTAACGAGCCGGTGACGCTGACAGACGGTGCCGCGCTGTCCGTTACGCAGCTTGACGAGATCGTCCACAGCGAGCCGTCGGTCAGCCGGTATTCGGCCGAACTGCGTACGGCAGCCGGTCAGGACTGTCTGCATATCACTGTCCGGCCATCCGGCACAGCTGCCGACCTCGATACGCTGCGCGGACACCTTGAAGCATCGCTGCCCCACTTGTTCAGCACGGGAAAGCTTCTTTTAGACATAGAGGAAGGCACTGTCGGGTATTTTACAACTGGGACGCTTAAACGTCAGATCACCGATTCCAGATGTTAAGGGCACGTTTTGCGCCTGTAAAAAAACAAAACCTCCCGTGCGGAGATATCCCCTTCGTAATATTTTGTGCGCTTGGCGCATGGGCGTTGGTTTAAAACGAACGCCATATATTCCGTATCTCCCCGCCGGCGGCGGGGACGAACAGCTCAGTAAAGCCTCCAAAAACGGAGGCATCCCTCAGTATTATTTGATGCGCTTGGCGCATGGAGGTATATATGAAAAAGATTGCTGAAGCGGCGCTGGCGGAAGTCCGGAACGGTAAAAGCTTCGCACTGGCCATCATTCTTAAAAGCAGCGGCAGTACGCCGCGGGAAGCCGGCGCAACGATGCTCATCCGCGAGGACAGCTCCATCGTCGGCACCGTTGGCGGCGGCGTCATGGAAGCGCATATCATGCGTATTGCGCCTAAAGTCATTAAAAGCAGCGAGCCCGTCCTGTCGGAATACGTCCTGGAGCAAAATGACGCGGCATCTATCGGTGCTGTCTGCGGCGGACGCGCGACGATCCTCGTTGAATTCTTTGACGGCACATCGTCCGAAACTCTTCATTATTTTGAACAGCTGCTTAAAGCGGCGTGTTCGGACGAGCGCTCGTATATCGCCGCGGTAATCCCTCATTCCGGCAAGCTTGCGCCGAGAAACCACTGCCTCGTATCCGGCGGCGAGCTGTACGGCGCGGACGGCTTTAATGCAGCCGCTCTTTCTTATCTCAAAGACGCCGACTGCTGCCGCGCGTCCTTTACGGCACTCGACGCGTATGACGTTTACCTGTTTCCTGTCGGCACGGACGGCATCGTCTATATTTTCGGGGCCGGCCACTGCGGCGAGAAGCTCGCGCACATTCTGCACACCGTCGGCTTTGTTACCGTTGTCATTGACGACCGGCACGAATTTGCCAACAAAGACCGTATCCCCGACGCCGACGAGCTGATCATCCCCAAATCATTTGAAGAGCCGTTTAAATCGATTGAATTCGGGGCCGACAGCTTTATCGTTATCGTTACGCGCGGCCATATGCACGACGAGGTTGTCCTCCGTGAGGCCCTTAAAACGAACGCCGGATATATCGGCATGATCGGAAGCAAGAAAAAGCGTGAGACGATCTACAGCCACCTGCTCGACGAGGATTTTACCCAGGCCGATATCGACAAAGTCTATTCGCCCATCGGCATCCCCATCGGCGCGGAGACGCCCGAGGAGATTGCCGTGAGCATCGCGGCCGAGATTATCAAGGTCCGCGCCGATAAAAGGACATAAACACCTCAATCAAAATGCGTATGAACCGGGTATAATACACCCGGTTCATTGTTTACCATCATAATGTTATTTTCTATGTAGTGCAACAAGGCCGCCTTCTCCGCATTATGCATCCTGGCTTTTACACACCCCGACAGCCGTTTTTTGTGTACAAATAGCTGTAGAGCAGTCCGTGCCGGAGTTCATCCGTAATGATCTGCGTGACCGTATTAAAATGCGAGCGCGTTTGCATGGCATAAAGAATCTGCCGGTATTTTCTGACGGCGTTTTGTTCGCCGATGAGCGCCTTAGCCAGTCCCGCACAATAGGACGGCGGCGGCGTAAACGGCTCTTCGAGCGCCGGCGGGACGCTCTGGCCCGTGATTTGCGTGTAAAGCCGGCGAAACAGCCCGTAGTGGCCAATCTCATCATCACGTATACCGGATATGATCTGCCGGTCCTCGTTGGACGGCGCGTTCTCGATCAGCCAGGCGTAAAACAGTCTGTCCTCTGTCTCGCCGCCTGTGGCGTCCACGATGAGCGAAAGCGCATTTTGAAGATTCTGCGGATAGGAAAACAGCTCTTCCGGGGGCGTCAGGTTTTGTCCGGCCGGCTCGGAGGCCGGCACAGCGTAGCCATATGTATCATGCTGATAATTCGTTTTGCACATCTCCCTTCAGTTATATATACCAGTATATGACGCCGGGTGCTTATTGGTTTGACAATCGGGCCACGCCGCCTGAAATACGTATCGGCCGCGGCACTTTTCACCGGCCGGCTGATGTGATATACTTTAGATGCTTTTATTAAACTAAAGAGGTACAACAATGAGTACGTGCGAGAAATTCGACGTCGCCGTCATCGGCTGTGGGATTGCCGGCATTTACGCCGCTTATGAGCTGTCAAAGCTCAACCCCGAGCTTGGGGTGCTCGTCCTCGAGCAGGGCGAGGATATCCATAAAAGAAGCTGTCCGATGGTGGCGCATAAAACCAAGGAATGCCTGTCCTGCGCGTCGTGCGCGATTATGCGCGGCTTCGGCGGCGCGGGGGCCTATTCTGACGGCAAATATAACTTTACTACGGAATTCGGCGGCTGGCTCAGGGATTATCTGCCGGATTCGGAGATCATGGAGCTCATCAACTACGTGGACTCCGTCAACGTCCGTTTCGGCGCGACAGAGGTCGTTTATTCAACGCAGAGTGAAGAGGCGCTTAAGCTTGAAAAAAAAGCGCTTGAAAACGACCTGCACCTGCTGGGTGCAAAGGTCAAGCATTTGGGCACGGAAAACAATCTCCAGATCCTCAAAAATATCTTTGCGTATATGAAGGACAAGGTAACGCTGCGTTTCGGTACGTCTGTTCTGAATATCCATGCCGAAAAAGACGGCTATCGTCTTGAGACCTCCGGCGGCGACGTGGTCTGCCGGTATCTCATCGCCGCGCCCGGCCGGTCCGGGGCGGAATGGTTTTCCGAGCAATGCGGCAAGCTGGGCCTTGATATCATCAACAATCAAGTGGACATCGGCGTGCGCGTCGAGCTGCCGGCCATGGTCTTTGAGCATATCACGAGCGCCGTATACGAGTCGAAGCTGATTTACAGAACGCAGCAGTACGGCGACACGGTGCGCACCTTCTGCATGAATCCGTACGGCCACGTTGTGACCGAAAACGTCGACGGCCTCATGACCGTTAACGGCCACAGCTACTCCGACCCCGCGCTCCAAAGCGAAAACACCAATTTCGCCCTGCTGGTCTCCAACCGGTTTACCGAGCCGTTCAAGGAGCCGTATAAATACGGCAAGCATATCGCCTCGCTGTCTAATATGCTCAGCGGCGGCGTATTGATCCAACGCTTCGGCGACCTTTTAAAGGGCACGCGCACCAACGAGCACCGGCTGAGCAAAAGCTTCGTCAAACCAACGCTCACGGCCACCCCCGGAGATTTGAGCCTTGTTTTGCCCAAGCGCCATATGGACAATATCATTGAAATGCTCTTTGCCCTCGATAAAATCGCGCCGGGCACCGCCAATTACGACACGCTTTTATACGGCGTCGAGGTTAAATTCTACTCGTCGCGTCCCCAACTCTCCGCCTCGCTGGAGACGAATATGACGAATTTTTACGCCATCGGCGACGGAGCGGGCATCACGCGCGGCCTCGCGCAGGCAGCCGCCAGCGGCGTTATCGCCGCGCGGGCCATCCACGAAAAAATCGAACCTCGAAATTAGTATTTTATAATGACTGATCCCCCCGCCAAAGGCGGGGGGATCAGTCATTTATAGCTATAATTTTGTACTACCCGGCTTGCAAAGCACACGAGGCTGCATGTCACTCCATGTGCTTATAGACACTATCTGTTTTGAGCTTCCCAAGCTTCCCTTGTTAAAGGCAGGCAGCGCGCAGCGCCGGAGGGATTCACTGTATCAGAAAAGAATCCCCCAGTCACCTGCCGGTGACAGCCCCCTTTAACAAGGGGGCCATTTCATTAAGTTGCTTCAATTGGTTAGTCACCTTCGTCGTAGGGTGTTAGTCCGTTCTCCTCGATCATCCCGGGGAGTACGAAGCTGTGAAGCTCCGCCAGCAGCGCGTCGTATTTCTCGGCATACTCCGGCGAATGGGGCACGACGTCTTTAAACAACTCGCACGAATAAACATAGCTGTCATTCCGGGCAAAGTGAAGAACACTATCGACGTCTGCGTTGTGAGCCGCTCTATAGTCTTCAAATTCAGCGTTTGTATGCCGCACGATCCGGAACAGCAAGTCACCCGGATAAAAACCGGCCTCGATTACAACATTATCCTCAGACTGGGCGCCCCTGGGGAACAGCATATCCGCATAATCCAACGGCAGCGGGACGGTCAGGTCCAGATTCTGAAAGCTGATACGCCGGACCTGCGCCAGGTCAGAAGCATCCACCGGGGTCAGCTGGAATATGTGGTGTGTAAAGCCGCCGACCAGGGCCAGCCAAATCTCTCCATCCATCCGGTAAACTCGGTATCGCGGGAATGACATGTTCTGTTCGTTAAGCGTAAACACCGCGCGCTCATTGTATTGAGAGATATCGGGTATGCCGAAACTGAGGTCCGCAGATTCAAACTGTGCCTCAAATGATGTCTCATCTACGACTGATGCCTCGTAAACGACGGGTATGATGGTCATATCCCCTTCATTCGTCAAGAGGTTCATCGAATAAGTGCCCAAAAAATAAGTCGGCATTTGCTCCTTAACCGGCGCATAAGAGCTCAACGGGCTGGCGTAGATACTGTTTTCAAAGCGGTACATTCCAATGGGCGGTTGGATTTCCCCAGACGGCTCCGCTACGGGCGCCTCTTCCCCGCTCCCTTTCGGGTTGGCGGCGCAGGAAACGATGACCGCGATACACAGCAGCGCCGCCAAAGCCGTCATTCCGACGCGCGGCTTTTTAAAGCGCAGGATATTTTTAATGCGACCACTGACGTTAGACTCGCCGAAGGCCAGCGGACTGGCGCCGGGAAAACGCCGGCCAACCGCAAACGATAAAAGCGACGCGCTGTAATCACTCTTGATGTCACCGCCCGTCTCGGACAATACCTTCTCGTCACAACTCATTTCCATATCCCGAGCCATCAGCATAAATGCCAGCCAAACAAGCGGATTGAACCAGTGCAGGCACAATATCAGAAAGGCCGCGAGCTTAATAACAGGGTCCTTTCTATCGATATGGCAGGCTTCATGACGCAGGATATAGCTCTTTTCCCGCTCGGTCAGGCCAAACGGGATATAGATTCGAGGCTTTACAAAGCCCAATACAAACGGCGCGCGGATCGTATCGGCTTCAAAAACGTTGCCAGTAAGCTTAACGGCTGTTGATACGCGTTTTCTCAGCTTCAGGTAGGAAAGCAGGCTATACACCGCCAGCGCCGCCAGCCCGATGAGCCAGATAATCGTCCCGGCCAAGAGCCAGGCGTCGATCGGGTTGACGCCGGATACGCCCGGATAGACCGGCAGACGCTCGCTGATAACCGTGTTGGCCGCGGAAATACCAACCGTTAAGGACGGCTCTGCCATCCGCCCGATATTGGGCGGAATATATTGCAGCACCGTTTCGCCGGCACTCTGAGCCTTTGTCATGTTAAACAGGCCCGTGTTAAATACGCTCAAAACAGACGCGAACGATATGGGGCAGGCAAGACGGAATCCGACGGTGCTCCAAAGCAGGTAAGAATATTTTTTCGGCGCTTTCTTCAGAAGCAGACGCCCCAAGAGCACGGCGATGATCACGTAGCAGCCTGTCACGCTCATGTTTAAAACAGACAGAAACACCTCGCGCATATCAGCCCATCCCTTCCCGGTGCGTGTCGATCAGCCGCTTGAGCTCATCGGCCTCCCGTTTGGATATCGTCCTTCCGCCTAAAAAAGCCGTCAGGAATTTTGGCAGCGAGCCGTCAAACGTACGCTCGACAAAATAGGCGCTTTCCCGGGCCTGTACATTTGCTTTCGGAATCAGCGAGGTGACGATGGTATCCTCGTTTTTTAAAAAACCCTTTTCGCCCATCTTCCTTAACACCGTATAGGTCGTTGATTTCTTCCATCCCAGCCTATCACCGCACAGCGTCACGAGCTGTCTCGAAGAGACCGGCTCGTTTTCCCAGACAACCGTCATAAAGCGGTAATCACTTTCACAAAGCATAATGTTTTCCATATCAGCCCTCCGGTTTATAATCGTAAACCTCAATTTGAGTTTATAACTATAAACCAATTGTGTCAAGTTTTTTTCGGTTAATTTTCTTCATATCGTCTATTTTGCCTATATCTTACATACTCTTAACATCCCGACGCTTGCTTTAATGCCCTATTCCTATATGCTAAAAGAGGGAAAGCTTATCGCTTTCCCCTCGTTACCGAGGCACTGCTGTATGCAGCCAACTGTCTAGAGCATTCACACGCCATATTTTTTAAATTGGCTAAGTAAAGCGGACGCCTGTCAAGGGCGCGTGGGAGGAATAATGAAAAAAACAAGGCTTTCAAAGCAGGAGAAGAGCTGGGCGCTTTATGATCTGTCTTCCTCAGCCATCACGCTGATGCTGACGGCTATCATCCCGATCTACATGAAGTCAATCGCCCACGCCTCCGCCATCACCGACGCCCAGTCGACAGCGCACTGGGGCTTTGTCAACTCGGGCGCGACGCTGGTACTGGCTTTTCTGGCCCCGGTCATCGGCGCGCTGGCGGATTTTAAGGGTAATAAAAACAGGATATTCAACCTGTTCTTTACCATTGGTGTTATCGCCATTATCGCCGCCGTCTTTATTGATAATTATACGGCGCTTTTAATTGTCAATCTAATCCTTATTTTCGGTTATAACGGTACATACGTCATCTACGATGCGTTCCTCGTCGACGTGACCACGAACGACCGGATGGATTACGTCTCGTCATTCGGCTACGGCATCGGCTATATCGGCAGCTGCGTACCGTTTATCCTCAGCCTCGGGCTGATCTTCTTCGAGCCTTTTGGTCTAGCCGGTGCATCCGCTATCAAAGCCTCTTTACTCTTAAACGGTATATGGTGGTTATTGTTCTCGATCCCGTTTTTAAAAAACGTCAGGCAGGTGTATTGCATCGAAAAGACGGAGCATGTGGCCCGCAACTCTCTGAAGAACGTCCTTGTTACATTTAAAAAAATCACCCACGACAAGGTCATGGGCCTGTTTCTGCTGGCGTATTTCTTCTATATTGACGGTGTACATACCATTATCACGATGAGCGCTCAAATCGGCGCGGACAAGGGGATCGATTCTACCCAGATGGTGCTGGCACTTTTGGCCACGCAGGTGGTGGCCGCCGTCTCGGTAATGATCTGCGCAAAGCTCGTTAAAACCACAAAGGCCAAACCGATTATTCTCGTATCCGTTCTGGTATTTGCCGGTGTATGCCTGTTCGGCTTTTTCATGACCACCGGCCTGCATTTCTGGATTATGGCCATACTCGTTGCGCTCGTCCTGGGCACGACCCAGGCGCTCTCCCGCTCGTTTTTCGCCAAGCTCATCACAGATAAAGACCGCAACAACGAATACTTCGGCTTTTACAGCATCATGACGCGCTACGCGGCCATCCTCGGCCCGCTGATTGTGGCGGGCCTGACACTATGGACGGGCGACTCGCGCTTTGGCATACTGGGCATCATGTCTCTGTTCATCATCGGCTTTCTCATCTTGCTCGGTGTCCGCGAGCCGGATGGGGATCTTGATCCTGCAGCCGAAAAGTGCAAAGACAAGGCTGCCACCGAAACGACTTGATACGCTAAAAGCCGTTGCAGAAGACAATTCAAAAGAACATTATCTTGTCGGGCCCGATGCCCTCATCGGGCTGCCGTCATTCTTTATATCACCGGGCATATAGGATGACATAGCAGCGTGTCAAGTAAACCTTACACATCACTGGGCTTAGTGACTTACGAATAAGGCTAGTCCCGTGCCATAGACGCCAGCGCGGCTCCCTTCAGCGTCACATCCGCAACAGTTATAACCCGGCTGTGCCGCCCGGCCTCATGACACAGCTCCTGCAAATAGCGTGTAAACCGTTCCCGAAAGGAATATAGCTTATTAACCGTTGAGCCCTCGGCAATAATAACAGCTGGGCTTGACGCATCGCAGCCGGTATCGGTTTTCTCCAGGACAGACGTTATGGCCAAAGCCGACAGCTTAGCCGCCCGGTCTAAAAGGCTATCGGTAACGGTCGTGACAAAAGCCCGGTCATCCGCAGTCATACTAAGACTGTCCAGCAGTGCGCCTGGATTGCCGTCCAAGAACGCACCGGCTTCCGGTGTCGGCAGCTCGTCCAGCGCCAGCACAGACGAAGAAGCCATCGCGGTCAACAAGCCTTCCGCTGCGGCTTTTTTCAGCGTAAACAAAATCAGGTCGCCAAGGTATTTGCCGCCTGTCATTTTCTCCAGGCGATGGCTGCCCGGGTCGGCTGTTTCGTCGTCAAACGCCCGGTCAACCGGGCCCAGTGGCATAGCATCGAAATTGCCGGTCTCGGTGTTTATGAGCATCGTTTCGTATGAGTAACCGCCACTCAGCTTTGTCATCACATCCGTTTTTTCAATATAGCTGAGGTTCATGCCCGTCCCCAGAACAAAGCCGATCATTCCGCCATTCGCCGCGCCGCCCAGAAGCGTTGCGGCGCTGTCGTTTATAAGCGTATAGGTTTTTGTCTCATGTATCCCAAGGGCCGCCAGATGCCCCGACAGCTCCCGCGCAATCCGGACGCCGGCGGCGTCCCGAACGCGTATTTCCTTGCTGAAGGAAATAAGCCGGCCGTCCAAATCAGGCAGAATCTCGGCTGCGTGCGAAAAGCAGATACCGATTCGCCGCGCCGCGCCGGCAAACGGCAGAAGGCGGCGCGCAAGCTCCCCAAAGAATGCTTCCCTGGATATCTCGCCCGACCGGCCCGGTACGGGCGAAACATCAGACGCCAATATTTTAAAGCAACCGTCTTCAAACCGCAGCGCGGCGATTTTAAGGTTCGTCCCGCCGATATCGACCGCCATCGCCTTTTCCCCCTCCCGTGCCTTTATATCGGACGGCAGGTATGACGGAAGCATCAGCAGAGAGGAGCGGTGACCGGCAAGCCCCGCTTTCATTTCCGATATATAAGAGGCCTTAAATTCACCCGGACGCACATTATCTGGGTGGAGCCCGTTCTGACGCAGAAAATTATCGGCTTTTGGTGAAACGTTCAAACCAGCGCCTTCTTTCTATCGATGGTTGAACAACGGTTTAAAAACCGCTGTTCGCTTTTATTCTATATAAAACTTGCGATCCATGAAACAGTCTTTTAGAATTCCGAACAAGATTTTGTCATTTATCACAACAACAACCCGAAAAAATTGCCTATTTCAACTGTTTCAAAACAATAATGAGCATTGACGCATCGTCTTATTGGTTATAAAATCATTATTATTTTATTGAATCTTATTTACGGTTAGGAGGCGAGTCATGCTGGATGTCTGTCTGCCCGGAACCGGCGGCATGATGCCGCTCCCGGAACGGTGGTTGAGCTGTTGTTGGATTGAATATCAGGGCCGGGCCCTTCTCATTGACTGCGGAGAGGGCACACAGATCGCGCTTGCCAAAGCCAGGCTCAAGCTCAGCCACCTGGAGCTGCTCCTCATAACACACTTTCATGCCGATCATATCGCGGGATTGCCAGGACTTTTACTGACCCTCGGCAACAACGGGCGTCAGACGCCGCTGACAATTATTGGACCGCACGGACTCAAGGCGGTTTTTTCCTCTCTCACGGTTATAGCCCCGCTCAATTATCAGGTGGAGCTGATTGAAATCAAAAACGAAGCGGCGGGGTATCTTGAAGATGACGATATCCGCATCGACTATTTACCGCTGGCGCACCGTATCATGTGCCTGGGCTACCGTGTTTCGCTTAAGCGAAAGCCCATTTTCAATCCGGAAAAAGCCGCGCTTTTAGACATCCCTAAAACCCAGTATAAATACCTGCACGCATGGGAATCTGTAACACTTAAAGACGGCGCGGTGATTACACCGGATATGGTGCTCGACGGTGAGCGCGCACCCATCTCCGTATGCTATATGACGGACTCAACGCCGACGGACGCCATGCCGTCTTTTGCACACAACGCGGACCTTCTCATCTGTGAGGGCATGTACGGGGATGACGATATGCGCGATAAGATGCTGGAGAAAGGACATATGCTTTTTAGCGACAGCGCGCGTATCGCCCAGGAAGCCGGCGCAAAAAGGCTCTGGCTGACCCATTACAGTCCAGCGCTGAAGAACCCGCAGGAATATCAGGAAAGTATACAGGCCGTTTTTTCCAACGCCGTGCTTGGGTATGACGGAATTAAAACCACGCTAAGATAAACAACCGGAAAAGAGGCAACTATGAATACAAACATCCGGAAAATAACGTACACCGCCATTGCGGCCGCCATCGTGTTCATTGTGACGCGAATTGTTACCATTCCATTTGGCACAACCGGGGCCTATATTAATATAGGTGACATTTCCATATACTTTGTCGCGTATCTTTTAGGGGGCCCGCTGGCCGCCATAGCAGCCGGCATCGGCAGCGCGCTGTCGGATGTATCTCTGAGCTATGTCGTTTACGCCCCGGCGACCCTTGTCGTTAAAGGTCTTATGGGCCTCACAGCCGGCACTCTCATGAAAAGCGGACGCTTTCCCGCTTATATCGCCGCCTGTGTCATCGGCGGCGCGATTATGACGCTGGGGTATGCGCTGTTCGAAACGTTTGTTTTTACGTTTCCCGTCGCGATCGCAGACGTCCCGCCCAACCTCATTCAATGGGGCGGCAGCGTCGTCATCGCGGTGATTTTATATCCCGTTGTGAAACGAATCAAAGCCACTACCCATTTTGAAAGGCTGTAACAGGTCAAAACGCGCAGGTATTTTCTGACACATTGCAAGAATAGCTCCACAATATTTCACAGTTTCCTAATACTTTTGACAATTTTAATATGTTTATCTTAATTTTGAAATTTGTTATTGACCAATATTCAAATCTGTGATAAAGTGTATCCAGTAAACCCCTCTTTATGTTATACGCTTTCAGGGCAACGGCGCCGGACCTTTATGGTTTGGCGCTTTCTTATTAGTACACACTTCAAGCGGGCAAGGGCGCCGGATCGTCAGATCCAGTGCCCTTTATACTTACCTGGCAGCGTATATTCATTTACTTCCCCCATCCCTCTCTTTATAAAAGGAGCATGGTCCCGTCTTTTGGCGGGGCTTTGCTCTGCCTTAGTAATATTTCGTATTTCATCTATTCACTTGTACTTTTTACGGCTCTGTCCGGCACATGTACTTTTCGCAGGAAATAAAAAACATGATTCAATATTTCCTAAACCAAGAGCTAATAATACCACAATTTAAACGAAAATGAATACGTCTCTTGACCATCCTTCAATTTGATGCTATAGTTGTATAAATACTGTTGATCAGCAAAGACGCTGTAGGCAAAGACGCCGGAATCAGGGGATTCTGCGCGTCTTTTTTTTATATATATTTCATCTATTTTATAATGAAGAGGGGCTACTATGGAATCAACAGTCATAATGGATACCATTTGGGTATTGATAGCCGGATCTCTTGTATTCTTTATGAATCTTGGGTTTGGCTGCGTGGAAAGCGGTTTTGCACGCCAGAAGAACACCGTCAATATCCTTTCAAAAAACTTCATCGTTTTTGCAGTTTCTTCACTCGGATTCCTGCTTTTAGGATGGGGTTTTATGTTTGGAGACGGCAATGGTTTTATCGGCACACAGGGACTTTTTATGGTCTCCGGAGCTGATAATTCGCCGATTGCCGGCGAGGCGTATCAAGGTGTGTATTCGTCCATATCATGGGCAGGCGTACCGCTTTGGGCAAAATTCTTCTTCCAGCTGGTATTCTGCGGTACAGCCGCGACGATTGTATCGGGAGCTGTGGCTGAACGTATCAAGTACATATCTTTTATCGTATTTTCATTTATCCTGACACTTCTGATCTACCCAATTGTCGGGCACTGGATCTGGGGCGGCGGCTTTTTGGCAGCTAAGGGCATGCTGGACTTTGCGGGCGGCACGGTCGTCCATTCGGTTGGCGGCTGGGCAGCTCTGGCCGGCGTTCTCATTCTGGGACCGAGAATCGGTAAGTACACTAAATCCGGAAAAATCAATCCGATTCCCGGTCACAATTTAAGCCTTGCCACCATCGGCGCCTTCGTTTTGTGGCTCGGCTGGTTCGGCTTTAACCCCGGTTCAACAATGGCTGCCGAACCGCTTTCAATCTCGCACATTTTTATCACCACAAATACCGCCGGCGTCATGGGCATCCTGACGGCTACGGCAACGGCCTGGATCGTCATCGGCAAGCCGGATCTGGGCATGTCAATTAACGGCCTTTTGGCAGGCCTTGTGGCCATCACACCTGCTTGTGCCTTCGTCAGTGTCCCGAGCTCTCTGCTGATCGGCGCACTGGCCGGTATCATTGTTGTTCTGTCCGTTTTGTTCTTTGACCGCCGGAAGATCGACGATCCTGTCGGCGCGCTGTCGGTCCACCTTGTTAACGGTGTTTTTGGTACATTGTGCGTCGGTCTGTTTGCGCAGGACGGCATCGGCAACGTCAGTTCTCCCAACGGCCTGTTCTTCGGCGGCGGCGCCAGTCTTCTCGGCAGTCAGGCGCTTGGCGTGGTTTGTGTCGGGGGCTTTGTTTTCGGGGTGTCTATTCTTGTGTGGCTGGCAATCAAGGCCACCATTGGGCTTCGAGTCAGCGCGAAGGAGGAAATCGAAGGCCTCGATATCGGTGAGCATGGCAACCAGGCTTATCCCGACTTTGTCACGGTTGACTACACAGGCGGCGCGGAATACGAATTCATGGCAGACATTAAGCCGGCTGAAGTTACCGGAGCTGTTCCGGTTGAACAGGCGGTTCCCGTGCAGGTCATGCCCGGATCCGGCGTCAAAATTACCAAGGTTGACATTATTATTAAGCAAAACAAGTTTGAAGACCTCAAGACCGCGATGGATAAAATCGGTATTACCGGTATGACTGTAACAAATGTTCTTGGCTATGGTCTTCAGGGCGGCGTGACCGAGTACTACCGCGGTGTTGAATTCGAAACGCATCTGCTTCCTAAGGTGAAGGTCGAGATAATCGTCAGTACAGTCCCCGTTAAATCTGTTGTTGATACAGCCAAGAAGGTTTTATATACCGGCAATATCGGAGACGGCAAAATATTCATCTACAATGTCGAAAACGTTATCAAAATCCGTACCGGTGAGGAAGGCGTAGCTGCCTTGCAGGACGTGGAGTAATCCAAATCCACATTGAACTTCAGCACACCATATTAAGACGGCCACCGCTAAAAGCGATGGCCGTCTGTTCTATATAATTTCAAAATCAAATAAACACTGTTACGCTGTTTTAACCGGTTTATTTGTCTTTTCCGTATTTTTCAGATTTTCGGGCTTACTATGATCAATTTTACGCTCAAATCGATGCGAATAGATAAGTTTCAGAAGTATTGGCGTAATGATTGCTGTCGTCAGTACAAAAAGGATTGTTGCTACAAAAACATGCTGTGTTATGATTCCGTTAACATAGCCCATATTAGCCGTTATAATCGCCACTTCGCCCCGTGGCGCCATACCAATACCGATTTGGAGCGCTTCACTGTTCTTATATTTGAAAAGCTTCGCGCCGGCTCCGCACCCGACAACTTTACCAATAACGCCCGCAACAATCATGACACCGGCCATAAGCATGACATTGATCGTAAGTCCCTCCCGGGTAGCCGACAGCCCGACATAGGCAAAAAATATCGGAGATAAAAAACCAGACGAAATAATTTTTACCCGATGCTTAAAATATTCCTTTCGTTTAATCTGGGATATGATAAGCCCGAAAACATATGCGCCGATAATAGCCGCGATACCGACCTCTTCCGCTAAAAAGCCAGCCAATATCGCCCCGCATATTGCAAAACTAAAAACAGCGCGCGTAGGCTGCAGATTTTTAAGGAAACGATTAATAAGCTTCGGCAAGAATATAACCATCAGCCCCGCTATAATGCAAAATCCGACGATGCCAAGAATAGTTGGTAAAAGTGCATGTCCGGTGCCTGTATGCGTGTATGCAAAAAGAATCGACAACAGCAAAAGACCGATAATATCATCAATAACCGCCGCACCCAAGATATTAACGCCGGTGCGTGAGCGAAGCTTGCCGAGCTCATTGAGCGTTGCTACCGTTATGCTCACGCTCGTTGCCGTCAATATAACGCCGATAAAAATACTTTCTATCAGGTTGTTAAAGATAGCAAAGGTCGCAACTACGCCTAATGCCAGGGGCAACACCACACCCAACAGCGCTATTACAAGGGCTGATTGTCCCGCTTTCTTAAATTGTTCTACATCGGTTTCCATGCCGGCAAAAAACATCAGCAGTATAACGCCGATATTCGCCAGCATCTCAATGCTTTCGTCACTCTTAACAACATTAAGGACGATGGGTCCTAAAATAATACCTGCAACAAGTGCTCCCAGCACTTCCGGCATTTTTAATTTACGGCTTAGAATACCCAATATTTTTGTTGCTGCCAATATGATAACTATTTTGACCAGTATATTGTCCACTTTCGTACTCCTCTGTCTGCTTGTCTGTCCGGTATTTGCCGAAATAGTCCTCGAAGATAGGAGAATGCGATGCAAGTTGGTGCAGTTACGCTGGTTTCTAAATATGTACGATGCTATTCGTTTTAATGTAGAGCTTTTTGTGTTCTTACGCTTTCATTACAAAGAAGCGAACCCCTGCTTTTTACGCAGAGTTTCGCTTCCTCGCTCTCATTATAAAGAGAACGAGTGCTTTCGCATTCGTTCTCTTTTTTATGTTGGCATTTACCTATCTTCCCGGGCCGTCTCCAGCCAAGTATTGTCGGCACGAGTGAGCTTAACTTCCGTGTTCGGAATGGGAACGGGTGGACCCTCACCGTTATGGACACCAACTATGTAATCGGTATGCAAACCGAATACTACTACAGTATTTACAATTTGTCAAGGAGCGATTCTCAATCTGAGGGTAATTTTTAAATGACCCGTAGGAGAGTCGAACTCCTGTTTGCGGCGTGAGAGGCCGCCGTCTTGACCACTTGACCAACGGGCCGTGTCGTCCTCGCAAACGCCGCTTCATTCCTTCTGCCTTACGGCAGAATTCCATTCCGCTTTGTTGCTCGTCCTCTTCAATTTAAACCCGTTTCACTGGGCTTTAAATCGAGACACACGAGGGTTTAATACCCATCGGGGTGTAGCACCCCAATGGGGTTAATACACCTTCAGGGGCTCGAACCCTGGACACCCTGATTAAGAGTCAGGTGCTCTACCAACTGAGCTAAAGGTGCATATTGCAATTGGCTAGCACCATTCTGCACCTTCAAAACCGAACAATGACGGTATGTGACGTCCCTCAAGGCTATTACCTGCATATTTAGGTCAAGCCCTCGGGTTATTAGTATCGGTCAGCTAAACACGTTACCGTGCGTACACCTCCGACCTATCAACGATGTAGTCTACATCGACCCTTACTCCAATAATGGATGGGAGAACTTATCTTAGGGGGAGTTTCACGCTTAGATGCTTTCAGCGTTTATCTCTTCCATACTTAGCTACCCAGCTATGCCGTTGGCACGACAACTGGTGCACCAGCGGTATGTCCATCCCGGTCCTCTCGTACTAAGGACAGCTCCCTTCAATTCTCCTACGCCCGCAACAGATAGGGACCGAACTGTCTCACGACGTTCTGAACCCAGCTCGCGTGCCGCTTTAATTGGCGAACAGCCAAACCCTTGGGACCGAATACAGCCCCAGGATGCGACGAGCCGACATCGAGGTGCCAAACCTCCCCGTCGCTGTGGACGCTTGGGGGAGATCAGCCTGTTATCCCCAGGGTAGCTTTTATCCGTTGAGCGACGGCATTTCCACGCACATACCGCCGGATCACTAACTCCAACTTTCGTTACTGCTCGACCCGTCGGTCTCGCAGTTAGGCTCGCTTATGCGTTTGCACTCAATGCACGATTTCCGTCCG